>CAVSMQ010000016.1:0-57644 GCA_963729055.1 uncultured Actinomycetes bacterium | reverse complement strand
AGGTCACCGAGTCCGACCCCGGCCGAGCGCAGGCGATCGAGGTCTTCGCGTCGCGATCCGAGGCAACCGGCGGCATCGCCTTCAGCGCCGATGACGTAACGCCGCCGGCCGAGCTGCGCCTCTACCGCGCCACCGCTTCCGCTGTCTACGTGCTCGGCGACGGTGACCGACGCGTCCCCGTTCCGATCGTCTAGCCAGACAACAACAGCAAAAGACCTCTTACGCACTCTCAACGCGGTGGGCGCGCACCCGGCGGGCCTGATTCCTCAGGACAGCCGCTCGCCGCATAGGATGCAACCCATGCGGGGGGCACCGGTCTTAGCGCTGGCCGTGATTGCGCTGGCGACTGCGATCAGCTCGATGGGCGCGGCGACTCCGCCAGACAGCGCAGCTGCCAGCGGCCCCAGAACTCCCTCGGTGCACCTCGCTTCGGGACGGGTCGGAGCCGATAACTGGTCGACTTCACTTCGCCGCGAGTCTGGGGTGTCAACAGATAATCCTGCCGCCAACGCCTTGCCCTGCATCGCGGCCAGCTCCACTGGCCTCACCGGCGGCAACACCACCGTTACTTGTGCCTTTGGCCGGCCGTTGACACCCTCCGCAGGCCCACTCTGGGTCACGAGTTCGGAGCCCAATGATGCGGACGGCGGAACGGCGATGACGGCTGTCGCCATGGTCTTCGCGCCGGTGACCGCATCACTCAAGGCGACGCGCCTCGATGGCACGGTCGAAACCGTCAGGCTCAAGCGCCTAACCGCCAACCAGGCAAGAAAGGCAGGCCTCAAGCGCTTTCGCTACGCCGCTTTCGCGACGACGGGCCGGTGGTGCGTGACGCAGCTCGAAAGCTTTGACCGAGCCGGTCAGAGGCTTTGGGAGAGCAGTGATGCACGCAAGCGGTCCTGCGCGACGGAAGACTGACGTGCGTCCCATCCGGCGATTCGCTCGGCCGAAGCCCGGAACGAGACTCGAACTCGTGACCCCTTCCTTACCATGGAAGTGCTCTACCAACTGAGCTATCCCGGGCGGATTGGCTTGTCAGAGCCAAAAACCGGTCCCCGACCAGATCAGTCCAACGGGTAGAGCCGCAGCGAGGTGCAGGTGGCGAGGCGGTCAAAGTCGGCGTCGGCGTGAAGCAGCGGCGCTCCGGTGCGAACGCACGGCGCCGCGATCAGGCAGTCGAGCGTCTTGCGGATCGTCACCCCTGAACGCCGGGCCGAGCGAAACAGCTCTGCGGCGAGCGCGAAGTCCCCCAAGCCGTCCAATCGCAGAACCGGAAACGCCCGCAGGTGCTCCTCGACGAGCTGCGCCTCCTTCTCCGAGCCCAGGCCTTGAAGGATCTCAGTGAAGATCACGTCGGTGAGGGCCACCGGCTCGCCTGCCTCGATCAGCTCGATGCAACGCTCAGCCGCCTTCGTCGAGTTGTCGTTGAGAACGTCGATCCAGACGCTGGTGTCCACGACGATCATCGTCTTGGTCGGCTACCGACCACGGCGACTCTCGTCGAGATCGCCCTCCCAGCGCACCTTGCCGCGCAGCTCAAGAACCCCTATGCGACGGTGACGGGCGACCAGCTCGCGCAGCGCCGTGTCTACCGTTTCGCGCTTGCTGCGCGCCCCAATCAGGCGCTGGGCCTCGCCGATGACCTTGTCGTCGATCTCAATGTTGGTCCGCATACACATCAGGATACACCTACCAACGTGTGTATCTGCGCCACCCGGTGGAGTGGGGCGAGCGGCTAGAGATGTCAGGAGGGGACTTCCTCCGGCAGTTCGCAGAGCTTGTCGACGCCGGAAAAGTAAAGCCCAGCGTCATTGAGGTTTGCGGCTGAGCACGACGCTTTGCCGCGCGGCCGATTTTAGGCTCTAGCAAGCCAAAATTGAGAAGCCCGGAACGAGACTCGAACTCGTGACCCCTTCCTTACCATGGAAGTGCTCTACCAACTGAGCTATCCGGGCGGATCGCGGCTCCCTTGGGACCGCTAAGTCAGCGATTTTAGAGCCTAGCGTCGAAGCGTGCGGGCGATGGCTACGGCGGTCGCTTTGTCGAACTCGCCCTCGAGGCGAACCATCAGATCGCCGCGCTGGATCAGCAAGGCGTTGGCGGCGAGGCGGGAGTGCCCGATGTGGAAGGTGTTGTCGGTCGACGGCTTGTAGAAGAAGAGGTGCAGGCCTTCGATCCAGACGGCGAAGTTGCCGTCGAGGCCGAAGCGTTCGACCCGGGCGTCGCGCGGCACCATCTTGCCGTAGAAGCCCGGCGCGGCGTGGCCGTTCAGCTCGTTGATGAGGAGGCCGACGCCGGTCAGCCGTGAGCGGGGGATGCCCGCCTGCGCCGGGTAGGTGAGGTTGAGCGAGCGGCCGGGGGTGCCGTAGTTGACGAAGACGCCGTTTGGGCCCTCGACGGCCGCCGGCAGGAGCGGCACGAAGGCGAGCTGGGGACGGGCGGCGGCAAGGGTCGTCGGGCGGCCGAGGCGCCAGCTCGGCTTGGCGCGGGCGTTCTCGGGCAGCTTCGGGACCCGCTCGATCGTCTCGCCGCGGAGGCCGAGCCACTCGAGGACGGCGTCACGGGTCGAGGGGACGGCAGCGGCGGCGCCGGCGGCGAGCAGCAGCACGGCGAGGACGGCGAGCAACGCGAGGCGCAGGCGGGGCGGGGCGTGCCTCGGGCGGGTCTGGTGGTGGGCGCGGAGGTCGGCGCCGACCCGCTCGGCCAAGGGCGGGGTGGCGGGCAGCTCGAGATGCTTGGCCATGTCCGCGAGACGGCGCTCGAGCTCAGCCATCGGCCTCGACCTCCTTTCGCAACCGCTCCAGCGCCCGGCTGAGGCGCGACTTGACGGTGCCGCGGCGAACACCAAGCGCCGCCGCCGTCTCCGCCTCGCTCAGCTCGAGGAAGAAGCGGGCGCCAATCACCAGACGGTCGCGTTCGTCGAGCCGAGCGACCGCGGCGAGCAGATCCTCGCGCTCGCCGACCGCCAGCGCCTCCGCCTCGGCGGCGCGGGAGACGGCCGCCGGCAGCTCTTGGCCGACGCGCAGCACGAGCCGCTCACGGCGCTCCGCCGCGACGCGGCGGTTGCGCGCCTCGTTGGCGACGATCCGCAGCAGCCAGGGCCGGAACGGCGCCCCGGCGCGAAAGCGGTCAAGGCTGCGGTAGGCCTTGACGAACCCGTCCTGGGCGACCTCTTCGGCGTCGGGGGTCGAGCGGGTGATCAACCAAGCGACGCGGAACGCAATCCCCTGATGCTCTTCGACCAGCTCTTCGTAGGCCCGCACGTCGCCCTCCCGGGCCCGGGTCAGCAGCGATTCGTCGGCGCTTCTCTCTGCCGCCACTCACCCCGTTCTACAACGCGACTCGCGGATCGGTTCCCAGTTGCACCCGGGAACCGATCCGCTGCGACAGTTGTAGGTGAGGCGGATGCAGGAGTCGCCAACTCGAGGAGGCAGCATGGAGATACGTCGATCGCTCATCGTCGCCGCCCTGGCGGGGGCCTTGCTAGCGCTCACCGCGGCGTCGGCGCACGCCGCTGTCGGGGTCGAAAAGGTCAGCCGCCGGGGAGGCGAGCCCGGGAAGCCGGTCACCCTGACCCTCGGCTGCGGCTTCTGCTTCCCGCCGTGCGTCGGGCCGAGAGGCGAACGGCGCCCGAAAGGGTTCGAGCACGGCCCGTGCATGCTGGGCACGAAGCAGGACCCGCCGGCCTCCTTCGGGATCTCCATCGTCCCGCGCTCGCGGGCGCCGCAGCTTTATCAATGCGGCGCGAACGCGCTTTGCTCGCCGAGCACCGTCGCGCCGCCGCGCCGGGCGCCTTTCACCTTTCTCGGTCATGCGGTCCCACCGGCTGCCGGGAACAACCCGGAAAGCGGCGACCCGCCTCGCTACCTGCTCGACTTTGCGATCCCAGACCTGCGCCCCGGCGCCTACGCCTACGAGATCTGGTGCGACGTTTGCGCCGAGGGCAAGCGGGGCGCTCTAATCTCTGCCCCCGAGTCACGGCTGTGGCGGCTGACGGTGCGGCCGCCCGGCTAGCTGATTGATTCCGACCTCACGTTTCGACCGGGGCAGGCGTTTGACTGGGTAGATGAGCGAGACGATGGTGGACACGAGCTGGACGATCTGTGAGGGGCCGGTTGGGCCGCTGACCGTGGTCGCTGGACCGGCGGGGATCCAGGGCGTCTGGTTCGCGGGCCGCACACCCGCGCTGGAGGCGGGTGCGCGGCGGGAGATGCCGGCGGTGGAAGCGCAACTGGCGGAGTACTTCGCCGGCGAACGGCGGGCCTTCGAGCTCGACCTCGACCTGCGGGGTGAGCCGCTGCAGCTCGAGGTTTGGCAGCAGCTGCGGGGCATCCCCTATGGCGAGACGACGAGCTACGGCGAGCTGACCCGGCGGGTCGAGCCGGCGCTCTTCCCGGCCGGGCTCGAGCCCTACCGGCGGGTACGCCTGGTGGGATCGACGATCGGCCGCACCCCGACGCCGATCGTCGTTCCCTGCCACCGGGTGATCGGCGCCGACGGCTCGCTGACCGGCTACGGCGGCGGTCTCGAGCGCAAGCGGACGTTGCTCGAGCTGGAGCGGCGGGTCGCCGGCCCGCCCGCCAGGGACGAAGCCGACCAGCTCGCTCTGCTCTGAGCTATCCGCTGCCGGAGGGACGGCGGCGCTCGGGGGTCCGGCCGGCGGGCTGGGTGACCGGCTCGACCGGCGGTAGCGGCGGCGCTTGGCGCTCGACCGGGTCGGTGCCGACCTCGACCTCCTCGCCGAAGTGCTGGAGGGTCATCGGCTCGCCCTCGAGCAGGCGGTAGCGCGAGTGGTGATCGCGGACCTCGACCTCGAGCAAGCGACCGCGGAAGCGCAGGCGGAAGGCGAGCCGGGTCAGCCGCTCCGGCAGGCGCGGGGCGAAGCGCAGCTCGCCGTCGTGGTCGCGGAGGCCGCCGAGGCCGCAGACGGCGGCGATCCATGCACCGGCCAGCGAAGCGATGTGGAGGCCATCGGAGCTGTTGTGCTCGAGGTCGTCGAGGTCCATCAGCGCCGCCTCGCCGAAGTAGTCGTAGGCGAGCTCGAGGTGGCCGGTCTCGGCTGCCATCACCGCCTGCATGCAGGCCGAGAGCGAGGAGTCGCGGACGGTCAGCTGCTCGTAATAAGCGAAGTTGCGGGCCTTCTGCTCGTCACTGAAGGCGTCGCCGCAGATGACCATCGCCATCACCAAGTCGGCCTGCTTGACGACCTGCTTGCGGTAGAGGTCGAAGTAGGGGAAGTGGAGGAGCAGCGGGTAATGGTCCGGTGAGGTTCCCTCGAAGTCCCAGCGCTGGTGCTTGGTGAAGTTCTCCGACTGGGGATGGACGCCGAGCTCCTCGTCGTAGAGGATCACCATCGCCTTGGCGGCGTCGCGCCAGGATGCCGCCTCCTCCTCGTCGACCCCGAGCGCCTGCGCGGCGTCGCCGAAGCGCTCGACCAGGGCTGCCGCCTCTTCGAGGTTCTTCTGTGCGAGCAGGTTGGTGTAGACGTTGTTGTCGGCGACGGCGCTGTACTCGTCGGGACCGGTGACGCCGTCGATGCGGAAGGCGCCGTGTGCGTCGTGGTGGCCGAGCGAGCGCCAGAGCCGGGCGGTTTCGACCAGCAGCGGCAGACCGATGTCGCGGCTGAAAGCCTCGTCGTCGTTGACCTCCTGGTAGCGGATCACCGCCTGGGCGATGTCGGCGTTGACGTGGAAGGCGGCGGTGCCGGCCGGCCAGTAGGCGCTGCACTCCATGCCGCTGATCGTCCGCCAGGGGAAGGTCGCCCCCTGCAGGCAGAGCACCTCGGCGCGTTCGCGGGCGGCCTCGATCGTCGCCAGGCGCCAGCGCAGCGCCTGCGAGGCGGCGTGCGGCATCGCGTAGTTGAGCAGCGGCAGGACGTAGGCCTCGGTGTCCCAGAAGGAGTGACCGTCGTAGCCGGGACCGGTCAGCCCCTTGGCCGGGATCGCCCGTCCCTCGCCGCGCGCCCCGGCCTGCAGGGTGTGGAAGAGGCCGAAGCGGACCGCCTGCTGCAGCTCGGCGTCGCCGTCGAGCTGGACGTCGGCGCCCTTCCAGAAGTCGTCGAGGAACTCCGCCTGGCAGCGGACCAGCTCGTCCCAGCCGGCGTGGCGGGCCTCGGCCAGCGCCGCTCCCACCTGGTCGCGCAGCGCCGGCACCGAGCGCTGGCTCGACCAGCCGTAGGAGACGTACTTGGTCAGGGTTAGCGGCTCACCGGCGGCGGCGCTGGTGGTCACCGTGAAGCGGCCGAGATCCTCCCAGGCCTCCGCATCGCTCCACTCGGTGTCCTCGGGCCCGGTCAATTCGTGATCCATCGCCGCGGCAGCGGCGAGGCGGCTCTGCTTGGTCCGGTGGACGAGCACCGCGCGCATGTCGGCGGCGATGAATTCCTCGGAGACCAGCGGTGCTTCGAGGGCCGCGGCGGCGCGCGGATCGTCGCTCATCGCCGGGCGCGGCTCGTTGGTGACGAGCTCGGACTGGAGGACCAGCCGGGCCGGTTCACCGGCCGGTTCGACCCGGTAGCGGATCGCCATGATCGCCCGCTGGACGAAGGAGACCAGCCGTTCGGAGACGACCTTGACCTCGCGCCCGGTCGGCGAGCGCCAGTGGGCGCTGCGGGTGAGGATCCCGGTGCGGAAGTCGATCGCCCGCTCGTGCTCGAGCAGCTCGCCGTAGCGGATGTCGAATGGGGTGTCGTCGACCAGCAGCCGGATGATCTTGCCGTTGGTGACGTTGACCACCGTCTCCCCCGCCTCGGGGTAGCCGTAGCCGGCCTCGGCGTAGGGCAGCGGTCGCTGCTCGAAGAAGGCGTTCAGGTAGGTGCCCGGAATCCCGTTCGGCTCACCCTCGTCGAGGTTGGCGCGGACGCCGATGTGGCCGTTGGAGAGGGCGAAGACCGACTCCGACTGAGCCAGGCGGTCGAGGTCGAGCTCGGTTTCGCGGACGCCCCAGGGTTCGACCGTGTAGGCCTGCTGTTCGATCATTCGCGAATCAGCTCGTCGAGGTCCTTGACGACGACGTCGGCGCCGTGCTCGCGCAGCGCCTCGGCGTGGTCGACGCGGTCGACGCCGACGACGTGGCCGAAGTTGCCGGCCCGCCCCGATTCGACCCCGGAGACCGCGTCCTCGAAGACGGCGGCGGCGGCCGGCTCGACGCCGACAGCTTCGGCACCGGCCAGGTAGCTGTCTGGCGCCGGCTTGCCATTGAGGTGCTTTTCCTCGGTGACGACGCCGTCGATTACCGCCTCGAACAGGTCCTCGATCCCGACCACTTTCAGCACCGATTTGGTGTTGGCGCTGGATGAAACGACGGCGCGGTGCAGGCCGGCCTCGCCGCAGAGGCGGACGAAGCGGACCGAGCCCTCGTAGGCCTCGACCCCGTCGCGCTCGATCAGCTCGAGCACCAGGTCGTTCTTGCGGTTGCCGAGCCCGCAGACGGTTTCAGCCGTCGGCGGGTCGTCCTCCTCGCCGTGCGGCAGCTCGACCCCGCGCGAGGCGAGAAAGTCGCGGACGCCGTCGTAGCGCGGCTTGCCGTCGACGTATTCGTTGTAGTCGCTGGCGATGTCGAAGGGGCGGAACTCTTCGCCCTCCTGCTCAGCACGCTTCTGCAGGAATTCGTCGAACATCTGCTTCCAAGCGTGGGCGTGGACGACGGCGGTCTTGGTCAGCACCCCGTCGAGGTCGAAGAGACAGGCGGTGATCTGCGGGGGGAGATCGATCCGCTCGCGTGCGCTTGCCATGCGCGGGACCCTAACGCCAGCGCTACCCGGCTTCCGGAAGTTGGACGGGCGTCGAGGGCGGCGCGCCGGTCTTCAGCAGGGTCGAGATGTAGAGGACGACCGGCTCGCGACCGCGGTTGGCGGCTTCGTGGACGTCGCTTGGCTGCTCGACGATCCACTGTTCCGGACGCAGGCGGGCGCTCTGGCCGGCCTCGATCGTCCGCACCTTGCGCGGGTCCTGGTCGGACTCGCCTTCCCAGACGACGGCGGCACCCTGGCGGACGGTGTAGGTGAGGGTGCCGGCCTCGACGTGGGCGATTTGAGTTCCCAAGTGGTGGTGAAGCGCCAGCTGGACCCCCGGCGGCACGGTGACCCGGCTCAAGACCATCGTCCGTCCTGGCGCGCCCTGGACGCGGTCGGTCTGGGCGAGGGCGTTGCGGACCGCGGTCGGCGCCGTCTTGTCGCGGCCGAAGGCGGTGGGCAGCAGCGCGCCGAGCGCGACTGCGGCGGCAAGTGCGAGGACGACGAGGATGCGGGGACGGAGCGAGCGCAGAGCGGCGCTCAACCTAAGTGCCGCCGCGGACGCTCAAACCTCGACCGGCACCCCGTTGGCGCTCAGCGCGACTTCGATGTTGCCGCGGGTCGCGTTCGAGTAGGGGCAGACCTTGTGCGCCTCGCGGACCAGCTCGGCCGCGGTCTCGTTCTCGACCGAGGGCAGGCTGATGTCGAGCGCAACCGAGATCCCAAAGGTGCGGTCGTCTTCGGCCTGCAGGTTGACCTTGGAGTCGATCCCGACATCGCCGACCTCGGCTTTGGCGCGGCGGGCGACGGCGCCGAGCGCACCCTCGAAGCAGGCGGCGTAGCCGACGGCGAAGAGCTGCTCGGGGTTGGTGCCGCTTTCTTCGCCGCCCATCTCGGCCGGCAGGCGGAGGTCGACCTCGAGCGCCCCGTCGGAGCTGCGGCCGTGACCGTCGGCGCGGCCGCCGGTGACGTGAGCTTCAGCGGTGTAGACCACCTTGGCGATGCTCTGGACCTTAGATGATTGATTCCACGACCAGGCCCACCTGGATGACGCACCTGGCACCCTGCGCGGCTCTGCGTCCTCGGGTTTGCCTTTGCCAACCGGCAAAGGCTGCTCCCTGCGTCCTTGATCCGCTTGGCCAGGCGCGCCCCCAGTCGCACCTCGCCGTGGAATCAGTCATCTAGCGAGCGGCCGATCCCGGCCGCTGTGGCTGTTTCGCCGCGACCCGGAATTCAAAGGCAGCCGGAGTGCGGTCGCGGTTGCCGGCGGCGTCGATCGCGAAGAGCCGGAAAACGTGGCGGCCGACCCGGACCCGGTATTTGCGGGGCGAGCGGCACGACGCGTAGGGCTTGCGGTCTAGCTGGCAGCGGAAACGCGAGGTCTCACTGGCGGCGAAGCGGAAGGCAACGAGCTTGCGCTGCCGAGGCGCGACCCGCAGCAGCTTCGGCGGATGGCGCAGCAGCTTGGTCCGCGGCGGTTTGCGGTCTTTGGGTGGCGGCGGTGGTGGTGGCGGGGGCGGCGGTTCGCTCAGCAGCGGCAGTTCTTTGAATTCCCCGGCGGCGCCTTCGCGGACGCGCTCGCATTCGACCGGGGTCGGGTCGCCGATCGAGGCGAAGTCGATCACCGCCTGGTCGAGCCCGGGTCCGCAGTTGATCACCCGGTCGCGGGTACCGGAGTTGGCGAGGATGCTGTCGTCACCGCCGAGCGCGAAGTAGGTGTCTTCGCCTTTGTGGCCGAGCAGCTGGTTGCCGAACTCGTTGCCGTAGAGGACATCGCTCTGGTTCGAAGCCTCGAGGTCCTCGATCCGCGGCAAGGTGTCGAAGCTGCCGCTCGGGCAGACCGGCTGTTCGCCGGCGCCGATCTGGCCGACCCGGCTGATGTCGATCCGGGCGTCGACGCCGAACCCCTCGAGCCGCGCCCAAGAGGCGTTGTCGCGGTCGGGGGTCGGCGCGCCAGACCGTTCGGCGCCGCCGTCGATCGTCTCGCCGTCGCAGATCGAGACCGAGAGGAAGAGGTCGGAGCCTTCGCCGCCGTCGAGGATGTCGGCGCCGCCATTGTGGGTAAGGGCGTCGTCGCCACCGAGAGCGCCGAGGAAGTCGGGGCTCGCGTCGGGACCGTCGACGAGGACGTCTTCGCTGCCGCTGCCGCTGAGCGAGTCGACGCCGTCGCCGCCGAGCTCGACGACGCTGACACCGTCGGGAACGGCGACGGTCGCGACCGTATCGTTGCCACCCTTGGCCGCGACGAGGATCGAGTCGAGCAGGCCGACGACTGGACAGCCAGCGGTTTTCGAGTCGATCAGGCCACAGCCGCCAAGGTCGGGGTCGAAGGAGCCGGAGGCGATTGAGACCACGACTCCGCCGGGGGCGGGGGCGACGGTGATCGCGTCGGCCGCTTCGCTGCCGACGACGTAGAGCTGGGTGAAGCCGGTTTCGGCGCTGGTGACGCCGACGCTGACGGCGCTGGTGCCGCGCGGGGTGACGGCCGACGCGGTTCCCTCGCAGTTGGATTTGGACGCGGTGCCGACGCAGTTGTCGTTGCCGCCTTCGCCGTCGATCGCCCCGCTGACGACGGTCAGGAAGTCGCCGTCGGCGCCGCCGTGGGCGGTGTCGAAGCCACCGCCGCCGTTGATCACGTCGGCCCCTCCCCCACCCCAGATGTCCTCGCTGCCGGCGGTGCCGACGATGTAGTCGGCGAACGGCGTGCCGATGATCCGCTCGAAGACGCCCGGCTGGACTTCGTCGTTGCCGCCGCCGAGCGAGGGTTCGCCGTCGAGCGCATTGACGCCACCGGCACCGAGTTCGAGTGAGACGCCGCGCTCGTCGCCGGCGCCGGTCGGGAAGCCGCCGATCACGCTCGCGATCGCGTTCGCCTTGGCGCCGCCGAAGCCAGGGGTGGCGCCGGTCGCAAAGCTGAGCGTGTCGATGCCGCCGCCACTGTCGAAGAGGTGATCGATGGTGGCGTCGCCGCGAACGAAGTCGTTGCCCGACTGGCCGTCGATGTCGTCGGCGCCGAAGCCACCGGCGAGCAGGTCATCGCCTTCGCCACCTTCGACCACGTCGTCGCCGATTCCACCGTAGAGCCGGTCGTTGCCGGCGTTGCCGCGCAGCGTGTCGTTGCCGCGGTCGCCGTAGACGATGTCGTTGCCCGAGCCGCCGTCGAACGTCTGGCTACCGACTTCGAGGTGCAGGCCGCTGCCTGGGTCGCCGATCGAGGCCGTGGCGACGCCGCTGTTGGCGCCGACGAGGACGTCGTCGCCGGGGCCGCCGTAGACCGCAGCCGCCGTGGCCGGGGCGACGATGCGATCGTCGCAGGGCGTGCCAAGCACCACCTCGCCGACCCGTTCCGGCCCTTCGGCGCAGCTCGGCAGCTCGCTCGGGGACGGGACGGCAACGGGCGCTTCGGGCGTCGGAGCGTCGGCCGCAATGGCACCAGGCGCGAGCAGCAGCGCAAGACCCGTCGCCAGCACCAGCGCTGCTCTCCCCCGGAAGGCGGCCATCCTCGAGTAGATACCCACTACGGGAAGATCGATTCGGTCGGGCGCCTCAGCCGGCGCCGCCGCCTGGCGGTTCCTCGCCCTGCCAGTAGCCGACTTCGTCGCCGCGATCGAAGCAGACCTTCAGTCCCTCGCCGTCCGCGTTGCGCTCGGCGGCGCTGATCTTGTTCGAGTCGGGGTAGACGACGATGTCGCGCGGCGGGCACGCGGCGGGCGCGAAGGAGCCGTTTAGGTCGGATAGGTAGCGTCCGGGCCCCATGGGCCGCCCCCGCCTCCACCCCGCGGCGACCGCACTTGCCTGCGCGGCGCTCCTGGTGCTGCTCGTCGCCGGCTGCGGCGGCAGTGGCGACGGGGAGACGACCCGGCCGGCGCCGGCGGCGACCGAGTTCCCCTCAGCCAAGGGCAAGACGATCGGCGAGCTGCTGCGCGACTCGGGGGCCAAGCAGACGAAGCTGGTGGTCTCACCGGCGGCGCTGGTCTTCGACAAGGGCGCGAACCGCTACCCGTTTGGGGTCTTCACGCTGAGCCAGGAACAGGTCGAAGACGCCGACGTCGCCCTCTACTTCGCCAAGAACGGCGAGAGCAAGGTGATCGGACCGTACCCGGCGCGGCTCGAATCGCTGGAGACGAAGCCCGCCTACCGAGCCCAGACGAGCGGCGCCAAAGGCGACGCCAACTCGGTCTACGTCGTCCCCAAAATCGACTTCGGCAGCGACGGGCCATGGCTTGCGGTGGCGATGCTGAAAGGTAAGAACGGGCTCGAAGCCTCACGGGTGCCAAGCCCGGAGGTCGGCGACAACCCGCGCATCCCCGAGGTCGGGCAGCGGCCGCCGGCGGTCCAGACGCTGACCGCGGCCGACGTCGGCGGCGACCTGGAAAAGATCGACACCCGGGTGCCGCCGGACCAGATGCACAAGGTCGACTTCGCCGACGTGCTCGGCAAGAAGCCAGTGGTGCTGATCTTCGCCACCCCGGCGCTCTGCCAGAGCCGGGTCTGCGGCCCGGTCGTCGACGTCGCCCAGCAGGTCGCCGACGAGTACGAACCGGAAGTCGACTTCATCCACCAGGAGGTCTACGTCGACAACGAAATCGCCAAGGGTGTGCGGCCGCAGCTGCAGGAATTCGGGCTCGAAACCGAGCCCTGGACCTTCCTGATCGGCAAGGACGGCCGCGTCAAGGACCGTCTCGAGGGGGCCTACGGCGTGGCCGAACTGGAAGAGGCAATGAAGACGATTGTGCCTGGCTGAACAGCTGGGACCGAGCGTCGCTTCGCTAGGGTGAGACTCGATCCCGCGGTCGCAGGGGCTGGGGGATCAGGTGCCCGCGGGGAGGCAGGTCGCCAGGGAACCTCGACGCCGCAAGGAGACAGATGAAGCACCTCTTGGCTGTTCGGACCGTGACCCTCACGCTCTGCACGGCGCTGCTCGCACTGGCCGCCGCCGCGAGCCCGGCGCTGGCGCGCGACGCAAGCGCCAGCAAGGCGCCGAAGCAGGCAAAGAAGTCGAAGAAGGTCGTCTTCGAAGCCTGCAAGCACGGCTGCCGCTACCGGACGATCCAGCTGGCTGTCGACGCTGCCGGCTCCTACAAGTTCGAGAACCCGAAGGCGAAGGTTGTGGTGACGATTCGACCCGGCAAGTACGTCGAGGGAGTGGTCCTCGACGGCACCGCACGCCGCAAGGACTTCGACGACCTGACGATCGAAGGCACGAAGAAAGATCGCAAGCGGGTGATCCTCGAAGGCAAGAACGCGAAGGGCGAGCTGGGGGCGGCGCAGAACGGGATCGAGGCGGTCGACGTCGACGGGGTGGTGATGCGCAACATGTGGGCCCGCAACTACCAGTCGAACGGCTTCTTCGTCCACGCCGCGACCCAGCAGGGACAGCAGTGCGTGGACTACACGATGGACAACCTGCTGGCCTCGAGCAACCGCTCCTACGGCCTCTTCGCCAAGGGCTGCCTGGGCGGCAAGATGATCAACTCGGCCGGCTACCGCCAGGGCGATTCGGCCTTCTACGTCGGCGAAACCCCGTGCGACAAGCGCACCTGGAACGTCTACGACGCCGAACCGTGCCAGCAGAAACCGATGTGGACGCAGCTGAAGAACGACCGCAGCTACGAAAACGTGCTCGGCTACTCAGGGACGAACTCGAAGTACGTGCGGATCGTCGAATCGGCCTTCTACAACAACGGCGCTGGGATCGTCCCCAACACGCTCGACAGCGAGGGGTACGAGCCGAACGGCTGGAACATCATCGAACGCAACGACGTGTTCTGGAACAACTACAACTACTTCCTCGCCGGCGCCAAGTTCCACACCGTCTCGACCGGGCTCGGCGAACTCAGCGGGCAGACGGTGAACTACCCGACCGGAGTTGGGATCGTTCTCTACGGCAGCGACGGCAACATCGTCCGTCGCAACAAAGTGTTCGGCAACTTCAAGTGGGGGATCGCCTCGTTCTCCGGACCGGGTGAAACGTTCGTCGCCAACGAGGGCAACGAAGCCAAGAACGTCAACAACCAGGTCGGCGAAAACACGATGGGACGCGAGGGTGCCGACCCCAACGGCGAATACGATTTCTGGAACGACGCCACCGGCGGCGGTAACTGCTGGGGCGGCAACAACTCAAACGCCACCTTCGCGCCGGGCAACGGCTCGCTCCCACTGAGCGTCATCTACCCGCTCTGCCCGCAGGCTCCGGTCGCCTACGGCTCGGTGCCAAGCCTCAATACCAAAGCCGGCCTGCAGATCAACTTCGCCGGCGGCGAATTCGGCGATCCGAAGACGATCCTCGGTTACGCCGGCACCAACCCGCCGCAGAACCAGCAGTGCAGCTGGGTGCGACGGGTACCGGTCCATCCGCCGTTCCAGAACTACAAGCCGATCGAAGTGGCGCCGGCGCCGGGTGAAGTGACGTGCTGAGGCTCGCGGTGGCGGCGCTCGCCGCGCTCGCCCTGTTCGGGGTGAGCGCCGCGAGCGCTGACCCCGGGGCCTCGACGTCCGCCGCGAAGCTGGTGACCGTCAACGACTTCTACTTCGGGCCAAGCTCGGTGACGGTCAATAAAGGTGGCAGCGTCAAATGGGTGTGGTCCTCGACCAACACCTACCCGCATGACGTCCACCTGAAGAAGGGGCCGAAGGGGCTGAAGGAAAAGGGCACCTACTCGACCAAGACGACCGCGGTGACCGACGCCAAATTCAAGAAGACGTTCAAAACGCCGGGCACTTACCACTTCATCTGCACGATCCACCCGACGGAAATGAAACTCACCGTCGTCGTCAAGAAATAGGCCGGTAATGGGGCTCGAGCCGATCGACCGGCGCGGCTTCCTGGCGCTCGGCGGGGCTGGGCTGATCTGCACGATCGCCGGCCAGGAAATTCGGGCCGGCGGCGGCCAGGTGAACGTCGAGAAGCTGGCCCGCGAGGTGAAGGTGCCGCCGAAGGTCTCGGCGGCAGAATGGCGCGGCGGCGAGCCCGAGCGGCGGCGGCTGGCGGCGTTCGCTACTACCTCGGCGGCGCTGCGCGAATACTGGATCGCGGCCGAGCCGGTCGAGTGGGACATCGTCCCCACCCACCGCGACCAGATGATGGGCGAGCGGGTGAAGGACGGGAAGACGAAGTTCAACGCCTACGGCTACCGCCTCTACAGCGCCGGCTTCAAAAAACCGCTCGGGCCGGCGCGGGTGCCCGGGCCACTGCTCGAAGCCGAAGTCGGCGACACCGTCGTCGTCCACTTCCGCAACAAGACGGGGGCGCCGGTGACGATGCACCCGCACGGGATCTTCTACGCCGACGAGATGGACGGCTCTTACAAGGGCAAGTTCACCGACCCGGGCGGCTTCGTCCAGACCAACCGCACCTTCACTTATGTCTGGGAAGCGCGCGAGGGGACCGAAGGGACCTGGCTCTACCACGACCACGGGCCGATGGACCCGTTGCCGGTCTTCAAGGGCCTGTTCGGTCCGCTGGTGATCCGCAAGCCCGGCGAGACGCGACCAGAAGCGGAGTTCTTCCTCGGCTTCCACACCTGGGACCCGACGATCACCGGGCTGAAGGGGACCTACGCGTGCATCAACGGGCGCGCCTACGCGGGCAACACGCCGACGCTCGAGGCGAAGGTCGGCCAGCGCGTCGCCTTCCACGTCTACGGCATGGACAACTTCTTCCACACCTTCCACCTCCACGGCCACCGCTGGACCGAACCCGACGGGCGGATCGCCGACAACAAGACCTTCGGGCCGGCCGACTCCTTCCGGGTCGAATTCACCGAGGACAACCCGGGGCGCTGGTTCTACCACTGCCACGTCTTCCAGCACCTCCACATGGGGATGAACGGTTGGTACGTGGTCTCCTAACCCGACTCGTCTGCAGTTGTCCCCGGTATGCGGGGACAACTGCAACCGCGTCGGTGCTGCTCGCGCTGGCGATGGCGATCGGCGCCCCGACGGCGCAGGCGCTGAACACGCGGGTCGAGATCGCCCACTACCGCTGGTCGAACCCCGAAGTGCAGATCGACCGCGGCGAGAAGGTGACCTGGGACTGGCTCGGGCCCGACCTCGCCCACTCGGTGACGGGAATCTCGGCCAACGATTTGCAGTGGGACTCAGATCCCGGCACCGACGCGCCCGAGCACCGGGCCGGTGACGAATTCACGCTGCAGTTCGAGCAGCCGGGCGTCTACTACTTCCAGTGCAAGCTCCACGCCTTCGTCCGCGGCGAGGTGGTCGTCTCCTCGAACCCCGGAGACCCGCTCTCTGACCCCGGCCCGCGGCCGCCGCTCAATCTCGACCTGCGGCCGCCAAGCCTGGGCGGGATCGTCCTGGTGCGGCCGCAGACCCGGGGAACGAGCGGGATCGCCACCAGCGCTCACATCAGCGAGCGAGGGACGCTCGATGCCGAGTACTACCGCCTCAACTCAAAGGGCCGTCGCGTCTACAACGGCTACCGGGTCTGGAAGACCTTCATCGGGATCAACCATTTCAAGCTGGGGGCGCGCTGGAAGCACTTCCGAGCCCGGCCGGGACGCTACGTCGTGGTGCTGCGGGCTACCGACCAGGCGGCGAACGTCTCGCCGCCGGTGACCAAGGTCTTCACGATTTCCGGCGCCGAGAAGCGGCGCGGGCACCGGCAGAGCGCCGCGCTTTAGCGCGTTTGCGGCGCGGCGGTTCGGGCTCGGCCTCGCGCTGCAGCGTCCGTTCGGCGGCTTTCTCGGTCGCCTCGCTCATCGTCAGCTGGAACATCGCCAGCAGCGCGTCGGAGGCGAGCGGGCGCAGTCGCTCGAGCGCCTCGCGCACCTTCGGCCAGTCCTCCTCGGGACGGCCGGCCCGGTCGAAGGGCTCCCAGATCTCCTTGGTGAAGAGGTCGACGTAGGCGAGCGCCGCACCTTCGGCGTGCTCGTGCAGCTTCCGGGCGAGCGCCAGGCCGGCCTCGGGGCTGACCCCGAGCTCGACCATCTCGGCGCCGGCCCGCTGCAGGCGGGGGCTGATCGCCTCGATCTTGCCGTCGGGCAGCTCGCGCAGGATCCCCAGCTCTTCGGCCCGGCGCAGGACTTTCGGTTCGACCTTTTCGACCTTCCAGCTGGCAGCGAGCTCCGAAGCGTCGAATATTTCGGGCGTCTCGTCCTCGAAGGGGGCGCGGATCGCGCGGGCGAAGTCGACGATCTCCTGCGAGGAGCCGGTGTGGTCGAGCACCCGCCGGATCGCCTCCAGATTCAGGCCCTCAGCCTGCATTTCGCGGGTCAGCTCGATCCGCGCGACGTGGTCCTCGTTGTAGTAGCCGGTGCGGCCCTGGACTTCCGGCGGCGGCAGCAGGCCGCGGGTCTGGTGGGCGCGGATGTTGCGCACCGTCATCCCGGTGCGCCGGGCCAGCTCGCCGATCGTCATCCGCCCAGCCGGCTGGCCTTTGGCCGCCCCCTTTGCTTGGGACTCTGCAGCGGTGCTCATCAGCGAATCGTAAGCGGCAACCGCTGCCCGTTCATCCTCGACGCCGCGTCCGAGCAGACGAAGGCGATCGCCGCGGCCAGGTCCTCGGCCGGCGTGAACCGGGCGAAGTCGCCCTGCGGGTCTTCCTCTCGCATCCGCGGCGTAAGAATCGCCTCGACGACGATGATGTTGGCCGTCGCGCCGCCGGCCTCGAAGCCGTCGGCGAAGGCCAGGGTCCAGGCCTCGGCGGCCGCCTTCGCCGCCGCGTAGGCGGCGTTGGTGTTGCTAGGCGCCTGCGCCTGCTTGGCGGAGACAAGGACGAAGCGTCCGTGCGGGCTGGCGGCGATCTGCCCGTGGAAAGCGCGGGTGGTGTGCTGGACCGTCCGCACCAGCAGGTCGTGCAGCAGCGTCCAGTCCTCGAGCGGCGCCTCCTGCAGCGGCTGCCCGCCGCGCCAGCCGCCAACCAGGTGGACCACCCCGTCGACCCGGCCGAACCGCTCGACCAGCGCCGCGGACCATCCTCGCACCGCCTCCTCGTCGAGCAGGTCGACCGCACGCCCGTCCCAGCGCTGACCGAGACCGAGCTCCTCGCCGAGCGCCGCCAGCGCCTCCTCGCTGCGGTCCGTCCCCGCTACCGTTGCCCCGCGCTCGCCGAGCTCCTTCGCGACCAGCGGCCCAAGCCCGCCGCCGACTCCGGCGATGGCGATCACACGTCCCTCGAGATCGTTCACGCCCCCATCCTCTCTCATTCGGAGACGAGAGTGGGCTCTGATTGCCCCCCTCCTGCGCTCGGCGGGCGGCGCTCGGCGGGCGGCTTGACGGCGGCTATGGTGACCGCGGCCCCGAGCGCCTCGGCGCAGGCCCAGGCCAGCTCGCCGGCGCTCGGGTAGCGCGCAGCCGGGTCCTTGGCCATGCCCCGGCGAACGACCTCGTCGATCGCCGGCGGCAGGCTCGGCACCAGTTGGCTCGGACTCGGCGGCGGCGCGTTGACCTGCGCCCAGAGCTTGGCCGCGTCGTCGTCGCGCGGGAACGGGACCGTGCCGGTCAAGCACCGATGGAGGAGGCAGGCGAGCGCGTAGACGTCGACCGCAGCGTCGACCGGCTCGCCCCGAATCTGCTCGGGGGCGAGATAGTCGAGGCTGCCGACCCAACCGCCGCCGACGGTCATCTCACGGTCGGAGCCGACGCTCTTGGCGACCCCGAAGTCGGTCAAGTAGAGGTGCTCCGGCGCGGGGCGGGTGAGCAGGACGTTGGCCGGCTTCACGTCGCGGTGGATCAGCCCGTGGGCGTGGGCGGCGTCGAGGGCGCCGGCCAGCTGCGCGACGAGGCGCGCCGCGTGGGCGGGCGCGAGTGCCCCCTCCTCATCGAGCAACCGTGCGAGGTCGGTCCCTTCGACCAAGCGCATCGCGATGAACAGCAGTCCCTCGTCCTCGCCCGCCTCGTAGACCGGGATCACGTTTGGGTGCTCGATCGAGGCGGCGAGCTTCGACTCGGCCTCGAAACGGCCGCGGAAGACCGGGTCCTGGGCGCGCTCGGTGGCGATCAGCTTGATCGCCACCGGTCGCTCGAGGGCGAGCTGGGTGGCCCGGTAGACGACTCCCATGCCGCCGCGCCCGACCGCTTCCTCGATCGAGTAGCCGGCGACGATTGCCGTCGCCGGCAGCCGCCCGCGGTCGGGGCCGAGCACCTCGGCGACGACGTCGCCGGCGTCGGCGGCGAACAAGGCGCGCAGGCGGCGCATCTCGCGGCGCTGATCCCAGAGGCCGACCAGGACCGCGCCGGCGGTCGCCAGAACCAGGGCCGCAACCGGGTCGGCGTAGTCGAGCTGGGTGCCGCCGTCGAAGGCGAGCTGGGCCGCCAGCGACCAGGCGAGCAGCGCTCCCAGGCCGCTCAGTAGCACGGTTAGCGTCCCGAACCGCAGCGCGACCAGCGGCGCCAGGAGGGCAAGGAGCAGGATCGTGAGGACGGTGACGGCGCTGGCCGGCGGCCGCAGCGGGATGCCGGAGAGGACCGTTACCACCTGGTTGGCAATCACTTCGGGACCGGGCATCGGCGCCGACCCGATCGGCGTCTGGTGGAGGTCTTGGAGGGTCGGCGCGGTGGCGCCGACGATCACCAGCTTGCCGGCTACGAGCCGGTGCGGAAACCGGCCGCTGAGGACGCGCCCGAAGGGCAGCGAAGCGAAGGTCCCGGGCGGGCCGGTGTAGTCGATCGGCAGCGGCCGGCGCGGCCCGCCGAAAAGGGCGGGAGGGACGGGCTCGCCGCTGTCAGCTTCGGCGATCGCGACGGCCATGCTGCGCAGGCCGTCGACCGAGTACTGCATGGTCCGCAGGACCCCGTCGCTGTCGGGGGCGACGCTGGCGTTGCCGACCCGCGCTCCAAGGCTGCGCACGACCGCGTCCCCTCCGAGCACCGCGGTGCGGCCGCCGGGGCGGACTTCGGTGGTGCTGAGGACGACACCACCGGCTCGCCCGACCGCTTCGATCAGGGCGTTGTCGTCGACCCGGTCGCTGGGCTCGGTGAACTGGATGTCGACGGCGATCGTCTTCGCTCCCGCCCGCCGCAGCTGGTTGATCACGCGGGCGTCGTAGCTGCGCGGGAACGGCCAGCGGGAGTGCAGGCGATGGTCGCGCAGGTAGTTGAAGGTCGAGTCGTCGATGCCAACCACGACCACGCCGGCGGCGCGCGCCGGTTCGGCGCCGCGGACCTGGAAGCGGGCGTCGATCGTCGCCTGCTCGAAGCGGCGCAGCAGGTGCGCCTCGCGGGCCAGGAGGCCGAGCCCGGCGGCGAGGAGCGCGACCACCAACAGCGCCGCGGCCCTACGTTTGCCCCTCGGTGCTCCGGTCATCATCACCCTCCGCGGCAATCGCCCGCGGCCGCCTAGTAACAGACGCCGTTGCCGTTGGCGGGTTTGAAGTGCCCTCCGTGGGCGGGGAAGAACCACTCGAGCTTGCGGTAGGCGAGCTTGCCGTTGCAGGTGCCGAGGTCGAAGGCGACGATCGTCGCCGCTTCGGAGTGGCCTTCGGAGACGGACCTGGTGCCGGGCGGCAGGTACCAGGCGACGCCGTGCCCGACCGCCCGCGGCGCGCCCCAGTTGCCCCAGTGGATTTCGCCGACGTAGCTGAGCGCGTCGCCTCCCAGCGAGATTTCGTGCGGGTGGGCCGCGCCGAGGCCTTTGGTCCGAAGGTTGGGTTTGCCGAGCACCGGGACCTTGTTCGTCGGCTTCGTGGTGCGGCTCGCCAGGTAGCTGTTGCCGGCGCTGACGCTGACGGTGCGGTGGGTGATCAGGTCTTCGACTTCGACGACGCCGCGGGCGACCTTGACCAGGGTGCCGGTGCAGGTGTCCTGGGTCAGCCAACGGGTGCCACGAACGGTGGCCGTCGCGTAGCGCCCTTCGGTCTCGAAGTTGCCGCGCGCGTTGCCCCAGAGACGCGGCGGCTGCTTGGCGCCACTGGCACTGGCGCTGCCGCGCGCGCCGCAGGCCGGGCGGCCAGTGAGGGTAAGGACGGTGAGACCGGCCGGAAGTTTGGCGGCGGCCTTGCCGCTCGGCTGGCCGAACTTGAAGATCCCGCCGCGGAAGAGGCCGCTCTGGGTTTCACCACTGGCGCTAGCCGCGCTGGTCAGCTTCACGGTGCCCTGGGTGGTGTCAAGTTGGCTGCCAACCGGGATCACGGTCAGGGCGTTGAGCGGAGCCGCGAACTTGGTGTGGGGCTCCTTGACCGACACGAATCCGGAGGTCGTTTCGACCACCGCGCTCTGGCCGAGAACCGGCGCCGGTTCGGTCACTCCGGGAGCCGCCTGTACTTCCCTGATGCTGGTGCGGGTGATCAAGAACCCCTTGCCGCTTGAGATGACGACGCATTCGAAGCCCGGGGTCAGGAGCTGACAGCGGAACCGCCCGGTCACCAGCCAAGCGCCGTAGGGCACGCCTGGGCCGCCAATCCCGGTGGGAACGGGCTCGGTCGCCGTCTGGCTGACTTCGCCGCTCGGGTCGAGGCGCACGTGGCGGGTGCTGCCGCGCGTGCCTTCCCAGCAGTAGACCCAGGCTTTGCCGCCTTCGTCGATCATCTGGCAGCCAAAGGGGAAGGGGCCGAGGACGACCCGGCTGGTCACCGGCGGCGGCGCGGCACTCGCGCCGGCCGGGATCGCGAGCAGCACCAGGGCGACGATCGCCAGCGGGGCGATCAGCGCCAGTCGACGCCACTGCCCCCTGAGGGGGCGCACGACGGTCCTCGTTTCTCCTTCGGCTGCGCTGCTCACACGACCCTCCTTGTTCGGAATTGACTTCCGCCAGGATCCAGGCCGCGCTCCTGGGCGGCCACCCACCCTCGGTGTAGAAACGCATTACCTCGGCAATGGCTTGCGGCGACCCGTTCAGACAAGGTCACGCTGGCTGAGGACGCCGAACTGCAGCGCGCACTCGGCCAGCCGGACCCGCTTCTCGTTCTGCGGCAGCTCAGCCAGCTCGAACTTCGCGAACAGTGCCCGCAGATGCATCTTTACGGCCTCGACGCTGAGGAAGACCTCAGCAGCGATTTCCTGGTTCGTCGCCGGCCGGGTGAAGCTCGCTCCGTCCTTATACGGACGGCAAAGGGCGACCAGCACGCGGCGCTGGCTGTCGGTCAGCTGCGGCGGGATCGCCGCGCCGCCGGCCGCGACGGTCTCCTCGACGGCGGTCGCCCCGGCGCCCCCCTTGAAGGCGATCACGGTCTGCCCGAGGCGGATCCGGTCGTCGTCGCGCAGCCTCTGGCGCCCGCTCACCCGGCTGCCGTTGACGAAGGTGCCGTTGCGTGAGAGGCCATCGTCAAGGATCGCCCACTCGCTGCCGGCCCGCTGCATCTCGGCATGGACCCCGGACACCTCCGGGTCCCAGGCGAGCGTCAGGTCGAGGTCGGCGCGACGCCCGAGCAGCAGGCTGACCGCGCCGGGGTCGAGCCTTCGCAGCGCCAGCTCGCCCTTGCCGTCGCGGTAGACGAGCAGCGCCAGATCCTCGCGTTCGGCCGCCAGAAGTGCCTTCAGCTCGCTCGCCGAGAGCGAGTGAGGGGCAAGGGGGTCAGCGCCATCCACCTCGGCTCCATTTCTCTCGCGGTCACGGTCGGCGGGCCGTCGCCGCTGCAAGCATCGCACGGGGGCGGCGGGGTAAGCCAGACCTACACCTTGGGTGCCTGGAGAGGAGCGGACCACGAGCGGATGCTGAGTCCGCAATCCATCCGCTGAAGGAGACCCAAGATGCAGAAGCAGACTTTCACCTCACTCGGCCTGGTCCTCGGCCTGGCCGCCGTCCTCACCGCCGGCGTTTTCGCGGCAGTGGCCCTGAGCGCCCACCCGGGCAACGGCTCGACCGGCGCCGCAGCAATCGCGGAGGCCCGCCGCGATGCCGCCTTCCACGTCCACCGCGAAGAGCGGCTGCGCGGGATCGAAGGGCAGCTACGGCGGATCCACGGCCGCCGCGCCGCCGCCGTCCACGTTGAAGTTGACGGCGCCGGCGTCGCCCCGAGCCTGGGCTCCGGCAGCGTCGAAGCCGCACCGGCTCCCAGCTACAGCTACGGCTACGCGGGTTCGGGTTCGTGTGGCGACGGGATTTCGGTCAACTCCGTCACCTCGTGCCCCTTTGCCCACAACGTCGAGCTGGGCTACTACGAGCAGGTCGGCTCCGGCTCCGGCAGCGTCGAGGCCTACAGCCCGGTGACGCATCGCAGCTACCTGATGACCTGCAGTGGCGCCCCCCACGAGTGCACCGGCGGGGACAACGCAGTCGTCTACTTCCCGTAGGCCGCGAACGATCTGCTGGCTAACCGCTCGTCGCGAGGATCAGATCCCCATGGTCGCCGGCGCCACCTCGGTCAGCGCCGGCGACCACCACAGGTCTTCGGCGTTTAGGTTGAGCGACGGGGAGCATCAAGCTGGGCCACGGCACTCGCCTCGTACTGGATCTCAGCGCCTGCGTGAGCGTCGCTGCTGACGAGAGCGGCAGCCTGTCCTTTTTTCGGTTTCCCGTTCGTCTCTAGGCTGGTGGTCGAACGGCGGCCGCCGAGACCAATCAAACGTCAAGGAGGCTCCACGATGCCACATCCCGTGATTCACGCCGAGATTCGATCCGAGGACCCCGATGCCACGCGGGCGTTTCTGGGCGACCTATTTGGCTGGAAGGTCGCCTCGGAGGGAGGGTTCCCCGGCTATACGTTCATCGATACCGGAGCCCCCGACGGGCCGGCTGTCGCGATCAGCCCGCGACAGGGCTCCGACGACGAAGTGCTGTTCTTCGTCGCCGTCGAGGACGTTGCCGCGACCCTAAAACGCGCCGAGGAGCTCGGTGGGGCAATCGTTCAACCCGCACAGGAAGTGCCCGGCGTCAGTTTCGGCGTCCTCGCCGATGCCCACGGTCACAAGATCGGCGTCGCCGCGAACTAACAAGTCCAGGAAACCGGCAGGAGGCTGCGATGCGATACATGCTGCTGATTTACATGAGCCAATCGACGACCGAGTGGGACAAACTCTCGGCGTCCGAGCAGGACCAGATCCTCGGCGAGTACCGAGCGATTTCCGGGGTGCCCGGCGTCACCGGCGGCGAGCAGTTGCAGCCCCCGGCCATGGCGACCACCGTGCGTGTCGAGGCCGGCCAAGCGCTGATCACCGACGGGCCCTTCGCTGCGACCAAGGATGTCCTCGGCGGTTACTACCTGCTCGAGGCCGACGACATCGATGCGGCGCTCGAGGTTGCGTCCCGTATCCCGGCGGCGCGGATGGGTGGGGCGATCGAGGTCCGGCCGGTGGTGGAGCGCTGATCGAGCGCGCCTTCAGAGAGGACTGGGGACGGGTCCTGGCAACGATGATCGGCTTCCTCGGCGACTTCGACCGCGCCGAGGAAGCCACCCAGTCGGCGTTCGCGGCTGCTGCCGAGCGCTGGCCGCGAGAAGGAGCACCCCGCAGCCCGCGCTCCTGGCTGATCGCGACCGCGCGCAACTCGGCAATCGACCGGATCCGGCGGGAGCGGACGCTGAGCGAGAAGACCCGGCTCTTTGAGGCACCTGAGGCGATGGACGAACAGCGCGAAGACTCCAGCTTCCCGGACGAGCGCCTCGAGTTGATCTTCACCTGCTGTCATCCGGCGCTCGACATGGAGGCGCAGGTCGCCCTCGCCCTGCGGACGCTGGGAGGGATGCGAACGGAGGAGATCGCGCGAGCCTTCCTTGTCTCGGAGGCAACGATGTCGAAGCGGCTGGTGCGGGCGAAACGAAAGATCAAGCTGGCCGGGATCCCGTTCCGAGTGCCCCCCGACCACCTGCTCCCCGACCGCCTGGCGACCGTGCTCGCGATCCTCTATCTGATCTTCAACCAGGCTTATGGCGACCACAGCGAGCTGGCCGAGGAGGCGATCTGGCTTGGCCGGGCACTGGTCGAGCTGATGCCGGACGAGGCTGAAGCCCACGCGCTACTCGCCCTGATGCTGCTCAGTGACTGCCGCCGCGACGCCCGCTTCATGGATGGGACGCTGGTCCTGCTCGGCGATCAAGACCGCTCGCTCTGGGATCGGCGAGAGATGGAGCAAGGGCGAGCTGCGTTGGACCGCAGCCTCGTCCTCGGAGGCCGCGGCGAGTATGCGCTGCAGGCGGCGATTGCCTCCCTCCACCTGGATGACCGCCAGGACTGGGTCCAGATCGCCATGCTCTACAAGGCGCTCGCCCAACTGACCGACTCGCCGGTAGTCGAGCTGAACCGTGCCGTCGCGATCGCAGAAACCGGTGAGGTCAAGCACGCCCTCGCCCTGCTCGACACCCTCGAGCTGGACGCGTACCCCTACTTCCACTCCACCAGAGCTGAGCTTCTTCGCCGCTCGGGGCGAATCCTCGACTCGCGAATTGCCTACGAAGCGGCGCTGGCCCTGATCAACTCCGATGCGGAGCGGAGCCACCTCGAGCGACGCCTCGCGGAGCTCGAGCACCCGGATTCGAACCGCTGACCTCGTGGGTGCGTTTCGGCAGGCCGCAATCAGACCTCGACGAATTCGTGCCCAACCTGCGTCTAATGCTCTCCTCCGCAGCGCTCACGCAGGGGCCTCTAGCAGTGGGCGGGCTGGACGGTATTCGAACCACCGAATCGCGGCCGCGATCGGACGTCTCCACGCCTCCATCGAGGTTGGCCAAGTTAGCTAAGTAATGCTAACTTAAGTTCATGACCCACACCTTTACGATCGGTGAGGCCAAGACCAACCTCTCCAAGCTCGTTGCCCTTGTCGAGGCTGGCGAGAGGGTCGAGCTGTGGCGCGGCAAGCAGCCGGTCGCCCAATTGGTTCCGCTAGCGAAAGCCAGCACTGCCCGGCGCCAGCCGGGCGCCTTGGCGGGCCGAATCAAGATTGCTGAGGACTTCGATTCCTGGCCCGAGGACGTCGCCGCCGAGCTCGGGCTCCGCGACTGAGGCTTCTAGCCGACACCCACGCCATCCTCTGGTGGCTGGACGATGACCCTCGATTATCCCCTGCCGCCCGTGATGCAATCGCCGGCGCCGAGGAGCCGCTCTTCGGCGCCGGCACGCTCTTCGAGATTTCGATTAAGACCTCGCTCGGCAAGCTCGAGGTCGCCGAGGCATGGGCCGAGGAGCTGCTCACCGAGGGCTTCTCGCTGCTGCCCATATCGCTCGCCCATGGCGCCGCCTATCGCCGCCTCTCGTATGTCGAACTGAATGGCAGGCAACAGCGCGACCCCTTCGATCGTCTCCTCGTCGCCCAGGCCGCCGTAGAGGGCGTGCCGCTGGTGACCTGCGATCCCGGGATCGCCGCCCACGGGGTTCCGAGGCTGTGGTAAGTGCCGGCTCTATTCGCCGACTCAGTAATGGCGCCGGGGTTTCGAAATGGGGGAGGCAGGATTCGAACCTGCGTAGGCATAGCCAACGGGTTTACAGCCCGTCTCCTTTAACCACTCGGACACTCCCCCGGGTGGAGCGGCGATTCTAGAGATCGGGTCGTAGCGGGGCAGGCCCGGCGGGCTACTGCGGCGGGGCCGCTGCGAGGCGCTCGGACATGCGCTCGTTGAAGGCGGTCAGGGCCGAGAAGGGGCGCATGAAGACGGTCAGCTCGGCGACGCGGCCGTCGCCGTCGAGCTGGAGGTAGTCGACTCCCTCCAGCTCGCGGTCGCCGACCCGGGCGCGGAAGCGGAGGACGACGCGATCGTCCTCGCCGATCTCGTCGACGTAGGCGAAGTCCTCGAAGACGGCGATCACGTGGGAGAGGACGGCGAGCACCACCTCGCGCCCCTCGAAGCCGCGAAACAGCACCGGGCTGTGGAGGACGACGTCCGCGGCCAGCGTCTCGCGCATCAGCTCGAGATCCTTGGTCTCGGCGGCGCGGCGGAAGGGATGCGGCTCGGCCATCGACCCCAACGTACCCGATGAGATACTGACGCGATGCCGAGCGACCAATCCTGGGCCCGGTTCTCGAACTCGCTGGGGGCGCGGGGGCTGCGCTTGGCGGGCAAGCTGAACGTGCCGGTCTACCGGCTCAGCGGCGGCCGGATCGGCGGCAAGGTCGGCAAGGCGCCGGTGCTGTTGCTGACCACGACCGGCCGCAAGTCGGGGCAGCAGCGCACCAGCCCGGTCGTCTACCTCGCCGACGGCGCCAACGTGGTCCTGATCGACACCAACGCCGGCAACGAGCGCTTGCCTGCCTGGTCGCACAACCTCGGTGCCAAGCCGGAGTGCGAGGTCGAGCTCGGCCGCGAGCGGCGGCCGGTCCGGGCGCGACGGGCCGAGGGCGAGGAGCGGTCCGCGCTCTG
Organism: uncultured Actinomycetes bacterium; assembly: GCA_963729055.1. GTDB lineage: Bacteria > Actinomycetota > Thermoleophilia > Solirubrobacterales > 70-9 > VAYN01. Next base: position 30,728 of record CAVSMQ010000016.1, on the reverse strand, counting down.
GCGTGCCCACAACGTCCAGTACTCCGGCTTCGACGAATACGACACGAAGCTGCAGCGCGAACCCTCGGTCTGGGTACTCGAGCCGCGCTAGCGCGAAGTTGGCGCCTTCCTCCCCTACGAGGGGGAGAAAGGCGCCAACAAGCTCAGCCAGTCGAGGTGGTGACCGGCGTGCAGATCGCGGTGACGGTGATCGAGGCCGATTTCGGGCCGAAGCCGACGCCGACCCAGCCATTGCGGCCGGAGGTCGGAGCGCTTTCGTTGATGAACGAGGTTTCGTTACTGCTCACCGACGCGCCTCCCCCGATCACCTTCATCCCGCTCGGGCAGTTGGCGGTCGTCGACGTCCCGGACGAAGACGTTTCGTTGAAGTTGACCGTAGAGGTCACGTACTGGACGGTCCCGATCGCCGCCGCGTTGACCCCGGTCAGCGTGCTGCCGTTGACTTGGGTGCCGGTAATCGAGCCAGCTTTGATCTGCGTCCCGGTCAGCGATCCTGATTGGACCTGGGTGCCGGTCAGTGAACCGGCCTTGATCTGGGCCCCAGTCAAAGAACCCTTCTGGATCTTGCCGGCCGAGATCGAGCCGGCCTTGATCTGCGCCGCAGAGATCGCGTTCGCCTTGAGCTGGCTCGCGGTCAGCGACTTCGGCTTGATCCGGTTGCCGGGAATCGAGTTCGGCTTGATTTGAGTGCCGCTGATCTTCCCTGCCGCCGCGTACACCGTTCCGCCCAGGGCGAAGAACAACGCGACGACGGCCACCACGTTCGAGAACGACAGCGACCGCATAATTCGGTGCAACATCCATGCTCCCTTCATCGGTTACGAAGGGGCTGGAGGCTATTCGAGCGTTTAAGAAACTTCTTGTAACCGGGGCTGAACCCAGTCGTGGTACTACGAAGCGTCGCGCAGCATCTGCGCCTCTGGCAGGCGCTTCAGCTTCTTCAACGTGTTGTTCTCGATCTGGCGGATCCGCTCGCGGGTGACACCGAAGGTGCGGCCGACTTCCTCGAGGGTCAGCGGCTCGGCGCCGGAGAGGCCGTAACGAAGTTCGATCACCTGGCGCTCACGCTCGGGCAGGGCATCGAGGGCGCGGCGCACCCCTTCCTTCTGCAGGTGCTCGCTCGCTTCCTCGAAGGGCTCGAGGACCGCGTCGTCGGCGACGAAGTCACCGAGCTCCGATTCGTCCTCGTCGCCGACCGGTTTCTCCAGTGAGACCGGCAGCTGCGAGACGCGGATGATGTCGCGGACGTCGGAGACGGGCCAGCGCAGCTCTTCGGCGATCTCGGCCGGCTCCGGCTCGCGCCCCAGTTTCTGCACCAGCTGCCGTTCGACGTGGGCGACCCGGTTCAGCTTCTCGACCATGTGGACGGGGATGCGGATCGTTCGCGCCTTGTCGGCGATCGCCCGGGTGACAGCCTGGCGGATCCACCAAGTCGCGTAAGTGGAGAACTTGTAGCCGCGGCGATAGTCGAACTTCTCGACCGCCCGGATCAACCCCAGGCTGCCCTCCTGGATCAGGTCGAGGAAGGAGAGGCCACGGCCCAAATAGCCTTTGGCGATCGAGACGACGAGGCGCAGGTTGGCCTCGACCATCTGCCGCTTGGCGAGCATGTCGCCGCGCTCGATCCGCTTCGCCAGTTCAACCTCCTGCGCCGCGGTCAACAGGTCGACCTGCCCGATCGAGCGCAGGTAGAGGCGCAGCGAATCGAGGCTCGGCTCGACGGTCAGGTCGAGCTCTTCTTTCTTCGCCGAGGCGCCGTTGCTCTCGCCGCCTCCGCGCTGCGCTTTGTAGGCGCTGACCCCGTCCTCGGCGATTACGTCGACCCCGTGCTCGACGAGGTGGGCGTGGAGCTGCGTCACCTGCTCCTTGGTGATCTCCACCTCCTCGAGGGTTGAGGCGATGTGCTCGAAGGTGAGGTATCCGCGGTCGCGCCCGAGGGCGATCAGTCCTTGCAGCTCCTCGATCTCGCCGATCGGACTCTCCCCGGAATCGCGATCGATCACGTCGGTAACCGTCTCAAGCGGTTCGATGCTCACTCCGTATGTACCTCTTCCCCCAAGAATTCCCAGGCCGGCCCGGCAGCTCCGACCGCGGCCGATTATAGGGAGCCATCGTCGCGCCGTGGCGATGCCGATGACGCCGGTTCTTTACGCTTCACAAGACGATGTCGAGCCAGTCGATCGCCACCTCCGCTGCTCCCGACGTCCAGGCTGGCGTACCCACCACCCAGGTCAGCCTCTCGCGTGTTGGCGTAACCGGAGTCGAGAAGGTGATCCGGGTCCAGGCCGACGGCCGCGAGAACCTCTTCTACGCCGAGCTCGAGTGCTTCGTCGATCTCGAACCGCGGCAGGCGGGCGTGCACATGTCGCGCTTCGAGGAGATCGTCAACGAGGCGATCGACGAGGTCGTGCTGGGCGAGGCCTTCCGCGCCGAGGTCCTGGCCGCGCACATCGCCGAACGGGTCCGCGAGCGCCAGGGCGGACAGCGGGCCGAGGTCTCGCTGACCGCGCACTACCCGGAGACCGTCGCCGCCCCAGAGAGCGGCCAGAGCACCCAGGAGATCTACGTCCTCTTCGGCACCGCGGTCGCCTCCGCCGCCGGCACCCGCACCCTGACCGGCGTCCAGGCGCAAGGGATGACCGCCTGCCCCTGCGCGCAGGAGATGGTCGCCGGGCTCTCGCGCGAACGGCTCGCCGAGCAGGGCTTCGCGGCCGAGGAGATCGAGCGGATCGTCGACGTCGTCCCGATCGCCACCCACAACCAGCGAGGAATAGGCACCCTCCACATCGGCTGCCCCGAGGGCGGCCCCTCGTGGATCGACGCGCCGCAGCTGCTGCACATCGTCGAGAGCTCGATGAGCTCAGAGATCTACGAGCTGATGAAGCGTCCCGACGAGATGTCGGTGGTCGTCAAGGCGCACGAAAACCCGCGCTTCGTCGAGGACTGCGTGCGGGAGATGATCCGCCAGGTCGTCGAGGGCTATCCCGACCTACCCGACGAGGCCTTCGTGATGGCCCGCCAGGAGAACTTGGAGACGATCCACCGCCACAACGTCGTCGCGGAGCGCTACGGCACGTTGGGTGAGCTGCGCGCCGAGCTCGAGTCCGGCGACCACTCGCCGCACCACCGCACCCGCCGCGAGTGGCTCGACGCCGCCACCGCTTAGAGAGCTCAGACGGGAGTGGAGACCGATCTGGTCCCAAACCCCTTGATCCGCGAGGTTGCCTTTTTGCCGCGTATATCGCGGGATCGGCAACCTCGTGCGGCCTAGAAGGGACGCTCAGGCCGTCGGCGCCTTCTCCCCTACGCGCTCCTTCTGCCGCTGTTGTTCTTCGATCCGTTTGCGCAGGCCGAAGAAGTAGTCGGCGCCCGAAAGGACGGTGACAATGAGGGCGAGGTAGACGAGGATGTTGACCCCGAGCGGCGCGGGGTTGGTGGCGATCAGGGCGATCACGGCGGCGATCTGCAGCACCGTCTTCGCCTTGCCGAGCCAGCTGGCGGCGATCACAATGCCGCGCTCGGCGGCGATCGTGCGGAGAATCGTCACCGCCACCTCGCGGGCGATGATCACCATCGCTATCCAGGCTTCGAGGCGGTTGAGCGAGACCAGCGAAAGCAGGGCGCCAACGATCAGCAGCTTGTCGGCGAGCGGGTCCATCAGCTTGCCGAAGGTGGTGACCGAGTCGCGCGAGCGGGCGATGTAGCCGTCGAGGCCGTCGGTGGCGGCGGCGAGGGCAAAGACGATGGCGGCGATCACGTCGCCGTTCGGAGTCTCGCTCAGCAAAGCGACGACCACAGCGGGCACCGCCAGGATGCGCAGCAGGGTCAGCGCATTCGGCAGGTTGAGCGGGAACATGGCCGGCTCAGTTTGACGGAGGCGCGGCCGCGGCGGCGGGTTTGGCTGCCGCAGCAGCTTCCGCGTCGCGACGGGCGAAGTACTCCTCGCCCTCGATGCTGAACTTCGGCACCACCTTCTCCATCCAGCGCGGAAGCCACCAGGCTTTCTCGCCGAGCAACACCATCACCGCCGGCACCAGCAAACAGCGGACCAGGGTCGAGTCGATCGCGATCGCCACCGCCAGCCCGATCCCGAACTCCTTCACCACCGGGTCGGAGACGAGGACGAAGCTGGTGAAGACGCAGACCATGATCGCCGCCGCCGAGGTGATCACCCGGCCGGTGTTGGCGACGCCCTGGACGACAGCAGCGCGCGCGTCGCCGGTTTCTTTGAAGTGTTCCTTCATCTGCGTCAGCAGGAACACCTCGTAGTCCATTGAGAGCCCGAAGAGGATCGCGAACATCAATAACGGCACGAAGCTGACGATCGGGATCGCGTGGTCGAGTCCGATCAGGTCGACCCCCCAGCCGAGCTGGAAGACCGCGGTGACGACGCCGTAGGCGGCGGCGACCGAGATCAGGTTCATCGCCGCCGCCTTGATCGGCACCAGCAGCGAGCGGAAGGCGATCAGCAGGACGAGGAAGCTGAGGAGGACGACGATCCCGATCATCAGCGGCAGCTTGTCGGCGATCTTCGTCGCCAGGTCGATGTAGCCGGCGGTCTGGCCGCCGACGTAGGACTGCGCTTTCGTCCCTTCGAGCGCGGCGGGGATCACTTCGCCGCGGAGGTTTTCGACCAGGTCGACGGTCTCGTCCTTCCACGGCTCCGATTTCGAAATCAGGGTGTAGACGCAGACGGTCCCGGCTTTGTCGCAGGTCGGTTCGGTGACGGCGGCGACGTCGCCGGTTTCGCCGGTCGCTTTCTGCAGTTTCGGCAGCACCTGTTCGGCTTCTTGGGGGGAAGAGAATTCGGAGGAGATCAGCAGCGGTCCGTAGACGCCCGGGCCGAAGCCCGTCTTCAGCCCTTCGAACGCTTCGCGCGAAGTCGAGTCCTTGGGCAGGGCGCTGATGTCGTTCTGGCCCAGCTGGAGCTGGAAGATCGGTAGCGCCAGGACGGCGAGGACCACCGTCGCGGCGATCGCCGAACGCCAGGGTCGGTTGGCGACACCATCGGCCCAGCGCAGCCAGCCATGCGGTTTCTTGTCATCGGGATGGGTCTTGCCGAAGTGGACGCGAAGGCTGTTGATGCGGGGGCCGAGCGCTCCCAGCATCGCCGGCAGCAGCGTCGCCGCGGCGCAGACGGCGACGACGACGGCGATCGCCGCGGTGAAGCCGAGCGTCGTCACCAGCGGGATGCCGGCGAAGGCGAGCGAGCAGAGGGCGATCATCACCGTGAAGCCGGCGAAGACGACGGCACCGCCGGCGGTCGCGGTGGCGCGGGCGATCGACTCCCGCATCTCCATCCCGTCGCGCAGCTGGAGTTTGTGGCGGGTGACTATGAAGAGGGCGTAATCGATGCCGACGCCGAGGCCGATCATCGTCGCCAGGGTTGCGGCGACCCCCGGCACCTGCAGCGTGTGCTCGAGCAGTTTGATGATCGAGAGCGCGCAGGCGAGGCCGAGCAGCGCCGAGACGATCGGCAGCATCATCGCCGTCGCCGTGCCGAAGGCGAAGAGGAGGATGATCACCGCCGCGACAAGGCCGACCACCTCGGCGAACTCGGTCGCCGGTTTCGAGAGCTGCTGACCGACGTAACCGCCGATCGAGGCCTCGACGCCAGCCTTCTCCGCGGGCGCCGCCGTGTCGAGGATTTCTTCCGCCTGCTCTTCGTTGATTTCGCCCGGGCCGTCGGCGAGGACGACCGGGATGTAGGCGATCGTCTGGTCTTCGGAGATCGTTTTCGAGCCCTGCTGCAGCGGGCTCTGGGCCGAGTTGACGTTGGGCAGCTTTTCCAGCCGCGCCGCCGTTTCTTCGATCGCGGTGGCGTACTTCGGTTCGGTCAGCTTCTTGCCGGCCGGGGCCTCAAAGACCAGCGGATTCGAGCCGTAGGCCTGTTCGGGCAGGTTCTCTTCCAGCAGTTCGGTCGAGATCGTCGAGCCGGTGCCAGGGAGGGTCAGGTTTTCGCTCGTCTTCGAGCCGGCGGCACTGCTGATCGCGACGAGGGCGATCGCCACCGCCAGCCAGGCCCCGATTACGGGCCAGTGATGTCGCGAGCAAAACCGGCCGATCGCGTAGAGGGGGCCGGTCATGCGCGCAAGTATCCCTTACGGGACGGGCGTCTCGCCAGTCTCGAACGCTTCCGGGACGGTTTTCACCGGCCGCGCCCCGAGCAGCCTCCGCAGGATCGTCAGGTGCTGGGCCTGGTTGGCGACCGTCGCCGCCAACAGGGTCCGCGCGCCCGGCGATTCGAGCCTGGCGATCGCGCTCAGCTCGGCGTCGATCGTCGCGCTTTCCATTTCGTAGGCGAAGCGGAGCCGGTCGGTGCGGGTCCGCAGCAGCCCGGCCTCGATCGCTTCCGGCTTGGCTTCGGCCTCCTCGCTCAGCCCACGCAGCGCCTTCACGATCGCGTCGGCGTGTTCGCCTTCCTGAGCGCGGAACTTGCGCAGCAGGGGGAGGGTGCGGGCGTCGAGCACACTCATCGCCTGCGGGTAGGCGGCGACGACGCCGAGCTGGCGGGAAAGGATTTCGTTGAGGATCTCGGCGTCGGCTTCCTTCGCCTCCGGGGCGGTGGCGGCGCCAGTGTCGCGCTCGCCGCGGCCGCAGGCGGCAAGCCCAGCCGCCAGGGCGAGCAGGGCGAGGGCCAGCATGAGGCCGCGACGCACAACGACGCCGGGCGTGATTCGGTTCGGGGCCATGAGCGCGGCGAAGCCTACGAATTCCAGCCGCGTCGAGGCGGCACTAACCGAGCTGGCCCGCGAGGTCCACGGCTGCCGCCGCTGCCCGCGGCTCGTCTCCTGGCGCGAGGAGGTCGCCGCCGATCCGCCCAAGCGCTACCGCGGCGAGACCTATTGGGGGCGCCCGGTCTCGGGGTTCGGCGACCCGGCGGCACGGCTCTTGATCGTCGGCCTGGCGCCGGCCGCCAACGGCGCCAACCGCACCGGCCGGATGTTCACCGGCGACCGCTCCGGCGACTGGCTGTACGCGGCGCTGCATCGCGCCGGCTACGCCAACCAGCCGCAGGCGGTCTCGCGCGAGGACGGCCTCGAACTGCGCGACGCCTACGTCACCGCGACCGTCCGCTGCGCACCGCCAGCCAACAAGCCGACGCCCGAGGAGCGCAACAACTGTCTCCCCTACCTCGAGCGCGAGCTCGAGTTGCTCGAGCGTGGCCGGGTGGTGGTCGCGCTCGGCTCGTTCGGCTGGGACGGCTTCTTACGGAGCGCCCGGGCGCTCGGGGTCGAGGTGCCGCGGCCGCGGCCGCGCTTCGGCCACGGCGCCGAGGCCGAGCTAGGCCGCTGGCGGCTGCTTGGCTGCTACCACCCGAGCCAGCAGAACACCTTCACCGGCAAGCTGACCGAGCCGATGATCGACGCCGTTTTCGCCCGCGCGCGTGCAGTGACCGCGTCAGAGGCGTAACTTCCTTCACCGTTCGGAAGGTCTCTACTGATGGCCGCGTCGGGTCGCGCCGCACGGCTGCAGCCAGGGACTCCAGTCAATAGAGGGGGCGAGCTTTGCAACGACCGCGGATCAAGCGAACGACCGAGCCGATCGGAGCGCCCGACGGCGACCTCTACCTGCACCGGCCGAGCGCCAAATCGGACATCAGAATCGAGCAGCCGGGCGAGGAGGACCGCCGCCTGCTCGAGGCGCTCGATGGCAGCCGCACGCTCGAGGAGCTGCACACCGAGTTCGGCGCCGAGGCGGTCGACGACACGGTCTCCCAGCTGCAGGAGCTGGAAGTGATCGAGGACGCTGCCGACGACGAGAAGATCGAGCCGGCTGAACGCGAGCGCTTCGAAAGCCAGCTGCGCTACTTCAGCGACGTCGGCGGTGGGCCCACCCCGTCGGAATGCCAGCAGCGGCTGCGCGAGGCCAAGGTCGCGGTGCTCGGGGTCGGTGGACTCGGTGGCTGGGCCGCCTGGTCGCTGGCTTGCTGCGGCGTCGGCCAGATGTGGCTGATCGACGGCGACCGGGTCGAGCCGAGCAACCTCAACCGCCAGATCCTCTACACCGAGGCCGACTTCGGCCTGCTCAAGGTCGAGGCCGCGGCGGCCCGGCTGCGGGCCTTCAACTCCTCGATCAAGGTGACGGCGACGGCGCTGCGGCTCGAGAGCCAGGTCGAGATCGCCGACTTCATCGCCGGCGCCGACATCGTCGTCGACGCCGCCGATTGGCCGCCGCACGACATCGAGCGCTGGTGCAACGCCGCCTGCTTCGAGGCCGAGATTCCCTACATCACGATGAGCAACATCCTCCCCTTCGCCCGGGTCGGCCCGCTCTACGTCCCCGGCGAAACCGGCTGCTTCGCCTGCCAGGAGGCCGCCTACCGGCGCGAGTATCCGATCTTCGACGTCGCCGTCGAGTCGCGGCGCGGCAAACCGGCGACGGTCGCTACCCTCGGGCCGGCCTGCGGGATCATCGGCGGCCAGGTCGGGATGGAGGTGCTCCACTACCTGACCGGGATCGCCATCCCCTCGACCCTCGGCTGCGGCCACATCTACGACCTGCGGACGATGGAGGTCGAGCGCGAACAGGTCGTGCCGGAGCCCGACTGTCCCGTCTGCGGCCATCTGCAGCCGGCGCAGCGCAAGCGGATGGAGGCAGCCGGAGGGTAGCGGTCCGTCCGGCGATCGGAGTGCCGACTGGGCGAGGGAAAACCGAGTCGGCCGCGGACGCAGGGAGGGTCAATAGTGGTGACTATTGACCCTCCTGAGGACAAAGGCCGGCGAAGGTTTGCAGCCGTCCAGTCGGTGCTCGGATTGCCGGAAGGGCCGCTAGGTTGACGGGCGACCCTATGCGGCTCGCCCTCCCCCTCACGATCGCGGCGCTCCTCGCCGGCCTGCTGGCGGGCTGCGGCGGCTCCTCGACGACCGACTCGAGCGGCGAGGGCGCGACCGGGCCCGGGCCGGCGCAGGCGCAGAGCGCACCGCCCGGTGCCACCAGCCACGCCTGCGGAGACGGACAGACGCTGCGGGTCAGCTCGGTGCCCTGTGAGGAGGCGAAGGCGGTGCTGGCGGCGTGGCGCTCGGCCCCCGCCTGCCGCATCCAGGACGGCGCCTCGCACGCTTCCTGCAAGGTCCGGGGCTACCTCTGCATCGCCGCCCGCCAGGGCAAGGAGGCGGCGGTCAGCTGCGCCCGCCCCGGCCACTCGGTCCTCTTCGTGCCGCCCAAGTAGGGGTCAGCGAAACGGCTTCTCGTCATCCGAGCCGCCGTCCTCGCTGACGAGCCGCTTCGTCGGGTCGAAGAAGAGGATCAGCCAAAAGAACGGGGCGATGTGGGGATCGATGAAGGCGATCGGGATCGAGACGAGGAAGACCGCGGCGATGAACACGGCACGGACCGCGCCTTCCCGCTGGGTGCGCTCGTCGATTTTCGTCAGCCCCGCCCGCAGCGCGTCGACGAACATCGCGTAGCCGATGAACACCACCGCCGCCAAGTTGACCGCGTAGACGACGATCGCCGGCGTCTCGCCGCCGTACTCACCGAGCACCTGGCTGCTGAACGGGATCAGCACGATGAAGCCGAGGTAGAGCATGTTGAGCCCGATCAGCCGCCCGTCGAAGGCGGTCACTTCGCCGAAGAAGCGGTGGTGATTGAGCCAGAAGCGGGCGATCACCGCGAAGCTGATCGCGTAGGAGACGAGGTGTTCCCACTGTTCGCCCAGCGCGTGCCAGAGTTCGTCGGGCGGAACCGGCGGATCGATCGCCAGGTTGAGGACGAGCAGCGTGATCGCGATCGAGAAGACACCGTCGCTGAAGGCGACGATGCGCGCGAACTCGATCTCGTTCTCCTCTCGCCGTTTCGCCGCCTCGGCACGCGTCACGCGCGCATCATCGAGGTCGGGCGCGACGGAACCGGCGCTCAATCCCTCCCTTGGGAGCGGCCGGGATTCCTTGCCCTTGAACGAGTTGTTCCCCTTAGGATCGGCGGGTGGGCGTAGAGATCATCATCGGGATCGCGGCCATCGTCGCGGGGGTGGGGGTGGGCGCATGGCAGGTGGCCGCGGGACGGGAGCGACCTCGTCCTCATTTCGCGGTCGAGGCGGGGGCGCGCGAGGGGGAGCTGCTGCCGGCTGATGTGAGCAACCCGGGTGGGGCAGCAGTGAAGTGCCATGCCTTGGCGCATGTGGGCGCACACTTTTATGAGTTCCGTGGCAGTGTGCCCGCGCATGCGGCAAAACAGGCCGTCTCGCTGAGGCGGCTCGGCGAGGCATCAAGCGCGGCTGAAGCACCCTTCGTTTATTGGACCGTTGCTGCCGACGGCCGCAATCGCTGGTGGGATGCCCGGCGCGGCAAGCGGATTCGCAGGCCGATCAACAAGTGGCTGAAGAAGCGCAGTGAAAGCGCCGGGCTAAGGATCCCGGTCGAGCTCAAGCTCGACTGATGCCTCAGCCCGCGACGAGCGTTTCGCGCAGCCAGATCGTCAACTGGGTGAGCGCGTCGGCGTGGCCGGCGATGATCGCCGCAAAGATCTCGTCGGGGTCGAGGTCGCTGAGGTGCGCCTCAAAAGAGAAGCCGTTGCGACGGGCGAACTCCTTCATGCACTCGTGGGCGACGACGACGTTCTCGGCGGGCAGCGGCCGATTGCGAATCAACGCGAACTCGAGCGCGACGGCTTTGGCGACGAAATCAGCGTAAGCGTTTGCGGTGGGCGCCCAGAGGCCGTTCAGGGCGCGGGCGATCAGCTCGTCGTTGTCAGCCAGGTCGCCGCGATCGAGGCCGGTATTCGCCTCGGCGATGAGGAGGAAATCGACCAAGCCGAGGTAGTGATACTGCTCCATGGTCGGGGCAGCCTAAGTAAGTGAGCCGCGAACCGCGAGCCCGGGTGCGTCAAAAGGCTCGGACGTCGGCGCTGAGGCGGTCGTAGAGCTCGGCATCGCGCTCGCGCGCTGCTCGTAGGCGCTCCTGGAACTCGGGATCGTCGCGGCGCTGCTCGAGGTGGGCGGCGATCGCATGGCGGAGCTCATCGGCGACGGTCAGCCCGTTGACGGTCGCGACGAACTCGAGCTCCTCGGCAACAGACTGGTCGAGGCGAAGCGGATAGGTCTTGGTCATGAAGCCGATGCCTCCTTGGCATTGAAGGGGACGCAAGCAGCTTAATCGGTAGAGATCGAGATATCAAGATATCTTGACATGATTCTGAATCTGGCTAAGCCGAGGGGCTGCTCTCCGGAGCCGTGCCGCTGGGACATCGAGATAGGCGATGGCCTGGGGTATGAGGGTCTCAGCGCCCGAGACTGGAGGCGACCCCGAACGGGTGCTGACACTGTCGCCCAGCCGGTTTGACTTCCTCGCTTCAGTCGCACCGAGACAGGCTCGTCAGGGTGATACTCGTGCACGCCCGTGAGATCCCGACAATCCTTCCGCGGGAGAGGTCTCCATCGATGCTTGAGAACGTTGCCGCGCGACGTGCGTGCTGCGTCGCGTTGCCATAGGCGTTGCTCCTGGGAATTCGATCTGGCTCTACGACTGGCCCAGCGCCGGCTCCGTGCCGAACCGTAGATCGACCCCGGTGCTCGAGGTGGGCGGCGAGTGGCGACATGTCCGAAAGCCTTGCCATCTCCAGAGACCTGCGAAGTAACGGCCGGGGTAAAGGCTGGCCTCAGGCCACCACCCTTGAATTTATGGCGCTGAGCCGCGGGAGGACACAGGATTCCCGCCGAACGTCGTACGAGTCACAGTCTCTGGGCGCCGCAAGTGGCGAGCTTCATTCGGAAACTCCGGTCGCTGGGCGGGCGGCGAATTCGAGCAAATTCGTAGTCGCTACGCCCGCCGCCGCACGAAACACGGTGATAAGCAAGAACGACTAGAAAATGACCACCCGAAGATTCCCCCACGGCCCTGGCAAGCCGTCGACCCCAGTTTGACCACACAAGCGACCGCGTCCGGATATCCCGAACCCTTTCACCTCTCCCCGTAACAAACCGAGCGAAGAAATCGCAATCAACAGGACGAACCCTATAGAAGAAATGCCCGCGGTTCAGGCATGCGATGCGTACGGAAGCGGTTGCGTCAGACATTAAGGGTTGTGGCAACGTGCAGATCTCGCCGTCCGTTGAGCTGCAAGGTAAAGGGGGAGACGCCTGGATCGTCGCGGCAGGACTCAGAAGCAACAGAAGTCCAGCGAACGCTGAAACAGCAAATAGGCGTCTCATATTGAGTGTCATCGTTACACCGGACCTACAGCTATCTGGTTGATGCTTTGAGCCCTGCAATACATCTACACCTCAGTGCACTTTGTGTTCAAGACTGCCCCAAGGACACGGCTCCGCAGGCTCACTTCCGCCTTCTGGATTTACACCCTCACGATATTCGTGGTAGTTGTCCATATAAACACTTTCACCATTATAGCTCGGCTGAGGCTTCGTTGGTAGAACGCCATTCAGTTCTTGACAGGCGTCCTGCCCGCCTTGAATTCCGTCGCCGTACCCACCTGAACGGTGCCTCCAGCGGCCCAGGACGTTGATCTTTTCAGTGCCGAACGCGACAGTTCGATCAGCGAAGCATCCCCTCTCAGCCGGCGGAAAAACACCCCACTCCAGACACTCTGGGGCGCGCCGGATTTCTACTTTCTGACCCCAGTTGTACCAGAATTCACCTGCGATCACATCAGCCCAGCGGATGACCTGGTCGCCTGGTTCAGGGTTATGAGGATCGTGGCATTGCCTTTCAAGTTCAGGCCGGCGCTGGACACCCGGGATTTTGGTACCAGGCCCCGAAGCTTCCTGCGACTCAAAGAGAGTCCAGCGACACTCGTTGAACCGATATCCCCGCACGGTCATGCCGCCCGGCCGGGATTCAGGTGCACCCATACTTATGGTCGCGTGTCGACCTCGGTACCAACGACCTGGTTTGCCGTTGTACGAACCGCTTTCGGAACCTAGTACCTCGAAGCCTTCTTCTACTTCCTCCTCGGGGATCTGTTCAGGCGGTGGCATTTCAACTTCGTACGTCTGAAATCCGCCCTGCCATCCGGTCCCGGAGACGATCGGATAGACAAACGCCGCAGAGTGAATGTCGACCGTAAGCGTAATGATGTTTTCGCCACTAACGGTGATATGGGTCGGAACCGTCGTACCGATCGCATCGGCAGCCGGCTTCGCGCTGATATGCAAAGCCACATGCTGCCCATCCGGCCAGAGTACCTCGGCCATCTGATCATTCACCTGGACAAGTTTGTTCCCTGGCGCAATTCTTACTTCCCAGGAATACGAGCCAGGTGCTGACGCGTCTCGAATGGCCTGGAACTGCATAACGCCATCGTAGAGGGGCCTGACAATGGTGTCGACGTGGGCTCCGGTGTTCGGCGAGACCGCGCTCGAATCGTTCACAACGACGGGGTCGCTCGCCCCGCCGTCGGATGCAAGGGGGATGATTTCGACTGATTCTAAGCCCGATTTTTCGCTTGGGATGGTGCCTTCGCATTCCTCCTGGGCGAGACCTTCGGGATCACCTTTACTTCCATCTACGCAACCAAGCAGACTGCTGGCTTCGAGCACTTCGAGATCGACCCCTTCTTCCCCGTTCCCTGAGATCGTCACGGGCACCGCCGTTTCAATGGCGTCAATGTCGCCGAATTCAGTCGCCACAAGACCCAAACCCGCCGTGGTTCCTTCAAGGCCTTCTTCTTCCTGCGCGATGCCGACAGTATTGATTCCGGCAGTCCCGTCCACGGCTTCAAGGGTTGCTTCTGCTTCCTCCGTCGAAATGTGGCCTTCGGGGTCGACGTTGATCGTCCACTGTCGGGTCGAGACATTCCCTGCGCCATCAATCGCGGCTACTTCGGCCGCATGCGCCCCGCCCTCGTATTCGCTCATGTCGACATCTTCAGCAAACGAGGCCGGGCACGCTCCCAGCTGGCAAGGTTGCGTCAAGGACGCTACGACGCTGCCGTCAATCTTGAAGGTGAGCGAAGTCACTCCATATCCTGCATCCGTCGCGGAGGCGTGGAGTTTGTAGCCTTCCTGTTGCACCCAGCCTTCGGGCGCGCTGATCAGTTCGCCGCCGACCTCGAGATTCGGTTTGGTCACGTCTTTTTGGGTTTCGATGCTTTGCGTTTTCGTCGTCGTGTTCCCGAGCCCGTCGGTTGCCCTCACCGCGACCGTGTGAATCCCGGCCGGGATCGCCGGCGCTTCGAGCGTCCATTCCCGGTGCGTCGCGCAGGTTTCGGCGGCGCAGGAGGTTTCGTTGGCGTCAACCCGTTTACCGTCGAGGGTGATTTCCGTAGAAATCTGGGAGTGGGTCGCTTGCTGGTACCACTCATCGATGCGGTTGTTGCCCCAGTCCGCTACCAGGAGATGTCCTTTGCCGTCGACGTCTACCGACCAGGGCGAGTTGAACTGCGCAGGATTCGAGCCCACCGAACCGAACTGCGCGATGAATTCCCCGATCGGGCTCAGCTCCTGGACCCGCTGGTTGTCGCGGTCTACTACCCAAAGATGTCCAGCTGAGTCGACGGTGATACCGGTGGGGCCTTGGAATTGGCCGACGCCGGAGCCGGCCGAGCCAGCTTCGCGGATGAAACTACCGGTTTCGCTGAACTCGACCAGCCGGTTGTTTCCATAGTCGACGACCCAGATATTGCCCTCCGCGGTCGCGGCGATTCCGACCGGGCGTGAGAGCTGCCCCGGTCCGGAGCCAGCGCTGCCCACGGACCGGATGAAGCCGCCCGTTTCGCTGAACTCCTGGATGCGTTTGTTGCCTGCATCCGCAACCCAGATCCGCCCTTTCGGATCGGCCGCGACTCCCGCCGGTTCGCTGAACTGGCCGGGGCCGCTGCCCACGCTGCCGACTTTGCGGATGAAAGCACCCGTTTCGCTGAACTCTTGGATCCGGTTGTTGCTGAGGTCGCTGACCCAGACACGGTCTTTGGCGTCGACCGCACCCATGTATGGGTGATTGAACTGGCCGTTGCCCGAGCCGAGCGAGCCGACTTTGTGGAGGAATTCGCCATTTTCTTTGAACTTCTGGAGCCGATTGCCGCCGAGCTCCGCCACCCAGAAGTTGCCTTTGGAGTCGGCCGCCACGCCAGTCGGTTCGTTGAACTGGCCATTGCCGGTTCCCGGCGCGCCGATCGAGCGAAACCAGCTCGGCCCTGCCGGCGTCGTGTAACCCGCGACCGTCCATCTCTGCACGCGGTTGTTGCCGGTGTCGGTGATCCAGATATGACCGGCTGTGTCGGTGACGAGGCCGATCGGGAAACCGAGGTTGAACTGCCCAGACCCCGAGCCTCCACTTCCGAACTGGCCGATGTATTCGCCGGCCTGGTTGAACTGCTGGACTCGCTCGTTGTTTTGGTCGCCGATCCAGACGTCTCCCTTGCTGTCGATCGCGATTCCGTCCGGGTGGCGGAATTCGCCATTGCCCGATCCTTCGCGCCCGAATTCGCGCAGCAGCTGACCGGCGCTGGTGAACTCGAGAACCTTGTTCTTGCCCCAGTCGGTAATCCATAGGTTGCCTCCGGGACCGACCTCGATGCCGGTCGGTTCGACGAGCTGGCCAACCCCGAGACCCTGGGTCCCGAAGGCCCTCAGGAATTCGCCGTTTTCGTTGAACTTCTCGATCCGCGCGCCGTAGGTGTCCGAGACCCAGACGTTGCCGTGATAGTCGACGGCGATGCCTTCGGGACCCAGAAGCCCATTGCCTGAGAACTGCCCGTTACCCGTGCCTGCGCTGCCGAACTGGCCAAGGTACTGCCCGGAGGAGAGGTCGAACTCCTGGACGCGCTTATTGCCGCTGTCGGTGATCCAGACATGCCCCCCGCTAGCATCGATCGCCACCGCCGTGGGCCGATTGAACTGGCCGTTGCCGCTGCCTTTGGTGCCGATGACCCCGCGATGGCTACCGTTAGGATTAAACCCCTCGATCCGGTTGTTGTTGGTGTCGACAACCCAGAGGTTCTCGCTTGGATCGACCGCGATGTCGCCAGGATGATTGAGCTGGCCATTGCCGGAGCCGGCCGACCCGAATGCCGACGGGAGAGTCGGCAGGTTCCCGGGAATTGGCGACTCCGTTAGAGCCGAAGCATCAATTTTCAGTTTGTACTCGGGTCGCGAAGTGCCGAGCGCCGCCTGTTCGGTGATCGTGCCCGACACGCTCAGCGAGGGCACCGCCGGATGCAGATCGATCGCCTGCGATCTGCTCATGCTCAGTCCGACCGCGTCGGTCGCGATCACCTGTACTTCGTGTCTGCCGGTCGGGAATTCCGAAGCGTTGGACGCCAGTCGCTCGCAAACGAGCAGTTCCGGGTCTGGCAACTGGGGTTCCATTCGGCTTCTTCGGGCATCGCGATCTTTTTCCCGTCTACCTTGAGTTCAACTTTCGCGATCCCCGACTGCGGCGCAGCTGCGGCTCCGTCTTTCGCGTTGATCAGCAGCGAGTATTCGGACCGGTGGGTTCCGACGGTCCCCTGTTCAGTGAGCGAGCCCGACAGCGCGAGTTCCGGTGCAGTGTGGTCGACTTTGATGAGCACGTCTTCCCAGCCGCTATTCGGAGCGAGTCCGGACCAGTGTCCGATCGGGTCGACGGCGCCGACGGCAACCCAGTCTTCCCCTTGGGGCATCGAGGCAGGCGAGTAATTCAAGGCGACTTGGTTCTGGGTGACCGTACGAGGACACGGATGACTGACATTCCCGAAGCACGAACCCACGAATTGATTTCGAGCGTCCTCCTCCGATCGCCGGAGCCCACATACGTAGTTCGTTGACGCCGAGGCCCGAATCGGTTACCTCATAGGGCATTACTTTAGGGCTGGCGTTGACCCAACCGCTGGGCGCATCCACCCATCCGAAGTTTGGCCAGTCGTCGTCGGTCACCTGCACTTCAGCCTGTCCCACTAAGAGATGCCTCGGGCGACTCTGGCCTTCAAATGACTGGAGGATGATCGCGCCGGTCTGCGTGTGAGTATTGGCGCTGGGGTTTTTTGAGATGTATTTGAAGCTCTGATCGAGGAGTTGGCCCTGCTGTCCCGTGCGCACAGCCAAGGCGGACCAGTTCTGGTGAAACTCATCCCAGAGCCCCATCACTAGCGATGGGTCGGCCGGAAAGGGCGGCCCAGGTTCTTCAAACCACCAGCGAAGGTCCGTCAAGGTCATTGACTGGATGTAGCTGGTGGGTTTCTCGTGAGCGCCGCTTACCTGATCGGTGTAGAAGCGGGGAACGTGGTAATTCCAGTTCGCCTGACTCCCCCGTGCGACCGGACCTGCGAGGGAGTAGATGTTGAGCCCGGCTTCGCCGTAGTGCCCAAGGGGCGTCGGCTGGAATAGCGGACTGTTGGTAGCTGGCACCCAGTCGGCCGTTCCTTCAGTGCTGTGGTTCAAACTCCAAAAATAAGCCTCGTAGACCGGATCGACGAGGATTGGATAGACAGCGCCGGTATCCAGTTCAACCCGCAGCGTGATCGCGTGATCCGACGCTACGAGCGTGACCGGAATCGGCTTCCCCGCAGCATCCAGAGCGCTTCGGCGTTCGATCGACACGATGGTCTCCCCGCCCTGGACGATTTCCGCTCCGCCTTCTTCGTTCTCGCGAAGGATGGCGTCAGGCGGCATTCGGAGGTCGAACGTCTCGGTCTTGGGAGCCTCAGCGCTGCGGATCTGCGTCGACGTCTCAAGTCCGGCTGCAGTCGGCGAGACGGATAGGTCCGTGTCGGTCGCGACGTTGGGATAAAACACCGTGGACGGCGAGATGGTCGACGGCTCGCGTTCCTCGGGGGCGTCCCTGAGAAAAATTTCGACTTGCGCAGACGGCAGCGCGATTCCCTCGCCGAGTTCGAGCGGCACACCGACTTCGACCAGAGGGTTTTCCGGTCGCAGTTCACCATCGCTTCGGGCAAGGTCGAGATTGACCGCTTCCTTTTGACCCTGCTCATTGGTCGTGCGCAGAGGAAGCAAGGATTCGAGGAGGGCCGGCTGCTCAAGATCCGGGTCTTCGACAACGGCAACGTGATCGGAGTGGTACTGCGTGATCTGCGCATCTTCCCCGGGCGCCACTGATTGGCTTTCAATGACGCCGCCGAATACCCCGGTGAGCAATTCTTCGGCATCGGTGCGTTCGAGGTTCCGATGAGGTAGTTCGCGGGCTACGGATGCGTCGGGTTCCGTTGCTTCGATGCGTTTATCGGGATCCGCAAGGGCTTCTTGAACTTCGCTGGCGGAGACTTGGGGCAGCAACGTGGCCCCGTCTGCAGAGGATCCTTCGTCGCCGAACGCGACAGCGGCCATCACGGAACCGAGAAGCGCCAGGAATGCAAGAGCCATGGCGGCCGTCGGACCGCCCCTTTTCCTAACAGCCGTTCTCCAGCGCCTTGGGCGACGGCTATCCCCTATCCCGCCGGGTCCTGGCCCGCCTCCGTGACCCGACGTTCCGGCCACGTTCCTAAATGCCCACCGCGACGAACTCGTTTTCACATCGCCTCCCCGGGGCGAGGCACCCTCGCTCCCACCATTGCGACCTTTCACCTCGCCGAGCCCCTGCCCCGGGCGGCTGCGTTAGGCAGGCAAAGTTACGTATGGGGTTAGCAATAGCAATACCTAGTATTTGAAAAGGCTCCTCCCATTGGGCGAATTCGGCTTCTGAACGGCCGGGCGCATTGAGGGAGCTGGCGTTTTGTTAGCCCAGGGACAGACGTCGGATTCGCACAGTACGACCGTCCTCCAGGGCAGCCGTGAGGCGGGATCAACGGGTCAGCCCGACTGATGCCAGCCGAACTGGATCCCCCTCACAAGCGTACGTGCGCGCTCGAGTCTCTTCGTCGGGCCTTCAGGAGACTCCGTCCAACAGCTCCGGGGATCAACGCCGAGCCCGCCAGCCAGCTTGGCAACCGTGTCGATCAGCGACGGACCCTTGCCGTGCTCCATCGAGATGTGTGCGCGCCGCAGGCCCGGCGCGTCCAGCGAGACCTCCCTGGCTAAGAACCCGGCCGCACTCCGACACAGAGCGAGGTTGCGCGCAAACCGTTGCTATGGATTCCGTCCGCTCATCGGCCATCAGTGCTCCGCACCGTCAAGGGGCGGCATATCGAGGACTTCGCGAACCCAGGTCTCACCGGTCACCGTCGCGTTGTGCATGTAGTAGTGCTGCTTTGAGCCTCGGACCGGCTGCTTGTCCACAAGCAAGAGCGCGCCCGCGTCTCGCAGAACCCGTACGTGATAGCCCACGTTGCTGAGTCCTCGTTGGAGGTCCCGGGAAACCCGATCCGGACTGACGGGTTCGGCGATCTCAACTATGTGTTTCAGAATTTCCCGCCGCAACGGGTTCTCCAACGCGGAGATCATTGCGTCGTTGTTCACGGCGCCAGCTCGTCGTCGACAATGAAAATGCCGGTCTCAGGGCTCTCCTCCTGCCAATGCCAGACAATCCCGTCGAGCAGATCGAGGGGACTGACTTCCAGAGGTCCAGCGAACTTGACGAGCGTCCCGATTCGAGGTTCGCGCCCGCCACGCTCGAGAAGGCTGATCTCGGTGCGATGAGACTGCACAAGACAAGCCAACCTCTCCTGAGAGAGCCCGGCCTGCAATCGAAGCTTGCTTAGGTTGGCGCCGAACTGTTCGGCGATCGCATTAGGGAAATGTTGCGAGGCCGACGTCGCCACCCGCTAGCCAGCGCTCTGCTCCGAGGCATCGAGCCCTTGCATCACGGTCTCGCATGCCTCAAACACGAGGCGGTTGTGCTCCTCTTGATCACGAGCCCTCGCCCACTCGGGTTCTTCGCTTTTCTGCTGGCCGGCGGCATTGGTATGAAGACGGCCGACGATGCGAAGCAGAACCTCGGGCGGTGTCTTCAGCTCGATGGTTCGGCCGTGACCGGCGCCCCAGCCCAGATCGGTCAGTACCAGGCGCAGATCGTCAGAAAACTCCTGGCCGAGCCGCCCAACCCTGTCAAAGTCCCCCGCCTCAGCGGCCAACCAAACGTCGCCGATACCACTGAGCCGATCGAAGATCTGCTCGTAGAGGGCATCCCGATGAGCGGCGCTGATACGGATAGCGGGGTCCATCTAACGACTCTCAACGAGGTCTAACTCGGCGGCGAATTCATCGCGACGGCTTGGGAGACGAGCCATTCCTTGCCAATGGCTCGTCTCCCGCTGCCGTCATGCCGTCCGTCGCTGGAGTTCGTAACGGCATCTTGGGGGGCGGTCTCGGGGGAAGTTGGTTCCATCTGCCTGGCACCGACCTGTCACCACCGACCGACGAAAGCCTTCGGGGGCGCCAGTAGACCGTTTCTCGTGAGAGCCTAGCGACGGTCTAAATACGGTTGATAGGTGGAACCTTTCAGAGCCAAATGAGCCTGTCAAAAAGACTTTGCGCTTTTGTCAGCATCTGCTGACGGACCGGGCGCGATCGCCGCTCGCTCAAAGCCCCACTGGGAAACGATGTAGGAGCTCGTGGGCTCGCCCGACTCGGCGCTGCGGTTGATTGCCTCGGCCTCGATTTCTTCGACCCGCGCCCAAAACTGCTCTTGCTCCTCGAACAGCGCCTCGCGTCCCTTGGTGTCGAGATGGAGCCAGTTCCACATCAGGCAGACGCGGGGATCGTCGCTGAGCTTGCCGGTGGCGAGCGCAGCCATGAGCTCGGCCGAGGAGTGCTGGACGATCAGGCCGGCGATTTCCTGGCGCTGCTCCGGGGTCATGGCTTCCAGCGCATCCCGGTCGAAATCACCTTGCGCCAAGGCACAGTAGTAATGCAGGTCAGCGTTGCGCCTCTTCTCGACTTTCGAGATCTCGATCAGGCCACCATCGAGCAGTTCCTTCAGGTGGTGGTGGACGTTCTGACGTGACTCGCCGATCACCTCGGCGATGTCGTCAGCCGTCTGGGGGCCTTCGCTGAGGAGCCTCCTCAATATCGCAATCCTCACGCGATGGCCGAGGGCGTAGGCGATCCGTTCCTCGATCTTCTTTCCGCGCTGGCCGGGCCTCCGGGTTTTCGTCTTCACCCGCCCCGTCTCCCTTGGCTCGATTTGTTTCCCGCACTCAACAAGAGCCGAGCATAGGGGATCTCACAGCTTTCAGGAAATGCTGGCTTGTCAGCATCTGCCTGTTACTCGGGCTCGCTTTAGCATTCGCGCCTCCTCCTGGCGGCTCTCGCTGGGCTGATTCGGGAAGGGGGTGAGAGTCGATGAAGATCGCCAAAGTGGCGCATGTCTGTGTGCCGAGCTACATGACTATGAAGCAGGCTTAGGCATAGGCGGTACAGGGGCCGGTCTTGGCCACCAGCAAGGGGAGGTGGGGATCGGCCCCTACGTGTACACCGTCTGGGACCTCCAAGGTTATCCGAAAACTTGTGAAGTTTCCTATGGAGCTAACGACCGCCAGCACAGACGATCCACCGGTGGGCGACCTTGGCACCAATCTGCGGGCTGCCCGCAAACGCCTTGGGCTAACGCAAGAGCAAGTTGCTGAGCGCAGCGGCGTTCACGCCACGGAGGTCAGCCGGATCGAGGCGGGGAAACGCGATCCGCAGGTATCGACGCTTCGCAAGCTGGCCGAGGCCGTCGAGTCGTCCCCGGGCGAATTGCTCGACTAATTAGCGGACAGATCCCCCGTCGACGGGAGGTATCTGTCCAGGTACTTCGCCCTACAATGGCCCCGCGCCGGCGTAGCTCAGTTGGTAGAGCACATCATTCGTAATGATGGGGTCCCCGGTTCAAGTCCGGGCGTCGGCTTAGAAGGAACCGGCTGGGGTCGACCGTTCCTGGTCAGGTACGGATGAACGTTGATTTGAGCCGTCGACCTCGGGTCAGGGGTCAGAGGTGCGGCTGTCCGGCAGCTCGCCATGAGCCACTTCGAGATCCGCCAGGTCAACGAGGTCTCGCTCGCGGCCGACCGATCGCTTCATCGCGACGAGATCTGCCAGAGAGCAGATCGGTGCCTCAACGCCGTCGACACTTCGGGTATCGGCCGAAGCCGGTCAACGAGCCGAGGCGAGCTCGGCGGCCTGGAGACTCAACGCAATGCCCTCCGCAAGCAGCTCGTCGGGATCGCGAGATGCGTCCCTGATGAGGCGGTATCGACGCCATTCCTCACCCGCGCGGGCATCATCGCCGCGGGCCTCCGCGTCACGAGCGCGAGCGCTGGCTTCCATCAGTCGATCTGCTGAAGGCGATCTCGACATCCAGAGCAGGATAGCCAGGGTCCTGGGAGTCGGCTGGAGATTTCAGGCGACGACGCGGCTGGCGATCCCGGGGTAGTCGAGCACCAGGCCCGACTCGTCGTAGACAAGCACGCAGCGAAAGTCGAAGCGAGGGGCGGTGTAGTCGAAGCGCTGGCGCGGGCCGGTGCCTCGGCGCGCTCACCGATCCCTAGGGCGAGGCGGTGGACCGGCATCGCGTTGTGAAGGACGAGGACTCGAGATCGACGTCGAGACATCCGTCGAGGCGTGGGCAGGGGTCGCCGTCGAGGTTCCAGTGGCCGAATCCGTCGCCGTCGAGCATTAGCTCCCGCCGACCCGCCGACGAGCGGCCGGTCACCTGCGCGCGGCGCGTCTTCCAGTCGCGGTCGAGGTCGATCGCGTAATCGACGCTCCACGCCTCACCCCCCTTAACCGCGGCGGTCTGGCTCCTCGAAGCGGTACCCGTCGCCGGTCTCCCGCAGGAAGGCGACCTCGAAACCCTCGCGAACATCCTGGTGCCGCCAGGCGGCGAATCGGGGGATCGGCAAGAACGGGGTCATCGCGGCAGCGTACGATCTACCGCGATGGCCGATCTCGGGGAGAAGCTGCGGCCGGTTGTCGAGTCCGTGCTCGCGCCTGACGAACGGTCGCTGGGCTGCTGTGTTGCCACCCAGCAGAGTCTCTTCAAGGGCAGGATGGTCGCGATCGTGGTCGCCGAGAAGCGGCTGGTCGTGCAGGGATTGACGCGGCGCTTCGAGCCGGATGGCGAGCCGCTCTCGCTGCCGCCGGAGCGGATCGCCGAGGCGAAGGCCGAGGGCGGCGGAGGCGGCTGGCCGGAAATCGGCGCCGCGATCATGGACCAGGCGAGCGTGGCGCTGAAGCTGCGGACCAGCGACGGGGAGAAGATGAAACTGCTGATGATGCGGGCCGACGGGCAGCTCGGCGAGCTCGGCGGCGGCGAGACGCAGCGCGAGGGCGTGCGCGCGCTCGGTGAGTGGTTCGCGAACCACTCCAAGTCGGGCTGATGATCAACCCCTTCGCCCACCGCTAACTTCGCGTCAGTGCTAGGCCGCCTGCCGCGGCGCAATCACCGGGGCCGGCGGCTTCCACTTCTGCAGCCGGCCCAGCAGACGATCCGAGCTGGCGTCGACGAGCAGGATGCGGCGGTGCTCGGCGCTCATGAAGCCCTCCTCGACCGTATGGTCGAGCATCGCCGCGAGGGGGTCATAGAAGCCGCCCACGTTGAGCACACCGACCGGCTTCGCGTGGATCCCGAGTTTGGACCAGGTCGCGATCTCCAGTAGCTCCTCCAAGGTGCCGATGCCGCCGGGCAGAGCGAGGAAGGCGTCGGAGAGCTCCGCCATCAGCGCCTTGCGTTCGTGCATCGAGCCGACGACGTGGAGCTCGGTCAGATCGCGGTGCACCTGCTCCAGCGCCAGCAGCGACTCGGGAATCACCCCGATCGCCTTGCCGCCGGCGGCCAGCGCGGCGTCAGCGGTGGCCCCCATCAGACCGACACCACTGCCGCCGTAGACGAGGCAGACTCCGCGCTGCGCCAGCTCGCGACCCAAGCTGCTGGCCGCTTGCCGGTACTCGGGCCGCCGGCCGGCGCCAGATCCGGCGAAGACACAGAGTCGCTGCGGTTGCTGGCCGGCCATGGTCCTGAGATTAGTCGTCGCCTTCGGGCACCCCGGCGGTACCCAAAATTAAGCAGCCGCGACTCGCTGCCGATAGGGCTAACGATGAGTGCGCGCACGGTCTGGGAACGGTCGCTGGGCCGCGCTCTGGTTCTCCTCGTCGTCGGGCTGGCGGCGCTGCTAGCGCTGCTCGTCGCGCCGGCGGCGGACGCTGCGACGATCATCCGGGTGACCACCCTCGCCGACCCCGGCTCCGGGGAATGCGAGGCGACGGGCGAATGCTCGCTGCGGGAAGCGCTGGAACGGGTCGCCAGCGGCAAAGCCGGCGGTGACGTCGAGGTCGTGATTCAGCCCCAAGGCGAGATCGAACTCGACGGCAACGAGCTCGAAGTGATGGGCGGGGTGGGCCTCGAATCGATCGCGATCGTCGGGCCCGGCGCCGCGCAGCTGAGCGTCGACGCCGGCGGCAAAAGCCGCGTCTTCCGGGCGACCGCGGTCGACCTGAAGGTCACCGGGCTAACGATCGAAGGCGGTCACGTCGACGACGCCGCGATCGACGGCACCGGCGGTGCCGGCATCTACAGCGAAGACGGCTCGGTTCTGCTCGAAGACGTGCGGGTCACCGGCAACGAAGTCGAGAGCTTTAGGGACGGCGGCGGCGTCGCGATCGAAGAAGAGGCCCAGCTCGCGGTGATCGACTCGCGCATCGACCACAACGTCTCCGGCCACTATGGCGGCGGCCTCTTCACCGACAGCTTCGCGCCGGTGACGATTACCGGCAGCGAAATCGACCACAACGAAGCCGGGCGCGGCGGGGGTGGGATCGACTCCCGGGGCGAGTCGCTGCGGGTGACCGAATCGAGCATCTCCTGGAACACCGCGGGGGAGGCGGGCGGCGGGCTCTACGCCCAGCTTCCGGGCAAGCTCGAACGGAGCACCGTCAACGGCAACGCGGCCGCCGAAAGCGACGGCGGCGGCGGGCTGGCGATGGACTCCGAAGCCGACACCTTCTCGGTCGCCACCGCGACGATCGCCGGCAACAGCGGCGGCGGCATCCGCCTCCAGAGCGGTGAGGTCGCGGTCGAAAACTCGACCGTCGCCGCCAACACGACCGAAACCCGGGAAGGCGCCGGCGTCGAAGGCAACGACTTCCGGATCCGCAACTCGATCCTCGCCGGCAACGTGCAGGCCGGGAGCGAAGCGGACTGCTCGGCCAAGGTCGCAAGCGAAGGCGGCAACATCCTCGGCGCGGCGGCGGCGGCATCGGGGTGCGAATGGCAGCCGGGGAGCGGCGACGCCTTTGA
This sequence comes from uncultured Actinomycetes bacterium, assembly GCA_963729055.1. Lineage (GTDB taxonomy): Bacteria > Actinomycetota > Thermoleophilia > Solirubrobacterales > 70-9 > VAYN01. Next base: position 5,685 of record CAVSMQ010000016.1, on the reverse strand, counting down.
AACCGACCCGCAGCTGGCGCCGCTAGCGCAGAACGGCGGCCCCACCTTCACGATGGCGCCGTCGAGCCGCGAAAGCCCGGCGATCAACCACGGGGTGACGGCGGCGGCGCTCGACCAGCGCGGGCTGGTGCGGCCGGTGCCGGAAAACCTCTACGACGTCGGCGCGGTCGAGGTGCAGGCGCCGCGCAACCTGCCGGGCCACGAACCCACGATCACGGCGCCGAGCGAAGCGGTGGTCGGCGACACGATCAGCTGCGAAGCCGGCGAATGGGACACCGACACGGTCACCGACGCGAGCTTCGCGCTCACCTGGGTGGTCGGCAACGAAGCGATCGACAGCGATGAAACCCATGTCCTCACGAATGCCGACGCCGGCCGGCAGCTCGAATGTGAGGTGGACGTCGACAACGGCGCGACGACCGGGGTCGCGAGCTCGCAGCCGTTCGAGCTGGCGCCAGCGGTCGCCGAGCTCTCCCCCACCGCGCTCGATCTCGGCTCGCGGCGGGTCGGCTCGGGCCCGGGCAATGCAGCGACGCTGACCGTCAGCAACGGCGGCGGCGCCGACCTCGAAATTGACGCGGTGACTAGCAGCGACGAAGCGCAGTTCCCGCTCGACGCCTCGGCCTGCCTGGGGGAACCGGTCGCGCCCGGCGATTCGTGCGAGGTCGAGGTCAGCTTCGCTCCCGCCACGGTGGGGCCGCTCAGCGCCGAGCTGACGGTCGAAACCAACGCGCCGCCGTCCAGCGTCGAAGCGAGCGGGACCGGCACCGAGCCCAAATTCGCGGCCGCCCCCACCTCCTTCGACTTCGGCGGGCGCGCAGTCGCCAGCGGTCCCTCGGCACCCGCGAGCTTCACCGTCAGCAACGCCGGCACCGCCTCGCTGGCGATCGGCACGATGAAACTGGCAGGCGCCGACGCCGTCCAGTTCCAGCTCGGTGCCGACGGATGCAGCGGCGCGACCCTGGAACCCGGAGAGAGCTGCGAACTGAGCGCCGCCTTCTCCCCAGCCAAGACCGGCGCGCTCAGCGCGACGATCGAAGTCCCGGGTGAAGCGCCGGGGACGATCGCGCTGGCGGGCACCGGCACCGAAGCGCGGATCTCGCTGACGCCAAGCGCGCACGACTTCGGCGCCGCGCAGCTCGGGACGACGGCGAGTCCCGCGCAGACCTTCGTCGCGATCAACACCGGCACCGCCTCGGCCGAGCTCGGGAAGGCGACGATTGCCGGCGCCGGGGCGGGATCGTTCGCGATCGCGGCGGCGAGCGACGGTTGCTCCGGGAGCGCCCTTGCCCCCGGTGCCAGCTGCACTGTCGCCGTCTCCTTCTCGCCCCTCGCAACCGGCGCCCTGACCGCGACGCTGCAGCTGCCAGGCGCCGGCGCCGATGCGAGCTCCGCCCTCAGCGGCACCGGCACCCCGGCGCCGTCGCCACCCGAGCCACCCGGACCGTCTGAGCCCGCCGCGCCGGCTCCAGGCGGACCGGCGGTGCCCGCTCCGCCCGCCGCGGCGCCGCCCGAGGCCGTGCTGCTGACCGATCACGGTCCGCACCGCGTCCTCGACGGCAGGCGGATCGCGGTCGGCCTGCGCTGCGAATCTGCGCTCTCGGCCTGCCGGATCAGGCTGCAACTGCTGCGTGACGGTCGCCTCGTCGGCCGCTGGGATGGCCGGCTAGCAGCGGGGACCAGGCGCACCGTCGAGCTCGTGCTGACCCGTCGCGGCCGCCAGGAACTCAGCCGCCGGCCACGGCTGCAGGCGACCCTGCGGATCGCCACCACGGGCGGCCCGGGCGAGACCGCCCGGCTGACCTACTCGGAGAAGAGCCCGATCAGGCCGACCAGCAGTTCGGGGAAGAATTCGAGCGAGGGCCTGAACGGCTCGCCGGTCAGCGGGTAGTGCGGGGCGCCAGGGAAGGCGACGTAGAGGTAGCCGGACCAGGTTTTCGAGCCGTCGGGGGCGGCGCTGTAGCTGGCCGAACGGTGGAAGGGCCAGGGCGGGGTGAGCGTGGCGCGGGTCAGCGCGTCGTCGGCGACGACGGCCTTCCGCTTCCCTTCGGCCCGGGCGCTGCGGAAGACCGCCACGCGCCCGCGGGCTTCCTGGGTGGCGGCGTAAAAGGCGCTGCCTTCCTTGCCGGAGCCGCCGATGAATTCGGTGGCAAAGACACCTTTGCGCCAGTGCGCCTGCAGGACCGGCACTTCGGGACCGAGTTCGGCTTCCTGGGTGGGCGCGACCAGCTCCGCCTCGGCGAGGGCTGGGCGATGGTCACGGTAGTGGCGCTCGCCGGAGTGATGCTTTCCGGCGCGGTGCTCGTGGCCCCGGTGCTTGCGCGCGTGGTGCTTGCGGGACCCCCGCCGGCACTTCGGGGCCACAGTCTCGACGCCGCCGCGAACGCGATGCAGGTCAAGGGCGAGGTAGTCGCCCTCGCCGCGGAAGCGCAGCCTGCCCTGCCAGGTGCCACGGCGGACAAGGAACCGACCGATCCCGCGGCAGTTGCGATGCGGCTTCACCCAGGTGCGGTTTCGGGACGGGTGGAACCGCATCGAGATCTCGCCGAGCTGGCCGAAGTCGGCCTCGAGCCGGTTCTCGGTCGCGGTGCCGTGGACGATGTAGTTGGTCGCGGCGACCCGGCGCTCGGACTTCACCGCCCCGGTCTGGACTGAGAGCATCACAGTCTCGCCGATGTTGCCGACGCTGACGTCGTAGCGGCCGCGTTCGAGGTGGATGTTGATGATCGGTTCCGGGCCGGCCGCGCCTGCCACGCCCGGCAGAGCGGCGAGCGCCAGCAGCGCTCCGGCCAGGGCCAGACCCGGCGCCGTTGCGCGCCTCACCGGAACTTCACCACCCGCTCGTAGAGACGCTCCACTTCGGGACCGAAGTAGGCGCCAAATGCGGTCTGCGGGTCTTCCGGGTAGCCGTAGTCGGTGACCGAGTTGAGGACGTCGCCGTGAATCGTCCAGCCGCCACCGGAGGCGCCACCCGTCACCTGGCATGGCACCCCGAGGCTGAGCGGCCCGGGGAAGAGGACCGAGAGCGGGTCGTGGCCGAGGAAAGTGGCGCCGCTGCAAAGCCGCTGCGTTTCGCCGTCGAACGGCCGCCCGACCGGATAGCCGTGGACGTCGAAGACCTGGCGCGGCGAGAGGTTGAAAGCAATCCCGGTGCCGCCGACCGCCGCTCCCAGGCGCTGGCCTTTTTCGTTGCGACCAACGACCGCGGCGGCGACGTCGAAGTTCTCGTTCCCTTCCTTCACCCAGCGCTTGGTCGCGTCGAGCCACTTGGCGGGGAAGACGCCGAAGGGGCGCTGGCCGAAGCGGTAGCCGGGGACGAAAGTCCAGCGACCGCGGAACCACGGCTGGCGCGAGCCGCCGGCTTCGTGCACGCAGTGGCCGGCGGTGAAGACCACGCTCATGTTCGGCGCGTCGACTGAGGTTCCCGAGCAGCGCCCGAGCTCACCCTTGAATTCAAAGAAGATCGCGCCGTTGGTGCGCGAGATCTCGTCGGTCGGGTCGAGCACCTCGGCAAAGTCGGACTGCGGCGCGACGGGGTGCGGCGTGATCGTGCTCGACGGCGGCGCTTCGCTGACCGCCGCCGGCGGCGCCGGGACGTCTTTTCCTGCCGTGCGGCTGCCCGGCCCGGCGACTTCGACGGGCACCGCGCGGCGCATCCGCGCCGGGGTCCAGAAGCCGCTCGCCTTCGCCGCGTTCCAGCCGTGGACGGCGACGCCACTGCGCGTCGCAGCGGCGGCGCTCGCCGCACCCACCGCCGCCACCACCAGAATGGCGGAGGCGCAGAGAAAAACGCCCACGCCGGACCGGAGAACCCTGCCCCGCCGCGTATTCATCGGCCGCAACACTACTCACGCCCACGGCCGCAATTTGCGTTCGTATCAGTCGTCGGCTGCCGCCAGGCGCAGCTCGATCGCCTCGGCATAGGCGCCGTGCAGCGTCGCCTTGCCCGGCGGCGGCGCGACGCCGTAGGCCTCGCGCATCGCCCGCGCCAGGGTCAGCTTGAAGGTGCGGCCGTGCCAGGCGTGGGCTTCGGCGGCGCGGCCAACGTGGAGGTGGGCGAGCTCGTGCAGCAGGGTCTCGAGTACGTCGCCGCTGCGGATCCCCGGGTAGGCGGTGACCGAGAGCCGGAACTCGGCTGGGACGGCGAAGCCGACCCGGTTCGGGCGGTGGCGGGCGCGGCGCACCTTCAACCCAGGCCTAGCAGCGGCGAGCGGACCGGCGGCAAAGACCGGCAGGGCGCGGAGGCGGTCGAGCTCACGGTCGAGGGCGATGCCGGCGACCTCGTAGTAGGCGGCAGGGCGCGGGCGCAGCGGCCGGGCCGGCGCGACCGGGCGCGGCGCGGCGCGGCGGCGACGCAGCCGCCTCAGACCTGGCATCGCGGGCACCAGTAGGTGGTCCGGCTGTCGTCGCCCTGGCCGCGGGAGGAGATCCGGCCCCGACAGCGCGGGCAGACGCCCTCGCGGCGGCGGTAGATCCTGAACGGGAGGCGGCCGCTCTCGACCGCGCCCTGCATCAGCTTGCGGGCGTCGCCGAGGACCTCGCCCAGCTCGGCTTCGGAGAGATCGCCGACCGGTCGCCAGGGGTCGACCTTGGCAGCGAAGCAGGCTTCGCTCTTGAAGATGTTGCCGATCCCTGCGACCAGGCGTTGGTCGAGCAGGGCGTCGCCGAGCTCGCGGCCCGGATCGGCGGCCCGGATGGCCGCGGCGACCGCGGCGAGGTCGAGCTCCTGGTCAAGGATGTCGGGGCCGAGGCTGGTGATCTGGGGATGGCGGCGCAGCTTCGCGGTCGTCATCACCTCGAGGGTCGAGCCGCCGAACTGGACCGCGTCCCAGCCGCCGCCCGACAGCACCGCCCAAGCCGAGCGCCGCGGCCGTCTCCACGGCAATCCCCGGCGATAGAGGTGCCAGCCGCCGCTCATCCCCAGGTGGCTGTGCAGGGAGAGCTCGCCGAAGCAGAGCAGCAGGTGCTTGCCACGCGCCTCCGCCCGCTCCAGGGTCATCCCGTCGAGCCGCTCGACCCCGGCAGCCCGGCCACGCGGGTTCGGGGCGCTTACCGCCACCGCCTCGCCGACGATCGTCGCCTCGAAGCGCTGGACGAGCCGCCGGATCGTGTCGCCCTCAGCCACTCCCCCATCATGCCCGGCCCGCGATAGATTCAGTTGATGCTGCTCCGTCGCCCGCCGCAGATCGACCCGCTGGCGCGCCAGGCGCTGCTCGGCATGGCGGCCTGCCGGGTGGCGATCGGCGCCGCCTCCTTCCTCGCCACCGGCCCGGCCCTGCGCGCCGCCGGTCTCGGTGAGGCGAACGCCTCGGCGCGGGCAGTCGGCAAGGTCACCGGCGGTCGCGATCTGGCCCTCGGCCTGCTCACCTTCGCCGCCCGCGACGACCGTCAGGTGCTGCGCACCGTCGCCCTCGCCGCCGCCCTGCTCGACGCCGCCGACGCCGCCGCCTTCAGCTTCGCCGCCGCCGAACCGGAGACCCGCACCGGCGGCGCCCTCGGCGTCCTCGCCGGCGGCGGCGCTGCTCTGCTCGGCTTCTGGGCTTTTCGCCGCTTGACCTGAGGCGTTCCGGCCAAGCAGTTCAAGGACGCAGGAAGCGCGCCGGGGGGAGCGCACTCCAGTGCGTGACCCGAAGGCAAGCGACCGAGGACGCCGAAATGCGCCGGCCGAAACGCCTCAGGCGCCGT
>CAVSMQ010000015.1:0-13576 GCA_963729055.1 uncultured Actinomycetes bacterium | reverse complement strand
CGCGGCCGGGGTTATGCGATATGCGTCGAAGACCGAATCGACGCTCCGCAGGCGGGAGATGCAGTGCTTGAGCTGCTCGGTGTCCCCAACTTCGACGACGAAGCGGTTCCTCACCATCGGGTGGTTGGTGGTGCAGGTGGCGCCGATGATGTTGATCCCCGCCTCGGAGAAGGTCCGCGAGAGGTCCTCGAGCAGGCGGGTGCGGTCGTAGGCGTCGATCTGCAGCTCGACCCGGAAGGAGGACTCGTTGCCGCCCTCCCAACTGACCTCGACAAAGCGCTCGGGCGCCCGTTTCAGCGCCTTCAGGTTGCGGCAGTCGGTGCGGTGGATGGTGATCCCGCGGCCGAGGCTGACGTAGCCGGCGATCGAGTCGCCCGGCACCGGCCGGCAGCACTTGGCGAGCCGCACCGCGACGTTGTCGGCGCCCTTGACGGCGATCCCGTAATTGGAGGCGTCCTTGGTGCGGCGGGCGCGGTCCTCGCCACGGCGGCCGGGCGGCAGCGAGGTCGGGTCCTCGTCGACCCCCTCGCCCTGCTTCAGCCGCTGCATCAGCTTGTTGGCGACGGTCTTGGTCGAGAGCTTGCCCTGGCCGAGGGCGATGTAGAAGTCGGTCGCTTTGCGGTAGCCCATCTCGCGGAAGACGTCGGCGAGCAGGGCCGAGCCGGAGACCTTCTGCATCGGGATGCCGCGGGTCCGCAGCGCTTCGTCGAGCGTCTCGCGGCCGCGCCGCTCGGCGTCGTCGCGCCGTTCCTCTTTGAACCAGGCGCGGATCTTGTTGCGGGCGCGGCTGGTGCGGACCAGTTTCAACCAGTCGCGCGAGGGGCCGCGGTTCTGCTTCGCAGTCAGCACCTCGACGATGTCGCCGGAGCGCAGCTGGTAATGCAGTGGCACGATGTTGCCGTTGACCTTGGCGCCGACCGTGCGGTGACCGACGTCGGTGTGGATCGCGTAGGCGAAGTCGAGCGGGGTCGAGCCGGCCGAGAGGTTCTTGACCTCGCCCTTCGGGGTGAAGACGAAGACCTCGTCCTCGAACAGGTCGACCTTGAGTGATTCGAGGAACTCGGTCGGGTCCTGCTCGCCCTCGGCCTCAACCAGCTGGCGCAGCCACGTCATCTTCTCCCGTTCGGGGTCTCTGCTCTGGCTCTCGCCCTCTTTGTAGGCGACGTGGGCGGCGATCCCGTACTCGGCCAGCTTGTGCATCTCCTCGGTGCGGATCTGGATCTCGAGTGGCTTACCCTCGGGCCCGATCACCGTCGTGTGCAGCGCCTGGTACATGTTGGCTTTCGGCATCGCGACGAAGTCCTTGAAGCGCCCTGGCAGGGGCTTCCAGAGTGAGTGAATGACGCCGATCGCGCCGTAGCAGTCCTTGACCGAGCCGACGATCACCCGCATCGCGGTGAGGTCGAAGATCTCGTTGAACTCGCGGCCCTTCTTCGCCATCTTGGTGTAGATCGAGTAGAAGTGCTTGGCGCGGCCGGAGATCTCGGCGGCGATCCCGACTTCCTCCAGCTCCTCGGACAGAAACTCGCCAGCCTCGGCGACGTAGGCCTCGCGCTCCTCGCGCTGCTGCGCGACCAGCTGCTTGATTTCGGCGTACTTGCGCGGGTGCAGCGTGGCGAAGGCAAGGTCCTCGAGCTCCCACTTGATCGCGTGGATCCCCAGCCGGTGGGCGAGCGGTGCGTAGATCTCGAGCGTCTCGTGGGACTTCGCCGTCTGTTTCTGCTTCGGCAAAGCGCCGAGGGTGCGCATGTTGTGGAGACGGTCGGCCAGCTTGATCAGGATCACCCTGACGTCGGTGGCCATCGCCACCATCATCTTGCGGTAGTTCTCGGCCTGCCGCTCGTCGCGGCTCTCGAAGGTCATCCCGGTCAACTTGGTGACGCCGTCGACCAGCTGGGCGATCTCCTCGCCGAACTCGGCCTCGACGTCCTCCAGGCTGGCGCTGGTGTCCTCGACGGTGTCGTGCAGCAGCGCCGCGCACAGCGTCGCCGTATCCAGCCGCAGCCCGGCGCAGATCTGGGCGACGCCGACCGGATGGGTGATGAACTCGTCGCCCGAGTAGCGGCGCTGGTCGGCGTGGCGCTCGCAGGCAAAGTCGAAGGCCCGCTCGACCATCACCCGATTGATCGACGTCGTCGCAGTCGCGGTACCGGCCCCGGCCGTCGGCGCGCTGACGCCGGCCGACCTGCCAACCGCCGCGTGGCCGTTCGATCCCGCCGTCGGAACCGAGTCGAACTCCTCGACGACCGCAAACAGATCGGCGAGGAGTTCGCCGTGCTCTACTGCTGTTTGGGTCTTGCGAGGAATTTCTGGGCCTCCAGGTGCCGCTCTCGGTAGGCGCGGAACGCGGGTGAGCGCTCCAGATCGGTCTTACCGGAGGATACGACGCTGACCAAGTCTGGACCGCCATTTGGCGCGCCACGGGCGAGATCGAGCTCGGTGAGGACGCGGAAGGCACGGGCGGCAGCCTCGGGCGCCAGCGGGTGCGCGCCAGGGCCGGCGAGGGCCTGGCGGAGGGATGGGCCGGTGATCTGGCCTGGCTGAAGGACCGCCTCGGGGCCAGGGCTTTCGGAGATGCTCGCAGGGGCGGGGTTGCCGGAATCCGGCTTGGTAGATCCCGGCAACCCCGCCCCTGAGGTCGGCGGTGGTGCTGGGGTGGCGTCGTGAGCTGCGGTCGAAGCGCAGGCGTCGCGGAGGGCGCGGAAGACGCCGGCGACTGCGCTGCGCGAGGCGAGTGACTCGTCGAGGGCTGCTAGGGCGAACTCGTGCTCGGCTTTGCTGTAGAGCTCGTGCAGGTAGCCGGACTTACCTGCGGCGGCGACGGCGAGGGCCTCGGCCGAGGTCGGCGGGTCGACCAGGACGACGTGCTCGAAGCGGCCAACGATCTCCTCCCCGTCCGCGGCGAGCAGCGTGGCGTAGTCGGTCAGCCCGAGGCCGCCGTCGACTTTCACCAGCAGGCCGGCGAGCGCCTCGGGTCCACAGCGAGCGCAGGCGACCCGGCCGCTGCCGCCGTTGAAGCGGGCCAAACCCGCGGCGCCGGCCGCGAGTGCCGCACGTCGCGAAGCATCGGCGCAGACCGCGAGCACGCCGGCGCCGCTCGAGACGAGCTCCGCGATCGTCACCACAGCCGAGCCGCCGCCGCGGACCACGGTGCGAGCGGGGCGCCTTTCTCTCGGTATGCGAGAGAAAGGCGCCCCGCCAGGCTCAGCTCCAAGCTCGGCCTCGAACCGCCGCCACCACTCCGAGTCCTCGCACTCGCAGGCGTGCAACGGCGGCGCTTCCGTACCCTCGGCGTCGAGCGGGTAGAGCTCGCGCAGGACGACGCGGGGCTCGACCGAGCCGTTCCAGTGGTTGACCTCGAGCCGGACCGCCGCATCGACTGACTCCTCGGCCTCGACCCCTAGGTCGGCGCGCCCGAAGGCGACGCCAAGAGCGCGGTGCGAGCCGCTGTGGAGGCTGAAGCGGGCGTGCTTGCCCTCGCCCATCGGCCGCACGTCGCTGACATGCGCCGAGGGCACGACCAGCCGCACGCCGGGATTACCCAGCCCGAAGGGAGCCAGCTGCCGCAGCTCCTCAGCGAGGTCCATCCCCAGACCGACGCCGCCGACCAGCGCGTCGAAGCGCTCGGCGCGCGCCGGCGGCTCCGGGCCCAGCACCTCGATCGCATGGGCGGCGAAGGCAGCACGGAAGGCCTCCAGGTTCTCGGCCCGCAACGAGAGCCCTGCCGCAGCCTTGTGGCCGCCAAAAGCCTCGAGGTGCTCACCGCAGGCCTGCAGCGCCGCCAATAGGTCGAAGCCGGGAATGCTGCGCCCCGACCCGCGCCCGCCTCCCTCGCCGTCCAAAGAGATGACCACCGTCGGCCGGTTGTGGCGCTCGACCAACCGCGAGGCGACGATTCCGACCACTCCTGGATGCCAGCCCTCGCCGGCGACAACCAAGCCCGGCGCCGCCTGTAGCTCCTCCGACAGCTCGCGCCGTGCCGCCTCGGCGGCCGCGTCGACCTCGCGCTCGGTCGCCCGCCGCTCCGAATTCGCCCGTGAGAGCTCCTCGGCGATCTGTTCCGCCCGAGCCTCGTCATCGGTCAGCATCAGCTCCACCCCGGCATCGGCCCGATAAAGCCGCCCCGCCGCATTGATCCGCGGCGCCAACCGGAAGCCAAGATCCGACTCGTCAAGCGTCGTCGGCTCGCATTTCGAAGCGGCAATGAGAGCCCTTAGCCCCGGCCGCTGCGCCAGCCGCATCTCGGCCAGCCCCCGCCTCACCAGCGCCCGGTTCTCCCCCACCAGCGGCACCAAATCCGCCACCGTCGCCAGCGCCACCAAATCGAGATCCACCTCAACTACGGGCTCAGGGGTGGGGTCGCCCGGACCTACCTGCAATGCGGGTCCGGGCGACCCTACCCCCTCCGGCAACGCCCCCTCCCGCAGCGCCGCAGCCAACTTCCAAGCCACCCCCGTCCCGCAAAGCCCCTCGAACGGATAACCGTCAACGGCCGGGTGCAAAATCGTGCAGGAGGGCAACTCCTCCGCCCTTTGGTGATGGTCCGTAACGAGCACCTCCATCCCCAGCTCCTGTGCCAGCGCCACCTCAGCCACAGCGGTGATCCCACAGTCGACAGTCACCAGCAGCTCGGTCCCGCGCTCCGCCAGCCTCCGCACGTTCGCCTCGGACAACCCGTAACCGTCCGCCAACCGATCCGGGATCAGCCAGTCGCAGTCGGCTCCCAGCTTTCGCAGCGTGCCGACCAATATCGCCGTCGCGCAGACGCCGTCGACGTCGAAGTCCCCGTGCACGGTGATTCGACTGCCGGCTTCAATCGCCATCGAGACCAGATCGACCGCGTCGCCCATCGACGGGAACGCCCCCGGCGGGTACGACTCATCGGCCGCCAGGAACCGGCGCGCCAGCTCCGGCGTCCGGTACCCCCGTCGCACCAACGTCACCGCCACGGGATCGCTGACGCCCACAGCATTGGCCACGGCCCGGACGTCGGCGTACGCGTACTCCTCGGCTACAAAATGGCTGGATGCGGGGGCAGGCTCCGGCACCTACCAAGGCTAGGTCCCACCTGCGGACGGAAAACCCGCCCGGTTAATTCGGAGAATGCAGGGGACACCCGGGCTGTGCCGCTACTCGAGCAGCGCCCGCTCTTGCCGCACGCCGATCGCCCAGACGACGGCGAGCCCGAGCACGACCCCGGGGATCGCGGTCAACGCAGTGACGATGTCGGTGTCGCCGAGGCCTTTGCTGCTGACGATCTCGACGATCAACCCGAAGATCACCGCCCCGAGGACCGAGCCGATGAAAGCGCCGACGATCCCCTGCCAGAAATGCTCGGGCAGGAAGACGGTGAAATGCCAGAGGGCGATCCCCATCGTGATCCAGACGACCAGGGCCATCAGCGCTTCCTCCCGTGTTTGCGCCGCTGGGCCCGGCGGGCGCGGCGTTCCTCGTTGCGTTTACGGCGTTCGGCAGAGGCCGAGCTGGCCGGTTCGCCATCGTCCCCGGCACCGTCGTCGCCGTCACCGGCGGGGCCGGCGCCGTTCCCGGTCTCCTGCGGCAGCTCGGCGGTCGCCACCGCGCCGCTCACCGGCTCCGGCTCGGCCGCCGCACCGGTTTCGCGCTCCGCCTCGACCGCGGTCTCCGCTTCGGCCTCGTCATCGCGGGCCAGCGCAGTGGTCGCTACGTCGTCGGCGTAAGCAGGCACGTAACCCTCGACTTCGGCAATCCGCAGCCGCCGGCGGATGAAGCCCGGCTCGCGTTCCTTCCAGGCGGTCAGCACCGGCGAGGCGATGAAGATCGACGAGTAGGTACCGGAGAGGATCCCGATCAGCATCGCGAAGGCGAAGTCCTGCAGCGTCGTGCTGCCGAAGACGAGCAGCGAGGCGATCGCCAGCAGGGTCGAGAAGCTGGTCGCCAGCGAGCGCGTCAGCACCTCGCTCATCGAGCGGTTGACAATCTGCGAGAAGGTCGCGCGCGGCATCCGCGGCACGTTCTCGCGTATTCGGTCGAAGACGATGATCGTGTCGTAAATCGAGTAGCCCAAGATCGTCAGGAAGGCGGCGACCGTACCGCTGCTCACCTCTTTTCCGGTCAGCGAGTAGATGCCGGCGGTGATCAAGATGTCGTGGAAGATCGCGATCAGCACCGGCACCGCGAACTTCGGCTCGAAACGCAGCGCAATGTAGGCGCAGATCACCAGCAGTGAGAAGATCAGCGCCTTCAGCGCCGATTCGGCCACCTGGTTGCCGAAGGTCGGCCCGACACTGGTGCTTTCGAAACCGCCCGGGGCTATTTCGTACTGCTCCGCGAGCGCCCTCCGTGCGCCTTTGACTTCGTCCGGTTCGAGCTGGCTGGAGGAGATCTGGAAAACGTTGTCGCCGAGCACCGGATCGTCGACGCTCTGCACCTCCTCGTTCGCTACCCCGGCGTTGTCGAGCGTTTCGCGCACGCCTTCTTCGTCGGTCGGCTTGACCAGCGCGACCTTCATTCGCGTTCCCGACTCGAAGTCGATGCCGAAGTTGAGCTGGCTCGTCGCCAGCGCCAGGGCACCGACCAGCAGGATCACGCCGGAGACAGAGAAGAACCAGCGGCTCGCCCCCATGAAGTCGAGATGCCACTGTTTGCCTTTGCCGCCTGCCCCCAGCGCCGAGGGGGAGCCGAGCATCCGGCTGCGACTCATGCTGGCGAGCAGAGACTGGGTGAAGACCACCGCGGTCAGCAGCGAGACGATCGTGCCGATTCCGAGCACGAAGGCGAACCCCTTGACCCCACCGGTCGCCAGCACGAAGAGGATGAAGGCGGTGAGAAGGGTGACGACGTTCGCGTCAATGATCGTCGCGATCCCGCGTTTGTAGCCAGCGGCGATCGCGCTCGACATCGAGCGCCCAGCCCGCACCTCCTCCTTTATTCGCTCGAAGATGACGATGTTGGAGTCGGCGGCGACGCCGATCGTCAGCACCAGGCCCGCGATCCCCGGCAGGGTCAGGGTGATCGGGATCAGATTGATCAGCGCGAAGAAGATGACGCCGTAGGCGCCGAGCGCGATCGAGGCGACCAGCCCGAGGAAGCGGTAGTAGAGGAGCAGGAAGATGACGACGAGGGCGAGGCCGATGATTCCGGCCTTGATGCCGTCGTGGAGCGCCTGTTCGCCGAGCGTCGCCGAGACCTGCGTCTCTGAGATCAGTTTGAGATTGATCGGCAGGGCGCCGATCTGCAGCGTCGTCGCCAGGTCCTGCGCCTCTTCGAGACCGTGTTCGCCAGAGAATCCGCCGGAGATCTGGGCGCCGTTACGGCCGTCGATCCCGTCGGGGTTTTCGGCGAAGTTGATGATCGGCCGCGTCTTGACTTCGTTGTCGAGGACAACCGCGAAATGGCCGGAGAGCGCCGCCGCCTGTTCATTCGAGGGCACGCCGATCGCCTGCGCCTGGCCGCGCTGCGCAATCTGCCGGGTGACTTCGTGGAAGGCGTCTTCGCCGGAGCCGGTGAAGCCGAAGTTGACATTCGGTTCGCCGGTCGTCCCGTATTCCTGCTTCGGGTTGGTGATGTCATTGCCCGAGAGCGCCGGGTTGTCCTTGATTGCGAACCAGCCGGGCTGCGCGGTTTCGTCGACTTTGTTGCTTTCGTCCGTCGGCAGTTCGGAGACGAGGATCGTGCCCGCCGGGACTTCGATCACTTTGCCGTCTCGCGGCAGTTTCTCGCCGGTCGGGCTGACGAAGAGGTCCTTTTCTTTCAGCTCGGGTCCGGCCAGCAGTTTGTGCGGCTCTGCTTTCTCAAACAGGTAGAAGCGGGGCTTCGCGACCGAGCAGGTCTCGCAGTCTTCGACCGGTTCCTGTTCGGCGGCGAGCAGCGCCGCCTGGTAGGCGTTCGGGTAGGCGCCGGCGTTGATCAGCTGTACGTTCTCGAAGCTTTTGACGTTGCGGCCGGCTTCTTCCCAGCGTTTTTCGGAGGCTTTCAGGGCCGCTTGCGGCGGCGCTTGGCCAGGGTGCCCGCCGATCACCTTCTCGGGGCCGATCAGGTTCGGCTCCCAGTCGTAGAAGTAGAGCTGGGCGGTGGTGCCAACCTGTTCGGCGGCGCGTTCGGTGTCGGTCACCCCCGCCAGTGCCACCGAGATGTTCTTGTCGCCGATGCGGGCCACTTCCGGCTCGGAGACGCCGAGCTCGTTGATCCGCTTTTCGATGATCGAGATCGAGTCTTCGATGTTTTCGCCGCTGACTTCGGTCGTCGTCCCGGTCGGCTGGCCTTCGTAGATCAGCTCGAGGCCGCCCTGCAGGTCCAGGCCCAGCTTCGTTTCCTTGCTGGCGATGACAACCGCCGAGACAGCTACCAGGCCAAGCACGAACAGCAAGACGAAGATGTGCCGGCGACGTGAGCCCACGGAGTCCTAGCCCTCCGGAGTGAGAACGAGCAGCAGACCGCCGTCGTCGTCATAGGCCGGGAAGACGTCGGCGACCGCGCGCGCGGGCAGGTCGCCCTCAGCGTTGACCGAGACCCGTTTGCCGAGCGAGCGCACGCCCCACTCGAGCGAGGTCTCGATCGGGTCAGTAAGGCCGTCGCCGTTGGTGTCGGCGCCCTCGCCGCCGTCGCCTTTGTCGATCCAATCCAGGCCAAGCACCTCCCGCACCGGGCGGCCGATCACGTCCTCGTCGCGCAGGCCGGTCAGCTCGTAGCTCCCTTTGCCGGCGTCGATCACGCGTTCCTGCTTGTCACAGACGAAGAAGGCTGCATTAGGTGCCGGATAATAATCATCGAGTAATTCGAAAACGAATCCGAATCCACATTTCTGGCAGCCCTTGGGACGGGTCGAGAAACCAGCGTTCCGATCGCCGCTGACTTCCCGGTTGCCACAGTTGGGGCAGATGAAGAAGGGCATTGTTGGACAGGCTAGCTGTAGCGGGTAGCGGGTGCGGTTGACCCCGCGTTACGCCTAGAACAGGCTGGCCGCGCCCTCTGGCGCCTGCAGGCCGAGGTGGTCGTAAGCGCGCTGGGTCAGCACCCGCCCGCGCGGGGTCCGTTTCAGCAAGCCCTGCTGCAGCAGGTATGGCTCGAGCACATCCTCGATCGTGTCGGGCTCCTCGCCGACCGCGATCGCCAGCGTCGAGAGCCCGACCGGGCCGCCGCCGAACTTGGTCGCGACAGCGTCGAGCAGGGCACGGTCTGAGCGGTCAAGACCGGCCGCGTCGACCTCAAGCATTTCCAGCGCGGCGGCGGCAACGGCAGCGCCGATCTCCCCCGTCCCCTTCACCTCCGAGAAGTCGCGGACCCGCTTCAGCAACCGGTTGGCGACCCGAGGCGTGCCGCGCGAACGGGAGGCGATCGTGTGGGCGCCGCCCTCGTCGATCTCGACCGCGAGGATGCGGGCCGAGCGGGTGACGATCTCGGCCAGATGCTCGGGGCTGTAGTGCTCGAGCCGGTGGCTGACTCCGAAGCGATCGCGCAGCGGCGTCGTCAGCAGCCCGGCGCGGGTGGTGGCGCCGATCAGCGTGAAGTCAGGAAGCGGCAGGGTGACGGTGCGGGCACCGGCGCCCTGGCCGAGGACGACCGGGAGCTCGCCGTCCTCCATCGCCGGGTAGAGCGTCTCCTCGACGGCGCGACCGAGGCGGTGGATCTCGTCGATGAAGAAGACCGAGCCGGGCTCCAGCGCGGTCAGGAAGGAGGCGATGTCGGCCTTGCGCTCGAGCGCTGGGCCGGCGGTCTGGACCATCGGCACGCCCAGCTCGGCGGCGACAATATGGGCTAGCGAGGTCTTGCCGAGCCCGGGAGGGCCAGCGAGGAGAACGTGGTCGAGCGGCTCGCCGCGCCGCTTCGCCGCCTCGATGAAGATCGCCAGCTGCTCGGTCACCTGGGCCTGGTTGACGAAGTCCTCGAGACTCGGGGGACGGAGCGAGCGGTCAAGGTCATCCTCGCCGCTGTGGGCGTCGTGGACCCGGACCTCAGCGTCGATTGCGACTGGGTCGCGATCGACTCCCGGCGTACGAATGCGGTTGCCGCCGATCTCCGGCCCGTCCGTCACCGCGTCGCTCCTGCCTTGCGCAGAGCCGCCGCGATCAGCTCCTGCGGCTCGCCAGCCTCGAGGCCCTCGAGCAGTTCCTCGGCCTCGAGCGGCGCGTAGCCGAGGTTGACGAGACCTTCGCGAGCGAGCGAGCGAGCGTCGCCGTCCTCGGCGGCCGCCAGTGCCACCTCGACCTCGAGCGCGCCGGCGACCTTCTCGCGCAGCTCAACGATGATCCGCTCCGCCGTCCGTTTGCCGATCCCCGGCACCGCCTGGAAGCGTTTCGTGTCGCCGGCGGCGATCGCCCGCATCAGCTCGCGGGCCGAACCACCGGAGAGCGCCGCGATCGCCACTTTCGGCCCGACGCCGCTGACCGAGATCAACAGGCGGAAGAGATCGCGCTCCTCCTCGGAGGCGAAGCCGTAGAGGGCGAGCGAGTCCTCGCGGGCGATCAGCTCGGCGTGAAGGAAGGCGTCGGAGCCGGCCGCTGGCACCACTTTCAAGGTCTCAGCGGAGACGGTCAGCCGGTAGCCGACGCCGCCGGCGTCGATTACCACGTGATCGGGCCGGCGCACCATCACCTCGCCGCGGACCGCGGCGATCATCCGGCCAGCCGTCCCGCGGCCAGCGCCGTCGCCTCTTCGTCGCTGGCCAGCTCCGCGGCACGGCGACCGCCGGTGCCGCCGTGGCAGATCGCCACTGCGAGCGCGTCGGCGGCGTGGTCGGGGCTGGGCGGCTCGGGCAGCCCGAGCAAGGTCCCGACCATCCGCTGAACCTGGTCCTTACCGGCCCCGCCGGAGCCGCAGACCGCCTTCTTGATCGCCTGCGGCGTGTAGCCGAAGCAGGCGACGCCGCGCTGGGCTGCGGCCAGCATCGCGACGCCGCTGGCGCGGCCGACCGCCATCGCTGAACCGACGTTCTTGCCGAAGTAGACCTCCTCGATCGCCATCGCCACCGGCTCGTGCCAGGCGAGCAGCTCCGCCAGGGCGCGGTGGATGTGGTGCAGCCGGTCGGCCATGTCCTGCTCGGGCGAGGTCTCGACCACGCCGCCGTCGAGGGCGACCATGTGGTTGCCCTCGACCCGAACGATGCCGAATCCGAGGTTCGCTGCGCCGGGGTCGATCCCCATCACTACCTGCATGGGGACTGATTCTGGGATTCGCGCCGGATGCCTTCCCCGACTTGGCTCTAGGCCGCCAGTTGCTCCAGAACCTGCTCGGGGATGTCGAAGTTGGCGAAGACTTCGTCGACGTCGTCCTGGTCGTCAAGCGTGTCGAGCAGCTTCAGCAGCCGTTCGGCGTCGTGGCCCTTGAGCTCGACCGTGCTTTTCGGTTCGATCACGATCGTCGGCGCCGAGACCTCGACCCCGGCTGACTCCAACGCTTCCCGCACGGCGCTCAGGTCGGAGGGCTCGGCGAGCACGATCCATTTGCCGTCCTCCTCACGCACGTCCTCGGCCCCGGCGTCGATCGCCGGCATCAGGTCGTCTTCGCCGTAGCGCTCGGCGTCGACCGTCACCGCGCCCTTTTTCTCGAAGATCCAGGCGACCGATCCGGGCTCGCCAAGGCTGCCGCCGTGGCTCGAGAAGGCATGGCGGATCTCGGCGCTGGCGCGGTTGCGGTTGTCGGTCAGCGCCTCGACCATCACCGCCACGCCGGCCGGTCCGTAGCCCTCGTAGATGATCCGTTCGATCGCTGCCCCGTCGGAGCCGGCGCCGGTCCCGGTGTCGATCGCTTTCTGGATTTTGTCTTTCGGCATCGACGCTTCGCGCGCCTTCTGCACCGCCGTCGCCAGGGCCGCGTTGCCGTCGGTGTCGCCGCCACCGTCGCGAGCCGCGACCGTAATCGCCCGCGCCAGCTTGCTGAAGAGCTTGCCGCGTTTAGCGTCGGCGGCGCCCTTCTTGTGTTTGATTGATGACCACTTGGAATGTCCGGACATGCGCCTGTCATTCTATTTGGGGGGAGATGACTACGAACGCCCACACGATCCACGCGGGGAAAAGCATCGCCGCCGGCGTTGTCTTCCTCGCCATGCTCGTCGCCGCCTTCGCGCTCTGGACGGTGATCCCCCTCACCTGGGTCTACATCGCCTCCAAGGTTTCCCACACCCAGTTCCCGAGCGGCGGCCCCTACGCCATCGTCGCCGGCGGCATCCTCGTCTCCGTCCTGATCGACGCCTGGCTGATCGGCCGTCTCAACACTCTCTACGTCCGCATCACTGGCACCAACCGCCTCAACCCGATCCGCCCCACCTGGCTGCGCAGCATGCGCGACTCCGGCCCCGCCTACAACTCGGTGACCGTAGTCGAGGCGGTGATGATGTCCTCGGTGCTGCTCGCCGCCGTCGCCCTCACCGTCTGGTTCTTCCTGCTCGCGGGATCGCCGATCCCGAACCAGTAGCCGCAGTCTCGGTCGTTGCGACGCTTGCCGCCGGTCGTGCGGAAGTGGTCACGAACTGCAGACAACACGTTGCATCGAAGGCGCTACGGTGCAACCATGGCCTCGGTGGCGAGAGAAGCGTGGACCGACGAGCGACTCGACGACCTGAACACGAAGGTCGACC
This sequence comes from uncultured Actinomycetes bacterium, assembly GCA_963729055.1. Classification (GTDB taxonomy): domain Bacteria; phylum Actinomycetota; class Thermoleophilia; order Solirubrobacterales; family 70-9; genus VAYN01. The sequence continues at coordinate 1,023 of CAVSMQ010000015.1, read as the reverse complement.
GGCTCGATCAGCGGGTCGAGAGCGGATTCGCGGAGATGCGCGGGGAGATCCGGGCGGGGCGCGCGGAGATGCGGGAGGGTCTTGCAATCGGGCGCGCCGCCTTGGACGAGAATCGTGCCGAGGTGGGTGAGAAGTTCGACCGCATCGACACGGACATGCGGGAAATTCGAGTCGAGTTAGGCGCCCTGAACCGAACGATCCACCAGTTCATGTTCGCGATCGTCGGCACCGTCTTCCTCGGCTTTATGGGCACGATCTCGGGCCTGGCCACCCTGACCTGACCCGGTCTGAGGCTGCCGGGCCCACGCGATACCAGGACGCAGGGAGCGAGCCGAGGGGAGCGCACTCCAGTGCGTGACCCGAAGGCAAGAGACCGAGGACGCCGTACCGCGCCGGTCCGGCATCCTCAGACCAGGAATTTGCCGTCTTCCTGCATGACTACGCCGTCGACTTCCAATTTGCCGCCGAGGCGGAGGTCGCAGACTAGGTCGGTGTGGACGGCGGAGTCGTTGGTGCCGCCAGACTCGGGGTAGGCGGCGCCGACCGCCATGTGGACGGTGCCGCCGAGCTTCTCGTCGAGCAGGACCTCGCGGGTGCCGCGGTCGATCGAGTAGTTGGTGCCGATTCCGAGCTCGCCCAGGGTCCGCGCCCCCTCGTCGGTGTCGAGCAGCTTGATCAGGTACTCCTCGCCGCGGTCGGCACTAGCGTCGACGACGCGGCCGGATTCAAATTTGAGGCGGACGCCGGAGACCTCGCGGCCGCCGATCACCGCCGGCAGGTGGAAGCTCACTTCGCCCTCGACTGAGTCCTCGACCGGGCCGGTGAAGAACTCGCCGTCGGGCATGTTGTGGTCGCCGACGCAGGGGATGAACTTGCGGCCGGCGACACCGAGGGTGATGTCGGTGCCGGGGGCGGTGACCCGGACCTCCTCGTGGCCCTCGATCCACTCGGCGAGGCGGACGGTCTCCTCCGAGGCGCGCTTCCAGGCGCTCAGCGGGTCGCCATCGTCGGCCAGGCAGGCGG
>CAVSMQ010000014.1:0-101499 GCA_963729055.1 uncultured Actinomycetes bacterium | reverse complement strand
GCGCTCGCGCCCGAACATCGTCAGGAACAGCAGGTCCTGACCGCCGGCGGCGAGCGCGGTGCGGGTGACCTCGGCGCCGATCTGGCGCTCGCTGACCCGGCTCCGGCGACTTCGAGCAGGCGGGCGAAGGCGGCCTCGGCGATCCGCGTCGCCTCACGGGCGCCCTCCAGCTCGAGCGGCTGCTTGGCGGCGCGAACGCGCTCGAAGGCAAGGGTCGCGTCGACGATCTCGGTGTCCGGGAAGGCGTCGCGGACGGCGAGCTAGTCTTGACCTTCATCACCTGGCCGAGCCCGACGACGCCGATCCGGCTCGGCCGCAGCTCGGCCAGCGCCGCCGCCAGCCCAGCGCCGAGGTCGCGGGCGTAGGCGACCTCGATCCCCCAGTGGCCGAGCGGCTGCAGCGCCAGGTTCTCGGGCAGGAGCAGGGACGGGTCGCGGCCGGGGGCGGCGAGCGCGTAGCCGTAGCGATGCACGAGGTCGAAGTCGCCGACCCAGCGCAGCGTCCCCTTGTGGCCGCGGTAGTCGTTGGCGGCGAGGACCAGGGCGTCGAACTGCTCGGCCTCGATCAGCTCCTGCAGGAGCTGCCAGCGGCGGTCGCGCTCGGTCTCGGGCAGGGCGGCGGTCATGCGGTGGCGGCGGGGTGGGTCGGAGCGGGGCGGAAGCCGCCCAGCGCCGCCTCGACCCGGGTGGCGGCGAGCAGCGCCAGGTCCTCGCGGAAGGGGTTGGCGACGATCTGGACGCCGATCGGCAGACCGCCTTCCTCGCCGGCGCGGACGACCGCCGCCGGCAGCCCGGCGACCGAGAACGGCGAGGCGAAGTTGAGCCAGTCGTAGCCCTTGGCGGGTGGCCCGTCGCCGCCTTCTGCCGGCGCCTCGCCGTGGTGCGGCGCGGGACCGGCCGCGACCGGGCAGACGAGGACGTCCCAGCCGGCGGCGAAGGCGCGGATCGTGGCGCGCAGCGCGAACAGCCGGCCGAGGATCTCGAAGGCTTCCTCGGCCGACGGCGCCGCGGGGAGGAGGTTCTCGACCAGGTCGGCGAAGGCCGGGACGTGGCGGCCGTTGGCGGCGGCGATCGCACGCTTGATGTGGGCGCCGCCGTCGGCGCCGATCGCTTCGAAGACGAGCTCGGTGGCGGTGGCGAGGTCGGGCGGCTCGATCTCCTCGGCGGCACCGATCGCCGCGGCGGCCTCGCGCACCGCCTGGCGGGTCGCCTCGGTCGGCGTGGTCAGCGGATCGCTGCAGTAGTGGCCGACGCGGAGCTCGAGGTCGCACGGGGCTTCGAGCGGCGGCGGGATCGGTGGCGCGAAGGGGTCGATGCCGTCGGCGCCGCTCATCAAGGGCAGCAACAGCTGCAGGTCCTCGACTCGCCGCGCCATCGGCCCGACGCAGGCGAGGTCGAGCATCCCGGTCGCCCGAGTGCCGGGGCGCAGGCCGGTCTCGGGGACGCGGCCGGCGGTGGCGCGGATCCCGACCGTGCCGCAGAAGTGGCTGGGGAGGCGGATCGAGCAGCCGCCGTCGACCCCGACCCCGACGATCGAGGCGTCGGCGCCGAGCAGCGCCGCCTCGCCACCGCTCGAGCCGCCGGGGCTGCGCTCGAGGTCCCAGGGGTTGTTGGTGCGGCCGAAGCGGGCGTTGTCGGTCTCGGCCGCCGAGGAGGCCTCGGGGACGTTGGTCTTGGCGACGACGATGGCGCCCTGCTCGCGCAGGCGACGGACCGCGGTCGCGTCGGCTTTGGCCGGCTCCGCCGGCGCGGCAAAGGAGCCATAGGTCGTCGGCCAGCCGGCGACGTCGAGGGTTTCCTTGACGGTGATCGGTAGCCCGAGCAGCTGTGGCAGATCGGTGCCGGTGGCGCGGCGGCGGTCAGCCTCCTCGGCCGCGGCCAGCGAGCGCTCCGGGGCGATCGCCACGGCGGCGTTGAGCGCCCCGTTCACCGCTTCGATCCGGGCGATCGTCCGCTCCGTCAGCTCGCGCGCCGAGCACTCGCCGGAGTCCAGCGAGCGCAGCCAGTCGCGGGCCGAGGGCTCGGTCACGTCCCAAAACTAGCGTCTCTGATCAAACATCACAACCCGCTCCGCAATCCGCTTGATTCGGCCGCGGATAGCCACAAAACGTAAGTTATTTTTTGTTTGACAGAACAGGGAGCGGGGCAGATAGTGGCGGGCCAGATGGCAGACCCGAGCGAGCCCGAGCAGGCCGCGGCGTCACTCCCGCCGGCGCCGGCGGTTGGTTGGATCGGGCTCGGTGAGATGGGACTGCCGATGGCGGCGAACCTCGCCGCCGCTGGCCACCGGGTGGTCGGCCTCGACCGCGAGCCTTCACGGGTCGAGGCCGCCACCCGGGTCGGCATCGAGGCGGCGAACTCGTTGTCGGCGCTGCTCGATACCGGCGTGCCAGTGCTGGTGACGATGTTGCGCACAGGGGTCCAGACCGCGGAGCTGATGCTCGGTCCCGAGGGCGTCGCCGCGGCCGCTCCGCGGCCGCTCGACGTGGTGATGATGTCGACGATGGACCCGCCGAGCGTCGAGCGCCTCGCGACAGAATGCGCCGCCCACGACCTCACCTTGCTCGACGTCCCGGTCAGCGGTGGCGTCCGCGGCGCCGAGGCGGGGACGCTCTCGATCATGGCCTCCGGCGACCCGGCGGCGCTGGCCCGGGTGCGGCCGCTGCTGGAACCACTCGGCGCCCGTGTCCACGAGCTTGGCGAGCGCCCGGGCGCGAGCCAGGCGGCGAAGCTCGCCAACCAGGTGATGATGGCGACGGCGATCGCCGGCACCTACGAGGCGCTCTCGCTGGCCGCCGACTACGGGCTCAAGCCGGAGCCGGTGATCGGCGCCGTCCTCGACGGCACCGGCGCCAGCTGGCCGCTCGCCCACTGGGACTGGATGCGCTCGCTGTGGGAGGAGTACGAGCCGGAAAGCGCGCTCGACATCCTCGACAAGGACTTGAAGGCGGTGATCGCCGCGGTCCGCGAGCGGGGTGCCGACCTGCCGGTCACCGAGGCAACCTTCGCCCGCCTGACCGAGCTCTGGGACGGCGCCCGCGCGGCTGCCGCCGAGCGCCGGGCGGCCGGCTGAGATGCGCCCGGCCCCGGAGACCGGCTCAGGCCAGCCCGAAGTAGCGGCTGAAGTAGGCGAGGTGGCGGCGCATCGCCTCGCGCGCCGCCGCCGCGTCCCCGGCCGCGACCGCGTCGACCACCTCGTCGAGGTGCGCCAGCATCTGCGGCGGCTCGATCTCCCGCGCCTCCTCGCCGAAGCGGCGGAAGGCGGTTGCGGTGGCGCCGACGAAGCCGACCAGCAGCGGGTTGCCGCTCGCCGCGGCGAGCGCCCGGTGGAAGGCGAGGTCGGCCGCGAGCGCCGCCTCGGGGTCGAGCACGGCGGGGTCGGGGAGCGCCTCGCGCAGCGCCGCCAGCTGCTCCGGGGTTCGCTCGCTCCGCCGCTCGAGGTCGTGGCGGACCGCGAACAGCTGCGCGTAGGTCAGCGTCTTCATCCCCAGCGAGAGCGAGATCACTTCGGCGACCGAGGCGTCGAGCATCTGCAGCGAGAGCTCCGCCACCCGGTAGCCGCCGCTGCGCCCGCGCGAGGAGGTGAGGACGTGATCGGCCCGCAGCGTCCGCAGTGCCTCGCGCACGGTCGGCCGGCTGACCCCGTAGAGCTCGGCCATCGCCTGCTCGCTCGGCAGCTTGTCGCCGGGGCCGAGCGAGCCGTCGAGGATCGACTCGCGGATGCTGGCGGCAATTTGTTCCGGCGCCGTGCGCACTCGGTGCGCTTTCAGCGCCGGAGCCGTCTGCTCGCTCGCCATGGGCGGAAAGGTAAACCCAATTTCGGTTTGCTGTTGATGGAGGCGAGCGGATGACCTACCTCGCCGGGATCGATGTCGGCGGCACCTTCACCGACTTCGTCGTCGTCGACGAGCGCGACGGCTCCTACTGGGCGCACAAGTCGCCGAGCACCCCGCACGACCCGGCCGAGGCGCTGCTGCGCGGGCTCGGCGAGATCGCGGCCCAGCTCGAGCTCCAGCTGGGCCAGTTCCTCGCCGAGCTCTCGGTGATCGTCCACGGCACCACCGTCACCACCAATGCCGTGCTCACCGGCGGCGGCGCCGAGACCGGCCTGCTGACCACCGAGGGTTTCCGCGACGTGCTGCAGATGCGGCGCGGCGTCCGCAGCCGCGCCCATCTCTACGACAACAAGTACACGGCGCCGCCACCGCTCGTCCCGCGCCGACGCCGGCTGCCGCTGCCGGAGCGGATCGATGCCGCCGGCGAGGTGCGGCGCGAGCTCGACCTCGCGGCGCTCGAGCACGCGGTCGAGGCGCTGGTCGCCGACCGCTGTGAGGCGCTCGCCGTCTGCTTCATGCACTCCTACGCCAACGACGAGCACGAGCGCCAGGCTCGCGAGGTGGTGGAACGGCTGGCGCCGGACCTCTACCTCTCGGTCTCCTCCGAGGTGCTGCCTCAGGTGCGGCTCACCGACCGCGTCTCGACCACGGTGATGAACTCCTACGTCGGCCCGGTCCTGCGCGGCTACGTCGACTCGCTGGTTGCCGGGCTCGAGCAGCTCGGCTTCCCCGGCGTGCTCTTGGTGATGCAGTCGAACGGCGGCCTCGCGACCCCCGAGCTGGTCGGCCGGTTGCCGGCGACGACGGTGCTCTCCGGCCCGGCCGGCGGCCCGGTTGCGGGGCTCGCCCACGCCCGTGCCGCGGGCGAGGAGAGCTGCTTGTTGATCGACATGGGCGGGACCAGCTACGACGCCTCGATCGTCAAGGACGGTGAGGTCGAGATCACCCGCGAGGGCGAGATCGACCGCCACCCGATTGCCCTGCCGATGACCGACGTGCTGACGATCGGCGCCGGCGGTGGCTCGATCGGTTGGCTCGACGACGGCGGCCTGCTGCGGATGGGCCCGCAGAGCGCCGGTGCCGACCCCGGTCCGGTCGCCTACGGCCGGGGCGGCGAGGAGCCAACCTGCACCGACGCCAACCTGGTGCTCGGCTACCTCGACCCGGAGTTCTTTCTCGGCGGCCGAATGCGGCTCGAGGTCGAGGCGGCGCGGGCGGCGATCGACGAGCGGATCGCGGCGCCGCTCGGGCTTGGGGTCGAGGCTGCGGCGGCGGCGATGCTCGAGGTGATCACCCTGGCGATGGCGGCCGGGACCAAGGACACGGCGCTGCGGCGCGGCTTCGACCCGCGCGAGCTGCTGTTGATCGGTGCCGGCGGTGCCGGCGGCCTCCACGTCGGCGCGATCGCCACCGAGCTCGGGGTCGAGCGAGTGGTGGTGCCGCGGATGTCGCCGGTTCTGTGCGCCTTCGGGATGCTCTTGGCCGACCTTCGTCACGACTACGTGCGGAGCTACCACCGCCCCTGGCGCGAGGTCGACCCGGCCGAGGCGGCCGCCCTCCTCGGCGAGCTAGTCGCGAGCGGGACGGAGGCGCTTGAGCTGGAGGGGGTGGCGCCCGAGCAGCGCACCGCGGTCGCCACCGCCGAGATGCGCTACCGCGGCCAGCACCACGAGGTCGCCGTCTCCTTCGCGCCGGAGGAGCTCGACGCCGCGGGGCTGCCGCGGATCGAGGATGCCTTCCACCGCCGCCACGAGCAGCTCTACGGATTCGACTCGCGCCAGCGGCCGGTCGAAGTGGTGGCGCTGCGGGTCACCGCCCGCGGCCGCCGTTCGCAGCTGGCGCTGCAGCGCCCGGGCGCCGACGCCTCCGAGACGCCACCGTCCCGCGCCGCCCGTCCCGCCTACCTCCCCTCGCGCGGCGAGCTGGCCGAGGTCGCCGTCTTCGACGCCGACCGCCTCGCCCCCGGCCACCGCCTGCAGGGCCCGGCGATCCTCGAGGGCGCCAACACCACCATCCTCGTCCCCGAGTCCTTCAACCTCGAAGTCGACCCCTCCGCCAGCTTCGTCCTCACCCGCCGCTCGTCCGCCGATGGGCCGGAAACCGCTGATATCGGTGGGTTTTCGGCCCATCGACCTGGAGGCGTCGCGTGAGCGACCCCGTGCTGACGTCGATCGTGGCTAGCCGGCTGCGCTCGATTGGGGAGCGGATGGGGGTGGTGGTCGAACGCAGTGCGCGGTCGCCGCTCCTCGTTGAGGGGCGGGACTTCTCGGTCGGGATCTACGACGTCGACGGCACCCTGATCGAGCAGACCGAGTACATCCCGGTGCTCGGCTACGCGACGACGCCGGGGATGCGGGCGATCGCTGAGCGCTTCGTCGGCAAGGTCGAGCCCGGCGACGCGATCCTCCACAACGACCCCTACACCGGCGGCAACCAGCTCTCCGACTGGAAGGTGACGAAGCCGGTCTTCCACGCCGGCGAGCACGTCGCTTGGGTCGTGATCGTCGCCCACCAGGCCGACATCGGCGGCGCCGTCCCCGGCACTTACAACCCCAACGCGACCGACATCTGGCAGGAGGGGCTGCGGATCACCCCGGTGAAGATCATCGAGCGGGGCGAGCGGCGGGCCGACGTCTGGGAGCTGATCTTCGGCAACGTCCGCCTCGACGTCGTCGCCGACGACGTCACCGCGATGATCGGCGCCTGCACGGTGGGAGAGCGCGAGCTCGGCGCTCTGCTCGAGAGCTACGGAACCGAGCGCTTCCGCGCCGCCGTCGCCGCCCTGCTCGACGCCGCCGAGCGTTCCGCCGCGGCGGCGATCGCGCGGATCGCCGATGGCGAGTACAAAGCCGAGCTGACGGTCCACGACGACGGCATCGACCACGACGGCGCCTGGACGATCCGCCTCGCGGTCCGAGTCAGCGGCGATCGCATCGCCTTCGACTTCGCCGGCACCGACCGCCAGGCGCGCGGCTACATCAACACGCCGCGGGCGGTGACGATCTCGGCGGTGATGATCGCCTTCTTCATGATCGCCGAGGGCGAGCTACCCCACAACGACGGGGTGATGCGGCGGATCGAGGTGCTGACCCCGAGCGGCTGTCTGGTCAACCCCGAGTTCCCGGCGCCGACCTGCTTCGGCAATCACGTCGCCGACCAGCTGGCGGCGGTGATCATGCTGGCGCTGGCGCCCGCGGTGCCCGCCCGCGTCACCGCCTGCTGGAACGCGCTGCTGGCGACCACCGTCAACGGCGTCGACCCGCGCAGCGGCGAGCCCTACGTCGACATCCTGCTCAACGCTTGCAAGGGCGGGGGCGGCGGGACCGAGGGCGCCGACGGCTTCGACCACATCGGCCTGATCGGCTCCGGCGGCGCGATCGCCGCCCAGGACCCGGAGATGTTCGAGCTCGTCAACCCGCACCTGCTGCACCGCTTCGAGTACATGCCCGACTCGGCCGGCGCCGGCCAGTGGCGCGGCGGGCTCGGCGTCGTCACCGAGCTCGAGTTCCTCGACGACGGCGCCGAGGCGAGCATCTTCGGCGACGGCGACCTGCCCGCGACGGCGGCCTTCGGCCTCTTCGGCGGCGGTCCCGGCTCGATCAACGAGGTCAGCTTCACCTACCCCGACGGCTCGACCCACGCGCCCCACCTCAAGGACCTGGTCTCGAACATCCCGCGCGGCACGGTCTACCGCCAGGTGGCCGGCGGGGGCGGCGGCTTCGGCGATCCGCGCCAGCGTCCCCGCGCCCAGGTCGGCGAGGACGTCGCCAACGGAGTGGTCAGCGAGGCGGCCGCCCGCGAGCTCTACGGATTCGAGCCATAAGGCACTAGCCCAGATATCGAAGTTGTGATATCTGTGATCAAAGCTGAATATCCGCCGGGCGAACTTTGGGAGGTTCGTATGTGGAATCGCCGTGCTGGGTTGTTGGGGCTCGCGCTGCTGTGCCTGATCGCCGCGATGGCGCTGTCCGCCTGTGGGGGCGGTGACGACACGACCTCCGGCGGTGGCGGCAGCGAAGAAGCCACCGAAGCCGAAACCGGCGGCGGCGAAGAAACGGGCGGCGGCGAAGAAGAAGCGTCGGCGGAAATCCCGCCCTTCGAAAGCGTCGAACTGGAAGCGGCGAAAAGCTATCCCGAACCGGAAAAAGGCGACTTCAAACTCGCCTACATGAACCCCTCGCCCGGCAACGACTTCCTCAAAACGCTGGGCGACGCGACCAAGCTGGCGACCGAAAAACTCGGCGGCACCTACACCGAAGTGACGGCCAAAGAACCGAACGAACAGGTCACCCAGATGGAGCAGCTGCTGGCCCAGGGCGTCGAAGGGATCGCGGTCTTCGCCCTCGACCCGAAAGCGCTGGCTCCGGTGGTCGAAAAAGCGAAGAAACAGGGCGTGAAACTGGTCACGATCGACTTCAACCTGGAAGAAAACGGGCTCGAGGGGCTGGCCGGCTACGAAAGCCAGGTCCTGCAGCGGCGCGACTACGCCGCCTACCTGACCGCCAAATACATGGCCGAACACCTAGAACCGGGAGCCGAAACCGGGACGATCGAATTCGCGATCAAAGTCCCGTCGATCGTCTTCAGCATCGAACGCGACGTCTACTGGGCGGAAAAAATGGGGCTCAAAAACGTCGGCTCGGCGGCCAACAAAACCGACGACATCGCCGGTGGCGAACCGGCGATGACCGAGCTGCTGAACCAGAATCCCGACATCAAAGGCGTGATGGCCTACAACGACCCGTCGGCGATCGGCGCCTACTCGGCGGCCCGGGCGGCGGGCGTCACCGACATCATCTTCGGCGGCGAGAACGGCGGCTCGGAAGCGGTGACGGCGATCGAAGGCGGCCGCCAGACGTTCTCGATCCTGCTCGATGTGCCGAGCATGGGGAAGGGCTTCGCCTGGGGCCTCTACAACCTGCTGCAGGGGAAGAAAGTGCCGCCGACCGTGATCGCCGGCGAACCGATCCTGCTCGACGAGGAAAACGTCGACGAAGTTCCAACCTGGGACGAGACGCTGGAAGAGGAATACGGCGCCAGTGAATGACGAGGCCGGTCAATGAGTGACGAGGCCGGAATTCAGGACCCCCCGATGGTGGACACCGGCGCGATCGACGAGATCGCGCCGGGGGTCCACGTGATCCCCGACAAGCGGGTCGAGTTCGTCCCCAACGTCGGCATCGTCGAGGGCGAGCGGGCGGTGCTGGCGATCGACACCGCGATGGGTCACGTCAACGGCCAGTCGATCCTCGACGCGGCGGTGCGGGTCGCCGGCGAGCGCAAGCTGTTCCTCACCACCACCCACTTCCACCCCGAGCACGCATTTGGTGCGAAGCCGTTCGAGAACGGTGTCACTTACGTGATCAACGCAGAGCCAAGCAGAGGAGCTCGCCGCCAAGGGGCCCGAATACATCGAGATGTTCAGCACCTTCGGCCCCGGCCTGGCGCAGCTGTTGGCTGACGTCGAGCTGATCCCGCCCGACCTCACCTACGAGGGCCAGCTGCGAATCAACCTCGGCGGCCGGGTGGTCGAGCTGCTCGACGTCGGACCGGCCCACACCCGCGGCGACCAGCTGATCTGGCTGCCGGAGGAGCGGATCGTCTTCGCCGGCGACCTGATCGAGAACGCCTTCTTCCCGATCCTCCCCGACCCCGACGCCAACGGGGTCTGGTGGTTGGAAGCGCTCGACAAGCTCGCCGCGCTCGGGCCGGCGACTGTGGTTGGCGGTCACGGCGCGGTCGGTGGGCCAGAGCTGATCGAGGCCTTCCGCCAGTACCTCGAGCGGGTCCGCGACCGCAACGCCGAGCTCGAAGCCGCCGGCTCCGAGCCGGAGGAGATCGTCACCACGATCGAAGCCGAGGTGCTCGAGAGCTACGAGGGCTGGGGCAACGAGGTCTGGATCAAAAGCGCGGTCGAGAGCTTCCAGTCCGGGGCGCCCGCCTGAGCAAGCGGTGGCCGAGGCGGTCCTACAAGCGCGGGGGATCGAGAAGAGCTACGGCCCGGTCAAGGCGCTGCGGGCTGTCGACTTCACCTTGCGCGGCGGCGAGATCCACGGCCTGGTCGGCGAGAACGGATCCGGCAAGTCGACCCTGCTGAAGGTGCTCGCCGGCCAGCTCGCGGCCGACGCCGGCAGCGTCTTGCTCGACGGCCGCGCGGTCCGCTTCGCCGATCCCGCCGACGCGATGGCGGCCGGGATCGCGACTGTCACCCAGGAGACGACGCTGGTCCCCGACCTCTCGGTCGCCGAGAACATCCTGCTCGGGCCGCGCAAGCCGCGGCGTTGGGGCGTGATCGACTGGCGCCGGACGCGGCAGCGAGCGCAGGAGATGCTGGCGCGCCTCAACCTCGAGATCGATCCCTCGGTCCCGGCCGGCAGCCTGCGCCCCGAACAGCAGCAGATGGTCGAGATCACGCGGGCGCTCTCGATGGACGCGCGGGTGGTGATCCTCGACGAGCCGACCAGCTCGCTGCCCGACGACCAGGTCGCCAACCTCTTCGAGGTGGTGCGGGCGCTGCGCGACCAGGGGGTGGCGGTGGCCTTCGTCTCGCACCGCTTCAACGAGATCTTCGAGCTGGTCGACCACGTCTCGGTCCTGCGCGACGGCGAGATGGTCGGCGGCGGCCCGGTCGGCGAGTACGACCGGGCGCGGCTGGTCGCACCAGATGATCGGCCGCGAGCTCGAGGAACTGAGCTTCGAGCAGCGGCAGGAGCTGGGCCGCGACCCGGTGCTGCGGGTGCGCGGCTTCACCCTGCCGGGGCGAGTCCACGGCGTCGACCTCGCGGTCGAGCGCGGCCAGGTCGTCGGCCTGGCGGGGCTGGTCGGCTCGGGGCGCAGCACCCTGCTCGCCGGGCTGTTCGGTCTCGAGCCGGAAGTCCTGGGGACGGTCGAGGTCGACGGCGCCGGCGGCGCTCGCCTCGAGCCCGGTGGCGGCGATGCGGCGCGGCTTCGGCTACGTGCCCGCCGACCGTAAGCGGCTCGGCGCGGTGATGGACATGTCGGTCCGCGAGAACCTGATGATGGCCCGGACCTCGCGGCACTCGCGGGTCAGGCGGCCGCAGCGAGCGCGTGAGCGCGAACAGTGCCAGCGGGCGATCGGCGACTACCGGATCATCACCCCCTCGGCCGACAATCGCGGTGAAGAACCTCAGCGGCGGCAACCAGCAGAAGGTGGTGCTGGCGAAGTGGGTCGCGACGGCGCCGAAGGTGCTGCTGCTCGACGAGCCGACTCGCGGCGTCGACGTCGGCGCCAAGGCCGAGATCTACAAGCTCCTCAACCAGGTCAAGGAGGAAGACGTGGCGATCCTGGTCAGCTCCTCGGAGACGGCCGAGCTGCAGCTGCTCTGCGACACGATCCTGGTCATGCACCGCGGGCGGATCGCCGCCTCGCTCTCGCGCGAGGAAGCGACCGACGCCCGCGATCGCCTACTACGGGATGGGCCACGGATGAGCGGCGCCCGCGGCCTGCAGCTGGTCGCGGCACATCGCCAGCCGGCGCTACATCGCGGTGCTGATCCTCCTCGCGGCGCTGTTCGTCTACTTCAGCGTCACCCAGGACCGCTTCCTCACCTCGGGCAACATGGACGCGCTGATCACCGGCTCCTCGATCCTCTGGATGGTCGCGATCGGGCTCACCTTCGTGATGCTGACCGGCGGCTTCGACCTCTCGCTCGGCTCGCTGCTGGCCCTCTCCGGGATCGCGATGGGGACCTTCATGAACGAATGGGGCGTGCCGCTCGGGCTCGGCATCGTGATGACGATCGCCTTCGGCCTGCTCGTCGGCTCGCTCGTCAACGGCGTCCTGATCGGCTGGGCGCAGCTGCCCTTCCTGGTCGTCACCCTCGGCACCCTCACCCTCTACAGCGGCCTGGTCAACCTCTGGTCGAACCAGGCGACCCAGGCGGTCGAATCGGACGCCCTCACCGGCCTCGCCTTCGACCACGCCCTCGGCCTGCCGGTGCCCGCCTGGATCATGATCGCGCGTCTTCCTCTTCGCCCTCTTCGTCCAGCGCAGCACCTACTTCGGCCGCGACGTCTACGCGGTCGGCGGCAACGTCGAAGCGGCGCGGCTCTCCGGCGTCCGGGTGACACGGACGCTGATCGCCGTCTACGGGATCGCCGGCATGCTCGCGGCCCTCGGCGGCGGTGATGCAGGTCGCCCGGATCGGCGCCGCCAGCCCGCAGGTCGGCGGCCAGGTCATCTTCAGTGCCGCCGCCGCGGTCCTGCTCGGCGGCACCAGCTTCGCCGGCGGCATCGGCGGAGTCGGTGGGACCGTTTTCGGCGTGCTACTCCTCGGCACGCTCGAAAACGGTCTCTCGGTCTCCGGCGTCGCGCCCTACTGGCAGCAGATCATCACCGGCGTCATCCTCGTCGCGGTCGTTGCCCTCGACCGCATCCAGCAGGGCGGCTTCCGGCCGACGATCCGCCGCCTGATGCGGACCAGCCGGGGCTCACCGGCGCCGGCAACGGAGTGAGCCTGGCAGCGGGGCGCGGGGAGCGATGAAAGCGGCGATCGTCGGCGGCGGGGTCGGCGGGCTGGCGGCGGCGATCGCGCTCGGCCGCGCGGGGGTCGAGGTCGAGGTCTTCGAGCAGGCGCCGGCGCTCGAGCCGGTCGGGGCATCACTCTCGCTCGGCCCCAACGCGGTCCGGCTGCTCGACGAGTGGCGGCTGGGGGAGGCGCTGCGGCGGCTCGGCGCCGTCCCCGACACGGTCGACCTGCTGCGCTGGGACGACGGCGCGCTGCTGCACCGGACCACGCTCGGGCCGGCGATGGAGGAGCGCTTCGGCGCCCCGCAGCTCGACTTCTTCCGCCCCGACCTGCAGCAGGTGCTGCTCGAAGCGCTCACCGGTTGTGGTTGTCCTTCGTGGACCTATGGGTCACAAAGGACACCACGCGGCGGGGCGGTGGCGGACGCCGGCCGGGGCGCTGCGACTGGGCTGTGAGGTGGTCGCGGTCGAGCAGGACGACGCGGCCGCCGCCGTCGTCCTGCTCGATGGCAGCCGCGTCGGCGCCGACGTCGTGGTTGCCGCCGACGGCGTCCGCTCGCCGCTCCGCCAGCAGCTGGTCGGCGCCGAGTCGCCGCTCTTCTCCGGCACCGTCGTCTACCGCGGCGTCGCCCGCCGCGAGGACGTCGCCGACCTGCACCCGCCGCGGCAGAACGTCTACTGGCTCGGGCCGCAGCGCCACGGCGTCTCCTACTGGCTCTCGCAGCGGCGAGCTGCTGGCGGTGACCCTGGCGACCCGCGAAGCCGAGTGGTCGCGCGAGTCGTGGACGCTCGAGGCGCCGGTCGAGGAGGCGCTCGAGTTCGTCGCCGACTGGGACGAGCCGTTCCAAGAGCGGCTGCGGCGCTGCCCGGTGATGCTGCGCAGTGCCGTCTTCATCCGCGAGCCGATCGAGCACTGGTCGTTCGGGCGGGTGACCCTGCTCGGCGACGCCGCCCACGCGATGGAGCCGTTCCAGGCGCAGGGCGCGGCGCAGGCGATCGAGGACGCCTACGTGCTGGCGGCGTGTCTGGGGGCAGCGAGGGCGAGGCCGACCCGGCCGGCGCGCTCGCGCCGCTACGAGCGCATCCGGCTGGCGCGGGCGGCCGAGCTGCAGGGCTCCGCCCGGGCCGCCGCCGAGAGCTTCTACCTCCCCGACGGCGAGGAGCAGCGAGCGCGCGACGCGGCCTACGCGGCGCTGCACGAGACCCAGCCGTGGGGACCGCGCGAACGGCTCTGGGACTACGACGTGCGCGAAGCGCTCGCCGCCGGCGCCCCGTAGGTCTCGATGATCTCGTAGAGCGTCGTCCGCTGGGCCGGCCGGTCCGCCCGGCCGCGGCGCGCGGCCGCGATCAGCTCCTCGGGCTCGAGCCTGACCCCGTGCTGTGAGCCGGCCATGCGGCGAGATGTTCTCCTCCATCAGCGTCCCGCCGAGGTCGTTGACGCCCCAGCGCAGGGCCTCGGTCGCCGCCCTCGAGCCCCATCTTCACCCAGCTCGCCTGCAGGTTGCGGATCGCTCTTGCCGAGCGCGAGCCGGAAGGCGGCGGTGTGCTTGAGGTTCTCGTCGATCGAGATCTCCTCGACCCCGTGGGTGCGCCCGAGCAGGGTGTTGAAGGGGATGAAGCTGAGCGGCACGAACTCGGTGATCCCGCCGGTCCGCTCCTGCAGGCCGCGGATCACCGCCATGTGGCGGGCCAGCTCGCGCGGCTCCTCGATGTGGCCGAACATCACCGTCGAGGTCGAGCGCAGGCCCGGCGCGGTGCGAGGCCTCGATGATCTCGACCCAGCGGGCGGCCGGCAGCTTGTTCGGCGAGATCCGCTGGCGGACCCCGTCGTCGAGGACCTCGGCGGCGGTGCCGGGGGTCGAGCCGAGCCCGCACTCGATCAGGTACTCGAAGACCTCCCCGGGGGCTTGCCCGAGCGCTCGCACATGTAGTCGATCTCCATCGGCGAGTAGGCGTGGAGGTGGAGCTGCGGGGGCGACCTCCTTCGCCAGGCGCAGCCAGCGGCCGTACTCCTCGAGGGTGAGGTCGGGGTGGATGCCGCCCTGCATGCAGATCTCGGTCGCGCCGAACTCGACCGCCTCCTCGATCCGCGCCGCGAAGTCCTCCTCGGTCGACTTCGTAGGCGTCGGGCGAGCGCTTGCCCTGGCCGAAGCCGCAGAAGGCGCAGCCGACGATGCAGATGTTGGTGAAGTTGATGTTGCGGTTGACGACGAAGGTCGCGTGTCGCCGGCGAGCTCGGCCCGCAGCTCGTCGGCGGCGACCCGCATCTCCTCGATCACCTCGGGCCGGGTCTCGGCGAACAGCGCCGTCAGCTCGTCCTCGTGAGCTCCTCCCCCTCCCGGCCCTTGGCGATCGCCCGCGCGGCGACCCCGGGTCGAAGCGACTCCTCCGAGCTGCGGCCGGAGCCGCGGCGCGGGATGAAGCTCCAGTACTTCAGCTTGATCACGTCGAGGACGCCCTGCTCCATCCACTCGGGGTCCATGTACTGCGGGTAGACGCAGAGCCGCTCGGTCAGCGCGTAGCCCCGGGGCGCAGCTCCTTGCGCACCTGGTGCGGGCTCGGGAAGGGTTCCTCGGGCGAGATGTGGTCGCCGTTGGCGGAGAGGCCGCCGAGGTCGGTCGCCCCGGCCTCGACCAGCTCGGCCACCAGTCGGAGAGGTTCGGCGGGACCTGGACGCCGACGTCGGGCATCAGCCGCTTGCGTCTCGGCGATCAGCCGCTTGATGTCGTCGATCGTGACCGGGCAAGCCCAGCCGGGACGACCAGCGGTTGCCTCCTGCGGAGCGTCGCCTCGGCGGCTCCGCGGAGCGGCCGTCCCCGGCTCGCCGTCCAGCGCTCGCGCGAGGCCTCGTCGGCGATCTCCGCCACCTCCCGCGCCGTAGTACCGCGGGTGGGGCACGAAGTTCTGGAGGATCACCTCCTGGATGTGGCCGTGGCGCTCGTGCACCTCGGCCAGCGCTTCGAGCGACTCGACCCGCTCCTCCTCGGTCTCGCCGATCCCGACGAGGATCCCGCGTGGTGAACGGGATCTTCAGCTCGCCGGCGGCCTCGATCGTCTCGCAGCCGCTCGGCCGGGTGCTTGGTCGGCGAGCCGGCGTGGACGGTCTCCATCAGCCGCTCGGAGACCGACTCGAGCATCAGCCCCTGCGACGCGGTCACCTCGCGCAGCCGGGCCAGGTCCTCGCTGCAGAGGACGCCGAGGTTGGTGTGCGGCAGGATGCCGCGCTCCAGCGCCCGCTCGCAGGCCCAGACGACGTAGGAGGTGAAGTCCTCGTGGCCCCAGCTCGAGCCTCGGCGACCACCGGGTTGACCTCCGGCCTCTCGCCGGTCAGGACGAGCAGCTCCTTGGCGTTGCGCCTCACCGCCTCGTCGAGCCGCTCCGCTCGACCTCCTCCGGCGAATGGATGTGCGCCTGGTGGGTCGCGAAGGCGCAGTACTTGCAGTAGCACTGGCAGGTCCGCGAGAGCGAGAGCGTGTAGTTGCGGGAGAAGGTGACCCGGCGCACTTAATCGAGTTCTACGAAAGTCCCTTGCCGAGCACCGTCCCCGCGACCCGTTCGCCGCTTCAGCCCACAGTTACGAAGGGCGAACGCGGTCGTGCCAGGGGAAGCGCTCACGGTCGAGGCGCTCGAATGATCAGTGAAGCTTGCGCCATATGCGCCGCTCCGCAAGGCGCTGGGCGGGCCGGAGGAGGGGTCTGCCCTTGACGAACATTGGCAAATTTGATCAAGTACCAACCTAACTTGATCTCTTCCGAGACAGGAATACAGGCTGGGGCTAGCGCTGGATGGAGCGCGGCGTCCTCGGCGTACCACCAGGGAAGGCTCTCACCGTGAAGCTATGCACTTTCGAAGTAGCGGGGACCGACCGGGCTGGGTCGGCTTGATCGAGGACGACCTGGTGAAGGAGGTCGACGTCGCGGACATGAGGACGCTCTTCGAGCGCGGCCTCGACACGGCTGAGGCGAGCGGCGAGGGCGTGCCGCTGGAGGGGGTCCATCTCTGCCCGCCGATCGCGCCGAAAAAGTTCTTCCACACCGCCGGCAACTTCCGCGAGCACCACGTCGAGGGACAGAGCGCCGGCTGGTCGCACGACATCGCCCCCTGGATCCGGTTCTTCCAGAACGTCGACGCGCTGATCGGCAACGGCGACCCGATCATCTACCCGGAGGAACTGACCAACGAGCTCGATTACGAGCTCGAGCTGGCGGTGGTCGTCTCCAAGGCCGGCAAATTCTTCACGCCCGAGGAGGCCGACGACTACATCGGCGGCTACGTGATCTTCAACGACATCACCGCCCGCGACATCCAGCGCAAAGAGATGGAGTCGGGCGTCTTCTCCTTCTGCAAGGCGATCGACACCTTCTGCCCGCTGGGGCCGTGGATCACCACCGCCGACGAGGTGCCCGACCCGCACGACCTGAAGATGGACCTCTACGTCAACGGCGAGCTGCGCCAGGACGGCCACTCGGAGCGGATGACCCCGAGCGTCGGCGAGGTCCTCGCCCACTACTCGCCCGCCGGCTACAGCGCCGGCGACGTGTCTCGCTCGGCACCGTCGCCGGCGTCGCCGCCTTCAGCGAGATCCCGAGGCCTGGTACCTGAAACCCGGCGACGTGATCGAAGCGCGGATCGAGCGGCTCGGCACCCTGACCAACCCGGTGATCGCCTGGTCCGACCGCGACGAGGCGCGCGAGCCGGCGCTGGTCGGCGCGACCGCGGGCGGTGCCAAGTGAGCGACGGGCCGAAGGTCACCCCCGAGATCCAGGCGCGGCTCGACCGGCTGCGCGCCGCCGCCGAGGCCGACGGGCTCGACGCGATCCTCGTCTGCGCCACCGAGTACACCGGCTTCGAGGGGGCGATGTTCTACGTCTCCGGCTTCCGCATCCTCCACCGCTACGCCTACGTGCTGCTGCCGGTGAACGAGCCGCCGACCAACATCTTCCCCGGCGAGGGACGCTGGGTCGGCGAGCACGGCGAGGGCTGGGTCGAGGACCGCGTCTTCGCCGACACCCCCGGCAAGTGGGTCGCCGAGCGGATCGCCGAGCGCGGCTGGACAAGGTCGGCGTCTACGGCATGGACCTGGTGATGACGGTCCGCGACTTCGAGGCGCTGCCGCAGACAAGATCGTCCGCTGGGACGAGGGCTTCGACCTCGCCCGCGCGGTCAAGTCGAAAGAGGAGCTGGAGTCGGTCCGCGAGTCGATGCGGATCAACGAGGCCGGCGTCCTGGCGGTCGCCGAGGCCTGGGAGCCCGGCCGCAACGAGGGCGAGCTGATGGCCGCCGCCGAGGAGGCCTTCGTCAGCCGCGGCACCCGCCGCCTGACGATGGACATGGTCCTCACCGGCCCCGCCGGCGCCGCCCTCCCCGAGATGCGCCTGCCCGACGAGAAGCGGACGATCGCCGCCGACGAGATGCTCGTCTACGGGCTCGAGGTCGCCGGCCCGAAAGGCCACTGGGTCGAGTTCTCCCGACCCTTCTGCGGCGGCGAGCCGAGCGACGAGTCGAAGCGGATGATGGAGGCCTACCAGCGCTACCACGAGATCTGCCGCACCGCGATGCACGCCGGCGCCACCGCCCGCGAGGTGCACCGCGCGGTCTCCGCCCCGTTCACCGAGCAGGGCTGGAAGCTCGGCCACGTCACCGGCCACTCGATCGGGATGACGATGATCGAGTACCCGCGGATCGGCGAGCCGTTCGACGTCGAGCTGAAGGAGGACATGGTCTGCTCGATGCACCCGCACGTGATCGCCGCCGACGAGCGCACCTGCCTCTACTTCCAGGACACCTGGCACGTCGGCGCCGACGGGTCGACCCCGTTCAGCGCGGTGCCGGTCGACTTCTACGACCCCTCCGACGCCGCCGACCTGGACCGCTTCCGCGCCGCGATGGCGGCCGACTGACGTTGGTTGACATTTGATCAGCCAGCCATAGAATCGCCAGCGGGATGCTGCTGAGACCACTCCGCTACGGTCGACCGGAGAGCCTCGACGAGGCGGTCGAGATGCTTGCGGACAATCCCGGCGCCCGCCCCCTGGCCGGCGGCCAGAGCCTGCTCAACGTGCTCAAGCACCGCGCCGCCGAGGTCGAGGCGGTGATCGACATCTCGCGGCTCGAGGAGCTGCGCGGGATCGACGGCCGACGGACGGCGGGCTCGAGATCGGCGCCGCCTGCAGCTACGACCAGATCGCCGGCAGCGGACGCGGTCGCCGCCGCGCATCCCAAGGTCGCCGAAGTCGCCGCCGGCTTGGTCGACCAGCAGGTCCGCTGCCGCGGCACGATCGGCGGCAACGCCTGCTTCAACGACCCCGGCTCGAACTACCCGCCGCTGCTGGTCGCGCTCGAGGCGACGATGCGGGTCACCGGTCCGGACGGCGAGCGCGAGGTCGCCGCCGAGGACTTCTTCCAGGACACCTACAGCGTCGACCTCGCCCCCGGCGAGCTGCTGCGCTCGATCGTCATCCCGGCCGCCGACGGCACCGCCGTCGGCTACAGCTCGCTGCAGTTCGGCGAGGACAGCTGGGCGGTCGCCCGCGCCGTCGCCCGGGTCCGCTGCAACGGCACGATCGCCGAGCCGCGGGTGGTGATCGGCTGCGTCTCCGGCGCCCAGCCGCGGGCCGCGGCGACCGAGGCGGCGCTGGACGGGGCCGAGCCGAGCGCCGAGGCGATCGCCGCCGCGGCCGAGCAGGCGGACGAGGGCCTGGAGCCGGCGACCGACGCCCACGCCAGCGCCGACTACCGCCGCAAGATGGCGCGGGTGATGGCGGCGCGGGCCGTGACCGAGGCAACCGAGAGGGCGAGGAGGGGCGATGGCTGAGGTCGAGTCGACCCATTCGATCGAGTTCGAGCTGAACGGCGAGCAGCGGGCGAGCGGTGGTGCCCGGCGCGCGAGCTCCTGGTCCACTTCATCCGCGACGACCTCGGGCTGAAGGGCACCCACATCGGCTGCGACACCGGCAACTGCGGCGCCTGCACGGTCCGCGTCGACGGCCAGCTGGTGAAGAGCTGCATGATGCTCGCCGCCCAGCTCGACGGCTGCTCGCTGGAGACGATCGAGGCCGGCCCGGCCGAGGAGCTGCGCGAGGCCTTCAACGCCGAGCACGCCGTCCAGTGCGGCTACTGCACGCCGGGGATGCTCGCCTCCGCCGCCTTCCTGCTGGAGCGCAACCCGAACCCGACCTCGGACGAGATCCGCCGCGCGCTGAAGGGCAACATCTGCCGCTGCACCGGCTACGAGAACATCGTCCGCGCGGTCGAACGGGTCGCCGACGGCAAGGCGACCGCGGGGGGCACGGCATGAGCAGCTCGACCGAGACCGGCGCCTCGAAGACCGACGACGAAGCCGTGGACCGGGCAGGAGCTGCCGCGCAAGGAGGACAAACGGCTGCTCGCCGGCCAGGGCCAGTTCGTCGACGACGTCTGGATGCACCGCCAGGGCTACGCCCACTTCGTCCGCAGCCCCTACGGCCACGCCCGCGTCGTCTCGGTCGACGTCGGCCCGGCGCTGGCGATGGCCGGCGTCTACACGGCGCTGACCGGCGCCGAGGTGAAGGAGATGTGCGACCCGTTCTTCCAGATCGCCCCCGAGCCGGGCGGCAAAATCGAGGAGTACCCGCTCGCCGTCGACAAGGTCCGCTACCAGGGCGACCCGGTGGCGCTGGTCCTCGCCGAGACCCGCGAGCTCGCCCGCGACGCCGCCGAACGGGTGCGTGGTCGAGTACGAGCCGCTCGACGTCGTCGTCGACGCGGTCGAGGCCGCCGACCCGACCTCGCCGGTCCTGCACGAGGAGATCGGCCACAACGTCGCCTGGCAGGGCGAGTACTCCTACGGCGACATCGACTGGGCGCTGGAGAACGCCGACCACGTGGTCAAGGTCGACCGCCTCCACTTCCACCGCTTCTCCTCGACCCCGCTCGAGACCTTCGGCGCCGTCGTCAACTGGGACCCCGGCACCGACATGCTCGAGATCCGCTCCAACAACCAGATGCCGATCTTCGGCACGATGATGCTCTCGCCGACGCTGCGGGCCGGCGCCGACCAGATGTCCTGGTACTCGCAGGACATCGGCGGCGGCTTCGGGATCAAGATCGCCTCCTACCCGCAGATCGGCGCCCTCGCCC
The DNA here is from genome assembly GCA_963729055.1 of uncultured Actinomycetes bacterium. Lineage (GTDB taxonomy): Bacteria > Actinomycetota > Thermoleophilia > Solirubrobacterales > 70-9 > VAYN01. Next base: position 81,058 of record CAVSMQ010000014.1, on the reverse strand, counting down.
TGCTCTCCCGCAAGGCCGGCCGCCCGGTGAAGTGGTCGGAGACCCGCTCCGAGCACATGCTCAGCTCCGGGCACGGCATCAGAGCGCACCTTCCTCGACCTCGAGGCGGCGGTCCAGGCCGACGGCACGATCCTCGGCTTCCGCGTCCGCGCCTTCGACGACGCCGGCGCCTACCTCCACTACGAGCCGCTCGGCGCCGTGATCTGGGCCCAGGTGCTGACCTCCTGCTACCGCTTCAAGCACATCCACGTCGACTACACCGAGACGCTGACCAACAAGTGCCCGACCTGCCCCAACCGCGGCTACTCGCGGCTGCAGCACATGTGGATGATCGAGCGCCTGGTCGACACCGTCGCCACGCCAGCTCGACTTCGACCCGGTCGAGCTGCGCAAGAAGAACTACGTCCAACCTGAGGACTATCCGTACGAGACGCCGAACAAATGCATCTACGACTCGGGCGATCTGCCACAGGAGCTCGACCTGGCGCTCGAGAAGCTCGGCTACGCGGAGTGGCGCAAGAAGCAGGCCGAGGTCAACGCCGCCGACAACGGCAAGCGGATCGGGATCGGGATCGGCTCGACCCTCGACTCCGGCACCAACAACTTCGGCCAGGCGCAGATCGTCAACCCCGACCTGCCCTTCTCCGGCAACGGCGAGGCGGCGATCGCCAAACTCGACGTCTACGGCGAGCTCGCCGTCTACCTCGGGACGACGCCGCAGGGCCAGAGCCACGAGACGACCACCGCCCAGGTCGTCGCCGACATCCTCGGCTGCGACCCCGGCGTGGTCCGCGTCTACGCCGGCTTCAACAAGGAACAGTCGACCTACGTCGGCTTCTCCGGCACCTACGCCTCGCAGTTCGCGGTGACCGGGATCGGCGCCGCGATCGGCGCCGCCGAAAAGCTGCGCGGCGAGATCCTCGCCCTCTCGGCCTTCGCCCTGCAGTGCGAGGAGTCGGACATCGTGCTGGCGGACGGCGTCGCCTCCTACCAGGGCGACGAGGAGCGGGCGATCCCGATGATCGGCGTCGCCAACCTCTGCTACTCGAACGTCGCCGTCCTCCCCGACGAGCTCGCCGACCGGGTCAGCCTCAACTGCCGCTACGTCTACCGGCCGCCCTTCGACCCGCCGGACACCGAGACCAAAACCGGCAACCTGACCCTCACCTACGCCAACCAGATCCACGCCGCGGTGGTCGAGATCGACGAAGCAGACCGGCAAAGTCGAGATCCTCGACTACGTCGCGATGGACGACTGCGGCAGCCGCATCAACCCGGCGGTGGTCGAGGGCCAGGTGCACGGCGCCACCGCCCACGGGATCGGCGCGGCGCTGCACGAGTCGCTCGACTACGACGAGGACGGCAACCTCCTGCAGGCGACCTTCTGGGACTACCACCCGGCGACCGCGCTCGACGTGCCGCGGCTGAAGACCGGCCACGTCGAGTCCCCCTCGCCGTTCTCGAAAAACGGGGCGAAGGGGATGGGCGAGGGCGGCGGCGCGCCGCTGGGGACGCTCGGCTCAGCGATCCAGGACGCGCTCGGCAAAGAGGTCCTCGTCACCGACACCCACAACCCGGCCGAGCGGGTCTACGAGCTGCTCGAGCAGCTGCGGAACGGCGGCGGCGAGCGCGGCGTCGAGGTGACCTCGCGATGAACTTCGAGGGCACCGAGCACCTCGACCTGCCGCGCGCCGAGGTCTGGGCGCGGCTCAGCGACCCGCGCTCGCTGGGCGAGGCGCTGCCGGCGGTCGAGAGCGTCGAGGTCGGCGGCGACGACAGCTTCGAGGCGACCTTCCGGCCCGCGACCGGGCTGGGATCGACGCCGATGACCATCGCCTTCGAGGTCGCCGAGCGCGAGGAGCCCTCGCGCCTGGTGGTCACCGGCCACGGCGGCGCCGCCGAGTACGCGGTGCGGCTGCGCGCCGCCTTCGAGCTGGCCGAGGCCGACGGCGGCACCGACGTCGGCTGGACCCTCGAGCTCCACCTGCACGGCGTCCTGCGATCGCTCACCCAGCGGGTGATCGAGCAAGTGGCGCGCCAGCAGGTGGCGGCGGTGCTGGCCGTTGAGCGCAGTTTGACGCAGTAGTCGTCGGCGGCGGCCACAACGGCCTCGTCGCCGCCGCCTACCTGGCCCGCGAGGGCTGGGAAGTCTGCGTGCTCGAGCGCAACGAGGAGGTCGGCGGCTGCGTCGCCACCGAGGAGCTGACCCTGCCCGGCTACCGCCACGACGTGATGTCGTCCTGGCACCCGCTCTTCCACCTCTCGCAGGCCTACGCCGAGCTCGGCGAGGAGCTGGCCGAGCACGGCCTCGAGTACCTGAACACCGACGAGTGGACGACGGCCAGCGTCGCCGCCGACGGCAAGACGGTGCTCGGCCACCGCGACCCGGCGCGGCAGCGCCGCGGAGCTGAGCGAGCGCGACGGCGCCGCCTACCTGGCCGAGGTCGAGCGCTTCGGCTCGCAGATCGACCTGATCGGCAACCTGATGGGCGACGAGCTGCACAGCTTCCGCGCCTTCGGCACGATGGCGAAGCTCGGCAGACGGCTCGGCCGCCGCGAGGGCTACCGCTTCGGCGCCGACATGGTCGCCAGCTCGCGCGGCTGGCTCGAGTCGCGCTTCGAGGGGCCGGAGCCGGCGCAGCTGCTCGCCCCCTGGGTCCTGCACACCGGCCTCGACCCCGAGGCGGCCGGCGGCGGCTTCCTCACCCTGGCGATCGCCGCCACCCCGCACGCGGTCGGGATGCCGGTCGTCAAGGGCGGCTCGGACGGCTTCAGCCAAGCCTTCCGCGCGCTGATCGAGTCGCGCGGCGGCAGCGTCCGGACCGGCGCCGAGGTCGAGCGGATCGTCGTCCGCGGCGACCGCGTCGCCGGGGTCCGGGTCGGCGGCGAGGAGATCGGCGCCCGCCGCGCGGTGATCGCCAACGTCACCCCGACCCAGCTCCACGGCCGCCTGCTCGACGGACGTCCCGGCGGCCGCCGAGGAAGCCCGCGAGGCCGCGCGCTACCGCTACAACCGCCGCTCCGGGATGCAGGTCCACATCGCCCTGAAAGCGCCGCTGCGCTGGCGCGACGAGCGGCTCGGCTCGGTCCCGATCGTCCACATGAGCGAGGGCCTCGACCAGGTCTCGCTGGCCTGCGCCGAGGCCGCGGCCGGCCTCCTGCCGCGGCAGCCGACCGTCGTCGTCGGCCAGCCGACCGCGCTCGACCCCTCGCGGGCGCCGGAGGGCGCCGGCCTGCTCTGGCTGCAGCTGCAGGAGGTGCCGCGGCTGCCCCGCGGCGACGCCGCCGGCGAGATCGAGGCGCGGCGGCGAGTGGACGCGAGGCGGTCGTCGACGCCTACGTCGAGCGCGTCCTCGACCGCATCCGCCCCCACGTCGAGGACCTCGACGGCCTCCGCCTGCAGACCGTCGCCCTGCCGCCGCCCGAGCTCGAGCGCCGCAACCCGAACCTGGTCGGCGGCGACATCTACGCCGGCGACGCCGCCCTCGACCAGTCCTACTTCTGGCGCCCGCTCCCCGGCCACGGCTCCCACGCCACCGCAGTCGAGGGCCTCTACCAGTGCGGCGCCAGCACCTACCCCGGCCCGGGCCTCAACGCCGCCTCGGGCCGAATCGCGGCGAAAGCCGCGCTCGCCGCCGCCGAGGGCCGAGGCCCCGCCGCGACGACGCGCCGCCTCGCCGCCCGCCTCAGCCGCTAACCGCCGTCCAGCTGTTCCTTATGTCGGAATAGCCGACATAAGGAACAGCCCGGCGAGTGTACGCGGCGATCAAGAGGATCTTGCCGACGTGTTCGCGGCGTTCGAGGTACTCGTGCGCCGCGGCGGCTTCGGATAGCGGGAACTCGCGGTCGATCGGGACGCGGACGCGGCCGTCGAGGGCGAGGCGGATCGCGGTGCGGATCTCGTCCGGGGTCGAGAGGCGGAAGCCGAGGATGCTGAGGCCGCGGACGAAGGTCTGCAGCATGTCGACCTCGGACCTTGACGCCGGCGTGGGCGCCGCAGAAGGCGAGGCGGCCGTCGATTCGCAGGCAGGCGAGGTGCTCGCCGAGCAGGGGGCCGGCGGTGTTGTCGAGGACGGCGTCGACGCCGGCGCCGCCGGTCAGCTCGGCGACCGCCGCGCTCGGCGCCACCTCGGTGTGGACGAAGACCTCGTCGGCGCCGAGTGCGCGCACCCGCTCGACCTTCGCCGCGGCGCCGACGCTGGCGATCACCCGCGCGCCGGCCAGCTTCGCGCACTGGACCAGCGAGCTGCCGACCCCGCCCGAGGCGGAGGGGACGAGCACCGTCTCCAGCGGCCGGATCGCCGCCAGCCGGTAGACCATGCTCCAGGCGGTGCTGACCGCGACCTGGGCCGAGGCGGCGATCGGCGCCTGCTCGATCGAGTCGAGCGCGATCAGCAGCCGGGCCGGGATCCGGACCAGCTCGCCGTAGGCGCCCCAGCTGTCGTTGCCGACGAAGGTGTAGTTGGGACAGAGCTCGCCGTGCCAGCGCAGGCAGGCGTCGCACTTGCCGCAGGCGTACTGGTGCTCGGCGGTCACCGGGTCGCCGACCGACCAGCCCTCGACCCCGGGCCCGAGCGCCGCGATCGTCCCCGCGAACTCGCCGCCGAGCACGTGCGGGAACTCGTAGTCCCAGGGCGAGAGGCCCTGGCGCGAGTCGAGGTCGAGGTGGTTGACCCCGCAGGCGGCGACCGCGATCGTCACCTCGCCGGCGCCCGGCTCCGGGTCCGGCAGCTGCTGCCAGCGCAGCACCTCCGGTCCCCCGTACTCCGAGAAGGCGCAGGCGTGCATCAGCGGCGCACCGTCCTCAGGCGGCGGCGTCCTCGAGCAGCGCCACCGCAGCGCGGGAGATCAGCCGGACTCCCATCGGCAGGGCGTCCTCGTCGACGTCGAAGCGCGGGTTGTGGTGGTCGTGGACGATGCCGCGCTCTTCGTTGCGCGCGCCGAGCAGCAGGAAGGTGCCGGGAGCGCAGGCCTGGAAGGCGGAGAAGTCCTCGCCGGCGAGGACCAGGTCGCCCTCGGTCGACCGCCTCGTCGCCGAAGGCCTCGCGGGCGGCGCGCTCGACCACCGCGGTCGTCGCCTCGTCGTTGACCACCGCGTCGTAGCCGCGGGTGTAGGTGAACTCGCAGCCGGCGCCGTGGGCGGCGCAGATTCGTTCTGCGATCTCGCGGATCCGCCGCTCGAGCAGGTCGCGGACGAACGGCGAGAAGACGTTGGTACCGCCTTCGATCCGGGCTGTGTCGGGGATCACCCCGACCGAGTCGCCGGCTTCGAACTGGGTGACGCCGACCACCGCGATCTCCTCGGGGTCGACCTCGCGGGCGACGATGTGTTGCAGGTTGGTGACGATCTGGGCGCCGATCGCCAGCGGGTCGACCGCCTCCTGCGGCTTCGAGATGTGGCCGCCCTGGCCCTCGACGACGATCTCGAAGACGTCGCAGGCGGCCATCAGCGGCCCGGGCCGCACCGTCACCTGGCCGACTCGGCACCCAGGCCCAGAGGTGCTGGCCGAGCACCCGGTCGACGCCCTCCATCGCCCCGGCGGCGACCATCTGCGAGGCGCCGCCCGGCAGCGCCTCCTCGCCGTGCTCGAAGAGGATGCGGACGTTGCCCGGCAGCTCGTCGCGGACCGCCGCGAGGACGGTGGCGACGCCGAGCATCATCGCCGTGTGGCCGTCGTGGCCGCAGGCGTGCATCACGCCCGGGTTCTTCGACGCGAAGGGCAGCCCGGTCTCCTCCGTGATCGGCAGCGCGTCGTGGTCGCTGCGCAGCGCCACGGTCGGCCCGGGGCGCCCACCGCGGAGGTCGGCGCGGACGCTGGTCGCGGTCGGCTGCGAGATCTCGAAGCCGCCGATCTCCTCCAGCTGCTCGCGGATGAAGCGCGAGGTCTCGGTCTCCTGGTAGGAGAGCTCGGGCCGTTCGTGCATGTAGCGGCGCCAGACCACCACTTGCTCGCCGAGCTTCTCGGCGTGGGAGTCGAGCCGCGCGGCGAGCTCGCCGCCGTTCGTGCTCGACGTGCTCACGCCTGGGGCTTGATGTTGTGGTTGACGTGGAAGCGGTTGCCTGGGTCCCAGGCGCGCTTGATCTGCGCCAGCCGCTCGCGCTTGCGGTCGCCGTTGTCGGCGCCGAGCGAGCCGAGGACGCGAGCCTGGTCGGCCTCGCCGTCGAAGTTGAGGTAGGTGCCGCCGCAGGAACCCGGCTTCAGCACCTGCCAGGCCTCGCGCGCCCACTGGATCGCGGCCTCGATGTCTTCGCCGGGCTCGTCGCCCATGATCGAGAAGCCGCCGAGGTACTCGGCGTCGCGCATCCCGACCGCCATCTCGAGCTCGCCGAGGTCGGCCATCGCCCCGCCCTGCATCCCCATCTCGTAGATCGTCCGGGTGGTTGGCATCGCGGCGGCGTTGGTGGCGATGCCGGCGATCATCTCGTCGGAGAGCTGGCGCATCATCTCGCCTTTCATGTAGCGCGGCATCCCGGCGAGGGCGGCGTCGCCGCTGTCGCCGAGGTGCTGCAGCTCGACCATCCGCATCTCCATCGTCTCGGCGAAGGCGGGGGAGCCGAAGCTTGCGAGTCGTTCGAGGTGGGCGCGGGCGGCGTCGGAGGTGTCGAGCGAGACGCCGGTGAAACCGAGGTAGAGCTTGCCGACCAGCTCGGGGACGAGCGCCTCGAAGGTGGTGCTGGCGGTGCCGATGAAGGTCCAGGCGGTGTGGTCGCGGCCCGATTCGAGCGCCCAGTCGCGGTACTGGCGCAACAGCGCGTCGATCTCCTCGGCGTCGCGGACTTGGTGGTAGACGAGGGTGACGACGACCTCGTCCTGCGGGTAGGCGTCGAACTCGAACTCGGTACATACGCCGAAGTTGCCGCCGCCGCCGCGCAGGCCCCAGAGCAAGTCGGAGTTCTCGTCTTCGCTGGCGACGACGACCTCGCCGCTCGCGGTCACCACCCGACAACTGCGCAAGCTGTCGCAGGCGTATCCGCGGCGCCGGGTCTGCCAGCCGACGCCGCCGGTCAGGGTCAGCCCGGCGACCCCGGTGGGGGAGACGACGCCGACCGGGGCCGAGATCCCGTGCTCGGCGCCGGCGGTGTCGAGGTCGTGGAGGAGGGCGCCGCCTTCGACTCGGATACGCCGCGCCTCGGGGTCGACGCTGGCGCCACGCAGCCGCGACATGTCGATCACGAAGCCGCCGTCGCAGCCGCCGAAGCCGGCGATGTGGTGGCCGCCGCCGCGGATCGCCAACGGCGCCTCGACCGCGGCCAGGGCGGCGACGGCGCGGGAGACGTCCGCCTCGTCGGCGGGGCGGAGGACGGCGGCCGGCCGGCGATCGTCGTACATCCCGTTCCAGACCTGGCGCGCCCGCTCGTACTCGGGGTCGCCGGCGGCGATCACCTCGCCGCTGAGCGACGCCCGCAGGCCGGCGACGACGTCGGCGAAACCGGCCTCGGTGCCCTCCACCGCTGATCCCATACTTGTCACTTGATCAAGAATCTGGGAGATTTGCAAGCCGTGAGCGCCAAGAGGTACGTGGAGCGCGCGAATCGAGGCGGAACAATGACTGAGACGGCGATGAACGCGGACGCGATCGAGGAGCTGCGCAGCCAGGTCAGCGACCTGGTCACTCCCGAGCACGCTGACTACGAGCAGGCGCGCCGGGTCTGGAACTGGATGGTCGACCGCCACCCGGCCGCCGTGGTCCGCGCTCGCAGCGAGGACGACGTCGCGGCGGCGGTCCGCTTTGCCGCTGAGCACGGTGTCCTGCTCGCGGTGCGGGGCGGCGGCCACTCGGTCGCCGGCCAGAGCACCTGCGACGGCGGCCTGGTGATCGACCTCGGCCCGCTCGACCAGGTCGAGGTCGACGCCGATGCCGAGGTCGCCAGGGCCGGCGGCGGCTGCCTGCTCGGCGACGTCGACCGCGCCTGCCAAGCGCAGGGGCGGGCCGTTCCGGCCGGGGTCGTCTCCCACACCGGCGCCGGCGGCCTAACCCTCGGCGGCGGAGTCGGCTGGCTGACCCGCCGCTTCGGCCTCACCTGCGACAACGTCGTCGCGGCGCGAGTGGTGCTCGCCAGCGGCGAGGTCGTGGTCGCCAGCGAAGATGAGAACCCCGACCTCTACTGGGGCCTGCGCGGCGGCGGCGGCAACTTCGGCGTCGTCACTGAGTTCAGCTACCGCACCCATCCGTTCCCGACCGAGATCCCGGTCGCGGTCGCCTACTGGCCGCTCGCCGAGGCCGAGAAGGTTCTCCGCGTCCACGCCGAGCTGATGCCCGAGCGCCCGCGGGAGTGGAAGGCGACGATGTTCGTCTCGCGCCCCACGGCGGCGCGCGGCGTCCCCCCTGAGCTGATCGGCCAGCCCTGCCTCAACGTGGTCCAGATCTGGGCCGGCGACGACCTCGCCGCCGCCGAGCGCGCCTTCGAGCCGCTGCGCCAGGCGGCGAAGCCTGCCGTCGAGGGGCTGGCGCCGATGCCCTACCTCGAACTGCAGACGATCGAGGACGAGATCGCCGCCCACGGCAAGTGCAACTACACCAAGGGCGGCTACCTCGACGACGAGCTCGGCGACGGCGCGATCGCCGCCCTGCTGAGCTCGGCCGAGGAGATCGTCAACGAAGAATCGATCATCGAGGTGATCCCCCACGGCGGCGCCCAGCTCGACCTCGGCGACGACGACACCGCCTTCCCCGACCGCCAGTCCGACTACTCGTTCAACGTCTACGCCCGCTGGGCGCTGGAGGAGGACGACGAGCCACACGTCGGCTGGGTGCGGCGCGCCTTTGGCCGCCTCGACGACCACGCCGGCGACGGCGTCTACGTCAACTTCTTCAACCCCCACGAGGGTGGCGACCAGGACCGCGTCCTCGCCGCCTTCGGCCGCGAGCGCTACGACCGGCTCGCCCAGCTGAAGGCGCGCTACGACCCGGCCAACGTCTTCTCGCTCAACCCCAACATCTATCCGGCGGAGGCCGCATGAGCGAGGGCTTGCTGCCGGCCCCGAGCTCGCCGCTGCGCGGAATCCCGGTCGCCGAGCAGACGCTGCCGAAGCTGCTCGAGCGCCAGGCCGCGGCCTACGGCGAGAAGCCGCTGCTGCGGATGGAAGGCGGGCGCGAGCTCAGCTTCACCGCGGTCCGCGACCGCGCCAAGGCCGCCGCCGCGACCCTGCAGCGGGCCGGGATCGAGCCCGGCGACCGCGTCCTGCTGCTCGCCGAGAACCGGCTCGAGCTGCTCGAGATCGTCCTCGGCTGCGCCTGGCTCGGCGCCGTCGTCGTCCCGGTCAACACCGCGCTGCGCGGCGAGCAACTGCAGCACGTGCTCGACAACTCGCAGCCGCGGCTGATCGCGGTCGAGCCGGCGCTGCTGGAGCCGCTGCAAGGCGCGACGCCGCCGCCCTCGCTCGAGCGCGTCTGGCTCTTCGACGACGGCGCCGAGGCCCCGGAGCGCGTCCTCGGCGTCGACTGCGAGCCGTTCCCCGAGCTCGCCGGCGAGCCGGCGCCGGCCGCGACCGAGATCGGTCCCGGCACCCTGGTCGCGATCCTCTACACCTCCGGCACCACCGGCCCCTCGAAGGGGGTCTGCTGCCCGCAGGCGCAGTTCTACTGGTGGGGGGTGACGGTCGGCGAGCTGCTCGAGATCGGCGAGGACGACGTCCTCTACACCTGCCTGCCGATGTTCCACACCAACGCGCTGAACGCCTTCGTCCAGGCGCTGGTCGCCGGCGCCACCTTCGTCATCGGCGAGCGCTTCTCGGCCTCGCGCTTCTGGCAACGCGCCGCCGCCGAGGGGGCGACCGTCACCTACCTGCTCGGCGCGATGGTCAACATCCTCCACGGCCGCCCGCCCGCCCCCGAGGACTCGGCCCACGCAGTCCGCATCGCCCTCGCCCCGGCCACCCCCGCGACCCTGCACGAGCCCTTCCGCGCAGCGCTTCGGAGTGCTGCTGATCGAGGGCTACGGCTCGACCGAGACCAACTGCACGATCGGCGCCGCGCCCGAGCGCCAGCGGCCCGGCTGGATGGGGCGTCGAGCTGGCCGACTACGAGGTCGACGTGGTCGACGAGAACGACGAGACGGTGCCGGCCGGGCGAGGCCGGCGAGCTGGTCCTGCGGCCGCGCCACCCGTTCAGCTTCGCCACCGGCTACTTCGCCAACCCGAGGCGACGACGATCGAGGCCTGGCGCAACTTCTGGTTCCACACCGGCGACCGGGTGCTGCGCGACGAGGACGGCTGGATCCGCTTCGTCGACCGCATCAAGGACGCGATCCGCCGCCGCGGCGAGAACATCTCCTCCTTCGAGGTCGAGGCGGCGATCGCTCAGCCACCCGCAGGTCGCCGGCGTCGCCGTCTTCGCCGTCCCCTCGGAGATGGCCGAGGACGAGGTGATGGCGGCGGTCGTGCCGAAGCCCGGCGAGGCGATCGAGCCCGACGGAGCTGATCCGCCACTGCGAGGGCCGCGCTCGCCTACTTCGCGATCCCCCGCTACCTCGACCTCGTCGAGGAGCTGCCGACGACCGAGAACGGCAAGGTCCGCAAGGCGGTGCTGCGCGAGCGCGGCGGTGACCGCGACGACCTGGGACCGCGAGGCCGCCGGCGTGGTGCTGAAGCGATGATGCCGCGGTCGACCCCAACGCGATCTGCGCCAGCGTCGAGGTGGCGGTGCCGGCCGAGACCGCCTTCGCCTTCATGGCCGACGGGCTGAAACAGGACCACTGGGCGCTCGGCAGCATGGGCCGCGAAGCGCTCGGCGACGGCCTCTTCCGCGGCAAGTCCTCGTTCGACGGCGCCGACCTCTACGTCAGGCTCGAGAGCTACCCCGACCTGCTGCTGGTCGACTACTCGACCGGCCCCTCGCCGGAGGAGCTGGTGCCGCACGTCGAGGCGCGGATCCGGCCCGGCTCCTGGCTCGGCCGCGAGGACTCGGTCAGCGTCGTCACCCTGACGATCTGGCGCTGGGCCGAGGCCGACGAGCGAGGAGTGGGAGTTCCACCTCCACCTCTGGCGGACCGAGGTGCGGCTGATCAAGGGCGCGATCGAGCGCGGGCTCTGACCCAGATAAGCGACAGCACCGCGTCGGACCTCAGCCCGCTCTTCCAGCCCCTGCGCTCGCCGGCACCGAGCTGCCGAACCGGGTGATGACCTCGGCGATGACCCTGCAGTACGGCGAGGACGGCTTGATCTCCGACCGCCACCTGGCGATCTACGAGGAGCGGGCGCGGGGCGGGGTGGGGCTGATGTTCAGCGAGCAGCTGACCGCCTCGCCGCTCAGCCCGAGCCCCTTCGCGAGCGAGATCCGCGCCTACGACGAGCGCCAGGTCGAGCGCTTCGCGGCGCTGGCCGAGCGGCTCGCGCCCTACGACTCGCGCTTCTTCGCCCAGCTCTTCTCGCGGCGGGGTGAGCGGCTCGAGCAGCGCCGGGATGACGGGCTGGGCGCCGGTCCGCGGCCCCTCGCGGATCGGCGAACCGGGCGGCGAGGAGCCGCTGCCGCTGAGCGCCGAGGAGCTGGCGGCGATCGCCGCCGACTACGCCCGCTCGGCCGCCCACGTCAAGGCCGGCGGCCTCGACGGGGTCGAGATCCACGGCGCCCACGGCTGGCTGGTCGGGCAGTTCCTCAGCCCCTTCTACAACCGGCGCGAGGACTCCTACGGCGGCTCGGTCGAGAACCGCTGCCGCTTCGCGCTGGAGGTCGGCGCGGCGATGCGGGCCGAGGTCGGGCCGGAGTTCCCGCTCGGCATCGCGCTCACCTACGACGAGATGATCGGCGCCGACGGGATCACCGACGACGACACCCTCGCCCAGCTCGAGGTCTTCCTCGCCGCCGGCATCTTCGACTTCTTCGACTTCTCGATCGGCTCGCCGCACGCGAGTCCACTTCACGATCGCGCCGATGGCGGTCGAGGAGGGCTTCGCGCTCGAGTTCGCCGCCCGCGCCCGCGAGCTGGTCGGCGGGCGGGCAGCGGTCTTCGTCGCGGGCCGCGATCGTCAACCCGCGGATGGCGGCGGCCGCGGTCCGCGACGGCGCCGTCGACGTGGTCGCGATGTCGCGCGCCCAGCTCGCCGACCCGCACCTGGCCCGCAAGGCGCGCGAGGGGCGGCCGGAGCTGATCCGCCGCTGCATCGGCGCCAACGTCTGCGTCGGCCGCGCCAAGGAGGGCGAGCCGGTCGCCTGCGTCCTCACCCCGGCGACCGGCCGCGAGCTCGAGGGCTGGCCGCACGGCGACCTGCCGCCGGGTCGCGCAACGGCGAGGCGCGCCGGGTGCTGGTCGTCGGCGCCGGCCCGGCCGGCCTGCGGGCGGGCGCGATCGCCGCCGCCCGCGGCCACGAGGTGACCGTCTGCGAGCGCCGCGAGCGGGCCGGCGGCCACCTCGCCGACCTCGCCTGGCTGCCGACCCGCGAGGGCTGGGGACGGGCGGTCGAGGACCTGTTCGCCGAGCTGGCCCGCGCCGGCGCGCGCGCTGCGGCTCGGCACCGCGGTCGACCGCGAGCTGGTCGAGCGCGAGGCGCCGGACCTCGTCCTCCTCGCCGCCGGCGCCGACTGGGAGGACGCGCGGCGCCATCGTCCGCGGCCGACCCCGAGCGGGATCGCGGTCCGCGGCGACGCCCGGCGTGCTCGGCCTCGACGCCGCGCTCGAGCTCGCGCCGCGCGGCGACCCCGCCGCGCTCGGCGCGCTCGGTCCTGATCGCCGACGACACCGGCAGCTACGCGCCGCTCGGCCTCGCCGAGGCGCTGGCCGCCGCGGGCGCCACGGTCCGCTTCCTCACCGCCCGCGGCGAGATCGGCTCCGACACCGCACTTCCACCTCGAGCTGCCCCACCTGATGCCGCGCCTGCGCGCGCTCGGCGTCGAGCTCACCACCGACCGCGTCGTCCGCGCCGTCGACGGCGGCGAGGTCGAGGTCGGCGACCTCTGGGGCGGCGAGCCGCTCCACATAGATGGGGTCGACACGGTGGTCCTGGCGCTGCGCCGCCGCCCCCGCGACGGGCTCGCCGCTGAGCTGGCCGGCCCCGCCTCCGAGGTCGTGACGATCGGCGACGCCCTCGCCCCGCGCACCACCGCCGCGGCGATCGAGGAAGCCGAGCGCTTCGCCCTTGCGATCTGAACGGGTGCGGCTTCGGTCGCTACGCATCGCGCAGTTAAAGCGACCTGGGGTCAAGAAGCCACGAACGTGACCGCTTCCTGCGACGCCGTCGTTATCGGCGCCGGGCTCGCCGGTCTGCTGCGCGGCGCGCGACCTCCGCGAGGCGGGCCACGAGGTTCTGCTGCTGCGAGGCTCGCGACCGCGCCGGCGGCCGCGCCTGGAGCGCGTCCGATGGCGGGCGACGTGGGCAAGGCGATCGAGCTCGGCGGCGCCTGGGTCAACCGCGACAGCCACCCGCTACGCCGACGCGGCGATGGAGCGCTACGGCCTCCGCCTCGCCGCCGAAGAGATGCCCCGAGCACCCTTCCGCTGGCGCTTCGAGGGACGGAGCTCGACCGAGCTTCCCGCTCGCTGGCGGCGAGCTGTACGAGCTGGAGCGCAGCCTCTTCCGGGTGATCGAGGCGAGCCGCCGGATCGACACCGCGGTCCCGCGCGATGAGCAGGACCTCGCCGACCTCGACGTCTCGCTCGCGCGAGTTCCTGCGCGCGAGGAGATCTGCGCCTCGCACCTACTCCTTCCTCGAGCGCTTCGGCGCCCTCGGCGCCGGCGCCGAGGGCGGAGGAGTGGCCAGCGCTCTACGCGCTCTCGCTGATCGCCGCCTTCGGCAACAGCGCCTACGCCTGGTTCGCCGGAGTCGGCGGCAAGGTCGAGGGCGGCACCGCGCCGCTGGTCGAGGCGCTGCTCGAGGACGCCGACCCGGAGCTGCGGCTCGAGACCGAGGTCACCGCGATCGCCCAGGACGAGGACGGCGCCGTCGTCACCACCGCCGCCGGCGAGCGCATCGAGACCGCCGCCGCCGTCCTCGCGCCGCCGTCGCGACCTGGGCGCGATCGAGTCGCTCGCGCGCTCACCGGCGGCAAGGCCGAGTACGCCACCCGCCCCCACCGCAACAGGATGAGCAAGGTCTGGCTTCCTCGCAGAGGACCTTCCGGTCGACGAGATGGCCTTCGGCGCCGACTCGCCCCTGCTCTTCGCCGCCCCGCAGTACGAGCTCGACGAGGCGCGTCCTCGCGGTCGGCTTCAGCGCCCCGCCGACCCTGCTCGACCCGACCGACCCCGAGGCGATCGCCGCCGCCGTCGCCGAGCACTTCCCCGAGGCGAAGGTCCTCGCCACCGACGGCCACGACTGGGTCGCTGACCCCTTCTCGCGCGGCGGCTGGAACGTCCATCGGCCCCGGCCAGCTGACCCGCTTCCACGGTTCGCTGCAGGAACCCGAGGGCCGCCTCTGCTTCGCCGGCGCCGACACCGCGGTGCGCTGGATCGGCTGGTTCGACGGAGCTTTGGAGAGCGGCGCCCGCGCCGCCGCGCAGGTCTCGCAGCGGCTCGACTGTTCCTTATGTCCGCCGACACGAACATAAGGAACAGCTAGCCGGCTCCGCCATCGTCAAAGGAGGATCGCCATGAGTAGCACGACCAAGGTCGAGGCGAGCGCTGGCAGCCGCGCGCCCGTTCGTCGCCTCGCAGCCGTACCCGCTCTTGATCGGCGGCGAGCGTGTCGTCGCAGCCGAGACCTTCGCGGCGATCGACCCCAGCGTCGGCCGCCCCTGGGCCGAGCTCGCCGAGGCGCAGCCGGCCGACGTCGACCGTGCCGTCGCCGCCGCCCGCGCGGCGCTCCCGGGCTGGCGCGGCGACCGGGCCGGCCGAGCGCCAGCGGGTGCTCGACGCGCTCGCCGACCGGATCGAGGCCGACCCCGAGTGGCCGCTCCTGCTGGCGACCGAGAACGGCCGCCCGATCCGCGAGGCGGAGATGGCCGACGTCCCGACCACGGTCGCGATCCTGCGCTACTTCGCCGGCCTCGCCCGCAACCTCGACGGCGCCAACGTCGCCGCCGAGGACCCGGAGCTGCGGATCACCACGGTGCGCGAGCCGGTCGGCGTCGTCGCCGCCCTGATCCCCTGGAACTCGCCGCTGATCTCGACCGCGCTGAAGCTCGCGCCGGCGCTCGCCGCCGGCAACACGGTGGTGCTGAAGCCGTCCGAGTTCGCCGCCCCGAGCGTGGTCGAGTTCGGCCTGCGGACCGCCGACCTGCTGCCGCCCGGGGTGCTCAACATCGTCACCGGCTTCGGCCCCGAGGCCGGCGCGGCGCTGGTCGGCCACGCCGGCGTCGACAAGATCTCCTTCACCGGCGGCGTCCCGACGGCGCGGGCGATCCTCCACGCGGCCGCCGACAACGTCACCCCGGCGATCCTCGAGCTCGGCGGCAAGAGCGCCTTCGTGATCTGCCCCGACGCCGACCTCGACGCTCGCGGTCGCCGACGCGACGATGGGGATCGCCTTCCAGAACGGCGAGGTCTGCTTCGCCGCCTCCCGCCTCTTCCTCCACGAGGACGATCCGCGACGAGTTCCTCGCCCGCTTCACCGAGAAGCTCGGCCGGGTGCGGATCGGCGACGCGATCGACCCCGCGACCCAGGTCGGACCGCTGGTCTCGGCCGCCCACCGCGAGCGCGTCCTCGGCCACGTCGAGCGCGCCGTCTCCGAAGGCGGCGTCCTGCTCAGCGGCGGCCGCCAGACTGCCCGCCGAGGGCGAGCTGGCCGACGGCTTCTACGTCACCCCCGGCGTCGATCGACGACCCCGAAGGCCGCACCGCGGTCGCCCGCGACGAGGTCTTCGGCCCGGTCGTCACCGTCCAGACCTGGCGCGAGGAAGACGAAGTGATCGAGCGCGCCAACCGCAGCGAGTACGGGCTCGCGGCCGGCGTCTGGACCTCAGACCTGGCCCGCGCGCATCGCTTCGCCGTCCGCGCTCGAGGCCGGCACGGTCTGGGTCAACACCTGGTTCGACGTCAGCCCCGGGCAGCCGCTCGGCGGGATCAAAGACTCCGGCTACGGCCGCGAGATGAGCGCCGAGACGCTGCTCGAGTACACGACCCAGAAGGCGGTCGCGATGCGGATCTCCCAGAGCCGGCCGGAGCTGTTCGGATGATGCCCGCAAGCCGCCAGCCGTTCGTCCCCGACGGCCCCTTCGGCCTGCAGATCGGCGGCGAGGAGCTGGCCGCGAACGGCCGCTTCGAGGCGATCGACCCGAGCACCGGGCAGCCCTGGGCCGAGGTCGCGCAGGCGAGCGCCGCCGACGTCGAGCGCGCCGTCGCCGCCGCCGCCAAGGCGTTCAAGAGCTGGCGCCGCTCGAGCCCGGCGCAGCGCCAGGAGGTGCTCTGGCGGCTGGCCGACGCGGTCGAGGCCGACCCCGAGCGCTGGGCGCGGCTGCTGGCGACCGAGAACGGGCGGCCGATCCGCGAGGCGACGATCGCCGACGTCCCGACCTGCGCCGGCATCCTCCGCTTCTTCTCCGGCCTCAGCCGCGACCTGCGCGGCGACCAGGTGCCGGTCGAGCGGGCCGAGACGCTGATCTACTCGGTCCGCGAGCCGCTCGGGGTGATCGGCGCCCTGATCCCCTGGAACTCGCCGATCATCACCCTCGCCAACAAGGTCGGCCCGGCGCTCGCCGCCGGCAACACGGTGGTGCTGAAGCCGTCGGAGTTCGCCTCGCCGAGCGTCGTCGAGTTCGCCCGGCTCGCCAACGAGATCCTTCCCGAGGGGGTGCTGAACGTCGTCACCGGGTTCGGGCCCGAGGTCGGCGCCGCGCTCGTCTCCCACCCCGACGTCGCCAAGATCACCTTCACCGGCGGCACCGCGACCGCACGCAAGATCATGGCCGCGGCCGGCGAGGCGCTGACGCCGACGATCATGGAGCTCGGCGGCAAGGGCGCGATGGTCGTCTTCGACGACGCCGACGTCGAGGCGGCGGTCGCAGGACGCGCTGCTGGGGATCTTCATGGCCAACGGCGAGGTCTGCGTCGCCGCCTCGCGGCTGCTGGTCCAGTCGGGTGTCCACGACGCCTTCCGCGAGCGCTTCGCCGAGGTGACCGAGCGGATCGTGGTCGGCGACGCGCTCGACCCGGCGACCCAGTTCGGGCCGATGGTCACCCGCGATCACCGCGAGCGGGTCACCGCGGCGCTCGCGCGGGCGCTCGAGGAGGGCGCGGTGGCGCGGGTCGGCGGCGGCGTCCCCGAGCTGCCGGCGCCGCTCGACGGCGGCTTCTTCGTCGCCCCGACCCTGCTGGTCGACGAGCGCGGCGAGACCAGCGCCTCGCGCGAGGAGTTCTTCGGCCCGATCACCGTGCTCGAGCGCTTCGAGGACGAGGCCGAGGCGGTGGCCCGCGCCAACGCCACCCGCTACGGCCTCGCCGCCGGCGTCTGGACCGCAGAACCTCGGCCGCGCCCATCGGGTCGCCCACCAGCTCGAGAGCGGGATTGTCTGGGTCAACAAGTGGTTCGACCTGCCGGTCGGGATGCCGATGGGCGGGGTCAAGGACAGCGGCTTCGGCCGCGAGCTGAGCGCCGAGACGCTGCACGAGTACAGCGCCCCGAAGGTCGTCAACGTCGACCTCTCGGGCGAGCGGCCCGAGCTCTGGGGCTGACCAAGCCGATCCAAGGAGGAGCGCCGTGATCACGAACGTCAACCCGGCCGAGGTCGAGCTCGAGCCCTGGCCGCTGCCGACGATGGAGACCGAGGGGATGGAGATCGACGGCGAGCCGGGCCGTCGCGGCAAGGTGCTGTGGCGGGCGGAGGACCGCAAGGCGGTGCTGCTGATCGAGGAGCTCGAGCCCTGCACCTTCCGCGGCCGCCACGGCGGCGAGCTCGTCTACCTGATCGAGGGCAAGGTGACGGCGCGGCCCGAGGGCCAGCCCGAGTACGAGATGGGCCCCGGCTACCTCGGCCGCTTCGAGGCCGGGCTCTGGGACGAATGGATCGTCGAGGAGACCTACCGCAAGTTCCTCTACGTCGCGGCCGACCGTGAGCTCCCTTACTGAGGGAGAGGGAGCGCCGGGCTTCGACGCGATCGTCGTCGGCGGTGGCTTCGCCGGGGCGCGGGCGGCGCGCGATCTCGGCGACGCCGGCCGCTCGGTGCTGCTGCTCGAGGCGCGCGAGCGGCTCGGTGGCCGCTGCTGGACGCGGCCCTTTGCCGGGCGCGAGACGACGGTCGAGGCCGGCGGCACCTGGGTCTCGACCGACGTTCATCCCTTCTGCGCCGAGGAGATCGAGCGCTACGGGCTGGAGCTGAAGGTCAGCCATGGCGGCGCGGTGGAGACGCGCTGGTCGCTCGGCGGCGAACTGACCAGCGGCTTCCCGCTTGCCGGCGATGACCTCTACGACCTCGAGCGGGTGCTGTTCGAGATCGTCGCCGCCTCGCACCGGGTCGACCCCGAGCGCCCGCGCGACGAGCAGGACCTGGCCGACCTCGACGTCTCGGTCGCGGAGTTCCTCGACCGCCTCGCGCCGCGACCACGGGTGCGCGAATTCATCTCCATGTGGGCCGGGCTCGGCTCGGGGGCGCTCGCTTCGGAGTGGTCGGTGCTGACCGCGCTCTCGCTGATCGCGGCGATGGGCAACAGCGTCTACGGCTGGTACGGGGCGGTGACCGACGCCTTCGAGATCGGGGCGGGACGCGTGGTCGAGAAGCTGGTCGCCGACTCGGGGGCGACGGTCGAGCTTGGCGCCGAGGTGACCCGGATCGAGCAGGGCAGCGAGGCGGTGCGGGTCACGGTCCGCCACGGCCGCTCCTGGACGGCGCCGACCGCGGTCCTCGCGGCACCGCTCGCGGTCTGGCCCGAGATCGAGTTCTCGCCGCCGCTCCCCGCCGACAAGCTCGGACCCGCGCGGCGCAATCACCCGGGGCGGATCAAGAAGACCTGGATGGTGGTGGAAGGGATCCCCGACAACCTCTTCGCCAGCGGCTGGGGGACCGAGTTCGTCCAGCTCTTCCCCGAGGCCGCCGAGCCCGATGGGCTGGTGACGCTGGGGATGTGCGCGCCGCCGAGCCAGCTCGACCCCACCGACCTCGAGGCCGCCACCGCGGCGGTGCGGCAGCTGGCGCCGGAGGCCACCGTCCTCGCCACCGACTTCCACGACTGGGCCGCCGACCCGTTCTCGCGCGGCGGCTGGTACGTGCCGCCGCCCGGCGTCCTCAGCGCCCACCACTCGGCCCTCGGCCGCCCCGAGGGCCGGCTCTGCTTCGCCGGCGCCGACCTCGCGATCCGCTGGATCGGCTGGATCGACGGGGCGCTGGAGACCGGCGCCCGCGCCGCCCGCGAAGCCCTCGCGCAGCTAGGGTCGCGAGTGTGAGCGCCGGTTCGGAAGCCAGGATCGTCGGCGCCGGCGAGGCCGCCTACGAACGCCACCCGGCGGTCGAGCGGCGGACCGAGACCTTCATCGCCGAGGCGGTGGTCGCGGCGCTCGCCGACGCCGGGATCGACCACGGCGAAGTCGACGGCTTCGGCGTCGCCTCCTTCCTGCTCGCGCCCGATCACGCGGTCGACCTCGCCTGGAAGCTCGGGCTTCACCGTCAGCTGGCTGATGGAGGACACCAACGGCGGCGCCAGCGGGATCAACATGCTCCAGCACGCGGTGCGGGCGATCGAGGCGGGCGACGCCGAGACGATCGTGCTCGCCGCCGGCGACCGGATGGAGAAACGCGAGTTCCACCTGATGACCGACGCTACAACCAGGTGCCCGCGACTACCTGGCGCCGCTGCCGCTGAACGGGCCGAACGCCCTGTTCGCCTTCCTCACCGAGCGCTACGGCCGCGCCCATGGGCTCGAGCGCGAGGACTTCGGCTGCGTGCCGATCGCCCAGCGCGCCTGGGCGACGAAGAACCCGGGCGCGGTCTACCGCGACGCCGATGACGCTCGAGGAGTACCTCGAGTCGGTGCCGATCGCGCCGCCGCTGACCCGCTACGACTGCGTGCCGATCGTCTCCGGCGGCGACGCGATCGTCCTCACCACCGCCGAGCGCGCCGACGCGCTCGCCGGCCCGAGCGTCGGCATCCGCGGCGATCCGCGTCGCTCTACAACCCCGACCAGCAGGACGGCGACGGCATCAACACCGGCTTCGCCGCGATCCGCGACGACCTCTGGACGGCCGCCGGAGTGCGCCCCGAGGACGTCGGCGCCGCCTTCATCTACGACGACTACCCGGTGATGGTGCTGGTCCAGCTCGGCGACCTCGGGCTGATCCCCGACGATGGACGTCAAGCGCTACCTGCACCAGCGCCTGCTCGAGGAGGCGTGGCCGATGAACACCAGTGGCGGCCAGCTCTCGGCCGGCCAGGCCGGCGCCGCTGGCGGCATGCACGGCCTCGTCGAGGCGGCCCGGCAGCTGCGCGGCGAGCGCCGGGGAGCGCCAGGTCGAGGGCCTCGAGCTGGCGCTGGCGACCGGCTACGGGATGGTCCTCTACACCCACGGCGCCAGCCACAACGCCGCGGTCCTGGAGCGGCACGGATGAGCGCGGAGGGAGAGCGGTGAGCGCGCCGATGACCGTCGCCGAGTGCCGTCGCCTGCGGCTACCTCGCCTACCCGCCGCGGATCCTCTGCCCCAACTGCGGCGGCAGCGAGTGGCGCAGACGCCTCGCCGGCTCCGGCGTCGTCACCGAGGTGACGGTGCGGCGGCCGGTCTTCAAGCGCCGCCAGCTGCCCTGGGGCAACTGGCTCGACCAGGAGGCGACCCGGCTCGCCGCGGTCCAGCAGCGACGTCGGCGTGCGGATCGTCGCCCGCGTCCCCGAGGGGGTCGAGGCCGGCGACCGGGTGGCGCTGGTCCAGCAGGGCAGCACCGCGATCGCCCTGCCCGGCCACGAGGTCGAAGCGGTGCCGCTCGGCGAGGAGCCGGCGGCGCGGGTCAACCCGCCGCTCTCCGACTGGCCGGGCCGGCAAGAGGGCGAGTGACGGTCAGGTGCTGCTGCCGAGCTTCGAGTACGCGCGGCCGGAGAGCGTCGAGGAGGCGGTGGCGCTGCTGGCGAGCGAGCGCAACGCCCGCGTCCTCGCCGGCGGCCAGACGCTGCTGAACGCGCTGAAGCTGCGGCTGGCCAAGCCCGACCTGCTGGTCGACGTCAGCCGGCTCGAGGAGCTGCGGCGGATCGAGCTCGGCGAGGACGGCGCGCTCGAGATCGGCGCCGCGGTCGTCTACGACGAGCTGGCGGCGACCCGCTGCTGCGCGAGCGCCACCCGGTGACGGCGCGGATGTGCGCCGGGCTGGTCGACCGCCAGGTGCGGGCGCGGGGGACGATCGGCGGCAACGTCTGCCTCGGCGACCCGACCTCGAACTTCCCGCCGCTCCTGGCGGCGCTCGGCGCCGAGCTGGTGGTGCGCGGGCCCGGGCGGCGAGCGAGCGGCTGCCGGCCGAGGGCTTCCACCTCGCCCCTTATATGAACCGGCTCGAGCCGGGCGAGCTGCTGACGGCGGTGCGGCTGCCGGCGCTCGGCCGCCGACGCAGGGGGTCGGCTACGAGACGCTGCAGGTCGGCACCGACTCCTGGGCGCTGGCGCGGGCCTGCGCGCTGGTCGAGCGCAACGGGACGATCCGCTCGGCCCGGGTGGTGCTCGGCTGCGGCGCGGTGCCGGTGCGCCAGCCGGCGATGGAGGCGGCGCTGGTCGGCGCCGAGCCGAGCGAGGAGGCGATCGCCGCCGCCGCCGAGCTCGCCGGCGAGGACTTCGAGGCGCCGGCGCGACGTCCACGCCAGCGCCGAGTACCGGACCGAGATGGCGAAGCTGATGGCGGCGCGGGCGGTCGCCGCGGCGGCGGGGGTGAGCTGATGGCGGCGGAGCCCGGACGCGAGCGGACCCGCCCGAGCCCGAGTCGCTGCAGCAGATCGAGCTGCGGGTCAACGGCGAGCGCGAGCGAGCCCTGGTCCCGGTCCGCCAGCTGCTCGTCCACTTCCTCCGCGACACCCTCGGCCTGCGCGGCACCCACATCGGCTGCGACTCCGGCAACTGCGGCGCCTGCACGGTGATCTGCGACGGCAAGGCGATCAAGAGCTGCATGCAGCTCGCGGTCCAGGCCGACGGCCGCGAGGTCCGCACGGTCGAGTCGCTCGCCGGCCCGCGGCGAGCCGCCGAACGAGCTGCAGGCCGCCTTCACCCGCCACCACGGCCTGCAGTGCGGCTACTGCACGCCCGGGCTTCCTGATGTCGGCGACGGCGCTGATCGAGTCCGGCGCCGAGCTCGACCGCGAGACGATCCGCCGCGGCCTGAAGGGCAACATCTGCCGCTGCACCGGCTACGTCAACATCGTCCACGCGGTCGAGGACGGCGGCCGGGGTGCGAGGAGCAGGCGAGTGAGCACGCCGACCAAGACCGAGCCCGCGCACATCACCACCTGGGAAGCGGCCGCAGACCAACCGCCCCGCCGTCGGCGAGTCGATCCCCCGCAAGGAGGACAAGCGCCTGCTGAAGGGCGAGGGGATGTTCACCGACGACCTCTGGATGAACCGGATGGGCCACGTCCACTTCGTCCGCTCGCCGCACGCCCACGCGCTGATCCGCGACGTCGACGTCAGCCGCGCCGCGGCGCTCGAGGGCGTCTACGCGACCCTGACCGGCGAGGAGGTCGACGCGGCTCAGCGACCGCTACCCGCAGATCGCGCCCGAGCCGGCGGCCGGATCAAGGACTACTGCCTGGCGGTCGGCAAGGCGCGCTACGCCGGCGAGCCGGTCGCCGCCGTCCTCGCCGAAACCCGCGAGCTGGCCCGCGACGCCGCCGCCCTGGTCGAGGTCGACTACGAGCCGCTCGACCCGGTCGTCGACACCCTCGCCGCGGCCGCGCGACGACGCCCCGTCCTCCACACCGAGGTCGGCTCGAACGTCGGCTGGCACGGCTCGCTACGACTTCGGCGACGTCGAGTGGGCGCTGGAGAACGCCGACCACGTGGTCCGCATCCCGCACCTCCACTTCCACCGCTTCTCCTCGACCCCGCTCGAGTGCAACGCGGCGCTGGTCAACTGGGAGTCGGGCACCGAGACGATCCAGATCCTCTCCAACAACCAGATGCCGCAGTTCGCGGCGCTCTTCATCGCCCCGGCGCTCGGCGTCCGCGCCGACCAGCTGATCTTCAAATCGCAGGACATCGGCGGCGCCTTCGGGCTGAAGCTCACCTCCTACGTCAACATCACCGCGATCGCCCTGCTCTCGCGCAAGGCCAACCGGCCGGCGAAGTGGACCGAGTACCGCTCCGAGCACCTGGTCGGCTCCTGCCACGGCAACGAGCGCACCTTCGTCGACACCGAGGTGCCGGTGATGGCCGACGGCACGATCCTCGGCTTCAAGACCAGCGCCTACGACGACGTCGGCGCCTTCATGCGCTACGAGCCGCTCGGCGGCGTGATCTTCTCGCAGGTGCTGCCCGGCTGCTACCGCTTCCAGCACCTGCAGGTCGACTACCGCACGGTGCTCACGAACAAGACGCCGGTCGGGCCGAACCGCGGCTACTCGCGGCTCCAGCACCTCTGGCTGGTCGAGCGGATCGTCGACATCGTCGCCAGCCAGCTCGGCCTCGACCCGGTCGAGGTGCGGCAAGCAGAACTACGTCCGCGCCGAGGAGTTCCCCTACGAGACGCCGAACGGCTGCCTCTACGACTCCGGCGACTACCACGCGCGCGCCTCGACCGGGCGCTGGAGCTGGTCGACTACGAGGGCTGGCGCGCGCGCCAGCGCGAGGCCGAGGGCAGCGGGGTGCGGATCGGGATCGGGATCGGCTCGACCCTCGACTCCGGCACCAGCAACTTCGGCCAGGCGCGGATCATCAACAAAGACCTGCCCTACTCGGGCAACGGCGAGGCGGCGATCGCCAAGCTCGACCTCGGCGGCGAAGTCAGCGTCGCGCTCGGCACCGTGCCGCAGGGCCAGGGCCACGAGACGACGACCGCGCAGGTGGTCGGCGACGTCCTCGGCCTGCCGCCCGACGACGTCTGGGTCCAGCCCGGCGCCGACTCGGCCCGCAACGCCTACGTCGCCTTCTCCGGCACCTACGCGAGCCAGTTCGCGGTGACCGGGATCGGCGCCGCGCTCGGCGCCGCCCGGCTCCTGCGCGACGACCTGCTGGCGGTCGCCGCGGTCGTGCTCGAGTGCCCACGGCGAGGAGCTGGTGCTGCACGGCGGCACCGTCTCGGTCGAAGGCGACGAGGACCGGGCGCTGACCTTCGCCGAGATCGCCAACCTCGTCTACGCCAACAACGCGGCGCTGCCGCCGGAGCTCGCCGACCGGGTCACCCTCAACCACCGCTACGTCTACCGGCCGCCGTTCGGCGTCCCCGACTGGCGCACCAAGACCGGCCACCTGACCCTCACCTACGCCAGCCAGTTCCACGTCTGCGTGCTCGCGATCGAGGAGGCGACCGGCAAGACCGAGGTGCTCGACTACGCGATCGTCGACGAGTGCGGGACGCCGATCAACCCGCAGATCGTCGAGGGCCAGGTGCACGGCGCGGCGGCCCACGGGATCGCCGCGGTGCTGCAGGAGACGCTCGAGTACGACGAGCGCGGCCAGCTCCTGAACGGCGACCTTCTGGGACTACCACGTGATCTCCTGCCCGGACACGCCGATGTTCAAGACCGACAACCTGCCGCAGCCCTCGCCCTTCACCCCGACCGGCTCGAAGGGGATGGGGGAGGGCGGCGGCGGGCCGCTGCACGCGGTCTGCTCGGCGCTGCAGGACGCGCTCGGCCCCGACGTCGTCGTCGCCGACTCGCACAACCCGACCGAGCGGGTCTGGCGCATGCTGGCCGCGCGGCGAGGGCGGCGGCGCGGCCGAGGTCACCTCGCGCGAGGCCGGCTCGCGATGAGGGTCGCCGGGACGGTCGCGCTCGACGCGCCGCCGGCGCGGTGCTGGCGGTGCTGCGCGACCCGCGCCGCTTCGTCGCCGCCCTGCCCAACGTCGACGAGCTCGATTTCGAGCCCGGCGAGGACGGCTCCTTCCGGGCCAAGATCCGCCCCGCGATCGCCCTCGGCGAGCTGCCGATCGAGACGCTCTGGCGCCCGCGCAGCGATCGACGGGAGCGCCCGGCGCCGGGGCTCGCCTACGCGATGGAGGGCGGCACCGGCGAGCACCGGGTCGCGCTCGAGGCGACGGTCACGCTGCGCGACGCGCGACGCGAGCGGCGGCGACGCGCGGGCAGGGCGGGGCGAGGCAGCGACCTGG
Organism: uncultured Actinomycetes bacterium; assembly: GCA_963729055.1. Classification (GTDB taxonomy): domain Bacteria; phylum Actinomycetota; class Thermoleophilia; order Solirubrobacterales; family 70-9; genus VAYN01. The sequence goes on along the minus strand of CAVSMQ010000014.1, from coordinate 55,960 downwards.
CCGAGTGGACGGTCGAGTTCGAGGTCACCGGCACGATGCGCTCCGCCGGCCAGCGCACGATCGCCGCGATCGTCGCCGCCCAGGCCGAAGCGGTCCTCCGCGCCGCCGCATCCCAAGCCACCGCCGCCTGACCCGCCGCGCGCGGTTGTCTTTTCTCAACCGTCCCCGCGCTGTGGTTGTCCTTTCTCAACCGATGGGTCGAGAAAAGACAACCACGCTCGCCGTGGGTTGAAAAGGACGACCACGCCCCGGCGGACCGGGTTAGGCGTGGCAGCTGCCCTCGCCGGGCTCGGTCGGGGGGACGTCGTGGCCGGGGTTGCGGTCGAAGAAGCCCCAGGGCTTGAGCGTGAAGCCGATGTAGGCCGTCGGCATCACCGGGTAGTCCTCGGGGCGGGGGATGTGGGTGTGGCCGAACGTGTACCAGAGGACGACGTCGGTCGTCCTCGATCGGGCGGTCGGCCTCGGTCCAGCGGGCAGGCCGTCGCCGCCGCGGTGTCTGGTTGGGGTAATCGCCGGCCGCGTAGCGCTCCTCGGGGTCGTAGGGCGTCACCCAGACGTGGTGGTCGACGAAGCCGGCCGCGTGCGCCACCAGGCGTCGGGGGAGGCGAACGGGAAGGTGTTGTCGCCGGGCAGGAACCGGTAGCCGACCGGCTCGCCGACGCGCGTTCGTCGCGCCGGGGTTGACGACCTTCCAGGTGCGCGCCTCGCTCAGGTTGAGGTCGCGCGAGCGCCTCCTTCTCGGTCTGCGAAGCGTGCGGTCGACCGGGCTTCAAGGCGTTCCCGTGCGGGTTGTCGTCGTCCATCGGGCTCGGGCACCACGTCGATCTCGGTGGACCGAGTTGGCGGCCGCCGTCGAGGTCGAAGTCGAGCCGCACGTTGAAGAAGTGCTGGTGGTTCGGATCGCGTTAGGCTGCGGCGCGACCAGCTTGCCGTACTCGGGCGGCTCGCCCGGCCGGCGACGCGCCGGGTGGCGACGATGCCGGTCAGCTTGACCTCGAACTGGATCTTGCCGTCCTGGTAGAGGTACCAGAAGAAGCCGTACTCGTAGTTCTCGACGGTGAGATCGAGGAGACCACCAGCCGCCGCGACCGCGGCGGACCTCGGCGTGTCGGGGAGGCGGCGGTCGGTGTGCTTCCAGAGGATGCCGTAGTCCTCCTCGTGCATGCAGATCGCGTTCTTGATCGTCAGCGGCTCGCCGCGGCTGTCGCACAGGTGGCGCGTCGAAGTAGTGGATCAGGCCGAGGCAGTCGCAGCCGAGGGTCAGGCTGTTGGCCACATGCCCGATGCCGTACTCGCCGACGTCGAAGGCGTTCTGCCGCCTAGCAGCGGCTCGGGGTCGCCGTAGGGGACGACCATCTCGGTGAGCGAGGCGCGGTACAGGACCGAGCGCTCGCGCGCCCTCGTCCTCGTAGCCGAGGTGGTGCAGCGTCAGCCCCTCGCGGGCGTTGAAGCCGACCACGAAGCTCCCACTTCTGCCAGCGGCACCCGGTAGCCGTCGACCTCGAAGCTCGGCCCCTCGGGCTGGTGGACGTGGATCGGCCGCACGTCGTCGCGCAGCTCGAGCCGCTCGGCCCGGTACTCGCCCTCGTCGGGCGGCAGCGGCACCGGGTCGCGGTCTTCGAGCTGGATGATCTCGCAGCTGTTCGAGGTCGACCAGCCCGAACAGCCCCTCGAGCGGGTGGGCGTAGGCGTTGCTCGCCGGGTCGCTCGGGCGCAGGTAGGCGAGCACCCGCACCAGCCGGCGCTCGGCCTCTTCCTCCTCGCGGCCGTGGAAGCCGACCGGGACCGGGTCGATGTCGACCAGCTCGGGGTCCTCGATGCCGCGCCGCCGCAGCGCCTCGAGGAAGCGCGGATCGGTCCGCATCGCCCGCTCGAAGCGCTCGAGCTCGTCGAGCCCGAGCGCCGGCTCGACCCCGGCGATCGTCTCCACCGAGGCCGCCTCGCCGCGCTCGAGGTCGACGATCAGGCGGACGACGCTGCGCGCCTCGGGCTGGTGGACGAGCAGCTCGGCGCGGCGACCGACGTCCTCACCGCGGGCCGACTCGGCGGTCGAGGCGGCGACGAAGCGCGTCCGCGGCCCGATCTCGAGCGCCTCGCGGGCGACCTCGACACAGGCCTCGACCTCGGCGGCCGAGAGCGGCTCGAGTGAGTGGGCGGCGGTGCGCGCCGGCTCCGCGCTGCTCATATGACAAGCATAACCGAACGGGTGACATCTGATCAAACTCATCCGTCGGATGCCCGCCGAACACTCCGCTAAGCTCCTCTGGCTTTGTCCTATCAAGTATCGGGTACTTCGGGGGAGGGTGTCGTCGAGCGCCTGGGCACCTTTGCCTCAGGCGGGGCGAGCCACCGAACCCTCGCCGAGAAGGCCTTCGGGATGCTGCACGACGCGATCGTCAGCGGCGCCCTGCTGCCCGGCGAGCGGCTACCGATCGAGGACCTGGCGGCGGCCACCGGGATGAGCCCGATGCCGATCCGCGAGGCGCTGCGCCGCCTCGACGGCGTCGGCCTGGTCGAAAACGTCCCCCACCGCGGCGCCCGCGTCGCCGACCTCTCGGTCGAGGACCTGAACGAGGTCTACGACTCGCGCCTGATGCTCGAGGTGCCGGCGATCGGCCGCGCCGCCGAGAACTTCAGCGACGAGGACGCCGCCAACGCGCTCGGAGTGGCTCGAGCGCCTCGCCTCGGCGATCAAACGCGAAAACGACGCCGAGTCGCTGCAAGCCCACACCGGCTTCCACTTCGCCCTCTACCGCGCCGCCTCCTCGCGCTGGCTGGTCCGCCTGATCTCGCCGCTCTGGGACAGCGCCGAGCGCTACCGCGTCGCCACCGCCGGCACCCGCCTGCTCTTCCAGTCCCGCGTCGACGAGCACGAGAAGCTGCTCGAGGCCTGCCGCGAGCACCAGCCCGCGGTCGCCGAAACCCGCCTCTGGAACCACCTGGTCCGCACGGCCAACCTGATCGCGATGGACATGGGCGGCACCGAGCTGTACGAGCTGAAAGAGATCCCGAAAGCTCCGTTCGGGACCAAGTAGCGAGCGGGGCGGTAGGCGCGGGAGTTCGGGGGACCCTCCTCTCTCGATCTGTCGGCGTGTGGAGCATTCGGCTATCGCCTCTTTCGAGCTCCGGGCCTCAATCGCAAAACGTTCGGAGGGTCCCCGATCCCCACCTCGGATCCGGTCTGGCCAGACAGCTCCCGTCCCTCGGAAGCTGAGAGCGAGACTGCAGGGTGGGGACCCCGATGTCTCTGCTTCGAGCTTCCGAGGGACGGAGGGTGCCGGTGTCCCTCCGAACGTTTTGCGATTGAGGAGAGCAGCGCCCCAGGGCGACAGCCGTCCTCTCCGATCGCCGACAGATCGAGAGAGGAGGGACACCGGCACCCTCCGTCCGCCGCCGCTCTGCCTCGCCGCAAGACCCCGCCAGACGGACCCACCTTGCATCCGACCCGGATGTTTGATCAAATAGCGAATCTGTACGTGGAACTGAGAGGGAGAGGACTGAGACCGTGAGCAAACCGCCGCTCCGCTTCGGCGTGATGCAGCTGACGATGGAGCCCCTGGAGGAGATCCTCGGGCACGCGCAGCAGCTCGACGCCAACGACTTCGACACGATCTGGCTGGCGGAGGCGTATCCCTGGTGGCGCAAACACCAGATGGAGGCCCGCTCCTCGACCGCGCTCTCGGCCCTGATCGGCCGCGAGACCGAGAAGCTGACGGTTGGCTGGGGGATCATCTCGCCCTACACCCGCCACCCGCTGACGGTCGCGATGGACGCGCGGGTCAGCCAGGAAACGGCCGGCGAGGGCCGCTTCCGGCTCGGCTTCGGCGCCTCCAAAATCCTGATGAAAGCGATCGGCGAGGGGGAGGGCGAGAAGAAAGCCCGGCCGCTGACCGCGATCAAAGAGAGCATCGAAATCATCCAGAAGGTGGAGAGCGGCGAGGCCTTCGAGTTCGAGGGCAAGGAGTTCAGCGCCAGCGTCCCCGCGCTCTCCGACGAGGCCGAAGCGCCGCGCTGGAAGATCCCGATCTACGTCGCCGGAACCGGGCCGAAAATGCAACAGCTCTCGGGCGAACTCGGCGACGGCCTGCTTGACCGCCAGCATCACCACCCCCGACTTCGTCACCTACTCGCGCGAAAACATGGCGATCGGGGCCGAGAAAGCCGGCCGCGACGCCGACTCGCTCGACGTCGGCTGCACCCTCGTCGCCTCGATCGACGAGGACCGCGACAAGGGCCGCCAGGGCGCCCGCGAGATCGCCGGCATGTACCTCGCCAACAAGGTGCAGAACATCCGCGGCTCGGCCGACGTCCTGCTGGAAAAGGCCGATCTGACGATGGACGAGATCGCGCCGATCGCCGAAGCGATGGAGCGCGGCGGCCGCCTCGCCGCCGCCGACGCGGTCAGCGACGAGATCCTCGACAAATGCGTGCCGATCGCCGGCACCCCCGACGAATGCATCGAAGCGGTCGAGCGCTACCGCGACGTCGGCTGCACCCACATCATGCTCGAGCTCTGGGGCGAGGAACGCGATCGCCAGATCGAGCTGTTCGGCAAAGAGGTCCTTCCCCGCTTCCGCTAGGGGGAGGAAGATCGAGGCAGGCAGATGAGCGACGTTCCGACGCAAGAGATCCTGGCCAAGATCGACGAGGACCGCCTCGTCGCCACCGCCCGCTCGCTGGTCGACATCCCCAGCCCGACCGGCTCCGAGCAGGAGATGGGCGAGCGGATGCGTGAGATCTTCCTCGCGATGGGCCTCGAGGTGCAGTGGCAGCAGGTCGAGGACGGCCGGCCCAACGTGCTCGGCATCCGCGAGGGGACCGGCAACGGCACCTCGCTGATGTTCAACGGCCACATGGACACCAGCTACTCCGGCCGCGAGCCGCACCTGCGGGCGATCGCCGGCTTCCAGCCCTCCTCCTTCGTCGAGGAGGGCAAGATCTACGGGCTCGGGATCTCGAACATGAAGGGCGCGCTCGCCTGTTACGTCGAGGCGGTCTCGGCCCTGCTCGACGCCGGCGTCGACGCTGCGCGGCGACCTCCTGATCGCCGCCGTCACCGGCGAGATCGAGAAGACCCAGTGGGGCGAGGAGTTCAGCGGCGCGGAGTACCGCGGCTACGCCGCCGGCAGCCGCTACCTGCCGACCCACGGCGGCATCGCCGACGTCTGCATCCTCGGCGAGCCGACCGAGCAGAAAATCGTCCTCGGCCACTTCGGCGCGCTCTGGGGGCGGATCTCGACCGCCGGCCCGTTCGTCCACACCGCCTTCAGCGTCGGCCGCGAAAACGAAAACTCGATCGTCCGGATGCGCGAGGTGATGGACGCGGTGCGCGAGTGGATCCCGAGCTGGGAGCAGCGCGCCACCTACCGCGGCCTGAACGCGGTCGTCAACATCGGCGCGATCCGCGGCGGCCACCCCTGGCGGGTCAGCCGCACCCCCGACCGCACCGACCTCTTCATCGACATGCGGGTGCCGCCGACGATGAAGATGCAGGAGGCCCGGCATGCCTTCGGTGACCTGGTGCGCGAGTTGCGTGACAAGTTCCCCGACTACGGCATCAGCTCCGAAGTCTTCGTCACCGCCCCCGGCTCGGAGATCCGCGAGGACCACCCGCTGCTGGCGGCGATCGACGTCGGCCACACCGAGGTCTTCGGCCAGCCGGCCGAGCGCGACGTGACCCGCTGGTTCTCCGACGGCTCGGCGCTGACCCGCTACGGGATCGAGACCGTCAACTACGGCACCTCCAGCGGCCTGCCGAGCGCCGAGCTCGGCGAGAACCTCGAGATCAAGGGACTGGTCGACATCGCCTCCGTCTACGCGCTCGCGGCGGCGGAGGTCTGCGGCGTCAGTTCGTGAGAATCGGACGATGAGCCACCCCCGCGACGAGGCCAAGCTCGACCGCGTGCGGCGGTTGATGGAGGAGCAGGACCTCGACGCGCTCGTCGTCCGCTCCCCCGACGACGTGCTGTACCTCTCCGACTACTGGTGCATGAAGGGCTACGACGTCCTCGTCTTCCCGCGCGAGGGCGAGATGACTCTGTGCGTGATGGAGCCGCAGGTGGCCGAAGCCGAAGCGAGCTGGGCCGGCGAGCTGCGTCCATTCCGCTTCTACGACGAGGCCGACCCGCGGCCGCCGCTCTTCCGCGGCACCGACGCGGCGCTCGCGGTGCTGCGCGAGCGCGGCCTGACCGGCCGGGTCGGGCTCGAGATCTCGCTCGGCTCGGCGGCGGCGGACCGGATGGTCGGCGAGCCGACCGTCGCCAGCGCTCCCTACTTCGATGCGTTCGAGGACGTCGTCGCCGAGGCGCTCGACTGCGTGCCGCTGCTGGCGACGGCGCGGGCGATCAAGACGCCGCAGGAGATCGAGCGGATGCGGCTCGCCAACGAGCTGGCGGCGCTGGCGATGGCCGAGGTCCGCGCCAAGGCACGCCCCGGGATGAAAGAGAGCGAGATCGGTGCGCTCTTCGAGGGCTTCGTCCACGCCACCGGCACCGGCTTCCGCGGCGAGGTCGACCTCGCCCGCGCCTTCACCCTGGTCTGGTCCGGCCCCGGGATCCGCACCTTCACCCCGACCGCCGACCGCCCGGTCGTCGCCGACGAACCGACCCTGCTCGAGATCTGGGTCTGCGCCGACGGCTACTGGACCGACCTGACGAAGAACTTCTGCCCCGGCGAGCTCGCCCCCGAGTACGACCAGCTGCTCGACCAGCTGTTGGTCGTCTTCAACGCAGCGATCGAGCACTGCAAGCCCGGCGCCGAGATGGCGGCGCTCGACAAGCTGATCCGCGACGGCATCGCCGACGCCGGCTACCCCGGTCAGCCCTCGCACCCGGTCGCCCACGGCGTCGGCGCCCGTGCCCACGAGCCGCCCTGGCCGCACCAGGCGAGCGGCGGCATCATCGAGGAGGGCATGGTGCTGGCGCTCGAGCCGGGGATCTACTGGCCCGACGGCGGCGGGCTGCGGCTCGAGGACAACTTCTTGATCACCGCGGAGGGCGCCGAGAAGCTCTGCACTGACCCCGACGATTTCCGAGGAGCATGAATCGATGATCGACCGCGAGAAGATCTGGACCGGCGAGCTGAACCAGCGGGCGATCGCGCCGACCGCCGAGCAGCCGGCCAAGGTCGGGATCTACGACACCACCCTGCGCGACGGCGAGCAGAGCGTTGGCGTCGTCCTCGACGCTGAGGCGAAGCTGGAGATCGCCCGCGCCCTCGACCGGATGGGCGTCGACCGGATCGAGGCCGGCTTCCCGCGGGTCTCGGCCGAAGACGCGCGGGCGATCGAGCTGATCGCAAACGATGGCCTCGAGGCCGAGATCTGGGGCTTCGCCCGCGCCGTCCCCGCCGACGTCGAGGCGCTGCTCGAGCTCGGCTGCAAAGCGGCGGTGATCGAGTCGCCGGTCTCCGACCTGAAGCTCGAGGCCTATGGCATCTCGCGCGAGAAACTGCTCGAAAGAGTGACCAAGGCGATCTCGGCCGCGGTCGAGAACGGGGTGCAGATCGCCTTCTTCGGGGTCGACGGCACCCGCGGCGAGTTCGACTTCATGGCCGAGGTCTACCGCGCCGCGGTCGAGGCCGGTGCTAGCGAGATCGTCGTCGTCGACACCCTCGGCATCGCTACCCCCGAGGCAGCGGCGATGTTCGTCGGCGCCGCCCGCGAGTGGGTCGGGCCGAGGTGCCGATCCACTGGCACGGCCACAACGACTTCGGGATGGGGACGGCGATCTCGATCGCCGCCGTCCGGGCCGGCGCCAGCTGGGTCCAGGGCACCGTCAACGGGATAGGCGAGCGGGCCGGCAACGCCAACATCGCCGAGATCGCCCTCGCGCTCGAGACCTTCTACGGAGTCGAGACCAACATCCGCTTCGATCAGGTCCGCGAGACCTCGGCGACGGTCCGCCGCCTTGCCGGCCACGAGCTCGAGCCCTGGAAGGCGATCGTCGGTGAGAACCTCTTCACCCGCGAGAGCGGCGCCGTCGCCAGCCAGTTCCACGAACCGGAGTCGATCGAGCCCTACTCCTCCGAGCTGGTCGGGGCCGAGCGCGGCATCGTGCTCGGCAAGAAGAGCGGCCTCGACAGCATCCGCATCCGCGCCGCGGAGCTCGGGGTCGAGGTCGCCGAGGACGACCGCGCCGCGATCCTCGCCGCGGTCAAGGAGCTCGCGGAGCGCGACCACGGGCTCGTCTCCGACGAGGACTTTTTGGAGATCGTCCGCGGCAAAGCCGGCGAGGCAGCGTGAGCCTTCGAGCGCGTCTGCGTCGTCGGCGCCGGCACGATCGGCAGCCTCGTCGCCGGCCACCTCGCCGGCCAGGCCGAGGTCTCGGTCCTAACCCGCCGCGAGGAGCACGCCGCGGCGCTGAACGAGGACGGCCTGCGGATCCTCGGCAAGTCCGACCTGTTGGCGACCGTCACCGCCAGCGCCGACCCAGCCCAGATTCCCGACTTCGATTTGGCGATCGTCGCGACCAAGACGACCGGGGTCGAGGCGGGGATCGCCGGCCTCGCCGGTCGCTGTCCGGAGGCGGCGGTGATGACGATTCAGAACGGGCTCGGCTCGGAGGAGGTCGTCCGCCGCCACGGCGATTGGCGGATCATCTCCGGCGTCACCTTCATCAGCGGCATCCGCCACTCCGACGCGGTGATCGAGTACGAGCTCGACACCGAGACCTGGATGGGCCCTTCGCCGGCACCGCCACCCCGCTCGAGCTGGCACAGGCGGCGGGCGAGCTGTTTATCGCCTCCGGCCTACGGGCCGAGGTGCTGCCCGACCTGCTGCCGGCTCAGTGGTCGAAGCTGATCTTCAACGCCGCAGTCAACGGCACCGCGGCGCTGACCGAGCTCCCGCACGTTGCCCTCTTCGCCAAGCGCGACGCGCCGGCCGACCTCGGCCACCTCGTCTACGACCTGATCGCCGAGGGCAAGGCGGTCGCCGCCGCGGTCGGGGTCGAGCTGCACGATGACCCCTGGGAGATGAATCAAAGAGCGGTGACCCGTGGCGAAAGCGACGAGGGCGACTACGCCCACCCGCCCTCGATGCTCGAGGACGTTCTCGCCCAGCGCGCCACCGAGGTCGACGCGATCACCGGGGCGCTGGTCCGCGAAGCCGAACGGGTAAGAGTGCCGGTGCCGCTTAACACCGCCGTCTACCGGCTGATCAAAGCCAAGGAGGAATCTTGGACGCTTCCAACTCGCAGAATTCAGGCGCCGCCGAGCCGATGAGGATCTGTGTGATCGGTTGCGGTGCGGTCGGCAGCCTCTTCGCCGCCCACCTCGGCCAGCTCGACGAGGTCGAGACCTGGGCCTACGACGTCTCCCAGGACCATGTCGACGCGATCAACCGCGACGGCCTGCGGTTGACCGGAACGGGGGAGGTGACCGGCAAGGTGCGGGCGACCACCGACGCGTCCGAGCTGCCGCCCTGCCGCTTCGGGATCATCGCCACCAAAGCGCTCCACACCGAGAGCGCGATCGCCGCCGTCGGCCACGCCTTCGCCGACGGCAGCGTCTGCAGCGTCCAGAACGGGGTCGGCAACGAGGAGCTGATCGCAGAGAGCGTCGAGCGGGTGATCCTCGGCACCACCTTCCCCGCCGGCCGCATCCTCGAGCCCGGCGTGGTCGCCTGGGACACCGCCGGCGAGACGGCGATCGGTCCCTTCGAGCCATCGCCGCCGCCCTGGTCTGAGGTCGAGCTGTTGGCCGAGACGGTCTCGCGCTCGGGGATGCCGACCCGGGCGCTCGAGGACGCCCGCGGCGCCCAGTGGACCAAGGTGATCTTCAACGCCGCCAGCAACCCGCTCGGGGCGATGACCGGGCTCACCCACGGCCGCCTCTGCGACGACCCCGAGCTGCGCAAGCTGGTCACCAAGCTCTGCGACGAGGGCAAGGCGGTCGCCGCCGCACTCGGGGTCACCCTCGACAGCGACCCCGACGCGCTGATCGACCACGCCCAGCGGGTCGCCTACGACCACAAAGCGAGCATGCTGCAGGACCTCGAGAAGCAGCGCCCGACCGAGATCGATTTCCTCAACGGCGGGATCGCCAAATTCGGCGCCGAAAAGGGGATCCCGACGCCGCTGAACGAGACGATCGCGGCCCTGATCAAAGGCGTGGAAGCGTCCTGGCACGGCTAGGAGGCGCCGGCGCAACTCACGCGCCCCCGCCTGGCGGCGGCGGGCGCTGCGCGGTGCTGCGTCCTCAGTCGCCCGAATAGCGCCGCTATTCGGGCTCCTTGCGTCCTTGCCCCGCTTGGCCCGGCGCCGCCAGCCGCGGACGTGAGTTCCGCCGGCGCCTCCTAGCCGTGCCCTAGCAACTCTCGGTACGGGTTTATCCAAATTCCTACTCAATCGCCAAGTTTTTGCTTGCGATCTGATCAAGTAGCGAATAGGGTCGAACCACGGTGGGCCTTCAGACGCCGGTTTCGCAATTCACCGAAGAGGAGTGGATCCCATGGACGAGACCACCCGAGCAGACCTGGACTTAGGCGGTGACTGGACGCGCCGCCGGTTGTTGAAGAGCGCCGCCGGCGTCGGCGCTCTGGCCCTGACCCCGGCCTTCCTCGCCGCCTGTGGCGGCGGCGACAGCAGCACCAGCGCGACCACCGGCGGCGGTGGTGGTGGGGCCGGCGGCGAAACCGTAGGCGGCACCCTCAACTACCTCGGCTGGCAGGCCGAGGACTATCAGGAACTGCTGGCGCCTTGGAAGAAGAAATACGGGGTCACGATCCACCCCAGCTTCATCGGCAACATGAGCGACATCGCCGCCAAATACGCGGCCGGGGGCGGCGGCGAATACGACATCATCTGCTTCTCCTCGAACGGCACCTCGCGCCTGCTCGGCAGCGGCGTGCCGTTCATGCCGCTGGATCTGAAACAGCTTCCGAACTACGACGGGCTGATCGACTTCTTCAAGAAAGATCCGCTCAACACGTTCAAAAACGAAGCCGGCGACGTGGTCGCGATCCCGGTCACCTGGGGCGCGATCGGGATCAACTACGACTCGACGAAGACCGATCCGCCGGAAAAGTGGACCGACCTGCTGAAGCCCGAATTCAAGGGCGAAATCACGATCCTCGACGACCCCAGCACCGCCTTCGGCACCGCCGGGGCGATCCTCGGTTTCACCACCGACGAAATGACCAAGGACCAGCTCGAGGAAACCAAGCAATGGCTGGCGCAGTTCGTCGCCCAGGCGAAGTCGTTCGCGCCTTCCTTCGGCGACATGTCGACGCAGATCGCCCAGGGCGAAGTCAAGGCGGCGATGCTCGGGATGACCTCGGACAACGCCTTCGCAGCTGAAGCGGGGAACCCGAACATCAAGACCGTCTTCCAGCTACCGGAAGGGTCGGCTTCCTTCACCGAAACCTACGGAATCCCGGAAGACGGCTCGAACCCGGCCACCGCCTACTCGATGATCAACGAACTGCTGGAGCCGAAAAACAACGCCGAAGCGGCCAACCTGGTTGTCCTCGGCCCGGCGGTCGAAGCGGCGCTGCCGCTGGTCAACAGCACGGTCAAGCCGCTGTTCCCGAAGACCACGCCGGAGATCGAAAAATTCCTCGAATCGGCGCCGATGGTCCAGGACGCGCCGGCCCAGTCGGACGAGTTCGTCACCTTCGGCGAAGTCACTCAGGCCTGGACCGAAGTGAAAGGCGCCTGAGGTCGGCGGGGCGAACGGCTTGTCCGAGGGTCAGCAGGACGGACGGGGCGGCGCGCTCGGCGTCGCCGGCGTCTCCCAGCACTTCGGCAAGACCGTCGCCCTGAAGCGGATCGACCTCGAGGTCGCCGCCGGCGAGTTCCTCGGTCTGCTTGGCCCCTCGGGCTGCGGCAAGTCGACCCTGCTCCGCATCCTCGCCGGCTTCGACCGCCCGACCACCGGCACGGTCACGCTCGACGGCGCCGACGTCACCTCGACCCCGGCCGAGAAGCGGCCGATCAACATGGTCTTCCAGCGGGCGACCCTGTTCCCGCACCTCGACGTCTTCGAGAACGTCGCCTTCGGCCTGCGGATCTCGCGGATCGGCAAGCCGGAGCTCGCCGCGCGGGTCGGGGAGGCGCTGGAGATGGTCCGCCTCGGCCACCTCGCCCGCCGCCGCGCCTACGAGCTCTCGGGCGGGCAGATGCAACGCGTCGCGCTCGCCCGCGCCCTCGTCAACCGGCCGCGGGTGCTGCTTCTCGACGAGCCGCTCTCCGCCCTCGACCTGAAGATCCGGCTCGATATGGAGGCCGAGCTGCGGCGGCTGCACGCCGAGACCGGTGCCACCTTCGTCTACGTCACCCACGACCAGGGCGAGGCGATGAGCATGTCGGACCGGGTCGCCGTCTTCGCCGAGGGCGAGATCGCCCAGCTCGGCACCCCGCACGAGGTCTACGCCGCCCCCGACTCCTCCTACGTCGCCCGCTTCGTCGGCGACGCCAACGTGATCCCAGTCGAGGTGCGCTCGGTGGCCGGCGCCGCCGCCCGGGTGGCGGTCGCCGGGGCCGAGCTCTCGGTGCCGGCCAGTACCGGGGTCGGCCCCGGCCCGGCGCAGCTCGTCCTCCGTGCCGAGAGCGTCGCGATCGGCGCCGCCAACGGTGGTCTCAACGGTCGGGTGATAGACCGCGCGTTCCGCGGCACCCGTTCCAGCTACCTGCTCGAGGTCGAGGGGATCGAGCGACCGCTGCGGGCTGAGGTCCGCAGCTCGCCGGCCGGCGACGACCCGGAAGTCGGCGAGACCGTCGGCGTCGGCTGGGAGACATCGGCCGCGCGGCTGATCGCCGCCGGGGCCGAGCCCGCCGATGGGCCGATTTCGGTCCCATATTTCTCGAAATCGGCCCATCGGCGGGGGGAGGCCTCGTGAGCAGCAACGCCTCCCCGCTCGAGCCGCCTTCGGTCGACCCGATGTACCCGGGCGCGCCGCCCGACCTGCCGCCGGCCGAAGCGCGCTCCGCCGGCGCTCCGAAGAACCGCCGCGTCCTCGGGCTCGCCGCCCCGGCCGCCGGCTACCTGATCCTCTTCCTCGTCGTCCCGGTCGTCACCCTGCTCGCCTACAGCGTCCTCACCGCCGGCTTCTTCAGCGTCAGCGGCCCGCTCACCCTCGACAATTACAAGCAGGCGCTGGAAAGCGACCTCACCTGGCAGCTCGGTCGCAACTCGCTGATCGTCGGCGCCCTCACCGCGGCGATCTCGGTCCTGATCGCGATCCCGGTCGCCTACTGGCTGCGCTACCACGCCGGTCGCTGGCAGCTGGCGGTGATGTTCCTGATCGCGGTCTCGATGTTCGCCAGCTACCTGGTCCGGATCTACGCTTGGCGGACGATCCTCGGCACCAACGGCGTCCTCAACACGGCGCTGATCGACCTCGGCCTGATCGACCAACCCTCCAACCTCTTCATCTTCAACCAGGCGGCGATCGTGATCGCCCTCGTCCACATCTCCGTCCCTTATGTAGTGCTGGTGATGTTCGCCGCCTTCCGGCCGATCGAGCCGCGCTACCTGGAGGCCGCCCGCGACCTCGGCGGCGGCACCGTGCAGCGCTGGCGGCGAGTGGTCCTGCCGCTGATCGCCGGCCCGGCGATCTCCGCCTTCATCTTCATCTTCGTCCTCGCCTCCGCCGACTACGTCACGCCGCAGTTCCTCGGCGGCCCGGGCGACGCGATGCTCGGCGTCAACATCGCCGCCGAGTTCACCGCCTCCGGCAACTGGGCAATGGGGGCGGCGCTCTCGGGGATCATGCTTGCCGCCTACGCGATCTGCTTCGCGGTGGCGGCGATCGGGCTACGGCTCGCCGGCCTCGGCAAGATCAGGTGGACGACGTGAGCGCCCGCGCCGGTCGCGGCTGGGCCGGCGGCCTCTTCACCGCCCTGGTGCTCGTCTTCCTGCTGGTGCCGCTGGGGATCGTCGCCCTCTTTTCGCTGCACTCGAGCCCCTCGCTGACCTTCCCCTTCCAGGGCTTCTCGACCCGCTGGTACGACGAAGTGTTCGGCAACGAACAGTTCCGCGAAGCGCTCTTCAACTCGCTCGAGCTGGCCCTCGCGACCGCTGCCTTCACCTTCGTCTTCGGCACCGCCGCCGCCTACGGGGTGACCCGTTCGGGCTCGCGGCTGGCCGGCGCGGGCGTGGCGCTCTTCCTCCTGCCGATCACCCTGCCGCTGCTGTTCGTCGGGATCGCGCTGCTGATCGCCCTGCGCCGCGTCGACATCGAACTCTCGCTGCTGACGATCCTGATCGGCCACTCGATCATCGCCTTCCCGTTCTTCTTCATGATCGCCCGGGTTGCGCTCGATCGGCTCGACCCGATGCTCGAGGAGGCGGCGGCCGACCTCGGCGCCTCGCCCTGGACCGCCTTCCGCAAAGTCACCCTGCCGCAGGTCTTCCCGGTGCTGCTCGGCGCCGCGGCGCTCGCCTTCATGGTCTCGCTCGACGAGTTCGTCGTCACCTTCTTCGTCTCGCGGCAACGAGACGACCCTGCCGCTGTTCATCTTCTCGCGGCTGCGGACGACCCTGAACCCGAGCATCAACGTCGTCTCGACCCTGTTGATGGCGATCACCCTGGCGCTCTTCATCTTCGCCTTCGTGATGGGGATCCGCGCCGAGCGCCGCCGCGCGCGCCGCGCCGCCGCTCTACTGGACCAGGTGGGATGAGCGACGCGGCGCTGAGATTCGAGCGGGTCGGCCACTCCTACCAGGAGGGCGAGCCGGTCCTGCGCGAGATCGACCTCGAGGTCGCCGACGGCGAGTTCGTCACCCTGCTGGGGCCGAGCGGCTGCGGCAAGACGACGCTGCTGCGGATCGCCGCCGGCTTCCTGCGGCCGAGCGAGGGCGCGGTCTACCTGCGCGGCGAGGACGTCACCGCGGTGCCGCCGCACCGCCGCGCGGTCAACCTCGTCTTCCAGCGCGCCGCCCTCTTCCCCCACCTCGACGTCTACGACAACCTCGCCTTCGGCCTGAAGCTGGCCAAGCTGCCGAAGCGGGAGGTGGCGGGACGGGTGCGCGAGGCGCTCGAGCTGGTCCGCCTCGAGGGCTACGCGCACCGCCGCAGCGGCGAGCTCTCCGGCGGCCAGGCGCAGCGGGTGGCGCTGGCGCGGGCGCTGATCAACCGGCCGCAGGTGCTGCTGATGGACGAGCCGCTCTCGGCGCTCGACCTGCGGGTGCGGCTGGAAATGGAGGCCGAGCTGAGGCGCTTGCACCGCGAGACCGCGACCACCTTCGTCTACGTCACCCATGACCAGCACGAGGCGCTGGCGCTCTCGGACCGGATCGCCGTCCTCGACCGCGGCGAGATCGCCCAGCTGGGGACGCCGGCCGAGATCTACCACCGGCCCGCCTCGGCGCTGACCGCCCGCTTCGTCGGCGACGCCAACGTGCTGCCCGGTGAGGGCGGCGAGCTGACCGTGCTGCGGCAGGAGGACGTGGTGCTGCGCGAGGCCGGCGCCGGAGCGGCGGACGCCGGTGCGGCGAACGGCGCCGCCGGCGCCCTCCACGGCACCGTCCGCGACGTCGGCTTCCGCGGCGCCGGCTACTCCTACCTGGTCGAGTGCCCGCAGCTGCCCGAGCCGCTCAAGGCCGAGGTGCCGAGCGACGCGGGCGCCGCCGCTCGGGATCGGCACCGCGGTGACGGTCAGCTGGGACCCGGCGCTGGTGCGCACCTTGCCCGGCGGCTGATGCGCCGGTTCCTGGTCCTCGCCGGCGTCGTCTTCGTCGTCGAGGCCTCGCTCTTCTCGAGCCTGGCGGCGCTCTTGCCGCACTACGAGGAGGAGCTGGGGATCTCGAGCGTCGCCGCCGGCCTCTTGTCCGGCTCCTACGCGGCGGGGATGATCCTCGGCACCGTGATCGCCGGTCTCTGGGTCAGCGATCGGCTCGGCGTCCGCGCGACCGCGGTCAGCGGCGGTCTGCTGCTCGCCGCCGCGACGGTGGTCTTCGGGCTCGGCGAGGGGATCGAGTTGCTCGACGCCGCCCGCTTCACCCAGGGGATCGGGGCCGGCTTGCTTTGGGTGGCGATGCTCAACTGGCTGATCCAGATCTCCCCCTCCGAGGCGCGGGGCGAGTCGATCGGCGCCGCGATCGGCGCCGCGGTGCTCGGTACCGCGGTCGGGCCGCTGCTCGGCGGCGCCACCGGCCTGGTCGGAGAACTCCCGGTCTTCGCCGCCGTCGCCTGCTTGGTGCTGGTCCTGACGCTGACCCTCGCGATCATGCCCGGGCTGCCGACTGCCGGCGCCGAGCGAGAAAGCGGGGCCGGGCCGCCACGAACCTGACCCTGCCACCGGACCGGGTCCTGCGCGGGCTGATCGCCGCCGAACTGCACGATCGGCGTGCTCGGCGGCGCCTTGATCGCGCTCGGCCCGTTGCGGCTCAGCGACGCCGGGCTCGGCGACACCGCCCTGGCGCTGGTCCTGCTCGCCGCCGCGCTCGATCGCCGCCGCCGCTTGTCCCTACGCCGGCTGGCTCGCCGACCGGCGCGGTTCGCGCCTGCCGCTGGTGATCGGGCTCTCGCTCGCGGCCCTCAGCATCGCCAGCCTTGGCGCGCTCGACTCGACGCACCGCGACGTCGCTCAGCTTCGTCGTCTTCCAGGGCATCGCACTCAGCATCGCTTGGATCCCGGCGATGAGCCTCTTCACTCGGCGGGCCGAGAGCCTCGGGATGGAGACCGCCGCGGTGGCGACCTTGCTCAACCTGGCGCTCTCCTTCGGCTACGCCTTCGGACCGCCGCTGGCGACCGCTCTGGCCGCGGTCGGAAACGCCTTCGGCTACTCGGTCCTCACCGCCGTTGCGCTGGGACTGCTCTGCGCCGCGATCCGCTGGCCGGGCTTCGGGCTCGGGGCGGCGCGCGGCGCTGCAGAGCCGAAATCCGGGCCGATCGGAGGATGGAGCCCGGGGCGGCAGGGGAGTTTCCAGCCTCGCCATAGATGATCAACCCTCTCGGCTCTCTCCCGATGACCACCACCCGCCGCATCGCCGCCACCGCCAGCGAGTGGCTGCGCGAAGGGCGCCGCGTCGTCGCCGCGCTGCTGGTCGGGATCGAGGGCTCGGCGCCGCTCGAACCAGGCGCGCTGATGCTGATCGCCGAGGACGGCGCGATCGAAGGCTCGATCACCGGCGGCTGCGTCGAGGCGGCGGTGGTCGGCGAGGCGAAAGCGATCTTCGCCGGCGCCGACCCCGCACACCGTCACCTACGGGATCTCCGACGAGCTCGCCGGCTCGGTCGGGCTGACCTGCGGCGGCACCGTCCACGTCTTCGTCCAGGAGCTCTCCGGCGAGGAGGCCCGGGTCGAGGCCGAGGCCCGCGACGCCGTCGCCGCCGGGCCGGCCGGTGGCGATCGCCACCCTGCTCGACGGCCCGCAGGCCGGCGCACAAGCTGGCGGTCGTCGACGGCGAGGCCGACGGCGGCTTCGGCGGCCCCGAGCTGCTCGACCGCTCGGTCTCCCGCGACGCCGAGGGGATGCTCGCCCAGGGCCGCAGCGGCATCCGCCGCTACGGCGCCGACGGCGCCGTCCTCGGGGCCGAGCTCGGCGTCCACGTCCACGCCTTCGCGCCGCCGCCGAAGATGCTGATCTTCGGCGCGATCGACTTCTCGGCGGCGCTCGCCCGCGTCGCCTCCGAGCTCGGCTACGAGGTGACGATCGCCGACCCGCGCGCGCCCTTCCTCGAGACGCCGCGCTTCCAGCGCGCCGCCAAGACGCTGCTGGTCTGGCCCGACGAGGCCTTCGGGCAGATCGCGCTCGGCCCCCGCGACGCGGTCCTCGTCTTCACCCACGACCCCAAGTTCGACCAGCCGGCGCTGCTCGGCGCGCTCGGCAGCGAGGCCGGCTACGTCGGCGCCCTCGGCTCGCGCAAAACGACCGCCGACCGCGAGCGGCGGCTGCGCGAGAGCGGGGTGGGGGACGACGAGCTGGCCCGGGTCCACGCCCCCTGCGGCCTCGACATCGGCGCCGCCACCCCGGAGGAGGTGGCGGTCTCGGTCCTCGCCGAGATCATCGCCGAGCGCTCCGGCCGCGCCGCCGAGCCGTTGCGCCAAGGCTCCCAGGCGATCCACCCACGCGAGTCGCAGTTGCGCGCCTAACCCCGGCGCCTCTCCGACGAGGTTGCCTTTTCCCGCCTATACGACGGCAAACGGCAACCTCATCTCAGAGCGTGCGCAGGTACTCGAGCGCCTCGGCGCTGGTGACGACGTCGCCGTAGAGGTCGTCGATCGATTGCAGGCTGGTGGCGTGGGCCTCAGCGCTGCGGTCGCCGGCGGCGTCTGCGACGACGAGCGGGCGGAAGCCGTGCTGGGCGCCGTCGACGGCCGAAGCGCGGACGCAGCCGCTGGTGATGCAGCCTCCGATCACGAGCGTGTCGACCCCCTGGGTGACGAGGTAGGCGGCAAGCTCGGTGCCGAAGAAGGCCGAGCCGTGCTTCTTGACCAGCACCAGCTCCTCGCGGCGCGGCTCGATCCGCGGGTCGATCTCGACCAGCGGCGAGCCGGCGGTCAGGACTCGCACCCGCGGCGTCTTCTGCAGCATCCGCACCGTCTCCAGCTCGGCCGGCTCGTAGGCGGAGGTGACGAAGACGACCGGCGCGCCCGCCTCGCGGGTCGCGGCGAGCAGCTCGGCCGCGCGCTCGAGCTGATCGTCGAGCGGCAACGAGACCGGCGACTCGGGATCGGTCCAGCCGCGGGCGAAGTCGACCAGCAGCAGCGCCGGCCAGCGCCCGGCGCCGACCCGCGGCGCGGGCTCGCCGCCCGCCGTCGCCTCGTTCCGTCCCGGCGTCGCACCGTCGATCCAGACCGCGACCCGGCTGAAGCGGAGCTGCTCGCCGATCTCGAACAGGTAGACCGAGCGGCGCTCGCTCGGCTCCCCCTCGCGCGGCCAGCCGCGGAAGTGCTGCTCGGTGACGACCCGCCGCTGCTCGACGTCGACGCTCACGCTCGTCACCTCGTGGCTCATCGCCGTGTGGGCGCCGAGCACCTCGCGCCACATCGCCTCGATCGCCGTGATTCCCTCGAGCACGGTGCCGTCGCTCTCGATCGTGAACCGGCAGCCCGGGCCGAAAGAGGCGACGGCGGCGTCGAGGTCGAGGCGGTCGAGGGCGGCGAGAAAGGCGCGGGCGGCGCCCTCCAGTTCCTCGCGGGTATGCGCTTGCACGGAAGGCATTTCGGTGTTACCGTCGCCACTCCTTATCGGTCGTTAAGGAGGATAGAAGATCCGAGAAGGAGGAGCAGATGGCTGAAGATCCGAAACCGCTGCGGGTCCTGTTCTGCATCGCGGTGCTCGAAACGTTCTTCGCGACCGACCGACGAGGCGCGCAAAGAAGTCGTCGCGCAAGCTGCAGGAGGAGTTCAGCGACCTGCAGGGCAAGTTCGGGATCGAGGTGCTCGGCACGATCGACGACGACCGGCTCTTCGTCGGGCCGGCGCTCGAGTTCCCCTGGACCTGTTACATCCTCGCCGACGCGCCCGATTTCGACGCGGTCGTCTCGGTCTGCGACCTGGTCCGCAAGCCGGTCGGCGAAGGCCACCGGCTCTACCGCTACTTCAAGATCGAAGCCCGGGTCGGGCAGCCGCTGTTCTTCGGGAACTCGTG
Source organism: uncultured Actinomycetes bacterium (assembly GCA_963729055.1). Taxonomy (GTDB): domain Bacteria; phylum Actinomycetota; class Thermoleophilia; order Solirubrobacterales; family 70-9; genus VAYN01. Next base: position 36,420 of record CAVSMQ010000014.1, on the reverse strand, counting down.
AGCGGCGCGGGCGACACCCGCGCCGCGGTCGACCCGATCACGCTGGCGGTAGTGCGCGGTGCGCTGGAGACCGCGCAGCGCGAGATGACGATGACGATGGAGCGCACCGGTCGCTCCAGCGTGCTCGACGATCTCGCGCGACTTCTCGAACGCGATCTTCAACTGGACGCCGGAGATGGTCGTCCAGGGCCAGGACCTGCCGATCCACCTCGGCTCGCTGATCCTGGCGACGAAAGCGGTGGCCGCCTACTTCGAAGGCGACCTGCGCCCCGGCGACGTCGTCCTCCACAACGACCCCACCTACGACGGCAGCCACATCGCCGACTGGTGCATGTACAAGCCGGTCTTCTTCGAGGACGAGCTGATCTTCTGGGCGGTCAGCAAGGGGCACATGGCCGACGCCGGCGGCCCCGTCGCCGGCAGCTACAACCCGGACGCCCGCGACATCTTCGCCGAGGGCCTGCGGATCCCGCCGATCAAGATCTGCGACGAGGGCCGCGACCGCGACGACGTCCTCAACATGCTGGTCACCAACACGCGCACCCCCCGCAACCAGGCCGGCGACCTGCGCGCGCAGCGCGGCGCCGTCAACGTCGGCGAGCGCCAGCTGCTGGCGATCCTCGAGAAGTACGGGAAGGAGGAAGTCAAGGCCTGCACCGAGGAGCTGCTCGGCGCTCGCCGAGGAGCAGATGCGCGAGCCTCGTCGCCGAGCTGCCCGACGGCGTCCACCGCGGCGAGCGGATGGTCGAGGACATCGGCCACGGCCTCGGCGACAAGCGGGTCGGGGTCGAGGTGACGGTCGCCGGCGACACGCATGAAGATCGCGCTCGAGGCGCCCCGAGCAGATTCCCTTCTACACCAACTCCTTCCGCGCCAACACGACCAGCGCCGTCTACCTCGGCGTGCTGATGTTCCTCAAGCCGCCGCCGCCCTACAACGAGGGCATGTACCGGGCGATCGAGATCGACTACGGGCCGCCGGGGACGATGGTCAACGCCGCCGACCCCGCCGCCCACGTCGCCTCGACCACCTGCCCGGCGGAGACGATCACCGACGCGGTCCGCGACACGCTCAGCACCGCCTACCCCGACCGCGCCGCCGCCGGCTGGGGCCACTGCGCCGCGGTCAACCTCGCCGGCGTCGACCCCCGCAACGAGCGCGAGTACGTCCACATGATGGTCTCCTGCCTGATGTGCGGGGCCGGGGCCGTCGGCGGCCTGATGGACGGCTGGCACGCGATCGGGCCGCAGGCCGGCCTCGGCGGCGCCACCTCGGGCGAAATGGAGGTGCTCGAGTACCACTATCCGCTCGTCGTCCACTCCTACCTGCTGCGCGAGGACTCCGGCTGCCCGGGCGAGTGGCGCGGCGGCTGCGGCGTCACCCACGAGGTCGAGGCGGTCGGCCACGAGATGACCACCGTGATCTGGGGCGAGGGCCGCAAGTACCCCGCCTCGAGCGTCCTCGGCGCCGGCGGCGACCGGCCCGAGGAGCACATCGGCCGGGTCGAACTGGTGCGCGGCGACGGCAGCGTCGAGGAGATGAGCACCAACCGCGTCGTCACCCTCGCCCCCGGCGAGCGCTTCATCACCCACAGTGCGGGCGGTGGGGGAATCGGCGCCCCCACCGCCCGCGACCCTCAGCTGCGTGCTCGAGGACGTACGCGACAGCCGCGTCTCGGCCGCGGCGGCGCGCGAGCGCTACGGCGTCGTCCTCGACGCCGCCGGCGAAGCGGTCGACGAGGACGCGACGGCGGCGCTGCGCGCCGAGATGGACGGGGCCAGTTGAGCTACCGGGTCGGCATCGACACCGGCGGCACCTTCACCGACCTGGTCGTGGTCGGCGACGACGGCCGGGTCGAGCTGTTCAAGACGCCCTCGACCCCGGCCGAACCGCACGAGGCGATCGGCAACGCGCTCGAGCTGGCCGGCCGCGCTCGCGGCGCCTCGGTCGCCGAGTTCCTCGCCGGCTGCGAGCTGATCATCCACGGCACCACCGTCGCCCTGAACGCGCTGCTGACCCTGCGCGGGGCGAAGACGGCGATGCTCTGCACCGCCGGGCACGAGGACTCGCTGGAGATCCGCCTCGGCCACAAGGAGGACGGCCACCGCTACGACTTCGCCTACGAGCCGGCGCCGATGCTGGTGCCGCGGCGGCTGCGGATGCCGAGTCCGCGAGCGAGTCCTCGCCGACGGCAGCGTGCGCCAGCCGCTGCACGAGGAGGACGTCCGCGCCGCCGCCGAGCTGTTCCGGGCCGAGGGCGTGGAGGCGGTCGGCGTCTGCTTCCTCTGGTCCTTCCGCAACCCCGCCCACGAGGAGCGGGCGGCCGAGATCCTCGCCGCCGAGCTGCCCCGGGTGCCGGTCACCGCCTCGGCCGAGCTCTTGCCGCAGCTCGGCGAGTACGTCCGCGCCAGCACCGTCGCCGTCAACGCCTACGTGCAGCCGCGCCTCGCCCGCCACGTCGAGCAGGTCGAGGGGCTGCTGGCAGCAGCACGGCTACTCCGGCTCGCTGCGCTACGTGCAGTCGAACGGCGGCCTCACCGGCGGCGAGACCTTCGTCCGCCGCGCGGTCGCCGCGCTCAACTCGGGCCCCGCCGCCGCGCCCGCCGCCAGCTCCCACTTCGCCGCCGAGACCGACGCCGCCGGGATCGTCACCCTCGACATGGGCGGCACCAGCGCCGACATGTCGATCACCGACGGCTCCGCCGCCGACCTGGTCAAGGACGCGACCGTCGGCCGCTACCCGATCGGCCTGCCGATGGTCAACGTCGTCAGCATCGGCGCCGGCGGCGGCTCGATCGCCTCGGTCGACGGCCGCGGCATCCTCCGGGTCGGGCCGGAGAGCGCCGAGGCGCTGCCCGGGCCCGCCTGCTACCAGCGCGGCGGCGAGGAGCCGACCGTCACCGACGCGCTCGTCGTCCTCGGCTACCTGAACCAGGAGGCGCTGCTCGGCGGCGAGCTGCCGATCTCGACCGAGCTCGCCCACGAGGCTGTCCGCGGCCGGGTTGCCGAGCCGCTCGGGATCGGCGTCGAGCGCGCCGCGCTCGGGATCTTCGAGGTGATCAACGCCAACATGGTCGCCGGGGTGCGGACGGTGACGGTCGAGCGCGGCCACGACCCGCGCGACTTCGCCCTGCTCACCGGCGGCGGCGCTACCGCCGCCCACGCCGGCATGCTCGCCGCCGAGCTGGGGATCGACGAGGTCCTGATCCCGCGGGTCAGCTCCGGCCTCTGCGCCTTCGGCGAGGCGATCGCCGACGCCAAGCACACCCTGGTCGGCTCCTACCCGAGCCCGCTGCCGGAGATCGACGCGGCGCGGCTCGAGTCGATGCTGGCCGAGCTCGAAGAGCGCGGCCGCCGCGAGCTGCGCGAGGAGGGCTTCGGTGACGAGGAGATGTGGAGCGAGCGCTTCCTCGACATGAAGTACATCGACCAGGTCCACCAGTGCTCGGTCAAGATCCCCGACACCGCGATCTCGGCCGCCAATCTCGATCGGGATCGCCGACGCCTTCCACGCCCGCCACGAGGCGCTCTACACCTACTGCGAGCGCGACAACGTGCCCGAGCTGCTGAACCTCGAAGTCACGGTCTACGCTCGCAGCGGCCAGCCGCCGCGGCAGCGGACGCGGGCAAGTGTCGCCGCACCGGCGACCGCCGGAGCCGCGGGCGACCCGCCCGGCCCACTTCGCCGGCTCCGAGGAGCCGCGCCGAGACGCCGGTCTTCGCCGGCGACGACATCGCCGCGGGCGTCGCGATCGCCGGCCCGGCGATCATCGAAGAGCCGACGACGACGATCGTCGTCTTCCCCGGCTGGGAGCTCAGGCTGGTGGCGCCTGATCTCTACCGGATGGCACGCGCTCGCTGAGCAGCGCGGCGATCCGCTGCCAGGCTCGGTGCCCGGCTCGATCACGTGGAAGTGGTCGGCGCCCGACAGCTCGACCATCTCCAGCTCGTCGCCCGCCGCCAGCGCCCGCGCCGCGTAGACGCGGTTCATGTCGACGTTGTCGGCGAGGTCGAGGAGGCCGTGGACGAGCAGCTGCGGGACTCCGATCGGCAGCAGCTCGGCCGGCGAGGCGGCGGCGTACTCCGCCGGGCGGTCGGCGGGCAGGCCGTCCATCAAGCCCTCGATCGCGCGCTCGTAGACGCCGCGGTTGGCGCCCTCGACGAGGTCGAGGACGCCGGCCAGCGAGAAGACGAGCGCCGGCTTCACGCCGCGCCTCCTCCTGGGCCGCCGCCCAGGCCGCCAGGTGGCCGCCGGCCGAGTGGCCGAGGAGGACGACCCGGCCGAGGTCGAGCGGCGCGTCGAGGTCGGCCAGGGCGTCGATCCCGGCGGCGGTGTCCTCGAAGGTCGTCGGCCAGCCGCCGCCGCTGGCGACGCGGCGGTAGTCGAGGTTCCAGGTGGCGTAGCCGCGCGCGGTGAGGTCGACGGCGATCGAGTCCATCAGGTCGCGCTCCCAGTTGGCCCGCCAGGCGCCGCCGTGGATCAGGACGACGACCGGGTGCGGGCCCTCGCCGGCGGGCAGGCGGAGGTCGGCGACCTGGTCGCGCTGCGGGCCCGTAGGCGTGGGTGGTGAACGGCATCGCGCGAGCGGGCGAGAAGCGATTTCAGCGCCCACGGCAGGCCGTCGAGGCCGCGGCCGCGGACGATCTGGACCCCGGCCTCGACCAGGACCGCCGGCGGTTCGCCGATCGCCACGCGCATCCCGAGCCAGATCAGCCGCCCGCCGGCCATGCGCCGCGATCCGCTCGAGCGCGGCGGGCAGCTCGCTGGCGAGGATCAGCGCCGGCGGCCGGGTCGTGCTCGCCGAGCCGGCGCAGCAGCTCCTCCTCGTCGCCGGCCTGGTCGCGGTGACGGCGACGCCGAAGCTCGGCGCTCGCGGCCGCCGCCCAGCTCGCGCAGCCAGCGCTCGTCGACGTTCTCGTCGGGGCCGAACAGCAGCTCGACGGCGGCTGATCGGCGGCGCCCGGCGCCGCGTCCATCAGCGCATCAGGGCGCCGCCGTTGACGTCATAGGTGGCGCCGGTGATCGAGGCCGCGTCCTCCGAGGCGAGGAAGCGGACCAGCGCCGCGAGCTCGGCCGGCGCCACCAGGCGGCCGGTCGGCACCCCGGCCAGCAGCCGTTCGCGGGTCTCGTCGCTGACGCCGCGGACCATCGGCGTGTCGGTCATCCCCGGCGCGATCGCGTTGACGGTGACGCCGTGCGAGGAGAGCTCGAGCGCGAAGCTGCGGGTGAGGGCCACGACCCCTGCCTTCGAGGCCGCGTACGCGGTGCCCGAGGGCCGCGCCGTCTGGCCGGCGAGCGAGGCAATGTTGACGATCCGGCCGGCTGCCGCGCTCGCGCATCTGCGTCGCCCGCCGCCCGCGAGAGGACGAAGACGGCGCGCAGGTTGGTCGTCGAGGACGCTGTCCCATTCCTCGATCGTCAGCTCCCAGAGGGAGGTGTTGCCGAGGATCGCGGCGTTGTTGACGAGGACGTCGACGCCGTCCCAGACCGCGACCGCCGCGGCGAAGGCGGCTGCGGTGGCCTCGGCGTCGCGCAGGTCGACGGCGATCGCGTGGGTCCGCTCGCCACCGGGGTCGAGCCGCGCGGCGGCGGCGCGGACGCCGTCGCCGTCGCGGTCGACCAGGACCACCTGCCGCCCCGACTCGAGCATCGACTCCGCGATCGCGGAGCCGATGCCCTGGGCGGCGCCGGTGACGAGCGCCGTCTCGGTCGGGGGATCACCCAACGCCGTATTCCTTTGCCCACTTTTCTTTGAAGAAGGCTTCGAAGTCGGGGCCGAGGATCGGCGCCGGGCCGCTGGTGCCGACGTTTTCTTTGGTCAGCAGGTACGGCTCCATGAACGGCAACGGGTAGGTGCCGAAGACCCCGAAGCCCTGTTTGATCTCTTCTTTGCGGCCCAGTTGCCGAGCACCTGGTCCATCCCGACCCAGACCGGGAGGGCCCAGGGATAGTCGGCGACCGCGGCGACCGTGCCTTTGCGGATGTCGGCGATCGCCTGCGGGTTCGAGAACTCGCCCGCGACCGTGACTTCGTCCGCTTCGGGATAGGAGGTGACCGTCTGCGCCATCAGCGGCAGGCAGAAGTCGCAGAGGGTCCACATTCCCGCCAGGTCGGGGTTTCGTTCGAGCGTCTGGCGCGAGCTCGTCAGCGTGTCCTGCGGCGCGTTGGCGAGGTCGAGGTTGTGGATGATGACTTCGACGTCGCCGGCTTCTTCAGCATTTTTTTTCAGTTCCGTTTCCGAGTTGAGGCTGGAGATGCCGACCGTCGGCGCGGTGATCGCGAAGACCTTCAGCTTGTCCGCGTCGGGGTGTTTTTCGCGCATCACGTCGAACATGTAGTCGTCGAGGACTTTGGCCATTTCGAAGCCGTCGATCCCGTAGTTGTTGACCTCGCTCGATTTGTTCGAGGCGCTGCCGACGTTGAACCAGGGGATGCCCTGGCTTTCGGCGTCTTTCACGGCCGAGCCGAAGGCGGCGGCATTGGTGCTGGTCGAGAAGATCACGCTCGGGTTCTGGGCCAGGATCGAGGTCGCGCATTCGGCGAATTTCTGTTCTTCCAGCTGCGGGTCGCAGACGTTGACGCTGTAGCCGAACATGTCGCCGATCTGCTCGGCGGCTTCGGCGACGAGGACGCTGGTGGCGGATTCGCCGGAGAGCTGGATCACGCCGATCGTTTTGTCGGTCGGCGGACTTTCTTTTTTGCCGGCCGCTTCGGCCCCTTTTTCTTTCGCTTCGGCGGTTTCCGCCGCCGAGCCCGCGTATGCGTACCCGGTGGCGCCGGCGCTTTCTTCTTCGCCTTCCGCTTCGGGTTCGGCTTCTTCTTCGGCCGGTGGCGATTCTTCGGTGGCCGGCGCCGAGGTGTCGCCCGCGGACGTCGTGTCGTCACCGCCGCCGCAGCCGGCCAGGGCGACGACCACGACCAGCACCGCGGCGACGGGCAGGATGCCGCCGTCCGAGCCGACTACCGATAAGATCCCGCAGCAGCGAGATCAGATTCTTCGCAGTCACCGACGATCCCCTCTCCTCGAAGATTACTATCCGTCTCGCCCGCGCAGCCACGGGGGGGGTGGGGGTGGCACAGGAGGCCTGGTCCCCTCGGCCGTCGGATGCTCGTCGCTAACCGCACCAGCGCCCCGTCCTTCGCGCACACGCTTCGAGTCGGTTCATCGACATGAGAGGGAGGGGGGGGGGGGGGGGGGGGGGGGGGGGGGGGGGGGGGGGGTGGGGCGGCGAGTAGGTGGTGGTGGGGCAGCCGCAGGTGCAGAGAGGGGCCGGGCGAGCCGAGTGGGGGGAGGGGGGGGGCGTGGGATGGGGGGGGCGGTGATCGTGTGGGAGAGAGAGGCGGGACGGATGGGAGAGGTAGGGGGGGGGGGCGGGGGGGAGGGGGCGGAGGGAGTTGTAGGCGGAATTCGTCGAGAGGAGGACGATCACAGGGTCGCGCAGAGGCTGATAGCCCGCCGCCGAGAGGTCGAACTCGTTCATCAAGCACCACCGTGACCCCGAGCGAGATATCAGCAGGCACGCAGTCGCGCAGATCGCCTTCATCGGACGCCGGTGAAGAAGGCGCGGGCTTCAGCAGCTGAACGCGGCGAAGTCGCGACGAAGACGATCAGGACCCCGTAGCGGGCGATCCAGTGCGCGACGTTTCGCGTTGCTGTTCAGAGCGCCAACTTAGCGACCGTTAAGCTGGTTGTCAATGAGCGCCAAAACGGCTTTCGGATCGTGTTTGGCGGCCCCCGGAACTGATTATCCTGGGTGCCGATGAGCAGCGACGGCGACCCCGCGGCGATGCGTGACCGCATCCTCGCGGTGGCGACGACGCTTTTCTACCGGCAGGGGTTCGGCAGCACCAGCATGAACGCGATCGCGGCCGAGCTCGACATCTCGGCGCCCGCTCTCTACTGGCACTTCAACTCCAAGCAGGAGCTCTGTTTCGTCGCCATCCGGACTGAGCTGGAGCGGTTCGTTGCGGGCCTTCGCCCGCGGTCCGCGAAGGCGTCGCCGAGGCAGCAGCTCTCGGAGTTTGTGTCCACCTACGTGATCCTCAAGCTGCGCCAGAGTGAAAACCTGAAGACTCCCGGTGCCGCCGGCGTCTACAGCCAGCTGCGGGAGGCGCTGGCTCCCGCTCAACGTGAGAGTCTCGATGAGCTGCAGCGTCAGGTGGTGAAGCAGCTCCGCGGCATCCTCCGGCGCGGCGCTCGCGCCGGTGAACTGCAGGTCGAGAATGTTACGGTGACGACCTTCGCGATCATCTCGATGTGTGAGTACGTTTTCAACTGGTACGACCCGAGCGGGCAGCTCTCGATGGACGCGGTGGGCGAGGAGTACGAGTCGCTGGTCCTGCAGATGGTCGGAGCCGGGGGCTGAGGGATCGCGGCGCCGTCGACACCGCTGCGGCTCGGGATCGACACCGGCGGCACCTTCACCGACCTGGTAATCGCCGGCGACGCCCGCGGCCTGTTGCTGACCAAGCGCCCTTCGACGCCGGCGGACCCGCTGGTCGGCCTGCTCGATGTCCTCGCCGCCGGCGCCGCCGAGCTCGGGATCCCGCGCCGCGAGCTGCTCGAGCGCTCGGAGCTCTTGATCTTTGGCACCACCCGGGCCACCAACGCGATCGTCGAGGGCAAGACCGCGCGCACGGCGCTGCTGGTGACGCGTGGACACCCCGACATCCTCACCTTGCGCGAGGGCGGAGGCCGCCCGTCGCTGTTCGACTACTCGCACGAGTACCCGGCGCCCTACGTGCCGCGCCGGCTCACCTTCGAGGTGCCCGAGCGGATCGGTGCCGGCGGCGAGGTGGTCGCGCCGCTCGACGCGGAGGCAACCGCTGAGCTCCTGGTCGAGGTGCGGGAGGCGGGGGTGGAGGCGATCGCAGTCAGCCTGCTGTGGTCGATCGTCAACCCCGAGCACGAGCTGCTGCTCGGGAGCCTGATCGAGTCGCACCTGCCGGGTGTCCCCTACACGCTCTCGCACGCGCTGAACCCGACGATCCGCGAGTACCGGCGCGCCTCCTCGGCGGCGATCGACGCCTCCCTGAAGCCGCTGATGAGCCGCTTCTTCGGCGAGCTCGAGGAGAGCCTGCGGGCGGAGGGCTTCGGCGGGCGGCTGCTGGTGATGACCTCGGCCGGCGGCGTCCTCGACGCCGGGGCGGTCCGCGCCGATCCGATCCACTCGATCGGCTCGGGCCCGCGGCGGCGCCGGTCGCGGGCCGTTACTTCGCCGGGCTCGACGCCGGAGCCGAGTCGGCGATCGTCACCGACGCCGGCGGCACCACCTATGACGTCAGCCTGATCCGCCGCGGGCAGATCCCCTGGACGCGCGAGACGACGGTCGGCGCCGGCGAGTTCGGCCACCTCACCGGATTCCCCTCGGTCGACGCCCGCTCGATCGGCGCCGGCGGCGGCTCGATCGCCTCGGTCGACGCGGGCGGTCTCCTCCACGTCGGCCCGCGCAGCGCCGGCGCCCAGCCCGGACCGGTCTGTTACGACGCGGGCGGGGTCAGCCCGACCGTCACCGACGCCTGCCTGGTCCTCGGCTGGATCAACGCCGAGAACTTCCTCGGCGGCCGGATGGCGCTGCGGCCCGACCTGGCGCGCGAGGCGATCGCCCGCGACGTCGGCGCGCCGCTCGGGCTCGAGGCGGAGGAGGCGGCCGCCGCGATCGTCCACCTCGCCTGCGAGCACATGGTGCGGGCGATCGAGGAGATCACCCTGGTCCAGGGGATCGATCCGCGCAGCGCGGTGATGGTCGCCGGCGGTGGCGGGGGCGGCCTCTACTCGAGCGCGATCGCCCGCCGGCTCGGCTGCAAGCTGGTCGTCGTGCCCGAGGTCTCGGCCGCACTATCGGCGACCGGCACGATCCTCAGCGACCTGCAGGCTGACTTCTCGCGCACCTTCGCGACCAGCAGCGACGACTTCGACGCCGACGGCGTCAACCGGGTGCTCGATGCCCTGCGCGATCGCTGCGCCGAGTTCGCCGGCGGCGGCGGCGCCGAGGTGCGGCTCTCGGTCGAGGCTCGCTATCCGCAGCAGGTCTGGGAGATCGAGGTGCCGCTCGCCGACGAGAAGATCGTCGGCGAAGCCGACGTCGAGCGGCTGCGCCAGGACTTCCACGGCGTCCACGAGCAGATCTTCGCGATCACCGACCCCGAGTCGGCGGTCGAGTTCGTCCAGTGGCGGGCGCGGGTGCGGGTCGATCTCGGCGGCGTCGAGCGGCTGCCGCGGCTGCAGCACGAGGCGGCCCGTCCCAGCGGCGAGCGCGAGGTCCGCTTCCCGGGCTTCGGGCCGGCGACGGCCGCGGTCCACGAGCTCGCCGCGCTCGAGCCCGGCGCCACGGTCGAGGGGCCGGCGATCGCCGAGTCCGAGTTCGCGACCGTCGTCGTCGAACCGGGCGGCACGGCGACGATGACACCGGCGGGGAGCCTCCTGCTCCATGTCTGAGCCGGCCAACCAGGACGGGCTGCGCCTGGCGGTGCTGAACAACCGCTTCGAGGGCGTGGTGCGGGCGATGATGAACACGCTGCTGCGCTCGGCCCGCTCGGCGATCCTCAACACCGCCCGCGACTTCTCCTGCTGCGTCCTCACCGCCGAGGGCGAGATGCTGGCGATGGCCGAGTCGCTGCCGATCCACGTGATGAGCGGCCCCGACCTGATGGCGCGCAACCTGCTCGAGACCCACCCTGACCTGCGTCGTGGCGACGCTTACCTGAACAACTCGCCCTACCACGGCAACTCGCACGCGGCCGACTGGTCGCTGCTGGTCCCGGTCGTCGACGACGCCGGCGTCCACCGCTACACCGTCCTCGCCAAGGCGCACCTGGCCGACTGCGGCAACGCGGTGCCGACCACCTACTCAGCCGGCGCCCGCGACGTCTACGAGGAGGGCGCGCTGATCTTCCCCTGCGTCAAGGTCCAGGAGGACTACCGCGACCGCGAGGACGTGCTCGGCGATGGCGCGGGTCCGGATCCGCGTGCCCGAGCTCTGGTACGGCGACTTCCTCGCCCTGGTCGGGGCGGCGCGGATCGGCGAGCGCCGCCTGCTCGACCTGCTCGACGAGGTCGGCCCCGGCGACCTCGAGAGCTACGCGCGCGACTGGTTCGACTACAGCGAGGAGCGCTTCGCGGCGGCCGTCGCGGCGATGCCGGCCGGGACTGCGAGCGCCGCGCGGCCGCCACGACCCGGTGCCCGGGGCGCCCGACGGCATCGCGGTCAAGGTCGCGGTGACGGTCCGCCCCGAGGCCGGCGAGATCGAGGTCGACCTGCGCGACAACCCCGACTGCCAGCCCTGCGGCCTGAACCTGACCGAGGCGACGGCCCGAACCGCGGCGATGATGGGCGTCTTCACCGCACTCGGCGGCGACGTGCCGCCGAACGCCGGCAGCTTCCGCCGCCTGCGGGTGCACCTGCGGGAGAACTGCGTCGTCGGCATCCCCCGGCACCCGCACTCCTGCTCGGCGGCGACCACCAACCTCTCCGAGCTGACCGCCAACCTCGTCACCGGGGCGATCGCCGAGCTCGGCGAGGGGCTCGGGATGGCCGCGACCGGGCGCTGCCAGCCGCCCTCCTGCGGCGTCATCTCCGGCAGTCGACCCGCGCCCGGGCGGCGGCCCCTTCGTCAACCAGCTGATGCTGGCCTGCACCGGCGGCGCCGCCGGCCCCGGTCGCCGACGGCTGGCTGACCACCCTCGGCATCGGCGCCGCCGGCTTCCTGCTCCGCGACAGCGTCGAGATCGACGAGATGAAGTACCCGATCCGGGTGCTCGAGCAGCGGCTCCTGCCGGACACCGAGGGCGCCGGCCGGCGCCGCGGCTCGCCCGGCGCCTACGTCGAGTACGGGCCGGTCGGCTGCGAGATGGACGTCGTCTACCTATCGGACGGCACCCTCAACGCGCCGACCGGGGTCCGCGGCGGCCACGACGGCAGCCGCGCCGAGCAGCACCGCCGCGCCGCCGACGGGACCCTCTCCGACGAGCTCGGCGCCTACGCCCGGGTCCCGCTTGCGCGAGGGCGAGATCGATCGTCTCGGTCTGCTGCGGCGGCGGCGGCTACGGCGCCGCCGCACGAGCGCGAGCCGGAGCGCGTCGCCGCCGACGTCCGCGAAGGGCTGGTCACGCCGGAGCGCGCCCGCGACGTCTACCGCGTCGCGCTCGACGCCGACGGCCATCCGGACGCGGCCGAGACCACGCGCCTGCGGTCGGCTCAGTAGAGCTCCTCCGGCCGCTCTTCGGCGCGCCGTTCGGCGGCGGCGCCGCGGTCGAGGAGGGCGCGCTCTCGCTCGTCGGGGTCGACCTGGTCGCGCAGCCACTGGCCGACCGTCGGAATCTCGCTGCGGTCCGCGTGGCTCTCCTGGTCCCAGAGGCGGGAGCGCTTCAGCGCTCGGCCGCAGTGGATGAACGCCTCCTCGACGTGGACGCGCAGGGCGGTCTTTGGCGCCGTCCCGAACATCTCGAGCGATGCCAGCAGCTTTGGGTCCTCGACGACCTCGGCCGTCCCGTTCACCCGCAGCGTCTCGTCGATGCCGGGGATCAGGAAGATCAGCCCGACGGCGGGGTGGGCTAGGACGTTGCCGAGCGAGTCGAGCCGGTTGTTGCCCTTGCGGTCGGGGATGTAGAGGGTGCTCGGGTCCGCCACCCGGACGAAGCCCGGCGGGTCGCCGCGCGGCGAGACGTCGCAGCGGCCGTCGGGGCCGCAGCTCGAGAGGCAGAGGAACGGCGAGCGGGCAATGAAGTCGATGCAGTGCTGGTCGAGATGGTCGAGCGTCTTGCGGATGACCAGCGGCAGCGGCGGGTCGTAGATCTCGCGCAGCGCCTTGCTGTCGCGGACCTCGCTCATCAGACCAGGATCTCGCCGAGCTGGTCGAGCGCCCGCTGGCGGTGGGCGTCGAGCTCGGCGACGAGGCGGTCGGCGTCGCCCTCGCGCAGCGCGGCGACGATCCGCTCGTGCGCCCGCACCGCCTCGGTCCGCTCGTGCGGCGAGTTGTAGTAGAGCGCCCGGTACGTTTCGGTCGAGTCCCAGAGCAGGCGGATCACCCGCAGCGCGTGGGTCTGGCCGGGCGCGTCGAGCAGGGCGAAGTGGAAGCGGCGGTTGGCGGCCAGCTCGGCGGCGACGTCGCCCGCCGCGGCCGCCTCGACGAATTCGCGCGCCGCCAGCTCGACCCGCTCCAGCGCGTCCTCGTCGAGCAGCGGCACCGCCCGCCGCGCCGCCCGCCCCTCGAGCAGCGCCCGCAGCTCGTAGATCTCGCGCAGGTCCTCGAGCCGCAGCTCGGTGACGAAGTAGCCGCGCCGCGGTTTGTAGGTGAGCTGGCCCTCCTGCTCGAGCGCCGCCAGCGCCTCGCGGACCGGGGCGAGGCTGACGCCGAGCCGCTCGGCGATCTCCTCCTGGCCGACCCGCTGGCCGGGGCGCAGGTCGCCGGCGACGATCGAACGCCGCAGCTCCTCGAGCGCGTGCTGGGCGGCGGTGCCGGGTGGGCTGGCAGTCGGGGACAACGGCCATCGGCTCAGCGGAAGGCGTTGAGCCCGGTCAGCGCTTCGCCGACGACGAGCGCGTGGATGTCGGCGGTCCCCTCGTAGGTGACCACCGACTCGAGGTTGTTCATGTGGCGGATCACCGGATACTCGAGGGTGATGCCGTTGGCGCCGAGCACCTGGCGGGCGTTGCGGGCCACCTCGAGCGCGGCGTTGACGTTGCCGAGCTTGCCCATCGAGACGTGCTCGGGGCGCAGCGTCCCCTCGTCCTTCATCCGGCCGAGGTGCAGGGCCAGCAGCGTCGCCCGGTTGACCTCGAGCGCCATGAAGGCGAGCTTCTGCTGCTGGATCTGGAAGGAGCCGATCGGCTTGCCGAACTGGGTCCGCTCCTTGGCGTAGTCGAGCGCCGCTTCGAAGCAGGCGCGGGCGGCGCCGGCCGCGCCCCAGACGATCCCGTAGCGGGCCTCGTTCAGGCAGGAGAGCGGGCCGCGCAGGCTGTTGATCTCCGGCAGCCGGGCCGAGTCGGGGAGGCGGACGTCGTCGAGCAGCAGCTCCGAGGTGATCGAGGCGCGCAGGCTGAGCTTCTTGTGGATCTCCTGGGTGGTGAAGCCGGGGGTGTCCTTGGGGACGAGGAAGCCGCGGACGCCCTCGTCGGTCTGTGCCCAGACGACGGCGACGTCGGCGATCGAGCCGTTGGTGATCCACATCTTCTGGCCGTGCAGGATCCAGTCGTCGCCGTCGCGGCGGGCGCGGGTCCGCATCGAGCCGGGGTCGGAGCCGGCGTCGGGCTCGGTCAGGCCGAAGCAGCCGATCGCCTCGCCGGCGGCCATCCGCGGCAGCCACTCCTGCTTCTGCTCCTCCGAGCCCCATTTCCAGATCGCGAACATCGCCAGCGAGCCCTGGACCGAGACCAAGCTCCGCACGCCGGAGTCGCCCGCCTCGAGCTCCAGGCAGGCGAGGCCGTAGGCGGTGGCGCTGGCACCGGCGCAGCCGTAGCCGCTGAGGTGCATGCCGAGCACGTTGAGTCGCGCCCAGTTCGGTCGCGAGCTCGCGCGGGATCGTCGCTTCCTCGAACCAGTCGCCGACGTTCGGCGTCACCTTGTCGCGGACGAAGGCGCGCACGGTGTCGCGGATGTCGCGCTCTTCGTCGGAGAGCAGACGGTCGATCGCGAGGTAGTCCTCGGGGCGGGTCTTGGCCGGGGCGGTGGCGCTGGTCATGCGGGTCCTTTCGGGGGGCGACGCGGCTGATCGTCGATTTTCGAAAATCTGTAAGGATTGAACCAGATGACGACCAAAATTGGCAGCCCGGCGGGGGATCCGGAGGGGGCGGACGCGCTCGGAGAGCTCAAGATCCTCGACTTCTCGCGCGTCCTCGCCGGGCCGCTGGCGACGATGGTCCTCGCCGACCTCGGCGCCGAGGTGACCAAGGTCGAGCGCCCGAGCGGGGGAGACGAGACCCGCTCCTGGGGGCCGCCCTACGACGAGCAGGGAGAAGCGACCTACTTCCAGTCAGTCAACCGCAACAAGGGCAGCGTCGTCCTCGACCTCACGACCGATGCCGGCCGCGCCGAGGCCCAGCGCCTGGCCGCGCGAGGCCGACGTCGTGGTCGAGAACTTCCGGCCCGGGGTGATGGAGAAGCTCGGCCTTGGCTACGAGGAGCTGAGCGCCGAGCGCCCGGGCCTCGTCTACTGCTCGATCACCGGCTTCGGCGCCGGCGAGGCCGGCGCCGCCCTGCCCGGCTACGACCTCCTGGTCCAGGCCCTCGGCGGCCTGATGAGCGTCACCGGCGAGCCCGACGGGCCGCCGCTCAAGGTCGGCGTCGCCCTCGTCGACGTCGTCGCCGGCCTCTTCGCCGCGGTCGGCATCCTCGCCGCCCTGCGCCACCGCGATCGCAGCGGCCGCGGCCAGCGGGTCGAGGTCGACCTCCTCTCGGCCCTGCTCGCCGCTCTCGTCAACCAGGCCTCCGGCTACACGGTCGCCGGCGCCGTCCCCGGCCGGCTCGGCAACGCCCATCCCAGCATCTCCCCCTACGAGCTCTACGCCACCGCCGAGGGCGACCTCGTCCTCGCCGTCGGCAACGACCGCCAGTTCGGCGAGCTCTGCGCCGAGCTCGACCGACCCGACCTCATCGAGGACGCACGCTTCGCCACCAACCCCGCCCGGGTCGAGCATCGCGCCGCCCTCCGCACCGAGCTCGAGTCCGCCCTCGCCGCCCGCGCCGCCGCCGAGTGGGCCGCCGCCCTCACCGCTCGACGCGTCCCGGCCGGCGTCGTCAACGACCTCGCCGGCGCCTTCGCCTTCGCCACGCAGCTCGGCCTCGACCCCATCGTCGACGTCCCCCGCCCCGACGGCGGCGCGCCCGTCCCCCTCACCCGCAACCCGATCCGCCTCTCGGAGACCCCGCCCACCTACCGCTCCGCTCCCCCGCAGCTGCCGGAGTGAGCCGCGCCGCAAATCGAGTCCTGCATCCACCACCCTCTCGGTGGTCGATGCAGGACTCGATCGGTCAGGGACGCTAAGCGGCGGGCTGGCGATCCTCGGCAGTAGGAAGAGGATCGCCTCGGCGAGGGCCAGCAGCCCACCAGCGAGTTAGCCGGCGTTGGTGCGGTAGAAGAGGCAGCGGAAGCCGTGGGGGCTGCCGGCGTTGCTCAATCCACGCGTGGTCTCGTCACTCGTGACGACCGTCTCTTCGGCGCCGAGGCATCGGCGACGTCGGCCGACCAGACGTGGCCCGCGACCTGAGGACCGTCTTGGAGGACGTAGGCGATCAGCTCGCTCACCGAGGGCAGCCGGCCACCGCGATCGCCGCACTGTTTCGACGCGATGATCCAAGAAACCGTCGGCTGCGGCAAGTCGTCCCAGCACATGCCGCCAAACAGGGTGGTGTCGGCCGGACAGGCGTCGGTCAGTTCGGCCGCGGTCTCGCCGTCGACCGTGTCGGCGTCGTCCGCCGTGTCGGCATGGCCAGCGCTGTCGGCGCTGCTCGCGTGATCCGCCGAGGTCGCAGTGTCGGCGGTGGTCGCGTGGCCCGCCGAAGTCGCCGTATCGGCGCTCGTCGCGTGGTCGGCGTTGGTTGCCTTGGCCGCGGTTTCGGCCGAGCCCGCCTTGGTCGCGGTCCCAGCCGTGGTCGCAGTGTCGGCGGTCTTGGCGCTGTTCGCGGTGCCGGCGCTCTGGGCCGTGTTCGCGCTCTGGGCGGTGACGGCACTTTGCGCGGTGGGGACCGTCGTCAGGGTTGAGACGTCGATCACGCTCGAGTTCAGCGAGCCCTTCTTGATCTGCCTGCTGGTGATCGTTTCGTTCTTCAGCTTGCCGCCGCCGATCGACTGCTTGGCGATGCTGTTGCCGTTGATCTTGCTGCCGGCGTAGGCGCTGCCGCCGAGCGCGACGAAGAGCGCAAGACAAGCGACGACGTTGGCGAAGGACAGGTGGCGGCTGAGACGGCGGCGTAGGTTCATGGCCTTCTCATCGGCCACTGACGGCGACGGAGGAGTGCTGCAAGCGCGCCGCCACGTCGAAGCCTCCGCCTCCGTACGCTCGGAGGCGGTGACTTCACGGCAGAGGAGCAGTCATCCCTTCGCGGTTACCGTCGTGCTGGCGCTGGCGGCGGTGGTCGGAGCCTTCGCGATCGCCGCGATCTGGGCCAACCAGCAGCTGCTCGACACCCGCAGCTGGGTCGCGGTCAGCGGCCGTGTTCTCGACAGCCCCGAAGTCCGCCAGCGGGTCGCCGCCTTCCTGGTCGAAGAACTGGTCGACGAAGCCGAGGGGCGGCTGAGCGCGGCGGGCGAGGACGAGATCGCCGCCGAAGTCGTGCCGCAGCTGCGCCGCCGCGGACCGGGCTTGGCCGAGCAGGTGATCGCTTCGCCGCCGTTCCGGGTGGTCTGGCTGCGGGCCAACCGCAGCGCCCACGCTGCCCTCCTGCGTGTCCTCGACGAAGAAGGCCCGAGCGAGGGCGCTGTAGTGGTCAACCTGACCCCGGCGCTGCGCGAACTCGCCGACTCGCTGAACGAGACCGAGCTGGCTGAAACGCTCGAAGCCGGCGACCTCGGGAGCCTGATCGAACCGGGCTCGGCGCGGATCGAAGTGCTCGAAGCCGACGAGCTCGACCAAGCCCAGGACGCGGTGCGGGCGATCCGCTCGCTGCCGGTCCCGGCGACGATCGCCACCCTGGCCCTGTTCGCGCTCGCCCTCCTGCTCGGCCGCGCGGCGCTTGCCCGCACCTGCTTCGGCGTTGGCCTCAGTCTCGCCGCAGCTGGCGGCCTCGCCCTGCTCGCCCGCCTCCTCGCCGGCCACGAGGTGGTCGACGCGCTGCTGGCCGGCAACGCCGACCGCGAAGCGGCCGAGGCCGCCTGGCGGATCGCCACCTCGACCGTCGTCGACCTCGCGGTTGGCGCCATCTGCCTCGGCGGCCTGATCGCGCTGTTCGCCGCGCTGGCCGGGCGCAGCACCGCCGCGGCCGGTCTCCGCCGCGGTCTCGCGCCGCTGCTGCGGACCCCGCTCGCCGCCCTCTTCACCCTGGCGATCGTGGTGCTGGTCTTCCTCCTCCTGCTCGCCTGGGCGCCGATCGCGGCGCTCGAGACGCCGCTCGGCGCCCTCCTCTTCGCGGCCGTCTTCGCCGCTGGCGCGGTGGCGGTGGGGCGGAAGGCGATCGGCGAGGAAAGGGCACCGCGCTGGGCGGACTAGGTCCGACTGCAACTCGTGCGCTCGCTCGCTACCCTCAATGAGCTATTCGCGTCGCACGTTCCAGCTCGGCCACCTATCTACTCGCCGCACTCGTCTGCGCCAGCTTGGCCGTGCTCGCCCTCGCAAGTGCAGCCGCCGGCGAGGGTTCTCCTCCGCAGAGTGATGGCACGCCGACCTGGCGGACCTGCGAACCGCCGCCCGACACGTTCTTCTACCGCGTGCGCGCGAAAGGAGTCAGCTGCGAGACCGCCCGCCGGGTCGTGATCCACGGCCGCTGCCTCGACAGCACGTGCGAACACACCCAGTTCGGGGCTTGGCGCTGCCGGACGGGCAGCTCGGTCGTCGACCGGGCCAAAGTCTGCCATCGCGGCACCAAGCGTGTCATCGCCCGCGCCGCGGGCGACTAGCGCGCACAGCCGCAGCGAGCGGAGCAATAGGTTGGGGTTCGTGCGCGTCCCCGTGCTCTCCCGCTCGGCCTCGTTCTGGCTGCTCGGCGCGCTGCTGTTCGCCCTGCTCTTCGCCGCCGGTGCCCCGTCGCCGCTCTACGTCGTTTATGAGGAGCGTTGGGGATTCTCGGCGATCGTCCTCACCGCGGTCTTCGCCGTCTACGCGCTGGCGCTGCTGGTCGCGCTGCTCATCACCGGCCGCCTCTCCGACTACCTCGGCCGCCGGCCGGTCCTCGCCGCCGGGCTGGTAGTGCAAGTCGCCGCGATGGTCGCCTTCCTCCTCGCCGAGGGGGTGGCGATGCTGTTCGTCGCTCGCACCCTGCAGGGGGTCGCCACCGGAATCGCGACCGCCGCACTCAGCGCCTGGCTGCTCGACCTCGAGCCGCGCGAGCGGACCGGGCTCGGCAGCGTCGTCGCCTCGGTCGCGCCGCTGATCGGGCTGGCGCTCGGCGCCCTCGCCTCCGGGTTCCTGGTCCAGTACGGCCCCGACCCTCTGCGCCTCGTCTTCTGGCTGCTCCTCGCCGCCTACCTGCTCGTCCTGCTGGTGCTGCCGGCGATCGAGGACGTCGCCGAGCGCCGGCCGGGCTGGCGCGCCTCGCTGCGGCCCGAGGTCGGGGTCCCGCCCGCGGCGCGCCCACTGTTCGCCGCCATGGCGCCATCGCTGGTCGCAACCTGGGCGCTCGGTGGCCTCTACCTCTCGCTCGGTCCTTCGCTGGCGATCTCGCTCCTCGGCAGCGAAAGCCACGTCGCCGGTGGCCTCGTGATCGTCGCCCTCACCGGGACCGGCGCGCTGGTCTCGGCGCTCGCCCACTCGGTCGAGCCGCAGCTGCTGGTCGCCCGGGCTTCGCTGGCGCTGCTGGCCGGGACGGCGATCACCCTGGTCGCGGTCGCGACCGGCTCGACCGTCGCTCCTCTACTTCGGCAGTGTCGTCGCCGGCGCCGGCTTCGGTCCCACCTTCGCAGGCGCCTTCCGCAGCCTCGCCCCGCTCGCCCCGCCGCAGGGCCGCAGCGGCTTGGTCGCTGCGATCTACATCGTCTCCTACCTCGCCTTCAGCATCCCCGCGGTGGCCGCGGGCGTCGCCCTCACCCACTACGACCTCGCCGATACGACCTACGGCTACGGCGCGGTGCTGATCGCGCTAGCGGCCTTCACTGCCTGGGCGGTTGGTCGCAACGCCTCGCGCCAGAGCGGGTAGCTGCAACGGGGACCCGCCCGCGAACCATTTTCCGGGCTCCTACAAGTACAGGTAGATGAGCGAGAACCAGAGCGACAGCGAAGCGATCGCCGCCTCGCTCGCCGACCCCAGCGCCTTCGGCCTGATCTTCGAGCGCCACTTCGGCGCGATCCACGGCTACCTGCGCCGGCGCCTCGACGCCAGCTGGCCGACGAGCTCGCCTCGCAGACCTTCCTCGTCGCCTTCGACCGCCGCGCCCGCTTCGACCCCCGGCGCTCGGAGTCCCGCCCCTGGCTCTTCGGCATCGCCACCAACCTGGCCCGCAACCACCGCCGGCGCGAGATCCGCGAGCTGCGGGCGATCGCGGCGATGACGCCGGACCCCGGCGCCGGGATCGACGGGGTCGAGGCCCGCGTCGACGCCGAGCGGATGCGCGGCGCTGCTCGCCCAGGCGCTGGCCGACCTGCCCGCCGAGGAGGCCGACGTGCTGCTGCCTCCTCGTCTGGGCGGAACTCGACCAGTCCGAGATCGCCGACGCGCTGGCGATCCCGCTCGGCACCGTGAAGTCCCGCCTCTCCCGGGCTCGCGGGCGGCTGCAGGCCGCCCTCGGAATGCCGCCGCCCGCCGCCGACCCGGCCGCCGCCGAACCCAACTCTCGCCTGGAGGTAGATCGATGGACGACCTGACCCTGATGCGCAGCTTCCGCGCCGAGCGCGCGACGCGACCCCCGCGCCCGCGCCGCGGCCTGGCGGGCGCTCGAGGCCGATTCGAGCCGCGTCGCGGCGAGCGCTCCGGCGCTCCCGCCGCGGCCCCGCGCCGCTTCCTCCGCCGTCGGCGCCTCTTCGCCTTCGCCGGCGCGACCGCGGTCGCCGCGATGATCGCCGGCGTCCTCGTCCTCGACTCCGGGCCGACCGCTCAGCCCGCGGCCGCCGAGATCCTGCACCGGACCGCCGGGTCGCCACCGTCGTCGGCCGGACCGGCGGCCGAGCCGCTGCCCGGGCCGGGCCAGTTCCTCTACAAGAAGTTCGAGCGCCTCGAACTGCAGAGCTGGATCCCCGGCGGCGACGATGAGCGGCGGCGGTCTGCTCCGCCGGCCCGGCGCCTTCAGCGCGCTCGTGCCCGTCGACGCAGGAGTGGTGGCTCGCCCCCGACGGGGCCGGCCGCACCCGCGAAGTCGCGGGCACGCCCCGGTTCCTGACCGAAGCCGAACGGACTCGCTGGGAAGCGGCGGGATCCGCGCTGCCCGCCCCCTTCGACCCCGAATACCAGGACAAGTACCCGCTCGCCTATGGCGACGCGCTCGAGGCGCGGCGCGGGGTGCGTCGACACCGAGCACGGGGCGATGGAGGGCTTCCAACTTCCCCGACACATCGAGCCTGCCGACCGAGCCCGAAGCGCTGCGCCGCAGACGATCGAAGCACCACGCTGGTGCGCGGGCTCGAGCTGAACGAGCCCACTGCGAAGCCGCTCGGCAGCGAGCAGACGATCACCGGCCTCTTCGACATCCTGGTCGAAGGGTTCGCGACTGACGCCGCAGCTACGCGCCGCCGTCTTCAACGCCCTGGCCGAACTGCCGGGCATCGAGGTCGACACCGAGGCGACCGATTTCCTCGGGCGCCACGGCTACGCGATCCGCTTCGTCGATTCGCAACGGCGGACGGGAACGAATTCATCTTCGACCCCGAGCACCGCGGAGATGCTCGCCCAGCGCGACTTCCTCACCGAGCCCGGCAGGAGCGCCGCGCGAGGAAGGGCTCCCGGCCGGCCTCACGATCCGCGAGACCGCCTACCTCGAAACCGGGGTCGTCGACTCGACGCGTGAAACGGCCGCAGAAGCGGATGCGGGTGAACCGGTGGCGACGACCGGGCCGGCCTACCGGAAGTAGCTAGACAGAGCGGTTGAAGACGGAGGGTGCCGGTGTCCCTCCTCTCTCGATCTGTCGTCGATCGGCGAGGGCGAGCTGTCGCCCGGCGCGCTGTTCTCCTCAATCGCAAAACGTTCGGAGGGACACCGGCACCCTCCGTCTCGCGGAAGCTTTGGGCAAGACAGGGGGCGAACCCCCAGTCTTTGTGTGAGCTTATGAGGACGGGGGCGGTCTGGCCAGACAGGATCCGTAGGTGGGATCGGGACTGCCTCCGAACGTTTTGCGATTGAGGCCCGGCGCTCGTAAGAGGCGATAGCCGAATACTCCACACGCCGACAGATCGAGAGAGGAGGCAGTCCCGATCCCCACCTACCGCCAACCTTCTCTAGCGCGTCCCCCGCTCAGGCCGTGCGACCGCGCGCCGCGCCGAGCCTGGCGACGCCGCGCTCGAGGACCCAGAGGATCAGGCCGAGGGCGACGAGGGCGCCCCCGCGGAGGAAGGTATCGCCCTCGACCTGCGTCATCACTCCGATGCAGGCACAGATCCCGAGCACCGGGAAGACCGAGGGGACTTGGAAGTGGTCCTCCGTCGACCGGATCGCGGCGCAGCACCAGCACCGCGATATTGACGGTGATGAAGACGCAGAGGAGCAGCAGGACGGTGGTGTCGGCGAGGTCGCCGAGGTCGCCGGTGAGGATCAGCCCGATCGAGATCGCGGTGGTGAAGAGGATGCCGACGACGGGGGTGCGCCAGCGGCTGAGGCGGGAGAAGGCAGGGGGGACGACGTCTTCCTCGGCCATCCCGTAGAGCAGGCGCGAGGCCATGATCATGTTGATCAGGGCGCCGTTCGCCAAGGCGAGCAGGCCGATCGCCGAGAAGACCTTGGTCGACATCGCGAGCGGCCCAAGCTGGACGACCTCGAGCAGCGCCCCGTCGGATTCGGCCAGCGTCTGGGTCGGGACGGCCATCGAGGCGATCACCGTCACCGCCATGTAGATCAATCCGGCGGCACCGAGGCCGACAAACAGTGCGGTCGGATAGATTGCGCCGCGGTTCCTTCGTCTCCTCCGAGATGTTGACCGAGTCCTCGAACCCGATCAGGGCATAGAAGGCGACGGCGGCGCCGCCGAGGATCGCCATCACCGGCGCGATCCCCTCCTTGAACTCGACCGCCCGCGAAGGCTCGCCGACCCCGTCGCCGAGCGCCACCGCGCCGATCAGCACCACCAGGACCAGACCGCTCAGCTCGACGATCGTCAGCACCACGTTGAGCCGGACCGACAAGAGGATGCCGATCAGATTGATCACCGCGACGATGCAGATGAAGGTGATCGCCGCAACCGGCACCGAAATGTCGATGAATTCGGCCAGATAGTCACCGCCGAAGGCCCGCGCCAGGGTGCTCGCTGAAGCGATCCCCGAGGCCATCACCGCAAACGCGATCACGAAGGCGATAAGCGGGTGCCCGAACGCCTTCTTCGCATAGAGCGCCGCGCCGCCTGCCCGCGGGTACTTCGTCACCAGCTCGGCGTAGGAGGCCGCGGTCAGCGCCGCCAGCACCAGGGCGAGCAGGAAGGCGGCCCAGATCGCCCCGCCGGTCTCGCCGCCCACTTCCCCGACCAGCGCGTAGATGCCACCGCCGAGGATGTCACCGAGGATGAAGAAGATCAGCAGCGGTTTGGTAACGACCCGCGCCAGTGCCGTGTCTTCGCTGGTCGCCTCCACTCGCTCCCCAGACATGGAGGTCTCATACCCACTTCATGCGCTTTGACCCTAAGAGGGAGAAGAACTACCAACCGGAGGCGGCGGGAAGTTGGCAACCGCATCGGCGAAGGCCTCCAGCGCGCGCCGATCGCTTCGCAGCCATTCGCAGTAGCACTCCGTCACGAAGGAGCCAGGGTTGGAGAGGCGGGCGCTCGCCGCACCGCTCTGGTGGTAAGCGAGCTCGGTTTTGATCTCGTCGACTGAAAGTTGGCCGCCGGCGGCGGCGGCGCGAGCGGAGAGCGCGCCGCACAGTGTGTTGTGTGCTCCTTCGAGCAGCTCGCTCCACTTCTTCGAGACCTGAAACAGAGCGTCGAAGTTCTCGGCTCGCTGCTTTCCAGGTCCCGTCCCCTCGAGCTGGACGGTGACCTGGGCGTCGCCGAGGAGGTCGAAGGCGAGGTGGGCCTCGTCGAGCCCGGCGCCCGCAAACGGAAACCAGACGCTGGAGAGCTCGCGTCGCTCCTCGCCGTCCTGGAGAGGGTCCTTCTCTCCCTTCGCGCGGCTGTTGCAGCGGCTGCAGAGCGGAACCAAGTTCGGTCCGTGGATCGTCAGCGGCGGGTAGAACGATTTCGGAAGATAGTGGTCGAGGTCGATCGCGGAGCGACCGTCGATGCGCGTCTCGAGCAGGCCCGCGAGGCAGGCGGGACAGACGCGAAGATCCGGGTTGGCAGCGCGAAACGCGTCCTCCCAGCTGCGACGGTTGCCCTCCTCGCCGTTCTCGAGCAGGAAGCGCCCGCGCCCGAAGACGTCTTCGTACATCGACCCCATCAGTCCCTTGCCTGCCTTCCGAGTTGCCTCGTTCAACTCGAGGAAGGCGAACTCGTAGCCGTCTCCGCCGGCTTCGAAGTCGAGGTCGGCGGCGACTGCGTCGGCCAGCGCCCGGCGATCCTCGAGCGGCAGCTCCAGCACCGCTTCGACCTTTGCCCGCGCCGGCCCACCGGCGTGAGGCCAGTCTGCCAACACCTCCTCGGAGCTGACCTCCGTCGCGGCGGCCGCCTTGCGAAGCAGGGCGACTATCGAGTCGTTGGCCCCCGCTAGTTCTGCCGCCAAGCGGGACTTGTTGAGCTCAATCAGCATCGCGCTCGAGCGTCCGCAGGGCGTATTCGAGCCGGAACCGGTGGAAGCCCGGGCCGACGCGGTCGAGGGCTGCTTCGATCGGTCCGCGCTCGCCGCTGCCCAATGCTTGGTCGACGATCTCGATCGCGTAGGCGCCACTGCCGAGGGCGGCGCCGAAGACGCTGGTGGTGATCGTCGCGCGATCCGCTCCGAAGGGCGAGACCGGTGGCTGGGTCGTGCGGTGGGAAAGCGGTCCACCGTCCTGCTCGAGCAGATGGACCGCACCGTGGTCAGCGTCGCTGAGGGTGATGTCGGAGTGAGTCGCGATCACGACCTGAGCTGCGTGTCCCTCGAGGATCTGAACGAGATCGCGTACCAAGTCGATTTTCCAGCGGTCGTTGAAATGGGTCTCCGGCTCGTCGAAGAGGACGAGGCAGTCGCGGTGCTCGCGCAGCAGCAGCAACAGGCCGTAGCGGCCGGCGAGCAGAAACTCGCCGTCGGAGAAGTCACGGTCGAGCAGGAGGTCGTCGCTGCCCTGCTTCTTCAGCACCAGGCTGACGCTGCGAATCGCTTCCGCCTTCAGCCAGCGCAGCATCTGGTCGAACCAGATGAACGGCGATTGGGAGGACGTGGCCAGCCAGCGGCGCAGCGCTTGACTCGTCTCGAAGACCACACGTTGATCGGATTCGGCCAGCTCTTCGTCCTCGGGCGCTTGGCGGCCGATCAGCGCGATCCGCCGCGTCGCTTGTCGCAGCAGTTCTTCGAAGGGCTTGTGCTCTTGGGCTGGGATCAGGTTCTGCCATGAATGCGCGACTTCGAGGCTGAAGGCGCGCAAGCTGTCCTCGGCGTCGAGCCCGACCCGCGCCAGGATCATGTCCCTGATCTCGTCCTCGGGCTCGATCGCCTGCGGGTGGCAGAGCAGCGCCAGCACCGCCAGCGATAGCTCCTCCCCGGAGAGCGCGATCGAGCGCATCTCTTCGCTGCTGACCGCGTGCAGTTCGCGGCGCATCGCCTCCCGCTCGCTTTCCCGGTTGGCCTCGAAGTCCTCTCGCGGCACGTTGGGCGGCGGTTCGTCGGCGCTGGTGTCGAGGCGCTGCGAGAGGGTGTCGATCAGCGATCCGCGCAGCGCCCAGTCGAGCCCGCTGGCCGGCCCGGTTGAGAGCCCAACGATGCGATAGGGAAGGATCGTGTCGAGTCGAGATGGCATTGGCCACGCGCGCTGCTGGTGTTTCGGTCGCCAGCCCGTGAACCCGCGGCGGGTTGCAATCAGGAGCCAGCAGTCGATCTGGTCGATCGGCTCGTGAGCGGCGCCCTGCTGAAACGAAGGGCGCCGGCTGCTGATCAGTACGCGCTGTCGGCCGAGCTCGTACTCGAGGTCGAAGTCGAGACCCGGCGCGACCCCGGCGGAGAGGTGGCTGAAGATCCGCCCGAGGACCTCGAGGACCCGCGACTTGCCAGCCCCGTTGGGGCCGACGAGGAAGGACAGAGCCGTGTCGCCACCGTTCGCCGAGGCGAGATCGAGCTCCAGCTCTCTCCCTTCGCCGAAGTCGCCGATGCGCAGGCGAAGCAACCGCACGCTAGGTCAGCAACTCCAGTTCGGGATCCGGCTGCCGCCAGCTGTGGGCTTCCTCGCCGGTATCGCGAACCACCACTCCGAGCTGCTCGAGAACCGCGAGGTCGTGCCGCACCCGGGCGTGTTCGTCTCGCGATTCCGCCAGTTGCTCGGGGCCGAAGTTCCGCTCCCGCTCGATCACATCGGTCCAGAGCTGCTGCTGGCGCTCGGAGGCGGCGGCGAAGACCCCGGGGAGGAGGATCTCGGCCGGCGCGAGCATCGCCTCAGCCCGCTCCGGGGAGGGCGCGATCGCGACCCCGCCGAAGGTCTGCGCAAGGTGGTCGACGATCGTCCGCTCGACCAGCGCGAGCTGGTTAGCGCTGTGCTCGAAGAGCGCCCGCCCGCGCCTCGCGAGGGCGGCGATTTTCCCTTCATCTCGAGCGTCCAGCTGGGGCACCGGCAGCCGCCCGAGCTGGGCGATGTTGAGGTTGTATTGGCCGGCAGTCGTCTGCGCCTGGCTCAGCAGGGCGCTGCGCAACGCCGCGGTTTGCAGCCAGGCCCAAACGAAGTCGGGGTCGAGGTCGCGGCAGCGCGCGCGGATCAGATAGGAGGCGAACGTGGCTTCGGGCGGGTCCGACTCGTAGATCGCGACGCGTCCCAGCCGTCGCGGGTTGCCGTTGGTTCGCACCAGCAGCAGGTCGCCCATTTCGAGCCGATCGCTGGAGCTATCGGGGTCGCGCATGTACTGCAGGTCGCTGGTCTCGATTCGGCCCTCGACCACGTTGGGGATCCGCAGGACGGGGAGCGTGCCTTGCGAGGCGGAACGCTCGCTGGTGCCGTAGCGGAAGTCGACATCGAACTCCCCCAGCCCTCGCGTCGGGTGCCCGGCGCCGATCGCCCAGGCCGCGGCAGCGGGAAGCGCCGCGACTTTGGCGGCGATTTCGCTGCCGAGTCGGCGCGCCGTATCGAGCCGGTCGAGGACGGCTACGGCAGCTTCCCAGCGCTGCGGGTCCGGCTCAGGCAGGTCGAGCTGTTCGAGGACGTCGCCGCTCAGCCGTTGCTGGCCGGCGCTGCCGGTCATGAACCGGCTCAATTCCTGGCGCACGGCCGGCTGGCGCAGGAAGGCCCAGATCAGCCGCGGATCGATACCCGGTTCGGGCCGCAGGACGAGCAGCTCACCGGAAACGACAACCCGCTCGGTCTCCAGGTCCGGGACGATCGCGACTTTGCCGTTCTCCATCGAAGGCGAGATGCGGGCGAAGAGAACGTCGCCCGGCTGTGCCGGCCGCCGGGCCGAGCGGGCGGCGGCGAGGTTGGCGACAGTCCGCGGCCGGGCGGTGGCGGAGATCGAGTCGATGTCGGGCACGGCGATCACGCTGAGCGGCCCTGATTTGGATGGCGCGGCGGAGCGAGGATTGATGGCGACGAGTGAGCCGAGCTGAGTCATGCCTGCTCTTCGAGGATGTCCCTGGCCGCGGCCAACTCACGGCGGAATTCACCCTCCAGCTCGCCGATCTCGTCGAGCAGTTGGAACGGGTCGGCCTCGCTCGCGCCGAAATCGTCGAGCTGCTGGTAGCTAGCCGGTGCGAGGCTCCACTCCTGCGTCTCGATCTCCTCGATCGAAGCCGACCACATCGATTCAGCCAGCGCCCGCGGCGCTTTTTTGCGCGGCAGCCGGCCGCCAAGACGACTCCTCACCGCTTCCGCCATATGGGCGAGGTCGTTGTCGCCGGGAAGCGGGTCACGGCGGTCGTCGAGGCTGAAGCCGTCGCTGGCGATCGGGCAGAACCAGACCTCCTCGGTACCGCCCGAGCCCGCCCCGAGGAGGATCGCCGTCTTCACGTTGGTGTAGGGGCGAAAGACGCCGGGAGGCAGGGAGACGATCGCCCGCACTCCCTGCCGCAGCCACCGCCGCCTGACCTCGACATGGGCCCTCGAACGCCCGAACAGGACCCCCTCGGGGACGATGATCGCGGCTCGGCCGCTGGGGCGGAGCATGCACCTGCAGAGCTCGAGGAAAAGCAGCTCGGTCCGGTTGGTGGGCAGGTCGAGATCGGGGTGCTTGTCTTCGCGGTCGAGGCTGCCGGTGAACGGCGGGTTGGCGAGCACCAGGTCGGCCTCGGGCCAGTCGAACGAGGCGGAGAGCGCGTCGGTGTAGAGCATCCGCGGTTCTTCGATCCCGTGCAGGACCATGTTCATGATCCCGAGACGGACCATGCTGGGGTCGAAGTCGTAGGCGAGGAAGTTCTCGTCGGGCGGATCCTGCAGCCGCTTGTGGGCCTCGACCAGGAAGCCCGCCGTGCCCGCCGCCGGATCGCAGATCAGGTCTTTCTGTTTCGGTTTGACCAGGTCGACGATCGCGCTGATCACATGACGTGGCGTGCGGAACTGCCCGTTTCGCCCGGACAGCTGCAGCTGTCGCAGCAGCTCCTCGTAGATGTCCCCCTGGAAGTCGAGATCGCCCGAGCCGAGGCCGAGCTCGTCGATCGCCTCCATGCACTCGCCGACCAGGCTCGCCTTCGGGATCGCGAACGCCGCGTCCCTCATCGCTCGCCGGAATTCCGGCCCCGCCGCCGCTTCGGCGAGGAAAGGAATCAGCTCTCCTTCCAGCAGCCGCAGCTTCTCCCCGTCGGGCCGCTTCTTCAGCGAGTCCCATTTCAAATCTGGGTGCGAAGCGAAGATGCTCCTCTTCCGTTTGCCTCGGGACCGCCGGTCGAGCTCGTCCAGCCGCTTGAGGAAGATCACATAGGAGATCTGCTCGATCGCGGTCAGCGGGTTGGCGATCCCGCCCGCCCATAACCGCTCCCAGAGCCCATTGATGATCGTTTTCGCGTCTCGCACCAAGGTCGCCAAACAGTAGGGCGTGTGGGAGACGGCCGTGCCGCATTCGCCTCAAGGTTTCGGCGGGGGGACCAGCACGAGGAACTGGTTGGTGAGCCGGCCTTTCTTGACGATGATGCAGAAGAAGGTGATCCGCTCGGTCGGTGGGCGAGGGGGCGCCGGGTAGGCGGTCGCCTTGGCCGGGAAGCAGAAGAGGCGGACAGCCCGATCGGTCGTTTCGACCATCTGGGTGCTGGCGTTCGTCGGCATGCCGGGCTTCGGGGTCGTCTTCGAAGACTCGGAATGCGAGGCGACGCTGGGGGACGGCTTGGGTTGGGCTTCCTTCTTTTGGTCTTCCGACAGCGCGGCCGAGGCGATCAGGACGATCACCAGTAACAGGGTGCCCAGGCTGCCGCTGACGTACGTGCTGAGCAGTTCTTCCGGCGAGCTCCGGTCGATCATCTTGACCAGCAGCCAGCCGATCCAAGTGGTCTTGCCCGGCTCGAGCGGGCCTCGATACCGGTCGCGCACCCACTCGCTGGCCCGCGGCTGTTCGGCCGCACGCGCCGCTCGATGGGTCACTAGGGCGAGCACAAACGAGATCAGGCAGATGATCGCCGTCGCCGCCGCGGTCGGCAGGGGCGCTGCCGCGCGGACGAGCAGCAGAATCGCGACGCCGAGCCAGGCGAGGCCGAAGACAGCGTCGGCGAAGCTGGTCAGCGGCAGTGCCCAGGCCGAGACGCCCTCGATTTCGGTGCGGTGGAAATAACCGATCCGGGCGCGGATCGCCGCGCGGATGATCCAGCCGAACGCCGCGATGGCAAGGAGGCAGTGGGCCGTCCCGGCCAGGACGTGCGGGCCCAGCAGCGAGAACTTGACGATCGCGCCGACGATCAGCGTGAGCACGGTGAGGATGGTGGTGAGCGCGGGCACGCACCCCTTCGGCGGCTTGCCGCCCGGGTCGTTGGCAGCCCCGACGATCTCCTCCGAGTTGGTCTCGTCCCCTCCCATGCTTCGAACTTAGAGCGGGTCCCGGGGCGCCCCGGGAGAATTCCCACCACCAGGTCACGTCCGCCGGAATCGCCCTTCGGGCGCCTGGGAAAAACTCCCGACCCCTACACCGTCTGGTGTTGACTTGCGGCTGGAGAGATGGCTCTTTTCGTCGCACCAGACGAGTTTCGAGACTTCGGCAGGAGCTATTTTGCCGTGACAATCGACGGCGCCCAGGTTTTCCGCGCCAACGACCTGAGACCGCGCGGAAGGCCGAACCGATGGGCGCTCAGGTTGATCGAGAAGCGCGACACCTCCGACCTGCAGAACATGGCGGTGGATGTGGCGGCCGCCGACTCACGCGACGCGATCGTGGTCGACGGGACCAGTTCCAGCTCCAGGTTCGGCGGCGAGCGTGGTTCTCCGATCCGCACCGTGGGCGTCTTCGTCGACGGCGCTCACCACTGTCCGTTGGTCTCGCTCCGCCGCCGCAACGAGGAAGAATGCGACGACTGGTCCGGCAGCCTCTCGGCGGAGGCGCTCGGGGAGTGCGTGGAGCTCCTGGGGGCGCGCGGGCTGGATCTGGCCGCGACCCCGGTGATCTCGCTCGAGCCCGAGCTGGCGACTCCCGACGACCGGCGCCGCTTCGTCACCGCCGAGACCTCCTACGCGATCAGGGTCAATCCGGAGGACCGCTTCAACGCCACGCCTTGGCGGCCCGATGACCCGCTCGACTCGTTTGACCAGGTCAGGGTCGAACATCTCTTCCTCGCACACAAGCCCAAGCGGATCATCCCGATCCGTGATCTGGACCACCGCCCAGGGGCCGGCGCAGCGGCGTCTGAGGAGTACCTCGCGATGTTCGATGGTCGCGAAGGTCCGCAATACTTCCTCGTCCGCGTCGCCTTGCCGCCCGGGACGAAGATCGGCGAGGTGATTCTCGCGGTGAAAAGGCTGGCCGAGCTGGCCGCTGCCTACGCCGCCTCGACGCCGGCCGAAGCTCTGCGAGTACACGAGTTCCAGCACCCCCATGTCGGCCCTTACTGCGCGGCCCTGCGAATTGCGGACCGTTGGCGTTACCTGGACGGGCTGGGAAAAGATGGGCCAAACGCCTAGGCCGTTGGTTGACTTGCACCGATGACTTCAGATCCGACCGAAGAGGCCCTGTTCACGCTACGTCGGCTGGTGATGCTGCGGCAGAGGGAGGATGCACTGCGGGTGCTGGACGAGATCCGCAGGCGTAGTCAGCCCGTCGCGACCTCGCGGGCCTGGGTTCAGATCGCACTTCTGCACCTTCAGGCTGAGGCCGACGAGCAGGCCGAAGACGCCCTGCTGAATGCGGCGAGCACGATCGAGGATCACGCGTGCGGAGAGCCGACCGTCGATTGCCTGGAAGTACAGCTGCAGGTGGGACGGGTATGGCAGCGCATCGGTCAGGACGATCGGGCAAGGCGTGCCTACGCCGCGCTGATCAAGAAGCTCGATGGCAAGAAATGGCCGGTCGGATCGGTGGAGCTGCACATCGCGGCGATCGCCGAGTACCGACTGGCCGATCTGTGGCTGGCCTCCTCACCGAGTGACGCGCTGAGACGGTGGCGTCATGTGGTCGAGATGCACGATGAAGAAGTCTCCCCCTACGCGGCCTTGCGGATGACCCAGGCGCTCGGTGAAGGGCACCTGGTCGGCGAGCGAGTGGAGAAGTTGTTCCACTACGCGATGGGTACCAGTGATCCACGGCTCTTCGCCGAAGCCACGCTCGGGCTCGCCCGTCACCTGAAAGCCCACAACCAGTTCTCCGAGTCGCGCCGCTACCTGCGCACCCTCCAAGGGAGCGGATACGACGAGGATCTGGTCGATCAGGCCCTTGACGAGCTCTCGGGTATGGAGCGTTACGAAAAGATGGTGGAGTCTCGCGCGCCGCTGCGCCGGTCGTGGGCTTTGCAGACGAGGGCCCTGCAAGGATCGCCGGTCCCCTCGGGCCACTCGCGGCGGGTGATCATCGTCGGTGCCGGGACCGGGGGCAGTTATCTGCGTGAGTCACTCGATCCGAGGCGTTACTCGGTCTGTGGCTTCGTCGATGACAACGCCGCCGAGGTTCCCGGTGACTGCGGCGATCCGATCATTGGTCGGATCGCCGACCTCGACAGGCTGCTCTTGGACATCAAGCCCGATGCGGTGCTGCTGGCGATCCCTACCCTTGCCGGGGTTCGGCGGCGTGAGGTCGTCCTCGCCTGCCGGCAAACCGCGACGCCGCTTCTCAACCTGCCGGGCATGCACGAGCTGGGCATCGGCTGGGGGCGAGATGAAAGCCGGCACAGCCTGATGAGTCAGCTGAGCAAGGTGAAGGTCGCCGAGATCCTCGGTAACAACTGCGACGAACGCCGCGCTCTTGACCTGTCCGCGAGTGGCTGGCTTCAGTACAAAACCGTATTGGTGGTCGGAGCGGGTGCGATCGGGACCGAGCTGTGCCGGCGTCTCGCCGACGCAGAGGTCCTTCGCCTGGTCATCGTCGACCAGCGGGAAAGCGCGCTCAAAAAGATCAGCACCGAGCTTCGCGAAGTCCGCAAGTTCCCCAAGGTCGAGGTCCGCCTTGGGCAGGCCGAGGAGCCAGGCTTCCTGGCCCAGGTCTTCGCGGGCTGCTCACCGTATGTCGTCTTCAATGCGACGGGCGGCAGCTCACCTCAGGCATTCGAGCCGGATCGGCTCCTGCAGGATCCATTCGGTTGGAAGAACCTGCTGGCGAACGAGGCAGGAGTCGCCTGGGAGGTATCGCGTGCGGCGGGAGAAACTCAGGTAGCACGAGTTATCCACATCTCCACGCGCCGTGCCGGTGTGGCCCGCGATCCACTGGGTGATTTGAAGCTGATCTGCGAGGAGCTCTTTCTCTTCCAGGTCGCTCAATACCAGGAGACGACGGGCGCGGTCGTAAGGATCGGCTCGCTCCTCGACTCACTCAACGGGCGTTTCTCGACGCTGGAAGAACAGATCCGATCCGGAGCGATCGTCAAGGCGCCGCCCCCTGAGGTGAAGGCAAAGTTCGTCCCGACGTGGCGCTGGGCCGAGCTGATCCTGCACTCGAGTCGCCTGGCGCGAGGGGGCGAGGTCTTCGAGCCCGATGGTGGAGTGGAGATCACACCGCGCAAGGTCGTCGAAGACGCAATCGAGCTCGCCGACCTCTTTGTTGACGATGTCGCGATCGAAGAGACCTCACAGCGTTGGGACGAGCCGCCGTCACCTCCGTCATCTCGATGTGAAGAAGGTTGGCCGGATCTCGGCATCTGGAAGCTGACGAGGCACTCCGCGGACGCCGATCGTCTGCGAGCTGTGGTCACAGAGTGCTCCCAGAGGCTCGATCAGAACATAGCCGGGAGTCGCGGCGAAGCTGCAGCGTTGGTTCAGGCCACGCTCGGGTTACTGCACGAGGCACCGGTCGGTCAGCCCGTCAGGTGACCGCCTGGACTGGCTTGACGTCCACCAGCGGACTGCCCGTGACGTTCTCCTCGATGACGGTCTTCAGCTGATTCGAGCTCATGCGTTCCGGCAGGGTGCCGGCGATCATCACCGTGCTGCGGTTTCTCCTTGGGTCGCACGAGCTGGCGAGAAAGGTGATGTTCACGCTCTGCTCGGAGAGGAGGCGCGAGATTTCATGGACCAGCCCGGGGCGCTCCGCAGTCTCCACGGTCAACTCGTGCGAGGCGTCGCGCCAGGCCCTGCGAACGTCGCTCTCGGCGAGTGGGCTGATGTGGATCGCGAGATCATCCCCCGTCTTGCCGATCGCCTCCCGCAGGGCGGACTCGTCGATCGTCGCGGAGCCGGAGGCGATCAGGGTCGCAGCGAAGTGTCCCCCGACGATGCTCATCGCCGATCCCTCGATGTTGCAGTCGAAGTCCTCGCAGACCACCCCCGTGATTCCGGCGACGAGCCCTGATTTGTCTTTTCCGATTGCCTGGATTGCCAGATAGTGTTTTTCCACGGCGCGCGATCCTAGCGTTCCGTAAAAGAACTCTGTTGTTCTCAGGATTACGTTCGGCTGTGGCGAACGTCGCTTGGGTCGTGGTGACGCGGCGCGCTACCGTCCGGCACGACACCGTCTTTCGGAGGGCATTCGCATGCGAATCATCGTGGTTGGAGGCGCCGGAACCATCGGCACGGCCGTCGTCGAGCTGCTCTCGGCTCGACATGATGTGGTCGTGGCCGGGAGGCAGTCCGGCGACGTCCAGGTAGACATCAGCTCGCGCGATTCCGTGCAGTCGATGTTCGACCGGATCGGGAGCTTCGACGCGCTCGCATGCGCGGCCGGCGAGGCGCACTTCGGCCCTTTCGAGAGCATGACGGAGGAGGAGCTCGCGCTTGGCGTCAACAGCAAGCTCCTCGGGCAGATGCGCCTCGTCCTGCTCGGCAGATCGCTGATCTCCGAGGGAGGCTCATTCACGCTCACGTCCGGCTACATCTTCGACGATCCGATCCCAGAGGCGACCAGCTTCGCCGTCGCAAACGGCGGCGTCGAGGGCTTCGTGCGAGCTGCCGCCCTCAGCCTCGAGCGACGCGTACGAATCAACGCCGTCAGCCCGGGGATGGCGCAGGACAGCTACGAGCAGTTCGGGCCCTTCAATCCCGGCCGCTCCCCCGTTCCGATGTCGGAGATCGCGTCCGCCTTTGAGCGAAGCATCGAGGGATGGCGTACCGGAGAGATCATCCGGGCCTGGTGACGAGCCGCAGCTAGCCTTCTTCCATGCCCGCAAGCGTCCACAAGGCCGCCTTGGTGCTCGATCTCTTCTCGGTCGAGCGGCCGCATTCGTTGGCTGACGAATGCGGTTGACAAATCAAAGTGGATTTAGATTAAATCACTAAATCTTACCCACGGCGGCAACGACCACAAACCCCAGGATGGCTTGATGGCACGTCTTCACCGCGACGTGATGGGGGTTCTGCTGGTCGAAATCGTCAATGGCGGCAGGGCTCCCGGGGAGAAGCTACCGCGAGAGGTCGACCTCGCTGAGCGGTTCGAGGTCAGCAGAGGCGTTGCCCGCGAGACGATCCGGGCGATGGAGGAGCGCGGCCTGATCTTGGTCAAGCACGGCAGGGGTGCGACGGTCAATGATCCCGGGCGTTGGGACGTGTTTGACCCTGAGGTGCTCAAAGTGATGCTCGAGGAGGGCCATCGGCTCGAAGTTCTCGAGCAGTACCTCGAGTGTCGCCGAATGCTCGAGATCGAGGCGGCCAGTCTCGCCGCCGAACGCGCTGACGCAGAAGCTATCGAGTCCGCTTTGGCTGCCCTGGGCCGGATGGAGGACGCGGCGGCTCGGGTGGAGACCCGCGCGGCGGAGGAGCTCTTCCACTTGGCCGACATCTCCTTTCACCAGGCGATCATCTCGGCTGGCGGGAATCGCGCCCTCGGTGGACTGGTCGAACGCATCCACTCGGCCCTGCTCGTCGCCCGCTACCCGCTGGCACGCCCGCAGTACCGGGCCGAGCGGGCGATGCCAGAGCACCGCCGAATCCTCGCGGCGATAGCGGCTGCCGATCCGGTCGAGGCCCGCGCGGCGATGAGCGCTCACCTCGACACGGTGGGCACCTACCTCCGCGATCCCCTCTAGCGCGCCTGAGTAGCGATCGAAGCCCGCCTGGCGGAAGCCTGAGGGTTGCTTGTCCAGAGACATTGTGATCTAATCACCCAATTATCTACTTTCGCTCTGGAGGAGGGAAAAGTTGAGGAATCGAATGCTGGTCGTCCTCGCCGCCGTTGCGGTGTGCGGCGCGATCGTCGGCTGTGGGGGCGGTGACAGCTCCGGTGGCTCGTCCGCTACGTCCGAAGGCAGCCCAGCAAAGCTGGGGGAATCGAGCGCTCCCGAGCCGGTTGGGGAGCCGGTAAGCGGGGGAACGCTCGTAATGGATCGGATCGTGGAGC
This sequence comes from uncultured Actinomycetes bacterium, assembly GCA_963729055.1. Lineage (GTDB taxonomy): Bacteria > Actinomycetota > Thermoleophilia > Solirubrobacterales > 70-9 > VAYN01. The sequence continues at coordinate 702 of CAVSMQ010000014.1, read as the reverse complement.
CGGAATCCTTCGATCCGATTGGGACGACTGACAATGGCTCGCTGTTCGCTCAGGTGCAGGTGTTCGACCGGCTCGTCGAGCTCGCTCCCGATTCGCTCGATCCTCAGCCCGGGCTGGCTGAATCCTGGGAGGTAAGCCCCGACGGCCTGACCTACACCTTCAACCTTCGCCCCGGGGTCAAGTTCTCCAACGGCGATCCGGTCACGGTCGAGGACGTCCAGTTCTCGCTGGAGCGGTTCAGGAGCCCGGCGGACCCGTACTCATTCACCGTCGCTGCCATCTCCTCGATCAAGCCAAAGGGTCAGGGCCAGATCATCATCCACCTGAAGACCCCGCTTCCGTCACTGCTCTACGCACTGTCTTTGCCGGCGGCGTCGATCGTCCCCAAGGACGTCTATCAGGAGCTCGGCAGCGCCAAGTTCGGGTCGGAACCGGTGGGCTCCGGGGCCTTCGTCGTTCGCAGCTTCTCGCGTGGGCAGGAAGTCGAGCTGGAACGCAACCCTGACTACTGGCGCCAGGACCAGCCCTACCTCGACGAAGTCGTCATGCGCTACGTCCCCGATGACAATGCGCGAATCCTCGACGTCACGTCGGGCAAGGCGGATGTCGCGGAGAACATTCCCTACTCGCAGGTCACCGAGGTAGACAGCAAACCAGGCGTGCACGTCGAGGTGACGCCGATCACGGGAATCGAGCACATTT
>CAVSMQ010000013.1:0-48660 GCA_963729055.1 uncultured Actinomycetes bacterium | reverse complement strand
CCGTCCCGCCACGGGGCTAGTCTGCTCCGATGGCGCTCGCGGAGCTCGATCTCGACCTCGATCTGGAGGTCTTCGCCGGCCCCTTCGACCTGCTGCTGGCGGTCGTCCTGCGCGAGGAGGTCAGCCTGCTCGAGCTGCAGCTGGGCGAGGTCGTCGTCGCCTACGTCGAGCACCTCGACGAGGAGGGCGAGCTCGAGCTCGAGGTGGCGACCGAGTTCCTGGTCCTGATCGCGGCGCTGCTGGAGCTGAAGTCGCGGCTGCTGCTCCCTGCCCCCGATGACGGGCTGGAGGAGATGGCGCCGGAGGAGGCGGTCGAGGAGCTGCTGGCGCGGATGCTTGAGTACCGTCGCTACAGCCGCGCCGCCGAGGGGCTGGCGGCCCGCTTCGAGGCCGAGCGCGGCTACCTCTACCGCTCGGCACCGCTGCCGGCGGCGCTGCGGCGGGTAGCGGTCGACGCGGCCGCCGCCGTCTACGACCCCGACCTGCTCGGCTCGGCGCTCGGCGACCTCCTGGTCGAACCCGAGGACGTCGACATCAGCCACATCCGGCCGACGGTCTCGCTGCAGCGGCGGCTGGCGGCGCTGCGCGACGCACTCGGCCGCCGCACCGAGTTCGACTTCGATGACGAGTTCGGCGGCGAGGATCGGCTCACCCAGGCGGTCACCGTCTTCGCGATGCTCGAGCTTTACCGCAAGGGCGAGGTGACCTGGGAGCAGGACCGCCCGCTGGGGCCGATCCGGGTCCGGCGGCAGCAGTCCGGCACCGTCGGCGGCCGCCCGGCGGAGGGGGCCGGACCGTGAGCGATCTCTCGCGCACGGTCGAGGCGCTGCTCTTCCTCTCCGCCCAGCCGGTGGCGTCGCCGACCTGGTCGAGGCGACGGAGGCGACCGAGGGTCAGGTCGGCGAGGCGGTCGACCTGCTCCCCGAGGAGCTCGCCCAGGGCAAGCGTGGCTTGGTCCTGCGCGAGGTCGGCGGCGGTTTCGTCCTCGCCAGCGACCCCGCCGCCGAGCTGCCGGCCCGGCGCCTCTTCGCGAAGCCGAAGACGCCGCCGCTGACCCAGGCGCAGGCCGAGACGCTGGCGATCGTCGCCTACCTGCAGCCGGTCTCGCGGCCGGAGATCGCCCGCATCCGCGGCGTCAGCTCCGAGTCGGCGGTGCGACGCTGGCCGAGCGAGGGTTGATCGAGGAGTCGGGCCGCTCGCGCTTCGGCGCCGCGATCTTCAAGACGACCGAGCTGTTCGAGCGCCTTTTTGGCTTCTCCGGCCTCGACGGGCTGCCGGACCTTCGAAGTTCGACCCGACGCCGGAGGATGCGCGGGAGTTGCGGGAGCGGCTGCTGAAGGCGGGGGAACAGCGAGCAGTGATGCGGGGGTGGGCGACCGGGGGTGGTCCCGCCGGAGCAACAGCATGAGGCTCGCGAAATACCTCGCCCACGGGGGGATAGCTTCGAGGCGGCGAGCCGAGGACATCATTGGCAAGGGGCTGGTGACCGTCGATGGCGAGGTGGTCATCGATCCCGCGCGCGATGTCGGCGAGGGCAACGATGTGCGGGTCAATGGTGCGCCGGTGGGGGCGGAGGCCCATGAGGTCTGGGCGGTGAACAAGCCGGCAGGCGTTGTCTCGACCGCGCACGAGCCGGGGCGCGGCCGGCGGTCGTCCGCTCGTCGACTCGCCGGCCCGGCTCTATCCCGTCGGCCGGCTCGACGCCGACTCAACCGGCCTGCTTGCTCCTGACCAACGACGGCGAGCTCGCCAACCGCCTCACCCATCCCCGCTACGGGGTCGCCAAGACCTACCGCGCGCGGCTCGCCAAGCCGATCGGCAGGGCCGAGATCGCGCGACTGCGGGAGGGGGTCAAGCTCGAGGACGGCCCGACCGCTCCGGCTGGGGTCGAGCAGCTCGGCCCGCGTGAGATCGAGCTCGAACTGCGCGAAGGGCGCAACCGCCAGGTGCGGCGAATGGTCGCGGCGGTCGGCAACCGGGTGGTGGCGCTGCGCCGCATTGGCTTCGGCTCGCTGTCGCTCGGCACCCTGCCCGAGGGCAAGGTGCGGCGGTTGGGGGAGAGGGAGATCGCCAAGCTTTGGAAAGATGCGGAGCCGTGATGGAGACCGGTAGCTACGAAGCCCCGCAGCCTCGCCTCTTCGCCGCTCGCGGCGCGGTCCAGGCCGCCGCCAATGAGAGCGATGCGATTCTCGACGCGACCGAGGAGCTGATGCGCGAGCTGATCGACCGCAACGGGCTCGAGTCCGAGGAGATGGTGAGCTGCATGTTCACCACCACCGACGACCTCGACGCCGAGTTCCCGGCGGCGGCGGCGCGGCGAATCGGCCTCGACGCGGTCCCGCTGATGTGTTCGCGCGAGATTCCGGTGCCGGGCTCGATGCCGCGGGTGATCCGGGTGATGCTCCACTTCTACGCAGCGCCCGACCACGAGACCGCCCACGTCTACCGGGGTGAGGCGCAGAAGCTGCGCACCGACCTCGAGGCGGCACAGTGAATGCGCGCCTGATGGTTTCGAGTCGATGACCATCACCTTCGCCGAGAAGCTGGCCCGCATGCCGGGCTACCAGGCCGGCGTCCCGACCGGTCAGGCGCCGGAGGCGATCGCCGCCGGCGAGATCGCCCAGCTCGCCTCCAACGAGTCCTCGTTCCCGCCGCACGAAGCCGTGGTCGAGGCGATCCGCCGCGCCGCGCCCTCGATGAACCGCTACCCCGACCCCGACGCGACGCTGCTGCGGCGCCGGATCGCCGAGCGCTACGAGACCGAGCCAGGCCGGGTCGCGGTCGGCAACGGCTCCTGCGAGATCCTCCTCGCCGCCGCCGAGGCACTCTGCGAGCCGGGCGCCGAGATCGTCTACGCCTGGCCGAGCTTCTCGATGTACCCATACCTGCCGGCGTTGACCGGCGCCCGCGAGGTCCGCGTGCCGCTTGCCGAGGGCGAGGTCCACGACCTCGAGGCGATGGCGACCGAGGCGACCGCGGCGACCCAGCTACTGATCGTCTGCAACCCCAACAACCCGACCTCGACCCACCTGCCGGTGGCCGAGGTCGGTGCCTTCCTCGAGCGGGTGCCGCCGCACGTGACGGTGATCCTCGACGAGGCCTACATCGAGTTCCAGACCCACGACGACCCCGACACCTCCCTCGACTTAATGCCTGACTTCCCGAACCTCGTCGTTCTCCGCACCTTCAGCAAGTGCTATGGCCTAGCCGGGCTACGGACCGGCTACGCGCTCGGCGCCTCGACCTTCCGCGCCGCGGTCGACGCGGTGCGCCAGCCGTTCAGCGTCAACGCCCTCGCCCAAGCGGCCGGCGCCGAGGCGATCCTCCACCAGGACGACGTCACCCGCCGGGTCACCGCGACGATCGCCGAGCGGCTGCGAGTTGAGGAGGGCGTCCGCGCTCTCGGCCTCGAGACCACCGAGGCCCAAGCCAACTTCTCCTGGATCGACCTCGGCGACAACGACGAAGTGGCGGTGATCGCCGGCCTAGCCGAACACGACATCGCCGTCCGCCCCGGCGCCGCCCTCGGCGGCCCCGGTCACATCCGCGTCAGCTACGGCACCGCAGCCGAGAACGAGAGGTTCCTGGCGGCGCTCGGCGCACTCGTCGCCTAAGGCGTTTCGCTCGACGGAAGGCCGCTGCTCTGGTAAAACACTTGCAGTGAAGTACGAGCCCAAATCCGACGGCATCACCGCGCTGAGCGCGCCCGTCGCTTCGGGCTCCTTCACTACTTATTGGCGATTTATCTAGGCGTCCGGCTTCGCGCACAGCTGCGTTCGTTGCCGTCAGATGCTCCCGCGCCCGGGCGCCTCTCCCACGTTCTCGTACAGTTCCAGGCGGTTTGGAGAAGGAAGGCAATATGTTCATCGGCATGGAGCAAGGGGCCAAACACGATCGGGTCCGCGATCAGCGCATCGCGAAAGTCGTCGAGCTGGTCCCGCCAGAGACTCTGCTGAAGGAGCTGCCGCTCGGCCCGGAGCGCGCCGCGGCAGTTGTCAAGGGGCGCGAAGAGGTCGTCGACATCCTCCACGGACGCGACCCGCGGCTGCTTGTCGTCGTCGGCCCCTGCAGCATCCACGACCCGAAAGCGGCGCTCGAGTACGCGACCCGGCTGGGCGCCGCCGCCGAGCAGCTGCGCGACAAGCTGCTGATCGTGATGCGCGTCTACTTCGAGAAGCCGCGGACGACGACCGGCTGGAAGGGGCTGATCAACGACCCGCACCTCGACGGCTCCGCCGACGTCAACGCCGGCCTGCGAATCGCCCGCAAACTGATGCTCGACGTGCTCGACCTCGGGCTGCCGATCGGCTGCGAGTTCCTCGACCCGATCACCCCGCAGTACATCTCCGACGCGGTCGCCTGGGGCGCGATCGGCGCTCGCACCACCGAGAGCCAGACGCACCGCCAGCTCGGCTCTGGTCTCTCGATGCCGATCGGTTTCAAGAACCGCACCGATGGCAATATCCAAGTCGCTGTTGATGCGGTGCGGGCTGCCGCGGCGTCCCACGCCTTTGCGGGAATCGATGACGCCGGCGCACCGGCGATCCTGCACACCACCGGCAATCCCGACTGCCACATCATCCTTCGCGGCGGCCACGGGATGCCGAACTACCACGTGCCCGACGTCGAGGACGCACTGGTGACGCTCGGCGTCGCCGGACTGCCCGAGCGGCTGGTGATCGACGCCTCGCACGACAACAGCGCCAAGGACCCCGAGAAGCAGTTCTTCGCCACCGGCGAAATCGCCGACCAGGTCGCCGACGGCAACAAAGCGATCGTCGGGATGATGATGGAGTCCTTCCTGGTTGAGGGGCGGCAGGACCTGGTGCCCGGCGAGAAGCTCACATATGGGCAGTCGATCACCGACCCCTGCCTCGCCTGGAGCGACACGACGACGGCGCTCGAGCGCCTCGGCGCCGCGGTCGACGCCCGGCGCGGGGTCGCCGAGTAATCACTTGAAGGACGGCCCAGCGAAGCGTGTCGCCGTCCTCGGCGTCGGCTTGATCGGTGGCTCGATCGGGCTGGCGACGCGGCGCCGGCTGGGGGTCGAGGTGGTCGGCTACGACCCCGCCGCAGCGACGGTCGCCGAGGCGCGGCGCAAGGGAGCGATTGGCCGCGGCGCCGGCAGTGTCGAGGAAGCCTGCGCAGGCGCCGACGTGATCTTCTGCGCGGCGCCCGTGGGAATGCTGCCGGAGCTGGCACGAGCGGCGCTCGCTGCCGCCGGGCCGGAGGCGGTTGTGACCGACGTCGGTTCGACCAAGCGCGGGATCGTCGCCGCGCTTGGCGAGGACGAGCGCTTCATCGGCGGCCACCCGCTGGCCGGGGCGGAGACGGCCGGGGTCGAGAACGCCCGCGTCGACCTCTTCGACGGCGCCCGCTGGTACCTGACCCCGACCGAGCGCTCCTCGGGGATGCTCTACGACCGCCTGCAGCGGACGGTCTCGGGGCTGAGTGCGCGGCCGCAGGCGATCGATCCCGAGTCGCACGACCGGGTGATGGCGACCGTCAGCCATATGCCGCACGTGCTCGCCAACGCGCTCGCCGCCGAGGCGGCGACGGCGCTGACCGGCGGCGAGCGGCTGCCCGAGGTTGGGCCGAGCTTTCGCGACACGACCCGGATCGCCGGCGCCAACCCGCCGATCTGGGCCGACATCTACGCCGCCAACGCCGACGCGGTCGCCGACTCGGTCGAATCGGTGGCGCGGCGGCTGGGCGAGGCGGCGCAGCTGCTGCGCGGGGGCGACCGCGAGGCGATCCAGGCCTGGCAGACCGAGGCCGGCGAAGATCGCCGCCGCCTGCTCGAGCGCCAGCTCGACTCGGGCCCCCTACGCGAGCTACGGATTGTCGTCGCCAACGAGCCGGGGACGATCGCCCGCCTGGCGCTGGCGCTGGGCGAAGCCGGCGTCAACATCGAGGACATGGCGTTGCACCCGGCGGTCGACATGGAGTCCGGCTCGGTCTCGCTCTGGGTCGCCGGCGAGGAGCAGGCGCGCCGCGCCGAGGCGCTGGTCCGCGAGCGGGGCCACAGCGTCACCGTGGTCGGGGACGGGGGCTGAGTGGCGGTGGCCACCGCCCGGTTCGAGCCCTTGGGCCCGCTGCGCGGTTCGATCCGACCGCCCTCCGACAAGTCGATCTCCCACCGGGCGGCGCTGATCGCGGCGATGGGGGAGGGGACGACGCGGATCGAGGGCTATCTCGACGCTGCCGACACTCGCTCGACTCTGGCCGCAGTGGCGGCTCTAGGGGCGCAGGTCGAGGCGGGGGCGGAGCTGGGGAGCGAGTTGAAGATCACCGGCGTCGGGCTGCGCGGGCCGCGGTCGGCGGCGATCGACGTTGGCAACGCGGGGACGCTGCTGCGGCTGCTGCCGGGCTGGTTGGCCGGGCAGGAGGAGGGCGAGTGGACGCTCGACGGGGACGACTCGATCCGGCGCCGTCCGGTCGACCGGGTGGCGCAGCCGCTAGCCGAGATGGGCGCCCAGGTCGAGGCCCGCGAGGGGCGGCTGCCGCCGCTCAGTGTGCGCGGCACGGCGCTGCGCGGGATCGACTATGAGATGCCGGTCGCCAGCGCTCAGGTGAAGAGCTGCCTGCTGTTTGCCGGGCTACTTGCCGAGGGCGTAACCCGGCTCAAATCCGAGCATGCCAGCCGCGATCACACCGAGCGGATGCTGGCCGCCGCCGGCGCCTCGATCGAGCGGGCGCAGGCGGCGGTGATCGTGCGCCAGACCAAGCGCCTGCGGCCACGGCGGATCGACGTCCCCGCCGACCTCTCCTCCGCCGCCTTCTTCATCGTCGCCGCGGCGCTGGTGGCGGGCAGCGAGGTGGTGCTCGAGCGGGTCGGCGTCAACCCGACCCGGACCGGCGTCCTCACCGTGCTCGAGCGGATGGGGGCCGATGTCGAGGCCCATCCCGAAGGCGAGCACGGCGGCGAGCCGGTGGCGCGCCTGGTCGTCCGCCCAGCGCCGCTCCAGGGCACCGAGGTCGGCGGCGAGGAGGTGCCGCTGGCGATCGATGAGCTGCCGCTGCTGGCGCTGGCCGCCTGCTTCGCCGAGGGGACGACGACGATCCGCGACGCCGAGGAGCTGCGCCGCAAGGAGTCCGACCGGGTCGAGACCGTGACCGCGGCGCTGACCGCGCTCGGCGCCGACGTCGAGTCGACCGCCGACGGGATGGTGATCGAGGGAACTGGCGGCCTGCGCGGCGGTGCCGTCTCCTCCCACGGCGACCACCGGATCGCGATGCTCGGTGCCGTCGCCGGGCTGGCCTCGGCCGAGGGGGTCGAGGTCGAGGGGATGGAGGCGGCGGCGGTCAGCTACCCGGGCTTCGAGGCAGACCTGCGCTCGCTGCTCGGCGGCTGAGCCTGAGCGTTGGCGCCTTTGTCCCCCACGTAGGGGTAAAAGGCGCCAATCAAGCTGCCTCCATACGCTGCTCGCCATGGTGATCGCGATCGACGGCCCCGCCGGGGCCGGCAAGTCCAGCGTTGCCCGCGATGTCGCGGCGCGGCTCGGCTTCATTTTCCTCGACTCGGGGGCGATGTACCGGTGCGTCGCGCTGGCGGCGCTCGAGGCCGGGGCCGACCCTGACGACGGCGAGGCGGTGACGCGGCTCGCTGCCGGGCTCGAGGTCGGCTTCGACGGCGGCCGGGTGCTGCTCGGCGGCCGCGACGTCAGCGCCGAGATCCGCACCCCGGCGGTGACGGCGGCGGCCTCGCGGGTCTCGGTCCACCCGGGTGTGCGGGCGGCGATGGTCGCACGGCAGCGGGCGCTGGTCGAGGCCGGCCCCTACGTCGCCGAGGGCCGCGACATCGGCACCGTGGTCAGCCCCGAGGCGCCGCTGAAGGTCTTCCTCACCGCCTCCGACGAGGAGCGGGCGCGGCGGCGCTCACGCCAGAGCGGCGAGGACGTCGAGGCGGTTCTGGCGGCGCAGCACGACCGCGACGCCCGCGACCGCGAGCGCGAGCACGGCGCGCTGCGAGCGGCCGAGGACGCGGTTGAGCTCGACACCACGGCGCTAAGCCGGGACGAAGTCGTCGCCCGAATCGTCGCCCTTGCCCACAACCGAGGCCTCGCATGACCGCGCTGTTCTTTATGTCGGCCATCCCGACAAAAGGAACAGCCCGGTGAGCACGCCGACGGTCGCCATCGTCGGCTTTCCCAACGTCGGCAAGTCGACGCTGATCAACCGCCTGGTTGGCGGCAGCGAGGCGGTGACCGCGGCTGAGCCGGGGGTAACCCGCGATCGCAAGCGGCTCTCGACCGAATGGAACGGCCGCAGCTTCGACCTCGTCGACACCGGCGGCATCGACCTCGAGGACGAGGCCGAGTTGGCTCGCGACGTGCAGGCACAGGCCCGGCTGGCGATCGCTGAGGCCGACCTGGTGCTGATGGTGGTGGATGGGCGCGCTGGGCTGCGGGCGGGCGACGCCGAGCTGGCGCGGACCCTGCGCGGCGGCAAGGTCCCGGTGCTGGTCGCGGTCAACAAAGTCGACCGCCCAAACGACTACGCCGCCCCCGCCGAGTTCCACGCGCTCGGGCTCGGTGAGCCACTCGCTGTCTCCGCCAGTCACGGGCTCGGCACCGGCGACCTGCTCGACGCGATCGTCGCCGGGCTCGGCGAGGTCGAGCCGAAGGAGGACGACGACAACGCGGTGCGGGTCGCGGTCATCGGCCGCCCCAACGTCGGCAAGTCCTCACTCGTCAACGCTTTCCTTGGCTCCGACCGGGTGATCGTCTCCGACCGCGCCGGCACCACCCGCGACGCGATCGACACCGAGCTCGAGGTTGAGGGGCGGCGGGTGATTCTGGTCGACACCGCCGGGCTGCGACGGCGCTCGAAGGTCGCCGGCAGCGTCGACTACTACGCCCAGCTGCGCTCCGAACGGGCGGTCGAGCGGGCCGACGTCGCGATTGTCGTCTGCGATGCCTCCGAGGGGGTCACCTCCGAGGACCTGCGGGTGGCGGAGCTGTCGATGAAAGCTGGCTGCGCGACCCTGCTGGTGCTCAACAAGTGGGACATCGGCGAGACCGACATCGACGACGCCCGCGCCCGGGTCGAGCGTAAATCGAGGCTGCGGCCGGCGGTCATCACCAGCTCGGCGACGCGCGGCCGCAACGTCGGCTCGCTACTGCCGAAGGCGCTGGCGCTCGCCGACCGCGCCGCCGAGCGGATCCCGACCCCGGAGCTGAACCGCTTCGTCCACGCCGTCGTCGCGCGGACGCCGCCGCCCTCCAAACGCGGCAAACGGCTGAAACTCTTCTATGCCGCGCAGATCGGCGAGCGGCCGGTGCGGGTGGCGATCCAGGTCAATGACCGCAAGCTGATCAGCCGCGACTGGGCCTACCACCTGGAGAACCGGATGCGCGAGACCTACGAGCTCGAGGGCGTGCCGTTGGTGATCGACTTCGTGCCACGCAGCGGCCGACGGACGTATTCGTAACGGCGCTCGGCCCGGCCGTGCATTCGTGACTCGGCGGCGTGCGCCGGGCCGCTAAGGTTCCGCGCCATGTCGAACAAACCACTTGCCGAGGTCGAGCACCTCTTCACGTCCGAGTCCGTCACCGAGGGTCACCCCGACAAGGTCGCCGACCAGGTTTCAGACGCCGTCCTCGACGCCGTCATGAGCGGTGACCCGGAGGGCCGGGTCGCCTGCGAGACGCTGGTCAACACCGGGATGGCCGTCGTCTCCGGCGAGATCACGACCAACGTCCACCTCGACATCCCCGAGCTGGTCCGCGAGACGATCCGCGAGATCGGTTACGCGGGCGGCGGCCAGTACGGCTATGACTGCGACCACATCTCGGTCCTCGTCTCGCTCGACAAGCAGAGCCCCGACATCGCCCAGGGCGTCGACGCCGCCTACGAGACGCGGACCGACCCGACCGACGACGACGAGTTCGATGTCGCCGGGGCCGGTGACCAGGGGATGATGTTCGGCTACGCGAGCGACGAGACCGAGGCGCTGATGCCGATGCCGATCCACCTCGCCCACCGCTTCGCCGAACGGCTGGCGGCGGTCCGCAAGGACGGCTCGCTTCCCTACCTCGGTCCCGACGGCAAGACTCAGGTGACGGTCCGCTACGCCAACGGGCGGCCGGTCTCGGTCGACAAACTGCTGATCTCGACCCAGCACGACGAGGGGGTCGAGCAGGCGCGGATCAAGTCCGACCTCTGGGAGGGCGTCGTCCTGCCGGTTCTCTCCTCCGAGGTGCCGGGACGCTACGACGAGGCGGAACTGCTCGAGGACTTCCTCGTCAACCCGACCGGCAAGTTCGTCATCGGCGGCCCGGTCGGCGACGCCGGCCTCACCGGCCGCAAGATCATCGTCGACACCTACGGCGGCATGGCCCGCCACGGCGGCGGGGCCTTCTCCGGCAAGGACCCATCCAAGGTCGACCGCTCGGCCGCCTACGCCGCCCGCTACGTCGCCAAGAACGTGGTCGCCGCCGGGCTCGCCGAGCGCTGCGAGGTCCAGGTCGCCTACGCGATCGGTGTCGCCCACCCGGTCTCGCTGATGATCGAGACCTTCGGCACCGGCAAGCTCCCCGACTCCCGCATCTCCCAGCTGGTCGAGGCCGAGTTCGACATGCGTCCTGGCGCCTTCCGCCAGTACCTCGACCTCCACCGCCCGATCTTCCACAAGACCGCGGCCTACGGTCACTTCGGCCGCGAGGACGACGACTTCACCTGGGAGCGCACCGACCGCGCCACCACCCTCCGCGATGCCGCCGGCCTAGAGACCCCAACCACCGCCTAAAACCCACCCCTCCCCGCGGACCAGGGGGGAGGAAATATCGGGGTACCGATCTTTCCCTGGCTATGGCCCGGGAAAGATCGAAGTCGCGGAGCAGTTTGGCGTGGGAGTTGGCTCGGGCGCAGCATGGGGTGGTGACTCGGCGGCAGTTGCTGGCGCTCGGGTTCTCGGAAGAAGGGATCGAACACCGGCTGCGCACGGGGCGGCTGCATCGGGTGATGCGGGGTGTCTACGTCGTCGGCAGGCCGGGGCTTACCCGCAAGCAGCGTTGGATGGCGGCAGTGCTCGCTTGTGGCGACGACGCGGCGTTGAGTCACCTGAGTGCTGGCGCCTTGTGGGGGATCGCGCGGGAGGGTGATGCGATCGACGTCAGCGTCATGCGCGAGAAGCGGCGCCCGGAAATCCACTCGCGGATACGACCCGGTCTGCCGCCGCCACAGACCACGCGGCATGACCGGATCCCGGTCACCACGCCCCTCCAGACCCTGATCGACATCGCCCTCGAACTGCCGGCCAACAAGCTCGAGCGGGCCGTCAACGACGCCGACAAGCTCGAACTGATCGATCCGGAGAGGCTCCGCACTGGGCTCGACGCGCACGCCGGCGAACCGGGCGTCAAACCGCTCCGCATCCTCCTCGACAAGGACACCTTCGTCCTCTCCGACACCGAGCTCGAAGTCCTCTTCCGCCCGATCGCCGTCGCCGCCGGCCTCCCCGCCGAACTCACCAAACACGTCGTCAACGACTACCAGGTCGACTTCTTCTGGCCCTCCATCGGTCTCGTCGTCGAGACCGATGGGCTCCGCTACCACCGCACCGCCGCCGCCCAGCGCCGCGATGCGATCCGCGACAACGCCCATGTCGCCGCCGGCTTCACCCGCCTCCGCTTCACCCACTACCAGGTCAAGCACGAACCCACCTACGTTCGCGCGATCTTGGCGCGGACCAGGCCACACCTGCGCCCGTGCTAGCCGGGCGGCTGCGCTTCGCCCAGCCCGTGCGACCCGGCGGTACCGGCCCCGGTCGCCCGATCCACCTCGTGCACCACGTCGGCCGGGTTCGCCACGCCGTAGAAAACGAAGTTGTAGTCGTCGGTCGCCGCCGTATCGAAGTCGACGTCGCCGATCTGCATCAGCCGCTGGTAGACGCTCTGCTTGTAGTTGACGTTCTGGACCCGCTCCAGCCGCGTCTCCTGGATCTCGCGCGAGATGATCCCGCGCTTGATGTTGAGGCGGCGGTTGGTGATCGTGTACGTCGTCGCCACCCGTTTGATGAAGCCGATCAGCACGGTCAGGGCGATGACGACGAGGACGATCAGGAAGACGACGCCATTCGAGAGGTCGATCAGCTTCGCGATCGCGCCAAGGATCGCCGCCAGGACGATGCCTTTGAGGTAGAAGCCGAGGATCGCGCGCCAGGAGGGGTGGCCCTCGAAGATCACCTGCTCGCCGGCGCTCAGGTTGAGGCTCACGCGGGCCAGCATAAGCCCTGTGCCGGCCGCTCGCCAGGCCCGCGCAGCCGGTCGTCCCCGCCCCCGCATAACCTCGGACGCATGTCGATTCTCCGGGTCGAGCCGCTGACCACCGCCCGTGCCCTGCGGGGGCCGTTCGACTACCGGCGTCCGGAGGCGATGAACGACCTCGAGGTCGGCAGCGTCGTCCGCGTGCCCTTTGGCCCGCGGCGCATCCTCGGCGTCGTGGTCGAGGTCGCCGAGCGCTCCGAGCTGCCGCCGGAGCGGCTCGCCGAGCCGCTCGAGGCGCTCGAGGCCGGCGCCCCGCCGGAGTTGGTCGAGCTCGGGCTCTGGGTGGCCCGGGAGTACTGCTCGACCCCCTCGCGCGGCCTGCAACTGGTCCTGCCGCCCGGCACCGGGACCGGCGCCGGCGCTCGCACCGTGCGCGCCAAACTCGAGCTGCGAGCCGAGATCCTGCCCGCCGGCGAGGCGGCGCTGGCCGGCGGCGAGCGGCTCGGGGTGAAGCAGCGGGCGGTGCTCGAGGCGCTGCGGGCAGGTGAGATGTCGGGCGGGGAGCTGGCCGTCGCGGTCGGCTCGGACCGCGCCACCCTGCGCCGGCTCGAAGCCCGCGGCCTGATCTCGACCCGTGACGCTCGCCTGCGCCGCGCCCCCGAGCGCTCGCGCCTCGCCGCCCCGGCTGAGCGCCCAAACCTCCTCCCCGAGCAGGAGGCGGCGGTCGCGGCGATCGTCGCCGCCCTCGACGGCAGTGACGGCGCCCCGCGCGCCCAGCTTCTGCACGGCGTCACCGGCTCCGGCAAGACCGAGGTCTACCTCGCCGCCGTCGAGGCGGCGCTCGAGCGCGGCCGCGGCGCGATCGTCCTCGTCCCCGAGATCGGTCTCGCCCCGCAGGCAGTCGCCCGCTTTCGCGCCCGGCTCGGCGATCGCTTCGCGGTCCTCCACTCGGCCCTCTCGCCCGGCGAGCGCTTCGACGAGTGGAGCCGCCTGCGCCGCGGCGAGGCGAACGTCTGCGTCGGCCCCCGCTCGGCCGTCTTCGCCCCGGTCCGCGACCTCGGCCTGATCGTCATCGACGAGGAGCACGACGCCTCCTACAAGCAGGAGGGAGACCCGACCTACGACGCCCGCGCCGTCGCTCGCCGCCGCGCCGAGCGGGCCGGCGCGGTGCTCGTCGCCGGCACCGCGACCCCGCGCCCCGAGTCCTGGCTCGAGCTGCCGCGGCTGGAGCTGCCGAACCGGGTCGATGGCCGCCGCCTGCCGCCGGTCCGCCTGGTCGACATGCGCGAGGCCGACCCTCGCTCGGGCCCACTCCACCCGCAGACCTGGGAGGCGCTGCAGGCGGTCCGCACCGCCGGCGCCAAGGCGATCGTGATGATCAACCGCCGCGGCTTTGCGCCCTGGCTCATCTGCCGTTCCTGCGGCCACCACTGGGGTTGCCCGAACTGCGACGTCTCGCTGATCGTCCACCGCGAGAGCCGCCGCCTCGTCTGCCACCACTGCGCCCACGTCGAGCGCGTCCCCGAAGCCTGCCCGGAGTGCGGCTCGACCACCCTCAGCCAGGCCGGCGCCGGCACCGAGCGGGTCGAGGCGCTGCTGCGCGAGCAGCTGGCGCCGATGCCGGTCTTCCGTCTCGACTCCGACACCGCCGCGGCGCGCGGCGCCCACGCCCGCATCCTGGCCGAGTTCGGCGAGGCGCCGAGCGCCGTCCTGGTCGGCACCCAGATGGTCGCCAAGGGCCACGACTTCCCCGAGGTCACCCTCAGCACGATCCTCGACGCCGACGCCACTCTGCGCTTCCCCGATTTCCGCGCCGAGGAGCGGACCTTCGCGATGGTTGCCCAGCTCGCCGGCCGCTCCGGCCGCGGCGAGGCCGGGGGGGAGGTGATCGTGCAGACGCTGGCGCCGCAGGCGGCGAGCATCGAGCACGCCGCCCGCCACGACGCCGCCGGCTTCCTCGCCGGCGAGCTCGACCGCCGCGAGGAGTTCCGCTACCCACCGTTCTCGCACCTGGTGCGGATCAACTTCGCCAGCGAGGAGGAGCCGCGGCTCGAGGAAGCGGCGGCGCTCATCGCCCGCGAGCTGCGCGAGACGCTGTCGCGCGACGCCGAGCTGCTCGGTCCGGCCCCGATGTTCCGCGTCCGCAACCGCCACCGCCGCCGGATCATGATCAAGGCGACCCAGCGAGAGGCGACGATCGACGCGGTCCGCCGCGTGGTCGAGCGCCGCGCCGCCGACCGCAGCCTGCGCGCGGTTGCGATTGGCGTCGATGTCGACCCCCAGTAGCCCCGCCGCCGCCGCATACAATCGAAGCGATGAGCGAAGAACCCCTGACCGGCGCCACCGACCGCGACGAGGAACGCGACCGCGAGCTTGAAGCGCAGCTGATCGAGCGGCGCGAAGCGGCGCTCGCCCACGTCGTCAAGTGGGGCGACCCGGTGCTGAAGAGCAAGGCATCGCCGGTCTCCACGTTTGGGCCCGAGCTGCGCTCGGAGGTCGAGCGGATGATCCAGATCATGCGCGACGGCCTCGGCGTCGGCCTCGCCGCCACCCAGGTCGGGATGCTGCGGCGGCTACTCGTCTTCCAGGCCGGCGCCGATAGCGAGCCGACCGCGCTCGTCAACCCCGAGATCGAGTGGACCTCCGAGGAGCTGGCGCTGGCCGAGGAGGGCTGCCTGAGCTTGCCGCGAGTGACGATGGACGTCGAGCGACCGCTCTTCGTTCGGGTCAGTGGCCGCGACGTCGAGGGCGAGCGGATTGCGATCGAGGCGGCCGGACTCGAGGCGCGCGTCCTCCAACACGAGATCGACCACCTCGACGGCGTCCTGATCCTCGACCGCACCACCCGCGCCCAGCGCAAGGGTGCCCTGCGGGCGCTGCGCTCCGGCGGCAGCTACTCGCCCGAGGAGCCCGAGCCCGGCGACGAGGGCGAGCTGCGCGAGCCCCGCACCGACGCCTGAGCGGGCCGCGCGCGTGCGCACCGCCTATCTCGGGACCTCAGACTTCGCGGCAACCGTCCTGCGGCGCCTCGCCGACTCGGCGCATCGCCCGGCCCTCGTCGTCACCCCGCCCGACCGCCGCCAGGGGCGGGGACGCAAGGTGGCGCCGCCACCCGCCGCGGCCGCCGCGGCCGAGCTCGGGCTTGACTTGCTCCAGGCCGAGAGCGTCAACGACGAGGCGGCGCGTGAGCGGATCGCCGCGGCAGCGCCCGAGGCCGTCGCCGTCTGCGCCTTCGGCCAGCTGATCCGCGAGCCGCTCCTCTCCGCCTACGAGATGCTGAACGTCCACCCGTCGCTGTTGCCGCGCTGGCGCGGCGCGGCGCCGATCGAGCGGGCGATCCTGGCCGGCGACGAGCGCACCGGGGTCTGCGTGATGCGCCTCACCGAGGGACTCGACTCGGGGCCGGTGGCGTTGCGCGAGGAGCTGGAGATCGGCGCCGAGGAGGACTTCGCAGGGCTCTCGGCGCGGCTAGCCGAGCTCGGCGGCGAGTTGCTGGTCCGGGCGTTCGACCTCGCCGCAGGCGGCGAGCTGAGCTTCGAGGAGCAGCCCGAGGACGGCGTCACCTACGCCGAGAAGATCGACCCGGCTGAGCGCCGCCTCGACCCGGGCCGGCCGGCGATCGAGCTCGAGCGGGCGGTCCGCGCCCTCGCCCCGCACGTCGGCGTCTACCTCGAGACCGTTGCGGGCGACCGGCTTGGAGTTAAGCGCGCCCACGCCGTCGACATCGACCTGGCGCCGGGAGACGTCGAGGTCGAGGACGGAGCGCTGCTGGTCGGCTGCGACGGCGGCTCGCTCCGGCTGTTCGAAGTGCAGGCGCCCGGCGGCCGTCCGATGCCCGCTGCGGAGTACCTACGCGGGCATGCACCCCCGCAACCGCAGTGGGGCGCCTTTCTCTCGGATAGCGAGAGAAACGCGCCCCGCCCCGAGTCGTGATCGCGTCCGCTCGCGCGCTCGCCTTCGCGACGATCCGCGCCACCTTTGAGGAAGGCGCTTTCACCGAGCGCGTCTTCCGCACCGGCGCTGAGGAGCGTGGGGTGGCCGGCCGCGAGCGCGCCCAGGCGCAGCGCCTGGCCTACGGCGCGGTCCAGCGCCGCGCCACCCTCGACGCCGCGATCGAACGCCTCGCCGATCGCTCGACGCGCTTGCTAGACCCACCGGTCCTGGCGGCCCTGCGCCTCGGCCTCTACGAGCTGCTGTTCGCCGACGGGACCCCCGACCACGCCGCCGTCGACCAGGCGGTCGAGCTGGTCAAGGGCACCGACTCTGCCCACGCCTCCGGCTTCGTCAACGCGATCCTGCGCCGAGCGGCGCGCGAGCGCGAGGCACTGCGGACGGCGCTGCTGGAGGACGACTCGACTCCCGAGGCCGCCGCCATCGCTCACTCAGCGCCGCTCTGGCTGGCGCGGATGTGGTGGGAAGAGGTGGGGACGGAGGCGGCGCGCTCGCTGCTTGCCGCCGCCAACGAGCCGGCCGAGGTCGCGATGCGGGTTTCGCGGGTCGCCGGCGAGCCCGTTGAAGCGAGTCGCGAGACGGCGCTGGCCAAGCTCGCCGAGGCGGGGGTCGAGGCCCGCGCCGCCGCCGGCCCCTGGCCGCTCGCTTCGC
This sequence comes from uncultured Actinomycetes bacterium, assembly GCA_963729055.1. Classification (GTDB taxonomy): domain Bacteria; phylum Actinomycetota; class Thermoleophilia; order Solirubrobacterales; family 70-9; genus VAYN01. The sequence continues at coordinate 31,849 of CAVSMQ010000013.1, read as the reverse complement.
CCGAGCAGATCGTCGTCTCCGGTCGTCTCGGCGAGGCCGTCCCGGCACTGGTCACGGCCGGCGAGTTGACGCCTCAGAGCCGTGCCTCCGCCGCCGTGGTCGAGGTCCTGGATCCCCAGCCCGGCGAGCATGTCCTCGACCTCTGCGCCGGCCCCGGCACCAAGACCGGGCAGATCGCCGCCCGAATGGAGGATCGCGGCGAGGTGATCTCGGTCGAGCTCGACTCGGCGCGAGCCGAGGAAGTCGCCGGGCAGGCGCGCCGCCTCGGCCTCCACAGCGTCACCGTGATCGAGGCCGACGCGACCAAGCCGGGGATGGCGCCTGGCTTCGACCGCGTCCTGCTCGACGCCCCCTGCTCGGACCTCGGGACCCTTGCCTCGCGCCCCGACGCGCGCTGGCGCAAATCGCCGCGGACGATCGAGCGGCTGGTCGAGGTGCAGGCGGCGGCGCTCCGCAACGCCGCGGCGCTGCTCGCTCCCGGCGGCACCCTCGTCTACTCGACCTGCACGATCTCGCGCCGCGAGAATGAGGAGCGGGTCGCAGCGCTGCTGCTCGAGGCGGGCTCGGGCGAGATCCCGGAGCTCGAGCTCGACGACCTCGGCGCTCTGGCGCCGGGCCTGGCCTCCCCGGTCGAGGCGCGCGCCCTGCAGATCCGCGCGGACCGCGATCACAGCACCGGCTTCTTCATCGCCCGCTTCCGGCGCCCCGGCTGATCCACCGGACCCCGAAGCGCGGTCGTCCGGAGCAGATCGGCATGATTAGGCGATGGCCGACTCGACCGAATCGAGCCGCAGCCCGCTCAAACGCGCCCCCTGCCCGAACTGCGGCGAGCCCTGGCTGCGCCCGACCCAGCTGCCGGGGCGGCTGCGCTGCGTCAACTGCCTGAGTCGCTTTGAACTCGTCTCGCAGTGCCCGAACTGCGGCGAACACCAGACCATCCTGCGGATGAGCAACACCGAGGACATGCAGTGCCAAAGCTGCGGCGCCTCGATGCTGCAACCGGCCTGAGCCGATCTGGACGCGCCTGGCGGTGTCCTCCCTCGGTCATATGCAGAGCACACTCCCTCGGTCGTCCTTGCCAGCCCCGCCCAGATCGGCTCGCTAGGGTGCGGCCATGAGCGAGCGGATGCAGGAGTTGATCGCCTCCAAGCGGGTGGCGCCGTCGGTGCTCTCCGCCGACTTCTCGCGGCTCGGAGCCGAGGTCGACGAGGTGATGGCGGCCGGCGCGCGGGTGATCCACTACGACGTGATGGACGGCCATTTCGTGCCGCCGATCACGGTCGGGCCGCTGGTCCTCAGCTCGATCGCCGATCGCGTCCACGCCGCCGGCGGCGCAATCGACGTGCACCTGATGATCGAGGCGCCGGAGCGCCAGATCGAGGCGTTTGCCAAGGCCGGTGCCGACTCGATCACCTTCCACGCCGAGGCGACCCCGCACGCCAACCGCACCCTGCACGCGATCCGCGAGCTCGGCTGCCTGGCCGGAATCGCGATCAACCCCGGCACCCCGGTCGAGGCGGTCTCCGAGCTGCGCGGCGACGCCGACATCGTCCTCAACATGACCGTCAACCCTGGCTGGGGTGGTCAGGCTTTCATCCCCGACTCGCCAGAAAAGGTTGAGCGGCTAATGCCCTTGGTCGGCCCGGCGAGGATCGAGGTCGACGGCGGGATCGACGCCGAGACCGCCGGCCCAATCTCAGCCGCCGGCGCCCACCTCTTCGTCGCCGGCTCCGCCATCTTCGGCGCCCCCGACCCGCCAGCGGCGTACCAGGCGATCGCCGATGCCGCCGGCGCCGCGTGAGCTAGCGCCTCCGCCCGCGCGCGATCAGTGCCCCCGTGACCTCCTGGAGCCAGGCGTGCTCCTGACCGGCAATCCCCTCGCGCTCCGCTCGCTCCTCGCACCAATCCGCCAAGGACCGCCGGCCGCCGACGGCGACTACGTCTTCGCCCGTAACCGCGTACCGGCCGTCCGCCAGCGCCGCCATCACCCCGACCGTGTCGCGACGGCTGCGCAGCACAGCGACCACCGCGACGCCGTCGATCACCTCGGGCCGGTCGACGTTCTCCTCGTCCCGCCTCGGGCGCACCGAGAAGACCTGCGAGGCGGCGCGGCGGGGGAGGGGTGGCGGCGGTGGTTTGCCGATCGGGCCCTTGACCCAGGTCTTAGTTTGTTCCTCGACCTCGTTGCGCAGCTCGCCCCGGACCAGGACGTGGAGCTCGTCCCCCTCTTGTAGGACGGTCGAGCCGCGCGGCGGGATCGCGTGGCCGTCGCGAACGATCACGTTGACCAGCGCCTCGCGCGGCAGCTCGAGATCGCGCACCGGGTGGCCGGCCGCGGCGGCGCCTTCGGGCAGCCGGAAAGCGATCACGTCGCCGCCCATCTGCTGGATCCGACCCGACTCGAGCAGCCGCTGCGGCAGCGCCGGCTCGTCAGTGGTCAGCCCCAGCCGTTTCGCCAGCGGCTCGAAACTCGCCCCCTGAATCAGGGTCGAGGTGACGACGACGAAGAAGACGATCGCGAACTCTTCCTCGCCGCTGCGGACCCCGGCGACGACCGGGAAGGTGGCGAGCCAGATCGGCGTCGCACCGCGCAGTCCGGCCCAGCCGAGCATCAGCTTCTCGCGGACGTCGAAGGACGTGACCGCGGTCGCCAGGAAGGTCGCTACCGGCCGGGCGAGGAAGATCAGCACCGCCGAGAGCGCCAGCGCCTTCAGCGCGACGTCGTCGAGGGTGGCGGGAAAGACCAGAAGCCCGAGCAGGATGAAGAGGGCGATCTGGGCGATCCAGCCGACCCCCTCGTGGAAGGTGACGACGATCCGCCGGGCGGGCAGGTTGGCGCTGCCGACGGCCAGCGCGGTCAGGTAGACGGCCAGCAGGCCCGAGCCCCCGATCAGCTCCGAGACGCCATAGGCGAGCCCGGCGAGGGCGATCGTCGCCACCGGATAGAGCCCGTCCGAGGGCAGCTCGATCCGCGACAGCACCCAGCTCGCGACCTTCCCCAGCGCCAGCCCGACGACGATCCCGACCGCCAGTTTGAGCGCCAGCAGTCCGGCCATGTCGGCGGCCCCGTAATCGGGCTTCTGAATCCATTCGATGAAGCCGATCACCAGCAGCAGCGCGACCGGGTCGTTCATCCCCGACTCGCCCTCGAGCGAGCGCGCCAGCCGCTTCTTCAGGGTCGAGTTGCGCAGCACCGCGAAGATCGCCGCCGAGTCGGTGGCGGCGATTGCGGCGCCGACGATCAGCCCCTCGAGCAGGGTGAAGCCGAAGATCAGCTTGGCGGCGAAGCCCGCGATTAGCGCCGTTGCCAGGGTGCCCACCGTCGCCAGCGAGGCGGCGGTGCCGAGCACCGGCCGGATCTCCGGCCAGCCCGAGGTGACACCGCCCTCGAAGAGGATCAGCACCAGGGCGATCGTTCCCAGCGTCCGCGCCAGCTCGGCGTTGTCGAAATCGATCCCGCCGACCCCTTCGGAGCCGGCCAGCATCCCGAGCCCGAGGAAGAGCAGCAGCCCCGGGATGCGGACCCGCTCGGCCAGCAGGGCCCCGGCGATGCCCGCGGCCAACAGGACGCCAGCGATCAGGATCAGCTCGGCGTCGTGGTGGCCCATCAAGGGACCCTATAAATGCCACCTGGCGGTGGCCCGCCAGGTGGCGGGTCAGACCTGCTCGTCGAGCGCCGCCAGCCGCGCCTCGAGCTCCTCCGGCGAGCCCGGCTCGACCTCGTCCCCGGGCCGTTCCTTGGGTCGGCGGTAGACGAAGTAGAGGAGCACGAAGAGGACGCCGGCGGCGAGCAGGAAGCCGACCTCGACCCGGCGGTGGGCGTCGGCGACGATCGGCAGCAAGCACCAGGCGATGAACCCTGCCGAGCAGGCGATCCAGCGGACCGCCGAGCGCCGCACCTGGCCCTGGGCGATCGTCGCCTGGTTGATCGTGACCGAGGCCAGGTAGAGGCCCATCCCAGCGGTCACCAGCAGGAGCCCGGGGCGGTCGTAGGTGAAGTTGTCACCGAAGGCGATCTGCATGCACTTCGGCCCGGCGATGAGGACGACGAGCGCGACGAAGGCGGTGAAGGCGCTGATTCCGAGCAGCACCATCCGCACCGTTTTGTGGAATTCGCGCTCGGCGGTCTCGGCTTTGCTGGCGTGCAGCGAGGTGAGGTGGGGGAGGATCGAGGTCGAGACCGACTGGAAGAGCTGCAGCGGCGCCCGCGCCAGCATCAGCACGTTGAAGATGAAGCCGGCCTCGGCGGCGCCCTCGAGGCCGCGGATGATGATCGGCCCGGCGTTGAGGAAGGCCTGTTCGCTGAACATGATCAGGAGGACCGCTGCGGCGAATCCGCCACCCGACCTAAAGGAAAAGTTCTCCTCCGGCGCCGAAGGAGTCAGATTGCGATCGTCGCCGGAGGAGAACTTTTCCTCCGACATGTCCTCGGCTTCGCGTCCGGGCATGTCGGGCGAACCCTGTCTCGCTTTTTGCGCGCGGCGGGCGAACGCCGCCGGCACCACCAGCAGCGACAGGGCCGGCGCCGCGGTGATCCCGATCGCCACTGCCGACTGGCCGCTCAGCACGTTGACCGCGACCAGCAGCGCGAACACGGTGCGGAAGCACGATTCGGAGAGGATCATCGCGACGAAGAGGCCGAACCGCTGCGCGCCGGCCAGGAAACCGCGGGCGAAGTAGCTCGCCGCGTAGAAGAGGACCGAGGAGAAGAAGACCCAGTAGAGCGCTTCGTTGCCCTCCAGCAGGCCGTCCTGGATCGGCCCGCGCAGGGCCAGCGCCAGCACCGCGAATAGCAGCGAGAGGCCGAACTGGATCGTCGAGGCGACCCGCATCGGCTGGTTGATCGGTTCGCCGCGGGTCATCCGCTCCGAGATGTGGCGGCTGAGCAGCTGTTCGATTGGCCGGTAGAGGGTCGAGATCGTGATGAAGACCGCCGACCAGAGCACCGTGATCTGCCCGTAATCGGGCTTCGAGAGGGTGTGCGAGGCGATCAGGAAGTAGGCGTAAGTGATGACCCCGGTGAGGCCGACGCCGACCGCGAGGAAGCTGGCGGTTTTGCCGTAGTCGGTGGTGCTGGTGGGCGTGGTTCCGTTGTCGCTGCCGCTGCTGCGCTCAGGCATCCGTCTTCGCTTTGCCGGGCTCGTAGTGGGAGGGCTCGACGTCCTCGGCCAGCTCGATCCGCCGCACCCGCTCGAAGACACGCTGGGTCATCACCCGCTGCCCGGCCAGGAGGTCGCCGATCACGCCCAGCGCGAAGAGCTGGACAGCGGCGATGAAGAGCACGGCGCCGAGGATCAGCGACTGGATGTGGCCGTCGGAGTTGCCGTTGAAGATCCAGTCGATCAGGAACGGCAGCCAAGCGCAGATCGCCAACACGAAGACGACCGCTGCCGCCGAGACGAAGACCCGCAGCGGCTCGTAGCGCGCGTAGATGCGGAGGATCGCCGGCGCATTGCGGCGCACGTAGGCGCCCGAGGAGCCGAACAGCCGCGACTCGCGCGTCTTCGGGTTGGTCGCGACCGGCACCTCGTCGACCGCGATCAGCATCTTGCCGGCCTGGATCAGGCTCTCCAGCGTGTAGGTGTAGTTGTCGACGACCAGGAGCTGCAGGGCGGCCTCGCGGTTGTAGGCGCGGAAGCCCGAGGCGGCGTCGGTGACCCCGGTGCCGGAGAGCCGCCGTACCACCCAGCTGCCGAGCCGCTGCAGCCGCTTCTTGTTGCCGGAGAAGTGGTCGATCCCCGCCACCTGCCGATCGCCGACGACCATGTCGGCGGAACCGGCGACGATCGGCTCGACCAGCTTGACCACGTCGGCGCCTTGGTACTGGTTGTCGGCGTCGGTGTTGACGACGACGTCGGCGCCGAGCTTGAGGCAGGCGTCGAGGCCGGCCTGGAAGGCGGCGGCGAGGCCCTTGTTGTTGGTCAGCCGGACGATGTGGTCGACGCCGCATTCGCGCGCCACCTCGACGGTGCGGTCGGTCGAGCCGTCGTCGACGACCAGCAGTTCGACTGCGTCGAAGCCGGGGACCTCGCGCGGGAGATCGGCGATGGTCGCCGGGAGGGTGGCCTCCTCATTGAGGCAGGGGATTTGGATTATGAGCTTCATGTGGTGAGGGACGAACTGCTGTCGCATCTCCATGCGACAGCGTTCGCTGGAGGTTATTTCGGCGCCGAACCGGGATACCCCGCGGGCGGGCGGAACCGTGCGAGTAGAATCATTGACTGACGAGTCAATCAGTGCCATGAGCCCAGCCCCCAAGCCATGAGCCAATCCCTGACTGAAACTGACCGAGACCACCTGCGGCGGGCGCTGCAGCTGGCCGAGGAAGGCCGGGGGCGGGTTAGCCCCAACCCGCTCGTCGGCGCGGTCGTAGTCCGCGACGGGAAGGTTATCGGGGAGGGCTTCCACGCCGAGCTTGGCGGCTTGCACGCCGAGCGGGCGGCGCTCGAGGACTGCCGCACCCGCGGCGAGGACCCGCGCGGGGCGACGGTGTACGTGACGCTCGAGCCCTGCGCCCACCAGGGCCGCCAGCCGCCCTGCGTCGAGGCGCTCCTCGAGGCGGGGATCGGCCGCGTCGTGATCGCCTCCGACGACCCCAGCGAGAAGGCGGCCGGCCGCGGGCCGGGAATCCTCCGCGACGGCGGCGTCGAGGTCGAGAGCGCGGTCGGGGCCGAGGCTGCCGCGGCGCGCCTCCTCAACCAGCCCTTCCGCAAGCACGCCCGCACTCGGCTGCCGCACGTCGTCCTCAAGCTGGCGATCTCGCTCGACGGCCAGACGACGACCGCTGCCGGCGACTCTCCCTGGATCTCCGGCGAGCGCAGCCGCGAGCTGGTCCAGCGCTGGCGGGGCGAGCACGACGCGATCGCCGCCGGGATTGGCACGGTGCTCGCCGACGATCCGCTGCTGACCGCGCGGGCGCCGGGCGCGCGCCAACCGCACCGCGTCGTCTTCGACTCGACAGCCCGCCTGCCGCTCGATTCGCAGCTGGTGAGGACGCTCGACGAGTCGCCGGTGACGGTGATCGCCGGGCCCGAGGCGCCGCCCGCACGCATCGCTGCGCTGCGCGAGGCAGGGGTGGAGGTCTACCTCGGCGACAGCTTCGACCCCGGCGAGCAGATCGGCACCGCCCTGGCGATGCTGGGCCGCCGCGAGGTGACGAGCCTCTTCCTCGAGGGCGGCAAGACGCTCGCCGGCGCCTTCGCCGCCGCCGGCCAGATCGACGAGTCACGTACCTTCATCGCACCAGTGCTCCTCGGCCCCCCCGACCCGGATCCCGTCAGCCGTTCGTCGTTTGAACGAAATACGCATCCAAACGACGAACGCGCGGCCATGCCGCCGCGCTTCGAGGCGCTTGCCACGACCACCCAAACCGTAGGCGCCGACACGCTGCTGACCGCACGCTTCAAGGAGTGGTGATGTTCACCGGGCTGGTCGAGGACATCGGCACCGTCGAGTCGCTCGAGAGCGGCGCCGAGGGCGCGCGCCTGCGCATCGCCACGACCCTCGGTCCCGAAATCGGCCTCGGTGACTCGATCGCGGTCGACGGCGCCTGCCTCACCGCGGTCGCCGCCGACGAGCGCGGTTTCGAGACCGAGGCGATGAACCAGACTCTCGCCGTCACCGCGCTGCGCCAGCTCGAGCCCGGCGTCCGGGTCAACCTCGAGCTGGCGATGAAGGCCGGCGAGCGGCTCGGCGGTCACATCGTCCAGGGCCACGTCGACGGCGTCGCCACGGTCCTCTCGGCCGCCGAGGACGGCTTCGCCCGCCGGCTTCGCATCTCCGTTCCGGCCGAGATCGCCCGCTACGTGATCGACAAGGGCTCGGTCGCGCTGGCCGGCGTCAGCCTCACCATCGCCGCCCTGGGCGACGAATGGCTCGAGGTCTCGCTGATCCCCGAGACCCTCGAGCGCACCACCCTCGGCGCCGCCTCCCCCGGCGACGAGCTGAACGTCGAGGTCGACCTCGTCGCCAAGTACGTCGAGCGCCTCCTGTCACCATTTGTCTCAGAGTGATTATCCGGCAACCCCCACGCACGCCTGGCGGCGCCGGACACACTTCGCGGGGCGTCTTCCTGCGTCCTACCCCCGCTCGGTCCGGCACTCGCCAGCCGCACGCGCGGGTTGCCGGATAATCACTAAGGAGCCTTCATGAGCGATACCAGCCAGACCACCCAGACTGCCCCGATCGACGCCACCGGCGGCGACAGCCCCTTCTCGACGATCGAGGAAGCGATCGAGGAGATCCGCCGCGGCCGGATGGTCGTCGTCTGCGACGGCGCTGACCGCGAGAACGAGGGCGACCTGGTGATGGCCGCCCAGTTCGCGACCCCCGAGGCGGTCAACTTCATGGCCAAGGAGGCGCGTGGGCTGATCTGCCTGGCGCTCACCGCCGAGCGCTGCGAACGCCTCGGCCTCAACTTGATGACGGCCAAAAACGAGGCGCCGCTGCAGACCGCCTTCACGGTCACGATCGAGGCCGCCGGGGGGGTCAGCACCGGGATCTCGGCCCACGATCGCGCCCACACGATCCAGGTCGCGATCGACCCCGGCTCGGGACCGCGCGACATCGTCGTCCCCGGCCACATGTTCCCGCTGCGTGCCAAAGACGGTGGCGTCCTCGAGCGCACCGGCCACACCGAGGCCTCGGTCGACCTCGCCCGCCTCGCCGGGCTGATCCCGGCTGGGGTGATCTGCGAGGTGATGAACGACGACGGCTCAATGGCTCGCGTCCCCGACCTGATCCCCTACTGCGAAAAGCACGGCCTGAAGATGGTCACGGTCGCCGACCTGATCGCCTACCGGCGCCGCACCGAGAAGTTGGTCGAACGGGTGGTCGCCACCGGCCTGCCGACTGCCTTCGGCGACTTCAGCGCGGTCGGCTACCGCTCGCTGGTCGACGACAAACACCACGTGGCGATGGTCAAGGGCGAGGTCGACGGGGTCGAGGACGTCTTGGTCCGCGTCCACAGCGAGTGCCTCACCGGCGACGTCTTCCACAGCATGCGCTGCGACTGCGGCGAACAGCTCGAGGCCTCGCTGGGGATGATCGAGCGCGAGGGCCGCGGCGTCCTCCTCTACCTCTCGCAGGAGGGGCGGGGGATCGGCCTGCTGAACAAGCTGCGTGCCTACAAGCTGCAGGAGGAGGGCCACGACACGGTCGAGGCGAACCTCAAACTGGGCCTGCCGGCCGACCTGCGCGACTACGGCATCGGCGCCCAGATCCTCACCGACCTCGGCCTCTCGAGCATCCGGATCATCACCAACAACCCGAAAAAGATCGTCGGCCTCGAGGGCTACGGGCTCTCGGTCTCAGAGCAGGTGCCGATCGAGTCGGCTCCCAACCCCCACAACGAGGCCTACCTGCGCGCCAAGCGCGACAAGATGGGCCACACCCTGCACCACCAGGGTCTCGACCTCGACGAAGAGATGATCCACGAAGAGGAGGAACGCGACGCCACGGCGGCGCGCAAAGCTTGGGGCGGCCGCGGTGGCTGAGCCTGGGCTGGCGCGCGAGGACGGCTCCTTCCTCGAGATCTTCAGCGAGGAGGAGCGCGCGGCGCTCGCCGAGCTGCGCTTCGCGGTCGTCGTCGGCCGCTACTACGAGGATCTGGCCCTGCGCCTGCTCGACGGCGCCGACGAAGGGTTCCGCCACTGCGGCGTGCCGGTCGCCCAGGTCGACCACGCCTCGGTTCCCGGCGCCTACGAGCTGCCCTTCGCCGCCCGCCTGCACGCCGAAACCGGCACCTTTGCCGGGATCGCCTGCCTCGGCGTCGTGATTCGCGGCGAGACCGAGCACTTCGACTTTGTCTGCGCCGAGTCGGCACGTGGCATCCAAGACGTTCAGCTGGCGACCGGCGTCCCCTGCGCCTTCGGGGTGATCACCTGCGACACGATGGAGCAGGCGCTGGCACGGGCCGGCGGCGGCAAGCGCGACCAGGGCCGCAACGCCGCCCTCACCGTCGCCCGGATGGCGCTCCTGCAGCGCTCGCTGAGCTGAGATCGGTACCATCCACCGTCCTCATGGCAAAGATCTGTCACAGCTGCGGCAAGCGCCCTGGTTTCGGCCAGTCCCGGAGCCACTCGATGGTCGCGACCAAGCGACGGTTTGAGCCGAATCTGCAGAAGGTGCGGATCGTCGAGGATGGCAGGCCGGTGCGGACTTACGTTTGTACGCGTTGCTTGAAGAGCAACAAGGTCACTAAGGCTGCCTGAGACGTACTAGGGGCGAGGGGCGGTGCGGTAGGGGCGATCGGGTGCCCCTCCTGAAAACGCTCCGCCTTCGGCTCCGCTTGAGTGTTTTCAGGAGGGGCACCCGATCGCCCCCCACAACGCTCCGTCGGACGCACAGCTCGGCCCCGAATTTTTTAGAGCTGACAAGGGACGGGGGCGCTCCCTCTCTCAAGAGGCTCATCGAGAGAGAAAGCGCTCCCGTTCCTAACAAGCTTCAAAAAAGGGGGTGGGGTGGTCCGTACTTCCGGCGCGCGGTCGTAGGGACGTCGGTACTCCTCCCCGGGAATGTCGCCGAAGGCGGCGAAATGCAATCTGATCCCTGATCCCCATAGGGGATCAGCATCATCCGGAGCAAGCCCGAAGGGCGAGCGACAAATTCCCGGGGAGGAGTACCGACGTCCCTCCCCGGGAACCTTCCGCACTACCCCTCCTCAGGAACCGCCTTCCGCTCCTCCGGCGGCTCCACACTCAACCTCGGCACCACTCGTCCCAGCCACTCCGGGAACCACCAAGCCCGCCGTCCCAGCAACTGCATGATCGCCGGTACCAGGATCGAGCGGATGATCACCGCGTCGATTAGCACCGCGCTCGCCAGGCCGAGGCCGAACAGTTTGATGATCCGTTCGTCGCCGAGCATGAACGAGGCGAAGACGGTGATCATGATCGCCGCTGCCGCGGTGATCACCCGCCCGGTCAGGGCCAGGCCGCGGGTCACCGAGTTGGTCGCGTCGTGGGTGTGCTCCCACTCCTCGTGGATCCGCGACATCAGGAACACCTCGTAGTCCATCGAGAGCCCGAAGACGATCGCGAAGAGGAATATCGGGAAGAACGAGATGATCGGCCCGGTGTTGTCGACGCCGATCAGGCTCGCGCCCCAACCCCACTGGAAGACGGCGACGATCAAGCCGAAAGCGGCGCCGATCGAGAGCAGGTTCATCACCACCGCCTTCAGCGGCACCCAGATCGAGCGGAAGACCATCATCAATAACAGTGCTGAGAGCAGAACCACGACGCCGATGAAGAGCGGCAGCTTTTCCGCGATCGCCTCGCCGAAGTCCTCGAAGATCGCGTTGATGCCGCCGACGTGGAGCTGGGCTCCGGTTTTCGTCTCGATCGGCGGGATCACTTCGTCGCGGATCCGGTCGAGCAGGTCGGTGGTTTCGACGCTCTGCGGCGAGGTGGTCGGGTAGACCTGGAAGACGCCGGTGTTTTCGGCCTCGTTGAGCTCGATCGAGGTCGTCGCCGCGACGCCTTCTTCGCCTTCGAGCTGCTGCTTCAGCTCCGTCAGACCTTCGTCATTGCCTTTTTCGGGCAGCGACGCGACCATCACGAAGGGGCCGTTGAAGCCGGGGCCGAAGCCTTCGGCCAGCAGGTCGTAGGCCTGCCGGGTCGTCTTCTCCGGCGCTTCGGTGCCGGCGTCGTTGGTGCCGAGCCGCAGCGAGAGCGTCGGGATGCAGAGGATCAGCAGGAAGCCTCCGGAGAGGAGCGCCGCGAGCACCGGCCGGCGCTGGATCTCGCGGCTCCAGCGGAACCAGCGGCTGTTTTCGTCGATGCTGGTCGACCGTTTGCGGAAGCCAGGCAACCGCAGTCGGTCGACTCGCCGGCCGACGACCGTCAACAGCGCTGGCAGCAGCGTTAGCGCGGCGATCATCGTGAAGAACACGGCCACCGCGGCGGCCATCGCGACCCCGTAGAGGAAGGTGAGGCCGAGCAGGAACATCCCCAGCAGCGAGATGATCACCGTGATCCCTGCGAACAACACGGCACGGCCGGCGGTGTCGATCGATTTGATCGCCGCGTCGCGCGGCTCCATCCCTTCGTCGAGACCGTTGCGGAACCGGGTGAGGATGAACAGCGCGTAATCGATCCCGACTCCGAGCCCGATCATCGCCGCCAGGATCGTCGCGAAGTTGGCGGTGCTGAAGACGTGGGTGCCGAGGCCGACGAGGCTTAGCCCGACCCCGAGCGCGAACAGCGCGGTGATGATCGGCAGCCCCATCGCCACCACTGAGCCGAAGGTGATCAGGAGGACGACAACCGCCGCCAGCAGCCCGATCGCGAACGAGGAGTCGCCTTCTTCAGCTTCGGCTTCCTGGATCGGCGAACCGCCGAGCTCGACCTGCACCCCGTCGCCGTCGACGCCCTCGGCGATGGCGATGATTTCGCGGGTCTTGTCTTTGTTCAACTTGTTGTTGGGGACGTCGAACTGGACCGTCGCATAGGCGATCTTGCCGTCGTCTGAGACCGCCGCGGCGCCGCCTTTCTTGTAAGGGCTGGCGACTTCGCTGACGTGGGGGAACCCTTCGATTTCCTTGAAGGCCCCTTCCATCTTCTGTTTCACCGCGGGCGTTTCGACGCCCTGGTCGGCCTTGAAGACGATCTGCGCGGTGTCGCCCGACTGCGCTGGGAACTTGTTTTCAAGCAGCTCGAAGGCTTCCTGCGAGTCGGACTTCGGCAGTTTGAATTCTTCCTCGTAGTCGGCCCCGACCGAGCCCGCGAGCATCCCGATCACGATCAGAGCACCGATCCAGCCGAAGATGACCGTCTTGCGATGGCCGGTGATCCAGGTGGCGAAACGTCGCATGCTGCTCCTTCTTTTCGGGCGGGGTGACTGGGTGGTCGCTCATGCCCGGGCGTCAGCGCCCGGGCCGGGGGAGTCGACGAAACTACGTGGATCGGCGGGCCGGTTCATCGGCCTGCGGGGGGAAATCCTTCTCCACCCGTAGGTGGAATCCGTGAAGGTACCGATAAATGCGGATAGTCGTCGCGGCCGCTGGATAGATTCCCGACGAATGCCTGATCCATCGATCGCCCGCTTCCGGCGGGTCATTAGCTCTGCTTACGCCTCACTCGAGGAGCGCCGTCAGGAGGTCAACGACCTCAACGTCTTCCCGGTCGCCGACGGCGACACCGGCGACAACATGGCGATGACCCTGCGTGCGGTGATGGAGGAGCTCGACCGGCTCGACGGCGCCGAACTCGACGAGATCGGTCGCACCGAGCTGGTCCAGACCCTGGCTCGGGCGGCGCTGATGGGCGCCCGCGGCAACTCGGGTGTGATCCTCTCGCAGATCGTCCGCGGTGCCGCCGAGGAGCTGGCCAGCCGGCCCGGCGAGCTGGTCGACCCGGTGCTGGTTGCCGCCGCCTTTGCCAGCGCCGCCGACGCCGCCTATGACTCGGTCCGCGAGCCGGCCGAGGGGACGATGCTGACCGTCTTCCGCGAGATGGCCCACTCGCTGGCCCGCCAGCTCGCCCACCTCGAGGCCGACAAGTCGCGGCTCGGCCGCGACGTCTCCGAAGAGGAGCAGGACCAGATTCTCGCCGCGGTGCTCGAGCGGGCAATCGAGGACGGCGAGCGCGCCGTCGCCCGTACCCCGGAGCAGCTCGAGGTGCTGCGCGAGTCGGGCGTGGTCGACGCCGGCGGACATGGCCTGGTGCTGATCCTGGCCGGCGTTGTCGCCGGCCTGCGCGGCGACGGAGCGGCGCTGCCCGAGGTCGAACGCCACCAGGCGCCGCGAGCGACCCAGCCCCACCACGAAGACAGCCGCTACCGCTACTGCACCAACTTCATCGTCTCCGGCAGTGGCCTCGCCAACCGGGTCTACATGCCGCGGCTGGAGGCGCTCGGCGACTCGGTCCTGGTGGTCGGCGACGACGTGACGCTGAAGGTCCACGTCCATACCGACGAGCCCGAGCGCGCGGTTGCGGTCTTCGACGGGGTCGGCGCGGTGACCAACCTCGACGTCGCCGACATGCGCGAGCAGATGGCCGAGCGCAGTGCCCGGCTGGGCCTCACCGGGCGCGCCCAGACCGGGGCGATCGCAGTTGCCGCCGGCGCCGGACTGGAGCGACTGTTCGCCGAGCTCGGCGCCAACGTCGTCCCCGGCGGCGAGACGCTCAACCCCTCGACGATGGAGCTGCTGGCGGGGATCCATGGGGTCGATGCCGAGGAAGTGCTGGTCCTGCCGAGCTCCTCCAACGTGGTGATGGCCGCCGAGCGGGCCTGCGAGCTCTCCGACAAACCGGCGCGGGTGGTGCCCGCGACCTCCCAGCAGGCGAGCCTGCTGGCGCTGGTCGAGCTCGACCCCGGGGCCGGCGCGGCGGCGAACGCCGAGCGGCTCGAAGCGGCTCTCGCCGACGTCGCTACCGGCGGCGTCGCCCCGGCGGCGCGCGATGACGCCCAGGGCCGCTTCCGCAAGGGCGACGCGGTCGGCTTCGCCAGCGGCGAGATCGTCGCCTGGGGCGGTGCCGGCTCAACCCTGACGGAGACGATCCAGCACCTCGCTGAGGGGGCCGAGATCGTCACCGTGATCGCCGGCGAGGGGGCGCCGATCGCCCTCTCCGAGATCGACACCCACGCCCCCGAAGGGGTCGAGGTCGAGAAGCACGAGGGGGGGCAGCCGAGCTGGTGGTGGCTGCTCGCGGCGCAGTAGCAGCCGGGGCCGAGCGCCCGCTCGCCGGCGAGCGTCCTTTCGCTGCGTCGCGCGCCTGGACGCCGGCTGGGCTGCGCGAAGCGCCGCTCCACTGGCCCCGTCCGAGCGCCCTCGACATCTCGATTCAGGCCCTCGAGGGGGTCGGACCGAAGCTCGCCGAAGCGGCGGCGGAAGCGGGGATCGCGACGGTTTGGGATCTGCTGCTGCGTTTCCCGCACCGCCACCGCAACCGCCAGCTGCGGCCACTCGGCTCGTTGCAAACGGGGGAGACCGGGACGGTCTTGGTCGAAGTGCTCGGCGCCAAGCCGCGGCCCTTCCGCAAACGGCGGCTGACGATCGTCGGGGTCAAAGTCGGCGACGAGAGCGGCTCGGTGCGGGCGACCTGGTTCAACCAGCCGTGGGTGGCGGAGAAGCTCGAGCCCGGCGCCGAGCTGCTGCTGACCGGCAAGCTGACCGGCAAAGGGTTCACGGTCAACGAGTGGGAGCTGGTCAGCGGCGGCGAGGAAGAGGAGATCGAGGAGCTCCTCGTTCGTCCCGGTCCACGCCGCGACCGAGGCGCTGCGGCCGCAGCGGATCCGCGAATGGGCCGAGCAGGCGGTGGGGTTGGCTCGCAACGCGGTTGAGGGGCTGCCGGCCGAGTTGCGGGCGCGGCGGCGCTTGGCGGCGGCGGGCGACGCGATCACGGCGGCACACTTCCCGGAGTCAGAGGAAGAGCTGGCGGTGGCGCGCGAGCGGCTCGCATTTGAGGAGCTGTTCCTGCACCAGGCGCTGCTGGCGACGCGCAAACGCAGCCGGCGAGCGGCGCGGCCAGCGCCGCGAATGGGGCCGCCGGGGGAGAGGGTTGAGCGCTGGCTGGAGTCCCTGCCTTTCGCTCCAACCGCCGACCAGCGGAACGCATTCGCCGATGTCAACGCAGACCTCGAAGCCGGGGAGCCAATGGCGCGACTCTTGATGGGCGAGGTCGGCTCGGGCAAGACGGTGGTCGCGGTCTACGCGATGCTGCGAGCGCTCGAAGCTGGCTACCAGGCGGCGCTGATGGCGCCGACCGAGACGCTGGCTGAGCAGCACGCGATCACCCTCGGGCGGCTGCTGGCGGCCGAGGCGATTCCGTTTGCGTTGCTTACGGGAGCCACGCCGGCGCGGATACGCCGGCAAGCCCTGAACCAACTCGCCAGTGGCGAGTTGGGACTCATCCTGGGGACCCACGCCCTGATCGAGCCCACCGTCGAGTTCGCCCGCCTCGGCGTCGTCGTCGTCGACGAGCAGCACCGCTTCGGGGTCGAGCAGCGGCGGGCGCTCGATGCCAAGGGAGTCGAGGGACTGGCGCCGCACGTCCTCCACATGACTGCGACGCCGATCCCCCGCACCCTCTCGCTGACTGCCTACGGCGACCTCGACACCACCGCTCTGCACGAGCTGCCGGCTGGTCGGATGCCGATCGAGACGCGGATGGTGAGCGAGGAGCAGCGCGACGAAGCCTTCGAGTTCATGCGCGGCCGCCTGCGCGAGGGACGCCAGGCGTATGTGGTCTGCCCGCTTGTGTCTGAGTCGGAGAAAGTCGCCGGGCGGGCGGCCGAGGCCGAGGCGGAGCGGTTGCGGGCCGGCGAGCTGCGCGACTTCCGGGTCGGGCTGCTGCACGGCCAAATGCGCTCCGACGAGAAGGCCGAGGCGATGCGCGCCTTCGCCGCCGGCGAAACCGATGTGCTGGTGGCGACGACGGTGATCGAGGTCGGGATCGACGTCGGCAACGCGACGGTGATGGTGATCGAGGGGGCCGAGCGCTTCGGGGTCTCGCAGCTGCACCAATTGCGCGGCCGGGTCGGCCGCGGCGAACATCCCTCGCAGTGCTTGCTGTTCGCCGCCCAGGCGGGGGAGCTGGCGCGGCGGCGGCTGCAGGCGGTCGAGGGCCAGAGCGACGGCTTCAAATTGGCCGAGGTCGACCTGGTGCTGCGCGGCGAGGGCGAGATCCTCGGCACCCGCCAGAGCGGCCAGGCCCGCTTCGCGGTGGCATTGCTGCCCGACGACGAAGCGCTGCTGCTGGCGGCGAAAGAGGAGGTGGTGGCGCTGCTCGCCCGCTACGGCTCGCTCGAGGACGCCGCGCTGGGACCTTTGCTCGAGGCCGCCCGCCGCCGCTTCGGCGCCGGCGTAGCCGACCCGATCCCCTTATGACCCTGACCGGTTGCACTTGTCCCCGCCGGTTGCGTTTGTCCCCGCATACCGGGGACAAACGCGCGGGGTGGGGACAACTGCAACGAGGATGGCGTTGATGCGCGTTATCGCCGGAGACCTCAAGGGCCAGCGGCTGGTCGCGCCGCGCGGCTGGAAGGTGCGGCCGACCTCCGACCGGGTCCGCGAGGCGACCTTCTCGGCACTCGGCGAGCGCGTCGTCGGCGCCCTCGTCCTCGACCTCTACTGCGGCACCGGCGCGCTGGCGATCGAGGCGCTCTCCCGCGGCGCGACGTCGGCGATGCTCGTCGATCGCGACACGCGGCCGGCGCTTGGCAACGTCGAGCGGCTCGGGCTGCGCGACCGGACCGAGCTGGTGCGCGCCGACGCCGGCCGCTGGTTGCAGGGGCGCAGCTCAGGCGATCTGGGGGACTCCAACGGCCCGGAGACCTTCGATCTCGTCTTCGTCGACGCCCCCTATAGACTCGCCGACCGCGTGCAGCAGGACCTCGTCACCCATTTACCCGGCCTTCTTGCCCCGGACGGCCGCGCGATCATTGAGAGCGGCGCCCGCCGCCCGTTGACGATCGATTCGCTGGAGCGGCTGCGGCAGCGTCGCTACGGCGCCGCCGACGTCTCGATCTACCGGCGGGCCGAGTCGTGAGCGAGCGCAACGGGACCGTCGTTTGTCCCGGCACCTACGACCCGGTCACCAACGGCCACGTCGACATCATCACCCGCACCTCCAACGTCTTCGACCGGGTTGTGGTCGGAGTGGTCAATAACCCACTGCGGAAGCAGAAAACGCTGTTCACGGCCGAGGAGCGCATGCGGTTCATCGCGGAAGCGACCACCGAGCTCGCCAACGTCGAGGTGCAGATCTTCTCCACCCTCTTGGTCGAGTTCGCCCGCGTCAACGGCGCTCACGCGATCGTCAAGGGGATGCGGGCGATCTCCGACTTCGAGTACGAGTTCGAGATGGCGCAGCTGAACCGCAAGCTCGATCCGACGATCGAGAGCATTTACGTAATCGCCTCGCCGCACTACAGCTTCCTCTCCTCGACCGGGGTGAAGGAAATGGCGACCTTCGGCGGCGATGTCGGCGACCTGGTGCCGCCGTCGGTGGCACTCGCCCTCTCGGAGCGCCTGGGCGAAAGGTAGGCTTTGTCACCACGCCCCGGCTGAGTGGGCGGGCGCTTGCAAAAAACGCGCCGTTTCACCCCTTCTTCACCAAAAACCCCGCATACACGTAGGCTTACGACTCGCTAATGGACGTTCTGGTCCTCATTGACAAGCTGGACGACGTAGTCCACAACGCCCGTCCCGTCCCTTTGACGGATCAGGTGCGTGTGGACCGCGAGGAGATCTATGACCTCCTCGATCAGATGCGCGCGACGATCCCCGAGGAGATCAAGCAGGCGCGCTGGATCGTCAAGGAGCGCCAGGAGATGCTGGCCGAGGCCAAACGCGAGGCGGAGCGGATCGTCCGCGAGGCGCGCGAGCAGCAGGCCCGCCTGATCTCCGACGAGGAGGTCACCAAGCAGGCCGAGCGGGCTGCCGACGAGATCGTCGAGGACGCCCGCACCCGCGAGCGCGAAATCCGCCTCGGCGCCGAGGACTACGCCGACGAGATCCTCAACACGCTCGAAGTCAACCTGCAGAAGTTCCTCGCCGCCGTCCAGCGCGGCCGCGACCGGCTCGCGGGCCGGGAGGACGAACAGCCCGCGGCGGAGCTCGACCAGGCTCCTTAGGGGGTGCGTGGGGGAGAGGTCGGGTGACCCCTCCAAAACGCTTCGCCTGCGGCTTCGCTTGAGTGTTTTGGAGGGGTCACCCGACCTCTCCTCGACAGCTTGCGGGGCCTGGTCTTTGGCTCGCGAGCTTTAGTCGAGCTTGAGGTCGTTCAAGGCCGCCCAGCGGGGGTCGACCGGCTTTTCGTGTTCGTGGGCGCTGGGGGCGGCGTCGTTTAGGGACTCGCCGCAGACGGGGCAGAGGCCGAGGCAGTCGGGGCGGCAGAGGAAGGTCGTCGGCATCGCCAGCATCACCGCATCGTGCGTCCAGCGGCTGATGTCGAGCTCGTCGTCGACCACGTAGGGGCTACGCAACTCTTCGTCGTCGGTCGCCGCCTGGTCGACCTCGCGCGCCTCGACCTCGAAGTCGAGCGCCGCCGGCTCGAGGCAGCGCATGCAGGGGCCCTCGAGGTGGACCGCCGCGGTGAGGTGGAAGGCGAAGCCGCCGGCCTGGCGCGAGATCTCGATCCGCACTCGCGGCGCCCTCGGCTCGGCCAGGTAGGTCTGGCCGCCGAGCTCGAAGGGCTCGAGCTCGACCGGCATCTCGAGCCGTTTGCCCTCGCCGGAGCGCAGCGTCAGGCGGGTGAGGTCGATAAGGGTCTTCGGTACCGCGGCCATCAGACACACCTCCGGTTCGGGCGGGGACTTACGATGGAGGGCCTGCCGAACGAGATTACGAGATGGCTCAATTCCACTGGAAACCAGACAGCTACCTGGACCTGATCCGGTCCGAGGTGCCGCGCTACGACGAGCTCCAGGACGCGGCGATCGCGGCGATCCCCTTCGCCCCCGAGCGGGTGCTCGAGCTGGGGATGGGGACCGGCGAGACGACGAGGCGGCTGATCGAGGCCTACCCGGACGCCTGGGTGGTCGGCCTCGACGCGAGCCCCGACATGGTCTTCCGCGCCCGCGAGGCCTACGACGACGTCCAGCTCGCCCGCATGGAGGACCCGCTCCCCGACGGCCCCTGGGACCTAGTCATCGGCGTCCTCTCCATCCACCACCTCCGCCCCAACCAAAAGCAAGAACTCTTCCGCCGCGTCCGCGACCACTCCCGCGCCCTAGTCATCGGCGACGTCGTCAAAGCCACCTCCCAGGTCACCCCGATCGACGCCGACTACGACTTCCCGGAGAAGGCAACTGATCTAGCAAGCTGGAGCGGAGGAGAGGTCAAGTGGCAAGCCGACGATCTGGCGGTCATCGCCGCGAGTTACTAGAGGGCGCCGGGGTCCCCTCCGAAAACACTCAAGCGGAGCCGAAGGCGGAGCGTTTTCGGAGGGGGCACCGGTGACCTCCCAGCCACCTTGTGCCGCAGGTCAGCTACGATCCCGCGCCATGGCCGTTCCGAAGAAGAGAACTTCGTCCGCCCGCCGCGACAAGCGGCGCGCTCAGCACAAGGCGCCCAAGGCGCGCCTCAACAGCTGTCCGCGCTGCCACAGCCCGCGGCTGCCGCACCGGGTCTGCCCGACCTGCGGTACCTACGCCGGGCGCGAGGTCGTCTCGCACAAAGTCGCCGACCCGACGGCGACCACCGCCAGCTCCGAGTAGCCGTGCCGGCAACCCGAGCGGTGACGGTCGCGCTCGACGGCTACGGCGCCGAGCAGGGATTCGAGGTGCTCGCCGAGGGCGCGCGGCTGGCCGCTTCCGACCCCCAGATCGGGATCCGCGTCTTCGGCCCGCGCCGGGCACTCGGTCTCGACGGCAGCGACGGCATCGAGGTGATCGACACCACCGAGTGGATCACCAATCAAGAGGAGCCAGTCCACGCGGTGCGGGCGAAGAAAGGCGCCTCGGTGGTCCTCGCCGCGGCCGACGTCGCCGCCGAGCGCTCGGCCGCCTTGGTCAGTCCCGGCTCGACCGGCGCCACGATGGCTGCCGCCACCTTCGGCCTGCGCCGCCTGCAGGGCGTCCAGCGCCCCGCCCTCGCGGTGCAACTTCCGGCGCCGAACAAAACAGTCTTGTTCCTCGACGTCGGCGCCAACGTCAACGTCCGCGCCCAGCACCTGGTCCAGTTCGCCTTCCTCGGCGCCGCCTTCAGCGCCGCGGTGCTTGGGGTCGCAAAGCCGAAGGTTGGGTTGCTGACGGTCGGCGAGGAGTCGGGCAAGGGCCGCGAGGAAGTGGTCGAGGCGAACCGGCTGCTGAGCGAGGCGCCGGGGATCGCGTTTGCCGGCAACATCGAGGGCGGCGACCTCCCGGCCGCGACGGTCGACGTGGTCGTCACCGACGGCTTCACCGGCAACGTCACCCTGAAGGTGATGGAGGGCTCGGCGCGGGCGATCGCCGGCGCGATCCGCAACGCCGCCCGCTCCAACCCGCTCGCCGCCGCCGGCGGCTTACTGATGAAACCGGCGCTGGGCGGGCTGCGGCGCGACTTCCATCCCGACACGACCGGCGGCGCGATTCTGCTCGGATTGCGCGGGATCGCGGTGGTTGGCCACGGCTCGGCCGGGCCGGAGGGGATCGCCAATGCGGTCCGGCTCGCCGCCCGCTGCGCCGAGGTCGACGCGGTCGGCCGCACCGCGGCGCTGCTGCGCGAGGGCGGCGCCAGTCGCAGTGACCTCGCCGAGGAACCGCGGGCGGAGGCGTCATAGTTATGCCGATGACGCACGACGACGTATTGACCCTGGTTCGCGAGCACCTCGCCGAGGAGCTCGAAGTCGACGTCGGACGGATCTCCGCGACGACCCGTTTCCGCGAGGACCTCGACGCCGACTCGCTCGACCTCTACGAGCTGGTGATGGAGCTCGAGGACCGCTACGGGGTCGTCATCTCCGAGGAGCAGGCGACCCACATCCAAACCGTGGGCGACGCGGTCGGCTTCGTGCTGGAGCACGCGCCGGCTTAGAGCTTGAGCGCCGACGCTGACTCGCCGGTCTCCGCGCTCTCGGCGCTGATCGACGAACTGCCCGAGGACCTGCGGCGGCAGGCGCTGACCCACTCCTCCTGGACCGAGCGGCGGATCGACTCCTACGAGCGGCTCGCCTTTCTCGGCGACAGCGTGCTCGGGCTCTCGGTCGCCAGTGAGCTGCTCGGCCGCTACCCGGCGATTGCCGCCGGCGGCCTGACGAAGATCCACAACCAGGCGGTCAGCGGCGTCTCCTGCGCGGCGGTTGGACGTGAGCTCGGCGTGCCGGAGATGCTGCGGGACAACGAGCCCGAGGACCTCACCGCGGCGATTCCGGCCACGGTCCTGCTCGACGGCGAGCGGCCGCTGCCGGAGGCGACCGAGGCGCTGATCGGCGCCTGCTACCTGGCCTTTGGCTTCGAGCGCACCGCAGCGGCGGTGGCAGCGGCCTTTGAGCCGCGGATCGAGCACGCTTCGGAGACCCGGATCGACTTCAAATCGGCGCTGCAGGAGCTTTTGGCGCGGCGCGGCGCGCGCGTAAGCTACGAGGTGGTCGCGGCGACTGGGCCGCCACACCGGCGCACGTTCGAGGTGGTGGCAGTTGTTGATTCCGAGCGGGTCGGAACGGGGGAGGGGCGCAGTAAGAAGGCAGCTGAGCAGCTGGCGGCGGAGCAGGCTTTGGCGCAATTTGGCGATTAACGGCTCGCCCGAGGCGTCCGGGCGAGGCGCGATGCTCTGGGACCGGCATTTCCAGGGATTAGAGGACGCGAACGCATGTATCTGAGATCGATATCGATGAAGGGATTCAAGTCGTTCCCCGAGCGGACCCAGCTCGAGTTCTCCCCTGGCGTCAGCGTCATCGTCGGCCCCAACGGCTCGGGCAAGAGCAACATCACCGATGCGGTGCTCTGGGCGCTCGGCGAGCAGAGTCCGGGGGCGATCCGCGGCGCCTCGATGCAGGACGTGATCTCGGCCGGTGGCAAAGGCGTCGGCCAGCGCCGCGAGGCCCAGGTCGAGGTGGTGATCGACAACTCCGACGGACGCGCGGCGACCGAGTTCAGCGAGCTCGCGGTCGAACGCCGGCTCGACCGAGGCGGCGATGGCGGTTATCGCCTCAACGGCGCCCGCTGCCGGCTTGCGGACATCACCGATGTCCTCTCCGACACCAACCTCGGTCGCGAGATGCACTCGGTGATCAGCCAGGGCCGGGTGGAGACGATCGTCCACTCGAAGCCGCGCGAGCGGCGGCTGCTGGTCGAGGAGGCCGCGGGGCTCGGCAAGCACCGCAAACGACGGCGGCGGGCCGAGCTGAAGCTGCGCGCCGCCCGCGACAACCTCGACCGGGCGCTCGACGTCGAGCGCGAGGCACGGGCGCGGCTGCGGCCGCTGAAGCGCCAGGCGCAGGCGGCCGAGCTGGGGGCGCGGATCGAGCGCGAGGAACTGGGACTGCGGGCGCAGATCGTCGCCGAGGAACTGCGCTTCGGCGCCGACCGGGCGGCTGCGGCGGCAAAGCTCGCGAAAGCGGCGCGGGCGCGGCGGACCGAGATCGAGACAAAGCTGCATGCAGTCAGTGAGCGACGGCGCGAGGCCGAGGAGCGCTTCGCCGCCCGCGACCGCGAGCGCACCCAGGCCTGGGGGATGCTGACCAAGTTGCGCGGCGAGCAGGAGCGGGTCGCGGTCAAAGCCGCCTCGCTGCGGAGCCGCGAGGCCGATGTCGATGCCTGGCTGGCGCGCCTGCGAGCCGAGCTCGGGCCGCTTACCCTCGACGTCGGTCCGGGCGGCGCCCCGGCCGAGCGGGCGCGCAAGCTGGGTGAGGAGCTGGGCGAGATCCGGGCCGGGCTGCGATCGGCGAGCGAGGGCTTCGACGTCGCCAGTTCCGACAGCGAGAGCGAGTCGGCGCGCGAGGCGGCGCTGACGAAGGTGCGCGACGGGGCGGACAAGATCGGCCGCCACGCGCGCCGGGCCGAGGGTCTGCTCGGCGAGCGCCACCGCGAAGCTTTGCGGGCCAGGCTCGAGGCGGGCGAGGCGCTGCTCGACGATGTGCGCGCGGCGCTGGCGGCGGTCGAGGGCGTCGGAGCGGCGATCCGGGCGCGGGTCGCGCGGACCGAGCAGCGGGTGGTCGGCGGGCCTGATGAAGGCGACGAGATCGCCGAGGAACTGAAGGCTTGCTCGGCGCAGGAGTTCGAGCTTCAGGCGCAGTTGACGGCGACCTCCGACGAGCTGACTAAGGCCGAGGTCGAGGCGGCGCACCTCGGCGACCGCCAGGCCGAGGCGGCGAAGGAGCTGGCGGCGATCGCCGAGAAACTGGGCGAGGCCAAGATCCCCCCGGCCGAGGCGGCGCTAAGCGACGAGGAGCGGGCCGAGGTCGACCGCCGGCTGGAACGGCTCGACCGCCGCCGCGCCCAGATCGGGCCGGTCAACCCGCTGGCCGAGCGCGAGTACGAGGAGGCGCGCGAGCACGTCGAGACGCTGCAAGCCCAGCGTGAGGACACCGAGCGGGCGATGCGCGAGCTGGAGTCGCTGATCCGCGACATCGATGAGGAGATCGAGCGGGCCTTCGAGGAGACCTTCGAGGCAACCGCGGCCAACTTCGAGGAGATGGTCGCCCACCTCTTCCCTGGCGGGCGGGGCCGGCTGCGCCGGGTCAGCCTGCGGCCGGTTCGCGACGACGAGCAGCCGGCGGGTGAGCAGGAGGCGCCGAGCGATGAGAACGACTCCGAGCCGGAGATCGAGGAGGAGGAAGAGCGCCGCGACGAGCTCGGGGTCGAGATCGAGGTGACCCCGGCCGGCAAGTCGACGCGCAAACTCTCGCTGCTCTCAGGCGGCGAGAAGTCGCTGGTCGCACTGGCCTTTGTCTTCGCCGTCTTCCTTGCTCGGCCCTGTCCCTTCTACATCCTCGACGAGGTCGAGGCCGCCCTCGACGACGCCAACATCGATCGCTTCCTGCAGCTGATCCGGCGCTTCTCCGACCGCGCCCAGTTCGTCATCGTCACCCACCAGAAACGGACGATGGACGCCGCCGACATCCTCTACGGCGTCAGCATGGGTGGCGACGGCGTCACCAAGGTCGTCTCCCGGCGGCTGCCACGCGAAGCGGGCGAAGAAGAGGACGCCGGCGAGGAAGACGCCGGCGGCCAGCTCTCCGCCGTCGCCTAGTCCCTCCTAGTAGCTAGAGGCCCTTCACCCGCTTCACCTGCCACTCGCCTTTGCCGCTGCAGGCGCCGTCGCGGGCGGAAGTGGTTCCGGAGCCGCCGGTGTTACCGAGGTGGCCGCTGAACCGCACGCCTTCGGCCTTGAAGGCGAAGTTGCCAGCCACGAGTTTCGGCCCACGGTCGAGCTTGTAGGACTGGCGGACGACGGCGTCGTCGATTTCGTATTCGCCGCACTCCATCCGCACTTCGGCGACCACCTCGACAATCCGGCCGCGGAGGGCGGTGAACCCGATCGTCGTGGTGTAGGGCTCGTCGAGCCCGAGGTCTTGGCTGGTGTCGCCGCTCCAGTTGCCACCGATCGCGGCCGGGGCGGGGGTGACGAGAACGAGGCAGGCGAACAGGGCCAGCACGGGGACGAAGACACGGGGCTTCATCTGGGGTCTCCTTGGTCGAGGAACGTTTGGCGTTCGCTCAAACTGCGCGAGCGTGGATCGATCCTGGCCCGGGCGCGGAGATCCGGCATCGGGGAACTCCCCAATCCTTCGTCCGACTGTCGATCTGGAACCTTTGATCGGTTATCGGGGAGGAGTAATGTCCCCGGTGGGGAGGGTGGAAGGGACTCCGACGGAGGGGAAGATGGCGCACCGACATCTGGACAGGCTGACGTCCTTCGACACGTCGTTCTTGGCCAACGAGAGGGCGAATGGGCACATGGCGATCGGCGCCGTGCTGATGTGTGAGGGGGAGGCGCCCGAGCACGAGGAGTTCATCGCCCATGTCCGCGGACGGCTGCACCAGGTGCCGCGCCTGCGCCAGCGGCTGCTCGAGCCGCCGCTGCGGCTCGGGACCCCTTTCTGGGTTGACGACCCGAACTTCGACGTCCATCGCCACATCCAACGGGCGCAGCTGCCGGCGCCCGGTGACGACCAGTGCTTCGCCGCCCTGGTCGGCGAGCTGCTGGCGCCGCCGCTCGACCGCTCGAAGCCGCTCTGGGAGCTGGTCCTGGTCGAGGGTTTCGCCGACGACCGTTTCGCGATCGTCTACCGCACCCACCACGCAATGGCCGACGGGATCTCCGCGGTCGACATCGGAATGCTGCTCTTCGACGTCGAGCCGAAAACCGGGCCAGCGCCGGCGGAAGCACCCTGGTCGGCGGCTCGCATGCCCAATCGCCGGGGGTTGGTCCGGCTCGCTTTCGCCGGCTTGGCTGCGGCTCCCGGCCGGATCGTCAACTGGTTCCGGCGCGCCGGCCAGCAGCCCGGCTGCGCCGCACGTCGCGCCCGCGACGGCATCGCCGGCCTCTGGGAGGTCGCCTGGAACCTCGCCCGCCCGGCGCCGCCGGTGCCGTTCAACCAGCCGATCGGCGAGCGCCGCGGCTTCGGCTGGGCGAGTTACGACCTAGCCGACTTCAAGCACGTCAAGAATGCTCTTGGTGGCACCGTCAACGACGTCTCGCTGGCCGTCGTCGCCGGCGCCCTGCGGCGCTGGCTCGCCGAGCGCCGGGTGCCGCTCGACGGGCTCGAGCTGAAGGCCCTGGTGCCGGTCTCGGTGCGGACCGAAGACGAGCGCGGTGAGCTCGGCAACAAACTGACCGCGATGCGGGGGCCGCTGCCGGTCGGGATCGAGGATCCGGTCGAACGCCTGCGGGCGGTCAGCGCCGCGATGGACCATCTCAAGGCCTCCAAGCAGCCGTACGCGGCGGAAGCGATCTGGGGGATCAACGACTGGCTGCGCGAGTTCGCCCCGCAGGCGGTGCTGCGGCCGACCGCGGCGATCAACTTCTCGACCCGCCTCTTCAACCTCCTGGTCACCAACTTCCCCGGGCCGCAGGTCGGCTTCTACGTGCTTGGCCGGCCGCTTGCCCAGATCTACCCGATCGGCTTCCTCGCCAAGGACCACGGTCTCGCCGTCGCGATCCTCAGCTACAACGGCCAGGTCGGGTTCGGCTTCCTCTTCGATCCGGCCGCCGTCGCCGACGCGGAGCGCCTCGTCGACCATCTCGACGCCGCCGTCGAGGAGCTCCGTGCTGCCGCCCAGATAGCCTCCCCCGACCGTGGCGACGAGTTGGCAGGAGATTCTCGACCTGGGTTCGCGCGAGAGCGCGAACGCCTCGCCTGAGCCGCAGGAGTCGGAGCAACGGCGTGGCGTCTTCCGGCGCCTGCGGGAGAGCCTCTCGGCGAGCCGCAAAGCGCTCACCGAGGAGATCTCGGCCAGTCTCTTCGACCGCATCGACGACGAGACCTGGGAGCTGCTCGAGGAGGCGCTGATCCTCGCCGACGTCGGCGCCCCGACCACCGCGGCGGTGGTCGAACGGCTCGAGCACGAGGTCGAGTCGGGGGCGGTGCCGTCCGACGGCGTCGCCGTTCGCGATCGTCTGATCGAGATCCTCGCCGAGGTTGCCGGCACGGCGCGGGCGCCGATCGACCTCGCCGCCGACCCGGCGGTGCTGATGATGGTCGGCGTCAACGGCACCGGCAAGACGACGACGATCGGCAAGATCGCCTGGCACCTGAGCAAGGAGTTCGGCCTCTCGGTCGTCCTCGCCGCCGCCGACACCTACCGCGCCGCCGCCGCCGAGCAGCTCGAAACCTGGGCCGAGCGGGCGGGCGCCGAGCTGATTCGCGGCCAGGCCGGCGCTGATCCGGGCTCGGTCGCCTACGACGCGATCGGCGCCGCCCGTGCCCGCGGCGCCGACGTCGTCATCGTCGACACCGCCGGCCGCCTCCACACCCAGACCGACCTGATGGACGAGCTCGGCAAGGTGCGGCGCGTGATCGCCAAGCAGATCCCCGAGGCGCCGCACGAGACGCTGATCTCGATCGACGCCACCACCGGCCAGAACGGGCTGCGCCAGGCGAAGATTTTCTCCGAAGCGGTTGAGGTCGACGGCGTCGTCCTGACCAAGCTCGACGGCACCGCCAAAGGCGGGATCGCGCTGGCGATCGCCGCCGACCTTGGCATCCCGGTGAAGCTGATCGGGGTCGGAGAGACGCTCGAGGATCTGCGCCCCTTCGATCCCGAGGACTACGCCAAAGCCCTGCTCGCCGAGTAACAGCGGCTACCCTGCATAGATGTTCGATCAGCTTTCTGACCGACTGCAGTCGACGCTCTCGGATGTCCGCTCGCGCGGCAAACTGAGCGAGTCCGACGTCGACGCGGCGATGCGCGAGATCCGCCTCGCCCTGCTCGAGGCTGACGTCAACTTCAAAGTCGTCAAATCGTTCACCCGGACGCTGAAAGAGCGCTGCCTTGGCGCCGAGGTGATGGACAGCCTCGACCCCGGCCAGCAGGTGGTGAAAATCGTCAACGAGGAGCTGGCCGAGTTGATGGGCGGTACCGGCGAGGAGCTGGCGATGGCCGCCAGCGGGCCGACCGTGATCCTGATGTCGGGGCTGCAGGGCTCGGGCAAGACGACCGCCTGCGCCAAGCTCGCCCAGTACTTCCGCAAGCAGAACAAGGACGTTGCCCTCGCCGCTTGCGACGTCTACCGGCCGGCCGCAGTCGAGCAGCTGGTGACGATGGGCCGCCGCGCCGGCGCCCACGTCTACGAGCAGGGGACCGATACCGATCCGGTCGAGATCGCCTCCTGGGCCCTCGACCGCGCCCGCGAAGAGCGCCGCGACGTGCTGATCATCGACACCGCCGGCCGCCTCCACATCGACCAGGAGCTGATGGCCGAGCTGGCCAAGATCAGCAAGAAGACCGACCCCGACGACGTGCTGCTGGTGGTCGATGCGATGACCGGCCAGGACGCGGTTGGCGTCGCCGAATCGTTTGCAGCGACGGCGGAGTTCGACGGCGTGGTAATGACCAAGCTCGATGGCGACGCCCGCGGCGGTGCCGCGCTCTCGGTCAAGGCGGTGACCGGCAAACCGATCCTCTTCGCCTCTACCGGCGAGAAAATCGAGGACTTCGATCGCTTCCACCCGGACCGGATGGCGCAGCGGATCCTCGGTATGGGTGACGTCCTCTCGCTGATCGAGAAAGCCGAATCGCAGGTCGACGAGCGCTCCGCCGAGGAGCTGCAGGAGAAACTCAAAAAGGACCAGTTCACGCTCGAGGACTTCCTCACCCAGATGAAACAGGTCCGCAAAATGGGCCCGCTCAGTGGCATCCTCGGGATGCTGCCGGGGATGGGGGCGATGAAACAGCTGAAGAACGCCAACATCGACGAGCGCGAGCTCGACCGCACCGAGGCGATCATCCTCTCGATGACCCCAGCCGAGCGCGCCGACCCGCACATCATCAAGGGCTCACGTCGCAAACGGATCGCCAACGGCTCGGGGACGAAAGTGCAACAGGTCAACGCTCTGGTCAAGCAGTTCGACCAGATGCGGGTGATGATGCGCTCGATGGCAAACGGCAAGATGCCCAGCCCCGAGCAGATGATGGCGATGCAGGGCGGGGGAGCACCCAAGCCGAAGATCCGTCGCCGCTAATCGCATTGCGCCCGGCGCATGCGCCGGGCGCACGATCCTGTAACCTCACCCGGCTCATGGCTGTGCGGATAAGACTCAGAAGGGTGGGTTCGAAGAAGAACCCGATCTGGCGGATCGTCGTCGCCGACAAACGCTCGCCCCGTGACGGGCGGACGATCGAGACGATCGGCCAGTACAACCCGCAGACCGAGCCCTCGACGATCGTGCTCGACGAGGAGCGCGCCCGCCACTGGCTCGAGCACGGCGCCCAGCCCTCGGAGACGGTCGCCGGGCTGCTGCGCACCAAGGGCATCGCCGCCCGCGGCACCTAGGTCGCCATGGCCGACGACGACGACCGCTCGATCACCGAGCTGCTCGAGTTCCTCGTCAGAGCGCTGGTCGAGGAGCCCGACGAGGTCGAGGTCGAGGAGCTGGAAGAGGAAGGCGACCTGGTCTACGAGATCAGCGTCGCCGACGGCGATCTCGGCCGGGTGATCGGCAAGGGCGGCCGCGTCGCCAACGCGATCCGCACGATCGCCAAGGCCGCCGCGGTGCGGATCGACCGCCGCGTCATCGTCGACATCCTCGATTAGAGGCTTCCGGCGAGCCGGCCCGAGGCGCCGCGGTGAAGCTCGACATCTTCACCCTCTTCCCCGAGGCCTTCGAGTGGTTCGGGACGCAGCGCTCGGTGACCAACGCGATCGCCGAAGGCAACGAGCTGCGGCTCTTCGACTACCGCAAGACGACGCCGCTGAAAGCCGGCCAGGTCGACGACTCGCCCTACGGCGGCGGCGCCGGGATGGTGATCCGGGTCGACGTCGTCGACGCGGCGCTGCGCGCCGCCTACGGCGACGGATCGCGGCCGCGGATCGTCCTGCTCTCGCCGACCGGCCGCCTGCTCGACGACCCGCTCGCCGACGAGCTCGTCGGCGAGCCCCACGTCGCCCTCCTCTGCGGCCGCTACGAGGGCTTCGACGACCGCGTCCACCAGCACCTCGCCGACGACGAGGTCTCGATCGGCCGCTACGTGCTCGCCGGCGGCGAGCTGCCGGCGATGGTCCTCGCCGACGTCCTGATGCGCAAGCTGCCGGGCGCGCTCGGCCACGAGGACTCGGCCGCCGAGGAGTCCTACAGCGAGGTGCTCGAGGGGATGCCCGAGTACCCGCACTTCACCCGGCCGCCCGACTACCAGGGCTGGCAGGTGCCCGAGGTGCTGCTCTCCGGCGACCACGGCAAGGTGCGCGAGTGGCGGCTCGAGCAGAGCCGGATCCGCGCCCGCGAGCACGAAGAACTCGACCAGCGATAGTCACGCAAGTTGCGGGGGCAGGTCGGACGCCTGCCGAGGCCGCGCTTGCTCTACCATTCCGCCACCGCGCGGTTCCCAGGCGTCCCGGGTCCGGCGGTTTTTTCTCGCACCGACACCCGCGACACAGAGAACCTTTTTGCGATGAGCTCCGTCATTGACAGCATCGAGCGCGACCAGCTGAAGAAAGGGCTGCCCAAATTCGCCCCCGGCGATCGCGTCCGCGTCCACTTCCAGGTGATCGAGGGGACGCGCAAACGGACCCAGGTCTTCGAGGGCGTGGTCCTGCGGCGCCAGGGCTCGGGCGCGCGCGAGACCTTCACGGTCCGCAAGCAGTCGTTCGGGGTCGGCGTCGAGCGGACCTTCCCGCTGCACTCGCCGAAGATCGAGAAACTCGAGGTCGCGGCGCGCGGCGACGTGCGACGGGCCAAGCTCTACTACCTGCGCGGGCGGGTCGGCAAGGCGGCACGCGTCGCCGAGCGCCGCTGGGGGATCGACGAGGAGATGGTCTCCGCGGCCCCGGAGGAGGTCGAGTGCGACCGACGCCGAGGGCGTCTCGCAGGAGGAGGCCGAGACGGTAGCGGCACCGCTCGAGGCCGAGACGGAGGACAGCGGCGCTCAGGGGGAGAGCGACGAGCCGACGGCGGAGGCGACCGAGGCGCCCGCGGAGGCGGAGCAGGCCGAGGCGACCGAGCCGGAGGAGTCGGCAGAGGCTGAGTCAGCGGCTGGCCCGGACGCCGAGGCGCCCGCGGCTGGGGAGACCGAGGAGAGCACCGAAGCGCCCGAGGATGCCGAGGACGAGGAGCCGGAAGCCTCCGGCGACTCCGACGAGGACTCAAAAGACTGAAGCTCGGGATCCCGAAGCCGAAGGGCAAAGTTGGCGGCCTGATCGAGTTGGCCGTCATCGTCGCGCTCGCCCTCGGGCTGGCGCTGGCGATCCAGGCCTGGATCGTCAAGCCCTACCAGATCCCCTCCGAATCGATGGAGCCGACGCTCGACGTCGGCCAGCGGGTGCTCGTCAACCGCTTCATCTACGACCTGCACGACCCGCAGCTCGGCGACATCGTCGTCTTCCACCCGCCGGCCGGCGCCGACAACGGCACCGAATGCGGCGTCCCAGCACGGCCCGAGGGAGGCCTGCCTCCCGAAACCGACCGCGGCAGAGTCGAGCCAGAACTTCATCAAGCGGATCGTCGCCGGGCCGGGAGACAAGCTCTCGATCAAGAACGGCCACCCGGTCGTCAACGGGGTCGAGAAGAACGACGAGCCCTACATCATCCCCTGCGGCATCCGCCGGCGCCTGCAATTTGCCGAAAACGATCACGATTCCCCCCGGATGTACTTCATGATGGGCGACAACCGTGGAGCCAGCGACGACAGCCGCTTCTGGGGACCGGTCCCCAAGGACTGGATCATCGGCGAGGCCTTCGCCACCTACTGGCCTCCAGACCGGATCGGCTTCCTCTGAATCCTGGTTGCCCGTCCTGCGACCGACGAATGAAACACAGGGCAACCC
>CAVSMQ010000012.1:0-23834 GCA_963729055.1 uncultured Actinomycetes bacterium | reverse complement strand
CGACACCGAAGATCGATATCCGCGCCGCGGAGTCAGACGCAGCTCTAAATCCAGCCCACGGGCCATGCGCATTCTTTGGAGAGACGCGATCCATGGGCGCCCCTACACTTCTCTCGATGGCAATGCGCGACCGGGTAATCCACATCACCCCCGATGCCTACGACCGCCTTGAGCGAGAGGCGGGCCGTCGCGGCGTGCAGCCCGACCAGCTCGCCGACGAGTTGCTGGCCACCGAGCTCGCTTCCGCCGACTTTGATTGGGACGCCGCCTTGACCGAGCTTGCCGAGATCCGCGGTCGTATGAGGGGTGGCCCCGATGACGCGGTCACGCTGGTGCGCGAGGGCCGCGAGGACCTCGAACAGCGCGGCCTTTGACGGTCGTGCTTGATTCGAACGTTCTCGTCGCGATGGTGACGAGAGACCAGCGAGCAGAGTCCGTCGGTCGACAGGTGAAGGCGCTGGGCGAAGCGGGCGCGACGCTGCATGCGCCCCGGCTCCTTCGCTATGAGGTCGCAAATGCCCTGACGCGCAAAGTCGTCGCCGGTGAGATCGACATCGACGATGTGGCGCGTGGGTCGAGGCAGATCGTGGCGATGCCGATAGTGCTGCACGATCTCGATGACGGCCCCGGCGTGATCGAGATCGCGCTCGAGTTGCGGCGCGAGAGCGCCTACGACGCCGCCAACGTCGCTCTCGCCCAGGGTCTTGACGCTGAGTTGCTGACCCTCGACGGGCCGCTCGCTCGTAATGCCGCCGGCGCTGGGTTGCCCGTCCGATTGCTTGAGGCCTAAGCTTTCGAACGCACCCTGCCCGACCACGCGCATCCACGGCTCCAAAGCCAGCTGGTCAGGCCGCGGGCTAAGCTGTCGGGCGCCATCTGGGCGCCTTGGCGGAGTGGCTACGCAGCGGCCTGCAAAGCCGTTTACACCGGTTCGATTCCGGTAGGCGCCTCTTCGCGGATCCTGCCTGCTGGCCGGAACGCAATAAGGATGGAACCGAGTTCGGATTACGGATCCTGTCCGCCGAGGAGCGTTAGCGACAGTCCAGCGCCTTGGCCGATCTCGATTGCCTTCTCGCGTTGGTTGTCCAAGACGTAGAAAGTTCCGAGCTCGAGCACAACGTTTGCGCCGTTTGCGCCTACGAGGCGGGATTTGATTGCGAACTGGTTCAGGTAGCTGACGATTTTGAGGAGAGCGTTGACTTGATCGTCATTAAGGGATGGCGCGAGCTCGCTGATCGTCTCGGCGTCTAGTGGCACCGGGGGGAACTGCCGCAGCCTCTCCAGTTCTTCAGCCTCACTCGTCTTCCCGGCACGGCTCGACTTGATCGCGGTGACCTCCTGCAGGATCAGGTCGATCTTTCCTTCGACCGGATTCTCGATCTCAGCCGGCTCTGCGCGTTGAGTGAGCCCGAAGTATCGCCACAAGCTGTTCCGGCCCTCTGCTCGTTTCGCCGTCTCGCTCAGGTGCTCCGATAGAGCCTGGATCTCCTCGTCTAACGTCCAAGGCGAAAGCGAGCTGTCGTAGGTGTGATGGTTGATCACGCCGGTGTCGAACGGCACCTGCGTGGTTTTGTCGTCCTTGACGAGAGCTGCCGGTCGGTCAAGGGCGGTCCTGATCCCGAGCTCGAAGAAGACATTGGCATTGAGGCGACTCATGTCGCAAAGAACCATGTCCGCCTGCTCGAGCCGCTTGATGATCTCGGCGTGAATTAGGTCTGCGCCCGTCATGATTGGCTTGACCACCGTCAGCCTGGCCTTCTCGATTGCCGGGAAGAAGAGGTGGTCCAGGACGTGCACAAAGTGGTTGTCGTCACCGCCGTAATCCCCCACTACGTCTTTAGGGGTCGAGATCGGCATGATCACAAAGCAATCCGGCATCGTTCCGACATCGTGTCATGGGATTCCGGGGCCTGCGCCGGATCGGTTCCCCTTTGTATCCCACCCGTTGTGGTGCCGATCACAACGGAATTTCATTCCGGTTGGCTCGCCCGGATAGGATCGGGGCAGGGCAAACCGGAACGGAGAGTGCAATGCAGGCGAACGAAGAGCTGGGCCCGATTGATTACGTGCTAGTCGAGTGGCCGGGCCGGCAACCGCACGGCGAGCTGGCGCCGCACCTGGTCGACCTGGTCGATCGTGGCCTGATCCGCATCCTCGACCTCGCTTTCATCGCCAAAGACGAGGATGGCAACGTCGCCGCGCTCGAGATCGCCGATGTCGGCGGCGAAGTGGTCGAGCTGGCGGTCTTCGAGGGTGCTTCGTCGGGCCTGCTCGGCGATGATGAGGTCGATCAGGCAGGAGCCGCTCTCGAGCCCGGGACCGCGGCCGCCTTGCTGGTCTACGAGAACACCTGGGCGGCGCCGTTCGCAAGCGCCGTCAGGCGCTCCGGCGGGCAACTCGTCGCCAGCGGCCGGATCCCCGTCGAAGACGTCCTCGCCGCGCTCGACGCGGCCGAGGCCTAAAGGAGAAGAGAGCGATGCCAGGACTTTTGCGTGGAGTGGCCCGGACGGCGGCAATCGCCGGCACCGCGAGTGCCGTCAGCGGCCGCGTCCGCCGGCACCAGGAGCAGCGCTGGGCGCAGCAGGAAGCTCCCGCCCCCACGGAACAGCCGGCGGCGCCGGCTCCCGCGCCCGCCCAGTCGTCCGGCGGTGCCTCGATGATCGAACAGCTGAAACAGCTCGGCGAACTGAAAGACCAAGGCGTCCTCACCGAGCAGGAGTTCTCCGAACAGAAGGCCAAGCTGCTCGCCGGTTAACCCCGCCGGCGCCCCCCTAGAAAGGACCAATCGATGCTACCGCTCGCAGACATCAGCTTCGGCGAACTGCTCCTCATCGTCGTCGAGATCTTCTTCTTCGTGATCTGGATCTGGATCCTCTTCACGATCATCACCGACCTCTTCCGCGACCACGAGATGTCGGGATGGTTGAAGGCAGTGTGGATCCTCTTCCTCGTCTTCATCCCGTTCTTGACCGCGCTCGTCTACTTGATCGCCCGCGGCAGTGGGATGCGTGACCGCACGATCAAAGCCCAGGCCGAGGCGAAAAAGCACTTCGACGAATACGTCGTCCAGCAGGCCCACACGACGCCCGCCGACGAACTGCACAAACTCAACGATCTGAAAGAAAAAGGCGCCCTCAGCGACGAGGAGTTCCAGAAGGCGAAGGACAAACTGCTGGCCTAGGACGCCACGATGGCGAAGTGGGGCGTTCTTGCGGTACTCGGCGCCGCGCAGTTCTTGATGGTCCTCGACCAGGCGGTGATGAACGTTGCGATCTCGCAGCTGGTCGCCGACTTCGACACCACCGTCACCACGATCCAGGCGGTGATCGCCCTCTACGCGCTGGTGATGGCGGGGCTGATGCTGACCGGCGGCAAGCTCGGCGACCTGCTCGGGCGACGCCGCGCCTTCGCGATCGGGCTCTGCATCTACGCCGCCGGATCGGCGCTCACCGCCGTTTCCTGGAACGTCCCCAGCCTGACGTTTGGCTGGTCGGTGCTCGAGGGGATCGGGGCGGCGCTGGTGCTGCCGGCGATGGTCGCCCTGGTCGCAGCCAACTTCAAGGGCCAGGACCGCGCCGTCGCCTACGGCGTCCTCGGCGGGGTCGCCGGCGCCGGGATCGCGGTCGGCCCGATCCTCGGCGGCTGGGCGACCACCGAGCTCAGCTGGCGCGTCGTCTTCGCCGGCGAGGTCGTCGTTGCGGCAGGGATCTTCGCCGGCCTACGGCTACTCGAGGACGCAAAGGTCGAGCGCTCGGGGCAGCGGCTCGACTGGGTCGGCAGCGTGCTCTCGGCGCTGGGCCTCGGTCTCGTCGTCTTCGGCGTGATCCAGGCCAGCAACTGGGGCTGGCTGCAGCCGCGCAACTCGCCGCTCGAGCCCTTCGGGTTCTCACTGACCCCGTTCATGATCGCCGCCGGGGGAGTGGTGCTGGCCGCCTTCACGCGCTGGGAGCGGCACCGAGAGGCGAGCGGGGAGGAACCGCTGGTCCACCTCGGCCTGCTCTCGTTGCCGCGACTGCGGGCCGGCATCGTGATGTTGCTCTCGCAGAACCTGATCCTGATGGGCGTCTTCTTCACCGTGCCGCTCTTCCTCCAGGTGGTGCAGGGCCTCGACGCGCTGGAAACCGGGGTGCGGATGCTGCCTGCCTCGGTCGGCCTTTTCGTCAGCGCCCTGGCCGGCTCGGCGCTGGCGAAACGCCTGCCGGCGCGGACGATCGTCCGCGCCGGGCTGGTGATCGTCTTCGTCGCCATCCTGCTGCTGCTCGACACGATCGACACCGAGCTCGACAACGCCTCCTTCCTCATCGCGATGGGAGTGCTCGGGGTCGGGATGGGGCTGATCGTCTCCCAGCTCGGCAACGTCGTGCAGTCCTCGGTCGGCGAGGATGAGCGCAGCGAGGCCGGTGGCCTGCAGAACACCGCTCAGCAGCTCGGCTCCTCGCTTGGCACCGCCTTCCTCGGCGCGGTTGTCATCAGCGGCCTGATCACCACCTTCTCGGCCAACGTCGAAGCGAACCCGAAGATCGAGAGCGCGGTCAAGGAACAGGTCGAGGTCCGGCTCGGGGCCGGCGCCAGCTTCGTGCCCGCGGCGGAAGTCGAAGCGGCCGCGCAGGAGTCGGGGGCCAGCGCCGGCTCGGTCGAAGAGCTGGTCGGCGACTACGAAGACGCTCAGCTGAATGCACTGAAGACGGCCTTCCTGTTCGCCGCCGCGCTGGTGCTGGCAGCGTTCTTCGCGACTCGGAACCTGCCCACCAAGCGCTTCGACGAGCTGCAGGCGGGGCCCGAGCCGCCGCTGGTCGAGACCTGACCGTGGGCGCCGGCCGCTCAGCCGCCCGGCGCCTCTTCGACCTGGAAGTCGGTGCCCTCGCCACCGGCCACGGCGAGCGCCCCGCGCGCCACCAGGATCGCGTCGTCGGGGCTGCTGGCGTCGATCTCGAGGTGGTGGCGGATTAGACCCTCGTCGCCGGCGAAGCCCGGCTCGCGCTCGGCGAAGCGGTAGACGCCGACAACTTCGAGCTGGGTGATCGCGCCGCCTGAGAGGTCGCCGCGGCAACTGACTGAGTAAGTAGGCATGGCGGCGAATGCTATGTGCAGCCGGGGCCGATTTTTTGGGTCCCGTAACTCGAATCTGTCCGAGCGGTTTTTCGGTGCTAATTTCCCCCCACTCAGCGAGGTGGGGTGGTGCGCTGGGGGGAAGTACAGGGAGCCCCAAAGTCGAACGAAAGGCAATCCCCCCGTGCCGCGAAGGGTCCTGTCCGTAATCGTCCTCGCCTCGCTACTCGCTCTCGCGTGCAGCGGAACGGCGCTCGCCGCTCCCACCTGGCTGGAACCGAAGAACCTCTCCGAGAAAGGCTTTGGCGCCTTTAGCCCGCGGGTCGGATTCGACGGCAGCGGTCAGGCGGTGACGAGCTGGTTCGGGGCTACCGATACCACCGGCGACACCACCCAGATCTCCGAACGGCCGCGCGCCGGCGAATGGTCTGCGGTCAAAAACCTGCAGGTCGACGGCACCAATACGCCGGACCTGGCCGTGAGCGCCAACGGCACCGCCGTGGTCGCCTGGGAGTTCGACGACGTTCCAGAATCGCCGGACGGCTCCTACATCGAGGCGAGCGTTCGCACCAACGGAGTGTGGTCGTCGGCCGCGCCGCTGCCGAAAGACAACCCATTGCAGTTCGCCTATTACCCGCGCGTGGCCGTCGACTCGGCGGGCGACGCGGTCGTCGTTTGGCAGGAGTGCTACTCACCGGCCGACAAAACCCTGTGCTTCCACAACGAAGGCGAATACGTGGTCCGGGCCTCGGTGCGGATGGCCGGCGGCGAATGGAGCACGCCGAGGGATGTGACCACCGGCACGACCCAAAACGCGAAGAAGCTCGCGGCCGCGGTTAACCCGGCCGGCGATATCGCGGTTGCCTGGGAGGACATGAAAGGCAACCGCGCCCACGTCTCGCTCAAGCGGGCGGGGCAGGAAGCGGTCGATCACACGCTCTCGACGAAAACGTCGGGGTCGCCGCAGGTCGCCTTCGCGGCCGACGGTACCGCGATCGCTGTCTGGGACGAAAATGACGCCGGCCTCTGGGTCTCCGGCTCGACCGCTGCTCCTGGCGGCAGCACCTGGTCGGCTCCGCAACACCTCTCGAGCAACGGCTACGACGCCTTCCAGCCGGACCTTGCCGTCGCCCCCGGCGGCGAAGCGGTGGCGGTCTGGGAAACGCTTGCCGCGATCGACGAGAACAGCCCGGTTGCTGTGCAAGGAGCGATCAGGTCCAGTGGCACCTGGCTGTCGGCGCAGAACCTCTCGGCTGAAGTGCCGTTCAAAAAACTCCCGCGCCTGCCCAGGGTCGCGATCAACCCAGCCGGCTCGGCGATCGTCGCCTGGCAGGTGCCAACCGGCTCGGGCAACGTCGTCGAAGGCAACGTCCGCACGGCTGGCGGCGGCTGGACCGGTGCGAAACTCCTCTCGGCGGCGAGTGCCGGGGCGGTCGAACCGGCGGTGGCGATTGATCCCGAGGGCAACGGCCTCGTCGCCTGGCGCGCGGTCAAAACTGACAAAGTCGACGAGCGCATCCAGGCCGTCGGCTTCGATGCCGCGGGGCCGCGGCTCGACCAGCTCGCGATCCCGTCCACCGGGACCGTCGGCCAGACGCTCGGGTTCAGCGTCGCTCCGTCTGATGCCTGGTCCACGTTCGCCGGCAGCAGCTGGAACTTCGGTGACGGCGGCGGCGCCAGCGGCACCAACGTCACCCACGCGTTCAGTCAGCCCGGCACCTACCAGGTCACTGTCAGCGCCTCAGACGCGCTCGGCAACGTCACCAGCGCCACCGGCCCGGTCACCGTGACCAGTGCCGGGGTCCAGCAGCCGCCGCCTGGCGACCAGCCGCCAGGGCCGACGACCGAGCAGCCACCGACCACGCAGACGCCGAATCCGACCCAGTCGGGCAAGAAGGAGCCGAATCCCGACTCGTCGGGCAAGAAGGAGCCGAATCCGAACCAGTCGCAGACCACGGCCGACGGCGTCGCGCGCCTCTCCGGTCTCGCCTCGGTCCGCGACGGCAAAGCGGTGTTTGCCCTGCGCTGCAGCCGTGCCGGTCGCTGCTCCGGACTCGCCAAGCTGGTCTTCCAGCACACTTACGTGATCGGCAAATCACGGTTCAATATCTCGGCTGGCGGCTCGCAGACGCTGCGGATCGCGCTCGGCCCAGCAGCGCTGCGGCTGCTCGAAGGGGCGCGCGATCAGCAGCTCGAAATGCGCCTCGAGGGGCGCGGGGTCAAGGCGCAGAAGGTGGTGTTGGGGCTGTGAGGGCGGAGGGCGCCGAGCCGCGAGCCCGCCTCGCCCTTGTTCTCAAGGGCGACCCGAGGGATCCGCGCTCCTGGTCCGGTGTGCCCTCCAAGCTGGCAGATGCACTCGAGGAGATCGGCTGCGAGGTGGTGCCGATCAATGCCGAAGTGCCGCGGTCCAGGACGCTTCGCCACCGGCTCAAGATGACCTGGGCCGACCAGGAAGCGAGCCGCGCTTTCGCCGCCGCCTCGGGGCTCGTGGTGCGCAGCAAGCTCGCCGGTGCCGGCGTTGAGGGAGCGATTGCACTCGACAGCGGCTACGTGATCGGCGGTCACGTGCCGGTCGTCACCTTTGACGACATGACCGTCGCCCAGGCGATGCGGCAGGAGGACGATCCCGTCTACCAGGGCCTCGGCGAGCGCGCTGCGGCGCGTTGGCGGGCTCGCCAGCAGAAGATCTACGACCGCTGCCACGCCTGTTGCGCCGCGGCCCGCTGGGCCGCC
This sequence comes from uncultured Actinomycetes bacterium, assembly GCA_963729055.1. Taxonomy (GTDB): domain Bacteria; phylum Actinomycetota; class Thermoleophilia; order Solirubrobacterales; family 70-9; genus VAYN01. Next base: position 16,052 of record CAVSMQ010000012.1, on the reverse strand, counting down.
GAGTCGATCCACGAGGACTACGGCGTGCCCGCCGAGAAGATCCATGTCGTCGGCTTCGGCCACAACGTCGAGATGGAGATGCCGGAGCGCGACTGGAGCGTGCCACGCTTCCTCTTCGTCGGCGGCGACTGGCAACGCAAGCGCGGCGGGGCGATTGTCGATTCCTTCCAGAAGCTGCGCGAGACCTATCCCGAGGCCACCCTCGACCTAGTCGGCGGCCACCCGCCGCTCGAAGCGCCCGGCATCAACGGCCATGGCCGCCTGCCGCTCGGGTCCGAGAGCGGCGAACGGATCTACTACGAACTGCTACGGAAGTCGACCTGCTACGTAATGCCCTCGAGCTTCGAGCCGCTCGGGATCGCCTACCTCGACGCGGCGACGGCGGGGATGCCGTGTATAGCGACGACCAGCGGCGGCGCCCGCGACGCGGTCGACGGCTCGGGGCTGCTGGTCGACCCCGATGACGACACTGGTTTGTTGCGGGCGATGACGGAGATGTCCGATCCCGAGGTGGCACGGCGGATGGGCGAGGCGGCGCGCCGCCACTCAGACCTCTACACCTGGCGCGCGGTTGCCGAACGGGTCCTGCGCGCCTTCGACCTGCCGGCGATCGAGAACGACCGGCTCGCCGCCTACATCTCCTAGGGGGACTAGCGGCAGCCCGCTTAGGGCTCGACCGTCACCTCGGCGATCTGTTCCTCTGCGTCCTCGAGCTCGACCTCGAAGATGCCAGAAATCGTCGCCGGCAGATCGAAGCTGACGGTGCCGCCGGCCTCGACCTCCTTGCCGACGTCGTAGCCGTGGAAGTGGACCTCGTCGGCGACGTCGGATTCGACTCGGAAGCGGATCGATTCGCCGGAGTTGTAAGTCAGCTCCTGGATGCCGCCCTGCGGCTCACCGCCCGCAACCACGACGAGCGGCACCCCAGCCGTGGCGCTGCTCATCGTCTCTTCGTTGTCGCTGCTGGAGAGGACGACGTAGAGCAGCACGGCGAGCGCGATCACGACGATGCCGGCGACGACGCGCAGGACGTTCCCAGACACTTGGGCACTCCTTTGACTCGTGGACGATTTCCTGCCGGCCGCGGCAGTAAGCAGCGCCATCATCCTGCCTGATCTGGCCGCCTGGGGGCGTTGTGCAAGTCCGGCGCGAGTGGGTAGGGGTTTGGTGATGGAGATTTGCGACGGGACGGTCCTCAAGGGCCGCTACCGACTCGACCAGCTGCTCGGTCGTGGGGGAATGGCGTCGGTATGGCGCGGCCACGACCGCGTCCTTGACCGCCCGGTGGCGGTCAAGGTGCTGTCCGACACGATCGCCTCAGACCCCGAGTACCTGGCCAGGTTTAGGCGCGAGGCGAAGGTCGCGGCTAGCCTCTCGCATCCCAACCTGGTCCGCGTCTTTGACGTCGCCGAGGCGGGCGAACGGCCCTACCTAGTGATGGAGCTGGTGCCAGGCGACGACCTCGGCGCGCTGACCGCACGCGGGGAGGAGGTCGACCGCAGTCGGCTGGCCCGGCAGCTGCTGGCGGCACTCGCCCACATCCATCGTGCCGGCATCGTCCATCGCGACGTCAAGCCCCAGAACGTCCTGATCGAGGCCGACGGCAACGCCAAGCTGATCGACTTCGGTATCGCCCTACCGCCCGACGCGACCGCGCTGACCAGCACCGGCCTGATCATCGCCACCAAGTCCTTCGCCGCCCCGGAGGTGATGCGGGGCAAACCGGCCGGCGTGCGCTCCGATCTCTACTCGTGCGGCCTCGTGCTCGAGGCCTGCGAGGGTGCGGGGACGCCGGCGCTCGAAGCGCTGATCGACCGCCTCACCGCAGAGGACCCAGCTGCCCGCCCGCCCTCGGCCGGGGCGGCGCTGCGCGACCTCGAAGACGAGGAGGCTGAAGCGGCGGCGGCGGCCAGGCCGCTCGAGGCGACCGCGGCATTCCGGATCGAGCCGCTGGCGACGGACCCGGCGATGGCGGATACCGAGTTGTTCGAGCCGGTGGAGGCGAGCGAGCGGACCGCGGAGCCGGCCCGCCGCTACTCGCGGGCGGGGCGTGACCGGAGGCGCTGGGCGGTTGCCCTCGGCCTGCTCGCCGTAACCGTGGCGGCGATCGTCGTCGTTGCCGCCTCGCTTGGTGGTGACGACTCGCAGGGCGACTCGCCCCGAGTAACGCAAGGCAAAGCCGCGGGGTCACAAGCGGGCGGGGCGGAACGCGGCAGTGAGGAAGCGGCGCGATCCCAGAGCGCGGCGGATGCGCAGGAGGGGGCGGGCGCACCAGAAACGGAAAGCACGCCGCAGGCAAGCGAAGACGGGATCGAGCCAAAGCCGTCGGCGTCGGGCGGCGTCGACGCTGCCAGCGGCGCTGCCCTGAACGAAGAGGGCTACGAACTGATCCAGGCCGGGCGCTACGAAGAGGCGGTGCCGGTGCTCGAAGAATCGGTCCGTTCGTTCCCGTCCGGCAGCGACGACCTCAACTATGCCTACGCGCTGTTCAACCTCGGGGACGCCCTGTTGCGCAGCGGCCGCGCGGCGGAAGCTGTCCCGATCCTCGAACAGCGGCTCCTGATCCCGAACCAGACTGGCGCCGTGCAGGCCGAACTGGAAGCGGCGCAGGCGGCGGCGGCCGAATCAGGCCAGTGAGCGGACCAGCCGCCGCGGCCGTTCCGTGAAGCCGGCGCCAAGGTAAAAGGCGAGGGCCTCCTCGCGGTCGGGCCGGGTGGTGACCTCGAGGCGGTCGCATCCGCGTCCGCGGGCCAACTCCTCGACCGCGGTTAGAAGCCGTGCCGCCTCGCCGCGGCGGCGGTGCTGTGGATTGGTGACCAGCGCAGTGATCCGGCAGGTCGGCGCCGCGCGCTCGAGATGCTCGATCAGCTGGTAGGCGATCAGCGCCGCCGGTGCGCCCTCGGCCTCGGCGATCAGCACCCCGGCGTGATCGCTGTCGCCGACGATGCGCCCGAGCCGCGCTCGCACCGTCTCGGCCTCGGTCGGGTAGCCGAGCTCGGCCAGCAGCGGCGCGATCGCCGCTGCGTCCTCGGCACTTGCGGGGCGAATGTCCACCCCGCAAAGGATGAGCTAGGCGGCGATCCGGTGCTCGGCGGTGCCGGCCTCGCGCTGCTCGTCCTCGTCGAAAGGCTGGCGGCCAATCATCGCCCGCTCGAGGGCACGCACGGCCTCGCTCCAGGAGAGATCGGAACGGGTAACGGCCTGGCCGTTCTCATAGCTCGTGTACTTCCACTTCTGCATCGCTCATCAGCTCCTCGAAATCAGAAAACTTGCTTGTATACAAGCTTCCCGCAGAAGCGAACAACCGTTTGTGAGGGCGGTCACACCAGCGCCGTCGTGTGACGGAACGCACTGAAAATCCCGCTCAGGAGTCGGTTTCGGGCAAAGGTGCCCCCCAGTTAGGGCAGAGGTAGGCCTCCTCGAAGCCAGCCCGGAGGATGTTGCGGTAGCTGTTCGAGGGGCGGCCGGGGATCCGTTCGCCGGTCTCGACGAAGAGCAGCTCGCAGCCGGCCGCGGCGGCGTCGACGATGCGGCGGTGCAGGAGCGCCGCTTGGCAGCCACGGCGACGTGCCGGCTCGAGGGTCGCCGCCATCCCAAACTCGGCGATTCCTCTGTTGAGCAGCATCGCCCCGGTCGCTTGGGCCTCGCCATCGACCCGGGCGACGTAGCAGCGCCAATCGGGGCGGCCGGGTAGCCCGGCGAACAGCTCGGCGCACCAGGCGGGAAGGCCGAAGCCGGCGGCGACGATTGCGGCGAAGGGCTCTTCGTCCCGGCCGGCGAGCTCGACCACCTCGACGTCGCCCGGCGGCGAGAAGCGCGGCGGATGGGTGTCGCGGACGAATTTCATCCAACCGTAGCCGGGCTCGATGCCGGCGTCGCGGAGGAAGGCCTCCGCTTCCTCGGTAGTTGGCAGGCCGGGGGTGAGCGGCATGTAGGGGCTGACCCCGCGTTCCCGCGCCCACTCGAGCGCTGCCCCGAGCTGACCACCGGCGACCGCCCCGGGCTCCGTCGCCCCGAGCAGCAGGTTGATCATCTGGACCTCGGCCAGGCCGCGCACCACCGTCGCTTGCACCGGTCCGAAGCGCGCCAGTTCGATCCCGTGCTCGGCCGCAACCGGGTCCGGGACTGACTCCCAGACGTCGCGCCAGAAACGGTGCTCGATCGCGTCGAGCGCGGGCGGGTCGAAGCCGACCCCGGACTCGGTTCTGGCGGCCATCGGCTTGCTGCCCAGCATATGCGCCGGGTTCACTCATCTGTCAGCCTTGAGGCGTGAGCGCCACCGCCACGAGCCCAGCGGTCCGGGAGGCCTCGTCGCAGCGGCCCGAGGAGCAGGTGATCGTCCTCTTCGGTGCGACCGGCGACCTCGCCAAGCGCAAGCTGCTGCCGGGGATGTTCCATCTCACCGAGGTCGGCCTAATGCCGGAGCGCTTCCGGATTATCGGCGCCGCCCGGCATGGGATCAGCGCCGAGGAGTTTCGCGAGGTTGCCCGTGAGGCGGTCTGCGGCTCGGGCCGGCGCACCGACGACGGCGAGGCACTCGAGCGGTTCCTCTCGTCCCTGAGCTTCGCCGCTGTCGGCGATGGCCTCGAGCCGCTCGGCGAGGCGATCGGCGAGGCGCGCCGTGAACTGGGCGGCGAGGCCGGTGTCCTCTTCTACCTTTCGCTGCCGCCGAAAGCCTTCAAGCAGACGGTCAAGGAGATTGGCGAGCTTGGGCTCGGCGTCGGCTCGCGGGTGATCACCGAGAAGCCGTTTGGCACTGACCTCGCCTCGGCGCGGGAGCTGAACGCGCTGCTGCAGTCGGTCTTCAGCGAGGAGCGGATCTTCCGGATCGACCACTACCTGGGCCGCGAGGCGGTGCAGAACCTGTTGGCAATGCGTTTCGCCAACGGCATGTTTGAGCCGGTCTGGAACCGCAACCACATCGACCACGTCCAGATCGACGTCCCCGAGACGCTTTCGATCGAGATGCGGGGCAGCTTCTATGAGGAAACGGGCGCCTTCCGCGACATGGTCGTCACCCATCTGTTCCAGGTGCTCGGCTTTGTCGCGATGGAGCCGCCGACCTCGCTGGGGCCGAAGCCGCTCGGGATCGAGCGCGAGAAGGTGTTCGACTCGATGGCGCCGTTACGGGTCGAGGACGTCGTCCGCGGCCAGTACCGCGGCTACCACGGCGAGGACGGGGTAGCCGCGGACTCCGACACCGACACCTTCGTCGCAGTCAAGGCCTTCGTCGACAATTGGCGCTGGGAGGGAGTGCCGTTTTACCTGCGCACCGGCAAGCGCCTCGCCGAGAGCAAACACCTGCTGACGATCGCCTACGCGCAGCCGCCGCGGCGGATGTTCCCGCTCGACTGCGACGCGGTCGTCGAGTCCTTCGGCCGCGACCACCTGACCTTCGAGCTCGGCGAGCCGGGGACGATTACCTCCTCCTTCCTCGCCAAGGTGCCGGGCCCGACGCTGCAACTCGGCGAAGCCCACATGCAGTTCAGCTACGACAGTCTCGGTGCCGACCAGTACGGCCTCGACCCCTACGAGCGCCTGATCCACGACGTGATGCTCGGCGACCGCACCCTGTTCACCAGCTCGGAGGCGATCGAGCGGCTGTGGGAGATCTCCCAGCCAGTGCTCGATAGCCCGCCGCCGGTCGTGGAGTACGAGCCGGGCTCCTGGGGGCCAGATGCCAGCGACCAGTTGATCGCACCGCGCCGCTGGCACCTGCCCAGCAATCACGCCTAGCCGGGCTGATCGCGGCGATTCGTGGGAGAACGGAAAAGGGCCCCAGATGGGGCCCCTTGTTCCGAAGGACGTACCACCAAGGACGGCTAAGTCGTTGGCTCGTCGGTCCTCGAGCTTTGAAGTTCTATGTGTCGCAACCCTCGCGACCCCTTCCTAAACACCGGGGAGGTACGAAAGTTGCACCAATTCCTTCGGCTTGTGGTGGCAAAGCCTTTAGTCCATTCGTCCATCACCCGACGATCCCTGCGCCGCTGCTAGATTCAGCGCCCCCGGGCGTTTAGCTCAGTTGGGAGAGCGCCAGCTCGACAAGCTGGAGGTCACTGGTTCGAGCCCAGTAACGCCCATTTCCTAGCCAGTTGAGCACGCGCGAAAGCCGGCCCTCTGGCCGGCTTCGGCGCCAAATCAGTCCCGATTAGGCGTTCATCGACACCGTCACCTGGGTCAGGCGGATGCTGTTGCCGGAGGGGTCGCGGAAGCCGGCGTCGATCCCGTAGGGCCGCTCTTCCGGCGCTTCGGTGAACTCGACCCCGCGCTCGCGCAGCGTCTCGTACTCACCGCGGCAGTCGTCGGTGGTGAGGAAGACCGAGCCGGCAAACCCCTTCGCCATCAGTTCTTCGATCTGCTTCTTCGTTTCGGTGTCCATCACCGGTTCGCCGGGGATCGCCATCAGGACGATCGAGACGTCCTCCTGGCCGGGGGGCGAGACAGCCAGCCAGCGGAAGTCGCCGAGCTCCGGCAGGGTGACGTCCGAGCGGACCTCCATCCCCAGCTTCTCGGTGTAGAAGGCGAGGGCCGCGTCCTGGTCGTGGACCCAAAGATGTGCGTTTGAAATCTTCATGATTTCTCCTCTCAGTCGTTCGTTTTCGTCGTTGCGACTTGGTGCGACGACTCTAGGAGCGGGCCGCGGTGCTGTCTTCTCGAAACGTGCGGTGCTGCGGCCGGCCGTAGGCACGGACCATGCAGCCCGGGACGACGGCAAAAGCGGCGGCCGGCGGGAAGGCCGCCCGATACTGGGCCGGCGTTTTGCCGTAGGTGCGCTTGAAACTGGTGGTGAACGAGCCGACGCTCTGCAAGCCGACGTCGAGGCAGATTTCGATCACCGTCCGATCGGTCGTCCGCAGCAGCGCCGCCGCCCGCTCCAGCCGCCTGGTGAGCAGGTAAGCGTGGGGCGAGACACCGAACGCCTGCTTGAACTCGCGGCTGAAGTGCGCCCGCGAGAGCCCCGCCGCCTGCGCCATGTCATCGACGTCGATCTCCTCGGCGAAGCGGTGGTCCGCCAGGTCCTTGGCACGCAGCAGGTGGCGGGCGGGAGGTACGAACGCCATCGGCGCAGTCTAGGCTCGCGGCCGTGATCGGGACCTACGCAGCGGCGGTGGCGGTTTGCGTGGCGGCGCTGGCGCTGGGGCAGGCCGCGCTGGGGCTGTGCGGGGTGCGGGGATGGTCGTGGCTCTCGCCGCCGGTCGGGCTGGCGCTGCTGTGCGCGGTCTGCTGGGGGGCGGTGCGGTTGCCGGGGGATGGGATCGTCTCGGCGGTCTTGATCTTGGTGCTGGTGGTCGCGGCGGTTGCTTACTTGTGGGGGCGGCTCGAGGGCGGGGCGGAGGCACTGCGTGAGGGCTGGCCGGTAGCGCTGGTGGCGCTGATCGCGGCCTCGCTGCCGTTCGCGGTCGAAGGTCACTTCGGGATCCTCGGGACGAGCTTCAACCCCGATATGTCCCAGCACCTGCTGGCGACCGACCGGCTGGCTGCAGGGCAGGGATCGCAGCTGCTGCATCAGGGCTATCCGTTGGGGCCGCACGCGGTGGTGGTGGTGCTGAGCAAGGGTTTGGGGATCGGGCTGGTGCCGGGGTTCAGCGGGCTGACGGTCGCGGTCGCGGTGCTGGCGCCTCTCACCGCCCTCGCCGCGTTCCGGCAGCTGCCACGGCTGCCCCGCAGCTGCGCGGCGCTGGTTGTCGGGCTCGCCTACCTCGTCGCCTCCTACTTCGCCCAGGGCGCCTTCAAGGAGACGATCGAGGCGCTGTTCGTTCTCGCCTTCGCGCTGGCGCTGCGCGAGGCAGGGGGGGCCTGGGCGGGGCGGCCGCTGCGGTTCGTGCCGGCGGCGCTGATCGCGGTCGGCGCTGTCTACGTCTACAGCTTCCCGGGGCTGCTCTGGCTGGGGGGAACGGCGGTGGTCTGGCTCGTGGTCGAGTTCGCGCAGGGGCGGCGGCCGGTCGAGGGGCGCTCGGCCGGGCTGGCGGTGCTCGTCTTCCTCGTTGCCGTTGCGCCGGAGATCGGCCGGATGATCGATTTCCAGAGCTTCGAGACTTTCGACCCGAACGGGCCAGGGCTCGGCAACTTGTTCGGGCAGATCTCGCCGTTTGAGGCGCTCGGGATCTGGCCGTCGGGCGACTTCCGGCTGGCGCCAGGGGACGGGGCGGTGCCAGCGGCCGGGTACTACCTCGGCGCCGCGTTCGGCGTGGTGCTGCTCGCCTACGGGGTTTTGTGGTGCTGGCGGCGGCGGGAGACCGCGGTGCTCTCGGCGCTCGTCACCTGCGCCATCGCCTACGCCGCGGCCCGCGCGGGTGGCACGCCCTACACGGCAGCGAAGGCGATCGAGATCGCCGCCCCGATCGTGGCGCTGACGATCCTCCTCCCACTTGCATACCGATCTTTCCTGCCCCATAGGGAGGGAAATATCGGTACCCCGATATTTCCTGCGGCGGCGGGTGTGGTTTTCGTCGTGGTCGCCGGCGTCTGCTCGTTGCTCGCGTTTGCCAACGCGCCGGTTGGGCCCTCGTCCTACTCGCCGGCGCTCACTGGCTTCCGCGAGGACGTCGGCGAAGGGCCGACGCTCGTCCTCGCTTCAAATCAGCTGCTCGCCGACGAACAGGGCACCCCCTACATCTCCTGGGAGATGCGGGGCGGGCGCGTCTGCATCGCGGCCGAGGGCGAACTCGACGATCCACCCGATGGCGTCCGCTACGTCGTCACCGAAGGTTCGCCGCAGGACCCGCCGTTCCCCGGCCTCCGCGTCGAGCGCGTCGCCAAGCCCTACGTGCTCTGGGAAGTGACCCGCCCGACCGGCGGCGAGAGCCCGTGCCCGCTAATCGCCGTCCGCCAAGCGCGCCAGGGCCCCGCCCGCTGACCGCGTTCGTCGTTGGGACGACATACGCGTCACAAGGACGAACGCGCCCGGTGGTCGGGCCGGTGAGCGGGCGCCGGACGCACCCGCCCCCGTACCATCCCGCCCATGGAGGCCGCAACCGAGAAAGTCGTCGTCACCCTGCCGGACGGGAATCCGCTCGAGCTCGAGCCGGAGGCGACGGGCGCCGACGCTGCCGCCGCGATCGGACCGGGGCTGGCCAAGGCGGCCCTGGCGATCAAGGTCGACGGTGAGCTCCGCGATCTCGCCGCGCCGCTCCCCGCCGAAGGTGCCGAAATCGCGATCGTCACCGAGCGCGACCCGGAGGGCCTAGAGCTGATCCGCCACGACGCCGCCCACGTGATGGCCGAGGCGGTGACCGAGCTCTATCCCGGCACCAAGGTGACGATCGGACCGCCGATCGAGTCGGGCTTCTACTACGACTTCGAGTTCCCGCCCGATACAAGGATCACCGAAGAGGACCTGCCGAAGATCGAGCAGGCGATGCGCACCCACATCGCCGCCGACGAGGGCTTTGAGCGCCGCGACGTGCCGGTCGCCGAGGCGATCGAGGTCTTCCGCGACCAGGACCAGAGCTTCAAGGTCGAGCTGATCGAGGATCTCGTCCGCGACGAGGGGGTGGAGACGGTCTCGCTCTACCGCAACGGACCCTTCGAGGACCTCTGTCGCGGCCCGCACTCGCCCTCGACCGGGCGGATCAAGGCGATCAAGCTGAGCTCGGTCGCCGGCGCCTACTGGCGCGGCGACGAGAAGCGCGAGCAGCTGACCCGGATCTACGGCACCGCCTTCTTCTCCAAGGCTGACCTCGAACAGCACCTGGAGCGGATCGAGGAGGCGAAAGCGCGCGACCACCGCCGCCTCGGCCCCCAGCTCGGCCTCTTCATGCTGCGCGACGAGGCGCCGGGGATGCCTTTCTGGCTCCCCAATGGCACCACGCTCCTGCACCTGATCGAAGCCGAGGTCCGCCAGCAGCTGCGTAAGCGCGGCTACCAAGAGATCGCGACGCCGCAGGTCCTCGACGTCAAGCTCTGGCACCGCTCCGGTCATTGGGACAACTACCGCGACGAGATGTACTTCATGAGCGACGACGAGCGCGAATTCGCGCTGCGGCCGATGAACTGCCCGGGAGCCTGCCTTGTCTACTCCTCCGACCGCCACTCCTACCGCGAGCTGCCGCTGCGGCTGGCCGAGTTCGGGCGGGTCAGCCGCAACGAGCGCGAGGGCGTCCTGCACGGGCTGCTGCGGGTCCGCGCCTTCACCCAGGACGATGCCCACGTCTACTGCACCGAGGACCAGATCACCGACGAGGTTGCCTCGATCTGTGAGGCAATCGACGAGCTCTACGCCCGCTTCGGCTTCGACGACGTCAAAGTCGAGCTCTCGACCCGGCCCGAGAAGTCGATGGGGACCGAGGAGCAGTGGGCGAAAGCCGAGGCGGCGCTGAAGGAGGCGCTCGATCGGCAGGGCCGCGAGTACGAGCTGAACCCCGGCGACGGCGCCTTCTACGGGCCGAAGATCGACTTCCACGTCACCGACGCGCTAGGTCGGTCCTGGCAGTGCGGCACCTGCCAGCTCGACTTCCAGATGCCCGAGCGCTTCGAGCTCTATTACACCGGCGCCGACGACGCGCCTTACCGGCCGGTGATGATCCACCGAGCGCTGCTCGGCTCGATGGAGCGCTTTGCGGGGATCTTGATCGAGCACTACGGCGGCCGCTTCCCGACTTGGCTGGCGCCGGTGCAGGCGATCGTCCTGCCGATCTCCGACCGCCACGTCGAGTGCGCGCGAAAAGCGCTCGGAACGTTGCGAGACCTCGACGTAAGGGTGACGATCGACGACCGCTCGGAGTCGATCGGCAAGAAGGTCCGCGACGCGGCGATCGGTCGCTACCCCTACATGCTGGTGGTCGGCGACCGCGAGGAAGAGAACGGTGCCGTCAACGTCCGCTCCCACGCCGACGGCGAGCTGGGAGAGATGGGGCTGGCCGAGTTCGCCGCTCGGATCGCGGTGGAGACCGGCGAGTGACCCGGTGGACCGAAATTCGGCTTGCCAACTCGCGCGCGGTCTCTATACTCCCCCAACACTTGACTGTTGGCACGCCAAATCACGTCCGCGCCTGAGCGCCCCGTGCCCGCCGGTCGACCCCTCGTCCACTTGAAGCTCCACCACTCTTCTCACTAGTGCCGGTCCCGCGCAGGTTCGATCGGCGCCCGCCTGAGCGCGACACCACTCGGATCAACGAGCGGATCCGAGTGCCGCAGGTGCGCCTGATCGGCGCCGATGGCGAGCAGCTGGGAATTGTCGACACGTCCGAGGCGCTGCGCCAGGCGCAGGCCGCCGATCTCGATCTGGTCGAGGTCGCGCCGAACTCGAAGCCGCCGGTCACCCGCCTGCTCGATTACTCGAAGTACAAATACGAGCAGGAGCAGAAGCAAAAGCAGGCGCGCAAGCACCAGCAACAAACCAACATCCGCGAAATCAAGCTGCGGCCGAAGATCGCGGAGAACGACTACAACACGAAGAAAGGCCACGTCGAGCGCTTCCTGCGCCACCACGACAAGGTCAAGGTGACGATCATGTTCCGCGGCCGCGAGCAGGCCCACCCGGAGCGCGGTCGGGCGCTGCTGCAGAAACTCTTCGAGGACCTAGGCGGGATCGCGACGGTCGAGTCGCAGCCGCTGCAGGAAGGCCGCAACATGAGCATGCTGCTGGCGCCGAGCAAAGAGGTCGACCGGGTCGAGGCGGCAAAAGACGGCGCGGCGAACGAGGCCGAGGCGCCCCAGTCAGCCGAGCCGCAAGAGTCGGCCGCGACGCCGGAGTCGGCCGCGACGCCGGAGTCTGCTGAGGCGCCGGAGTCTGCTGAGGCGCCGGAGTCGACTGAGGCGCCGGAGTCGGCTGAGGCGCCGGAGTCGGCCGCGGCCGACGCCAAAACCGCCTAGCGGCATGAGGTGGGCGGCGGTCGCCGCGTCGTTGACCGCGGTCTTCAGCCTCGCCGCAGCGGCAAGCTCCCTTGCCGCGCCGCAGATCCCAAACTCGCTCCGCCACGTCGAGCTCCCCTCCATGGTCTACCTGCGCGCCCACGCCGGAGCCAGTCACGGCTACGAGCTGCAGCTGACCGCCTTCCACACGGACGTTCCGGCGCAGAACGGCGAACCCGCGACGACCTCCTCTTACCTCGCGCTGCAGCTGGCCAAGGCCGGCGCCTCGGCCGAATACTCGACCCGCGAGCCCCGCTTCGACTTCGACGGCAGCGTCGCAGCCGACTTGGGAGCGAGGGGCCGGGTGGATACCCGCTTCGTCCCGCGGCGCGTCCATCGCGAGCCGGTGCCGTGGTGCGAGGGCGAATACACGATCGAAACCGGCCTCCTGGTCGGGAAGGTGAGCTTCCACGGTGAGGGCGGCTACGCGACCGTGCGTTCCGAGGCGGTGCCGGCAACCCTGACCCGGCGGCCGAAGATGAGGTGTCATTTCAGTGCCCCGGCCAAGCCCGGCAAGAGCCACGAAAGCTCGCGGATTTCCGGCAGCATTGGCCGACACGGGCGACAGCTCGGCGTCACCGCCTACCAGCACCCAGCACTTGGGATGCTCACTATCTACGCCAACAGCTCGGCGCGTCGCGGCGGGGTCTACGTGAGCCGCTGGGTGACGGCGGTCGCGCCGCTCAGCGCCCTGGCTATCGATCCCGAGGCTGAAACGGCCGAGCTGACCGCGCCATCACCCTTCACCGGCAGTGCAACCTACCGTGCCTTCACCGGCAAGGAGGCGGGGACTTGGCGCGGCGACCTCGTCGTCGACTTCCCTGGTGAACCGGGCGTGCGGCTCGCCGGCGAGCGGTTCAACGGGGCGATGTTGAAGCCCGGCGAGTGTGCGCCAGACGATAGCCACACGTTCTGCACGAGCGCCAAGCTCGCGACGCCGATTGCGATCAAGCCGGCGCATGCGCTGGGCGCCGCCCGCGCCGGGCTGTTCCTTTTGTCGGAATAGCGCACATAAGGAACAGCTGGAGCGTTGCGGCGGCTAGCCGAGGAGGACGTCGGCGATCCGGCCGGCGGCGTGGCCGTCCCAGAGCGGCGGCGGCTTGGGGCGGCGGTCGGGGCGCGACTCGAGCGCGGTGGGGATGCCGGCAATCGCGGCCGGGTCGAGGCCGAGCAAGGTGTTGGTCCCGGCGCTGATCGTCACAGGGCGCTCGGTGTTGGCCCGCAGGGTGAAGCAGGGGATGCCGAGGTAGGTGGTCTCCTCCTGGATGCCGCCGGAGTCGGTGAGGACGGCGCGCGAGTCGGCAAGCAGCGAGAGGAAATCGAGGTAGCCGAGCGGCTCGCTGAGGTGCAGCCCGGGCGCGTCGGCGCCGGCCGCCTCCATCATCTTGCGGGTCCGCGGGTGAACCGGGAAGACGACCGGCATTTGCTCGGCCAGGGCGACGAGCTGGGCGACCGTCTCGCCCAGCAGCGGCCCGTCGACCAGCGCCGGCCGGTGCAGGGTGACGAGCAGGTACTCGCCGGGGGCGAGGCCGAGAGCACCTGCCGCACCTGCCGCCCGGAAGCGATCCTCGAGCGCGACGAGGGTGTCGATCATCGTGTTGCCGACTAGGTGCGCTCGCTCCGCCGGAATGCCTTCGGCGCGCAGGTTCTCCGCCGCCTCCTCGCTGTGCAGGAAGAGGTGGGTGGCGAAGCGGTCGGCGACGATCCGGTTGACCTCCTCGGGCATCGTCAGGTCGAAGGAGCGCAAGCCGGCCTCGACGTGGGCGACCGGGATCTCCATCTTCACCGCGGTCAGCGCTGCCGCCAGGGTCGAGTTGACGTCGCCGGGTACGACCACCAGCTCGGGACGCTCGGCGACCAGGACCGGCTCCAGCCGCTCCATCGTCCGCGCCGTTTGCAGGGCGTGGCTGCCAGAGCCGACCTCGAGCATGTGGTCTGGTGCCGGCACCCCGAGCTCCTCGAAGAAGACCGCCGACATCGCCCGGTCGTAGTGCTGGCCGGTGTGGACGACGACGTGATGGCCGTCCGGGTTGCGCTCGCGCATCGCGCCGATCACCGGCGCGGTCTTGACGAAGTTGGGGCGGGTACCGACGACGTAGACGACTCGCATCGCGGGCAGGCTACCCGCCGGCCCCGGCGCCGCGGCGGTCTCGCCGCGCTCGGTCTGCTTCAATACCGAACCCGTATGCCGAAGATGAAAACCCATTCCGGCGCCAAGAAGCGGTTCAAGAAGACCGCAACTGGCAAGCTGCGCGGCCGCCGTGCTTACTCCAGCCACATCCTGGAGAAAAAGCCGGCGAAACGGAAGCGGCGGATGGCGCGGCCGGTCGAGATTTCGCCGCAGGACGCGCCGCGGGTTCGGAAGCTGCTCGGAGGCGGCAAGTGAGCCGCGTAAAGCGCTCGGTCCACGCGCGCAAGAAGCGCCGCAAGGTGCTGAAGGAAGCGAAGGGCTATTTCGGCCGCAAGCACTCCTCCTACCGCTTCGCCAAAGAGCAGGTGCAGCGCTCGGGGATGTACGCATACCGGGACCGGCGCAACAAGAAGCGGACCTTCCGGCGCCTCTGGATCACCCGCATCAACGCCGCCGCGCGGCTCGAGGGCATGAGCTACTCGGAACTGATGCACGGCCTGAAACTGGCCGAGGTTGAGGTCAACCGCAAGATGCTCGCCGACATCGCCGTCAACGATCGCGATGGCTTTCGCCGATTCGTGGAGCTAGCCCGGGAGGGTGCCGCCGCCTGAGGGCGAACGACACCAGAGATTTCCCGGGCGGGCCGTGAGAAACGGCCCGCTTTTGTGTTTCCGGGACGGTTTTGACACATCTGACAAGACTTCGATGACGATCACCAGCCAAGACAACGCGAAGCTGAAACTGGTCCGCAAGCTGCAGGAGCGCAAGCACCGCGAGCGCGAGCAGCTGTTTGCGACCGAGGGCGAGGACCTGCTCACCGCCGGGCTGGCGGCCGGGGCCGAGCCGCGCTTCGTGCTGATCGCTGCCGGCGCCGAGTTACCGCCGGAGTGGGGTGGCGAGGAGGTCGAGCCGGAGTTGCTCGACGCCGCTTCGACGCTCGGCTCCGGGACGCGGGCGATCGCCGTCTGGCCGCGGCGCTGGGCCGAGGCGGCGACGGCGCCGAGCCTCTACCTGCACGCGGTCGGCGATCCCGGCAACGTTGGCACGATCGTCCGCACCGCTGACGCCCTGCTCGGCGGCACCGTCGTCCTCGGCCCCGAGTGCGCCGACCCGTTCTCGCCGAAAGCGGTGCGGGCGAGCATGGGCTCGATCTTCGCCCGGCCGCCGCGGCGCGCCGGGCTGGGCGAGACGCAGGCGCCGCGGGTGGCGCTCGTTGCCCACGGCGGCGCCGGCCTCGAGGCGCTCGATGGCGCCGCCACCGCTTGCCTCGGCGCTGAGCGCGAGGGGCTGCCCGGCGAGGTGCTTGCCGCCTGCGACGCCACTGCGACGATCCCCCTGCGCCCCGGCGGCGCCGAGTCGCTCAACGTCGCTGCCGCGGCGGCTATAGCGTGCCAGCGGATGAAAGAGGTCGCTGATGCCTGAGATGATCTCGCGGATCGAGGAGGTCAGGGCCGAGGCGGCCGCGGCGATCGAGGCCGCCGGTTCGAGCGAGGAGCTCGAGGCGCTGCGGGTCCGCTACCTCGGCCGCAAAGCCGAGCTGCCGGGAGTGCTGCGGAAAATCTCCGAGCTACCGGCGGAGGAACGCGGCCAGGTCGGCGGCGCCGCGAACAAGGCGCGCAAGGAGCTCGAGGGGCTGCTCGAGAGCCGTGCCGCGGAGCTCGACGCCACCGAGCTCGACGCCCGCCTCGCCAGCGACCGCGTCGACGTCACCCTGCCCGGGGCGCCGCCGCGCCCGGTCGGCCACGCCCACCTGGTCGCCCGCACCCAGCGGCAGATCGAGGACGTGATGGTCGGCCTCGGCTACTTCGTCGCCGAAGGCCCGGAGATCGAGCACGACTACTACAACTTCACCGCGCTCAACCACCCGCCCGGCCACCCGGCGCGGATGCTGCAGGACACCTTCTACCTGCAGTCGCACCCCGAGGTCCTGCTCCGCACCCATACCTCGCCGATGCAGGTGCGCGCGATGGAGAACCAACCCCCGCCGATTTCGTCGTGGTCCCAGGCAAGGTCTACCGGCGCGACTCCGATGCCACTCACAGCCCGATGTTCCACCAGATGGAGGGGC
>CAVSMQ010000011.1:0-29304 GCA_963729055.1 uncultured Actinomycetes bacterium | reverse complement strand
GGCGAGGAAGCCGGGGTCGGCGGCGAGCGCGGCGCGCGGGCCCCCGTCGGCGAGGCCAGCACGTAGGGCAGCGTCGCGTTGGTCAGGGCGCTGGTCGAGGTGATCGGCACGGCGCCCGGCATGTTGGCGACGCAGTAGTGGGTGATCCCGTCGACCTCGTAGGTCGGCTCGGAGTGGGTGGTCGGGCGGGAGGTCTCGAAGCAGCCGCCCTGGTCGATCGAGACGTCGACGAGGACGGCGCGCTGCTTCATCAGCGCGAGCTGCTCGCGGCTGACCACGTGCGGGGCCTTCGCCCCTTTGACGAGGACGGCGCCGATCACCAGGTCGGCCTCGGGCAGGCGGCTCTCGACTTCGAGCGAGGAGGCGTAGCAGGTGGAGACGCGGCCGTCGAAGATCGCGTCGAGCTCGCGCAGGCGGTCGATCGAGCGGTCGAAGATGAAGACGTCGGCGCCGAGGCCGAGCGCCACCTTGGCGGCGTTCTGGCCCACGACGCCGCCGCCGATCACCATCACCTTGCCGGCGGCGACGCCGGGGACGCCGCCGAGCAGGACGCCGCGCCCGCCGAGCGGGCGCTCCAGCATGAAGGCGCCGGCCTGGGCGGCGATCTTGCCGGCGACCTCGCTCATCGGCGCCAGCAGCGGCAGCCGGCCGGCGCGGTCGGTGACCGTCTCGTAGGCGATGCAGGTCGCCCCGGAGTCGAGCAGGCCCCGGGTCAGCGCGGGGTCGGGCGCCAGGTGGAGGTAGGTGAAGAGGGTGTGGTGCGGCTCGAGCATCGCGACCTCGGCGGGCTGCGGCTCCTTGACCTTGACGATCGTCTCGGCCGCGGCGAAGACCGCCTCGGCGTCGGCGGCGATCGCGGCGCCCTGGGCGACGTAGTCGGCGTCGGCGATCGCCGAGCCCTCGCCCGCCCCTGCCTGGACGACCACCTCGTGCCCGCGCGCGGTCAGCTCGCGCACTCCGGCCGGGGTCAGCGCCACCCGGTACTCGTCGGTCTTGATCTCAGTTGGAACCCCGATCCGCATCGTCCCTCCTCTCGCTCGTCATATTCGAGTTGATTGATCCATCCGGGCCACGAAAAATCCAGATCGAGGCACTAGAGTTCTCGTAATCCACAGCAATGGATGCAATCGACACACAAATCCTCAGCATCCTCAGTGAAAACGGCAGAGCCTCCTTCGCCTCGATCGGCGAGGCGGTCGGACTCAGCCCGCACGGCACCGCCGACCGCGTCCGCCGCCTCGAGCGCGACGGGGTGATCCGCGGCTACACGGCCCAGATCGACCCGGCCGGGCTCGGCCGCGGACTCGAGGCACTGCTCGACATCCGCCTGCTGCCCAGCACCGACCCCGACGAGTTCGAGCGGCAAGCGCTGCGCCTGCCCGCCGTGCGCGAGGTCGATTTCCTCACCGGCCGCTTCGATTTCCAGCTGCGGCTCGCCTGCCGCGACGCCGACGAGCTCGACCAAACGGTCCGCTCGATCCGCCGCGAAGCCGGCGCCGCCGCCACCGAGACGCGGATCGTGATGCGCTCGGCCACCGCTCCCTGATTGGGGAAACGATCGGAACCCTCCGATCAGCGGGGGTGCCCGTAGCGGACCGCTCGTAGACTCGTGTCTATATAGACCTCTACCCCCTCGAGCCACTACGCGACGGCCACGGCCGGCCGATCACCAGCCTGCGCGTCTCGGTCACCGACCGCTGCAACTTCCGCTGCCAGTACTGCATGCCGGCGGAGGGCATGGACTGGCTGCCGCGCGAGGAAGTGCTCAGCTTCGAGGAGATCGAGCGGCTGGTCCGGCTGCTGGCGCGGATGGGCGTCACCGACCTGCGCCTGACCGGCGGCGAGCCGCTGGCGCGGCGCGAATTCCCCCAGCTGCTGGCGCGGCTCTCGCCGATCGCCGGGCTCGAGGACATCTCACTGACCACCAACGGCTACCTGCTCGAGCGGCAGCTACCGGAGCTGGTCGCGGCGGGGCTGCGGCGGATCAACGTCTCGCTCGACTCACTCGCCCGCCACCGCTTCCTCGAGCTGACTCGGCGCGACGCCCTCGACCGGGTGCTCGCCTCGCTGCGCGCCGCCGAGGCCTACCCCGAGCTCTTCCCGATCAAGGTCAACTGCGTCGCGATCCGCGGCTTCACCGAGGAGGAGATCCTGCCCTTCGCCGAGTTCGCGCGGAAGCGGCCCTACGAGGTGCGGTTCATCGAGTTCATGCCGCTCGACGCCGACCACGCCTGGGATCGCGACAGCGTCCTCAGCGGCGCCGAGATCCGCGCCGTGATCGAAAGCGAGCACCCGCTCGAGCCGATCCCCCGCGAGCCGCACGCCACCGCCCGCACCTACCGCTTCGCCGACGGCGCCGGGGCGATCGGCTTCATCAACCCGGTCTCGGAACCGTTCTGCGCCGACTGCAACCGGATCCGGATCACCGCCGACGGCAAGCTCCGCACCTGCCTCTTCAGCCTGCACGAGACCGACTTGCGGGCGACGATGCGCGGCAGCGACGACGACGCCGAGCTGGAGCGGGTGCTGCGCGAGGCGATCTGGCGCAAGGAGCTGAAGCACCACATCGCCGAGCCAGGCTTCCGTCAACCGGCGCGGACGATGAGCGCGATCGGCGGCTAGACGATGGGGGACGGCCCGCCGGCCGCTGCGCCGGAGCGGATCGTCTCGATCGTGCTCGCGGCCGGCGCCGGGCGCCGCTTCGGCGGCGGCAAGCAGCTGGCGCCGCTGCACGGCCGGCCGCTGCTCGAGCACGCGCTGGCCGCCGCCGGCGCGGCGCCGAGCGACGCCACGCTGGTGGTGCTGGGTGCGGATGCCGAGGAGATCGAGCGCGGCGTCGCGCTTGGCGGCGCGTCCGTGGTCCGCTGCGCCGACTGGGAGCACGGCCAGGGCGCCTCGCTGCGGGCCGGCCTGGCGGCGCTCGAGCCGGACGTCGCCGCGGCCCTGGTGACGCTCGGCGACGTGCCCTTCGTCCCGGCCGAGGCGAGCCGCCGGCTGCTGGCGGCGCGGCGCCCCGGGCTTGCCGCCCTGCGCGCGACCTACGACGGCCGCCCCGGGCACCCGGTGCTGATCGAGCGCCAACTGTTCGCGCCGCTGATCGCCGCGCCGCCCGACGCCAACCCGGCGGCGCTGTTGCGCGAAGCGGGGATCGAGGCGGTCGAGTGCAGCGACCTCGGCGACCCCGCCGACGTCGACACGCCTGAGCAGCTGGCGGCGCTCGAGCGCACGGCGGAGAAGGGCGACATTTGAGCCCCGCGGCCGGGGCTGTGCTGATGGCGCTGGTCGGTGTCCTGCTCGCTCAGCAGGCACCGCTCAACCGCGGCCTCTCGCGCGCCACCGGCGCCGTCCCCGCCGCCTTCGTCAACTTCGCGGTCGGCTTCACGCTGCTGTTCGTCGCCTGCCTCGCCGCCGGCGAGCTCGGCGGCCTCGGCCGGATCGGGCCCGATTGGTGGCACGCGCTCGGCGGCATCAGCGGCGCCCTCTACGTCCTCACCGCCCTGCTCGTCGTGCGCCGGATCGGCGCCAGCGGACTCGCCGCCGGGACCGTCACCGGGCAGCTCTTCTCCTCGGTGGTGATCGACGCTGGCGGCCTGCTCGGAATCGAGCAGCGGCCACTCGAATGGCGGGTGCTGATCGGCGCCGTCGCCGTGGTGGCCGGCACCTACATGGTCGCCGGGCTGCCCTGGCGCCAGGGCAGGCGCGATGGCGAGCAGCCGGTCCGGGCGACGCTGCCGGCGCTGGCCGCGATGATCCTCGCCGGCGCCCTGGTGGGGGTCCAGATCCCGCTCAACGGCCTGCTCGCCCAGTCGACCGGCGACCTCGCCTCGGGCCTGCTCAACTTCATCACCGGCGGCATCGTCCTCACCTTCGCCCTCCTCCTCACCGGCTCGGCCCGGGGGTTGGCCGGGGTCACGCGGGTGCGCTGGGTCTACCTCGGCGGCGGCCTCTGCGGCGCTGTCAACGCCCTCGTCGCGCTGACCCTGGTCGACCACATTGGCGCCGGCACCGTCGCCGCCGCAACCGTCACCGGCCAGATGCTCGCCTCGCTGACGATCGACCGCATCGGCCTCTTCGACCTCGAACCGCGCCCGCTCAGCCTCCGCCGCGTCGCCGGCGCGGCGCTGCTCGTCGCCGGCACCATCCTCGTCGCCCGCTGACCCGTCTTCGATCTCAGCGTTAGCTCGCCGAGGCGGCGCGGCGGTTGCCGCCGAGCGAGGAGAGCCAGCGGACGAAGCTGCGGGCGCGGAGGCTGACCGCGGTCCAGACGCCCTGGGTGTAGATCGTCAGCGCGATCAGGGTCAGGCCGCCGGTGAGGATGTAGTTCCAGCCTTCGCCGAGCTGGAGCGTGGTTGGCAGGGTGAGGCCGAGCGCCAGCAGGACCGAGCCGAGGCCGCAGCCGAAGAAGGTGCCGCGGCCGCCGAGCAGGCTGGCCCCGCCGATGATCGGAGCGGCGATGGCCAGCAGGATGTACTGGTTGCCCACCGTCGAGTCGCCGATTCCGACCTGTCCGGCGAGGATCACGCCCGCGACGCCGGCCAGCGCCGCGCACATCACGTAGCTGAGCTGGCGCAGCCGCGGCGCGTTGACCCCGAGCCGGTAGGCGAACTGGGAGTTGAGCCCGACCGCGCGCAGGCGCAGGCCCATGCCGGTCGAGCGCATCAGCCAGTCGGCGACGAGGAACAGCACCCCGATCACCACCAGCGGCCAGGGGAAGACCCACAGTTTCTTGGTCAGCAGTTCGGTCAGGCCGAGGTCGATCACGCCGTCGGCGGTCGGGCGCAGGGTGAGGCCGACCCCCTGCAGGATCCCGAGGGTCGCGATCGTCGCGATCACCGGCGAGATCTGCAATCGCTCGATCAGGGTCGAGTTGCCGATCCCGATCAGGATCCCGACGCCGATCCCGATCAGCAGCGAGAGGATCAGCGCCACCACGGTCGAGCCGCTCTGCACCCAGAAGGAGAGCAGGCAGACGGTCACCCCCATCGTCCCGGCGACCGAGATGTCGATGCCGCCGATGAACATGACCACGAACTGGGCCGCGGCGACCGCCGCCAGCGGCAGCGCCAGCAGCAGCACGTTGTAGATCCCGGCCGGGGTGAGGAAGCTCGACTCCTGGCTCTGGGTGTAGGCGCCGAGGAGGACGAGGATCAGCGCCAGCAGCCCCAGCCGCGCAAGGTCCTGGTGGCGGTTGACCGCCTCGCGCAGCCGCGCCCAGGGCGAGGGCCCGGCCGCCTGCTCCTCGACGGCGACGGCGGCGGCCCCGTCGCGCCGCGACTCGTGGCCGGTGAAGGCGTGGACGATGCTCTCCTCGGAGGCGCGCTCGGAGGAGAGCTCGGCGACGACCTGGCCGCGCGAGAGGACGATCACCCGGTCGCAGAGCCCAGCCAGCTCGGCCGCGTCGGAGGAGACGATCGCCACCGCCAGCCCCGCGTCGGCGCTGTCGCGCAGCATCCGGTAGATCTCCAGCCGCGAGCGGACGTCGACGCCCTGGGTCGGCTCGTCGCAGAGCAGCACCCGCGGTTCGGTCTCCAGCACCTTGCCGAGCGCGACTTTCTGCTGGTTGCCGCCGGAGAGCGAGGTCATCGGGTCCTCCGGCGAGCCGAGCCGGATCCCGTAGCGGTCGATCGACTCGCGCACCTGGCGGCTCTCGCGGCGTTTGGTCACGACACCGCCCTGCGAGAGCTTGCCGAGCACGCTGACGACGAGGTTTTCGCGGATCGCCAGGGTCTGGTAGAGCGACTCGTTGCGGCGGTCGCTGGAGAGGTAGGAGACGCCGGCGTCCCCGGCCTGGCCGAAGGTCTTGACCGCCGAGCCGTCGATGCTGAGGTCGCCTTTCGGGTCGCCGATCGCGGCCAGGCCGCCGAGCAGCTGCAGCTGGCCGTTGCCGTCGGCGCCGGCGATGCCGAGGATCTCGCCGCGCTGCAGCTGCAGGTCGAGCGGCCCGTAGCCCTCGCCGCCGAGGCCGCGGGCGGCGAGGATCGGATCGCCGACCTGCTCGGCTCCCTCCGGGAACTCGACGTTGACGCTGCGACCGGCCATCTGCTCGACCAGGCCGGCCTGGTCGATCGACGCCGGATCGTGGGTGCCGCGGTACTGGCCGTCGCGGAGGACCGAGATGCGGTCGGCGACGCGGAAGACCTCGGAGAGGCGGTGGGTGACGAAGAGGACAGCGCAGCCGCCGGCGGCGGCTTTGCGCATCAGCTCGAGGGCGACGTCGACGCCGGCGGCGTCGAGCGCCGAGGTCGCCTCGTCGAGCAGCAGCACGGTCGGCCGCGCCATCATCGCGCGGGCGATCTCGAGCAGCTGGCGGTCGGCGGCCGAGAGCTTCTCGGCCGGGAGCCTGGGTGACATCCGCCCGAGCCCGAACTCCTCCAGCCGCTCGCGGGCCCAGCCGTTGACCTCGCGGTAGGAGGGGCGGTTCGCCGCCGGCGTGCCGAGGTAGAGGTTCTGGCCGACGCTCAGCTCGGGGATCACCGAGCCGTCCTGGAAGACGGTGAGGGCGCCGTGGCGCTGCGACTCCCAGGGGGTGTGCCTGCGGCAGAGCTTGCCGCCGATCTCGACCGCGCCGGTGTCAGGGGTGACGGTGCCGCTGACGATGCCGACGAAGGTCGACTTGCCGGAGCCGTTCTCCCCGACCAGCGCGTGGACCTCGCCGGCAGCGAGCTCGAGCGTGGCCGGCTGCAGGGCCTTGACGACGCCGTAGCTCTTCGAGACGTCGACCGCCCGCAGCGCCGGCCCCGCCGCCGCATGCGGCGGCGGGGCTTGGCTGACTACTGCGGGCTGGGATCGTCGGATCCGGCATCGACGGCGCTCGCTGTTACTGACCCGCGAGCATTTTTTCGGTCAGCGCTTCCGGCACCAGGGCCGAGGGGCCGGGGTATTCGGCCGGCTTGCCTTTGTCACAACTGGATTTCTTCGCCGGGCTGAACGGCAGCGGGTAGATCACTTCCGGCGGCACTTCTTCGCCTTCGGTCTCCTTCACCGCCGCGTTGACCGAGACCCGCGCCGCCCAGTTCAGAGCGTTGGTCTGGTACAGCTTGTACGGGTGTTCGATCCACTGGCAGGTGGTTTCGTTGTTCTGCGTCCAGGTGATGATCGCCGGGATTTCTTTGCCGGCCTTGAGGTACACGTTGACGATGCTCGGGACCGGGTTCGAGTAGCTGTAGAGGATCGCTTTCACCGGTTTGCCCGAGGCGACCAGCGCCGAGGCGGCTTTTTGGGCCCCGGCTGGGGTCCATTCGGTTTCCGCTTCGAAGTCGGATTCGATCCCGGCTTCGGAGGCGCACTTCTTCCAGCCTTCGTCCTGCGGGTTGCCCGGCGTGCCTTCGAAGTAGGCGACCGGCCCGGGGGCGCTGATCGCTTCTTCGGTGGCCTTCGCCATTTCCTTGCCGGCTTCGCAGATGTCCGGCTGGACCCGGGTGGTGATCGCCGAGGTCGGCGCCCCGTCGCTCGGGCCGACGAAGGTGGCGATCTCCGCTCCTTCGCGCTGGGCTGCCTGCATCGCCGGGTAGGCGGCGGGACCGAAGTCGTTGTAGACGACGATCGCTTCCGCACCCTGCGCGGTCAGGCTGCGCAGGTTGGCCTGGAAGGTGGCGAGTTCGCCGTGCGCGTTGGTGGCGATGATTTTCCCGACTTCGGGATATTTCATCGCCTGCAGGATCACGTTCATCTTCGAGAACTGGCGCCAGGTGTTGTCACCGAAGCCGTCAGCGAGGGCGAGCGTGATCGGACCGTCACCGATCGTGCAGGAGTTGCCTTTCCAGCATTCGAACGCTTTGTCCATTTCTTCCGGCGACGGTTCGCCGGTCGCCATTTCCAGCGCTTCGATCATCAGCGGCGGCAGTTCGTGTCGGCTTTGATTTCTTCCGTTTCCAGCGCCTGGTTGACGGTTTTCTGCAGTTCGGCTTCGGAGACCGTGGTTTCACCCGACGCTTCTTCTTCGGAGCCTTCTTCCGACGCTTCTTCGGCCGTCGCTTCTTCCGTTTCGGCCGCGGCGGTTTCTTCGGAGCCGCCCGTGGTGTCATCCGACCCACCGCAACCGGCGAGCAACACGACAGCGAAGACTGCGACTGCGCCGATCAAGAGGGTCACCTTGAGCCACCCCCTTCGCCGATCGAACTTTCCACTGAACGACATATCTCTCCTCCTGTTGTTCCCTACTTGGCAGGTTCGGTGCGGTCAGGGGTCAATTGCCCAGACCGCCGCAGCGCTCTGCCAATCGAGGCCCGATTGCGAATCACATAGATGAGTGAAAGTCCGATCACCAGGACGGCGCCCTGGATGATCATGCGGGCGCCCGAGGAATAACCTTCCACCCGCAGATCGAAGTCGAGTACGGTGATGAAGACGGCACCCATCAGGGTCGCGATCGGGCTCACCCTGCCGCCCGTCAGTACCGCGCCGCCGAGTACGACCGCCACCACACTGGTCAGCAGGTACGGTTCGCCGAGGGTCAGGTCCGGGGTTTGGATCTGACCGGCGGCGAGGACGCCACCGACCCCGTAGACGAGCGCGGCGACGACGTAGGCGGCTATCCGGTAGGCGGGCGCCTTGACGCCCGAGAGCACGGCGGCGCGCTCGGCGGTGCTGCTGGCGACCAAGCGCCTGCCGATCACCACCCGGTGCAGGAAGAAGGTGGCGATCACCGCGAGGACGAAGGAGAAGATCAGGATGTAGCTGACGCCGCCGAGGTCGGCGCTGGCCCAGTCGGAGATGTTGTCGGGGACATGCTGGATGCTCGGCACGTTGCCGCGGTAGAGCTGGGTGTAGCCGGCGACCAGCTGGCCGACCGCCAGCGTCACCACCAGCGAGCTGAGCCGCAGCCCCTCGACGAGGATGCCGTTGATCGAGGCCGATCACGATGCAGGCGATGGCGCAGAAGACGAGGGCGCCGAACAGCTTGTCGCTCTGGCCTTCGGACTGCTTGAGGACGATCGCCCCCATCAGGGTCATCGTCGCCGGCAGGCTGAGGTCGATGCCGCCGGTGCTGATCACGAATGCCTGGCCGGTGGCAACGAGGATCAGGATGCCGACCAGCGGGGTCAGGGTCGACATCGTGCTCTGGGTGAAGAAGTTACTGGTGACGAAGAACTGCGAGAACAGCAGGAGCAGTACCACCACTCCGGTGATCACCCAGGCGGGGGTGAAACGGAACTCCTGCAGGGTGCGGAGCACGCTCGCGTCGAGACCGCCCGCTTTCGGATCGCTCACCGTCGCCTCTCTGCATCGAAGTGGGTCACGTTTGCCATGGCCTCCGCGTCAGTCCCCCCAACTCGCCGACGCACACGGGGGCGTCGGCGATCGGGGGACCACGGCGAGCATAGGTCCGCCCATTTAGGCCGCGGCACCTCCGAACGGAGGGTTTCGAGGGATGACTCTCCACACTTAGATTCGGTCCGATGGCTCAGACCGAGTCCCGGGGACGCAGGAACGAGCTGATGCCGCCGCCGGCACTGGCCCGGCTGCGCGCACGGCGCGAGGAGAGGGAAATGAGCATCCGCACGCTGGCGCGGCGGATCGGCGTCTCCCCCAGTCTCGTCTCGCAGATCGAAACCGGCAAGGTCAACCCCTCGGTCGGGACCCTGGTCGCGATCACCACCGAGCTCGAACTCTCGCTCGACGTGCTGTTCGCCGACGCCGTGCCGTCGCCACCTGTGGCCGGTTCCGGCTCCGGTCCAGGGACCCCAGTCTTGCGCCCCGAGAACCGGCCGGCGCTCGAGCTCGAGACCGGTGTCACCTGGTACCGGCTCACCCCCCGGCACGAGGAGGACGTCGATTTCCTCTACGTGGTCTACGAGGTCGGCGGTGAGTCCTGCCCGCCGGACGCGATGATGGTCCACCGCGGCCGCGAGTACGGGCTGGTGCTGTCGGGGCGGATCGGCGCCACCGTCGGCTTCGAGAGCTACGAGCTCGGCCCCGGCGACTCGATCGTCTTTGAAGCCCGCAGCCCGCACCGCTTCTGGACGGTCGGCGACGAGCCCGCCGTCGTCGTCTGGACGATCATCGGCCGCGCCGGCGAAACCCGCAACGCCTTCGACTGAGGGGCGGAAATATCGGGGTACCGATCTTTCCCGGGTTGGGGCACGGGAAATATCGGTATGCAAGCCCGGCCCGGGGAGCGAGGGCCGCGTCCGCCCCGCTCCCTAAGCCGCGCCCGAGGAGGTTCAGGCTGTCGCTGCTTCCTGGCCCAGCTCGCGGGCGGGCTGCTCGGCGATCGCCTGCGAGGCGCGGTAGGCGAAGGCGATCATCGGGCCGAGCGTTCCGCCGCCCGCCCAGTACGCCCGCGCCGAGGCCGAGGCGACGCAGTTACCGACGCCGTAGAGCCCGGGGATCGGCTCGTTGCGGTCGTCGACCACCTGCGCGTAGGTGTTGATCCGCGGGCCGCCCTTGGTGTCGAGGGTGCCGCCGGTGAGCAGGCTCGCGTAGTAGGGCCCTTGGTCGGAGATCGCATGCATGACCGGGTTCTTCGACTCTTTGTCGGCGTCGGCCAGCGGCCCGGCGAAGACCGTCAGTTCGACCTCGCGACTGCCGCGGCCGAGGTCCTCATCGACTTCGTCCCCGCACATCTCGTTCCAGCGGGCGACCGTCGCCTGCAGGTTGGCGAGGAAGTCCGGCGCCAGGGTGAGGTCGCCGGTCTCGTGACGGAAGCGCTCGAGCCGCTCGCCAACGTTCTTCGCCAGCTCCTCCAGCGTCTCGCCCTTGATCACGTGCGAGTCGTCGACGCCCTCGGGCACGATGCTGTTGCCGAAGTAGTCGATCGCCGAGCCGTCCTGCGAGTGCTGGTCCCAGATCTGCACCAGCACCCGGTTCGGGAAATCGCAGTTGAGCGGGTCCCAGTCGTACATCCGCTGGATGAACTCGTTGTAGGGGAGCTTCTCGTTCAGCGGCCGCTCGCCCTTGTAGTTGACGCAGATCATCGAGTCGCCGGCGACGGCGAAGGTGCCCTGCATGTCGGGGTCCTTTTCGACTGCCTTGTGGAGGTTGATCGGCGTCCGCCAGGCGTACTGCATGTTGCGCAGCTGGGCGCCGGCAGCGGAGCCGATGCGGACGAAATCGCCCTCGTTGGTCCGCGCCGCGCAGCCGCCGTAGCAGGGCACGGCGAGGAAGTTCTCGCGCAGGTCCTGGTCGTGGGTGAAGCCGCCGGAGCCGAAGACCACCGCTTTGCGGGCGCCGACCCGCAGCTCGGAGCCGTCGACCGTGCTGGCCACCAGCCCGACCACCGCGTTGTCGTCGTCGACGATCAGCCGCTGCACCCGGTGGCCGGTGCGGACGTCGACCCCGGCCTCCTTCGCCGCCTTGCTGAACGATTCGATCGCCAGCTTGCCGCCGTCGGTCTGGTCGTCGTTGATGCCCTCGGGGACCAGCGCCCGGCCCGCGGTCACCTTGTCCTCCTCGAGGTTGGCCCAGTAGTCGACCCAGTTCGGCGCGTGTTCGTAGCGCAGCCCACCTTTCTCGTGCAGACGCTCGACCGCCGGCCAGCCGCTCTCATAGATCGCCTTGTAGAGGTCGTACTCCCACTGGGTCTGGCCCAGCGTCGGGCTGTTGGGGTCGTATTTCTCCGGTCGCGAGATCCGCGCCGCGTACTTGAGGAAGTCCGCTTCGTCGTCGACCTCGCCCGATTCACGCAGCGGCCCGTTGTTCGGGACCCAGTAGATGAAGGCGGCCTTGATCGAGGTCCCGCCGACCTCCGGCGCCTTCTCGAGCAGGATCACGTCCTCGCCGTTCCAGGCGTTGAAGAGCGCCGACGAGAAGCCGGCGCAACCGCCACCGACAACGGCGACATCGGTCTCGAGATCGAAGCTGAGATCACGCGAGGGAAATGCCGACTCGCGCTCGGCGACCGGCTCGTGCTGGGCGGCTTTGACCTTGTAGTCGGACAACTTCTCCTCCAATCGACGCTGCGGGGCCCGGCGCCGCGTCCGCGGGCGCACCAGGCGGAACGAACCCGACGCTACGCCGGGGACCCTCGGCCCGGTACGTCCGATCGGAGGGTTTGCGCCACCCCCTTCGTCCAGCTGTTCCTTTTGTCGACTAGTCCGACATAAGGAACAGCCCGGCGGCTTAGGCTCCGTCCAAGTCCGGCGCTTCGGGCTGGACGTGGACGATTCGCTCGGGGACCACGGCGATCAGGATGCGGGGTTCGTCGGGTGACGAGAAGGGATAGGCGTCGAGGCCGAGGTACTTCTTCGAGAGCTCGTGGATGTGGCGCTCGCCGGCCTCGCGGCCGCGAATCTCGGCCCGGCCGCGGACCTCGAGGAACTCGTACGGATTCACCAGGTTGACGACCATGCAGGTGACGCGAGACTCGCGTTCGGCGTTGCGAACCCAAGCGCGGCCCGGAACGCTGTTGAGGATCACCGCCTCGCCGTCGGTGTCGACCCAGACCGCCTGGGCGTGGATCGTGCCGTCGCTCGCCTGGGTGCAGACCGTGCAGACGTTCTTGGCCTTCAGCAGAGAGCGGCAGGCGTCGTCGAGCTCGGCCGGGCGGCGGATTTCGAGGCCGCCGACGTGCGGCTGCGGCATGGCGCTCGCCTCGGCCACAACCACCCCTCCCCCTACTTCGCCAGCACGCCGCCGTCGATCGGCAGGATCGTGCCGGTGATGAAGGCGGCGTCGTCGGAGGCCAGAAATGCGACTCCGGCGGCGATGTCGTCGGGGACGCCGAGCGGCAGCGGGTGCAGCTCTTCGACCGCTTTTAGCGCTTCCGGGTCATCCCAGAAAGCCCGGTTCATCCCGGTCGGGAAGTAGCCGGGGGCGATCGCGTTGACGTTGATCAGGTGCGGCGCCAGCTCGATCGCCAGCGCCCGGGTGAGGTTGTGGACGGCTCCCTTGGAAGCCGAGTAGCCGCCGATATCGGCCTGGCCGAACTCGCCGGCGACCGAGCCGATGTTGACGATCCGCCCGCGGGAGCGGCCGCGCGGCTCCTGCTCGAGCATCTTCGCGACGGCGGCGCGACAGCCGTGCCAGGTGCCGTCGAGGTTGACTTCCATCGTCTTGCGGTACTGCTCGGGCGATTCCGAGAGCAGCGGCTCGAGACCGAGGAAGACGCCGGCGTTGTTGACCCAGGCGTCGAGGCGGCCGAACTTCTCGGTGGCCAGGTCGGCGACCGCGCGGAGTGAGGCCTCGTCGGTGACGTCGCACTCGGCGAACTCCGCGCGGCCACCACGGCTGACGATCAGCTCGTGGGTGTCGACCTCGAGGTCGGGCTCGAAGCCGTCCTGGCGGGCCGAGGGCTGGAGGTCGGCGCAGACGACCGCCGCCCCCTCCTCGGCGAGGCGCAGCGAGGTGGCCCGACCGTGGCCGGAAGCGGCTCCAGTAACGACCGCGACTTGTCCTTCGAGTCCCCGCACTGCACCAGCCCTCAGGCCGCGACCGGCTGCCGGGACAGCAGCTTGCGCTCGAAGAACCCGGCCGCCTTCTCGGCCGCCAGCTCGAGCGAGGTCTTGTCGCTGTAGAGCTCCATGTGCGAGACCGTCGGGGTGACGAAGAGCTCCTTGTCCTGGCTGCCGATCGCCTTGAACGCCTCGGTCTCCTTGTCCCAGAGGGTGAGGTCGTCTTCGTCGGCGATGATCATCAGGGTCGAGACGTTGAGGATCCGCGGCACGAACGGGAAGACGCTGTAGTTCATCAGCATCTCGGTCGAGTGGATCGTGTTGCGGTGCTCGTGGCGCGGCGCCACCGTCTCCTTCAGCGTTTTGAAGGCGGCGAAGGTTTCCGGGAAGGGCCAGGTGCAGAGCTCCTGGCCGACGTTCAGGGTCGACATCGCCATGTAGCCGCCCTCCTCGCCGGCGAAGCGCTGCTCGCGATCCTCCTCGACGGCCTTGCGCAGGGCGCGGAAGCCTTCCATGCCGTGGACGCGGCGCATGTTCTCCCAGCCGTCGATCACCGGCACGATCGAGCAGACCGCCTTCACCCGGCGGTCGCTGGCGGCGATCACCAGCGAGTGGCCGCCGCTGTAGGAGATGCCCCAGACCCCGAGCCGGTCGGCGTCGAACTGGTCCTGGCCGAGGACGTAGGAGATCGCGTTGCGGTAGTCCTCGATCTGCTTGTTGGGATCGATGTGCTGGCGCGGCTCGCCATCGGAGGCGCCGAGGTGGCGGTAATCGAAGACGAGCCCGGCGACGCCGGCCTGGGCGAAGAGTTCGGCGTAGCGGGGCTGGACCAGCTCCTTCACGTAGCACCAGCCACCGGCCATGACGACGATCGGGTGCGGTCCCGGCCCGTCGGGCAGGTAGAGGTCGCCGCGGACCGTCTCGCCGCCGCTCTGGAACTCAACTGACTCTGGCATCGCTTCTCCTTGGGATTCGTGGCAATACGTTGCCGGCGGGGGCCGGCGCAAGCTCAGGCGGGCGTCGTCTCCTGCATCGTCGCCCAGTAGTTCTGCAGGCCGCGGATGTGGCCGCCGCCGTCGACGGGCAGCGTCACCCCGGTCACCCAGCCGGCGTCGTCGGAGGCGAGGAAGGCGACCGCGCGAGCGACGTCGTCGGGCTCGCCGAAGCGACCCATCGGCGTGTGGGCGATGAACTCCTCGCCCATCCGGCCGGCGAGGAAACCGCCTTCCGACATCGGCGTGCGGGTGATCCCGGGGGCGACCGCGTTGACGCGGACGCCGCTCGGCGCCAACTCCGCCGCCGCCACCTTGGTTAGCTGGCTCACCGCCGCCTTGGCGGCGCAGTAGTGGGCGAGCCCGTCGGTCGCCGCCTCGGCGTTGAGCGAGGAGGTGTTGACGATCGCGCCGGGCCCGTCGGCCCGGTTGGCGAACTCCTTGATCCCGAGGAAGGTGCCTTTCGCGCAGACCTCCATGCACTGGTCCCAGTCGCCCTCGTCGAGATCGGCGATCAGCGCCATGCTCGCCCAGCCGGCGTTATTGGCGAGGATCGAGACCGGCCCGAAGCTCTCGCCCGCTCGCTCGAAGGCCGCTGCCCAGTCGTCGGCCGAGGTGACGCTGCCCCCGAAGCCGACCACCTTTCCGGCCCCGAGCTCAGACTCGAGCGCTGCCGCCGCCTCGTTGACCGCGTCCTCGTTCAAGTCGAACAGCAGCACCGAGGCGCCGCGGTCGATCAGCTGCCGAGCGATCCCAAGCCCTATTCCTTGCGCACCACCGGTGACGATCGCCGAGTCTCCAACCAGTCCCACAGTTCCTCCTTCGATCGAGTCGAACCGAGACGAATGTAGGCGCGGCGGGGCGGTCCGCCCACCCTCCGGTCGGAGGTAGCTGGCGTGGCGGCGCTCAGGGGCGCGGCGGGATCAGGAGAGGTGGTCGGGGTCGAACGCCGAGGCGTCGAGCACCCGCCCGCGGCGGTCGAGCCGAACCGAGACGAGGAGCGCCGAGCGGCCGCCGCGGGCGAAGCTGTGGACACTCTC
The DNA here is from genome assembly GCA_963729055.1 of uncultured Actinomycetes bacterium. Classification (GTDB taxonomy): domain Bacteria; phylum Actinomycetota; class Thermoleophilia; order Solirubrobacterales; family 70-9; genus VAYN01. Next base: position 13,941 of record CAVSMQ010000011.1, on the reverse strand, counting down.
GCCGACCGTTAGCGCCGCGGCGGCGGCTGTCTCTTCGTCGGCGAGCCTGGCGTCGGCGCGGAGGACCTCGAAGCAGATGCCGGCGGCGGCCAGCGCCGCGGCGGCCGCCGCGGCGATCGTGATCAGCGCCTCGTCGTGCGCCGCGCCGAAGTAGGCACCGAGCGCACTGCCGACCAGCGCCACGAAGAGCAGCGGCACGAGGCTCGGCCCCGGCTTGTCCTTGGTCCCCCCAGACACTGAGGCGAGGATAGCCGCCTAGTCGAGCTCGCGCTCGACCTCATCGAGCCAGGTGCGCTGGGCCGCGACCGAGAGCCGGCCGAAGCGGTGCACCAGGCGCAGGTAGCGCTCGCGGTGCGGGAACTCGGCGACGACCGCCTCGGCAGCGTCGAGCCCGGCGTCGATCTCGTCGAGCTCGGCCCGCAGCGCCGCCAGGCTCTCGAGAATCGCCGCGTCGTCTTCGATGATGTCGCCGGCCAGCAGCCGGGTGATCGCCTCGGACTGGACCCGGGGATACGGGGTCGGCTCGCGCGCCCAGGCCCGCAGCGCCTCGCGCCCGTGCTCGGTCAGGGTGTAGTTGGTCCGCTCGCGGGTTCGGCCGGGGCCGGTCTCGGCCTGTAGGTAGCCGAGCTCGGCGAGCCGTTTCGGCTCGGCGTAGAAGTGGCTCTCCGAGGCCGCCCAGTACTGGCGGCTGCCGGAGCGCATCATCCGCACGATGTCGTGGGGGCCGGCGCCCCCCTCGCCGACCAAGGCGAGGATCACGTAGGAGAACGGTTTCAGGTCGTCGCTTGACATAGCTCTACTTTGGAGTTATACCTAAGGTCTAATTTGGAGTTTATCGAAGGAGGACCGAGATGACCGCCGCGAGCACCACGAACCGGGCGGCGCCCAGCGAGGCGCCACCCGCGCTCAACCAGCCGCTCTGGTTCCTGACCAACCTCTCCAAGGTGCGGCTCGACGCCGAGCACAGCGACGGCACCCTCGACGTGGTCGAGTCAGTTGGCCGCTGCGGCGAGATGCCGCCGTTGCATGTCCACCACCGCGAAGACGAGTACTTCGTGATGCTCGACGGCGAGCTGACCGTCTACGTCCCCGGCGAATCGCGGCGGGTCAGTGCCGGCGAAGCAGCCTTCGCGCCGAAGGGAGTCCCCCACACCTACCGGATCGAGTCGGAGGAGGCCCGCTGGCTGGCGATCTCCAGTCCCTCCGGCTTCGCCTCCTTCGTCGCCGCGGTTGCTGAGCCGGCCGAGTCGGAGACGCTGCCGCCGGCCGACGCCCCCGTCGGCCTCGCCCAGCTCGAGGCGGCGGCCGCCGCCCACGGGATCGAGCTGCTCGGGCCGCCCGGGACGCTGCCGTAGGCGGCGCCTAAGGTTTGCCTTCGAATGACCACGTCTCGGTGACTTTCAACGGCCCCTGTTCGTTCGTCTTGGTGCCGGCGTAGGTGATGCCGTCGGCAGAGGTGTTCGCCGTCGCCGTGAAGAACCCAAGCGCCGCCGGCCAAGGGATCCGTTTGCCCTCGAAATCGCTCGCTTCCGGGGCGCAGGCGAAGGTTTCGATTTCGACCATCGGCGGCAGACCGCCGATGAACTCGGAGCTGAAGCTGTAGGTGTAGTCGAAGGGTGGGAGGCCATCGAATTTCTGGCTGAACACGGTGAACGCACCTTCTTTCTGCAGCGCGAACTGGCCGCTCCCACGCATCGAGCATTTCGGGCCGACCCCGATCTGGGTGGCGTTGCCGGAGGCAGTAAAGGTGAACAGCCCACTGACCAGTTTGAAGCTGCCGTCCACCGGCCCAACCACGGCAGGTATGTAGCGGACGAACGTCGCGTTCCCCGCGTATTCGAAGACCGACCCACTGAGCTCGGAGCGCTGCGTGAAGGTTCCGACGATTTCGTCGACCGAGGTCTCCTCGGTCTTCTGGATCCAGCTCTCCTCGGCGACGCCGGCCTTGGAGACCGCTTTCAACGTCACCTTGACCTCGACTCCGTCACCGACGTGGACGACTTTGTAGGAGAAGTTGTTCGGGTTGGCGGTCCCGGAGGGCGGGGTGATGGAGGCGTTCGCCTGGTCTTTCATCTCCCAAGTCGCCTTGCTCGGTGAACCGCCCGGCTTGGCGTTGACCCGCGCCGTTTCGCTGCCGGTGTCATTGCGGTGGAGGGTCAGCGAGCGATTTGCCTTGCCGAACTCGATCTTCGCGCAGGCGTTCGGTTTGAGCCAGGCCTGTTCGAGTTCCTTGAACTTGTCGGTCTCGACCTTGACGACCGCCTGCCAGCCTTCGTCGGCGGCCTGCTTCATCCGGCCCACGATCCCCGCTCGGGCGCTGGTCGGGAAGAGACTCATGATCCCGGACAGCGAGACGGCCGCGTCGATGTTGTTGATCGTCGTGTTGAGGCTGCCGCTGCGCATCTCGACGGTGCCCTCGCGAACGATCGTCGCTTTCACCCGCGCGCCGGAGTAGAGGGCGCTGTCGAAGACGGTTTCGTCGACTTCCTGGATGTTGTTGATTTCCAGCCGGTCGAGCTTGGCGTCATCACCGACCTCGGCCCGCAGGTTGGTTTCGTCGACCACCTTGTAGAGCAGGTACTCGTCGAGCGTTTTGCCACCGTTCGAGCGCAGTTCGCTGCGCACCGTGATCCCCAGCCCGTCTTTCGCTTTCAGCTTGCCGTCGGCGTCGGGGCAGGGGTCGCCGTGGAAACCGTCGAAGCCGTCTTTGAGGATCGGCAGCTCGTAGGTGACGGTCAGGGTGCGGCCGTCGTCGCGCGTTTTCGTCAGCGCGAATTCGGCGCTCGCGACCTTGGCGATGTTGAGGCGGATGTCGATCCGCATGCCGCCACCGATGTTTTCGCTGTAGCCGTTACCGCTGCCGGCCGAAGACCAGGCGGTCGCGGGGCGGGCGAGCAGTCGCGGACGCGCCGCCACCGTGCCGAGTTTCGGCAGCGAGCGGGCGACAGCGGTTTCCATCCCCTGCAGCGCCTGCGGCCCGAAGCTGCGGTAGACCTTCTCCATCGGCGGCGGCAGTTGGCCCTTCGGGTCCGGGGCGCTGAGGATCGGCGGCGTCAGCCCCGCCTTGATCGAGGCCAGCCGCGGGTCTTCGTCGCGCGGCGTCACCGTCGCCGGCCCTTTCGGCAGCCGCAGGCAGAGGGTGCGTTTGCCGCTTTTCACCCGCGCCTGACCCTTCTTGCACTTCTTGCCCTTGCCGGCTTTCCCGCCTTTGCCGGCGGCGACGGTCGCGCTCGGCTCGTCGCCGGCCGGGGCCTCTGGGACAGCAAGCAGCGCGCCGAGAAACACTGCGGCAAGGACGAGAGCACGCCGCATCGGTCCAACTTAACCGCGGACCCCGCGGCGCGCAACGGCAGTGGACGAGTTGCGCCGCGGTCTCACCCGGCCTAGGCTGGGCTTGGGGAGAGTGAAGAAGATGAAGCGACTGAGCGTGTTGATCGTCGCCTTGACCGGGTCGCTGCTGATCGCCGGGGCACCGGCCGCCGAGGACACGCACGTCTACCCGGTGTCGCTGGCGATCTCGGTCGACCGAGCGGCGGCGAAGATCGACGGCACCATCACCACCGAGGCCCCCTCCGAGTTCTGCGAATCGAGCACGATTCGCGTCCTCGCCGTGACGCCGGGGAAGGACAAGCTCGTCGCCCGCCTCACCCCCTACGGCGGCGAATTCCACATGAAGTCGACGCCCTCCCTGAGCGGCAAACGGGTCTACGCCGAAGTGCTTGCCTACCACCTGCCGTCGCGGCCGGTCGAATGCCTCGCCGCCCGCTCGCGCGCGGTCACCGCTCCCTAAAGCAGCGTCCGCCCCACTGCGGTCAGTTGCTCGAGCCCGGCGAGCGAGTCGCCGGGGAAGCTGGCGCGAACGTGGGGCAGCGATTCGCGCAGGCCGCGGGTCAGCGGCTCGTAGTTGGGGTCGGCGAGATGGGGGTCGAGCCAGAGAACGGCGTGGGCGGTGCGGTGCAGGCGGGCCATCTCGGCGGCGAGCAGGCCGGGCTCGCCGCGGTCCCAGCCGTCGGAGAGGATGACGACGACCGCGCCGCGGCCGAGGCGGTGGCGGTGCTCGCGGTTGAGAGCGGCGAGGGCGGCGCCGATCCGGGTGCCGCCGGCGCGGTCGGGGGCCTTGGCCTCGGCGGCGGCGAGGGCCGCGGCGGGGTCAGCGGCGGCGAGCTCGGCGGTGACACGGGTCAGGCGGGTGGCGAAGCAGAAGGCCTCGGCCCGGCCGCCGGCGCGCAGCACTGCGTGGACGTACTCGAGCGCCATCGTCGCGTAGGGCGCCATCGAGCCGGAGACGTCGCAGACGAAGACCAGGCGCCGCGGGCGCTGGCGGCGGCGCAGGTGGCGCAGGTCGCGGGGCTCGCCGCCATGGCGAACGGCGCCGCGAATCGTCCGCCGCAGGTCGAGCCGCGGCGCCGCCCCCGGCGCCCGCCGCCAGCGGGCCGAGGGACGGAGCGGCAGCGTCCGCGCCAACCGCCGCAGCTCCTCCCGCGCCAGCCGCCGGTCGCTCGCCGTGTAGGCCCGGAACGATTTCTCCCGCAGCAGCTCGATCGCGCTCCACAGCGCCAGCCGCTCCGGCACCTCCTCCTGCTCCGGGCGTGGTCGTCTTTTGTAACGGCTGTCGTTACGAATGACGACCAGGCTGGGGTTTGGGGGGGCGGCGGGGCTCGGGGTCTTGCCGGGGTCCATCGGCTGCGGCGGCTCGTCGGCGAAGAGCTGGTCGAAGATGCGGTCGAAGATTTCGAGGTCGCGGCGGTTGGAGCAGAGGGCGGCGCGGAGGGCGGCGCGAGCCTGGGGGCGCTTCGGCTCGACCGCGGCGAGCGCGCGGTGGGCGGCGAGGAGCTCGCCGACGCCACACTCGACGCCCTCGGCTCGCAGCGCCGCGGCGAGGTCGGCAAGCAGCGGCGAGACCCCGGCGGCAACCGCCTCGCGCGGCGGCGCGTTCGTCTTTCTTCCCGCCTGGTGGGACAAACGACGAACGCGGCCCGCCGGCTCTTCGCCCATCAGGCTCCGTGCAGCAGGTCCGCTTCGCGCACCCGCTCGACGTCCTCGCGGACCTTCAGCGCAACGCCGAGCGTCGCGTCGAGCTCGGCCTCCTCGCCGAGCGCGTCGAGGGCGCGGGCCCAGGCCAGCGTCTCCCCCACCCCCGGCGGCTTGTAGAGGTCGGCCCCACGCAGCCGGTCGACCGCGGCGCAAACGCGCTCGGCGATCTGCTCGGCAACGCCGGGACAGCGGCTGCGGACGATCTCCAGCTCGCGCTCGCGGTCCGGGTACTCGATCCAGTGGTAGAGGCAGCGGCGCTTCAGCGCGTCGTGCAGCTCGCGGGTCCGGTTCGAGGTCAGCACGGTGTAGGGCGCCCAGCGCGCCCGCACCACGCCGGCCTCGGGGATCGTCACCTGGTAGTCGGCGAGCAGCTCGAGCAGCAGCGCCTCGAAGTGCTCGTCCGAGCGGTCGACCTCGTCGATCAAGAGCACCACCGGCTGCTCGCTCTCGAGCGCCTCGAGCAGCGGCCGCCGCAAGAGGAACTCGCGCGAGTAGAGCTCGCTCGTCCCCAGGCCCTCGCCGCGGGCAGCGAGCAGCTGGCGTCGGTAGTCCCAGTCATAGAGGGCCGAGTCGGCGTCGATTCCCTCGTGGCACTGCAGCCGCACCAGCCGCGAGCCGCTGACCTCGGCCAGCGCCCGCGCCACCTCGGTCTTGCCGACCCCGGCCTCGCCCTCGAGCAGCAGCGGCATCGAGAGCCGAGCGGCAAGAAAAAGTGGGACCGCGAGCTGCTGGTCGGCGAGGTAGCCGGTCTCGGCGAGCGCAGCGGCGACCTCCCGCGGCGAGCCGAGCGACTCGGCGCCTGGCCAGGGCGCGGTCAGCGCGACCGCCACCTCAGGAACAGGAAGGCGGCCAGTGCCACCGCGAGGACCGGGGCAAGGCGTTTCAGAACCGGCACCGCACCGACGGCAGCGAGATCGAGTGGCTCCGTCTCTTCGGCAGCCTCCCGCCGATGGGCCGGAAACACACCCGCCGAAGTGGTTTTCGGCCCATCGGCGGGAGGGGACTCGGCGGCATTGAGGGCGTCGCCGTTCGACCCAGCGCCTGCGGTCTCCTCAGCAGCCGCCGGCGCCACCAGCACCTGCTGCTCCAAGTTGGCGACGAACTTTTCCGTCAGCCGCGAGCTGACGTCGCTGATGATCCCGCGGCCGAACTGGGCGATCCGGCCGGTGACCTGGACGTCGGTGACCATTTCGGCGGTGGTCTGCGCCGCGTCGCCTCTCAGCGTCGCCGTCGTCGTCGCGTCGACCGCTCCCGGCCCGCGCTGCTCTTTGCCTTTCACCTTCAGCACCGCGCGTTTCGCCGCGTCGTCGCGGTCGGCGAAGGTGATCGTCGCGTCGTAGGTCATCTGGATCGCCCCGACCTTGATCTTCATCTTCCCCCGGTAGTCGGGCTCGTCGACCTCCTCCAGGACGAAGCCCGGCACGCAGGGGGCGATCCGCTCGACGTCGGTCAGCACCTCCCAGAGCCGCTCGGGGGGGACATCGACCGTGAAGGTGTCTTTCAGCTCCATCGCGTTCCTCGCTCTCGCCCCGCCTAGATCGTCAGCAACTCGCGGGTCGCGGCGGCGATGCTCCCCGCCGCCGGTAACGCCGCCTCCTCGAGCGGCGGGCTGTACGGCGTCGGCGCCGTCACCGCACCGAGCCGCCGGATCGGCCCCTCGATCTCGAACAGCAGCCGTTCGGTCAGCCGCATCGCGATCTCGGCCCCGGGGCCGAACGCCTCGACCGCCTCGTGGACGACCAGCGCCCGCCCGGTCTTCGCCACGCTCGCCGCCGCGGTGTCGAGGTCGAGCGGGACCAGCGTCCGCATGTCGACCAGCTCGACCGAGAGGTCGGCGAGCTCCTCGTCGCAGGCGCGGGTCGCCTCCTCGACCATCCGCCCCCAGGCGATCAAAGTCACGTCCGAGCCCTCGCGCACCACCCGCGCCTTGCCTGGCGGCAGCGACTCGCGCTCGTGGTACTCCGGGTCGGGCCGGTTGTAGAGCCGGCGATTCTCGACGAAGACGACCGGACCGTCGTCGCGGATCGCCGCGCTCAGCAGGTCCTCCACGTCGCGCGCGTTGGCGGGCAGGTAGACCTTCAGCCCCGGCACGTGGGCGACGACGCCCTCGAGGCTCTGCGAGTGCTGGGCGCCGCTGGAGCGGCCGCCGCCGGTCTGGGTGCGGAAGACGATCGGGATCTCGACCCCGCCGCCGGTCATGTAGCGCAGCTTCGCCGCCTGGTTGACGACCGGGTCGAGGCAGACGGTGAGAAAGTCCATGTACATGATCTCGGCGACCGGCCGCAGCCCCGCCATCGCGCTGCCGACCGCAGCGCCGAGCAGCCCCGCCTCGGCGATCGGCGAGTCGATCACCCGCTCCGCCCCAAAGCGGTCGTACAGGCCTTTGGTCGCCCCGTAGACCCCGCCGCCGGCGCCGACGTCGACGCCCATCACGACGACGTCCTCGTCGCGCTCCATCTCGCCGGCGAGGGCCCGGCGGATGCCGTCGATGTAGCGCGGCGGCCGCTCCTTCGGCTTCTCATCGGTCACGATCGTCCCCGGCTCAGGAGGCCCCGAATCAGGAGGCATAGACGTCCTCCATCACGGTCTCGGTCCCGGGGTAGGGAGCCGCCAGGCCCTGCTCGACGGCGCGGTCCATCTCCTCCTCGGCGGCGGCGACCGCGGCCTCGGCCTCGTCACCGCGCCCCTCCTCACGCAGCGCCCGCAGCGCCAGCTCGAGCGGGTCGCGGTCGAGCCACTCCTGGAACTCGGCGTCGTTGCGGTACGGGGTCGCGTCGCCCTCGTAATGGCCGTGGACGCGGTAGGTCATCGCCTCGATCAGCGACGGGCCCTTCCCCTTCCGCGCCGCCTTGACCGCTCGCGCGGTCGCCTCGCGCACCGCGGCGACGTCCTGGCCGTCGACTCGCTCCGCCCCGGCGACCCCGTAGTCGAGCGCCCGCTGGACCAGCGAAGCGCCGCGCCAGATCTCATCGCTGCGGGTGAACTCGGAGAACTGGTTGTTCTCGATTGCGAAGACGACCGGCGCCTGCCACAGCACCGCCAAGGTCAGCGCCTCGTGGAAGGGCCCGCCGTTGACCGAGCCCTCGCCGGCGAAGGCGACCGCAACCGCGTCGGTGCCGCGCCGCTGCGCCGCCAGCCCGGCACCGACCGCGAGCGGCAGCCCGGCGGCGACGATTCCGTTGGCGCCGAGGATCCCGAAACGGGGGTCGGCGATGTGCATCGAGCCGCCCTTGCCGCCGCAGGTGCCGCTGGCGCGGCCGAACAGCTCGGCCATCATCGCCACCGGGTCGGCACCCTTGGCGATGCAGTGGCCGTGGCCGCGGTGGGTGGTGGTGATGTAGTCGTGCTCACGCAGGGCCGAGCAGACCCCGCGCGCCACCGCCTCCTGGCCGATCGAGACGTGGACGAAGCCGGGGATGTTGCCCTCGCGGAACTGCCGGGCGACCCGCGTCTCGAAGGCGCGGATTCGCGCCATCGCCCGCAGATCCTCGAGCAGTGCCTCGGTCGCTTTAGAGCCCACCGTGACCATCATGCCGCGCCATTCGCGCGCAGTTCGTCGCGCAATCTGTACTTCTGGACCTTTCCACTGGCCGTCTTCGGCAAGGCCTTGACCTGCAGCAGCCGCTCGGGCAGCTTCTGGTTGGCGACCGATCGGGTGCGCAGGTAGGAGACGAGGTCATCGAGCTCCAGCACCCGCGGCGCGACCACCACCGCGCACGAGCGTTCGCCCAGGACCTCGTCGGGATAGCCGACGATCGCCACCTCCTCGACCTCGGGGTGCTCGAACAGCAGGTCCTCGATCTCCTTGGCGCTGAGGTTCTCGCCGCCGCGCAGAATCACGTCCTTGGCGCGGCCGGCGATCCGCAGGTAGCCCTGCTCGTCGGCGACCGCGAGGTCGCCAGAGCGGAACCAGCCGTCGGCGGTGAAGGCCTTCTCGTTTAGCGCCGGGTCGAGATAGCCGAGGCAGAGGTCCGGGCCGCGCGCCTGCAGTTCGCCGCGCGCGCCGGCCGGCAGCGCGGCCCCGTCCTCGTCGACGATCCGCACCGCCTCGGCGCCGATCGGGGCGCCGTCGGTGGTCGCGTGGCGGTCGACCGGTGCCTCGATCGGGGTGCCGGTGACGGTTGGGCACTCGGTCGAGCCGTAGAGGCGGCTGGCCCGGATCCCGAGCTTGCGCCCAGCCTCCTCGATCAACGCGGGCGGCACGTCGGCGCCGCCGCAGCCGAAGATCCGCATGCTCTCGGCGCGGCGCTCGGCGTTGACGATCCCGTGCAGGAACGGCGTCGCCCCGACCGCGAAGCTGAGCCCCTCGCGCTCGATCAGCTCGACCGCCAGGTCCGGATCCCAGACGTCCTGCAGAACCACCCGCGTCCCCAACATGAAGGGCAGCAGCACGCCATAGAGCAGCCCGGTGATGTGGGTCAGCGGCGAGGGCATGAAGACCGTGTCCTCGCCGTCCAGGCGGTAGAGGTCGATGATGCTGCGGCACTCGTAGGCGAGCGTCTCGTGAGAGTGGAGGACGCCCTTGGGGTTGGCCTCGGTGCCGGAGGTGTAGAGCAGCAGGACCACCTCGCCGGGGTCGCGCTCCGGCGCCAGCGCCAGCGGCTCGGCCCCCTCGAGCGCCGCCGCGAAGGACTCCATCCCGTCGAGCGGCTCGCCGACCACCAGCACGTGCTCGAGCGCCTCGCACTCGGCCAGCAGGCCGGCCGCCATCTCGCGGTAGTCGAAGCGGCGAAAGACGTCGGGCACGACGAGGACCCGGCTTCCGGCCTGGCGCAGGATGAAGCCGAGCTCGTGGCCCCGATATATGGGGATGATCGGGTTGCTGACCGCGCCGAGCAGGGCGACCGCGTGGTGGACGATCGCCGCCTCGGCCCAGTTCGGCAGCTGGAAGGAGACGACGTCGCCGCGGCCGACCCCGCGCGCCGCCAGCATCCCCGCCGCCCGCTCGATTCGCTCCCACAGCTCGCGATAAGAGAGGCGGCGCTCGCGGTCGACCAGCGCCAGCCGCTCCGGGTGCGCGGCCGCGGCGCGCCGCAGCGGCTCGTCCAACGTCTCCGGCAGCCACAGCCCAGCCGCCCGATTGGCCTCCGCATCGGGCGAGGGCCGGGTCGCCGCGAGCCCGCCCGCGGCACGGCTCACCGGGCTGTTCCTTTTGTCCGACAGGTCGACATAAGGAACAGCCCGACGGTCACGGGGCCCGCTCGCCCACCCAGTCGAGGATCCGCTCGGGGGTGGCGGGCAGGTCGGTGACGTGGACGCCGTACTCGCGCAGCGCGTCGTCGATCGCCGCCGAGATCGCGCCCGGCGCCATCATCCGCCCGGCCTCGCCGCCACCCTTGATCCCGTACTCGGTGATCGGCGACGGCGTCTCCTCATGGCCGATCAGGAGCTCCGGCACCTCCATCGCGGTCGGCATCAAGAAGTCCATGAAGCTGGTCGAGAGCAGCTGCCCCTGATCGTCGTAGACCAACTCCTCGAGCAGAGCGGTCGCCACCCCCTGGGCGGTGCCGCCGATGATCTGTCCCTCGAGCGAGCGGGGGTTGACCATCGTCCCCGCGTCGTGGACGGCGGCGTAGCGGAGGATCTCGACGCCGCCGGTCTCGAGGTCGACCTCGACCATCGCCAGGTGGCAGGCGTGCCCCATGCAGGGGTAGAAAACGCCGAGGTCGGTTCGGTCCTTCGACGGCATCGTCGTGTACGGGTGGTCGTAGACGTGGGTCGCCTCGAGCCCGCTCTGCAGGTCGTCGGGCAGTTTGGTCGCGAACAGGTGGGCGGTCATCGCGACGTCGGCGAACTCGGCCCGCGAGGAGGGTGAGCCGACCACCTGGAAGCCGCCGTCGGACCACTCGAGGTCGTCGGCGTCGGCCTCGAGCATCTCGGCCGCGATCCGTTTCGCCTTGTCCTTGATTTTGCCGGCGGCGCCGCGGATCGCTCCCGCGTACATGACCGTCAGCCGGCTGCCGCCGGGACCAGCGGCGGGCAGCCCGCCCTTGGTCCCGCCGTACTCGAAGCTGACCGACTGCGGATCGACGTCGAACTCCTCGGCCAAGAGCATCGCCGCCATCGTGTCGGAGGAGTTGCCCCAGAACGGAGTCGAGTAAAGGGTGATCGCCAGGTTCCCCATCGGGTCGACGACCAGCTTCACCCCCTCGGCGGTGCTGGTCGGTTCGGCCGCCGGCTCGTCGAACCAGAACCAGAACTCGGTGGCGCTGTAGACGCTCCGCTCCTGGCAGCTGACGATGCCGATCCCGACGTTGCGGCCCTCGGCGCGCATCTTCTCCTGGTCGGCCCGCATCGCACCGTAGTCGAACTCCTCCAGCGCGTGGTCGAGCACCCGCTCGTAGTCCCCCGAGTCGTACAGATTGCCGGTCGGGATGTGGTACGGGAACTGCTCTGGCTGGATGAAGTTCTTGCGGCGCAGCTCGGCCGGGTCGACGTCGAGTTGGCGGGCGGCCTTGTCGACGATTCGCTCGATCGCCCAGTTGGCGACCTCGGCGCCGAAGCCGCGGTAGGCGCCCTGCTGGCACTTGTTGGTCAGCACTGCCCGCAGCCGGTACTCGGTGCTCTGGATCCGGTACGGGCCGACGACCTGCGCCATCGCGTTGCCGTGGGTGCCGACGCCAAGGTAGATGTAGGCGCCGTAATCGTCGACGACGTCGGTGCGGAAGCTCTTGAAGATCCCGTCCTCGCTGAGCGCCAGTTCGAGCTCGTAGTAACGGTCGCTCGAATGCTGGTCGCCGTTCAAGATGTGGTCGAGGCGGTCCTCGGAGTACTTCACTGGCCGCCCCGTCACCTTCGCCCCAAGCGCCGCGGTGACCGCCGAGCGCCAGTTCGAGAAGCGGGCGCCGAAGCTGCCGCCGGTCGGGTGGGGAACAAGGTCCAGCTTGTTCGAGGCGACCCGCATCGAGGCCGCCAGCCCGAATGCGAACGAGGTGATGCTGATGCTGTTGGTGTGGACCGTCATTTCGCCCGAGCCAGCGTCGTAGATCGCGATCGCGCCGGCGTTGTCGAGCGGCTGGGCGGCGCAGCGGTGCCAGTGCAGTTTGTCCTTGATGACGATGTCGGCGGCGGCGAAGTCGCCCTCGACGTCGCCGAAGGTGAAGGTGCGCTCGTAGGCGATGTTGGTGCCGAGGTCGTCGTGGACGAGGTTGCCGCTGTCGGCGAGCGCGGCCAGCGGGTCGACGATCGGGTCGAGCGGCTCGTACTCGACCATCACCATGTCGCGGGCGTCCTCGGCCAGGTAGCGGCTCTCGGCGAAGACGACCGCGACCCCCTCGCCGACGTAGCGGACTTTGTCGACCGCGAGCACCCGCCAGACGTGCTGTTCGGGCGAGGGACCGGAGTCCGGCAACGGATCGACGATCTCCGCCGCCTCGGCGCCGGTGACGACGGCGCGCACCCCCGGCATCTGCTTCGCCGCCGCGGTGTCGACGCTGAGGATTCGGGCGTGCGCATAGGGGCTGCGGACGACCGCTGCGTGGAGCATGCCGTCGAAGCCGAGGTCGGCGACGTACTTGCCGAGCCCGCGCAGGTACTTCGGGTCCTCGACCCGCTTGACCGATTTGCCGATCCACTTCAGGTCGCTTGGCTTCTCGACCGGCAGGATGTCCGTGTTGGTCCTCGGGTTGGTTGCCACGGTCGCTCCTCCTAGGGATGCGCCGCCGGCGCGGGGTTGGCGTGGTCGTCCTCGGCGCCGGCCTCCTCGGCGCCGATCAGGGGCCGCACGTGGCCGTCGGGCTCGCCCTCGCGCAGCCGGCCCGCGGCGTCGATCACCGAGTCGACGATGAACTGGTAGCCGGTGCAGCGACAGAGGTTGCTCGAGATTCCCTCGCGCACCTCCTCGCGGGTCGGGTCGGGGTTCTCGCGCAGCAGCTCGACCGTGCGCAGGACCATCCCCGGCGTGCAGTAGCCGCACTGCAGCCCCTGCTGCTCCCAGAACCCCTCTTGGATCGGGTGCATCTCCTCGTTCGAGGGCGCGATCCCCTCGATCGTGGTGATCTCGGCGCCGTCGGCCTGCACCGCGAAGAGGATGCACCCGCGCGCCGTGGCGCCGTCGACCAGCACCGTGCAGCCGCCGCAGACCCCGTGCTCAGCAACCGAGGTGGATCCCGGTCAGGCCGAGGTCCGCGCAGCACATCGGCGAGCATCTTCCGCGCCTCGACCTCCAGCTCGCAGCGCTCGCCGTTCACGGTCAGCTCGATCGTCCGCCTGCGATCGCTCGCTTACCGGCCCCCGCCCCCGGCTTTCTCCAGCGCCTGCTCGAGCGTCCGCCGCACCTGACGACGGACGCAAGCTGGCGCCCCTGTAGTCGTCGGAGACGCGTTATCGTCGCCCGGTCAACTCGATGCCCTCGGCAGCGGCGCCGGCGCGACAGCGGCGATCGCCCCCGCGGCGGGAGTGGGCCCGTCGCCCCCCCGCGCAGGCGATCCTCGAGGCCCGGAGAGCCGTGCCGGCGTCGTCGCCAGGCCGAACAGCGCCCAGGCGCACGCTCGTCGAACGAGCCGTCCTTGACCCCCCCGTCACCTGGGCGACGCCGCCGCACATCGCGTAGTCGCCGGAGCGCCCGGGCGATCTCCACGCAGGCCGTGCCGCTGCCGGCGGGTGCGGCATGGAAACCCGACCGCCGTCCGAGGATCGGCGCCCGCGAGGATGGTCGAGGTGAGCGTGGTCGCGAGGCCGGCTTGCGCCGCAGCGATCTCGCGCTCCCCCATCGCCCGCTGACCCCGGATCGTCGCCCCCCCGTCCAGCGCCGTCACCCACCGCGGGCAGCTCGGCCGCCGGGTCGGCGTGGGCGACGCTGCCGCCGACCGTGCCGCGGGAGCGAATCTCGGGGTGGGCGACGTGGTGCAGGGCGTCGGGCACGAGCGGCACTCGCTCGGCCACCGCCGCGTCGGCCTCGACCGTCGA
>CAVSMQ010000010.1:0-1336030 GCA_963729055.1 uncultured Actinomycetes bacterium | reverse complement strand
TGAGCGGTACCGCGACCGAGCGGTTCGCGGAGTTCTCGCTGGGCCTCGCGCCGGAGCTGGTCCCGGCGCAGGTCCGCGAGGTTACTGGGCTGCACCTGCTCGATGCGCTCGGTTGCGGCCTGGGGGCGTCTGCGTCGGGCGCGGTGCCCTACGTCGCCGCCCTCGCCGAGGGCAGCGGGCCGGCCAGCGCGATCGGCATCGCCGCGCCGCTCCCGACCGAGACGGCGGCGCTGGTCAACGGCATCTGTTGCCACGCGCTCGATTTCGACGACACCCATCCGGCCTCGATCGCTCACGTCAGCGCGGTGGTCGTGCCCGCTGCGCTCGCGGCCGCGCAGGCGGCCGAGGCGAGCGGCGAGGAGCTGCTGCTGGCGCTGCTCGCCGGCAACGAGGTCACCTGCCGGGTCGGCCGGCCGGTCGGCGACGCGTTCCATCTGCGCGGCTTCCATCCGACCGCGATCTGCGGCGTCTTCGGCGCTACCGCCTCGGTCGCGCGGATCCGCGGGCTCGACTCCGGGGCAACCGTCGAGGCGCTCGGGATCGCCGGCAGCATGGCCGCCGGGCTGATGGCCTACCTCAGCGACGGCTCGGCGACGAAGCCGATCCACGCCGGCTGGATGGCTCATGCCGCGCACCAGGCCGTCGCGCTCGCCGCCGCCGGCGCGACTGGGCCGGCGGCCGTGCTCGAAGGGCCGTTCGGCGTCTACGAGTCCTTCCTCGGCCGCACCATCGCTGCCGAGGAAGTGGCCGGCGACCTCGGTGACGTCTGGGAAACCCCGGCGATCGCCTTCAAGCCATATGCCGGCTGCCACTTCCTCCACGCCCCGCTCGACGCGCTGCTGACGCTCCTGGCTAGTCACGGGTTCGGTCCCGACGAGGTGGAGCGAATCGTCGTCCGCTCGCCGGCGACTGGGATCGGGCTGATCGGCGATCCGATCGAGCGCAAGCGCCGGCCAAGTACCCCTTACGAGGCCAAGTTCAGCGCTCCGTTCGCGATCGCCGCGGCGCTCGTCCTCGACCGCACCGATCCGGGTGTCTTCGACGCGGTGCACCTCGCCGACCCGGCGGTCCTCGCCCTCGCCGGCCGGGTTGAGTGCGAAGAGGTCGCGTACGAGACCTTTCCCGCCTCGTTGCCCGGCGGCGTCGTGGTGACGCTTGCCGGTGGCGACGTGCACGAGCTCGATCTGCAGCACCAGCGCGGCGGCACCGGCAACCCGATGGAGGTGCCGGAGATCGTCGCCAAGTTCCGGGCCAACGCGAGCGCTGCGATTTCGGCGACGGCTGCCGCGGAGCTGGAGAGCGCCTGTCTCGGTCTGGCCGAGCTCGATTCGCTGCGGCCCTTCGACGCGATCGCCTCTGCGGGAGCCAGCCGGTGACGATCTCCGAGCGGATCGCCTGCGCCGACTCGAGCTTCCCGCGGCTCTCGCACGCGGCGTCGCTCGCGGTGATCCGCGACCTCGAAATCGCCGCGGTCGAAGTCTGCGTCTTCGCCGGCTCCGGCCACACCACCCCGGAGGCCGTGGTCGCCGACCCGACCGTCACCGCAGCGGCGGTCGGCGAGCGCCTCGCCGCCAACGGGCTGATCGCCTCGAACGTTTTCGCGATCCTCGGCGAGGACTACGAGACCCTCGCCGTCAACCACCCGGACGCCGCGGTTCGCGAAGAGTCGCTGGCGCGATTCGCGAAGGCCCTGGACTTCACGGCGCGGCTCGGCGCACCGTGCCTGACGATCCTCCCCGGCACGCACTTCGCCGGGGTCGATCGCGAGCGCGGCATCGAGCTCGCTGGCGCCGAACTGCGCCGCCGTGCCGAGCTGGCGGGCGCGGCGGGGATCCGGCTCACGTTCGAGCCGCACTACGGTTCGATCGCCGAGTCGCCAACTGCGGCGCTCGACCTGCTCGAGCGCGTCCCGGATCTCGCTTTTGCCCTCGACTACAGCCACTTCGTCTTCCAGGGCGTTAGCCAGGCCGACGTCGACCCGCTGATCGCGGGCACCGGTCACGTCCACCTGCGACAGGCGGCGCCCGGGGTGATGCAAGCGCGAGCGTGCGAGGGGACGATCGATTTCGGCGCCGTGCTCGACGAGCTCGCCGCGGCCGGCTACGAGGGGTACCTGGCGATCGAGTACCAGTGGGAGGAGTGGCTCGAATCCAACCGCGTCGATTGCATCTCGGAGACTGCGGAGATGCGCGACCTCTTGCTCGAGTGGGAGCGTGCTTCCGACAACGCAAACGAGTTACGGCGATGAGCCAAGAGGAGGGTTTCGATGGACAGGTCAGGTGAGCTCGAGGGCAAGGTCTGCGCGATCACCGGCGCCGGCCGCGGGATCGGGGCGGCGACGGCGAAGGGGTTCGGCGAGGCGGGCGCCAGGGTCGCCGTCCTCGACCTCGATCCCGACTCGGCCGAGACGACGGCGCAGGGCCTGCGCGACAGCGGCGTCGACGCCCGCGCCTACGAGATCGACGTCTCCGAGGAGGAAGGCGTCGTCGCCACCGCCGCGGCCGTCGCCGGCGATTTCGGCGGCCTCGATGTCCTCGTCAACAACGCCGGCATCGGGCTGCTCGGCCCGAGCATGACCTTCCCGCTAGAGGACTGGCAGCAGACGATGGACGTGATGGTCACCGGCGTCTTTCTCTGCAGCCGCGAGTTCGGCAAGGCGCTGCGCGACTCCGGCGGCGGCGCGATCGTCAACATCTCCTCGCTGAACGGCCTCACCGCCTTTCCGATGCGGCTCGCCTACAGCGCCGCCAAGGCGGCGGTGATCTCGATGACGCAGGTGCTCGCCGCCGAGTGGGCGGGTTTCGGGATCCGGGTCAACGCGGTTGCGCCGGGGAACACCCGGGCGCCGATGCTGCAGAAGGCGATCGACGAGGGCTTCATCGACATCGACGCCTACATGCACCACACCCCGCTCGGCCGTCTCGCTGAGCCGGAGGAGATTGCCGAGACGATCCTCTACCTCTCCTCCGAGCGCTCCTCGTACGTGACCGGCCAGGTGATTGCCGCCGACGGCGGTTGGACGAGCTTCGGCTGGGTGCCCTGGAGCGGCGACCCCGACTCGCCGGACCTGCCGAGCTAGCCGCGCCCACGGCGACATACTTCGACCCGATGAAAACCGCCGCCGATCCTAGCGCCGAGGACACCAGGACCATCGAGGGCAAAGCCGAGCGTACTCCGGGAACCCGCATCCAGTCCGTCGCCCGCGCCTCACAGGTGCTCCTCTGGGTCGCCGACCAGCCCCACGGCGCCACCGCGAAGGAGGTCGCTGCCGCCCACGGCCTCGCGATCGCGACCACCTACCACCTGCTCAACACCTTGGTCGACCAGGGCTTTCTCGCCAAGGACCTGCACCGTCGCTACATCCTCGGCCGCAGCGCGGCAATCCTGGCCGAGGCCCACCTGCGCAGCAGAGTCGTCCCCGACGTGCTGCTGTTCGGACTTCGCGAGCTCGTCCGCCGCACCGAAGAGACCGCCTATCTCGCCGACTGGGGGGAGTACGACATCCGCGTTCTCGCCTCGGTCGAGGGCCGCCAGGTAGTGCGCGTGGCCGAGGTCGGCAGCGGCACCTACGAGCACGGCCATGCCCGCGCCAACGGGAAGGTCCTGCTCGCCTACGCGCCGCCGGAGATCCGTGAGGCCTACCTCCGCACCCACCCGCCGGTGCCTTTGACCGAGCACACGATCGTCAGCCAGCGCAAGTTCGCCGCCGAGTTGGAGGCGATCCGCGAGCGCGGCTACGCCTACGACGATCAGGAGTTTGCACCCGGCCTGTCCTGCCTGGCAGCGCCGATCCTGCTCCACGACCACATCGTCGCTGCCCTGGGTGTCTCGGTCCCGAGCGAGCGCTTCGAGCAGAACAAAGCCGCCCTTACCTCGACTCTGCTCGAGGTAGTCGCCGCCGCCCAGGCGGGGACCTCTGCCGCCGCGCCCGAGTAGCAGTTTCGCAAGCGCTCGACTCGCGCGGGTGGCGTTTCAGATAGGGCGAAAAATCGCTCTTGACACTGTTCTCGAATGGCGCATAGTGTCGATCATCATATGGAAATGCCCTTCATCATCTGAAATATGAGGAGCGTGGCTTTGCGAGCTCAACACCACACGACGACCGGCACCCTCACCTCCTGGCGGTGGCGCTGGGCAGCAGGCCTTCTATGCGCTTCGATCTCCATCTTGCTCTTGGCTGGGCAGGCAGCTGCGTCAGGTACGGAGCGAGGCGGCGTACTCGACCAGGGGACGTTTGAAGATCCGGGCCAGGAGCTCCGACCGGGCTTCGTTTGGTGGTGGCCAGGGGCAGCGGTTCAGGATCCGGAGTTGAGAGCGGAGGTGAAAGAGATGGCCGGGGCGGGGTTCGGCAATGCACAGCTGTTCGAACTGCCAAGGCTCGGCCTCCCGCGGGAAGGCAACCCTCCGGAGACCTACATGTGGGGAACTCGGTTCTGGGCCGAAAGAATCAAGACGGCTTTGCAGGCAGCCCAGGAAAATGACTTCAAGATCGACATCCAAGCCAGCTCCGGCTGGCCCTGGACCAGCCCGGCGGTAGCGGGTAACGACGCGGAGCTCGCGGCTCAGTCCCTGGAGTTCGCCCAGCAGACGGTCACCGGACCGTCGACGTTTGTCGGCAAACCGCCGACGGCAGGCGCGGATGACAGACGCTTTGTCGCCGTCACCGCGGCCCGGCCGGATCCCGCCGGCACGGATTCAGAGGGACACCCTCTCCTCGACGCCAACAGCATGATCGACCTTACCTCGAAGCTCGACAAAAAAGGGAACGTTCACTGGAAAGTACCGCCAGGTGACTGGATCCTCTTCGGCTTCTGGCACGCTCCTACGCGCTCCGGTGGCGGAGTTGAAAATGGGTTCGGCTACGTGCTCGACTACCTCAACCGCGATTCAACCAATGCGGCAACCAAGTACCTGGACGACCATCTGTTCAGATACCTTGGCTCACTTCCGCGCCAGGCCGGCGGCACCTTCCACGAGGACAATCTGGAGGCACTCTTCCCTTATGAACCGGAAACTTCTGGCCTCCTCTGGACGTCCGACTTCCTGACCGACTTCCGTTCACGTCGAGGCTACGAGCTGCGGCGCTATCTGCCGGCGTTGGCCATGCAGGCGAGCAGCTTCGTGTTCAGTTTCTCCGCTGACGTCGGCGAGCGGGTTCGACACGACTATGCACGGACGCTGACTGAACTTTGGGTTGAGAATCACGTCAACCCGACTCGACGGTGGGCAAACCGGCATGGTCTGGAGTCATCCGGAAGGCCATTCGGAGCGGACAACATCCCGCTCGAAGTGGTCACGGTCTCAAGGTCCTACGACATCCCCGATATCGATCACATCACCAACAGCTCGATCGATTGGGCACGTACCATGACTTCAGGGGCTCGCCTGGCCGGGAATAACGTCGTATCCAGCGAGCTTGGTGACCTGATCGGGTTCGACTACATGATCACCCTGGAAACGCTGAAGCGAATCGGGAATCGGCAGCTGGTGGGCGGGGCGAACCAACTCGAACTCAACGGGTACCCGTACAAGTTCGCGCACGGATCTCGCTGGCCGGTCTGGGCGCCGTGGTCCTCCGAGTTTCCGCCGATCTCTGGGGTGAGCGAGGTGTTCACTCCAACGGTCCCGATGTGGCGCGACCTGCCCGCGCTCGCCAAATACTTTGCTCGGGCCCAGGCGGTCCTCCGCGCCGGCACCCCGGTCACCGACATAGCGCTATACCGGGATATCCAGGGATTCGCGTTCGAACCGGTCGAAGGAGACCAGCCCGGTGATGCATTCGAGCCGCTGTTGAACAGCGCTTTGACGCGATCCGGCTTCAATTTCGACATCGTCGACCCGGCTACGATCGAAGATCCGGCCACCCGCGTCGACGGCCGGCGTTTGATCGTGCAGGACCCGGGCTACAAGGCGTTGGTTATCGATCTCGAGGCTTCGCGCCGCGTCGGGCGAGTCGACAGTTCGAATGCGATGGCGTCATCCGTCGCGCAGCGCTTGGTGCAACTCGCCCGTGCCGGGCTACCGATCGTTTTCGTGGGACAGTTCCCAAGCCGTGGCGTGAGCTATCGCAACGCCGCGATCGAAGACGCGCGAGTTCGAGACGCGGTGGCGACGCTCCAGCGTTCGCCAAGCGTCCGTTTGGCAGAGGATGAAGCGGGTGTTCCCGCTGCTCTCGCGGAGCTCGGCATCGAACCGGATCTCTCGTTCGCGGGAACCGATGAATCGTCAGAGCCCTGCGGGTTCGGGGCCGGGTGCATCTACAGCGTGCATCGGCGCACGAACAAGGGGGACTACTGGTACCTGTGGAACGCGGGTGACGACGCTGCGGACTTCACCGGTTCCTTCGCGGTGAGCGGCAAAGCGCCTCAGCTGTGGGATCCCTGGACCGGGGACAGGCATGCGGTAGGTCTCTATCGAGAGTCCGGCAGGCGGGTGAGCGTGCCGATCGAGCTCGCCCCCCGGGAAAGCGTGGTAGTCGGATTCGACCAGCCTGCGAAGCGGCACGTCGTCGAGACGAGCGCCGAGAACGTCGTCGCCGAGAACGGCGACCTGTTTCTGCGCTCCACTCACGGCGGCGAGGTCACGGCTGCCCTCAGTGACGGACGCGAAGTCGTGGTCGGGCTGCCCGAGCTGCCGGTGAGCATCGAACCCGGTCTCTGGCAGCTGCACGTGGATGGCGCGGTGGCCGAAGGCGAGGAGACGCACGACCTGAGCCTCACCGTCCTCGCGGACTGGCGGGAGATCCCTGAGCTCGAAAACACTTCAGGGGTCGGCACCTATCGCACCACGGTGAACCTCTCGCCCGATTGGGTCGGCGATGGCCGAGGGGCCTATCTGCAGCTCGGGAGCATCGAGGGCGGCGGGGTGCAGGTCAGGGTCAATGGCACGCTGGTCAGCCCGATAGCCGTCGCTACCCCGCGCCTCGACATCGGACCCTTCCTCCGCGCCGGCGAAAACGTGATCGAGGTAGAGGTCGCTACGACCCTGATCAATCGTCTTCACGAGATGTCCGGCCGCGTCGAAGGGTACCGGCGCTTCCGGAACAGCACGCAGGCATACGGACTGATCGGACCGGTGTCGATCGTTCCCTATGTGCAGAGCGAGGTGCCCCCGTCACGCCATAAAGGCAGCGGCAGGGGCTCGTCCAACTCGCCTGTGTACGCGACGAAGGGCAGCCGCAGCTGACGCTGGGCACCGAGTTCAGGCGCGGATCCCCTGTTTCGCGTGGGCACTTCTCGCGAGGAGTGCCCAAATCGCAGACGAATCGCCGCACATCCCGGCATATAGCCGACTCGTGCCTGACGCTTTGAGCGCAAGAATTACCTGGAAATGAGACGTTTTCCCGGCAACGATCAAGTCGCTCGGAGGAATTTGTAATCAGGAGCTTGCCGGTTCGATCCCGGCGGGGGCTCTCCGGGGGCATGCCTCGAGAGACGCCCCGTAAACTGACTCTTATGGGGGAGTGTGCGAGGTGCGGGCGGGGGAGTCCGGACGACGCAAGGTTTTGCCCTGCCTGCGGTGCTCCGATCCCGACCGACGAGCCCGCTCCGGCGGTTACGCGCAAGGTTGTAACGGTCCTCTTCTCCGACGTCTGTGGTTTCACGGCCCTCGGAGAGCAGCTCGACCCGGAGTCACTGCAGCAGCTGGTCGGACGCTGGTTTCACGAGGCGCAGAAAGTGATCGCCCGCCACGGCGGCACGGTCGAAAAGTACATGGGCGATTGTGTGATGGCGGTCTTCGGGGTGCCCGTCGTCCACGAAGACGACGCCCTGCGCGCTGCCCGGGCGGCGCTCGAGATGCACGAGACCCTAGTCGCCCTCAACGAGGAGCTCGAGCGGCGTTGGGGTGTGCGACTCCATGTTCGTACCGGCCTCAACGCTGGCGAGGCGGTGATCGGAGAGGCACCCGACGGTGAAAGGTTCACCGTCGGAGATGCGGTCAACGTCGCCCAAAGGCTCGAGGCATCCGCATCGCCGGGGGAGGTACTGATCGGCGAGGGGGCCGCACGGTTGGTCAGCCCGGCAGCGCGGCTTGACTCGGTCGAACCACTGGTGCTCAAGGGCAAAGCTGACCCTGTGCCGGCCTGGCGGTTGCTGTCGGTTACCTCGGAGCGCGCCGGGCCACCCGCGCGGGTGGAGGTGCCGTTCGTTGGCAGGGAGGAGGAGCTGCGCCAGCTGCGCCGCGCGTTCGACGACGCGGTGCGGGGATACACGCCACGGCTGGTAACGATCCTCGGCCCAGCGGGCATCGGCAAGTCCAGCCTCGTCAGCGCGCTTCTGTCCGAGGTGGAAGGCGATGCGACAACCGTGGTCGGCCGCTGCCTGCCATACGGAGATGGCATCACCTACTGGCCGTTGGCGGAGATCATCCGACAGCTGGCCGGTAGCGGCACCACGGCGGCCGTCGAAGCGCTCGTCGCCGACGGGTCGGACGGGGAGGCCGTCGAGCCGATTGTGTCCCGCCTTGCCCGCGTCGCCGGGTTCGAGCCTGGGGCGGTCCCCGTCGAGGAGGCTCAATGGGCCGTTCGCAAGCTCCTCGAGAGAGTCGCGGGCCGACGACCGCTCGTGGTGGCGATCGAAGACATCCACTGGGCAGAGCCCACTTTTCTCGAGCTACTCGACTACGTCGCCACGCAGCTGACCGCGGTCCCGGTGCTCCTGGTCTGCCTGGCGAGGCCGGAGCTGCTCGACGAGCGACCGACCTGGCCGGGCGTCGGGGGCGAGCGCGCCACCGTCGTGCCCCTCGAGCCACTTTCGCCGGTTGAAGCGGAGGAGATGCTCGGGCGGCTGATTCACGGTGTGGAGCTGACGGCAGACGAATCGACCCGGCTGCTCGCTGCGGCAGGAGGGAACCCATTTTTCCTTCAGCAGATGGTCGCGATGCGGATCGAGGCTGGCGCTGACGCGGCCGAGACGGTGCCGCCGACGATTCAGGCAGTGCTCAGCGCCCGCATCGATCGCCTGCCGGCGAACCAGCGCGCCGTGATCGAGCGAGGTTCCGTCGAGGGAGGGACGTTTCACCGCGGCTCGCTTGCCGCGCTGCTGCCGGAGGAGACGCGGCGGGACTTAGACGCAAACCTCAGGGAGCTCCTCCGCCGCGAGCTGATCCGCCCTGGAAGGCCGGATCTGGAGGGCGAGGAGGCCTACCGGTTCGACCACATCCTGATCCGCGACGCTACTTACAACCTGCTTCCCAAGCATGTCCGCGCCGATCTGCACGAGGGTCACGCGCGGTGGCTCGAAGGCCGTGCCGAACCGATTCTCGGAGAGCAAGCGGAGCTCGCCGGCTACCACCTCGAGCAGGCCTTTCACTGCCGCATCGAGGTCGAGCCGGCCGCGCGGGAGAGCTACCGGCTGCTGGCTACCCGCGGCGGCTGTCATCTGGGAACCGCGGGGCGCGCCGCGCTTGCTCGCGACGATCTGCCGGCAGCCACCAACCTTCTCGGCCGCGCGACCGCGCTGCTGCCTGGGGACGACGCCGCGGTTGGTGACCTGATGGCCGAGTTCGGGTGGGCGCTAACGGAGGCTGGCAGGCTTGCAGAGGCGGAACGAACCCTCGACGTCGCTGTCGCCCAAGCGGCCGCTCAGGATGACCAGGGGGGCAAAGCTCATGCCGAGGTCGTGCGTCTAACCGCCCGCCTGCAGGTGGACACTGAAGCGGGTGCGAGCGAAGTCCGCCAGCAGTTCGAATCGCTGCTGGCGCGCTTTGAGGAGGACGGTGACGATCTGGCGCTGGGCCGGCTGTGGCGGCTGCGGGCGCTGGTCCACTGGATAGAGGCGCGCTCGACCGACGCCGAGCCCGCCTGGGAGCGCGCCGCGGAGTCCTCGCGCCGGGCCAGCGACGAGCGAGGCTGGGCCGAGGCGCTCAGCTGGTTGGCTTCCTCCGCCTATGTCGGCCCGACTCCCGTGGGGGATGGGATCGCTCGCTGCGAAGCCATCCGCGCGGAACTGAGCGACTTTCGTCGCTCCCAAGCCCTCGTTCTTCAACCCCTGGCGGGACTGCGGGCGATGCGTGGTGAATTCGCACTCGCACGCCGCCTGCTGGCCGAGAGTAGCGCCGTCCAGGCCGAACTCGGAGTGACGATGCATACGGCGGTGTCACACCACGAGGCCTATGTAGCCCTGGTTTCCGGTGACATTGACGGTGCCGCCACGCTGCTGAGCACTGGCTATGAGCGTCTGGAGGAAATGGGCGAGAAGGCGCTCCTCGCCGAGACCGCGGCGATGCTCGCCGACGTCGTCTTCGAGCAGGGTCGTTTCGACGACGCCTGGAGGTTCACCCAGGTCGCGGAGGAGACGGCTGCCACCGATGACCTCTCGGCCCAGGTCCTGTGGCGGACGGCCCGCGCGCGGCTGCTCGCCCAGCGCGGCGCATTGCTGGAGGCGAAGCGAGTCGGCGCCGAAGCGGTGGCCCTGGCGGCGCGTACCGATTGGTTGACCGACCAGGCTGACGCGTTGCTGTCGCAAGCTCAGGTCTTGAGCGCGGCAGGGGACGGGCGCAAAGCCGCGGATGCCTGTCGCGGCGCGATCGACCTCTACACCCGCAAGGGCAACGAGGTCGGAGCTCGGCGCGCACATTCACAGTTGGACAGAGGATTTTTTTGAATATGAGAACCTGCTGCGGCAAAAAAGGAGAAGACAAAGCATGCGCTCAAATTTCCATGATGTTCTGAAAATTGTCGATGGTGTGGTGCAGGCCGGTGGTCTGCTCGAATGGGAGAAGGGTGAGTCGAAGGGCATCATCACGATCATGATCAACCAACCCGGCTTCGTCGCCGGAGCAGCCTCTTCCGCCCAAAGCCTCGACGCATCGGAGACGGAGTGGAGCCTGACCGTGGAGTCGGCGCTTCGCGGCAGGAAATTCAAAAAGGGCTGGGCCCGCGCCACGGCCGAAGCCTGTTCGATCGGTGAGGGCGGTGAGGGGACCCCTTTCCAGTGGACCAAAGCCGTCGAGCTCGAGGAGTAGCGAGCACCGACAAAACCGAGTAAGAGGAGGTCTACTACAGACTAGACGGACGATCGTCGCCCGGCGCGTTCTCAAGTCGAGTTGCGCCGGTCGTCTCCTGCTCCGCGCGCGGCGCCCACGACGATGGCCGACCTCAACGTCCGGTTCAATGCGCTGGGGCTAAGAGCGCATGGATTTGGCAACAGCGCATTGAACCGGACGTCGCCGCCGGCCATCGCCGCGTGCACCCCACACGGAGCAGGAGACGAGTTCGGGAGTGTTTTGGGGCGCAGGTGTCAAGTGCGACTAACGGTGGCGGCGTTTCACCCCCTTCGGCGGGGGCGCTGCACTCTGCACCAGGGCGGCGGCCCGCGCAAGCCAAAGGGACGGCTTGCACGGACCACCGCCCTGGTGGCGAACCGAGTGCACCCCCGCCGAAGGGGGTGAACACCAGATGCGCAGGTGCGCAGAGAGCTGAGGAGGAAGAGTGATGGATCAGCAGGGTGGCCCGAACCGGGCGGATGCTCGGGCCGGTTCGGTGGTTGCGGTCCCGGACACGGTTGCCAAGGGCGACTGGGTGCAGGTGCGCGGCCGTTGGCACCGGGTGCGGCGGGTGAACAAGACGAGCGTCACCGTGCCCTGTTACTTTTGGGCGGCGCCGCAACCGGGCGAGCGGGAGTACACCTACCCCACGCCGTGGGGCGGGGTTCGGGAGCACCGGAAGACGGATGCCATGCCGGCGGGTTTCGTCGAGGCGTACGAGACGCCGGGTGCCGAGCGGTTGCACCTGAAGGTCTCGGAGTTCGAGTCCCCGGGGCCGGACTGTTCGTCATGACGTTGGCAGGCCGACGCGGACCCAGCCCCTGGTTCGCTGACCTGGGCCGCCGGCTGGTTCGAGTAGGGGACGGCGTTTCGCCCCGTTCGGCGGGGGCGCTGCACTCTGCACCAGGGCGGCGGCCCGCGCAAGCCAAAGGGACGGCTTGCACGGGCCACCGCCCTGGTTGCGAACCGAGTGCACCCCCGCCGAAGGGGGCGAACACCAGATGCGCAGGTGCGCATGGAGCTGAGGAGGAAGAGCGATGGATCAGCAGGGTCCCCCGAACTGGGCGGATGCGCCGGCCGGTTCGATGGTTGCGATCGAGCTGTGCCAGGAGGGCGTACGAAGGGTCGAGATCAACTCGGGCAACGCGATGGCAGAGATCGTGGATTGCGTCGGCGATCCGCGTGCGGCGGCGATCGGCTACCTCCGCGATGTGCAGTTCTGGACCGGGGCCAACTGCCAGGTCACGTCGCCGTACAACTTTGTCGCCTCGTGGGGCCTGCTGCGGCTGCTCGCGGCGGTGCGCGACGGCAGGTGCATCGTCACCAATGTCGAGCGTCGCCAGGTCAGCGGGCTCCTGGGGTCGCCCGGGGCGATCCCGGACATCCACGGTCGCTGCCTGATCACGGGAGTGGGTGAGAAAGGGGCCCCGGCCCCTCTGGACAAGACCTTCCAGGGTTGGCTGAACGGAGTGCTTGCCGGGCAGGACCCGATGTTTCCGTCGCTGGGCTGGGCGCCCGACTCGAAATGAGTAGGCCGCCCAACTCGGAGGCCGGTTCCGCGAGCTTGCTGTTCGTCCGGATCTGGTTGGACCGTGAGTTTGGTGGGCTGCACGCGGCGGTCCGCGAGTTGCTGGCAAAAGCCGCCGACTGATTCGACGATCGCGGCATTCGCCCCCGTCTGCGGGGGCGCTGCACTCTGCACCAGGGCGGCGGCCCGCGCAAGCCAAAGGGACGGCTTGCACGGGCCACCGCCCGGGTGGCGAACCGAGTGCACCCCCGCCGAAGGGGGCGAACACTAGATGCGCAGGGCGCAGAAGTTGGAGGCGAAAGCTATGCACGAGGACGCAAGTGGGCAGGTCAGTGGCGAGGGCGCCGTTCTCACCGCTGACGCGGCCAGCTGGAGCGGGGCCGGGACGGATAGGAGCGCGAAATGGGCCGAGGCGGCTGCCGGGTCGATTATTGCGCTCGAGCTGAGTGAGGAGGGTGTCGCACCCGTCGCGATCAGTTCGAGTGATGCGAAGACGGCGATTCTGGAGCACCTCGGGAACCGTGTGGTGGGGATCAACCCCCTGCACCGGGTGCAGTTCTGGTTCGCAGAGAACGCCGACAAGACCCTGCCGTTCAACCCTACGGCGACGTGGATGCTGTGCCGGCTCTTCGCGGACGTGTTTGACGGTCGCTACATCGCGAGCGACGCCGAACGCGTCCTGGCGCGCGGGGTGCGGAGGCGGGCCGAGCAGGCTCCGATCATCCGCGGCCTGTGCCTGGTCACCGGGAAAGGCCAGGACGGCGGGCCGGCGGCGCTCGACGAGAACTTCCAGAGCTGGTTCAGGGAGCTGTTCTGCAGGCTGGACTCGGTTCGCGAGTCGCTGTTCGGGGACGCCAGCTGAGTTCGGCTGAGTGGCGGCGTCTGCGCGCATTCGACGGAGCCGCCGCCACTCTTCAGTGAGAGAGGAAGTTCATGCGGGACCAAGGGAACTCGGAGAAGTGTTGGGCCGGTTTGCTGCTCGCGGCCGGGGTGAGTGGGGAAGGTGTCGTACCTATTGTGATCGAATCGGACGAGCCGAGGAAGGAGGTTGTGAAGCTCGTCGGACACCCGGGGTTGGTGTGCATCGGGCATTTCGGCGGGGTTCGGTTCTGGGTCGGCGACCAGAAATTGCCAGGCGCGCCGGTCAACTCGCAAGCGACCATGTTCATGTGCCGACTCGTCGAAGTTATCTGCGATGGCTCTTACGCCGTCAGTGACCTCGAGCGTGAGCGGGTTAGCTCGCTGTTGTTGCTGTCAGGGCACATCCCGGTGGTCCGGTCCAACTGCGTGCTGACAGGGACCGGTGTGAATGGTGAGATGGCGTCGCTGGATGCGACCTTTCGGGACTGGTTGCGCCACGAGTTCGGTGAGCTGGACGTCCGCTGGGTAGGTGGAGCGGAAGGCGCCGACTGACTGGAGCCACTGCGTGGTGACGGGGGTAGATGGAGCAGCGTTTCGTCCCCTTCCGCGGGGGCGCTGCACTCTGCACCAGGGCGGCGGCCCGCACAAGCCAAAGGACGGCTTGCACGGACCGCCGCCCTGGTGGCAACCGAGTGCACCCCCGCCGAAGGGGGCGAAACGGCAGTTGCGCATGAGCGCACAGAGTGGAGGGAGAGCCCATGAACGAGTACTGCAATCCGCAGGTCGGTGGCGAGAGCGACGCTCTCAGCGGTAGCGCGGCCGTGTGGACCGCGAGTGGTGAGCACGGCCGTCCGCGGTGGATGGTGGCTCCTGTCGGGTCGATGGTCGCGATCGGGTTGAGTGACAGGAGCGTCGCACCTGTGGCGATCAGTTCGAGTGACGCGGTAGCGACGATCGTGCGTCTCGTCGGAGACCCGTCGGTGACGCGGATCAATCACCTACGCCGGGTGCAGCTCTGGATCGGGGGCCGGAGCGCAAGCACGTCCTCCGTCAACGGTCTGGCGTCGTGGGCCCTACTTCGGCTGCTCGGCGACGTTCGCGACGGCGCCTACATCGCCAGCGACGCTGAGCGTCGTCACGCTCGCAGGCGGATGAGGGCGCGGAGGAACGTCCCAGTCATTTACGGCGACTGTCTGGTTACCGGAGTGGGTGCGGACGGTGGGCCGTCGCCGCTGGACGAGAACTTCGTCAGCTGGCTCAGCGGGGTTCTCGACTGGCCGCATCCGCTTCGGCGTCCGGAGTTCGAGGACGTCGACTGGCTCGACTGACAGGGGGCGAACCCCAAGCGCATGAGCGCAAAGCGAAAGGAGAGACCATGCGGGAGGATGGCTACGCGCAGGTCGGTGAGGAGAACGTCGTTCTCACCAGTGATGCGGCCGGTTGGAGCGCGAGCGACGACGACAGCCGCGCGTGGTGGGCGGAGGCTAGCGCCGGTTCGATGATTGCGATCGAGCTGGCCGAGGACGGTCTGCGGCGGGTCGCGATCGAGGCGAGCGAGGCGCTCGTACAGATCGCGCGTTACGTTGGTGGCCCACTGCCGGCGGGGATCGGTTACGTGCGCCAGGTTCAGTTCTGGACTGGGCACAACAGCGAGAGCGGGTCGCTGTACAACTCGGTTGCCTCCTGGTGCCTAATTCGAATGCTCGAGGACGTTCGCGACGGCGCATACATAGCCAGTGACGCCGAGCGTGACCGCGTCGCCGCGCTTCAGGCGCTGTCCGGCATGGTCCCGGAAATCTACGGCCGCTGCCTGATTACGGGAGTGGGTGAGGATGGTGCGCCGGCCCCGCTGGACGCGAACTTCGAGAGCTGGTTCAACGGGCTGCTCGCCCAGTGGGACCCGGCCTGTGGGCAGCTGTTCTGGAAGGTTGGCTGATCTGGCTGCACGGGTCTCAACTGTGCGGCATGCGTTGACGTGGGCGAGACACAAGGCGCTGTCGCGCCGAAGAAAGGCGGCTGCCCGATGACCAAGTGGATGACGAGTGTGCAGATTGGCAAGATCGGCGCGATCCTGCGCGGGCAGGCCGCCACCCAAGCCGCGGAGGTAGATCCCGCGAGTCTTTTCGGCATCGCTGCCGCGGTGATTCGCGGACAGCGAGGAATGCCGACCCCTGCCCAGGTCGCCTCGGTGCTCACGCTTCCCCAGCGCCGCATCTTCCAGACCGCCACCAACGGGCACGTTCGCGGAGACCTGACCGTGCTGGATGCGTTGGAGGATCTGGAACTGGTGACGTTCCCTCACGAGCGGGCCCGGCAGATCGCCCGCCCGAGGCAGCGCATGCTGACCGCGCGGGGCGAGGCCGTGCGGGCGGAGTTGGAGCGGTGACGGAGTTGATGTCGATCGGCGAGGTGGTCGCTCATTTGGTCAGCGGGTTGCTCGGCAGGCTTGAGTCGCTTCTCGGGTTGCTGCAGGGAATCGTCCGCTGATCGGGATGGTGGCCGCGTCTCGCCCCCTTCCGCGGGGGCGCCGCACTCTGCACCAGGGCGGCGGCCCGCGCAAGCCAAAGAGACGGCTTGCACGGACCGCCGCCCCGGTGGCGAACCGAGTGCACCCCCGCGGAAGGGGGCGAACACGAGATGTGTAGGCGGTGAGCGCGCGTCGCGTGCTTGCCAGGGAGAGAAGGAGGCTAGTAATGACCACACCCGCCTTGGGTGAGCTGACCATTTGCCACGACTACGAGGGCGGCACGACCGTCGTCGGCACCGAGAGGGACAGCCCGGCCCACCACGCGATCAAGGGCAATCGGTCGTGGACCTGGTCCCGCTACGCCGGCGCGTGGATACTGCGCTCGTCGCGGCACCGCCGTCCCAAGCTTGGTGACATCGCTCTGATGGAGCGCACCCTCCAGAAGCTCGGCTACACGGTGACGCGCGAGATCAATGAGGCGATGCCGTCGGTCGAGGAGCAGGAGGAGGACCGCGCCGAGCGCATGGAGGAGCGGGCGGAACTGCTCAGCGGCCGCGCCGAGAGTCGGGGACGCGAGTCCGCGGGTCGCCGAGCGCGTGCGGACGAGGTGTTCGACAACATCCCGTTCGGGCAGCCGGAGATGCCCGACCATCATTCCTATCGGTCGGACCACAACCGCCGTGGGAGGGCGAGGGCCAACCTCGGCAGGTCCTACGAGCTCGCCGACGAGGCGGCCGAGCTGTCCGACCAGTCGGCCACAGCGGCGAGGCACATGGACCGCCGCCAGAGCCCGGTCACGGTCGGGAATCGGATCGAGAAGCTCGAGGCGGATCGCCGCGCTGTGGACAGTCGGTTGGCCGGCAAGGGCTGGCTTGACGGGGGTCGGCCGGAGGGAGAGGCGCGCGAGCGGCTGCTCGCGAAGGCGGCTGAGCTCGACGAGGAGATCACGTACTGGAAGGGTTTCTACGCGAAGCTCCAGGAGGAGGGCAGGGCGTCCACTGCGGGCCCGGACACGGTCGCCAAAGGCGACTGGGTGCTGGTGCGCGGCAACTGGAACCGAGTGCGGCGGGTGAACAAGAAGAGTGTGAGCGTGCCGAGCCTCGTCATCCGCGCACCGCAGCCGGGCGAGCGGGAGTACACCGACACGACGCCGTGGCACGAGGTTCGGGAGCACCGTACGACGGAGCAGATGCCGGCTGGTTTCGTTGAGGCTTACGAGACGCCCGGTGTCGAGCGGCTGTTCCTGAAGCTCTCGGAATTCGAGTCTCCGGAGCCGGATGGTTCGTCATGACGTCGGCAGCCCGCAGGCTGCGCGACCCGCTCGGGAATCCAGTTTCCGAGTGGGTCGCGCATCGGACTGTGTGCGAGGCGCAGGCTCTGCTTAATTTGCGGCGACCGACGTTAACGGGACGGCAGGCGCCGCGGTTGGCATTGGCCCGCGGCGAACCGCCGCCGCGGGTGGTGCTGGGCTTCGGGCTGGGTCTCGACTCGAGCGCGATTCTCGCCCGCTGGCTTACCGATCCGTCCAGCCGGGACTTCGAGCTGCACGAGCTCGCGGTGATCACCGCGATGACGGGTCAAGAGTGGCCCGAGACGCGTCGCCTTGTTGAGAAGCATCTGCTGCCGTTGATGGCCGCGGCTGGCGTCCGGTACATCCAGGTCGCGCGCCGCGGTTCGGTGGAGGCGGACGGGGTCGACGTTCTTTCTGACTCGCGCAGCACGAAGCAGCTTCACCTGGTTGGCGCCTGGACCTTGGCGCACGAGATGTTCGACGCCGGCACGGTTCCGCAGACCACCGGCGGCCGCCACTGCTCCCAGCATTTCAAGGGGTTTCCGCTCGACGCGGTCATCGCCGTGCTCACCTGCGGCCAGCCCTACCGCCACGTGATGGGGTTCGAGCTGGGGGAGCGGAGCCGCGCCAAGCGGGACGCCGAGTACAACACGGCCCTGCGCAGCGGTGAGTACCCACTGCGCGATTGGGACGGCGGCTGGGACCGTGAGCGGGCGCAGGCGTTTCTGTTCGAGACCTTCGGTGTGAAAATCTGGGTCAAGAGCGCCTGTACGTACTGTCCGTTCGCGTTGGGGTCCGAGGCTGGTCGGCTCGAGGCGATCGCTCGCTTCATCGCCGAGCCAGAGGCCGGCGTGCTGGCGCTGGTGATGGAGTTCGTCGCGACGGCGCTGAACGCCACCCAGGGACTGATCAAGGGAAAGCGGTTGCTGACGCTGTTGCACGGGGCGGCAGGCACCGGTGAGGTGCTTGCCGGGTTCGAGCGGCTGCTGGCCGATCTGCCGTGGGCGGTCTACCACGTGCGGCGCACGCTGTCGCCGCGGGACGATGGCAAAGCAAACCACGCGCGATCGCTCCGTATCCTCGATGTCGGGTCGCCGGAGGAGATGCGTGCGCGACTCGGGGAGCGAGCCAAGCGTGGCGGTGTGCCGGTGAC
This sequence comes from uncultured Actinomycetes bacterium, assembly GCA_963729055.1. Lineage (GTDB taxonomy): Bacteria > Actinomycetota > Thermoleophilia > Solirubrobacterales > 70-9 > VAYN01. The sequence continues at coordinate 1,317,744 of CAVSMQ010000010.1, read as the reverse complement.
GATTGGTGATCCGGCGTTCCCTGATGACACCCATCCCCGTGTTTGGCTGCGGCGGCGTGAGTTAACGGTGCTCGCCAAGCGGATCCCGACGGCAGAGGAGTTCCTGACGATCGCGCCGGCAACCGCGATCAGCAAGACCGGACCGGCTTTCACAGGAGCGTGGGACACAGCGTCGCAGTTCTACTTGCCGATCTGAGGCGGCGTCAGCGGAAGAGCGGAGTGGAGGTGGCGAGGAGAGCGTCGTTCCCGCTCCGGCGGGGTGCTCAAAACCTGTGTCGTGACCGGACCGGGGTCAAGCCGAAAAGAGTGGCTTGACCCCGGTCCGGTCACGACAGGACCGGAGCGCGCCCCGCCGGGGCGGAAGCGGCCCCACTGGGTGGGGTTGGTTCGACGAATACGCCTGAGAGGAGGGACGATTCGCCATGGTCAACATGACGACCGTCGTTGCCACTGTTCATGCCTGTCCGCCGGCGCGGGTGCGGCAGGTGCTTGAGGTGCTCAAGGGGAGGGGCGTGATCAGGGAGATCGAGACCATTTGGTGCGGCGACGAGGGAGGGGAGGAGCGCCCGGCGGTGTCGTTGGGCGAGGGCTACCACGGCTTTGGTCTGCCGGTGGGCAGTGCGGTGGCGATCGCCGGGGAGCTGATCGAGAAGGCGCCGGAAGTGGCGTTCAGCGTGTTCGAGCAGCCGGTGTTTGGATTTGTCGGCACGGTCTGCATGTATGCACCGAAGCTGGGGAAATTCGAAGCGGCTTGTGACAGCGACGGCGTTCCGCTGCTTTCCCAGAAGCTCGTTCTGGGCCTGGACGGGAAGCCGGAAGGCGTTCGGCGGAAAGAGCTGGGAGTGCCGTGGTCGATTGCGATCGAGGGTCTCCCGAGGGGGGTGGTCACCGAGCCGCAGCGGTTGATTGCGCACTGGAACCGGCGGCACGACGAGGTGCTGGTGGTCAGGGCGCTCGAGAGCGGTGACAGCCGGGTTCTCCTCGGCGCGAGTGTCGATGCGATCGACGTGGCTCTGCTGGAGCGGGGATTCGACCGGATCTGTGACTGGGAGCAGGTAGACACCTGCAAGGAGCTGTGGCGGACCACGGTCTACCGCATCGCCGGCTGATCAGCTGATGGTAACCGGGACCGAGGCTCTTCCTCGGTCCCGGTTAATAGGAGGAGGACACTGAACGGTGATTAATACGGTCGAAGAAATGAAAGAGCATTTCAGCGGGTTGCGCAGCCCCGATGGCTTCAACGTCGTCATCTGTACCAGCGCCGGCGCAATCACGCCAGACAACGAAGAGACCACGAGCGTTGAGGACGCCGAGAGCTTCCAGTGCGAAGGCTACATTCTGCATCCTCGCAAGCGCTATGCAGAGGTCTTCGAGATCGTCACCACGGACCCAACCGAGTTCGACTATCTGCGGAAGGTCATCAGCGAGTCGGCGATTCCGCTCGCCCAGCTGCAGTCGTTCGGATACATGCTGACGCGGCCCCACGGGAAGCTGGGGGAGAACGTCAAGAAGTGGTGAGTTAGGTGGCCGTTGTGGGGGACGGGCGGTAGCCCGAGAGCGACTACCGTTCGCGCCTCGGCGGGGCGCTCAAAACCTGTGTCGTGACCGAACCGGGGGTCAAGCCGAAAAGAGTGGCTTGACCCCGGTCCGGTCACGACAGGACCGGAGCGCGCCCCGCCGGGGCGGAAGCGGCCCCACCGGGTGGGGCTGGTTTTGAGGAGCAGCAATTCGAGAGAGGATGATTCGCCGATGACCGATAGAACCGGCGTCGCGGCCACCATTCACGCCTGCCCGCCGCTTCGCGTGCGGGAGGTGCTCGACCAATTCGAGATCTACGGCCTGACCGTAGAGACCGAGGATGACGCCTCCAGCGAGCGCGCGACGCTCGTGCTGCAGGAGGCGTACAGCGGGGTCGAGGTCCCGTGCGGGAGTGCGGCGGAGTTCACCAACGAGCTGATGAAGCGGGCGCCGGAAGTGGCGTTCACCGTCTTCGAAGCGCCCGCGTACAGTTCGGTTGGCTCAGTCTTCATGCACGTGCCGGAGCTGGGTGTGTACGAGGCGGCATGCGATGAGTCTGGCGTCCCGCTGCTGTCTCAGGAGTTCGTGCTTGAGCAAGAAGGCAAGCCGGAGGAGGTGCGCCAGAAGGAGTTGGGGGTACCGTGGTTGGCCGCGATTGCGGCGCTCGCGGGGGGTGTCGTGACGGAGCCGGAGTGGTTCGTTTCGTTCTGGAGCCGACGAGGCGGGGAAGTCCTCGTGGATGGCGGCGGTTGGAATGGAACGAATGTTCGCCTTGCCGTATCGGAGCAGGAGGTCAACGTGATCCTGTCCGAGGCTGGTTACCAGCGGTTCGAGGAGTGGACGCAGGTGGATGACAGCGTCGACCTTTGGTGCGCCCGGGTTTACCGCGTGGCGGTCGCTGGCTGACTTGCGGCTCGGTGCGGGAGAACACCGTTCCCGCCCCGGCGGGGCGCTCAAAAGATGTGTCGTGACCGCACCGGGCTCAAGCCGAAAAGAGTGGCTTGACCCCGGCCCGGTCACGACAGGACCGGAGCGCGCCCCGCCGGGGCAGGAACGGCACCCACTGGGGTGGGGCTGGGCCGATCGGTACGAGTGAGATAGGACGGTTAGCAATGGGTGACAGGACTGCCGTTGCCGCCACGATTCATGCCTGCCCGCCGCTCTGCGTTGGGGAGGTGCTCGAGATCTTCGAGGACCACGGCCTGACTGACAACATCGAGCCGGAGGATGGCGGCGAAACGGTGACCGAGGATTGTCGGACGTTGATCCTTGGGGAGGTGTACAGCAGTAGGGACATCGCGTGTGGCGGCGCAAGGGATATCGCCGAGGCGCTGATCGCGCGGGCGCCTGAGGTGGCGTTCACTGTCTTCGAGGATCCAACGCGGGAGTGGCTGGGCGACGTCTTCATGTACGTGCGGGAGCTGGGGCAGTTCCATGCGGCATGTGACGTCGATGGTGTGCCGATGCTGTCGCAGAAGCTGGTGCTCGAACTGGAAGGTGAGGCGGACGAGGTTCGCCAGAAGAAGCTGGGGGCTCTCTGGGTGGCCGCGATCGAGGCTCTTCCGGAAGGTGGTGTCGTGAAAGAGCCGGAGCGGTTGGTTCTGAACTGGAACCGACGCCACGGCGAGATGGACGTGATTCGGGAAGATGATGGCGGCGACAATGTGGTCATTCCCGGTATGACGAGCGTCGAGGCGATCACCGAGGTTCTGGCTGAACGAGGACTGGTGCAGATCGGAGACTGGGTGCAGGTTGATGATGGCGGTCAGTTGTGGCGGTGCGAGGCGTATCGCTACGCGGCCGCTAGCTGAGCCGCAGGTCGCGCAGGCAACCGCAAGCGGGACCGGGGGTGCGCCCCCGGTCCCGGTTTAGGAGGGCGGAAGGGAGGTTCAAATGCCGGCTTATCATCCGGCTCGGCGGGGGCAGTGGCCGGCTATGCCGGAGCTGACGATCGCGCCGTGGACGCAGTCGGAACGGTTTCGCGATCCCGCCCGGCGGCTGATGTTCTACCTCGGCACCCATCGGCCGTGGTGGCTGGCGCAGTGCCCGGTGCCGCTGTGCATCTCGGCGCACACACTGGCCAATTACCGTGGCCGACGCCGACCGGAGCTGACTGGTGTCCCGTACATCATCGACAGCGGTGCGTTCACGGAGATCCGCGACTACGGGAGGTGGCGTTGGGACGAGGATGAGTACGGCGGGATGATCTACCGGCTGATGGAAGTCTGTGGGTACCCACCAACCTTCGTCGCTCCGCTCGACTATCCCTGCGAGCCGCAGGTGGTTGCGCGGTCGGGGCTGTCGGTGCTGGAGCACCAAGAGTGGACGCTCGAGTCCTACCGCTACCTGGCCCGTGAGTTCCCGGCGGCACCCTGGATGCCAGTCCTCCAGGGCTGGCTGCCGGAGGAGTACGAGCGGCACGACGCGATGTATCGCAAGGCCGGAATCAAGCTCGGGGCGCTGCCGCGCGTCGGCCTCGGTTCGGTCTGCCGCCGGGGGTCGATCCGGCAGATTGGCGATATCGCCGGGGGTTTTGCCCGCCGTGGCTACCGGTTGCACGGCTTTGGGCTGAAGTCCTCGGCGCTGCGCGCGTACGCGCGCTACTTCGTCTCGGCTGACAGCCTCGCCTGGTCGCAGGTAGCCAGGGTGAACGAGATGCGCCTGGCCGGCTGCAGGCACGCCGGGCCCTGCAACAACTGCCCGCGGTGGGCGATGCGCTGGCGCGAACGCGTCATCGCCGCGATCCGCGCTTCCGAGAACTACGTGCCTCCAGGCAAAAGGAAGGTGACAGCTGATGTCCACAGCGAGTGATGCGCCGGAGGAAGGTAAGGCCGGCGGGTCGATCTCGCCGGAGGTCGCCGCAATCATCGAGGCGGTCGCTGAGCAGTCGATGCCGTTTCTGGCCCGGCAGATCGCCGGAGACCCGGCGGGAGAGATCACCAAGACTCGGCGCCTGACCCAGGCCGACCTCGACAGCGTGCCGGTGCGGCGCGCTCGGGTCCGGTACTGGTTGGCCGGAGGCTACGTCCGGCTGTTGGTCGCGCACCAGCTCTACCCGGACCGCTTCGAGCATCCGGGGCCCTTTGACACTCCGGAGCGGCTGGCGGAGATCGAGGAGACATACGCGAGGTTTTACGGTCCGCGACCGCAGACCTTCGCGGCGCGCATGGCCGGCGACCGGCCCTGGCGGTAGTGAAGGGAGAAGGACGAGCTGCAGGGGTAGGGAGGGCGCCGTTCCCGCCCCGGCGGGACGCGCAAAAAGTATGTCGTGGCCGGGCCGGGGGCAAGCCCAAAAAGCGGGCTTGCCCCCGGCCCGGCCACGACAGAAAGAGATCCGCGCCCCGCCGGGGCGGGAACGGCCCCCTCTGGGTGGGGCTGTTCGAGGAATGTCGGAATGAGAGGAAACTGCGGTGAGCAGCAAGACTGGGAATGACGAAACGCAGTACCCGTACCTAGCGCTGGTGGACCCGCGGGACCTCCGTTTGGAGGACAACGCGCGTGAGGTCGGCGACGTCCGAGAGAACCGGCCGGACCTGATCGCGTCGATCGTCCGGGACGGGATGGACCCGCGGGTGTCGATCGTCAACGTGGCTCCTGGGCCCGATGGCGTCCTCGGCGTGCTCGTCGGGTTCAACCGGACCGCGGCGGCGATCGCTGTGAAGGAGATCGAAAGTCCCGATCTGAAGATGTACGTGCTGGTGCACCCGCCGGGCACGACGCGGGCGGACCTGAAGGTCATTCAGTGGAAGGAGAACGACCACCGAAAGGGATTCACGACGGCCGAGGAGGCGGAGGTCCTCAACCAGATGGCGCTCGAGGGGATGGACCTCAAGGCGATCGCCGAGGCCGTGATCCGGCCGGTCGAGGAGGTCCAGGCTGGCCTTTCGGTCGCGCGGAGCAAGCGGACGCGCGCGGCTGCCGCTGCTCTGCCGACGCACGACCTGCTGACAATCGCGGCCCTGGCCGAGTTCGAGGACGACCCGGAGGCGCACGCGGATCTGGTGGCGACGCTCGAGAAGGACCCGGGGCGTTTCCAGACGCGAGTCGAGCGGCATCGGCGAGACCGCGAGCTGGTGGTGAAGCAGGCCGAGCTCGAGAAGGAGCTGGAGGAGCAGGGTTACCAGATCGTCGGCGCCGGTGGCAACGCTGAGGACGACGAGGACGAGTACGACGAGTACGACGAGTACGACGAGGACGACGATCCCGACGAGGAGGTCGAGGGCGCGGTCGACGACGAGGTCGAGGGCGGTAGCGTCGAGGAGCAGGCCCCGTCGAAGCCGACGGCACGCCTGAGTCAGCTCTGCTCGGCTGAGGACACCACGCCATTGGACGTGGAGTCCCACGTCGACTGCCCTGGCCGAGCGGTAAAGGTGCGGTACGACCCGTACGACGGCGATTTCGAGGTGGTGGAGCACTGCGTCGACTACCCGGAGCACGGTCACCGGCTGATCGCCGATGTGGAGGTCGATGCGCTGCGGGAGAAGCTGTCCGAGCAGGGTGTGCGGCTCGTCGAGCCGGCGGCGCTCGATTCGGAGGGTGTCGCGAAGCTGAATCAGCTGTACGCCGACGCCAAGGCGGTGATGTGGCTTCACGAGAACGAGCACGCGACCTGCTCCGGCCACGCGGCGTACGTCGCTGCGGGCCTTCACGGCGGCGGTGCAAGGGCGACCTACGTGTGCACCGACTACGTCGGCCAGGGGCACGTGTTCGGCAGGCCCGCGAGGTCCGCCACTCCGGAGCCTGCAAAGGACCCGGCGTTCGTGGCGGGGGAGCGCGACCGCACGAAGAAGAACAACAAGCAGTGGCGGGAGGTCAAGGACGACCGTCGTGCGTGGCTGATGGACTACTTCGACGGCTGGCGCAAGAAGGGCGCCAAGGAGCTGCCGAAGCGGGTGCAGCACCTGCTGGGGCTCGGTGCCGTGCTCGGCTACGACGAGTTCCACGATGCGTCGCCGAGGCACAACTACGCCTGCGAGCTGCTGCGCCTCCGCAAGGGCAAGAACGAGGGCCTGAGCTGGAATGCCGGGCTGGTGGTCGAGCTCCTGCGGAGGAAGAGCACGACGGAGCAGCAGGCGGTGTGGATCCGGCTCGCTCTGGTCGTCGGTGCAGGCGAGCAGCACTGGGACATCGCGTACACCAGGGACGCGGACGGCAGCTGGCGCTCTCCAATCGACAGCTCGAAGTTCTACTTCGAGCTGCTCGATGCGATGGGGTACCCGGCGTCGCACGTCGAGAAGCTGTTCAACAACCCGGAGCTGGACAAGGAGAAGTGGCCGCACCTCAAGGCCGACGCCGCGAAAGCGGCCGACGCCGCCGACGAGGGCGACGACGCCGACGAGGGCGACGACGCCGACGAGGGCGACGACGCCGACGACGCCGAGGACGCCGAGGACGCCGAGGACGCCGAGGAGGAGAGCGGCGACGGCGAGGAAGACGACGAGGAAGAGGACGACGAGGACGGCGAGGAGCTCTCGGGCGAGGAGCCGGACGAGGTCGAGGACGCCGACGACGACCAGAGCCAGTAGGCGTCGCCGCTGGGGGTTCGGGTCTGCGTCGAGCGCGGCGCAGGCCCGGATCCCCTGTCGGGTGTTGATGAGTCAGAGCACACTGCGGAGGTCGCTGTGGGTCTGTTTGGTGTTTTGGGAGCGTTTGGCGTTAGGGAGTGGGTCCGGCTGCCGCAAATCTTGGGTGCTCTGCGGGCAAAAGGCAGGGCGCTTCCCAAGGTCCCGATAGGTAGCTACTTGGATCTCTCAACCGGTCATCTGCGGCCGGAGGCTCGCGAGAGCCTCAATCAATACGTGGGGCTCCACGCGGACCAGACCGAGTACGGATGGTGGATGGTCGTTCCCCTGCCGGAAGACGTGCGTGAGTGGGCGGAGGAGGACGCCTGGCCGCCGGAGCTGCTGCCGATCATCGAGCTGGCGTGGAAACACGACTGCGGCCGCATCCTGTTCGACAGTGACGCGGAGGTCTGCGAGGAACTGCAGTATTTCGACGAGGAGTAGACAGCAGTCCAGCGAGAAATCAGGGTTGCTGGGGCGCTCCCGGATTGGTGGTACGCGGACGGGGCCATTTTGAGTGGCTCTTCGACTAAGGCATTGCCCGTCCACGAACTATCAATCCGGGAGCACTGCGTCGAGAGCGGCGCGGGTCCGAGCTTCTCCTGGGTCAGCGATATTAACGTTACTGCGGAGGTATGTCGTGCGGTCTGTGTTTTCTGTTATTGCTGGGCGTGTCCGCATCTGGCGGGCGCGGCGACCAAGTGATGGTGAGTTTCCGGAGGTGTTGGTCGGTCGATACCTGGAGCTGCCGAGCAATCGTCTGCGGCCGGAGACCCGCCAAGCCCTCGATCGCTACGAGGGAATTCGCGCGGATGAGCTGGAGCGCGGATGGTTGGTGCACGTGTCTGAGATGTTCGACGCGCGTCAGCAGGTAGAGCTGGGTGTCTGGCCGGAAGAGCTGCTCGCGATCCTCGAGCTGGCGCGAAAGCGTGACTGCGGCCGCATCCTGTTCGACTCTGACGCGAGGGGGCCGCAGCCTGTGTCGGCTCGTATTGGCGGGTGGGTCCGCCTCCGTCTCGAGCTGCCGTGGCGAGCAAGTAAGGGTCGGTTTTCTGAGGTCCGGGTAGGTAACTACCTGGATCTGTCGCCCAGTCATCTGCGGGGTCAGACCAACCGTATGCTCGGTTTCCATGTGGGGATCTCGGTGGACGAGACCGCGGACGGCTGGCTGATGCGAACTCCCTCGCTCGAGGACGCCCGGGAACGGGTTGAGGCGGGTGCCTTGCCACACGAGCTGCTGGCAATCGTCGAGCTGGCGTGGCAGCGCCGCTGCGGGATCGTCCTGTTCGACCGCGATACGTGGCTCTGCAAGGAACTGCCGTACTTCGAGGAGGTCGACGGCTCGGAGTAGGCGGTACCCGAACTGGGGCTGCGGTTTCGGCGCTCCCGGGTCGGTGGTACGCGGACGGGGCCAGTTAAGTGGAGGAGCCGCCGAGCTCCAAGGGCGCCTTCGGCGTCGCTGCGCGAGGGCTTCGCCCCCCTTTCCGCTCGGCGGCTCCTCCACTAAGGCATTTGCCCGTCCACGAACCACCAACCCGGGAGCACTACATGTCAGTTATGTGCGCGAATGGCGGTAAGCACGCCAGTGGAGAGCCGATGGCACACGCGAGCGCGGAAGCCGCGCGGGCCTGCCACTTCGCGGAGGAGACCTGGCCTTGCGATTGGCAGGTCTTGGTCGACACCGAAGACGGTCCCATGCCCGTGGAGTGCCGCGGGCTGTCGTGGTTCCTGGCGGATGGCCGCGGGTACACCTGCGAATTCGGTCACGAACACATCCATGCCGAGGTTCTCGTGCGGCGAGGACGAGCGTACGCCGCTGATCCGGAGGAAGCCGGTTTGCTCGCTGCACGGGGGGTCGTACCGATGGCGATGGATGGCGGCTCGATCGCTGTCGATCCCGGGGCGTTTCACTACGGGTTGACGCTCTGATCGCGGTGACCACGGGCCTCGGCATCCGCCGGGGTCGTGGCGCCGTTCAGAAACCGGAGAAAGGGAATCAATGCTTACGATTCGTACGGTGTTCGAGCGGGGCGTGGCAGCGCAAGGGCCGTCCGACCCTGTGATGCGCGCCGTTGAGATTGCGGCTGCTGGGGGCCACCACGTACTGCTCGATGCGGCTGAGCCGACGGGGAGTCTGCTGGTTGCGCAGTGGCTGCACGGGTTGCTCCCGGCCGTGAAGAGCACGCCGCCGATGGTGACGACTCACTTCAGCCGCTCGCAGGTAGCGGTGATCGGAGGATCGCGCCCAGGGGACGTCAGTCGAGCGCACGGGGGGCTATTGGTCGCGTGTGACCTCGACGAGTTCTCCAACGGCACGCTGGAAGGGTTGGCGTTCGTTCTGCGTCAGGGGAAGGTGTCGTTGGCGGTAGGCCGCGAGGAGCTGGAGTACCCGGCGGGATTCCAGCTGTTCGCCACCCGCGGGCGAGGGCACCATCGCCGAGTCCCGCGGATGCCACTTCACCTGCTTGACGAGTTCGGGATTCGACTGCAGCTGGCGGCGACGGAGTCCGTGATCGGCTCTCACACCGGTGCGGACCGGTGGGGCGTGGTCTGGGCCGAGGGTCGAGCCAGGGTCGCAGCAGCACGGGAGCGTGCAAGAGCGCGAGAGCGCTCGGCGGCGGGGTGGGCAAGCGCAGGCGAGTCGTCGGGGTGCGCGGCCCTGGTCCTCCAGCGAGTGCGGACAGGGACGTTGAGCGAGCGTGGTGCGGAACAGGTCATTCGGGTGGCGTGGACGGCCGCGGACCTCGACGGCGCGGCGGTACCCACGAGTGAACACTTCGACGAGGCACTGGAGCTTCGTCGAGTTGGAGGAAGGAGAGGCTGACGTGAGCAACAGCGGGAAGGGGCCGTCGACTCGGCCAATTCAGCTCGGAAGTGCGGACATGGCCGTGTTCAACTCCGCGCTGGACGATGGGCACAACTACCGGATCGGGGAGGCGTACAACCTCCATGACCCGAATCTCGAGCCGGTGGACCGCGAACGTGCGGTCAGTTACGGGGCGCTGAAGGCGAGGCTGCAGCCGGAGCCGGCCGGGCTCGAGGAAGCCGTTGCGCGGTACCGAGCGGCAATGAGCGCGTATCTGGCTGCGAGCGCCAAGCTGATCGACCTCAAGAATCGCGGGGAGAAGGACGAGAGCTGGCAGAGGGCAGCTGATGACTTCCACGACTACGAGTTCGCCGACGCCGCTGAGGCGGCGGCGGATGCGGGGCGCGCGCTGCTGGAGCTTCTCGGGTACCCGACGCCGGTTTCGGGCGAGCGGGAGGTGCGCTGATGGCGAGGAAACAGCGAAAGTTCGTCCCGACCTACCGCGAGCTGTACGTGGACAACTTCAGCCAGCTCGGTGATGTGCTGATCGGGCACGGCCTGCGCAGGGAGTTCGAGCCGGAGGTGCGCGCGCGGGTGCCCGGGCTGATGACGGGCATCACCCGCTGTTGGACCCGGTGGAGCACGGTGTGGGTCGTGCAGTGCGGCGGCGACAGCCGCAATAACCGTGTTGTGCTGGCGGGACGGCAGCCGGGGACCTCGGTCGAGATCACCCTGCCGTACCTCAACAGGCGCTACGAGGTGCGGACGCCGCTGTCGGAGACCGACCGGCTGCTGACCGCTCTGCAGGCTGATTACGCGCGCGGCACGCCCACCCGCGCGCTGGCGGATGCGCTCGAGGGCGTGCTCACCGCGTGGGCGCATCACAAGCGAGAGCAGCACACAGGTGTACCGCTGGCCCAGATCGACCGGGCGATCGCGGAACCGCTGCGATCGCTGCTGGCCGCCTGGCTGGGCGACGAGGAATGAAGTAGGAGCGGCGAGAGGTCGTTCCTTCCCGCTCGGTGGGGCGCTCAAAGCGTGAGCTGGTCCCGGACCAGGGTCAAGCCGAAAAGAGTGGCTTGACCCTGGCCCGGGACCAGCTCAAAAAGAGCGCGCCCCACCGAACGGGGGGCACCAGCGGGTGAGTGAAACCCGAAGCTAGGAGGACGAAGGATGACCACCACGGAGGTGGGGGCGGCGACGGTCCCCAAGGACGTGATCACGGCCTGCGACAAGGTGTTCGGAGGCGGCAGCGCTGGATTCTTCGAGATGCTGGCGGCGGAATTCGACCGGATGGAGTTGGCCGAGGACGAGATCAGGAAGGCTCAGATCCGACACCCGGCGCATCGCGACCGTCTCTGGCACAGCTTCAGCCTGTTAAAGCCGAACATGGGCCTCAAGCGGATGGCGAGTGAGCTCGTCTATCGCGCTCACTGCCGCGAACTGCTCGAGCGTGTCGTTGCGGGCACCGACACCCGTTCGGGTACCGCTGCCGAGGTCTGCTGTGTGGTGCTCGAAACGGGCGAGCTTTCGCCGCTGACCTCGGCAGCCGTGGGTCTGCACCTGCGGATGTGGGAAGCGGCCGGTCTTCCGGCGATCGACGGATCAAGCGAGGCCAGGGTCCACTACGAGGCTCTGAAGAAGTCGGTCATCGACGATCACGAGCGGGTCGCCCGGGAGAAGGTGGCGGTTAAAGATCGGCGGCTGGGAGCTATCACCTGCAGGGGGCTCCACCACGGCAAGATGGTGAAGTGCGCCTATCTGCCGCCTGGTCATTTGGTGGTGGAGGGGTAGGGGCGCGAAGTCCGTTCCGCCCGTTCGGTGGGGCGCTCAAAGCGTGAGCTGGTCCCGGACCAGGGTCAAGCCGAAAAGAGTGGCTTGACCCTGGCCCGGGACCAGCTCCGAAAGAGCGCGCCCCACCGAACGGGGCGCATCAGCAGGTGAACGGAAGCGAACCTAGGAAGGACGAACGATGACCACGAACGAGGTGGGGGCGGGGTCGAGGCCCCTCCGGGATCTGATTATCGCTGGCGACAGACTGCTCGGAGGCAATGGCTCCGAGCCCTTCGCGGTAATCGCGTCGGGGTTTGTGTACATGACGTGGGCTGACGAGGAGATCGACAAGGCTCGGGACGAAAACCCGGAGCACAGCGACCGTCTTTTCCACAGCTTCCTGCTGCTTTCGCCGAACATCGCGCTGGAGCGGATGGCGAGCGAGTACGTCTTCCGGTTGCACTGCCGCGAACTGCTTGGGCGGGTGGTGGCCGGGACCGACACCCGCCCGGGGACTGCGGCTGAGGTCTGCTGTGCGATGCGCGACACAAGCCTGCGTGTGTCGCTGAACTCCGTGGGTGCGGGTTTGCTGTTGCGGATGTGGGAAGCCGCCGCCGGTTTCCCGGATCTCGGCGACTTCACCGCGGCCAGGACTCATCACGAAGCTCTGCATAAGTCGCTGATCGACGAGGCGGAGGCGGGGGCGCGAAGCAAGCTCGCGGTGAAGGACCGCGTGCTGGGCACGATCGAGTGCGAGGGGGTTCACAACAGCGAGTGCATCTATCGGGCGAGGGTCAGCTGAGGATCGACGTGTGAGTCTGAGCGAGGGAGAGGTAGCAACATGGACCACAAGAACGTCATCGATCACGGCGGCGAGGTCCACGACGGGCTGTTCAACGGATACATCGGATTCCTGATCAGGCTGAACTGTGGTGCGAGTCGCTACCAGGTGGTGGAACCCTACCGGCGGCTCGACGCGGCCCGTATCACGATCGCCCCGGTGTCCTGCTGGCGGTGTCAGCAGGTGGCGGCCACGGCCCCTGCCGCTGAGGAGAGCGTGGAGAACCTGACTCGCGGGTATGCGGGGGCGGTGCTGGCGCAGGCCGACTGCGCTGGGCGCGTGCCGGAGCTCGACAACGAGGGACTGCGCCTGGCTTTGGCCGCGCTGGACGCGGTCGGCCCGCCCAGCCAGGTGCTCTATGGATTGATCCGAGAGCACCTGGTCGATGTGCTGACCGAACGAGCACTGGCGAAGCCGGACGGGGTCCCGGAGGTCCTCGTCGAGTACCGCCGGTACACGGGCGGCACGGTCCAGGCGCCGATCGGCGTCGGCGACCGGCTGATGCGCAACGGCGTCGCGAGCGGGATCTGGACGATCGTCGAGGTGGCGGCGATCGAGGAGTCGCCGAGCGGCGTCATCGTCAGTCTTCGCGAAGAAGGTGGGCCGGTACACAGTTGGGCGGCCAGGGATGTCGCCCGGCGCTTTCTCATGCTGGACCGCCCGCGGCGAGCTGAGAGTCCGTGAGGACAGCCGCTGCGCCGCAATGAAGCCGTTGATCGGCGGTGAGTCCGGCCACCGGCGGCCCTTCCGGTGGTAGTGGAGCGGTAAGAGCGGCGAGCGGCCGTTCCGCCCGCTCGGTGGGGCGCTCAAAGCGTGAGCTGGTCCCGGACCAGGGTCAAGCCGAAAAGAGTGGCTTGACCCTGGCCCGGGACCAGCTCAAAAAGAGCGCGCCCCACCGAACGGGGCGCACCAGCCGGTGAATGGAAGCGAATCTAGGAAGGACGAACGATGACCACGAACGAGGTTGGGCCGGCTTCGAAGTCCTGGCAGGATCTGAATGCCGCCTGCGACAAGATGTTCGGAGACGGTGCGTCTGGAGTCCTCGCCGCGATTGCGGGGGCATTCGAGCAAATGCAGTGGGCGGAGGACGAGATCGAGCAGGCCGAGGAACGACACCCCGCGCACCGCGACCGTCTTTACCACGGCTTCGGGCTGTTGCAGCCGAACACGAGCCTGGAGCGCATGAAGAGCGAAATGGTGTACCGCTCGCACTGCCGCGAACTGATCGAGAGGCTCATCGCCGGCACTGACACCCGCCTGGGCACCGCGGCTGAGGTCTGTTGCCTAATGCAGCAGACCAGCATGCACGGTCCGCTGACCTCGGCAGCCGCGGGCCTGTACATGCGGATGTGGCGAGTCGCCGGTCTCCCGGAATTCGACTGGTTGAGCGAGGCTAGCCTCCATCACGAGGTCCTGGAGAAGTCGGCGATCGACGAGAACGAGCGGGTCACGCGGGGCAAGCTTGCGAACAAGGACCGCCGGCTGGGCAAGATCAAGTGCGAGGGGCTTCACCACGGCAAGATGGTCGAGTGCGTCTTTCTGCCGACCGGTCAGCTGACGATCGACGTGTGAGTCTCAGCGAGGGAGAGGTAGCAAGATGGACCACAAGAACGTCATCGATCTGAGCGGGGTCATCCACGAGGGGCTGTTCAACACCCACACCGGATTCCTGATCGACCTGAACTGCGGTGGGACTCGCTTCGATGTGGTGCACCCCTACGAACAGCTGGTCCCGGGGGCTATCACGGAGGCACCCGTGTCCTGTCACGGGTGCAAGCAGGTGGCGATGGAGCCTCTCGCTCACACGAGCCTGGAGAACGTGACGCGCGCTCATGCGGCGGCGGTGCTGACGCTGGCAGACAACCACGGCAGGGTGCCGGAACTGGACGGCGAGGGGCTGCGTCTGGCCTTCGCGAAACTGGAGCCGGCTAGCCGGCCCAGCGCGGTGCTCTATCCGGTGATCCGAGAGCACCTGGTGGAGGAGCTGACCGAACGAGCACTGGCGAAGCCGGACGGGGTCCCGGAGGTCCTCGTCGAGTACCCCCGGTACACCGGCGGCACGGTCCAGGCACCGATCGGCGTCGGCGACCGGCTGATGCGCAACGGCGTCGCGAGCGGGATCTGGACGATCGTCGAGGTTGCTGGTATCGAGGAGACGCGGGGCGGCATCGTCGTCAGCCTTCGCGAGCTTGACGGGTGGGTACAGAAGTGGCCGGCGGGTTCGGTCACACGCTGCCTCCTGAAGCTGGACCGGGCCGTCGAAGTGTGAATCTGGAAGAAGAAAGGAACCCGCTATGTCCGTATGCCGGAATACGAGGGTGAAGCCCGGCGACCGGGTGACCGTCGAGATCCAGTACAGCGACCGTCCCGTACTGGGGCCGTTGATCGGCAAGCTGCGCACCGTCGAGGTCACCGCTGACGGTCGCGCGATCCTCTACGAGGAGGAAGGCGACCGTTACCAGTTCAACGGTCGGACAGTTCCAGCGGTGGCGCTGGTCGAGGCGGCAATCTTCACCGACCAGACGACGGGCCGGTGGTGGGCCGATGTGTACCAGTTGCCGCCCCGTGAGAGCACACCATGTCCGGTGCCGTCGAGCTTCGCGGCGGTTGCGGAACGGACTCCGGAGGGCGGCATCGCGCGGTTGGGGTCCTGCGTGTGCGATGGCGCTTGCACGTGTCCGGGTTGTGGGCGGCAGACGGTCAACGTGGCCCGCGGTCTGGAGTGGGCGCAGCTGCTGACCGACGGTGAGCCGCACAGCCTCGTCCCGGGGTGTGTCGGCCCGCGCTGTGTGCGGGCAGAGCCGGGCGAGTGCCCGGACTGCTGCGCGATGTCGATGATGCTGGCGCCGATTGGTTGGATCTGCCGCCGCGACTCCGGCCACCGGCGTCCCTTCCGGTGGTAGTGGAGTGGTAGAGGGGCAGAGGCCGGCGAGCCCGTTCGGTGGGGCGCTCAAAGCGTGAGCTGGTCCCGGGCCAGGGTCAAGCCGAAAAGAGTGGCTTGACCCTGGCCCGGGCCCAGCTCAAAAAGAGCGCGCCCCACCGAACGGGGCGCACCAGCCGGTGAATGGAACCGGAGGGTGCCGAGGAGAAAGGGGCCGGCAATGGCCAGGTTGACTCACGACCAGGAACGTCGCCACGCACATGCGGACCAGCTGGTCAATCTCAACCGCGACCTGAGTGAGGAGGAGCGGCTGTTTGTCCTCGACAATTGGCGCGCTTCGAAGACCATGCGCTCGGCCTCTGACCGAGCGTTCTTCACCCCGGCTGGCCTGGCGGGGCAGATGGCGATCCAGGTCCAGGGCGAACGTATCGTGGACCTGTGCGCGGGGATCGGCCGGCTGGCGTTCCACAATCGCAACGCTGGCGATCGGTGGCCCTGGGTCGAGCCGGAGTTCGTCTGTATCGAGCGTAACCGAGAGTACGTTCGGGTCGGCCGTCGCGTGATGCCCGAGGCGCACTGGATCTGCGCCGACGTCCTGGAGATTCCGCAGATGCGCGAGAATCTCGGCGAGTTCGACTGCGCGATCGGGAACCCGCCGTTTGGTGTCATCCCTCGGGCGGGTAACGCCCCCGGTGGCTACCGCGGTCGGCGCTTCGAGTACCACGTGATCGCCCTGGCTTCGATGATCGCGAGGTATGGCGTGTTCCTCATCCCGCAGATCGCGGCGCCGTTCCAGTTGTCCGGCGGAGGCGGGTACCAAAGGGGTACGGGGGACGCCGAGTACCAGACGTTCCGTGCAGCGACGGGTATCGAGCTGAAAGGCAACTGCGGCATCGACACCAGCGATTTCCGGCATGACTGGCACGACGCTCCGCCGGTCGTGGAGATCGTCGTCGCCGACTTCTACCTGTCCGAGCAGCAGGGCCAGCTGGCCCTGCTGCTCCGATAGTCACACCGAACACCGAAGGAGACCAGACCATGCCAGAGGAAGCTGCGGACGCGGTGATTCCCCCCCGCCAAACCGTCCTGGAGGGAGAGGAGCCGCGGACGGTGACCGCGACCGTCGTCAGCATCGCGCGCCGCGCGGAGCCGGGGATTTTCGGCCACATGGTCGGCCTCGAGACGATGCTGCACGTCGTCTTCCCGGGCGGCACCTCGCCGCACCGGTTCTCGCTCTCGCGCCTCGTCGGTGAGTACTACTGGCTGCAGGACGCGCACTTCGGGCCGAACGGAATGCCGCACTTCGTCCACGGGTTCGGCTCCCGCTGCACGAAGAAGCGAGACGTGGTCCCGGAGCTGGCCGCTCTTCTGGACGAGGCCGCCCGGGCGGCCGGCCTGGTGGTCGCGATCGGCGACGGCGTCCCGCTGGAGCTGGCCAGCGACGAGTCGAACCCAACGGAGTAAGGCCGGCGGCCTCGTTGGGTGGGGCGCTCAAAGCGTGAGCTGGTCCCGGACCAGGGTCAAGCCGAAGAGAGTGGCTTGACCCTGGCCCGGGCCCAGCTCGAACAGAGCGCGCCCCACCGAACGGGGCGCAGCAGCCGGTGAGTGGAGCGAAGGAGAACGGAGATCACCCATGATGACGATAAGTAAGGTGGCGATGCTGCCGCCGAGACAGATCGTCCTGGCCGGAGATGAGGAGGTGGCCGCGACGGTCACGATCGTCAGCCTCGAGCGCTACGAGGATCCGAGGATCAACGGTCCCATCGGCCTCGATGCAGTGCTGGACCTCGTCGTTGCGGGTGACACCAAGGCGCACCGGCACTCCGCCTCGCGGCTCGTTGGCGAGCGCGGTTGGGTACACGACTTGCACGTCCGGCCGACGGGCGAGCCGGTGCTCACCCACGTCCTTCTGCACGGGTTCGGCTGTCGCTGTGAGCTGCAGTGTGCCCTGCGCGCGGAGCTGGGCGCTCTTCTGGACGAGGCTGCGCGAGGCTGCGGCCTGGTGGCCGCGATCGGCGACGGCGTCCCGCTGGAGCTGGCCGGCGACGAGTCGACCGGAACGGAGGGGAAGTCGTGAACCTCTCGGCGGCGACACTCGGGGAGCTGCAGGAGCAGCTCGCATCACTCGACGGTGACGAGAGTCAGCGTGGGGCGGGGTTTGCTGCCGAGGCGATCCTCGCTTTCGCCGCTCGTGTCGGCCTGTCGAAGGACTGCGTCGAAGAGGGTCCGGCTACGGCGATCAGCGACCTGCTGGGCAACATGCGGCACCTTGCGCGCCTGCTCCGTTTGGACTACGGGAAGCTGGACCAGCGCGGTGCGGAGTACGAAAGTGCGGAGGGATGCGGCGGGTTCGTCTACGACCCGCTCGCCGTCTTCCTCGACCTCTTCGGTGACCCGCGTTTGGCGCCCACCGAGATGGGATTCGCACTGAACTGCCATGAGATCAATGCTCTGGTCGGCCTGTTGGAGGCGAAAGGCAGGGACGTCGCCGCCTCGGAGTGGCGAAGCGGCCATCTCGACGCGTGCAAGGAGAAGTGGCGGCACCTGAGCTGATCACCACCGCCTAACTCGAAGTCATCGAGCAGAACCGATGTGAAGGAGACCTGATGAACGAGACCTCGCCCGCCGCGGGCCAAAGCAATGTCGTCAGCCTGAACAGCGACGACCCTGGAACGATGGTTGCAGCCGTGCCGCACCTGCTGGGCGTCCGGGCGTTCGATTCGCTGGTGGTGATTACCCTCACCAAGGAGTGCAATATCGGCGTCACGGCGCGAGTCGACTTGCCCGCGCCGGGGAGCGGCGAGCAGCGCATCGCGTCGCAGCTCGCCGGGATGATGCAGAGGAACGATGTCGTGGTGGCGTGGATCGTCGTGATCGGCACCGCCCGGGATGACCGGAGCGCCCCGGCCGGCGGCTGGACCGAGCCTGGTGAGTCGGGCCGGCCGTATCGAGCGCTGGTCGACACGGTGAGCGAGGCGCTGACCGAGGGAGGGATTGGTATCCAGGACGCGGTGTGGGTGCGCTCCGTGGAGGCCGGGGAGACCTGGTGGTCCTACGCCGAGGATCGATCGGGCCAGGTTCCCGACCCGAGCTCCACCGAACTGGCTGCATCCATGACGTTTGCGGGCAAGCCCGCCTTCCGCGACCTGGATGAACTGGTGGCCACGCTGGAGCCCGTGCCGACCGCGGTGCTCGAGCGGACGGCGGAGCTGCTGCGCAGTCGGGAGCTGAGGACTGATGTGGCACGTCCGGGGGCTTTGGGTGTGCTCGCGGATGCGATCGACAAGCCGACCGACCTGTCGAGTCCAGACGCGTGCGAGCGCGTCGCGGACCTCGTCACGCTTCTCTGGCCGCATCCGGTCCGAGCCGCGTGCCTGACGATGGCGCTGAGCAAGCGCGCCGGTCGTGCGCGGCAGCTGTGGACCGCTCTCACGAAGGCGACGCCGCCGCCGTGGCGAGCGGTGCCCGCGGTCCTGCTGGCAGTGACGGCCTGGGTCCAGCGCGACGGAAACATCGCGAGGGCGGCTATCGGGATAGCACTCGACGCTGACCCCAACCACGTTTTGGCGCGGGCGTTGTCGTTCGCGATGGCACGGGGGACCTCTCCGGAGAGCTTGGCGAGGATGGTCACCGAGGCGTACATGCCGGAGCCACCGCGCTAGGGACACAGCGAGGCGTCGGTGGCGTGGCGGGTGCGTCCCGAGGCTCTCGATCTGCTCGAAGCCAATCAGGTCGTGGCAGGGTTCGCGGCGATGAACCCGGCCCAAAAAGACGGGCCGGAACTCCCGCCGCCCCCTTCGGGGCCCCTGCCACGACCTGATCAAGGCTCCGCAGATCGACAGCCTCGGGGCCGAACCCGATGCGGTTTACGCAACGCTTTCGCGCGGCTTCGCTACCGTTCCGTTACATGCGCGCTCCTCGAGAGCGCAAGTAGCGATCCGCCCCGGATATAGGGGAAGGACATGACTCAATCACCATCCGCCCAATCGGCCGAGCGGACCGGGCGCGGCGCGACCTCGCGTCAGGCGCCCTCGCAGCGGCTGCTCGGCTTCGCCCTCACGGCCGCGAGGTTTGGGCTCTACGTGTTCCCGCTGTGGCCGAAGTCGAAGTTCCCGTGCCTGCACGGCAAGCGCCGCTGCCCGGGCACCGGGGTTTGCGCCGAGGGCCATCTGGGCTGGGAGCAGCGCGCGACGATCGACCCGGAGCTGATCCAGCATTGGTGGGGCCGGTCTCCGACCAGCAACATCGGCATCGCGTGCGGCCCGTCGCGGCTCTACGTGCTCGATCTCGATCCGGCGCATGGCAGCCCTCCGCCGCCGGAGTGGAGCGGGGCCGAGCACGGGCGCGATGTCCTGGCGCGGCTCGCCGAGCGCGCCGGTCAGCCGTACCCCGGCGATACCTTCACCGTGCGCAGTCCGAGTCCGTCCGAACACCTGTACTTCCGGGTTGGCGAGGACTCGACGCTGCGGAACACGGCGGGCCGCGCCGGGTGGCGCATCGACAGCCGCGGCCACGGCGGGTTCATCGTTGCGCCTGGGTCCGTGCGTCGGGATGGCGAGTACAGCGTCGTGCACCCGCCGCCGATCGCGGCTTTCCCGCAGTGGCTGGTTCCGCATTTCGAGCCACCGCCGCGGCCGAAGCCGGAACCGGTCGACTTCAGTGACTTCCGCCCGCTGCCCGATGATCGTCGCCAGGCCTACCTCGAGACCGTGGCCAACAGGGTGGCCCACGCAGCCGAGGGCACGGCGCACCACACTCTGGTCAAGGCGGCCTACAGCCTCGGTCGCCTGGTGACAGGCGGCGAGTACACCGAGGACGAGGCCCGCACTGCGCTACACATCGCTGCCGAGCAGCGCAACATCCCGACCTACGAGGCGAGCGAGGCGATCAGCGATGGCCTCGAGGCCGGGGGCGCCTATCCGCGTCGGCTCGGGGACCGACTGAGCTGACCAACCCTGCTGGTGCGAAAGGTTTGGGGGTCCCGGGTTCGGCCCGGGGCTGTCGATCCGCTCGAAGCCAATCAGGTCGTAGCAGGGTTCGCGCCGATGAACCCGGCCCAAAAAGACGGGCCGGAACCCCCGCCGCCCCCTTCGGGGCCCTGCCACGACCTGATCAGTGCTCCGCAGATCGACAGCCCCTCGGGGCCGAACCCGATGTTCAGTTTGCGGAATGCGAGAAGGAGTAGTCATCATGGCTGGAGATACCGTGATCACCGTGATCGGCAACCTCACGGCCGATCCTGAGCTGAGGTTCACCCAGGCCGGAGCGGCAGTGGCCAACTTCACGGTCGCGTCGACCCCCCGCCACTTCGATCGTGAGAGCGGCGAGTGGCGGGACGGTGAGGCGCTGTTCTTGCGGTGCGGCCTCTGGCGTCAGCCCGCCGAGAACCTGGCCGAGTCGCTCACCCGCGGTGCGCGGGTGATCGTTACCGGCAAGCTCAAGCAGCGGTCTTACGAGACCCGTGAGGGCGAGAAGCGGACGGTCATCGAGCTGGATGTCGAGGAGGTCGGGCCGTCGCTGAAGTGGGCGACCGCGAAGGTCAACAAGGTCTCCCGCAGCAGCGGTGGCAACGGCGGTGGCGACGCTGGTTTCGCCCCGGCGGATGACCCGTGGGTGTCGACCACGCCCGGCGACGAACCGCCGTTCTGATCGCACCCGGTGGGACCCGGCTGATGCCGGGTCCCACCGTGGGGCGCGACCACCAACTCATTTCTTCGCTGTACGCAACGCGGCGGCTCACATAACCGAGAGGAACACTGCTGATGGACAACTACCGGCTCGAACGGGTGGCTCGCGCCTACCTGATGGAGGTCACCGAGGAGCCTGGTTTGGCGGTGAAGGCTTTCGTTGCGGAGGTCGGCGCGGTCGAGGCCGCCGCCCGGGTACACAGGGGGGATGTGCCGGAGAAGGTCGGGGTGGAGACCTCGGAACGGCGCTTGGACGCGGAGATGCTGCGCGATCACGCGATGGAGGAGCGGCTGGGTGCTCGCCTGGTCATCCCGGAGGACAGCGAGTGGCCGGGGAAGTTACTTTCCGGTCTGGGGCGGTCCTACCTGGAAGACGGACGCCTGGGGACCCCGCTCGGGCTGTGGGTCCGTGGGACCGGCAGGGTCGCGGACGTCCTGGAGCGGGCGGTGGCGGTGGTCGGCACGAGGACCGCGACGAGCTACGGTTCGACCGTTGCCGAGGTTCTGGGCAACGACCTAGCGCGGGCGGGCGTCGCCGTGGTCTCCGGCGCGGCGTTTGGAATCAGTGAGAGCGTCCATCGTGGTGTCGTCTCGGCGGGGGGTGTGGCGGTGACAGTGCTGGGCTGCGGCCTGATGGAAGTCGGGCACTCGCGCATCCGCGGCGGTCTGAGCAGCGAAATTGCCGAGAGCGAGCTAGTGCTGAGCGAGTACGCGCCCGACCGGGCGCCGAGCCACCAGAGGTCCCTGGGCCGCAACCGCCTGGTCGCCTGTCTGGGCGCTGGCACGGTTGTCGTCGAAGCGGGCCAGCGCAGCGGCAGCCGCACCACGGCAAGGGCCGCCGCAGCGCTCGGGCGCGTGGTGATGGCGGTGCCGGGTCCGGTGACCTCCTCGGCGTCCGCCGGTTGCCACGAGCTGCTGCGCGGCGGCGAGGCCGTCGCGGTCGCTTCGGCGGCCGAGGTTCTCGAATCCTGCGGTCTCGCTGCGCGTCCGGAGGTAGCGGACGAATCCCAGTTCTGATCGCAAACCACAAGGGGGGCCCGGCCTAGGCCGGGCCCCCCTTGTGGTTTGCGACCGGCAGCTCATTCCTCGCTGCACGCAGACCGCGGCAGCGTTTACCTCACGGAGAGGAAGTTCCCGATGGACAGCTACAACACCGAACGGTGGGCTCGCGCCTACCTGATGGGCGTCACTGAGGAGCCCGGTTTGGCGGTGAAGGCTTTCGTCGCGCTGGTGGGCCCGGTCCAGGCCGCTGCTCGGGTTCGCAAGGGGGACGTGCCGGACGACGTTGCGGGGGAGACGTGCGAACGGCGCGAGCGCGTGTCGGTCGACGGGTACTTCGCGATCGCCGAGTCGTACGGAGATCGCCTGGTGATCCCGGAGGACAGCGAGTGGCCGGGGCAGGTCCTTTCGGCCCTCGGGCAGGTGGACCTGAATGGCGAACGCGCGGGGATCCCGCTCGGGCTCTGGGCCCGCGGGACCGGCAGGGTCGCCGACCTGCTGGAGCGGGCGGTGACGGTAGTCGGCTCGCGTGCGGCGACGAGCTACGGTTTGATGGTTGGCGGGGATCTGGGCCATGACCTCGCCCGGGCGGGTGTCACCGTGGTGTCCGGCGTGGGGTTTGGAATCGCCGAGAGCGTGCAGCGCGAGGTCGTCGCTGTGGAGGGCGAGCAGGTTGCCGTGCTGGCTCATGGCTTGAGCATCGACCACGCCGCCAACAGCCGTGGCCTGATCCGGGCAATTGCCGGCAAGGGGCTGGTGTTGAGCGAGTACGCGCCCGACCGCGGGCCGAGCCTCGGGAGGGTCGTCGGCTGCAACCGACTCGTCGCCTGTCTGGGTGCAGGCACGGTTGTCGTCGAAGCGGGCCTGCGTAGCGGCAGCCACAACGCGGCAAAGGCGGCTGCAGCGCTCGGCCGGGTCGTGATGGCGGTCCCGGGTCAGGTGACCTCGCCGCAGTCCGCCGGTTGCCACCAGCTGCTGCGCAGCGGCGACGCCGTCGCGGTCACTTCGGCGGCCGAGGTCCTCGAGTCGTGCGGCCTCGCTCCGCGTCCGGCGCTCGGGAGCTGAGGTAGGCAATGAACGAGCGACCACTAGAGACCTACGTCAACGAGCCCAGCGGGATCAAGGTCCATGTCGTCTGCGACGACGACGGCGGGGCCAATCCCCGCGAGGAGTTCGACAACGCCTGGACGCTGATCGGCTTCAACAACTCGCGCTCCAACTTTGGTGACGAGGAAATGCGGCCGGACGAGGACTTCTACGTCACCTGCAACGGCTGCCACGGAGAGGGCGAGTTGAAAGCCGGGGACGACGCTATGGGCGAGCAGATGATCGCCTGTGAAGGGTGCGACGGCAACGGCGACGTGCAGGTAAACATCGTGGAAGCGATCAAAGCCAGGCACGACGCTCATCTGATCGTCGCGGTTCGGGTCTACGAACATGGCCTGGTCTGCTACTACGCCGGCAACCCAACGACGGAGAGCTGGGACACCGGGCTCGCCGGTGTCGCGGTGATCTCGAAAGAGACGCTCGACAAGGAATGGGACGGCGACGAGGAGACGGCTCTCAAATGCCTCGACGGCGAACTGGAAACGTTCACTGACTGGGCTAACGGCAGCATCTACGGTTACTACACCGAAGGCCCTGAGGGCGACATGCTCGACGAGGCTTGCTGGGGCTTCTACGGCTACAAGTACGTCTGTACCGAGGCGAAGGAAGCTTTGGAGCGCGAGGTCGAAGCCGCCGGCAAGGAGGCCGCCGAGGCTCGCTACTGGCTAGAGCGGGAAGTGGTGACGGTCTAGAGGTCCGGAGATCGACAGCCCCGAGGGGCTCTCGATCCGCTCGAAGCCAATCAGGTCGTGGCAGGGTTCGCGGCGATGAACCCGGCCCAAAAAGACGGGCCGGAACCCCCGCCGCCCCCTTCGGGGCCCTGCCACGACCTGATCAAAGCTGCGCAGATCGACAGCCCCTCGGGACCGACCCCGGGGTTTCGCTGCTTGCAGAGCGCGGCAGCTTTCGCGTCCGGAGAGGAACCCCTGGCCATGGACAACTTCGCAACCGAACGGGCGGCCCGCTACTACCTGATGGATGTCGCCTTGGAGTGCGGCGGCTCGGCCCTGAGTGAGTTCGTCGCCGAGGTGGGTTCGGTCGAGGCCGCGGCGCAGGTGCGCCGGATGGACGCCCCGCCCCAGGTCATGTCGGAGACCTATGTCCGGCCCGTGGATGCGATGCCGGAACTGGACTACCCGGCGATGGCCGAGCGGCTGGGCGCTCGCCTCGTGATCCCGGAAGACAGCGAGTGGCCGGCGGAGGTGCTTTCCGTTCTCGGGAGCGACCCGGAGGCGGGTCGCTTCGGGATCCCTCTCGGGCTGTGGGTACGGGGATCCGGTGATCTCGCCAAGGTGCTGGAGCGGGCGGTGGCGATGGTGGGCAACAGTAAGCCGACGGACTACGGGAGGTCCTGGGGGGAGGCGCTCGGTCGTGCGCTTGGGCGCGCGCGCATCACCGTCGTTTCTGGGACCTCGCTTGGGATCAGTGAGAGCGCTTATCGCGGCGCGGAGAGTGAGGGCGGGGCGACGGTGGCTGTGCTGCCCTGTGGTCTGAGCTCGGAGGACCCGCTCTCCGAGGTTGTCCCGGGGGTTGGTGAAGGCGGCATTCTGCTCAGTGAGTACCCCCCCGATCGGCTGGCATTTCACTGGCGGGTGGACGGTCGCAGTCGCCTCGTCGCCTGCCTGGGAGCCGGAACGGTTGTGGTGGAGGACGGCGCGCAGAGTCGCCGCACGGCGGAGTGCGCGGCGGAGCTGGGCCGCCCGGTGATGGCGGTGCGCGGCCCGGAAGTCTCGTTCGGGTCCGCCTGGTGCAACGAGATGGTGGAGCGCGGCAAGGCCGTTGCGGTCCGGTCCATGACCGAGATCGCCGAAGCCTGCGGCTTCCTCGGGTAGCGCCCGAGCGCAGTGTTTTTCGACAAGGAATGGGACGGCGACGAGGAGACGGCTCTCAAATGCCTCGACGGCGAACTGGAAACGTTCACTGACTGGGCTAACGGCAGCATCTACGGTTACTACACCGAAGGCCCTGAGGGCGACATGCTCGACGAGGCTTGCTGGGGCTTCTACGGCTACAAGTACGTCTGTACCGAGGCGAAGGAAGCTTTGGAGCGCGAGGTCGAAGCCGCCGGCAAGGAGGCCGCCGAGGCTCGCTACTGGCTAGAGCGGGAAGTGGTGACGGTCTAGAGCGCCTCGGGGCCGAACCCGAGATTAGCTGCACACAGAGCGCTGCAGCGTCGCATGACGGAGAGGACACTGTTGATGGACAGCAACGCGAAAGAGCGGGCCGCCCGCGGCTACCTGATGGGTGTCGCCTCGGAGTGCGGCTCGGCTCTGAATGAGTACGTCGCCGAGGTGGGCCCGGTCGAGGCGGCGGCTCGGGTGCGCAGGATCGACGCGCCGGACGAGGTCGTGGCGGAGGCCTGGGATTGGCCGCTCAATGCGCTGGCCAAGTTCGACTACGCGACGGCGGCCGAGCGGCTGGGTGCTCGCCTGGTGATCCCGGAGGACAGCGAATGGCCCGAGCGGCTGCTTTCGCCGCTCGGGCGGTCCGACCTGGAAGCGGCCAGCTCGGGAATTCCGCTCGGGCTCTGGGTCCGGGGGACGGACAGCCTTAAGTATGTGCTCGAGCACGCGGTGGCGGTTGTCGGTTTGGGTGTGGCGACGACTGCTTACGGTTCGCTGGTTGCCGAGGCTCTGGGTCGTGGGCTTGCGAAGGCAGGCGTCACCGTGGTGTCCGGCGTGGGGTACGGCACCAGCATGATCGCCCATCGTGCCACCATGGATTCTGGCGGTGTGGCGCTGGCCGTACTGGGCTGCGGTATGAGGTCCAGCTACCTCGGCGACGACGTGGTCACTGAAGTTGCCCAGGGCGGGGTGCTGCTCAGCCGGTTTGCGCCCGGTCGCCCGTATACCCGCGCGAGGCAGCTGGCCAGCGACAGCTTCGTGGCGTGCCTGGGTGCTGGCACGGTCGTCGTCGAAGCTGACCACGAGAGCCGCGGCGCGGCAAGCGCCGCCGCGGCGTTTGGGCGCGTGGCGATGGCGGTGCCGGGGCCCGTGACCACTCCGGGGTCCCGCGAGTGCAACGAAATGCTGCGCAGCGGCGAGGCGATCGTGGTGAACTCGGCGGCCGATGTTGTCGAGTCGTGCAGCTTCACCATGCGGCCGGAGGTCACTGAGTAGGGGGTTGTGGGGGTCCGGCCCGGGGCTCTCGATCCGCTCGAAGCCAATCAGGTCGTGGCAGGGTTCGCGGCGATGAACCCGGCCCAAAAAGACGGGCCGGAACCCCCGCCGCCCCCTTCGGGGCCCTGCCACGACCTGATCAATGCTGCGCAGATCGACAGCCCCTCGGGACCGACCCCGGGGTTCGTTGCTTGCCGAGCGCGGCAGCGTCACATACGGGAGAGGAACCCCTGGCCATGGACAACTTCGCAACCGAACGGGCGGCCCGCTACTACCTGATGGGTGTCGCCTCGGAGTGCGGCTCGGCTCTGAATGAGTACGTCGCAGGGGTGGGCCCGGTCAAGGCCGCGGCGCAGGTGCGCCGGATGGACGCCCCGCCCCAGGTCATGTCGGAGACCTGGGTCCGGCCCGTGGATGCGATGGCGGAACTGGACTACCCGGCGATGGCCGAGCACCTGGGCGCTCGCCTGGTGATCCCGGAGGACAGCGAGTGGCCGGGGGAGGTGCTTTCCGCTCTCGGGCGCTGCGACGGGGAGGCCGGACGCTTGGGAATCCCGCTCGGGCTGTGGGTCCGTGGGTCGGGCAGTCTCGCCGACGTGTTGGAGCGGGCGGTGGTGATGGTCGGCTCGAGTCGGCCGACGCACCACGGGACGAGTTATGGCGATGCTCTGGGCGTGGGGCTTGCTCGGGCGGGAGTCACCGTAGTCTCTGGCACCTCGCTCGGAATCAGCGAGAGCGCTTATGGCGGCGCCGCCGCTGAGGGTGGCGTGACGGTTGCCGTGCTGCCCTGCGGCCTGAGCGCGGACTACCCGCTCTCCGAGGAAGTCCCCGGAGTTGGGGAGCGCGGGATTTTGCTCAGCGAGTACGCCCCCGGTCGATCGCCGAGCCATTGGCGGGCGGTGGGCCGCAACCGCCTCGTGGCCTGCCTGGGCGCCGGAACGGTTGTCGTCGAAGAAGGTTCGCACAGCCGCGGCACGGCGCGGGCCGCCGCAGAGCTTGGGCGGGCGGTGATGGCGGTGCCGGGACCGGAGGTATCTCTGGGCTCCGCGGGCTGCAACGAAATGGTGCGCAATGGCGAGGCGGTCGCGGTCAACTCCGTGAAGGAGATCGTCGAAGCCTGCGGCTTCCTCAGGGCGGCCCCGTCCGCCGCGGTGTGAGTCAGTGACAGAACGAGGAGGAGTTCAGAAGATGCAGTTAACGATTCTGGCCAAGGGAGAGCCGTTCACGGGAACGGTCTGCACCCCGCGGGACGGTGGTGGCTCGATCGCCGAGCTGTGCGACGCGCTGCTCGACCTGGGGATGGCGTACCCGAGTGAGGCGCCGGCGTTCACCTGCCCCGACGACTGCAAGGTCTGCGAGCGGACTCGGACGTCAGGGATTCCCAGCCACAAGCTGAGTGGTGGCGACTCGCACGTCACCGCGCGCGAGTGCGCCGAGGCGCTGGTTGCCTATGACAAGGCGATCGCAGCGGGAGCGCAACGCCCGGATGGTTTCGCTGGCGACTTCGTCGCGTTCTTGATGGCCGCTTCCCGCTGCCAAGGCTTCCGCCTGAGCTGAGCAGATGCTCGTGGCCTGATCGCTCGGGCTGGAGGTCACTATCGCTGCACGCAGAAGCGGCAGCGTTCGCACACAGAGGAGGCATGAGTGCCGATGGACAAGTACGCAGCGGAGCGCGCCGCCCGCGCTTACCTGATGGGCGTCGCCGATGACCTTGATTCCGCTCTGAAGGCGTATGTCGCTGAGGTGGGCCCGGTCGATGCGGCCGCGTGCGTACGCAGCGGGGACGTGCCGGAGGAGGTCGCCGAGGAGACCGATGAGCGGCGCGAGGGCGTGCCGGTCGACAGGTACTTTGCGATTGCCGGTGACTTCGGAGGTCGCCTGGTGATCCCGGAGGACGACGAGTGGCCGACGCAGGTGTCTCCCGCGCTCTGGCAGGGGGAACGCTCCGCGATGCCGCTCGGGCTCTGGGCCTGTGGGACCGGCAGGATTGCGGACCTCCTGGAGCGGGCGGTGGCGGTGGTCGGCTTGGGTGCCGGGACGGAGTACGGTTTGAGGTTCGCCGAGGATCTAGGCCGTGAAGTCGCCGAGTCGGGCGTCACCGTGGTCTCTGGGTTGGCGTATGGAATCGGCGGCAGGGCTCATCGCGGTGCCGTGGCTGCGGGAGGGGCGACCGTGTCCGTGCTGCCCTACGGCCTGGGCGTCGACTTCCCCGTCCGGGACGGCTCCGTGACCTGGGCAGCGGCCGACGGTGGGCTGGCGCTGAGCGAGTATCCGCCCGATCGTTCGCTTACCTGCGGGAATCCACAGGGCCGCAACCGCCTTATGGCCTGTCTGGGCGCGGGCACGGTCGTCGTGCAAGCGCGCCTACGCAGCGGCAGCCGCGACATCGCAAAGACCGCCACGGCGCTTGGGCGGGTAATGATGGCGGTACCGGGACAAGTGACCTCCCCGATGTCCGCCGGATGCCACGAGCTACTGCGCGGCGGCGAGGCCGTGATGGTCACCTCGGGGGCCGAGGTGCTCGAATCGTGCGGCTTCGCTCCGCCCCAGGAGACATCGAACGAGACATCGAACGAGCCGCCCTTCTGATTTCGGCGGCCGAAGTGATCGAAACGTGTGGCCTGGCGCTGCGCGCGTGGGCAGACCGATCAAGACGAGGAGTTGGGACCGTGAAGTACACGATTGAGGCCAAGGGAGAGCTGTTCACGGGGACGCTGTCCGTGTCGCGGCAGGGCAGCGCGGCGATTGCCGAGCTGCGTCGGGCGTTGATCGACCTGGGGATGGCGCATTCGACGGAGCCGCCGCAGTTCCCGCGGGAGTTCCCGTGCTGCGATCAGGGTAGCCTCTCGGGTGAGCTGGTCACGGGGATCGCCAGCTACAAACTGACCACCGCTGGGGAGGAGGTCAGCACTGTGGAGTGTCGCGAGGCGATCGGGGCGTACGACAAAGCGATTGCTGCGGGGGCGCTTCACCCGGATGCCTTCGGCGCCGACTTCGTGATGTTCCTGAGGCTGGCGGCGAGTGGCCGCGGGTTCCGCGTGAGCTGAGCTGCCGCTGCTGTCCTGTGATCAATCTGGGTGGCAAGGTTTGGGTACGCCTCGAGAAACGCGGGTCCCGGCCGACGGCCGGGACCCGCCGTGGGGGTCGGGCGCGGGGCGCGAGGGTTGGCGTCGAACTCGCAAGAGCTCGCCAGAGCATCGGACGCGCGTTCCGGCTCCGCCGGATGGCGGTCAACCAGGAACATGTACGGCTCCGAGGCTCGTCTCGCCCGTTGCTCTCCAGCACGCGGGTCGTCAGCCCGCCCGCGGGGTTCAAGCACCGGCCCCAGGGGGCCGGACGGGCTTTCGCCCGAACCCAACCAGGGCTCCGCCCTGGACCCGGCACTCCAGGGGTACCAGGCCGCGCGGGCCACGGCAAGGGCTCGCTTCGCTCGGCCTCCGGCAAACCCTTGCCATGGCCCGCGCGGCCTGGTGAGGCGCGCGGGTCTAGAACCAGCGTGGTGGGGGTTAGAAGCACCGGCCCGGGGGCCGGACGGGCTTCGCCCGAATGCTCGACCGGAGTGCCGCTCCGGGGTGCTGGGACCGCGCGCAGAGAGTGGGCGGGGGCCGGTCGGTGGGTGCTCTCTCCCGACCCGGCACAGAACCCAATCGCACTGCTCGGGCCACCGCAAGGGCTCGCTTCGCTTCGGCCTCCGCAAGCTCCGGCCGACCCTTGCGGTGGCCCGAGCAGTGCGATTAAAGACAGCTCTGCGCCGGGCCAGGAGAGAGCACAAGAGTCCACCGCCCAACCCCCGCCCACTCTCTGCGCGCGGTCCCAGCACCCCGGATTTGCATTTGCAAAGACTTTGGTCAGGGGCAGGTATTTGCAGAAGCAAAGAGTTGTGTCGGAGGGGGACTATTTGCAGTTGCAAAGAGGTTGCTCTGAGGCGCTATTAGGTCTTGTGCAGGGGAACTTTCCGGATTAGACTGTTGACTGTAAGCAACACCGAGAACGGAACACCAGGAACGCCAGACCTGGTGAAGCACAGGAAGTAGTGAGGTGGGTTCCGTGGCTGCTGTCAAGTCGATTCCCGAGATCCTTTCGGAGCTGACCGAGCTGGTCCGGAAGGGGGACATGCCGGGCGCGCGGCGACTGGGGCGGCGACTTGAAGGACGCGCGGACGTTCGCCAACTACGCCTCGTGGCTGCGGTTGTGAAGGTGAGGGAGACCCGTCCGAACACCGCTCGTGTGATCGTCGGCCAGTGGTGGAAGCAGGCGCACAACGAGGCGGACCGCGCGCTGATCGCGGCATGCATGCCGGAGAAGGGCGAGAAGCCGCGCGAGCGGCTTAGGAGCGATTCTCCTCGTGCGACCAGGCGCACCAGGCGCGCGGCAGCGGACAGGGTCACCACGGAGCAGCGCGCCGAGCTGATTAAGAAGCGCAACACGCGTCAGGAGCTGGCCGACGCCGCACTGATGGCGCGCTACGAGGCGGAGCGCGCCGGGGTCGCGGATGGTCCGCAGGTCCAGGACCGCGACGAGAGGGCCCAGGCGGAGAAGGTTTACGCAAGCGGGTTCGACTACGACTGTGCGGCACTGTATGGGACGGAAATCGCGTTCCGTTGTTTGGGTTGCACGATCAGTCGGGGCCGGTACGACCTGGACCGCGTCCGGATGCAGGCCGGAACGGGTGACGATGGACTGTGTTCCGATTGCCGGGAGAAGGGCATCCGGGGCATTCCGGAGCTTCCCGCCGGTCACACCAAGGCCGAGGCGATCAAGGCCCGTTGTGATTTCGTTTGGCAGGAAGTCAACGCGGATCTAGGGGTCGTTGTCGCCGTGCGCAGGCTAAAGAGCCAGTGGCGGGAAGGGCGTACGCCGTTCGTGCGGGCAATCATCGGGGAATTCGGCACGGAGCAGGTTGCCGCCGCCGAGGTAGCGGCAGAGCAGGCCGCCGAAGCGCCCGCCGAGCTGAACGCGTGTGGAACGTGCGGCGAGGCGCGCAGCGAGCGTGACGTTCGCGGCGTGGCCGCCGATGACTTTCTCTGCAAGGGGTGCCGCGCCGACGAGGACGAGGCGCAGGAGGCCGAAGCGTGGGAACGCATGGTCGCGCGCCGATGCGCCGAGGCGCAGCCCGAGCACGCAGGCGTGCCCGCGTAGGTCGCGAGCGCTTAGCCCCCCGGCAACCCGGGGGGCTGTTGCGCGTCCGCGCCGGTGCCCGATCGCCGGGGGGTTTCCCGGGACGCAGCGCGAGGGGAAGGCCGGGGGGCCGGGGGAACCCCCGCCGAGGTCCGACCGGCCGCCGACCTTGCGGCCCCGCCCGCGCCCGCCGTCCGCGCCCGCGATGCGCCGCGCCCCGCGCGCCGCATCCAGCCGCCGCCCCGCACGTCGCCCGCGCGCCGCCCAGCGGCCGCGTTGCGGCCGCGCCGCGCGCATCCTTCCAGACTAAAACGACAGGGGCAAAACGCGGCGCTGGCTCAATCAAGCCGGCATGTGGACGATCTCGAAGGTCCGCACCGGAATCGGCGACCGTGAGGCCGCCGCCGCAGCCGCGCGCTACGTCCTCGAGGCAGGCGAGTCCCCGCTTGCTTTCTCCCCCGCAGGGGGCGATGGCGCGGAGGTCGGGCCGCTTGCCTACTGGCTTGGCTCTGAGGGCGCGCTTGGCAAGCTCGGTCTAAAGCCCGGTCAAGAGGTCTCCCAGGCAGACTTCGAGCTAGGCCTCCAAGGTCGCCACGTAAACGGCTCTCAGGTGCGTCGCCCGGGCTTTATCGAGCGCCCGCTACGGGGCCCAGACGGAAAGATGCTCCGCGACGCGGACGGCGAGGTGGTGACCGAGCGAGAACTGGGGGTCGTCACCTTCAAGTTCACCTACTCGGCCCCGAAGTCGGTTTCGACGCTTTGGAGCCAGGCCTCCGAGGAGGAAAAACGCAAGATCGAGCGGGACATGTTCGAGTCCTGGAACCTCGGCGTTGAACACCTAATCGCCTCCCACGACGTGGTCATGCACGGCCGCGACGAGACCGGCGAGCGCCACTACGGGCCCGCCGCCGGCTATGCCGCAGCGGTTTCCCTGCACGCCACCGCGCGCCGCGCCGAGGGCGACCCCGCACCCGCCCCGCAGCTTCACATCGAAGGAACGGTGATCGGCCTCACCCGCAATGACGGCAAACTAGTGGCGATAAATGCCGCTGCGATCTACGGCGATCCGGCTTTAGAGGCCGGCGCCTACGCCCGCGCCCACCAGGCCGAGCGACTGGTCGAGATGGGCTATGGGATCCGCTCCTCAACCGGTCGCGACGGCCTCTACTTCGAGGTCCGCGGCGTTCCCCAGGAGCTAATCGACGACTTCTCAGGGCGCAGCCGCGAGGTCGAGGGCGCGGCCCGCGAGGAAGAAGCCCTCCTTGGCCGCGAGCTGACGAACCGCGAGCGAGCCAAGTTGGCGCTCAAAACGCGGGCTCCGAAGGAGGCAGGCAAGGATCCAGCAAAGACCGTCGAGTGGTGGAAAGAGCGCTGCCGCGATCGGGGCTTTACGCGCGAGCGAGCGGCTGAGATCCGCGAGGAGCTCGGCTTTGAGCTTGGTCCCGAGGAGGCCCACACCTCGCTTGCGGCGGCGGTTGAGAAGTCGATGAGGAGCCGCGGCCCAGTCGTCTCGCAGACCGCCGCCAACGCGCTCGTGATGGCTGCGGCGCCTGGGCGGATGAGGGTGGCCGAGGCCGAGGAGATGGTCAGGGCCCTGCAGGCAGAGGGCGCCCTGATGGCCCTCGAGGAGTCCTGGGTGACGAGCCCCTCGATCCGCGCCGCGGAGAAGCGGGTGATGGAGATCCTCGAAGGCGTAGGGGAGCGCCCGCCCGAGCCCTACTCGCCCGAGGCGCTGGCCGCCGGGGAGGCCTACGCCAACCAGAGGCTCGGGGAGGGTCGCGAGCTCTCCGACCAACAGCACGATGCGATTGCAAAGCTCGGTGCCGGGGCCGGCTTCTCGATCCTCTCGGCCCCCGCTGGGGCGGGCAAGACGGCGGTCCTGCAGGCACTGACCGAGGCCCATCGCCAAGCGGGCGGCACGGTGATCGCCTGCGCGATCAACTGGCGCACCGCCCAGGAACTCGCCGAGGACCTCGAGGCCCAGCCGTTCTCGATTCGCCGCGCCACTCGCTGGGCCGCCGATGGGCGCCTTGCGGTGGATGAGAAGACCCTGATCGTGGTCGAGGAGGCGGGCAAGGTCGGCCTGCCGCAGTGGAAGGCATTGGCAGAGCTCGTGGAGAAGAGCGGCGCTCGCCTCTTGGGCGCCGGGCACGCCGCCCAGATGGGCGCGGTGGAGCTGCCGGGGATGTTCGAGGAGATGGTCTCGCGGCCGGGCCTGGTCTCGCTCGCCCACCTGACCGACAACAAACGCCCCAACCACGAGTGGATGCGCGATCTACAGGTCGCGGTCTTGGCCGGGCAGGGCAAGGAGGCGGTCCGGATCCTCCTCGAGAACCACGCGATCACCTTCTACTCGACCCATGCCGAGGCAGTCGAGGGGACGGTCGCGCGTTGGTTTGCCTCGCAGAAAAAGCACGGGGCTGAGCTCGCCTCGATGATCATCGAGGGCTCAAACCTAGAAATCGATGAGACAAACGCCGAAGCCCAGGAACGTCGCCTCGAGGCGGGTGAGCTGACCGGCGAGGCACTCGCTGCCCCGGGTCGTCCCTATGACTTCTACGCCGGTGATCAGGTCGTCCTGCGCGGCGCGGCCTACTGGTTCGATCGCGGCGCCGATGGGGTGCGCGAGCGAGCGCTCGAGAACGGCACCGCCGGGGTCGTACGCGCCACTGATCCCGAGGGCAAGCGGATGTGGGTCGAGGTGGAGGAGCCCGGACACCCGGCGCGGGTGGTCGAGGTCGACCTCGGCCGCTCCTACGAGAGGGCAGAGCCAGAGCGCCAAGACGCGGAGCTGACGAAGGGCCTCGAGGAGGACTTCGGCCCACCCTCCTTCAGGCTTAGCTACGCGATCCACCCGAACTTCTCCCAGGGTATGGGGATCTGGTCGGTAGGCCACCTCGGCGGCCACCCCGCCCAGGACCGCGAGAGCAGCTACGTATCGCTCTCGCGGCCGATTGAGGAGCTCCACGATCACGTCAACTGCGAGCGCTTCCGCGGCGAGACGGTCGAGGAGTGGATGGCCGAGTACGCCAAGATCCTCGCGACCTCACGCCGGCGCCACGCCAGCATCCGCTACGAGGAGGCTCCCGAGCAGAAGATCGCCAACGCCCGCTCGGCCGGTTGCCATGTTCTGCCCGAGGACCTCTATGCAAAGTTCGGGGCGCCGCAGCTCGAGGCCCCCGCGCCCGCCACCCGCACCCTCAGCGATCTCATCGACCCGCTCGCCCCGCATCGCGGAGCCCTCGGCGCCGAGCGGGCCAAGTGGATCGAGGAGCGCGCCGAGGGCTACCGCGGGGTGGTGGCAAAGATGCCCGAGCACATTCTCGAGGCAGAGCACGGCAAGGCTCAGAAGGCCTTCAAGCACCTCGACCACAAGGGCGCCCTGGCGACGCTTGGCCTGCAACGCGACCGCCACGCCGCCGAGCAAGAGATCAAGCAGGCAAGGCACTTCGCCGAGTCGCTCGAGTTCCGCGCCGAGAAGACGGAAGACAGCGAGGAGCGCAAGGCGCTCCTCGAGGTCGCTGAGACCCAGCGCCACCTCGCAGCCGAGGAGCTAACAGACCGCCGCGAGCTCCTCGCCCAGGAGCAGGAGCTCCGCCAAGCGGGCGTCCACCTCGACGACTGGATGGCAGACCACGGCGACCTTGCCGCCCGCTACGTGGCCCTCGAGCGCAAGCTCTTCGCCGACCGCGAGGAGGCCCTCAAGGCCGGCATCGAGGAGACCATCGCGGCCGCCCTCGAGGGACGCCAAGACCATGAGCAGGCCGAGCGGATCCAAACCGTCCTCGGCCCGGCACCTGGGGAGGGGGAGCCACAGCGCGAGGAGTGGCGCGAGCTCGCTCGCGAGCTCGAGGTCAACCGGCTGATCGAGACGGGCGAGCTACCCGCTGGGGAGCCGAGCGCCCGCGAGCTGGCAGAGCTCGAGCTGCGGGTCCAGCAGCTGCGGGCGGACCGTGGGCTTGAGGCGGGGTTTGAGCGGGGCGGAAGCGTCGAGGAACTCGGCCCGACTTAGGACGGGCCGTGCCTAGGCCGACGGTGGCGGCCCGGTCGACCCGCGTACGACGAGCTTCGGCTCGAGCATCGCGGTCTGCGAGATCTTTCCGCTCGTCAGCCAGCTCGTCGCGGCCTCGATGCTAAGGCGCGCGAGGTCGGCGATCGGCTGGGCGACCGTGGTGAGCGAGATCATCGGGACTCTCGCCAGCTGCATATCGTCGAAACCGACCACGGAGAGGTCGTCGGGGATTCGCAGGCCGAGCTCCATCGCGCAGGACATCACCTCGATCGCGGTGATGTCCGACGCCGCGAAGATCGCGGTCGGCCGATTCGGACCGGAGAGCAGATCCGTGATCGCTTCGGCGCGCTGCGGATCGAGGCGCGGCCCGAGTTTGACGATCAGGTCATCCCCGATGCCCGCCCGTCGCAGGGCCGCGCGATAGCCCGAGATGCGCGCCGCATCGGTGCGGGGAGGCACGAGCATGCCGCTCACGTACGCGATGTGGGTGTGTCCAAGGTCGAGCAGATGACCGACCGCGAGCAGCGCGCCCGTCAGGTCGTCGAGGCCGATCGAGACACCCGCAGCGCCGCTGTAGCCGATCGAGACGACCGGCGTGTGCTCGGTGATCGTCCGCAGGCCGGCGTCGTCACCGGTGTAGGCGACGAGGATCAGCGCGGCGACACGGTGCTCGAGCAGGCTGGAGAGCGCCAATTCCTCGCTCTGCAGGTCTGATCCGGCGGTGGCGAGCAGGACCCGGTAGCCCTTCGCCGCAGCCTGCTGCTCCAGCAGACCGGTGAGCTCGGCGTTGAACGGATCGAAGAGATCGCCGACCAACAGCCCGAGCACCGCGGATCGGCGTTGCGTCAGCTCGCGGGCCCCGGCATGCGGCCGGTAGCGCAGCGCTGCGGCCGCCGCTTCGACGCGGGCGCGGGTCTCCTCAGACACCCGGCCCTTGCCCTGGAGCGCATCGGAGGCGGTGGTCTTGGCCACACCAGCCAGGCGCGCCACGTCGCGAATCGTTGGATGTGTTGAGTTCGGAACGCCGCCGTCGACTGCCATCCGGAGCCAGATCATAGCCTCGCGTGCCGGATCGATCCGATGAATGAGGGCATCTTGCTCAAGTGGCCGCCAAACTTGACACTCAAGCTCACGCTAGTAATGTTGCCGGACCGATCCGGCAAATCGATCGGGGACCAATTGCCAACGCTCGCGCCAGCGATGCGACGACCGGAGAGAGTGAGATTGATGATGTCCGCAGCGCACACCGATGTCGCCGACAAGCTGGCTCTCTTCGGCGGAACCCCGATCCGTCATGCCACCCCGCGGCAGTATCCGGTCTGGAGCGAGGAGTCGCGCGAGCACGTGGCGCTACTGCTCGAGCAGGGGGTCGCGCTCGGGTTGAGCAAGCATCAGCCGGAGATCGCGGCGATCGAGCGTGGCGTCGCCGAGTTCTTCGGTTCGAAGTGCGGCCTCGGCACCTCGACCGGCAACGGTGCTCTGCACGCAGCGCTGATTGGGCTGGAGCTGACCGCTGGGGACGAGGTGATGACCTCGCCTTACACCTACGGCGTCTCGATCTCCTGCATCCTGCAGAACAACTGCATTCCCACCTTCGCGGACGTGATCGAGGGAACCGGCCTGATGGACCCGCAGTCGGTCCGCGAACGGATAACGCCCAACACCCGTGCCCTGCTGGTGCCGCACATCTTCGGCAACCCCGCGGATATGACGGCGCTGATGCAGATAGCCGAGGAGCACGACGTGAAGGTGATCGAGGACGGCTCGCAGGCCCACGGCGCCAAGCACCGCGGCAAGCGGATCGGCGGTTTCGGCGATGCCGCCGGCTTCTCGGCCAACGGGGTGAAGCCGATCGCGGCCGGGGAGGCGGGCTTCATGGTCACCCAGCACGAGGACGTCTACTGGAAGGCCATCGTCTCCACCCAGCACGCGGGGATGGGCGAGCTGCCCGGCCGCGCCCAGGAGGATGGCTTCCCGGACGAGTTGCTGCCGGCGATCGACGCCCTCGTCTACTCGTACCGGCTTACGCCGATCAGCGCCGCGCTGATGCTCGGCTGCCTGGAGCGCGTTGACGTCGACAACGAAGTGCGGCGCAAACATCTCGCGCTGCTGCGGGATGGGATCGCCGACCTCACCGCGGTCTCGATTCCCGAGCTGCTCTACCCCGACGACGAGTCGGCGATCCACCAGGTGCTGATTCGCTTCGACGCGGAAGCCACGGGCGTCTCCAAGCAGACCTACCTCAAGGCGCTCAACGCCGAGGGGCTCTACAGCTACGAGTACCTGCCGCGACCGGTCAACAAGGCCGCTCGACTGTCGCCGGCCTGGAATGGGCCGCGCGTGATGTGGACCGAGAACCTCGAGCGGGCGAACTGCGACCCGACCAGGGTCGAGGTGCCCCGCTGTGAAGCGCAGATCGAGCACCACTTCAACCTGGTGTGGAACTACATCGACTACGAGCCCGACTTCATCCAGGGGATGGTCGACGTGTTCACCAAGGTCGAGGACAACCTCGACGTGCTGCGCACGGCAGAAGCCAACGGCGCAGTGGACTAGGCGGGTCGAAGGATCTAGGGCTGCGGCGAGGGTCTAGCCGCAGCCCTCGATCGCCGCGTGCAGGGAGTGCAGGAGCGCCTTGGCCCGAGGGTCTCCCGGGCCCATGCTGCCAAGCAGGTTGGGTGAGTAGGAGAACCCGGTTCGCAGGCTCGGCCAGGCGCCGTGCACCGAGCCGCCGGCGCCGGTGTGGCCAAAGGCGTCCGGCGGCGGCCCGAACACCATGTTCTCCGTTTGCAGCTCGTAACCCGTCGCGACCGCCATGGCGCCGATGTCCGGATCGGTGCCGCGCGTGATGCAGCGCCGCCCGCTGTCGATCGTCTCGGTCGCGAGCAGGCACACGTCGTCGATCGTG
Source organism: uncultured Actinomycetes bacterium (assembly GCA_963729055.1). Lineage (GTDB taxonomy): Bacteria > Actinomycetota > Thermoleophilia > Solirubrobacterales > 70-9 > VAYN01. The sequence continues at coordinate 1,279,414 of CAVSMQ010000010.1, read as the reverse complement.
CCTCCCCGCGCGAGGCAGCCGTAGAGGCGCCCGAGGGAGCGGGCGGTGACGATCCCGTTCGTCGCGGGGATCTCCGCCGCGTGCCAGCGCCGGTCGTTGGCAGCGAGCTGGCCGTCTGCGAATCGCGGCGGGTTGGACCAGATCGACCAGCGCACCGGTTCCGTCTCTCGCCCCGCGCCCATCTCGCTGTTCTCGATTCCGAAATCCGAACTCCGCTCGATCACGGCCACCCTTTGCTCCTGTTCATCCGGCAGGCCGATCCAAACGTCCAGCTCGAGTGGCTCGGCAATCTCCTCGCGCAGAAACCGGCCGATGCTCCGGCCGTCGACCCGTCGCACCAACTCGCCGCAAAGCCATCCGAAGGTAACCGCGTGATAGCGCGGGCCCGCGGCGGGCTCGGCGATCTGAGGTTGCTCGGCCAGCAGGCTCGCCATGCGAACGTCGTCAGTGGCCTCCTCGAGCGTCACCGGCGTCTCCAGGCCTGGCAGCCGGGCTTGATGAGAGACCACGTCCCTGACCAGGACGCGGTCCTTTCCGCGCACCGCGAACTCCGGCCAATAGTGGCAGACAGGGGTGTCCAGGTCGAGCAGTCCGCGTTCGAGGAGGAGCAGGATGCAGGTCGCGACCATCCCCTTGGAGCCGGAGAAGATCCCCACCAGGGTGTCGCGTTCCCACCGCAGGTCCCGGCTGCGATCCGCGAGGCCGCCCCAGAGATCTGCCACCACCTCGCCGTCGACGTAGGCAGTGAACGCAGCTCCCACCTCCGCCTCGCCGGCGAAGTTTCCCGCGAAGGCCTCGGCGACACCCTCGAACCCGGAGCTGACGAATCCGTGGATCTCCGCAAGATCCGTTCCTGGCATCTGCACCTCTCTTTCTAGCTCTCCGACCTTCGCGGGCGCCGATCCCCGCGGGGGCGTCCGGCATCCGCCACAGAGTCATCGGCTACCCTAGAGATTCGGCCAGGCCGGAGCGTTCCGGCAGCTTCCGAATCCCGCTTGGAGAAGAGCTTGGAACTCAATCAGCAGGCCCGCGCCTATCTCGAGGCGCACCCGCCTCCGCCAGACCCTGGCTGGGGAACGGATGTCAACGACTGGAGGCGCGAGTTGGTCAAGGAGTACAGCGACGCGCGCGACGAGTACCTGGCCACCTACGGCGATCCGGAGGCCGTGGCCTCGGTCGAGGATCTCTCCCTCGAGGGGGTGCCCGCACGGCTGTACCGGCCGGTCGGCGAGGAGCGCGAGGCACTGGTCTGGCTCCATGGTGGCGGTTGGCTCGGTGGGGATCTGGACGGCTACGACATCCTCCTGCGGGCGCTCGCGAACCGCGCGGGGTGCGCGATCCTCAGTGTCGATTACCGGCTCGCCCCGGAGCACCGGTACCCCGCCGCGCTCGAAGACTGCTGCGCTGCGACGGCCTGGGCGGCCGACCATTTCGACCGGGTTGCCATTGGCGGCGACAGCGCCGGGGGCAACCTTGCCATCGCGGTCGCTCTGCGCGCACGGGCAGATGGCGGGCCGCGAATCGCGCTGCAGCTTCTGATCTATCCGGCTACGAATGGCGAAAAGTTCCTTTCCGAAGGCGATCTGTCATGGCTCGGCTCGATCTACCTGAACGATCCGGCGGAGGCCAACGACCCGCTCGTCGCCCCGCTGCTGGAACGGGACCTGGCGGGGCTGCCGCCCGCCTTCTTGCTGACCGCTAGTTGCGACGACCTCCACGCCGAGGGGCAGGAGTTCGCGCGGAAGCTCGAGGCGGCCGGGGTGCCGGTGGAGCTCGTCGATTACGAGGGTCAGATCCACGGCTTCCTGCACCTGATCGCGGCGATGGACGACGCCCACCACGCGATAGATCGCTCAGCCGCAGCACTCCGGAATGCGTTCCGGGGTGCTGGCGAGGTTCAGGCCGGTGCCCAGGGGGACGTCCCCGCGCGGCCCGGTGCTTAAGCTCGCGCCGCAAGCCAGCCGCACCGCGTCCGGCCGCCGGCGCACACGAGTCTTGACACGGCTTGGTTGCGACGCTACGCTGCGCGTGCGCCGGACCGGTCCGGCAAATGGGAAGGACCGGGCAATCCGGGGACGTGGTTCGAGAACAGCCACGACGCGTAACAGGGCTCAGGTACAGAGGAGGAATTAAGTGAACTCAGGCGTAGCGGACACAGACGTAGCCAGACCGTCCTCGGGTGACGACGGTGGCGGTGGCGTCTCTCGTCGCAGTCAGGTAGCGCGTCGGGTCGCCCTCGCGATCCGGTTCGGCGTAGGCGGGTCGAAGGGGCTGATCGCAATCGGCAGCCTGATCTGCCTGCCGGTCTTCCTGGCGGCCTGTGGGTCGAGCTCTGAAACGTCGGACTCGTCCGGTCCGCCGCAGGCGGGCGGAACGATGACGATCGCCACCGCGATCGAACCCGAAAGCCTCGATCCGGCGCGGGGTGGCGACGCCGGGGCGGCAAACGTCGATTCACAGCTCTTCGATCGGCTAGTGGAAGTGACCAGCAAGCCGGACAGCCGCGAGACGGGACTCGAGCCGGACCTCGCCGAATCCTGGAAGCTGAGCCCGGATGGGTTGACCTACACCTTCAAGCTGCGCGAGGCCAAATTCTCGAACGGCGAACCGGTTACCAGTGACGACGTCGTGTTCTCGCTGAACCGGCTGATGGACCCGAAAGCTGCGCCGGTGGCGGCGCCGCTGTTCCGGGCGTTCGTCAAGGATTTGACGAATCCGGACCGCTCAACTGTGGTTCTGAAACTGAAGCATCCGACGCCCTCGGCGCTCAACTTCCTCGCTCTGACGACGGCAGGAATCGTCCCGAAAGAGTATTTCCTCGAAGTCGGGACCGGCGGGTTCGCCGAGCACCCGATTGGCTCCGGCGCCTTCGTGCTCGAAAAATGGCAGGGCGGCAGTGAAATGGTTCTGGTCCGCAACCCCCACTACTGGCGAGAGGGGAGGCCGTACCTCGACAAGATCGCAATCAGGTACATCCCGGATGCGAACGCACGGATCCTGGCGCTGAACTCGGGCTCGATCGACGTCGATGACGACGTTCCCTACTCGCAGGAGTCCGCGGTCGAGAACCAGCCGGGTGTGGATGTGATCACCTCGCCGATCGCGGCCACCTTCGCGGTGGTCCTCAACCTGAACGGAAATCCGGCGCTCAAAGACAGGGCGGTCCGTCAGGCGCTTAACTACGCAACGCCGAAGGATGCGATCAACAAAGTCGTCTTCAACAACGAAGCGACGATCGCGAACAGCATCATTCCCCCGCTTCAGCACTGGGACGACAGTATCCCGCCGTACCCGTACGACGTCACCAAAGCCAAAGAACTCCTGGCTCAAGCCGGGGTGGGAGACCTCTCCCTGACGATCGATGTTCTTTCCGGCGACGTGGCCGCGATTCAGACTGCCACGATCCTGCAGCAGTCGTGGTCGAAAGTCGGCGTCGAGCTTGAAGTCAAACAGGCCCCGGCGGCGGCGATGGGGCAGGACTTCATCTCCGGTCAGGGTGACGGTCAGATCTGGAACCCGACCCAGTGGGCGAGCAGCATGGGGGCTGAGGACGAGTGGGGAGGGCTCGTGTCCGACGTCTTCCCAAGTCTCACTGGATACGAAAACGAAGAGCTCGACGGCCTGATCGAGCAGGCGACGACGACGCGCGACGAGGACAAACGCCAGTCGTTGTGGGTGCAGATTCAAAAATTGATGCTGGAAGACGCCCCGTGGGTGCCGTTGGTCTACCCATCCATTACCTCGGCCGTACGTTCGGACGTCAGTGGTTTCGGGTATCTGCCAACCGTCTGGTGGCGGCCGCTAGAGGCGGTCTCTCTGCGGTAGCCATGAGGCCTCCCGTCCTCCCAGCTAGATCTGATCGAAACCGATGTCTCGGCTAGTAATCGGCCGGTTGATCCAGGCGCTCTTCGTGCTCTGGGCGGTTGCCTCCGCAACCTTCCTGCTGATCCACCTGATTCCTGGGGATCCGGCACGGAGCGTGGTAGGCAACCAGGCAACGCCCGAGACGGTGCGAGCGGTGCGCCATGAATTGGGGCTCGATGTTCCACTCCTGCGTTCGTACCTCGACTACCTGGGCGGACTGGTCCGCGGTGACTTCGGCACCTCGTTGGTCTATCGACCCCTGTCCGCGATGCACATCATCGGGCCGAGGATCGCTCCCAGCGTCTTCCTCGTTCTCTACACGCTCGTGCTCACCACGCTGATCACGATTCCGCTGGCGATCTGGGCCGCCCTGCGGCGTGACAAGCTCGCCGATCACGCGATTCGCGGCCTCTCGACGATCGGGTTCGTGATGCCGTCGTTCTGGCTGGGGCTATTGCTCGCATACCTGTTCGGTGTCCAGCTCAAAGTGCTGCCGGTATCGGGCTACGAAAGCGGAATCGGCGCGATCTCGAGCCTGACGTTGCCGGCCCTGACGCTGGCCTTGTCGATCGCCCCGTTCTTCGTTCGCGCGCTGCGCTCGAGCACCCTCGAGACGCTGTCCTCGGACTTCGTCCGCGCGACCAGGGCTCGCGGACTCTCCAACCGTCGGGTCATAGTGCGGCACGTTCTGCGCAACTCTCTGGTCTCGACGATCACCCTGCTGGGCGTGATGGGCGGAACGCTTTTCAGCTTCACGGTGATCGTCGAGAACGTCTTCGGAATTCCGGGGCTCGGCGCCCTGATCGTGCAGGCGGTAAACGCCCGTGACTATCCGATCGTCGAGGCGACCACCTTCATCTTTGCCCTCGGCGTCATCCTCGCCAACTTCATCAGCGACGTCGCCTACGCCCGCCTCGATCCACGGGTGCGGCTGTGAGCAGCATCAATCCGCCGGAGAACGACCAGGCGATCGACGTCAGGATGCCGACGGCCTTCGTCAGGCGGGCCGGTTCGCGTTTCCTGGGAGCGAATACCACCCTCGTGATCGGCATCCTCATGGTCGGAGTCATCGCCCTGGCGGGGATCTTCCATGCGCAGCTCGGCCTTCCCGACCCCGATGCCCAGCACCTCAACCAGACCCTGGAACCACCTTCATGGAGCCATCCGTTCGGCACCGACGACCTCGGCCGCGACGTCTTCAGCCGGACGATCGCCGCGGCCCCGCTGGACCTCCGCGTAGCGGTCACCCTGACGGCGCTCTCGCTCTCGATCGGCGTCACGCTGGGAGTGATCTCGGGCTTCGCCGGGGGCATCGTCGGTGCCGTGGTGATGCGGCTCGCAGACGTTGCGCTCGCCTTCCCCTTCCTCGTTCTGGTGATCGCCATCACCGCCGTGTTCGGTCCCGGGCTGACCGGCATCTACATTGGCCTGCCGCTCGTCGGATGGGCTCTCTACGCGCGGTTGACCCGGGCCGAGGTACTGGGCGTGCGAGAGCGGACCTACATTGCCGCGGCCCGCAGCCTCGGATACTCACGACGCCGGATTCTCGTCCGCCACATGCTGCCCAACGTCTGGCGCCCGGCGCTCGTCTACTCGACTTCGGATGTCGTCGCCAGCATCCTGGCCCTGGGCGCGCTGTCCTACCTCGGACTTGGGGTTCAGCCACCGACGCCCGAGTGGGGGGCGATCATCCAGAGTGGCCAGGCTTACATCTTCACGGCGTGGTGGATCACGGCGCTGCCGGGAGTGGTCGTGGTCATCGCCGGGCTCGGCTTCTGCCTCATCGGTGACGCGGTCAGCGAACGGCTCGGAGCGGGGGGGCGGCAGGGATCATGAGTGCCTCGCTGCTCGAGGTCGACGAGCTCACCGTCGGGTTCGATGTCGAGGGCGGCCTCGTGGTCGCGCCGGATCGAGCCACCTTCTGCCTCGAGCCGGGGGCGACCCTGGGGCTCGTGGGGGAGTCGGGCAGCGGCAAGAGCGTGACCCTGCGTTCGATCGTCGGTCTCGAGAGCGCTGGCAAGGTCAGAGGCGGGCGGGCTATGTTCGAGGGGCGCGATCTGGTTTCCGCATCTCGCCGTGAGCTCGAGGCGGTCCGCGGCGCCCGGATCGGGATGGTGTTCCAAGAACCGGGAGCCGCCCTCGACCCGGTGTTGAGCATCGGCACCCAGCTGATCGAGGTTCTTCGCCGCAAGCGCGGCCTTGATCGGCGCGCGGCGCGGGTCAAGGCCGTCGAGCTCCTCGACCGGGTCGGCATTCCCTCACCCGAGACTCGGTTGCAGGCATACCCGCACCAGTTGAGCGGAGGACAGCAGCAGCGGGCGATGATCGCGATCGCGATCGCCTGTGAACCGGTGCTGCTGCTCGCCGACGAGCCGACGACGGCGCTCGACGTCACGGTTCAGGATCAGATCCTCGCCCTGCTCGAAGACCTGCGGGACCAAACCGGGATGGCGATGATCCTCGTCTCCCACGATCTTTCTGTCGTTGCTCAGATGTGCGACTCGATTGCGGTGATGTACGCCGGACAGATCCTCGAGTGCGGTCCGACCGACGAGGTGACGGCAAATCCGCGCCATCCGTATACGGAGGCGCTGCTGGCGTCCGCCCGGCAGCCACGGGGCGAGGTAAAGCGAGGCCGTTTCGAGTCGATCCAAGGTCAGCCGCCCGACCTGATGGCACTGCCGACGGGCTGTCCCTTCGCCCCCCGGTGCCGCTACGCAGACGAGCGCTGCTCGGTCACGCCGGTCAGGCTCAATACCTCCCTACCCTCGCATGGCACCGCCTGCCTGTTCCCCGAAAGGATGGATTCTTGACGGACGACCAGCCACTGCTCGAGGTGCGAGGACTGAGCAAGTCATTCCCGCTGCCCCGAAAGCCAGGGGAGCTATTCAGAAAGCCGAAGCGACTGGTGGCGGTCGACGGTGTCTCGCTCGCGGTCGAGGCAGGGAAGACCTTGGCGATCGTCGGCGAATCAGGGAGCGGCAAGAGCACGCTTGCCAGTTGCATCATCCGCCTGATCGAGCCGGACTCCGGCACGATCACCTTCCACGGCGCCGACGTCCTCGCGGCCAAGGGCGACGAGCAGAAGGCCCTGCGGCGACGGATCCAGATGGTCTTCCAGGACCCGTACTCGGCGCTGAATCCATCGATGACGATTGGCAGCGCCGTCGTCGAGCCCGCGTTGGTCCATGGGCTGCATCCGAAGCGTGACAGCGACGACCTCGCCCGCGAGCTGTTGGAGACCGTTGGCCTGTCGGCGCAGATGGTGAATCGCCGGCCCGCTGCCCTGTCCGGTGGGCAGCGACAGCGGGCGACGATCGCGCGAGCCTTGGCGGTGCAGCCCGAGGTGCTGATCGCGGACGAGGCCGTGAGTGCGCTCGACGTCTCGATCCAGGCGCAGATCCTCAACCTGCTGATGGACCTGCAGGACAAACTGGGTCTCGCCATCCTCTTCATCACGCACCAGCTCTCCCTGGTCGGCAAGGTCGCCGACGAGGTTGCCGTCATGTATCGCGGCCGCATCGTCGAGCAGGGGCCAACGGCGGGCGTCTTCTTGAATCCCGCTCACCCATACACGATCTCGCTGCTCGAAGCGCAGCCCGGGCCCGATCGGAGGGGCGCTCGGCGAGCGGCACGCACCGAATCCTCGAATCCGGTGGACCTCAGCTACGGATGCCGGTTCCGTGATCGCTGTCCGCTCGCCCAGGAGGACTGCGAGCAAGTGGATCCCCCGGCGGTCGAGACCGCGCCCGGCCATCGGTTGTGGTGCCACCATCCGATCGACGCAACCGTCTCCTCTGGGCAGGACGACGCTCTTCCGGAGGGTGGCGTGGCGAACGGGTCGAGCGGGCGCAGGCGTGACGTCGGCGCCGCCCATCCGGGATGAGCGAGAACGGCGCTTGGAGCGCCATCATGGCGAGCGATCGCATGGCCCGGGTCGCAGCCGGCATCGCGGGGAGCGCGAACCCGACCGCGGCTGCGGCGGAGTTCTGGGAGTCGGTCGAGACGACGCCGCTGTGGGAGGCTGACGAGGAACAGACTGGCGCCTGGCGCGTGACGTTCCTCTGGCGCGGCGAGCCGGAGCTGACCAGGCACGTGACGCTCTGCGGGCCGATGGTCCTCGGCGAGACCGCCGCGGGTGGTGGTTTGCGCTTCAAGCACATCGCTGAGACCGACATCTGGCACCTGACCCTGAAGGTGCCGCCGCAGACGCGCGCGAGCTATGCGATCTCCCCGAACGGACTTCTAGGCCCGACCGAAGAGCTGAGTGACTTCCTGCGTCGGCAGGCGACCTGGGTTCAGGACCCCCTCAATCCGAGCACCTTCGTGATCCCAGCGAACAGCGATCACCCGGGGTGGACGCCACGAATCTTCTCCGTGCTCGAGGCGCCGGACGCGGTGCCGCAGCGCTGGCGCATCGAGCGGCCTGGGATCGAGCGGGGCGAGCTGGTGGAGCGCGCGTTCGGGAGCTCGGTCCTCGGCAACACCCGAGCTGTTTGGACCTACACCCCGGCCGGATGGAAGCCGGGTAAGCGCGAATGCTCTCTCCTGCTCGCCTTCGACGGGTGGGAAGCGGTCAACCTGGCCCGGCTGCCCACCGTCCTCGACAACCTCATCGCGGCGGGCGCGGTGCCGCCGGTCGTCGCCGTGCTGGTCGGCAACGGGACGATCGACATGCGGTCCCGGGAGCTCGACTGCGACGAGACGTTCCTGAGCTTCCTCAGCGACGAGCTGATGCCGTGGGCCCACGAGCGTTGGAGCCTGGTCCCCGATCGATCCAGAACGCTTGTCGCGGGCCAGAGCTTGGGCGGTCGCGCCGCCGTATTCGCAGGCTTGCAACGTCCCGACCTCTTCGGCAAGGTGATCGCCCAGTCGGCGGCGGTCACCGAGGCCGGGGGCCTCGCAATCGATGCCCTCACCGACCCGGAGCGGGCGAGGACGCCGGAGCCCTTGGAGTTCTATCTCGACGTTGGGCTGCTCGAGACGGACAGAACCGGAGGCCTTGCGTTCCTGGCCGGGGTGCGTCGTCTGCGCGAGTTGCTGCGGAGCGCCGGCCACATCGTCCACGACGCGGAGTTGGCCTGCGGCCACGACGACATCGTCTTCGGGGAGAGCATCGCGGACGGCCTGCGCATACTCCTGGGCCGCAACTCATTCGGCCTCCCAGCGAGGTTGCGTTGCGTTACACGCTAGAGGCTGGAGGGATTGCGCCCTGTGCAACCTTCGGCACCCAAACGTCCTGGATGATAAAACGTTGGCCTGGTGTCCTCTTCGGTCAACTCGCTGGGACGCGGGCTTCGCATCCTCGATCTGCTGATCGAGGTCGAGGCCGACGTCGTCCGCCGGTCCAACGGGGTCAGCATCCAGCAGGCCGCCAACGAACTCGGGGTGCACAAGAGCAGCGCCAGCCGCCTGATGCGAACCCTCGTCGACCACGGCTACGCGGTGCCAAAGAAAGGCTCACCGCGCGGTTACCGGCTGGGCCCGGCGGTGCAGATGCACCAGGGTCTGACGCTCGACCAAAGCCGGCTCAGCGAGCTTGCCAAGCCGCTCCTGGTCGAGCTGGTCGAGGCGACGGGGGAGTGTGCCCACGCGGCCGTTGCGTCGGGCGGTTCGGTCCTGGTGATCGACGACGTCGAGACCGGCAAGCCGCTTCGGGTCGTCTCCGAAACCGGGCGCCGGGTCCCGCTCCACTGCACCTCGGCCGGGAAGTGCCTGCTCGCATTCGGGCGCGCCGCGATGCCGAATCAGCTGCCAGCGCGAACGGCACGAACGATCACCAGCCCCGAGATCCTGCGCCTCAGCCTCGCCGAGATCGTCGAGCGGGGCTATGCGCTCGACGACGAGGAGAACGACTCCGGCGTTCGCTGCATCTCGGCCCCTGTCTTCGGCGGCTCGCGAGAGGCGATCGGGTGCGTTGGCATCGACGGCCCGTCGGTCCGAATCACCGAGGCCAAGATCGAGACCATGGCGGCCCACGTCGTCGCCGCGGCGGGTCGGCTCAGCGCAGCAATCGGCGAGCTCGACCGGCCGGTCGTCCCCGCCGTGGCCTAAGCGATTCATTGCGCCTCAGCTGCGTCCAGTCCGCCCGTCCGACCCCCTGGGTGTCGGGTCATTCTGCGTTTGTTGCGTATGGCGCTTCGTTGAGCGAAAAATCGTTATGCGCAACATTGACACCCAAATTGTCGCTTGATAGTCATCAACACGCGCAGCGAGGGATCACTACCGACCAGGACGGGAGCTTCAATTGACCATTCGCCTCACGACCAGCCAGGCCCTCGTCCGCTACCTGATGAACCAGCACGTGGACTTCGATGGCGAGGAGGAGCGCTTCTTCGCCGGCATGTGGGGGATCTTCGGCCACGGCAACATCGGCGGGGTCGCTGAGGCGCTGCAGGAGGTCGGTCCCGAGTTCCCCTACTACCTCGGCCGCAACGAGCAGTCGATGGCGCACGCCGCGATCGCCTTCACCAAGATGAAGCGGCGCCGCCAAGCGTTCGCCTGTCTCACCTCGATCGGTCCGGGCGCCACCAACATGGTCACCGCCGCGGCGACCGCGACGATCAATCGGCTGCCGCTGCTGCTCCTCTCCGGCGATACCTTCACCGAGCGGCTTCAGGACCCGGTGCTCCAGCAGCTCACCTCGGAGCATGCCGGCGACGTCACCGTCAACGACAGCTTCCGGCCGGTAGTTCGCTTCTGGGACCGGATCACCCGCCCCGAGCAGCTGATCTCCTCGCTTCCAGAGGTGATGCGGACTCTCACCTCGCCCGCTGACTGCGGCGCCGTCTTCCTCGCTCTTCCGCAGGACCTGCAGACCTTCGCCTTCGACTATCCCGAGGAGATGTTCGAGCTGCAGGTTTGGCACGTGCCGCGGCAGCGTCCCGACCGCCGCGCCGTCGAGCGCGCCGCCGCCTGGATTCGCGAGAGCTCGCGGCCGATGATCATCGCCGGCGGCGGGGTGCGCTACAGCGACGCGGCCGCCGCCGTCCAGGAGTTCGCCGAGCAGACCGGGATCCCGGTCGCCGAATCGCACGCCGGCAAGGGCGCTCTTGCCTATGACCACCCGCTCAGCCTCGGCGGTGCCGGGGTTGCCGGGACCCGGGCGGCGAACGTGGTCGCCGAAGACGCCGACCTGATCATCGGCATCGGGACCCGTTACACCGACTTCATCACCGCCTCGAAGACGGCGTTCCAGAACCCCGACGTCCGCTTCGTCAACATCAATGTCTTCGAGCACGACGCGCAGAAGCACGCTTCGATTCCGCTCGTCGCCGACGCCCGCGCCGCCGTTGAGGAGCTGGGCGCGGCAGTCGGCGATTTCCAGACCGCCGCTGAGTTCCAGCAGGAGGTCAAGGAGCTGAACCGCGAGTGGAACGCCGAGGTCGAGCGTCTCTACTCGCTCGGGCGCACGCCGATCAGCCAGGGCGAGGTGATCGGGCTGGTCGAGGCATCGGCCGAGCCGCGCGACGTGGTCGTTACCTCGGCCGGCGGCCTCCCCGGCGATCTGCTGAAGCTCTGGCGTTGCCGCGACGAGCTCAGCTACCAGGTCGAGTACGGCTACTCGGTGATGGGCTACGAGATCGCCGGCGGCCTTGGCGCCAAGCTCGCCGCCCCCGACCGCGAGGTCTACGTGATGGTCGGCGACGGCTCCTTCCTGATGATGAACACCGAGATCGCTACCGCGATCCAGGAGGGGATCAAGTTCGTCATCGTCCTGCTCGACAACTCGGGCTATTCGAGCGTCGGCCGCGTCTCCGAGCAGGTCGGCAGCGAGGGATTCGGTTGTCACTTCCGCGCCCGCGGCGAGTCCGGTTGGTACGACGGCGAGGTCCTGATCGGTCGATTTCGAGGGGGTCTGTCGCTGCGCTTGGAGCCCAGGTGCTGCGGGCGGAGACGCGCGACGAGGTCGAGTCGGCGCTGGCGGAGGCGCGGGCCGCGACGCAGACGACCTGCGTTGTCGTGCCGACCGACTGGCACGAGCGCGTTCCCGGCTACGCCTCCTGCTGGTGGGACATGGCGACCGCGCAGGTCTCGACCATCCCGGCGGTCGCCGAGGCCCGCGAAGAGTACGAACGCGAGAAGCCGCGCGAGCGCTATCTGATGGTCCAGGGACACCCTCACTTCTCGCCGCCGAGCACCGCCGGGAACGGCGCCGCGCCGGCCGTTGCCGAGGAGGAGACCGTCTCCGGTGCCTGAGCTCGACCTGCTCACGGTCGGCCGGGTCAACTTCGACCTCTACGCGCAACAGGCCGGCGTCCCGTTCGCCGAGGTCCGGGGTTGGGACTCGATGGCCGGGGGCAGCCCGGCTAACGCGGCGCTCGCCGCGGCCCGGCTCGGCGTCAAGGCCGGGCTGGTCTCAGCGGTGGGAGAGGACCTGGTCGGCGAGTGGGTGCTGCGAGACCTCGAGAATGCCGGCGTCGACACCGGCTTCGTCTTCCACAAGCAGGGCCCGCATACCTCGCTGGCCCTGCGTGCGCAGCTTGCCCCGGACCACCCGCTCGCCTTCTACCGTCACGACCCGGCCGACATCCACGTAACGCTCAGCGACGTCAAGGCGGTGCCGGTCGAGGCGGCCCGCGCCGTGCTGATCTCCGCCGACGCGTTCGCTCGCGGGCCGATGGCGCTGGCGAGCCTCTCGCTCCTGCGTCGGGCCCGGGCGGCGGAGCGAACCGTTTACCTGGACCTTGATCTGCGCAACGTCAACTGGCCCGACCTGGAGACCTACGCCGATACGGTCGCCCTGGCGATCAACGAAGTCAACGTCCTGCTCGGCACCGAGGAGGAGTTCGCGGCGCTGACCGGTCGCGACCCCGATCGCGATGCCGCCGGGGTCGCCGGCGAAATCTGCTCCCATCTCGGCAAGTTCCCCGAATTGGTGGTCGTGCTCAAGCAGGGCGAGGCCGGAGTAAAGGTCTTCAACGGTGGCTCGGTAACTCAGCTGCCCGCCTTCCCGACCGAGGAGGTGAGCAGCGTCGGCGCCGGTGACTCGTTTGCCGGCGGCCTGATCACCGCCCGGCTCGGCGGTTCGGGCTGGGAGGAGGCCGCCCGCTTCGCCAGCGCCTGCGCGGCGATCACGGTCGGCCGCCCGGGCTGCTCCGCCGGCTTCCCCCGGCGCGACGAAGTCGAGGGGCTTCTCGCCGGGGCAGGGGTGGTCTGATGAGCCGCGACCTGACCAAGCCCGGCGATGGCCGCCCGGAGCTCCTCCGAGTCGACCCCGAGAGCGCTGGCTGGGGCAGCCTTGGCTACAGCGTCTACCGCCTCGAGAGCGGCGAGGAGCTCCGGCTCGAGGAGCCCGAGCGGGAGCTGGCCCTGGTGACGATCTCCGGTGGCGGGATCGCGCAGGTGGCCGGGCAGAGCTTTCAACTCGAGCGCAGCGGCGTCTTCGAGGAGCTCTCGCCGCTGCTCTACGTTCCCCCCGGCTCGCCGCTCGACCTCGTCGGCGGTGAGCGGGAGGCGTGGACCTTCGCGGTCGGCTCGGCGCCAGCCGAGGGCCTCTACCCGCTTCGCTTGATCGACCCGGCCGAGGTCAACGTCGAGATCCGGGGCGGTGGCGCGGCGCTCCGCCAGGTCAGCCATGTGCTCGCACCGCCGCTTCCCGCCGAGCGCCTGATCGTCTACGAGGTGATCCTCCCCGGTGGCTCTTGGGCCGGCTGGCCTCCCCACTGTCACGACGGCGAGCACGGCTCTCCCTATCTCGAGGAGACCTACTACTTCCGCTTCGATCGGCCCGCGGGATTCGGCTTCCACCGCAATTACGTCGAGGACGGCTCCTTGGACGAGGCGTTCGCCGTCCGCGACGGCGAGTGCGTCTCGGTGCCGCGGGGGTTCCACGTCACCACGGCCACCCCCGGCAGCAACATGTGGATCCTCAACTTCCTCGCCGGCGACCTGATCGGCGACGAGCGGGCGACGCCGCCCTACTTCGACCCGGAGACCACTTGGATCACCGAGGACTGGTCGAGCGGGCACGTCAAGCTGCCGACCGCGGTGCCGGCGAGCGAGGGAGGCAGCCGATGAGCTCGACCACCTCGGACACGCCGAATCGCGCCGCGATCACCCAAGCCCTGAACTCCCTAGCGGCGCCGGGTGGAGGGATCTCGACCCTGGCCCTCGACCACCGCGACGCGATGCGGAACGCCTACCAGCGCGCCGGCATCGCGGAGGTCGAGGTGGCGACGATGATCGCGACCAAGGTCCGGATCGTCGACGCCCTGGAGGAGTACTGCTCCTCGATCCTGCTCGACGTCGCCGCGCTCGCCTGCCGCCGCCCTGGCCTGCCGGTACTGATGCCGCTCGAGCAGCAGCAGCGCGAGGAGTTCGACGGAGGCCGTCTCAACCTGCTGCTCGACGACTTCTCTGCCGCCGATGCCGCCGGGTTCGGAGCCCAGGGCTGCAAGCTCCTCCTCTACTACCGCGCCGATCACGAGGCCAGCGCCGCCAAGCAGCGGCAGCTGGTTGCCACCGCGGCCGTAGATTGCCACCGGCACGGCCTGCCGCTGATCGTCGAGCCGAAGGCCTACCGCCTCGAGGGCGAAGACGAGGCTGAGTACGCGGCCGCCTTCAGCGATCTCACCGTCGCCGCTGCGGCTGATCTCTCCACTTCCGGAGCGGACCTCCTCAAGGTCGAGTACCCCGGCAGCGCGGCTGCCTGCGAGCTGATCAGTGCCGTGGCTGAACCTCTCCGCTGGGCGCTCCTCGGCGGCAGCGACGTCGACGGCGAGACCTTTGTCGCGCAGCTGCGCGACGCCTGCGAGGCGGGGGCCAGCGGCTTTATCGCCGGCCGGGCGATCTGGGGCGGGGCGCTCGCACACCCCGAACACGAGCAAGCGGCCTGGCTGGCGGAGCAGGCGCGACCGATCTTTGAACGACTTGTCGGGATCACCGACACCTACGCGAGGAGGTTCACTTGAGTGACACCACCACCGCGCCCGCGGTGACGAAGACGCTTCGTCACTGGATCGCCGGCGCGCCCGTCGAGGAGGACGCTGAGCGCAGCGGCCCGATCTTCGATCCGGCCAGCGGCGAGCGCACCGGCACGGTCAACTTCGCGACGACCGCGGACGTCGATCGCGCCGTGGCGGCGGCTGAGCAGGCATTCCCGGGCTGGCGCGCCCTCTCGCTCGCCAAGCGGGCCGACCTGATGTTCGCGATCCGCGAGCTCTTCCACCAGCGCCGGGACGAGCTCGCCGAGCTGATCACCGCCGAGCACGGCAAGGTGAAAGCCGATGCTGCGCGGCGAGGTGACCCGCGGCCTCGAGGTGATCGAGTTCTGCTGCAACATCCCGCACCTGCTGAAAGGCGGGATGAGCGAGCAGGTCTCGACCGGTGTCGACGTCTACTCGATCCGCCAGCCGCTCGGGGTGGTCGCCGGGATCACGCCGTTCAACTTCCCGGCGATGGTCCCGATGTGGATGTGGTCGGTCGCGATCGCCTGCGGCAACTGCTTCGTCCTCAAGCCCTCGGAGAAAGACCCTTCGGTCTCGGCTTACACCGCTGAGCTGCTGAAGGAGGCGGGGGTGCCGGACGGGGTCTTCAATGTCGTTCAAGGCGACAAGGTGGCGGTCGACTCGCTGCTCGAGCACGACGACGTCGCCGCCGTCAGCTTCGTCGGCTCGACGCCAATCGCCAAGTACGTCTACGAGAAGGCGACTGCCACCGGTAAGCGCTGCCAGGCGCTCGGTGGCGCCAAGAACCACATGATCGTGCTCCCCGACGCCGACGTCGAGATGGCTGCCGATGCCGCCGTCAGCGCGGCCTACGGCTCGGCGGGCGAGCGCTGCATGGCGATCTCGCTGCTGGTCGCGGTCGGCGACGTCGGCGACCGGCTGGTCGAGGCGATCGCCGCGCGGATCCCCGCCGTGAAGGTCGGCAATGGCGCCGACCCCGGCTCGGAAATGGGCCCGCTGATCAGTGCCGAGCACCGCGACCGGGTCGCCTCCTATGTCGGCGGAGCCGCGGCGGAGGGCGCCGCAGTTCTGGTCGACGGTCGCAGCGATCTGCCCGAGGACGGGTACTTCCTCAAGCCCTCGCTGATCGACCGGGTCGAGCCCGGGATGGCGGCTTACGACGATGAGATCTTCGGCCCGGTGCTGAGCGTCACCAGGGTCGACACCTACCAGGAGGCAGTCGCCTTGGTCAACGAGAACCCCTACGGGAACGGCACCGCAATCTTCACCCGCGACGGTGGTGCGGCGCGCCAGTTCCAATTCGACGTCCAGGCTGGGATGGTCGGCATCAACGTCCCGATTCCGGTCCCGGTCGCCTACTACAGCTTCGGCGGTTGGAAGGCGAGCCTGTTCGGCGACCGGCACCTGTATGGGACGGAGGGGGTCGAGTTCTTCACCCAGGCAAAGGTCGTGACCGCTCGCTGGCCTGACCCTTCGACATCCAAAGTCGACCTCGGCTTTCCGCAGAACCGATGAGCGCCGAGAAGCTGCGAATCGGAATTATCGGCTGCGGCAACATCGGCAGCGGCTCGCACCTGCCTGCCTGGCTGGCCAACCCCGAGATCGCCGAGGTGGCCGGTCTCGCCGACCCGAGCGAGGCGACTCTCGAGGCGGCGCGGGGCAGCGCTGGCCTGGTCCCCGAGCGGGTTCATCTCGACCCGCTCGAGCTGATCGCCCGCCCGGACATCGACCTGATCGACATCTGCACGCCACAGCATCTGCGGCGTGACCTGATCGTCGCGGCGGCCGAGCACGGCAAGCACATCCTCTGCGAGAAGCCGTTGGCGACCGTGCCCGCCGACGCTGCGGCGGCGGTCGAAGCGGTCGCGGCGGCCGGGACGACGCTGGCGATGGTCCACAACTATCTCTGGCTGCCGGAGGTGATGGCGGCGCAGCGGGTAATCGACAGCGGCGAGATCGGCGCCGTCCGCACCGCCACGATCAACTTCCTCGGCATCGTCGACGTCCCGGGCAGCGCCGGCTTTGACCCGCGTTGGCGCCACCGGGCGGCACTGGCCGGCGGCGGCGTCCTGATGGACATCCTCCACGGCGTCTACGTCGTCGAGTCGCTGCTCGGCGAGCCGCTGCAGCGGGTCTCAGCCTACGCCCGAAACGACGACCCCGATTCCAACGTCGAGGACATCGCCCTCTGCCGTTTCGAGACCGACTCGAACGCCGGTCTCGTCAACATCGCCTGGGGCTACGGCCCCGGCGGGCTCGAGGTCACTGGCAGCGAGGGACGCGTTTTCACCCAGTACCGGGACGGCGGCACCTCGCCGTGGTCACCGCTCGAACGCGTCCTCGTCACCACCGGCGAGGGAACCCGCGTCGAGCTCGACCTCAGCGGTGTCAACGACGACGACTACCAGGCGTTGCGGGTCACCTTCGGCGACGTCATCCAGGACCTCGCCGCGGCGATCGACGAGGGCCGATCCCCCCGCGCCAGCGGCGCCGACGGGCTGCGGATCCTGGAGGCGACGATCGGCGCGCTGAAATCGGCCTCGAGCGGCGATCTGGTGCAGATTCCGCTCGAGCGCACCGACCCGGTGTTCGACCGTGGCGTCGTCGGCGTCGACGAGCTGGAGCTGCCCGAGTGGTCACCATCGCGGCGGCGCGGCCTCTATCGCGAAACTACGGTCAGTGGGGAGGAGCGCAAGTGAGGAAGCTGTGCGTCAACACCGATACCTTCGGCGACATGCCGCTCGAGCAAGCGCTCGACGTCACCGCCAGCCTCGAAATCGAGGCGGTCGAGATCGCCGCCGGCGGTCACTCCTCGGCGCCGCACATGCGGATCGGGGAGCTCCTCGGCGACGACGCCGCCCGGGCTCGGTTCGCCGAGGCGATCGCCTCGCGCGGCCTCAGCCTGAGCGCGATCAACTGCTCCTCCGATCCGCTGCACCCACGCCACGGCGCCGATCACCTGGCGTTGATCGAGGACTCGATCCGCCTCGCCGGCGAGCTCGGGGTCGACAAGATCGTTTCGATGTCCGGCTGTCCGGGCGACTCGCCGCAGGCGCGGACGGTGAACTGGATCTGGTTCCCCTGGCCGGACGAGATGCTGGCGATCCGCGAGGAGCAGTGGGAGCGGGCAGTCGAGCTGTGGGGTGGGGTGGCGGAGCTCGCTCGCGAGCACGGGGTGAGTCGGATCGCTCTCGAGCTGTTGCCGCTGCAGCTCGTCTACAACGTCCCGACCATGAACCGGCTGCGCGACGCGGTCGGGCCAGTGATCGGCGCCAACATCGACCCCAGCCACATGTTCTGGCAGCAGATGGACCCGGCTCGGGTCGTCGCCGCGCTCGGGCCGGCGATCCACCACGTCCATCTCAAGGACACGCAGCTGTTCGAGGACGAGCTGGCGTTGAACGGCGTCCTCGATCCGCGCTCCTGGGACGACCCCGAGAACCGCAGCTGGGTTTTCCGCGCAATCGGGCAGGGGCAGCCGGCGGCGACCTGGCGTGCCTTCCTCGAGGCGCTCGATGCGGCGGGCTACGACGACGTGCTCAGCATCGAGAACGAGGACCCGCTCCTGCCCGGCGAGGCCGGGGTGCGCGAGGCGATCTCGTTCCTGCAGTCGCTCTCAGCAGGTGAGCGTGCGGTCGCGCCCTGAGATCGTCGTCGGGGTAATCGGCTCGGGTTGGATCGTCCGCGCCCACGTCCACGCCCTGCACACGCTCAACCACCTCGGGCCGTTGCCGGCCCGCGTCCGCCTGAAGTGGATCTACGGGCGGCGGCCGGAGAAGATGGCGGCGCTTGCCGACGAGCTCGAGATCGAGCGCTTCAGCGTCGACTGGCAGGAGATCATCGACGACCCGGAGGTCGACGTAGTCGCCAACGCCGGCACCCACCTGCTGCACGCGCCGGTCTCGCTGGCCGCGATCGCCGCCGGCAAGCACGTTCTCTGCGAGAAGCCGCTGGCCCTCGATTCGGGAGAGGCGAGTGAGATGGCAGGCGCTGCCGAGCGCGCCGATGTCTTCACCGCCTGCGGCTTCAACTACCGCTTCGTGCCGGCGATCAGGCTCCTGCACCAGCTGCTCGCCGACGGGCGGCTCGGCGAGGTCCGCCACTTCCGCGGCCTCTACCTCCAGGACTGGCTGAGCAATAACCCGGACTGGCCCGGCAGTGCTGGCTCGGCTGTGCGCCACTTCTCGCACCTCTTCGACATGCTCCGCCACCTGGCGGGGGAGCCGGTCTCAGTGGTCGGCTCGGCGAAGTCGATCCTCAGCGACGAGGACGACACCTTCCTCGGCGGTTTCGAGCTCGCCAACGGCGCCACCGCCTCGCTCGAGGGGTCCTCCTGTGCGACCGGCTGGAAGGGCCGCAACCGGATCGAGACTCAACTGCACCGAGGGCTCGGCCTGGTGGGACATGGAGGAGTTCAACAAGCTCCACGTGATGTTCACCGAGGACCAGCGCCAGGGGGTCGGCGGCTTCCGCGACGTCCTCGTCACCGAGCCCGACCATCCGTTCGTGGCCGACTGGTGGGAGGCCGGAGCGGTGATCGGCTGGCAGAGCACCTTCGTCCACCAGTGGCGGGCCTTCCTCCGCTCGGTGATCGAGGGTGAGGTCGCCGATCCGCTGCAGGCCAGCTTCGAGGATGGCCTGCGAGCCAATCAGCTCGGTGACGCTCTGCTCGAGTCGGCAGCTCGGGGCGAGCGGCTCGAGCTACGTACTAGCGTGCCGCCGACCGGGCCGGCCTAGCGCCAACCCGGTCGGCGGCCGCAACACCGTTACTCGGCCGCTTTCTTCAACTCCGCGCCGGCGCTGAACTTCGGCACCGACTTGGCCGCGATCTGCATCGTCTCGCCGGTGCGCGGGTTGCGACCCATGCGCGACGAGCGCTGGGAGACAGAGAACTTGCCGAAGCCGGTAAGGCGGACCTCGTTGCCTTCGCCGATCTGCTCTTCGATCGCCCGCAGGGTCGCCTCCAGCGCCCGCTTCGCCTGACCAACCTCGAGCCCGCTCTTCGCTGCGACGTCGCGGGCCAGATCCTCCTTGTTCATGATCGCCATTGCTTCCTCCGAACCCATCGATTATCCGCTTGCAGCGGACTCTTCCGCCGTTGACGCTAACGGCCGCTGAGGTCGGCTTTTTCGGCACCCAGGCGGAAGGCGGCAGTTTGCGCCTTACTGATTTCTGGGTGAATCCGCCATTTTGATCGAACAAACGTCCTGTGATCTACCCGAAAGTTGGTATCCAGGCAAGAATGTCTTTGTGGCTCTCACCTCAGACCCGGCGCTTTCGGATCAGACTTCCTCGCTGGGACTCGACGAGTTCGGCTTCGAGCGCCAGCCACGGCTGACCTACGCCGAGCTGCAGGGCGGCGACATGCGCGCCGCCCAGTGCCTGGCCGAAGCGCACCGCGACCTCGCCTCCTCGCTGCCGCTCGACTCCCGGGTCCGGGCCCTGGCCCTGCGCTGCGGCGACCACTGGGGCCGCCTCGCCGGCCTCCCCCACGGCCTGACCAAGATCGACCCCTAGTCCTCGCCCTAGAGCAGGTCCTCGCAGGCGATCCCATCGCGGTCGGCGTCGAGCCGGTCGGGGTCGTACCGCGGTCCGCCGTGCTTCTTGTAGTAGTTCTGCGCCTGCTTCCAGCTGCTGAAGTCGGCGCAGTCCTTGTCGACCGCCTGGGCCGGTGCCGCAGCTACGGCGAGGACGACGACTGCCGCCAGGGCGGCGATGATCTTACGCATCTGAACTCCCCTTTCCGATTGAAGGCGGGGGAGCGTAGACGCAACCGTCAACAAATAGAAACGCAACAGGTACAAAATTCGTCCAGGAGGAAGCGATGGGAACCGAAGAGACCGAGCGGACCGAGGTAGTGCGCGACTGCTACCGCGCCTTCGAGACCGGCGACCGCGAGCTCGCCGAGCGGGTGCTTGGCGCCGAGCTGCGGTTTCACGCGCCCCCGGACCCTGAGCTCGACCGCGCCGGTTACTTCGAGCGCTGCTGGCCGAACGCCGGCAACGTCGCGGCGTTCGAGTTCGTGCGGATGTTCGAGCGTGGCGAGGAGGTTTTCGTCACCTACAAGGCGCGGCGCGTCGACGGCAGCCGCTTCCGCAACACCGAGGTGCTCACCGTCCGCGACGGGCAGATCGCCGAGGTCGAGGTCTACTTCGGCTGGGAGCTCGGCTAACTAAGTTGCGTTTGTCCCCAGCGGTTGCAGTTGTCCCCGCATATCGGGGACAAACGCAACGGCTGGGGACAAACGCAACGTGGTCATCAGGTCTCGTTGCGGCTGAGGATGTGCGCCTTCTCGGCGGCGAACTCCTCGTCGGTGAGGATGCCCTTGTCGCGCAGTTCGCCGAGCCGCTCGAGGCGGGCGAGGCGGGCGTCCTCCTGGTCGAGGACCTCGGTCGGTGCTTCGCGGGTCGGCGCTTCCTCGGGCCGGGGGGTGCCGCCGCCCGCCGCAGGCTCGCCCTCCGCGCCCTCGCCCTCTTCCCCCTCGCGCTCCGGCATCCGCATTTCCGGCAACCGGATCTTCGACGTCTGCTCGCTCACCCGGTCGCTGATCCCGGACTCGCGATAGGCGCTCACCATTTTGTCGCGGGTCGAGCCAAAGACCCCGGCGAAGCTGGCGTCGGGGAACTCCTCCTGGGTCTGGCGTCGCAGCTCGTGGACGCCGAAGGCCGCCATCCCCGCCACCACCAGAGTCGTCAGGAAGAGACGGAGGCCGATCCCGGACGAGGACAGCAGGTAGATGCCGAAGATGACCGCGAGGCCGGCATAGACCCAGGGGACGTAGCCCTGCAGCACCGGCGCCATCGCCCGCCGCACCTCGCGCGCCACTTTGGTCGGCGAAGCGAGCCAGCCGGCGGCGACGAAGAAGGCGCCGACCACGATCACGGTCGAGGAAATGCTGACCATCAGCGAGGTCGCAATGCCCCAGGCCGCTTCCGCCGCCGGCTTCGCGCTCTGCACCGTGACCAGCTGGTCGACGATGATCCCGCCGGCGATGTGGCGGGCGATGATCACCGCCAGGCCGGCGCCGATCAGCCCGATGCCACTGAACAGCACGGTGACGAAGCGGCCGCCGCGGGTCAGGTACATCGCCAGGGCGAAGACGAGGAAGGTCAGCAGCGAGAGGATCAGCGCCGAGCCCTTGATCGCCACCGCGATGTTCTGCGCGGTCTTCAGCTGATCGGACTTGAGGATCTTGATCTGGCCGGCGTCGGGCGGCAGCTCTTCGGCCAGGTTCTGGCCGATCCCGACCTGCTTCGCCAGGTTGGTGAGCAGGCTTCCGAGGTTGAGGGTGACTTCGCCGTTGGCGGTTTCGACCGCTTCTTTCTTGTTTTCGAGGACCGCGATCAGCTGTTCGTGGGCGGTTCGGTTGGCGTCTTCCCAGAACCCTTGCGCGGTCCCGGTTTCGAGGACTTTTTCCGCTCCCGACCCGGCCACTTGCCGCAGCCCTCCAGCCGCCGGCCCGGCCAGGTCCTTGGTGTCGCCGGGGAGGATGTCTTCCAGTTCTTTTTCGACGTTGACGTTTTCGTAGAGCTGGTCGACCAGGTAGTCGCTGAGCGCGGTGCGGATCTTCTGGTTCTGGATCAGCCGGCCGCTGGTCGAGACCCAGTCGTCGGTGTTGAGCGCCTGGCGCTCGATCCAGATCGCGAAAACGCTGAGGAAAGCGAGGATGGAGCCAAGGACCACCAGGCCTTTGACGGTTCGGCGCCTGGCCTTGCTCATCGTCAGGTGATGGTATAGGTGGGCGATGAAGCTAAACGGCATCCACCACATCACCTGCATCACCGAGAACGCCCAGCGCAACGTCGACTTCTACGCGGGGGTGATGGGGCTGCGGCTGGTGAAGAAAACGGTCAACCAGGACAACCCGACCGTCTACCACCTCTTCTTCGGCGACGAGGGCGGTGATCCCGGCCTCGACCTGACCTTCTTCGAGTACCCCGGCGTGCCCGGCGGCCGGGCCGGCGCTGGCATGGTCCACCGGATCATCTGGCGGGTCGCCTCGCCTGACGCCCTCGGCTTCTGGGAGCGCCGCCTCGGCGAGAACGGGATCGAGCCCGAGCGTGGTGAGGGGCTTCGCTTCACCGACCCCGAGGGGCTCGAGCACGAACTGCTGGTCCTCGACGTCCCCGACGAGCCGCTGGTTGCCAAGCACCCCGAGATTCCTGCCGACCTCGCCCTGCAGGGCTTCCACGCGGTCCGCGCCTACAGCGACGCGCCGCAGTCGAGCGCCGGCCTGCTCGAGGCGCTCGAGTTCGAGCCGGTCGACGGTGGCGGCTGGGAGGCGCGCGGCGAGAAACGCGGCGGCCTCATCTATTACGACGAGCCGCCCGCCGAGCGTGGTCTGCAGGGCGCCGGCTCGGTCCACCACGTCGCCTGGGCCTCGAGCATCGAGGAGCACATGCAGTGGCGCGACAAGGCGATCGAGGGTGGCGCCCAGCCAACCCCCGAGATCGACCGCTTCTACTTCAAGTCGATCTACTTCCGCGAGCCAAGCGGCGTCCTCTTCGAGATCGCGACGACCGGCCCCGGCTTCACCGTCGACGAGCCGCTCGAGCACCTCGGCGAGAAGCTCTCGCTGCCGCCCGACTACGAGCACCTGCGGGACGAAGTCGAGCCCAACCTGCGGCCGGTTCACAACCCTCGCGAAGAGGCCTGAGCCGGGCCGGCGCCTGATCTGGCGCAGCGCCCGCCCTTGAGAGCGCGAGGGGGGCCGGGGTGCCTCCCCCCTGGAGGCTGGGTTGCTCGCCTGGATCGAATGACGGCCGTCCGAGATCGAGCGCCGATGCGAGCAAGAGGACGCCGCCGTCCAGGGGGGAGGCACCCCGGCCCTTCACTCTCGAATCGAGCACTGACAAACGGGTCCCAGGGTTCGGGGCCACCCTCCTTTGTTTAAAGCTTCGGGCGAGCGCCGGGGATTCGAAGCGCGCGCCGATCTGGCCGAGGATTCGTTGAGGTTGCCTTTTCAGGCGTATAGCGAGGGAAAAGGCAACCTCAACGATCTCGGGTCGCCGCAAGCTTCTCAAGGTGAATCAGCAAAAAGAAAAGTGGGGGTGCCCGAGTCTTCGGAGCCGTGGCGTCGGCGGGGGTTGGGGGTCCCTCCCCGGACACTGAGGAAACCAGCCGAAGGATGGGGTTTCCGTCCGGGGAGGGACCCCCAACCCCCGCCCCCGAATCCCCCCACAGCCGTCCCGCAGATCCCCCCGTAACCGCCCCGCCGCCACCGTGTAGCGCTCTGCGTGAACGCCGAGCGGCTCGCCCGTTACCACGCCTACACCCGCAAGCACAGCGTTAACTGGCCGCTTTACGTCCTGGCGCGGAGTTTTCTCGTCCCCTTTTTCCTCGTCTATTTCCGCCTCACCCGCACCGGCCGCGAACACGCTCGCGTCAAGGGTGGGCTGATCGTTGCCGCCAACCACCGCAGCTTCCTCGACCCCTTCGTGATCGGCGCCAGCCTGCCTTTGGGACGGCCGATGAACTACGTCGCCAAGCAGGAGCTGTTTCGCAACCCACTGCAAGCCTGGTTCCTCTCGCGGCTCGGCGCCTTCCCGATCCGCCGCGGCGAGGCGGACGCCGAATCGATGGAGACCGCGCGGCTGATCGTCGAGCGCGGCGGCACCGTCTGCATCTTCCCCGAGGGCACCCGCCACCGCCGCGGCACCCTTGGCAACCCGAAGCGCGGGGTCGGCCGGCTCGCTCTGCAGACCGGCGCGCCGATCGTCCCGGTCGCCGTGATCGGGACCGAAGCAGTTCGCCGCGGCTGGCGCATCCGGCCGCGCAAGTGCAAGGTCCGGCTCGGCAAAGCGATGACCTTCCCGCGCGCCGAGGAGCCCTCGCCGCAGCTGGCCGAGACGGTCACCGGGCGGATCTGGCCGAACGTGCAGCTGCAGTGGGAAGACCTCGGCGGGCTGCCGCCAATGCGCCGCGCCGCGGTGATCGGCGCCGGCAGCTGGGGGACCGCCGTGGCGGTGCTGCTCGCTCGCGGCGGGCTCGAGGTCCAGCTCGGCGCCCGCACCAACGAACAGGTCGACGCGATGCACGAGAGCGGCGAGAACCAGCGCTATCTGCCCGGGGTGCCGCTGCCGGAGGGAATCGACGTCCGCCACTCGGCCGAGATCGAGCTTGCCGGGGTCGACCTCGTCTGCCTGGCGATTCCCTCGAAGTCGCTGCCGGCGGCGGTCGGCGCGATCGCCGATCGGGTCGGCGATCGCGCCTCGGTGCTGCTGATGACCAAGGGGCTGATCGCGCCGCAGGGCCAGCTACCGGCCGACTATGTCGGCGAACGGGTGCGGGCGCGAGCGATCGCCAGCCTCGGCGGCCCGGCCCACGCCCGCGAGTCGATCTCCGGCTCCGCCGCCCTCGTCCTCGGCTCTGCCGACCGCGACCTGCGCGACCAGCTCGGCAAGGTCTTCGACCGTGCCGGCCTCGTCTGCGAGCGCTCGAGCGACGTCACCGGGGTCGAGATGGCCGGCGTCGCCAAGAACTGTGCCGCGCTTGCCGCCGCGGCCGCCGAGCCACATGGCCTCAACGCCGCCGGGATCGCGGTCGCCGAGATCTGGCGTGAGTGCATCGCCTACGCGCTCTCGCGCGGTGCCGAGCTCGAGACCTTCTCCGGCCTGGCCGGCGTCGGCGACCTGACCGCGACGATGATGGCGCCCAACGGCCGCAACCGCCGGGCCGGCGAGCTGCTCGGCGAGGGGACCCCAGCGGCCGAGATCCCGGCGATCCTCGGTCAGGCCTCCGAGGGTCTCGACACGACCCCGCTCCTGGCCGAGACCGTCGCCGGCGCCGGCGTTCCGGCGGAAGCGCTCGAAGGGCTGGCGCAGCTGGTCCGCGGCGAAGTCGACGCCGAGACCTGGATGGACGGCCTGCGCCGGGTCGAGCGCTCACGGCAGGTGGCCTGATGCGCCCGCGTCTAGAGTGGAGCCGTGAGCCCCGCCGAGGAGAACGTCGAGCCGCGCGACATGGCTCCGGCGGCGAAGGCCGAGCTCGACCGCGCCTTCGAGCAGTTCTACAAGGACCACCTGCGCGACGTCTACTCCTACGCCTACTACCGGGTGCGGGATCACCACGACGCCGAGGACCTCACCGAGCAGACCTTCCTGCAGGCCTACCGCCACTTCGACCGGGCCCGGCGCGAGTCCGACGGGCGGCCGCTGCGGCCATGGCTGATCCGGATCGCCCACAACCTGGCGCTCAACTACTACCGCGACCGCTCGCGGCGGCCGCAGACGCCGCTGGAGAACGCCGACCCGATCGCCGCCCGCCACGACACCGAGGCGATCGCCGAGGGTCGCGAGGAGTTGCGGACGGTGATGGCCAACCTCGAGCACCTCTCCGACGACCGCCGCGAGGCGCTGATCATGCGCTTCGCGCTCGGCATGGACAACCGCGAGATCGCGCGGGCGCTGGGCCGCACCGACGGCGCCACCAAGGTGCTGATCCATCGCGCGATCAAGCAGCTGCAGGAAGAGATGGAAGGGGGCAGCGATGAGTCCGGGTGAGGCCGGCGCCGCCGGCAACTGGGACGTCGAGTCGCTGCTGGCCGACGCGCTGCGGCCGATCGAGCCGCCCGACCGGCTCTCGACCCGGCTCGAGGAGGGCTTCGCCGCGGTCACCTCAGCGGCGGCGGCCGAGCTCTCCGACTGGGCCGAGGAGCTCGAGGAGTCCGAACTGAAGGCGCTGCGCGACCCGCGCAACTGGGTCCGCCCGGTGGTCGCCGTCAGCGCCGGCAGCGTCGCCACCGGCGCCCTCGTCCTGCTCGAGCTGCGCCGCCGCGGCAAGCGCAAGAGCGAGAGCGGCCTAAGCGCCCTCTCGAGCAGCCTCCGCAACCGCCTCTAACCGGCCGCCTCCCGTCGAGGTTGCCTTTTGACCCGCATAGCGGGTCGTTCGGCAACCTCATCGTTCCGGCTGCGGCTGGAGCGGCGGCGTGGGGTACCGGCGGCGGCGAGCAGGCCGAGCAGGCCGAGGACCAGCGCCAACGCTTCGTTCGTCCCGGCGGCGGGGAGGAAGCCGAGGATCGCGCTGCTCGGGTCAAGCGCCAAGCCCCAGACGCCGAGCGCGGTCAAAAGCACCCCGGCGCCGAGCGCGTAGGCGCGCGAGCCGCCGCCGCCGGCAAGCAGCAACCCAAGCGCCCCAAGTGCCGCGTAGAGCAGGTTGAGCCAGGCGTTGACGCGGAGGCCGGCGAGCCCGTCGGCGACCTCGCCAGGTGCGCCGAAAGAGGAGCTATAGAAGAAGCCGATGATTCCGAGCACGAAGAGCAGCGCGCCGGCCGCCGCCGCGTAGAGTCGGGCCGGGCTCGGAGGCTCGTCGCGGGGCCGCATCGAGCGCGATTGTAGGCTCCCTCGTCCGTGTCTCAGACCTGTTACCGCCACCCCAACCGCGAGACGGCCGTCTCCTGCTCCTCCTGCGGGCGGCCGATCTGCCCCGACTGCATGACCCCGACCCCGGTCGGGATGCGCTGCCCGGAGTGCTCGCGGCAGCGGACCAAAGTCGTCCGCAACCCGCACGGTCAGGCCAGCGGCTTCTGGTCGAGCCCCGCCACCTACGTGCTGATCGCGATCAACGTCGTCGTCTACCTGATCGAGATCGCCGGCGGCAGCGGCGGCATCAACAACCCGAGCGGAAGCTTTGTCGTCGACTACGGCCTCTTCGGCCCGTTCGTTGCCGAAGGCGAGTGGTACCGGCTGGTCACCGCCGGCTTCCTCCACGCCAGCCTGATCCACATCGGCTTCAACATGCTTCTGCTCTACCTACTGGGGCGGCTGCTCGAGCCAGCGCTGGGGACGCCGCGCTTCCTCGTCCTCTACTTCGCCTCGCTCCTCGCCGGCTCCCTCGGGGTGATGATCCTCGACCCCAACGGGCTCACGGTCGGCGCCTCGGGCGCCGTCTTCGGCCTCTTCTCCGCCGGTTTCATCCTCGCCCGCGAGCGCGGTCTAAACGAGCTCGCCGGCCAGTTCGCCTTCCTGATCGTGATCAACCTCGTCTTCAGCTTCACCGGCAACAACATCAGCGTCGGTGGCCACCTCGGCGGCCTCGTCGGCGGCGTGCTCTGCGCCCTGGTGATCGTCGCCGGCGGCCGCGGCATGCTCGGCGAGAAACCGCGCAACGTCGAGCTGCTGCTGATGGCACTGGTCGGCGCGATCGCCGTCGTCGGCTCGATCGCAATCGCCTAGCCGCCGAGATGGGCGTGTCGGGCAAGACGGGTCACCGGATCGCGCAGTGCCTGCTCGCTTTGTACGCGACCTAATTTCGCCGGGCTTGGTTCAAGCACGAGCCAGGGCGAGATAGAAGACAATACTCCAGAAAACTTGACCGCTCGCCACTCGCGGTGGCAAGCTCGGTTCTGCCTAGGCGTCAATCAAAGGGAGAATTCAAATGACCGGACGTAGAGCCATCTTCGGCCTCTGCATGTCTTGCGCGCTCGTCTTCAGCGCCTTCGCCGCTCAGGCAGCGTCGGCGGGCCAGACAGCGTTCACATGTGTCGAAAGCGCGTCGACCAAACAATTCGCCTCGGCGCACTGTGTTCCAGGCGAGTCCGGAAGCAAATTCGGCCATGTGGCAATCACCGAAGAAACACACGCCAAATTCAGCAATGCAAACACCAACGCCACGACAAACGGGCCGAGCAACTGGATTCTGAAGGAGACCATTGCGGGGACCAATGTCGAAATCGAATCGACGGGAGTCGTCGAAGGGCTAGGTACCTTGAAAAATTCAGAAGTCGGTGGCGAAATGAGGGCGAGCGCGACCTCTGTCGCAACCGGGGGCGCCGCCAACGGCGTAATCGTCAAAGCGCCGGCCGGTAAAGGCTGCAAAGTGTATGAAGACAATGGTGGCGTTCCGGGCACTGAAGGCGTTGTCAAGCCGCAACCCTTGACGGGACGCACCATCGTCACCGGGGCAACGCACGAAACCGTGATCGAACCCGTGACGCCGACGGTCTTTATGACCTACTTCATTCAAGAATGCTCCGCGGCCGTTCCGGAAGCAATCAGAGGCAAGTGGGAAATCACCGGCAGCATCAAGTGCCCGACCAACGGCGCGACAATCGTCTGCAGCCATGCGTCAATCACAACTCAGAACACGTTGAAAGGCAAAGGCTCCAAAGCCGGACTTGAAGGCAAGTTAACAGTCACCGCAGGGAAATTGCCCGAAGGTGAACCGACAAATCCGGTTAGCGTCACAACAACCACGCCGTAAGTAGGACTGTCCGGGGCTCATGCCGTGGTTGAGAGTGGCACCAGGCTGGGCGAGGAGCTCGGCCTGGTGCTCGTACTCTCCCCGCTCGCGTGCCTCTCCGCCGAAATCACCATGCCCGATCAGTCAGCACGTTTGCGTCACTGTTAGCCGCCCCGGCCGCAGCCCAGCAACGGCTAGTTGAGCGGAGACCGCCGGACTCGAACCCGAGCCGCTTGGTGTTCATGCGTTGTTCCCGTGGCTACCGATCTAGCCGCGCGGGACCGGGGCAGTCAGCAGTCTGTACTCGGCGCCGCCGGGGGGCGGGATCAGTGCGGGGTGCAGGAGGTGGGCGAGGAGTTCGACGCCGTCGACCAGGCGAGGGCCGGGGTCGGTGAAGGCAGCGTCGGCGTCGACGGCGTAGACGCGGGCGGCGCCGAGCGCATCGATCTGCTCCCAGTGCTCCATCGCCTGGGCATAGGCGTCGACGGTGGAGCCCGGCGGCATCACCACGACGACCTCGGCGCGGAGGCTCTCGAGCTCGCCCCAGACGACCGTGGCCGGGTTCAGACCGGGGTCGCCGGCGACGTCCTCGCCGCCGGCGATCGAGATCATCTCCGGGATCCAGAAGCCGGCGACCCGCGGCGGGTCGAGGCTCTCGAGCGCGATCACCCGCGGCGTCGAGGCGCCTGCCCGGGCGGCACGGATCGTCGCCAACCGGCCCTCGAGCTCGCCGCGCAGCTCGTGGGCGTGCGCTTCCATGCCGGTCGCCTCGCCCAGACGAACGACCTCTTCCAGCATCTCACTGAGCGTCGCAACCCTCATTTCTCAGCCAATATCGAACCTATACGGCGGTTACCTGAGGACGGGCAGCTATATTCCGAAAGCCGCATGGCCGACGACGTCCCAGCCCGAAGTACCGGGCGGCATAACCGATGAGCGTAGTCCTGCTCATCCTGATGTTCCTGTTGATCGCGGTCAACGGGTTCTTCGTCGCGACCGAGTTCGCGATCGTCCGCTCGCGCCGCACCCGGCTCGAGCAGCTGCGCGACGAAGGCGACCGCCGCGCCCCGCTGGCGCTGACGATGATCGACCGCGTCGACGAGTACGTTGCCACCTCCCAGGTCGGGATCACGCTCGCCTCGCTCGGCATCGGCTTCCTCGGCGAGCCGGCCCTGGCCGAGCTGCTGGAGCCACTCTTCGGCGGCTTCATGTCGCACGCGCTGGCGCTGGCGGTCTCGATCGCGATCGCCTTCACGATCGTCACCTTCCTCCACGTGATCCTCGGCGAGCAGTCGCCGAAGATGCTGGCGATCGCCCGGGCGGAGAGTGTGCTGCTGCGGATCGCCCGGCCGCTGCAGTTCTTCCGCACGATCCTGCACCCGCTGATCATCGCCACCAACGCGCCCGCCAACTGGGTCGCCCGCGTCTTCTTCAAAGTCGACCCCGACGAGGTTGCCGAGGAAACCTCGCCGGAGGAGCTGCGCCTGCTGATCTCGCGCGGCGCCCAGCGCGGCCGGCTCGACCCCGGCGAGGCGGGGATGCTCGGCGGTGTCTTCCACCTGCACGAGCAGGAGGCGCGCGAGGTGATGACGCCGATCCCGGCAGTCGTCACCGTCGATGCCTCGGAGACGGTCGAGGCGGCGCTGCGGCGCTGCATCACCTCGGGCCACACGCGGCTGGTGGTGATCGAAGACGAGAACCCCGACCGGGTGAAGGGGATCGTCCACAACAACAGCCTCGCCAGGCTCTACATGAGCGACGGCCCCGACGCCTCGATCGAGACGGTGATCCGCGACGCTCTGATCGTCCCCGAGACGCGCCCGCTCGACGACCTCCTCCACGACCTGCAGGTGCAGCGCACTTCGCTCTCGGTGGTCGTCGACGAGTACGGCCGCACGGTTGGGATCGTCACCGTTGAGGACATCCTCGAGGAGGTGGTGGGGGAGATCGAGGACGAGACCGACCCCCGCGCGGCGGCGGTGCGGCAGCTGACCAACGGCGACTGGTTTGTCCGTGGCCACGTCTCGCTCGGCGACCTCGCCGACGCCGGGATCGAGCTGCCGGTCGACAGCGACGCCTACAACTCGGTTGGCGGCTACGTCTTCGGCGAGCTCGGGCGGCTGCCGAAGCGTGGCGACTCGATCAGCTCCAACGGCTACACGATCCGGGTCGAGGCGGTCCGCGAGAACCGGATCGAGGCGGTGCGGATCAGCGGCTCGGGCTCCAAGCAGGAGTCCGATTCCGTCCGTTCGGTCGCCTAAGTTCCCTGGGCAACCCGCCCCCTGGAACGTTGGAGGTATCGCCAATGTGGGTTGTACGCCTGACCGATAAGCAACTCGAGGTCCTGCGGGCGCTGCTGCGCTCTGAGGAGCATCTCGGCCCGGCACTGAAGGGCGCGACCGAGGCACTCGACCTGGCCCGCTGGGACGACCTGCCCGAGGCTGAGCTGCCCTGGGACGAAATCGAGATCGTCGCCCGCCGCCAGTCGATCTCCGAAGCCGACGTGATCTGGGACCTGGCGGGGCAGAACAAAAAGGCCGCCGCCGAGTAGCTCAGTCGTAGGTGTAGAAGCCCTCGCCGTTCTTGCGGCCTAGCTTGCCTTCACCGATCATCTCGACCATCAGCCCCGGCGGCTTGTGGGTCGGCTCGTTGGAGTCGGCGTAGAGGGCGTCGCCGATCGCCTCGGAGACGTCGAGGCCGACGAAGTCGAGCAGTGCCAGCGGCCCCATCGGGTGGCCGGCGCCGAGCTTCATGCAGGTGTCGACCTCGCCTGCCTCCATCCCGGTGCGCTCCATCAGCCGCACTGCGTCGAAGAGGTAGGGGAAGAGCAACCGGTTGACGACGAAGCCGGCCTGGTCGGGGACCTCGACCGCGGTCTTGCCGAGCGCTGCGCACCAGGCCAGCGCCCGCTCGCGGGCATCTGCGGCGCCGTTGGGAATGCAGACCTCCACCAAGGCCATCCGCGGCACCGGGTTGAAGACGTGCAGGCCCCAGAGCTTGTCGGTGCCGGCGGCCTTGGCGATCTCGGCAATCGAGAGCGAGGAGGTGGTGGTGGCGAGGTCGGCGTTCGGGCAGGCTGCAGCGACCGCCGCGATGACCTCGCCCTTCGGCCCGACCTCCTCGACCACCGCCTCGACGACGACGTCGCAGTCGCTGAGGTCGTTGGGATCGGTGGTGACCCGCAGCCGCGAGGGCTCGGCGCCCTCGATTTTGGCGCAGGCGGCGACGACTTTCTCCTCGGCACGCCAGGCCGAGGCCTCGCTGCGGGCGAGGAGGATCGTCTCCGCGGTCGTGGTTGAGACCGCGGCGAGACCGGTGGCGATGGCGCCGCTCCCCGCGATCCCCGGACTTTCGTACCCCTGCTTCGCGCTCATGGGACCGGGTTCCTATCAACCTTTTCGAGGCGGTGCTCTGCGGGTTGATCGACGGGTCAATCAACCGAGTAACGTTTGTAGCGATTGGGCCCCGCCGAGCGGCCCGTGAAAGGAAAGGAATCGAGGCAATGGAGAACGGAAACGGCGCGCTGGGGGGCCGGGAGGTCGTGATCGTGGAGGCGGTCCGCACGCCCGTCGGCCGCGGCCATCTCGAGAAGGGTTACTACAAGGACCTGCATCCCTCCAACCTCCTCGCCAAGTCCTACAAGGAGCTGATCGACCGCTCCGGCATCGACCCGCTCGAGGTCGGTGACGTGATCGCCGGCTGCGTCCAGCAGTGGGGCGAGCAGTCGCTCAACATCGGCCGCAACGCCTGGCTCGAGGCGGGCCTGCCGGAGGAGGTTCCGGCGACCACCGTCGACCGCCAGTGCGGCTCGGCCCAGCAGGCGGTCAACTTCGCCGCGACGCTGGTCGCCTCCGGTGTCTGCGACGTCGCGATCGGCGGCGGCGTCGAGCACATGGGCAAAAACAGCTTCGCGGCCGCAGGCGAGATCATGTCCGAGCGCGGCATCGGCTTCTCGAAAGAGCTGATGGAGCGCTACAACCTGATCCCGCAGGGCCTCTCGGCCGAGATGATCGCCGACCAGTGGGAGATCCCCCGCTCTGAGCTCGACGAGCTCGGCGTCCGCTCCCAGCAGCTGGCCCGCCAGGCAACCGACGAGGGCCGCTTCGAGCGCGAGATGATCCCCTACCAGGTAAACGGCGACACCTACATGACCGACCAGGGTCTGCGGGAGACGACGATCGAGGCCCTCTCGGCGCTAAAGCCGGCCTTCAAGGAGGACGGCAAGATCACCGCCGGTAACTCCTCGCAGGTCTCTGACGGCGCTGCCGCGGTCCTCCTCATGACCCGCGAGAAGGCCGAGGCGCTTGGCCTCACCCCAAGGGCACGGATCTACGACATCGTCACCGTCGGGGTCGACCCGGTGATCATGCTGACCGGCCCGATCCCAGCGACCGAAAAGCTCCTCGAGCGGAACTCGATGACGATCGACGACGTCGACCTGATCGAGATCAACGAGGCCTTTGCCTCGGTCGTTGCCGCCTGGCGACGGGAGCTCGATCCCGACATGGACCGGGTAAACGTCAACGGCGGTGCGATCGCGATCGGCCACCCCTTGGGCTCGACCGGCGCCCGCTTGATCACCACCCTCTTGCACGAGATGGAGCGCTCCGACAAGGAGATGGGCCTGGTGACGATGTGTTGCGGTGGTGGGCTTGGCACCGGGACCCTGATCCAACGGGTCTGAGGTCGTCTGGCCGGCGCGCTTCGGCGTCCTCGGTCGCTCGCCTTCGGGTCACGCACTGGAGTGCGCTCCCCTTGGCTCGCTCCCTGCGTCCTTGAATCGCTTGGCCAGCCGACCTCAGACGGGGTCGGCTGGCTAAATCCTTCGGTGCAACCACGTTGAACTCGCGACCACCCGTCGGCGAGCATTTGCGGTTGTGCTCGCCCTCATCGCCAGGCTCCTGCTTGCCGCGGTCTTTGCGGTCGCCGCGCTCGCCAAGCTGCGCGACCGTGAGGGGACGCGAGGCAGCCTCGGCGATTTCGGTCTGCCGGCACGGCTGACTGGATTCGGGGCGCTGGCGCTGCCTGTCGCCGAGCTCGCCGCGGCAGCGCTGCTGATCCCCGAGCCGACGGCCCGGATCGGCGCTCTGCTCGCTCTGGCGCTGTTGCTCGCCTTCACCGCCGCCGTCGCCCGCTCGCTCGCCCGCGGCGAGCAGCCGGACTGCAACTGCTTCGGCGGCGTCCACTCGGCTCCCGTCAGTCGGCTGACCCTGGTTCGCAATGTCGCGCTGGCCGCCGTCGCGGCGGCGGTCGCAGTCGCCGGGCCGGGGGAGAGCCTCGCCGCGATCGACGGCGGCACCGTGCTCGTAGTCGCCGCGGCACTCGCCGGCGCCCTGCTGCTCGGCCTTACCTGGTTCAGCTGGCAGCTGTTCCAGCAGAACGGCCGCCTGCTGGTCCGGGTCCGGGCGCTCGAGGAAGCGTCCCACCCCGTTGCACCGTCATCACCTCGAGTTGGAGGGCTGCCGGAGGGCGAGCTCGTTCCCGATCTGGTCCTCGCCTCTCCCGACGGCAGCAGTCGCTCGCTGCGCGACCTGGCCCGACTCGGCCGGCCGCCGATCGCCGTGGTCTTCTCCGACCCAGCCTGCGGCGGCTGCAAGCCGCTAACCGAGCAGCTGCCGGCCTTGCGCGAGGAGCTCGACGGGGTGCTCGAGCCGGTCCTCGTCACCCGCGAACCAGGACGCCACACCGATGTCGCCGTCGCGTCCGGCTTGACCGTTCTCGTCCAGGAGGACCGCGAGGCGCTCGTCGCCTTCGCGATCGGCGCCGTCCCCGCGGCGGTGCTTATCGACGGCGAGGGCCGGGTTGCCAGCGGGACCGCGATCGGGCCCGACGCAGTCGAGGAGCTGCTGCGAGGCGCCCGTTCGGCACCGGACGCGCTCGAAGTCGTCCAAGTCACGGGAGGTGTGCGATGAAAGCATTCGACGAGCGAGCCGAAGCGGCCGCCGAGCGAGAGGGGGGACGCGGCGACGGCGGTGGTCCATCGGGCGCCGAAAAGCGCGCCGTGCGGCGCGCCTTGGCAACCGGCGGCAAAAAGCTCGAAGACGATCTCTCCTCCCTCGACGTGTTGTTGTGCCTCAACCCCAACAATCCGAACGCTCCGGTCGAACAGGGCCCGCCGCAGCCCGGCACCCGGGCGAATCAGGAAGCCGTCGATTTCTTCGGCAGGGTGGCCGCAGATCTGCGGAAAATCCGCGACGCGGTCAGCGCTGTCGACTTCGACCCTGACGACAAGAAGAAATTTCGCGCTGCATTCAAGGAGATGGCGGCGGCGTGGGAACTGCGGGGGCAGGCGTTGGCATCGACCGACCCCGCCGTTACCACCGCCACGCTGAATGCCGCCTGGGAACACGAACAGCGAGCCGCCACCTCCAAGCGAGGCCTGCGGCCCTACTTCCCCGATTTCGAATCATGAGCGGAGGATCCGAGAACTGGTTCGACAGGTTGACCGCCCCCCAGACGCGGCGACAGAGCCTCAAGGCCGCAGCGGCCGGCACCGCGGCCGCGGTGACGGCGAGCCTCCCGTTCGCCGGCTCGCTGCCGAAAGCACAGGCCGCGAACGCCAGCGATTGTCGAAAAGGGTGTGTGTTCACGGCGAACCAGAGCTTCGCTAGTCGCCAACGCGCGGTTGCGGGTGGGTTCCTCACCGAGGGGTTGCTCAACAACGTTGGTGGTCTTGGCGGCGTCTTCGGACCCGTCCTCGGGCCACTGGTCGAAATCTGGTTCGGCGCTCAACACATTCGCCTAAACGACGAATCCATCCAGTTGCACCGGCAGGAAGTCGCCACCTGCTTCCAGCCTTTCTGTCCCGGCTTCAACCCGAAGGCGCCGGGGGGGCCCTGCGACGGCTGCGAACCGCCGCTCTTCTGCAATCCGTGCGACATGGTCGAGTCCGGCTACATCTGCTGCATCTACGAACCGGGCGACTGTCACGGCGACTGCTGCCATCCATCGCCGGGGTGCTCGTAGAGATCGCGGCGTCTGGGCACCCGCGCCGGGTCAAATAGCGCCCAATCGGCTCAGCGACCCAAATATTCGGCCAAATCCTTCGGTCCGACCACGTTGCGGAACCGCTTCGGTCCGGGGCGACTGTGCCAGAGACCAACTCTCGTCTTTGAGAAAGGACTCGCATGTCTCGGATTCGCAAGCGTCTGACGTACGCCAACGTCATCTCCACGCTCGCTCTCGTCCTCGTCGTCGGCGGCGGTAGCGCCGTCGCTGCCTCCCAGTTTGGGAAAGAAACGATCGGTGCCAACGCACTTAAGAAAGAAAGCATCGGCCCGGGCAAACTGAACAAAGCCGCGAAAAACGCGCTCGTCGGTCCCGCCGGCCCCGAAAGGCTCCGGCTCGGCCCCGCTGGCCCCGCCGGCTCGCCGGACCCGCCGGCCCGCAGGCCCGGCCGGCTCGGCCCGTGCATTCGGCTTGGTCAAAGGCCTCGGGGCTGGACCCGGCGCGAAGACAAAAACGCCGGTCCGGCACGCGGCGAAAGGCCTCTACTGCATCACCCTGGAGCGGGAATCGACCCGCCACCGCAATCCTCCGTGTCGTCCGACTACAGAGGGCCGGTTGGGTCGAAAGCGAACGCATGTTCAGGTCGAACAGCGCCGTCTGCACTGCCAATGAGCTCGAAGTCAAAACCTGGGACGACGGTGCTGCTGCGGACGGCTAGTTCACCTTCCTGATTCCGTAGCCGCGAGCGGCCTGGCCGCCATGTCCTGAAGTCCGCGGCGCCGGTTCCCTTCGGGGGCCGGCGCCGTTGCCTCTAGAGGCCGGCGGTGGTCTCGGTCATGCCGTCGATCGCCTCGGCCAGCTCCGAGCGCGAGGAGATGTCGAGCTTGCGGTAGGCGTTGGTGAGGTGCATCTCGACGGTGCGCAGGGAGACGAAGAGGTCCTGGGCGATCTCGCGGTTGGTCGCGCCGCCGGCCGCCGCGCTGGCGACCCGGCGCTCGCCCGGGGTCAGCGAGGCGGCGCCGGAGAGCGCCCGCCGCCGCGGCCGGGCGCCGGCGATCCGCAGCTCCTCGTGGACCCGCTCCTCGAGCAGTTCGGCGCCGCAGCGCTGGGCCAGCTCGGCGGCTTCGCGCAGGTGCTCGCGCGCCTCGCCGCGCTGGTTGCCGCGCCGCAGCGCCGCGCCCAGCTCGGCCAGCGATCGCGCCAGCTCGAGCCGGGCGGGGGCGTCGCGCAGGGTCGCCACCGAGTCGCGCAGCATCTCGATCCCCTCCTCGCCGCCGCGCAGCACGCCGAGCGCGCGCAGCGCCGCGCCTTCGGCTCGGGGCGAGTCGACGGCGCGGGCCAGCTCGAGCTCCTCGGCGGCAAGCGCCAGCGCCTCCTCGCGGTCGGCGTCCGGCAGCACCAGCGCGAGGTTCGAGCGCCAGCGGGTGAAGCGCGGCCCGGCCTGCAGCGGCCCGAAGATCTCGGCGGCGGCGCGCAGGTCGGCGGCGGCGCCGGCGCGGTCGCCGCGCCGCCGCCCGGACCGCCGCCCGCACCTCGAGCACCATGCCGCCGCTCTGCGTCTCGCCGAACCCCGGCGGCAGCTCGAGCGCCTCGACCATTGCCGCGATGCCCGCCAGCCCGCGGCGCTCGATGACCGTGTCGATGCAGAAGTGGAGGAAGGTCGTCAGCGCCATCAGGTTGAGGTCGTTCTGCTCGGTCAGCTCGACCATCACGTTGAAGTCGGCCTCGGCGTTGGGCAGGCGTCCGAGGTGCGAGTTGCGGGCGGCGCTGAAGCCGACGCCGGCGATCATCGAGAGCAGCGAGCCGCGCCGCCGCCCGTCGTCGATCAGCTCCTGGGCGACCGACTCGGTCGCCTCGAACGCTTCGACCAGCAGCAGCGCGCAGGCCGCCTGGGTGGCGGTCGAGGTCTCGCGCCCGTCGCGGCGCGTGCTCCATTTCTGCTCGGCGGGTTCGATCAGCTCTTCGACCTCGGCCCGCGGGCTGTCGCGGATCGAGCCGAGCGCCGCCAGGATCCAGCGCAGCCGCAGCGACTCCTCGCGCGGGCGCTCGGCGACCAGCGTCTGCAGGTGCGGCAGCGTGCGGTCGAACTCGGCGACCCGGGCCGGGTCGTAGCCGCGGTAGGCGGCGCGGAAGGCCTCGAGGTCGAGCAGGCCGGGCAGGTCGGGGTCGTCGAAGCGGGCGAGGCCGGTGTCGACGACCTGCACCGTCGCGTCCCACTGGCCGGCGAGCGAGAGCAGGTCGGCCAGTTCGAGGTAGATCCCGAGCGCCTGCTCCGGGTCCTCGGCCAGCTCGGCGGCCTCCTGCAGGTGCGCGATCGCCGCCGGGTCGCGGATCACCACCTCGAGGCCGCCGAGCCGGCGCAGCAGCTCGGCCCGGTCGGCCCCCGGCTCCTCCAAGCGCCCGGCGCAGGTAGGCGGCGGCGCTGTCGGGGGCGCCGCGCTCGGCGGCGCTGGCCGCGGCCCGCTCGAGCATCGCCAGGCCGTCGTCGACCGCGGCCGGGCTCGCAGAGCAGCAGGTGGGCGGCGACCGCCTCGGCGTCGGCGCCGTGCCGGTTCAGCAGCGGTGGCGGCGCGGGCGTGCAGGTTGGCGCGGCTGGCGGCGGGGATCTCCTCGTAGACCGCGGCCCGCACCAGCGGGTGGATGAAGCGGTGGCCGAGGCCGGCGGCGAGGATCGAGGCGGCGGCGAGCCCGTCGACGATCCGCGCGGTGCGCTCGCGGTCGGCCTCGACCAGCGCCGCCAGCGCCCGCAGGTCGGCGGCGTCGCCGAGGACGGCGGCGGCGCGGACGACGTCGGCGCCGAGCGGGTCGAGGCGGGCGGCGCGTTCGGTGACGCTGGCGGCGATCCGCTCCGGGCCCATCGCGGCGATCTCGTCGACCGAGGGCGCGGCGTCCCGCTCCTCGGCGGCGAGCTCGACCAGCAGCTCCTCGATCAGGAACGGGTTGCCGCCGGTCGCCTCGTGGCAGGCGGCCTCGACCTCGCCGCCGGCGGCGTCGCCGAGGCGCTCGCGGACGATCGCCGCGGTGCCGGCCTCGCTCAGCGGCGCCGGCCGCACGGTCGGGACCTCGAGCTCGGCGGCGAGCCCGCGCAGCAGCTCGGCCTGGACGCCGGGCTCGTTCGGCCGCGCCGCCAGCGCGAGCAGGACCGGCAGCCCGTCGAGTCGCTGGCCGAGGTAGCGGACGAAGCGCAGCGAGGCGCTGTCGCTCCAGTGCGCGTCGTCGATCGCCAGCACCAGCGGTCCGCTCTCGACCAGGCCGGCGAGCATCCAGAAGAGCCCGTAGAGCGAGCTCTCGGCGGCGCCGACCTCGAGCGTGCCGCCGCCGAGGCCGAAGATCGCCGCGGCCAGCCCGGCCGGCCCGGCGAAGAGCTTCGCCCGGTCCTCGCTGATCGAGCGAGCGCAGCAGCGGCCCGAACAGCTGGCGGACGAGGCCGTAAGCCGAAGTCCCGCTCCATCTCCGAGCCGCGCGCCCGCAGCACCCGGTAGCCCTCGCCCTCGGCGCGCCGCTCGAGCTCGCCGAGCAGCGCCGTCTTGCCGACCCCGGCCGGGCCCTCGATCAGCAGCGTGCCGCCGCGGTCGCCACGGCGCGCATCATCGAGCGCGGTGACGACCGCGGCGAGGTCCTGCTCCCGCTCCAGCAGGCGAGACTTTGGCGCGCTACCCCAGATCGCGGCATGATAAGCCGCCGATTGGGCAACTATCGCGATCCTTCGGTCAGCGGCTCCTTCGCACCCGCCTCGACGTCGATCCGCGGCAGGATCCGCTCCAGCCAGTTCGGGATCCACCAGTTCCACTTCCCGAGCAGCTGCATCACCGCCGGCACCAGGACCAGCCGGACCAGCGTCGCGTCGAGGAAGATCGCCACCGCGAGCCCGATCCCGAAGAGCTTGAGGAAGACTTCGGGCGAGGCGACGAAGGCGAGGAAGACGACGACCATGATCGCCGCCGCCGCGGTGATCACCCGGGCGGTCTTGGCGAGGCCGTCGGCGACCGCGCGGCTGGTATTGCCGTCCTTCAGGTACTCCTCGCGGATCCGCGAGACGAGGAAGACCTCGTAGTCCATCGAGAGCCCGAAGAGGATCGCGAACATCATCACCGGCATGAACGGCGCGATCGGCACTTCGTGGTCGATGCCGATCAGCTTGCCGACGGCGCCGCCCTGCGCGACCAGGGTCATCACGCCGTAGGCGGCGCAGACCGAGAGCAGGTTCATGATTCCCGCCTTGAGCGAGATCAGCGGCGAGTGGAAGGCGACCAGGAGCAGCAGGAACGAGAGCCCGAGGACGCCGATGATGAAGATCGGGATGCGGTCGGTGATGAATTCGCTCTGGTCCTCGAGGGCGGCGTTGACGCCGCCGACCTCGGCCCGCACCCCGGTGTCGGCGATCGCCCCGGGGATGATGTCGTCGCGCAGCCGGTGGACCAGGTCGGTGGTCGCCTCGTCCTGCGGCGAGGTGGTCGGGATGACGGTGACGATCGCCGCGCTGTCGCCCGAGTTGAAGCGGGGCGGCGGAACGAAGGCGACGCCATTGTCGGCGCGGATGTCGCTCGCCAGCTGATCGATCGCCTGCTTCGCCGCCGTCGGTCGGCAGCTCGGCGGCGATCACCAGCGGGCCGTTGGCGCCGGGGCCGAAGCCATCGCTGATCAGGTCGTAGGCCTCGCGGGTCATCGTTCCCGGCTTGTCGTTGCCGGCGTCGGGGAAGCCGAGCCGCATGCCGAGCGCTGGCGCCGCCAGGGCGAGCAGGATCGCGGTGGCGGCGATCGCCGCCAGCCAGGGCCGGCGCTGCACCGCGTGGCTCCAGCGGGCGGCGGGCGAGTCGCTCGCGCCTTCGACCTTGTCGAGGCGGCGGCCGAGGAACGGGATCCGCAGTTTGTCGACCCGCGGGCCGAGGAAGGCGAGGATCGCCGGCAGCAGGGTGATCGAGGCGAGCATCACCACCAGCACCGCCAGCGAGGCCGAGATCGCCACCCCGTACATGTACGGCAGCCCGGTGAGGAAGAGGCCGAGGACGGCGATGACGACGGTCGAGCCGGCGATGATCACGCTGCGGCCGGCGGTGGTGACCGCCTCGACGACCGCGTCGTGGCGGTCGTTGCCGGCCTTCAGCGAGGCGCGGAAGCGGGTGATGACGAGCAGCGCGTAGTCGATCCCGACGCCGATTCCGATCAGGCCCGAGACCGCGGTCGTCCAGTTGGGGACGTCGATGATGTTGGCCAGCAGGACGATCAACCCGCCGGAGGAGATCCCGACGCCCGAACAGGGCGATCACCAGCGGCAGACCGGCGGCGACCAGCGAGCCGAAGGCGATCAGGAGGACGATCGCCGCGGCGAGGAAGCCGATCCCCTCGGGGCTGGTCTGTTCCTGCGCGGCGTAGATCGGTTCGCCGCCGAGCTTGATCTCGAGGCCGTCGCCGCTGTTTGCTTCCGCCGCGTCGATCAGCTCTTCGCCCTGCTCCTTCTTGACTTCCCAGCCGGGCACGTTGAGCGGCAGCGTCGTCGATCCGATCTCGCCGTCTTCGGAGACGCGGATCGGCGCCGGCTTGCCGACGTGCTCGATCTCTTCGGCTTCGGCGAAGAAGGCGTTCATCTGCTGCTTTGGCCGCGGCTCGAGTCGGCGCCGTCCGGGTCCTTCCAGACGACGTTGATTTCCTGTCCGGAGTAGCCGTCGAATTCGCGTTCAGTGAGGTCGCTTGCCGCCTTCGACTCCGAGCCGGGGGTGTCGTAGTCGGCGTTGTACTCGCCGGCAAGGTTGGTACCGAGGCCGATCAGGACGATCGTCGCGACGATCCAGCCGACGACCATCCGGCCGCGGCGGCGGTAGGCGATGTCGGCGATTCGGGCGAGAGTGCGGGTCATTCAACTTCCTCCAGGCGATAGCGGACGGTTCTCTCGGACGACGGTTCTCCAAGACGCATTTGGACACTTAGCTCATCTTGTGAGAGATTAAATTCTGAAATGATTCGTATCATAAATGTCGGATAGACTCAGTCTCAGATGAGCGACGGAACCAGCGGGAAAGGCAAAGGCGCAGAGCCGAATCTAGGATCCGCGCCGGGGGATGTCTTCTCGAAACGTGCTCAGTCGGCCGCGGAGGGGGCGGCGGGCGATGGCGAGGCGCCGGCACTGGCCGGTGACAAGGCGCCGCAGAACCTCGCCTTCCTCCTCTCCCAGGTTGGGATTCACGCCTCAGACCGCTTCGCCGCGCGGCTGGCCGAGGTCGACCTGCAGCCGCCGCTGTTCCGGGTCCTCAACCTGGTCGATGCCGCCGAAGGGCGCTCCCAGCAGGAGATCGCCAAGGCGGTCCAGGCCCCGCCGAGCCGGATGGTCGGGTTCGTCGATGAACTCGAGCAGCGCGGTCTGATCGAGCGCCGCGCCGACCCCCGCGACCGCCGCGTCCGCGCCCTCTACCTGACCGCGGCCGGGCGCGAGATGTTGGCCCGGGGGAGGGAGGTCGCGAGGGAGCATGAGGAGGAGCTGACCGCGGGACTGAGCGAGGGGGAGCGGGGGAGGTTGGTCGAGTTGCTGGGGAAGGTTGTGGAGGAGCAGGCGATTGGGAAAGGGGTGCATCCGGGGTTCAGCGGCAAGTTTGCGCCGGACTAGGGCGGCCCTTGATGCGCGAGGGGAGCGCCGGGGGGTCTCCCCCCGGGCTGGTTGCTCGCCAGAATCGCCGCAGGCAGTCCTAGGGAGAGCGCCGGTGCGAGCAAGAGGACGCCGCTACCGGGGGGAGACCCCCCGTCGCTCTTCACTCTCGGATTGGGCGCCGCCAAACGTTCAAGGGACGGAGAGCCACCTCCCGGTTTGGGGTCTCGAGCAAGCGCCGAAGACTCGGAGCGCGCTCCGCTCTGGCCGCGGATCGTTGAGGTTGCCGAACGACCC
Organism: uncultured Actinomycetes bacterium; assembly: GCA_963729055.1. Classification (GTDB taxonomy): domain Bacteria; phylum Actinomycetota; class Thermoleophilia; order Solirubrobacterales; family 70-9; genus VAYN01. The sequence goes on along the minus strand of CAVSMQ010000010.1, from coordinate 1,236,640 downwards.
GCTATCCGGGTCGAAAGGCAACCTCGATGGCTGGCGCAGCCCTGTCCGGTTGCACTTCTCCCCACCGGTTGCGTTTGTCCCCGCATACCGGGGACAAGTGCAACGGGTGGGGAGAAGTGCAACGGGTGGGGAGAAGTGCAACCGACTCGCCGAAGACTCGGCGCCGACCCTAGGACTCGGGGCTCGCCCGCGTCGCCACAAGCTCCCCAAGGAGAAGAAGCTAAAAGAAAGCGGGGGCTGCCCGGACCTTCGGGGCTCGCTCCGTTGGCGGGGATAGGGGGTCACCCTCCCGGAGCGGCGTCCTCTTGCTCGCACCGGCGCTCTCCGTCGGACGGGCCGCGATTCGATCCAGGCGAGCAACCCAGCCCGGGAGGGTGACCCCCTAGCGCCGCCCTCGAATCCCCCCCACCGTCCCTAGAACCCCTAGAACGGCAACCTCAACGCCCCGTCCTCCTCAATCGTGAATCCAGGGTTATGCGCGACCTCCCACACATGACCATCCAGGTCGGTGAAACAAGCCGCGTAGCCGCCGTAGAAGGTCTCGCCGGGCGGTTTGGTGATCGTCGCGCCGGCCGCCTCGGCGGCGGCGGCGATTGCGTCGACCTCCTCGCGCGAGCGGACGTTGTGGGCGAGGGAGACGCCGCCGAAGCCGTCGCTGCCGGGGTCCTGGTCGAAGCCGCTGTCGGCGGACAGCTTCTCGCGGCTCCAGAGGACGAAGCCGAGGCCGCCGGCCTGGAAGAAGACGGTTTCCTCGACTTCCTTGCCCTGCCAGCCGAGCTGCTCGTAGAAGCTGCGGGCGGCGGCGACGTCGGCGACGCCGAGGGTGATCAGGCTGACTCGCTGCTCCACTGGCTGGGAGCGTACCCCTCGCGCTTGCAGTTGTCCTGCCACTGCTCGACCCGGATTGCCCAGCGCTCGTGGTCGCGCCACTGGCCGCCGATCTTCAGGTAGCGCTCGGAGAAGCCCTCGCGGCCGAAGCCGGCGCGGCGGACCAAGGCCAGCGAGCGTTCGTTGCCTGGCTGGATGTTGGCCTCGAGCCGGTGCAACCGCAGCTCGAGGAAGGCGTAGCGCAGTAGTAGCCGCAGGCCTTCGCTCATGTACCCCTGGCCGCTCAGGGCGGCGACCCCGCCGTAGCCGAGGAAGGCGCTCTGCAGGGGACCGCGGATGATCTGACTGACGTCGAAGTAGCCGGCGATCGCGGCGTCGGAGCGGCGCCGGATCAGGAGGAACTCGAAGCTTTCGCCGCGGGCCCGGGCGAGGACCGCATCGAAGGCGTCGTCATCGAGGGGCGGCGAGATCCAGGGCCGGTGGAGGTCGCCGCTGGCCCGCATCGCGGCGACGAAGTCGGCGCGGTCGCGCCGCGCCGCGGGTAGCAGCATCACCCTCATCCCCTCGTTGTCCATCACCAGCAACCTAAGGCTTCTGAGACGCCGTATCTAGGGTGGGGAGGTGACCGTCGCCGCGCCGCTCCGATTGACCCCGCCCGGCACCGCCGGGCGCGCCTTCCTGCCGGTCCTGGTTGGGGTGACGCTGGTCGTCTCGATCATCAGCAGCCTCGGCGCGCCGCTCCTGCCCTCGGTCGCCGCATCGCTCTCGGTTTCGCTCTCGAGTGCCCAGTGGTCGCTGACCGCGGCACTGCTGGCGGGAGCGGTGGCGGCGCCGGTGCTGGGCCGCCTCGGCGATGGCCCGCACCGCCGCAAAGCGATCCTCGGCACCCTCGTCGTGGTCACCGCCGGCGGCATCGTCGCCGGCGCCGCCGACTCGCTGCCGCTGCTGATCGTCGGCCGCGTCCTGCAGGGCATCGGCCTCGGGCTGGCGCCGATCGCGATGGCGGCGGCGCGTGACCACCTGCCGGCCGAGCGGGTGCCGGCGGCGATCGGGCTGCTCTCGGTCAGTGGCGCCACCGGGGTCGGCGCCGGCTACCCGATCAGCGGCCTGATCGCCGAGCGCTTCGACGTCCATGTCGCCTTCTACTTCGGCGCCGTGCTCAGCGCCGCGGCCTTCGCCGCTGTCTTCCTCGCGATCCCCCGCAGCCGCAGCACCGCCACGGTGCCGCTCGACGTGCCGGGGGCGCTGGTCGGCGGGCTCGGGGTCGTGGCGCTGCTGATCGGCGTCGGCCAGGGCGCGCAGTGGGGCTGGCTCTCGCCGGCGGTGTTGGGCTGTTTCGCGGTCGCCGCTGTCGTCCTCGGCGCCTGGGTGCGGCTGCAGTTGCGGCTGGCGAGCCCGCTTGTCGACCTGCGCCAGCTCCGCCACCGGGCCGTGCTCGGCGCCGACTTCGCCGCGCTGCTGCTCGGCACCGCCCTCTACATGTTCCTCACCGTTGTCACCGAGTTCGTGCAGACCCCGTCGCAGGTGGGATTCGGCTTTAACGCCTCGACCTTGGTCGCCGGCCTCTGCCTGGTCCCGTTCTCGATCTTCAGCTTGGCGGCGAGCCGGCTGGTCGGGCCGATGGCGCGGCGGATCGGCACCCCGGCGGTGCTGGCGAGCGGCTCACTGGCGATCGCTGTCGCCGGCGCCTTCTTTGCCCTCGTCCACGGCGCCCTCTGGCAGGCGTTCGCGGCGATGGGCCTGCTCGGGGTCGGCTTCGGCTTCACCTTCGCCGCGATCCCCGGCCTGATCGCCCGCTCGGTTCCGGCCCGTGAGGTTGGCAGCGCGATGGGCTTCTACCAAGTGGTCCGCTCGATCGGCTTCTCGGTCGGCAGCGCCCTGGTCGCTTCGGTGCTGGCCGCCCACGAGGCCGACGGCGCTGCCTTCCCGAGCGTCGCGGGCTACACGCTGGCGCTCTGGATTGGCACCGCCATCTGCGTCGTCGCGGCGCTGGTCGCCTTGGTGCTCGCGCCGCGCGGGGGAGAGGGACCACCGAACGCCGATCTGGAACGCGCCGCCCGCGACGACGCCGAGCTCGCCAGCGCCGGAATTGCCGAGGGTTAGGTTGGTGTGGTGGCGGGGGCGGTGGGGCGGTGTCGGTGCCCCTCTGAAAACGCTCGCTCCGCTCGCTTGAGTGTTTTCAGAGGGGCACCGACACCGCCCCATCGACACGCATGCTTGAAGCTGGCTAGGGCCCAAGGGTTGGCGAAGTTCGCTGGGGCTGTTCCTTATGTCGGGATAGCCGGCAAAAGGAACAGCTAGCTGCCTCGGCTGGCTCGTGAGGGCGATCGCCCCGCCATACCCTGAGTCCTGGCATTGCGTCCCCGCCCAGTCGCCTTAACCCTTCTGCCTGCGCTTCGTGTGACCGTCGCGTAAAGATGTGGGGGTGAGCACGGCTGAATACAGCGCGGTCGCCCCGGCCAAGCAGGCGAGCGACTTCCGCTTCCAGCACTGGCTGGCGGTGCGGCGGGCGGCGGTCTTCCTCTACTTCGTCGGCCTGATCGTCTGGAGCGCCGAGTACGGGATCCCAGTCCAGCGCGAGCTGGTGATCCTCTGGACCGTTGGCGCCCTCGCCTGCGCCTCGATCGGCCGCCATCCGCGCCAGATCGCGCTGCTGGTGCTCGACTGGTTGCCGATGGTCCTCGTCCTCGTCGCCTACGACTTCACCCGCGGCGCCGCCGACACGTTCGGAATCGGCACCCACTTCATGCCGATGATCGACTTCGACAAAGCGGTGTTTGGCGGCGAGACGCCGACCGAATGGCTGCAGGCCCACATGTACGACCCGCAGGCGCTGACCGCCTGGAACGTCGGCTTCACGCTCACCTACACCTCCTACTTCATCACCCCCTTCGCGCTCGCCGGCTGGTTCTGGGCGCGCGACCGGCTCGACTTCCTGCGCTACCGGCGCCGGCTCATCACCCTCGCCCTGACCGGCCTTGCCACCTACATCCTCTTCCCGGCGGCGCCGCCCTGGCTTGCCTCGCAGGAAGGCCTGCTGGGAGCGGTCCAGCGGACCACCGGCAAGGGCTGGGACATCCTCGGCGTCGGCACCGCCGGCCTCTTCTCCGAGGGGCAGGCCTCGGTCAACGTGGTCGCCGCCGTGCCCTCGCTGCACGCCGGCTTCACGATGCTGGTCGCGCTCTCGATCTGGCCGCGGGTGCGGCAGCGCTGGTTGCGGCCGCTGCTCCTCCTCTATCCGCTGGCGATGGGCCTGACCCTGGTCGCCTGCGGCGAGCACTACGTCTTCGACATATTCCTCGGCTGGATCTACGCCGGCGGGATCATCGCCGGCTGGACGGCCTGGGAAGCGCGTGCAAGCGGTCGCCGAGTCCTGCTTTTCCCACCGATACGGCGGTCAATGCCGGACTCGACCACTCGTTAGCCTGCGAGCGGTGAGCCAGGCGCCGGTCAACCTCTACTCGGATACGCAGACGCTGCCCTCGGCGGCGATGCGGCAAGCGATGGCGGCGGCCGAGGTCGGTGATGAGCAGCGCGGGCTCGACCCGACCGTCAACGCGCTACAGGAGCGGGTCGCCGAGCTGCTCGGCCAGGAGGCGGCGTTGTTCCTGCCCTCGGGGACGATGTGCAACCAGATCGCGATCCGGCTCCACGCTCGTCCGCTCGGCGACGAGGTCTATCTGCACCGCGACTCCCACCCGGTGATCGCTGAGGCCGGTGGCGCCGCGGCGCTGGCCGGGGCGCAGCTGTTCGAGCTCGACGGCGAGGGTGGGATGTTCAGCGCCGGCACGCTGGCGGCGGCCCTGCGCGACCCCGCCGACCGCCACCAGCCGCGCTCCCGGCTGGTCTGCGTCGAGCAGACGACCAACATGGGTGGCGGCCGGATCTGGCCCTTGGCGGAGATCGAGGCGGTGCTCGCCGTTGCCCGCGAGAACGGTCTCCGCGCCCACCTCGACGGCGCCCGCCTGCTCAACGCGGTGGTCGCCTCGGGCGTCAGTGCGGCCGAGTACGCCGGCGGCTTCGACACCGCTTGGATCGACTTCTCGAAGGGCCTCGGCGCCCCGGTCGGGGCCTGCCTCGCCGGCTCGCGCGAGACGATCGAGGAGGCCTGGCGCTACAAGCAGATGTACGGCGGCGCGATGCGCCAGGCCGGGATCGTCGCCGCGGGGGCGCTCTTCGCGCTCGAGCACAACGTCGAGCGCCTGGCCGCGGACCACGCCAACGCCCACGCCCTGGCCGAGGGTCTGGCGGCGATCGACGGGGTCACGATCGACCCCGCCACAGTCGAGACCAACATCGTCATCTTCGAGGTCCCCGACCCGGCGGCGCTGGTGGGTGGTCTGGCCGCGCGCCGGATCGAGCTCAGCGCCTTCGGCGACCGGGTTCGCGCCGTCACCCACCTCGACATCGAGGCCGCCGCGATCGAGCGCACCCTCGCCGCGATCCGCGAGCTGGTCTAGCGGCGCCGGGCCTGGCGCCGGGGCTATTCGAGCTCGGCGATCGCCTCGAAGGCTTCGTCGATCAGCTCCGTGAGGTCGAGCTTGCCGCCCGAGAGCGCCCATTTCTCGGTCGCCGCGTCGAGCGCTGCCAGCGCCGCGCCGACCACCGCTTCGATCTGCACGTCGTCGGGATCGCCGCCGGTGCGGATCGCCAGCGCCGGCCCGATCAGGCTGCGCCACTGCGCCTGCCGCTCGAGCTGGTGGGCGCGCAGCGAGGGGGTTTCGCGGGTCAGGTTGAGGCGGGCCAGCGCGCGAGCGGGGTTGCTCGCGTAGTTGGGCATCGCCGCGTCGAGGGCGCGGCGCAGCGCCTCCCAGGTGCCCTCCTGCGCCGGCCGCTCTTCCAGCGCGGTGGCGATTTCGGCGCCCATCGCCTCCAGCGCGACGAAGACCGCCTCCTCCTTCGAGGAGAAGTAGCGGAAGAAGCTGGCCCGCGAGATCCCGGTCGCCTCGGCGACCTCGTTGACGGTGACGTCGTCGAAGCCGCGCTCGGCGAAGACGCTCCAAGCGGTCTCGGCGATCTGCGCCCGCACGGTCTCGCGCGTGAGAGAGCGCAGATCGGGTACCTGCGCTGGCGTGTCTCCCGTGGTTTCTCCGATCTCGCCCACGCCAAAATTCTACGCCGGTTTGGGCGGTTTTATAGACTCGGTGCCGGTGGTGAGACTGAAGTTCACTGGGTGAAAAAGGAAGGACGAGCTGGTGAAAAAAGACGGCGCAGGATTCTCGGTAACTGTCTGGTCAGCGATTGCGCTTGGAGCCGTCGGGATAGGCGTCATCGTCGCCTTTCTCGCCGGATACTTCCTCGGCCACTTCACCGGCCATGAGAAGACGACGACGGTTAGCGCCGTCACCAGCCCCGCTGAAAGCGGCGGCGGTGAAGAAGCCGAAGGGGGCGAAGAAGAAGAATCCGCCTCCGGCGAAATCGTCGAAGCACCGGCCTTCACCTCCGATGAGCTCTCCGAAGAACCGGGCGACAACTGGATCACCAACGGCGGCAGCACCGCCAACCACCGCTTCTCGACCCTGGACGAAATCAACACCGAAAACGTCGCCGAACTGAAAGGCGACTGGATGACGAAAATCGGCCAGGAAGCTACCGCGGCGAAGTTCTCGGCCGAGGGACAGGCGCTCGAGTACGAAGGCACGATCTACATCTCCGACGGCGCCGACAACATCTACGCGATCGATGCCGGCAACGGCGAAGTCCTCTGGGAATACAAGCCGAAACTGCCACCCGAACCGCTCGGCAGCGTGATCTGTTGCGGTTGGGACAACCGCGGCGTCGCGCTCGGCGACGGCCTGGTCTTCGTCTCGCAGCTGAACGGCGAACAGGTCGCCCTCGACCAGATGACCGGCAAAGTCAAATGGGCGACCCCGATCGTCGAGCCGGGCAGCGGCTACTCGATCACTTCGGCGCCGCTCTACTACGACGACACCGTCTACGTCGGCGGTTCCGGCGGCGAGTACGGCATCCGTGGCCGGCTGACTGCGCTCGACGCGAAGACCGGCAAGATCAAATGGCGCTTCTACACGATCCCTGGCCCGGGCGAAACCGGCCACGAGACCTGGCCGCAGAACAACGACTCCTGGAAACGCGGCGGCGCTGGCATCTGGAACACGCCGACCGTCGACCCGGAACTGAACATGGTCTATTTCTCGACCTCGAACGCCGCGCCGGACTACTACGGCGGCGAACGCGCCGGGGACAACCTCTTCGCCGCCTCGATCGTCGCCATCGACGCTACGACCGGCAAATACAAATGGCACTACCAGCAGGTCCACCACGACATCTGGGACCTCGACTCGCCGAGCCCGACCGTCTTCGTCGAAGGCGAAATGGAAGGCGAAGAGCGCGAGGGTATCGCCCAGCCGTCGAAGACCGGGATGCTCTACATCCTCGATCGCGAAACCGGCAAACCGATCTTCCCGATCAACGAGAAACCGGTCCCGCAGGACCCGGCGGAAAAAACGGCGAAAACGCAGCCCTACACCGAGCTGCCGCCGTTCAGCCCGCTGAAGCCGACGCCAGAGATGATGAAAGAAACGGAAGCCGGCCTCGAAGATCCGAGCACGAAACTAGAGGCGGTTCCGATCTTCACCCCCTGGAACCACAACCCGAAAGAAGTCTACGTCTCCGCCCCTGACGCGGTGGGCGGTGACAACTGGCCGCCGTCGAGCTTCGACCCGGAACGGAACATGTACTTCGTCTGCTCGCAGAGCGGCACCCTCGGGATCACGCCGGAGAAAGCCGAATACAAAGCGGGCGAACAGTTCACCGGGACGGCTGGGTTCATCACCAACGGGTTCAACTCGCCCGGTTTCCTCACTGCCTATGACCTCAGCACCGGCAAAATCGCCTGGCAGAAATCGTTCGAGGAATCCTGCTACTCGGGCGCCGTCTCGACCGCCGGCGGCCTGGTCTTCGTCGGCCAGAACAACGGCGAACTGCAGGCCTACGACGCCGAATCCGGCGACCTGCTCTGGCACTTCCAGACCGGCGCCGGCGCCAACACGACGGTGACGCCGTTCGAAGACGAAGGCGAAGAGAAAATCGCCATCTACTCCGGCGGCAACTCGCTGGCGGCGACCCCGCACGGCGAAAACTTCTGGGTGTTCTCGCTCAGCGGCACGATGGAAGAGCTGAGCGGCACCGGGAAAGGCGAAGGCACCGAGCACAAAGAGGCCGAAGGCGGCGAAGAAGAAGCGACGCCGGAAGAAGGCTCGAAAGAAGAAGAACCCAAAGGCGAAGGCGGCGGCAAAGAACCGGAAGAAGGCGCCGAAACCGGTGCCGCTGGCGACCCCGGCGCCGGAGCTGAAGTCTTCGCCAACAACTGCTCGATCTGCCACGGCGCGGACGGCAAAGGCGGCAACGGCGGTCCCGACCTGACCACCCAGCCGAAAGCAAAAACCGAATCCGGCGCGATCGAACAGGTGACCAACGGCGGCGGCGGGATGCCCCCGTTCCAAGGCACGCTGAGCGAAGAAGAAATCGAAGACGTCGCCTCCTACGTCGTGCAGAAAATCGTCGGCGGCGGCTGAGCCTGGGATGAAGTCCCTCGCCGCGATAGCGGCCGCGATCGCGCTCCTCCCGCTCGCGGCCGGTTGCGGCGGGGGTGGTGACAGTTCCTCTGGCTCTGGTGATTCCGGCTCTGGCGGCGGCGATGTCGCGGCCGCGGCGGACGCGGCCTGCGCCAAGGCCAACCAGAAGATCGCCGCGCTGTCGATTCCCGACAACGAACAGGCGGTGGTCGAATATCTGGAACAGACCGAAGCGACCGTCGAAGGGCTGCAGACCGAAGTCGCTGGACTGGACGGATCGGCCGGCATCACCGAATACGCCGAAGCCCTGGACAGCTCGCTCGCCGTGCTAAACGAAATGGCGAACGCCGCCCGCAGTCGCAATCCTGACGAGGTGCGCGAACTCTCGAAAGAGCTCGAGAAGCTTCGTGTCGGCAAAGTCGCCGCGGCTGCCGGGCTCGAGACCTGCGCCGAGGCTCCGGAGGTCGAATCGTGATGCGCCATGTGAAGCTCGTCGCGGCTTTGGCGCTGCTTGGCGCCCTCGCCGCGAGCGGCGTCGCCGGCGCGACCACCGGCAGCATCAACGGCTACCCGCAGCCGAATGTCTACGTGCCGTTCGGCAAGGCGGTCCCTTTCGAAGGGCGTTTCGAACTGACCGAAGTCGGCCGTGGCGCGAACCTACGCAGCGGCGAGATGAAGATCGAATTCCCGGAGACCTCCTCGCCCAAGTTCCTCGCCGGGGCCGCCGCCTTCTACGAGTACAACTCGCTCGGCCAGACCGAAACGGCGCTCTTCGCGCTCTATCCCTTCCGCTCGACCAAAGACGGTGTCAGCGCCCTGGTGCGCAACCAGGGCCTCAACGGCCACCTCGGCGAAACGCTCAAGGTCGGCAAGCTGAGCCTCTTCGAGCCGACCGACCCGGAGAGCCTTCGGGGCGAACTCGAATTCCACGGCGGCACCTACCAGGTCGCCTTCAAGCGGCTGGACGACGAGTCGGCTCTGGCCGCTCGCCTGAAGCCGGCGAAGCAGATCACCGAACACGACTCGGAACCGACCCCCGGCGGCTGGGGACCCGACCCGTCCGCCTGGGAAGGCTCTTACGAGCTGACCAACGCCGCGCCGGACCCAACCGAGGAAGCGGGAATCCTGGCGCCGGTGATCGGCGTCGCCCAGGGTCTCGGGACGATCGGGACGACGCTCAGCGAAGGCAGCATGGAAGTTGCCGGCGGCGGCACGCCGACCGCGACCGTCAGCCTCAACACCGGGCAGACCAAGCGGACCTACTTCCTCAGCAGCCTCGCTTACCGCGGGAACCTGCGGGTGGCGAAGGTGCACGAAGGCAGTCCCACTGGTCGCATCCTCGGCAACTTCGAAGCGCGCCAGAAAGGTGGCAGTCTCAGTGGCACGCTTGAAGCCGGCGCATCGCGCTACCAGGTCGAGTTCCAACACCAGAGCTAGCACGGCTAGTCGCGGCAGGCCGCGGTTAGCCTGAGTCGATGTCGCTCTCCCGTACCGTCCTCGCGGCGGCAGTCCTCGCCGCGTTGCTTGGCGGCGGCTGCGGCGGTGGAGGGGACACGGGCGAAGGCCCCGACGACGCCGAAGGCGCCGGCGCTGGCCACTCGAGCGTCGACTGGCCGCGCTGGGGCAACGACGCCGGCAACGGCCACTTCGCCCGCCTCGACCAGATCGACCGCGCCAACGTCGACCGCTTGCGGCTCGCCTGGAGCCTGCCGGGCCCGCGCCAGCAGATCGGCTGGGAGACCTTTCCGATCGTCGTCGACGGGACGATGTACTACGACACCGGCACCGACAAGGTCCTCGCGGTCGACGCGGCCACTGGCAAGGAGCTCTGGTCCTACACGCCGGCGGTCGACCTGCTCGCCGCGCCGGGTGTGCGACCGCCGACCCCGGTCAGCCGCGGCGTCACCTACGGCGACGGGCGGATCTATGTCGTCAGTGGCGATGCACGGCTGATCGCGCTCGACGCTGAGACCGGCAAAGCGCTCTGGGAACGGCCGATCGCCAATCCGGCGATCGGCAACGCGATGAACTCGCCCGGGACCTTCTGGCAGGGCGAGATCGTCGTCGGTGGGCCGGCCGGTGCGGCAGGGCTACGCGGCTTCGTCGCCGCCTACCGCGCAGGCGACGGGAAGCCGCTCTGGCGCACCCACATGGTGCCGCCGCGCCGCTCAGGCTGGCGGCGCGGGCCCGGCTCGGGCGGCGGCAACGTCTGGATGCCGCCGACGATCGACCCGCAATCGGGCACCGTCTACGTCTCCACCGGCAACCCCTCGCCCGGCTTCGACAACTCCGACCGCCGCGGCTGCAACCCGATGGCGAACGCCGTCGTCGCCCTCGACGGGGCCAGCGGCGAGGTGCTCTGGAGCCGGACGCTGGTCTGCGAAGACTCGTGGGACTACGACACCGTCCAGTCGCCGCTGATCTTCGGCGACGAAGACGGCGCCGGCAACGGCGAGGAAGCGGCCGTCGGCGCCGCCAGCAAGGCCGGCTTCTACGCCGTCTTCGATGCCGTCAGCGGCAAGTCCATCGCCCGCACCCCGTACCTCACCCGCTACTCGCGTCCGCACCGGCGGCCGACGCGCGCGGGCGTCGTCGTCTGCCCGGGGATCTACGGCGGCCTCGAGTACGGCCCGCCCGCCTACAGCCCGCGGGATGGACTCGTTTACCAGCCGGGGAACGAGATGTGCATGCGCTACCGGCTGGCGCCGCGGGCCGACGGGATCCTCGCCGGCGAGGACGACCTCGGCGGCACCGTCCAACAGGTCGGCCCGGCGACCGGGACGGTGGCGGCGTTCGACCCGCGCAGCGGCGTCGTGCACTGGCAGCGGCAGCTGCCGGCGCCGGCCAACGGCGGCGCCCTGGCGACCGCTGGCGGCCTCGTTTTCCTCGGCGAAGACGACGGTTGGCTGCGGGCGCTCGACAGCGCCGACGGCACCGAGCTTTGGCGCTACCGCCTCGGCCTGCGGGTCGGGTCGGCGCCGATCGCCTACGAAGTCGACGGCGTCGAGTACCTGGCGATCGCCGCCGGCGGCTCGCTCGTCCAGGCCCGCGGCACCGTTCCCACCGGCCGCCCCCGACTCTTCGTCTTCGCCCTCCCCCGTTGAGCTGTTCCTTATGTCGGCCATCCCGACATAAGGAACAGCTCGCGCGCGTGAGACGGGGTCGCAGGGGGAATAGGGTTTATACGTGGCCGTCGATCCCGTAGCTCCGCTGCATCGCGCCGAGCCTGAGCCGCTGGCGCCGGAGGAGTTCCAGCGCCTCGCGCGTGAGATCGAGGCGGCGGTGGCGCGCACCGTCGTCGGCCAGGAGGAGGCCGTGCGCGGGGCGTTGACCTGCCTCGCCTGTGGCGGTCATGCGCTGCTCGAGGGTGTTCCCGGGCTCGGCAAGACGACGATGGCGCGGGCGCTTGCCGCCGCCCTCGACCTCGAACCGAAGCGAATCCAGTTCACCCCGGACCTGATGCCCGCCGACATCACCGGCACCACCGTGCTGCTGCAGAGCGCCGGTGGTGACTCGCAGCTGCGCTTTGAACCGGGGCCGGTCTTCGCCAACGTCGTCCTCGCCGACGAGATCAACCGCGCCGCCCCGCGCACCCAGAGCGCGCTGCTGGAGGCGATGCAGGAGCGGACGGTGACGACCGCCAACACGACCCGTGCTCTGCCCGACCCGTTCTTCGTCATCGCCACTCAGAACCCGGTCGAGATGTACGGGACCTACCCGCTGCCCGAGGCCGAGCTCGACCGCTTCTTCCTCAAGCTGAACTTCGATTTCCCGCCCGCGGAGGAGCTGAACGCGATGGTCGTGCGGACGACCGGGGAGGACGCGGTGGCGCCCGAGCCGGTGGCCGCCGTCGCCGACGCCGAGACGGTGGCGCGGATGCGGGCGCTGGTCCGCCAGGTGCCGGCCGCCGAGCACGTCGTCGACTACGCCACCCGGCTCGTCCTCTCGCTCCATCCCGAGCAGCAGGGCGCCTCCGAGCAACTGCGCCGCTTCGTCCGCCTCGGGCCGAGCCCGCGCGGGATCCAGGCGATGGTCCTCGCCGGCCGCGTCGCGGCGCTGATCGACGGCCGTCCCAACCTCGCGGTCGAGGACGTGCGGGCGGTGGCGCACTCGGCGCTGCGGCATCGTCTGGTGCTGACGATCGACGCCGAGCGGCAGGGCGTCGGTCCCGACGAGATCATCGCCGAGGCGCTCGAGTCGCTGCCGCGGGAGGCGCCATAGCTGCCGCCGCGCAGGGCGCAGAGCAGCCGCTGCTCGATGCGGCAGCGCTGCGGCAGCTCGAACGGCTGAGCCTGGCCGGGGTCGAGGCGGTCGTCCGCGGCTTCGGCGGCCAGCGGGCCGGGGCCGGCCACTCGCGCGGGCTCGAATTCATCGACTACCGTCGCTACACGCCGGGCGACGACCTGCGCAACATCGACTGGAACGTCTACGCGCGGCTGCGCGAGGTGGTCGTCAAGACGGCGCCCTCGGAGGGCCATGTCGAGCTTGGCGCTGCTGGTCGACGGCAGCGCCTCGATGGGGGAGGGGGCTGCCTCCAAGTTCCGCTACGCGCAGGAGCTGGCGGCGTTGCTCGGGACGGTAGCCCTGCTCGGCTCCGACGTGATCGCCGTCGACGTCCTCGCCGACGGAGGCGCCTGGGCCGGAGCCCGCCTGACCGCGCCGCACGTCGTCCCCGAGCTGATCGCCGAGCTCGCCGCCTTGCCCCGCGGCACTCGCACCGACCTGACCGCGAGCTTGCGCGAGCACCGCCGCGGCAGCCCCTTCGCCGACCTCGCCGTGCTCGTCACCGACGCCCTGGTCGAGCCAGCCGACCTCGCCCCGGCGCTGGTGGAGCTGGCGGCAAGCGCCAACGCCACCACCCTCGTCCACGTTGTCGAGCCGGCCGCCCCGGAGCTGCCGGACGGCGCGGCCGAGCTGCTCGACGCCGAGACCGGCGAGCGGCTCGTGGTCGAGCTGACGCCGGAGCTGCGCCGCGCCTTCGTGGCGCGGCGGGCGGAGGAGGCGGCGGCGGTGCGCGAGTACTGCGCCGCCCGCGGCGTCGCCTACCTGCGGGCCCTGACTGACGTTGCGCCGCTAGACCTGATGTTTGGCGCTGCGCGGGACGTGGGTCTTGTTAGCGCGTAGAGGGACGTCCGCCCTTGATGCGCGAGGGGAGCGCCGGGGGGTCTCCCCCCGGCGCTCTTCACTCTCGGATTGGGCTCCGCCAAACGTTCAAGGGACGGGGGCGGAGAGCTACTTCCCGGTTTGGGGTCTCGAGCAAGCGCCGAGGGCTCGGAGCGCGCTCCGCTCTGGCCGCGGATCGTTGAGGTTGCCGAACGACCCGCTATCCGGGTCGAAAGGCAACCTCGATGGCTGGCGCAGCCCTGTCCGGTTGCACTTCTCCCCACCGGTTGCGTTTGTCCCCGGTATGCGGGGACAAGTGCAACGGGTGGGGAGAAGTGCAACGGGTGGGGAGAAGTGCAACCGACTCGCCGAAGACTCGGCGCCGACCCTAGGACTCGGGGCTCGCCCGCGTCGCCACAAGCTCCCCAAGGAGAAGAAGCTAAAAGAAAGCGGGGGCTGCCCGGACCTTCGCTGTTCGTGCCGTTGGCGGGGATAGGGGGTCACCCTCCCGGAGCGGCGTCCTCTTGCTCGCACCGGCGCTCGTCCTCGGACGGGCCGCGATTCGATCCAGGCGAGCAACCCAGCCCGGGAGGGTGACCCCCTAGCGCCGCCCTCGAATCCCCCCCACCGTCCCTCGCCCTACCTCTGCAACGCCCTACCACCCAACTTCAACGCCACCACTTCAGCCCCCACCGGCCCAAGTTCTTCCGACGCAGTAAGTGCGTTGCCGCCGATCGTCGCGAGGACGTACTCGGTGCCGTCGATCGTGTAGATCACCGGCGCCGAGCCGAAGCCGAGGCCGAGGTTGCCTTCGTAGAGCGTCTTGCCGGTCTGCGCGTCGATGCCGTAGAGGACGCCTTTCTGGTCGCCGGTGAAGACGAGGCCGCCGGCCGAGGCGGTGGCGCCGCCGACCATCGGGGTCGGCATCTTCTTCTTCCAGAGGATCTTGCCGTCGTTGACGGTGACGGCGGTGAAGGTGCCGGTCTTGTCTTCGTCCTGGCCGACGACGCGGTCGCCGCCGAAGGCTTTCTCGCCGCCCGCCTTCTGTTCGTATTCGACGATCAGGTAGTAACAGAGTTCGACGCCGGAGATGTAGACCGCTTCGGTTTCCGGGCTGTAGGCGAGCGGCGAGTACTGCGAGCCGCCGACCGGGCCGGGGCACTGCAGGGTCGGCTTCGTCGTCGGCTTGGTGTGGTGCCGTTTGACGAACGGGACCGATGGGAAGAGCTTCTTCCCGGTTTCGGCGTCGAGGATGAAGAGCAGGCCGTTCTTGCCCGCCTCGGCGAGGCCGCGTCGCATCTCGCCGTCGATTTCGACGTCGAAGAGGACGACCGGAGAGGCGACGTCGTAGTTCCAGAGGTCGTGCGCCTCCTCCTGGTGGTACCACTTGAGCTTGCCGGTGTCGGCGTCGAGGGCGAGGATCGAGTCGGTGTAGAGGTTCGGGCCCTGGCGTTCGTCGCCGATGATCACCGGCGCCGGGTTGCCGGTGCCGACGTAGATCGTGTCGGTCTCCGGGTCGATCGTCGGCGGCATGTAGACGCCGCCACCGCCGCCGCCTTTCGGGACCCAGCCTTCGCCCTGCTTCGGCACGGTGAAGAACTGCCAGAGCTTCTTGCCGGTCTTCTGGTCGTAGGCGGCGACGAAGCCGCGGACGCCGTCCTCGGAGCCGGAGACGCCGACGTAGACCTTGCCGTCGTAGGCGGTCGGGGCCATCGTCTCGTAGGCGCCGGTCGCCGGGTCGGCGACCTCGGAGGACCAGATTTTCTCGCCGGTCTTGGCGCTGAGCGCCTGCAGCTGGTCGTCGAAGGTGAGGAGGAAGAGTTTGCCGTCTTCGTGGGCGATGCCGCGGTTGACGCTGACCCCGTAGCCGCCGACGCCGGTCGACTGCGAGAAGTCGACTTCCGGCGCGTAGGTCCATTTGGTTTTGCCGGTCGCGCCATCGATCGCCAGCACCTCGTCGGTCGAGGTGGTGACGTAGACGGTCCTGCCGATCACCGTCGGGTAGGCCTCCATCAGGAACTGGTCGGGGCCGACGCCGGTGCGCCAGGCTTCGCCCAGTTCGTGCACGTTCTCGGTGTCGACTTCGTCCTGGGTGGCGAAGCGGGTGTTGTCGCGGTCGCGGCCGAAGTAGGGCCAGTCGTCGATCTGCGGGAACTTTTCGCCGTCGGCTTCCGCCGTGGTCGAGCCCGACGCGCTTTCCGAGGAGGAGGAGGAGCTGTCGGAGCCGCCGCCGCAGGCGGCGAGGGCGAGAGCGGCGGCGATCAGGACCAGCGCGGCGACGAAGGGAGAAGCGGGAGCGGGCTAGGAGGTTCATCGAATCGCTACTGGGTGGGCTTGGTCGAGAACCGGGTGAAGACGGCCTTGACCGTGCCGAGCCCGCCGGTGGTGAGGGTGGCGCTGATCTTCCCCGGCTTGCGCTGGGTGCCAGCGAAGCTGCCGATCTTGGGACCGATGAAGGCGCCGCCGTGGATCTCGGCGCCGCGGCCGGTGCCCTTGCTGTGGAGGTTGGTTAGGTAGACGAGGTCCGTTCTGCCGGCTTTGGTGATCAGCTCGAGGATGCCCGCCGGCTGCAGCGAACCAGGGAATTCTTCCTGCATGAAGAGGTTGAGCTGGCCGCCGCGGACCCCCTCCTTGCCGCCCTGCAGAACCTTCACGTGGTAGCGGCCGATGTAGTTCTTCTGCGGCCCCCAGCCTTCCTTGCCGGCGGCGGTGGCGTTGACGGCCAGGAAGCCGCAGAGGGCGAGAACGAGGGCCGCCAAGAGGGCGATGTTTCTAACCTTCATGGGGTGAGTTCGAGTCTACTTAGACGCAGTCTCGGCGCCCGGCAGTGGCTGCTGGCCGATCCGTGGGAAGTACTAGAGGTGAGCACCGCCGCTGCCGGCGGGGGCGGGCGCACTGCTATGGCCAGTGGTCTGGAGCCCGGTCTGGAGCACCAGCGGGTGCGGATCCAGCGCTCACGGCTCGGCGTGTTGCTGCGGCGCCACGCGACCGTGGCTCTGGCGCTGGCGATCCTGCTCGAGGCGCTGGCGCTGCTCGGGGTGGTGCCACAACTGGTGGTCGCCGTGGTGCCGCTCGTCCTGCTGGTGGCGACGATCGGCTGGGCGCTGCGGCGGCGGCTCTCGCTGCCCGCGGTGGCGCAGCTGCTGGATCAGCGGCTGCGGCTCTTCGACCGTCTCGGGACGGCGCTCGAGCTCGAACGGCGCGGCTGCCGGCAACGGCGGTCCGCATTCCGCGCTCGAGCGGCGCGCGGTGGCCGAGGCGGCGGCCCTGCTCGAGGGCGGCGCAGGCCGGTGGCGGCCGCGGGCGGTGGCGGCACCGCGCGAGTGGGCCGCGGCAGCAGCGGCGCTGCTGGTGCTGGCGGCGCTAGTCGTCGTCGCGATCGGGCCGGGCTCGAGCTCCGGAGCGGATGGGTCCCGCGGGCCGGCGGCGCTTGGCGCGGCGCGCTCCAGGCCCGGGCGCCGGCAACAAGAAGGCGCTCGAACACTATTTGGGCGGCCCGAGCACGCCGCTGCCCTCGCAACACCTGCAGATCCCAACGGGGGACCAGATCCGTCCCGCCGCCGGCTACCGCCAGCCCGGCAAGGCGTCCGGCCAGCGCCCCGCCGAAGTCCACGTCGCCGAAGAACAGGCAAACCCGACCCACGTCCAGTACGGCTTTAGGTTCAAAGACCAGTCGCTCGGCAGCAAAGCCTACGAAGCGCAGCCAGGTGCGCCGAAAGCGGGGGACCGCGGCTCCGAAGGGCGCGCCGCGACTGGCGGGGCCAAAGGGGCGGGGGCGAAAGGCGGTAACGCGGAGGCGAACGGCGGGACGGGCAACGGCCCCGGGACCGCCGCGGGCAAGAACAGTGCGGGGCAGGGGAAGAGAACGCCACGCCCGGCGCCAGCGCCGGTGCGCCCGGGGCTAAGCCGGGCGCCCAGGTGGCGGCCCCGGCCTCGAAAGCTGCGGTCGGAGCCAAGGGCCAGAGCGCAAAGGGAGCGCCGGGGACGAGCTCCTCGGGCGCCGCCACCGCCGGCAACGGGGCGGGCGGCAACCGGACCGGCAACTCGCTCGGGTTCAAAGGCGGCGAATCGCAGGGGCTGAAACTGCAGTCCGGCTACGCGCCCTTCCACTCGAGCCAAGCGCAGGGGACCGGCGGCAAGGCCGGCGAACGCCAGGGCGGTGGCGGCAAGAGCCGCAGCGCCCAGGTCGAAGGCAGCGCCAACTTCGGCACCGGCGGCGGCAGCTTCGCCTTCGTTCCCGCCACCGGCGGCGCCACCGCAGCCGCCGGCGGCTCGCAGCTGGCGCAGAACTATTCGGCCGCGCTGGGGTGGCTGGAACAGTTGCCATGGTGAGAGCAGCGCGACCGTGACCTTGCTCAGCATCGGGGCGCTGGCGCTGCTGGCGCTGAGCCTGCCGCTCGTCCTCCTCCACCTGCGGCGACGGCCGCCGACGACGGTCGAGGTCGACAGCCTGCGCGATTGGCGGCGGCTGCCGGCGGCGTCGCCGAGTGGCCGCGGGCGCTTCTCGCCGCCGCTCCTGCCACTGCTGCTGGCGCTGCAACTGCTGGCCCTGGTGCTGCTTGTCCTCGCGCTGGCGAAGCCTGTAGGCAGCGACGAGCAGCCCCCCTCGGTGCACGCCTACGTGGTCGACGAGTCCCTCTGGATGGGGGCCGGGGAAGCGGGCGGTGGTACCCGCATCGAGGCGGCGCGGACGCTCTTGCGTCAGCGGCTGGCGGCGCTGCCGAGCGATCAGCGGGTGGCTCTGGTCGGGGCGGGGACGACCGCCGAGGTCGCCTACGAAGGGTCGGCCTCGGGCGCGGCTGACGCGCTTGTCGGGCTGCGCGCAGGCGCCGGTCCCGGCGACCTCGACGCCGCGCTGCGGCTTGCGGCCGGCCTGCGCGGCTCGCCTCAGGACCCGGTGCTGCTGGTGCGAGCGCCCGAGGACCCGGCGCCGGCGGTGAGCGGCAGCGAAGCGGACGCCTTCGCCCAGGCGGTGGTCGGCGAAGGCGGTCTTGCCGACCTCGGCGTTAGCGCCAGCTTCGCTTGCGACCCGGTGAGCCCTGAAAGCTGCGAAGGGCTGGCGCGGGTGCGGAACGCCGGCCCAGCCACCGCGACCGCACTGCTGCGGATCGAGCCGCCGGGCGGGGCAGTGCTCGAACGCTCGCTCGAAGTGGGGCCGGGGGAAGCGGTGCCGGTCGTCTTCCCGTTGGCACCGGGGCAGAGCGCCGAAGCGAGCCTCGCCGGCGGTGACGCCCTGGCCACCGACGACCGTGCCGCCGTCGCCGTGCCGGGGCGCGAAGGCGAGCGCGTGACCCTGGTCGGCAACCGCGGCCGGGCGCTGCCGCTGGCGCGGGCGCTGGCCGCCGTCCCCGGCGTCCAGCTGCGACTCCGCACTCCGCAGACCTACCGTCCCACCGACCCGCAGACCAGCGACCTCCTCGTCCTCGACGACTTCCTGCCGAAAGGTGCCCTGCCGGACGCACCGGCGCTCCTCCTCGTCAACCCGCCGGCGCTGCCGGGCGGCGAGGTCGGGTCCAAGCCGCTGACCGACAGCCGGCTGAGCGGCGAAGCCGAAGACGACCCGCTCCTCGCCGGCGTCAACTTGGCGGCCCTGACGATCGACGGCGGTGCCGCCGCGCGGCTGCGCCTGCCGCGCTGGGCGCGGGCGGTCGCGTGGAGCCCCGAAGGGTCCCTGCTTGCCGCAGGTTCCCGGGCTGGGCGGCGGATCGCGGTGCTCGGCTTCGAGCCGGCGGAATCGAACCTGCCGGGGCTGCCGGGGTTCCCGGCGCTGGTTGCGAACCTCGCCGCCTGGGCTGGCGAATGGGCGCCGCCCGCGGTGCTCGCCGGCGAACCGTTCGAAATCGAGGCAGCGGACGCGAGCGCGGCAACCCTCACCGGGCCTGGCGGCGAGCGCCGCCTGGAGGTCGAGGACGGCGCCGCGACGGCGACCCTCTCGAACCCCGGCCTCTACACGCTGACCTTGGATGGTCCCGGCGGCGCCCGCAGCCGCACGCTCGCCGTCGGGGCCGGCGCCGAACCGCTGCCGCCGGCACCGGCACCGGTCGACCTCGCCCTCCTCGCCGCCGCCCCGACCGCCCACGGGACGCACTGGTGGCCGTGGCTGCTCGGCGCCGCGCTGCTCGTTCTCCTCGCCGCGACCGCCTACGCCTGGCGCCGCGAACCGCACGCCGGTTGGCGCCAGGCAAGTGCTCGCCGCCGGCTCGCAACCGCGCTCGGCGCCCTCAGCCTGATCCTCGCCGCGCTGGCAGTCGTCCTCTCGGTGAGCGGCGCCGACACTCACCCGGCGACCGTCGTCGCCGACCGCTCGAAGTCGATCGGCGCCGCCGCCGAGGACGCCGAGCGGCCCTGGCTCGACGCCGCCGGCAGCTGCGACCAGCGCTGCCCGACCGTCCAGTTCGGCGGCGCCGCCGTCCTCACCAAGCCCGGCGAAGAGCCGCTGCCAGCCGCTGGTGGCACTCCGCTGGCAGGCGCCGAGACGGACCTCCGCGGCGCCGCCGAACTGGGCCTCGCCCGGACCCCGCGCGGCGGTCGTCTCGCCCTCATCTCCGACGGCTTCGAGACGACCGCCGACGCCGCAGCAGTCGCTGCCGCTGCGCGTCGCCGCGGCGTCACCATCGACACCGTCCCGCTCGACGCCCGTCCGCCCGACGCCGGCGTCACCCGGCTCGAGCTGCCGCCGGCGCTCCACGCTGGCGACCCCTTCTCGCTCCAGCTCACCATCCGCAGTAGCGCCGCCGCGGCGGCGAAAGTGACGATCAGCCGCGACGGCAGCCCGATCGGCGCCGAACGCGTTGACCTGCGCGCCGGCGACAACCCCTATCTCTTCTCGCTCCGGGCCCCGAACGGGTCCGGCTCTTACGTCTACTCGGCGGAGGTTGAAGCCGCGGGCGACGAGGTCCCCGGCAACGACGAGTTCGGCACCGCGCTGCGGGTCGAGCGGGCGCCGGCCGTCCTCGTCGCCGGCCGTGTCGGCGCGCCGATCATTTCCCTGCTCGAAGCAGACGGGATCGCGGTGACCAGCGTCTCGCCAGCCTCGCTGCCGGTGTCCGCCGGTGAATACGACGGCCTCGACGCGGTCGTCCTCGAAGACGTTTCCGCCGATGAACTCGGCGACGAACGCGCCGCGGCGCTGGCCCAGGCGGTCCGCGCCAAGGCCCTCGGCTTGTTGGTCCTCGGCGGCCGTCACAGCTTCTCGCTCGGCCGCTATTACCGTTCGCCGTTGGAGGCAGCGCTGCCGGTCAAAAGCCTGGTGCCGGGCAAACTCCAGCGCCGCCGTCTGGCCCTGGAGCTGGTGCTCGATCGCTCGGGCTCGATGCTGAACGCGGTAAACGGCGTGCCGAAGATCGAAATGGCGAAGGCCGCCGCCCAGAGCGCGCTCAAATTCGTCGCCGGCCGCAAAGGCGAACTCGGGGTCGTCGTCTTCGACGCCCGGCCGAAGGTGTACACGCCGCTGACCTTGGTTGCCGACGGGGCGACCGAGTCCCGGCTGAAAGCGAAAATCGACGGGCTCTTGCCCGAAGGTGGCACCGACATCTTCAAGGGCCTCGAAGCCGGCGTCGCGGAAATCGAGCGCTCGAAGGCGAAGGACCGCCACATCATCCTGCTCTCCGACGGGGTCAGTGAACCGGGGCACTTCGATCAGCTGGTGCCGAAACTGAAAAAAGAAAAGATCACGGTCGCGACTGTCGCTCTCGGCACCGAAGCCGACACCGACCTGCTCGGCGAAATCGCTAAAGCGACGGGCGGCAACGCTTACCAGACCGAAAGCCCGGAGGAACTGCCGCGGATCTTCTCCAAAGAGGCACGACTGAACGCGCGGCCGGTCGAGGTGCGAGGTGAAATCGGCGTCGAGGCCGGCGTCTCAAGCCCGATCGTCTCCAGCCTGCTCGGCGAAGAACTGCCGGACCTCGCCGACAACGTGGTCACGATCCCGAAGCCCGGCGCCGAAGTGGCGCTGCTCGGCGAAGACAGCGGCGGCCGCGAACCCGAGCCGGTGCTCGCGCAGTGGACTTACGGGGCGGGCCGCGTCGCGATCTGGACCCCGGGCCTCGACCCCGCGGCGGCCGGCGAGTGGAGCGCACGCTCGACGCTGTTCAGGGACGCCGCCCGCTGGGTCGAGCGCGGGGTGGAGTCGCCGCCCTTGACGCCGGAAGCGCGCCCCGGAGCCGCCGGCGAGCTCTTCGTCGACACCGGCGAAGACTCCGAACAGCCGGCGAGCGGCGCGCTCGCCGGCAGCCTGCGGACGCCCGCCGGCAGGACGGTCAGCCTTGATTTCGAGCTCCGGTCCCCCGGCGAATACGTGGCCGCGACCCCGCGGCTCGCTGCCGGTGAGTACGGCTACGCGGTCTCCGACGGGGTCCGCACCACCAGGGGCCAGCTCGCCGTTCCTTACCCCGCCGAGCTCCGTCCCGGGCAGCCGGAAGCGACCCCGCTCGGCCCGCTTGCCGCCGCTACCGGCGGCGAAGTCCTCCCGCCCGGAGGCTCGGGCACGATCGCCAAGCACGGCACCGATCTCTGGTGGTGGGCCGCGCTCGCCGCGCTGGTCGTCTTCCTCGCCGGCGCGGTGCTCGCCCTACTCGGCTCCCGCCGCCCGCGGTCGTCTTTTGTAACGGGGGCCGTTACGAAAGACGACCACGCGGGCGCGGATGGCGTCCCCGCCTCGATCGCGTCGGGCGGCTGAGCCGCCGCGGCCTCTGGAGACCGGCTGCCGCATTTGCTTCAATCATCTGACCAGAGAAAGGAGGTGGTCCGACTTGAGTCACATGCTTTGCGGGACCCTGGAGGTGCTGGGGCGCTAGGCGCCGCAGTTCTCGGGCAGCCGGGCGAATCCAACCCCGGTACCGGCGAGGGAAGGGAGTCGGGCCTTGTCCCACTCGACGCGATGATCCCCAGCTCGTTGCAGCACCTAATGCCGCCGTCGGCCTACGAAGCCGGCGGCGGCTTTTTCGTGCCGGCTCGAGGTGCGGCGCCGAGGCGATGGCAGCCTGGGAGTCCCTCCTAGGCCGGGGTGGAGCGCAGTCGGCCGTCCTCGTCGACCAGCGCCAGCGCCCGCGGCTCGGGCTCGACCACCTCGTCGGATTCGACGTAGCGCTCATAGCTTGGCTGCAGGCCGCGGGCGCGGCCGAGCGCCGCTAGCGGGCCGAAGAGCAGCGCCTGCACCGTCCGCGGCGGCGAGGCGACCTCCATCACGTCGCGGTAGCCGCGGGCGCTGACCGCGAGCTGCAGCGGCCGCGGCACGCCCTTGGCGTCGGACTTGCCGTCGCGGGCGAGGCCGTAGAAGGTGCCGACCATCTCGACGAAGCGGTCGCCGGGAGTCACTTCGACCACCACCTCGGCGGTCTCCGCGCCGACCTGCCACCAGTCGTGCAGGGTGCCGGGTGGTACCTCAGCCTCTTCGCCGGGCCCAAGCTCGCGCCGCTCCTCGCCAATCAGGAACCCGACCCGGCCGGCGATGACGTGGAAGCGCTCGGTGATCGTCGGGTGGCGGTGGGCGATCGAGACCCGGCCTCCGGGCGTCACGTAGAGGTGGGAGACGAGCACCCGCTGCGGGTGCATGCGCGGGTCGGTGAGGACCACGGCGCGCTCGCCGGTCACCGGGTTGGCGAAGACCTGACCACGGCGGTCGGAGCTGGGGGAGACGGACACCGGGAGAAGGTACCTGCGCGCGAACGCCGAATCCAGCGCCAGATGGAGCGCAAACTCTCAGTCGGCGAGGCAATCTCCGAGGTCTTCGCGATCTACCGCGAGAACGCCGGCGTGCTGATCCCGCTCGCCTTCTGGCTCTTCTTCGTCGTCGCGATCGTCCAGGGCCTCGCCGACGACTCGGTGGCCCTGCTGCTGATCGGCGCGGTGCTCAATGTCGTCGCTTCGATCCTCTACCAGGGAATGGTGGTGAGCCTCGTCCGCGACGTCCAGGACGGACGCCGCGACCTTTCGGTCGGCGACCTCTTCCGGCAGGTGACGCCAGTGCTGTGGACGCTGGTCGGGGCCAGCATCCTCTACGGGATCGCGGTTGCGATCGGGTTGGTGCTGTTGATCGTGCCGGGACTGTTCCTGCTGACGATCTGGGCGCTGATCGCGCCCGCGATCGTGATCGAGAACCGCAGCGTGATCGAGTCCTCCGGCCGCTCGCGCGAGCTGGTCAAAGGCTATGGCTGGCCGGTCCTCGGGACGGTGCTGAGCGCGCTGGTGATCGCGATAGTGGTCGGGGCGATCCTCTTCAGCATCGCCGGGGCGATCGCCGACGGGCCGATCCTGCGGATCATCCTCGGCCTCCTCGCCTCCTCGGTGACGGCGCCGATCGGCGGCCTCGTCGCCGGCGTCCTCTACTACCGGCTCCTGCAGCTGAAGAGCGACCCGGGCGCGGTCGCCAAAGACGTCGCCGGCGAGGACTACACGCCACCTCCGCCGCCGCCAGTTGAGCCGCCGAGCGGCCCCACCTCCCCCGCCTGACCGCGCGTCTGCGATTTACCGCCATATAGGCGGCGAAATGCAGACGCGTCAGCGGGCCATGTCGAGGATTAGCTGCGCGGTCTCTAGCGGGTGGTCGAGTTGCGGGCAGTGGCCGGCGCCGTCGAGTTCGACCCACTCGGCCTGCGGGATCCACTCCTGGCGGAAGCGGGCGGCGGCGCCGGGGAGGACGAGGATCCGGTCGTCGGTCCCCCAGACCAGTCGCACCGGGCACTCGATCTTCTCCGCTTCGAGGTTCCAGCCGTTGGTTTCGCCGTGTTCGATCAGCCGCAGCACATCCGGGCAGTCGGCAGCGCCGCGCAGCTGGTGGAGGATCAAGTCGGGCGACATGTGCTCGGCGGTCGAGGCGTACATCTGGGTCGCCGTCGCCCGCCCCTCCGGAGTGGCGACGATCGCGTCGGCGTGGGGGAGGGCCTGCTCGAGCAGGGCCTGGGTGTCGCGGAAGTACTGGATCGTCTCGCCGAAGGCCGGGTCGCCGACTGCCCAGCCGCCGGCCGGCGCCAGCGCGGTGGCGGTGCTGGCGCGGCCGCGGGCGGCGAGCTTCAGCGCGATCCAGCCGCCGAGCGAGTTGCCGACCAGGTTGGCAGTCTCGAAGCCGGCCTCGTCCATCGCCCGTTCGACCGCGGCGAGGATCGCCTCCTCAGGGTCCTCGTCGGCGCCGATCGCCGGTCCGCCGGTATGGCCGGCGAGGGTCGGCGCCAGCACCTCGTGCTCGGCTTCCAGCGCCGGCAGGACCAACTCCCAGCAGCGCCAGGTGTCGGTGAAGCCGTGCAGGAGGACGAGCGGCGAGCCCTCGCCGCCGCGGTGCAATGGGGTGTAGGCGTCGGTTGCCATCAAAGTTCGGTCATTTTGCCGATCTCGAGCCAGCGGAAGGGCTCTCGCAGGATGGCCGGGGCGGCGGCGAGCTGGCGCTCGGCCTCGGCCCGCCCCTGGCGGAAGTGCTTCCAGCCCTCGTAGTGGATCGGCACCGCGAGGCGCGGTTCGAGTTCCTCGGTCAGCTCGATCGCTTCGGCGGCGTTCATCGTGTAGCGCAGTGGCCCGGAGATCGGGAAGCGGACGCCGCCGAGGTGGAGCAGGGCGACGTCGACCTCGAGTCTCGCGGCGGCGGCGCGGAGGCCCTCGTAGAGGACGGTGTCGCCAGAGATCCAGACCGCCTGGCGCTGCTCGCCCTCAGGCCGCAGCCCGAAGCCGATCACGTCGCCGACGATCGGGTGGCTGAGCGGCGGCCCGTGGCGGCAGGGCGTGGCGGTCACCTCGAGCGGTGCTTTGCCCTCGGCTTCGAGCGTCGTCGTCTGCCACGGCTCGAGCCCGCGCACCGCCTCACCGAGCTCGCCACGCAGCCGCTTCGCGCCCGAGACCGTGGTGATCACCGTTTCGGCTGTCGGCAGCAGCTCCCGCCCGGCCGCGTCGAGGTTGTCTTCGTGGTGATCGTGGCTGACCAGCACCGCGTCGATCTCGCCGAGATCCTCGGGCAGCAGCGCCGGCGCGGCGAGCTTCTCGGACCCGGTCCCGAAGCCGAAGCGGTACTTGCCGCCGGCCGGGTCGAAGGTCGGGTCGGTGAGCAGCCGCCAACCGCCGAGCTCGATCAGCACGGTCGGTCCGCCGACGTGAGTCAGGCGCACTCCCACGCGCCCACCCTACCGTCGAGGTTGCCGTTTGACCCGCTATCCGGCGTCGAAAGGCAATCTCGCTATTTCGCCAGGAGCCCAGCCACCGCCTGGGCGAGGCGCTCGCCGCGGGCGGTCAGGCGGTACTCGCTGTGCGGGGGACGGCCGGGGACGAGCGTGCGCGCGACGACCCCGGCCTTCTCCAGTTGGTCGAGCCGCTCCGAGAGGGTCGTCGGCGAGACCCCCGGCAGCGACTGGCGGAACTCGTTGAAGCGGACAGCGCCGCTGGAGCAGGCGTAAATCGTCGCCATCGTCCAGCGGCGCTCGAGCAGCCCCGCGGTGTCGCGGAGCTCCGTCGGGACCGGCGAGCAGCTACGACAGCGAGGCGACATCGGCACCGCTCTCCGCCGGCTCCAGTGCCAGTCCGAGCACCTCGTCGATGCTCATCACCGGGTGGAAGGCCATCTGCTCGCGCACCTCCTCGGGGACCTCGTCGAGGTCGCCGCGGTTGCGCTCCGGCAGGATCACCTCGGTCAGCCCGGCAGCGTGCGCCGCCAGCACCTTCTGCTTCAGGCCGCCGATTGGCAGCACCCGTCCCTGCAGGGTGACCTCGCCGGTCATCCCGACAGTGTGCTTGACCGGCCGGCCGCTGAGCAGGCTGACCAGCGCCGTGGTCATCGCGGCGCCGGCGCTGGGGCCGTCCTTGGGGATCGCCCCGGCGGGGATGTGGAGGTGGAACTCGCGCTGGAACGCCTCGGCGGGGATGCCGAGCTGCTCACGGTGCGCCCGCACGTAGGACAGCGCGATCCGCGCCGACTCCTTCATCACGTCGCCGAGCTGGCCGGTCAGGACGAGGCCCTTGTCGCCGTCCATCGCGGTCGCCTCGATGAAGAGGATGTCGCCGCCGGCGCCGGTCACCGCCAGGCCGGTGGAGACGCCCGGGATCGCCGTGCGCTCGACCGACTCCTGGAAGAACTTCTGCCGGCCCAGCGTCTCGCGCAGGAACTCAGCGTCGATCTCGACTTTGCCGTCGGCCTCGCCGGCGGCGATCCGCGTAGCGGCGCCGCGCAGCAGCTTGCCGACTTCGCGCTCGAGCTGGCGGACGCCGGCCTCGCGGGTGTACTCGGCGATCACGCCGCGCAGCACCTCGTCGCCGACCTCGACCTCCTCGGCCCGCAGGCCGTTGCGCTGCAGCTGCCGCGGCAGCAGGTAGCCCTTGGCGATCGCCAGCTTCTCCTCGGTCGTGTAGCCGTCGAACGGGATCAGCTCCATGCGGTCGAGCAGCGGCGCCGGGATCGTGTCGAGCAGGTTGGCGGTGGCGATGAAGACGACCTCGGAGAGGTCGATCTCGACGTCGAGGTAGTTGTCCCGGAAGGTGTTGTTCTGGGCCGGGTCGAGCACCTCGAGCAGGGCCGCCGTCGGGTCGCCGCGCCAGTCGGAGCCGACCTTGTCGACCTCGTCGAGCAGGATCACCGGGTTCATCGTCCCGGCGTCGCGCAGGGCGCGGACGATCCGTCCCGGCAGGGCGCCGATGTACGTACGGCGGTGGCCGCGGATCTCGGCCTCGTCGTGCAGACCGCCGAGGCTCAAGCGCACGAACTCGCGCCCGAGGCTGCGGGCGATCGACTCGCCGATCGAGGTCTTGCCGGTGCCGGGAGGCCCGACCAGGGTGAGGATCGTGCCGTTGGCGCGACCGTCGTCCTCGACCCCGCGCTCCTCGCGCAGCTTGCGGACGGCGACGAACTCGGTGATCCGTTTCTTCACGTCATCGAGCCCGGCGTGGTCGGAATCGAGCACCTCGCGGGTGTGCTGGGGGTCGAGCCGCTCGTCGGAGCGCTTCGCCCACGGCACCGCGATCAGCCAGTCGAGGTAGCTGCGGATCATCGAGCTCTCGGGCGACTGCTCGCCCTGGCGCTCGAGCCGGCGCAGCTCTTTCTCGGCATGCTCGGAAACCGCCTCCGGCATCTCCGCCTCGGCGATTTTCTTCTCGTACTCGGCGATCAGATCGGTCTCGTCCTCGCCCAGCTCTTTGCGGATCGACTCCATCTGTTTGCGGAGGAAGTACTCGCGCTGCTGTTTCTGCGCACCCGACTCGACGTCGTCGCGGATTTTCGAGCGCACCTGCAGCTCGGCGAGGCGCTCGCGCTGCAGCTCGACCGCGATCTCCAGCCGCTGGGCGACGTCGATCGACTCCAGCAGCCGCAGCTTGCCCTCGGTGGAGACGTCGGGGGCGAGGCCAGTGGTGTCGGCCAGCGCGCCGGGCTCCTCGACCGAGCGCAGGAAGGCCGCGATCCGACCGTCGTCGCCGCGTAGCTCGAGGATCTCCTCGACGACCGCGCGGTACTCGCGGACTAGCTCGCGGGTGTGCTCGTCGTCGGGGTGGCCGTCGTGGATCTCCTGGACGTCGACCCGCAAATGCTCTGGGTCGCCGTCGCCCGCCTGGGCGGCGCCAGCCAGCCCGCGGTGCAAGCCGACCACGGTTGC
Source organism: uncultured Actinomycetes bacterium (assembly GCA_963729055.1). Classification (GTDB taxonomy): domain Bacteria; phylum Actinomycetota; class Thermoleophilia; order Solirubrobacterales; family 70-9; genus VAYN01. The sequence continues at coordinate 1,208,613 of CAVSMQ010000010.1, read as the reverse complement.
GAGCGGCGCGCCGCGGCGCGAGACGCCGTGCTCGACGACCTCGGCGACGACACCGACGCGGCCGTACTCACCGTCGCGGCGCGGCAGCAGGAAGACTCGCTCCTCCTCGCCGACATCGATCGGCAGAGTCGCGGTGACGGTGGGGAAGACGAGCGCGTCATCGAGGGGTATCAGCCGATAAGTCATAACCAAATCCACTTTCTGTAGTTAGTCCCTAGAGGATAGCGCGCTTGGTTTCCGCGTCAAGTAGCAGGTGTTGCCCGGCGCGCGCTGCGCGGATCGGGATTGGCAAGTAGGCGTTCGTCCTTTCTCCCGCCAGGCGGGACAACCGACGAACGCACCGCAGCCGCTTCACCTTCGCCAGGTGCTGGATGCCGAGCGAACCCTCGGGCGCGGCGAGCGAGCGACGATCACCCGGCTGCAGACGCCGCGTTGCGCCGGGGCGATACCGTTGCCGAATGGAGGAGAAGCGCGCACGCGAGCTATTAGCTGCCGAACGCGAGCGGGTCGAGGCGGAGTTGGCCAACCTGCGGGGCGAGGGCAGCGAAGAGAGTGACGCCCGCCGCGAACCAGGCGACCTGACCGACGAGAGCCTCTACCAGGACGAGTTCGATGCCGGTCGCGCCCAGGAATTGGAGCGCAAGCTGGAGGCGGTCGAACGGGCCGAAGAGCGGCTCGCCAGCGGCAACTACGGCCTCTCGGTGCGGAGCGGTGAGCCGATCCCCGATGGTCGCTTGGAAGCGAACCCGCTGGCCGAGCTGACGATCGAGGAGGCGAAGGGCGGCAACGGCTGAGCTAGCCGGCCTCGAGCTGGCGCTTCAGCTCGGCGCAGTTCTGGCGGAATTGGCGGTGCAGGGCCGGCCGCAGCAGTGGCTGGGCGAGTCTGGCGAGGCCGGTCGGCTGGCCGTGGACCCGGAAGTGGAGGCGGGTGCCGGTGCCGATGGACTCGAAGGTGAGCCGAGCATCGAGCGGCAACGCCCCCTCGACCATCCGCAGCGCGAAGACGTGGCCGGGCTTCAGCTCCTCCACTTCGACCACCGACTCCACCTCCTTGCCGCCCGGCGCTCGGTGCACCTCGCGGATCCGCGAGCCGACCCGCATCGGTCCCACGGCCTCCGGAACCGCCGAGACCGTGTTGGTCTGCCAGCGCGGCAGCAGTGCCGGATCAGTGGCGAAGGCAAACACCTCCGCGGGCGGCTGCGCGATCTCGGTCTCGATCGTGAAGTCGATCATCTCCCCAGGGCGATCTTCTCACCCGGGACCACCGCTGTCCCCGCCGCGCTCTTCGGCCGCCTCCTGGCGTTCCTGGCGGGCGTCTTCACGGGACTCTTCGCGCTCCTCGCGGGCGTCCAGGCGGGCGTCGATCCGCTCTTCGCGGGCCTCGAGCTCGGCCACCGGCGTTGAGCCGAAGTGGGCGGTGACGACGGCGACGGCGATCGCCGCGATTGCCAGCGCGACCAGGATCGAGCCGACGACCTGCGCCAGCTGCGAGGGTCGCCGGACCCCGCCGCGATCGCTCGCCTCCCGCCCGCCGCTCACACGACCCCCAGAAACTCGCCCGCCGAGGTCAGCCAGGCGCCGCCGAGGGCGGCGAAGAGTCCGATGCCGAGGTAGGGGAGGAGGCGCGAGAGGGCACCGCCGATCCGCACCGCCAGCACCTTCAGCGCCAGCACCACGAGCACCGCGATGCCGAAGGCGGTGTGACCGCCCGAGTCCTCGTCGAAGCCGTAGACCGAGATGCAGGCGACGGCAACAAGCACCGCGAGGACGAGGGCGACATCGCCGCTGGCGCGGTGGGTCCAGGCGGCGAGGCCGGACTCGAGCAGCCGCGTCCGCAGCTTGCCGTAGGCAACCGAGGCGAGTAGCAGCTGGTAGATCGCGAGCGCGATTACGACAGTGGCGAGGATCACCTTGACCTCGGTGACGTTGCCGTTGGTGAGTTCTCCGACGGATTGCTCCATTTCACGTCCCTACCCACATTCTCCCGACGCGTGCCGTGTAGGCTCGCGCCGGTGAGCGAGTCGAAACGCCACATGGACGTGATGCTCTACGGCAACCACTGGTTGACCGAGGACGCGCCCGACGGTCCGTTCCCGGAGACCGGGATGTCGGCGATCGACGCGATGCGGATGGTCGCCGAGGAACTGGCGATCGAGGGCGACCCGAACCGCAACCTGGCGACCTTCGTCACCACCTGGATGGAGCCGGAGGCGCAGCGGCTGATCGCCGAGAACAACTACCGCAACTTCATCGACCACGCCGAGTATCCGATCTCGGCCGAGATCGAGCAGCGCTGCATCCGCATGCTCGCCGATCTCTTCAACGCCCCCGGAGAGACCACCGGCGCCCGCACCCAGGGCTCCTCCGAGGCGATCATGCTCGGCGCTCTCTCGCTGAAGTGGAAATGGAAAGAGCGCCGCGAAGCGGCGGGGGGCTCGGTCGAGAAGCCGAACCTGGTCTTCGGCGGCGACGTCCACGTGGTCTGGGAAAAGTTCTGCCGCTACTTCGACGTCGAACCGCGAATCGTGCCGCTGCAGGAAGGCAAGTACACGATCGGGCCCGAGGACGTCGAGCCCCACATCGACGAGAACACGATCGGCGTCGCCGCCGTCCTCGGCACCACCTTCACCGGCCACAAAGACGACATCGGCGGCATCAACGACCTGCTGCTGCAGATCAAAAACGAGCGCGAACTCGACGTACCGATGCACGTAGATGGCGCCAGCGGCGGCTTCGTCTGGCCCTTCCTCTACCCGCACTCGGAGTGGGACTTCCGGCTCGAGCAGGTGCGCTCGATCAACGTCTCCGGGCACAAGTTCGGGCTCGTCTACCCCGGCATCGGCTGGCTCGTCTTCCGCTCCGAGGACGACCTCGCCAAGGACCTTGTCTTCTACGAGAACTACCTGGGCAAGACCGACGCGACCTTCACCCTCAACTTCTCGACCGGGGCCTCGATGCTGCTCGGCCAGTACTACAACTTCGTCCGCCTCGGCCGCGAGGGCTATGGCTACGTGATCGGGGCGATGGAGGAAAACGCCAAGGCGCTGGCCGAGAAGATCGACCAGTGCGGCCATTTCGAACTGATCGGCGCCGACGAGGAGCAGCTGCCGCTGGTCGCCTTCAAGCTCAAGCCCGGCAAGGATTACGACGAGTTCGACGTCTCCTGGCAGCTCTCGGCCGAGCGCGGCTGGATGCTTCCCGCCTACACGATGCCGCCCAACGCGCAAGAGGTGAAAGTGCTGCGGGCGCTGGTCAAGCAGACCCTCAGCCGGGCGCAGATCGACCGCCTCGCCTCCGACCTCGAAGAAGCCTGCACGCACCTCGATAAGAAGGGCGGGGCGCACCCCGCCGAGCGCGAGCGGATCAAACGCAGCGCGAACTACTGAGTCGTCACTGACGATCCGGCCGCGACGGCCACCAGGTGCGCTCGCCGAGTCGGTAGGCGATCGCCGGGATCAAGGTGGCGCGGACGATGAAGGTGTCGAGCAGGACGCCGATCGCGACCGTGGCGCCGACCTGGATCAGCTCCTCCAGGGGCAGCAGGGTGAGGGTCGCGAAGGTGCCGGCGAGGATCAAGCCGGCGCCGGTCACGACCCCGCCCGTGGTCGTCAGCGCAGTTAAAACTCCCTTATGAGTGCCGTGCGTACGCGCCTCTTCACGCGCCCGCGACATGAGGAAGATGTTGTAGTCGACGCCGAGCGCGACGAGGAAGATGAAGGTGAGCAGGACGAGGTTGAAGGCGACACCTTCGGTCGCCAGCAGCGAGAAGGCGAAGGTGCAGAGGCCGAGAGTGGCGGCGAAGGAGAGGACGACGGTGGCGATCAGGAAGAGCGGCGCGACCAGCGCCCGCAGCACGGCGCCGAGGATCAGGCCGACGACGAGCAGGACCAGCGGCACGATCAGCCGCGTGTCGCGGGCGTTGGTCTGCTCGATCTCGTAGTTCTCGGCCGGGATGCCGCCGAGCAGGCCGCTCGGCGCCAGCTGGTGCAGGCGTTCGCGGATCTCCTCGACGTTGCCGGCGGCTTCTCCCGAGTAGGGGTTGCCGGCGAGGATCACCGCGACGATGGCGTTTTCTTCGCCGCCGCGCGGCGGCACCGGCACCGCGAGTCGGACGGTGTCGAGGTTTTCCATTCCGTTGACGACGCGAGCGGCGTCGGCGGCGGGGACTACGGCGGTCAGGGGCGAGCCGAGCCCGGGCGGGAAGTGTTCGTTCAACACCTTGGTGCCGCGGCTCGAGTTGGTCGGCTCGGTCTCACCCTGGCCGAAGCCGATCGTCCCGTGGTGGACGAAGTTGCCGAGCGCGAGGACGAGCAGGCAGGCCGGGACGAGGACGACGATCGCCCGCGAGCGACGGCGGACGAAGGCGGCGATCGCCTGCCAGCGGCGGCTGGCGGCCGGGCGCTCGGCGTGGGTGGTCGCCGGCCAGAAGGCGCGCTCGCCGAGCACCGAGAGCAACGCGGGGAGGAGGGTGAAGGCGGAGCAGAGCATCACCGCGATCCCAATCGCCAGGATCGGCCCGAGCCAGTGGGTCGACTCGAGATCGGCGACCAGCAGCACCAGCATCGCCGCCATCACCGTCCCGGCCGAGGAGGCGAGCGGGGTCGCGCTCTCGCGCACCGCGGTCGGCAGCGCCTCGGCAGTGGGCCGGCCGCGCTGCAGCTCCTCGCGATAGCGGTGGACGAGCAGCAGCGAGTAGTCGGTGCCGGCCCCGAACACAAGCACCAATAAAAGGAAGGTGCCCTCGGTGTTGACCGTGATCCAGCCGGCCTTGATCGTCAGGTAGGCGATCCCGATCGCGACCAGGTAGGCGAAGCCGACGGCCAGCAGCGGCAACAGCGCCAGCAGCGGCGCCCGGTAGACGAGCAGGAGCAGGACAAGGACCAGCGAGAGCGTCGCGATCAGCAGCGTCTGGCCCGCTTCCTCGGCGACCCGGTCGAGGTCGGCGGCGATCCCGGCTGGGCCGGTGACATAGGCGCTCACCCCGGGAATCTGGTGGGCGGCGAGGTAGGCGCGGATCGCGGCGACGCCGTGCTTGACGGCGCCGGAGTCGGCGGCGTTGATCGCCAGCCCGACCAGCGCCGCTTCGTGGTCGCGCGAGAGCGGCCCGACGCCGTGGACATCCTCGGCGACGTCGCCGAGCGACTCCGAGGCGTCGGCGGTGAAGGGATCGATGATCGGCGTCGCGCCGGTGACGTCGAGCTGGTTGAGGCCGACCCCCAGACGCCCGATCCCGCGCAGGTCGTCCTGGGTGAGACCGCCCTCGCGGTAGAAGACGACCAGCGCCGGGATCTCTTCAGCGCCGCCCCCGCCCTTTTCGTTGCTCTGGCCGGTGCCAGCGGCGATGTCGCTGCTCTGCAGCGCTTCCAGCGCCCGCGTCGATTCGGAGTCCTTCGGCAGGAAGCTCGACTGGCCGGCGGCGGTGATATCGCCGATGTGCGAGCGGGCGACGTAGCCGCCGACGGCGAGAGCGACCCAGACCGCGATCGTCAGCCAGCGCCCGCGCCGGCCGGTGACCGCGGATGCGAGCGCGGCGATCACGGCTGCGGCCTGGCTTGGGACCTCATCGCGCGGCAAATCTAGCCGCGCCCGTCGGACCACGTTGCACTTGTCCCCACACGTTGCGGTTGTCCCCGCATACCGGGGACAAACGCAACCGGTGGGGACAAGTGCAACGGGTCGCCTCTAGTGTTCGGCCCATGCCCACCTGGATCGCCGCCAAGGCCATTCCCGCGATCTGGCGGCGCGTGCCGTGGAAAACGGTCTGGGCGGTCTCCTACTGGCTGGCCACCAAGGGTCGCGAGCGGGTGCAGAAGAACCTCAGCGCCTCCGAGCAGCGCGAGTTCTGGGAGCTGACCAAGAAGTCGAAAGGCAAGCCGGGCAACCTCTCGCAACGCGACCGGGCAAAGATGAAGAAGATCGCCGGCAAAGCGATCCGCGGTTCGTGAACCCAGTCACCGTGACCGCCGGCATCGCCCGTCCGCGCGATGAGGTCTTCGAGTTCCTCGACGACCTTTCCAACCACGCCGGCTTCCTCGACCACTTCCTCGTCGACTGGGAGTTCTCCGGCCCGGCCCGCGGCGTCGGCGCCAAGGGCACCGCTCGGGTCAGCGCCCCAGGCTCGCAGGACTGGACCGAGTTCGAGGTGGTCACCTCCGACCGCCCCGAGCGGATCGTCGAGGAAGGCATCGGCGCCAACGGCAAGCGCCGCACCCGAGGCACCTACTACCTCAGCGACCGCCCCGACGGCGGCACCGACGTCGCCTTCAAGCTCGAGTGGCTCGAGGCCCCCCGGACCGAACGCCTCGCTCCGCCACTGACCCGCCTCTTCGTTCGTCGCAGCAACGGCAAGGCGTTGCGGCGGCTGAAGAAGCAGCTGGAGAGCTAGTCGGAGTCGTCGTCGCCGGTTTTCCGCGGCGGCGACTCGAAGTGGAGGATCTCTACCTTGGTGGGGACGGTCTCGTTGTCGCTTCCTGCGCTTCGCTGGGCCACCGCCTCTTTGACCTTCATCAGCTCGTCTAGCGCGCGGTCGAGGATCTCTTTGGTTTCCTCCCACCCCTCAGCATCGACTGTCAGCGGTATGCGCGTGAGGTGGTTGTCGTTGTGCGCGAAGAAAGTGCCGGTGGCGATCGCCTCGCTGACGTCCTTCGACACCAATTCGATCGTCGTCCTGTCGATCACGTGCAACTGCTTGCTGTCGAGCCGAGCTAGCTCGTCGTTATCAAACAGCGGATCCTTGATCGCCTTGTAGAAGTGCTCGACTACCCGCCCTCCGCGCGCGGGGCGCTGTGCGACCAACTCGATCCAACCGAGGTCAAGCAACTGCTTGACGTGGTACGTGACGTTGTTGACCGGCTCGCCGAGCTCGGTGGCGATTTCGCGGGGCGAAGCTTCCCGTTCCCAAAAAACGGTCAAAGCGAACAGTCGGGTCGGATGCGACATCGCGGCCGCTAGGCGATCGGTGATCAGCTCGGTTCTCTGTGATGGCATGGCTTCCCCCGAAGCGCGAGGTACTGGGAGACGGGTATTTAAATCGAACCCCCCGAGTACTGCACCCTTCTTCCGCAATCTTCGCAGCCTCGCGCCACTGACGACAGAAAATCTCGGACGATGGTTTGGGGGGGCGGGTAATCCGAGGGATCTCGGCCTCGCCATGCCCTTTGAGAGCAAAGGAGGTGAGGACTGAATGCAGATCGCAATGATCGACCCCGTGGTGCCGACCGTCAGCACGCGGAAGACGGCCTGAGCGAATGGGGCCAGAGCCGTCTATGGCTCTGGCCCCAATCAACTTTCGCTGTTCATTCGATGATTTCTTTTGCCAATCGGAGGCCAATAGGTGAGGATTCCTCACCAGTGCCCCCCAGTAGACCTAATTTGCTCGACCCCCATCTCGTTCGCGCCCTGGCTCATCCGCTGCGGGTGCAGATCCTCGAAGTCCTGAACGAACGGCAGGCGAGCCCGAACGAGCTGATGGAGATCCTCGGCTATCCGCTCGGGAACGTCGCCTACCACACCCGGGTGCTCGAGAAATGCGGCTGCATCGAGCTGGTTACGACCGAGCGGCGGCGGGGGGCGATCGAGCACTACTTCCGCGCCAAGCCGCGCTCCTACATCGGCCACCAGGACTGGCGCAAGGTGCCGCGCTCGGTCCGCAACGAGGTCTCCGGTGCCTCGCTCGAGGCCTTCATCGACCGGGCGATCGATGCGCTCGAGGCAGGCACGATCGACGATCGTGAGGAGACGACGCTGAGCTGGTCGACGATGGCGGTCGACGAGCTTGGCTGGAGCCAGGCGACCGAGGTGTTGGAAGAAGCGATGGCGCGGTTGCAGGCAGTCCATGAGCAGAGCCGCAAACGGCTTGAGATCACCGGCGAGGAGCCGCTCCCGATCGTCACCGGGGTCGCCGCCTTTGAAGCCGCCGCCGCGACCGAGAATGGACAGTAGTTCTCTTTCGGGGGCGGGGAGCAACCTCTATGTTGCTCCGATGAACGACGAATGGCGACTGCAGGTTGAGGCCGCAGGCGCCGGTGGCGAGATGGTCGAGCGGCTCGCCTCGCGCGAGCTCGAGCACGAACTGAGCGCTGCCTTCGGCGAGACCGTGATCGTCTCGCGCGATAGCGACACGGTCTTCCTCTATGCAGGCAGCCGCGAGCAGGCGGAGCGCGCCGACGCGCTTGTCGCGCGGCTCGCCGACGAGCACGGATGGCGGCTCGAAACCGAGCTCCGCCGCTGGCACCCCGAAGCCGAGGAGTGGCGCGACCCCGACGAGCCGCTGCCGGTCGACGCCGAGGCGCGCCGGGCCGAGCACGCCGAGGCGATCGCCGACGAACGGGCCGAGGTGGCGGCAAGCGGCGAGCCGCGGTTCGAGGTCCGGGTCGACCTCGACTCGCACGGCGACGCGCGTCGCTTTGCCGTTCGGCTCGAGGACGAGGGCCTGCCAGTCGTGCGCCGCTGGAAGTACCTGGTGGTCGGCGCCAGCGACGAAGACGCGGCGCAGGAGCTGGCCGCGCGGCTGCGGCAAGAGGTGCCGGCGGGGGGAGAGGTGCAGGTCGAGGGCAGCGGTCGGGTTGCCTGGGAGGAGCGGCCCCCGAATCCGTTCGCGATCTTCGGCGGACTGGGGGGCTGAGGCAGGGATGCTCGAGCCCCTGCCGTCGACCTTCGTCCCGACCGTGGAGTCGCTGCACGAGGTGGCAGCCGAACTGGTGGCGCCCGCTCGCAAGCCGGAAAACGAGATTGCCCTGGAACCAACGCCGGGCGGTTTCGGGACGCCGTACTTCGAGTTCGATGGGGCGCAGCGCCGGGTCCGGGTCGAGGGCGACGAGCTGGTCCACGAATGCGGCGGTAAGCAGCGACGGGCGCCGCTACGCAGTCTCACTGGGGCCGGCGAGGCGATCACCGAGCTGCTGCCGATCGACAGCCGGCTGAGCGACGCGCCGTTGAGCGTCGACGCTGCCGCCTCGCGGGCGCTTGGTGCCTACTTCGCTTTCGGCGCCGAGGTGCTCGGCCGCCTGCTCGAGGGCGCCGGCCCCGACGACGAAGCGAGCCCGGTCCGCCTCTGGCCCGAGCACTTCGACATCGCGATCGAACTCGGCTCCGAAGCGCGGGGCCTCCGCGCCAACTACGGCTTCTCGCCCGGCGACGAGGGGCACGAGGAGCCCTACCTCTACGTCGGCCCATGGAGCGCTGCGGTCGACGGCGAGCTGTGGAACGCCAACGGCTTCGCCGGGGCCCAGCTCTGCTATTCGGCGCTGGTCGCCGCCGAGGACCAGACAGCGGCTGCGCTCGAGTTCTTCGCCAGCCGCCGCAACGCGCTCACCGCGTTGGCCGCCTCCCACGACTGAGGCCTCACCAGAGCGCGTCGTGCTCCTCCATCACCCCGAGTCCGGCGGCCAGCTCGACGCCTTCGAGCGCGCCGCTGAAGGTGCCGAAGCGGTGCCGGTAGTTGGAGCGCAGCAGTAGGTAGTCATCGTCGCGGGTGTGCTCGCTTTCGCCGGCGAAGGCGAGGCGCGAGCCGTCGCCGAACGCGATCGCGGCGCCCTCGAAGGCGACCGGGGCCGGCTCGCTCGGCTCGCCGTCGAGCCAGATGCCGCGCTCGCTGTCGCGCTCGGGGTCGTTGACTCCCTCGACCAGGTTCCAGGCGAGGTCGCGACCGTCGGCGGCGCGGCCGACGCCGGCGGACCAGCGCCAGCTGGTGTGGCGCTGGTGGTAGCCGGCCGACTCGTCCTCGATGCCGGCGGCGCGGAGCTCCCAGCTGCGCCCGCCGGGCAGCGCGACGGTCGCCTCGATCGGGATGCCGGCGCGCTTGCGGGTCCAGCCCCAGCCGCTGCCGCCGCCCGGGCTGGGGCAGATCGACTCGACCGCCGCGATCTCGCCGAGGCGGAGCGTCGCCCGCAGGCCGTCGGCCTCGATCTCGACCAGCGGACCATCCATCCGCACCTCGCGGCTGCCGGGCCGCAGCGCGGTGTGGGCGAGCTGGCGCCGCCGCTCGCGGTCCCAGAGCACCCAGAATGATTGCTGCAGCGGCCCGACCTCGGCCCTGGCTACGCACAGCATCAGCTCCTCGGCGAAGAGCCCGACGTAGCGCCAGCGCTTGCGCAGCTGGCCGTCGCGCCGCAGCGGCATCGGCCCCGGCGGCAGTGGCAGCTGCGGCCGGTCCGGGCCGGGGCCGCGCCAGGGGATCGCCGCGGCGGTCATGGCGCTAGCTCTCGCCGGCTTTCTCTAGCCGCTCGGCGAGCCGGTTCATGCCGAGCCCGCGGGCCGCCGCGGCAGCGCCGTCCCAGTCGGTCGGCCGGTCCGGCAGGCGCTTGACGCCGGCGTCGCGCAGGGTGGCGATGTCCTTGAAGACGAGGAGATCGTCGCTGGCCTCGATCAAGGCGCCGCGCAGTTTCGGGCGGCGCTCGCGGATCGCGTTCTCCAGCACCCCCTCGAGCGAGCCGTGGGCGCGCAGCAGCTCGGCCGCGGTCTTCGGCCCGACCCCCTTGGCGCCCGGCAGGCCATCCGATGGGTCGCCGCGCAGGGCGATGAAGTCGGGGACCAGCTCGGGGCCGATCCCGTAGCGCTCGTGAACCTCCTCGGGGCCGACTTCTTCGGCGCCTTCCTTGCCGGTCCGCACGTAGAGCACGGTGACGCCGTCGCCGGCGCACTGGTACATGTCGCGGTCGCCGGTCATGATCAGCGCCCGGCCGCCGGCCTCCGCCTCGAGCTTCGCGTAGCTGCCGAGCAGGTCGTCGGCCTCGAGGTTCTCGCTGGTCGCGACCGTCCACCCAAACCCCTCGAAGAACTCGCGGCAGAGGGCGAACTGGTGCGGCAGTGCCGCCGGCATTTCTTCCTCGCGTTTCTCGTGGTAGCTCGGGTAGAGCTCGGTCCGGTAGTGGGCGGCGTCAGGACCGAAACAGAGGACCACGGCGCGTGGCGTGTGTCGTTCGACCTCGCGCAGGATCAGGTTCGAGCTGCCGAGCAGCGCGTTGACAGGCTTCCCGTCCGGCCCGACGATCGAATCGGGCAGCGCGTAATACGCACGGAACAGCATCGAAGGCGCATCGACGGCGAGCAGAGGTGACGGAGCCACGCCGGCAGGGTACGGTCTTTCGCCATGGAGGCAGGGAGCGGAGCGCGGATCGCGCCCGGCAAGCGGCATCAGCTCGGCGCGGTCAACACGGCGATCGTCTGGGTGCTGGGACGAGCAACCGGCGGCCGGCCACCGAACATCTTCACCACCCTCGCCCGCCACCGCGGCCTCTTCCGCCGCTGGCTCTGGTTCGCCGGCGGCTTGATGCCGGGCGGCAAGCTGCCGCGCGCCGACTCCGAGCTGGTGATCCTGCGAGTCGCCCACAACACCGGTTGCGATTACGAGTGGGGGCACCACGAGCGGCTCGGCCAGCGCGCCGGGCTCTCGGCGCAGGAGGTCGAGCGGGTGCGCTCGGGCCCCGGCGCCGACGGCTGGAGGCCACGCCAGCGGATGTTGCTGCGGGCCGCCGACGAGCTGCATTCCGAAGGGCGGATCGGCGACGGCCTCTGGGCCGAACTCGCCGCCGAGTTCGACGAGGTGCTGCTAATCGAGCTCTGCCTGCTGATCGGCCACTACGAGATGCTGGCGATGACCCTCGAGAGCCTGCGGGTGCAGCCCGACCCGCCGCGCGGGCGGTTGGGCCGATGAGTCGCCGCCGCCGGCCGCCGGTCCCGAGCCTGGCGCGACGCCGCTGTTTCATCACCGGCGCCGCCAGCGGGATCGGCCGCGCGACCGCGCTCGCCGCCGCCCGCCGCGGCGCCGAGCTGCACCTGACCGACCGCGACGCGGCCGGGCTCGCCGCGACGGCGGCGGAGATCGAGCGAGCGGGCGGTGGCCGCGTGCTCAGCTCCGACGTGCTGGACATCACCGACCACGACGGGGTCCTGGCGCTCGCCGCGGCGATCCACGCCGAGCACGGCAGCGTCGACGTCGTGATGAACGTCGCCGGCGTCTCAACCTGGGGCACGATCGACCGCCTCAGCCATGAGGACTGGGAGCAGATGATCGACATCGACCTGCGCGGCCCGATCTCCGTGCTGGAGGCTTTCGTGCCGGCGATGATCGAGGCTGGCCGCGGCGGCCACGTGGTCAACGTCTCCTCCGCCGCCGGCCTGCTCGGGCTGCCCTGGCACGCCGCTTACAGCGCTGCCAAGTTCGGCCTGCGCGGCGTCTCTGAGGTGTTGCGGTTCGACCTCCGCCGGCACCGGATCGGGGTCAGCCTGGTCTGCCCTGGTGGGGTCGCGACGCCGCTGGTCCAGACGGTGCGAATCCGCGGCATCGACGCCGACGCGCCCGAGCTGCGCAAGCTGCGCGATCGCTTCTCCCGCCACGCGCTCAGCCCCGATCGAGTCGCCGAGAAGATCGTCGAGGGAATCGAGCGCGACCGCTTTCTTGTCTTCACCTCGGCCGACGTTCGCCTCGCCTTCCTCGCCCAGCGTTGGTGCCCGCCGGCCTACGAGCTGGCGATGCGGCGATTGAACGATCGGCTCGAGGCGATCGCGGCGCGCGGGGCTGCTCGCTCCGCGTCGTAGAGCCGCACGGCGGGCCAACCGCGCCGGCTCACTAGATTTGCAGCCTCCATGTCTGCGCCCGCGCTGAAGATCGAGGACTTGCAGAAACGCTACGGAACCAGCGTCGAGGCGCTGCGCGGCGTCTCGGTGGAGATCGCCGAGGGTGAGTTCTACGGTCTGCTGGGGCCGAACGGGGCGGGCAAGTCGACGCTGATCCACTGCACCACCGGGCTGGCGCAGCCGACCGGGGGCTCGATCGAGGTCTTTGGCCACGACGCCCTGCACGACTACGAACAGGCCCGCGAGGCGGTCGGCCTGGCGCCGCAGGAGATCAACCTCGACCACTTCCTCACCTGCGAGGAGACGCTCGACTTCCACGGCGGCTATTTCGGGATGCCGCGCAAGGACCGGCGCGAGCGCACCGCCGAGTTGCTCGAGACCTTCTCCCTAACCGCGAAAGCAAAAGACCGCACGCGGGCGCTCTCGGGCGGGATGAAACGGCGGCTGATCCTGGCGCGGGCGCTGATGCACCGTCCGCGGCTGCTGATCCTCGACGAGCCGACCGCCGGCGTCGACATCGAGCTGCGGCTCGAGCTCTGGCACTACGTGCAGAAAATCAACGCCGAAGGGACGACGATCCTGCTCACCACTCACTACCTCGAGGAGGCCGACCAGCTCTGCAGCCGGATCGGCTTCATCGCTGACGGCGAAATTGCCGCCGAGGGGTCGAGCGACGGCCTCGCCGAGCGCTACGGCGTCGCCAACCTCGAGGATGCCTATCTCGCCCTGGTCGGCCGCAAAGAGCTCTCGCGCTCGCACATCGAGGCGGAGGTCGTATGAGCCAGGCCGCCCGCATTCGCTTCCTCACCCTCCTGCAGCGGGAGATCAGCCGCTTCATGAAGATCAAGAAGCAGACGCTGGGCGGGCCCCTGCTCGAAACCTTCCTCTACGTCTCGGTCTTCGGCGCCGCCCTCGGCACTCGGATCAAGGAGCTGCATGGGGTCGAATACATCGTCTTCGTGATCCCTGGGCTGATCATGATGGCGCTGGCGACCAACGCCTTCACCAACAACTCCGCCTCGATCTTGCAGCAGAAGTTCCTCGGCGCGATCCACGACCAACTCTCCTCGCCGGCTTCGCCGTTGGAGCTGTTGCTCGCCTTCTCGCTCGGCGGCTTCGTCCGCGGCGCGATCGTCGCGGTGCTGACCTTCATCGTCGCGATCATCCTCACCGCGCTGCCCGTTGACCACGTCCTGGTGCTGATCCCGGCGCTCTGCCTGGTCGGCTTCTTCTTCGCCCAGCTCGGGGTGCTGATTGGGGTGCGGGCCGAACAGTTCGACGATGTCGCCTTCGCTCAGACCTTCATCCTGACGCCGCTGATCTTCCTCGGCGGCGTCTTCTACTCGGCTTCGTTGCTGCCGGAGCCGTTCGAGACGCTGACCAAGTTCAACCCGGTCTACTACATGATCAGCCTGGTCCGCTACGGCTTCGTTGGCTTCAGCGAAATCAGCATCCCGCTCGCCCTCGCGGCCCTGACCGCGGCGACGGCAGCGCTCTTCCTCTTCAACCTCCGCCTCTTCCAGCGCGGCTACAAGCTGCGCTCCTAGGCGCGTTCGTCGTTTGTCCCGCTGGGCGGGAGAAACGACGAACGCGGTAGCGGCAACGCCGCTTGCGGCGCTCGGAACGGCGTCCGGCCGGAGACCGCGTCTCTCTACAATCAGCGCCCGATGGCCACGCGACTTCGCAGGCGGCGACGCAAGCCGCACCGCCACGTCTGGCACAAGATCGCGATCCCCGTCGTGATCGTGATCGGCGCGCTTGCCGCTGCCGGTGGCATCGGCGCCGCCTGGACGATGCAGCAGTACAACTCGGGCCCCGCGCTGAGCGAGCTGAAACCGATCAAAAAGGGCAGCTCCTCGGCGATCTACGCCGCCGACGGCTCGCTGATTGGGTTTATCCGCTCGAGCAGCGTCCGCCAACCGGTGGAAGCGGACAAACTGCCGCGGCTGCTGAAAGACGCGACGGTCGCGATCGAGGACAAGAACTTCTTCGAGCACGGGGCACTCGACCCCGAAGGCATCGCCCGCGCCGCCTGGGAGGACATCAAGGCCGGCGGCAAGCCGGTCCAGGGCGCGTCGACGATCACCCAGCAGCTGGTCCGCAACCTCTACATCCAGCACCCCGAAGACACGATCAAGCGAAAGCTGATCGAAGCGCGCCTCGCCACCGAACTGTTCGAAAAGCACAGCCGCAACTGGATCCTGACCGAATACCTCAACACCTCGCCCTACGGGACGGTCGAAGGCCAGACCGCGGTCGGGACCGAAGCTGCCTCGCAGACCTACTTCTCGAAAAAGGTCGAAGAACTGAACCTGACCGAGGCGGCGCTGCTCGCCGGGCTGCCGCAGGCGCCCTCCGAATACAACCCGTTCCTCGACCCCGACGCGGCGATCAAGCGCCGCGGCGAGGTTTTGAGAGCGATGTGGGAACAGGGCTACATCACCGGCAACCAGTACCGCACCGCCCGCACCCACGGGCTCGGCCTCGACGCCGGCCACAAGTACACGCAGATCAAGGACCCGTTCCTCTTCGACCTGGTCCAGAACGAACTGATCGAAAAATACGGGATCAACACCGTCCGCAACGGCGGCCTCAAGGCCTACACGACGATCAACCCCGACCTGCAGGCGAAGGCC
Source organism: uncultured Actinomycetes bacterium (assembly GCA_963729055.1). Taxonomy (GTDB): domain Bacteria; phylum Actinomycetota; class Thermoleophilia; order Solirubrobacterales; family 70-9; genus VAYN01. The sequence goes on along the minus strand of CAVSMQ010000010.1, from coordinate 1,193,401 downwards.
GAAGCCGCGGTCGAAGAATCGTGTTACGTCTGCTACCTCGGTGGGCCGGCGGCGGGGCTGGCCTCGGTCAACCCGAAGACCGGTGAGATCGTCGCCCTCGCTTCGAGCGAAGGCGAAGAAGACGAAAGCCAGTTCAACTACGCCTGGCAGGCGCACCGCCAGCCGGGGTCCTCGTTCAAGACCTTCGTCCTAACGACCGCGATCAAGCAGGGGATCGACCCCGCCTCGACCTACTACGACGGCACTTCGCCGATCACCCTCTCGCTGCCCGGCGGTGGCTACTGGGAGGTCCACAACGCCGAGCCGAGCGGCGGCGTCGAGTCGCTGGAAGCGGCGACCTGGGCTTCGACCAACGTCGTCTACGCCCAGCTCGACCTCGACGTCGGCTCCGAATCGGTGACCGAAACCGCCGAGGAAATGGGGATCGAATCCGAACTGCAGTCGGTGCCGGCGGAGGGGATCGGCGGTCTGGCCGAAGGCGTAACGCCGCTCGAAATGGCCTCTGCCTACGCGACCCTCGCCAACGGCGGCATCCACCACGAGCCGACCGCGATCAGCAAAGTCGAATTCCCCAACGGCAACGTCGACGAACCGGGGGCGGACGCCGGCGAACGCGTCCTCACGCCCGGCGAGGCCTACGAAGTGACGCGCATCCTCGAGGGCGTGATCACCAGCGGCACCGGCGCCGGCTACACCTACATGGGCTGCAGCTCCGAGGCCGGCAAGACCGGTACCTCCGAGGAAGAGTCAGACGCCTGGTTCGTCGGCTTCACGCCGATGTACTCGACCGCGGTCTGGGTCGGCCACCCGAAGTCGCGCGAATACACCGGCTACGGCGGTCCGACCGCGGGGCCGATCTGGCAGAACTACATGTCCTCGGCGCAGGAAGGCGAATGCCCCGAATTCGAAGTCCCCTCCAGCATGCCTGAACTCTCGGCTTACAGCGAAGGCCACGCGACCGGTGGGAGCTACACGCCGTACCACTCGGGCGAAGAAGAATACGAATACGGCGAAGAAGAAGAATCGGAATCCGAAGAAGAAGAAAAGGAAGATGAAGAATCGGATTTCGAAGAAGAATCCGAAAGTGAAGCCGCTGAAGAAGTAGAAGCGGCGCCCCCGGGCCTCGGCGGCGGCATCAGCCCCGGCTGATCGGGGCGCGTGAGTCTCGCTGGTCCCTCCTAGTCAGGCGCCGGGGCCTTCCGCGCCTTCCAGACCTCCTCGCAGGGCCACTGTCGCGCCCACTCGAGGGTGATGTGCGGATAGCGGGTGGTGGCGTCGGCCGGCGGGCGCACCTCGAGCAGCTCCTCAACCTGTAGCGAGTTCCGGCCCAGCAGCGCGATCAGCTCGCCGTGGGGGAGGTGGAACTCGACCGAGGGCGGGCCGTCGGACCAGGTCATCCGGTGCATCCCGAACAGCGGCCGCGCCAGCCGCTCGCCGGCCGGCACCTCCTCACCTTCGTCGGGATCGCAGAGCATCGCCAGGATCCCGTTGACGATGAAGATCAGCTCCCCGCCGGGGCGCAGCAGCCGCGCCGCCTCGGGGATCCACTCGTAGGGGTCGCACCAGATGCTGGCGCCGTACTCGGAGATCGCCAGGTCGAAGCTGGCGTCGGGGAGCGGCACCTCCTCGGCGTTGCCGTGCAGCAGCGGGAACTCGATCCCGAACTGGCCCTGCAGCTCGCGCGCCGTCGCCAACTGCGCTTCGGAGTTGTCGATCCCGGTCGGTCGGGCGCCGCGGCGGGCGAGCCAGGCGGAGACGTAGCCGGTGCCGCAGCCGAGCTCGATCGTCTCCTTGCCCTCGAGCTCCGCGGGCAGCACCGGCAGCTGCGACTCGGGCACCTCGAAGATGCCCCAGACCGGCTCCTCGCTGGCCCACTTGGCGACCCCCTCGGGCGCGTATTCGGCGGCCAGTTCGTTCCAGTAGGCGCGGTTGTTGGCGACGTGCTCGGGCAGCTCGGACATCGTCAGCTCGCCTGGAACTCGCCCGTGCGCATGTACTCACCGTAGAGCGCCAACCCGGTCGCCGAGGGCGGGTGCAGCGGCTCCGGCAGGGAGTCGAGCGCGAAGAACCCGAGCTCGCGAACCTCCTCCTCGTCGGCCCGCAGCTCACCCTCCCAGTGCTCGGCCCAGAAGCACATCGCGAAGCAGTGGGTGACGTCGCCGTTCGCGTATTCGATCGTGTGCAGCTCCGCCCGCGAGAGGCAGCCGAACGGCCGCAGCTCCTCGACTGCCACCACCGCGCCGGTCTCCTCGCGCAGCTCGGCAGCCGCGGTCTCGGCGAACCCGGCCCCTTCCTCGGCGCCGCCGGCCGGCAGGCACCAGGTTCCGTCGTCGACTCGCCGCGTCAACAGCACCCGCCCCTCGCCGTCACGCAGCACCACCATCGCTCCCGGCATCAGGACCAGGTCGGAGCCGACCTTCTGCCGCAGGCGCCACAGGTAAGAGCCGGCAAAACCCATCGCGCGAACCTAGCGAGGTTGGAAACGCGCAACCAGTCAGTTGCGCTATGGTGGGTGAGCATGGAACACGAAGAGCAGATGCGCCGCCTCTACTCAGCCTTCAACGCCCGCGATGCCGAGGCAGTGCTGGCAGAGATGACCGACGACGTCGATTGGCCGAACGGCTGGGAGGGAGGGCGCCTCTCGGGCCGCGACGCGGTCCGCGCGTACTGGCTGCGGCAGTGGGCGGAGATCGATGGCACGGTCGAGCCGACCGGGTTCGAGCTGCGGCCGGACGGCAGCCTGGCGGTCAGCGTCCACCAGGTCGTTCGCAACCTCGACGGCGAGCTGCTCTCCGAGCAGGATCTGCACCACGTCTACGCCTTCCGCGACGGCCTGGTCGCGGCGATGGACGATCGAGGAGTAGCGGCGCCGAGCGCCGCCGGGGCGGGCTCAGTAGCCGCCGCCCGCCCGCTCGATCAGCTCGATCCGGTAGCCGTCGGGGTCGCGGACGAAAGCGATCAGTGAGCCGGTGGTGCGGCCGCCGGGGCGGTAGGGCGGCTTCTCCGGCTCGATGCCCTGCTCGGCGAGGCCGGCGAGGGTGGCCTCGATGTCCTCGACCGCGATCGCGATGTGGTTGTAGCCGGTGCCGAGGTCGTAGGAGTCGACGCCGTGGTTATAGGTGAGCTCGAGGCGGGGTTCGTCTTCGCCCGGCAGGGACATGAAGACGTTGACCGCCTCGTCGCCGATGTCCATCCGGCGCGCCTCCTCGAAGCCGAGCTTCTCGTAGAAGGCGACGGAGCGGTCGATGTTGCCGATCCGGTAGCAGGTGTGGATGAAGTGGGTTATTGGCGCGACCTCCGTGTGGCTGGGCGTTTCAGCATCTCTGCAGGGCTTTATACCCGCGGTATTCGGTATTGATCACCGCCGCCGCGGGCATTAGGTTTGGCCCTAGCGCTCGCATCGTCTCGTAATCCAGGCACCAGAAAGGCACCACGTGCGCAAGATGCTTTCACGCTCGGGCAGGGTCCGGGCACTGTTCGCCGCGGCCCCGGTCGCAGCCCTCGTCGTCGCTCTGCTCGCGTCCGGCTCCGCCGGCGCCGCCGAAACCCCGGCGTCGCCGACCGAAAAGGCCGTGATCGACATGGTCCTGAAGGGCAAAAAGATGTCCTTCGAAGGGCCGGAAACGGTCTACCAGGGCCAGCAGCTCGAAATCTTCAACGACACGAACCCGCGCCAGGTCGGGCCGCACACCTTCTCGCTGGTCGAAAAAGGGACGCTGCCGAAGACCAAAGCGGCGGAAAAATCGTGCTTCACGCCGGGTCACATCTGCATGTCGATCGCCAAATGGCACGGCTTCAATCCGAAAACGGAAAAGATCACGGTCAACCCGGTCAAAGCCGGCCCCGAAGGTTGGAGCACCGCGGGCAACAACAAAGGCAAAAAGGGCGACTCGTGGTTCACGGGTGAAACCAAAAAAGGCACGCACTTCAGCGAGGAAGTGACCGCCAAAGCGGGCACGACGCTGTACTTCATCTGCGCCGTCCACCCGTGGATGCAGGGCTCGGTCAAGGTCGAAGCGCCGCCGGCGACGACGCCGACCCCCTAGCAGTCACGGACGCGCAGTCTCCATCTCAGCCCCGCCGAGGGCGCCGAGCCTTCCTCGGCGCCCTCGGCGGCGGGGCCCTCTCGCTCCTGCTGCCGGTGCGCGGCGGCGGGCTGCCGCTTGGCCCCGAGCCGGAAGGGGCGCTGGCGGCGGTGCCCTTCCGCGCCCGGCTGCCGGTGCCGCCGGTGCTCGAAGGCGACCACCTGCGGATCCCGATCGAGGAGGCCGAGCAGCAGATCCTGCCCGGCCGGGCGACGAAGCTCTGGACCTTCGGCGGCAGTTTCCCCGGCCCGACCGTGCGCCGGCCGGCCGGCCAGCGCACCCGCGTCAGCTTCGAACACCGCCTGCCGCCCGGCGCCGGTGAGCTCAGCGTCCACCTGCACGGCGCCCACAGCCGCGCCCAGTTCGACGGCTATCCCGGCGGCCTGACCAAGAGCCAGCCGCGCTCGATGTTCTGCGACATCTCACCGCGCCTCTCGCCGCAGCAGTCCGGCAACGACCTGCTGCTGGCGCCGGGCGGCCGCAAAACCTACGTCTACGACCTGACCGAGGGCGGTCGCCCCGAACGCGGCGCCTTCCAGTGGTACCACGACCACCGCCTCGACCGCACCGCCCCGCACACCTGGCGCGGCCTGGCCGGGATGTGGATCGTCGAGGACCAGTTTGAAGCGGACCTGCCGTTGCCGCGCGGCGAGCGCGACCTGCCGCTGATGATCTCCGACCGCAGCTTCGACCGAGACAACCAGCTCACCGACCCTTTCCGCGAGCAACTGCGACCGCCCGCAGACGGCATCCGCGGCGCGACGATCCTCGTCAACGGCGCCTTCATGCCCCACCACCCGGTCAGCCCGCGCCGCTACCGGTTGCGGATCCTCAACATCTCCTCCTTCCGCAGCTACAACGTCCGCTTCAGCCACGGGCTGCCGATGGTCCAGATCGCGACCGAAAGCGGGTTGATGCCGAAGCCGATTCGGCGCGAGACGATCCTGCTCGGCCCGGCCGAGCGGGCCGAGGTGTTGGTCGACTTCTCCTCGGTGGCGGGGGAGAGCGTCGAACTGCGTAGCACCCGTCGCCACACCGGTCGCAACCCCGACGGCGCCCGCACCTACGAGGGGGCGCTGATGCAGTTCCGGGTCGGCGCCGCGCCTCACCCCGACCGCACCCGCGTCCCCCGCCGCCTCCGCCCGCTCCCCGAGTGGGCGCAGAAGGCAAAGGTGCGCAAGCCCGATCAGAGCTGGGAGATCACGATCGGCGGCGGCTTCAAGACCAAGTGGCTGCTCAACGGCCGCACCTTCGACCCGGCCCACGTCGAGGCCTTTCCGAAGCTGAACACGACCGAGGTCTGGGAGATCGTCAACCGCACTTCGGTCGCCCACGTGATGCACATCCACCACACCGACTGGTACCTGCTGCAGCGTGACGGTAAGCCGCCGCCACCCTGGGAAGACTGCCTCAAGGAGACCTTCTTCGTCTTCCCCAACGAAAGGATCCTCGTCGCCGGCCACTTCGCCGATTACCCCGGCAAGTTCGTGATCCACTGCCACATGCTCGACCACGAGGACCACGGCTTGATGGGGCAGTTCCAGGTCGTCCGCGGCTGAGTGCGCGGACCTGCCCGCGCCTAAAGAAAATCGCCGTTTTGCCGATGCCAGCGGTGTGCCGGCCAGTCCCCTGAAAGGACAGTCTTCCCTTCGTGGTCGCGGACACTCCGAAGCCCGCGCCGCCGGCTTCCTACCGCTTGGCGGCAGCGTCTTCATCGGCCTCTCGCTGGTCCTCCCGCACCCTGCCGGCGGCGACACCGCGGCACTGATCGCGATCGCCGTGGCGATGGCGCTCGCCGGCGTCGTCGTGCTCCTGCTGGCGCCGCGGATCCCGTTGCCGGCGACGCACCTGATCATCGCCGCGACCGTCGCCGCCACTGGCCTGCTGATCGTCGCCAGCGACGTCGCGGTCGGCCAGTACGGCTCGATCTTCGTTTGGGCGACGCTGATCTGCGCCTACTACTTCCCACGCCACGTCGCCGCTGCTCACCTCGCCTGGCTGCTCGCCGTCTACGCGGCCTCGCTGGCGCTGGTCGGCAGCACCGCCGGCTACTCGCCGCTGACCCGCTGGCTGTTCACGGCGATCTCGCTCAGCGTGGTGATGATGCTGATCAGCGTGATCGTCTCGCACCGCGCCCGCGCCGACCTCCGCGCCCGCCGCTTCTTCGAGCTCTCGCAGGACATGCTCTCGACGATGGACAGCGAGGGCCGCTGCGTCGAGGCCAACGAGGCCTGGCGGCGGACGCTCGGCTACGCCCCCGGCGAGCTCGAGGGGCGGCGGCTGCTCGAGCTGACCCACCCCGAGGACCACGGGCTGGCGCTCGATCGCGCCCGCGAACTCTTTGCCGGCGCCGATTCGGTCGACCTCGAGACGCGGGTGCGGGCCAAGGACGGCAGTTGGCACTGGCTGCTGACCAGCTCGAGCTTTGCTGCCGACGAGGGCCTGGTCTACTCGCGCTCAGCCGACATCACCGAGCGGCGGCGGCTGGCCGCGGAACGCGAAGAGTTGCTGGCGAAGGTCGAGGGCATGGCCCGCCATGACGCCCTCACCGGCCTGCCGAACCGCCGCCTGCTTGACGAGCAGGTGCCGCGCGAGCTGGCCCGCGCCCGCCGCGGCGGTCAGCCGCTGTGCCTGGCGATCGTCGACATCGACCACTTCAAGGCCTACAACGACGCCCACGGACACCTCGCTGGCGACGAGCTGCTGCGCGGGTGCGCAATCGCCTGGGACAGCGAGCTGCGCGGCTCCGACCTGCTGGTCCGCTACGGCGGCGAGGAGTTCCTGGTGCTGCTGCCTGACACCACCCAGGAGGAGGCGGCGGCGGTAGTCGAGAGGCTGCGGGCGGCGACGCCGCGCGGCCAGACCTGCTCGGCCGGGATCGCCGCCTGGGATGGGGTTGCCGACATCGACGGGCTGATCAGCGCTGCCGATGCGGCCCTTTACCGGGCCAAGGACGCGGGCCGCGACCGTCTCGTCCTCGCCGACACCGCCTAGCGCGGTTGTCCTTAGGGCCGCTATCCGGCCCTAAGGACAACCACAGGGCCGGGACGGCATGATCCGGGGATGGGCCGAGCCGAGCACGAGCGCACGGTGCGCTTCCGCAGCGCCCGCCGCGACCCGGCGCTGACCGTCGTCGAGGGCTTCCACGCTCTGAAGCACGCACTGCGGTTCGGGGCTGAGGTCATCGAGGCGGTCGCCGTCGACCCGCCGCGCCTGGAGGCGCTGGCGGCCGAGCTGGCCCCTGACCTGAGTGGCCGTTTCGCGCCGCTGGTCGAGGCGGTCGAGGCGGAGACGCTGGCCGAGCTGGTGCCGCTGGTGCCGCGGACCGGGGTGGTGGCGATCGCCCGGCGGCCGCCACTCGACCTCGACGCCACGCTCGCCGACCCGGCGCCGGCGCCGGTCGTCCTGCTCGAGCAGCCGCGCAACATGGGCAACATCGGCGCCTGCGTCCGGGTCGCGGCAGCGGCCGGCGCGGCGGCGCTGCTCTCGACTGGAGAGAACGATCCCTGGTTCCCGGACGCGGTCCGCGGCGCCGCCGGGCTGCAGTTTGCGCTGCCGGTGGCGAAGATCGAGAGGCTCGAGCCGGGGGCGGGGGAGAGGCCGCTGCTGGCGATCGACCCCGAGGGTGAGCCGCTTGCCGCCGGCGCGCTGCCAGCGCGGGCGCTGCTCGCTTTCGGCACCGAGCGCGACGGCGTCTCCACCGAGCTGCTCGAGCGCGCCGAGGCCCGCGTCTCGATCCCGATGCGCGCCGGCGTCTCCAGCCTCAATCTGGCGACCTCGGTCGCCGTTGTCCTCTTCGCGATGCGACTTGGCGGCAGCGAGAAAAGCGGATAAGAAACTTCGTGCGCGGCTGCAGCCGGCGGGATAGGTTGCCGACAATGAGTACAAAGGTCCGCTACCGCGGGCCAGCCACCTGATCGAAAGGACCGCCTTGCCCTTGCCGCTCGCCGACATCAGCTTTGGGGAACTACTCCTCATCGCGCTCGAGATTTTCTTCTTCGTGGTCTGGATCTGGATCCTGATTACGATCCTCAGCGACCTCTTCCGCGACCACGAGACCTCTGGCTGGGCCAAGGCCATCTGGGTCCTGTTCCTGGTCTTCATCCCCTTCCTGACCGCGCTTGTCTACCTGATCGTCCGCGGCAGCGGAATGCGAGACCGCACGATCAAAGCCCAGGCCGACGCGAAAAAGCACTTCGACGAATACGTCCGCGAGCAGGCTCACACCACCCCCGCCGACGAACTCCACAAACTCAACGACCTGAAGGAAAAAGGCGCCCTCAGCGACGAGGAGTTCCAGAAAGCCAAGGTCAAACTCCTGGCCTAACGGTGCGAGGAGGGGTCGCGGACGCTACTCGGCTCACCCGTTCGCAGCATCCGCGCCCCCTCCCCACCAGCCGCCCCGTCGGTGACGGCTTCCCGAGTCCTTCCGGAAGCTCGCAAATTGCTTGATTTGCAAGGCAAATTGCAGGTTATTAGCAACCACTAATACTGATGAGCCGAACCCGCTAGCCTGCGCGACTCACTGCCGATCCCGCTGTTTCGGGAGACGGCAGTACTTGATGCGGGCTTCTCTCACCAACACCCATGCGGGCGCGAACCGGCGCCGGGCGCTGCTGCTGGCGGCGCTCCTGGTAGCCATCCTCAGCATCGCCACCGCGCTGCTCGACGCCGGCAAGGCCCCGGCGGCGACGCCGCAGGAAGAACTTCAGGAAACGAGGGACAGGCTCGAAGGCGTCCGCGGCCAGAGCGAAAGCCTGGCGGCGACGATCGCCGAACAGAACCGGGCGATCGACACGATGATCGGCGAAGTCTCCTCGCTGCGTCGCGAACAGGTGGCGGTTGAGCAGCAGCTGGGCGAAGCGGAAGCGAAGCTGGCTGCCGCGACCGAGGCGCTGGAACAGGAACAAGCCCACCTCGAAGTGGTGCGCGACCGGCTCGAGCGAGCCCTCGCGGTGCTGCGCCAACGGCTGATCTCGATGTACGAGGCTGGTTCGCCGGACGCGATCAACGCGATCCTCGACTCCGATAACTGGTCGCAGATGGAAGCGCAGGCCGAATACCTGAACGCGATCCAGAGCTACGACGACTCGGTCGTTGGCCGCGTCAAAAGCCTCCGCAACGAAGTTCGCGACGCCGTGCAGCGGCTCACCGACCACCGCGCCGAAGCCGAAGAAGCGCGCGACGAAGTGGCGACGATGGAGCAGGAAGTGAGCGAAGCGCGCGCCGCCGCCGAGGCTCGCTTCGCCGAACTGCGCGCCGCCCAGGGGCAGCGCCGCGCCGCGCTCGAAACGCTCGAGTCGCGCGAATCCTCGCTCAGCGACAACCTCGCCTCGATCTCCGAACAGATCGCCGCCGAAGGCAGCGACATGACCAGCGGCGAAGTGCCGGCGCCGCTCAACCCCGGCCAGGAAGCCCAGGTGATGACCGAAAGCGAAGCGAGCGCGCCGGCCTCGGCCCCGCAGGCGGTCAAGGACGTGATCTCGGCCGGCAACGCGATTGCCTACACCCCCTACATCTGGGGCGGCGGCCACGGCTCCTTTGAATCGGAAGGCTACGACTGCTCCGGCGCAGTCTCCTACGCATTGCACGGTGGCGGCTTCCTCGAAAGCCCGCTCGACTCGACCGGGCTCGAGACCTGGGGCGAACCCGGCCCGGGGACCTGGATCACGGTCTACGCCAACGCCTCGCACGCCTGGATGGTGGTCGCCGGCATTGCCTTCGACACCGTCGGCGGCCCCGGTCCCCGCTGGCACAACCCCTGGGTCGACTCGCCGGAAGGGTTCATCGTCCGGCACCCCGCCGGCTACTGAGCGTCCCCTGGGCAAGCATTTCGGCGTCCTCGGTCGCTCGCCTTCGGGTCACGCACTGGAGTGCGCTCCCCTCGGCTCGCTCCCTGCGTCCTTGAACTGCTTGCCCTGAGCGTCCCCTGGGCAAGCATTTCGGCGTCCTCGGTCGCTCGCCTTCGGGTCACGCACTGGAGTGCGCTCCCCTCGGCTCGCTCCCTGCGTCCTTGAACTGCTTGCCCAGGGGACGCTCAGGGCGGATTCTTGGGTTTGAGAACCTGAGACCGGGTATCACACATGGCGGAGTCACTGAGGGAACCCGAGGGAAGGAGCCGCTCATGGAGTCCGCAACCGTCCGCCAGGGGAGCGCGCGGGAGGGCGCGCCGAAACACGAACCCGCCGCCGAAGCTGGAGCGGCGTGGAAACCGGCGGATCCGGGACCGCTTGGCCTCGCCGGCTTCGCGCTGACGACCTTCGTCCTGAGCATGTTCAACGCCGGCCTGGTCGGCAAAGGTGCCGAGCCGGTGGTGCTCGGGTTAGCGCTCGCCTATGGCGGGATAGCCCAGGTGCTGGCGGGAATGTGGGAGTTCCGCACCGGCAACACCTTCGGAGCAGTCGCCTTCACTTCGTTCGGCGCCTTCTGGCTCTCCTACTGGGCGCTGGTGACGTTCTTCATCGGTGACATCCCGCCGACCGAGGTCGGCGCTGCGGTCGGGCTCTACCTGATCTCGTGGGGCATCTTCACCGCCTACATGTTCGTCGCCTCACTGCGGACGACGGCCGCGATCGCGCTCGTCTTCGTGCTGCTGGCAGCGACCTTCTTCCTGCTCGGGATCGGCAACGCGAACGAATCCAACGGCCTGATCGAAGTTGGTGGCTGGTTCGGCCTAGTGACCGCAGTGGCGGCCTGGTACGCCTCCTTCGCGGCGGTCACTAACTCGACCTTTGGCCGCACGGTGCTGCCCGTGAAGCCTCTGGGCGACTGACAGAACTAAGGTGAGGCCGGCGGACGGAGGGGGACCTACACAGCAACGCGAGAGGAGCTGGCGGCATGGCAACTGAGCAGGCATCTTCGGGCCTCGAGCATGAGCTGGAGTCGATGCTCGAGATCGAGAAATTCGAGCCCCCGGAGGAGTTCCGCCAGCGCGCCACCCTCTCCGATCCGGCGATCTACGACGAAGCCGCCGCTGATCCGGTCGCCTGGTGGCACCGCCAGGCGACCGAGCTGCTCGAGTGGGATACCGCGCCCAGCGAAGCGCTGAACGACTCCAATCCGCCGTTCTACAAGTGGTTCGAGGACGGCCGCCTGAACGCTTCGGCCAACTGCCTCGACCGCCACGTGCAGGCCCCAGGTGGCGGCGAGCGCGTCGCTTACCACTGGCACGGCGAGGAGGGGGAGAAGCGCGACGTCACCTACTCCGAGCTCCACGCCGACACCCAGCGCTTCGCCAACGCCCTCAAGGATCTCGGCGTCGAGAAGGGCGACGTGGTCGGGATCTACCTGCCGATGATCCCCGAGGTGGCAGTGGCGATGCTTGCCTGCGCGCGGATCGGTGCCGTCCATAACGTCGTCTTCGGTGGCTTCAGCGCCGAAGCGGTGCGCGAGCGGATGGAGTTCTCCGAGGCCAAGGCGCTCGTCACCGTTGACGGCGCCCGCCGCAAAGGCAAGACCGCGCCGATCAAGGAGCAGGTCGACGAGCAGATGGCCGACCTCGAGAGCTTGAAGACGATCGTCGTGATCCGCGCCGCCGGGATCGAGTGCCCGATGAGCGACGGCCGCGACGTTTTCTACGACGAGGTCTGCGACCAGGCCGACCCCGAGTGCCCGGCCGAGCCGATGGAGGCCGAGCATCCGCTCTTCATCCTCTACACCTCGGGCTCGACCGCGAAGCCGAAGGGGATCCTCCACACCACCGGCGGCTACCTGACCGGCGTCACCGCCACTCACCGCTACGTCTTCGACATCAAGCCGGAGGAGGACGTCTACTGGTGCGCCGCCGACGTCGGCTGGATCACCGGCCACTCCTACATCGTCTACGGCCCGCTCTCCAACGGGGTGACCAGCGTGATGTGGGAGGGAGCCCCGGATTACCCGCACCAGGGGATCTGGTGGGAGATCGCCCAGGAGACCAAGGCGACGATTCTCTACACGGCGCCGACCGCGATCCGCACCTTCATCAAATGGGGCGCCGAGATCCCGGAGAAATATGACCTCTCGAATCTGCGCCTGCTGGGGTCGGTCGGTGAGCCGATTAACCCCAAGGCTTGGCTCTGGTACCACAAGGTGATCGGCGGCGAACGCTGCCCGATTGTCGACACCTGGTGGCAGACCGAGACCGGGGCGATCATGATCACGCCGCTGCCGGGGATCGTTGCGACCAAGCCCGGCTCGGCGACCAAGCCGTTCCCCGGCGTCGCCGCCGACGTGGTCGACGAGCGCGATGGCGAACCTGTTGCCGAAGGCCAGGGCCTGTTGGTGCTGCAGGAGCCGTGGCCCTCGATGCTGCGCACCCTCTACCGCGAGGACGAGCGCTTCGTCGAGACCTATTTCGAGAAGTTCGGCAAGGAGACCTACCTGGTCGGCGACGCCGCCCGCAAGGACGCCGACGGCTACTTCTGGGTGATTGGCCGCATCGACGACGTCGTCAACGTCTCCGGCCACCGGCTCTCGACCGCTGAAGTCGAGTCGGCGATCGTCGCCCACGAGAAGGTCGCCGAGGCGGCGGTGATCGGCCAGACCGACGAGGACACGGGTCAGGCGATCTGCGCCTTCGTCACCCTGCAGGGCAGCACCGAGCCATCCGATCAGCTGGTCGAAGGAATCCGCGAGGAGGTCGCCGCTCGGATCGGCAAATTCGCCCGGCCGAAGCGGATCATCTGGGCCGACGACCTGCCGAAGACCCGCTCGGGGAAGATCATGCGCCGGCTGCTCCGCGACATCGCCGAGGGCCGCGCACTGGGCGACGTGACGACGCTGAAAGACCCCGAAGTGATGAAGGAACTGGAGGGGAAGGTCGCGTCCGAGCAGGCCGCCGAGGGCTAACGGCGCTCGGCTGGGCCCGCGGCTTCTCGTTCGCCGGCGATCGTCTCGACCGCCACCTGCAGCGCCTGCATCTGCTCCTGGACGCTGCGCAGTTCGCGCAGCGCCAAGACCTCAGGCGAGATCTCGCCCTCGCCAAGGTCGCGCTCGATCTCGGCGATTTCGGGGGCGAGGAAGCGCTGGGCGAAGCCGGCGGTGAGCAGGGCGACGAAGGCGATGCCGACGAAGAGGACGCCGACGGTGACGATCTCACCGCCCGTCGTCGTCGCCTGGATGTTCGAGCCGAGGGTCGTCATCGTCGTCGCCGCCCAGTAAATGCCGTCCCAGACCGAGAGGTGCTGGTGGTTCTGCTCGAGGCCGACGAAGAGGGCGCCGCCGCCGATCACCGTCAGCACCGCGAGCAGCAGCGCGTAGCGCAGCCCCTCTAGCGAGAAGACCTCGCGCGAGAGCTGGGCCAGGCGCAGCAGCCGCAGCAGGCGGAGCAAGCGCAGCACCCGCAGGCTCTGCAGGCCGGCGGGCAGGATCGGCGGGGTGAGGAAGACGATGACGATGTCGAGCGGGTGGCGGCGAACCCAGAGCCAGCGGTTGGGGACGACGGCGAGCATCACCACCAGCTCGACCAGGAAGGCGACCCAGGTGGTCCAGTTGAGGATGATCGCGACGGCCTCGAGGGTGCCGCCCGGATGCGACTCGGTGATCGCCACGGTCGGCAGGGTGAGCGCCGCGGCGATCATCATCGGCGTGTTCAGCTTTTCGGCGACGCGCACGCTGCGCGCGTCCATCCCCGGCGGGATCGCGTCAGCCGCTGCACGGTCCTCGGCGGAACTCACCCCGTCCCTTTCGACGCCCGCCCGCCGCCTCCCTGCGCGTTGCAGTTGTCCCCGCATACCGGGGACAACTGCGTTCGGTGGGGACAACTGCAACCGCGGAGCCGCGGAATCGATCATCTAGGGTGCGGCGGGATGAAGACCGCGGTGGTCACCGGTGCTTCTAGCGGGATTGGCGCTGCCGCGGCGCGGGCGCTGGCCGGTGAGGGCTGGCAGCTGGTGCTCGGCGCCCGCCGCATCGAGCGGCTCGAGGCGCTGGCGGCGGAGATCGGTGGTGAGGCGCAGCGGCTCGACGTCGCCGACCCCGACTCGGTCGCCGAGTTCTGCGCCGCGGTCCCCGCCTGCCAGTTGCTGGTCAACAACGCCGGCGGCGCGCTCGGGCTGGAGCCGGTTGCCGAGGCTGACGAAGCGCAGTGGCGGGCGATGTTCGAGTCGAACGCGATGGGGACGATACGGATGACGAAGGCGCTGCTGCCGCAGCTGCAAGCCTCGGGTGACGGCCTGGTGATCGGCATCACCAGCATCGCCGCCTTCGAGACCTACCGCGGTGGCGCCGGCTATACCGCCGCCAAGCACGCCCAGCGGGCGATCATGCGGACCCTACGGCTGGAGCTCTTGGGCGAGCCGATCCGGGTCACCGAGATCGCTCCCGGCCTGACCGAGACCGAGTTCTCGCTGGTCCGCCTCGGCGGCGACGAGGCGGCCGTGGCTGCGGTCTACCGCGGCACCGAACCGCTGCGGGCGCCGGATATCGCCGAGTGCATCCGCTGGGTCGCGGCGCAGCCCTCGCACGTCAACATCGACGAGCTGGTGGTGCGGCCGCGCGACCAGGCGCGGGCGACCGAGATCCACCGGCGCGAGGTGGACTGAGCGCCCGTTGGCGCTTTTGTCCCCTGCCTAGGGGACTAAGGCGCCAAGTTACTCGGGCGGCTGGAACTTGTTGACGCTGAACGCCGCGCCCTGCGGGTCGCGGAGGACGGCGAGCCGTACCCAGGGCATGTCGGTCGGCGGCACCGCGACCTCGCCGCCGAGCTCGGCGGCCCGCGCGGCGGCCGCGTCGGCGTCGTCGATCGAGAAGGTGACATGCCAGTGCGGCGCCGCGTCGGGCGTCGTGCTGTGCTCCAGTGGCACCAGCCAGCCGATCGCGTCCTCGAAACCGGGCGGCGCGCCGACCTCCTCCTGGCGCTGGCGGATCTGCGGGTCGACCGTGCGCTCGAGGAAGTCGCCGTAGCCTGGCGAGCGCCACAGCGTCGCGGTCCCGGGCCCGGCCTCGATCTCGGTTGCCTCCCAGCCAAAGACCGCGCCGTAGAAATCCTTGGCGCCCTGCGGGTCGCTGGTCCGCAGGTCGCTCCAGTTCCAGCTTCCGGCCTCGTTGACGAGCCGGGCGCCGATCATCTGCTTCGGCTGCCAGACGCAGAGCGCAGCGCCCGCTGGGTCGGCGATCACCGCCATCCGTCCCGCCTCGAAGATGTCGAACGGCTCGATCACCACCGTGCCGCCGGCGTCTCGCGCCTTGGCCGCGGACTCGTCGGCGCTCTCGACGCAGATGTAGGTGTTCCAGGCCGCTTCTTGGGGCATGTCCGGTGGCAGCGACCCGACCGCCGCGACCTCGCGCTCCTGCAGCAGGGCGACGATGTAGTTGCCGGGCACGTCCGCGGGCATCCGCTCCTCCATTCGCCAGCCGAACAGCCCGCCGTAGAACTCCGCCGCAGCCGGTGGATCAAGCTGGCCGCTGTCGATCCAGCACGGCACGCCGGGCGGGTATTCGTTGCGCTCCTGCATCTCGCTCCCCTCGGGTCGTCGTTGCGCCGAGCGTATCCCGCTGCCGCGCCGTCGCGGAAATATTTGTGATTTCAGTGTGAAGAAATTATGTGGATGGGTAAAGGAATGGCGGGAGTCAGATAGGTTGCCCGCCGGGAGGCGCAGGATGAAGCTGAAGCTCGCAAACAACGGAGTTGCTCACGGGCGCGATGCCGGGCGGCGAACCCGCATGCTCGCTGCGCTGACGGTGCTGGCGGCGCTGGTCGTCGCGCTCCTAAGCGTGGTCCCGGCGCAGGCGAAGCCCTCGCAGAGCCGCGACGTCCGTGACGCACACTCGGTCCGGGCCGGCGCGGGCGCCGCGCTTGCCGGCAAGCGGCGCGCGCGTCACCAGCGCCGCGGGATCGCTCGCCACCATGCCGTCGTCGGCAAGCACCGGCACCGCGGCAAACGCCGGCACGGTGCTCAGCAACAGCCAGTCGGGCCGCCGCAGGGCGCGGCCGACGATCCCACCCCAGTCACCGCGCCGGGCGCCCCGCTGCTGCCGGTCCTCGGGCCTCCGGCGCCGGAAGCCGACGGACGGACGCCGTCACCGCCAGCCGATCGGCCGCCGGTTCAGCACGGCGTCGAATCCGACCCCGAACCGGAGTCACCGCCGGTCAGCGAACCGGAGCCGCCCAGTACGCCGCCGGCCGGGGAACCCGAACCGCCCGCCGCCGAAGAACCTGAACCGCCCGCCGAGGAACCGGAACCGCCGGCGCAGGAACCCGAACCGCCGGCAAGCGAAGAACCGGAACCGCCGGCCGCCGAAGAACCGGAACCGCCGGCGCAGGAACCGGAACCGCCGAACACCGAAGAGCCCGAACCTCCGTCAGGCCCGGCGCCGCTGTTCAGGGGCGATTCGATCGGCGACTGGGCGATGGTCCAGGCGGCGAAAGGGGCGATCACCGAAGTGCCGGACCCGCTCGGCGGCGGCCAGACCGTCTTCAAGCTGACCGTCCACGACGAGGACGTCGCGCCGGTCACCCCGACCGAGAACCCGCGCGCCCAGCTGATCTCGCCCGACCTGATCGAAGCCGGCGACGAGTTCTGGCTGAAGACCAAATTCCTCATCCCGCAGGACTTCCCGACGGTGACCGGCTGGATGTCCCTGCTTTCGGTCTACGGCCCGCCGTTCAACGGATCGAGCCCCTGGCAGATCGAAGTGATCGGCGACCACCTGCAGTGGATGCGCAACCGCACCTACGGCTTCGATGTGCCCTGGCAGGCGCCGCTCGACAAGGGCAGCTGGGTGACGGTGCTGACGCACGAGCGCTTCGCCAAAGACGGCTTCATCGAAATGTGGATCAACGGTCAGCCGGTTAGCTTCTTCGGCCGCGAAACCCGGCTTGAGATGCAGACGATGGACAACAGCAACGACAGCGGTGCCAACTCGATCAGGGCCTCGCAGTACCGGCAGGCCGGGATGTTCGAGGTCGGAACGGTCTATTTCGGCCCGGTCCTGTTCGGCACCAGCCGCGCTGCGGTCGGCGGCTGAGCGGCGGCCGCCGCTAGGGCTCGCGATCGCGCCCTCCCGGTATTGCGCGCGATCGGAGCGGTTGCTTCGGACTCAGTGCCGCGAGGTCAATCCGTGCAGGGCGACCTCGATCGGCGAGCGGCGCTTGCCGTTGCCGGCGTCCTCGCGGTTGCGCTGAATCTCGGTCGCCAGCGCCCCCACCTGAGCGGAGAAGTTGCCGACCTCCTTCGCGACTCGGGCGACGTCATCCGACTTGATCTGGATCTTCGGCTTGCGCAACGCCGCGCCGATCCCGCCCTTGTGGGCCTGACGCGAGGCGAGAGCAAGCCCGCCTGCCGCGCCGGCCAGGGCAGCACCGCCGGCGACCAGCGGCAGCTTTGCCTTGCCCGCTGCCTTGCCGACCGTCTGACCGGCTGATTTGGCTTTGTGCTCGACCGTGCTGCGCACGGCGTCGATCCCGTTGTCCGAGCTGCTGCCGCCGGAGCCATTGCTGCGGGACCGCGAGGAGCGGCTACTCGAGCTCCGCGCACTCGCGGGTTTCGCACTCGCCGATTTTGATTTGGTCGATCGCGAACGTTTGGAGGAACCCGTCCGCGTCGACGTCGGGCGTTTTTTCGTTTGAGCCATCTTTCCCTTCCTCCCACGGTGTATCCGTTGGAATGGATCAGGTACCCGATGTAATCCCCGCAAATCCGGGTTTGCAGGTGGGCTCGTAGCGGCCGTTGGCCGGCCTCAAACCGGTCTAGATCCCCTTGGCAAAGAGGAGGCGCCGGTCGAGCGCGGTGCGGCCGATCGCCAGCGCCGCCGCGTGCTCGCTCGACTCGTACCACTCTTGCAGCCGCTCCATGCTCGGGAACTCGACAATGATCAGCCGGCGTGCCTGCTGCCAGTCCCCTCGATGGCATCCGGCAGCGCTCCTCTGACGATGTAGCGGCCGCTGTACTGCTCGATCGCCCTAGCTGGCCGCCGCTTCGCTGTCCAGTTCGACGTGGGCGCGGCTGTCGCTGCTGCGGATCAGGACCAGGGTCGCGATCAGGCCGAGGATCGCGAGGCCGGCGCCGGCGAGGAAGGCGGCCTGGAAGCCTTCGGTCAGCTTCCCCGGGTCGTGGGAGCCATTGATGATGCCGTTGGCGATCGCCGCCAGGATCGCCAGGCCGAGCGCGCCGCCGACCTGCTGGGAGGTGTTGATCAGGCCACTGGCGAGGCCCTGCTCGCGGTCTTCGACCCCGGAGACGGCGGCGATCGTCACCGGCACGAAGGCGAAGCCGAGGCCGACGGCGGCGAACAGCGAGGGGCCGAGGATGTCGGCGAGGAAGGTGCCGTCGGTAGAGATTTGGGAGAACCAGATCAGCCCGATCGCGATGAAAGCCATGCCCAGGGCGAGGATCGGCTTAAAGCCAACTTTGGTCACCAGGGCCGAGGCGATCCCCGCCGAGAGGATGATCGAGATGGCCAGCGGCAGGTAGGAGAGGCCGGCCTTGATCGGGCTGTAGCCGAGCACCTGCTGCATGTAGAGCGAGATGAAGAAGAACATCGAGAAGAGCGAGGCGCCGACCAGCAGGCCGACCACGTTGGCGCCGGTGATCGTCCGCAGGCGGAAGATCGAGAACGGCACCAGCGGCGCCCGCGAGCGGCGCTCGATCGCGACGAAGGCCGCCAGTAGCAGCGCCGAGGCGACCAGGGTGAGGATCGTCTGCGCCGAGCCCCAGCCGGCACTTTCGGCGTCGAGCAGGGCGAAGACGAGCGCCGAGAGACCGAGCGTGATCGTCACCGCGCCGGCGACGTCGAAGTGGCGGACCTCGCTTTCGTCGCGGGTTTCGGCGATCAGGGTTGGGGTGATCGCCGCGGCGGCGATCCCGATCGGCACGTTCACCCACAGCACCCACTCCCAGCCGAGGCTTTCGGTCAGGACGCCGCCGAGGAGGACACCGGCGGCGCCGCCGGAGCCGGCCACCGCGCCCCAGATGCCGAGCGCTTTGTTGCGCTCGGCGCCGTCTTTGAAGGTGGTGGCGACGATCGAGAGCGCCGCCGGGGAGAGGATCGCGGCGCCGAGGCCCTGGACCGCACGGGCGGCGATCAGCTGGCCGGAGTTGGTGGCGAGCCCGCCGGCCAGTGAGGCGAGGGCGAAGAGGACGAGGCCGGCCATGAAGATCCGCCGCCGCCCGAGCAGGTCGGCGAGCCGGCCGCCGAGCAGCAGGAAGCCGCCGAAGGTGAGCACGTAGGCGTTGACGACCCAGGGCAGGTTGCCCTCGCTGAAGTTGAGCGCTTCGCCGATCGTCGGCAGCGCGACGTTGACGATCGAGGCGTCGAGGACGACGACGAACTGCGCCGAGCAGAGCAGGATCAGGGCGAGCCAGCGCTTGTCGCGGGCGGACTGGACGTCGGTCACTTGGCGTCTCCTTTGGCGAGGATCTCGTCGCCCGGGTCGGTGGCGTCCGAGAACGGGGTCCGGGGCCTCTCGAGCGGCTCGCCGTCGACGAAGGTGTCGACCTTCTCGTCGAAGAAGGCGACGAGGCCGGCGATCTTGGTGAGCTCGACGGTCGGGAACTCGTAGGACCAAGCGAGGTCAGGGCGGACCTGTTCGCCAACCCGCACCGACCAGTACTCGCTCGTCGTCCCCTTATAAGGGCAGGAGGTGACGGTGTCGCTGGCGACGAGGTGACTGAAGTCGATCGCGGTGCGGTCGAAATAGTGGCGTGGCGGCAGCCCGGTCTCGAACAGCATCACCAGCGCTGAGGCCTCGGCCAGCACGACCCCCTCGAGCTCGACCCGCACCTGCCGCGAGGAGCGCAGCACGTCGACCCGGGCGAATGGGCTGCGGGGGTGGACGAAGATCGGCTCGTCCTCCTCGTACCAGGCGTCGAGGGCTCCCCACTCGATCCGCACAGTCCCCGGCGGCCGCTCCTCGGCGTCCGTGCCGTGGACCTGCGCCGCCTTGCCGAGCCGCTTGAGCGCGGCTGGGTCGACCTCGTCGAGCGGTACGTAGTACTGCGGGAAGTGCGGGTGCTCCCAGACATAGAGCGCGCGCAACGAGTCGAAGATCACCTCACCGGCGAGGACGCCGCGCAGCCGTCGTGGCACCGGCTCGACATGGCCGGGCGAGACGGGACTGTGGGGGTAGTGCGACGTGTCCGGGACTGGAGCGGAGGACGGCACTTGGCGATCCTACGAAATTGGTCCTGTCGGCTGGATGCGGCGGCCCTTGAAGCGCGAAGGGAGCGCCGGGGGGTCTCCCCCCGGCGCTCTTCGCTCTCGGATTGGGCTCCGCCAAACGTTCAAGGGACGGGGACGGAGAGCTACTTCCCGGTTTGGGGTCTCGAGCAAGCGCCGAAGACTCGGAGCGCGCTCCGCTCTGGCCGCGAGATCGTTGAGGTTGCCGAACGACCCGCTATCCGGGTCAAAAGGCAACCTCGAGGGCTGGCGCAGCCCTGTCCGGTTGCACTTCTCCCCACCGGTTGCGTTTGTCCCCGCATACCGGGGACAAGTGCAACGGGTGGGGAGAAGTGCAACGGACTCGCTGAAGACTCGGCGCCGACCCTAGGACTCGGGGCTCGCCCGCGTCGCCACCAGCTCCCCAAGGAGAAGAAGCTAAAAGAAAATGGGGAGTGCACGGACCGTCGGGGCTCGCTCCGTTGGCGGGGATAGGGGGTCACCCTCCCGGAGCGGCGTCCTCTTGCTCGCACCGGCGCTCTCCGTCGGACGGGCCGCGATTCGATCCAGGCGAGCAACCCAGCCCGGGAGGGTGACCCCCTAGCGCCGCCCTCGAATCCGAATCGAAGTAGTTTGCTAACCTAATTATCAACGCTAACCATGCCGAACCAAACCACAACCACCACCCCCACCACCGATGAACGCCTCACCGACGCCGCCGCCCAGTTGCGCATGGCGATCGTGCGGACGTCTCGTCGCCTGCGGCAGGAGGCGGCGGGGGAGACCAACGGTCTGACCCCAACCTCGGTCGCGGCGCTGGCGACGATCGAGCGGTATGGCCCGCTCACCCCGAGCGAGCTGGCCGATATCGAGCGGGTCAAGCGCCCGTCGATGACCCGCACGCTTGGTTGCCTCGAGCGCGAGGGCCTGGTCGAGCGAATGCCTGATCCGGCTGACGGTCGCAGTTCGCTGGTCAGCATCAACGCCGCCGGCCGCGACCGCTTGCGGCGCTTGCGGCGCCGCAAGAACGCCTACCTGGCGCGCCGCATGCGCCAGCTCCCCGAGGAGGACCTGGCGACGCTCGAGCGCGCCGCCGCGATCCTCGATCGGATGCGGGAGGGCGACGAAGTTTGAGTCGCCACCTGCGCCGCTCCTTCACCTCCCTCTCGGTCCCCAACTACCGGCGGTACTTCACCGGCCAGCTGATCTCGCTGTCGGGGACCTGGATGCAGACTGTCGCCGCGCTCTGGCTGGTCCTCGAGCTGACTGACTCGGGCCTCGCGGTTGGGCTCACTACCGCCCTGCAGTTCCTGCCAATGCTCTTGATCGGCGCCTGGGGTGGGCTACTTGCCGACCGGATCCCGAAGCGACGGCTGCTGGTCGCGACCCAGGCGCTGATGGCGATCCCCGCGATCGCCCTTTTCGCCGTTTCTGCGACCGGGGTGGTCGAGGCCTGGATGGTGATGGTCGCAGTCTTCGCGATGGGCGCCGTCAACGCCGTCGACAACCCGACCCGGCAGAGCTTCGTGATCGAGATGGTCGGCCCCGACAAGGTCGTTAACGCGGTCAGCCTCAACAGCGTGATCGTGCAGATGGCGCGGATCGTCGGCCCCGCGCTGGCCGGGATCCTGATCGCCCTCTTCGGCGTCGTCCCCTGCTTCGCGCTCAACGCGCTCACCTTCGTGGCGATGATCGTTGCGCTCTGGGGGATGGACCCCGATCGCCTCCACAGCGAGCCGGTCGCCCCGCGCGCCCCGGGCGCGATCCGCGCCGGCCTGCGCTACGTCATCCGCACCCCCGAGCTGGCCGTGCCGCTGGCGCTGATGGCGTTGGTCGGCACCCTCGGCTTCAACTTCCAGGTAATCCTGCCGCTGCTCGCCAAGTTCAGCTTCGGCGGCGGCGCTGGCACCTACGCGGCGATGGTCTCGGCGATGGCGGTCGGCTCGATCGTCGGCGCCCTCGTCAACGGCTCCCACGGCCGCACCGGGCCGCGGCTGATCGCCGCTGGCGCCCTCGCTTTCGGCCTCTCCGGCCTACTTGCCGCGGCCGCCCCGCAGCTGACGCTCGAGCTGGTCTTCCTCGGCCTGCTCGGCGCCGCCTCGGTGACCTTCGCGGCGACGATCAACTCGACCCTGCAGTTGGCGGTCTCGCCCGAGATGCGGGGCCGGGTGATGGCGCTCTACTCGGTCGTCTTCCTCGGTTCGACCCCGATCGGCGGCCCGCTGACCGGCTGGCTCGCCGAAGCGTACGACCCGCGGGTGGCCCTGGTCCTGGCTGGGATCTCGGGCCTCAGTGCCGCCTGGGCCGCCAAGGTCAGCTTCGCCCGCCTGCGCGAGCGGAGCGAGCGGACGGCCGAGGCGCAGAGCGCCCCGGCCGTCGCCGCGTAACCGCTATTCGACGTAGCCGGCCGCTTCGAGGTAGGCGGCGGCTGCTTCCTTCGGGGTCTGTTTTTCGAGTTCGACCCGGGCGTCGAGCTCCTGCATGACTTCGAGGGTCAGTCCCTTTTGGACGTCGGTGATCGTCTGCTTGTAGTCGGGCCCGGCCTCTTCGGCCACCGACTGGCGGGTGACGAAAATGATGTTCCCGGCTGGGAAGACCTTCTTGTCGTCTTCGAGGATCACGTATTTGTCTTTTTCCGCCGCCAGTTGCGGGTCGGTGGTGAAGAGGATCGAGAGATCCGCCTGACCTTTGTCGAGCACCGTGTAGCGGAGGCTGATGTCGACGGGTTTGAACTCCTTGAATTTCAGCCCGTAGAGTTTTTCCAGCCCGGCCAGGCAGTCGATCCGCTCGCGGCACTCCGGTGACCCGTAGAGGGTCAGTTCTTCGGAGACGCCCTTCAGGTCGGAGACGTTTTTGAGGTCGTATTTTTCGGCCGTCGTTTTCAACAGCCCGACCGCGTTGGCGCTAGCGAACGGCGTCGGTTCGAAGGCTTCCAGACCCTTTTTCTGGAACTCCGCGTTCGCCTTTTTCCACGCCGCGTTCGGATTCGAGGGTACTTCTTCGGGTTCGAACCCGAAGAACGAGGTCAGCGCCGTCGAGGCGTACTCGGGATAGCCGGAGATCGCGCCCGATTCGACCGCTTTCAGCGCCACGGTTTCGGAGCCGAGGCTGAGGTCGCTTTTCACCGTGTAGCCGGCCGCCTTCAGCGCCTGCGCGTAGATTTCCCCAAGGATTTCCTGTTCGGGGAAGTTCTTCGAGCCGATCGTCAGGTTGACTTTGGCGTTTTCCGGGTCCGCCTGGATCGCGGTCCCGCCGCCTTCGGCTTCTTCGCTCGTTTCTTCGCCACCGCTCGTTTCTTCGGCGCTGGTTTCGGCCGCGGTGTCTTCGGCGCTGGTCGAGTCATCGCCGCCGCCGCAGGCCGCGAAGCCCACCGCTAGGGCGAGTGCCGCCACCAGCATTGCGAGCGCGGTCAGCGGCCTCGTCATGTTGAACCTCACTGTGGTGCCTCCTCTTTTCATTGGACAAGTTGGTGAAGGTCAGCTCGTCGCCTGCTGCAGCTTCAGACCCTTCGAGGTCAGTCGCTTCTGCAGCGCCGCCAGCCCGAACTCGAAGATCAGCGCCAGGATCGCGGTGCAGATCGCCCCGGCGAGCACGCCGTTCGCGCCGTAGACGTTTTCGCCGAGGATGAATTCGCCGAGGGTGGCGACACCGACCAAGGGCGCGATCGTCGCCGTCGCGACGATGTTCACCGATGCGCCGCGGATGCCCTGCATGATGCTGGGCACCGCCAGCGGCAGCTCGACCTTGCGCAGGACCTGAAACTCGGTCATGCCAGAGCCGCGGGCGGCATCGACGCTGGCGCGGTCGACCTGGCGGACGCCGGTGAACGCATTGGTGAGGATCGGCGGGATTCCGAGCACGGCCAGCACCAGCGTCAGGGTGCCGGTACCGACCCCGATCACCAGTGCCACCAGGGCGACTAGCGCCAGCTCGGGGACGGCGCGACCGGCGTTGCCGAGCCCGACTGCGAGCAGCTCGCCGGTGCCCCGGTGGCCGAAGTAGAGACCGATCGGGAGCGCGACGACCAATGCCAAGAGCAGCGCCAGGATCGAGACTTCGATCTGGGTCGCGGCGAGTTCGAGCACCTGGTCGATGCCGCCGACCTTGTTGCCGCCGGTGACTTTCGACGTCTGTTCGCTGAAGATGAATTCGAAGGCGCCGCCGAAGGAGTAGGCGGCGTTCGGGACCAGCGGGGCGAGCTCACTCATGACAACACCTCGCGCTTCGCTCCCGGCGCGAAGAACCGGATATGCACGCTTGGTCGCTCCGCGCTCATATCGCCCTCACCCGCCGCCACGGCGTCAGGAACCGCTGGATCGTCAGCAGGATGGCGTCGAAGAAGAGCGCCATCAGGATCACGATCAAGCCGGAGATCACGATCGTGGTCGGGAATTTGAGGTTCGCTTCGCCGAGGATCTGGGTGCCGAGGCCGCCGCCGCCGGCGAAGACGGCGAGGGTCGCGATCGCGACCGTGCTGACGGTGGCGATCCGCAACCCGGCGATGATCTCCGGTACCGCCATCGGCACCTCGACCTTCCAGAGGATCTGGCGGTTGGTCAGCCCCATTCCGCGCGCCGCGTCCCTGGCCGAGGCCGGGACGTTGTCGAGACCGAGGACGACGTTGCGGTAGATGATCTGCAGCGTGTAGGCGGTGAGGGCGATGATCGCCGTCTCGGTGCCGCGGCCGCTGATCGGCAGCAGCAGCAGGAAAAAGGCGATGCTCGGGATCGCGAAGAGGATCCCGGTGCCGGCCAGGAGCGGCGGCCGCAGCCAGCGGACGCGGTGCCCGAGGATGGCCAAAGCGAAGGCGATCAGGAAGCCGACCACGACCGAGATCGCGACCAGCGCGAGCTGTTCCAGCGTTGGCGTCACGTAACGATCGATGTGGTCGATTGCCCACTGGCCGCAGAAGAGATGGCTTTCGCTCGCCTGGCAGGGCAGGGTCCCTTCGGTCCGTTCTTTGAAGAAGTCGTCGCCGATTTCGCCGACCGCGGCGAGCGAGGGGTGGGCGAGAGACGCCAGCGCGCTAACCATGCGGCCGCTCCACCGCGTCGTGCTCGTCTGACTTCGCGTCGGGCGAGGCGAGGAACTCGGAGATGATCTCGACCGAGAGGATGCCGGCGATCGTGCCGCTGCGGTCGACCACAGCGGCGTACTGGACCCCGGCCTGGAGCAGGTCGGCGAGCGCGTCGCGCATCACGTCATCGAGTTCGAGCACCGGGCCGAGCGGGGTGTCGGCGCGCTCGGGGATCGTCTCGGCGCGCAGGTCGCGCTCGGTCAGCCAGCCCTGCGGGTGGCCGGTGGAGTCGACCAGCAACGGGTAGCGGACTTCGACCTCCGGCGCGAAGAGCTTCGCTTTCACCTCGACCGTCGGCTGGCCGGGGGTGGCGAGCGGCGCCTCCCAGAGGTTGATGTCGCGGACCCGCATCAGCGCCAGCCGCTTCAGCGCCCGGTCGGAGCCGACGAAGTCCTCGACGAATTCGGTCGCCGGCGCCATCAGCAGCTCGGCCGGGGTCGCGTACTGCTCGACCCGGCCGTGCTCGCGCATCACCGCGATCCGGTCGCCCATCTTGATCGCCTCGTCGATGTCGTGGGTGACGAAGAGGATCGTCTTGCGGATTTCAGCCTGCAGCCGCAGGAACTCGTTCTGCAACCGCTCGCGGTTGATCGGGTCGATCGCCCCGAAGGGCTCGTCCATCAGCATCACCGGCGGGTCGACGGCGAGCGCCCGGGCGACCCCGACCCGCTGCTGCTGGCCGCCGGAGAGCTGCGCCGGGTAGCGATCGCTGAGCGCCGGGTCGAGGCCGACCAGTTCGAGCAGCTCCTCGGTGCGCGCCCGGATCCGCGCCTTCTTCCAGCCGAGCAAGCCCGGCACCACAGCGACATTTTGGGCGATCGTGCGATGAGGAAAGAGGCCGACCTGCTGAATCACGTAGCCGATATCGCGGCGGCACTTCGCCGGGTCGCCTCCACGGATCGACTCGCCGCCGATCTTGATGTCGCCGGAGGTCATCTCGATCATCCGGTTGGCCATCCGCATGGCGGTCGTCTTGCCGCAGCCGGAGGGACCGACGAGGACGCAGATCTCGCCCGACGGGACCTCGAGCGTCAGCCCGTCGACGGCGGGGGTGTCGGTTCCCTCATAGCGTTTCGTCGCGTTCTCGTAGGAGACGGACGAAGCTCCGGCACGAGAGTGAGACTGGCTGTCGGGGGCGGCATCTCCCGTCGGCACGTTGCGCGAGCCTATACCCCGGCGGCGCTGTTCTCTCCCCCGGAGTACCGCGAGTACCCAGTCCGAGCTGTTCCTTTTGTTCGCCTGACGGACATAAGGAACAGCCCGGCGGGGCGGTCTAGAGGCCGAGGCGGCGGGCGCGCTCGCGGGCGCGGGCGACGATCTCCTCGAGCTCCGGCAGCTCGCCGCCCTGCATTAGGACGCGGCCGGCGACGACGGTGGTGTCGACGACGGCGCCCGCCGCGGCGTAGACGAGGTTCGAGGCGAGTTCGCCGATCGCCAGGTCCGGGTCCCCGCCGCGCAGTAGGAGGAAGTCGGCGTCGGCGTCGGGGCGCAGCGGCTGTCGGGCGGCGCCGAGCAGCGGCGCCCGGGCGCCGGTCGCGACCGCCCAGGCGTCCTCGGCGGCGATTGCCGTCGGGTCGGCGGCGGCGTGCTTCTGGGCCAGCGCGAAGAGCTTCAGGTCGGCGAGCAGATCGAGCGAGTCGTTGGAGCCGGCGCCGTCGCTGCCGAGCCCGACCGCGACCCCGGCCTCGCGCGCCGCCGGGTAGGGGAAGACGCCGCCGACCGCGAGCTTCATGTTGGCCGCTGGGTTGGTGACGACGGTGGCGCCGCGGGCGGCGAGGAGGTCGAGCTCGGCCGGGTCGAGCCAGACGCCGTGGGCGAGCAGGGTGCGCTCGGTCAACAGGTCGAGGCGGTCGAGGTATTCCGCCGGCCGCACGTCGTGGGCGGCGACGCAGTCCTGCACCTCCTGGCTCGTCTCCGAGAGGTGGATGTGGACCGGTACCTCGCGTTCGGCGGCGAGTTCGGCGATCCAGCGCAGCGACTCTTCGCTGACCGTGTAGATCGCGTGGGGGGCGAGCGCCGGAGCGATTTGCGGCCCGAGCGCACCGAGCTGGTCGAGGCTGGTGAGCGCCGCCTCGCGCATCCCCGCCTCGTCGCCGTTGATGTCGATCAGCGGCGCCCCGATCGTTGCCCGCAGGCCGGCGTCGGCAACCGCCCGCGCCGTCTGCCCGGGCTGCCAGTACATGTCCCAGAAGCGGGTGGTGCCGGAGCGGATCATCTCGGCGCAGGCGAGCCGGGCGCCCCAGTAGACGTCGTCGGCCTCGAGCTTCGCCTCGATCGGCCAGATCCGCTGCTGCAGCCAGGGCATCAGCGGCAGGTCGCCGCCGCTACCGCGGAACAGAGTCATCGCCGCGTGGGTGTGGCCGTTGACGAGCGGCGGCGAGAGCAGGGCGCCGCCGGCGTCGATCGTCTCGTCGCCGGCCTGGGCTGAGACCTCGGGCCCGATCGCCTCGATCGCCCCCTC
This sequence comes from uncultured Actinomycetes bacterium, assembly GCA_963729055.1. Lineage (GTDB taxonomy): Bacteria > Actinomycetota > Thermoleophilia > Solirubrobacterales > 70-9 > VAYN01. The sequence continues at coordinate 1,165,701 of CAVSMQ010000010.1, read as the reverse complement.
GACACAGCGCAGCCCGACCCGCTCGCCGTCGAGCACGGCGCCGGTGACGGTCAACGGGCGTCCGACTTCGAGCGTCACCGGCCGACCGCGCCCAACCGCGGCAGCACCGCTTCGAGGCCGTCGCGCAGCAGCGCCGCGTTGGCGGCGCGGTCGCGTTCCAGAGCGGCGACCGTGAGCTGTGCCGAGCCGAGACCGTTGGCGAGGTTGTCGACCATGCAGAGCGCCGCGTACTGCAGTCCCAGCTCGCCGGCGATGACGCACTCCGAGCCGACCGTCATCCCGACCACGTCGGCGTGGGCCGCGATCAGCCGGATCTCGGCCGGGGTCTCGAAGCGCGGCCCGATCGCTTGCCAGTAGACGCCGCCGTCGATCGGTTGCTGGCCGCTTGCCGACCAGGCCTCGATCGCTTCGGCGCGCAGCTCCTGGTCGAAGCTCGGCGCCGAGTGGGCGCGGGCGTCGTCGTAGATCGAGTTGTCGAGGTGCAGGGCGATGAAGTCGTCAGGGCAGACGAGGGTGCCGACCGGCAGTGCCGGCTTCAGCGAGCCGACCGAGGAGATCGCGAGGACGCGGTCGACGCCCTGCTCGGCGAGCGGCCGCAAGTTGGCCTCGTGCTCGATCTGATGGGGGAGGACGTAGGGCTCGCCGCCGGCGCCGTGGCGCTGGACGATCGCCGCCCCGTGCTCGGCCGCGGCCGCGGCGATCTGCTCCCCGCCGGGCCCGAGGGCGCTCGACCCGAGGATCACCGCCAGCCGTCCCATCCGGCGATCCTACGCTGACCGGTTGCGGTTGTCCCCACGCACCGCAGTTGTCCCCGCATACCGGGGACAACTGCAACGACCGGGGACAACTGCAACGACTGGGGACAACTGCAACGGGGTCAGTTGCCGCGGTGGGCGCGGAAGGCGCTGGCTGCCTCGTCGTGGTCGACGATCGGCTCGGGGTAGCCAAGGCGCTCGAAGCCCTCCATCTCCCAGGGGCGGAAGATCGCCTTGCCGCGGACCGAGGAGAGCTCGGGCAGGTAGCGCCGCACGTAGTGCCCTTCGGGGTCGAAGCGCTCGGCCTGGCGCACCGGGTTGAGGACGCGGTTGGGCCGGGTGTCGTTGCCGGTGCCGGCGATCCACTGCCAGTTGCCGGCGTTGTTGGCGATCTCGCCGTCGCAGAGCAGGTCCCAGAAATGCCAGGCGCCGGCCCGCCAATCGAGGTAGAGGTCCTTGCAGAGGAAGGAGCCGACGGTCATCCGGGCGCGGTTGTGCATGAAGCCCTCCTGCCGCAGCTGCCGCATCGCCGCATCGACCAGCGGGTAGCCGGTGCGGCCCTCGCGCCAGGCGTCGAGCGCGCGCTCGGAGCGCGACCAGCGGTCGCGGCGCGGGCGGTAGTCGCGGCGCGGCAGCGAAGGGTTGGCGGCCAGCACCTGGTGGTGGAAGTCGCGCCAGGCGAGCTGGCGGACGAAGGCGCCGCCGCCGCGGCGCCCACCGGCCTCGGCGGCGAGCTCGGCCGGCGAGACGCAGCCCCAGCGGAGGTAGGCACTGAGCCGCGAGGTGTCGTCGCCGGGGAGGTCGTCGTGCTGTTTTTCGTAGCGGCCGAGACGGTCGCGGAGGAAGGCGCGCATCCGTTTGCGGCCCTCGCTCTCGCCGCCTGGCGCCCGGTCGGGGGAGAGCTCGCCGCGGGTCAGCTTCGCGGTGGCGGGCAGGCGTCCGGCGGCGAGCTGGTTCGGCACCTTGAGCTTGCGCGGCGCCCCGTGCAGCGCGCGCCGCGGCGCCCCGCCCCAGGCGCGATGGAAAGGGCTGAAGACCTTGAAGTGATCGCCGCCGCCCGGCGTCACCGCGCCCGGCTCGACGATCGTGACCCCGGGGTGGGCGGTGAATTCGATCCGTCCTTCCCCGCATGCGTCGGCGAGGCGCCGCTCCCGTTGGCGCGCGTAGGCGCTCCAGTCGGCGCTGACGTGGAGCTCCTCGGCGCCGCACTCCCCGGCCACTCGCATCGTCTCCTTCACCACCTCGCCCTCGCGCACGAACAGCCGCCCGCCGATCTTCTGCAGCGACTGGTCGAGCTCGGCCAGCGACTCGCGCATGAAGGCGACCCGGTTCGGCGCCGCGAAGCGCGATCCCAACAGCGCCTTATCGAGGACGAAGAGCGGCACCGTCCGATCGGCCCGTGAGGCGGCGAAGAGCGCGGGGTGGTCGTGAACGCGAAGATCGCGGTTGAAGAGGATTAGCGCCGTCTTCACACGGTTATGGTGCCCATATGGGGGAGAAGCAATCCGATCGTCCCTCGGGCCGCGACGAGACCGAGGAGGAGCGTCTCGACCGCAACCTCGGCGAGCTGCTGCAGGAGCTGCGGGTGGCGCTGCCGGGCGTGCAGGTGCTGTTCGCCTTCCTGCTCGCCGTCCCGTTCCAGCAGGAATTCACGAAAATCTCCGAGTTCGAGAAGTGGGTCTACTTCGCGACGCTGATCCTCACCACGATCTCAGCGGCTCTGCTGATCGCCCCATCGGCTTACCACCGCCTCACCTTCCGCTACCAGCAGAAGCACCGGCTCGTCTTCATCTCCAACCGCTGCGCGATCGCCGGCCTCCTCTTCCTGGCGCTGGCGATGAGTTGCGCGGTGATGCTGATCACCGACGTCCTCTTCGGCACTACGGCGACGATCATCACCGTCGCCTTCGTGGTGACGATGTTTGCGCTGCTTTGGGCGGCGCTGCCGCTGCGGCGGCGACTTATGTACCGGGACGAGGGCCTGCCGCTTCTAGATCCGCCCGAAGAAGGCTGAGGGCCTCGTCGAGCTCGTCGAGGAAGGGCAGTTCGGGCGCCTCGGCGCGGAGCATGGCGGCGTCCGCCTCCCAGACCTCGAGCTTCAGCTCCAGCGGCACCTTGAACTCGTCGCGGACGGCCTCGCCTTCGCGCTGTAGCGAGCGGTGGAGTGTGCTCGAGTTGGTCAGTTTGTCGGAGGCGTAGATCGCAAAGGCGTCGCCGTCGTAGCGATGGACGCGGGCGCGGTGCTCGTCCTTTCGCTCGCGGTAGTCCTCGATCGATTCGTCGTCGCTGAGCGCCGCGACGAGGCCGGCGACGCGCTCGCCGAACTCCTTGCGCAGCGCCTCGACCGTCGTCTCGGAGTCCTCGACTACGTCGTGGAGGAGCGCCGCGGCGATCACCTCATCGCCGTAGTCGAGCCGCTCGAGCCGGGCAGCGACCGCGGTCGGGTGCTCGATGTAGGGGAGGCCACCGCTGCCATTGCGGACTTGGCCGGCGTGGGCGGCCCTGGCCTTCTCGTAGGCGGCGCGGACCAGTGCGGAACGTTCGGCGGCAGACTCGATCCTGGGGGCGCAGGACTGCACCCGCGGAGCCTAACGCGCCGCCGTCGCCTCCGCAATTTGCGGGGTCTTGGCCGGCAGCTCGAGCTCCTGTCCCTCGGCGCCGACCGTCACCGCGCCGTCCTCGCCGCCGAGCTCGACCCAGCGCTGGCGCGCTTCGGCGCCGTGCCGGTCGAGGTAGTCGTCGGAGTGGGCTGGGTCGTGGTGAAAGAGGACGGTCCGCTCGGCGCCGGTCCGCTGTGCGAAGCGCAGGGTGTCGCCAAGTGCCGAGTGGCCCCAACCGAGGTGGTTGGGGTACTCCTCGTCGGAGTACTGGCCGTCGTGGATCAAGAGCGTCGCGTCGCGGGCCAACTCGAAGCCCGAGATCCACTCCTCGGGCAGCGTCCCGAGGTCGGCGCCGAGCGCCGGCTCGTGGTCGGGGATGTAGGCGAGCGAGGAGCCGGCGTCGTCGATCCGGTAGCCGAGGGTCGGGCCGCGGTGGGTGACCGAGGCGGCGCGGATCCGCGCCGAGCCGATCTCCCACTCGGCCTCCGGGCAGTGGCGGAAGGAGACGTCGCAGGGCAGCTCGCGGACCTCGACCGGCGAGAGCGGTGCCGAGATGTAGCGGGCGATGCGGTCGCGCAGCGAAGCCTCGGGCGAGGACGGTCCCCAGATCACCAGCTCGGTCTGTGGCCGGAAGGCGGGGGCGAAGAAGACGAGGCCCTGGATGTGGTCGAGGTGGAGGTGGGTGAGGAGGATGTGGAGCCGGCGCGGCTCGTCGTCGAGGGCGAGGCCGAGGTTGCGGATCCCGGAGCCGGCGTCGAGAGCGAGCAGCGAACCGTCCGAGAGGGTGACGCCGACGCAGGAGGTGTTGCCGCCATAGCGGACCGTGTCTTCGCCGGGCGAGGGAATCGAGCCCCGCGTGCCCCAGAGCTTGACCTTCATGCTGGCCCCGCTCCGTTGGCGCGGTGGCCGCCGAGGCTGCCGTCGCTCGGCCACAGCATCGCCAGGGCGCCGCGCGAGCCGTGGGCAGTGAGGATCGGGAAGGCGGAGGCCTCGACCCGGTGCTCGGCCCCGTCGGCGGAGCGGACCGTGAACTCGGCGTGCGCCGGGCGGCCGTCGCGCACCGCGCTGACCAGCGGCAGCTCGTCGTAGGGGATCGCCTCGCCGTTGCCGTCGAAGGGCCCAAACAGCGCGCCCCACTCGCGTTGCGGCACCGTCCCCAGCTCCTCGAAGCGTTTGCCCAGCAAGATCCCCGCCGCCTCGTTGTAGAAGACCAGCACACCCCCCTCGTCGACGAGAAAGGCCGGGGTCGAGAGCGACGACATCAGGTTGCGAGCCAGGATCAGCTCCAACGGCTTCTGCGTAGCTCTCGACTGAGTCACATTTGTCACTTTAGTCCCTGCACACGGCTTTACATCCCCGATGGGCGGCCCTGTAAACGCCCGGAAAGTGCAGCTTGCGACCCCGTCTCCAAGCCCGGAGTGAGATTCGTCACTTAGGTGATTAGGTAGGCGTCGGCTGATGTGGCGCAGCGCCTGCCCTTGATGCCGCGGGGGAGCGCCGGGGGGTCTCCCCCCGGCGCTCTTCACTCTCGGATTGGGCTCCGCCAAACGTTCAAGGGACGGGGGCGGAGAGCCACTTCCCGGTTTGGGGTCTCGAGCAAGCGCCGAAGACTTGGAGCGCGCTCCGCTCTGGCCGCGGATCGTCGAGGTTGCCGAACGACCCGCTATCCGGGTCGAAAGGCAACCTCGATGGCTGGCGCAGCCCTGTCCGGTTGCACTTCTCCCCACCGGTTGCGTTTGTCCCCGCATACCGGGGACAAGTGCAACGGGTGGGGAGAAGTGCAACGGGTGGGGAGAAGTGCAACCGACTCGCCGAAGACTCGGCGCCGACCCTAGGACTCGGGGCTCGCCCGCGTCGCCACAAGCTCCCCAAGGAGAAGAAGCTAAAAGAAAAGCGGGGTCTGCCCGGACCTTCGGGGCTCGCTCCGTTGGCGGGGATAGGGGGTCACCCTCCCGGAGCGGCGTCCTCTTGCTCGCACCGGCGCTCGTTCTGGGACGGGCGGAGCGATGATCCAGGCGAGCAACCCAGCCCGGGAGGGTGACCCCCTAGCGCCGCCCTCGAATCCCCCCACCGTCCCGCGAATCCCCTACCCCGCCGCTTCCGCGCTGCGCAGCCCCCCGCGTGACCACCAGGCGAAGACGAACCCGAGGGCGATGGCGATCGCGAAGGCGAGGACGATCAGGGTCGGGTCGCCGGAGATCAGGCCACGGCCGGCCTCGAGCATGGCAGTGACCGGGTTGACGGAGGCGACTGCGTGGATCCAGCCGCTGAGCAAGTCGAGCGGCACATAGACCGGAGCGACGAAGAGGATCAGGAAGACCGGCATCTGCATCAGCGGGCCACCCTGGATCGAGCGCACCCGCATCGCCACGCCGGCCGCCCAGAGGGTGGCGGCGATGTTGATGAGGACTGCGAGGCCGTAGAGGCCGACCAGTTCGACGCCGTCGCCGCCGATCTGCATCCCGGCGACGAGGGCGATCACGGTCAGCACCGCCCAGGTGAAGAAGGCGCGGACGAGGGCGGCGATGCCGTAGCCGGCGATGATCCCGTTGCGGTTGGACGCCGCCAGCAGGTAGCGGCGGGCGAAGCCGGTCTCGAAGTCGCGGGCGATCCCGAAGCCGGTGAAGACGCCACCGAAGGCGGCCGACTGGAGCAGCACGAAGACGAACTGGAAGGCGGTGTAGCCGGAGGAGAATTCGAAGCCGGGGACTTCGCCGATCGCCGAGAGGCCGCCGGCGAAGGAGGCGAAGAAGAAGAGCGGGAAGATCAGCGCCGGCACCAGCAGCGCCGGGTTGTTGAAGAAGTTGTGGATGCTGCGCCAGGCGACGGCGCCGGTGATCGCGCGGAAGCCGGGCGTCTCGGTCTGGCTGTGCGCGCTCACGTCCGCACCAGCCTGGTCTTCAGGGCCCTGGCGGCGGCGGTCATCCCGATCGCGAAGATGGCCGCGGCGATCCCGAAGCCGAGCGCCAGCTCGCCGAGGTCCCAGCCTTCGATCAGCAGCGAGCGGAACGCCTCCAGTAGGTAGGAGACCGGGTTGACGGTGGCGACGGCGTGGAACCAGTCGGTGGTCAGCAGGTTGAGCGGCAACGAGCTCGAGGAGAGAAAGAGGAAGACGAAGAAGACCGGGAATAGGCCCTGGACCGCCTCGCCCGAGCCGGTCCGCAGCGCCGCGAACATCCCGATCGTGCCGAAGGCGGTGGTGACCGCGACCGAGAGCAGGACGATGACCACGGCGCCGCCGACGCCGGCGGCGACTTCGACCCCGCCGGCGACTCCGACCACTAGGTAGACGATCCCCTGGATGACGCCGAGGACGATCGAGCCGGCGAGCAGTCCGGTTAACAGCGCGGCGCCGTGCAGCGGGGTCAGCGCCAGCCGGTTGAGAAAGCCGGTCTCGATGTCGCGGGCGAGGTCGGTGCCGGAGTTCATCACCGAGAACAGCGCCCCCTGCATGAAGGTGACGGCGACGGCGAAGGTGATGTAGGAGTCGGTCGGGAAGTCGGGCAGGTTGGTCGCGTCTTTGAGCCCGCCCGAGTTCACCGCCAGGAGGAAGAGAGGGAAGATCAGCGCCGGCACGAACTGCGCCGGCTGGCGCAGGGTGCGGAGCACCGAGCGGCGAGCGAGCTGCCCGACCTGTGCTCGCAGGCCGTCGTTCACGCTGGCGCCCCCTCGGCGGCCGCGTCCTCGGACTCCGCCTCGGACTCCTCTGCGCCCTCCAGCGAGCGGCCAGTCTTGGCGAGGAAGACGTCGTCGAGCGAGGGCGCGTGGAGGTTGAGGCTCTCGATCGCGATCCCGGCCGAGTCGAGGGCGCGGACCACCTCGGCCAGTTCCGACTCACCGCCGGCGAGTTGCACCGAACCGCCCTTGTGGTCGGTCTCGGCGCATTCGCCGAAGCTGCCGAGCACCTCGATCGTCCGCTGGCGCTGGGCTGGGTCGCGCGGCACCGCCTCGACCGTCGGCCGCCCGATCTCCGCCTTCAGTTCGGCCGGCGTGCCCTCGGCGACGATCTTGCCGTGGTCGATGATCCCGACCCGGTCGGCGAGGGCGTCGGCCTCCTCCAGGTACTGGGTGGTGAGGAAGACGGTCACGCCGTCCTCGGCGGCGAGCCGCTCGACCTCCTGCCAGAGCGCGGTGCGGCTCTGGATGTCGAGGCCGGTGGTCGGCTCGTCGAGGAAGAGGATGCGCGGCCGGTGGGCGAGCGCCAGGGCCAGGTCGAGCCGCCGCTTCATCCCGCCCGAGTAGCCGCCGACCTTGCGGTCCGCTGCCTGCGAGAGGCCGACCCGCTCGAGCAGCTCGGCGCCGCGGCGCTCGCGCTCCTCCTTGCCGATTCCGTGCAGTGCGGTCTGCAGCCGCATGTGCTCGCCGCCAGTCAGCAGTGGGTCGAGCGCCGCCTCCTGCAGCGCCGCGCCGATCGCGGTGCGCACCTGCGGCCCTTCGCTGACGACGTCGTGGCCGCCGACCCGGGCAGTGCCGGCAGTGGGAGGGAGGAGGGTGGTCAGCATCAGGACCGTGGTCGACTTGCCGGCGCCGTTGGGGCCGAGGAAGCCGTAGATCTCGCCCGGCTCGACCCGCAGGTCGATGCCGTCGACCGCCCGCGGCCCCTTCTTGAACTCGCGCACGAGCCCGAGCGCTTCGATCCCGGCACTGCCGCTTCCGTTCGCTGAGGTCTCTTTCGCCATTCGTTCCTCTCGATTCTCACCTGGCCTGCGAGAAAGTTGAGGCTACCAAAGTTTGAGATACCATAGCTTTGCCATGTTGAACCCAACAGCCGAGATCGGCGCCGAGCCCGACATCGCCCGCGAAGCCTGGGGAATGCTCGCTGCCCTCGTCTACCCGCCGAGCTTCCTCGATATCGCGCGCAAGCTGAAGCTGACGCCGGCGACGCTCGGTGCCCTGGCACGGCTGGAGCAGCCGCGGACGATGGGCGAGATCGCCGAGCTGCTGCGCTGTGACCCCTCGAATGTAACCGGGATCGTCGATGCGCTGGAAGAGCGCGGGCTCGGTCGCCGCCGTCCCTCCGAGCGCGACCGCCGCGTCAAGGTGATCGAGCTAACTGCGAAGGGGGAGAAGATGCGGGGGCGGGTGATGGCCGAGCTGAGCGAGCCGCCCGAGTGGCTGCTCGGGCTCTCGCAGCGGGACCGAAAGGCGCTGCACGGAGTGCTCCGGCGTGCCCACGAACGGGCGGACGCGGCGGCCGCGACGGGGACCGGCTGACCCGAATCCGCCCCGAGGACGTAGGTTCACGTTCCGGATGCAGGAGAGGACCCGCACCTACCGCGCTGCGATGGCGATCGTCAGGCCCGTTGCCTGGTGGGGACGGCTGCGCGTCGAGGGGCTCGAGAGCGTGCCCGAGAGCGGGCCGCTGCTAATCCTCGGCAACCACGACAGCCACTGGGACCCATTGATGGTCGGGCGCGCGGCGCTGCGGCGGCGGCAGATCCGCGCTCTGGCCAAATCCGACCTCTGGAAGGTTCGCGGCCTGGGGCCGGTGCTGAACGGGATGGGCCAGATCCCGATCGAGCGCGGCAAAGGCGACCAGCAGGCGCTGGCGCGGGCGATCGAGACGCTGCGGGCGGGCGCCTGCATCGGCGTCTTCCCGGAAGGGACCCGCTCGCGCGGCAAGGTGCTGCGGGCGCGGAGCGGGGTCGGGCGGCTGGCGCTGGAGGTGCCGGAGGCCCACGTCACCCTGGTCGCGATCGAGGGCACTGCGGACCTCACCGGCTTCCCGCGCCGGCCGCGGATCCGGCTGCGCTTCTTCGACCCGGCGGGCGGTCAGCCGCAACCTGGCGAGGACCCCGGCGAGCTCTCGGCCCGGCTGCTGGCCGAGATCCGAGGGCTGGTGACGCCGGTGATCTCCTACCGCAAGCGCGGCAAGGCCGGCGAGGGAACCCCGCCGGCCTCCTAGCGCCGGACCCACCTAGTAGCCGCTGTAGCCGCCGCTGCTGGTCGTTTCGCCGCTGTCGTCGCTGCTCTCTTCGCCACCGCCACCATTGTCCTCGGGCTCTTCACCGTTGCCCTGCAGCGCGTACCACTCGCCGCCGAAGGCCTCGACGTCGTTGCCGTTCGCTTCGCCCGGCGCTTTGTCGCCGACGAAGCCGTAGAGCGGGTGGTCGTTGTAGGTGACCTGCATCGTCCCGTCTTTGCGTTCGGTCGTCCCCAGCAGCGAGGCGTCGGCGCCGTTGCTCGGCTGCGGTTCGCCTTTAGTCAGCAGCGGGGGCCAGGCTTGCGCGCATTCGCCGTAGCAAGACGATTCGGTGCCGTTGTCTTTTTGGAAGTCGTAGAGCGTCATCCCCTTCGAGTCGACCAGCACCATGCCGAGCCCGGAGGTGTTGCCGAGCGAGACGAAGGTCGTCCCTTGTTCGGCGTTAGGTGCTGCCTTCACCGGTTCGGCGCTCTTGCCGGTTTCAGCGCCAGCGGCTTCGGTGCTCGCCGCCGAGCTGCTGGTCGAGTCCGAGCCGCCACCGCAGCCGGCAATCACCAACGCCAGCACCGCTGCGGCGAGCAGCGCGACTGGGTAGATCCTTCTCTTCATCACGTCGGGTCCTCCTCTTTGTTCAGTTGCCAGACGGAAGCGGTCGCGTCTCCCCTGCTGACCGGTGCTATGAAAGTGCGGCCGCCGGCGTGGACGCCGATCGCCCGGGTGCGCGAGAGGTCGAGGGCCGAGCTCAGCACCGCGTCGGAATCGTCGCCCCAGCGGTAGCGAAAGCTGCCGGCCGAGTAGGTGCGGCCGTCGGCGCCGCGCAGGAAGACGCGGCACAGCGTCCCCGAGCGGACCCCCCGCACGTACATGTGGATCTCGGTGCCGAAGGCGTGCGGCTGCAGCGCCGCGTCGATCCTCATGCCCTGTGGCAGGTCGGCGAAGGCGACGTGCTGTTCGGGCCAGGACTCCTCGCTGCTGCCGCCGCCGCTAAGGACGACGATCGCCAGCACCGCCACGGCGGCCGCGGCGGCGACGCCGCCGAAGGCGAATCCGAAGCGACGGCGACGGCGGTGCTGGCGCTCGCCGGCGGTCCGCTCGGATCGCTCTGCGCCGATCACCGCTTCGATCCGCTCGCGCAGCTGGGCGGGTGGGCGGGGCGCCGGCTCGACGATTCGCGCCGGGTCGGCGAGCGGCATCAGACGCGCGACGCCGCGCAGCGACTCGGCCTCGGCCCGGCACTCGGGGCAGCCCTGGAGGTGGGCCTCGAGCGCCGCCCGTTCGCGCTCGGGCAACTGCCCGAGCGCGTAGGCGCCGAGCGAGGTGCGCCACTCGCGGCAGTCGTCAGTCTTCATAGCCCATCTCCTCCAGCACCACTCGCAGCGCCCGCAGCCCGTAGTAGACGCGGCTCTTCACGGTTCCCTCCGGCACGCCAAGCTCCTGCGCCACCTCGGCGTAGGGGCGGCCGCGGTAGTAGGTCTCGAAGATCACCCGTCGGTGCTCCTCGCCGATCCGCCGCATCGCCTCCTCGATCTGCCAGGCCGACAGCGCCTCCTCGAACGGCTCGACGGTCGGCTCGATCCCGCCCTCGGCAACCCCCGGCCGCACCGCCCGGGCCCGCCCCAGGTCGATCACCACGTTGCGCAGGATCGCGAACAGCCAGGTCCGCAGCGAGCCGATTTCGGGGTCGAAGCGCTCGCCCGCCCGCCAGGCGCGGACGAAGGTCTCCTGCACCGCCTCTTCGGCGAGGCCGGCGTCGCCCAGCGAGCGCACCGCGAAGCCGTAGAGCTCGCCGGAGTGCGCGGCATACGCCTCGCGCACGTCTTGCTCGCGGGTGAAGGTCGTCATACGCCGGGGTTTACGAAGCTTCCCGCCCCGGCGTTCATTCGCCGCGCGCCGCATCGATCCATTCCTGCATCGACCACCGCCACGGGGGTGGATGCAGGACTCGATGCAACGACATTGGCCTCGTCCTCCGGCGCCGTGGCCGATCCGGCGCCGGAGGTGGCAGCTCGAGAAGCGCTTCTTCTAGTCGAGTTTCCCGATCTTGAAGATTTTCGTCCCGCAATCGGGGCAGACGCCCTGAATCGCCGGGCGACCGTTCTTCATGGTCACCTGTTTGGCGTCTTTGATCTCGACCTTCTTACGCTCTTTCACGCAATAGCCTTCGGGCATTGAAGGCCCTCCTTTCGCTGCCGCTCCGGCGGCATCTCGCATCCCGACGCGAGGTGGATTGAGGCGAATGTAACGGAGGCGGGGGACGAACGGCGAAAGTATGTGTGCTTCGTCACAAACTGGCTGATTGGCCAATCGGTACGCTTCCCGGCCGAAGATCCCGTACCGCAATGGACTGAAGGAGAACCCCCGCATGCCCGAAGCAGTCATCGTCGACACCTTGCGCACGCCGATCGGCCGCGCCTTCAAGGGCTCGCTGGCCTCGCTGCGCCCGGACGAGATGGGCGCCTACGTGGTCGACCAGCTGCTCGAGCGCAATCCCGAGGTCGACCCGGCCTCGATCGAGGACGTCTTCTGCGGCGTCGGCGTGCCGCAGGGACTGCAGGCGTTTAACCTCGGGCGGATCAGTTGCGCTGCTCTCAGAGAAGCTGCCGCAGACGGTCAATGGGGTGACCGTCTCCCGCTACTGCTCCTCCAGCCTCGACGCGATCCGCCACGCCGGCAACGCGATCAAGGCCGGCGAGGGCGACGCCTACCTGGCGGTCGGGGTCGAGTGGGTGAGCCGCTACAACCAGACCGCCGAGGCGGCCAACCCCGATGACCGCAACCCGAACCTGATCGGCGAGAACGGCCAGCCCAACGCCTACATCGACATGGGCCTGACCGCGGTCAACGTGGCGAAGAAATACGAGGTCAGCCGCGCCGACATGGACAAGTACGCGCAGCGCTCGCAGGAACTGGCGGTGAAGTCGCAGGAGGACGGATTCTTCGACCGCGAGATCGTCCCGGTCATGGTTGGCGACCAGGAGGTCGCCAAGGACGACGGCCCGCGCGCCAGCTCGACCCTCGAGAAGCTGTCCGAACTGGACGAGGCCTTCGGCGGCGGCGGGGTCACCGCCGGCAACTCCTGCCCGCTCAACGACGGCGCCGCCGCGGTGCTGATCATGAGCGACACCAAGGCCAAGGAGCTGGGGCTGACGCCACGCGCCCGGATCATCACCGCGGCCACCTACGGCAACGAGCCCGAGTACATGGGCGTGGCGCCAATCGGGGCGGTCAAGAAGGTCCTCGACCGGGCCGGGATGACGATCGCCGACGTCGACGCCGTTGAGCTCAACGAGGCCTTCGCCGCCCAGGTGATCCCGATCATGGACGAGTGCGACATCGCGCTCGAGAAGCTGAACACGCACGGCGGCGCGATCGCCCTCGGCCACCCCTTCGGGATGACCGGCGCCCGGATCATGGGCACGCTGCTGAACGTGATGGAGACCGACGACCACCAGGTCGGGCTGGAGACGATGTGCGTTGCCGGGGGACAAGGCAAGGCCATGCTCATCGAACGAGTTTGAGACGATCTGGCGGCGCGGCTCTGCGTCCTCGGTCGCTTGTGTGCAGAGCACACGGCACTCCCTGCGTTCTTGAGCCGCTTTGCCAGATCGCCTCAAACCACCTGATGAAGAATTGACTGATCTATCTGAAATAAGCCCTGACAGCATCCGCGACTTTGCCGCGGGGACCTTTCCTGCGGACATCGGGATCGAACCGCTCGAGATCGAGGACGAGGTTGCGCGGGGGCGGATCATGGTCGAGCGCCGGCACCTGCACCCCGGCGGCTTTGTCCATGGCGGCGTCTGGACGGCGCTCGGCGACACCGTCGCCGCCTGGGCGACGTTCCGCAACATCCCGCCGGGCTTCGACTTCACGACGATCGAGTTGAAGTTGAACGTCTTCCGCGCCGGCCTGCACGGCGACGAGATCGTCGCCGAAGCGCGACCGTTGCACGCCGGCCGCAGCACGGTTGTGATCGAGGTGCGGATCGAGCGGGTGCGGGAGGGCGAGCGTAAGGTGGCGGCGAACCTGATCGTCACCCAGTTCGTGCTGCCCCCCGACGACCCCTCCCTCCGCGCCTCCCTCGCGTGATCTGACCGGCGCCTGGCGGCGTCCTCGGTCGCTCACGTGCAGAGCACGCTTCGCTCCCTGCGTCCTTGCCAGGCTTGGTCAGATCACGCGAGGTCAGTCTCGAGTGACGAAGTCGTCGGCGAGCGCTTCGACCAGCCGCGGCATCGATCCCAGCGCCGCCGCCTGCTCGAGCTGGCGCTGGGCACCGGTCCGCTCGCCGAGCGTGAGCACCCGCTCGAGCTCGGCCTCGCACTCGAGCGCCCGAGCGTGGGGGCGGCAGACGGCAACGAGGTCGGTAAGCAGCTCGCGGGCCGGCACCCGGCGCCCCAGTTCGGGCTCGATTAGGTCGGCGTCCATGCCGTCGCGGGCGGCGAGGAAGCGGTTCTCCGCGAGGACCTCCTGCGGCATCGGCCGTTCGAGGTGCTCATCGCCCTCGACCTCGGCGTGAACCACCGCCTGTACCAGCGCCGCAATCGCCGCCGACTCACTGAGCTTCGTCTGCACGTCCATGATCCGCACCTCGACGGTGCCGAAGCGCGGCTGCGGCCGCACGTCCCACCAGAGGAAGGTCGGCTCGGGCACCGCGTCGCAGCGGATCAGGACGTCGACCGACTCGACGTACTCGGCGTAGTCGGCGAAGGCCCGCGGGATGCCGACCCGCGGGAAGGCTTGGAAAAGCGGCGTCCGGGCCGAGGCGAGGCCGGTGTCGCGGCCCTGCCAGAAAGGCGAGTTGACCGAGAGCGCGAGCAGTAGCGGGATGTGGGTGCGGAGCCGGTTGGCGGCGTGGATCGCCGCTTCGGGGTCGGGTACGCCGACGTGGACGTGGAGGCCGAAGGTCGGCTCGCGCCGGGCCAGCTCGCGCATCGATCCGTAGACGAACTGGTAGCGCTGTCCGGCCGAAACGACGATCTCCTGCCAGACCGCGAAGGCATGGGTGCCGGCGCAGGCGGCCCGCATCGAGAGCGGCCGCAGGACGTCCTCGAGCTCGCGCCGCAGCGCCGCCAGCTCCTCGATCGCGGCCCCGATGCGAGCGTGGACGCCGGTCTGGATCTCGAGTGCCGAGCCGTGGGTCTCGGCGGTGAAGCTGTCGTCGCGACCATGCGGCAGGCGGGGCAGGACGCTGTCGATCCGGTGGGCCAGCGCCCAGCTCTGCTCGTCGAGCAGCATCACCTCCTCCTCGATCCCGACCGTGTAGGGCCCGAGCTCGTGCGGCTCGGCCCACGCGGCCCACGCCGGGAGAGTTCCCGGCGCGTCCATCGTCAGGCGACCTTCCGGCCAAGGCGTCGCCGCCGACCGGCGGCGGCCTCGCGGCGACAGGCCTCGATGAAGCTGCGGAACAGTGCCGACTCGTAGGGCCGGTGGACGAGCACCTCGGCGTGCCACTGGACGCCGATCAGGAAGGGACGGGCGGGGTCCTCGATCGCCTCGATCGTCCCATCCGGGGCGCGAGCGCTGACGACGAGGTCCTCGCCGAGCCGCTCGATCGCCTGGTGGTGGAAGGAGTTGACGCCGATCGCCTGCTCCGGGGCGGCGCTGCTCTCGGACTCGGCCCTCCCGATCACAGCCGCCAGGCGACTGCCGGGTACCAGCTTCGCTTCGTGGCTGGGGCGGTCGCCGGGGGTGCTCTGGCGGTGGGGGATCTCCTCGGTGAGGTCGGGCAGGTGCTGGTACAGGGAGCCGCCGCGGACGACGTTCAGGGCCTGGGCGCCACGGCAAATCGCCAGGATCGGCATCGCGCGATTGTCGGCGCGGCGAGCGACCGCCAGCTCGAAGCGGTCGAGGTCCGGCTCGGTCGGCCCGAGCTCGGCGTGCGGCTCGGCGCCGTAGAGCTCCGGGTCGAGGTCGGGGCCGCCGGATAGGCAGATGCCGTCGAGGCGGTCGAGCAGCGGCTCGATCGCCTCCTCGGGCATTGGCGGGACGACCAGCGGCAGGCCGCCGGCCGCCTCGATCCCCTTCAGATAGGGGAGGCCAAGCGCCATCTCGGTGCCGCGCGGCTCGCCCTCGGGCAGCGGCGTCACCCGCTCGGCGGGGCGCAGCTCGGAGGTGGTGACGCCGATCAGCGGCCGCTCGCCGCTCGAGGCCAGGGAGCGCCGCTTCATCGCGCCACCACCCAGGTGTCCTTGCAGCCGCCGCCGCGCGAGCTGTTGACGATCATCTCGCCGGCTGCTCGGGCGTAACGGGTGAGGCCACCGGTCATCGCAAACTGGGTGGCGCGGGCGCCGGTGACAACGTAGGGGCGGAGGTCGACCCGCCGCGGCTCGAGGCGCTCGCCGCAGATAGTCGGGTGGCTCGAGAGCTCGACCGTCTCCTGGGCGACGAAGCGCTCCGGGCTGCGCCGCAGCAGGCCGATCGCTCGGCGCCGCTCGGCCGCAGTCGCCCGCGCCATGATCGTCACCCCCTCGCCGCCGAAGCCGTCGCGCGGCTTCACCACCAGGTCTTCGAGGCGGCCCATCACGGTTGCGCGGGCGTCGGGGTCGGTGAGGTCGTAGCTCGGCACCGAGCGCAGCAGCGGCTGCTCATTCAGGTAGAAGCGCACCATCTCCTCAGCGTAGGGGTGCGCGAGCTTGTCGTCTGCAATCCCGGTACCGAACGCGTTGACGCAGCACAGCCGGCCCGCGCGCAGCGCCGGCAGCAGCAGCTCGCCGAGCGGCGTCAGCCTGCCGCCGGGGCGCGAGAGGCGGTCCTCGTCGGTGCGGCGATAGAGGACGGCGATCTGGTGGCGCTCGCGGCCGATGCGGGCGGCGAGCCGTCCCTTCGCCGACTCCAGCTGCTCCGGCTCGATCACCGGGATGCCGACCTCGCGGCCGATCCGCTCCTGCTCGTAGTAGGCGCCGCTGGCGGGGCCGTCGGAGAGGATCGCCGCGCCGGGGTCACCACGACCGTCAGGGGCGGCGGCGCGGATCGCCGCGCCGAGCGCGGCGACGAGCTCGCCCTGCGGGAGCGGCTCGGTCTCCGCTTCGAGCTCCGGCACCACTGCCGCCCGCGCGGCCAGGGCGTAGGTCGAGCCGGAGGGCATCCGCAGGTTGTCCTCGAGCACTCGCAATTCGCCGTCGGCGCCGCGCACCAGGTCGAGGCCGGCGAGGGTCGCCGGCGGCACCGCCGGGTCGAGCAGCCCCTGCATCTCCGGCTCATAGCCGCTCGAAGTGGCAAGCAGTGAGTCGGGAACGACGCCAGCGTCGAAGATCCGCCGGCCGCCGTAGACGTCGAGGACGAACGCGTTCAGCGCCCGCGCCCGCTGCAGCAAGCCCTCGCGCAGCCGCTCCCACTCGTCCAGCGCCAGTAGTCGCGGCACCGGGTCGACCCCGAACTCGCCGCCGGCGAAGGAGACCCCGAGCTGCTCCAGATTCGACCGGACGCGCTCGCGCAGCACCACCAGGTCTTGCCGCGCGAGCGCGCCGAGCAGCTCCGCGTAGGGATGGCGCGGAGCCCCGGTCGCGACGAACGCCTCGTCGAAGTGACCCGGTTCAAGCGGGTACTCGCCGGCGCCGGGAAAGGGGCGGGCCGGGTTCAAGGTCGTCGCCATGCATGAACGCTAGGCATCTGGCTGAGACTTAAACATGGACCGTTGGCGAAATCGAGGGGCTTGGGACTGGACGGGGGTCGAAGGGGTGAGCGCGAGGGACGGCGAGGATCAGGGTTTGGCGGAGGAGGGTCGCCGGGGTCCCGTCTGAAAACGCTCCGCCTTCGGCTCCGCTTGAGTGTTTTCAGACGGGACCCCGACACCCCTCCCCAACGAATCCGTTAGGGACCCCACCCGGCTTGGATTAAGAGCTGACAAGGGACCAAGGTCTGTCGAGGGTCGCTGGGGCTGTTCTTTATCCCGGTATGGCATGGATAAAGAACAGCTCGGCGGCGACACGAAAGCCACACCAGGCGGCCGGCTCGCCGCCAACTCATCGAAGTCTCCCCACCCAGCCCCCGTCCCTTTCAAGCTCAAAGAGAGATGGGGCGGACTGACCCTGCGCCGCTCGCTAGAGCTCTTTTCGCTGGGGCGAGTGTCGGTAGGACCCCCGAACGTTTTGCGCCCTGAGGAGAGGAGCTCCTCCGGGGCGTCAGCCGCATCCTCACCGCCGACGACGAGGGCGAGTGAGGGGGTCCTGCCGGCGATCGCCCCCCGCCAACCCTGACCCCTAGCCGTCCCTCGCACCGTTCAAATGGCCGTCGAAGCCGGCATCCCCCGCTTCCTGTCCTCCTCATCCTCCTCACCCTCCCCATCGTCGAGCGCTTCCAGCGCTTCGATCGGCGGCAGCTTCCAAAGCAAGCTCGCGATCGTCAACCCGATCGCCGCCGCCAACAACGCCAGGAACCACTGAGTGGCGTTCAAGAGCTCCATTTCGAAGAATTCGCGCACCGGGGCGGCGGCGAGCATCAGGGCGAAGAGGGCGCCGAGGCCAGCGACCATCGCCAGCATGTAGCTCTGGATCGCGATGTGCTCGCGGCCGGGGCCGCGCTCGAGCAGCAGCACGAAGGCGAGGCCGAGGACGATCAGGGTGGTCGTCGCCGCGGTGCGGCCAGCCTCGAGGCTGGCGCCGGCGACGGTGTCGACGAGGAAGAAGGAGAGGATCGAGGCGAGGGCGGTGGCGACGCCGGCCGGGACGGCGAAGGCGGCGAGTGCCCGCAGCAGGCGGCCGCGGTAGAGCGGCCCGTCGGAGGGGGCGAGGGCGAGGACGAAAGAGGGGATGCCGATCGTCAGGAAGGCGGCGACGGTGAGGTGGCGGGGGAGGAAGGGAAAGGCGAAGCCAGGTATCGAGACGAGCAGGATCAGGGTTGCCGCGTAGACGGTCTTGGTCAGATAGAGGCGGCCGAGGCGGTGGATGTTGCGGGCGATCCGGCGGCCCTCGCCGATCGCCTCGGGCAGCCGCGAGAACTGGTCTTTGAGCAGGACGACGTCGGCGACGCCCTTGGTCACCTGGGCGCCGGAGCCCATCGCCACCGCCATCCGCGCCTGCTTCAGCGCCGGCACATCGTTGACGCCGTCGCCGATCATCGCCACGTAGCGGCCGGCGCCGACCAGCGCCGCGACCAGCGCTTTCTTCTGCTCAGGTTTGATCCGGCAGAAGATCGTGTTCGCCGCCGCCACCTCGGCCAGCCGCTCGGGGTCGTCGGGCAGGTCGGGCCCCTCGACGACGCCGGCGTCGCGCGGCACCCCGACCGCGTAGGCGACTGCGGTGACGGTCGCCGCAGCGTCGCCGGAGATCAGCTTCAGGTCGACCTGCTGCTCGCGCATGAAGGCGATCGTTTCGGCGGCGTCGGGCCGCAGCGTCTCCTCCAGCACGATCAGGGCCAGCGGCGCCAGCCGCGGCACAGTCGCGCTCGCCGGGTCGGCGGGCAGCGCCTCGCTCGATTCGCCGAAGGCGACGACGCGGCGGCCCGCCGAGGTCTCTTCTTCGAGCTTGCGCGCCAGCCGCGGCGGCAGGGTCAGCGCCCCCGCCTCGGCGAGAATGTCGGGGGCGCCGAGCACGTAGGTCAAGGTGCCGGCACCGGAGCCGTTGCCGAGGGCAACGCCGCTCCACTTCCACTCGGAGGAGAAGGGGACCTCGGCGCTGACCGCCCCGGCCTCTCCCGGGTAGCGCTCGGCGATCTTCTCCAGGGTGCGATTGCGGTCGCCGGCGCTGGCGGCGAAGCGTCCGAGCGCCGCCTCGCCCGCCGCCGGGTCGACCCCGTCGGCGAACTCGACCCCGGCCAGCCGCAGCTCGCCTTCGGTCAGCGTTCCGGTCTTGTCGACGCAGATCGTGTCGACCGCTGCGAGGCTCTCCATCGCGCTCATCTGCTGGACCAGCGTCTCGCGTTTGGCGAGCCGCACCGCGGCGACGGCGAAGGTGACGCTCATCAGCAGCACCAGGCCCTCGGGGATCAGCGTCACCAGGCCGGCGGTGGCGGTCTGCGCCGCCTCGTGCAGCGGGGTCGCGTGGATCTTCAGGCTGATCACCAGCAGCACCGCCAGCGGCAGCATCACGTAGGTCGAGGCGATGATCACCCGGTTGACCTCTTCTTGCAGCGGCGAGGGCGGGTGGCGGAAGGTCCGCGCCTCGCCGGCGAGACGGCCGGCGTAGCTCCGGTCGCGGACCGCGTCGACCACGTAGTGGGCGGAGCCGGAGATCGCGAAGGAGCCGGAGAGGACGCGGTCGCCGGCCTCCTTGCGGATCCCGTCGGCCTCGCCGGTCAGCAGCGACTCGTCGACCGTGAGGCCACGGCTCGAGCTGACCTCGCCGT
This sequence comes from uncultured Actinomycetes bacterium, assembly GCA_963729055.1. Taxonomy (GTDB): domain Bacteria; phylum Actinomycetota; class Thermoleophilia; order Solirubrobacterales; family 70-9; genus VAYN01. The sequence goes on along the minus strand of CAVSMQ010000010.1, from coordinate 1,146,142 downwards.
CGGCGACGAGCTGGTCGCCGGGGCCGATCGCGACGAGGTCGCCGGGGACGACTTCGGTTGCCAGCAGCTCGGAGACAGCGCCGTCGCGGATCACTCTCGCGTGCGGCGCGACCAGCACCGCGAGCTCGTCGAGGGTCGCCTTTGCCTTCAGCTCCTGGCGGATCCCGATGTAGGAGTTGATTACCGCGATCAGGCCGAAGAGCGAGTCGGCGTAGAGCCCCAACCCGAGGTCGAGGACGAAGAAGACCGCGATGATCGCGTTGAAGAGGGTGAAGACGTTGCCGGCGATGATGCTCGCGGTCGAGCGCGAGGAGGTCTCCGGCGGCGGCCCAAGCTTGCCCAGACGCGCCTTCGCCTCGGCGCTCGAGAGGCCACTCTCTTCGGGTGCCAGGGTGGACGCCACGGCCCTATTCAATAGGGTGTGCGGCGGATGGGGCTGAAGCTGGGACTGAACCTGGGCTACTGGGGTATCGGGCCGGTCGGGGAGGAGGCGCTGGAGCTGGTGCGCGCCGCCGAGCGACACGGCTACGAGTCCGCCTGGGCGGCGGAGTCGTACGGCTCTGATGTCGTTTCGGTACTTGCCTGGTTGGCGGGGCAGACGGAGAAGATCAATCTCGGCGCGGCGATCATGCAGGTGCCGGCGCGGCCACCCGCGGCAGCGGCGATGGCCGGGGCGACGATCGACAAACTCTCCGGCGGCCGCTTCCTCTTCGGCTTCGGGCCCTCGGGTCCGCAGGTCTCCGAGGGCTGGTACGGGGTCCCCTACGAGAAGCCGTGGGGGCGGACCCGCGAGTACATCGAAGTGGTGCGCGAGATCGTTGCTCGCCAGGGGCCGCTCGAGCACCATGGCGAGCACTACGACCTGCCGCTCGGCGGCGGCGAGGGCAAGGCGCTGAAGCTCAACTTCCACCCGCTGCGCAACGAGATCCCGGTCTTCGTCGGCGCGATCGGCCGTAAATCAGTCGAGATGGCAGCGGAGATCTGCGACGGCTGGATCCCGATCTTCTTCAGCGTCGACGCCTTTGAGTCGACCTGGGGCGAGCACCTCGAGGCGGGCTTTGCGAAGGGCGGGCGCAGCCGCTCGGACCTCGAGGTCAGCCCCTCGCTGTCGGTGGCGATCGATGGCGACCTCGAGGCGGCGCGCAGCGTCGTCAAGGCCGGCCTCGTCCTCTACTTCGGCGGCATGGGCAGCCGCAAAACGAACTTCTACGTCGACCTCGCCCACCGCTTTGGCTTCGGCGACGTTGCCGACGAGGTGCAGCAGCGCTTCCAGGACGGCGACCGGGCCGGAGCCTTCGAGGCGATGCCGGACGAGATCGTCGAGGCGACTTCGCTGGTCGGCTCGGAGGCCGAAGTCGCCGAGCGCGTCGAGCGCTTCCGCGGTGCCGGGATCGACCGGCTGATCGTCTCGCCGGTCCACATCGAGGCCGCCGAGAAAGCCCACACGCTGGCGCGCTTGGCCGATCTGGCAGGGGTCGGGGCGCCCTTGTGAGCCGATTCGCATAATCTTCCGCGCCGCGTGAAGATCGGAGTACCGAAAGAGACCGCCGCAGGGGAGCGACGGGTAGCCCTCGTCCCCGACGTCGTCAAATCGCTGAAGCGCAACGAGAAGCTCGACGTGCTGGTCGAGACCGGCGCCGGCGACGCCGCTGGCCATCCGGATTCACAGTACGAGGAGGCTGGTGCGCAGATCGTCAGCGATGGCTCCGCCTGGGACGCCGACGTAGTGCTGCACGTCGCCGTTCCGGACGCCGCTGATATTGGTCGGCTGAAGTCAGGTCAGGTTTTCATCTCCCACCTCAACCCGTGGGTCGCCGCCGAGACCAACAAAGCGCTCGCCGCGGCCGGGATTACCGCCTTCGGCATGGAGGCGATCCCGCGCACCACCCGCGCCCAAGCGATGGACGCGCTCTCCTCGCAGGCGGCGGCCGCCGGGTACGCGGCGACGCTGATCGGGGCGCGCGAGTCGGGCCGCTTCTTCGGGATGATGACCACCGCCGCCGGCACCGTGCCGCCGGCCAAAGTGCTCGTTCTCGGCGCCGGCGTCGCCGGCTTGCAGGCGGTCGCCACCGCGAAGCGGCTGGGTGCGATCGTCACCGGCTTCGACATCCGCCGCGCCGCCTGGGAGCAGATCGCCTCGCTCGGCGGTCGGCCGCTGGAACTCGACTTCATCCCCGACGCTGAGGGCGAGGGGGGCTACGCGCGGCCGTTGACCGACGAGGAGAACGCCCAGGTCCGCGACGCGCTGCGCGACAACGCCGCCAAACAGGACATCATCGTCACCACCGCCGCGATCCCCGGCCGGCCGGCGCCGCTGCTGATCACTGCCGAGGCGGTGCGTGGGATGCAGCCGGGCTCGGTGATCGTCGACCTCGCCGCCGAGACCGGCGGCAACTGCGAGCTGACGCAGCCGGGCGAGACGGTCAACGAGGGCGGCGTCAAAGTGATGGGCCCTCGCAACCTCGCCTCCGAGATGCCGGTCCCGGCCTCGCAGCTCTACGCGAAGAACCTCGAGAACCTGCTGGGGCTGATGGTGACCGAGGAGGGCGAGCTGAAGGTCGACTTCGAGGACGACATCATCGCCGCCGCGGCGATCACCGAGGGTGGCGCGATCAAAAACGAACGGGCGGCCGGGAGGGAGTCAGCATGACGCTGTTCACGATGATCACGATCCTCGTGCTGGCGATCTTCGTCGGCTTCGAGGTGATCTCGAAGGTGCCGACGACTCTCCATACGCCGCTGATGAGCCAGACCAACGCGATCCACGGGATCGTCATGCTCGGCGGCCTGATCGTGCTCGGCTACGCCGACGACGGCGTCGAGTACGTGATCGGGACGATCGCCGTCGCCTTCGGCGCGATCAACATCGTCGGCGGCTTCATGGTCACCGACCGGATGCTCGGGATGTTCTCGAAAAAGCCGAAACCGAAGGCTGAGACGGGCGGCGACGGCAAAGGCGGCGGCTCCTGATGCTGCTCGCGGTGCTGAAGCCGGGGGGCGATCTCGCGACCGCCCTCTACATCGTCTCGTTCAGCCTCTTCATCATCGGCCTCAAACGAGGCACGCACCCAACGACGGCGAAGCAGGGCAACCTGATTGCCGCCGGCGGCATGGCGGTCGCCGTGGCGACGACGCTGCTGCTCGACGGGATGGGCAACTGGGGGCTGATCATCATCGGCCTCGCGGCCGGTTCGGCGATCGGCTTCATCGCCTCGGTGCGCGTCCAGATGACGCAGATGCCGCAGATGGTCGCCCTCTACAACGGGGTCGGCGGCGGCGCTGTGGCGCTGATCGCCTGGTCGGAGATCCGTCACGGCATCAGCCTCGGCGGCGCGATGCCGCTGGAAGAGCTGATCCCGACCCTATTGGCGGCGATCATCGGCTCGGTCTCCTTCTGGGGCTCGAACATCGCCTTCGCCAAGCTCCAGGACCTGATCCCGACCAAGCCGCTCTCGGCGCCGGGCCAGCAGTTCATCAACGCGATCCTCGGGATCGGCGTGATCGTCCTCGCGGTGATCATCGCGATCAACAACGACCCGCCCTCGCAGGGCCTATTCATCCTGATCCTGATCGCCGCCGCGATCCTCGGCAACCTCGTCGTGCTGCCGATCGGCGGCGCCGACATGCCGGTCGTGATCAGCCTCCTCAACGCCTTCACCGGCCTCAGCGCCGCCGCTGCCGGCTTCGCGCTCGAGAACGTGGCGCTGATCGTCGCCGGCACCCTGGTCGGGTCGTCGGGAACGATCCTCACCCTGGAGATGGCGACGGCGATGAACCGCTCGGTGCCGAACATCCTCTTCGCCGGTTTCGGCGGCGCCCCGGCGGGCGGCTCCGGCGGCACGGTAGAGGAGCGCCCACACACCTCGATCGGCCCCCAGGACGCGGCGATCAAGCTCGCCTACGCCGACACCGTCGTCTTCGTCCCCGGCTACGGCCTCGCCGTTGCCCAGGCCCAGCATGCGGTCAAGGAGGTGGCAGACGAGCTGACCAAGCGCGGCGTCACCGTCAACTACGCGATCCACCCGGTGGCGGGCCGCATGCCCGGCCACATGAACGTCCTCCTCGCCGAGGCCGACGTCCCTTACGAGCAGCTGCGCGAGATGGAGGACATCAACCCGGAGCTGCCGCGCACCGACGTCGCCGTCGTGATCGGCGCTAACGACGTCACCAACCCGGCGGCCAAGAACGACCCCGACTCGCCAATCGCCGGGATGCCGATCATCGAAGTCTCCGAGGCCAACGAGGTGATCGTGATCAAGCGTTCCCTCAGCCCCGGTTTCGCTGGCATCGACAACGACCTCTTCTACGAACCGAACACCTCGATGGTCTTCGCCGACGCCAAAGCCGCGGCCAGCGAGATCGCCGCCGAGATCCAGAACCTCTAGCGGTTGGTCGAGAGGCTGGGAGCTTTAGCTCCGATCCAGCGCGTGAGTTGGCACACGCGTGACCCACGCGTAGGGATTTGCTCGGCACTCTCGCCAGGTGCGATCCGAGCGGGGACAGGGGACGGTCGAGCTGGTTGGGCTGATGGGCGTGGTGGCGCTGGCGCTGGTCGGGCTGCTGGCGGCGGGGGCGGCGGTACCAGGTGGGGCGCTGGCGCGGGAGATCGCCGGGCGGATGCTGTGCGCCGCGGCGCTGGCGGACGGCTGCGGCGACGAGCCGGTGCTGATCGCCACCTACGGGGACGAGGTCGGGAGGCTGGTGCGCCGGCAGATGCCGACGATCGCATTCGAGGAGGGTTCGCGGGCGCTGCCGGTTGACTGGCGGCGCTGTCGTACCACCGACTGCGGCGACGGGCCGCAGGACGGTTTGGTCCATCGCAGCGACCAGCGGTTACCGGTGACCGCCTTCGTCCATGTCGTCGACTGCCGCGCCACGGCGCGGGAGGCGAGCGAAGCCGGCGGGGTCAACTGCTCGGGCCGGCGGGGCGGCTCGCTCTACATTCAGTACTGGCTCTACTACGCCAACTCGACCACCGGCCAGATCCCGTTGTTGGGGCCGCTCGACGAACACCACGACGACTGGGAAAGCGTCCAGGTGCGGATCGGTTTCGACGGTCGCGTCGCGCAGAGGGCTTCCTCGCACCACGGCTACAACTACGAACGGAGCATCGTCAACGGCGGCTCCGACGCGGGCGTGGACTTCGTCCGGGAAGCGAGCGAAGACGTCGGCCTGCGCGCGGTCAACGGCTGGGGCCCGGAGACCGGGCTGCTCGAAGTCTCCGGCGGCTCGCATGCCGGGAACGTGGGCCCGGCTGGCGAGCGCGGCACCCGCTTCATCCCCGGCCGCCGCGTCCACCTCGTCCCGCTCGAGCCGATCGCCGCCCACAGCCACTCGACCTTCGCCGTCGTGCCGCCCTGGCTGAAGCAGGTCTGGCGCGACCCGGAGGCGTCGGGGACCGAGTGACGGCTCAGCCGAGTTCGCGAACGATTGCTCAGCGAACCCGCGGCGACGTTAGAGAGCGGTTTTCATCTAAATGTTGAGATCGCTTGCGTCGGAGAGGTTAGGCGGTGGACAGTGGGTTATGCCTAACCGGGCTATCTGTGTCCTTTTGGCCGTCTTCGCGGCAGTCGGCTTGGCGGCGTCGTCCGCAAATGCAGAATTCGTTCCCGGCGGCACCGTCGACCTCGGCAGTGAATTTCTGCAACGCACCGACGGGGCTGCCCCCGGGGACCTCCTCGCCTACGAGGGCAGCGCCGCCGGAGCAGGCGCAGCCAGCGCCGGCGACGTCAACGGCGACGGCGTTCCCGACCTGATCTTCGGCTCCTACGGCGCCGACAACAACGGCCGCTCCAACTCGGGCTCGGCCTACATCCGCTTCGGCCCCGTCACGCCCGGCATCGTCAGCCTCGCCGATCCGGCGGCGCCGCCTGGCATCCGCATCGACGGAGCCAGTCCCGGCGAACAGGCGGGCTGGGCCGTCAACGCCGCCGGAGACTTCAACGGCGACGGGCTCGGCGACGTGCTCGTCGGCGCCCCCTCGGTCGGCGGCTCCTCCTTACTCGGCGGCGCCGCCTACATCGTCTTCGGTCGCACCACTCCGGGAACGATCGACCTCGCCTCGCTCGGCAGCGCCGGAGTGGTGCTCCGCGGGCAGGGCGACGTTTTCGGCGAGGGCAATTCGGTCAACTCCGCCGGCGACGTAAACGGCGACGAGATCGCGGACGTCATCATCGGCGCCGCCAGCTCCGCCCCGAAAGCGCGCTCAGGCGCCGGCTCAGCCTTCGTCATCTACGGCACCCGCACGCCGCCGGCCTCGATCGACCTGGCGAACATCCAGCCGAGCCAGGGATTCCGAATCGATGGGCCCGCAGCGAGCGGCAACACCGGGGGCTCGGTATCCGGCGCCGGGGACATCAACGGTGACGGCTTCGATGACGTCCTCGTCGGCGTCCCCAGCATCGATGGCACCTACCCGACCGGTCCTAGCGGCCGCGTCTACCTCGTCTTTGGGGGGCGTGGCTATCTCGATCTGGACAGCTTCGGCGCCACCGACGGCGTCAGGATCAACGGTCCGACCGGCTATTCGACCGCCGGCTACCAGGTCTCACGCGGTGGCGATCTGAACGCCGACGGCGTTCCCGACCTGCTGATCGGCGCCCCGGCCGCCAGTGCCCGCTCCGACTACATCGTCTTCGGCGAACCGAGCCTGCCGGCGACGATCGAGCTGGGGAGCCTTGTTAGCGACGGTCGGGGGACGCAGATGAAAGGCGCCTTCGGGCCGATTGTGCGAGCCGGCGACGTCAACGGCGACGGCGTGGCCGACGTGATCGTCGGCAGTGCGATCCAAAACGCCCGCGGCGCCGCCACCGGAGCAGCCTTCGTCGTCTTCGGCGGCTTCGGCGCCGAACTCCTCGACCTGGCCTCGCTCGGCGAACGCGGGGTGCGGATCAACGGTGCTACCGCCACTAGCTACACCGGCCAGGCGGTCGCCGGGGTCGGAAACATCGACGGCACCGGGGCCGACGATGTCTTGGTCGGAGCTTTCGGCACCGGCTATAACGGCTCCAACTCCGGCTCCGCCTATATCGTCAACCCACAGCCCGCCAACCTGCGGGCGGAGAAGATCGCCGCGCCCGAAGAAGCCTCGCCCGGCGACATCGTCTACTTCACGATCGCCGCAATCAACGACGGGCCGGGAGGCGCGACCAAGGTCCAGTCGGTCGACACCCTGCCGCCCGGTTTCGTTGTACAGGCGATCAAACCGAGCCAGGGGACCTGCGAGGATCCGGTCGGCTCGGTGCTCCGTTGCGACCTGGGGACGATCGCCGCGGGCGCCGGCGCGATCGTCGTCGTTCGCGGAGCCATCGCTGCTTCGGCCTCGGGCACTCTGCGGAACACGGTCACCGTCTCCGGTCCGAGCGGCGAGGGTCCGAGCGCCGAGGCCAGCGTCCGGATCAAGCCCGGCGGAGGCGGCGGCGACAGCAAGCTTGTGGTGGAAAAGACGGCGGACCAAAGCGTCGCCTACGTCGGCGAGCCGCTCGGCTACACGGTCACGATCCGCAACTCCGGCACGAAGGCAAGCGACGACCTCATCCTCGTGGACATTTTCTCGGCCAAGGTGAAGGTCGTCGAAGCCACCCTGCCGGGCGGCAGCTGCCGGGTCATCCGCCTGATCCTCTGCCGCGGTCAGCCGCTCGCTCCCGGGAAGTCGGTGGAGGCGCGGGTGGTGGCTATCCCACTCAGCGTCGGTGAGCTCGGAAATGCGGCGGCAGCGATCGGCGATCTCGCCTCGGTCAGCCTTCCGATTCCCGAAAAAGCCGTGCTCCTCGGGCTGCCGAACATCGACCTGCGCAAGGTCAAGGTGAAGCCGGAGCGGCCCCGGTTGAAGCTGAAGCTGACCCCGCCCAAGCGCGTCAGCGTCGCCGGGGCGACGGTGCCTTACCGCCTCGCCGTCAGTGCGCGCCGCCACGAAGCCCTAAACGTCAAGGTATGCGACTGGCCGCAAGCGGGTCTTCACATCGTCGAGGCTCCCGGCGGCGAGCTACGGGGCCCGAGCGTCTGCTGGCACTTCAAGAAGCTGCCCCTCGGCGCCACCCGTGTATTCCACCTACGGGCTCGCATCGACCCCGGCTTTCCCGGCGGGCGGCTGGTGGATCGGGCGACCGCGGTTGCCACCGAAGCTCGAGCGAGGCCAGCACGGGCCCTGATCTTCGTGCCCGGCGGACCCTCATGTCGGGTCGCGGAGACTGATCCGGTCGCCACCGCATCGTGTTAGTCGACCTGACCGTTTGCGCCGGGACCCGAACCCGTTCGGGTTGACCGATTTGAGCCTTGTCGAGGCTGCATCTACTAGTCGACTTCGGGTTCTTCCCAAGTTCTACTGACGGCGCCGCAGGTGCTCCGCCTCGTACTCGTCCCAATCCGCTTTGCGGCGACCTGGGCGCGAAACTCGAATTCGTATGGATTGATCCGAGCAGTGATCTTCCACTGACCCTTGGCGTTGGTGAAGGCCGACCCGACTTCCTGCCAGCCGCCCTGCCGTTCGGTCTGCATGCTGTAGATGGTCACGGCACGCCCGACTATGCACTTGCCCTGATCGGACCTGACCCGTCCGAAGGCGAGGAACTGGACCGTGGGGACATGTTCTCCGAGGACCAACGTCGTCGGGTAAGCCTTGGCGGCTGCGACGCTAGGACAGACGGCGAACAAGAACAGGGCGATGGCTATGCCAGCGTGTTTTGGCCCTATCCCGAGGGCGCGAAGGATCCTCATTTGATTCCAAGCTTGCCAGAGACTGTAATAAGGTCACACCAGGTTTCGGCATCTGAGATCGCGATCAGTCAGCGGCTAGCTGCCTGATCGGTATCCATCTCAACAGCAAAGGACCGAAATGAGTCGTGGTCGTTGGATCCGGAATCTCGCTGCTGCCTTCTGCGCACTCGCGCTTCTGATCGGCGCCAGCCTAGCCAGCGCCGAAGTGACCGCACCACAGGCCGGTGCCTGGAAAGGAAAGACGAATCAGGGCTACGCAGTCTCCTTCCAGGTCGGTAGCGATCGAACCGTCAGCAATTTTCGCTTCACCTACCGAGAGCCGATCTGCGGCGTGCAGAGCCCACACATCACCGACGTCAGCCTTAGCATCGACGAAGCTGGCCACTTCGGCGGCACGATCGAGACTTACTACCTGGAATTCGAAGGGACCTTCACCGCTCCTGACCGGGTGGAAGGCAACATCATCAGCCTCGAACACACTGGCGTGCCGGGTTGTCTGCGCACGGTCGTCGCCTTCACCGCCTCGCCTTCGTCGGGGTCGGCCGCTGAACCCGAAACCCGAAAGTGCAAGAACGTGGAGTTCGGCCGGCCGCCTGACGGTGGGGCATATGAGATTCGTGCGACGGGAGTCGGATGTGAAGTCGCACGGAAAGTCGCGAGAACCACCAAGGCCCGTCGCCTGGGATCCGAAGTAGTGCAAAAAAAACGAAGCTTCAGCTCGCACGGTTTTCAGTGCGTCGGCATAGAACCGTTCGTGGTTTACGGCTCACCGCCGATCCGTTACACCTGCACGCAGGGTGAAGCCGAGATCACCTTCAAACGCAAGGTCTTGAACTGATCGCTCGCGAGCTAGCCGAGCCTCCCCGCTGATTCAGCCGCCATCGCCGCCCCTATTTGGGCGGCATCCGCAGGGCACCGTCGAGGCGGATCGTCTCGCCGTTCAGCATCGGGTTGGCGACGATCTGGCTGACGAGGTTGGCGTACTCCTCGGGACGGCCGAGGCGGGAGGGGAAGGGGATGCCGGCGCCGAGCGCTTCGCGGGCCGTCTCGGGCAGCGCCGCCAGCAGCGGCGTGTCAAAGAGGCCCGGAGCGATCGTCACCACCCTGATGCCTTTTGAGGCGACGTCGCGCGCCGCCGGCAGCGTCATCCCGACGATGCCGCCCTTCGAGGCGGCGTAGGCGACTTGGCCGATCTGGCCGTCGAAGGCGGCGATCGAGGCGGTGTTGACGCAGACGCCGCGCTCGCCGTCGGGGTTCGGCTCGTTGTCGAGCATCGACTGGGCGGCGAGGCGGAGCACGTTGAAGCTGCCGATCAAGTTGACTTTGACGACGTTGGCGAAGTATTCGAGCTCGTGCGGCCCGCGGGCTCGCGCCAGGCGCTCGGCCCAGCCGATCCCGGCGCAGCAGACGGAGATCCGCAGTCCGTCCTCGCCCTCGGCCGCCTGCGCCACGGCCGCTTCGACCGCCTCGGCGTCGGTGACATCGGCCTGCACGAAGTTCGCCCCGATCTCGCCGGCCAGCGTCTCGCCGCGCTCGGGGTTGAGGTCGGCGATCGTCACCGCGGCGCCGGCCGCAGCCAGCCCGCGCGCCGTCGCTGCGCCCAATCCCGAGGCCCCGCCGGCCACCAATGCTCCCGCTCCTCGCACCTCCATTGCGCCAACCCTATTGAACTCTTCATGATCTTCTTGGTCCACAACCTGGTAATCGAACTCCTGTACGGTCGTCGAATCGCGACCGAGGTGTCCTCAGTGTCGAAGGCAGCGATAGCGGGTCTCTTGGGGGAGGCGCGTCAGCGGACCCTGGCGTTGGTGGCGACGCTCGACGACGAGCAGCTCAACACCGTCTACTCGCCGCTGCTCAGCCCGCTCGCCTGGGACCTCGGCCACATCGCCAACTTCGAGGAGCTCTGGCTGGTGCAGCGGATTGGTGGCCGCGAGCCGCTGCACGGCGAGCTCGGCCGCTTCTACGACGCGATCGAGAGCCCGCGCAAGATCCGCGGCGAGCTGCCGATCCTCCGCGGCGAGGAGCTGCGCGCTTACATGGACGACGTCCGCGTCCGCACCCTCGACGTGCTGGAGGACGTGGACCTCTCCGCCGACGCTGAGAGCCGGCTGCTACGCGAAGGATTCGTCTACGAGATGCTGCTCGCCCACGAGTTCCAGCACCAGGAGACGATGCTGCAGCTGTTGCAGCTGCTCAACGGCTACGAGCTGCCGCTGGCGATCGGCCCGGAGCCGGTCGCGGCGGACGGGCCGCAGACGATCGCTATCGCCGCTGGGGAACACGAGATCGGCGCGCCGCCGCATGGCTTCGCCTATGACAACGAGCGCCCCCGCCACGCCGTCGAGCTGCCGGCCTTCGCGATTGATCGAACCCCGGTCAGCAACGCGACGTACATCGAGTTCATGGAGGACCGCGGCGCCGAGCCGCCGATGTACTGGGAGCAGGACGGCGAGGGTTGGGTCGACACCGCGCGTGGCCGGCGAGCACCGGTCGACCCCGCAGGACCGGTGATCCACATCTCCTGGCACGAGGCTGACGCGCTCGCCCACTGGGCCGGCAAGCGGCTGCCGAGCGAGTTCGAGTGGGAGGCCGCCCACGAGCGCCTCGACGGCATCGGTCAGGCCTGGGAATGGACCAGCTCCGAGTTCCGCGCCTACTCCGGCTTCGAGGCCTTCCCCTACCCCGAGTATTCCGAGGTCTTCTTCGGCGACGAGTACAAGGTCCTACGCGGCAGCTCCTGGGCGACCCATGCGCATGTGGCGCGCCCGAGCTTCCGCAATTGGGACCTGCCGATGCGCCGCCAGATCTTCGCTGGAGTCCGCCTCGCGGAGGACGCATGACGATCGCGATCGACGTCCACCTCGACGGCGACACCGCGGCGACGATGGCGCGCGACGTCCGCGCCGGCCTCAGCGCCTGGCCGAAGGAGCTGGCGCCGAAATGGTTCTACGACGAGCGCGGCTCGCAGCTGTTCGAGCGGATCACCGAGCTCGACGAGTACTACCCGACGCGCGCCGAGCGTGGAATCCTCGCCGCCCGCGCCGCCGACGTCGTCACCGCCGCCGGCTCGCCGCGGACGCTGATCGAGCTCGGTTCCGGCTCGGCGGCGAAGACCCGGGTGCTGCTCGACGCGATGCGCGACGCCGGCAGCCTGCAGGTCTACGCCCCGGCCGACATTTCCGAGGAGATCACCCAGGAAACCGCCGCGGCGTTGGTCGAGGAGTACCCGGGGCTCGACGTCCACGGGCTGGTCTGCGACTACGAGGCGCACCTGGAGCGGGTGCCGCAGGCGCTGCCGCCGCGGCTGATCGCCTTCCTCGGCGGCACGATCGGCAACCTCTACCCGGGCCCGCGCCGCGACTTCTTAGGACGGATCCAGGCGCTGCTCGACCCCGGCGACCATCTGCTGCTCGGCACCGACCTGATTAAGGACCGGGCCCGGCTCGAGCTCGCCTACGACGACCCGGCTGGTGTCACCGCCGCGTTCAATAAGAACGTGCTCCACGTCCTCAATCGCGAGCTCGACGGCGACTTCGACCCCGAGTGCTTCGAGCACGTCGCCCGCTTCGACGAGCGCGAGGAGCGGGTGGACATTCGCCTGCGCTCAACCTGCGACCAGGACGTGCGGCTGCAGGCGATCGACCTCGTCACCCACTTCGCGGTCGGCGAGGAGATGCGGACCGAGATCTCGACCAAGTTCTCGCGCCCGCGGCTGGAGGCGGTCTACGCCGACGCCGGCCTCGAGCTGGTCGGCTGGTTCACTGACGAGGCAGAGGACTACGCGCTGTCGCTGGCCCGGCCGGCCTGACTTCAGGCCGCCGGCACTTGCTGCGTAATGCAGTGGATGTTGCCGCCGCCGAGCAGGATCTCGCGCGCCGGCACCCCGACCACCTCGCGCTCGGGGAAGGTCTCGCTCAGGATTCGGGCTGCCTCCTCGTCGTGGCGCTCGTCGAGTAGTGGCATCACCACGCGCCCGTTGGCGAGGTAGAAGTTGACGTAAGAGGCGGCGAGCCGGTCTCCCGCTCGCCGCGGCTGGGTGCCCGCAGCCGCCTCAACCGCGCCCGCCTCCTCGGCGCTCGTCGTCAACGGGCCGGGAAAGGGGAGGAGGACGACCTCGAGCGGGCGGCCGTGGGCGTCGACCGCGGCTTCGAGCCGGCGCCGGGCATCGAGCGAGATCTCCTGCTGTGGATCGGAGCTGTCCTCCGTCCAGGTCAGCAGCACGACGCCTGGTCGGGCGAAGCAGGCGAGGTTGTCGATGTGGCCGTCGGTCTCGTCGGCGAAGACGCCGCGCCCCAGCCACAGCACCTTCTCGGCGCCGAGATAGTCGAGCAAGTGGCGTTCGATTGCCTCGCGCGAGAGCTCCGGGTTGCGGTTGCGGTTCAGCAGGCACTCTTCGGTGCTCAGGACCGTCCCCTCGCCGTCGACGTGGACCGAGCCGCCCTCGAGCACCAACGGCGCCCGGTAGTGCCCGGCCGCCTCGACTTCGAGCACCTTGGCGGCGACCCGTTCGTCGCGATCCCAGGACCCGTAGAGACCACCGTGCTGCCCGCCCCAGGCGTTGAAGCGCCAGTCGACGCCGCGCCGCTCACCTCCCTCGTCAACCACGAAGGTGGGGCCGACGTCGCGCATCCAGGCGTCGTCAGAGGAGAGCTCGACGACGCGGACTGACGGCGAGAGGGCGGCACGCGCCCGCTCGAACTGGGCGTCGGAGGCGCCGACGGTGAGCGGCTCGGCGGCGGCGATCGCCTCGGCCACTGCGACAAACGCCGCCTGCGCCGGGCTGGCGTTTTGGCGCCAGTTGTCGGGACGCTCGGGCCAGATCATCCAGCAGCCGGCGTGCGGCTCGAACTCGCCCGGCATCCGGAAGCCGTCGGCCCGCGGGGTCGAATCGAGGAAGGCAGCGCTCATGCCGTCTATCTTGAACCCTCGATGGAGGAGATCCGCGTCGTCCTCGCCACCGACCCGCCCGACTCGCCGGCCCGGACCCGGCCGCCGAGCCGCGAGCCGTTGCGGATCGGCGCCGTCCAGCAGCGCTGGCACGAGGACCCCGAGGAGCACCGCGAGGGCTTGCGCGACGGGATCGAGGTCGCGGCCGAGGAGGGAGCGCGGCTGGTCTGCCTGCAGGAGCTGACCCTGAGCCCCTACTTTGCGGTCACGCCCGGCGGGCCGGAGGCGGCGGGCGCCGCGCCGGAGCCGCTCCCTGGCGGCCCGACCTTCGAGTTCGCCGCCGCGATGGCGGCGGAGTTCGGCGTTCACGTCCACGCCTCGCTCTATGAGCAGGCCGACGCCGACGACGGGCTCGGCTTCAACACCGCGATCGTCGTCTCGCCCGAAGGCCAACTCGTCGCCCGCACCCGCAAGCTCCATATCCCGATTACCGCCGGCTACTACGAGGACCGCTACTTCCGCCCGGGCCCGCCCGGCGAGGACGCCTACCCGCTGCTACGCCTCGGCGAGGCCGGCCTCGGGCTGCCCACCTGCTGGGACCAGTGGTTCCCCGAGGTTGCCCGCGCCTACAGCCTCGAGGGCGCCGACGTCGTCGTCTACCCGACCGCGATCGGCTCCGAGCCCGACCACCCCGAGTTCGACACCGAGCCACTCTGGCGGCAGGTGATCGTCTCGCACGGGATCGCCAACGGCCTCTTCATGGTCGCCGTCAACCGCATCGGCTCAGAGCCGCCGCTCACCTTCTACGGCTCCTCCTTCATCAGCGACCCCTACGGCCGGGTGCTGGCGCAGGCGCCGCGCGATGAGCCCGCCGTCCTCGTCGCCGACCTCGACCTCGACCAGCGCCGCGACTGGCTCGAGCTCTTCCCGCTGCTCTCGACCCGCCGCCCCGACACCTACGGGTCGCTCGTCAATTCGGCAGATCGCGCATTACGAGGCCAGCAGTAAAAGCGCCTGCTGGGCAGGCTCGATCGTGGTGACCTGGTGGAACATCCGGCTGAGCCTTGGATCAAATCGCAATAGATATGTCAACTATTGCGATTGCGCTATAGATGTGAATGTGGCGCGCGGCTTCACTCAGGGCGCGAGCGACTCGATCGTCTCGCCGAGCTGCTCGGGCGGGACGATCGGCGACAGTACGGGCGTCGTCACGCCGCCCGCGACGAAGGCCGCCAGCCGCTCCTTCATCTGCTCGGGGGAGCCAAAGATGAACATCTCCTCGATCAGCTCCCAGGGCGCCGCTTCGGCCGCCGCCTTGCGGTCGCCCTCCTGCCAGGCCTTGACCATCGGGTCGATCTGCTCGCCGTAGCCGAGCCAGCGGTAGAACTTTTCGTAGACCGGGACGGTGATGTAGGAGGAGAACATCACCCGTGCCAGCGGCTCGACCTGCTCGCGCTCGCCGGGAAGGCAGAAGAAGCGGCAGAGCAGATCGAAATGCTCGGGGGCGCCGTCGAGTTGCTCAATGATTCGCGGCAGCGCCCCGAGCGGCAGGAAGTTGGTGAAGGCGCCGTCGGCTTGCTCGACTGCCAGCCGCAGCATCTTGCCGCGCAGCGCCGCCAGCACGATCGGCGGCGGCTCGGTGGGCGGCGCTTCGAGCTTGAAGCGGGTCTCGGTGCGCTCGCCGGCCAGCGCCGTACGCAGGAAGCCGAGCGTCTCCTCGACCTTCGCCAGCGGTCGTTCAAAGGGGATGCCGTTCCAGCCTTCGACGATCCGGTCCGAGGAGGCGCCGATCCCGAGCACCGCTCGTCCCGGGGCGGCCGAGGCAAGCGCTGCCGCCTCCATCGCCAGCAGCGCCGGGCCGCGCTGGAAGACGCCGACGATGCCGGTGCCGAGCCGCATCCGCTCGGTGTAAGCGGCGGCGAGGACGAGCGGCGTGAAGCCGTCGGGGCCGGCGGTCTCGCCGGTCCAAAGGTCGGTGTAGCCGAGCGCCTCGGCGCGGACCACTTGCTCCCTCTGCTCGGCGAGCGTGATCCCCGGCAACGGCAGCGACAGACCCCAGCGACTCTCCACGCGCGGACCCTATAGCCTGCGGCCGGAATGGCAGCAGCCTCATCTGCTTCGCAGGCGAAGCCCGATCGCAACCTCGCACTGGAGCTGGTGCGGGTGACCGAGGCCGCCGCCCTCGCCGCTGCCCGCTGGGTCGGTCGCGGCGACAAGCTCGCCGCCGACGGCGCCGCCGTCGACGCGATGCGCTTCGTCCTCGACTCCGTCTCGATGGACGGCACCGTGGTGATCGGCGAGGGCGAGAAGGACGAAGCGCCGATGCTCTTCAACGGCGAGCAGATCGGTGACGGCTCGCCGCCGGTCGTCGATATCGCCGTCGACCCGCTCGAGGGGACCCGCCTCTGCGCGCTGGGGATGCCGAGCGCGCTGGCGGTGATTGCGCTCGCCGAGCGCGGCTCGATGTTCGACCCCGGTCCCTGCGTCTACATGGAAAAGATGGCGGGCGGCGAAGAGATCGCCGACCTGCTCGACCTCGACCGGCCGCTGCCGGAGACGTTGAAGCTGATCGCCGAGCGCAAGGGCGGCACGGTCGGCGACGCGATCGTGGTGATGCTCGACCGGCCCCGTCACGAGGAGGCGATCCGCGAAGTCCGCGAGGCCGGTGCCCGCGTCCGCCTGATCACCGACGGCGACGTCTCCGCGGCGCTGCTCGCGGTCTCCGAACGCTCCCCGGTCGACTTGCTGTGGGGGATCGGCGGCACCCCCGAGGGGGTGCTCTCGGCGGCGGCGCTGAAGTCGATGGGCGGCCAGCTGCTCGGCCGCCTCTGGCCCCGCAACGACGAGGAGCGGAGCGCGGCAGTCGACGCCGGCTACGACCTCGAGCACATCCTCACTGCTGATGACCTCTGCTCTGGCGAGGACGTCTTCTTCTCCGCCACCGGCGTCACCGACGGCGACGTCCTCCAGGGCGTCCGCTACCGCGGCAAAGGCGCGACCACCGAATCGCTGGTGATGCGCTCGCGCTCGGGCACCGTCCGCCGCGTGCAGGCGACCCACGACCGCTCGAAGCTGCGCGAGATCGTCGGCGCCGAGCGCTACGGATAGTCGCCGCGGCCCCGAGGTCTGTCGGCGACGCTCAGCCGGCGGCGGCTTCGCGGGCTGCGGCTTCGCCGACGAACGGAACCAATAGCTCGTAGGTGAGATCGGGAGCGAGGCGCGGCAGCTCGGCGGCGCGCCCGACCACGACCTCTTCGTAGGTGCGGGCGGCGACGGCGCCGACCGCGAGGTTGGTCGGCCGCACCGGCCCGCTCTCGACGAGGCCCTCGTCGAGGCCCTCGTCTAGCAGGACGACGAAGCGGTTATAGCCTTCCTGGAAGTGCTGCCGGGCGGGCGGGCCGACCGCGAACAGCTCGACCAGCATGAAGCGCGCCACCGGCGGCCGCTCGGCGAAAAAGGCGAGCGCCTCGGTGACCGCCGCGCGCACGCGCTGCGGCCACGGCGCCGGGCCGAGGTAGACGAAACGGACCCGAGCCTCCAGCTCGTCGACCAGGTTGGCGTGGGCGGCGAGCATGCAGTCGCGCTTGTCGGCGAAGAGTTCGTAGAAGGTCTCGCGGCCGACCCCGGCCTCCTCGAGCACGTCGCCGACCGTCGTCGCTTCGTACCCCTTGGCCGCCGCCACCGTGACCGTCGCTGTTTCGAGCCGGGTTCGTTGCGAGTTGATGACTGTCTCGCGCGAGAGGCCGTGGCGACCGCGGGGCAGCCGCCCCTGGGGCGCCTCGCTCATGAGCACTCCGCGTCGATTTGTGCGCTCACCGGGTGGCTCCGGCGAGTACCTCGCAGGCCTGCGCCTCCTCGAGCGCCGCATCGTGGCCGGCGAAGGGTGCGACCGCGAGGTAGACGAGTTCCGGCAGCAGCTCCGGCAGGCGCTCGGCCTGGCCGGCGGAGACGCGCTCGAAGACGAGGAGCTGGGCGCGACCGAAAGCGAGCCGTGGATCGAGGCGTGTCGGCCCCTTCTCGCCGTCCCAGAGCCGGGTCAGCGCCGGCACGACGAGGTTGCGGTAGCGCTTGATCACCGCCGGGTCGACCGCGACCGCCTCGCCGACCAGCAGGTGGGCGAGCTGCGGTCGCGTCGCCAGCAGCTCGAGTACCGCCGCCGTCGCTTCGCGGACCGCCTGGGCGGGCGGTTCCTCCGCCGAGCAGGCCGCCGCCGCAGCGCCCCAGATCTCCTCGATACAGAACTCGAGCGCCGCGTCGAAGCAGGCGCGCTTGTCGTCGAACTCGCGGTAGAAGGTCGTGCGCGAGATGTGGGCGGCGGCGACCACGTCGCCGATCGTCGTCGCCGCGCAGGTCTTCTCGGCGCAGCGATCGACCATCGCAGCGACGATCCGCCGTCGCTGTTCTTCGTCCGCGGGCGACTTTCCTCGACTTGACTCGATCATCAACCTCCACCCGCCGCGGCGCCAGCCGGGGCGCCTTGGCCTCCACGTTGGGGGGAACTGTCCGACCGCTACAAGGGAATATGACAGTTTTTATTGCCGCGGAGCACTTTGGTTAACGCTCGGAGCCGTTCGCCCGTGTGCTCTGGGCGGGGGGTGCGCCGCTGGTCTTTGCGCCGGGGACGGGTGGAGCGCCGCTTGCCTCCGCGCCCTGGGCCCGTGCCGCCGCCGGAAGAACCGACGCGGGTGGGCCCTGGCAGGGACCGGTGCCCGGCCCGTAGGGCATCTCGCCGGTGTCGTGGAGCTCGAAGCGCAGCGAGTTGATCACCGCGCCCGCCATGATCGCCAGGCTGAGCACGTAGAACCAGAGCAGGGCGATGAGGATGAAGCCGAGCGTCGAGCCGAAACGCGAGAGGCTGGAGACGTTCGTAAGGTAGATCGGGAAGAGCCAGTTGGCGATGCCGGTGCCGATGGTGACGAGGAGCGCGCCGGGCCAGACCGCACGCCACGGCATGTGGCCCTTTGGCACCGCCCAGAAGATCAGGGAGCAGATCGCGAAGGTGATCAGCAGGGCGGCGCCGAGCAGGACGATCGTGTCGAGGCCTTGGATCTCGGAGAGCCCAAAAGGCAGCGTGTCGGTGCTGGAGATGATCGCGCTCTCGATCGCCGGCAGGAAGATGCTGGCGCCGAAGAAAAGAACGACGACGGCGAGCATCGCGAAGGAGAAGCGCTTCTGCTCCCACCAGCCGCGGCACTCGACGTGGTAGATCCGGCAGAAGGCGGTGTCCATCGCACCCCAGAAGGAGGCACCGATCCAGAGCGAGCCGAGGAAGGCGGCGATCCCGATCGTCGTCGAGTTGTTCTCGATCTTGCCGAGGACGTCGGAGAGGGTGCCGGACTCGGTGTTGGGGAAGAGCCGCTGCAGGTCGTTGAGGACGCTTTCCTCGACCCCGTGGATCTTCAGCACCTGGCCGAGAACGAAGAGGATCAGCAGGGCGAAGGGGAAGACCGCCAGCATCAAGTTGTATGCGACCATCGCCGCCAGCCCGGTGACGTTCTCGCGGTAGGCGCGTTGCCAAAAGGCTCGGAGCCAGGTGGTCGTTTGGCGTGGTGGGCGGGTTGAGCCGGGCATTGACTTTACAAACTGAAGCGACTACCATACGAACAGGCGTTTTGCGTACCTCGAACTAGGTACCCGGAACCACCGCCCGTAGGGGCAAGCTGAAATTTCGAGATTTCGTTGGGCGTTAACTTCGCGGACCGTCCTTGTGGTCCGCTTTTTCGTCGGTCGTCGCGGGTATACCGCTCGTGGCGTCACGGAACGCCCAGGACTAAACACCAAGCGCTAGGGAAACGAGTAGACAGGAATGCTTGTAGCAGAGCTTCAGGAATTAGAGGAGGTCAAAAGCCTCATCAACCGCGGGCAGCAGCTCGGGGTTCTGACCTTCGGCGACGTCGCTTCGGCGGTCTCCGAGGTCGATCTCGACGAGTCCGACGTCGAGGACCTTTACGGGCACCTCGAGAAGTCGGGGATCGAGCTCGTCGAGGACATGGATCCGGCCCAGAAAGCGGCCGCGGAAGCCATGCCCGCAGACACCGGCAAAAAAGGTCGCCGGCGCGCGAAACAGGCGCTCGACCTGAAACCGGATATGACGACGGACTCCCTGCAGTTGTTCCTCAAGGACATCGGCAAAGTTCGCCTGCTAACTGCGGCGGAGGAGGTCGAACTCGCCAAACGGATCGAGCGTGGCGACCTCGACGCCAAGCAGAAAATGGTCGAGTCGAACCTGCGACTGGTCGTCTCGATCGCGAAAAATTACCGCAACCAGGGGCTTCCCTTCCTCGATCTGATCCAGGAGGGAACGCTCGGATTGGTCCGTGCGGCGGAGAAGTTTGACTACCGCAAGGGATTCAAGTTCTCCACCTACGCCACCTGGTGGATCCGCCAGGCGATCGCCCGTGCGCTCGCCGATAAGGCGCGGACGATCCGGATCCCGGTCCACGTGGTCGAGAAGCTGAACAAGATTGGCCGCGCCGAGCGCAAGCTGGTCACCGAGCTCGGTCGTGAGCCGACTCCGGAGGAGATCGCCGAGGTAACCGGCATCGACCCGGAGGAGGTCGACTCGATCAAGCGCTCGGCCCAGGCCCCGGTCTCGCTGGAGAAGCCGGTTGGCGACGAGGAGGAGTCGGAGTTCGGCCAGTTCATTGCCGACGAGAAGGCCGAGTCGCCGTTCGATCGGGCCGCCGACCTGCTGACCAAAGAGGCGCTGAAGGAAGCGCTGGAGAACCTCTCCTACCGCGAGCGGCGGGTGCTGGAACTCCGTTACGGGCTCGGCGGGGAGCACCCCCGCACGCTCGACGAGGTCGGCCGTACGTTCAACGTCACGCGTGAGCGGATCCGCCAGATCGAGAATCAGAGCCTGAAAAAGCTGCAGAGCTTGGGCGAGGCCCAAAAACTCCGCGAGGTCGCTTGACGCGCCAGCCACGCCCCTGACGCGTCAGGGGCGTGGCTAATTACTTTTCACGACGCATGCGGCTAGCCCGCTAAAGAAGCGGGATTCCCGGTCGATAGGGGCCGGGATGTTCGATATCGATCTAGCCCTGAAAACCCTCGTCGAGAGGGAGGGGTCGGACCTGCACGTCAAGGTCGACTCGCCCCCGATCGCGCGCATGCACGGCGAGCTGCTGCCGCTCGAGGGGTTCGGCCAGCTTGGCCCCGAGGACACCGAGCGGGCCTTCAAAGAGATGGCCGAACCGCGCTCGCTGGCCGAATTCGAGGCCGA
Organism: uncultured Actinomycetes bacterium; assembly: GCA_963729055.1. GTDB lineage: Bacteria > Actinomycetota > Thermoleophilia > Solirubrobacterales > 70-9 > VAYN01. The sequence goes on along the minus strand of CAVSMQ010000010.1, from coordinate 1,125,315 downwards.
CGGCGAGGCCGACTTCTCCTACGCGCTGGCGGGCGTCTCGCGCTTCCGCGTCAACTGCTTCAAGCAGCGCGGCTCGATCTCGATCGTCTGTCGCGCGATTCCATACGAAATCCGCTCGATCGACGAACTCGGGCTGCCCGAGGTGGTTCGCACGCTGGCCGAGGAGCCGCGCGGAATTGTGCTCGTCACCGGCACCACCGGCTCGGGCAAGAGCACGACCCTGGCGGCAATGATCGACCACATCAACCGCACCCGCTCGCGGCACATCGTCACCCTCGAGGACCCGATCGAGTACCTGCACCAGGACAAGCTCTCGATCGTCAACCAGCGCGAAGTCGGCGCCGACACGGTCAGCTTCGGACGGGCGATGCGGCGCGTCCTGCGCCAGGACCCCGACGTAATCCTGGTCGGCGAGATGCGCGACGAGGAGACGGTGCGGACCGCGCTCTCGGCGGCCGAGACCGGCCACCTAGTGCTCTCCACCGTCCACACCCTCGACGCGACTGAGACCGTCAACCGGATCATCGACTTCTTCCCGCCCCACCTGCAGCAGCAGGCGCGGGTGATGTTGGCCGCGACCCTGAGGGGGGCGATCGCCCAGCGCCTCGTCCCCGACCTGAGCGGCGAGGGTCGGGTCCCGGCCTCGGAGGTGATGGTCGTCACCGGCCGCATCCAGGACCTGATCTTGAACCCCGAGGAAACGGGGAAGATCACCGAGGTCATCGCCGAAGGCGAGTACTACGGGATGCGCACCTTCGACCAGTCGCTGCTCGGCTATGTGATGGCGGGCCGGATCAGCGAGGAGGTGGCGATGGAGAACGCCTCCAGCGCCCACGACCTGAAGCTGATGCTGGCCGCCGGCGGCCAGCGGGCGAGCGGGATCGAGCAGATGGGGGAGGGCCAGAACGGCGCCGAAGCGGTGCCGAATGGCGCCGAGGCGGTGCCGCGATGAGGGAGGCACTGAACAACAATCCGATCGCCCAGGTCGGTGCGGTGCTGGTCCTGGTCGCGGTGGCGGCCTTCATGTTGTTGAAACCCGGTGGCGGCGAATCGGAAGAAGCGGCGGCTCCCGAAACGAGCATCGCAGTCGGCGGGACCGAAATGACTCAACAAGAAGCCGCCTCCGCCGCCGGCGAAGTGGTCGAAGGCGCGGTCGAAACGGCGATCGAAAGCGGTGCAATCGGCGGCACGGAAGGCGGCGGCGCGATGCCGACGTCGGTCCCAGCGCCGCCCCCGCCGCACGGCTTCAGCGCCGCCTACGACTCGGGCAAGACCGTGGTCCTGCTGGTCGTCCACGGCGGCGGCATCGACGACCGCCTGACCGCCCTCTCGGCCACCACCCTGACCGCGCTGCCGGAAGTGGCGCTGATCCGGGTCCCGGTCGAGCAGCTGCCGCGCTACGCCTCGGTGACCGTCGGGCTCGACCTCAACCGGGTGCCGGCGGTCGTAGTGATGAAACCGAAGCAGCTCAGCGGCGGCATCCCACAGGCGACCGTCGATTACGGGTTCCAGACGCCGGAATCGCTGGTGCAGGCGGTGCGTGACGCCGCCTACAACGGCCCCGAAGCCACCTACCACCCGGGATAGGCGGCGATGGGGTCCAACGACAGCACCCGCACCCAGCCCCCGAGCCACCTGCGGCCGGTCCCCGACGCCGGCGCCACCGCGCCGGTGCTCGAGCCCGAGCAGGGCGGCCGGCCGGGGCTGACGCCGCCGGTGCTGGAGCGCGGCTACTCGCGTGGCTTCATCACCGACGTCCTCGTCGAGCTCCGTTACGCGACGCCGGAGACGGTGACGACGGCGATCGAGGCGGCGCGTAGTGCCGGCCGGCCGCCGGAGGCGCTGCTGCTCGAGCAGGGGACGATCACCGAAGACCAGCTCACGCGGGCGACCGCTGAGCGCTACGGCCTCGACCACCTCGACCTCTCGCTCTACAACGTCGACCTCGCCGCGGCGGCGCTCTTCCCGGTCTCGATGGCACGCCGCTACCAGGCGGTCCCGGTTGGCTTCCTCGACCAGCAGACGCTGCTCGTCGCCGCCGCCGATCCCGCCAACGTGCTGGCGGTCGACGACATCCAGATCGCGACCGGGCTCGCCTGCCAGATCGCGGTGGCGGCACCCGCCGACGTCGAGGCACTGCTGACGCGGCTGGGGACGGTGCAGAGCGCCGCCGCCGAGGCGATCATCGAGGAGGAAGTACCGGAAGAAGAGGATGCCGGCCTCGCCGCGGTCTCAGACATGCAGGCGGGCGCCGAGGACGCGCCGGTGATCAAGCTGGTCTACTCGATCCTCGCCCAGGCGGTGGGGGAGGGCGCTTCCGACATCCACCTCGAGCCCGAAGAGGGCGAGCTGCGGGTGCGGTTCCGGATCGACGGCGTGCTGAAGGAGGCGGCGCACGTGCCGAAGCGGATGACCGGGGCGGTGATCTCGCGGCTGAAGATCATGAGCGAGCTCGACATCGCCGAGAAGCGGGTGCCGCAGGACGGCCGGGTCAGCGTCTCGGTCGAAGAACGGCGGATCGACCTACGTGTGACGACCCTGCCGATCCAGCGCGGCGAGGGGGCGACGATCCGCATCCTCGACGAATCGCAGGCCCAGCGCTCGCTCGACGAGCTGGGGATGGACGGCTCGGCGCGGGCACGCTTCGAGAGCGCCTTCCGCCAGGCCTACGGGGCGATCCTCGTCACCGGCCCGACCGGCTCGGGTAAGAGCACGACCCTCTACGCGGCACTGACCGAGCTGAACGAGATCGAGAAGAAGATCATCACGATCGAGGACCCGGTCGAGTACCGGATCGACGGCATCAACCAGATGAACGTCAACCGCAAAGCCGGGCTCGACTTCGCCACCGGGCTGCGCTCGATCCTCCGTGCCGATCCCGACATCGTGATGGTCGGCGAGATCCGCGACTCGGAGACCGCGCGGATTGCGGTCGAGGCGGCGCTGACCGGCCACATGATGCTGACCACCCTGCACACCAACGATGCGCCGGGGGCGATCGCGCGGCTGGGGGAGATGGGGATCGAGCCCTTCCTCACCGCCTCGGCGGTCGACTGCGTCGTCGCCCAGCGCCTGGCGCGCAGGCTCTGCTCGCACTGCAAGCGGCGGGCGATCATCCCGACGCTGGCGCTGCTCGAGGCCGGGGTGCGGGTCGGTGCTGACGTCGAGGCCTACGAGCCGGTCGGCTGCGCACGCTGCAACCAGAGCGGCTACCGCGGCCGGGTCGGGATCTTCTCGGCGATGGAGCTAAGCGACCAGGTGAAAGAAATGACGATCGCCCGGGCGGCCGAGACCGACATTGCTGCCGTCGCTCGCGAACAGGGGATGTTGACCCTGCGCGAGGACGGTGTCGCCAAGGTCCGGTCGGGCCAAACGAGCCTCGAGGAGGTGCTCCGTGTCACCGCATGACTTCGATTTCGCCGAGGTCCTCGGCCGGATGGTGGAGATCAAGGCCTCCGACGTCCACATCACCCCCAACTTCCCGCCGGCGATCCGCGACAAGGGCAAGATCCAGCCGATGGAGGGCTTCCCGGTCTTAAACGGTCAACAGACCCGCGAGACTGTCTACGGAATCCTCAACGACGACCAACGGAAGCGGTTCGAGAACAACCAGCAGCTCGACTTCGCCTACGCGATCCCCGGCGTCGCCCGCTTCCGCGTCAACTGCTATTTCCAGCGCGGCGCGGTATCCGCCGCCTTCCGCCTGGTCCCGACCGAGGTGCCAGCGCTCGACTCGCTCGGCGTGCCCCAGGTCCTGCGCGATCTGACCGCCAAACCGCGCGGCTTCGTCCTCGTCACCGGCCCAACCGGCTCGGGCAAGAGCACCACCCTGGCGGCGATGATCGACGTGATCAACCAGGAGCGCCAGGACCACATCCTCACGATCGAGGACCCGATCGAGTTCCTCCACCGCCACAAACGCTCGATCGTCAACCAGCGCGAGATCGGCTCCGACGCCCCCGACTTCGCCCTCGGCCTGCGCGCCGCCCTGCGCCAGGACCCCGACGTGATCCTGGTCGGCGAGATGCGCGACCTGGAGACGATCTCGACTGCCCTGACCGCGGCCGAGACCGGCCACCTCGTCTTCGCCACCCTCCACACCCAGTCGACCGCCCAGACCGTCGACCGGATCATCGACGTCTTCCCGCCCGAGCAGCAGGGCCAGGTGCGGACCCAGCTCTCGATCGCCCTGCAGGGCATCGTCACCCAGCAGCTCCTCCCGACCCTCGACGGCAAAGGCCGCGTCGTCGCCACCGAGGTGCTGGTGCCGACCCCAGCGGTCCGCAACCTGATCCGCGAGGGCAAAACGCACCAGATCTACGGCGCCCTGCAGACCTCGGGGGCGGTCGGGATGCAGACGATGGACGCCGACCTGGCGCGCCTGGTGCGGACCGGCCGGATCAGCCGCAGCCTGGCCGAACAGCGGGCGAGCGTCCCCGAGGAGCTGGGGCGGTTGCTGGGCGGGGTGCCGGCCAGCGGCAGCGCACCCGCTGGCGGCAACGGCAATGGAAACGGTCTGCCGCCGGCCGCGGAAGCTCCGGCGGGCGTCGGCGCTCCCCCGAACTACACCCAGGGGGGATAGCGGATGGCCAGCGCAGTCACCTTCCAGTTCCGAGCGATGGACCTCGCCGGCGCCACCTCGGCGGGCGAGATCGAGGCCGAATCGAAGGCCGCGGTTGGTGAGCAACTGCGGCAGCGCGGCCTGATCGTCCTCGACGTCAGCGAGAAGTCGAATCCGTTCAAGATCGAGGACTACTTGAAGCGCTGGAAGAGCGTCGACAAACGCGAGCTCTCGGTCTTCTCCCGCCAGTTCGCCACCCTGGTCGCCTCCGGCATGCCGATGCTGCGCACCCTGCAGACGCTCGAAGAGCAGACCCAGGACGAGGAGATCAAGGAGGCGATCGCCGGCCTGCGCAGCGACGTCGAGGCTGGCAGCTCGTTGGAGAAGGCGATGGAACGCTACCCCCGCGTCTTCGACCGCCTCTACCGGGCGATGGTGCGCTCCGGCGAGCAGTCGGGCCGGCTCGACGAGGTGCTCGACCGCATCGCCTATCAGGTGGAGAAACAGGACGCCCTTCGCCGCCAGGTCAAATCGGCGCTGATGTACCCGGCACTGGTCTTCGGCTTCGCCGCGGTGGTACTCGTCGCGATCGTCGCCTTCGTGATCCCGGTCTTCGCCAAAATCTTCGAAGACTTGGCGGCCGAACACCCGGAGGAAAAGGCCGAACTGCCGATCCCGACCAAGATCTGCGTCGGCGCCTCTGACGTGCTCACCAACTACTGGTTCATCCTCATCCCGGCGATCGCCCTTTCCTTCTTCGCTTTCTTCAAGTGGAAGAGGACCGAAAGCGGTCAGGACCTCTGGGATCGCTTCAAATTGCGGATCCCGATGAAGATCGGCGACGTGATCCAGAAGGTCGCGCTGGCACGCTGGTCGCGTACCTTCGCCGGCTCGGTCGAGGCGGGCGTCCCGATGCTCCAGGCGATCAAACTGACCGGCGAGACGGCCGGCAACACCGTGATCGAGCGGTCGATGGACGATGTCTACGCCTCGGTCAAACGCGGCGGCACCCTGGCCGGCCCGATCGAGGGCAACGCGGTCTTTCCGCCGATGGTCGGCCACATGGTCTCGGTCGGCGAGGAAACTGGCCAGCTCCACACCATGCTCGGCAAAGTTGCCGACTTCTACGAGGCCGAGGTCGACGCCAAGGTGAAAGCCCTGACCGCCCTCCTCGAGCCGATCATGATCGTCTTCGTCGGCGGCATCGTCGGGTTCATCGTGATCTCGATGTACCTGCCGATGTTCTCGATCTATGAACACATCCGCTGAGCCAGCTCAGCTCAAGTGCTACATTGACGCACATGAACCGCGTCGGCGTCCGCGAGTTGCGTCAGAACCTTTCCCAATACTTGCTCGACGTGAAGCAGGGCGAGAGCTTCATCGTCACCGAGCGCGGCCGTGAGGTTGCTCGCTTGACGCCTTCCGGATTATCGGACTCGCCTCTCGCCCGTCTAGTCGCCGAGCGGGGGGCAACGATGCCGAGCGCCGACCTTCTCGGCCTGGTTCGTGACTCGACGACGCCTCCCGCCAGTGGCCCGCCGAGCCTCGAGGTTCTGGACGAGATGAGAGAGGAGCGGCTGTAGCGCGCCGGCTCGCCTACCTGGATACCTCGGCGTACGTGAAGCTTCCACTTCGCGAGCCGGAGCTCGTACCACTTGCCGAAGAGCTCTCGCGTTGGGACGGGCACGTATCTAGCCATCTGCTTGCCGTCGAGGCGATTCGCGCCTGCGCCCGATACGGAGACCGGTACGAGCGCGATGCGCGCCGCTTTCTCGAGAGCGTTGCCTTGGTGCCACTCGACGACGACATGCTCGACGAAGCGGTGGCCTTACGCCCCACCAGCCTCCGGAGCCTCGACGCTCTACACCTCGCCACCGCTGCGGTGATCAGGGATGAGATTGCGGTGTTCGTTACCTATGACCATCGGCTCGCCGAGGCGGCGACTGCCCAAGGCCTTGCTGTCGTCTCGCCGTCTTGATCCCGGTGTCCAGAACCGTCTAGTCGGTTCTAGACGTTCGTTCGGCCTCGACATCCCACTATTGCGGTGCCACCGAGACCGGATAGGTACTTTTTTCCACACCCTTACCTAACTTTTATGCATCGCTCCCCAATAGTGGGGGAACCGGCGCAAACGTCGCTCTAGAGCCTAAAGACGACCCCGCCGTCGCCGATGAGTTGAGAGCAAATGACTGCCAGCGCCTCGGCACCGAAGGGTGTTCCCGGGCTCTGGCGCAAACGATAGGACCACTAGGAGGACCTATGTTGCTCCAGAATCTCCGGGCCAAATTCGGTGCCCGGCTCAACGGTGACAAAGAGGCTGGTTTCACCCTGATCGAGCTTCTCGTCGTCATGCTGATCCTCGGCATCCTCGCCGCGATCGCCCTGCCCGCCTTCTTCAACCAGAAGGACAAGGCCGGTGACGCCAAGGCCAAGGAGTACGTCCACTCCGCGCAGGTGGCGATGGAGACCTATGGCACGGAAAACGGCGGTAAGTACCCGACTCCGACCGGCGGTGCGACGAACTGGCCTGCCACGCTGCAGGCAATTGAGCCGACGCTTTCGAGCGCTACCGGACTCACTGCCGCGAGCCTCGATGGTGCCACCCCGGCCGAGGCGGCGAAGGGCTACTCGATTACCGTAACCGGCACGAGCGGGACCTTCACGGTCACGCGGAATGCGACCACCGGTGCGCTCGCGTATAGCTGCTCGGCGGCCAGCAAGGGCGGTTGCTCGTCCACCAACACCTGGGGCGAATAGCACCAGCTGAGTCACGCGACTTGGTCGTGAAAGCGCCAAGCGCAAGCAACGACGAGAGGCGGGCCGTTCTGGCTCGCCTCTCGCTTTGCGTTGCGGCGGCGCTATTCGGGTTGACGACGGTCTCACCCACTGCGCGCGCCGCCGACCTTGCGGCTCCGTTCCTGGACGGAACGAACCCGGTATCGCCGGGCACCTCGCTCGCGCCGAAGATCCACGGGGGTGAAGAAGAAGCGCAGACCAAAGTCGTGATCCCGAACGGTGACTGGTTCACCAGGGGAGTGATTGCGCACGGCTTGGAACCGGGCAACACCGTCAAGGTCTACGCAGAGGAGGAATGCGGCGGCTCCGTGGTGGCCGAAGGCACCATGGCTCAGCTTGAAGCCGAAGGAATCGCTGTCACCGTCGCCCCCGAATCCACGACCACCTTCTCGGCGACGCAGAGCAACGTCAGCGAAACGTCTCCCTGCTCGCAGGACTTGACTTACCGCCAGGTCTCGAGCGCGCCGGGGGAGCCCACGTTCACCTCGGCTAACCCGCCGTCTCCGGCGAACTACAACTTCCCGCGCCTGGTCGGCTCCAGCGACCCCGACGCGACGATCTCGATCTACCTGGATGCCACCTGCAGCGGCACTCCGGTGGCCACCGGCTCGGGCGACGAATTCGAATCCTTTGGGATCGAAGTGGTCGTCGAGGACAACTCGGACACCACCTTCTACGCAGAGGCGGGCATGGCCGGCTTCTCGTCGCCGTGCTCCGCCGAATCGATGACCTACCGCGAGGTGACCCCGCCGCCAGTGCAGGGAGGCGGAGGAGGAGGTGGCTCCGGTGGAGGGAGCGGCGGCTCAGGCGGCGGTGGGGCCGGCGCAGGCGGAGGCAATGCCACCAGCGGCGGCGCGGTGGCCCCAGCTTCGCCCGTCACTCGGCCGACTCCTCCCCCGGCGCCGCAACTGCGAACCGTCCCGGGGCGAATCGGTAACGACACCACCCCAACGCTGACCGGTGCGGCTCCGGGCGCAACCTCGGTGTTCGTCTACGCCGGCTCCGACTGCACTGGCCAGCCGGTCGCCAGGGGGAGCGCCGACCAGTTCTCCTCGTCGGGCTTCGAGGTGCAGGTCGCCTCCAATGCCACCGCGACCTTCTCAGCGTCCGCGGGAGTGCCTGGCGCGCAGTCCGGCTGCTCAACTCCTGTCGCCTACGTCGAGGATTCGCTGGCGCCGCACACCCGCATCACGATGGCACCGGCCGCCAAGACGGCCAGACGCAAGGCCGTCTTCCGCTTCACCGACGAAACGGGCAACGTCCCGGGGACCACGTTCTCCTGCAAGGTCGGCAAGGCGAAATGGAAACCCTGCAGCTCGCCGTTCAGCGTCCGGCACCTGAAATCCCGGACCTATCTGGTCAGGGTGCGGGCCGTCGACGAGGCCGGGAACGCGGAGGCGAAGGGCGCCGCGCGGCGCTTCCGGGTCATCGCGGGCCAGTAGCGGACCGGTGGGACAGCCGGCCGCTCGGCTAGAAATCAGGCGCCGATGGTTGCCCTCGTAGCGCTCGCGTTCCTCGCCGGCCTCGCTGCTGGCAGCTTCGCCACCGCGGTCGCACACAGGGTGCCGCGGGGCATCGGCGTCGGCGCGTCCCGCTCGCGTTGCCCCCATTGCGGCGCCCAGATCGCCGCCCGCGACAACATCCCGGTAGTCGGCTGGCTGCTCCTGCGTGGCCGCGCCCGCTGTTGCGGCGCGCCGATCTCGCCGCGTTACCCACTGACCGAGCTCGCGGTCGGAATCCTGTTCGCCGTCACCGTGATCGTCCACCGCCACGACTCGGTTGCCGAAATCGCCATCGACCTCGTTTTCGTCACCACGCTCGCGGCGATCACCCTCACCGATCTCGAGCAGCGGATCATCCCCAACAAGATCCTGCTCGTCGCCGCAATCGTCTGCGTGGCGATCGCCGCCCCCACCGATCCGAGCGGCCTGCCCGAGCGCTTCATCGCCGCCGCGGCCGCCGGCGGCATTCTCTTCCTCGTCGTCTTCGCCTACCCGAAAGGCATGGGCCTCGGTGACGTCAAGCTCGCCGCCACGATGGGCCTCTTCCTCGGGCGCGCCGTCGCCCCCGCGATCTTCGCCGCTCTCCTCGTCGGTAGCGTCGTCGGCCTCGTCCTAATCGCCCGCCACGGCTCTGCCGCCCGCAAGATGGCGATTCCCTTCGGCCCCTTCTTCGCCCTCGGCGGCGTCGTCGGCATGCTCGCCGGCGACCAGATCATGGACGCCTACCTCGGCTGAGCAACTGGGATGGCGACGCTAGTCGCCTTCCGATTCCTTTGGCGCTTCGTCCTGCTGCTTCGGCTCGCCGAGCGGGGCGCGGTTGATCTTGTCGCTCCGCACCAGGTCGATCTTGCGGAGTTCGATCGTGTAGGTCTTGCCGGTCGTGCCGTAGACGAAGGTCTCCGGCAGTTCGGGTTCCATCGCCAGAAGCTGACAGGTCTGTGAGCCGATCACGCAGCGGGCGTCGCCGAAGATTGCCTTGACGTCGGAGGAGACGAGCATCAGCGCCTTTTTGCCGTCGCTGGTCGAGCCCATGTAGGTGATAGCCGGAGTCTGGCGACTGGGGAGCATGGTCAGCTCCGGCAGGTTGTGGCGAATCGTCGCTTCCGGCTTCTCGGTTGGGTCCGATTCCGTGCTCGAATCCGGTTCGGAGCTGGAGGATTCGGAGACGGGTCCGCGAGTGACGATGCGGACATCGACTGAGTAGGAGAACCATTTGAGGTCACCCTGCTGTTCTTCGGACGGTCCGGTTGGGTTCGTGGGTACCGGGCTGGGCAAGGGTTCGCTGGCGGGTTCCGGCGTGCTTGAGTAGGACGGTTCCGGCGAGGATGGTTCGTAGCTCGGGATGCTGACTTCCGAGCTCGGAACACTGGCTTCGGGACTGCCTGCTTCCGCTTCAGGTTCCGTCGTGCTGACTTCTCCACCCGTTTCCCGTTCGACGTACTGCTGGACGAAGGGATCCTTTGCCGTCAGGTGCGAGAGCCGCCGCTGATATTTACGCAGGCGCGGCGCGGACTGGGCGACGAGCTGGCCGGAGCCTTCTACCGCACCCGCTCCCGATGCGGTGACGCCGCCCGATTCGGGCGCTTCTTCCGATTCTCCTGACTGCGTGAGGGCGAAGGGGACGACGACGATCGCGATCAACAGCACCGCGACGACCGGCAGCAGGTGCCGTTCCTTTAGGTCGTAGTAGAGGTCCTGTAGGAAGTCGGGGACCTTGATCGCCGACAGCTTCAGGTCGGGCCCTTTCTTGAGGAAGTTCATCGTGCCGACACCGTTTCCGAGGCCGGAGCCGAGATTTCGGTGCTTCCCGGTTCGGCGGCTGGAACCGAGGTCGCCGGTGCCAACGAGGTCGCTCCTGCCGTGACGCCCTGAGAGGGCGGGGTGACATACGCCGTGACAGTGAACGACGCCTGTAGGGAGGGAAGGCCGATTTCAGAGTCTTCGCTGAGCGTGAAGGCGCTGAGGGTGAGGAGCCGGCCGTCCACCTTGATGTTCGAACCGCTGGTCCGGACCAGCGAGTCGATTTCGCCGATCAGGTCGGCGATGTGGCGGAAGTCGCCCTTGAAGGTCAGGGTGTAGGGCATCACGGCCAGGCCTGCGGGCCCGATGCTGGCCCCCAGCGGGAGCAGCGACGCCGCCACCTCGGTCGGCGGCACCGATTCCGAGGCCGGGACCGCGCCCGTCCCATCGGAGGTCGCAGGCGTCGTGGGAGCGGCAGGCGCCGCTTCGGGGGCGGCCGATTCTCCGCCGGAGGAGTTGAGCTGGATCCCTTCGAAGCCCACGTTCGACTTCAGGGCGATCGCTTCCAGCTCGACCAGAAGCGAGGAGGTTTCGTCGCCGGCTGGAGCGGCCTGGCCAAGGACGACCAGTTGCCGGTAGTCCGCCGGGAAGTCCTGCCGGGCGGTTTCGGCTTCGCTCGCTTCGCTTTCCGCTTGGGCCAGCGTGACCTGAAGTTGTTCGACCTGGCGGCCGAGCTCGTCCGCCTTCTCACGCTTCGGCGACAGGGCGAGCATCCAGAATGCGATCGCGATGACGGCGATCACGAGGATCGAGACGATCAGTCTGGTCGAGGCCGCCATCTCAGCCTTCTTCTCCCGACGCGTCGGTGGCGGGCGTGCTCGCCGGTTCCGAGGTGGTCGCGCCTTCCCCTTCTTCGCCTTCGGTTGCGGGAGGCGTCGCGGGAGTCGGGACTGCGGGCGCTGCTTCGGTCGGGGCCGGAGCTGCGTCGAAGGCGACGGTCATCTGGAACTGGGCGATCGATGCTTCGGCTGGACAGCCGGCGCCGGTTGCGCTCCCGGTGCTGACGCCTTCGCCGCCGCCGCCGACCGACGAGCCCTGCATCCCCACGCGGGTGACGCCGTCGATCTCCTTCAGGGCCTCGATGAAGCCCGCCACGGCGACCTGGCTCGTCGCGCAGCCGTTGAGGTTGAGGCTCGGCCCGGTGACGCCGCCGAAGCCGCCTTCGCCGCCGGCTTCTCCTCCCGCGCCAGCGGTTGCGTTGAGCCCGGTGAGCCAGACACTGGACGGCAGGATCAGTGAGAGTTCGCGCATCACCCGTTCCCAGTCAAAGCGGCTGTCGGCGAGGCTGGTGATCGTCGCCACCCGTTGTTCGCGCACCTGGTGAAATTCAGTGTAGGAACGAAGCGATTCCGCCCGCGATTTGGCAGAGCTGATTTCGCCTTCGATCGTGGTGATTTCAGCCTTGCTGTCGGAGATCGAGTTGCTCGTCGTCACCAGGAGGGCGACGCCAATCAGCGCCAGGGCGAGGGCGCCGACGACGATGTAGGCGAGTGGGCCGCCCCGCATCGGTTTGCGGCTGCCGGCGCGGTCCTCGGGTGGAATCAGATTGACGGGACGCATCTCAGCCGTCGAGCGCCAGGCCGTAGGGAAGGGTGAGCCGCGCCGCCGCTGCCGGGCCGAGCTCGCCAAGGGCTTCGGGCTGCGCGGCGGAGATCGGCAGGTCGAGGCTCGGTTCCATCCGCTCGGCGAGGCCAGTGATCGCGCTGCCGGGCCCGCAGAGGACGACCTTCTCGACCGGCGCGGCGCTCTCCTGGGCTCCGTAGAAGTCGAGCGACAGCCGGATCTCGTCGACCAGCTCGCCGGCGCCCCGCTCGAGCGCCCGCCGTGCCGCGACGACGATCGCCGGGTCGCCCTCGATCGCCTCCTCGGATAGACCGAGGCCGACATGCTGGAGCCACATCGCTGCGTGCTCGGCGCTGAGGCCCGTGCTCGACTGCAGGCTGCTGCCGATCTCGTCCAAGCCGGTCGAGGAGACCCGCGTGAACAGGCAGGAGCGGCCCTTGGCCACTGCCAGATTGCTGATGTCGCCGACGCTGCAGTAGAGGACCGCAGCGGGAGGCTGCCCGCCCTCGGGCTCGAGTGCGGGCGCCTGAGACTCCCCGACCGCCCGGATCATCGCGAAGGCGGAGAGATCGACGCCGACCGGCTCGAGGTCCGCGTCGCGGAGCGGCGCGAGGAAGGCGGAGACCATGTCGCGGCGGGCCGCCACGACCATCACGTCGAGCTGGGGTGGGCCCCCATCGCTCGACGGGGCGCCACCGATCACACGATGGTCGAGTACGGCCTGGTCGATCGGCATCGGGAGCTGCTCCTGGGCCATGAAGCGGATCGCCGAGTCGAGCTCCTTCGGGTCGTTGATCGCCGGCAGACGCAGGGTGCGGACGACGAGGCGGGAGTTGGCGATACCGACCCGGACGCGGCGCGAGAGCTTGTGCTCGGAGAAGAGTGAGCGCAGCGCTGCGGCAACGGCCTCCGCGTCGCGAACCTCACCGTCGCGGAACGCTTCTGGTGCCAGCGGCACCTCTCCGGCCGCCGCCAGTCGGACGGAGCCGTTCACGGCCACTTCGGCAGCACCGATGCTGCCGGCCTCGATCTCGAGGCCGACGACGCGGGTCTCTTTCTTGCTCTTTCTCGGAAGTAGTGCCATTGGCGCGCGGCGGCGGGCGCGGCAGCCCACCGCGTACCTATGGATCGACAGATTCGGAGCCACACCTGAACCTCGATCTACCGAGAAATAGGACGATTTTCGGCTTATTTAAGCCCTATTCGAGCGTCTCGCGACCGACCACCCAATCGGTCTGCTGAGGCTGGATGAAGCTGGGCGGCTGGATGTAGCGGAGGCGGTCGTCGTAGTTGTAGTTCTTCAGGTAGCCGCGCCCGTTGGTGGTGCCGACGGCACCCCTGAACATCTGGGCAAGGGCTCCGTTCACCGTCAGGGTTCCGAGGCTCGATCCGCAGTCGTAGTGGTCGACGATGAACGAGTGGTTGATCGCCAGGATCGCGGCATCTATCCGCAGGTTGGTGATCGAGCCGGGGCCGTTTTTGCCGCCGCTCCCGCATTCGTTGTGTCCGACCTGGGTCGAAACTAGGTCGCTCGAGTAAGGGTGGTAGATACGGACGAAATTGTTGGCGATCAGGCCAAGGACGCCTTCGCCGCTGTGGACGAGGTTGCCGTCGATGATGATGTCGTTTTCGGTCGCGAGCGTCAGTTGGCCGGAGTATTCGCCGTGGATGTAGGCATTGCCACAGCCGGAAGGTGCCGGATAGGTGGCGGTGAAGGGCGAGTAGGAGTTGGTGCATTCACCACTCGATACGTACACGACGCCGTTGGTCGGGATGGCGCCCGAGTACTGCACGTTTTCGGTGCAGGTTTTCCCGGCGCCGACGGTCATCGAGGTGCCACTGAGGCAGATCTTCACCTGGCCGGTGAATTTCAGACCCGCGATTTTGTTCAGTTCGCTGTTGGTCGGCGGCGGCGTGATCACCGGCGCACTCGCGGTGAAGGCGCCTTCGAAGTCGGCGTCGCTGCCGCTGCAGCTCGAGCCCGAGGATTTGATTTCTTTGGTCTGGAACCAGCCTTTCGGCGGTCCGCTGACCTCGATCGAGTCGAATTCATCGCGGCCGAGCCGGGGCGAGCCGCAGATCACGAAGGCGTCATTGGTGTGCATCGGGCCGTTGATGCTGTCTCCGTCGACGAAGGAGATCGCGTCGCAGTACTGGCTGCCCGTGTTCGGCATTGCTTGGGAGTACCGGCCTTCGGCGATCGTTTTCCCGCATTGCGAGTAGGCCCCGTTGAGAGCCGCCGAGGGGTTGGCGAAGCCGTAGGTAACCGGGTCAGAGGTCTCCCGCTGCGTGAAGTAGACGTAGTCGAGGAAGGTCGCGGGCTTGAAGGTGGCGACGATCGCGACCTTCGTCGACCCGGAGAAGCCGGTGGAGCGGATCCGGAAAGTGCCCTTGAGGATGCCGCTCGACTCGAGCATGCTCGGCCCAGGATTGAGCGTGCTGCATTGCGTGTACTGGCCTTGGGTGGTCGAGGGCAGTAGTTCGATCGCGTAGCTGCCGCCGGTGTTGCCGGGGACGGCGCGCCGCTTGGCCGTCGATCCCTGTGGGTTGACGGCGCTCGGTTCTGGCACCTGGGTGCATTTGGCCCAGTAGGTCGATTCCTCGTGCAGGTGGAAGACGTAGTCGTTGATGCCCGCTTTCGCGGCCTCGAAGGCGCGCCGGTGATCGAGGTCCTTGGCGCTCGAGTTGATGTCGCCGCTGACCGCCGCCACGGCGACCGCTGAGACCGCGACGACGAGCGTCACCGCCATCATCGTCGTCAGCATCGTGAAGCCGGCCTCGTTGTTCTTGAACCGTCTCATTGGCAAGGCAGGCTCGGGGCCCCGGCGTGGTAGGAGGCGGCCGTGAGCCGCAGCGAGGCGCTGTCTTCGATCTGGATCGGAACCGTTTCGTCGCTCGACCCACGCGGTGAGACCCTGAGGGCCACGCCGACCTGGATCACCGTCTGTGCACTCGGCACCGACAACGGCGTGACGAGCGGAACTTCGGACGTGGTCCCGGTCGCCGGTGAGTAGGCGTAGTAACGGAACAGCGGCTGGCTCGCCGAGATCTGTGAGACACCGGTCATCAGTTGGGTGGTGCTGATGGGTTTCGATTCGTCGAACACCCAGGAGGGAGCGTTGCCGGAGACGTAGGCGTAGTCCTTCTGGACTAGCGTCGTTTTCGCCGTTGGGTCGAGGCTGATTTTGCTCAGGATCGGAGTCGGCGTCACCGCGCTGCCCCGGGCGTGCACGAAGCGCAGTTCTCCCCCGCTGCTCCCTTCGCGGATCGGCGCGACCTTGGGCATGATGCAGGACGAGTTCAGCTGGTCGACTAGATCGGTGAGGACGATCCGCGAGTTCTGGGTCGATTCGACTCGTTTGCTGACTTTGTGCGTCGCGCTCATCGTGCCGAGGACCAGCGTCGTCGTCGCCACCAGGACGACCCCGCCGATCCCCATCGCTACCACCATCTCGGCAAGCGTCATGCCGCGCTCATCGCGTGCGATGTCGAGCCGCTTCAGGCGCACATCGTCGCTCCGGTTTGGGTGGTCGGCAGTTCGACCGCCTGGGTCGTACCGGCGGTCAGGTTTTGGACGGTGACGGTCGCAACAGTGGCCCGCCGGATTTTCCCGGGTTCGACTTCAGCCGAGACGCAGAGTTCGTAGATGCCCCACGGCAGTCCCGGTTCCGCGGCTCCTTCTGGAGTCGCGCTCATCTTGCCTTCTTTGTTCGTCGTGTAGACCCGTTTGACTTTCGCGCCTTTGGAATCGGTGCAGGATTTGTCCGTGACCGTGACCCGCGCGCCCGGGTAGGCGAGCGATTTGTAGGTGACCGTGAGGTTCAGCGCCGGCAGTTGGATCATCGCCGCCGTCGCGACTCCGCCGGCCGGGGCAACCGTGCTGCCGGCGATCGCCGGTGCGGTCGGTGGGTTGGTTTTCGCTTCCGGGTTCGGGTTGTTGGCCGAGCAGGAGCCGGCGTAGATCGTGTAGGGCGAGTTGAAGGGGAAGAGCGGCGCCGCGTTGACGGTCGCTTCACGCGCGCCGCTGACAGTCCAGAAGGTCTTGGCCGTGGTCATGCCGGGGTTGAAGACGACCAGGGAGTCGGCTGACGCCGGTTTGAATTCCGTCGTGCTGCCGACCCGGTATTTGAAGTTGAGGGGGATCGTTCCCGGCCGGTCGAGGCGGAACGAGAGGATCTGCGGCGATTCGGTCGCCGCGGCGCCCTCTCGCATTTCGGTGCTGAGGCCGTCCTTGTTGATCACCCCGGCGAATTCGCCGTTCGCCGTGACCTGGTAGTTGGGCCGCGGGGATCCCGCCGAGTTCTGCATCGGGAGATCGGGGAAGAGGGCGCAGCCGTTGGCGTCGGTCTGCCCTTCGAAGCGGCCGAGGCCTTCTTTCTGGACGCCGTTCAGCTTGACGAAGGGGACCGGTTCGCCTTTTTCGTTTTTGATGATGACCGGCAGCGTGCCGTGCGTCGGGTCGAGCGATTGGGTCCCCGACGGCGAGAGGATGCTGACGATCCTCGCCTTTTCCGAGGTGTCCATCTTCGGCCAGGAGACGACCGACTTGATTTCCACGTAGTCGGAGGTCGAGCCTTCGGTGCACTGCTGGGTCGAGGTTTTGTCGTTGATCCAGAGGCCGTAGGAGCGGACTTTGAATTTGGTCCCGTCGAGCGGCACTTCGCGGACCGTTTCGAGGTGGTTCAGTTTGCCCAGTTGCGTCGTCGCCAGCCGCGCCTGGTCCTGCTGGGCGAGGGCGTAGGCCTGCGAGCCGTGCCGTTGTTCACCAGAGCCGCTGACCGAGACGGAGAGCACCGCCGTGACCCCGGCCGCGGCGATCGTCAGGACCAGCGCGCTCATCAGCACCTCGACCAGCATGAAGCCGTCCTGGTCGGCAACTCGCTTTCGGGCAGGGCGGATCCTCACCGATACTGGATCGGCCCCGAGCCCCTCCGCGTTGAGCGCCGACCTACCCGGAATTCGCAGTACATTCGGCTTTCCGCCAAAGCTTCAGTTTCTGAAGCCATGTAGCTACACTTGTTGAAGCAACGCGATTGATCCCGCGATTCCTATGAGTGCTGAGTCCAACTCGACCTGCCCCGTCTGTGCCACCGCCGAAGTCGTCTGCGGCAAGTGGACGCTGCTTTTGATCCGCGATCTGGCCGAAGGGAGCAGCCGCTTTTGCGAGCTGGAGCGGAGTTTGGAGGGCATCAGCCCGCGGACTCTGTCGCTGCGGCTGCGGGCGCTGGAGGAGGAAGGGATCGTCGAGCGGCACACCTATCCCGAGGTCCCGCCGCGGGTCGAGTACGCCTTGACCGAGAAAGGTGAGGCGCTGGTGCCGCTGATCGACGACATGCGCTCTTATGGGACCCGGTGGCTGCTGGCCGCGGCCGGCGAGCCCGCCGCCGTTTAGATCAGAAGTCCAATTTGATCGCCCAATTCTGGGGTGAGGCGCGGGATGACTTGAGGACTGCAAGGCCTCGTGCACACGCAGGAGCCGTGCCTGGGAGCAGGAAACCGGGGCCGTGCGTGACTTCCTGCTCAGCGAGTCCCTGAAGCGGCTGACGACCGAAGCGGCGACCCGGCTATCGACGCTGGTCGCCGAAGGAGACGAGATTCCCTTCGACGTCGCCGCTGAGGCGGACGACTCAGGCTTCTTCAGCTACGTCCCGCTGACGGGCACCTACGTCATCGCTCACGCCGAAGAGTTGTGCGCTCTACCCGGCTTCGGCCCGGCCCGCGAGGCCGTGGTCGAGGCCGGGGTGGCGGCCGGCTACCTGGAGCTGCGGGGCGAGGTCGTCCCCGCCGACCCGGGTGAGCGGGCGGCGCTGATGCTGACGAGCTTCCTCGCCGAGCTGTGGGAAGGCAGCAGCGGCTTCGCCCTCGACCGCGAGCGGCTCGAGGAGGCGATCTCCATGCTCGACGCCGAATCGCGCGACGCCGACGAGGCCGACGTGCTGGTCGTGCCGCTCGTCGGTTTGCGGATGTCGACCCAGCGGTTGCAGCTTCCCCACGGGGTGCGGCTGGTCCGCGCCGACTCGATCGAAGTGCCGGTCGAGGCGATGCGCAGCGAGGGCATGGGCCGCGCCGCCTGGGAGCCCCAGTTCTTGGCGGTTGCCGAGCAGGACACCGACGGTGGCGCCGACTCGGCCCTGCGGCAGCTGCAGGAGCTGGTCAGCGTGATGCGCCTCTTCAAGGGCGGCGGCGTCGGCCTCGGCCCATATGCCTTTGCGCCGACCGGCGCGGACACCTGGCGCCGGATCACCACCGGCGCCCCCGCGACCCGCCCCGGCGGCTACCGGCTCAGCGACGAGGAGGCCGCCGAGCTAGCCGAGTTCGCGACCGAGCTGGAGCGCCGTCCCGATCCTGATGGCGCCCTCACCTGGGCGGTCGGCCGCTTCGAGATGGGCTGCGAGCGCGAGAGTTCGCTCGACGGACTGAGCGACCACCTGCTTGCTCTGCGCGCGGTGCTGGAGGGCCATGGCCCGGTTGGCGCCTCGCTGCCGATGCGCGCCGCTGCCCTGATCGCCGACGGCTCGATGGATCGGATCGAGGCGCGCGAAATGGTCGAGGAGGCTCTCGGGCTGGAGCGCGAGCTGATGAACGGCCGCTCGCTGACCAATGCGATCGAACTCGCCGCCTGGACCGAGGAGGGGGTGCGCCGACTGCTGCGCCAGGCCGCCCTCGGCGAGCTGGGCGGCGACCTGATCGGCGCCGCCGACGAGACCTTGATCGCCACCGGCCTCGCCGAAGGCGACGCCGAGATCACCGTCTCGGTCGCCGCGCCGGCCGACGAGGAGAAGCCGGAGCCGCGCTTCGTCGACGAGCCTGCCGACGAGGAGGTGCAGCCGCTGGAGGCAGTCGAGCCGCCCAGCTTCGACGCTCCGATCGAGGTCTCAGAAGCCTCCTCGGAAATGGAACTGCCGAACTTCGAGATCCCCGCGGAAGCTGATGCCGACGCGGAAATGGAGGAGGACGAGATGCCCGACGAGACCCGGATTATGGAGCCGGTCCCGGCCGAAGACGAGATCAAGATCACGGCGACGCCGTGGCTAGACGAGGTCTCCGAGGCGCGCCGCGGCGAGTCGCTCGAGTGGCCGGCGCCGCCCTATGACACCGACCGCGACATCCAGCACCGCGAGCGGATCGACACGCCCCGCGTCCGCCACCTCTTCCCGGTCCCGGACTCCGACTGGGACGTCCCACACCTCGAGTTCGACTACGACCGCAAGCCCTGACGCGCGCCGCGGCCGGCGCATCTCTGCGTCCTCGGTCGCTCGCGTGCAGAGCACGCCACGCTCCCTGCGTCCTTGATCTGCTTGGCCGCGACGCGCGTCAGTAGCGTTAAGCGCGCCCGGCCGCCATTTCCACCCGTTCCTCGCTGCTGGCGAAGAGGTAGCGGTTGATCTCCACCAGCCCGGTCAGGTCGTGGACGTCTTCGTCCAGGTAGGGGACTCGGATCACGCCTGAGGTCCGCAGCTCGGCCGCCAGGTGGGCGATGTTGCGCGCGTCGCGCTCGGCCAGCGCCTGGTAGTCGGAGAAGTTCTCGACCACCCGCGCCGCCAGGTCTTCGTCGTCGAGCTTCGCCGCCAACGCGGCCGGCAGATCCTCGGGGTCGGCCCCGCGCAGCTTCTCGGCCGGGTAGTGGACCTTGTTGACGATCACGCCGCCGAAGGGCAGCTTCGCCTCGACCAGTTTGCGGTGGAAGTAGACCGCCTCGTCGATCGGCTCGCCCTGCGGGCCGCAGACCACGAGGAAGCAGGTGCGGCGGTCGGCGAGCAGTTTGTTGACCCGTTTGGCCCGCGCTTGGAAGCCATCGACCATGCCGCTGAAGGCGTTGAAGAACTCGGCCAGGTCGGCGATCAGGTCGAAGCCGACGATCCGCTTCAGCACGCTCAGCGCGACGTTGGCGCCGCGCCCCGCGACCCGCGCCGCGAATCCCGTCGGCTTCATGAACACCCGCAACGATTTGCCTTCGATGAACTGGGTCAGCCGTTTCGGCGCGTCGAGGAAGTCGAGCGCGTTGCGGGTCGGCGGCGTGTCGAGGACCAGTAGGTCAAAGCCGCCCTCGCTGTGCAGCTCGAACAGCTTCTCCATCGCCATGTACTCCTGCGAGCCGGCGAGGGCGCTCGAGATCTGTTGGTAGATGCGGTTGCCCAGGACCCGGTCGCGCGACTCCTCGTCGGGCGCCTGGCGGGCGATCAACTCGTCGAAGGTCGCCTTCGCGTCGAGCATCATCGCCCACAGCTCGCCCTCCATCTCGATCCCCTGCTTCTCGAACAGGGCCGGGTCGACCCGCCGCGCCTCATTACCCAGCTCTTCCAGCCCGAGCGAGTCGGCGAGCCGCTTCGCTGGGTCGATCGTCAGTACGCAGACTTTCAGCCCGCGCATCGCCATCCCGGTCGCGATTGCCGCCGAGGTCGTCGTCTTGCCGACCCCGCCGGAGCCGGCGCAGATGCAGATCTCCTTGCCCTCGAGGATCTCGCCGAGCTGCGGTCCTCGCTCTACCAACTCAACCAAGCCTCCGCGACAGCGTCCGCGCGCCCTCGCGCCCCAGCTCCGGCTCGAAGAGGAAAGGCAGCGATTTGACCGGCGCCTCGACCCGGCGCCGCAGCCGCGCCAACTGTGCCCGCTGCGAGCGCGCTCGGCTGTGCTCGGAGATCGCCGCCCGCGCCGCCGCCCTGGTCGCGCCCTCCTCGCCCTCGGCCAGCGCCATTAGTCGGCCCGCCTCCGCTTTGCTGAAGCGCTCCGGGTAGAGGCCATTGAGGTAGACGCGGTCGACGGCGACGCCGACCTCGTCGCGCAGATCCTTCTCCAGCGCCGCCGTCTCGTTGACCGGCATCTCCTCGGGGAGGGCGACGATCGCGGTGCCGGTGTTCTCGTGGTCGGTGATGAAGCGGTCCAGGGTCTGGGCCTGGCTGTGGATCGGGCCGACGCGGGCGATCGAGGCGAAGGTGCGCGGCGTCTGCAGGAAGCCAACCCCGTGCCCGGTGGCCGGCGCGTCGACGATCACCAGGTCGTAGTTGCGGCCGCTCTTCACCTTGCGGTCGACCTGGGCCAGCTCCCAGATCTTGCCGATCGTCACCAGCTCCTTCAGCCCCGGCGTCGCCGCCGCCAGGTAGTTGAAGATGCGGCTGCGGAACAGCATGTCGCGCATCGCGCGGACCTTCAGCTGCAGCAGCACGTACTCGCGCATCGACTCGTCGGGGTCGATCGAGATCGACCAGAGGTTCTCCTCCATCTCGACCTCGTGGAAGCCGACCTGGGCGTGGTCGAACATCCGCGAGGTGTTCTCCTGGGCGGAAACCTCGCAGACAATCGTCCGCTTTCCTTCCGCCGCTGCCCGCATCCCGAGCGCGACTGCGACCGTCGTCTTACCGACCCCACCCTTGCCGGTGACGATTACCAGCCGCTTGTCGAGGAGCTCGGGTATCGGGCAATTCCTAGCAATTTCGCGATCCACTGACCCTGAGGCAGGAAAAAGGAGCCTCCATCCGAATATCCGCGCAATGGGATTCCTAAGCCGCAAGAAGAAGAACCAGCAGCCCGCCGAGACCGAGCGCTTCGATCGCGCCTCCGCCGTCGCTGAGGAGCCGCACCCGATCGTCGAGGAGCTCGAGCAGATGGAGCAGGCGGTTCCGGAGCGCCGCTTCGACCGCGACTCCTATGAGGAGGACTACGTCGAGGAGGAGCACGAGGTTGAGGAGCAGCCCCACTTCGAGGAGCAGGCCCAGCCCGCGGAAATAGAGCACCCAGTCAACGCCGAGCACGAGAACGGCGAGGTCACCGAGGCCGCTGAGGTGGAGGTAGAGGAGGAGGACGAGGACGAGGAGGACGACGGACGGATGAAGGCCGTCGACCTGATCGCGCCGACCCGGCTCGACTTCATCAAGCGCGAGGAGGAGGAGGCGGCCGAGGAGGCCGAGACCGCGCATCCCGAAGTGATCGCCTTCGCCAACCAGAAGGGCGGCGTCGCCAAGACGACGACCACCCTCAACCTCGCTGTCGCCTTCGCCGAGTCCGGCTACCGCGTCCTCTGCATCGACCTCGACCCGCAGGGCAACCTGACGATGAGCCAAGGGATCGACCCCGACAAGGTCGAGAAAAGCCTCTACGAGGTGCTGGTCAACGATGCGCCGATCTCCGAAGTGATCGTCAAACGTGAGATCGACATCGCCGTCGCCTCGATCGACCTGGCCGGCGCCGAGATCGCGATGAGCACCAAGATCGGCCGCGAGCGGACGCTCGAAAAGGCGCTCAAAGAGGTTGAAGGCGACTACGACTTCGTCTGCATCGACACGCCACCGAGCCTCGGGCTGCTGACGATCAACGCGCTGACCGCGGCGAACAAGGTGATCGTCCCCGTTCAGTGCGAGTATCTGTCGATGCGCGGCCTGGTCCAGCTGCAGAACACGCTTCGGATGATCCAGGAGAACCTCAACCCCGACGTCCGCATCGAGGGCATTCTGCCGACGATGCTCGACACCCGGACGATCCATGCGAAGGAGGCGGTCGAGATCCTCGAGGAAAACTTCGGCGACCTCGTCTTCCGCTCCCGGATTCGCAAGGCGATCAAATTCGCCGAGGCGCCGGTGAAGGGGTCCAGCGTGCTCAAGTACGATTCCGGCTCTAGCGCCGCGAACTACTACCGGGAGCTGGCTAAGGAGGTTCTGGCGAATGGCTCGGCGTAACAAGCGGGCAAGCATGAGGGAGGGGCCCCTCTCGGATCTTTTCCGTTCGACTGTCGACGACGCGCCGGCCGACCCACCGGAGATGGACGCGCCGGGCACGGCGGCCGAGCGCTCGGCCGAGGACGCGCCGCGCGAGACCGCCTCCCCGCGCTACGGCCGCGAGGACCCGGCCGACGCGAAGAAGGCCGCCGAAGAGCCGCGGCCGATCAAAGAGCCGGTCGCCGAGCCGGCGCCGACTTCCGAGCAGCTGAGTGAGCACTTCTACGACCAGGAGGTCGACGAGCCGGTCGATAGCGACAGCGCCCCGGCCGCCCCCGAGCGCCTGAAAAGGGTCTTCGCCGAGGAGCCGCGGCCGCGGATCGACCGCGAGGACTACCTGCCGGGCTCGCCGCGTTATGGGCGCGAGGAGCCGGCCTACGAGCCGCCCGGCTCGGGCGAGCCGCACCAGCCGGTGATCAAGGTCGTCGGCGTCGGCGGCGCCGGCGTCAATGCCGTCAACCGGATGGTCGACGCCCGCATCCCCGGGATCGAGTTCATGGCGGTCAACACCGACTTGCAGTCGCTGCAGCTCTGCGTCGCCGACGTCACCGTCCACATCGGCGACGAACAGACGCGCGGCCTTGGCGCCGGCGCCGACCCCGAGGTCGGCCACCGCTCTGCCTTTGGCGAGCAGGACAAGATCAAGCGCTTGCTGAAGGGCTCCGACATGGTCTTCGTCGCCGCCGGAGCCGGCGGCGGTACCGGCTCGGGCGCCGCCCCGGTCGTCGCCCGCCTGGCCCGTGAGGTCGGGGCGCTGACGGTCGGCATCGTCACCAAGCCGTTCAGCTTCGAGGGCAGCCGCCGTGGCGAGCAGGCCCAGAAGGGGATCGACGCGCTGGCCGAAGAGGTCGACACGCTGATCGTCGTCCCCAACGACCGCTTGCTGCAGGTGCTCGACCAGCAGACCTCGATGGTCGAGGCCTTCCAGGTGGCAGACGACGTCCTGCGCCAGGGCGTACAGGGGATCTCCGACCTGGTGACGCTGCCGGCGGTGATCAACCTCGACTTCGCCGACGTGCGCTCGATCATGGCCGACGCGGGCCGCGCGCTGCTTGGGATCGGCATGGCCTACGGCGACGATCGAGCGATCCTCGCCGCCGAAAAAGCGATCTCCTCGCCGCTGCTCGAGACCTCGATGGAGGGCGCCCGCTCGATCCTGCTCTCGATCACCGGCGGCTCCGACCTCTCGCTGGTCGAGGTCTCCGAGGCGGCCAAGGTGGTCGGCGAGGCGGCCCACCCCGACGCCAACATCATCTTCGGCGCCAACGTCGACGACGAGCTCTCCGACCAGATCTGGGTGACCGTCGTCGCTACCCGCTTCGACGGCCGCCAGCCGACCCCGCGGCGCTCCGAGGAGCCGACGATCCGCCGCACCAAAGAAGCCGACCGCGGCGGGCGTGGCCGCGGCGAGCAGCGGGACACCGAGCTCGGAATCGACGTCCCCGAGTTCCTCCCCGGCTAGCCCGGGCCCGGCGTAGGAGCGCCGCGAGGTGAAGGGGGTCGTCGCAGCCGGCCACCCGGAGACGGCAGCCGCCGGGGCCGCTGTGCTGCGCGAGGGGGGCAACGCGGTTGACGCCGCGGTCGCCGCGGTGCTGGCCTCGTTCGCGGTTGAGAGCCCGCTGACCGGGTTCGGTGCCGGCGGCTACATGATGGTCCACCGCGAGGGCGACCTCGAGGGGACGACGCTGATCGACTTCTTCGTCGCCGCTCCCGGGCTCGACCGGATCGAGCGGGGTGCCGAGCTGGTGCCGATCGTGCTTCATTTCGGCGCCGACACGGTGCAGACGTTCTACGTTGGGCCGGCCTCCTGCGGGGTGCCGGGGACCGCCGCCGGGCTTGAACACGCGCTGCGCCGCTTCGGCACGATGCCGCTCGCCGAGCTGGTTGGGCGGGGAGTGCAGCTGGCCCGCGGCGGCGCCCCGCTGAGTCGGCAGCAGGCCCAGCTGCTGGAGATCCTGGCGCCGATTCACGAGACGATGGCGGGCACCCGCGAGCTCTATGCGCCGCGCGGTCCCCACCTGCGTGAGGGTGAGCTCTTCGTATTCCCCGAGCTTGCCGAGGCGCTTGAACGCTACGGAGCCGAAGGAGCGGAGCCGTTCTACCGCGGCGAGGTGGCGGCGGCGATCAGCGACTTCGTCGTCGCCCACGGCGGCACGCTCGGGCCGGGCGACCTGGCGAGCTACGAGCCGCTTGAGCGCGAGCCGATCGCGGCCCGGTTCCGCGGCACCGAGGTGCTGACCAACCCACCGCCCTCCGCCGGTGGGACCCTGCTCACTTACTCGCTCGCGCTGCTCGAAGAGCTCGGGTCGAGCAGCGGCCCGGAGCAGCTGGTGGCAGCGATGGAGGGAGCCAACAAACGCCGCGCCGACCTGCTCGGTTCGACCACTCACATCGCGGTGATGGATGCGGCCGGCAGCTGCGCCAGCGTCACCTGCTCGAACGGCTCGGGTTCGGGGGTCCTGGTCCCCGGCACCGGCGTGGTCCTCAACAACATGCTCGGAGAGGAGGACCTCAACCCGCTCGGCTTCCACCGCATCCCGCCGGGGCGGCGGGTGCCGTCGATGATGGCGCCAACCGTCGTCCTGCGCGACGGCGAGATCGTCCTCGGGCTTGGCAGCGCCGGCTCCAACCGGATCCGCTCGGCGATCCTGCAGACGGTGGTGCGGACGGTCGAGCAGGGCATGCCGGTGGCCGACGCGGTGGCGGCACCGCGCCTGCACTTCGAGGCCGGGACGGTCCAGGCCGAGGCGGGGATCGACCCGGCGGCGCTCGACCGGCTGCAGGCACGCGGTCTGGCGGTCGTCCGCTGGCCCGCGATCAACCTATTCTTCGGCGGCGTGCAGGCGGTGGCGCGGGATCCGCGGACGGGCGAGCTCAGCGGCGGTGGCGATCCGCGCCGCGGCGGGGCGGTCGCGAGCGCGTGACCGACTTCGCGACGGAGGGGCTGCTTGACGGGCTCGAAGGCGAGGCGCGGGCGGCGCGGCTGGAGCTGCTCGAGCGGCTCGACTCCGAAGGGGTGCCGCTGGAGGAGCTGCGTAACGCGGTCGCCGCCGGACGGCTGGCTCTGCTGCCCGTCGAGCACGCGATCGCCGGCGACGGCGGCCGCTACTCGGCGCGCGAGATCGCCGCGCGCAGCGGCCTCGACGTCGAGCTCTTGCGCCGCTTCCGAGCGGCGCTCGGGGTGCCCTACGGCGACGTCGACGAGCGGGTCGGCACCGAGGCGGACCTCGAGGCCGCCTTGCGGCTGAAGCCGCTGCTCGACGCCGGCTTCCCGCCCGAGGACCTGCTCCGCAACGCGCGCACGATCGGGATGGGGATGGGGCGGATCGCCGAAGCCAACCGCGAGCTGGTGGTCCGCAACCTGACCCAACCAGGCGATACCGAGCGCGACGTGGCGGAGCGGCTTGCGCTCGCCGCCAAGCAGCTGCTGCCAATGATCGGCGAGATCCTCGCCTATGCCTTCCAGGTCAACCTGCTCGAGCAGGTGAAACGCGACGTGATCGCCGCCGCCGACCTCGAAGCGGGCGAGCTCGGCGGCGCCGTCGAGCGCACCGTCTGCTTCGCCGACCTGGTCGAGTTCACCCGCCTCGGCGAGGAGATCGCCCCCGAGGAGCTCGGCCTCGTCGCCGGTCGTCTGGAGGAGATGGCGACCGCCGTCGCCGAGCCGCCGGTGCGGCTGGTGAAGACGATCGGCGACGCGGTGATGCTGGTCGCTCCCGAGGCGCGCGACCTGGTCGACGCGGCCCTCAACCTAATTGCCGCCGCCGAGGCCGAAGGCGAGGAGTTCCCCTGGCTGCGCGCCGGCCTCGCCACCGGCCTCACCCTGCCCCAGTCGGGCGACTACTACGGCCGCTCGGTCAACCTCGCCAGCCGGATCACCGGCGTCGCCCGTCCCGGCAGCGTCCTCGTCGACGCCGGCACCCGCGAAGCGGCCGGCGAGGACGGCCTCGCCTACTCCTTCGCCGGCGAGCGCCGCCTCAAGGGCATCGACTCGCGGGTCAAACTCTTCCGCGTCCGCCGCGAGCAGTGAGGGGACTCGAGCTCCGCACCAAGCGCCTCCTCCTGCGCCCCTGGCGCGACGCCGACCTCGAGCCGATGACGGCGATCAACGCCGAACCCGAGGTCCACGAGTTCCTCAGCCACCAGCCCGACGCTGAGGCGACCGCCGACCTAATCGCCCGCGCCCGCCGCAGCTGGGAGCAGCACCGCTTCGGCTTCTTCGCGCTGGAGTCGCGGACCGCCCCGCTGGCCGGCGAGCTGATCGGTTTCTGCGGTGTCGCCCATCCGACCTTCATCCCCGCCGCCGCCGACCGCACCGAGCTCGGCTACCGCCTCGCCCGTCCCGCCTGGGGCCACGGCTTCGCCACCGAGGCAGCGCTCGCCTGCCGCGACGACGCCTTCTACCGCGCCGGCCTTCCCGAGCTGATCTCCCTGATCGACCCGCTCAATACCCGCTCCCAGCGCGTCGCCGAAAAGCTCGGCATGACCCCCGGCGACCCCGTCCGCAACCCGCAGACGGACACCGATGTCACGATCTGGTCCCTCCGCGCCCCGGCCTAGCCGCCGCAACCGCCGCGAACCTCATCCGCTGCGACGCTCCAAAGGGGGCGAACCCAGGCGCTGCAGTCCTTTAGGGGTCTATGGACCCCCAAATCACTGCAACGCGTAGCGCGGCTGCCTGGCGTCTGGCGCGCAGGCAACATGGGGTGCTGACGCGGAAGGATCTGCTGGCGCTCGGCTTCGGACCGGACGCGATCAAACACCGCGTGACGACCGGCCGCCTGCATCCGGTCCACCGTGGCGTCTACGCAGTCGGCCGGCGCCAGTTGACCCGCAAAGGCCGCTGGATGGCCGCCGTCCTCGCCTGCGGACCCGACGCCCTCGTCAGCCACGGCAGCGCCACGGCCCTCTGGGGCATCGGACCCGAGTGGAACCTGATCGAGATCACCGTGCGCCGCCGCGTCTGGCCAGCGCTCAGCGGCGTCAAGGCTCGCAGCCGCCCGTCCTTACCAAGCCAAGACGCGACCATCCACGAATGCATCCCGGTAACCACCCCGCCGCGCACGATCCTCGACCAAGCCGCCCTACCGATCTCCGACTCCTCCCTCGAGCGTCTCGTCAACGAAGCCGCCGCCCACGAAGCCATCAATCTCGACCCCGACTCCCTGCGCCGCTACTGCGACCTCCGTCCCGGTGAACCCGGAGTCAGCCGCCTGCGCCGCCTCCTCGACCGCGACACCTTCCGCCTCTCCGACTCCAAGCTCGAGCGCCTGTTCCGTCCCATCGCCCTCGCCGCCGGCCTCCCCCAACCCCAAACCAAAGCCTTCGTCAACGACTACGAAGTCGACTTCTTCTGGCCCGATCTGTCCCTCGTCGTCGAGACCGACTCCCTGCGCTACCACCGCACCGCCCTAAAGCAGTCCCGCGACCTCCTCCGCGACCAGATCCACACCGCCTCAGGCCTCACCACCCTGCGCTTCACCCACTGGCAGGTCCGCTACGACCCTCGCCACATCACCGAAATCCTGCGCGCCTGCGCGAGCCGTCCCTAACCCGGCCTCCGCCCACTCACCAGCAAGTTGTAGAAAAGCTCCGCCGGCAACCTTGGCTCCAGCACGCTGGTATCCACCTTCTGCAGCGCGATGTAGCTGCTGAACGCGAACCGCCGCCAGCGAAACGGAATCGATTCGGGCTCGGCGCTCGACTCGACCGTCCGCAGGCCCCAGCCCCATGCATTCGCCAGCAGCTCCTCGCCGCCGACCCGTCGCTGCTCGAAGCCCGCGTCCCGCAGCAGTCGCCGCAAGTCGGCCGGCGCGAAGGCGTGGACGTCGACCTCACCCTCGAGCGAGTGGCCTTCCGACTGCTCGGCTTCCGGCACGTCGCGCCCCGCCGCGCCGATCAACCGCCGCCAAGCGGGCGCGGCGAGCAGGCCGGCGCGCTTCGGCAGCGCCGCCAGGCGGTCGCCATAGCGCGAGGGCTCGCCGGCGAAGGCGACCATCCCGCCCGGCCGCAGCACCCGGCGGAATTCGCTGAAGGCGCGGTCGAGGTCGGGGATGTGGTGGAGGACGGCGTGCCCGAAGACGAGGTCGAAGCTTTCGTCCTCGAACGGCAGCTGCTCGGCCTCGGTTGCCACGGTGGTGACGCTGTCGAGCCCGAGCGCCTCCGCCGTCGCCGCCAGCCGCTTCAGCATCCCGGGCGAAATGTCGGTCGCGGTCAGCCGCTCGACGACGCCAAGCTGGACCAGGTTGAGCGAGAAGTAGCCCGTCCCGGAACCGATCTCGAGCGCGTCCCCGAAACCCTCACCGTCGAGCCCGCCGAGTGCCTTGACCAGCTTCAGCCGCACCTGGCGTTGGCCGACAGCGCCGAAGTCGATCCCCCACTTGGCGTCGTACTCCTCGGCCGCCGCGTCGTGGTAGCGGGTGTTGACGTCCTTGATGTGCTCAGGCGTTGCGCTCGGCGAGGCGGGCATCGGGCGGGCACTTTAGTGCCTTTCTCGAAAGGCACTTAAACGGCGGGCTCTAATACCGTCCCGCTCCGTGGAGGAGAGCTACATCCAGCGCCACCAGCCGCCCGGGGTGCCGCCGTTGCCGCTGACCGGCGAGCGGACGCTGCCCGACGTTCCCGCCGAGAACTACTGGTTCCGCCGGCACCTGGTCGTCTACGAGTGGATCGCCGCGCAGGCCGCCGGCAAGCGGGTGGTCGACATGGCCTGCGGCGAGGGCTACGGCTCCGACGTGCTCGCCGGGACGGCCGCCAGCGTGGTCGGCGTCGACGCCAACCCCGAGGCGCATGAGCACGCCCGCCTCCGCTACGCCCGGCCCAACCTGCGCTTCGAGCGCGACCTGGTCGAATCCTTCGCCGAGCCCTGCGACGCGGTCGTCTTCCTGCAGACGATCGAGCACGTTGAGGACCCTGGCGCGATCCTCGAGCACTTCAAGGCCATGCTGGCGAGCCAAGGCGTCGCCTACGTCTCAACCCCGAACCTGCTGACTCTGGCCCCGCCCGGCGCCGAGAAGTCGGAGAACCCGTGGCACCTGCGCGAGTACCGCGCCGCCGAGTTCGGCGAGCTCTGCCGCGCCCACTTCGGCCGGGTCGAGCTGCTCGGCCTCTTCCACGCCCGCAAGTTGCGAGTCCACGAATTGGCGCTGCGGTTCGGCTGGGACGAGGTCCACAAACGGCTGCGCCTGACCAAGCCCTTCTACGACCGCTTTACGCCGGCGATTGCCGCCTCGGACTTCGCCCTGCGAGCGGGCAACCTCGACGCGGCGCTGGATTTCATCGCCGTCTGCCGGCCCTGATGGCGAGGGGGTCGTCGGGGAGTGCCGGCGCCGCGCCGGCAGCCGCGAGCGTCGGCGACCTGGCGATCGTCCTCCACAGCCACATGC
Organism: uncultured Actinomycetes bacterium; assembly: GCA_963729055.1. GTDB lineage: Bacteria > Actinomycetota > Thermoleophilia > Solirubrobacterales > 70-9 > VAYN01. The sequence continues at coordinate 1,094,999 of CAVSMQ010000010.1, read as the reverse complement.
CCTACGTCGAGGGCTTCGGCACCTACCCGTTCGGCGAGGAGTGGCTGTTCGACGCGGTGATCCGCTCCTACCTGCCTGTGCTCGAGGTGGCGCGCGACCTGACGATGACGGTGACGCCGGTGCTCGCCGACCAGCTCGAGGACGCCGGCGCCGCGGCGCGCCTGCGCGAGTTCCTCTGCGAGTGGCGGATCGCCGCCGCCGAGGCCGACCTGCGCGACGTCGCCGCCGAGCTGCACCCGGCGGTGCGGGCCGAGCGGGCCCGATACGAGCACGCGCTCGAGCTGCTCGAGGCCGCCGGCGGCGACCCGCTGCGCCCCTTCCAGGAGGCGGCCGCCAGCGGGCGGATCGCCCTCGCCGCTTCCTCGGCTACCCACGCCGTCCTGCCCCTGGTCGCGACCCTTCCCGGGCTGCGCCTGCAGATCGACGCCGGTCTTCGCTCGCATCGTCGCCGCTTCGGCTGGGACGGCGGCTTCTGGTTGCCGGAGTGCGCGTACGCGCCGCGGCTCGAGCGGCCGCTCGCTGAGGCTGGGGTCGGCTGGTTCTGTGTCGACCAGAGCGCCCACTTCGCCGACCCGCTCGAGGCGCTGGCGCCGGTCGCCACCGGCGCCGGCCCGGTTGCTCTGCCGATCGATTGGGAGGCGATCTCCTGGCTCTGGGCGCTCGACGGTTACCCCTCCGACCCCGCCTATGCCCAGTTCGACGGCAAATCGCTGCGGGGGATGCGGCTCTGGCGGATCGGCGGCGGCGCCTACGACCCGGAGGAGGCGGCCGCCGCGGCCCGCCGTCAGGCCGGCGAGTTCCTCGCCGCCGTCGCCGCCCGGCTGCGCCGCTACGCGGAGGCTCGTGGTCGCCGCGGCCTGATCGTCTTCGCGATTGACGCCGAGCTGCTTGGTCACTGGTGGTCGGAGGGGCCGCAGTGGCTGGCGGCGGTGCTCGATGGCGCCGCCGCGGCCGGAGTCCGCACCGTCGACGTCCCGACCGCGCTGGCCGAGCATCAGCCGCTCGAGCGCTCGCTCCAGGCCTCGACCTGGGGCGAGGGCAAGGACTTCCGCACCTGGGACTCGCCGCCGGTCGCCGACCTCGCCTGGGCGGCACGGCGGCTCGAGCTGCGCCTGCTCCGCGCCCTCGGTGCCGGCCTGCGCGGTGACGCCGCCGCCCGCGCCGCTCGCGAGCTGCTTGCCGCCCAGGCCAGCGACTGGGCGTTCCTTGACTCCCGCGGTCAAGCCGGCGATTACGCCTTCGTTCGCGCCACCGACCACGGCGAGGCCCTGCTGCAGGCAATAGAGTTCCAATTCGACACCGATCCGCGTATGCATTCGCTTGCGCCGGACCTCCGTCTCGCGCCTCTCCTGGAGCCTTGAACCCAGCCGCCAGCCGCCTAGTGACCCGCGTCCTGATCCTCTCCTGGGAGTACCCGCCGCTGATCGAGGGCGGCCTCGCCCGCCACGTCCGCAAGCTCTCCGAGGCGCTGGTCGAGCGCGGGGTGGAGGTCCACGTGCTGACCCGCGGCGGCGAGGAGTCGCCGGCGCACGAGCGCGCAAACGGCGTCCTCATCCACCGCATCCTCGAGCCCAAGCGCCCGACCGACCTCGGCGAGTTCGTCGCCTGGGTCGAGCGGATGAACTCCGACATGCTGGCCGCCGGGGTTGAGCTCGGCGACGCCTACGACTTCGACCTCGTCCACGGCCACGACTGGCTGGTCGCCAACGCTTGCGACCACTTGGCGCGGCGCTTTGGGGCGCCGCTGGTGACGACGATCCACGCCACCGAGTACGGCCGCCACCAAGGCTGGGTCGAAGCGCACCCGCAGTCCTACATCCACGGCGTCGAGCGCTGGATCACCAACCGCTCGCAGCGGGTGATCGCCTGCTCCCACTACATGCGCGAACAGATCGCCGACATCTTCGCGGTCGAGGAGGCGCGGATCTCGGTGATCCCGAACGGGATCGACCCCGACGACCTGCCGAACCAGGACGCCGCCACCCTCGCCAAATTGAGAGCCGACTTCGCGGCACCGGAGGAGCGCCTCGTCTTGTTGATCGGCCGCCTCGTCTACGAGAAGGGTTTCCAGCTGGCGCTGGAGGCGATGCCGCGGCTGATCGAGGCGGTGCCGGGCACCCGCTTCCTGGTCGCCGGCTCCGGCACCCACGAGGCCGAGCTGCGCCGCCAGGCCGAGGAGCTGGGCCTGATGGAGCACGGCACCTTCCTCGGCTGGATCGGCGACGACGTCCTCCACTCGCTCTACCGGATCGCCGACCTCACCGTGGTGCCCTCGATCTACGAGCCGTTTGGGCTGGTCGCGCTGGAGGCGATGGCCTCCGGCTGCCCCTGCATCGTCGCCGACACCGGCGGCCTGCGCGAGGTCGTCCCCCATGAGGAGGCCGGATTGCGGTTCCCGACGCGCGATCCGGAGGCACTGGCCGAGGTAGCGATCCGAGTCCTGTCCGACGATGAGCTAGGCCACCGCTTGGTGGCGGAAGCGTATGAGCACTTGCGCCGATTCGATTGGGCTGATGTGGCGGAGCAGACCGAGGCGATTTACGTCGAGTTGGCAGGGACGCGGGCTGGCTAGGCGGGGCCGGGCGGTAGGTGGGGATCGGGGGACCCTCCTCACTCGATCTGTCGGCGTGGATCGAATTCGGCTGTCGCCCAGAGGAGCTCCGGGCCTCTATCGCAAAACGTTCGGAGGGTCCCCCGATCCCCACCTACGGATCCTGTCTAGCCAGACAGCTCCCATCCCTCGGAAGCTAAAAGCAAACTTCGGGGTTGGCCCCTGTCTTGCTTTAAAGCTTCCGCGAGACGGAGCGTGCCGGTGTCCCTCCGAACGTTTTGCGATTGAGGCCCGGCGCTCCTAAGAGGCGACAGCCGAATCCTCCACACGCCGACAGATCGAGAGAGGAGGGACACCGGCACGCTCCGTCCCAACGCACCGCTCTGCCTAGCTAGACGACCGCCGCCGCCTCGGCACCTGTGGCGGTGGACCACTGAAATTGAAGCGCCCCCGACTCGGCCCGCCGGCCGTCCAGTTGATGCCGTCGAGCAGCTCCAGCGGCGAGACGCCGAGCGAGCTGGCGATCTTGATCAGGGTGTCGATCCGGGCGACCCGGTGGCCGCGCTCGATCAGTCCGATCTCGGTCCGGTGCAGGGAGGCGCCGACCGCCAACTCCTCCTGCGACATCGCTGCACGTTTGCGGGCGCGGCGGAGGTTTTGGCCGAAACGCCGGGCGATTTCTTCGGACTGCTTTTTGTCCTTCGGCACAGCGGCAGCATTGCTTATGAGGTGTTTCGTATGACAGACAAACGTCTCTAAGGAACAGCGTCCGCGTCGTGGTCAACCGTCAGCCTGCCCTCCGTCCTGACCGACGGCTCCCAGGCGAGCCCCTCGAGCAGGTCTTCGGGGCTGATCTCGAGCGAGCCGGCGAGCTTGACGAGGGTGTCGGCGCGGGCGATCCGCTGACCGCGCTCCAACTGGCCGACGGCAGTCCGGTGCAGCTCGGCGCGCATGCCCAGCTCTTCCTGGGAGAGACCGGCGCGATCGCGGCAGCGGGCGAGGTTGTGGCCGAAGCGGCTGGCGAAATCCAAGCCAAGAGCCTCGTTGTCTCCCGGCAACTGCGCAACTGATTCTTGTTGGGCAGGGACCACTACCCGTTTGAACGCGACAGAGATCCGTCTTTGCGGTCTCGCGGGTGACGAAGTGCGGGAGCGCATGTGTGGATGCCTTGACACTTCTAGTCACTTTAGTTTTAGTTGGCATCGGTTCCGTAACGAATTCGACTCCTGGGAGGGAGCTTGCATTGAGCTCGCCATACGACAACCCCGAGGTGCGGCGGCTGCTGACGACGCTGTCGGTACTGCGCCGCGAATCCAAGACCGGCGTGATGCTCAGCGTGCTGCGGGCCGAGCTGCGGCGGATCCGGCGCCACCTCAAGGAGGGCTAGCGGACCGCTAGAGTCCTTGAAGTTCGGAAAGCTTCGTAACTAAGAGATTGCAATGGCAAACGATTGGTCCGAACAGTGGGGAAGCGCCGAGTGGGCGCAGGCGCAGAGCACGCCGCGCGGGCGCCTGGAAGCCGAGCTGATCGAGGAGATTCGCGGCAGCCAGACCGCCGTCCACCAGATGGACGAAGCCGCCCACCAGGCGCTCGGGATCAACGGCACCGACGGCCGCTGCCTCGACATCATCGACCGCCGCGGTTCGATCAGCGCCGGTCGGCTCGCAACCGAGGCGGGACTGACGACCGGGGCCGTGACCGCGGTCCTCGATCGGCTCGAGGGGAAAGAGTTAGTGCGCCGGGTGCCGGACCCGAGCGACCGGCGCCGCGTCCTGGTCGAGGTCACCGCCAAGCAGCGCGAGGAGGCGGCCCGCCTCTACTTCCCGCTGAAAGCGATGGCCGACCCCTGGTTCGAGGGCCTCAGCGATGAGGACATCCGCCTGCTGATCGCCTTCAATCGCGTCTCGCGCGAAGTCAACGCAAAGCGCGCCGCTCAGATTCGGGCCGAGCTCGAAGCCGAGTAATGGCGGCCCGCCGAGCGCCAGCTCAGGCGGCGATCGCGCGGCGCAGGAAGTCGACCTGCTGCTGCTTGCGCAGGATCACGTGCTCGAGCAAGTGCTCCAGCGCCTCCGAGCGCCCCTCGCGGCCGGTCGGCTCGATCGCTTCCTGCAGCAGGTCGATTGCCTCGGCCTCGCACTCGACCAGGTAGGCAATCGCGTCCGGGGCGGCGCGGTCGTAGCGCAGCGCGGCGATCTCGGTGGTCGGCTCGCCGTCGAAGGAGACGATTTTCTCGATCAGCCGCCGCAGGTCGCTCAGCTCTTCGTCGCCGAAGCTGGTCAGCTGGGCGCCGATCGCCTGCGCCTCGATCCCCAACAGGCTGGCGGCGGTCAGCGAGTACTGCAAGGCCGAGCGGTACTGCAGCCGCAGCGCCGCGTTCAGGGTCTCGATCGCCTTCTTTTCGTCAAGCTTCTCTTCGGAATCTGGCATCCGCGGCACCTACCCCGGATCGCCGGCCCTAGACCCGGTCGGGCCCGATGATTGATTCCTAATCACTCGGGGGAGAGTCGTCGCGGCGTCGGGGTCGGGCTCGACCGGGTGCGGCCAGCGCAGCTGTTCGGGCGCCTCGCGCATACGCAGCACCCGCGCCGGGACGCCGCCGACCACCGCGTTCGCCGGCACGTCCTTGGTCACCACCGAGTTGGTGCCGATCACCGCGTTGTCGCCGACCCGGACGCCGCGCAGGATGCAGGCGCCGTAACCGATCCAGACATTGGAGCCGACCTCGACGTCGCGCTTGTAGATCCCTTGCAGTCGGATCGGGCGCTCGACCTCAACGACGCCGTGGTCGAAATCGATGAACATCGCCCGGTCGGCGATCACGCACTGCTCGCCGATCTTCACTCGCTGGTAGGCGGAGATCGTGCACTCCTGGCCGATCACCGTTTTGCGGCCGATCTCGACCTCGCCCTCGTGGCAGCGGATCTTCGTTCCATCGCCGATCCAGACGAAACGCCCGAACCTGACTCGTCCCCGCCGCGAGACCTCCAGCTCCAGCCGGCGACCGAAGAAGACGGGACCGTCGGTGTCCCAGCGGTGGCCGGCGCGGGTCAGCCAGCGGCGCCACAGGTAGCGCCAGAGAAGCCGCGCGTAGCGGAGGTTGATCATTTGGTTGCGGGCGAGGAAGCGGATCACGGCGGGGCAACTTTAGACTGGCCCGGCCGTGGCAGACGTCGCCAAATCCGCCCCGCTTGCTGAGCGGCTCGTTGCCGGCGACAAGCGCGCCCTGGCACGGGCGATCACCCTGATCGAGTCCGACGACCCGGCGGGCTGGGAGCTCGTCCGCGAGGTCTACCCGCGGACCGGGAAGGCGCGGATCGTCGGCTTCACCGGCCCGCCCGGGGTCGGCAAGAGCACCCTGATCGGGGCGCTGGTAGGCGAGCTGCGCAAGGCCGAGCGCGAGGTCGCGGTGCTCTCGATCGACCCCTCGAGCCCGTTCACCCGCGGCGCCTTGCTCGGCGACCGGATCCGGCTCACCGAGCACTTCCTCGACCCCGGCGTGTTCATCCGCTCGATGGCCTCGCGCGGCGCCCTCGGCGGCCTCTCCGAGGCGGCGCTGCAGGTGGCGCTGGTGATGGACGCGGCCGGCAAGGACGACGTGCTGATCGAGACCGTCGGTGTCGGCCAGGCTGAGATCGACATCGTCGACCACGCCGACACCATCGTGCTGGCGCTGATGCCTGGGTCCGGCGACTCGATCCAGGCGCTGAAGGCGGGGGTGATGGAGATCCCCGACGTGATCGTCATCAACAAGGCCGACCACCCGATGACCGACACGATGGTCCGCGAGGTACGCGGCGTCCTTGCCCTCTCCCAGGACCCCGAAGGCTGGAAGGTGCCGATCCTGCGCACCGAGGCGGCGCGCGGCGAGGGGGTCGAGGAGCTCGCGGTGAAGATCGAGGAGCACCGCGAGTTCATCGAGGCCGAGGGAACCCTGTCCGAACGCCGCGCCCGCAACCTGCGCAGCGAGGTGCTGGGAATCGCCACCTCGCGGATGCGCCGCCGGCTGGAAGCCAACGTCGAAGCCGACCCGGCGACGGCGGAGCTGCTCGACCGAGTGGTGCGCCGCGAGCTCGACCCGGCCAGCGCCGCTGGCGAGCTGCTGGAGAGGCACCTCGATGAGTGAGCGCGAGCACGCCGCGCCACCCTCGGCGCAGGAGGCCGCCAGCTGGATCGGCGCCAGTCTGACCGAGGTTGGCGGCGACCGGATCGGCTCGGTCGAGGGCTTCTACGTCGACAGCGAGGGCGGCCAGCCGGTCTGGCTGATCGCCCGCCTCGGGCGCCGGCGCGGCACCCGCGTCATCGCCCTGCCGCTGGCCGAATGCGCCGGCTTTCCGGCTGGGGTGTGGACCTCGCAGGGCACCGACACGCTGCGCCGCGCACCAGTCGTCGACCCGATCCGGCCGCTGCGCCGCGAGCACGAGCTGACGATCTGCGGCCACTATGGGATCGGCTCGCGGACCGGCCGCGCCGCCGCCTTGTCGGGGCGCAGCGAAGGCGAGGTCACCGCGACCCCGCCGGCCAGCTGAGCCGCGCTGCAAGGGTTGTGGGGGCTATAGACCCCCAAAGTGCTGCAGGGCGAGCGGCGACGGAGCGATCCGCCGCCGTCATCTCCCCGTAATCCCTCCGTGCGAGGCTTTTCTCGATGGTCCTACTGATCCTCTTCGGCTTCATTGCCGGGGCCGCGACCGCGGTATCGCCCTGCGTCCTGCCGGTTCTGCCGATCGCCCTCTCGGCCGGCGCCACCGGTGGCCGCCGCCGCCCGCTCGGGATCGTCGCCGGCCTGGTCGTCTCCTTCACCTTCGCGATCGTCGCTCTTGTCTACGTGATCGACGCCGTCGGGCTGCCCGGCGAACTGGTCCGCGACATCGCGATCGGGGTGCTGTTGGTCTTCGGCGCGGTGCTGGTCATGCCGCCGCTGGCCGCCCGCTTCGAGGCCGCGGCGAGCCGCCTCACCAACCGCTTCGGCACCCGCCGCGCCGACGCCGACGGCTTCTGGTCCGGGACGCTGCTCGGCGCCAGCCTCGGGATCCTCTACGCGCCCTGCGCCAGCGCCGTCCTCGCTGGCGTGATCGTCGTCACCGCCTCGCAGGACTTCAGCGCCGGCCGCCTCGCGGTGGCGCTCGCCTATGCGCTGGGCTCGGGTTCGGTCCTCTACCTGCTGATGCTCGGTGGCCGCCGCCTGATCCGGCCCCTGGCTCGCCGCGCCGGCGTCCTCCAGGTCGCGACCGGGGCGGTGATGATCGTCGTCGGGCTGGCGATGCTCGGCGACTACGACCTCCGCTTCCAGCGTGAGGTCGTCGCTGACCTGCCCTCCTTCCTCGTCAACCCGGCGGAAGGGATCGAGAATGCGGACTCCGCGAAGACGGCGCTCGCGTCGATCAGCGGCGTCTCCCCGCACGGCCTCGGCACGCGCGCCAGCGAGGGCTCCGAAGAAGAGGTCACGCGGACGCCGCCGTCGCGGCTCGCCGCCGAAAAGTCGACGTTGCCGAGCTACGGCCCCGCCCCTGAATTCACCGATACCGAGCGCTGGTTCAACACCCCCGGCGGCAGACCGCTGACGATGCGGGAGCTGCGCGGCAAGGTCGTGCTCGTCGACTTCTGGACCTACAGCTGCGTCAACTGCATCCGCACCCTGCCCTACCTCAACGCCTGGTACGAGCGCTACCACCGCGACGGCTTCGTGATCGTCGGCGTCCACAGCCCCGAGTTCCCGTTCGAGCGCGAAGCCGGCAACGTCGAAGCGGCGATCGGGCGCGAAGGGATCCGCTATCCGGTCGTCCAGGACAACGAACTCGGTACCTGGGAGGCCTATGGCAACCAGTACTGGCCCGCCGAGTACTTCATCGACGCCGACGGCAACGTCCGCTACGCCCATTTCGGCGAGGGCGAATACGAGGAGAAGGAAACGGTGATCCGGGAGCTGCTGGCCGAAGCGGGCGAGCAGCCCGGCCGAGCGCGCGCCGACGCCCATGGGATCGCGCCCTCGGAAGGGACGACCACGCCCGAGACCTACCTCGGGCCCTTCCGCGCCGAACGCAACGCCAACGAAGCTCCCGACCTCGGCCAGGGCCTCTCCGAGTACACCGCGCCGGCGACGCTGGGCGCAAACGAGTGGGCGCTGGGCGGGCACTGGGACGTTGACTCGGAGTCGATCAACGCCGACGCCGGCGCCTCGCTGCGACTCGACTTCAACGCCCGCCGTGCCTACCTGGTGCTCGGCTCCCCGTCCGGGCCGCGGCAGATGAAGGTGTTCCTCGACGGCAAGCCGATCACCCCCGCCGAGGCCGGCGAAGACGTCGCACGACGGCGCGGTGACCGTCACCGCCCAGCGCCTCTACAACCTGGTCGACCTGCCGGCGGTCGAGCACCATGTCCTCGAACTGCGGCCGCAAGCGGGGATCATGGGGTATGCCTTCACCTTCGGATAACGGCGCCGGTCGCGTCCTCGTCGTCGATGACGAGCCGACGATCGTCGAGATCGTCGGCCGCTACCTGGAGCGGGCCGGGTACGAGGCGGTTGGCGCCGCCGACGGTTTCGAGGCACTCGAGCGGGTGGCGGCGCAGCGCCCCGACCTGGTCGTGCTCGACCTGATGCTGCCTGGAATCGACGGGATCGAGGTGATGCGACGGCTGCGCGAGCTGCCCGGCGCGCCGCTGGCGGTGATCCTGCTGACTGCGCGCGGCGAGGAGTCCGACCGGCTGGTGGGGCTGCGGCAGGGAGCTGACGACTACGTCGTCAAGCCCTTCTCGCCGGCCGAACTGGTGGCCCGGATCGGCGCCGTGCTGCGCCGCACCCGGCCGCCCGAGACCGACGGTGAGGAGCCGCCGATCGAGGTCGGGACGCTGCGGATCGAGCCCGCCAGCCGGCGCGTGTTCCTCGACGGGGAGGAGGTCCAGCTGACGATGCGCGAGTTCGACCTGCTCGCCTTCCTCGCCGCCCACCCGGGCCGCGTCTACTCGCGCGATCAGCTGATGGAGTCGGTCTGGGGCGAGCCCTACTTCGAGGACACCAGCACCGTCACCGTCCATATCCGCCGGCTGCGCGCCAAGCTCGCCGACGACCCCTCCGAGCCCCGCTTCATCGAGACGGTCTGGGGCGTCGGCTACAGGTTGCGGCCGTGAAGCACGCGGCGCCGATCGCCCTCGCCGCCTTTCTCGCCGGCGCTGCCGCGGTCGCGGTGCCGGGACACATGGGGTTCGAGCAGGTGCTGCTGGCGCTGGTCGCGGTCGCCGGTGCCGTCGTTGCCACCGCCCTGGTGGTGCGGCTGGCGATGCAGGAGCGCTCCCAGCGTGAGATCGAGGAGGCGCGGCGAGGGCTCGTCGCGGCCGCCTCTCACGATCTCCGCACCCCGCTCGCCTCGCTGCGGCTGCTGGTCGACGCGATCGAGGACGGCGTCGCGACCGGGGAGGACCGCGACCGCTACCTGGCCGAGATCCGCACCCACGTCGCCGTCCTCAGCGACCTGATCGACGACCTCTTCGAGCTCTCGCGGATCGAGGCCGGCGACATCTCCTGGTCCCTCCGCCAGGTCGAGCTCGGCGAGTTGATCGGCGAGACGGTGGCGGCGATGCGGGCTCCCGCCGAGGAGCGGGGAGTGCACCTTGCCGCCGAGCTGCCGTCCCCCGGCGTCGCCGCCGAGGCCGATGCCGAAAAAGTCCAGCGCGTCCTTTTCAACCTGATCCAGAACGCGATCCGCCACACCCCGGCCGACGGCAGCGTCACCGTCCGGGCGCGGCCTCACGGCGGCGAGGTCGAGGTCGAGGTTGCCGACGACCGGCGAGGGTATCCCGCCCGGCGACGGCGAGCGCGTCTTCGAGGCCTTCTACCGCGGCGACGCCTCGCGCGGCGAGGACGGCGCCGGCCTCGGCCTGGCGATCTCGCGGGCGATCGTCGAGGCCCACGGCGGCCGGATTTGGTTGGAGGACGGGATGCCTGGGACGACGGTGCGGTTCACTTTGCCGGCTGCTTGAGGGGGGGATTCGAGGGCGGCGCTAGGGGGTCACCCTCCCGGGCTGGGTTGCTCGCCTGGATCGAATCGCGGCAGTCCTAGTGCAAGCGCCGGTGCGAGCAAGAGGACGCCGCTCCGGGAGGGTGACCCCCTATCCCCGCCAACGGAGCGAGCCCCGAAGGTTCGGACACCCCCTTTTCTTTTAGCTTCTTCTCCTTGGGGAGCTTGTGGCGACGCGGGCGAGCCCCGAGTCCTAGGGTCGGCGCCGAGTATTCGGCGTGTCCGTTGCCTTTCTCCCCACCGGTTGCACTTGTCCCCGGTATGCGGGGACAAACGCAACCGGTGGGGAGAAGTGCAACCGGACAGGGCTGCGCCAGCCATCGAGGTTGCCTTTTCCCGCCCAATAGGCGCCAAACGGCAACCTCAACGATCCGCGGCTAGAGCGGAGCGCGCTCCGAGTCTTCGGCGCTTGCTCGAGACCCCAAACCGGGAAGTAGCTCTCCGCCCCCGTCCCTTGAACGTTTGGCGGAGCCCAATCCGAGAGTGAAGAGCGCCGGGGGGAGACCCCCCGGCGCTCCCCTCGCGCATCAAGGGCGGACGTCCCGCCATATCGGCCGCCCTGCCAAACCGCTCGACCTACAGCTGCAAACTCTTGACCTGCAGTAGCTCCTCGAGGCCGAACTTGCCGTTCTCGCGGCCGTGGCCGGACTGGCCGAAGCCGCCGAACGGGGCCATCGGATTGAACGCGCCGCCGTTGATCTCGATCTGGCCGCTGCGCAGGCGCTTGGCGACGCCGATCGCGCGGTCGGGGTCGGAGGCCCAGACGCCGCCGGCGAGGCCGTAGGCGGTGCTGTTGGCGATCCGCACCGCGTCCTCCTCGCCCTCGTAAGGCTGGATCGCGAGGACCGGCCCGAAGATCTCCTCCTGGGCGATCGTCATCTCCGGCTCGACCTCGGAAAAGACGGTGGGGCGGACGAAGTAGCCGCGCTCGAGGCCCTCGGGGGCCTCGGCGCCGCCGGTCAAGAGCCGCGCGCCCTCCTCGGTCCCCTTCTCGATGTAGCCGCGGACCCGCTCGCGCTGGGTCGCCGAGACCAGCGGCCCGAGCCGGGCCGCTTCGTCGAAGGGGTCACCGGGAGTGAAGGCCTCGGCGCTCGCCTTGGCGATCGCCTCGGCCTCGGCAAGGCGTTGCCGCGGCACCAACATCCGGGTCAGCGCGCTGCAGGTCTGGCCCGAGTTGAGGAAGCACTTGGCGACGCCGTCGGGGACCGCTTTGGCGAGGTCGGCGTCGTCGAGGATCACGTTCGGGGACTTGCCACCGAGCTCCATTGCGACCGGCTTGACGGTCTCGGCGGCCAGCTCGGAGACCCGCCGCCCGGCCCGGGTCGAGCCGGTGAAGGAGACCATGTCGATCGCCGGGGTGGGCGGCGATCGCCTCGCCGACCACCGGCCCGGTGCCGCTGACCAGGTTGAAGACGCCCGCCGGCAGCCCGGCCGCCTCGATCGCTTCGGCCAGCGCGAAGGCGTTCAGCGGCACCACCTCGCTCGGCTTCAGCACCACGGTGCAGCCGGCGCCGAGCGCGGCGGCGACCTTGGCGCCGATCTGGTTGAGCGGATAGTTCCAGGGGGTAATCGCGCCGACCACGCCGATCGGCTCGCGCAGCACCCGCGAGTTGCCGACCTCCTCCTCCCAGGTGACCTCCTCCATCAGCCCCGGCATCGCCGCGAAGTGGTTGATCCCGAGCCCGACCTGGATCATCCGCGAGAGCTTCAGCGGCATCCCCAGCTCCTGGGCGATCATCGCCGCCAGCTCGTCGGCCCGCGCCTCGAGGTTGGCGGCGATCGCGCCGATCAGCCGCGCCCGCTCCTCGCGTGGCGTCTGCGACCAGCCCTCGAATGCCTCCCGGGCCGCCTCGACCGCGCGATCGACCTCGACCGGCGTGCAGCCGGGCACCGTGGCGATCGCCTCCTCAGTGGTCGGGTTGACCACCTCGATCGGGTCGGCGCCGCTCGGCTCGACCCACTCGCCGCCGATAAAGACCGTCTCCCGCGCCTGCAGCTCCGCCGCCGTCGCCATCCCAAACCTCCGCCCGTTGCACGATTCCAGTCCAGCAAAAGTAGCGCGCGTGGCTAGCTGGGCTCGCCGGCGCCCGGCTCGGTTGCAGTCCTAATCGGACTCGCCGGCAACCGGCAAGGTGGCGCTGACGGCGGCCTCCCAGCCGGGGCCGGGAACCTGGCGAGCGTCGCGGGCGTGGAGCACCTCGCCACAGCGTTCGCAGATGCCGCGGTCGGAGACCTCGCCGCCGCACTCCTTGTGGACGATCAGCCGCGGCGCGCCGGCGGGGCCGGAGGAGTAGCGGTCGCCCCAGTGCATTAGGGCGATCAGCGCCGGCCAGAGGTCGAGCCCCTTCTCGGTCAGAAAGTACTCGTAGCGGACCGGGCTTTCCTGGTAGGCGCGGCGTTCGAGGATGTCTTCGTCGACGAGCCCCTGCAGGCGGGCGGAGAGGACATTGCGGGCGATCCCGAGGGACTGCTGCAGCTCGCCGAAGCGGCGGTTGCCGTTGAGGATGTCGCGGACGATCAGCAGCGACCAGCGCTCGCCGATCACCTCCAGCGACTTGGCGATCGAGCAGAACTGGCCTGGATAGTCGGAATGCAGCACGAATGTGAAGTTTTTCACACTTGGTTGCATGAAGCAACTGTCTGCGGTAGGGTCGAGGCCACAATAGGTTGCTTGATGAAACTAACGCAACCGCTGTCGATCGGAGGCGATCGAGATGAGGTTCGTCCCAAGGCACAGAAGGCGTCAGCGCAGCGAGCTGGCACCGCGGATCACGATCAGCCAGGCGGAGATCACCGCCGACCTCGCCTACCGCGGCGAAGGGCGGCGGCTCGAGGCGGTTCAGGCATCCCCAGCCCGGAGCCGTCGATGAGCGCTGAGGGCGTCGTCGTGGCCGACGACGCGACGGCGGCGGAGGTCGCTGAGGCCTTCGCCGCTCGCAGCCCGGAGACCTCGCGCCGCCGCACCCTGGTCTGGCAGGACCCGGTGCCGACCGCGGCGGCTGGCGCGACGATGAGCGGGCTTGAGTACATGCGCGCGGTGGTCACCGGCGAGATGCCGCCGCCGCCGATCGCGGTGACGATGCGTTTGCGGCCGATCGAGCTGGAGGAGGGCCGGGTGATCTTCGAGGGCGAACCCGGCGAGGAGCACTACAACCCGATCGGCGTCGTCCACGGCGGCTACGCCGCCACCCTGCTCGACTCGGCCCTCGGCTGCGCCGTCCACACGACCCTGCCGGCCGGCAGCGGCTACACCTCGCTCGGCCTCGAGGCGAAGTACGTGCGGCCGATCACCCGCGACACCGGCCGCGTCCTCTGCGAGGCGACGGTGATCTACCGCGGCCGCCGCCAGGCGACCGCCGAGGCCCGCCTCACCGCCGCCGACAGCGGCAAGCTCCTAGCCCACGGCCAGGCGACGCTGATGATCCTCTCCACCTAGCGGGTGCTGTCTTGCGCCAGCCGGACCAGCAGCCGCACGCCGTAGCCGCTGGCACCCTTGCCGGTGTACTCGCGGCCGACGTCCCAGGCGGTGCCGGCGATGTCGAGGTGCGCCCATGGCTTGCCGTCGACGAACTCCTCGAGGAAAGAGGCGGCGGTGATCGTTCCCGCTTCGCGCTTGGCGGCGAGGTTGGAGAGGTCGGCGACCGTCCCCTTCATCAACTCCTTGAACTCGGGGTGAAGCGGCAGTCGCCAGACCAGCTCGCCGGTCTCATCGCCGGCGGCGCTGATTGCGGCGGCGAGCTCGTCGTCGTTGCTGATCAGCCCGGCGTAGGTCGAGCCGAGCGCAATCATCACCGCGCCGGTCAGCGTCGCCAGGTCGACCAGCCGCTCGGCGCCGAGCTCGATCGCGTAGGCGAGCGCGTCGGCGAGGATCAGCCGTCCCTCGGCGTCGGTGTTGTTGACCTCGACCGTCTTGCCGTTGTATTGGGTGATCACGTCGCCGGGCTTGATCGCGGTCCCCGAGGGCATGTTCTCGGTTGCCGGCACGACCGCGACGAGGTCGACCGCGAGGCCGAGCTCGGCGATTGCCGCGACCGCCTCGAGCACGACGGCGCCGCCCGACATGTCGTACTTCATCTCGTTCATCGCGGCGCTTGGCTTCAGCGAGATGCCGCCGGTGTCGAAGGTGACGCCCTTACCGACGAAGCCGAGCGTTGGGCCGGAGCCGCCGCCGGCATAGCGGAGGACGATCAGCCGCGGCTCCTCGGCGCTGCCCTGGCTGACCGCGACGAGGCCGCCCATCTGCTTCTCGCGGATCTGCTCGAGGCCGAGCACCTCGGCGTTGACCGCGTCGTGGCCGGCGGCGATCTCCTCGGCTCGCGTGGCGAGATAGGAGGGGGTGGCGAAGTTGGCCGGGGTGCTCTGCAGGTCGCGGGCGCTGTTGGTCGCGGTGGCGACGACGCCTGCCACGGCGGCGGCCTCGGCCGCCTCGGCCGGCCCGAGCAGGATCAGCGACTCGATCTCCGCCGCCGGCTCGTCGGGGTCGCTGGCGCGGAAGCGGTCGTAGCGGTAGGAGCCGAGCACGGTGCCGGTGACGATCGCCTCGGCAGCGACGGCCGGCTTGATCCCCTCTGGCAGCCCCCAGGCGAGCGAGCTCACCTGCAGCGCCCCGGCCTCCTTGGCGACCAGCGCCGCCGCGACCCGCAGCCGCTCGGCGTCGAGGTCCTCGCGCTTGCCGAGCCCAACGATGACGACGCGAGCCTCGCCGGCGAAGACGGTAGAGAGGCGTTTGTAGCTCCCCTTGGCGGCCGCGGCGCCCGCCGCTCCGGCGAGCTCTGCCGGCAGCGAGCCGTCCTCGAGGAGCCCGAATGCGAGCAGGTCGGCGTCGGCTTCGCCGAGCTCGATCTGCGTCACCTCGATCTTCATCGGCGAGCAGTCTATGCAGTGCCCGGTATCGTCACGCCGAGCGAGAACCAGGCAAGGAAAGGGAACCGATGTCCAGCTCAGTGATCCTAGGAACCGCGCGTACCCCGGTCGGCAAGATGGGCGGAGCGTTCGCCTCGCTCGACGCCACCGAGCTCGGCGGCATCGCGATCGAGGCCGCGCTGGAGCGCTCGGGAGTCGATTCCGAGCAGGTCGAGCAGGTCGTCTTCGGCCAGGTCCTGCAGGCCGGCCAGGGCCAGATCCCCTCGCGCCAGGCCCAGATCAAGGGCGGCATCCCGAAGGAGGTCCCCTCGGAGACGGTCAACAAGGTCTGCGCCTCGGGCATGCGAACCCTCGGTCTCGCCGACCAGGCGATCCGCGCCGGCGACCTCGAGATCGCCGTCACCGGCGGCATGGAGTCGATGAGCCAGGCGCCCTACCTGCTTCCTAACGCTCGCTTCGGTTTCCGGATGGGCGACGTGCAGGCACTCGACGCGATGACCCACGACGGGCTGACCAACCCCTTCACCGGCAAGCAGATGATCAACGAGGCCTCCGAGGTCTCCAACGAGCTCGAGATCACCCGCGCCGACATGGACAAATTCGCGGTTCGCTCGCAGCAGCTCGCCGGCGAGGCGACCGAAGCGGGCCGGATCGCCGAGGAGATCGTCCCGGTCACGGTCAAGTCGCGTAAGGCAGAAACGACGGTCGAGGTCGATGAGGCGCCGCGCCCGGACACCACTATCGATGTGCTCGCGAAGCTGAAGGCCGTTGGCGGCGAGGGAGCGACCCACACCGCCGGCAACGCCCCCGGCGTCAACGACGGCGCCGGCGCGATCGTCGTCGCCTCCGAGGAGTGGGCGCAGCAGCAGGGCAAGACGCCGATCGCCAAGGTCCTCGCCTACGCGACTGTCGCCGACGACTTCGCCTACCTCGCCCGCACCCCTGGCAACGCCGCCCTGAAAGCGCTCGAGAAGATCGGCAAGACGCCGCAGGACGTCGACCTCTGGGAGATCAACGAGGCCTTCGCCTCGGTCGTGATCGGCTCGATGCGGATCCTCGGCATCGACGAAGAGAACGTCAACGTCAACGGCGGCGCGATCGCCTTCGGCCACCCGATTGGCGCCTCCGGCGCCCGCATCGTCGGCGCCCTAATTCAGCGAGCTCGGCCGTCGGGGTGGGGGTTTGGGCGTGGCCGCGATCTGTTCCGGAGGCGGCCAGGGAGATGCGATCGTGCTCGAGGTTGCCTCGCAGTAGCGCGGGCCCTGCAAACCGGCGCATTTCGGGGTCCTCGGTCGCTCGGATCGGGTCACGCACTAGAAGTGC
Source organism: uncultured Actinomycetes bacterium (assembly GCA_963729055.1). Classification (GTDB taxonomy): domain Bacteria; phylum Actinomycetota; class Thermoleophilia; order Solirubrobacterales; family 70-9; genus VAYN01. Next base: position 1,078,253 of record CAVSMQ010000010.1, on the reverse strand, counting down.
GCTCCCCTCTCCTCGCTCCCTGCGTCCCCCGAACTGCTTGGTTTTCGGACCCGTGCGAGGGATGAAATGAGCCAGGGCCGCGCCGCCGCATTCTTCGACCTCGACAAGACCCTGATGGCGGGGTCGAGCGGGATGCAGTTCGCCCGCGTCGCCACCCGCCAGGGGATCGTCGGGCGGCGCCAGCTCGCGCACTGGGCGGTCGAGCACCTGCGCTACCGCTTGCGCGGCACTACCGACGAGCGCACCGCCGAGGTGCTGCGGGTCGCCCGCGAGCTGATCACCGGCGTGCCAGCGGTGAAGATCGCGCGGATGGGGCCTGAGGTGATGGCCGACATCCTGCCTCGCGTCTACCCGCGAGATGCTGGCCGAGGTCCACGCCCACCAGGACGCCGGCCGGCCGACCTTCATCGTCAGCGCCGCCGGCAACGACGTCGTCGAATCGCTAGCCCAGGTGCTGGGGATGGAGGGCGGGATCGGGACCAGCTACGAGGTCGACGCCACCGGCCACTTCACCGGCCGCCTCGAGGGACCGTTCGTCTACGGGCCCGGCAAGGTCGAGGCGATGGAGAACTTCGCCGCCCGCCATGGCATCGACCTTGCCGCCTCCTACGCCTACTCCGACTCGCTCTCGGACCTGCCGATGCTGCGCGCGGTCGGCAACCCGGTCGCGGTCAACCCCGACCCGCCGCTGGCGGCGATCGCCAAGGAGGAGGGCTGGCAGGTGCTGCGCTTCGAACGGCTCGGCCGGCGGCTGATCGCACTGGCGGTGACGCTGACGGCAACCGCCCTCGCCCTCGGTGGCTCCCGCCTCGCCGCCCGGCGGCGGCCGGCACCGGCGCGTGGTTTCGCCGGGCGCCGCGGGTGAACTCGCGCGCCTGGGTCGCCTTCGCCGTAGTCGCGGGCGTCTGGGGCGTCCCCTACCTGCTGATCAAAATTGCGGTCGACGGCGGGATGCCGCCGCTGGTCCTCGCCTGGGTTCGCCTGCTGCTGGCGATGGTGCTGCTGGCGGCGATCGCCTGGCGGGCCGGGACGCTGCCGTCGCTGCGGCCGCGCCTGCGCTGGATCGCCCTCTACGCCCTCTTCGAGCTGGCGATCCCGTTCCCGATGCTGGGCTTCGGCGAGGAGCGGATCGACTCCTCGGTCGCGGCGATCCTGATCGCCACCGCGCCGCTGATCGTCGCCGTGCTGGCGCTCCGCTTCGAACCCTCCGAGCGGGTCGGCGGCCGCCGGCTCGTCGGCCTCCTGGTCGGCCTCGCCGGCGTCGCGGCGCTGGTCGGTGTCCACCTCAGCGGCAGCGGCGAGGAGCTGCTCGGGATCGGCGCCGTCATCATCGCCGCCTGCGGCTACGCGATCGGACCGCTGATCCTGCGCCGCCACTTTGCCGACCTCGACCCGATCGCCTCGATGGCGGCGGCGATGGCGATCGGCGCTCTGGCGCTGACGCCGTTCGCCGCCGCCGCGCTCCCCAGCGCCTCGCCGAGTGGCGGCGCGATCGCCTCGGTCTTCGTCCTCGGCGTCGTCTGCACGGCGCTGGCGATGGTCGCAATGATGATCCTGGTCCGCGAAGCCGGCGCTGGCCGCGCCCTGCTCGTCACCTATGTCAACCCGCTGATCGCAGTCGCGCTCGGGGTGATCTTCCTCGGCGAGGATCCGGGCGTCGGGGCGATCTTCGGTCTCGCCGCGATCCTCGTCGGCTCCTGGCTCGCGAGTCGCGGCGAGCCGCCGGCCGAGATCGAGCCGGACGCGGTGGCGGGCCACAAGCCCGCGACCGCCGTCCCTCCTACTAGGAGGGACTAGCGAGACTCTCGCGCCCCCGCCTGGCGGCGGCGGACACGGCGCGGTGCGGCGTCCTCGGTCGGCCAAATAGCGCTGCTATTCGGCCTCCCTGCGTCCTTGCCCCGCTTGGTCCGGCGCCCGCCAGCCGCGGACGTGAGTTTCGCTAGTCCCTCCTAGATAGGCGACCTTCCACGTAAACGACTAGATTTCGTGCTCGGTGTCTATCCGGAGACCCCCACGCACGCCTGGCGGCACCGCACACATCGCGGGGCGTCGTCCTCGGTCGGCCAAATGGCTCTGCCATTCGGCCTCCCTGCGTCCTACCCCCGCTCGGTGCGGCGCTCGCCAGCCGCACGCGCGGATTTCCAGATAGACACCATGAGCACCGCTACTGCCCGCAAGATCCGCGTTGTCGTCGCCAAGCCCGGCCTCGACGGGCACGACCGCGGCGCCAAGATCATCGCCCGCGCCCTGCGCGATGCCGGCATGGAGGTGATCTACACCGGTCTGCACCAGACCCCGGAGCAGATCGCCGAGACGGTGATCCAGGAGGACGCCGACGCGGTCGGCCTCTCGATCCTCTCCGGCGCCCACATGACGCTGGTGCCGCGGGTCGTCGCGCTGCTCAAGGAGCAGGGGGTTGACGACGTGCTGGTCACGGTCGGCGGCACGATCCCCGCCGACGACATCCCAGAGCTGAAGAAGCTCGGCGTCGCTGAGGTCTTCACCCCCGGTGCGGGGACCGACGAGATCGTCGAGTTCGTCCGCAAGGGCGCCGCCGAGCGCCACGAGCGCGGCGAATAAGCGCCGGGCTGTTCCTTATGACGGAATAGCCAACATAAGGAACAGCTGGACGGCAGCCGCGGCCATTTTGATTGCACAGATCCGTGCATAGGTCGGACGTTTGCGGGTATAGTCCTGATTGACTCGTCAGTCAACGTCGCTGACCGATAACATCCCCGGCCGCCACGGGCCCGCGAAGGCGCCGACCCTCGGCCCGCCCCAAGACTGTTCATCGTTTCCCCAAGGAGGCTCTGAGTTGAAGATCTGCGTCCTGGTCAAGGAGGTTCCGGACGCCGCTGTGCAGAAGCGCATCGACCCCAGCACGATGCGCCTCGACCGCAGCGGCGAGAAAAATCTCAACCCCTTCGACACGCACGCGCTAGAGGCCGCGATGCAGATCAAGGAGGGTGGTGCGATCCCGGTCGAGGAGGTCGTCGCAGTGACGATGGGCCCGGATTCCGCGGTCCGCGCACTGCACAAGGCGGTGGCGCTCGGCGCCGACCGCTCGGTGCATCTCGCCGATGCCGCGCTGACCGGCTCCGACGTCTGCGCCACCGGCTACGCGCTGGCGAAAGTGCTCGAGTCGGAGAGCCCCGACCTGGTCCTGCTCGGCCAGCAGTCGGACGACGGCGAGTGCTACACGATCGGCGCGGTTGTCGCCGACCACCTGCAGATGCCCTCGCTGACCCAGGTGATCAAGATCGACGTCAGCGACGGCAAACTGCGCTGCGAGCGCCAGGCCGAGTACGGCTACGACACCGTCGAGGTCGAGCTGCCGGCCGTGATCAGCGTCGGCGACGCGATCAACGAGCCGCGCTACCCGAGCCTCAAAGCGATCATGGGCGCGAAAAAGAAACCGCTCGACGCGAGGGCCACCGGCGACGTCGGGATCGAGGCCGACAAGGTCGGCGAGGCCGGCTCGCAGACGAAAGTCCTGGCCCTGAACCCGCCGCCCGCCAAGGAAGCGGGGGAGATCATCGAGGACGAGGACACCAACGAGACGGTCGAAAAGATCGTCGCCTGGCTCGACGAGAGGAAACTGATCTAGATGTCGGGAATCCTGGTTTACGCCCTCCACGACGACGAGGGCAACTTCAATAAAAACAGCCTCGGGGCGATCTCCGAGGCGGCGAAGCTGGCCGCTGAAATCGGCGGCGAGGCCGCCGCGCTGGTTGTCGGTGAGGTCGCCGACGACGCCGCCGCGAGCCTCGGCAACTGGGGCGCCGCCAAGGTCTACCGGGCCAAAAGCGTGCCCGAGGGCCTGGCGCAGCCGATCGTCGATGCGATGGCGAAGGTGATCCAGGACAACGGGATCTCCTACGCGCTGTTCGGTGGCGGCCTGCTCGGCTTTGAGATCGGCGCCGGTCTTACCGCACGCCTCGGCGCCGGGGTGACGATGGAGGTCACCGCGGTCAAAGTCGACGGCGGCAAACTGGTCGCCGAGCGGCCGATCCTGCAGGACTCCGAGATCGCCGACGTCGGCTACGTCTCCGAGCCGGGGATCATCATCAGCCGCCTCAACGCCTTCGACGCCAAAGAGTCGGGCGGCACGGCGACGGTCGAGGACGTCGACATCGAGCTCTCGCCCTGGTCGACCAAGGCGAAGATGGTCCAGCGCGGTGAGCAGCGCGGCGCCGACGTCAACATCGAGGACGCCGACATCCTCGTCGGTGGCGGTCGTGGGCTCGGCGCCAAAGAGGGCTTCGAGCTGGCAGAGGAACTGGCCAACGCGATGGGTGGGGCGGTCGCCGCAACCCGCGCCGTGGTCGACGCCGGCTGGTACCCCTACGCCGCCCAGATCGGTCAGACCGGCAAGACGGTGGCGCCGAAGCTGTATCTCGCCGCCGGCATCTCCGGAGCGATTCAGCACAAGGTTGGGATGCAGAACTCGGAGAACATCCTGGCGATCAACAAGGACCCGAACGCGCCGATCTTCGAGTTCTCCGACCTCGGCGTGGTCGGCGACCTGCACAAAATCGTCCCGAAGCTGACCGAGGCGATCAAGCAGAAGAAAGGCGGCTGAGCGCTAGCTCAGTCGCCCGTCGGCCCGAGAAACCCTCCAGGAGGCGTCCCAGATGGCAGTTGCACCGAGCGAGTACCCGCCGCCGTTCGACTCGGCCGAGGTGATCACCGCGCCGAGCGATCCGCTCGACGAGCGGATCGAGGTCGGCGTGGCGATCGTCGGCGGCGGCCCCGCAGGTCTCGCCTGCGCCAACAAACTCATGCAACTGCTGGAGGACGAGCCCGAGCTGACCGAGAAGCTCGGCGAAGTGCCGGTGGCAGTGATCGAGAAGGGCAAAGTCGCCGGCGCCCACCTCCTCTCCGGGGCGAACATGAAGCCCTCGGCGATGGAAGAGCTGTTCCCGGACCTGCCAAAGGAGGAGTGGCCGGTCTACGGGGAGGTCGAGAAGGACGCCGTCTACGTCCTGACCAAGAAGAAAGCGTTCCCGCTGAAACCACCGCCGCCCGGCTTCAAAAACCACGGCAACTACGTCACCTCAGTCGCCAAACTGGGCCGCTTCCTCGCCGACAAAGCCGAAGAAGCGGGCGTCTACATCCTCGCTGAGACCGCGGCGACTCAGCTGCTGGTCGAGGATCGGGTCGTCAGGGGCGTGCGCTCCGGCGACCGCGGCCGCGGCAAGGAGGGCGAAGAGCTCGCCAACTTTGAGCCGGGCTCCGACGTGGTGGCGAAGGCGACCGTCCTCGCCGAGGGCACGGTCGGCCACCTCACCTACGCCGCCTACGACTACTTCGACATGCACGGCGCCGACCCGATGCGCTGGGAGCTCGGGGTGAAAGAGGTCTGGGAGGTGAAGGAGCCGCTCGACCGGGTGATCCACACGATGGGCTGGCCGCTGCGGACCGGCGCCCGCTGGAACGAGTTCGGCGGCAGCTTCATCTACCCGATGGGCGAGGACAAGATCTGCATCGGGATGGTCTGCGGGCTCGACTACACCGACGCCACCTTCAGCGTTCACGACGTCCTCCAGCTGCTCAAGACCCACCCCTTCGTCAACAAGCTGATCGAGGGCGGCAAACGGGTCGCCTGGGGCGCCAAGACGATCCCCTCCGGCGGCTACTTCGCGATGCCGAAGCGGCTTGCGGTGCCCGGCATGGTGGTTGCCGGCGACGCGGCGAGCATGGTCAACATCCCGACCCTGAAGGGCGTCCACTACGCGATGCACGCCGGCATCTACGCCGCCGAAACGATCGTCGAGGCGCTGAAGAAGGACATCGAGAGCGTCAACTTCGAGGCCTACGACGAGAAGATCCACAAGTCGGCGATCGAGAAGGACCTCTACGAGTCGCGCAACATGCGCCAACCCTTCTCCAAAGGCTTCTTCCTCGGTGGCGCCCTCGCCTCGGCGATGACCGTCACCAAAGGCGCCTTCCCCGGCGGCCACTTCAAACAGGAGGAAGACGGGGAGGTCCCGATGGACCTCGGCGGTGCCGCCGACAAGTACCCCAAGGCCGACAACGAACTGACCTTCAACAAGCTCGACTCGGTCTTCCTCTCCGGCAACGCGACCCGCGACGACGCCCCCAACCACGTCCGCATCCAGACCCACGTCCCCCGCGAGGTCGCCCAGACCTGGGTTTCGATGTGCCCGGCGCAGGTCTACGAGATCCCCGACGACCAGCTCGCCAGCGAGGCGGCCGAGGTCGACGTCCACGTCACCGCCTCCAACTGCGTCCAGTGCGGCGCGATCACGGCCAAGGGCGGCCGGCTCACGTTGCCCGAGGGTGGGGACGGGCCGCTTTACCAAGAGACGTAGGGGCGGGTGCGAGGGCGATCGCCGGCGGGTGTTCCCAAAACGCTCCGCCTTCGGCTCCGCTTGAGTGTTTTGGGAACACCCGCCGACGCTCGCCCCTAGTTCGGGGCCACGTCTCTCGGAAGCTTTCTCTCCGCCCTCGGGGCAGGTTCGCGTCCGAAGCTTCAGACCTGACGAAGGCTTTGACGAAGCTGGCGCACGTTGCGCGCCACTGGTGTGTCCCGGCGCTCCACCCGCGACGGTTGCGAATTCCGCCGCGTCGATCGCGGTGATGGGCTTCATGTTCCAGGCCGGCGGGGTGCTATGGCAGGGCGGTGACTGGCGGATTCGCCAGGCGACGACCGTCGGTGGGCTCTTTGGTTTGCTTGTCGGAGTCATTGCCATCGTCTTGTCGGCAATGTTTACGTAACATCCAAGGCGATGATGAACGAAATTCGCGCTCTTGCTCTTGTCGCCCTCGGGGGCGTGCTCGCCTTGCCAGCGATTCTGTTCGGGCTAGGGGCGGTCGGTGCGACCAATCAACAGATCGCCTCGGCGTGGGTGATCTCGATGGTGATCACCGGCGCCGTCGGCAGTTTCGTCTTCATGCACTACAACTCGCCGCCCGACGACCGCCGCTGAGCCGCCACCGTGCTCTCTAGGCTGGCGCCATGCTCGCGCTGGGGATCGTCTGCGCCGTCGGGGCTTCGCTGCTCTACAACGTCTCGATCGCCCTGCAGGCGCTCGAGGTGCGCGACACCTCGCAGGAGTTGTCGTTGCGGGTTTCGTTGCTGGGGCGGTTGGTGCGCAACCGGCGCTGGCTGGGAGCGACCGTGCTGGGGTTCCTCGGCTGGCCGCTGGAGATCGTGGCGCTGCTGCTGGCACCGCTGACCGTCGTCCAGCCGTGCTTGGCGAGCGGGCTGGTGCTGCTGCTGATCCTCGGTGTGACCAAACTGGGGGAGAGGCCGGGGCGGCGCGAGTACATGGCGGTGGGAGCGATCGTGATCGGCGTCGGCGGGATCGCCTGGGCGGCGCCCGACCGCACCACCGAGCACGCCGGCACGGTGGCGATCACGATTGCCCTGTTCCTCGTCGCGCTGCCGATCCTGCTGCCGTATGCGCTGCGGGGATGGGGCCGCTCCTCGGGAACGCTCGCGGTCATCAGCGCCGGCTTTGGCTACGCCTGGACGGCGATCTCCTCGAAGCTCTTCACCGACGAAGTCTCGGCCGCAGCCGGCTCGATCGTGGCCGCCCTCGCCTGGCTCGCTTCCGCCGCCGCCTCCGAGGGGCTGGCCTTGCTCTCGGAGATGAGCGCCCTGCAGCGGCGGGCGGCAACCCGGGTCGCGCCGGCAATGTTCGCGGTTCAGGTCACGGTGCCGGTGATCCTGGCGCCGCTGATCTTCGAAGAGCGCTGGTCGACGACGCCGCTCAGCGGCGGTGCACTAATCGCCTTCGTCCTCGTTGCCCTTGCCGGGGTGGTGCTGCTGGCTGGCTCGCGCGCCGTCGGGGCCGTGCTGGAGAGCGCACACTCCGAGGATTGAAAGCTTCCGGCTACTCACTAATGTCGCGCTGGTCGCTGCCGATAAGGATTCTGGTCCGGTTTCGCTGCTAGCCTTGCGCCCGCTTCGGCGACCCCAGGACCAGCCAGCCTCCGCCGAACGAGCCTCAGTCATCACAGCCAAGGGAGCCACCGTAGGTTCTGCAGAGACAACCCGGCCCGACGCGACCAAGTTCGCCATCGGGTTCGATCACCGTGATCGTGCCAGGCTGTTCGAGCTCTGGACCGAGGTGCTCGACTCCGAGCAGTGGTCCGAGGGCGCCAAGCTGGCGGCCTTCGAGGAGCGCTGGGCGGAGTGGAACAAGCTGCCGAGCATCGGCGTCTCGAGCTGGGCCGGCGGCGCTTTGGCGGCGCTCGAGTTCGCCGGCGTCAAGGGCGAGACCGTGCTCTGCCCCTCGAACACCTTCATGGCGACGCCGCTGGCGGCGATCGGCGCCGGCGCCGCGGTCGAGTTCGTCGACTGCAACCGCGAGGATCTCTGCATGTCCTTCGCCGACTTCGAGCGCAAAGCCGAGCAGCACCAGCCCCGCGCCGCGATCCTCGTCCACATCGGCGGCCACATCGCCTTCGACGCCAAGGAGATTGCTGCCTACTGCCGCGAGAACGGCATTTTCCTGCTCGAGGACTGCGCTCACGCCCATGGTGCCGAGTGGGAGGAGCGTCGCCCCGGCGCCTTCGGCGACGCCGGCGTCTACTCGCTCTACGCGACCAAGACCGTCGCCTCCGGCGAGGGCGGCGTGCTCGTCTCCGGCAACGAAGAGCTGATCGAGTTCGCCCGCAAGTTCCGCAACTACGGCAAGTTCGAGCACGAGGTCGACGGCCTCAACTTCCGGATGAGCGAGTTCACCGCCGCCCTGGCGCTGGTCCAGGCCGAGCGGATGGAGGAGATCGTCGCCTGGAAGAACGAGTACGCTCGCGAGCACCTCGACCCCGTCCACCCGGGCCGGCTCGAGCTGCCGGAGGGGATGACCTCGGGCCTGTACAAGTACATCGTCTTCGAAGCGCTCGAGAAGAGCACCGGCCGCGTCTACGAGGAGCCCTGCCACCGAATCATGGGTCGCCAGGACGAGCTGCCGAATACCGACTGGGTGGCGCGCAACCATTCCTGCGTGCCGCTCTATTACCGACCCGAGAGCCGCGAGGCGGCGCTCGCAAAGGAGGGCTCACAGTGAGGGTCTTGGTCACCGGGGGCGGCGGTTTCATCGGCTCCCACGTCGTTGATCGGCTGCAGGAGAAGGGGATGACGCCGCGTATCTTCGACCTCAGCGCCTCGCCCTACCACTCGCCGCTCGAAGTCGAGACTTTCACCGGCAGCATCACCGACCCCGCCAACCTCGACCTGGCGATGCGCGACTGCGACGCGGTGATCCACCTCGCCGCGGTCGCCGATGTCTCCCACGTCCTTGCCGACCCGGTGCTGGCCGAGGAGGTCAACACCCGCGGCACCCTCAACGTGCTCGAGGCCGCCTGCCGGGCGAAAGTCGGCCGCGTTATCTACGGCTCGACCACCTGGGCTTACAGCGACTGCCCCGAGCAGGAGGTCGATGAGGAAACCGCGATTCCGGCGCCGCGCCACCTCTACACCGCGACCAAGCTCGCCGGCGAGACCTACTGCTCCGGCTACGCCGAGCTCTACGACCTCGAGTCAACCGTGCTGCGCTTCGGGATCCCCTACGGCCCGCGTGCCCGCGCCGCCGGCGTCGTCGCCAAATTCACCGACCTCTCCTTCGAAGGCAAAGCGCTGACGATCGCCGGCGACGGCAGCACCACCCGCAGCTTCATTTACGTCGAGGACCTTGCCGCTGGGATCGTCGCCTCGCTCGCCCCCGAGGCGGCCGGCCGCACCTACAACCTCTCCGGCGACGAGGTCGTGACGATCCTCGAAATCGCCGAGCGGGTTCAGGAAAATGTCGAGACCTGCGAGATCACCCACACGCCGCCGCGTCCGGGTGACTTCCCCGGCAAGACGATCTCCAACCAGCGGGCGCTCGAGGAGCTGGGCTGGAAAGCCGAAACGAGCTTCAAAGAAGGCGTCCGCAAATACGTCGAATGGGTCCGCTGCACGACCCGGCCGCCGGACCCGGTGCCGGGCACGCGGCCTTCGCTGAACGGCAACGAACACGCCAGCGGGGCGCTGCTCGCCGGCGCCGCCCGCTTCGAAGAGCGCGAGCCCCGCGTCCTGATCCTCACCGCCGACATCGGCGAGGGCCACGACCTGCCGGCGCGGATGATCAAAGCCGAGCTCGAGGCCGAAGCACCGGACTCCCAGGTCGAGATCGCCAACGGTCTCGAGGCGATGGGTCGCCTGCACGCCGCAGTGATCCGTGGCGGCTCCCACATCGTCTTCCGCTGGGCGCACTGGATGTTCGACTTCCAGTACTGGCTGGTGGCGAAGTTCGGGCCGACCCGCTGGCTCGCCCACCACCTGATGTACACCTTCGGCGCCCGCGGGCTGCTGCGGATGATCGCCGCCCATGAACCCGACGTGATCGTCTCCACCTACCCCGGGGTCACCGCGGTACTGGGGATGCTGCGCGAGAACCGCCGCCTGCCGATCCCGGTGCAGTCGGCGATCACCGACCTCGCCGGACTGCGCTACTGGGTCCACCCGGGGGTCGACCTCCACTTCGTCACCCACCCGGAGTCGATCGAGGAAGTCGAGCGGCTCGCCGGGCCGGGCAGCGTCGAGTGGATGCGGCCGCCGATCGCGCGCGAGTTCCTGATGCCGCGGACCCGCTCCGACGCCCGCGCCGCGCTCGACCTGCCGCCGCATGGCCGCGTCGTCCTCGTCTCAGGCGGCGGCTGGGGGATCGGCGACCTCGAGGGCGCGATCAAGATCGCCCTCGCCGACGGCGACACCCTCGTCGCCTGCATCACTGGCCGCAACGAGGCCGCCCGCGAGCGGCTCGAGCAGCGCTTCGGCGACAACCAGCAGGTGCGAATCATCGGCTTCACCGACCAGATGAGCGACTGGATGGCGGCCGCCGACGCAATGGTCCACGCGACCGCGGGGCTGACCGTGCTCGAGGCCCACATCCGCGGCTGCCCGGTCGTCTCCTATGGCTTCAACGCCGGCCACCTGCGCGCCAACAACGCCGCCTTCGAGCGCTTCGGCCTGGCCGAGGTGGCGCGCTCCGAGCACGAGCTCGAGACGATGCTGCGCCACGTCACCCGCGAGCGACGCTCGCCCGACTCCTCGTTCGCCTCGCTGCCGCCGATCTCGGCGCGGGTCTTGGCGGCGCGGCCGCGGGTCCGCCAGCAGCCGGTGTGGAAGGTGCGGGCCGGCCGCACCGCGACCGCCGCTGCCGCGGCGGTTGTCGCGGTGGTGATGTTCATCGCCGTCGCCCTCTGGCTCAACTGGGAATCGCCCTACCGGGTGATCGCGAAGCCGATCGAGAGCCGCATCCACATCGGCAAAGACGATGACCAGCAGAAAGGCGGGGTCAAAGCGGTCCACACCGTCGCCCCGGCCACCGCCAAGGAAAAGGCGGAAGCCGTCTCCTCGCCGTGAGGCGCCGGTTGGCTGCCGGCGGAGCGCTGGCGGCGGCTGGGGTAGCGCACTCGCTTCCCGCCCTGGCGCCGGTGGTGCCGCCGCTCGGCCGCGCCCTGGGGGTGGTGCTGCGCGAAGAGGGGCTCGACGGGGTCGCGCTCAGCTTCGACGACGGCCCGCACCCGCAGGGGACGCCGGCGGTGCTTGAGCTGTTGCGCGAGGCCGGCGCCAGGGCGACCTTCTTCCTCGTCGGCGAGCAGGTCGAGCGGCGGCCGGCGCTGGTTGCCGAGATCATCGCCAGCGGCCACCGGGTCGAGCTTCATAGCCACCGCCACCGCACCCAGCTGCGGCAGACGGCACGGGCGATTCGCGATGACGCCGACCGCGCCCGCGCCGCGATCGAGGAGGCGGGCGGTCAGGCGGTCGCCGACTTCAGGCCGCCAAACGGGATCTTCAGTGCTTCAGGTCTGCGCGCGGTGCGACGCCGCGGCTGGCGGCCGGTTCTCTGGTCGCAGTGGGGAAGGGACTGGGATGCCGAGGCGACCGCGGACTCGATCGCGCACCGCTGCACCGCCGCCGTCCGGGCGGGCGACGTTGTCCTCCTGCACGACGCCGACTACTACAGCGCGCCGGATTCCTGGGTCCGCACCGTGGCCGCTCTACCGGCGATCCTCGAGGCACTCGAGAGCCGCGGGCTCTCGTCGAGGCTGTTGCGCCGTGGCGGTGCCGCTACCACCGTCCACTGATCGCAACCGGCAAAGGCTTCGTCTAGGCGCTGCGCCATCGTGCTGCGTGGGCGCTCCCGATCCTGGTCGAAGATCTCTCTGGCCATTGGCTCTCCGTTTGATGAGGGGCTGTCCACCGTGAGGCGGCTTGATAAAGACTCCCTCGCCGATCGGACGAGATCCCTGCACTTTGCGAAAAAGCCGGGAATTTGGGGTTTTTGGCGCGCTAGGGCGTTTCCGCGAACTGCGCGATCTCCGCTGCCAGTCTGGCCGGCTGATCGAGTGGCACGAAGGTCTTAGAGCCCTCGACCTCGACGATCCGGGCGTTGCCGGCCTCGCTCGCGAGCCGTTGCGCGTAGCGCATCGGGAAGAAACGGTCGCCCGGCGCCCAGGCGAGCAGGATCGGCAGTTGCGAGCCCCGCAGCGCTTCCGCGGCGGCCAGCGTGTAGCGCTTGTTCATCCCCGCGGTGACCTTGCCGAGGTCGTGGCGGACACCGGCGTCGTTGAAGGCGCCTTCGGCCCAGGCGGCGACGTAGCCAGCCGGCATCGCCTTCGAGAAGGGCGCGAAGGCGAACCGGGTGACCGCCCCGATCCGGAACGGCTGCAGCATCAGCCAGGTGCTGCCCGGAAGTTTGGCGAGCGGCGGCAGCGCCTTGAAGATCCCGGGCGGGAAGTTCTCGTGCGTGTCGCAGTTGGTGAGGACGAGGCGACCAATGCGCTCCGGGCGGCTGGTGACCAGGACCTGCGAGACGGCGCCGCCGGAGTCGTTGCCGACCACGGTGACGTCGTCGAGCTCGAGCCGCTCGATCAGCTCGGCGACGATCGCCGCCATGCCGGCGGGGGAGAGGTCGGCGCCGGGCGACATCGGGATCCGGTGGGCGCCGAAGGGAAGGTCGGGGGCGATACAACGGAAGCGGTCGGCGAGCGCGTCGACGACCCCATCCCAGAGCCGCCCGTCGACCAGGTAGCCGTGGACGAAGACAAGCGCTGGCCCCTCGCCCGCTTCGCGGTAGCGGATCCGCCCAGGCGTAAGGTCGATTTCCCGTTTCTCGTGCTCGCTGATCGTCGTGCTCATGTCGTCAAACCTCCGGTTTCTGTGGCTGATTCTTATAAGATACATACGGTATGAATGTAAATCGTCAACGAACGCAGGCCGAGCGCAGCGAGGCGACGCGCGGTGCCCTGATGGCCGCCGCCCGTCGCCTCTTCGCCGCCCACGGCTACGACGCGGTCAGCGCCGAGCAGATCGTCCGCGCTGCCGGCGTCACCCGTGGCGCCCTTTACCACCACTTCGGCGGCAAGCCTGGGCTGCTCGACGCCGTCTACGACCAGCTCGAGCGCGAGGTGACCGAGCGGATCGCCCGCGTTGTCCTCGGCTCTGAGCTGGAGAGCCCGATGGAGGCGATGCGGGCCGGGGTTGGCGCCTTCCTGGAGGAGTGCGCACAGCCCGAAGTGCGCCAGATCGCCCTCACCGACGCCCCCGCGGTGCTCGGCTGGGAGCGCTGGCGGGAGATCGCCGCGGCCAATGGGCTGGGGCTGATCGAGGCGAGTCTCGCCGCGGCGATCGAAGCGGGGGAGCTGCGTCCGCTGCCGGTTCGGCCGACCGCCCACCTCTTGCTCGGTGCACTCGATGAGGCGGCGATGCTCTCGGCTCGCTCCGAGAACCCGGCCGACCGCGCCGAAGCGGCCGCCGTCTTAGGAGCCCTGCTCGACGGACTCGCGATCAGACCGAGCTAGCTCGGCGACCACGCCGAGGTCGCGGTCGTCGCTGCGGCGCCCGGGCCGCGTCGACTCCTTCTTCGCGTACATCCGGACGTCCGCGAGCTGCAGGACCTCGGTGGGGTCGTCGGCTTCCAGCGGGACCCGCACCGAGCCGCAGGCGGCGCTCAGCGCGTAGCCGGGTCCACTCGCCGTCAGCGCCGCGATCGCGGTCTCGTTGAGGGCCCGCAGCGCCGAGCCGCCGCCGACGCTCAGCACCGCGAACTCGTCGCCGCCGATCCGGTAGGCGGTCGTTTGCTCGTCGGCGACTGCCGCCCGCAGTTGCGCTCCGAGCCGGGTCAGCATCGCGTCGCCAGCCGGGTGGCCGAAGGTGTCGTTGTAGCGCTTGAAGCCGTTGAGATCGAGCAGCAGCAAGGTCAGCGGTTCGTCCTCGGCGCGCCGGCAGCGGCTGACCAAGTCACGCTGGAAGCGCGGCTGGTTGCCGAGCCCGGTCAGGTAGTCGGTCTGCACCTCCTCCAGCAGGCGCTCGTTCTCGCGCACACTGACCGCCAGGCGGCCGATGATCGCCAGCACCGTCGCCGCGGTTAGCGCCACCGTCAGCAGGTTGCCGGTCGTCGCATACTGGATCGCGAAGAGGACGATCATCACCCCGGCGAAGACGCTGGGGACGATCAGCCGGCGCCAGCCCTCGAGCCCCGTGTCGGCGCGGATCCGCCGCGCCGGTGCCTGCCAGGCGACCGCCCCGATGCAGACCGCGCCGAGCAGGTAGAGCGGTTCGATCCAGCTGCCGCCGGGAATGGCGGCGCCGTTTTCGGCCAGGGTGTAGGCGACGTCGGCGGCGGCCAACGCTGCCAGGCCGAGAAGCAGAAGCGTCCAGGTGCGCCCGGGGCGCCAGCCGGTCAGCGCGATCACGCCGACGACCAGCGCCAGCATCAGGATGTCGCCGAGGGGGTAGGCGAGGATCGTCGCCCGTTCGAGCAGTGAGCCACTGGTGCGGTCGGCGACGAACTCGAAAATCGCGGCGGTGCCGAGCGCGGCGGTGCCGAGCGCCGCGATCATGGCGTCGGTCCAGAGCCGCCAGTCGAGCGTGCTCCAATGGGTGCGGACGAGCTGCAGCAGCCCAGCCGCGGCGAGCGGGTAGTAGATGAGGTAGGCAGCGTCGGCGGGCGAAGGGATCGGCACGGTGGCATCGCCCTCCAGGGCCACGGTCCAGTAGATCTCCGCGGCCCCCCAGGCTAGAAGCGCGGCCCCGATCAGCAGCCAGGCGACCCGCTCGGAACGCTCGGAGTCGGCCTTCAGCAGCGCTGCCAGGCCGGCGGCGATGATCACCGCGTCATACAGCGGGCCGTTGACGGCGCGGTCGAGTCCCGAGCCGCCGATCAGCACCCAATCGTGGAGGGCGACAAGCGCCGCTCCGCCGAAGAGAACGAGGGCTATGGCGGCGCTGAGCGCGTCCCGCAGCCCGCCTTTGCGCGTTCTTGCCACGGCCTTCACCACCCGTGTATCGGCAGCGCGCGGGCTCGACTTGCGCAGTTCTCTAGAATTGTTCGTGTGAAGGCAGGAATCCACCCCGATTACACGCTTGCCAACGTGCACTGCTCGTGCGGCAACCAGTTCTACACGCGGTCGACGAAGAGCGACCTGCACGTCGAGCTCTGCTCCGAGTGCCACCCGTTTTACACGGGCAAGCAGAAGCTGGTCGACACCGGTGGCCGCGTCGAGCGGTTCCAGCGTCGCGCCGCCAAGCACAGGGCCGCGAAGTAGTCCGATGAGCCCGCCGGCGGGCTTGGCACGGGCGTCTCACCTTCCCTCGAACGAGGAGGTGAACGGCGGCACGCCAACCGCTGGCGGCGGCGACAACCAAGACCCGGTGCGGATGCCGGACGGCGCCCTGGTCGCCAAGCGCGACGCGCCGGTTGGTGGCCAGGCGGTGCTCGAGGGCGTGATGATGCGCGGCATCTCCGTCTGGGCGGTTGCGGTGCGGACGCCCGAGGGCCAGATCGAAGTCGAGTCGGAATCGATCAAGCCGTGGGCGCAGCGCCACCGCCTCTGGCGGGTACCGATCATCCGCGGCGTCGTCGCCCTTGCCGAGTCGATGAAAATCGGCTTCAAAGCTCTGGCGATCTCGGCCAACGCCCAGCTCGAGGAGGACGAGGAGGGGGAGAAGGAAGAAATCGGCGGCTTCGTCTGGGGCCTGACGATCTTCCTCTCGCTGCTGCTCGCGGTCGGACTCTTCTTCGTCGTCCCGGTCGGGCTGACCAGCCTGATCAAGGACCAGCTCGGCTCGGCGTTGCTCTTCTGGCTGATCGAGGGGATTCTGCGGACCGCGATCTTCATCGCCTACATCGCCGCGATCTCGAAAATGCCCGACCTGCGGCGCGTCTTCGAGTACCACGGCGCCGAGCACAAGACGATCTCCTGCTACGAGGCCGAAGACGAGCTGACGCCGACCCGCGCCAAGCTCTACTCGCGCCTGCACCCCCGCTGCGGCACCAGCTTCCTGCTGATCGTCATGGTCCTCGCGATCTTCGTCTTCGCCCCGATCGGCCTGCCCGCCTGGTACTGGCTGGTGCTCTCGCGGATCGTCGGCATCCCGGTCATCGCCGGCCTCTCCTACGAGGTGATCAAGTGGGCCGGCAAGAACCGCCGCAAGCGCTGGGTGCGAGTGGTGATGTGGCCGGGGCTGATGCTGCAGAACCTCACCACCCGCGAACCTGATGAGGAACAGCTGGAGGTAGCGATTGCCTCGCTGAATGCGGTTCTGGCGCGTGAGGATCCGATGGAGGCGCGCAAGCAGCAGCAGATCGAGATCGTCGCTTAAGACGAGCTAGAGAATCGTTGCCGTAGGTGGGGATCGGGGGACCCTCCTCTCTCGATCTGTCGGCGTGTGGAGGATTCGGCTGTCGCCATGGGGGAGCTCCGGGCCTCAATCGCAAAACGTTCGGAGGGTCCCCCGATCCCCACCTACGGATCCTGTCTGGCCAGACAGCTCCCGTCCCTCGGAAGCTCAATAAAAGCTTGGGGGACGGGCCTCTGTCTTGTTAAGAGCTTCCGCGAGACGGAGCGTGCCGGTGTCCCTCCGAACGTTTTGCGATTGAGGCCCGGAGTTCGTAAGAGGCGTCAGCAGAATTCTCTACACGCCGACAGATCGAGAGAGGAGGGACACCGGCACGCTCCGTCCCCATCGCACCGCTTTGCCTAGCACGGCCACTACGCTTCCCCCGTGATCGATCAACTCGTCGAACAGATCCGCGCGCGCTTCTCCGAGCTCGAGGCCGAGATGTCGGACCCTGAGGTCATCGGCGACCGCGAGCGTTACGCCGCGGTTGGGCGCGAGTACCGCGAGCTGCAGTCGGCGCGGGCGTTCGCAGAGGAGTACTCGACGCTGCGCGACGACCTCGAAGGGGCGCGTGAGCTGCTCGTCGAGGGCGAGGATGAGGAGCTGCGCACGGTGGTCGAAGAGGCGCCGGCGCGGCTCGAGCAGCTGGAAGAGGAGATCAGGCTGGCGATGGTCGAGCGCGACCCTAACGACGCGAAGAACGTGATCGTCGAGATCCGCGCCGGGACTGGGGGCGACGAGGCGGCGCTGTTCGCGGGCGACCTCTACAAGATGCTCACCCGGTACGCCGAGGAGCTCGGCTTCGGGACCGAGGTGCTCTCGCAGTCGGCCTCCGAGGCCGGAGGCTTCAAGGAGATCACCTTCGAAGTGCGTGGCGAGGGGGCCTACTCGGTCTTCAAGTTTGAGGGCGGTACGCACCGCGTCCAGCGGGTGCCGGAGACCGAGTCACAGGGCCGGATCCACACCTCGACCGCGACCGTGGCGGTACTCCCCGAGGCCGAGGAGGTAGACGTGCAGGTCGACCCGAACGACCTGCAAATCGACGTTTACAGGTCGTCCGGGCCTGGGGGGCAAAGTGTAAATACGACGGATTCGGCGGTTCGGATCACTCACAAACCAAGTGGGATTGTGGTCTCGATGCAGGACGAGAAGTCGCAGCTGCAGAACCGCGAGCGGGCGATGCGGGTGCTGCGGGCGCGCCTGCTCGAGCGCGAGATCGCCGAGCAACAGGCGAAGATCGCCTCTGAGCGGAAGGCGCAGGTCGGCAGCGGCGAGCGCTCGGAGAAGGTGCGGACCTACAACTTCCCCCAGGGTCGGGTCACCGACCACCGGATCAAGCACACCTCGCACAACCTCGATGGCGTGCTCGGCGGCGACCTCAGCGAGTTCACCGACGCGTTGTCGGCGGAGGAGAAGCGGCAGCGCCTCGAGACCGCCGCCGTTGGCAGTTAGGTCGGCGGGCGTGGTCGCGACGGCCGGGACGGTGCGCGACGCCTTGGGCGCGGCGGAGGATGCGCTGGCGGCGGCTGGGATCGAGGAAGCGCGGCTCGACGCCGAAGTGCTGCTGGCCGAGGCGAGCGGCCGCGAGCGGGCGGCGCTCCTCGCCGACGGATCGGCCGGGCTCGAACCGGCGGCGGCAAGACGCTTCGGCGAGATGGTGCGGCGGCGGCTGCGGCGTGAGCCGGTCGCCTACATCGTCGGCCGCAAAGGGTTCCGGCGGCTGGATCTGGCAGTCGACCGGCGGGTATTGGTCCCGCGGCCGGAGACCGAGCTGCTGGTCGAGGTGGCGGTGGAGCTGCGGCCGGGGCGGGTGCTGGACGTCGGCACCGGCTCCGGCGCGATCGCGCTGGCGGTCGCCGATGAGCTGCCCGAGGCCGAGGTCGTCGCCACCGACACCTCGCCCGGCGCGCTCGAAGTGGCGCGGGCGAACGCCGAGCGCCTCGGCCTCGCCGACCGGGTCCGCTTCGTCCCCGGCACCGTGCCGGGACGCGAGGGCGGAGCCGAGGACCGGTCCCCAGATGGGGTCGAGCCTTTCGACCTGGTCCTCGCCAACCTCCCCTACGTCGCCGAGCGCGACTGGCAAGGCCTCCAACCCGAGGTCACCAAATGGGAGCCCCGCGAGGCCCTCCTCGCCGGCCCCGACGGCCTCGACGCCTACCGCACCCTCTTCGCCCGCTGCGGTTGTCTTTTCTTCGGCCCAACAGACAGTGGTTGTCTTTTCCTCGGGATGGCCAAAGAAAAGACAACCACTGTCGTCGAACCCGAAGAAAAGACAACCACGGTGGCGGTGGAGGTTGGGGAGGGGCAGGCGCCGGCGGTGGCGGAGCTCGTTCGGGGTGCGGGGTGGGGCGAGGTTGAGACGCGGCTTGATCTGGCGGGGATTGAGCGGGTTGTGATCGGGTGGGGGACGGGACGGTGAGCGAATTCGTCTCGATCGAGCGCGACGGGGAGGAGGCGGCGCGTTCGGCGTTGGAGCGGACGATCGCCGGCGGCGGTGTCGTCGTCTTTCCCTCCGACGGGGTCTACGGGCTCGCCTGCGACCCGCTCGACGCGGCGGTGATTGGCCGCATCCACGGGCTCAAGGGCCGCGACGACGGCAAACCGTCCGCCGTCATGTACTTCTCGCCGCTTGCCTTCCGCGAGCTCGTCGCCGGCCTCGGCCCGCGGACCTCGGCCGCCGCCGCCGCGCTGCTGCCGGGGCCGGTCACCCTCGTCGTCGCCAACCCCGAGCATCGCTACCCGCTCGCTTGCCGCGGCGACCTTGGGCGGCTCGGGGTGCGGCTGATCGCCGGCCCGCTGGCCGGAGCCATGTGCCCCGTCTTCCAGACCTCGGCCAACCTCAGCGGCGAGCCGGCGCCGCGCCTGCTAGCCGGCGTTCCCGAGTCGATTCGCGCCGGCGCTGACCTGGTGATCGACGGCGGCGAACTGCCCGGCCTGCCCTCGACTGTGGTCGACATCACCTCGATCGAGTCCGGTGGCGAGTGGCGCGTCCTCCGCGAAGGCGCGATCTCCGCGGGCGACCTCGTCGCCGCCCTCGCCTCCGTCGGCCTCGCTTGACCCGCCAACAGCGCGCAGCTGTTCCTTATGTCGGAATGGCCGACATAAGGAACAGCCTGACGACGGTCAGCAGCCGGGGCGGCCGGAGTAGGGGAGGCGGATGAGGCGGCGGGAGGTGTTGTCTTCGTCGCTTGACTCGTAAAGCAGGCGCAACGGGTCAACGGTCATCGCGAAGGCGAAGCAGCCGCGCAGGCCGCTGACGTCGATCCATTGCTGGTGGTAATTGGCGGGGTAGATGTCCGACCAGCCGACCGAGGTCCCAAGCGTCACCCGGTTGCGGTACGGGTTCTGGTTGCAGCCCGGGTAGTGGCGGGTCGCCGGCGAGCGCGCTCCGGGTCGAGTTAGCTCGAGGTCACGCAGGCAGTAGTTCAGCTTCGGGCTAGTCCGCACCACCGGTCCGTAGGCGGCGCCGGCTGGGGTCGCCCGGCGCAGCTCGAAGCGGGCCAGCTGGTGCACCTTCCAGTAGGCGCCGCCGAAGTAGGAGCCGACGTCGGTGAAGCGCAGCGAGGTGTCGGTCTGGATGTCGATATGGCCGCCGCCGGCTCGGTAGATCCGCTGGTTGACTTTCATCGTCCGCCAACCGTTGCGCTGGCCACGCAGCTCCATCGGGCCCTTGCCGCGGCTGCGTACATCACTCGTCGCGTGCAGTCGGACCTTGCCGGCGTAGGTGTCGACGTACAGTTCGCTCGGCGGCCCGATCCGCAGGTTCGGGCAGAGCAGCTGCCGCGCTTCGGGGCCCTCGCAGGGGTTTGGGATCGGCGCCGCACCGGCCGTCGCGGCGCTCAGTGCCAGGGCGCCAAGAGCCGCCGCGGCCGGGACGAGATGACGGACCTTCACGGCCCCCAGGCTATCCATGACCGCTGGTATGGTCGCCTCCGATGAGCGGGCTGTCCGAGAACTTCCAAACCGCGCCTCTGGCCGAGGTTGATCCCGAGATCCAGGCGGTGCTCGACGCCGAGCTGCGGCGCCAGCAGCGGACCCTGGAGATGATCGCCTCGGAGAACTTTGTGCCGCAGTCGGTGCTCGAAGCGGTCGGCTCGGTGCTGACCAACAAGTACGCCGAGGGCCTTCCCGGCGCCCGCTACTACGGTGGCTGCGAGGAGGTCGACGTCGCCGAGGAACTGGCGATCGCGCGGGCCAAGGAGCTGTTCGGCGCCGAGCACGCCAACGTCCAGGCCCACGCCGGCGCCCAGGCCAACAACGCCGTCTATATGGCGCTGCTCGAACCGGGTGACACCTTCCTCGGCCTCGCCCTCGACCACGGCGGTCACCTCAGCCACGGGATGAAAATCAACGTCTCGGGCAAGCTCTACAACCCGGTGCCCTACCACGTGCGCCGCGAGGACATGCTGGTCGACATGGACGAGGTCCGACAGCTGGCCGAGGAGCACAAGCCGAAGCTGATCGTCACCGGCTGGTCGGCCTACCCGCGGCAGCTCGACTTCGCCGCCTTCCGCGAGATCGCCGACTCGGTCGGAGCGATGCTGATGGTCGACATGGCCCACTTCGCCGGCCTCGTCGCCGCCGGCGCGCACCCGAACCCGGTCGAGTACGCCGACGTCGTCACGACGACGATCCACAAGACGCTCTGCGGCCCGCGCAGCGGCATGATCCTCTGCCGCGCCGAGCATGCGAAAGCGATCGACAAAGCGATCTTCCCTGGCCAGCAGGGGGGACCGTTGATGCACACCATCGCCGCCAAGGCGGTCGCCCTGAAGATCGCCGCCTCGGCCGAGTTCGCCGAACGCCAGCGGCAGACGATCGCCAACGCCAAGGCCCTCGGCGCGGGCCTCGAAGCGGGCGGCGTTCCGGTCCTCACCGGCGGCACCGACGTCCACCTTGTGCTCGTCGACCTGACCCCGACCGGGCTCGACGGCCAGACCGCCGAGGACCGCCTCGAGGAGGTGGGGATCACCGTCAACCGCAACGCGATCCCCTTCGACGAGCGGCCGCCGATGAACCCCTCGGGCCTGCGGGTAGGCACCCCGGCGCTGACCACTCGCGGCCTCGGGGAGGAGGAGATGCGCGAGATCGCCGCCGTCATCGTCGCCGCCCTCGGCCCCGACTTCGAGGCTGAGAAGAGTGCGCTGGCCGAGCGAACGGGGGCGCTGATGGATCGCTTCCCCCTGTATCCCCAATTAGCGAGCGTCACGGTCTGATTCTTCGCGAGCGGCGCCCATATGTCGCTACTAGCCGCCCGCGGACGCGAAGCGGAGCAGGCGGCGTTTTATGAGGGTTTGGGTCGACATGAGCGCGCCAGCGCACGTGCTGGTCCTGCAACCGATCATCGAGCGGCTCCGCGCCGAAGGGCACACGGTCGAGATCACCTCGCGCGACTACGCGCAGACCCAGCCGCTGCTCGATCTGCACGGGATGGCGCACACCCCGATCGGGCGCCACGGCGGCGCCTCGCGGATCCGCAAGGCCTACCGGCTCGGTGCCCGCACGACGCAGATGATCCTCTACGGCCGCGAGCGCGACTTCGACCTGGCCCTTGCCCACGGCTCCAACGACCTGGCGATCGCCGCCCGCACCCTCGGCGTCCCCGAGGCCAACATGCACGACTACGAGTACGCGGTCACCCAGCACCGGATCGGCTGCCGCCTCGCCAAGCGAGTGATGTTCCCCGACTCGGTGCCGCTCGAGCGGCTGCGCCGCTTCGGCGTCACCGCCGAGAAGTTCTTCCCCTACCCGGGGCTGAAGGAGGAGTACTACCTGTACGACTTCGAGCCTGACCCGCAGGCCTTCGACCGCCTCGGCGTCGATGCCGCGCGGGTGGTGGTGATCGTCCGCCCGCCGCCCGATGTCTCGCTCTACCACCGCAAATCGAACCCGCTCTTCCCGAAGGTGCTCGACCGCCTCGGCAACAGCGAGGAAGTGCAGGCGGTGGTCCTGCCCCGCACCGACGCCCAGCGCGACTTCATCGGCAGCCTCCACCTGCCCTCGGTGATCGTCCCCGACGGCGCCGTCGAGGCGCAGAGCCTGGTCGCTCTCGCCGACCTCGTCGTCTCCGCCGGCGGCACCATGAACCGCGAGGCCGCCGCCCTCGGCACCCCCGTCTACACGACCTACGGCGGCCGCCTCGGCGGCGTCGACGAAGCCCTGATCCGCTCCGGGCGGCTGCGGCCGCTGACTGACCCGCGGGCGGTCGAGCTGGAGAAGCGAAGCGCCGCGGCGACGCCGGTCCGTCGCGACCCAGCGCTGTTGGTTGAGACCATCCTCGGTACCGTCGGAGTTGCACCATTGCGCGACGAGCCACATCCCGTGACGCCTTCCTGAACGAGTCAGCGGAGTCGGCGCTCGACCTCGAAGAGCTGATCGCGCACGCGCGCGAGGGTGATCCGCGGCCGGTCGACCTGTTGCTGCGGGCGCTCGACGTGGTGATCTCGGGCTCGGTCCTGCTCGTCCTCTCGCCGCTCTTGGCGCTGATCGCCCTGGCGATCCTCCTCACCTCCGGGCGGCCGGTTCTCTACCGTGGCGCCCGCGTCGGCCGCGCCGGCGAGCTCTTCTGGATGTACAAGTTCCGCACCCTGCGGCCCGACGCCGAGGAGCGCCTCGGCCCCTACCTGGGCGAGGAGCTGACCCGGCGCACCGAGGAAGAGCGGACCCGGATCGGCGGCGTCCTGCGGCAGACCCACCTCGACGAGATCCCGCAGCTCTGGAACGTTCTGCGCGGCGACATGGCGATCGTTGGTCCGCGGCCGATCCGCCCCGCCTTCTTCGCCGAGCTCTGCCGCGAGATCCCGCAGTACTGGCAGCGCCTCGTCGTTCGTCCCGGGGTGACCGGGCTGGCGCAGACGCGGGTCACCCGCGAGGAGTCGTGGGCCAACAAGCTGGCTCACGACATGGAGTACATCGCCGACCGCTCGGTCTCGCTCTACCTCAACGTGATCGTCCTCACCCTGCCGCGGCTCACCGGCCACCGCCCGGACGAGCCCGCCGCGGGCCCCGGCACCGACACCACCGCCGGCACCGGCTAAAGGACCTATCCCGATCGGGATCGGACCCCTGGATACGCTCCAGGACGCGGCGCGGATGCAGCCCCGTCGCGAATCCCACATGGCGCTGCCATGCGGAATCCGCGTCGTGACCGCCCCGCTTGGTCCTGAACCGTCCCAGTGGCACGCTCCCGATCGGGATAGGTCCACCGCCGCTGGCGGCTGCCAGACTCCCCGCCATGTGCGGCATCTGCGGCGCCGTGGCGAACGAGCGCGACCAAAAGCCCGACCCGGAGGCGATCGCGCGGATGAGCCGCCGCCTCTACCACCGCGGGCCCGATTCCGATGGCAGTTTCGAACGCGGTCCGGTGGCCCTCGCGGCGCGGCGGCTCTCGATCATCGACATCGAGCACGGCGAGCAGCCGATCGCCAACGAGGACGGCAGCGTCGTCGTCGTCCAGAACGGCGAGATCTACAACTACCGCGAGCTAAAACGCGAGCTCGAGCGCGCCGGCCACCGCTTCGCCACCGACTGCGACACCGAGGTCCTCGTCCACGCTTACGAGGAGCACGGCGACGCCTTCCTCGAGCGCCTGCGGGGGATGTTCGCGATCGCCCTCTGGGATGACCGCCGCCGCCGGCTCTTGCTCGGCCGCGACCGCTTCGGGATCAAGCCGCTCTACTACGCCGCCGAGGGTGGCGGCCTGCTCTTCGCCTCGGAGCTGAAGGCGATGCTCGAGTACCCGGGCTTCTCACGCGAGACCGATCCGCGGGCGATCGCCGCCTTCCTCGCCTTCAACTCGATCCCGGCACCGCTGACGATCTACGCGGCGGCCCGCAAGCTGCCACCCGGCCACCTGCTCGCCTGGCAGGACGGTGAGGTCGAGATCCGCCGCTTCGCTCGGCCGCGCCCCGTCCCCGCCGCCGAGGTCCGCCGCGAGGGCGCTGCCGACCTCGCCGCCGAGCTGCAGACCACGCTGCGCGACTCGGTCCGCGCCCACCTCGTCTCCGACGTGCCGGTCGGCGTCCTGCTCTCGGGCGGGGTCGACTCCGGCGCCCTCACGGCGCTCGCCTCCGCCGAGTCGCCGGAGCGCCTGAAGACCTTCTCGATCGGCTTCGAGGAGAGCGGCTTCGACGAGCTCGAGCGGGCGCGGATGGTCGCTCAGCGTTACGGCACCGACCACCACGAGCTGATCGTCCGCCCCGACGCCGTGCAGCTGCTCCCCAAGCTGGTCGAGGCCTTCGACGAGCCGTTCGGCGACTCCTCGGCGGTCCCAACCTTCCTGGTCTCCGAGCTCGCCGCGAGCGAGGTCAAGGTGGCGCTCTCCGGCGAGGGCGGCGACGAGCTGTTCGGCGGCTACTACACCTACGTCGCCGACTTGCTCGCCCCCCGGATCGGCCGCCTGGCGGCGCTCTCGGCGCCGCTGGTCGAGGCGTTGCCGAGCTCCGACGCCCGGGTCGGCTTCGACTACAAAGCCAAGCGCTTCGCCCGCGCCGCGGCGCTCGCCGACCCGCTCGAGCGCCACCACGCTTGGAAGGAGATCTTCTCGCCCGCTGCCCGCCAATCGCTGCTCGACGGCCGCGCCACCACCTGGGACCCGCTCGACCTCTACCGCGAGCGCTACGCCGAGACCGCCGGCGCCGAGCCGCTGGCGCGGCTGCAGGACGTCGACCTCGGGATCTACCTCGCCGACGACCTGCTGGTCAAGACCGACCGGCTGAGCATGGCCCACTCGCTCGAGCTGCGGGTGCCGTTCCTCGACCCGCTGGTCGCCGACTTCGCGGCGGCGCTGCCGACCGCGATGAAGGTTCGCGGCATTGGCCAAGAAGCGACTGCTGCGCCGTGCGGTCGCACCGCTCTTGCCGAAGGAGATCGTCAGCGGCCGCAAGCAGGGGTTCTCGATCCCGCTCGCCGCCTGGCTGCGGGGCCCGCTCGAGCCCTTCGCCCGCGAAGTCCTCTCGGCGCCCAACCTCGAGCGCCAGGGATACCTCGATCCGACGGTTGTCGCCGGCCTGCTCGAGCGCCACGTCTCGGGGCGCGAGGACCTCAGCCGCCAGCTTTGGGGGCTGATGTCGCTGACCCTCTGGGGCGAGCACCGATGATTCCGACCACTGCCGACGCTGTCCTCGCCTTCTTCCTCTCGGCAGCGATCGCGCTGCTGGTCGTGCCGCTGACCGAGCGGCTGGCGATCCGGGTCGGGGCGATCGACTACCCCGGGCCCCGCTCGCTGCACACGGTCCCGACGCCGAAGCTGGGCGGCCTCGGGATTCTCGCCGGCGCCCTCGCCGCCGGCCTGATCTGGCTGCCCGCCGACGATCAGAGCCGGGCGATCCTCTACGGGGCGGTGGCGATCACCCTGATCGGCGTCATTGACGACATCTTCGACCTGCCGGCGGCGCCGAAGCTGCTCGGCCAGGCGGCGGCGGTGGCGATCCCGGTCGCGGCCGGGGTGACGATCGAAAACTTCACCTTCCCCTTCCTTGGCCGCCTCGCCCCGGAAAGCGTCGAACTGCTGGGCCTTCCCGGCGGCGGCGCGATCGACCTCGGCGACGTGATGACGGTGGTCGGGATCGTCGCCGTGATCAACGTGATCAACCTGATCGATGGTGTCGACGGCCTCGCCGCCGGCGTCTGCGTGATCTCCGCCCTGACTCTGGCGATCATCGCCCTCTCGCTCGACCGCACCGCCGCCGGGGTGCTGGCGGCGCTGACCGCCGGCGCCTCGCTCGGGTTCCTCCGCCACGGCTTCCCGCCAGCCCGCACCTTCATGGGCGACACCGGCTCCAACCTGCTCGGCTACCTGCTCGGCGCGGTCGCCGTCCAGGGCGCGCTGAAGACGAACGCCGTCGTCGCCTTGTTCCTGCCGCTGATCATTCTCGCGGTGCCGATCCTCGACACCGGCTTCGTTGTCGCCAAGCGGCTCAAATACCGCCGCCCGATCTACAAAGCCGACCGCTGGCATTTCCACCACCGGATGGCCGACATCGGCTTCTCACAGCGCCGAACGCTGCTCTACCTCTACGGCTGGACGATGGTGATGGCGGCGCTGGCGCTGGCCCTGCGCTTCGTCCCCTACAGCGACGACCACGGCCACTTCAACGCCTTCTGGACCGCGGTGATCGGCGTCTGCTTCCTGCTCGCGATCGCCGCCAGCTTCTACCTCGTCTCGGTGCTCGAGATCCTCAAGCTGCGCCAGGCGCGGCTGCGCCAACTGGTGACCCTACGGCGCGCGGTCGGGCGGCCGGAGCCGGAGCCCGAGGAGGTCGACAGCGCGGTGGAGAGGGAGCTTGAGACCGGGACGTTTCCGGCGGTGGATCCGGAAACGGGGGAGTTCGATTCGGTCGAGGCGGCGCCGAAGTAGGGATCAGGGTTTGGCGGGGGCGATCGCCGGCATCACCCTCTGAAAACGCTCCGCCTTCGGCTCCGCTTGAGTGTTTTCAGAGGGTGATACCGACACTCGCCCAACGAAACCGGTCCGGGCAAGGGTCAACCCACCCCATCTCTCTTTGAGCTTGTGAGGGACGGGGGCTGGGTGGCTGAATCCGATGAGCTGGCGGCGAGCAAAGCGCCCGGTGTGGCTTTCGTGTCGCCGCCGAGCTGTTCTTTTTGTCGGCCATCCCGACAAAAGGAACAGCCCCAGCGAACTACGACAAACTTTGGTCCCTTGTCAGCTTTTAAAGCAAACGGGTGGGGCCCAGACCTTTCGTGGGGGAGGGGTGTCGGGGTGCCTCCCCAAAACACTCAAGCGAGCGAAGCGAGCGTTTTGGGGAGGCACCCCGACACCCCTCCCTCGCACCGCCAAAGGTAGTGTCAACCCTCACAATCCGCATCAGCAAGCCATTCTCGGGCCCTTTCGGATATAGTCGCGGCTGCTCCCGCTCCGCCCCGCGAGACGGGAGTAATTCATGTCTCCTCCCAAGTACGTCGACCTCATTGCGCTAGCCCTCGCGCTGCCGATTTTTCTGCTCGGGGGTTTCCCGATGCTCGGTTACGCGGTCGCTGCAGCCGTCTGGCTCTTCCAGCGCGGTGTCCAGTCGCTGGCGGCGCGCCAGGTCAAAGAGGAGCTCTCCCACGGTGAGCGCCAGCGGGCGATGGGCATCGCAGCCGGAACCGGCCTCGGCCGCGTCTGGCTAATTGCCGCGGTCGTCCTCGTCGTCGGCCTCGCGGTCGACAAGGATGCCGGCCTCGCCGCTGCCGTCCTGCTGCTCGTCCTCTTCACGATCTCGATGGCGGCCCAGGCCTACCGCTACCTGTTCAAGGAAGGCGCCGGCCGCCGCGCCAGCGGGAGGGTCGCGTGAGCTCGGCTGTCGCCGACCCGGCCACCGGGGGCACGCCCGAGGCGCCGAAGAGCGGCGGCCTCAGCAGCAAAGCCAAGCTCTGGATCGGATTCGGCGCTTTCTTCGCCATTTTCATCCTCCTGTTCCTGATCTTCGGTAACGACGGCAAGAACGAAGCCTTCAAACCGCAGAACGAGTTCAAACTCGAACCGTGGGTCTCGCTGCACGTCGGCAGCCTCGACCTCAGCATCAATAAGGCCGTCCTCTACCTCTTCCTCGCTAGCGGCCTAACGATCTTCGCGATGGTCTGGATCGCGAAGCGGATGCAGCAGAAACCGAACCGGGTTCAGACCGGGGTCGAGGTCGCTTACGACCTGACCAAAAACACGATCACCGGCGGCAGCCTCGACGGCAAGCTGGCGGCGAAATGGTTCCCCTTCATCGCCACCCTCTTCTTCTGGATCTGGTTCTCGAACATGATCGGCTTCATACCGTTGCCGACCAATACCGAGCACACCTTCGACCTCTTCGGGCTCGAAATCCCCTCCTTCGCGATCTACGCCGCGACCGCCAACCTGGCGATCCCGCTGGTCCTCACCCTCGTCGTCTGGCTCAGCTACCACGTCGAGGGGATCCGCACCAAGGGCTTCGTCCCCTACTTCAAGAGTTGGCTGCCCCCGGGCCTCGAGAACATGAGCCCGATCGGCCGCGGCGCGATCTTCGTGATCGAGGTGATCTCCCACTTCGTGCGGCTGATCTCGCTCTCCGTCCGACTTTTCGCCAACATCCTCGCCGGCCACCTGCTGCTGCTCTTCATGGGTGGCGGGCTGGCGGTGCTGCTCGGGATAGCGGCCTTGGGCGCGCTCACCTTCCCGCTCGCATTCGCCTTCTTCATCTTCGAGGTGGGGCTTGTCGCAACCCTGCAGGCCTTCATCTTCGCGACGCTAAGCGCTATCTACATCGGCGGAGCCACCTCCGCCAGTCACTAGAACCAGGAAAAGGAGTCAACTCGATGGATCTCACGTCCCTACCGATCGCCGAGGTCACCGATGAAGGTGTCAAAGGCGCCGGTAAAGCGATTGCGCTCGGCGTCGGAGCAGGTCTCGGCTCGATCGGCGCCGGCATCGGCGTCGGCTTCATCTTCGGTAAGGAGATCGAGTCGGTCGCCCGCCAGCCAGAGATGAAAAGCGAGCTGGAAAGCATCCGCTGGCTCGGCTTCGCGCTGACCGAGGCGGTCGCCTTCTACACCTTCATCTTCGGCCTGATCGCCTTCTTCCTCTCGTAGGACGATGGAGCTGCTCGGCTACATAGCGGCGATCCCGCTCGCGGCGGAGGGCGGCGGCGAGGAAAGCGGCAACTTCCTCGTCTCGCCGGGCATCGGCCTGATGATCTGGACCCTGGTCCTGTTCCTAGTGACGATGTGGGTCCTCAGCAAGGTCGCCTTCCCGAAAATCCAGGAGGCGCTGGACAAACGGGCGAAAGTGATCTCCGAGTCGATCGAGTCGGCGGAACGGCAGCGGCGGGAATCGGACGAGCTGCTGGCCGAGTACCGCGCCCGCCTCGCCGAGGCCCGCGAGCAGGCCGACGACATCATGGCCCGCGCCCGCAAAGCCGCTGAGGTGGCCGAGCATGAGGCGGTCACCGAGGGCAAGGAGAAACGCGAGGAGCTGGTCAACGCGGCGAAACGCGACATCGAGGCGGAGACGCGCCGCTCGCTCGAGCAGATCCGCAAAGAGGTTGCCGACCTGACGGTTCTCGCGACCGAGAAAGTGACCCGCAAATCGCTCACCGCCGACGACCAGAAACGACTGGTCGAGGAGGCGCTGGCCGAGGTTGACTTCTCGCGCCTGGCGCCCTCGGAGAACTAGGGGAGCCTGCGAGTAATGCCCGACGTCGCCCGCGTATACGCCGAGGCCCTCTTCGAGGCCGGCAAAGACAAAGGCACTCTGGACGCGCTGCAGTCGCAGCTCGCCCAGTTCGCCGACGCGGTCGATCGCAACCACGACCTGCAGGTCTTCCTCTTCAGCCCCTATCTCTCTTCTCAGGAGAAGAAGAAAGGACTGGAGCGGTCGATCTCGGGGGCCGAGCCGGAGCTCACCAACTTCCTCGAGCTGCTGATCGAGAAAGGCCGGATGCCGGAGATCTTCCGCATCCGGCGCCAGCTCGACGAGCTCTGGAAACACGAGAACAAGCGCATCGACGTAACCGTCATCAGCGCCGTCGAGCTGGACGAAGCGGTGGTAAAGAAAATCGGCACCGAGGTAGAACGCCAGACCGGCGAGCAGGTCGAGCTCTCCAGCAAGGTCGACGACTCGACTCCTCGGCGGCATCGTTTTGCAGGTCGGCAACATGGTCCTTGACGCGAGCATCCGCACTCGCCTGGAGAAATTGCGAAAGAGCGTCGCCAGCGCGGCGCACTAGAGGGAATTGGAATAAAGACATGGAGATCAAGCCAGACGAGATCGCAAGCATTCTGCGCGAGCGGATCGAGGGCCTGGAGACCGACTCTGCCGACCTCTCGGAGGTGGGCACCGTCCTCTCGGTGGCCGACGGGATCGCGCGCGTGCACGGCCTCGACAACTGCATGGCGCTGGAGATGCTCGACCTGCCCCACGGGGTCACCGGCCTGGCGCTGAACCTCGAGGCCGACAACGTCGGCGTCGTGCTGTTCGGCGAGTGGGAAAAGATCGTCGAGGGCGACACGGTCAAACGCACCGGCCACCTGCTCGAGATCCCAGTCGGCGAGGAGCTGCTCGGCCGCATGGTCGACCCGCTCGGCCGCCCGCTCGACAACCGCGGCGACATCAACACCACCGAGACCCGCCCGGCCGAGTTCAAAGCCCCCGGCGTGGTCGAACGGCAGCCGGTCGAGGAACCGGTCCAGACCGGGCTGATGGCGATCGACGGAATGATCCCGATCGGCCGCGGCCAGCGAGAGCTGATCATCGGCGACCGCCAGACCGGTAAGACGGCGATCGCGATCGACACCATCATCAACAACAAGGACAAGGACCTGGTCTGCATCTACGTCGCGATCGGGCAGCGGATGTCCACCGTCGTCCAGCTGAAAGAGACGCTGGAGGAAAACGGGGCGATGGAGAACACGATCATCGTCGCCGCCCCGGCCGACGAGGCGGCGCCGATCAAGTACATCGCCCCCTACGCCGGTTGCGCAATGGGCGAGCACTTCCTCTACAACGGCAAAGCCGCCCTCTGCGTCTACGACGACCTCACCAAGCACGCCTCGGCGTACCGCCAAATGTCGCTCTTGCTGCGGCGCCCACCGGGTCGCGAGGCCTACCCGGGTGACGTCTTCTACCTGCACTCGCGCCTGCTCGAGCGGGCGGTGAAACTGAACGACGAGCTCGGCGGCGGCTCGCTGACGGCGCTGCCGATCATCGAGACCCAGGCTTCCGACGTCTCCGCCTACATCCCGACCAACGTGATCTCGATCACCGACGGTCAGATCTTCCTCGAGTCCGACCTCTTCTTCTCTGGCGTCCGGCCAGCGATCAACGTCGGCATCTCGGTCTCCCGGGTGGGCGGCAACGCGCAGACCAAGGCGATGAAGAAGGTCGCCGGGAAACTGCGCCTCGACCTCTCCCAGTACCGCGACCTCGAGGCCTTCGCCCAGTTCGGCTCCGAGCTTGACCCGGAGACGCAGAAAGCGCTGACCCGCGGCGAACGGCTGGTCGAGCTGCTGAAACAGAAAGAGCGCGAACCGCTTTCGATCGCCGACCAGGTGGCCTCGATCTACTCCGGCACCGGCGGCTACCTGGACCGGATCAAAGTCGAGCGCGTCGGCGAGTTCCTCGCCGACCTGCGCGTCCGGCTGCACTCCGAGAAATCAGAGCTTTTGAAGAGGATTGAAGAGTCCGGCAAGCTCGAAGATGAGGACGAGAAGGAGCTCGGAGGGGCGATCGCCGACTTCGTCGATGACTTCGGCGCCGACTTCGACAAGGACGGGCAGCCGCTCGAGGAGGGCGAGTCCGACCGAGTCAAGTCGGAGGAGGAGCGCCAGGCCCCGGCTCGCACCGCGAGCGATGGCGGGCAAGGCTCCGAGGGCGGCGGCTCCGAGGGTGACAACTCCAACGGTGACGACTCGGATGGCGGCGACTCCGACGGCGGCGACGCTGCCGACGACAAAGAGGCAACGCCGGCCTAGCCAGGGCCGGGGGAGACCGACATGGCCTCGCAGAAGGAAGTCAAAAGTCGCATTGCGTCGATCAAAAACATCAACAAGATCACGCGCGCGATGGAGATGGTCGCGGCCGCCCGCCTGCGCCGCGCCGAACAGCGGATCGAGGACCTGCGGCCCTACTCCGAGGGCATTCGCAAACTGACCCGCACCGCCGCCGCCCACGCCGGCTCGATCCCGCGCGTGCCGGTGATGGAGGAGCGCGAGAACGTCGAGACGGTCGGCGTCGTCCTCGTCACCGGTGACCGCGGCCTCGCTGGCGCCTTCAACAGCAACATCATCCGCGAAGGGATGCGGACCGGCCGCCAGGTCCGCGAGGACGGCGCCAAGGCCTCCTACTCGGTGGTCGGCAAAAAGGGCGTCTCGGCGCTGACCTTCCGCAAAGAGGACGTCGCCGGCGCCTACACCGGCTTCACCGACCGGCCCTCGTTCGCCGACGCCCGCAAGATCGGCGAGGAGATGACCGCCCGCTACGTCGACGGCGAAGTCGACCGGGTCGAAATGATCTTCAACCGCTTCGTCTCGCCGCTGACCCAGTACGTCTGGAAGCAGACGCTGCTGCCACTGCAGCAGGCGCAGGTGACCGGCGAGGGCGCCGACGAGGACGAGGTGGCCGCTGACGAGGCTCCGGCCAACGAGGCGGAGGAGCGGCAGTCGCGTTCGGAGTGGTTCTTCGAGCCTGAAGCCGAAGAGCTGCTGTCCCGGTTGATCCCCGAGTACGTGACGATCTCCGTCTACCGGGCGCTGCTCGAGTCGGCGGCCTCGGAGCTCGGGGCGCGGATGACGGCGATGCGCAATGCGGCGGAGAACGCCGAATCGATAATGGACGACCTGACCCTGGAGATGAACCGCGCCCGCCAGGCGGAAATCACCCAGGAGATCCTCGAGGTGGTCGGCGGCGCCGAGGCGCTGAGCTGACCCCCACCTCACCAGAGACTGCAAGACCCGGAACTTCGAAGACCAAGAAAAAAGGAAGCAATGGCTGAGAGCAACGGAAACGGCAACGGCACCAACATCGGGAGCGTCGAGCAGGTCACCGGCGTCGTCGTCGACGCGGTCTTCCCCGACACGCTCCCCGAGATCTACTCGGCGGTGACGATCGAAACCGGTGGTGGCGACGGCGACGGCGAACCGACCCAGCTGGTCTGCGAGGTGCAGCAGCACCTCGGCGACGACCGCGTCCGCGCGGTGGCGATGGACGCGACCGACGGGATTCAGCGCGGCGACCGCGTGATCGACACCGGCAACCCGATCACGGTGCCGGTCGGCGACGTCACCCTCGGCCGCATCTTCAACCTGCTCGGCGACCCGATCGACAACGGCGAGGAGTTGCCGGACGACGTCGAGCGCTGGCCGATCCACCGTCCCGCGCCGAAGGCCTCCGACCTGACCCCGACCCAGGAGATCCTCGAGACCGGGATCAAGGTCATCGACCTGCTGGCGCCGTACGCGAAAGGCGGCAAGGTCGGGCTGTTCGGCGGTGCCGGGGTCGGCAAGACCGTGCTGATCCAGGAGCTGATCCGCAACATCGCCGAGGAGCACGAGGGCCTCTCCGCCTTCGTCGGCGTCGGCGAGCGCTCGCGCGAGGGCAACGACCTCTGGCTCGAGATGAAAGAAAGCGGCGTGATCGACAAAACGATGCTGGTCTTCGGCCAGATGAACGAGCCCCCGGGCGCCCGTCTGCGCGTCGCCCTCTCCGGGCTGACGATGGCCGAGTACTACCGCGAGCAGGGCGGCCAGGACGTGCTGCTCTTCATCGACAACATCTTCCGCTTCGTCCAGGCCGGCTCCGAGGTCTCGGCGCTGCTCGGGCGGATGCCTTCGGCGGTCGGTTACCAGCCGACGCTGGAGACCGAGATGGGCGGCCTGCAGGAGCGGATCACCTCGACCGATCGCGGCTCCGTCACCTCGATCCAGGCGGTCTACGTGCCGGCGGACGACTACACCGACCCGGCTCCGGCCTCGGTGTTCGCCCACTTGAACGCGACCACGGCGCTCTCGCGGGCGATCTCCGAGAAAGGGATCTACCCGGCGGTCGACCCGCTCGACTCGACCTCGACGATCCTCAAGCCCGACGTCGTCGGTGACGAGCACTACCGCACCGCGACCGAGGTCCAGGAGGTGCTGCAGCGCTACAAGGAGCTGCAGGACATCATCGCCATCCTTGGCATCGACGAGCTCTCCGACGAGGACCGGCAGACGGTCTCCCGGGCCCGCAAGATCGAGCGCTTCCTCTCGCAGCCGTTCTTCGTCGCCGAACAGTTCACCGGCCGCAGCGGCGAGTACGTGCCGGTCGCCGACACCGTCCGCGGCTTCCGCGAGATCCTCGACGGCGAGCACGACGAGCTGACCGAGGGCGCCTTCTACATGCAGGGCGGCATCGACCAGGTCACCGAGAACGCCAAAGCCGCAGCCTGAGGCAAGACGTGGCCGCCGAGCACATGATCGACGTCGAGGTCCTGACCCCGGAGGGGGAGGTCTTCGAGGGGGAAGTGCGGATGGTCTCGACCCGGACCGAGGTCGGCGAAATCGGCATCCTGGCGAACCACGCCCCGGTGCTCGCCGCGCTGCGCCCGACCGAGCTGCGTCTCAAAGTCTCCGATTCGGAGACGAAACGCTACGCGCAGGCGCACGGCTGGCTGCAGGTCTTCGGCAACCGGGCACGGCTCCTGGTCGAGGAGGCAATTGCGCCGGAGGACCTGGACGCGGGCGCGTTGAAAGAACAGCTGAGTGACGCGGAACAGCGGTTGAGCGAGAGTGACGAGGAATCGGCTGAGTTTGCGCGGGCGCAGAAAGATCGGGATCGGGCGGAAGCGTTTCTGGCTATAGCGCAGGGATGAGAATTCTCGGGACGGCCGAGGGTTCGCAAGCTTTGCGGGGGCGGGGGTGTGGGTGTCCCTCCTCTCTCGATCTGTCGGCGTGTGGAGAATTCGGCTGGCGCCTCTTTCGAGCTCCGGGCCTCAATCGCAAAACGTTCGGAGGGACACCCACACCCCCGCCCGGAACCCTCGCCGAGCTACGGCCAAGGCTTCGGGGAGCTTCCGTTAGACCGAAGCAGGGAACCCACCCTTGGGTTGGAAGCTTCGTGAGCGTGGCGGGGGTTCGGAATCCAAGCATTGGTCCCACCGCGATTTCGGTTGTCGGGGCTCGCTTGGGGCGGGGATGTCGGGTGTCCCTCGCGGGAATGTTGGCCGCAGGCCGCGATATGCAATCTGATTCCTGCCCGCCGCAGGCGGGCACCAACATCGGAGCAGAGCCCGAAGGGCGAGCGACTCAATTCCCGCGAGGGACACCCGACATCCCCGCCCCGAACCCTCACCCATGAACCCCGAACTAGTCGCACTCACCGAGCACCTGATCTCCTACGAGACCTGCGAGCCCGAGACCGTCTGGGAGGCCGCCGGCTTCGTCAAGGGCTGGTTGGAGGCTCGAGGAATCGAGGCCAGCCGGGCCGAGGTCCACGGGCTGCCCGTGCTGACCGCCGAGGTCGGGGCAGCCGACGGCGCGCCGACGGTGGTCCTCGAGGGACATCTGGACGTCGTCCCGGGCCGGGCCGAGCAGTTCGAGCCGCGGCTCGACGGGGATCGGCTCTACGGGCGCGGCGCCTACGATATGAAGGGCGCGCTGGCGGCGATGTTGACCGTCACCGCGGCGATGCGCGAGCAGGACCAGGTGCGGGTGCGGCTGGCGGTGGTTGGCGACGAGGAGTCCGAGGAGGGCGACGAGCGCGGCTGTGATCACCTCGTCGACTCCGGCTTCCTCGGCGACTTCGCGATCACCGGCGAGCCGACCGATCTCCACATCGGGGTCGAGGCGAAGGGAGTGCTGGCGATGCGGCTGGAGGTGGCCGGCACCGCGGCCCACGGCGCCACGCCGTGGCTGGGCGACAACGCCGTTCTGAACGCGATCGACGTTTTCCGCAGTATCGAGTCGCTACCGTTTGCCCGTCACAGCTCTGAGCTGTTCGACCGCCCTTCGATCAACCTGGGGAGGATCTGGGGCGGCGATGCGCTCAACAAGGTCCCCGACCGATGCGTCATCGACGTCGACATCCGCTACCTGCCGGGCCAGGACCCCGACGCAATTCTCGCTGCCGTGCGCGGGATCGACGGGGTCGAGGCAACCGAGCTTCTGACCCGGCCGCCGGCGATGGTCAGCCGCGACTCGCCCTTCGTCCAGGCGCTGCGCGATGCAACCGCCACCCACCACGACGGCGAGCCGATGAGCGTCGGTCGCGACGGCGCCTCCGATGCCGTCTCCTTCCTGCGGGTGGGGGTGCCGGCGGTGGAGTTCGGGCCGATCGGCGCCGGTCACCACGGGCCGGGGGAGTGGGTCTCGGTGAGCTCGCTCGAGACCTACCGGCAGGCACTCGAATCGTTCCTTCGCTCGCTCTCGGGGAGGGCCGATGAGTAGTCACGGCGAAACCACCGGCGACAACACCCAGCCGATCAACCGGATCAGTTCGGGCTGGTCGGCGCGCAAGCCGCCACCGGAGGGGGACGGCACCAAGCCGCCGAAGCGGAAGCGCTACTGGTGGCGCTTCAGCCTCGCCGCCCTGCTGATCGTCGCCGTCGCCGCTGCCGCGACCGCCAGCAGCGTCCTTCTCTTCCTCGGCGACGTCGCCGCCGAACTGCGACACAACAGCGAGCACCTCAGCAACGAAGTCGATGACTTGCTCGCCGACGTCGACGGCGGCGGACCCGAGACGATCCTCTTGCTCGGTTCGGACAAACGGGCCGGCGCCGAATTCGCCGAAGACCCGGGCCGCTCCGACACCACGATGCTGCTCCGGCTCGACCCCGAAAAGGGGCTGATCTCGGTGCTCTCGATCCCCCGCGACCTGAAGGTTGAAATCCCCAACGTCGGGACCGCAAAGTTCAACGAAGCCTATAGCTACGGCGGTCCGAAGCTGACGGTGCAGGTGGTCAAGGAACTAACCGGTCTGAAGATCCACCACGTGGTGAATATCGACTTCCTCGGCTTCGTCCGGGCGGTCGACGCAATTGGTTGCGTCTACGTCGATGTCGACCGCCGCTACTACCACTCGAACGAAGGGTTATCGGCGGAGGAGCAGTACGCGGAAATCAACATCCAGCCTGGGTACCAGAAGCTCTGCGGCAAGAAAGCCCTGCAGTACGTGCGCTACCGACACACCGACACCGACATCGTCCGCTCTGCCCGGCAGCAGGACTTCATGAGCCAGGCCCGCAACCAGATCGGCCTCGGCACCCTGCTCAACGACCAGGAGAAGCTGACCGAAATCTTCACCGACTACACCACCTCCGACATCGGCAGTGTCAAGACCCTGCTGCGGCTGATCGACCTGGCGATCGAATCGCGCAGCTCGGAACTGAACGAGGTCCACTTCCCGGCCGAACTCGGCCCCAGCTTCGTCTACGCCTCGCGACCGGCGATCGACGGCGCGGTGCGGGAATTCCTCGGCCAGACCGGACCGGACGCGAAGAAGCCGGAACGAGTCCTGGCGAAAGAAAGGGCGAAGAAGAAGGCAGCGAAGGCAAGCAACAACAAGTCGAAGAAGTCGGAAAAGAAGGAAAAGAAGAAGCCGAAGGTCGAATTCCAGGAGTCAAGGGACGACGAACTGGTGCCGGCCGCCGAAACGGGTTACGCCGAGGCCAAGATCGTCGCCCGCAAGGTTGGGGGCGGCTTCCCCGTTTTCTACCCGACGCGGCTGCCGCCGGGCGGCGCTTTCGTCGAATCGAACCCCTACGAACGCGTCGTCGATCCGCGTGTCTACCACCTCAAGGACAAGGACAAGGAGCGCCACGCCGCCTACCGGATGGTCGCCGCCTTCCAGCCCGAATACGAAACTGCCTATTTCGGCATCCAGGGGATCCGCGGCTGGGAAGACCCGCCGATCCTCAGCGATCCGACCGAAACCCGGGAGCTGCACGGTCGCGAGTACGACATCTACTCGAGCGCCGGCAAGGTGACGCTGGTTGCCTGGCACCGCGGCGAAAGCACCTACTGGATCTCCAACAGCCTCAGTGACTCTCTTACGAACGACCAGATGATTGGCATCGCCAAGTCGGCGAAGGTGATCGTGCCGGAGCGCAAGAAACCGAAAATCGGAGGAAAGAACAGATGAGCGAGGACCGCCAGACCCCCGTCGGCGTGATCGGAGTCGGTTGGGTCGGCCTGGTCACCGCTGCCTGCTTCGCGGAGCTCGGCCATCCGGTGATCGCCCGCGACATCCTGCCGGAGAAGGTCGAGTCGCTCTCACGCGGCGAGGTGACGATCCACGAGCCAGGACTGCCCGAGCTGATCCAGCGCAACGCCGAGCGGATCATTTTCACCACCGACATGGCTGAGCTGTTGGCTGGCGCCAAGCTGCTGTTCGTCTGCGTCGACACGCCGCCGACCTACTCCGGCGACGCCGACCTTTCGCGGGTCCGCGCCGTGGTCGAGGAGCTCCCCGATGACGGCAGCCACGTGCTGATCATGAAGAGCACCGTCCCGGCCGGGACCGGCGCCTCGATCCGCCGCGACATGCCCGGCCTCGCCTACGTCTCCTGCCCCGAGTTCTTGAAGGAGGGGACCGCGGTCAAGGACTTCATGCACCCCGACCGGGTGGTGGTCGGCGCCGACCCGGGCAACGAGGAGTCGGCCGACGCGGTGGCGGCGCTGTACGAGCCGCTCGGCGGCGAGATCCTCCGCACCGACGTCGCCAGCGCCGAGATGATCAAGCTCGCCTCCAACGCCTTCCTGGCGACCAAGATCTCGTTCATCAACGAGATCGCCAACGTCTGCGAGGAGGTCGGCGCCGACGTCGGCCAGGTCGCCGCCGGGATGGGCCTCGACGAGCGGATCGGCCACTCTTTCCTGCGGGCCGGGATCGGCTACGGCGGCTCGTGCTTCCCCAAGGACGTCAGCGCCCTGAAGATGCTGGCCGGCAACACCGGCTACCACTTCCAGCTGCTGACCTCGGTGATCGAGGTCAACGAGCTGCAGAAGCGGCGCGTCGTCGGCAAGCTCGAGAAGCACCTCGGCTCGCTGCTCGGCAAGCGGATCGCGCTGCTCGGGCTCGCCTTCAAGCCCGACACCGACGATATGCGCGAGGCCTCGAGCCTGGTGCTGGCGGCGCGGCTGCAGGGCGAGGGGGCGGAGGTCGTTGCCTACGACCCGGTCGCCCGCGAGCGCGCCTCGGAACTGCTCAGCTCGGTCGAGATGGTCGGCTCGGCCCAGGAGGCGCTGGCTGGCGCCGACGCCGCCGTGCTGGTCACCGAGTGGAGCGAGTTCGCCGAGCTCGACTGGGCCGAGGCGGCGTCGCGGATGGCGCGCCCGTTCGTGGTTGACGGCCGCAACTTCCTCGACCCACAGAAGCTTGTCGACGCCGGGTTCGAGTACGAGGGCATCGGGCGCTCGGTCGCATCCGACAAAGCCGGCTCACTCTCCTAGCCGGCGCTGGATAAGGTCCTCCGCCCATGCAGGCGGTTGTACTAGTTGGTGGCGAAGGCACGCGGCTGCGGCCGCTGACCGCGCACGTCCCGAAGCCGGCGCTAACGCTGGTCGACCGGCCCTTCCTCGCTTACGTGGTCGAGTGGCTGGCGGGCCATGGGGTCGATGAGATCGTTCTCGCCTGCGGCTTCCTGCCAGACGTGCTGCGGGCCGAGCTCGGTGAGCACGAGCACGAAGGCGTGCGTCTTACCTACGTGGTTGAGCCGGAGCCGCGCGGCACCGCCGGCGCGATCCGTTTTGCCGCCGACGCGCTCGGCGACCGCCTCGGTGATCGCTTCCTGGCGCTCAACGGCGACGTTCTCGCCGATCTCGACCTGAGCGCCCTGTTGCGCAGTCACGAGCAGCGTCGGGCGCGGGCCAGCATCGCGCTCTACCAGGTCGATGACGCATCCCACTACGGGCTGGTTACCACTGGGCCCGACGGCGCTGTGGCCGAGTTCCGCGAGAAGACTGGGGAGGTGGCGCCCGGCGCGATCAACGCCGGCGCCTACGTGCTCGAGCGCTCGCTGCTCGAGCTGATCCCGCCCGGCGAGCAGGTCTCGATCGAGCGCGAGATCTTCCCGCAGCTGATCGGCGCGGGTCTCTACGCACTGCCGCTAGACGGCTACTGGATGGACTTCGGGACGCCGGACCGCTACCTGCAGGCGACCTGGGACATCCTCGAGGGGAGGGTGGCGACGCGGGTGCGGCCGACTGCGCCCGGCATGTTCGTCCATCCCGAGTCGGAGATCGCCGCCGGGGCCGAGGTCGGGCCGCGGGCTGTGGTTGCTGCCGGCTGCCGGGTCGGCCCTGGGGCCGCGGTGGCCGGCTCGGTTCTGCTCTCCCACAGCTCGGTCGGCGAAGGCGCCCGGGTGAGCGATTCGATCCTCGCGCCGCGGGCCGCCGCCGAGGCCGGCGCGGTGCTGAGTGGCGCGGTAGTAGGCAGGGATGAAAGAGTTCCCGCCCAGACTTGACGCCACCATGATCGACGACGTCCTCGGCATCCCAGACCAGCTTCGCGACGCCCTTTGGCGGGTCGAGTCGGCACGGCTCGAGCTCGGCCGAGGCTGAGGGGTTGCTGATCTGCGGGATGGGCGGCTCGGCGATCGGCGGCGAGCTTGCCGCCGCGGCGCTCGGCCCGCGGCTGACGCGGCCGCTGGTGGTCGGCCGCGGCTACACGCTGCCGAGCTGGTTGAGCGACCGCTGGACGGTCCTCTGCTGCAGCTACTCGGGCAATACCGAGGAGACGATCGCTTGCTTCCGCGCCGCCGGCGAGCTCGGCGCGCCGCGGCTGGTCGCCAGCACCGGCGGCACGCTGGTCGACGAGGCGCGCGAGGCCAGTGTCCCGGTCATCGGCCTGCCCGGGATCTTCCAGCCGCGCGCCGCCGTCGCCTACTTCTTCACCGTGGCCGCCGAGGTGGCGGCGCTGGTCGGCGTTGCGCCGCGGATCGCGGCCGAGATCGAGGGCGCCGCCGACTTCCTCGCCGCCGAACGCGAGCAGCTGAAGCACCAGGCGGCCGAGATCGCCGCTCAGCTCGAGGGCAAGGTGCCGGTCGTCTACGGCGCCGAGCTGACCGCACCGGTCGCCCGCCGCTGGAAGACGCAGGTCAACGAGAACGCGAAGCTGCCGGCCTACTTCCTCGAGCTGCCGGAGGCAGACCACAACGACATCTGCGGCTGGGAGGCCCCGGCCCGCGAGCATTCGCTGGCCGCGGTCTTCCTCGAGGACCGCGACGCCCACCCGCGGGTAGAGGAGCGCTTCCGGCTGACTGCCGAGGTGATCAGCGAAGCGGGGGCCCTGGCGCTGCGGATCGAGACCGCAGGGGAGACGCCGACTGCGCGCCTGCTGTGGACGACGATGCTTGGCGACCTCGTCTCGCTTGAGCTGGCCAGCCGCCGCGGCGTCGACCCGCTTAAGGTCGAGGCACTCGACTGGCTCAAGCAGGCGCTCGGTTGATCGCCGCGCTAGGGGAGCGGCTGGTTCGGTAGCGTCCCCGCTGATGCGCGCAATGGTCCTCGCCGCCGGCCTTGGCACGCGCCTGCGGCCGATCACCTACACGATGCCGAAGCCGATGGTTCCGGTTGCCAACCGGCCGGTGATGGAGCACATCCTGCTGCTGCTGGCCAAACACGGGTTCGGCGAGGTGGTCGCCAACCTGCACTGGTTCCCGGAGCTGATCGAAGAGCGCTTCGGCGACGGGTCCGATTACGGGCTGGCGCTGACCTACTCGCTGCGAGGAGCAGCTGCTCGGGACCTCGGGAGGGGTTCGCAACGTGCGCCAGTTCCTCGGCGACTCGTTTCTCGTCATTTCCGGCGACGCCCTCACCGACATCGACCTGGGGGCGATGCGCGCGGCGCACGAGGCCCACGACGGGATCGCCACCCTGGCGACCAAACGGGTCGCCGACACCAGCCAGTTCGGGGTCGCGATCACCGGCGCCGACGGTCGCATCCAGGGCTTCCAGGAGAAGCCAGACCCGAGCGAAGCACTCTCCGACCTCGCCAACTGCGGGATCTACATGTTCCGCAAGGAGATCTTCGACTTCTTCCCGGCACCCGGCACCAGCAAGGCCGCCGAGCCCGACGACCCAGAGGGCTTCGCCGACTGGGCGATGGACGTATTCCCGCGTCTGCTCGAGGGCGACGTGCCGTTCTACGCGCACGAGATCGACGCCTACTGGAACGACATCGGTGACCTCGACGAGCTGCGCGCCAGCACCGTCGACGCGCTTTCCGGTGCGGTCGAGGTCGAGCTCGACGGCAAGCTGGTCGACGGCTACCGCAGCGGCGACGCCCCAACCGAGGGCAAGCTCGAGGGGCCGGTCCTGCTCGGCGCTGGCTGCACGATCGCCGACGACGTCCGCATCGACGGCCCCTCGGTGATTGGCGACGGGGTGACGATCGGGGCCGGTAGTCGGTTGCGCGAGGTGATTGCTCTGCCGGGTGCCGAGATTCCTGCGAGCGCCGTGTTGATCGGCGCTATCGCTGGTTGGGCTGGCTAGAGATTTACGGATAGGGACTACGGGTTGCTTCGGGGCTGTCGGCACTCCTCCCCGGGAATTGAGTCGCTCGCCCCCTTCGGGAGCTCTGCTCCGATGTTGGAGCGCCCCCTGCGGGGGCGCAGGAGACAGATTGCATATCGCCGCTTCGCGAACATTCCCGGGGAGGAGTGCCGACATCCCCGAAAGGAAGGGCCACGTCCAGAGCCGTCCTTCGGAAGCTCCCGACAAGACGGGGTTGGCCCACCCCCCTGTGTGTTGAGCTTCCGAGGGACGGGCTGTCCAAATTTCGGGCATCCGACGGAGCTCTG
This sequence comes from uncultured Actinomycetes bacterium, assembly GCA_963729055.1. Classification (GTDB taxonomy): domain Bacteria; phylum Actinomycetota; class Thermoleophilia; order Solirubrobacterales; family 70-9; genus VAYN01. The sequence continues at coordinate 1,035,374 of CAVSMQ010000010.1, read as the reverse complement.
ATTAGGGGAGCCGGGTGTCCCTCAGGCGAATGTTCGCGAAGCGGCGATATGCAATCTGATTCCTGCCCGCCGCAGGCGGGCACCAACCTCGGAGCAGAGCCCCGAAGGGGCGAGCGACTCAATTCGCCTGAGGGACACCCGGCTCCCCTACCGCAACGCTCCGTCCCGCGCGCATCTCGTCGCAAACCGTCGCAAGAGAAAGCACGATCTGCGCACCACGCGTGGGCCGGCGGTGGGCACGATCGCGGCATGGATTTGCTGCAGACCGCCCGTGCCGCCGTCGTGCCGCCGCTCTGCGCCAGTTGCGGACGGACCTGCCGGCCGCAGGCTGTTCTCTGCAGCCGCTGTGGGCGGCGATTGGCGGCGGCCGAGCCGTTGCTCGGGGCCGGGCCGCCGGGGCTTGATCGTGTCTGGTCTTCGGCCTCACACGAAGGAGTCGCTCGCTCGCTGGTTGCGGCGCTGAAGTTCCGCCACCTGCTGCCGGTCGCCGAGCTGATGGCCGACCGCATCCACTGGCTGGCGCCGGCCTACCTGCTGGGCGGCACCATCGTTGCCGTGCCGCCGGCCCCCTCGCGGCTGCGCCGCCGCGGCTTCGACCCGGCCGGTGAGTTGGCGGGGGCACTGGCGGAACGGCTCGAGGCGTCGCTTTGTTGTTGCCTGCGACGCCGCGGCGGCGGTCGTCAGGTCGGTCGCCGCCGTGCCGAGCGTCTCGGCCGGCCACCGCGGATCGAGGCGCTAGCGGCGGCGCCGCCCAGCGTCCTCCTGGTCGACGATGTCCTAACCACCGGCGCAACCCTCAGCGCCTGCGCCCAGGCGCTGCGCGGCGCCGGCGCGGCCAGGGTCGTCGCCGTCACCTTCGCCCGCCGCCTTTAAACACGCCGAGGTTGCCGTTTGCCGCCCAGATGGCGGTAAAAGGCAACCTCGACGGGCGGGGCTCTAGACCTCGGCTGGTCTGCCGCGCAAACGGCCGACCAGCTTCCGCGTCTGGCGCCGCTTGCGGCGCAGGTCGCGGTGTTTCTTCACCTGTCGCCGCAGGTCCTCGGCCAGTTCGTGGACCGAGTGGGTCATCGTCGGCGAGCACTCGTGGGCTCGCAGCGTCACACCCTTGAGGTGGAAGGTCGCCTCGGCGATCTGGTTGTCGGCGATCGAGGGGTTGCGCTCTTCGGAGAGCACGACTTCGAGCGTCGCCAGGTCCGATACCTGCCTGCCAAGGCGTTGGAACCGCTTCCTCACCATCTCATGCAGGTCCTCCGTCATCTCGACGTTCCGACCTCGAATCTCCATCCGCATGAGTGCCTCCTTGTAGCTTCGGATCGATGGTACGCCTGGCGGCGGCCTCGGGCAAGCCCTGCCCGCCCGGCACGGGCCGCTACCCTTGAGTCGATGCCGGCGATGGACCTAGTCACGAAGGCTCTGCGCGCGGGGGAGGGTAGGAAGTTCAAGGCCTACCAGAAGCGCGCCGAGGCGATCAACCGCTATGAGCCCGAGATGGAGGCTCTCTCGGACGCGGAACTGCGCGCGGAGGCCGACAGCCTGCGCGAGCGGGCCCGCGACGACGAGTCGCTCGACGAGCTGCTCCCCGAGGCCTTTGCGCTCACCCGCGAGGCCTCGCGCCGCACCATCGGGCAGCGGCACTACGACGTCCAGCTGATCGGCGGCATGGTCCTCCACGACGGTGCGATCGCCGAGATGAAAACCGGCGAGGGCAAGACCCTGACCGCGACCCTGGCGGTCTTCCTCAACACGTTGGCCGGCGGCAGCGTCCACGTCGTCACCGTCAACGACTACCTGGCTCGCCGCGACGCCGAATGGATGAGCCCGATCTACCAGGCTCTCGGGGTCAGCGTCGCGGCCCTGCAGGACGCCGACGACCACGCCGCGCGGCAGCGTAAATACGCCTGCGACGTCACCTACGGCACCAACTCGGAGTTCGGCTTCGATTACTTGCGCGACAACATGTCGCAGGCGCTCGAGCACTGCGTCCAGCGCGGCCACGACTTCGCGATCGTGGACGAGGTCGACAACATCCTGATCGATGAGGCGCGGACGCCTTTGATCATCTCCGGCGCCCCCGAACAGGCCGCCCAGACCTACTACACCTTCGCTCGACTGGCCAAGCAGATGGTGGGCGTGCAGGCCAAACAGAAACTGAAAAGCCTGGGTGAATCGCGCGACACCTCCGAGGCCGAGTACGACTACGAGTACGACGAGAAACACAAGACGGTCGCCCCGACCGAGGCCGGGGTCAAAAAAGCCGAGGACTTCCTCGGCGTCGACAACCTCTACCTCGGCGAACACGGCAACCTCGTCAACCACCTCGTGCAGTCGCTGAAGGCCGAGTCGCTCTACAGAAAAGACGACGACTACGCGGTGATCGACGGCGATGTGATGATCATCGACGAGTTCACCGGCCGCATCCTCGAGGGCCGGCGCTGGTCGGAGGGCCTGCACCAGGCGGTCGAGGCGAAGGAGGGGGTCTCGATCCGCGAGGAGAACCAGACCCTGGCGACGATCACCCTGCAGAACTACTTCCGCCTCTACGACAAGCTCTCCGGGATGACCGGTACCGCCCTCACCGAGGCGACCGAGTTCATGAAGATCTACAAAATCCCGGTGGTCGAGGTCCCGACCAACCAGCCGATGGTCCGCGAAGACCACAACGATCAGATCTTCAAAACCAAAGACGGCAAGTGGAAAGCGGTGCTCGACGAAATCGTCGGTCGCCACGAAGCCGGCCAGCCGATCCTGGTCGGCACCGTCTCGGTCGAGGTCTCGGAGATGATTTCCGAGGCACTGAAGCGCGACGGTATCCAGCACGTCGTCCTCAACGCCAAACCCGAGCACGCCGAACGAGAGGGCGAGCTGATCGCCCAGGCGGGCCGCAAGGGCGCGGTAATGATCGCCACCAACATGGCCGGCCGCGGTGTCGACATCAAGCTCGGCGGCGACCCCGAACACCTGGCGATCGCCGAGCTGAAAAAGCAGGGGATCAACCACGACTCCGAGGACTATGAGGAGGCGCTCGCCGCGAAGACCAAGGAGCTGCGACCGAGCTGCCAGGCCGAGGCCGAGGAAGTGCGTGAACTCGGCGGCCTCTTTATCTGCGGCACCGAGCGCCACGAGTCGCGGCGGATCGACAACCAGCTGCGTGGCCGCTCCGGCCGCCAGGGCGACCCCGGCGTTTCGCGCTTCTTCCTCTCCGCCGAAGACGACGTGATCCGCCTCTTCGCGGGCGACCGGATCTACAAAATCCTCGACAAACTCGGGCCGGTCGACGAGGACGGGACCGAAGTCCCGCTCGAAGCAAAGATGCTGACGAAAACCGTCGAGAACGCCCAGAAGAAGGTCGAGGAACAGAACTTCCTGATCCGCAAACGCGTCCTCGAGTACGACGACGTGATGAACGAGCAGCGGCGGGTGGTCTACAAATATCGCCGCGAGATCCTCGAAGGGCGCGACATATCGGAGACCGCCCGCGACGAAGTCGAGGGCGTGATCGAGCGGCTGGTCGAGGAGTACACCGCCGACGACCTGCTCGAGGAATGGGACCTCGGCGAGCTGGAGACCCAGCTGCGCCAGATCTGGCCGGTCTCGATCGAGGTCGGCACCCTGGCGCCGGAGTCGGTCAACCGCGACGACCTCAAAGAAGAGCTCGACGAGGATGCGATGAAGGCCTACGACGAGCGCGAAGACCAGCTCGGCGAGGAGCTGTTGCGCTACGTCGAGCGCTCGATCCTGTTGCAGGTGATCGACAACCGCTGGCGCGAACACCTCTTCGATATGGACTACTTGCGCGAAGGCATCCACCTCCGCGGCTTCGCCCAGATCGACCCCCTCGTCGCCTACAAAAACGAGGGCTACTCGATGTTCGAGGACCTGATGCACTCGATCTGGGAGGAGTTCTCGAAACTGATCTTCCGCGCCGAAGTCGAAACCGAAGGGCAGCCACGGGGCGCACCCGCGGGCGCTCCCGAGCCGGATGGGCTCGACTACTCAGGCGGCACGCTCGAGGCGCAGCCCTCGGCGCTGCAACAGGTCGCCGCCGGCGCCGCTGGCGGCGGCGCGGCGGTCGACGTCGCCACCGCCCAGGCGGCCGGCCCGGGCAACGGCCGCTCGGGGAATGGCGCCGGTGGCGCCGAGGTAGTCGAGACCGTGGTCAAGGACGAGCACGACAAAATCGGCCGCAACGACCCCTGCTGGTGCGGTAGCGGTAAGAAGTACAAGAAGTGCCACGGCGCCTAGGCGCCCGTGCCGCCGACCCCAGTCCGACCAGACCCCGTCCGCGAGTTCATCCGCGCCTTCAACGAGCGCGACCTCGACGCCTTCGTCGCCGTCCTCGACCCGGAAGTTGAGCTGCACGCGATGAAGGGGCTGCGCAAGGGCCTCGAGGCAGCGCGCCTGTGGGCGACGCGGGCGCCGGGCGGGGTCCAGCAGGAGATCGAGCTCAAGCAGCTCTACGAGGACGACACCGAAGGCGGGGGAGGGGGACGCGCGGTGGCGCTGATCGAGCGCCGCTGGCACTGGGAGGACAGCGGCGAGCTGGCCAGCGCCGAGCCGATGGCCTGGGCTTTCGAGCTGCGCGACGGCCGGATCCTCTCCTGGCGCCCCTACGACGACCGCGAGGAGGGGTTGCGCGAGTGGGGCTTCGCCCCGAGGTGAGGGCTGCCGTAGTCTTCGCCCATGGCCGACGCGCCCACCGAAGCCGTAGCACCGCGCCTCGCCGCTGTCCGCGAGCAGCTGTCCCTGCTCTCGGACTACCTTTGACCCGGCGGGGCTAGAGGCCGAGGCGGCGCGCCTCGAGGGGGAGATGGGCAAACCGGGCTTCTGGGACGACCAGGAGCTGGCGGCTAAGACCTCCGCCGTGCACGCCCGCGCCCAGCGCCGGCTGCAGATGTTTCGTGCTCTTGAGTCGGACGTCAACGACCTCGGCGACCTCGCCGAGCTGGCCGGCGAAGACGCCGAGATCGCGGCTGAACTCGACTCGCAGCTGAGCTCGGTCGAGTCGCGCCTGGCCGAGCTCGAAGAGGCGCGCCTGTTCAGCGGCAAATACGACGCCGGCGACGCGGTCGTCACCGTTCACGCCGGCGCCGGCGGCACCGACTCGCAGGACTGGGCCGAGATCCTGCTGCGGATGTACCTGCGCTGGGCCGAACGGCGCGGCTTCGAGGTCGAGATGGCCGAGGCCTCGCCAGGGGAGGAGGCCGGCCTCAAGTCGGCGACCTTCATCGCCCGCGGCGAGAACGCCTACGGCCTCTTCGCCGCCGAGCGGGGCGTCCACCGGCTGGTCCGGATCAGCCCCTTCGATTCCTCCTCGCGCCGTCACACCAGCTTCGCCCAGGTCGACGTCGGGCCGCTGGTCGAAGGCGACGTCGCCGTCGAGATCGACGAGTCGGACCTGCGGATCGACACCTACCGCGCCTCCGGGGCCGGCGGCCAACACGTCAACAAGACCGACTCGGCGGTGCGGATCACCCACCTCCCGACCGGGATCGTCGTCCAATGCCAGAACGAGCGCTCGCAGACCCAGAACAAAGCGGTGGCGATGCAGCTCTTGCGCTCGAAACTGATCGAGCTCGAGGAGCGCAAACGCGCCGAAGAGCTGGAGAAAGCGCGCGGCGAGGTCAAAGACGTCGCCTGGGGCTCGCAGATCCGCTCCTACGTCCTCCACCCCTACACGATGGTCAAGGACCACCGCACCGAGCACGAGGTCGGCGACGTGCAGCGGGTGCTCGACGGCGATATCGACGGGTTCGTCCGCGACTACCTCGAGAAGACCGCCGCGGCCTCGGCGAACTAGGCGATGGACGCAAGCGCCGCGGTCCCGCAGCTCGTCACCGCCGAACGCCCGGCGGCGGGTGACCCCGAGGGAATGCTCGTCCTCCACCACGGCCGCGGCACCAACGAGCGCGACCTGCTTGCCCTCGCCGAGCACCTCGACCCGGAGCGGCGGCTGCGGGTGGTCTCGCCGCGCGGACCGCTGCAGATCGAGGGCTGGCCCGGCTTTCATTGGTACGTCGTGCCGCGGGTCGGCTACCCCGACCCTGAGACCTTCTTCGCCGCTCGCGACGCGCTCGCGGACCTCCACGATCGACTCTGGGAGGAAACCGGGGTCGGGGTCGAGCGGACCATCCTCGGCGGCTTCTCGATGGGTGCGGTGATGAGCCATGCACTCGGCTGGAGCGGCGACCGGCCGGCGGTCGCGGGCGTGCTCGCCTTCAGCGGCTTCGTGCCGACGGTCCCTGGCTGGGAGCCCTCGCTCGCCGACCGCACCGCCACCCGCGCCCTCGTCAGCCATGGCGACCGCGACCCGGTGATCGGCGTCGAGTTCGGCCGCGCCGCCTGCGACCTGCTCGAGCGCGGCGGCATCGAGGTCGAGTACGTCGAGACGCCGGCGCCGCACGCGATTCACCCAGCGGCGCTCGCGGCAGCGACGGACTGGCTGGCGGAGACGCTCCCTAGGACTTAGCGCGGGCGGCCTTCGCGCGGCGTGGCGCGCTCGGGTCGGACCACAGCATGCCGGCGCCGGCGCCCTTGCGGGCGGTCAGGTGGCGCTCGAAGTTCTCGCGGCAGAAATCGGGCGTGTTGAGCGCGTAAAGGCCGACCGTGAACTCCTTCGCCGCCAGCGCTCGCTCCATCTGCGGCTCACTCAGGGTCTCGGTCGAGTGCAGGGTGCCGGAGCGACCGAAGCGGGCGGTATCGGAGCCGAGGTCGAGAGCGCCCTTGCCGCCGCGCAGGCCGAGGTCGATCGAGACGTCGCTCGGCTCGAAGGTCTTGTAGCGGACCGTGAGTCGAACCTTGTTGCGGCCCGGGACCGCGGCAACCGTCGCCTCGGCGCTGTCGAGCAGGCATGCTTCGGCTTCGGCTTCCTCGAATTCCCGTTCTTCGAGCGCTTCTTCGCAGGCTTCTTCCGCGGCTTCGTCGGCGAACTCGCACTCGTCGGCTGCTTCGCCTTCGTCTTGGCTGGCTTCCGCTTCCCCTTCGTCCCAGGCAAATTCAACTTCGCCTTCATCGGCTTCGTCGAGCCCGAACGGGTCGGCGGCGGCGGAGGCCCCGGCGAGCGGCGCGCTCGACGCCGCATTTGCGTGGACCGACCCCATCGCGCCAAGTACGGCGACGAAGACGATCGCGACAAAAGTGAGTAGCCAGCGGACGCGCTCCACGCCCCTCTATCGGGAGCGCGGAGCGCGAGCTTTAGCGTCCCGCCCTAGCGCTGATGCTGGCCCTCGAGCTCGAGCAGCGATTCCTTCATCGTCAGCCCGCCCGCGTAGCCGCCGAGCCCGCCGCTCAGCCGCAGCACCCGATGGCAGGGGACGATGAGGGGAGTTGGGTTGCTGCCGCAGGCCGAGCCGGCGGCGCGCACCGCGCGCGGGTTGCCAGCGCCGGTTGCCATCTCGGTGTAGGTGCGGGTCTCGCCGTAGGGGATCGCGGCGATCCCATGCAGCACCCGCTGGCGAAAGCCGTGGCTGAGGCTGAAGTCGACCGGCAGGTCGAACTCACGCAGCTCGCCGGCGAAGTAGCGGTCGAGCTCGCGCCGCGCCTCGTCGAGCAGGGCCGGCGCCTCCAGCACCCGCGGCGAGACCTTCGTCGCCAACTCCTCGAGCAACTCCTCGCGGTCCTGGTTGGGCAGCCCGACCCGGACCAGGCCGCGCGGCGTCTGCGCCAATAGCAGCGTTCCGAACGGCGAGTCAGCGCTCGCGTAGGCGACGTCGAGTAGCCCCTCGGCGGCGGCAGCCGCGCGGAAGCGCTCGATCGCCTTCTCGGTGGTCGTGGTCATGACAGCTCCTTTCTCAACTTCGTCAGTCCCTCGTGCAGGCTGCGCCGCGCCGCTGCCGGCGAGCAGTCGAGCGCCGCTGCGATCTCCGCATGGGGGAGGTCGCTGGCGAAGCGCAGGGTCACCGCGGCGCGCTGCTTTGGCGGCAGCGCCGCGACCTTCTCCCAGACCCCATCGCCGGGAACGACGCCCTCGAACGGCACCGCAGCTGCCTCGACCACTTCCTCGACCTCGGCCACCGGCAGCGGCCGCCGGCCGCGGGCGCGGTGGTGATCAATCGCTTTGCGATGCGCGATCGTCAGCAGCCAGCCGCGCAGGTTGCGGTCGTCCTTCAGGTTCGGGTAGGCCCGCAAAGCCGCCAGGAAGGTCTCCTGGAAGACGTCGTCGGCGTCGCCGCGGCCGACCGCGCCCCGCAGGGTCGCCAGCACGTCGTTCGCGTAACGGTCGAGCAGGGTTTGGAATGGCGGCAGTCGGTGCACTCTGTGGATTAAACGTGCCGGCCCCCATCGACGTGAGATTCACGCCAGTGCACTTCTCCCCGGATACCGGGGAGAAGTGCGCTCGGCTCTTTATCTAGGCTGCCGCGATGGCTCAGATCCCCGGCGAGACCTTGCAGCAGACGGTGGCGCGGGCGCTTGCTGAGGACCTCGGCGGCGGCGACGTCACCTCGGAGTCGACCGTGCCAGCGGCGGCGCAGGCGCGGGCGCGGATCGTCCAGAAAGAGCCGGGCGTCGTTTTCGGCCTGGCGGCGGTCGAGGAGACGATGCGCCAATGCGGAGTGGAGGACTTCGAGACGCCGGTCGTCGAGGGCGAGTGGCGCGACGAGGTGCCCGCCGAGGTCTTCATCGCCAGCGGCTCAGCCCGCTCGCTGCTGGCCGCCGAGCGGACCGCGCTTAACTTCCTCGGCCACCTCTCGGGGATCGCGACGATGACCGCCCGCTACGTCGAGGCGGTCACCGGCACTGCCGCGACGATCCTCGATACCCGCAAGACGCTGCCGGGCCTGCGGGTGCTCGAGAAGCAGGCGGTCGCCGCCGGGGGTGGCCTCAACCACCGGCTCGGCCTCTACGACGCGATCCTGATCAAGGAGAACCACATCGCCCTCGCCGGCAGTCTGGCTAGGGCTGTGCACGGCGCCCGGACCACGCATCCCGAGCTCGCGGTCGAGGTCGAGGTGCGCAACCTCGACGAAGCCGCCTACGCGCTTGGCACCGGCGCCGACCGGCTGCTGCTCGACAACATGGACTCGGAGGCGCTGGCCGCCGCGGTGGCGCTGCGCGACGAGCATGCCGGCGGCGCCGAGGCCGCCTCGCTCGAGGCCTCGGGTGGGATCACCCTGGAAAACGTTCGCGCCGTCGCCGAGGCCGGCGTCGACTTCATCTCGATCGGGGCCCTAACGCACTCAGCGCCGAACCTCGACTTCTCGATGCTGCTCGAGGTCGCTTAGTGGCGCATTAGTCCCCTACGTGGAGGACAACGGCGCCAGTCAGGCGGCGGTGCCGGCGGGGTCCACGGCGCCGGCCAGGAGCTCGACCGAGCGCACCCGGCCGGCGGCGGTGTTGGCGTAGTGGACGGTGATCAGCTCATCGGCCTCGGTCCGCTGGCGGAAGTCCTCGAGGTAGGTGGCGGCCTGCTCGGCGGTGCCGGTTGCGGTGTAGGTCAGCATCTCGTCGACCACCGCGGCTCGCGGCGAGGCGAGGACGGCGTCGACCTCCTCGCTGGAGAGCCGGCGGTCGCCGCGGCTGAAGAGGTTGCGGGCCCGCGCCCGTCGCGTCGCCTCCAGCTGCTCGGCTGCCTCCGCGGCACTCTCGGCGGCGATCACCCCGACCCCAGCGATCACGTAGGGGCTCTCGAGCTGTTGCGAGGGCTTGAAGCCCTCGCGATAGGCGGCGATCGCCTCGAGCAGCAGCTGCGGCGCGAAGTGCGAGGCGAAGGCGTAGGGGAGGCCGAGCTCGGCCGCCAGTTGGGCGCCGAACAGTGAGGAGCCGAGGATGTAGAGGGGGATGTGGGTGCCCTCGCCGGGGATCGCGTGGATCCCGGGCAGCGGGGACTTGTCGCTGAGCAGGCCCTGTAGCTCGACCACGTCCTGCGGGAAGCGGTCGCTGGCGAGCGGGTCGCGGCGCAGTGCCCGCCAGGTGATCTGGTCGGTGCCCGGCGCGCGGCCGAGCCCGAGGTCGATCCGCCCCGGGTGCAGCTCGGCCAGGGTCCCGAACTGCTCGGCAATCACCAGCGGTGAGTGATTGGGCAGCATCACACCGCCGGCCCCGAGCCGGATCGTCTCCGTGTTGGCGGCGATGTGGGCGATCAGCACGGCGGTCGCCGAGGAGGCGATCGAGGCGATGTTGTGGTGCTCGGCGTACCAGATCCGCTGGTAGCCGGCCCGCTCGGCGGTCCGGGCAAGCTCGACGCTGCCGGCAAAGCTCTCGGCGATCGTCTCCTCGCGACCGACCGCGGCGAGGTCGAGGATCGAGAGGGGGAAGGACTTCATGGCTTCCGTATCTCAGCAGACGGCCTCCGCCGGCCCCGTTCGTTGTTTGTTGCCATCTGGGTGACAAACGACGAACGCGCGTGGCTACTTGAGCAGTTTCGAGAGCCGGCGGTCTTTCAGCACCCGGCCGCCCGTCTGCTCCTCGGGGCAGTAGTTCATCTGGTGTTCGGAGAAGAAGACCGCCTCGATCGTCGTCCCGCAGCGCGGGCAGGGCTCGCCCTCGTGCTTGTGCACTTTGAGCGGCATCGGCACTTTGTCGGGGACCTCGGGACCGATCGTCTTCTCGTAGTGGTCGATCGCGTCGCCGAGCACGTGCAGCGCCGCGTGCAGCCGCTCGACCTCCTCGTCATCGAGTTCGCTGCCTTTCTTGAAGGGCGAGAGGCGGGCCTCCCAGAGAATCTCGTCGACCCAGGAGCGGCCGATTCCGGCGATGTCTTTCTGGTGGCGCAGGAGGGGGTGGAGGTGGCGTGGCATCTCGATCGCCGCCGCGAACTCCGCCAGCGGGGGGGCCGGCCAGGCTTCCGGGCCGAGCCTCGCGACCATCTCGTCCTCGGCGACCGCCTCACTTGGCAGCAGCTTTGCCCAGGCCCGCTGCTTGGTGCCGAACTCGCGCAGCCGCAGCTCGCGGCCGTCGGCGAGGCGCACCAGCACCCGCGAGGCGCGGTCTTTGAGCGAGGCGCGTTTGTCGAAGACCCGCAGCCGGCCGGCCGACATCAGGTGGATCAACAGTGAGAGGTCGCCGAACTCGACGACCGGCATCTTCGCGATCCGCCGCACCCCCGTCACCTCGCGGCCGACCAGCGTGTCGAGTGGCGGGTCGAAGGTCTTCATCACGTTCATCCCCGGCGCCAGCACCGACTCAACCTCGACGCCGCGGATCGCGGCGTCGGTGCGGCGGGCGACGATCTCGACCTCGGGCAGCTCGGGCATGGACGCAGCGTAGACGGGCGAGATCGCCGAGCGGTTAGACTGGGTCCCACAGTTCATTCGACTGGCCTCGCCCTTGATGAAGGGCTGCCAGCGAACATCAGGAAAGGAAGGGCTGCTCATGCAGGAGCTCCCGACGATCCAACCCAATCTCCCCCCGGAGCTCACGCCCGAGCAGATCGGTGAGCTCTCAGACGAGGTGCGCGCGCTTGCCGCGCAGCGCAACGCCGTGATCCTCGCCCACAACTACCAGCTGCCGGAGATCCAAGACGTAGCCGACTACCTCGGCGATTCGCTCGGCCTCTCCCGCCAGGCCGCCGCCACCGACGCCGAGGCGATCGCCTTCTGCGGTGTCCACTTCATGGCCGAGACCGCCTCGATCCTCTCCCCGGACAAGACCGTCCTGATCCCCGACCTCGACGCCGGCTGTTCGCTCGCCGACTCGATCACCGCCGACCAGCTGCGTGCCTGGAAGGCCGAGCACCCCGGCGCCGTCGTCGTCATGTACGTCAACACCTCGGCCACGGTGAAGGCGGAGACCGATTACTGCTGCACCTCCTCCAACGCCGTTTCGGTCGTCGAGCACATCTGGGCCGAGCACGGGCCCGATACGGAGATTCTCTTCGGCCCCGACATGTGGCTCGGTGCCTTCGTCGAGCGCGAGACCGGCCTGCGCGAGGACCCCGCGCGGCGTGCTCGCTTCCACATCTGGGACGGCGAGTGCCACGTCCACGCCGGGATCCGTCCCGACGACATCGCCCGCACCCGGGCCGAAAACCCCAACGCCGAGTTCCTGATCCACCCCGAGTGCGGCTGCTCGACCCAGGCGATGGAGTACGTCGCCGCCGGCGACATCGACCCCGAGGGCGTCCACATGCTCTCGACCTCCGGCATGCAGGCCCACGTCGAAGCTCACCCCGACGGCGAATTCATCGTCGCCACCGAGAACGGGATGCTCTACCCGCTGCAGCAGGCGGCGCCGGGAGCGAACCTGATTGAGGCCAACCGGATGGCCTTCTGCAAATACATGAAGATGATCACCCTGCCGAAGCTGCGCGACTCGCTGGCGGAGATGAAGTTCGAGGTCTCGGTCGACCCCGCGATCGCGGACCGGGCCAAGGTCCCGATCGACCGCATGGTCGCGATCGGCTAGCGCCTGCGTCATTGGTGCATTGACGTTGCCCTAGCCACGCGAATCCACCAGCGACGCGGAAGGGGCCGGCCGCGTGCGTGGTTGGTCGCACGGTTGCCGCTGAATTGGCACGCCCTCGTCTTGTTCGGCGACGGTTTCGCCGTCACGGTTGGGCGATGGCGAAGAAACCGGGCATAAAAGGCAAGTCCGTCCGGACTCCGGCGGCGGAATGGGAACCGCTGCTCGACCTCGCGCCCGCGCACGTGGCTGACTTCATGTGGATGGGGTCGGTCGAGCTGCGGGACGGGACCCGGCTGCAGCTCTATAAGCACTACTGGACGCGCAATTACCTTCACCTCGACGGCGACGGGCGCGCCTTCGTCAACACCGAGCCGCAGCACTACGAGAAGGTCGAGCCCGCTTGGCTCCTCTCCTGCGCGCTTCGCGAGCACACGGCCGGCAGAGACTGGTTCGACGTCGTCCACCCGCATCGTCCGCAGCCGGATTACATCCGAGTCGAATGGATGGACTCGGCGACGAAGAACGGGATCGCACGCGAGCGATCGGAGTACGTCGTCAAGCACTGCGGCCTGCGTTTCAAGCAAGGCTCTGGGGCGCCTCGCTCCAGGGAATCCAGGACGCTCTTCCTGGGAGTGGACGAGGATGGCACCGAGTTGGAGGTCGCCGCGGTTGGGGACGACGAATACGGCGACGGGTTCGTTGTGTTCCATGCCGCCGAGATTCGCGGTGACTACCGGGGCCTGCTGGCCCGGGCGAAGCGGTGGCGCCAATGAACTGGGATCGGTTTGAGCCTGCCTCGCTTGACGACCCAGGGGTCGTCGAGGCTCTCGTCGCGGAAGCCGAGCAAGGCTACGAACTGCGGCTGGGAGCGGAGTTCGTCAGCCAACCCCCGGATGAGGAGATCGAAGCCCTGCGGCGGATCGTGTTCCGGGTTCCGGCAGACGTTCGCGACGCGGCTCAGAAGCGTGCCGACGAGGAGCAGCGCTCACTCGGCGAGTTCGCTGCCGCGGCGCTTGACGAGTACCTCGCCCGCAGCGTTGTCAGAAAAACGTCAGGAGGCTCTTAGAGACTTCTCAGCCCCGCTTTAGCCCGCGGTCAGCACCGCGGAGGAGGGTGGTGGGGCGCTCCGACGAAGGGGCGCTCAGACACCGCCCCTAAGGAGGCCGAGAATGGAGTTCGACGACCACCCGGAGAGCCGCGAGACGCTTGTCGTCGCCGCCGGCACTGCCGAGCACCCGCAGCTGGTCGGCGCTCTGCGCCGCCACGCCCGTGAGCGCGCCACCACCTACACGTTGCTGGTCCCGGCGCTGCCGGCCTGTGACGAGGGCGACGCAGTCGACCTCTCGGGCGGCTGGTCGACTGCGCTCGACGTCGCCGAGCGGGCGGCGCGGCGCCTGCGCGAGGCCGGAGTCGATCTGCGCGAGGCAATCGTCGGCGACGCCGACTGTGCCGCCGCGCTCGGCGACGCTCTGCACGCACGCGAGTTCGACGAGGCGCTGTTTGCCGCCCCGAAATGGGCTGCAGGCGAGCCGCAGCTCGAATTGCAAAGAATCGCTAATACTTCGCTAAGGTTTCGCTCACCTCGCGTGAACGCGTTCTTGCGTGGTCGACGAAGCGCAGGAGTCATTCTGGATTCACGGAAGACTGCACCCCGATGGCGAGACGACGCAAGAACAAGGAACAGGAGCCGGAGCGCCCCCGCACCCGCGGGCGCCGCGCCCCGATCATCGAGCTGAACGAGGTCACCAAGGTCTACCCGGGTGGGCACATGGCGCTCGACCGGGTCTCCCTGGCGATCGGTCGTGGTGAGTTCGTATTCCTGGTCGGTCCCACCGGATGCGGCAAGTCGACCCTGATCAAGCTGCTGATCCGCGAGCTGAAGGCGACCGAAGGCTCGGTCCGGATCGCCGGCCGCGACATCGGCAGCCTGCCGGAGAAGAAGATCCCGCAGCTGCGGCGCAATATCGGCACGGTCTTCCAGGACTTCAAGCTGCTCCCCAACCGGACCGTCTACGACAACGTCGCCTACGCGCTGCAGGTGATCGGCGCCAGCCGCGCCGAAATCCGCGAGCAGGTGCCCTCGACGCTGCGCCTGGTAGGCCTCTCGACCAAGCTCCACAGCTACCCCGACCAGCTCTCTGGCGGCGAGCAGCAGCGCGTCTCGGTCGCCCGCGCTTTCGTCAACCACCCGCCGCTGTTGCTGGCGGACGAGCCCTCGGGCAACCTCGACCCGATCACCTCGATTGGGATCATGCAGCTGCTCTACCGGATCAACAAGACCGGCACCACGGTTGTAGTTGTGACCCACGACCGCGAGATGGTCGACTCGATGCAGCGCCGCGTCGTCGAGCTCTACGAGGGCCGCGTCGTCCGCGACGAGGTCTCGGGCGGCTACACCGAGGAGTCGACGACCGAATTCGGGATGCGGATGCGGGCCGAGATGGGCGTCGGCCCCGAGGGACAGACCAACGGCCACGGCCACGACTACGAATCGCTGCGTTAACCGATGGGCCGGATCATCTTCTTCTTCCAGGAGGCGCTGCGCGCGATGCGCCGCAACGGCGCTCCGAGCGTCGCCGCGATCATCACCACGGTCGTCACCGTGGTCCTGCTCGGCGTCCTGATCCCGATCTTCCAGACGACTCAGGCGAAGAGCAACGAAGTCCGCGGCCAGCTCAACATCCAGGCCGAAGTCTTCCCCGACGCGACCAAGGCCGAACTCGTCGCGCTGCGCGAAAAACTGCGCGCCCTGCCCGACGTCGAGAAGGTCGCGTTCATCACCAAAGCGCAGGCGCTGGCGGAACTGCGCGACACGCTCGGGGTCGAGAAAGCGCGCGAACTGACCTCGCAGCTGCACGAAAACCCGCTGCCCGCGAGCTTCCGGATCACCCCCGACGACGCCTCCAACCTGCCCGCGATCAAAGCGGCGCTGAACGCGACGACGCCGGCCGGCGCCAAGCAGCTCTCGCCGGTCCTCGGCCGCACCTTCGAACGTCAGGACGCCTCGAAGCAGATCGAGAAGGTGACCAGCGCCCTGAAGATCGTCCTCAGCGTGATCACCGCGCTGCTCGTGCTCGCCTCGCTGATGCTGATCGGCAACACGATCCGGCTCTCGATCTACACCCGTCGCCGCGAGGTCGAGGTGATGCGGCTGGTCGGCGCGACCCGCTGGTTCATCCGCTGGCCGTTCATGATCGAGGGGGTCATCGTCGGCTTTATCGGCGGCCTTCTCGCCATACTGATCTTGTGGCTCGGCAAGCTGACGATCGTCGACCCGCTGAGCAGCTCATTCTCCTTCCTGGCCGCCCAGAACAGCAGCACGCTCACCTTCCCGGCGATGATCGCGATTCTCTTCGGGGCGGCAGTGCTGGTCTCGACGCTCGGCTCGGGCATTACCCTGCGCCGCTTCCTCAAGGTCTGAACCAGCTGAGGCGCAACCGGTGAGGCTGCGCGGAGCCATCGCCTTCGCGGTGGCGCTGGTGGCACTGCTCGTCGCTGGGCTCTGGCTCGGCGGCCATCCGAGCTACCTGCCCGGTTTCGCCCGCGACACCTTCGTCGAAGAACCTGGCGGGCTGAGCGGCGAAGCGGCGGAAATCCTCGAACGCAACTACTGGCGCAAGACCGGGCCGATCGAACTCGGCAACGCCTCGCTGCAGGGGATGGTGAAGGAGCTGCGCCGCCGCCACCACGATCGCTTCACCGAATACTTCTCGCCGGAAAACCTCGAAAGCTTTAACCAGCAGATCGAAGGGCGGTTTTCGGGGATCGGCCTCTCGGTCTCCGAAGTGAAAAAGGGGCTGCGGGCCGAAACGGTCTACCCGGGCTCGCCGGCCGCCGAGGCGGGGATCGAGCCAGGCGAAGTGGTCGTCTCGGTCGACGGCGAATCGATCGCCGGGGTCGAAAGCATCGAGGCGACGAAGAAAATCAAGGGCCCGGAAGGGACTGAAGTGACGATCGGCGTGCTCGACCCAAAGACGAAAAAGACGCGCGAGCTGACGCTGGTCCGGGCCGAGGTCAGCCTGCCGAACGTCAGCCAGAAAATCGAGAAAGTCGGCGGCAAGGAGCTCGGCTACGTGCGGATGCTCTCCTTCAGCCAGGAATCCGGCGCGCAGCTGAAGCGGGCGGTGGAAAAGGTCGAGGACGAAGGCGCCAAAGGCATCCTCCTCGATCTCCGCCACAACCCGGGCGGCCTGCTCGACCAGGCCGTGCAGAGCGCCAGCATCTTCCTTCCCGAGGGCGAAGTCGTGGTGACGACCAAATCGCGCACCCAGGGCGACAGCAGCCACGAAACCGTCGGCGGCAACCTGCCGGCGAAGCCGCTGGTGGTGCTGGTCGACGGCGGTACCGCCTCGGCGGCGGAGATCCTCACCGCGGCGTTGGTCGACGACGGCGAAGCGACGACGGTCGGCGAGACGACCTACGGCAAGGGCGTCTTCCAGGAGGAGCACGGGCTCGACAACGGCGGCGCGCTGAAGATCACCGTCGGCGAATACTTCACCCCGGACGGCGAAAACCTGGCGAAAACGCATGGAATCCACCCGGACGTGCGCGTCCCGTTCAACCCCCGTGCCAAAGGCGACAACCAGAAGACGAGGGCGCTGCGGGTGCTGGCGGGCAAGGTCGGCTCTTGAGGGCCTCTCGTTGAGGGGACGGGGAGGGGGCGCGCGGCGCGGCCGCGGCGGCTCCCGGCGCCGCGCGGGAGCAGCACCTCGCGAGCGTCAGCGCCAGCGGCCGACTGCCCGGGAGGCCGCCGCCGACCTGCTCGCCGAGCAGCTCGGGTTCCGTGGTTTCCGGCCGCAGCTTGAAGACGAGGCACGACGGGCCGCCGAGCAGGCCGAGCGGCTGCCGCTGCAGCGCCGCGACCTGACCGAGCTCGCCACCTTCACCGTCGACCCGGCAACCGCCCGCGACTTCGACGACGCCGTCTCGGCCCAGCGTGAGGGCGAGGGCTTCCGGCTCTGGATCCACATCGCCGACGTCGCCGCCCACGTGCGGCCGGGCTCGGGGCTCGACCTCGAGGCGCGGCGGCGCGCCAACAGCACCTACGTCCCCGGCGCGGTCGAGCCGATGCTTCCGCTGGCCCTCTCGAGCGACGCCTGCAGCCTCGCGCCCGGGGTCGAGCGCCTGGCGGTGACCACCGAGATCGAGCTCGGGCCCGGCGCCCAGCCGCGTTCGACCCGCTTCTACCGCAGCCTGATCCGCTCCGACGCCCGGCTCGACTACGACCAGCTCGACCAGATCTTCGCCGACCGCACGCCGCCCCCCGAGGTGGTCGCCGAACCGCTGGCGGCGGCGCGCGAGGTCGCCGCGGCGCTCGGCGAGCATCGCTCCGGCAGCGAGCTTGAAGTCGAATCCGCCGAGCCCGAGTTCGAGTTCGACCCGGAGGGGGAAGTGACCGGGGCGCGTCGGGTTGAGCAGACCGAGTCGCACCGGTTGATCGAGCGGCTGATGATCCTCACTAACGAGCAGGTCGCCCAGTTCCTCGTCGCGCGGCGGGTGCCGGCGATCTACCGCGTCCACCCGCAGCCCGACCCGCCGCGGATCGAACGCTTGCTTGAGCAGATGGCGGCGCTCGGGATCCCGACGCCGCCGCTCGGCCAGGGGCTCTCGCCGCGCAGCGCCGGTCAGGTTGCCGCCGAGGCCAGCCGGTTGGCGCTGCGCGAGGCGCGCCGCCGCGGCCACGGCCGGGAGGCCTATATATCGCTGGTGCTCCGATCAATGAAACAGGCCGCCTACAGCGAGCGCAACACGGGCCACGCCGGGCTCGGCAGCGAGGCCTACGCCCACTTCACCTCGCCGATCCGCCGCTACCCCGACCTCGTCGTCCACCGGGCGCTGCTGGCGGTGCTGGGGGAGGGGGAGGACGCGCCCTCGCTGCGCACTGCCCGCGAGGCTGCCGCCCACTCCTCCGCCCGCGAGCGCGAGTCGGCGAAAGCCGAGCGCGCTGCCGACGACATCTGCGCCGCCTACCTGCTCGAGCGCGAGCTCGGCGAGCGCGGCCTTGACGCGGTCTTCGAGGGCGAGGTCTCGGGGGTGATCCGGGCCGGCGCCTTCGTCGCTTTTGGCGGCGAGCTCGGCGACGTCTACGAGGGGATGCTGCCGGCGCGGACGCTGCCCGGCGACCGCTACGAGCTCGACCGCGCCGAGGTGGCGCTGACCGGTCGCGGCGAAGGCGGCCGCGCGATCCGGCTGGGCGACCGGCTGAAAGTGCAGGTCACCGGCGTCGACCTGGCGCGCGGGCGGTCCGATCTGCAGCTCGCGGGCTAGGGTCACGCATGGCCAAAAAGGCGAAGAAACGGCGCGAGCCTGCCTCCGGCGACGTGGTGACCAACCGCCGTGCCCGGCACAAATTCGAGCTGGTCGAGAAAATGGAGGCCGGGATCGTCCTCACCGGCTCCGAGGTGAAGTCGCTGCGCGGTGGCAAAGCGCAGATGACCGACGCCTACGCGGTGGTCGACCGCGGCGAGGTCTGGCTGCGCAACCTCCACATCCCGCCCTACGAGTTCGCGCCCGTCGACGCCCACGAAGCGGCGCGGCCGCGCAAGCTGCTGCTGCATCGGGGCGAGATCGAGCGTCTGGTCGGCAAAACGGCACAGAAAGGGCTGACCCTGGTGCCGGTGCGGATCTACTTCAAAGGCCCGCGGGCGAAGGTCGAGCTGGCCCTTGCGCGCGGCAAGGAAGGCCGCGACCGGCGCCGCGAGATCGCCGACCGCGACGTCCGGCGCGAGGTCGAACGCGAGTTCAAGGGCCGCATGCGCTGAGCTGCGGAGGTGGCTCGGGGCAGTCTCAAACGTCAGTCCAGTTGCAGCGCGGTGAACTCCTTGCAACAGCCGAGAGGCGTGCAAGGATGCAGGCGAAATGCCGATCAGCGCCCTTCTCCCGCTTGCCGACTCGGTGCCGGAAAAGGTCAGTGACTACGTCAGCGATCACACGATCTACTTCGTCGCGGCGCTGGTCCTGGCGATCCTCCTGCTGCTGCTCGCGGTGAGCATTAGCCGGCGCAAGGCGGAGGAGAAGGAGAAGCGGGGGAAGGCCGCCACCGGCTCGGCGCCTCCCCCCGGAGCACCGCCGTCCACGCCTGCTCCAGAGTCGCCGACGGGCGAGATGGCAGCGGCGCCGCCGCCGCCAGCACCCCGCCGCCGGGAGCGCCGCCGACGGCGACTCCGCCACCGGCCAACGAGACCCGCCAGGAGAAACGCAAACGGCTGCGCGAGGAGCAGCGCGCCCAGCGCGAGCAGATGCGCCAGGCCCGGCGCTCGGAGATGCAGCGGCGCAAGCAGGTGCGGACTGAGCAGCGCGCCGCCCGCCGGGGCCAGGCACCCACCCCCAGCGCCACCGAACCTGCCGCTTCGACCGTTGAGTCAGCAGCGGCCGGCGCCGCCGCGACGGGAGCAGCAGCTGCTGAGCCACCCAAGCAGAAGAGCTTCTTCGGGATCAAGTACGGCGGCGGCAAGCGCAAGCGCGAGGCGGCGCTCGCCGAGCAGCGCTTGGCTGCGGCTCGGGCGGCGATGGAGCGAGAGGCTGCGCACGCCGCGGCCGGCCAGCAGACCGGCGAGACCGTGGTCGTGCCGCTGGCGCCACCGGCGCCGCAGCCCGGTGCCGCCACCGAGTTGCCGCCGCCGTCGGAAGCCGTCCCCGAGCCGCCGCCCCCAGCGCCGCCGACGATCGGCTCGGTGCCGCCGCCCCCGGTCGGGCCCGCGGTCACTCCGGCGCCCGAGGAGTACGACGCTGTCGCGGCGCAGCAGCGGGTCCGCGACAAGGTCGCCGAAGTGCGCTTCGAGGAGCAGCGGATCCGCGCCGAGGCCGACCGGCGGATGCGCGAGGCCGAAGGCCTGCAGGCGGAGCCAGGACAGCCGGGCTTCGAGCCGCCGGCCCCGCCGCCACCCGCGCCCGAGGCGCCGCCGGTTGTGCCGATCACCTCCGAGCAAGCCGCGGTGCCGCCAGCGCTCGACCTCGCCGCCGCCGAACAGCGGCTGCGGGAGGAACGCGAGGCGCGCGAGCGCTCCTTGGCCGCAGCCGAGGCGCGGCTGCAGGAGATTGAGGAGCGGACCAAGGCTGCCGAACGCCGCGCCGAGGAGGCCAAGCGGCTCGAAGGCCTGAAAACTGAAGAAGACGCCCACGCGCAGCGCCTGGCCGAGATGGAGCGCAGCGTCGCCGAAGCCGAGGAGCGCGCTCGCGAGGCCGAGCGGCGGGCGATCGAGGCCGAGCAGGCGGTGGTCCGCTCGGTCCAAGGCGGCGAGCCGCTGCCGCCGCCTGCCGCCGATGTCTCACAGCCGACCACGGAATTCGCGCCGCCCCGCCACCGCCAGCGCCCGGCTCCTCCAGTCGCCCCCGTGCCCGAGCCGCCCGCGCAGCCGCCTCCAGGGCCGCGGTCCCCTCGACGAGGCTCCGTTCCCGCCCGGCGGCTCGGCACAGACCGGTCAGCCGACCCCGCCGGCGGCGCCGCTCGACCTCAACGTCGTCACCTTCGAGCAGCTGCGCGCCCAGAGTCTCTCGGTCACCCAGGCAACCCGCCTGCTCGCCCACCGCGAGCGGCTCGGCGGCTTCAGCTCACTCCACGACCTCGACCAGGTCCCCGGCTTCCCGCAGGATCTGCTCGCCGACATCAAGTCCCGCTCGACGGTCTGACGGCCCAGCGGCCGCCAGGCGGCGTCCTCGGTCGCTCATGTGCAGAGCACACTTCGCTCCCTGCGTCCTTGCCCGGCGGCCGCTGAGCCTCGTCAGAGGTCCTTTTCCCACTTCTCGAGGAGCTTCAGCCAAATCTCGCTGCGGGCGGGGAATGGCGGGATCGCGTGGCGCAGGCGGCTCAGCGGTACCGCGCCGACGATTGCGACGGTTGCCGTCTGCACGAAGTCGGCGGTCTCGAAGCCGGTGAAGGTGGCGCCGACGATCGTGCCAGAGGCGCGGTCGACGACCAGGCGCGAGGCGCCACCGGTGTCCTTGCCCTGAAAGCTGGCGCCCGCGGTGCCATCGGTCGGCACCTCGACGGCGACCGCATCGAGCCCCGCCTTGCGAGCCTGCGCCAGGGTCTTGCCGACCGCGGCGACTTGGGGCTCGGTGAAGGTGACGCGCGGCGGTCCGAACTGTTCAGCAAGCGGCTCGACCTCGCGGCCGAGCAGGTTCTCGGTCGTGATCCAGGCCTGGTACTTGCCGACGTGGGTGAGTAGAGCGCGCCCGTTGACGTCGCCGATCGCGTAGAGCCACTCGTTGCCGCCGACCCGGAACCGGTCGTCGGTGCTGAGGAAGCCGTGCTCGTCGGTCTCGACCCCGATCGCCTCGAGGCCGATCTCCGCGGTGTGGGGCTTGCGACCGACGGCGACGAGGATCTCCTCCGCCTCAACCTCCTCGCCGCCGGCCAGCGTCGCGACGATCCCGGCGCCGCCGGCCCGCACCGACTCGACCTTGCTGTCGAGGCGGACGTCGACGCCGAAGCGCTCGCGCAGGCTGGCAGCGACTTCCTCGCCGGCGAATGGCTCCTCCTTTCCGAGCAGCTGTCCCTCGCCCTCGACCAGGGTCACCGCGGTGCCGAGGCTGGCCCAGGCCTGGGCCAGCTCGCTGCCGACCGGGCCGCCGCCGAGCACCAGCATGCTGGCCGGAACCCGCTCTGCCGTCGTCGCTTCGCGGTTGTTCCAGGCGCGAACGCTGTCGAGGCCGTCGATCGGTGGCATCGCGGCGCCGCTGCCGGTGGCGATGACCACCGCCTTCTCGGCGATCAGCGTCTCGTCACCCACCTCGACCCGGCGCTCGCCGATGAGCCGACCCTCGCCGCGGAACAGGGCGATCCCCCGTTCTTCGAGCCAGGGCAGCTGGGCGGAGTCGTCGCGGTCGTGGATCACCTCGTCGCGGCGGGCGAGGATCGCGGCGGAGTCGAGCTGCGAGCCCTCCTCGACCGGCACGCCGGGAACCCGCCGCGCCTCCGCCAGCACGTCGGCCGGGCGGAGCAGGGCCTTCGAGGGCATGCAGGCGTAGAACGAGCATTCGCCGCCGATCAGCTCGCGCTCGACGATCGCCACCCGCCAGCCGGCTTTCGGCCAGCTTGCCGGCGCAGACCTCGCCTGCTGGGCCGGCGCCGAGGACGATCGCATCGAAGCTCTTCTCGCTCATCGCCTGGCCACTTCCCCGACAAACTACAATTTGATGCGCAGCAAGCACGGGGGCGACAGGCTTCGACGTGGTCGATTCGTGCGAACGGTTGCAGGTCGAGGTTGCCGGAGGCCTCGTTAAACCCCGGCACAAACCAATACGTGCGGACCATGAGTTCGCCCTCGCCGCTTAGCTAGAAACTAAGCGCTGTGAGAGTCGGTCCTCTCCCGCCCGCGGAGGGGGCAGCCGGCTTCAGAAAGCGGGCTCACCCGGGCAGATCGCCCCGACCGTCCGGGAAAACTGAAGGGGCTTTATCTCCCGTAGTGCCCGCCGGCGCGGACCCCGGGAGACGAGAATAAAGCGCCGGCTAAACCTGTAGACACCCTCGCACCGCGTCCGCGGATCCGAGTTCGAATCTCGGCGCCTCCATCAAGAGAAGCCCGCTCTGGAAGCGGGCTTCTCGCGTTTCAGGGTCCCCCGAGGTTCAGGCGAGTAGCTTGGCCTTGGCCTTCTCGAACTCCTCGGCGGAAAGCGCGCCCTTGTCTTTCAGCTCGGAGAGCTTGTGGAGCTCGTCTGCCGACGAACCGCCTCCCGCCTGCTCCCGAACGTACTCGTCGAAATGCTTTTTCGCGTCTGCCTGCTCTTTGAGTTTCCGCTCGCGCATCCCCTCGCCCCGAACGATCAGGTACAGAAGCACCCCGAAGAACGGCAGGAAGATCAGGAAGAACGCCCAGACGGCCTTCGCGATCCCCGAGAGTTTGTGGTCCCTGAACAGGTCCATCAGCACCGTGATCACGATCCAGATCCAGGCGAACAGCAGGAACCACTCGAAGACCAGAAGCAGGAATTCCCCGAAGTTGACGTCAGCGATTGGCATGGTTTGTCTCCTCTGCCGGTTGGCCGTTTGCAGGTCGTATTGTCGGCGACCAGGAAGGAAACCCTATTTGGCTGGTGCACCCAGGCCGTACCGATGCTCGGCCCCGGTCTTCTAGGCTCCCGGCGGTGAAGCACTTCGTCGCCTTCCTGCGGGGGATCAACCTCGGCAACCGCCGGGTCAAGAGTCCGGAGCTGATCGCGCACTTCGAGGCGATGGGGCTGGAGGAGGTGGCGACCTTCCGGGCCAGCGGCAACGTTGTCTTCGCCGACCCCAGCGGCGATTCGGAGGCGAGGCTGCAGAAACGGGTCGAAGCGGAGCTCGACCAGCTGCTCGGTTACGACGTTGCCGTCTTTCTGCGCAGCTTCGAGGAGGTTGCCGCGATCGCCGCCCGCGAGCCCTTCGACGCCAAGGCGATCGCCAAATCGAAGGGCAAACCCCAGGTCCAGCTGCTGGCCAAGAAGCCGACCGCGGCGGCGAAGAAGAAGGTCGTTGCCCTTGCCGGTCCCGACGACGAGATGGCCTTCGAGGGCCGCGAGCTGCATTGGCTGCCCAGCACCGGCCTCTCCGAAACCGAGGTCGACCTGAAGGCAATCGACAAAGCGCTCGGCAAAGGCACGATGCGCACCGCCGGTACGATCGAGCAGATCGCCTCGAAGTACTGCGGCTAGGCGTTTACCGACAGTTCGGGCGGCGTCCGCAGCGTCTGGAAGACGACGCAGTAGCGCTCGGTCAGCTTCAGCAGGGTCTCGAGCTCCTCGGCGCTCGCCTCGGTGTCGAGGTCGAAGGAGAGGCGGATCGCCCGGAATCCGACCTGGGCGTCGCGGTCGACGGCGAGGGTGCCGCGGAAGTCGAGGTCGCCCTCGGCGTGGACGCGGCCGCCCGCGACGGCGATGCCGAGCGAGGTGGCAACCGCCTTTAGGGTGACTCCGGCGCAGGCCGCAAGCGCCTCCAGCAGCATGTCGCCCGAGCAGAGCTGACTGCCGTCGCCGCCGGTCGCGGGGTGGAGGCCCGCCTCGGCCAGGGCGCGGCCGGTCTGGACCGAGCAGGAGACGCCCTCGCCGAGCTCACCGTCGGCTGCGAGGGTGACGAGCGCTGCATCGGGATCCTCGCTGTAGCGCTGCTTGAGGGGCTCTTGGATCGCCTTCAGTTGCTCACTCTGCATACTCGAGAGTATGGCCATCGCGACCGCAACCTCGCTCGACGTCTACGTCGGCGGCAGGCTCCTGCTCGAGGAGGTCGGCTTCAAGCTCGAGGCTGGCGACCGGATGACGCTGTCCGGGCGCAACGGCGCTGGCAAGTCGACGCTGCTCCGAGTGCTGGCCGGCGAGCTGGCGCCAGACTCGGGGACGGTCTCGATCTCGCGCGGAGCGAAGGTCGCGCTGCACGACCAGCGGCCGCCGCGCGAAGCGCATCGCCAGCTCGGCGAATACGTCTTCTCCGGCCGCACCGAGATGCTGACCACCGAGGCCGAGCTGGCGCGGCTCGAGGAGACGATGTCGGGCGGTGACTCCTCGGAGGAGACGCTGGCCGCCTACGCCGCCGCCCAGGGGCGGCTCGAAACGGGCGGCGGCTACCGCTGGCGCGACGACGTTCTCGCCGTCCTGCGCGGCCTCGGCTTCGGTCCTGAGGAGGCCGAGCGGCCGCTATCGACCTTCTCCGGCGGCGAGCTGACCCGCGCCTCTCTGGCCCGCGTGCTGGCCGCACGCCCTGACCTGCTGCTGCTCGACGAGCCTACGAACCACCTCGACATCCCCTCGCTCGAGTGGCTGGAGCGATACCTGGTCGGGATCGACGCCGCCGTTGTCCTCGTCGCCCACGACCGCTGGTTCCTCGAGGCCGTCGGCACCTCCGTACTCGAGCTCGAGGCGGGCCGGGCACGCTTTTTCGCCGGCCCCTGGCACGCCTGGCGCAAAGAGCAGGCCGCCCGCGAAATCGCCCTCGGCAAGGCGATCGAGCGCCAGCAGGCCGAGATCGCGCGGATGGAGCGGTTCGTCGAGCGCTTCCGTTACAAGGCAACCAAGGCACGCCAGGCACAGTCGCGGGTCAAAGCGATCGAGAAGAAGAAGGTCAGCGGGCCGGCTGCCGAACGGCGCGACAACCGCTTCTTGCGGTTCCGCTTCAAGCCGCCCGAGCGCCCCGGGCGGGTGGTGCTGAAACTCGTCAACGGCGAGATCGAGGTACCCGGCCGGACGCTGCTCTCCGGCGCCAACGTGGAGATCGAGCGCAGCGAGCACGTCGTCCTCGTCGGCGCCAACGGCAGCGGCAAGACGACCCTGATCGAGACCTTGGCCGGCCGCCGCCAGCCGGCCTCGGGGAGCGTCCGGGGCGGCCACAACGTCCACCTCGGCTACCTCTCCCAGCACGCCGAGACTGCCGCCGGCGAAGGCACCGTACTCGACGCCGCCCAGCGCGAGACCGGCCTCACCGGCCCCAAGGCGCGCGCCTTGCTTGGCGGCTTTCTCTTCTCTGGCAACGATGTCGAAAAACAGCTCGCCGACATCTCCGGCGGCGAGCAGCGGCGCCTTTCGCTGGCGATCCTCGTCGCCTCTGGCGCCAACGTCCTCGTCCTCGACGAGCCGACCAATCATCTCGACATCGAGAGTCGCGAGGCGCTCGAGGACGCGCTAACCGAGTTCGAGGGCGCGATCCTGCTCGTCTCCCACGATCGCGCCCTGCTCGAGGCGGTCGGCAGTCGCACCCTGGTCTGCGAGGACGGCAGGCTGAGCAGTTACCCGAGCGGTTGGGCCGAGTACCAGCGGCGCCACGACGAACGCGACGAAGAGCGCCAGGCCGCGGCCGCCGGCGCCAAGCGCGCCGCGTCCGGGGGTGGCAAGCGCCGCGCCGGCTCGCGCAAGCCGGCCCAGCAGGCGGCGCGCAAGGCGGCGAAGCTGGAGGCGCGAATCGCCAAGGCAGAGGCGGAGTTGGCCACGCTCGAGGAGGAGCTCTCCGACCCCTCTGCCTGGTCGAGCCCCGGCCGGGCGGACCGAGCCAACGAGCGCCACGCCGCCGCCAAGGCGAAGATCGAAGAGCTCTACTCCGAATGGGAGGACGCTCAGGCGAGCGCCGAGGAGGCCGAGACCGCGACTACGGCCTGAGCTTCCGCCAGCGGTCGCTCGAGCACGACCACCGTGTCGCGGGCCGGGGCCAGGGTGATGTGGCGGACCTGACCGCGTTCGGGCGCCGGATCGGGTGCCCGCAGCTCGGCCCGAGTGACGATCTCGCGCAGGACGACGCGCATCTCCTGTTCGGCGAAAGCGGCGCCGACGCAGCGGCGGATGCCGCCGCCGAACGGGATCCAGGCGTAGTTCTCGGCGCCCTCCTCGAGGAAGCGCTCGGGCCGGAACTCGAATGGCCGCGGGTAGAGGTCCTCGCGGTGGTGGATCGCGGCGATCGCCGGCACCAGAAAGCTGCCGGCAGCGAACTCGTAGCCGCCGACGCTGGCCGGCGCGGTCAGCCTGCGGGCGACGTCGATCAGGACCGGCCGCGAGCGCAGCGTCTCGCGCACGGTCGCGTCGAGGTAATCGCTCTCGCCGGCCTCCAGCGACTCCCGCAGCCGGCCCAGCGCCGCCGGCGTGCGCAGCAGGCGCTCCATTGCCCAGGCGAGCGCCGTCGCAGTCGTCTCGTGGCCGGCGCCGACCACGGTCACCAGCTCGTCGCGCAGTTCGGTATCGGTCAGTGGCGAGCCGTCCTCGTGGCGCGCCGCCAGGAGTAGCGAGAGGACGTCGTCGCGCTCCTCTCGCTCCGCCTGCTCCCGCCGCAGGGCGATCTCTTCGTAGAGAAAATCATCAAGCGCGGCCCGGGCGGCGACGAACCGCCGCCAGGGGCTGCCCGGCCCGAGGTCGCGGCGCAGGACCGGGAAGCGGGTGATCGGCGAGACCCGCGCCGTGAAGCGGTCGAGCAGGGCCGTCGCCCGGTCGATCCGCGCCTCGTCGGAGATCCCGAAGACCGCCCGCAGGATCACCGAGAGCGTGATCCGCTGCATGTGTGGGCGCAGCGCGAACGGCTCGCCGACCGGCCAGCGCTCGATCTCGCGCCGCGTCGCCGCCAGCATCAGCTCCGTGTAGATGCGGATCCGGTCGCCGTGGAAGGGCGGCAGCAGGGTCTTGCGGGCGCGCATGTGCGGCTCGTCGTCGAGGGTCAGCACCGAGGTCGGCCCGAGCGCTGGCTCGAGCACCGTGGCGTTCGCCTCGCCGGCGTGGAAGACGGCGGGCGAGCCGGTGAAGACCTGTTTAGCCAGCTCCGGGCTGGCGACGTAGAAGATGCGGCCGAAGAAGGGGAATTTGACGCTGAAGACGTCGCCGTAGCGGCGCTGGGCGACGACCGTGAAGCCGAGTGGATCACGGGTGTAGCGAACGGCCTGGGCCCAGGCCGGCGCGCTTGATCCTGGCGGCTGCTTCATCGCCGGACCAGGTTAGTCAACGGTGGACGAAGCGTTCCTAAAAAACGACGGTGCGCTCGCCGTCGAGCAGGACCCGGTCGTCAAGGTGAGCCATCACCGCTCGCGCTAAGACCAGGCGCTCGATGTCGCGGCCGATCCGTTTCAGGTCGGCGACCTCGTCGGAGTGGCTGACCCGGGTCACGTCCTGGTCGATGATCGGCCCGGCGTCGAGCTCGGCGGTGACGTAGTGGGCGGTGGCGCCGATCAGCTTGACGCCGCGCTCGTGGGCGCGGCGGTAGGGGTCGGCGCCGACGAAGGCCGGCAGGAAGCTGTGGTGGATGTTGATCGCCGGCGCCCCGAGGGTGTCGAGGAACTCCTGCGAGAGGATCTGCATGTAGCGGGCGAGAACCAGCAGGTCGACCTCGCCGAGCAGCTCGAGGATCTGGGCCTCGGCCTCGGCCCGCGCGTCCGGCTCGACCGGCACGAAGTGGAAGGGGAGGCCGACCGCGGCCACTTGGTCGGCGTGGTCGGGATGGTTGGAGACGACCGCGATGACCTCGCCGTCGAGCTCGCCGCTGCGCCAGCGCCAGAGCAGGTCCGAGAGGCAGTGGTCCTCACGCGAGACCATGATCGCCACCCGCTTGCGCTGCTCGGAATCGGCGAAACGGATCTCCATCCCGAACGGCTCGGCGACCTCGGCGGCGAAGCGCCGCTCGAGCTCGGCCCGCTGCGGCGCCGGCACTGCATCGAAGACCATCCGCATGAAGAAGCGGCCCTCGGCGGTTGCGTGCTGGTCGGCGTCGACGATGTTCAGCCCGGCATCGGCGAGGAAGCCGCTGACCAGCGCGATCAGCCCCGGCCGGTCGGGGCAGGAGATGAGCAGGCGGGAGGTGGGCTGGTCGGGCACGGGCAGGATTCTGGCGGGTGGCGCTCCGTCATCGACGCCGGGGGCCGGTCTCCTTGTTTTGCAACGAATTTCCCAGAGGGGTCGCGCAAGCAGTCGCGCCGCTGCAATTGCAAGTATTCGTTCCGCGCTTGCTCATCAAACGCAAACACACGCTGCCGCTGGTGGTCGGCGCGGCGGCAGCGGCGATGGTCTTCGTCCTCTTCGCTGCCGGCGCCTCAGCCCACACCGGGCCCCGGATCGCGCTCGGCTATGCCGAACCGGTTGAGCTGCCGCCGCTGCAGCGCCCGGTTGACCGCTTCCAGCGCGTCGTCCGCGTCGTCGCCGAGGAGATCCGGGTGGCCGAACGCGAACGCGAGCGTCGCGCCGCCGAAGCCGCCGCCCGCAAGCGCCGCGAAATGTATGAGGACCTGCCAGGCGGGGTGACGATGGCGACGCTCGAAGGGATCGCCGATTGCGAGTCGGGCGGCGACCCGGCCGCTGTCTCCGCCGACGGCACCTACCGCGGCCTCTACCAGTTCGACTTCGGCACCTGGGAATCGGTCGGTGGCGAGGGCGACCCCGCCGCGGCCTCGGCGGCCGAGCAGAGCTACCGCGCCGCCCTGCTCTACAGCCGCTCCGGCTCCAGCCCCTGGCCGATCTGCGGCTGACCGCGCTCGGGCTGTTCCTTATGTCGGGATATCCGACATAAGGAACAGCCCGGCGGAGGGCCTACAGTTCGCGGCGATGGCGACCGAGGAGCAAGCCGAGCCGCAGGAGGTGCCGGCGCCCGATCCCGAGGGGCCGAGCCGCAAGCCGCCGCGCGAGGCGATCGCCGAGGCCCGGGTGCGGGCTCCGACCCGCGGCAACCGCCGCCTCGAGAGCTTCCTCGAGGCGGTCAACAGCGATGACCAGGTGCGGACCTGGTGGTACATGGCCCAGGTCAATGCCGAACGGCTGGGGATGTCCGACCACTCCTGGGTCCACGTTCAGATCGTCCTCAACATCGCCCTGCGGCTGCAGCGGCTGCTGCTCAAGGCAGGGGTGGAGCCGGCGATGGTCACCGACCACGGCATGCGCGAGCGCGACGCCGAGGTCGTCGTCGCTGGCGGCGCCCTGCTCCACGACGTCGGCATGTCGATCCACCGCGCCGACCATGAGGAGTACTCGCTCTTCCTCGCAGCTGGCGTCCTCGACCGCCTGCTCGCCGACTCCTACAAACAGCCGGAGCGCTCGATCGTCGCCGCCGAGATCCTCCACGCGATCATCGGCCACCGCCGTCGCGGCGAGCCCTACACCGTCGAGGCCGGAATCGTTCGCGTCGCCGACGCGCTCGACATGGCCCAGGGCCGCACCCGCGCCCCGATCGAAACCGGCCACGAGGGCATCCACTCGATCTCGGCGGCAGCGATCGACGAGGTGCGGATCGAGGCTGGGGAGGAGCGGCCGCTACGAATCGAAGTCCAGTTGAACAATTCGGCCGGCATCTTCCAGGTGGACGATTTGCTGGCGACGAAGATTCGGGATACGCCGTTGGAGGGGAAAGTGGAAGTGATTGCGAGGGTGGAGGGGGAGACGGAGAAACGGCTATCTGAGTGGGTTCCGGTTGTCCTGAGGGTCTCGGTGACCTGTCTAGGCGAAGCGCTGCCGGACGGAGGGTGCCGGTGTCCCTCCTCTCTCGATCTGTCGTCGATCGGAGTAAGCCGCTGTCGCCCGGAGCGCTGTTCTCCTCAATCGCAAAACGTTCGGAGGGACACCGACACCCTCCGTCCCTCGGACGCTCTTAAACAAGACGGCCGGGACACAAGCGGTTTGGGGCACCACCCAGCTCTGCTTTTGAGCTTATGAGGGACGGAGGCGGTCTGGCCAGACAGGATCCGTAGGTGGGGATCGGGACTGCCTCCGAACGTTTTGCGATTGAGGCCCGGAGCTCGTAAGAGGCGACAGCCGAATGCTCCACACGCCGACAGATCGAGAGAGGAGGCAGTCCCGATCCCCACCAACCGCCAACCTTCTCTAGCTAGGAGAGGCGCTCCAAGTCGAGGCGCCGGCGCTCTTTGCGCTTTTCGAGCCGGCCTTGGATCAGGGAGGCGACGATCACCAGGACCGCGAAGAAGGCGATCACTCCGAAGCAGAAGAAGGTCACGGTCTTGTCCGTGGTCTTGCCGGCCCAGCCCTCGCCGTTCTCGGCCAGCGCCGCTGGGGCGGTGACGAGGAGGAGCAGGAGGGCCGAAAGGAGGGCTGCTGCGGTGCGCTTCACAGGGCGAAATCTATCGCACCATCCCGGCGTCGGCCGGCCGATCGGCCCTCGGTCCAATAGCCTGCCGCGGCCATGAGCGCAATCGAAGCGGTCGTGCTCGGGCTGGTGCAGGGCCTGACCGAGTTTCTGCCGATCTCCTCCAGCGGCCACCTGCGGATCGTGCCGGCGCTGCTCGGCTGGGAAGACCCAGGAACGGGCTTCACCGCCGTGATCCAGCTCGGGACGATGGCGGCCGTGCTGATCTATTTCCGCGCCGATCTCTGGCGCATCGCCCGCGCTTGGCTGAGCGAGCTGCGGACGCCGATCCCGCAGGCCAGCGCCGATGCCCGGCTCGGTTGGTTCATCCTGCTCGGCACGATCCCGATCAGCATCTTCGGCCTCATCTTCAGTGACCAGATCGAGTCCGGCGCTCGCGACCTGTACCTGATCGGCTCGGCCCTGATCCTGTTCTCTTTCGTGATGCTCCTCGCCGAGCACTTCGGCAGCCAGTTGCGGCGGATCACCGAGATGAAGGGCCGCGACGGGGTCTTCATCGGCTTCGCCCAGGCGCTGGCCCTGATCCCCGGCGTCTCGCGCTCCGGTGCGACGATCTCCGCCGGCCTGCTGCGCGGCTTCGACCGTCTCGCCGCCGCTCGCTACTCGTTTCTCCTCTCGGTTCCCGCCGTCGTCCTCAGTGGCCTCTTCGAGCTGCGCAAGATCGGCGAAGAGGGCAGTCCCTCGGCCGGGGCGACGGCGATCGCGACCGTCGTCGCCTTCATCGCCGGCTACGCCTCGATCGCCTGGCTCTTGCGCTACCTGACGACCCACTCCCTGCGCGGCTTCGTGATCTACCGGATCGTCCTCGGGACTCTGGTCCTGGTTCTGGCTGCCGCTGGCGCAATCAGCTAGACCTCACCCCGCCAGGTCGCTTGCGGCATGGCCATTTCGCCGGAATTTCCACCGCTCCAACCTGTGAAAATCCTGTAAACAGGGCTAATTCCAGCGCCCGGCCAATACACTCCCAAGTGTCTTGCCGTCCCAAGCCCCTATCCGTCTCGGTGTCCTCGACGCCGACAGCGGTTTCGTCACCGTGCTCGCCAAGCGGGCCGAAGCCGCCGGCTGGCAGCTCCGCCACAGCACCGGCGCGGTCCCGCCGCGCGACCTCGTCGCGATGAAGCTGAACGCGCTGCTGCTCGACCCGGCCGTCGCCGGCGACGAAGCCTGGGAGTACCTCGATCGGGTCGCCTCGCTGCTGCCCGACCTGGCGCTGATCGTCTGCACCGGCCGCTCGACCGTCGCCCAGCGGGTCCGCGGGCTGCGGCTCGGAGTCGACGATTGGATCACCAAGCCGGCTCATCCCGAGGAGGCGATCGCGCGGATCGAAGCGGTCTCGCGCCGCCGCCGCCGCGCCCGCCGTGGTGAGGCCGGCGATGTCGCCCCGCTTGCCGCCGGCGACCTGCAGATCCGGCCCGACCGCTTCCAGGCGTTCGCCGGTGAGATCAACCTCGACCTCACCCGGCGCGAGTTCGAGCTGCTCCACCTGCTCGCCGAGGAGCGCGGCCAGGTGCTGGAGCGCGAGGCGATCTACCAGCGGGTCTGGGGCTACGCGATGGCCCACGGCGATCGCTCGGTCGACGTCTTCATCCGCAAGCTGCGCCAGAAGCTCGAGAAGCACTCGCCGAGCTGGAGCTACATCCACACCCACTTCGGGATCGGCTATCGCTTCGATCCCGAACCGGCGGGGATCGTCGAGGAGGAGCTGCGACCGGCCCCGGCACCGGCGGCCGACGCCGCTTCCGAGTCAATTTCTTCACAGGTAGTTCACAACAGCTTCACTTCGGGGTAACCGGACTTCAAGTCGCCGGCGGCATTCTCGGCGGCAATGGCGGTTACGGGAACGGGAGCTGAAGCGAGCACCGCGGAGCGGCCAACGGGCGCCGGCGGCCGACTCGAGATCCGCCCTGATGAGCACGCCGCGCTGGTCGACGGCCGGCCGCTCAGCCTGACGATGCGTGAGCTGCAGCTGCTGGTCACCCTGGCCGGGCACCCGCAGCGGATCATGACTCGCGAGGAGCTCTTCGCCGAGGTCTGGGGTTCGCAGCCGCGCCGCGACGACCGCTCGGTCGACGTCTACGTCAGCCGCCTGCGGGCGAAGCTCGGGGCAGCGCTCCCGGACACCCAGCTGATCCACACCCACAACGGCATCGGTTACCGCTTCTCGCCCGACGGTTGAGGGTCTTCCTTTTACATCTTTTTTACATCCCCGCTACAGGCAGATAACAAGCTGCTGGGGAGCCGCTGAAAGCCTCGCGCCAACCGGTGTCTGGCCGGGTCACGGAAGTGTGTCCAATTCACAAAAAGAGGAGACCGATGTCCAGAGCTAGATGGCTTGTGGTGATCGCATCTGCCGCGATCCTCGCGCTCGGCGTGGCCGCCTGCGGTGGCGGCGACGACAGCACGAGCAGCGGCGGTGGGGGTAGCACTGAATCCGGAGGAGAAGTCGCTTCGGCCGAAGTCTCCGGCGAAATCGCCGGTGCTGGCGCTTCGTCCCAGCAGGCGGCGCAGGAAGCGTGGATCGCCGAATTCTCCAATGCCAACTCGGGCGCAACGATCTCCTACGACCCGGTCGGGTCGGGCGGCGGTCGCGAACAGTTCATCTCCGGTGGGGTTGCCTACGGCGCCACCGACACGCCGCTCTCCGAAGAGGAAGGCGAGCTCGGCAAAGCGATCAAACGCTGCGAACCGGGCGAACTGATCGAGATCCCGGACTACGTCTCGCCGATCGCGATCATCTACAACCTGCCGGAAGTCGAAGAACTGAAACTCGACCCGGAAACCCTGGCGGCGATCTTCAACCAGGAAATCGAGAACTGGAACGACCCGGCGATCGCCAAAGAGAACCCGGGCGTCGAACTGCCCGACACTCGGATCGTCCCGGTCAACCGCTCTGACGAGTCCGGCACGACCGAAAACTTCACCGACTACCTCTCGCAGGTGGCGCCCAAAGTCTGGACGCACGAACCGAGCGGCGAATGGCCGGTGAAAGGCGGCGAAGCAGCGAACGGCACCTCCGGTGTGGTCGAAGCGGTGACCGCCGGCGAAGGCGCGATCGGCTACGCCGACGCCAGCCAGGCCGGCGAACTCGGCATCGCCAAAATCAAAGTCGGCTCCGACTATGCGGAACCGTCGCCTGAAGCGGCCGCCAAAGTCCTCGAGCTCTCGCCGGAAGACAAAGAAGCGGAGAAAGGCAAATACGTCTTCGCCTTCTCGGTCGACCGGAAAACCGAAAGCTCCGGCACCTACCCGATCATCCTCGTCTCGTCGATGATCGCCTGCACCAAATACGGCTCCGCCGACGAAGCGGCGCTAGTCAAGGCGTATCTCGAATACGCGATCAGCGAAGAAGGGCAGGCGCTGGCCGCCGAACAGGCCGGCTCGGCTCCCCTCTCCGACGCGCTGAGGAAAAAGTTCATGCCGGCGATCGAAGCGATCGGCTAGCAACCCCGTGTCATCGGTCGATACCACGACCAACGCAGGTCAGCTGCTGGCGGCGGCGTCCGGAGGACGCCGCCGCCGTGGCGACCGGGTCTTCTCCAACATCGCGGTCGATCTCCGCGGTAACGATCCTGGCGCTGCTCGCCGGGGTCGCGCTGTTCCTCATCACCGAGGGCTGGCCGGCGCTGACCGCGTCGGCCTCCGAACTACCGGGCAAGGAAGCCTTCCTCGACTACGTCGCCCCGCTCGCCTTCGGCACCGTCCTCGCCGGCGCCTTGGCGACGGTGATCGCGGTGCCGCTGGCGGTCGCCGTGGCGCTCTTCATCACCCATATCGCGCCGCCGCGGTTGGCGCTTACGCTCGGCTTCTTCGTCGACCTGCTGGCGGCGATCCCGAGCATCATCTACGGCCTCTGGGGGATCTTCGTCCTCGGCCCCGCCGCGGTGCCGGTGATGAAGTGGCTGGAAGAAAAGCTCGGCTTCATCCCGATCTTCGAAGGTCCGGCCTCGGCCACCGGCCGGACGATGCTGGTCGCCGGTCTGGTGCTGGCGGTGATGATCCTGCCGATCGTCTCGGCGATCGCTCGCGAGGCCTTCGCCCAGACCCCCCGCAAACTTCAAGAAGGCGCGCAGGCGCTCGGCGCTACCCGCTGGGAGATGATCAGGATGACGGTGCTGCCGTTCGGCAAATCGTCGGTGATCAGCGGCTCGATGCTCGGTCTCGGCCGCGCGCTCGGCGAGACGATGGCGGTGACGATCATCCTCTCGGTCTCCGGCGTCATCAGCTTCAACCTGATCAGCCAGGCGAACCCTTCGACGATCGCCGCCAACATCGCCCTCAACTTCCCCGACTCGTCCGGGATCAAAATCAACGCCCTGATCGCGACTGGACTCGTCCTCTTCGCGATCACCCTGGTCACCAACTTCATCGCCCGGGCGATCATCTCCCGCTCCAACGTCCAGTAGATGAGCGCGCCGCCACCCGACACCAGCGGACTGCAGCCGGAGCTGGCGACGGCGGGTGCGCCTGGCGGTGGACAGCTGCTCAGCGGCTCCCGCACCGGGATCCTCCCGGGCTGGGCGCCGTACGGCACCTTCGCCGCCTCGCTCGCCTTCTGCGCCGCGGTTCTCGCCGCGCTCGGGATCTTCACGATCGCGCTGATGCTCGTCTTCGGCGCCGTCGTCGCGGTGATCGGCATCTACGCCTGGTCGCGCCTGGTCGAGGGGGCGCGACGGGCCAAGGATCGGGCGATCACGATGGCGATCGTCACCGCCTTCGGAGTCGCGATGGCGCCGCTGATCTCGCTGCTCTACGAAGTCATCAAACGCGGCATTCCCGGCCTCAGCGCCGAATTCTTCACCGAGGACGCGCGCGGCAAGATCAGCGGTGGCGGCGCCGAGCACGCGATCGCCGGCACCCTGATCATCACCGCGATCGCGGCGGCGATATCGGTCCCGATCGGGCTGATGGCGGCGATTTACATGAACGAGTACGGCACCGGCAAGCTGCGCCGGGCGCTGACCTTCTTCGTCGACGTGATGACCGGGATCCCCTCGATCGTCGCCGGCCTCTTTGCCTACGCCCTGTTCGAGATCTTCTTCGGGCCGGGGATCCGGATGGGCGTGATGGGCTCGGTGGCGCTCTCGGTGCTGATGATCCCGATCGTCATCCGCGCCTCCGAGGAGGTGCTGAAGATCGTCCCCAACCACCTGCGCGAAGCCTCCTACGCGCTCGGCACGCCGAAGTGGAAGACGATCGCCAAGATCGTCCTGCCGACCGCCTTTGCCGGCCTCGTCACCGCAGTGATGATCGCCACCGCGCGGATCATCGGCGAGACCGCGCCGCTCTTGGTCACCACCGGCGTCGTCGACTCGCTCAACACCGACCCCTTCGGCGGTCGGATGCAGAATCTCGCCGTCTACGCCTTCAACGAGTACCGCTCGCCGGGAATCGACAAAGCCGCGTCCTATGACCGCGCCTGGGCGGCAGCCTTGACGCTGATCGCAATTGTGATGATCCTCAACGTCATCGCCCGCCTCGTCTACCGCCGCTACAAAACGGAGATCCGCTGAGGACCACAGTGGAGGGAAGGAAACTGAGGAACATGTTCGGATCGTCCGCAGAGACCGAGGCCAGAGAGCAGTCGGCCGCCGAGAAAGCCCAGGGACAGATGGCAAGAGACACGACCGTGACCGCGACTACCACCGAGGCGCCGACCGCCGCCCCGGATCGCCGTGCGAAGACGCTCGAGGCGAAGGCGGTGAACCTCTACTACGGCGACTTCCACGCGGTCGAAGACGTGACGATGACGATCGAACCAAACAAGGTGACGGCGCTGATCGGCTCCTCCGGCTGCGGCAAGACGACCTTCCTGCGCTCGCTCAACCGCATGCACGAGCTGACCCTCGGCGCCTCGGTGAAGGGCGAGATCAGCCTCGACGGCGAGGACATCTACCACCGCGGCGTCGACCCGGTGCAGGTGCGGCGGCTGATCGGGATGGTCTTCCAGCAGCCGAACCCGTTCCCGACGATGTCGATCTACGACAACGTCGCCGCCGGCCTCAACCTCAACTCGGGCCGCGTCTCGAAGAGCACCAAGGACGAGGTGGTCGAGCGCAGCCTGCGCGGCGCCAACCTCTGGGACGAGGTCAAAGACCGGCTCGACAAGCCCGGCT
Organism: uncultured Actinomycetes bacterium; assembly: GCA_963729055.1. Taxonomy (GTDB): domain Bacteria; phylum Actinomycetota; class Thermoleophilia; order Solirubrobacterales; family 70-9; genus VAYN01. The sequence continues at coordinate 998,405 of CAVSMQ010000010.1, read as the reverse complement.
CCGGCCTCTCCGGCGGACAGCAGCAGCGGCTCTGCATCGCCCGCGCGATCGCGGTCGAGCCCGAGGTGCTGCTGATGGACGAGCCCTGCTCGGCGCTCGACCCAGTCGCGACGCTGGCGATCGAGGACCTGATCCGCCAGCTCAAGGCAAGTACACGATCGCGATCGTCACCCACAACATGCAGCAGGCGGCGCGCGCCTCCGACAACACCGCCTTCTTCAACCTCGAGGAAACGGGCAAGCCGGGGCGTCTGGTGGAGATCGGGGCGACCGAGACGATCTTCACCAAACCGACGGAGAAAGCGACCGAGGACTACGTCAGCGGGCGTTTCGGGTAGGAATGGGGTTGGGAGATGCCTGACGCGGTGCGGGTCGAATACCAAGAGGAACTTGAAACTCTCGAGGCGAGCGCCCTCGGTGGCCTCGACCTGGCCAGCTCGGCGCTGGCCAAAACGCTGGAGGCGATCGAGCATCAGGACGTCGAGCTGGCGCAACTGGTGATCGCCGACGACGACCGCATCGATGGCCGCTACCTGGAGGTCCACCAGTCGCTGATCACGCTGTTGGCGACGCAGTCGCCGGTGGCGACCGACCTGCGGCTGATCGCCTCGCTGCTGCACGTGCTGAAGAACATCGAGCGGATGGGTGACCAGTGCGTGAACATCTGCAAGGTGATCCCGATGACCGGCCACGAGCCGCCGGCCGACGACCAGATGGTGGCGTTGATCCTGCGGATGGGGCGGCAGACGCGGGCGATGATCAGCCAGGCCAAGCACGCTTTCGAGCAGCGCGACGTCGAGATGGCCCGCGACCTGGTCCAGCAAGACGATGTCGTCGATGACCTCAACCGCGACTGCTTCCGCCTGGCGCTGGAGATCGGCGACGACGCCGATCGGCGCGAATGGGCGATGACGATGATGCTGGCGGCGCGGGCGATCGAGCGCACCGCCGACAACGCGGTCGATATCGGCGAGCAGGTCGCTTTCGTCGTCACCGGGCTCTTCCGCGAGTTCGAGGACGCCTCGCATCCGGCCGGGGCCTGAGCTCCGGGGTGGCCGCGACGTGTGAGATCCGGCCCGTCTGGGAACATGCTGGACACCGCTTGATGCTCTGCGCCGCGATCGATATCGGCTCCAACACGACCCGCGTTCTCGTTGCAGAGCCGGGCGATGGTCAGCTTCGCAAGGTGATGGAGCAGCGGGCCTACACCCGCATCAACAAGGCGATCGACGGTGACGGCACGATCAGCGCCGCCAAGATCGAAGAGGTCTGCGAGGTCGTCTCGACCCAGGTGCGGCTGGCTCGCGAGCTCGGCGCGGTGACGATCCGCGCCGTCGCGACGGCGGCTGTTCGCGATGCGGGGAACGGGGAAGAGGCGGCTGCCGCGATCGGTGACGCCGCCGGCGTCCCGGTTGAGATCCTCAGCGAGGAGGAGGAGGGCCGGCTCTCCTTCATCGGCGCCACCAAGGGGCTTGGTCATCCCGCCCTGGGCCGGATCGGCGTCGTCGACGTCGGCGGCGGCTCGACCGAGGTGATCCTCGGCACGGTCAATGGTGGGGTGGAGGCGGTCCGCTCCTGGCCGGTCGGATCGGGCGTTCTCGCCGACGAGCTGATCGTCTCCGACCCGCCTTCGGCGGCCGAGATCCGCAAGGTCCGCGACCGCATCGACGACATCTTCGCCGGGGTTGAGATCGAGCACCCCGAGCAGGCGGTCGCGGTCGGCGGCTCAGCCACCTCGCTGCGCAAACTGGTCGGCACCGTGCTCGAGTACGAGACGCTCGAGCGCGGGGTGCGGGTGCTCTGCGGCGAACCAGCGACCGAGGTCGCCCGCCGCTTCGAGCTCGACCCGGTCCGAGTCCGCATCCTGGCGACCGGCGTCCTGCTGCTCGAGAAGGTCAGCGAGCTGCTCGGCCAGCCCCTGCAGATCGGCAAGGGCGGGTTGCGGGAGGGCATCATCCTTGACCTGTTGAACGGGTCGGCGAATGGGTCGAGTCCGGCGCGGCTTGCGGCGTAGCTAGGGACGGCGGGGCGGATTCGAGGGCGGCGCTAGGGGGTCACCCTCCCGGGCTGGGTTGCTCGCCTGGATCGAATCGCGGCCCGTCCGACGGAGAGCGCCGGTGCGAGCAAGAGGACGCCGCTCCGGGAGGGTGACCCCCTATCCCCGCCAACGGCACGAGCCCCGAAGGTTCGGACAGTCCCCATTTTTCTTTTAGCTTCTTCTCCTTGGGGAGCTGGTGGCGACGCGGGCGAGCCCCGAGGCCTAGGGTCGGCGCCGAGTCTTCGGCGAGTCGGTTGCACTTCTCCCCACCCGTTGCGTTTGTCCCCGGTATGCGGGGAGAAGTGCAACGGGTGGGGAGAAGTGCAACGGGTGGGGAGAAGTGCAACGGGACAGGGCTGCGCCAGCCATCGAGGTTGCCTTTCGACCCGGATAGCGGGTCGTTCGGCAACCTCAACGATCTCGCGGCCAGAGCGGAGCGCGCTCCGGGCCCTCGGCGCTTGCTCGAGACCCCAAACCGGGAAGTAGCTCTCCGCCCCCGTCCCTTGAACGTTTGGCGGCGCCCAATCCGAGAGTGAAGAGCGCCGGGGTCTCCCCCCGGTAGAGGCGTCCTCTTGCTCGCACCGGCACTCGATCTCGGACGGGCGGAGCGTGCTCCAGGTGAGCAACCCAGCAACCGGGGGGAGACCCCCCGGCGCTCCCTGCGCGCTATCAAGGGCGGCCGCTGCGAGCAACGATCACGCCCCTTTCACATCCCATTACCAACCCCTTCACAACATTTCCCTGCAAATCGCGAATTCTCTAACCGACAGGAGAACCAGAGAACAGGGAGACACCGATGACTTCCCGCGTCGATTTGCATTGCCACTCCACCGCCTCGCAGCTCTCAAAGCTTGGGGTCCAGCGCTCGCTCGGACTGCCCGAGTGCGCGACGCCGCCGGAGGAGGTCTACGAGCTGGCCAAGCGACGGGGAATGGAGTTCGTGACGATCACCGACCACGACACGATCGACGGGGTCTTGGAGCTCGCCGATCGGTCCGATTGCTTCGTCTCCGAGGAGCTGACCGCCCGCTTCGCCGGCGAGCCCCAGGCGGTGCATGTCCTCTGTTACGGGATCACTCCCGGAGACCACGAGTGGCTGCAGGCACATTCCGGCGACGTCGAGGCCTGCGCCGCATACCTGCACGAGGGGGAGATCACCTGCGCGCTCGCGCACCCCTTCTTCAACGTCGCGGCTCCCCTGACCCGACGCCACCGCCGCATCCTGGCGGAGCTCTTCCCGATCTGGGAGGTGCGAAACGGGTCACGGGCCGCCGAGCTGAACATGCCTGCCGTCATCTACATCGAGACCCACGGCGGCACTGGCATCGCTGGCTCAGACGACCATGCCGGCGTCGACATCGGCCGCACCTTCACCGAGGCACCAGCGGCCGCGACGCCGGAAGAGTTTCTCGCCCACCTTCGTGCCGGCCGGGCCGAGGCGCGCGGCGAACAGGGTTCCGCCGCGAAGTGGACTCACGCGGCGATGGCGCTGGCGACGCGGGCGTTGAGCGCTGAACCCTCCCCCGACGAGAGTGGTCGTCCTCTCCGATCGCATGCGACGGAAAAGGCAACCGCGCCCGATCCGACCGCGGTGATGAAGATGGCCGAGCGGGTGATCCGCGAGGGCACCGCCCGCGAGGGCGCTGTAGCCGCCGATATCGGCCCCGAGGACGCCCGGGCGCTGCTCGAGGCATGGCTCGCCGCCGTCGGCTTGGAGCCGCGCGGCGCGCGGCTGATCGCCCACCTGCAGTCCGAGGGCTTCTCCCACGCTGACCTCTACCGGCGCGCCCGTCGCATCCACGACCGCCGCCTCCGTACGGCGATCTCGGGCGGCGCTGAGGCGCTCGGCCGAGGCGACTACATGAGCGCCACCAACGGCCTCTTCGAGGCGCTCTTGCCGGCCTTTCCATATGCGCCGGCGACCGCCTTCCTCGCCGCCGAGAAAGCGAAGCTCCGCGCCGGCAACGACGACACACCGCGGATCGCCCTGATCGCCGACGGGATCGGCACGATGCACGGCGTCACCCACACGATCGAGCAGATCCGCGAGCGCGGGGTGCCGGGCTTCGAGGTCGAGGTGGTGGGCACCGATCCCGGCGTCGACCGCCGCCTGCCCGCTGCGACCGAGCTCGAGATCCCCTTCTACGCCGGCATGCGGCTCGGCGTCCCCGGCCTGCCGGACCTGGTCGAGACGCTGGCCGAAGGCCGCTACGACTTGATCCACGTCACCGCCCCGGGCCCCGCCGGTGTCGCGGCCACCCTCCTCAGCCGCGTCACCGGCGCCCCGCTCCTCGCCAGCTACCACACCGAGCTCGCCACCTACGCCGGCCTGCGGACCGGCAACGACGGGGTGGAGGCGCTCAGCAGGATGGCCCTCGGCGCTTTCTACGGCGCTCCCTCGCTGGTTCTCTCACCAAGCCCTGCCGCCGATCGTTCGCTGCTGGCGCTCGGCACCGAGGACGGGCGGATCGGCCGCTGGGAGCGCGGCGTCGACACCGATCGCTTCGACCCCGGCAAGGCCGATCGCGACGCCTTTCCGGGCGAGATCAAGATCCTCTACGCCGGCCGCCTGACCCGCGAGAAGGGTGTCGATCTGCTCGCCGAGAGTTTCGAGCGCGCACACGCCACCGACCCGCGCCTGCACCTGCTGCTCGCCGGCGGCGGCCCCGAGGAGGCCGAGCTGCGGGCTCGGCTCGGCGAGCGCGCCACCTTCCTCGGCTGGCTCGAGGGGGAGGAGCTGCCGCGCGCCTACGCCAGCGCCGACGCCTTCCTCTTCGCCAGCAGCACCGACACCTACGGCCAGGTGATCCTCGAGGCCGCGGCCAGCGGGCTGCCGGTCGTAGCCGTCGCCGAGGGCGGCCCGGCGGCGCTGGTTGAGAACCGCCACACCGGCCTGCTCTGCCGTCCTGACCCCGACCACCTGGCCGGCGCCCTGCTGCAGCTCGCCTCCTCGCCGGCGCTGCGTGAGCGGCTCGGCGCTGCCGCCGCGTCGCGCGCCCGCGACCGCTCCTGGGAGCGCTCGCTCGAGCAGTTGGCGATCGGCTACCGCCGAGCGCTGGCCGAGGCTGCGGCCCCGGTAGCGCAGCCGTTGGTCCAGGTCGCCTAAGACGGGTCGGCGGAGCGGCGATGCCTCAGTACGATGGACCGATCGACGATCCCGCTCTGTACTTCAACCGCGAGCTGTCCTGGCTCGACTTCAACCAGCGGGTTCTCGAGCTGGCCGAGGATCCGCAGGTGCCGCTGCTCGAGCGGGTCCGCTTCTGCGGCATCTATGCCTCCAACCTCGACGAGTTCTACATGGTGCGGGTCGCCGGCCTCTTCGACCAGCTCGACGCCGGGATCGACGCCCGCGGCCCCGACGGTTTCGCCCCCAGCGAGCAGATAGACCGCCTCCAGACCCGGGTCCTCGAGCTCGACGACCGCCTCCACGCCTGCTTCGGCGGGATCATCCGGCCGGCGCTCGAAGAGCACGGGATCCGCCTCGTCTCGCTCGACCGGGCGAGCGAGGAGGAGCGGCGCGAGATCGATGCCCGCTTCCACGAGCAGGTCTTCCCGGCGCTGACCCCGCTGGTGATCGGGATGGGCCGGCCGTTCCCATATATCTCGAACCTCTCGCTCAGCCTCGGGGTGCTGCTGCGCGATCCCGAGGCGGGCTCGGAGATCATCGCCCGGGTCAAGGTGCCGAAGGAGCTGCTCGGCCGCTTCCTGCCGGTCGGCGCCGACGGGCTCTCCTTCGTCCCGCTCGAGGAGGTGATTGCCGCCAACCTCGACGCCCTCTTCCCCGGCATCGACGTCGTCGACTACGGCTACTTCCGAGTCACCCGCGACGCCGACTTCACCGTCTCTGACGAGGCCGACGACCTCTTGCAGGCGGTCCAGGACGAGCTCCGTCGCCGCCGCTTCGGCGAGGTCGTGCGACTCGAGATCGCCGCCGGAATGAACCCGAAGCTGCGCGAGCAGCTGATCGAGGCGCTGCGGCTCGAAGATCGCGAGGTCTACGACGTCGACGGCTTAATCGACCTCGGCGACGTCGACTCGATTGCCGACGTTCCCGGCCACGCCGAGCTGCGCTACTCGCCCTGGTCGCCGGTCACCCAACCGCGCCTGCAGGGGGAGGACGAGGACCCGGTCGACATCTTCGCCGCGATCCGCCGCGCCGACATCCTCGTCCATCATCCCTACGACTCTTTCGCGACCTCGGTCGAGCGCTTCGTCGAGCAGGCGGTCTCCGACCCCGACGTGCTGGCGATCAAGCAGACGGTGTACCGGACCAGCGACGACTCGCCGCTGGTGCCGTGGCTGATCCGCGCCTCCGAACGCGGCAAGCAGGCGGTCTGCATGGTCGAGCTGAAAGCGCGTTTCGACGAGGCGGCGAACATCCATTGGGCGAAATCGCTGGAGGAGGCGGGGGTCCATGTCGTCTATGGGATCCCGGGGCTGAAGACGCACGTCAAGGCGCTGCTGGTGGCGCGGCGCGAGGGCGACAGGGTGCGCGAGTACGTCCATATCGGGACCGGCAACTATCACCCGAAGACCGCCCGCCTCTACACCGACTTCGGCATCTTCACCGCCGACCCCGACATCGGCGCCGACGTCGCCGAGATGTTCAACTTCCTCACCGGCTACGGGCGGCCGGCGGTCTACCGCAAAGTGCTGGTATCGCCGACGACGATGCGCGACCGCTTCATTAGCGAGATCGAGCGTACCGTCGCCGCCCATGAAGCGGGGGAGGAGTCGCGGATCGCGTTGAAGATGAACTCACTGGTCGACGCCGCTTGCATCCGGGCGCTCTACGCCGCCTCGCAGGCGGGGGTCAGGGTCGACCTCAACGTGCGCGGGATCTGCTGCCTGCGGCCCGGAATGGAGGGAATCTCCGACAACATCCGGGTCGTCTCGATCGTCGGCCGCTTCCTCGAGCACTCGCGGGTCTACGCCTTCCAGCGGGGCGAGGAGACGCGAGTGCTGATGGGCTCGGCCGACATGATGCCCCGCAACCTCGACAGCCGGGTCGAGCTGGTCGCCCCGGTCGAAGACCCGGAGCTGCGGGCGGAAATGCTCGACGTGCTCGAGCGCTGCTTCGCCGACGATGAGAACTCCTGGGAGCTCGGGTCCGACGGTGGCTGGACCCGCAACACTCCCGACCAGGCCGGCGGCCGCAGCGTTCAGCGCGAGTTGCGGGAACTTCATTCGGCGCGGGCGGCCGAACCGCTGGCCACGGCGACCAGCGAACTCCGGGCGACGGAGGCGCAGCTAGGATGAGCGCAGTGGCTCGATTTTCTCTGCTACCCCGCGACAGCACCTTTTTCGACCTGCTCGCGGAGTCCGGCCGCAACAGCGTCGAGGCCGCGCGGCTGCTCGACCGGATGATGGGCGAGTGGCCCGACGCAGGCGATCTGCCGGCGCAGATCGTCGATCTCGAGCACGAGGGCGACAAGATCACGCACGAGATCGTCAAACGTCTCAACTCGAACTTCGTCACCCCAATCGACCGCGAGGACATCTATGGGCTGGCGACCCAACTCGACGACATCGTCGACTACACCGAGGAGGCCGCCGACTTCCTCGGGCTCTACCAGATCGAGGCGCCGATGGAGCAGGCCGGAGCGCTGACCAGGGTCCTGGTCGGAGCCTGCGAGCAGTTGGCCGCCGGCCTCGAGAACCTCTCTTCGTTCAAGGACCTCGACAAGTACTGGATCGAGATCCACTCGCTGGAGAACGAGGGCGACCGGATCTCTCGCGACGCGGTCGCCTCGCTGTTCTCGAATGGGATCGACCCGATGGTCGTGATCCGCTGGAAGGACATCTTCGCGGTGCTCGAGGAGGCGATCGACGCGACCGAGAAGGCTGCGCAAATCCTCGAGGGCATCGTCATCAAAAACAGTTGAGCCGCGTTGGGAGACCGCCTGGCGGTGTCCTCGGTCGCTCGCTTTCGGGTCACGCACTGGAGTGCGCTCCCCTCGGCTCGCTCCCTGCGTCCTTGCCAGTCGGCCTCCCAACGCGCCTCAACAGCCCTGCGCCGCAGGGCGTGTAACAACGATGTAAACGCAGCGGGTAGGTTCCCGGCGTGAGCTCGGACATCATTCTGGTGATCGTCGTCGGCACCGCCCTCGCCTTCGACTTCACCAACGGCTTCCATGACACCGCCAACGTCGTCGCCACCTCGATCTCGACCGGGGCGGCGCGGCCGCAGGTTGCGATCGCCTTCGCCTCGTTGCTCAACTTCGTTGGCGCCTTCATCTCGATCTCGGTCGCGGCGACGGTCGCCAACGACGTCGTCAACGCCGACGTGATCACGCCGACGATCGTCTTCGCCGGGCTGATCGGGGCGATCGCCTGGAACCTGATCACCTGGTACTTCGGGTTGCCCTCCAGCTCCTCGCACGCGCTGATCGGCGGCGTCGTCGGCTCAGCGGTCGCCGCCGTCGGCTTCGACGCGATCATCGCCGAAGGTCTGGTTGGCAAAGTGCTGGTCCCGGCGCTGGTGGCGCCGCTGCTCGCCTTCCTCGTCGCCGGCCTCGCGATCGGAATTGCCTACCGGGTGATCGGCCACCAGCGGCCCGGCGTCGTGACCCGCGGCTACCGCTACGGGCAGGTGATCTCGGGCGGTCTGCTGGCGCTCGCGCACGGCACCAACGACGCCCAGAAGACGATGGGGATCATCACCTTGGCTCTGATCGCCAACGGCAGCCTCGCCACCGGCGCCGATCCGCCGTTCTGGGTGATCGCCTCGGCAGCAGCGGCGATTGCGCTCGGCACCTACAGCGGCGGCTGGCGGATCATCAAGACGACCGGCACCCGGATCATCAAGATGGACGCGGCTCAGGGGTTCAGCGCCCAGGGCTCCGGCGCCGCGGTGATTCTCGCCTCGACCCATTTCGGCTTCCCCCTCTCGACCACGCACGTGATCAACGCCGGGATCATGGGCTCCGGCGCCGCCAAGCGCCTCTCCGCCGTGCGCTGGGGCGTCGCCGGCAACATCGTCACCGCCTGGATCCTCACCCTGCCCGCTTCGGCGGCGATCGGCGCGCTCACCTACGGGGTGACGCGGCTGTTTGGCAGCGGCGCCGTGGGCCCGATTGTGGTGACGCTGGCGGCACTGGCACTGATCGCGGCCGCCTTCGTGCGGCGGGCGCAGCGCGGGGCGCCGCTGCCGGTGACCGAAGGGCCGGGGCGGTGAGGGCGCGATGACGGTCGTCTTCGCCTCGCTGGTCGAAGGCAAGGAGCTGTTGCAGACGGTGGTCGCGGCGACTGTCGCCGGCCTCGGCGTGACCTTTGCCTTCTCGGTGGCGATCTGGGGCTTCGGGCGCTCGATCGAACTGGGCAACGAGGAAAGGCGATTGGCGGCTGGAACGGCGGCGGCGGTTGGCGCCCTGGCGCTGCTCGTGGTGCTGGCGGCGGTCGTTGCCGGGATAGTCGTAATGACGCACAAGTAACGGCGCCGGTCAGGCGTCCGTTTGGCCGCTAATGCGGCGTACACTGGTCTCGTGCGGAACGTTCGTAACGTTGCGATCATCCTGGCCCTGGCGGCGCTCGTCGCCTTCGCGCCGCACGGCGGCAATGCCGTCGAAGCGATCTTCACCCTGCTGACGATGTGCTTCCTGGCCGGGATCACCTGGATGCTCTTCACCCTTAGCCGTGAGAACCAGCTGACCCTGGCGACGCTCGACGACAAACGGCGGGCGATCTTCTACGCCGCCTTCGGGATGATCGCCCTGCTGATCGCCGGCGCCGACAAGCTTTTCTCGTCGGGCGGCGGCACCGTCTTCTGGATCGCCGCCTTCGCCGCCTCCATTGTGGCGATCTGGAAAGTCTGGGTCGAGGCAAACACCTACTAGCTAGGACTGCTGCGACGGCCGCCCCCGCGGCTCGGGGAACGGATATTCGGAAAATGCATTCTGCGGGCCGTCACGTGGGTGGTTCGTGCGGATGCGTGGTGCGAATTGTTGAACGGTGCGCACCACGGTTGACGGTTTGCCTGGGACGGTCTCGGCATGGCACGAGCACGGTCCAGAAGCGTCGCGGCGGGGGAGGAGGGGACCGCTTCGGTCGAGCTGATCGCAGTTCTCCCTTTCCTGCTGCTGGCGCTGCTCGTGGCCGCCCAGATTGCGTTTGCCGGCCACGCCCTCTGGTCGGCAAGCGTTGCCGCCCGCGCCGGGGCGCGGGCGGCATTGGTGGGCGGAGACGCGACGGCGGTGGCGCGACGGGCGCTGCCGCCGTCGCTGCGCGACGGGGCGACGGTGGAGGAGGCCGAGGGTGTCTCGGTGCGGGTACGGGTGCCGGCGCTCTTGCCGCGGTTGCCCGAGGTGTTGGTCGGCGCTCGCTCAGGGTTGGAGGCCAACGGTGGCTGAGGGACTGGGAGGCCGCCGGGCAAGGAAGCAGGGAGCGAAGCGTGCTCTGCACGTGAGCGACCGATGACGCCGCCCGGCGGCCTCCCAGTCCCTCAGGAGCGCGGCCAGGCGACGGTTGAGTTGATCGCTGCCCTGCCGGCGTTGCTGCTGGCGGCCCTGTTGGCTCTACAGCTGCTGGCCGCCGGCTACGCGCTGACCCTCGCCGACGGCGCCGCCGAGGCAGGCGCGCTGGCGCTCGCCTCCGGTGACTCGGCCAGCGAAGCGGCCCGTGCGGCTTTGCCCGGGTGGGCCGAGGACGACGTCGCGATCGAGGTCGAGGGTGGCGAGGTCTTGGTGCGGCTGCGGCCGCCGTCGCCGTCTGAGGCGATCGCTGAGCGGCTCGAGGTGACGAGCACGGCCAGCGCGAGGGCGGCGCGATGAGGATCGGCACGAGTGGCAGGCTGGGGGCCGAGGCGCTGGACGAGGCGTCACCGGTTGAGGGGGTCTCGCTCCCGGTCGCGGAACCGCAGGAGCCGGTCTGGACTCGTCCAACCGCGGCGCCCGAGGACGCGGTCTGGACTCGTCCAACCGCGACGTGCGATGCAGCTGCGCCCGCGCCGGAGGCCGCCCGCTTCGCAGCGCCGCCCGATTTCCCGACCGTGGTCGTGACCGCGATCGGCGCCGCCGAAGGGTCGCGGGCCGCCGCCGCGGCGCTCGCCTGCGTCGGCGCGGGCGGCGGTTCGGCGCCGCTGCTCGCCGACCTCGGCGGCCGGGCGCCGCGGCCCACCCTGGTCGCCTCGGCGGCGGCGCGGGCGCTCGAGGAGCGGCTCGCCGCCCACCTTCCCGCCGCCCGCGTCGCGGCTCGGGGTCAGCTCTGCCAGCTCGCGGCGCCGGCGGACGCCGACGGCTTTGCCGCTGTCGCCGCCGCTGTGACCGTGGCGCGTGGGGCGCTGGCGGTCGTCCACCTGCCGCCAGCAGAGCTGCAAGCGCTGCTGGCCGACCCGCAGGCGCCGCGCTTCACCGGGGCACTGCTGCGAGCCGACCTCGGCAGCGATCGAGCCCTGCTCGCTCTAGTCGTCAGGGGCCTACTGGAGCGCGGACTTGCCGTCGCCGTCCTCAAGCACCGACTCGGGTGGGTAACCGAGCGGCGGGCGCTGTTCGGCGCCCTCGGTCCGGACGGCGACGGCCTCTCGCCGGCGCTGGTGCGGCGGCTAGCTCAATACGGGTACGGGTTCGGCGGCGGGGTGGGGTCTTGATTCGGCGCTTCTGGAGCCGCGGAACTGCTCGCCAAGGTGGCGGCGTGCCAGATGCCGACGTTTTTGATCCCCTCGCCGTTGGCTTCGCCGGATTTTTTGTCGCCGGTGTAGGTGTAGAGCGGCCGGCCCTTGTAGGTGACCTGGGTGCGCCCGTCGGGGCGTTTCACGGTCCCGAGTTTTGCCGGGCCGGTCGGCGTGGTGCCGGCGGGCACGATCAGTGGTGGCCAGAGTTTGAGGCAGGGCCCGACGCAGGTGAATTTGCCGTTTTTCTCGTTGCTGAGGGTGTAGAGAGTGCGGCCAGCGTTATTGGTCAGCACGTTCTTGCCCAGCGAGGCGACCGTGCCTTCCTTGGCAACGGACTTGGTCGCCGCGGTGGCGGCGGTGGGCAGCGCCAAAGCGGCTGCCGCTGCCAGGGCTACGAGCGCGACGCGGAGCAGTGGTCGTGAGATCACGGATGGGTTCACCGGTTACCTCCTCCTTGGGTCCAGGTCTGTCCGGTCTACGGAGGGCCGCGCCGAATCGTTCGACGCCAGGCGGAGGAGAGTCCGGGCAGGCGCTGATTCTCGCGATCGGCGGCGCCTTCGTGCTGATCCTTGGCGCCCTGGCCTTGGTTGCGATCGCCGGTGCCGTGACCGGCAAGGGCAGGGTCCAGCGCGCCGCCGACCTGGCAGCGATCTCGGCCGCCCGGGCGATGAAGGACTCGCTGCCGCGCCTGCTCGCGCCGCCGACCCTTCCCAACGGGCTCCCGAACCCGTTCCACATCAGCAAAGCGTCCTATCTGGCGCAGGCGCGCGAGGCAGCGGAGGACGCCGGCCGCGCCAATGGGGTCGACCCGGAGCGGCTGCAGATCGACTTTCCCGACGCAGCTAGCTTTGCCCCCGTGCGGGCGCGAGCTGTGGTGGTCGCCAGCCTGGCGGCGCCGGGAGAGCCCAAGGTAACGGCATCGGCCGTGGCCGAAGCCGGCGCCAGTGGCGGCACGGGCATGACCGGGATGGCGAGCGGCGGCGGCTACAGCGGCCCGCTCATCTACCGCAACGGCGAGGGAATGCGGCCGGACGTCGCCGCCGGGTTCGATTCCATGGCCGCCGCCGCCGAGGCCGACGGAATCGGTCTAATTGTCGTCTCCGGTTTTCGGTCCGACGCCGAACAGGCGGCGCTTTTCGCCGCCCACCCCGATCCAACCTGGGTCGCCCCGCCAGGCCACTCGCTGCATCGCTGCGCGACCGAGCTCGACCTCGGGCCCGAATCCGCCTATGGCTGGCTCGCTGCGAACGCCGACCGCTTCGGCTTTGAACTCAGGTATTCGTGGGAGCCATGGCACGCGGGCTGGACGCGACCGCCGGGACCTTGCTCGGCGGCAGCTGACTCGCTCAACCTCGGCGAGGATCCCGATGGCGGCCTCGCCGGCCAGCCACTGCCGTCGTTCGTCCCGGACGAGTTCCGCCCGATGATCCTCGCCGCCGCAGCCCGCTGGAACGTCTCCGCTGCTCTGCTCGCCGGCCAGCTGATGGCCGAGTCCGGTTTCGATCCCAACGCTGGTTCTTCGGCCGGGGCCCAAGGGATTGCCCAGTTCATGCCCAGCACCGCGGCCTCATACGGCCTCGCCAACCCCTTCGACCCGGCGGAAGCGATCGAAGCCGAGGCGCACCTGATGTCGGACCTGATTCACCAGTTCGGCTCGCCCGAACTCGCCCTCGCCGCCTACAACGCCGGCCCGGCTCCGGTCGAAGCCTGCCACTGCATCCCGCCCTATCCCGAGACCCAGGCCTACGTCACCCGCATCCTCGCCCTGATCGGCGGCGCCGGCGCGCTCTCGGCGCCGAGCTTCGAAGTCAGGCTGGTGGCGTAGAGCGATGGGGACCCGGCGAGACCGCTGGGCGGGGCCATCTCGGCCCCGCCCATCGTCGCCTCTCAGCGGCAGGACGCCGATTCGACCACCTCGGCAAACGCCTTCTGCGCGGCCGGGCTGCCGATCGTGTCGCCTTTGGTCACCGAGTTCGTCAGCACCACCACTTGGCGGCCGCTGTCGAGGTTGCGGGCGATGGCGTCATAGCCCGGGACCGAGCCGTCGTGACCGGTCCAGGTTCCGCACTCGTTATTGCCATGGGCGACTCCGAGTCCCCGTTCGATGCCTGGCGCCTCTTCGACGTAATCCGTCATCGCCTCCATCGAGTCCCCATCGAGCAGCTCGCCCTCCATCAGCGCCTCGTAGAAGCGGGCCACGTCGCCCGCGGTGGAGACGAGGTTGCCCGCCGCCCAGTAGTGCGAGGGGCTGATCTCGGTGACATCGAGGAGCTGCTTGCCGCCGGCAAGGTAGCCGCGCGCGAACGGCGCTTCCGGCTCGCCTTGCACGGCGAAGGTGGTCGCCTCGAGCCCGAGCGGAGTGATGATCCGCTCGCCGAGCTCGGTGGCTAGCGGGCGATCGGTCGCGGCTTCGACGAGGAGTCCGAGCACCGTGTAGTTGGTGTTCGAGTAGACCACCTTCGTCCCGGGTGGGGCGCTAGGAGGGTGCTGCGTAGAGATCCGGATCAGCTCCTCCGGTTTCCAGCTGTAGCCGAAGTCGCCCTTCAGGTACGGAGCCAGGACCCGCGGGTCTTCCTCGTACTCGAACAGGCCGCTGCGGTGGCCGAGCAGGTCTTGGACGGTGATCTGCTTGCCGTTCGGAACCAGTCCCGGGAGCCACTCCTCCACCGTGTCGTCGAGGGAGATGGTGCCCTCCTCGGCGAGCTGCAGCACGACCACCGCCACGTAGGGCTTGGTCAGGCTGCCGATCCGGAAGCGATCCTCAGAACTAACCGGCCGGCCGCTCTCGGTGTCGGCGACGCCGGAGACGACCGTGATCGGGTCTGACTGCGGGTCGTCGACGACGAGCACGGCGCCCGGGACCCCGGCGGCGGTGAGCGCGTCGAGTTCGGGCTGCAAAAGCGACTTCTCTTCCTTGTTGGCTTCGGTCTGGATCTCGTCCTCGGCGGCACAGCCGGCGGCGAGCAGCCCGACGGTGGCAACGGCGAGGGTGGCGAGCAGGACGCGGGGCTTGAGATTGCGCTGCATTTCGATGACCTCCTGGTTGTGTTTGGTTCGAGTCAGAACCCGACCGGCGCCCGCGATGGCGCGCCGGTCGGGGTAGGGAGCCGGGCGTCGCTACGCCCGGACGCCCTGGGGCCGCACGGTCGGCTCGCCCTCGTCCTTGCGGATCGCAGGCAGCCAGCGCAGCGACTTCGGCAGGTACCAGTTCCAGTCACCGAGCAGCTTCATGGTGGCCGGCAGCAGTACGCCGCGGATGATCGTCGCGTCGATCAGGACCGCCACGGCGAGGCCCACACCCATCTGCTTGAAGTCGATGAATGAGAGCGTCGCGAACACCCCGAACACGGCGACCATCACGACGGCGGCGCTGGTGACGACGCCGGCGGTGCGAGAGATTCCCTCGCGGACGGCGTCGTCGGTACTCATGCCGCCGTCGTAGAGCTCGCGCACCCGGGTGAGGATGAACACGTGATAGTCCATCGAGAGCCCGAAGAGGATCACGAACAGGAAGACCGGCAGCCAGTTCGTGACGCCTCCGTTCGATTCGAAGCCGAGCAGCGACTCCCCGATCCCATTCTGGAACACCAGCACCAGCACTCCGTAGGCAGCGCCCACCGAGAGCAGGTTGAGGATGATCGCCTTGATCGGGATCACGATCGACCGGAAGGTGACCAGGAGCAGCAGGAACGCCAGTCCGAGGACGAACAGGAAGACCAGCGGCATCCGCTCGCTGAGCACCTGCTTGAAGTCCTCCGACTGAGCCGTACCGCCGGTGACGTTGGCCGCGGCGACCGCCCCGACCGTCGCCGGGACCAACACGTCCCGCACCTGGTCGAGCGCCCGCACCGAGGCCCCGTCGGTCCCGTTGCCGATCGTCGGGATGGTGACGCTGGCGACGGTTCCGTCGGTGCTGTAGTCGACTTCTACCTGGCCGTTGATCAGGTCCGAGGCTTCGGCCCGCCGGACCAGATCGTCGATCGCGGCCGCAGTCGCGCCGCTGCGGACGTCGTCCGCCTCGACCACGACTTCGGAGGCATTCGTCTTGTCCGGGAACGCAGTGGTGAAGCGGTCGTACGTCTGCATTACCGGCAGGTCCTCGGGCAGGTCGTCGGTTCCGGTCTGGACCATGTTCATGCTCAGCGCCGGGATCGCCAGGGCGACCAGGAACGCCGTCGCCAGCCCGGCCGAGAGCAGCGGCCGGCGCATCACGCGACGAACGATCGAGCTCCAGAACCGCGATTCGCCGGCCGGACGACGAGTCCGGCGGGTGAACGGGATACGGCCCTTTTCGACTCGGTCGCCGAGCCAGGCCAGCACTGCCGGCAGCACCAGCAGCGAGACCAGCATCTCGACGGCGACCACGGCGACGGTGGCGACCGCGAACGATTCAAACGTCGCCTCGCCGGTGACGAACATCCCCGACATCGCGATGATCACGGTGATCGCTGAGACCATCACCGCCCGGCCCGAGGTGGATGCTGCCACCTGTAGCGACTCACGCGGACTCTTCCCACTGGCCCGCTCCTCGCGCTCGCGACGCATATAGAAGAGCGAGTAGTCGACCCCGACTGCGAGGCCGATCAGCAGGATCAGCGGCGCCACGTTGGAGTCGAGCGGCACCAGCTGGCTTGGGATCGCGACGATCGCCATCGTTGCCAGGACCCCGGTCAGCGCCAGCAGCAGCGGCACACCCGCCGCGACCAGCCCCCCGAGCGCGATCGCCAGGATGAGCAGGGTCAGCGGCAGCGAGATCATTCCCGCTTTGCCGAGGTCGGATTGGAACGACGCTTCAAGGTTCTTCTCGGCCGACCCGCCGCCGAACTGCTCGACGTTGAACTGCGGGTGGCCAGCGGCCAAAGCGTCGATCGTCGCTTCGCTCTCGACCACGTTTTCCGTCGCTTCGGTATCGGCGCCACTGATCTCGAAATCGACCAGCACCGAGTGCCCGTCGTTCGAGATCGCGCCCCCGTCACCGTCGAACGGCGTCGCGACGTTGGCGACGTTCTCCGTCGTTCGCAGCTCCGCCGCCGTCTCGGCGACGAGGGCCTTGAAGGCCGGATCGGATGCGTCGAGCTGCTCACTCTGCAGCAGGGCGACCTCCTCCGTCGGGCGCATCCCGGCGTCGGTCAGCGCTCGCTCGGCCTGCTGGGACTCGCCCGAGAACTGATCGACAGCGGAGATCTTGTCTTGCTTCAGGACTTCCCCGCCCAGAAAGGCGCCGACCAACACGAAGACGATCACCAGCCAGCCCCAGATCGCGAGCTTGCGGTGATTCGAGCTCCACGCCGCGGCGCGGGCGGCGAGGTTTCGCCGCCGCGGCGGCGGCGAGGCGGGCGCGTCGACCGCCGGCGCGGCCGACGCCTCAACCGTGGACTCGTCTTGAACGATTTTCGACCTCATGTTTCCCCCTAACGTGCTGCTTGGACTTGACAGGGGGAGCGTCGCGCGGTGCGGCGCGCCGGATAAGGCGGGAATCAGGTGAGAAGAGGGGCGGTTTTCTGGTGTATCGGGAGGTCTCAGGCGTCGCCGTCGCGGCTGTCGCCGAGCACCAGGAGCACGGCGAGGACCCGCCGCGACTCGCTGCCGGTAGACGGCAGGTCGAGCTTCGAGAAGATCGACGAGACGTACTTCTCGACCGCCCGTAGCGTGATCACCAGCTGATCGGCGATTCCCTGATTGGAGCTGCCCCCGGCGATCAGCTCGAGCACCTCGCGCTCGCGCGGGGTGAGCTTCTCGATCGGGTCGTCGCGGCGCTGCTTCGAGAGCAGCGTCGAGACGATGATCGGGTCGACCGCCGAGCCACCGTCGCCCACCCGGCGGACCGCGGCGACGAAATCCGAGGCCTCGCTGATCCGGTCCTTGAGGAGGTATCCAACTCCCTCAGCGGAGTCGGCCAGCAGTTTCATCGCCAGGCCGACCTCGACGTACTGGGAGAGGACGAGAACGGCGACCTCGGGATAGCGCTCGCGGATCTCGATCGCGGCGCGGAGCCCCTCGTCGGAGTGCGTCGGCGGCAGCCGGATGTCGAGGATCACGAGGTCGATCTGGTGCGAGCTCAGTTTCCGCAGCAGCTCCTCGGCGTCGCCACAGCAGGCGACGACCTCGAAGCCCTCATCGGCGAGGAGCCTGGCGATCCCTTCGCGCAGCAGCACGCTGTCCTCGGCGATCGCTACCCGCACGGGATCTCCGCTCGGACTCGGGTGCCGCCGCCATGAGGGGTCCAGACCCGCAGGCGGCCACCGTGTGCCTCGACCCGATCGGCGAGGCCCCGCAGGCCGGTGCCGCCCTCGCTGCTGGCGCCGCCGATCCCGTCGTCGGCGATCTCGACCACGAGAGCCCCGTTTTCGCGCGCGACTGAAACGGTCACCGCGCTTGCCTGCGCGTGCTTGCCGACGTTGGCGAGGCTCTCCGAGACGACGTAGTAGGCGGCGACCTCGATCGCCTCGTCGAGCCGCCCGTCGAGGCGCGTCGAGAGGGTTACCGGCACGGCTGCGCTCGCCACCAGGGTGTCGAGGGCGACCTGCAACCCGTGGCCGCTGACCACGGCCGGGTGGAGGCCCCGGGCGATCGTCCGCAGCTCCTGCAGCGAGGTGGCGATCTCCCCGCGTGCCTGGTCGAGCTGCGCGCGGGCGCCGGGGTCGTCGCCGAGCTGATCTTCGAGCCGCTTGAGGTCGAGCGACAGCGCGATCAGCCGCTGCTGCGCCCCGTCGTGGAGGTCGCGCTCCAGCCGCCGGCGCTCGTCCTGCCCGACCTCAAGCACCCGCGCCCGCGACTCCTGCAGCTCCTCGAGGCGGGCCCGGAGCTCCGCTTGTAACCGGGCGTTCTCGAGGGCGATGGCGGCGGCGGCGCTGACCGCGTCGAGCAGCTCCTGCTCGTCGTCGAGCGCGGGGTCGTGGATCAACGCCGCGACCGGCTGGCCGTCGCTCTCGATCAACGTCGCCGAGCGTCCGCTGCCCGGCTCGGGGAGCTTCGTCTCGCGTCCCGCCGCATCGGCCCAGGCGCCGAACTCCGGCAGCCAGAAGGCGAGCGAGAGCGAGGGGTCGCGAAGCGCGGCCGCAAGGGCGTCGCGTAGCTCGCCCGGCTGTGGCTCGGTCCCCAGCCGTACCAGCAGGTCGCCGACGTCGGCGCGGGCGAGCCGGGAGGAGAGCAGGCCGATCAGAAAAGCGATCGGCGCCAGGCCGATCGTGACGAAGGTGATGCGGCGGATCGTCTCGAAGGCGGCCCACTGCTGGTCGCCCGCGACCAGGAGGATCGCCATCATCACCAGGCCCAGCCCGAAGGAGTCGACCAGCAGGGCAGCGTTGCGACGACTCGGTTTGCCGTCGCGGCGCCGGCGAGCGACGAGCAGGGCGACGCCGGCGAGCGAGACGGCGCTGAGGGCCCAGAGCTGGACCGAGGTGAGCGCTTCGACGAAGTTCGGGGCGCTGGCGAAGGCGATCAGGTTGTCCGGCGGCGGGCCGCCCCAGGCCATGCTGACCAGCTGCGGGACGGTCGCCAGCAAATAGCCGGCGATCACCAGCCAGCGCTCGGGCCGGGTCTGCAGGCGCCCGCTCGGATAGGAGAGGAAGACGTGCAGGTAGAGGACCAGTGGAACGAGGTCGAAGATCTGCCCGACGGTCTGGGGCAGCGCCGAGTTGGCCCAGGCGAAATTGGCGAGGAACGCCGTGTAGCCGGCGGCGATCATCAACGGCCCGAAGCGGCTGTCCGGGCGGCGCCACCAGGCATAGGCGCCGCCGAGGATGTAGGGGACCTCGATCAGGCAGTAGAGCGAAGCCTGCAGGCCGGGATCGAGGACGTGATCGCTGTTGAACGCGAGCAGGAACGACCCGGCACCGACCGCGCACCCACCCGCTGCGATCACCCACAGCAGGGCTGGCTTAGGTCGCCACTGGGACGATTGACGCACTGCGGCCGACGCCTTGGGCTCGACCATGTCTCCCCCCTCTCCCCGACGGGCTGAAGCGAGCCTACTGTGGATGGCACGCAGATGTGGCTTTTGCCACGAGCAGCGGGCTGTCGGCGATCAGCTGGCGGTCCGGCGCTCGCGCAGCAGCCACCAGTCGACGACATAGCCGCCGAAGGGGAGCACGGCGCCGAGCAGGATCCAGCAGGTGACCTTGACGCTCCAGCCCTCCTCGCCGCGGATCGCAAAGACGAGGAAGACGTAGGCGAGGAAGAGGAGGCCGTGGATCGGGCCGAGGATCTGGACGCCCGTTTCGCCGCCGTCGCTGTGTTTGACGACGGTGGCGACGAGCAGCGCCAGGAAACTGGTTGCCTCGAGGAGGGCGACGTAGCGGAAGGTTCGGAGGTTCACGCCTTAGGCGACCCTAACGAGGGTCAGCCGCGGCGGGGGTGACGCGCGTCACTCAGCCCGCGTGCCCGCCGTCGATCTCCGCCCGCAGCGCCTTCAGCGCCAGCACGTAGATCTCGGAGAAGGTCGGGAAGGGCTGGATCGTGTCGCGGAGGACGTCGAGCGGGACCGCGGCGCGGATCGCCACCGTCGCTTGCCCGATCCACTCGCCCGCCTCGGGGCCGAGCCCGTGGGCGCCGGTCAGCCGCTCGCCGTCGCTGAGCAGGGTCAGGTAGCCGTTCGACTCGGCGTAGGCGCGGGTGTAGGTCTCGGTCTTGGCGATTTCGGTCAGCCGCGCGGTGCCGCCGAAGGGCGCCTCGGCGGCGCCGACCGCCGCTGCCTGGGGATCGGTGTAGGTGATCCGGGGCACGGCGTCGTAATTGGCCTCGCGCTCCTCGCCGAGGATGTTGGCGGCGACCACCTCACCCTCGTACTTGCCCACATGGGTCAGCGGCCAGATCCCGTTAACGTCGCCGATCGCCCAGAGGCGCTCGCCGGCCCGCAGCCGCGAGTCGACCGGCACGCCGCGCTCGGCGTCCTCGATCCCGACCGCCTCCAGGCCGATCCCCGCGACTCGCGGCCGGCGGCCGGTGGCGACCAGCAGGCGGTCGCCGCGCGCCTCGCTGCCGCCCTCGAGCTCGAGCACGTAGTCCTCGCCCTCGCGGCGGGCGGCAGTGGCGTGGGTACCGAGCACCAGCTCGATCCCTTCCGCTCGCAAAAGCTCCCCGAGCGCCTCGCCGAGCGGCGCCGGTTCGCGCGAGAGGATGCGCTCGGACCCCTCTAGCAGGACGACCTCGGCACCGAGGCGGTGCACCGCCTGCGCCAGCTCGACCCCGACCGGACCGCCGCCCAGCACCAGCAACCGCCGCGGCACCGCGGTCATCGCGGTCGCCTCGCGGTTGGTCCATATCCCCTCCAGCTCGCGCAGTCCGGGGATCGGCGGGATCACCGGGTCGGCGCCGTTGGCGAGGACGATGTGCTCGGCGCTGTGGCGGGCGCCGTCGACCTCGACCACCCCCGGCTCGACCAGCCTGCCGTGGCCGCGCAGCAGGTCGATGCCGTTCTGCTCCAGCCAGCGCACTTCGCCGGCGTCGCGGTGCTCGGAGACATTGAAGTCGCGCCAGGCGAGCGCCGCCTCGACGTCGAGCTCGGCGTTCGCCGCCGCCTCGCGGGCGCCGTGCACCGCCTCGCCGGGACGCAGCAGCGTCTTCGAGGGGATGCAGGCCCAGTAGGTGCACTCGCCGCCGACCAGCTCTGGCTCGACCACCGCGACCCGCAGGCCTCCCTCAGCGAGGGCGCCCGCGCAGTGCTCGCCGGGCGAGCCGGCGCCGACGACGATCACGTCGTAGTCGCTCACCGCCTCAGCGCCCCGGCAGGCGCTCTTTGATCTCCTGCACGAACCATTCGTTGCCGTCGGGGTCGGCAAAGGAGAGGAAGGAGCCGTAGGAGCTGCCTTCCGGGTCGGGGCCGGGCACGCGGCCCTCGGTCCGGGCGTGATGGAAGACACCGCCTTCGTCGTGGAAGGGCTCGGTCACCTCGACCCCGCGCCCGGCGAGGTCGTCGCGCGCCGCGGCGAGGTCGCTAACGGTCAGCTGCAGGCCGTCGATCGAGCCCGGCGCCATCTCGGTCAGGCCCTGGCCGATGATCACCGAGCAATGCGATCCCGGCGGCGTGAGCTGGACCACCCGGAAGCCGCCCTCGCCCGGGAAGTCGGCGTCAAGCCGCCAGCCGAGCGACTCATAGAACGCTTTGGCACGGTCGACGTCGGCGACCGGCACCACTACGACCTCGAGCTTCATCTCCACGACCGACTCCCTTGTTTGCGCAGCTCATCGAGCTGAGCCGACCCTAAACCCGCCGCCGCAGTGCGGCAACCGATTTACCTGGTCGCCCTCTAGCTGGTCAGCGAGCGCCGCATCCTCGACACGTTGGAGAGGACGCCGTATGGGTGCTCCTCGCGTTCGGCTCCGTCGCGGCGCCAACCGACCGCGGTGTAGAAGCGCTCCGCCACCTCGTTGCCGCGCAGAACCCAGAGGACCGCGTCGGTGAAGCCGTCGGCGCGCATCCGCTCCGTCGCCGCCTCGAGCAGCAAGCGCCCGGTCCCCGTCCGCCAGCGTGGCGGGTCGACGTACAGGGCGACGAGCTCGCCGGCCTTGGGGGTGTCGGCGTCGCGGCAGGGGCAGGTTGTCGCGAAGCCCCAGATCTCGCCGTCTGCTTCGGCGACGATCGTGTGCGGGGCGGCCGGCTCGGGGTCACCAAGGGTGTAGGTGCCGGCGCGGTCCTCGGGACGAAGCTTGTCGAGGAACTCGTCGTCGATCAGGCCGCGGTAGGCGGCTTGCCAGGAGCGGATGTGGACGCGGGCGATGGCGAGGGCATCGTCGGGGGTGGCGTCGCGCAGGACCGGCACGACCAGGACGCTACCCAGGCGCTCCGGTTGCGGTTGTCCCCACCCGTTGCGGTTGTCCCCGGATAGCGGGGACAACCGTCAAGGCCGGGGATAACCGCAACGCGGTCAGGTGCCGGGGCTGCGCGGTGCCGACTCGACCGGATCAGGCAGCGAGCGCAGCCGCGGCATCGGCGAGGGCAGCAGCCAGAAGACGCCTGCCATCGCACCGATCGCCGCCACCCACATCGTCGTCCGCAGGTCGGTGGCGGCGGCGAGCAGGCCGCCGCCGAGCGCCCCCAGCGGCCGGATCCCGAAATTGACGAAGATGTAGGCGCCGCTGACCCGAGCTCGCAGATGGTCCGGGATCAGTGCCGCGAAGAGGGCGCCGAGGCCGACGTCGAGGACCATGATCCCGATCCCCGAGAGGAACTCGGCGAGGCCGAGCATCGCCAGCACCATGGCATGCGAGCCACTGGCGGCAGGAATCAGCAGGAGCGGCGCCGGTGCCAGTACGAAGGAGAGGATCAGCGCGTTGCCGAGGCCAATCCGGCGGCTGAAGCGGCCGGTCAGCAGGGTGCCGAGGACGCTACCCAAGCTGCCGATCGCCAGCACCAGGCCGAGCGCTCCGGCGCTGATCCCGAGCGTGCGCACGGCGAAGACGACGAGCAGCGCCCAGAAGGCGGCGTTGAAGAGGTTGAGCGTCGCGGTGGCGGCGAGCGAGGCGCGCATCAGCGGCGTCCGGAGGATGAAGCGGATGCCCTCGGCGATGCCGCGCTCCTCACTCTCCTCGACCGGCGCCTCGATGGCGGGGGCGCGACGCAGGAAAGCGGCCGAGGCGACGAACGAGACAGCGTCGGCGAGCAGCGCGAAGGGAGCGGTGAAGAGCTGGACCAGGATTCCGGCGAGGCCGTTGCCACCGACGTAGGAGACGGCGCGGCTGCCGTTCAGCAGGGCGCTGCCGTCGATGTACTCCTCGCGGTCGACCAGCGAGACGAAGACGGTGTTGTAGGAGACGTCGGCGAGCACCGCGAGGGTGCCGGAGAGCAGGGCGACGACGAACAGCTGGGAGAGCGAGAGCAGGTCGAAGGCGGCGGCCACCGGCAGGCTGGCGAGCAGCACGGCACGGCCGAGGTCGGCGGCGATCATCAACCGGCGGCGGTTTGGGAAGCGGTCGACCCAGGCGCCGAAGTGGACCGAGAAGAAGAGGTTGGGAATCATCGTCGCGGCGCTCAGCAGGGCGACCTGGGTGGCGCTGGCCTCGAGCTCCAGGATCGCCAGCAGCGGGATCGCCAGCAGCGAGACCTGGTCGCCGAAGAACGAGATCGTCTGGCCGATCCAGAAGTTGCGGAAGGGAAGGTTGCGGCGCAGGAGTAGCGGCACATGCGGCCGACTCACGGCTAATCCTCCGCAGGCTGGGCGACGGGGGGCTCTTCGGGGAGGGGGAAGACGAGCTGGATCAGGTTGATCGGGCGGGCGCCGGCCGGCCGCTTCGCGGGGTCCTCGAGCCGCTCGAGGAAGCCGTCGAGCAGCTCGCTGATCTGCTCGTCGAGTTCGTGCAGCTCCGCCGGCGTCGCGTAGAGCACCCGGTCGCCGATGTCGGAGACCTCAGCCCATTCGCGCGGTTCGGATTGGCGGCGCCCGAGCCACTCGATTGCCTGCTCGAAGTAGCGCTCAACGACGACCCGCGAGAGCATCGCGGTCGCCTCCTGGTGGTCGGCGTCATCGACAGCCGGCTGCCAGCTGGTCAGTGGGGCCGTCGCCCGCCAGGGCCGCTGGCGACCGCGGCCGCCGCCGGCTTCCTCGACCAGGCCGTATTTGGCGAGCTGGCGGAGATGGAACGAGCAACTGGCCGGGCTCTCGTCGATCCGGGCCGCCGCCTCGGTCGCGGTCAGCGGGCCGGAGCGGCGCAGCAGTCCGAGCAGTTCGAGGCGAATCGGGTGGGCGACCGCGCGCAGCGCTCGCGGGTCGGTCAGTTCGATCGTACGGCTGCGCGTCTCGGTCCCCGACACAGTCGAAAGATAGCTTTTGAAAGAACTCTTTTCAAGTTGTTCATAGGTCGGGATTTCGGCTGGACATCGGACTGAGTTCGGTCTGGACAGGAGGCCAGGCGGATGTGCGAATAGTGGGGTGATTTGGCTCTGGGACGCGAAAAATGAGTCCCTGCACCGAATTTTGTGGGCGAGTTTGCGCGCTCCGTATCGGGCGCGCCTATGGTGCCGCGCTCGATGTCTCGGCCGCCTTGCCTGCAGCTATTCCTCGTTGCCCTCGCGGCGTTGGCGGCCGCGGCCCTGCTCGGGCCCGGCGCGGCGGCTGCCATATCCGCAAAGGCGAGCGTCGTCGCCGGCGACCAGGCTGTTCGCGGCAGCTTCCCCTACCTCGCCTTTGTCTATTTCCGCGAGGACGGCGAAGCCGAGGCCTGCTCGGGGACGGTCGTCTCCAGCAACGTCGTTCTCACCGCCGCCCACTGCCTGCTTGACGGCGCTGGCGCGCCGCGCCCGGCCGCAGCGTTCAGGGTCGTCACCGGGGAGGTCGATTGGGAAGCGGGCGATCGCGTCCTCTCAAAGGTCGCAGCGCTGGCGGTCCATCCCGAATACTCGCCAAGCGGCGAGCGCGCCAACTGGCCCGACGTCGCCGTCCTGCAGCTCTCGCGCCCGATCTCGGCGCCGCCGGTCCGGCTCGCCAGCGACCCCCCGGCTCCAGGCACTGCGGCCCTGATCGCCGGTTGGGGCAAGCTCGCTTCCGACCAGCCCGGTCCGGCGGCCACCCTGCACTACGGGACCACCACGGTCCAGCCCGCCGATTTCTGCGGCGGCCAGGCGGACCACTTCGACCCCTCCGGCCAGCTCTGCGTGATCGATGCCGGCGACCAAACCCACTCCGCTTGCAGCGGCGACAGCGGTGGCCCGCTCCTCGTCGTCGCCCCCGGCAGTGCCGACGAACCGCTCGAGATCGGGATCGCCTCCTTCAGCGCCAGTGACAGCTGCGCGCCGAGCAGCCCGCAGTACTACACCCGCGCCGACCTGGTTGCGCCCTGGGTCGCCGCCGAGGTGGTGGCGCTGGCGCCGCCCGCCGCGAGCGCCGCAGCGACGACCCTGCCCCGGCTCGGCAAACGCCGCGCCAAGGCCTTCGCGCGGGCGGCACTCGCCGAAGCGTTCGGCGTTGGCTTCGAGCGCGGCAGCGGCTACAGCGCCGAATGCGAAGCGATCGAGACCTCGAAGCGGGCCTGCACCGTCAGTTGGGAGGGCAGCCGCGTCCGCTTCGCCGGCTGGGTCACGGTCTACTACAAGCTGGAAGCGAACAAGGTCGTCTGGCGCTACGCGATGCGGGTCAAGCGGACCCGCGTGCCGAGGGCCAGCTAGGCCCGCGGCAGCTCAGCCGAGATCGCATTCGGCTGCAGGTGCTCGTGGACGAACCGGACGACGGCAGCGCCCTCGCCGATCGCCGTGGCGCAGCGCTTGATCGAGCCCGAGCGGACGTCGCCGGCGGCGTAGACGCCGGCGACGCTGGTCTCGAGCAGGCCAGCGGCGCCGGCCTCCTCGCCGGTCAGGACGAAGCCCTTCTCGTCGCGGGCGATGCATTCGCCGAGCCAGGTGGTGCAGGGCGCGGCGCCGAGGAAGAGGAAGAGGAAAGAGAACGGCAGCTCTTCGCCGTCGGTCAGCGTCACCGCCCGCAGTTGGCCGTCCTCGCCGTGGAGCTCGGCGATTTCACTGCGGTCGCGGACGGCGACGCCGTAGCGGTCGAGCTCCTCGATCAGGTAGTTCGACATCGTCTCGCTGAGGTCGGCGCGGCGGTGCAGCAAGGTAACGAGGGCGCCGCCGCGGGCCAGCCAGACCGCCGCCTGGCCGGCCGAGTTGCCGCCGCCGACGACACCGACCCGCGAGCCGCCGCAGAGCTGCGCCTCCGGTGGGCCAGCGGCGTAGAAGACGCTTAGGCCCTCGTACTCCTCGAGCCCAGCGACCGGCAAGCGCCGGTATTCGGCGCCGGTCGCGATCAGCACCGCCTTCGCCGCCACCTCGACCTCGCCGTCGAGCTGTACCCGGTGGAAGTCCTCGCCCGGCTCGAGCGAGAGCGCTCGGTAAGGGGTGGCGGTCCGGGCGCGGAACTTGCGCGCCTGGGTGACGGCTCGACTGGTCAGTTCGGAGCCGCTGATCCCAGCCGGGAAGCCGAGGTAGTTCTCGATCCGCCGCGAGGTGCCCGCCTGGCCGCCGAGCACGGTGCTCTCGATCACCAGCGTGTCGAGTCCCTCCGAGGCGCCGTAGACGGCGGCACCGAGGCCGGCCGGCCCGCCGCCGAGGACCAGCAGGTCGACCTGTTCGCGCGGCTGCAGCTCGAGCCCGATCCCGAGCGAGCGTGAGAGCTCGCCGTTGCTCGGCGCTCGCAGCTCGGTCTCGCCCGGGAGCCGCACCAGCGGCAACTCCTCCGCGGTCAGCTCGGTGAGCAGCGCCGCCGCCTCGGTGTCTTCGGCCGGGTCGCGCCAGGAGTGTGGGAGACGCATTCGTTTCGCGAACTCGACCATCTCCCGGGTCCGCTGCGAGTCGCGCGGGCCGACGATCTCGATCCCGATCCCCTCCCACTGCTGCAGCAGTTCGCGCCGCTGCACGAAGGCCGAGAGCAGCAGTTCGGAGAGCGAGCTGTCGTCGAAAAGCAGCTGCCGCAGATCGTCGCGGTCGACTGCGATGTAGCGGATCGGCTTGGCAGCGACGGCGGTGAGGAAGACGGTCTGCCCGGTCAGCAGGTTCATCTCGCCGAGGAAGCCGGTGGGGCCGTGGCGGATGATCTCGTTGCCAGCGGAGTCGAGGACCGCGATCTCGCCCTCGAGGATCGCGATGAAGGGGTAGCTCGCGTCGCCGGGCTCGAACAGCTTCTCGCCGGCCGCCGCGGTCCGCTCCTCGCCGTGGTCACGCAACGTCCGCAGTTGGGACTCGTCGAGGACGCGACTCGCTGGAGTAGCCACCGCGCCTAGTGCCTTGTCGGGTGGCGTTTGTCCGGTTCTGGCGCCGCAATCGCCGTGACTGGCAAGGACGCAGACCCGAAGGCGTGGCAGAGCCACACCGAGCGGTCGAGGACGCCGCCAGGCGCGGCGAGGGCAAGCCAGAGAGGGCGAACGTTGCCTGACAAGGCACTTAGAGTACCGAGCAGCGTTGGCCAGCCAGAGAGGATCGAGAGAGAGGACTAGATGCCGGACCCCTACACGCACAAGAACCTCAGTGAGGTCAAGAACATGGCGCCCGATTTCGGCTACGGCGAGCTCGGCGAGGCGCGCTTCGCCCAGAAAGCGCTCGACGCCGAGCGGACCGGTGTCAGCCACCTAAAGCTGAAACCGGGCAAACGGATGCCGTTCGGCCACAAGCACGACGAGGCGGAGGAGGTCTACATCGTCATCGCCGGCTCGGGCCGGATCAAACTCGACGACGAGATCATCGAAGTGGTCGAGCTCGATGCGATCCGGATCGCGCCGGAGGTCGCTCGCGGGGTCGAGGGGGGTCCGGAGGGGATCCAGATCCTGATGGTCGGCCCCCACTACGACAACGACGGTGAACTCCTGCACAACTGGTGGGAGGACTGATGGCGGCCGTCGAGGTAGACGGCGTCGAGGGGATGCGCGAGCTGGTCGGCAAGGAGATCGGCCCCAGCGAGTGGCGGTCGATCACCCAGGCAGAGATCGACAGCTTTGCCGAGCTCTCCGGCGATCACCAGTGGATCCACGTCGACGTCGAGCGGGCCAAGGCGGAGAGCCCCTTCGGCACCACGATCGCCCACGGCAACCTCACCGTCGCCACCGTCGACGGCTTCCGCCACGAGCTGCTGAAACCGACCGGCTTCGCCCTCGGCGTCAACTACGGCTGGAACAAGATCCGCTTCCCGGCCCCGGTTCCGGTCGACTCCCGGATCCGCGGCCGGTTGCAGATCGCCGAGCTCGAGGAGATCGGCGGCGGCTGGCTGCAGATGGTCACCCGGATCACGATCGAGGTCGAGGGCAACGAGAAGCCTTGCTTCGTCGGCGACTCCGTAACCCGCCTGATGGCGCCGGGCGAGTAGCGCCTCCTCAAGCAGCGGGCGCGGGCGCCGGCATCGGGAAGAGCCCGACGAGGCGCTCGGCGGCGTCGGCGTTGCCCTCGATGCTCAGCTCGCCCGCCGCTTGGGCAGCGGCGAGCGGTCTGCCTTCCCAGAGCACCGCGCCGAAGGTGTCGGGATCGGTGGCGATCGTGGCGTCGGCTAGGTCGGCGTCGCCGCGCACCACTTCGATTGCGCCTTTCCCGACCTCGATCCGGAAGCGGTCATCGCCGAGTCTCAGGCCGTAGCTCGCCCGCAGGCCGTCGGCGGCGGCGGGGTCGAACAGCGTCCGCAGCGCCAGCGCCACCGAGTCGGCCCTGATCGGGCCGGGGGTTGGCGGCGCTGGCGACCGCGCTGCCCAGCGGCCGAGGGAGACGACTATCTCCTCCAGCTCGCGACCCCAAGGGGTGAGCTCGTAGACGCGTGAGCTGGCTGGCGGCGGCAGCGTGCTCCGTCGCACGACGCCGGACTGCTCGAGCTCGCGAAGGCGCTCGGAGAGGACGTTGGGGCTGGCGTTGGGGAGGCCCTTCTTCAGGTCGGTGTAGCGCTTCGGCCCGAGCAGCAGCTCGCGGACCACCAGCAGCGCCCAGCGCTCGCCGATGACGTCGAGGCCACGGGCGATCGCGCAGCCATCGCCGTAGGTGCGCTTGGTTGCCATTGCCCGATCATAGCGCGAACTCCTGATCTCTAATGTTCTTGTAGTTTTTTAGGAGTATCTGGTACGGTTGTGCAAGTCAATGGCCATTCGGGCCGCTGTGAACAGAGGAGAGGTAGACATGGAGCGAACGACGATCAACCCGTGGACCTGGTCCGCCAAGCTCGGCTTCGACCAGGCGCAACTGATCGAAGGGCCGCGGCGGCAGCTCGTCCTCAGCGGACAGGACTCGGTCGACGCCGAGGGAGCGCCTCAGCATCCGGGCGACATGGGCGCCCAGCTCGAGCTGGCGATCGACAATCTGGAGACCGTCCTGGCCGCCGCGGAGATGGGCCTTGCCGACGTCGTGCGGCTGACCGTCTACACGACCGACGTCGACGAGCTATTCAAGCACTGGGCAATGCTGCCGGAGCGGTTCGGAGCGGCCGAAGGCAGCTTCGCGACCTCGGTGGTTGGCGTCAGCCGCCTGGCCGCCCCGGACCTTCTCGTCCTGCTCGAGGCCACGGCGGCCGATTGAGCGGCGGGTGAGATTGGTCTATTTGACGGTCAGTTTGCCTTCCATGCCGGCCTCGCGGTGGCCGGGAACGGAGCAGTAGAAGGTGTAGGTGCCGGGTTTTAGGTTGGCCGTGGTCGCGGCTGAGCCTTCGCTGGTGATTTCGGTCTGAGCGATGGTTTCGCCGGCCGAGTCTTCAATCGAGACGTCGTGCGGGACCGAGGACTGGTTGGTGAAGTCGATCGTGTCTTCACCGGCCTTCGCGCTCACTTCTTTCTCTTCAAAGGCAAGCTGGCCTTCGGGGTTGGCTTCGAAGGCGATCGCCGCGGAGGTGCCGGCGGTGCCGCCTTCTGCTTCGGCTCCGCCTTCTTCACCGCCTTCGGCGTTAGCTCCCCCGCCGGCTTCGCTTTCCGCAGCAGCGCCGGTTTCTTCCACCGTTACCGAGGTGGTGTCGTCACTACCGCCGCAGGCGGCGAGCGCGAGCGCGGCGAGGATCAGGGCTAGGGCGGCGGCTGCCTTCTTCATCGGAATTCCTTTCGACGATGACGGACGTGGAGGTGACCCGGAGTCGAATTGGGTACGGCGCTGGCCGGCCGTGGGTTCACTCTCCCACGAAATCAGGTTTGTCGCCGCTGAAGAAGGCAGTGACGCCAGTGGCAAGGTCTTTCGTAGCCATTGAGTCGGCGATCCCGTGGCGCTCGATCTGCAGGTGCTCGGTCAGGGTGTGCTCGATGCTGGTGCCGACCAGCAGTTTCGCCATCCGCACGTAGTGCGGGGCCAGCGCCGCCAGCTGCTCGGCTTTAGCCCGCGAGCGAGCGATCAGCTCGTCGGCCGGCACTATTTCGCTGACGATCCGCTCCTCCAGCGCCGCTTGCGGACTCATGTTCGGGTCCTCGAGCAGGATCTCCAGCGCCCGCGAGGGCCCGACCACTCGCGGCAGGAAGTAGGTCATGCCGCCGTCCGGAGAGGCGCCGATGCGCCCGTAGGCGGGGGCGTAGAAGGCCGCCTCGGAGGAGATCCGCAGATCGCAGGCGAGGGCCAGCGAGAAGCCCGCCCCGGCGGCCGGCCCGTTGATCGCGGCGATCACCGGGTAGGGGATCCTCCGCAGGTCGACGATCGCCTGGTGGAGAACCTCGGCGCCGCGGCGCACACTCGAGGGGAGATCGAGCCCCTCCTCCTGGACGCCTTTGCGGAACCAGGTGACGTCGCCGCCGGCGCAGAAGGCGGCGCCGGCGCCGGTCACGATCAGCGCCCGGATCGGGGCCAGGTCGGCCAGCCAGGCGAAGGCAGTGGCGAGGTCGCCGATCATCTCCGGGCTCATCGCGTTGAACGCGTCTGGGCGGTCGAGCGTCAGCGTCCCGATCTCGCCGTCAATCTCGATCCGCAAGGTCCCCAACTCAGGCGCTGCGCTAGCGCTCATCGTTCCTCCCCTGTTTGCGTCGTCGTGGCCACCTGCCCGAGTGGGCCGCAGCCTACCCTTTGACCTGTGTCGGAAGAGTCGTCAAACGGAGCCGAGTCGCGGACGGAGCGGATCACCCGCCAGCGCCGCGAGCTACCCGATTCGCCCGGCGTCTACCTCTTCTACGGTCGCGACGACGAGCTGCTCTATGTCGGCAAGGCGCGCTCGATCCGCAAACGCGTGGCCTCACACTTCTCCGGCGGCGAGCCGCGGCTGACCTCGCGGATCGAACGGATCGAGACGCTTGTCACCTCGACCGAGGCTGAGGCGCTGTTGACCGAGCAAAGCTTCATCAAGCGCCACCGGCCACGCTTCAACATCCGCCTCCGCGACGACAAGTCCTACCCCTACGTCGCGGTCAGCCTCGACGAGGACTACCCGCGGGTCTACTTCACCCGCGAGAAACACCGCAGTGGCCGCGCCTACTTCGGTCCCTTTTCGAGCGCCAAGCGGGTGCGCGAGACGCTCGACTTGCTCGGCAAGCTGTTCCAGTTCCGCACCTGTGAGGGCTCCGAGCCGGGACGCCGCTCCGGCAGCCCCTGTCTCGACTACTACATCAAGCGCTGCGGGGCCCCGTGCGTCGGCTACGTCAGCCGCGAGGAGTACCGTCGCAACATCGACGCGATAGTCGACTTCCTCTCCGGTCGCTACCGCCAGGTCGAGCGGGAGGAGCAGCAGTCGATGGACGCCGCCTCGGCAAGCGAGGAATTCGAGCGGGCGGCGATCCACCGTGATCGCCTCAAAGCGATCCGCTCGCTGTTCGAGCGCCAGCGGGTGGCCAGCGAGTCGGTCGGGACCGCCGACCTGATCGGGGTCGCGGCCGAGGGCGTCGACGCCAACGCCCAGGTCTTCCAGGTCCGCGACGGCATCCTCGCCGAGCGCCAGAGCTTCTACCTCGAGAACGAGGGCGAGCGCGAGCTGGCCGAGGTCGCCGAGGAGTTCATCGGCCAGTACTACGCCGCCTCGCCGGCGATGCCGCGGCGGGTGATCGTCGGTCCCTACCTGCGCGAGCGCGCCGGGGTAATCGGTGAGGCGCTAAGCGAGCGCCGCGGCAGCCCGGTCGAGGTCCGTGCTGCCGAGCGCGGCGACAACCGCCGCCTGCGCGAGTTGGCCGAACGCAACGCGCAGCTCGCCCTCGACCAGGACCGGCTGCGGCGCGAGCACCGCCGCGCCCGCCGGGTCGAGTCGCTGACCTCGCTTGCCGAGGCGCTCGAGATGGACGAGCTGCCGGTGCGGATCGAGGGCTTCGACATCTCCAACATCGGCGGCGAGCACACCGTCGCCGCGATGGTTGTCTTCGAGGGTGGCGCGACCAAGAAGTCCGACTACCGGCGCTTCAAAGTGCGGGGCGAGATCCGCGGCGGGGGCGAGAACGCGAACGGGGGTCACGGGAACGGTTCCAACGCCGGCCCCGACGACTTCGCCTCGATGGAGGAGGTGCTGACCAGGCGCCTCAACCGCTACCTCGAACAGAACGACCTCTCGCCCCACGACGGCAAGCGCGACGAGAGCTTTGCCTCACTTCCCTCGTTGATCCTGATAGATGGCGGCAAAGGTCAGCTGGGAGCAGGGATGCGGGCGCTGCAGCCGTTTGTCGAGCGCGGCGTCACCGTCGCCAGCCTCGCCAAGCGCGAGGAGGAGGTCTATGTCCCGGGCCGCTCCGAGCCGCTCGAGCTGGCTGCCGAGTCGGAGGCCAACCAGCTCCTGCAGCGGGTCCGCGACGAGGCTCACCGATTCGCGATCGAACACCACCGCGGCCGCCGTGACCGGGCGATGACGGGCTCGGTCCTCGACGAGCTGAAAGGGATCGGGCCGGCCCGCAAGCGGGCGCTGCTGCGGCACTTCGGCACCCCGGAGCGCTTCCTCGCCGCCTCGCGAGAGGAACTGGAGGCGGTTCCCGGTGTTCCGGGGAAGGTGGCACGCGAGATCCACGAGCAACTACACAGGACGGGCTGATGGCCAGCGTTGATGGAGAGCGAGTTGAGACGGCGGAGCAGGCCAGCCAGCTGAAGGCGCTGGTCGTGATCACCGGCCACTCGGGGGCCGGCAAGTCGGAGGCGATCGCCGCCTTTGAGGACGGCGGTTACTTCTGCGTCGACAACCTGCCGCCGCGGATGATCGGCAGCCTCGGCGAGCTGTTTCGGCACGAGGGCTCGGGGGTCGAGTACGCCGCGGTCGTCTCCGACGTGCGCGGCGGCGACTACTTCGACGACCTGATCGCGGTCCTCGCCGAGCTCGAGGGTGACGGCCTGAAACCGATGGTCCTCTTCCTCGAGACCGATGAGGAGACCCTGCTCGACCGCTACAAGGAGACCCGCCGCCGCCACCCACTGGCGCCGGAGGGGCGGATTGTCGACGGCATCCGCGCCGAGCGTGAGCTTTTGGCGCCGCTCCGCGAGCGCGCCGACGTGGTGATGGACACCAGCGACCTGACCGGTGCCGAACTGCGCCGCCGCATCGCCGAAGAGGTACTGGGCCGCGAGGAGGGCGGCAAGTTGGCGCTGACCCTGCTCACCTTCGGCTTCAAGAACGGCCCGCCCCGCGACGCCGACCTAACCCTCGACGTCCGCTTCCTGCCCAACCCCCACTACGACCTCGAACTGCGCCCGCAGACGGGCATGGACGCGGCGGTGCGGGCGTATGTCGAGTCGGGGACGCAGGCGGGCGAGTTCTACGGGCGACTGCTGCCGTTATTGGAGTTCCTGGTCCCGGCGTATGTGACGGAGGGAAAGTCGCATTTGACGATTGCCATTGGTTGCACTGGGGGAAGGCATAGGTCGGTGACGGTCGCGGATCGGATTCGGCGGGATTTGGCTGAGCGGGATGACGTGATCGTGAAAACGAAACATCGGGATGTGGAGCTGAGCTGAGCTCGGCGGGGCGATGCGAGAGGGGCTTCCGGTCGTCCCTCGCGGGAATTGAGTCGCTCGCCCCCTTCGGGGGCTCTGCTCCGATGTTGGAGCGCGCCTTCGGCGCGCAATAGACAGATTGCATATCGCGGCCTTCGGCCAACATTCCCGCGAGGGACGACCGGAATCCCCTCAATGGAAGGCCAGGAAGGCTCCGAATTACCGCCACGGTTTGAAGCTTCCCAACAAAGGAGGGTGGGTCCCAACCCTCTTGTTTGAGCTGATGAGGGTTCGGGCCGGGACGATTAATCGGCGAGGGTTCGGGCGGGGGTGGGGGTGTCCCTCCGAACGTTTTGCGATTGAGGCCCGGAGCTCGAAAGAGGCGCCAGCAGAATTCTCTACACGCCGACAGATCGAGAGAGGAGGGATACCCCCACCCCCACCCCCGCAACGCCCCCGAACCCTCGCCCGTCCCTAGGACCTGAACGAGCCCAGCCAGGGTCCCTCCATACAATCGCCCAGCCCTTGCCTTCCCCTGTCATCTCCGTCCGCGGCCTCCAAATGTCCTACGGCCGCACTCACGCAGTCCGCGGCATCGACCTGACCGTCGAGCGCGGTGAGGTGTTTGCGTTTCTCGGGCCGAACGGGGCCGGGAAGACGACCACGGTCGAGATTCTCGAGGGGTACCGGCGGCGGATTGGGGGGGAGGTCGAGGTGCTGGGGGAGGACCCGCAGCGGGCCGGGCGCGAGTGGCGGGAGCGGATCGGGATCGTTCTGCAGAGCTCGCGGCTCGATCCCTACCTGACGGTGCGCGAGCAGCTCGAGCTGTTCGCCGGCTACTACCGCTCACCGCTGCCGGTCGAGCAGGTGATCTCGCTGGTCGGCCTCGACGGCAAAGCCGACGAGCGCGCTCGCAAGCTGTCCGGCGGCCAGCAGCGCCGGCTCGACGTCGGCCTGGCGCTGATCGGCGACCCCGAGCTGCTTTTCCTCGACGAGCCGACCACCGGCTTTGACCCCTCGGCCCGGCGCCAGTTCTGGGACGTGATCGCCGGCCTGCGCGAGCTCGGCAAGACGGTCTTCCTCACCACCCACTACATGGACGAGGCGCAGCGGCTGGCCGACCGGGTGACGATCATCGCCGCCGGCAGCATCGTTGCTCGCGGCACCCCCGCCGATCTCGGCGCCCGGGATTCCGGCGCGACGACGATCCGCTATCGGGCCGAGGGCCGCGAGGTCGCGGTCGAGACCACCGACCCGGTGAAGACGCTGCACGAGCTGACCGGCGCCGCCCTCGCCAAGGGCGAGGACCTCGAGGGGCTGGAAGTGACGCGGCCGACCCTCGAGGACGTCTACCTAGAGCTGACCGCTGAGTCGGAAGCTGACGATGTGACGGCCCCCGATGTGGCGCCGGCCGAAACCGCGGAGGCGCGCAAATGAGGGGCCTCGCCCTAGTCGGCCACCAGTTCCGCTTCGACCAGAAGGCGTTCTGGCGCAACCCGGCCTCCGTCTTCTTCACCGTCGCCTTCCCGGTGATCGTCTTTTTGATCCTGGCGATCGTCTTCGACGGCGAAACCGTCGACGTCCGCGGCGGGGTGGAGGCGACGACCTACTACGTGCCGGCGATCATGTCGCTCTCGGTGATCTCGGCGACGATGCAGGCGCTGGCGATGAGCCTGGTGATCGCCCGCGAAGACGGCCGGCTCAAGCGCGGCCGCGGCACGCCGATGCCGGCCTGGGTCTTCATCGCCGGGCGGATCGGCAACTCGATCGTCGTCGCTCTGATGATGCTGGTCCTGCTGGCGCTGATCGGCGGTCTGCTCTACAGCGTCGACTTCCCCTGGGACCGGCTGCCGGCGATCCTCCTCGCGCTCGTCGTCGGCGCCGCCTCCTTCTGCTGCCTGGGAATTGCGCTGACCGCGGCGATCCCCTCGCAGGACGCCGCCGCGCCGATCGTCAACGCGCTGCTCTTGCCGCTCTACTTCCTCTCCGGTGTCTTCATCCCCGAAGACCAGTTGCCGCATGGCGTCATCGTCTTCGCCGACTTCTTCCCGGTCCGCCACTTCTTCGACGCCTTCCTCGACGCCTACGTCCCGGCCGGCGGCTCGGCGGTCTCCTGGGACAACCTCGCGGTGGTCGCGCTCTGGGGCTTCGCCGGGCTGGTACTGGCGGTTCGCTACTTCCGCTGGACCCCCCGCTCTGGGTAATCGCGCGGTCGCGACTGGGCATTCGCCCAACGTCTTCGACCAACCAGCCGACTTGCCGGGAGGACCGCCGTGTAGCTTCCAGGGCTCCGATGCTCCACCACGTCCTCCTTGAGGTCGGCGACCTCGATCGCAGTGCCTCGTTCTACGACTCGATGCTGGCCCCCTTGGGCTGGCGGCGCCACTATGAGGAGAACCAGACGATCGGCTGGGGGATCGCCAAACCGGTCTTCTTCATCTCCTCGCATCACGACCCGAAGCCGGGCTTCGGGCTGCTCAGCTTCTCGGCCCTCGGGATCGTCGCGGTCAAGGCGGCCTGGGAGAACGGGGTCAACGCCGGCGGCACCAAGGTCAGCGAGCCTGGCGAGCGCCGCTCCGCCGGCTCCGGCTCCTACTCCGCCTTCCTCCAGGACCCCGACGGCTACGAGATCGAGCTGACCATCGGGTCGGACTGAGAACAGACGAGGAGTGAGCGGGGCTCGTCGCGTCGCCGACTCCCTAGCATCGGCGTCCCAATTCATCAACAGGATCACCAACAGGAGGCATCGAGAGAATGGCTGTGAAGGTCGGCATCAACGGTTTCGGGCGGATCGGGCGCAACGTCTTCCGCGCGGCGCACGCGGCGGGAGCGGATCTTGAGTTCGTCGCCGTCAACGACCTGGTCGATGTGCCGACGATGGCGAACCTGCTCAAGTACGACTCGATCCTCGGCCGCTTCCCGGGTGAGGTCGCGGCCGCGGACGCCGCCATCAACGTCGACGGCACCGAGCTCAAGGTGCTCTCCGAGCGCGATCCGGCGGCGCTCCCCTGGGGCGACCTCGGGGTCGACGTGGTGATCGAGTCGACCGGCTTCTTCACCAAGCGCGAGGACGCTGCCAAGCACCTCGAGGCCGGCGCCAAGAAGGTGATCATCAGCGCTCCGGCGACCGAACCCGACGTCACCGTCGCGCTCGGCGTCAACTTCGACGAGGCCTACGACGCCGCCAGCCACGACGTCATCTCCAACGCCTCTTGCACCACCAACTGTCTGGCGCCCATCGCCAAGGTGCTGCACGAGGCGTTCACGATCGAACACGGGCTGATGACGACGATCCATGCCTACACCGCCGACCAGCGCCTGCAGGACATGCCGCACTCCGACCCGCGCCGCTCGCGCGCCGCGGCGCTCAACCTGATCCCGACCACCACCGGCGCCGCCAAGGCAGTCGGCCTGGTGCTGCCGGAGCTGAATGGCAAACTGAACGGCTTCTCGATGCGCGCCCCGGTCCCGACCGGCTCCGCCGTCGACCTCGTCTTCGCCACCCCCGAGTCGCTCGACAAGGAGAAGATCAACGCCGCCCTGAAGGCCGCCGCCGACGGTCCGCTGAAGGGGATCCTCGCCTACACCGAGGACCCGATCGTCTCCACCGACATCGGCGGCGACCCGCACTCCTCGATCGTCGACGCCGAATCGACGATGGTGATCGGCGACGGCCACATGGCCAAGGTGATCGCCTGGTACGACAACGAGTGGGGCTATTCGAACCGCTGCGTCGAGCTGGCGGCCAAGGTGCTGCCCTCCTGACGCGATGCCGGAGGCGCTGGTGAGTTTCGCCAAGGCAAGCGTTCGCGACGCCCAGGTGAAGGGGCGCCGGGTCCTGGTCCGGGTCGACTTCAACGTCCCGCTCGCTCACGGCGAGGTAGCCGACGACACCCGGATCCGGGCGGCGCTGCCGACGATCGAACTGCTGCGCGAACGCGGCGCCGCGGTGATCCTCATCTCCCACCTCGGCCGGCCCGGCGGCAAGCCCGACCCGGCGCTCTCGATGAAGCCCGTCGGGGCGCGGTTGGCCGAACTAATGGATACGAAGGTGAAGGTGGCCCGAGGAGTTATCGGCGCCGACGTCGACCTCAACTGCGGTGGCGGCCTCGGCCCCGGCGACGTGCTGCTGCTCGAGAACGTCCGCTTCGAGGCGGGGGAGACGAAGAACGACCCAAAGCTAGCTGAAGGGCTCGCCAGCCTCGCCGACATCTACGTCGACGATGCCTTCGGCGCCGCCCACCGCGCCCACGCCTCGACCGAGGGCGTCGCCCACCACATCCCCGCCTACGCCGGGCTGCTGCTGGAGAAGGAGGTGACCGAACTGAGCCGGGTGGTCGAATCCCCGACCCAGCCGCTGGTCGTCGTCCTCGGCGGCGCCAAGGTTTCCGACAAGGTCGGGGTTATCGACCGCTTCCTCGAGGTCGCCGACAAGATCTTGATCGGCGGCGCGATGTGCTTCAGCTTCTTCCGCGCCCAGGGGATCGCGATCGGGAACTCGCTCTCCGACGACGAGAGCGTCGAGGCGGCGCGCGAGGCGTTGGCCAAGGCCGAGAGCGCCGATTGCGAGCTGGTCCTGCCGGTTGACCTGGTGCTGGGGCGCGAGTTCGACGCGGGCACCGAGACCAAAGCAAGCGATGGGGTGGAGGTGCCGGACGGCTGGATGGGGCTCGACATCGGGCCGCGCAGCCGTGAGCTCTACGCCGAAGCGGTGAGCGGCGCCGGCACCGTGCTCTGGAACGGTCCGATGGGCGCCTTCGAGCTGGAGCCGTTCGCGGCCGGGACCCGCGCCGTCGCCGAGGCAGTCGCCGCGGCCGCGGCGACGACGGTGGTCGGCGGCGGCGACTCGGTCGCGGCGCTGAACCAGTTCGGGCTCGACGAGAAGGTCGATTGGGTCTCGACTGGCGGCGGTGCCTCGCTGGAGCTGCTGGAGGGCAAAGTGTTGCCCGGGGTGGAGGCATTGGCCGATGCCTAGAACCCCTTACATCGCCGCCAACTGGAAGATGCATAAGACCGTCGCCGAGGCGGCCAATTTCGTCGACGTGCTCCTCCCTCGTATCGCCGCTACGCAGAGCGACGTCGTCCTCTGCCCGCCCTTCACGGCGCTGGCCGAGGTCGTCGAGCGCCGCCGCGGCACCGCAGTCAAAGTCGCCGCCCAGAACATGCACGAGGAGGAGTCCGGGGCCTTCACCGGTGAGGTCTCGGCACCGATGTTGGTCGAGCTCGACGTCGAGGCGGTCGTCCTTGGTCACTCCGAGCGGCGCCAGTACTTCAACGAGACCGACGAGGCGCTGGCCCGCAAGGTGCCGGCAGCGCTCGCCCACGACCTCGAGCCGATCCTCTGCGTCGGCGAGAGCGAGGAGGCGCGCGACGGAGGCGAGACCGAGGTGGTGTTGGAGCGGCAGCTACAGGCGGATCTGGCGGGGCTCGAGGACGCGCAGGTTCCGGGCGTCGTGATCGCCTACGAGCCGATCTGGGCGATCGGCACCGGCCGCACCGCAACCCCCGAGCAGGCCCAGGAAGCCTGCGCCTTCATCCGCGACGTGCTGCGCGCCCGCGGCGCCGCTGCCGACGAGGTGCGAATTCTCTACGGCGGCTCGGTCAAGCCCGCCAACGCCGGCGAGATCCTTTCGCAGCCCGATGTCGACGGCGCCCTGGTTGGCGGCGCCTCGCTCGACCCCGAGGATTTCGCCGCGATCGTCGACGCGGCCTAAGGCCTAAAGTCGAGCCATGACGCTGGTCCCGTCGCTTGCCCTGGTGATCCTCGACGGCTGGGGGCTGGCGCCGCCCGGTCCCGGCAACGCGGTCTCGCTCGCCGAGACCCCGGTCTTCGACCGTCTCTGGGCGACCTTCCCACACACCGAGCTCTCCGCCCAGGGCGCAGACGTCGGCCTGCCGCCGGGGCAGATGGGCAACTCCGAGGTTGGTCACTTGAACCTCGGCGCCGGGGCGATCGTCAAGCAGGACCTGGCGCGGATCGACGACGCGGTCGCCGACGGCAGCTTCTTCGAGAACGAGGCCCTGCTGGCGGCCTGCGGGAAAGCTCGCAACAGCCCGCGCGGCCGTCTCCACCTGCTGGGGCTGGTCTCCGACGGCGGCGTCCACTCCGGCTGGGAGCACATTGAGGCCTGTGTCGAGCTGGCCTCGCAGGAGGGCGTCCCCGACCTCGTCGTCCACGCCTTCACCGACGGCCGCGACACGCTGCCGACCGGCGGCCGCGGCTATCTGACCGAGCTTGAACGCTGGTTACGGGCCGCGGGGAGGATCGGCACCGTCAGCGGCCGCTACTACGCGATGGATCGCGACACCCGCTGGGAGCGGACCAAGCTCGCCTACGACGCGATCGTCCACGCTCGCGGGCTCGAGGCGGCAAGCGGGGTGGAGGCGGTCAGCGAGTCCTACGAGCGCGGCGACACCGACGAGTTCGTCAAACCGACCGTGATCGGCGACTACGACGGGGTCGAGGCCGGCGATGTCGCGATCTTCCTCAACTTCCGCCCCGACCGGGCGCGGGAGCTGACCCGTGCCTTGGCCGAGCCCAACTTCGATCAGTTCTCGCGTGGCGGCGCGCCGACGATCGACCTCTCGACGATGACCTCCTACCGCAAAGGCTGGCCCTACCCGGTCGCCTTCCCCGAGCAGCGGCCGGCGACCACGCTGGCGGAGACGATCGCCGCCGCCGGCGGCCGCCAGCTGCACGTCGCCGAGACCGAGAAGTACGCCCACGTCACCTACTTCTTCAACGGCGGCAAAGAGGCTGAGGTCGAGGCCGAAGAGCGCTGCCTGGTCGACTCGCCCCGCGACGTTGCCACCTACGACGAAAAGCCGCAGATGAGCGCTGCCGGTGCCGCCGCCACCTTCGTTGACCACTGGAACCGCGGCTCCTACCGCTTCGGAATCATCAACTTCGCCAACCCAGACATGGTCGGCCACACCGGCGTGATCCCCGCTGCGGTGGCGGCGGTCGAGGAGGTCGACCGGCTGCTCGGCGATGTCGTCGCCGCGGTTGAGGGGCGCGGCGGCGCCTGCATCGTCACCGCCGACCATGGCAACTGCGACAACATGCTCGAGCCCGACGGCTCTCCCAACACCGCCCACTCGCTCAACCCGGTGCCACTGATCGTCACCGCCGAGGGCGCCGGGCCGCTGCGCTCGG
Source organism: uncultured Actinomycetes bacterium (assembly GCA_963729055.1). Classification (GTDB taxonomy): domain Bacteria; phylum Actinomycetota; class Thermoleophilia; order Solirubrobacterales; family 70-9; genus VAYN01. The sequence goes on along the minus strand of CAVSMQ010000010.1, from coordinate 957,356 downwards.
GTGGCATCCTCGCCGACGTCGCCCCGACCGCGCTCGAGCTGCTCGGCATCCCGCAGCCGCCGGCGATGACCGGCCGCTCGCTGCTAGATCACTTGAGCGGGTGAGCCACGGGTGAGGTTTGAGCCGGAGCGCCTGCGCTTCGAGATCGAGGCCCTCGACGGGGCGGCCCGCGCGGGCGTCATCCACACCGCGCACGGCCCGATCGAGACGCCGGCCTTCATCCCGCTGGCGACCAAGGGGACGGTGCGCGGGCTCGAGTCGCGCGAGGTCGCCGAGCTTGGCTACGAGCTGATCCTGGGGAACACCTACCACCTCTTCGTCTCGCCGGGGCCGGAGCGGATCGCCGCCGCCGGCGGCCTGCACGGCTTCATGGGCTGGGAGCGGGCGATCATCACCGACTCGGGCGGCTTCCAGGTGTTCTCGCTCGCCCACGGCGGCGTGGCGAACGAGGTCAAGGGGAGCGGGAGGAGCGGGGGAGGGCACGGCTCGCGGGTCGAGATCACCGAGGAGGGCGCGCGCTTCCGCTCGCCCCGCGACGGCGCCGAGCTGTTCATCTCGCCTGAGGTCTCGATGAGCGTGCAAGCGGCGCTTGGCTCCGACATCGCTCTGGTCTTCGACGAGTGCACGCCCGTTCCACGCCGAGCGCGACTACACCGCGCGCTCGACCGAGCGCACCCACCGCTGGCTCGATCGCTGCCTCGCCTGGCACGACCGCGAGGGGCCGGAGCGGCAGGCGGTCTTCGGGATCGTCCAGGGCGGCGTCTACGAGGACCTGCGGCGCGAGTCGGCGCAGGCGGTGAGCGAGGCGGCGGTCGACGGGCTGGCGATCGGCGGCACCCTCGGCCGCGACAAGGAGGAGATGGCGGCGGTGCTGGCGATGACCGCGCCGCTCTTGCCGGTCGAGGCGCCGAAGCACCTGCTGGGGATCGGCGAGGTCGACGATTTGCTCGGCGGGATCGCGCTTGGGCCTCGACGTCTTCGACTGTGCGGTGCCGACCCGGCTGGCGCGCCACGGCGTCGCGCTCGCCCCGAGCCCCGAGACCCGCTGGCGCCTCGATCTTCGCAAGGGACGCTGGGTTGGCGACCGCTAGCCGATCGTCGCCGGCTGCCCGTGCCCCGCCTGCCAGCGCCACGACCGCGACTACCTCAGCTACCTGAGCCGCGCCGAAGAGCTGACCGCGGTCCGGCTGATCGTCCTCCACAACCTCGTCTACATGCGCGAGCTGACGAGTCACGCCCGCGCCGCGATCCAGGCCGGTCGCTTCGACGCCTACCGCGCCGCCGTCCTCGGCGGCGCCCCACCCTGGTCCGCCTAATGCGTTCGTCGTTATTCCCGCCCAGCGGGAAAGACAGCGAACGCGTTCGTCGTTAGGACGAAATACGCGTCCTTAGGACGAACGGGCTTCGGGGCGCACTCATTCTTTGTTGTCGTTGACCAGGTTCTTGACTTCTTCGACGACCTTGTCGACGGTGTCGCCGGCCACCTTGCCGACCTTGACGCCGGCGGCCTGGTCGGTGGCGAGGATGACGCCGATCGCAACGACGGCGGCGACGAAGATCAGCGCCAGCAGCGCCAGCACGAAGCGGACGAAGCGCGAGAAGCCACCCCGCTTGCGCGGCGCCTGCGCCTGGCGCGGCGCCGCGGCGACTGGCGGCGGCGGGGCCGGGGCGACGCGCGGCTCGGGCCGCCGGGTTGGGCTCGCCGGCCGGTACTCGGTCGCGGCGGTATCGCGACCGATGTGGCGGGTCGCGGCGGTGTCGCCGCCGAGTACGCCAGTCGGCCGCGTGTGGCCGTCTTCGTCGACGGTGATTTCCTCGCCTTCGAGCCCCAGCTGCAGCCCCCGCGAAAGCTCCTCGGCGCTGGCGTAGCGCCGGCGCGGGTCGCCCTCGAGCGCCCGCAGCACGGCGGCGCCGAAGGTGTCCGGGACATCCTCGTTGTAGGTGCTCGGCGGCAGTGGCTTCTCGTTCTGCTGGCGTACCGCCAGCTCGGCCAGCGAGCTGCCCTCGTGGGGCAGCCGCCCGGTGAGGAACTGGTAGAGGACGACGCCGAGCGCGTAGACGTCGGTCGCCGGCGTCGCCTCCTCGCCGCGCACCTGCTCCGGCGCCAGGTAGGCGGCGGTGCCGACCACCGAGCCGACCTGGGTGATCCGCGTCTGCTCGATCGCGCGGGCGATCCCGAAGTCGGTCAGCTTGACGAGCATCTCGCCGCCGCCGACCGGGCCGCCGCTGACCATCAGGTTGCCGGGCTTGACGTCGCGGTGGATGATCCCGCGCCGGTGCGCGTAATCGAGCCCGGCGCAAGCCTCGATCCCGATCTCCGCCGCGACCTCCGCCTCGACCGGCCCCTGGCGCTGCAGGATCTGCGCTCCCGAGCGGCCTTCGACGTACTCCATGACGATGTAGTGGCGCCCATCGTCGAGCCCGGTGTCGTAGACCTGGACGATGTTGGGATGGATCAGCCGGGCGACGGCCAGCGCCTCGCGCTTGAAGCGGGCGACGAAGCGGTCGTCGTCGGAGAGGTGCTCGGCGAGGATCTTCACCGCGACCGTCCGCTCGAGGATCCGGTCGGTCGCCTTGTAGACGTTCGACATCCCGCCCGAGCCGAGCTTCTCACCGGTTTCGTAGCGCCCCGAGAGCGTTCCCGCCTCCATTATTCGACTTCCGTTCCGGGGCCGACGCCGCCGGCCGGGGGTTCGACGCCGCTGGGGGTTTCCGCCGGTGGGCCGTTGCCATTGTCCGCCGGACCTTCGTCGGCCGGCGTTTCGGCTTCTTCCTGGCCAGCTTCTTTTTCCGCCGCCTGTTCTTCTTTTTCGGCTTCTTTTTCGGCCTTTTTGTCGGCCTTGTCTTCTCTCTGTTCTTCTTCTGCCAATTCGCCTTCTTCGGCTTCAACAGCGGCGTCTTCTTCTTGTTCCGCTATTTCTTCTTCTTCCGCTTCGCGTTCTGCTTCCGCTTCGGCCAGCGCTTCTTCCCCGCATGAGGACACCACTTCGTCCAGACGGTTAGCTCCCTGTCGCAGCGCCGCCTTCAGTTCCTGGTCGACGCCGCCGAGGTTCTCGACATCTTCGTTCACCTCGGCGACCGCGCTTTCGGCCCCGGCGCAGTCGCCTTCGGCGGCGAAGGTGCGCACCTGGTCGAGGTTCTGGTTGATCTGCGCGGCGGTCTTGCCGGGCAGCAGGTCAGCGTCGCTGCCGCCGCAGGCGGCGAGGCCAAGCGCCGCCCCCAGAACGAGGGCGCAGACGATGAGAGGAGCTCTCAGGCGGCCCATGGTGCGAGTCTAGACAACGCTTTCACGCTTGATTCTTGCCTGCATTTGACGGTCATCGGCCGATCTGTAGGCGCTCCGCGAGCGGGCTGGGGAGGCCGGCCTCGAGGATCGGCCGGGCGGCCGCCTCGATGTCGTAGGAGACACGGTGGTAGCGGGCGGCCCAGGTCTCGGTGTCGAGTTCGAGCCAGGCAGCGCGCGGGTCGCCGTCGCGCGGCTGGCCGACGCTGCCCGGGTTGAGCAGCCACTGGCCACTTGCCATCTCGACGTTGGCACCATCACCCGCCTGGGCGCCTTGGGCGTAGGTCGGCCGTTTGGCAGCCGGGCGGGTGAAGAAGAGGGAGACGTGGGAGTGGCCGATCAGCCCGACGCGCTCCTCCATCGCGTCGAGCCCGGCTTCCGCCTGGTCGAGCGAGAGCACGTACTCCCAGATCGGATCACGCGGCGAAGCGTGGAAGAGGCCGACCGCGGCACGACTGCTCTGTGGCGCCAGGGTTCGCAGGTAGGCGAGGGTCTCCTCGCTGGCCGCCGTCCGGGTCCACTCGACCGCCGCCGCAGCGGATTCCGAGAAAGTCGAGATGTCGAGCTCGCCGAGCACCGCCAGGTCGTGGTTGCCGCACAGCGTCACCGCGCAGCGCTCCCGCACCAGCTCGGTGCAGCGGTCGGGCTCGGCCCCGTAGCCGACCAGGTCGCCGAGGCACCAGAGCTCTTCGACCTCGGTCTCCCCGATTGCCTCGAGTACGGCTTCCAGGGCGGGTCGGTTGGCGTGGATGTCGCTGAGGACGGCGACGAGCAAGCGGGCAGCGTAGCGAGGCTCACCCCAGCGCCCCGTGACCGTCCCGTTGGCCCGCGGGCGCGTTACCTACGATGGGGCCGTGAGCGCAACCGATTCGATCAGCGAGCTGCGGGGCGCCGTCGACGAGGCGGCGCGGGCGCTGCGCGGTGGCGAGCGGACCGAGCCGGCACCGACCCTCGACCGTCCGCCCAACCCCGAGTTCGGCGATTACTCCTCCAACGCGGCGATGCTGCTCGCCGGCCCGCTCGGCGACAACCCGCGCGCGGTCGCGGAGCGGCTGCGGAACGAGCTCGAGCAGCGGCTCGCCAGCGCCGGCAGCCTCGAGCGGATTGAGGTCGCCGGGCCCGGCTTCGTCAATTTCTTCCTCGCCGATGCCTGGTACCGGCGGGCGCTGGCGACGCTCCTCGCCGCCGGCGAGCAACTCGGGCCGCCACCCGTGCCCGCCACCGAGCGGGAAAAGATCTTGGTCGAGTTCGTCTCCGCCAACCCGACCGGACCGGTGCACGTCGGCGGCGGCCGCGGCGCCGCTTACGGCGACGCCATCGTCCGCTTGCTCGAGGCGGTCGGCCACGATGTCGAGCGCGAGTACTACATCAACGACGGCGGCTCGCAGATCGAACGCTTCGCCGACTCGATCGCCGCCCGGATGACCGGCGCCGACATGCCCGAGGGCGGCTACGAGGGCTCCTACGTCAGTGACATCGCCGAACGACTGCGGGACGAGGGGGTCGAGCCGAGCGATCGCGAGACGGTTGGCCGGCGCGGGGTGGCGCTGGTCCTCGAGGGCGTGCGCGAGACCCTCGAGCGGTTTGGCGTTCGCTTCGACACCTGGACCTCGGAGCGCTCGCTCTACGAACGGGGTGAGGTTGAGCAGGCGCTGGGCGAGCTCGAGCAGCGGGGCCACACCTACCGGCACGACGGCGCCACCTGGCTGCGGTCAAGCGACTTTGGCGACGACAAGGACCGGGTCCTGATCCGCTCAGACGGCGAGGCCACCTACCTGGCCCCCGACATCGCCTACCACTGGGACAAGTTGCAGCGTGGCTTCGGGCGGCTGATCGACGTGCTCGGCTCCGACCACCACGGCTACCTGGGACGGATGCGTGCCGCGATCGCCGGGCTCGGCGCCGACCCCGGCACCTTCGAGGCGCTGATCCTCAACCTCGTCCACATCGTCGAAGGCGGCGAACGGGCGCGGATGTCGAAGCGCAGCGGCGACTTCGTCAGCCTCGACCAGCTGCTCGACGACATCGGCGCCGACGCGGCGCGTTGGTTCATGCTCTGGCGCGCCCACGAGACCGCGGTCGACCTCGACCTGAAGCTGGCCCGCAGCCAGTCGAACGAGAACCCCGTCTACTACGTCCAGTACGCCCACGCACGGATCGCCAGCATCCTCCGCAAAGCAGGGGCCACCGCCGAGGAGGCGGCGCAGCCGGGCGAGGGCACGGCCTCCGGCACGCCGCTCGAGCCAACCGAGAAAGCGCTGATCAAGCGGCTGCTCGAGTTTCCCGACCAGGTCAGCGAGGCGGCGGTGCGGCGCGCTCCGCACCGGATCTGCGCCTACTCGACCGCGGTCGCCGCCGACTTCCACGCCTTCTACCGCGACTGCCAGGTGGTCGGCGCCGAGGGCGAGGGGGTCGAACGGGCGCGGCTCGGCCTTTGTTTGGCGGCGAAGCGGACGATCGCCGCAGCGCTCGGCCTGCTCGGCATCTCCTCGCCTGAGCGGATGTGATGGCGCGGGGGCGCGGGAAGCTCCCCGTGTTGGCGGAGATCGCCGGCCCGCCCGGCGGCGAGGAGCCCAGCTGGGGGATCCGCGAACGCGACTTCGAGGCCCTGACCCGACCCCTGGCCGAGCTCAACGGCAGCGGCGACTTGCTGGTTACCGGCGGCGGCGAGGAGCAACGGGTCCTGGCGATCGCGCTGGCCGCGGTGGCGGCGGCGGGGGGGAGGCGGACGATCCTGGTCGAGTGCGACGTCGGACGGCCGCGGCTGGCCGCCGAGCTCGGGCTCGCCACCGAGCCGGGCCTGCATGAGTACCTGCGCTGGGAGGCGAAGCCGGCCGACCTCCTGCAGCCGGTCGTTCTCGCCGGAACCGCGGCGGCGGTCGAGGAGCCGCTGGTCTGTGTCGCCGCCGGCCGCGCTGCAGCCGACCCGGCGACGCTGCTTGGGCTCGGCAGCTTCCGCCACATGGCGGCGAGGTTGCGCGAGGCCTACGAGCTGCGGGTCCTGCTTGGCCCGCCGCTCGGCAACGGCGACGCCGGCCTCGCCAGCGTCGCCGCCGAGGCCGAGGCGCTGCTGCTGGCGCTGCCGCCGGAGTACGGCGGCGGACACCGGGCGAGGACGGTTGGCACCGCTGCCCGCAACCTCGGCCCACGCCCCCTCGGCACCGTCCTCGTCGGCAACGGCAGCGAGTAACGCGGAGCTGTTCCTTTTGTCGACCTGTCCGACATAAGGAACAGCTCGCGGCAGGCGCTAGAGGTCGTAGCGGGCGAGGTCGGTGTCGAGCCGTTCGCTCTCGGCCTCGGTCGGGCCGCTGGCGGCGGGGGGCGGCCGTCGGGCGGGTCTCCCGAGCGGCGCCAGCGGTAGACGCCGAAGCCGAGCGCCAGGGCGGCGAGGACGAAGGCGACGATCGGGACCACATAGGCGGAGAGGTCGAAGCCATCGTCCTGCGGCAGCGCCAGCACCGCCTCGCCGTACTGGGCGACCAGCGCGTCCTTGATCTCGTCCTTCGTCTTCCCTTCGTCGATCAGCCGCGCGATGAAGGCTTTCTCGCGCTGCGCCTGCGGCGATTCGGCCAGCTCGAGCGCGGTGCCGCAGACCGGGCACATCACTTCGCCTTCGATCTCGGTGATGTTGACCTGCGGTTGCGCGGCGCCGGCCGGGGCAGCTAGCGCGCCGGCCAGCGCCAGCAAGGCCAGCAGCAGCCCGATCCGCCTCACGAGTTCCCCTTCTGCGGGATTAGCGGCAAGAACTGCTCGCGCAGGATCTTTTCGTCGACCGGACCCCGCCACGGCAGCTTCAGCTTCCCTTGCGGGTCGAACAGATAGCTCTCGGGGACGCCGGTGGTGCCGAAGTCGTGGGCAAGGTCGCCGTTGCCATCGCGCAGTTGCGGGTATTCAGCGCCGTACTTCTCGACGAACGCTCGCGCATCGGGGCTGAGGTCGTTGCTGTCGACGCCGACCACCGTGAACTTTGGCCCGCCGCGTTCCTCCTGCAGCTTGTTGAGCGCCTTCGCCTCCTCGCGGCAGGGCACGCACCAGGAAGCCCAGAAGTTGACCATCACCCAGCGGCCGCGATAGGCGGCGAGCGATTCCTCGCCGCCGCCTTCGAGCCGGTCGAGCATCGTCCGCGGCACCGGATCGCCGACCGCGATCTGCGAGTCACCCTTGCTCGCCAGCCCGTAGACGAGCAGGCCGACGGCAGCCAGGACGGCAAGGACAACGATCGAAGAGCGAAGGCTCACGGGGTCTCCAAGATTAGGAGACCGGCTACTGCGGCACGTACTCGCGAACCGCGGCGAAGCTCTCGTCGATCAGCCCGATCAAGTCGGCCTTCTCGCCCTCTTCCGCCCAGGAGGCGACCGCGGCGGAAAAGGCCGCCATCGCCGCCCCGGCGACCGCCTCGGCCCGCAGGTCGCCGCGCTCGAGGCCGAGCCGCGGGGCCAACTCGTCGCTGATCATCACCCGCCACTGCTCTTGCCGCTCCAACTCGTGGGCGCGCAGCGCCGGCGTGCCGCGGGCCAGCCGGACCCGTTTCAGCGTCTCGGTCGGGCTGCGTTCGTAGTTCCGCACGGCGGCGTCGAAGGCGCGGCGCAGCGCTGTCCAGCTGTCCTCCTCGGCGGGCCGCTCGCCGAGCGCAGCGGCGATCTCTTCGCCCATCGCCTCCTGCGCCGCGAACACCGCCTCCTCCTTCGAGCTGAAGTAGCGGAAGAAGCTAGCCCGCGAGATCCCGGCGGCCTCCGCAGCTTCGTTCGCGGTCGTCTCCTCGAAGCCTCGCTCGGCAAAGATCGTGAAGACCGACTGAGCAATCTTCGCCCTTACGCTGGCCCTCGCTTGCGCCCGTGGGCTGGGCGATTTCGGTGCCGTCGCCTCCATGGACGGGAATCCTAGGTGACCGGGGCGCGCCCCGCACGCTCTGGCGTCTCAGCCACCAGAGCGATCTATAGACTGGCCGCCGCAAGCGAGACTGAGTCGCCAGCAATGAACACCGAAGAGAAAATCTCCGCCTTCGTCTGGATTCAGGTCGCAATGGTGACGCTGATCCAGGTCTTCCTCGTCGTCTTCGTCGTCGGCTTCATCATCGGCCACTACTTCATTGGCAGCGACAAGGTCACCGAAGTGACGCCGAACGGCGAAGAGATCTCGTTTGGCACGCCGCCGCCCATGTCGTCCTGGTCGACCCCCAACGGCGACCAGTACAACCGCCGCGTCGCCGACTCGGAAATCGACTCCGAAAACGTCAAGGAACTCGGCGTCGCCTGGACGCTGCCGATCACCGCGACGCTGAAAGGCACCTACGTGCCGGCGGCCAAATTCGGCTTCTTCGCCAGCACCCCGGTGATCGATGAAAAGGGCGTCGCCTACTTCCAGGACGCCGACAACAACGTCTTCGCGGTCGACATCGAGACCGGCCAGGAAATCTGGAAGAAGGAATACAACCTGCCGAACGAGGGACCGAACGGGGTCACCTACGTCGACGGCGCTGTCTACGGCTGCACGTCGAGCTTCTGCTTCTCTCTCGATGCCCAGACCGGCGAAGAAATCTGGAAGACCGATCGGCTGACTATCACCGAAGCCGAAGCCAAGGCGCAGTTCCCGGCGGCCGAAGCGGTCGGCGGCAACATCGACACCAACACCGGGATCACCGCCAAAGGCCAGGGCATCAACTTCGCCCCGCAGGTCCACAACGGCCGCGTCTTCGTCTCGACTTCGGGCCAGATCACCGGCGGTGAAGCGATCGCCCTCGACTCTGCGACCGGCAAGGTGCTGTGGAAAACGAACGAGACGAAAAATCCGGAGGACCGCGCGGTCGGCGGCGTTGCCGGCACCGGCGGCTCCTGGAACGCGCCGGCGATCGGCCCCGATGGCACCGTCTATTACGGGATCGGCAATCCTTACCGGACCGACGAACAGGCGATCGAGACGCCGACCAAACTGCTCTACAACGACTCGACGATCGCGGTCGATCCCGAAAGCGGCGAAGTCAAGTGGTACATGCAGGGTGTCCCCAACGACTTCTACGACTGGGACATGCAGATCTCGCCGGTCTACAGCGAAGAAACCGGCAAGGGCATCGTCCTCGACGCCGGCAAGATGGGCTTCGTCTACGCGATGGACCCGAAGAGCGGCGAGCTCCTCTGGAAGACCCCGGTCGGCACCCACAACGGCCACGACGAAGACGGCAAACTGGCGCTCGAAGGTAAGTACCACCCGAGCAGCTACCCGTACAAGGTCTACCCCGGCGCGCTCGGCGGGGTCGAGACCAACATGGCGGTCGACGAAGGCGTCGCCTACGTGGTGACGGTCAACAGCTACCAGGAACGGCCCGACCCCAACACCACCCTGGGCGGCGGCCAGAGTCTCGAAGACAGCGACGGCGACATCGTCGCGATCGATGTCGCTACCGGCAAAAAGATCTGGGAAGAGAAACTGCCCGGCGTTCCGTTCGGCGCCGCCACGGTCTCCAACGACATGGTCTTCACCACGCTCTTCGACGGCACCGTGGTCGGGGTCAGCCGTAAGAACGGCCAGATCCTCTGGGAAGAAAAACTGCCCGGCGGCACCAACTCGCCGCTGGTGATCGAAGGCGACACGCTGATCGCGATCAACAGCGTCCCGACCGGGAGTGAACCGCCGCAGATCGTCGCCTACCGACTGGGCGCCACCGTGGAAGCCGAAGAAAAAGAAGCCGAGGAAGAGGAAGAGGCCGAAGCCAACGGCGAAACCGAGGCGACCGGCAAAGAAGGCGGCGAGGAAGCCGGCGGTGAAGCCGAAGCGGGCGGAGGCGAGGAAGGGGCCGAAGAAGTAGGCGCCGCCGAAGGCGAAGAAGAAGGCGGCGAAAAAGAAGAAGGCACGGCCGAAGAAGGCGGCGGCGAAGAAGCCCTGCTGACCGAAGGCAAGACCGCCTTCACCACCAACTGCGCCACCTGCCACACCCTCTCCGAGGCCGGCACGACCGGCTCAGTCGGACCCAACCTCGACGACCTCAAACCGGAAAAATCGCTGGTCGAAACGCAAGTCACCAACGGCGGTGGCGGCATGCCCGCCTTCGGCGGCACCCTCTCCAAAGAGGAAATCGAAGCGATCGCCGAATACGTCTCGAAAGTCGCCGGCACCGGTGACGACACTCTCGGCGGCGAAAGCACCGGCGGTGGCGGCGGCGTCTGAGCCCCCACCCGCCGTCTAGAATCGCCCCCACGCGGACGTAGCTCAGCTGGTAGAGCGCGAGCTTCCCAAGCTCGAGGTCGCGGGTTCGAGACCCGTCGTCCGCTTCCTTTTCCGCTTCCAGAGCCGAATTTCGGCTCAGCCCGCTCGCGGGCGACACGGAGCGCTTCGACGACTATCCGGTCGTAGGCGGAGGAGCCTCGGCCGCGACGACGACGTGTGCCTCTGCCCGCAGATTTTCGGCGGCGTTTGCCGCGCTTGCACGGACGATATTCGTCAATTCAGCCCGCGTCGCGCCTACCAGGCGGGTCAGAACCTGAAAGTGCCGTACGGCTCCGGCCCGCAGGATCTCGATCGTCCAGCAGAGCTTTCGGCCATCCCGGGTGGCGCCGGGCGCGGAGACGACCTGCAGACCCTCGGGCAACCGGTCGCAAATCCGCACATCGTGTGCATCGCTTCCCCGTTTCGCGCCTACGGTGATCACGAAGCCGACCGTGTCACCAGGCTTCAGCTCGGTGCGGCTCGCGCGCTTATCCAGCGTCAGCCGCGCCCGTTCCGCCGTGACTCTCGCCTGCGCAGAGTCCTCGGCGCCTTTCGGGTTGGGGTCGAAGGTGGATGCGGTTGCGGTGCCGGTGTTGCGAAGCACTCCCGCTTCGCCGGCCCGCATCTTCACGGTGATCGTCACCTCGGCACCTGCCACGAGTGAGCCGAGTCGGCAGACGATCGGCAGCGACTGCTCACAATTCCCTTTGCTCGTCTGGACGCCGAGCAGATGTACGCGAGCGTCGGGCACGTCGGTGTAGACGACGTCGGTCGCGGTCGAGGGTCCGAGGTTTTGCACCGTGATCCGGTAGCTCAGCACGTCGCCGACCTGCACCGCAGGCGGGCTCACCTGCTTCGTCACCCGCAGATCGGCGGTCCCCGATGACGGCGGCCCGAGGGGGTCGATCGTTACGGGCGTCGGAGGGACCTCCTGGCCGCACCCGTCGGCGGCGGTGTAGGTGAGGCGCTCACTCGAGGCCGATCCGGGGTCGGGGGTGTAGACCAGGACGCCGGCGTCGCCCCTCGGCTCCCAGACAGCCGTTCCGTGCGCGGCAGCGGACACCTTCACCGTCGTCGGATCCAGCAACCCGAGGTCGTTAGCCAGCAGTGGTACCTCGACCGGAGCACCGGGCATGTAGCTGCCTGAATCGGCGACCCCGACGGGCCTGACGGCGTAGCGACTCCCAGCGGCGCTCTGCTCCGCGGTCCCCGCGTTGTCGTCGGAGCTGACGGTTGCCTGGTTCTCCAACACGCAGGATTCGTCGGCCGGGAAGCGCACCGGAACCCTGATCGGGGGCAGGGTAGAGCCGACCGGGAGCGGTGAGGTAGGGGTGAAGTGGCAGACGACTTCGGTTCCTGATGGCGGTTCCCCGCCTTCGCATACCCAGCCTGGTCCCCCCGCTTCGCCGGCGAGGGTCCCGGAAGGCAGCCGGTCGGTGACGGTGACCGGCTCGCGCAGCTCCGCGCCCTCGTCGCCGTGCACAGAGACCCGCAGCGCGAAGCTGCCGGTGCCGCCGGCAGAGAAGGGCCCGTCGTTGGTCTTCGTCAAACGCAGGACTGGCAGCGGATCGACCGACTCGATCCGCAGGCGGCGGATCTCATGGACGTTCGTGAGTGAGCCGGTCGAGGCGGCGAAGCCGAACCGCACCCGGGCCGGCCGCCCCGGCGGCAACGGCTCGTCGAGCACCTGCTGCTCGCCTGCGCCCGGGAAGCCGATCATTACCCTGATGCGGGCATCGGGTTGGTTCAGTGGGTCGATCACGATGTGGACGTCGCGGTGCACTCCGCCGGAGTCCCGGAGTTTCGCGTGGGAATCGTCGATCCCGCCGAATTTCGCCACTGAGGCTTGGGCTATCAGGCAGTAGCCGTTGATCCCTTCACCTGGCCCGCGAAGGCTGACGTAGTCGGGGAAAAGGCCGTGGACATCGGGCCCTGGGGGCGTCCCGCAGCCGTGACCGCGGCCCTCATTGTCGTTGGTGAAGTTGCCGAACTCGTCGAAACCAAGTCCAAGGTAGCCGCCGTGGACTCCGGGCACGTCCTCTTTCACGTTCACCTCGGTGCCCGCGACCTTCTGCGCGTAGCCGAGGCTGCCGCCGAAGGCGCCCGCGCGGGTCAGCGGCTCCGCGGCGTTCTGAAGGAAGAAGGAAAGGCCGTCGGCGCCACGCAGGTCCGGAAAGGCCCCGTGGTAGGCGAAGAGCTGGAAGCGGATGTCGAGACCCGCGTTCATCGGCAGGTCGTCGCGATAAAGGACGAAGCTGGCCCGGTCGTGGTCGTTGTCCGTCAGCCGCAGCGCCCCCTCGCCCGGCGCATCGGGCCCTTCCTCCAGCGCCGCCTGCCCCAGTGGGCAGCCTGGGATCGGTTCGAGGTCGAGGTTCGCACTCGCCGTCAGGCAGGGTCGGTAGGGGCCGCCGCTGCCGGCGAATCCGGTGAAGCCGCCGATGGTGTAGGACCCGTTCACTTCTGCCGAGTCGAAGGTGTCGTCGACCAGGCCCGTCGCGGTGGCAACAGCGGCGCCGAAACCGGCGAGGAGGATCGATGCCACCCCGACGACCACGACTCCCATCCCGATCCGACCACTCCTCCGAAACATGAGGACCACCTCCGGTCTCAGGCCTCGCCAATGCGACGGAGGCTGCGGTGATCGTCCCACTTAGCGGACCCTGTCCGGTGTCTCTGGACGGATGACCGAGAGGCAGGCCGGATACCTACGAGTAGCGGTACCGTCGTCGGGATGCTGTGTGTTCACCGCCGGTAAGTCACCCATCCTCGTTTCCGCGGGCTCAGCCGCAGCGATCCTCCTAGTCGCCTCGCCGGCGAGCGCGGTGCAACTCCCCGCCTGCGGCGCCGCGCAAGGAGCCGGCCCTGGGGCCCTTGGCCGGCCGGGCGCCGCCCTCGCATGGCGCGCGGGTCTTGCTGGGACTACGAAGGTTCGCGCAGCGCCGCCAGGGGTCCGATCGCTCGTGCCGCTCACCCGGCGGGGCCTTCGCCGCTCGATCTCCCCTCGCCAGGCGCCGTGGTTGCTGGTGCTCGCTGCTCGCCGTGATCGTCGCGGCACCTGCTGGGTGCGGGTCAGGCTGCCGCAGCGGCCGAACGGCGCAGCGGGCTGGGTGCAAGCGGCCGCGGTCAACCTTCGCTCAACGTCCTGGCGCCTTCGGGTCTCCAGGCGAGCACGAACGCTCACTGTTTACCTCGGCGGCCACAGAGTCAGAAGGTTCGGGGCCGTGGTCGGTAAGCGCGGGACCCCGACCCCCGCCGGGCTCTTCTCGATCCTCGGCGCCTGGCGGGGCGATCCGGGCGAGTTCTCCGGCTCGTGGATCCTTACGCTGACCGCGCATAGCGAGGTGCTGCGACGCTTCGAAGGAGGCAACGGCCGCGTGGCGATCCACGGCCGCGGGGGCGCCAGCCTGCTCGACCCGCTCGGCACGGTCGCCAGTCACGGCTGCATCCGGCTCGCCAATCGCGCGATCGATTGGATCGTCCGCGCCGTCGGCGCCAGCCAGCTCGCCGGCATCCCGGTGGAGGTCCGCTGAGGGATATGGCCACCCGCAGGAGACATCGTCTCTGTCTCGCTGTTTGCTTCTTCGTCCTCGGGGTGGCGCTCCTCGCCTTTTTCGATCCCGCGCCTCCCTCTGCGGACTCGGCGACGGTGGCACCGGGCTGCGCTTCCCTCGACGTCGTCAATGGTGGCTTCGAGGAACCCGACGCGGCGAAATTCATGATCACCGACCAAGAAGGGGTGCCAGGCTGGTCGACCAGCGCAAGCGACGGCAAGATCGAGATCTGGCAGTCCGGATACCTGGGCGTTCCGGCCGCCGAGGGCGAACAGTTCGCCGAGCTGGCGGCCAACGAACCCTCGCGGCTCTACCAGGACCTTTCGACGACGCCGGGCCAGGTGCTCTTCTACCGGCTCTTCCATCGCGGCCGCAACGGCGAAGACACGATGGAGATCGACATCGGCCCGCCGGGTGGGTTGCCCACCGAAACGCGCCAGGTCTCGACCTCGAACACCGCCTGGCAGCACGTCGTCGGGCGCTACACGGTCCCCGCCACCCAGACCACTACGCGCTTCGGATTCAGGGCCCTCTCCAATGCTTCCGGCAGCCCCAGTGAAGGCAACTTCATCGACGGCGTCCTTGTCGCCGAGGTCGGCTGCGCGGCAGTTGTCCTGCAGACGGCGCTCGTACCCAAGACCGACAGCGGCCGTTTCGCCCTGCTCGTCAACGGGACGCTTGCCGGCGCGGCGGCGGGCGACGGGACGACCATTGGCCCAATCGTCGTCCCCGCTGGCCGAGTCACCGTGAGCGAGCGGGCGGCTGGGGGAACGCGCGACGCCGACTATTCGTCAGCGATCCAGTGCCGCTCGAACGCGGGCCGAGGGCCGGTGCTCTCGTCGGCGGCTGCGAGGGAGGTCAGCTTTGACGCCGCCGCGACTGACGTCGTGGCCTGTGTGCTCCTAAACGTCCACAGGCACAAGCAGCACGGCCTCCTGACCCCGCCGCCGCGTGGGGCGGGGGCGGAGGGGCTCGACCTCGGGACCCAGGTGATCGCCGTCGATCCCCGCGTGCGGGCCGGCTCGACCGCCCGATTCCTGGTCCGAGTCACCAATCGCGGAGCCCTGGATGCAACCAACGTCCGAATCGTCCATGTCTTGCGAGGGCCCGGGTCTCAGGTGCACTCGCTCGATGGTGGCCCGTGCGTAGAGGTGCGCGGCGGCGGCGCCTGTCAGATAACGCAGCTCGCCGCAGGCCGATCGACTGAGATCGAGCTCTCAGTATTGGCGGCCGGCGCCGGCAGACTTCAGGTTGCCGCAATTGCCACGGCCAGCGAGCCAGAGCGCTCGCCGGCCGACAATCTCGACCGTGCCGCCGTCACCGTGACGCCGCGACCAGCCCACCAGGCCCCGCCAGGCACCAAAGCCCCACCAGGAACCAATTCGCCACCAGGCAACAATTCGCCACCAGGCACCAAAGCGCCTCCAGTCACGGGATGAGAGCAGCGCTGCCGCCTCTCAGTAGTCCTTCACCTTGTGGTGTGGTTCGCAGATCCAGGGGCCAAGGAACTGGCGGTGCTTGATGACCCTTTTGTGCTTCCAGTAGGGCTCTCGCTCGGCGGTGTAGCGGATGTGCCGTTTGCACGACCAGTATTCGCTGTCGTCCGCGGTTTCGTAGTCGATGGCGGCCCAGCAGGTGACCTGGAATTTCCCCTCTTGCCCGCAGCGCGCGCCTGCGCCCCATTTGCAATCGGGCTTGTCCTGCCGGCAGAACGCTTCGGAATATTCTTCGGCCATCTCCTCGGCGACCTCGGAATAGAGGGCCGCGACGGCGCCCGCTTGCGGAGCAGCGACGCCGAGGGCGAGGGCCGAGAGCAGCAAGGTCGCGAGCAGCGCTGGGCCGCGACGGATGTTGGTGGTGATCTTCGAACGGCTCATTTGCTCCTCCAATCGGGTTGATCGACTGGAGCGAGCATCGAGCCTGGCGAGACCGCTGCCATCGGGGAGACCCCTGGACCGATCCCTGGTCTTCGGGGGTGGACCCCCAATCCTTCTCCCCAAGGATCTAGATTGGGCCGCATGGATTGGGGTCAGGGTCGTTACGAGCGCATCGCCGGACAGCTGCTGCCAGCCGCCGAGGAGTTGATCGCGCTGGCGGCGCCGCGTCCGGGCGAGACCGTCGCCGACCTCGGCACCGGGACCGGCAACGGGGCGTTGCTGGCGGCGGAGCGGGGGGCGCGGGTGATCGGCGTCGACCCGGCCGAGCGGCTGCTCTCGGTCGCCGCCGAGCGCGCTCGCGAACTCGGGCTCGACCTCGACTTGAGGGTCGGGGCAGCGGAGGAGATCCCGCTCGAGGACGGCTCGGTCGATCTCGTCACCTCGGTCTTCGGGGTGGTCTTCGCTGCCGACGCCGAGGCGGCCGCCGCCGAGATGGCGCGGATCACGGCGCCACGGGGCCGGATTGTGCTCTGCGCCTGGTTGCCCGAGGGCCCGATCGCAGAGGCGTCGAAGTTGAACCGCGCCGCGGTCGCCGCCGCAACCGGCGCCCAGCCGGGTCCGCCAGCGTTCGCCTGGCACCAGCCCGAGGCGCTCGCAGGCCTGCTCGGCCCGCACGGCTTCTCACTCGCGCTGGAGGAGCGCACGATCCCCTTCCGTGGCCCCTCGCCAGCCGAGTGGCTCGACTCAGAGATCCGCTTTCACCCGATGCGGGCTGCCGCCGCTGGCGTGCTCAGCGAGGAGGCGGCGACGGAGGTCTCGCGGCGCGCGCTCGAGATCTTCGAGGCCGCCAACGAAGATCCGAACGCGTTCCAGGTCACGAGCCGCTACGTGATCGCCGTGGCGACCCGCGACAGCTAGGCCGTCGCGGGTCGCCGGGGGCTTGGGGGAGGAGATCTAGGAGGCCTTCGCCGACGCTGGCTCGTCAGCCTCGGCCATCACTTCGTTGGCCTGGGCGATCGTTGAGCCGGGGAGACGGTAGAAGTGCTCGGTGGCACCGCGGACCTGGCGCTGGCGGGCCAGCTCGATCAGGCCCGCTTTGTGCAGCTCGGTGACGTGGTAGTTCGTGTTGCTGAGCGGGATCTGTAGCTCCAGGCAGAGCTCAGAGGGGGAGAGGGTCCGGCCGCCTTCGATGCCGAGGATTTCGAGGATCGAGACCCGTAGCGGATGGGCGGTGGCTCGCGCCAGCTCCTCCCAGGCGACGGGCACCGAGTCGGCGTGCGCTCCGTTCGCGCTGGCCCCGTTGCCGTTGCCGTTTGCTGAGTGGCCGTCGCCTGCCATACAAAGACATTACCAAAAAATATTGACTCAAGTCGTGAAAATCGGGTAGCGTCGAAATCGGGATGTTTCCTCGGGAGGGAGATCCGATGGGCGGTGCCCGTGCCGGCGCGACCTTAGTGGCCGTGGTCGCGGTTCTGCTCGGCGCCGTCCTCGCCCTCCCAGGAATGGCCGTGGCCAACAGCGAAGGGATCATCAACCCGCCGTTCGATCCCCACAACCCGCAAATCGACTCCGGCTGGCAGGCCGGCACCTGCAGCCTCGAACCACCAGAAGTGCCGACCGAATGTTCGGTGGCGACGCCCGGCCAGTTCTTTGAACGCGCCGCCGCCCACCCGAACTGGGGCTTCACCCAGTTCATCATCAGGAACAAACCCTTCGAAGTCCTCGGCCTGCCGATTCCCGGCACCAAAGTCCCGGTCGGCGAACTGCAGACCGTCAGGGTCGACCTCCCGGTCGGCCTCAGCGTCAACCCGGGTGCGACGCCCCAGTGCCCGCTGGCGACCTTCGAAGCGACGGCGAGCGGTTGCCCGGAAGCCTCGATTGTCGGCAAGAGCGCCGTCACCGCCGGCTTCGCCGTCTCGCTGCCGCCGTTCACCGGCCTGACCGAAGTCCCGGTTTACAACGTCGTTCCGAAAGCAGGGGAGTCGGCGCGCTTCGGGCTCGAACTGCTCGGCAACGAAGTCTTCCTCGAAGGCGACGTCGAATGGGCGAGTGACTACCACGAGGGCTTCACGATCCAGGTGCCGAAAGCTCTGCCGGGGCTGCTCGAAGGCCTGATCCAGAAAAACCGCTTGACCTTTAACGGCCGCGCCGGCGACGGCACCTTCCTGACCACGCCGGGCACCTGCTTCGGGGAAGCGTTCAAACAGTCGGGCAGCATCTACTCGACCTTCCTTCGCGCCGCCTCTTATGAGGAACAGGCCCAGTCGGGCTACGCCTTCCCGCAGAGCGCCGAACCGCGGCTCGAGTCGCCGATCCCGCCGGGCACCGCGCCGAAGGAATGCAACACGATTCCCTACGGGCCGACCGTCGCCACCAATCCTGGGACCGGCAGCACCAACTCGCCGGCCAGCGCCTCGATAACGATCGCTGTGCCGCACCTCAAAAACCCGACCGGCCAGGACAGCTCGAATACCAAGAACGCGACGGTCGCCCTGCCGACCGGGATGGGGATCAACCCGGCCGCCGCCAGCAACGCCGCTGGGCCCAACGGCCTGCAGACCTGCACCGACCAACAGTTCGGCAAGGGCACCCGCAACTCGGTGAGCTGCCCGGCGCGGTCACAGATCGGCACGGTGAAGATCGAATCGCCACCACTGCCGGAGGGGGGCAACCAGCTCGAAGGGCCGGTCTACGTCGGCCAGCAACTGAGCCGCGATCCGCTCTCCGGCAATGAGTACCGGATCTTCATCAACGCGGTCTCGAAGCGCTACGGGGTCGACGTGCGGCTGGTCGGCAATGTCCGCGCCAACCCGGTGACCGGCCAGCTCTCGACGACGATTACCGAAGCGCCGCAGGTTCCGTTCACCTCCTTCGTCCTCAACTTCTCCAACTCGCCGCGTCCCTCGGTGCTGAGTAGTCCACCGACCTGTGGCCCGAACCAGACGACCGCAGTGATGGTTCCCTGGTCGGGCAACCCGGCGGCCACCCCGAACGGCAGCTTCTCGTTGAGCTCGCTGCCGGGCGGCGGCTCCTGCCCGAAAACGCTGGGGGCGCGGCCCTTCTCGCCGGGCCTCGCGGTGGCGCCGGATAGCAACCGGGCAGGCGCCTTCAGCCCACTCAGCGTCGATGTCACCCGCGGCGACGGCCAGCAAGAGCTGAAAGCCATCGACCTCACCCTGGCGCCGGGGATGACCGGCAAGCTCGCCGGCCTCGTCTACTGCAACGCGCCGGAACTCGCGGCGGCGGCGGGGCGCGGCGGGGCCGAAGAGGCCGCCGCCTCGAGTTGCCCGCCGAAGAGCCACCTCGGCAGCGTCGCGATCGAAGCCGGCACCGGCCCCTCGCCGCTGAAGACCGAAGGAAACGCCTTCCTCTCGGGGCCCTACAAAGGCGCCCCCCTCTCCCTGGCAGTGCTCACCCCCGCCACGGCCGGACCGTTTGACCTCGGAACGGTCGTGGTGCGGGTGGCGCTGTTCGTCGACCCGATCACCGCGCAGATTCACGCCGTCTCAGATCCGATCCCCGACGTCTTCGGCGGCACCCAGCTGAGCGTCCGCGCGATCCGCCTCGACCTCGATCGCAAGGAATTCACCCTCAACCCGACCAGCTGCGAGCCGCTCTCGAGCGGCGGGGCGCTGCGGGGCGGCGGCGGCAACCCGGCCGACGCGGCGTCCTGGGGCTCGTTCAACGTCAGCTCGCCATTCAAGACGAGCCGCTGCGAAGACCTCAAGTTCCGCCCGAAGCTGACCACCAAGCTGATCGGCAACCGCAAAAAGATGCGGCGCAACGGGCACCCGAAATTCCAAGCGGTCCTCGCTGCCCGACCCGGCGACGCCAACATCGCCCGTGCCGCCCTCACCCTGCCGCACGCTGAGTTCCTCGACCAGAGCCACATCGGGACGGTCTGCACGCGGGTCCAGTTGGCCGAACAAAAATGCCCGAAAAAGGCGATCTACGGCCGTGCCGAAGCGCGGACCCCGCTGCTCGACAAACCGCTCAAAGGCCCCGTCTACCTCGTCTCCTCGGACAACCTGCTGCCCGACCTGCTGGCCGATCTGCGCGGTCAGGTCGACATTCAGCTACACGGTGTGATCTCGACCAAAAAGGCGCGGACGAAGACGGTCTTCTTCCCGGTCCCCGACGTGCCGGTCCGCAAGTTCGTCCTCAACATGAGCGGCGGCAAACGCGGCCTGCTCGTCAATTCGCGCGACCTCTGCAGCCGGCGCGCCTTCTCCTTCCTCAACTTCAAAGCCCAGAACGCGAAGCAGCTGAAGAAGAAAAAATTGCCGTTGCGGACGCCTGCCTGTAAGGGCCCGAGCAAGCAGAAACGCCACCCGAAACGCGACACCAAATCTGGTTGAGGTTCCAGGCGATTGGGTAGCGCTGGTGCAGGCGTCGCCTCTGCGAGCGGGGGCGACGCCGATCACTTCGATCGATCATCGGGACAACGGAGAAGGAGACCGCAGACCTTGAGGAGACTTGGGATTACTGGCGCTGTTTGTGTCGTCGCGGCGGCGCTCGGCATGACGCTGGCGCCGAGCGCGGGCGCTTTCAACGTCACGAAATGGGAAGCAGGGACCTGCAAAGCCGGTATCGGCAACTGCATCTACGCCGGCGACCCCTCCCGCTTCTACACCCAGGCCGCCGGGCATCCCGAAGAAGGCTTGACCGACTTCAGCTTCCAGACCAACTTCCTTGGGACGCCGGAAGGCAACGTCAAAAACGTGCGCGTCGACCTCCCCGAGGGCCTAAACGTCGATCCGCAGGCGGTCCCGCAATGCCCGAAAGCAACCTTCGAGGCGAACCCGGCGCAGTGTGGGGCGATGGGCAGCCAGGTCGGGAGAAGCGAAGTGTCGGCGGTTAGCTTGCTCGGGTTGGTGCAGATCGGGCTGACCGGAGCGGCGAGCCCGCCGGTCTACAACCTGGTGCCAGAAAACGGCGAACCTGCGCTGTTCGGCTTCAACGTCAACGTGGTCAACGTGGTCGACTTCGACATCTACCTCAAGTCCGACGTCGAATCGGCCGGCGACTACCACGAGGGCTTCACGATCAGCGGCATTCCCAACACCGTCCCGCTGGTCGAGAACCGGCTGGTCTTCAACGGGCAGGCGGGAGGGACCTTCCTCACCCTGCCGAGCCCCTGCAACGGGCCGACCACGACGACGCTGAAGGTTGACTCCTACGAAGGCCAGAGCATCGGCCCGCTGCCGACCACGCCGCCGGCCGCGGTCAACGGCTGCCAGGCGGTGCCCTTCAGCCCGACGGTCGCCGCCTCGGCCAACGGGGCACCCACCGACTCGCCGGCGAACATCTCGGTCGCGCTTCAGATCCCGCAGAAACTGCAGCCGGTCAACTCCTCAACCGTCAAGGCGGCGCGGGTGACGCTGCCGCGCGGCGCCGGCCTCAACCCGGCGACCGCGCCCGGCCTCCAATTCTGTCCCAACTCGAGCTTCCCGCTGAAGTCGAAAGCGGCGGTCAGCTGCCCGTCCCAGTCGCAGATCGGCACCGTCGCGATCCAGACGCCGGTGCTGCCGCCGAACTCGCTGACCGGGCCGGTCTACCTGGCCCCGCAGGAAAGCCGCGATCCGGCCAGCGGCAAGACCTACCGGATCTTCTTCAACGCGGTTTCCCAGCGCTACGGCGTCGACGTGCGGCTGGAAGGCCGGGTCGCTGCTGATCCGACCACTGGCCAGCTGACCGCGACCTTCGACGGCGCGCCGCAGGTCGCCTTCAGCTCGGTGGCCCTGACCTTCGGCAGCACCCCCGGCCACAGCATCCCAGCGCTCAGCAGCCCGTCGATCTGCTCCAGCTCCGCGAGCTCGCAGGTCACCCCGTGGTCGACCGGCAACCCGGTGGCGACGCCGCCGACGAACCTGTCCCTGACCCAAGCGCCGGGCGGCGGTTCCTGCGCGAAATCGCTTGGCGAGCGGCCCTTCTCGCCTGGCTTCAGCGCCCAGCCGAGCTCCAAACAGGCGCTCGCCTACACGCCCTTCCAGCTGCAGATCAACCGCACTGACGGGCAGCAGGAGATCAAAGGGATGGACATCACCCTGCCGCCGGGAGCGACCGCAAAGCTGGCCGGCGTCTCCTACTGCCAGCCGCAGCAGCTGGCGGCGGCCGCTGGCAAGTCGGGGGCGAGCGAGAAGAAAGACGCGAGCTGCCCGGGTGACAGTCACGTTGGCGTCGCCGCGGTGCTCGCCGGCACCGGCAACTCGCCGCTGAAACTCGAAGGCGAGGTCTACCTCGCTGGTCCCTACGAAGGCGCACCGTTGTCGCTGGCGGTGGTTACGCCGGCGCAAGCCGGGCCGTTCGACCTCGGCACCGTGGTGATCCGGGTGCCGATCTTCGTCGACCCTGAAACGGCGCAGATCCACACCGTCACCAACGCGATCCCTGACGTCTTCGGCGGCGCCAAGCTCGACCTCAAGTCGATTGGGGTCACCCTTGACCGCAAAGAATTCACCCTCAATGGGAGCAACTGCTCGCAGCTGGCGACGACCGGTTCGGTCAAGGGCGGTGGCTCCAACCCGACCAACCCGGCATCGTTCTCCTCGGCGAGCGTCTCCAGCGGAGTGAAACTCGCCAACTGCGAGAAACTCAATTTCAAACCGAAGCTGAAGCTGCGGCTGTTCGGAGCTACGAAGCGTGCCAAGAGTCCGAAACTGCGGGCCGAACTGAAGGCTCGTGCGGGCGACGCCAACATCGGCCGGGCCTCGGTGGCGTTGCCGCACGCGATCTTCCTCAAGCAGTCGAGCATCGCTCAGATCTGCACCCGGGTTCAGTTCGCTGCCAGCCAGTGCCCGAAAAAATCGGTCTACGGGTTTGCCCGGGCGTTCTCGCCGCTGCTTGCCAAACCGCTCGAAGGGCCGGTCTACCTACGTTCCTCGAACAACACCCTGCCCGACATGGTCGCCCACCTCGAGGGCCAAATCGACATCGACCTGGTCGGCCGGATCGACTCCTTCAAAGGCGGGATCCGGACCACCTTCGACCACGTCCCTGACGTCCCGGTGACGAAGTTCGTGCTGAAGCTGCCGGGCGGGAAACACGGGCTCCTGGTCGCTTCGCGCAACCTGTGCGCCAAGCCGGTCAAAGCAATCGTCCAGCTGAAAGCGCAAAACGGCAAGACCGCCAACAAACGCCAGCAGCTGCAGACGCCTTGCAATGGCAAGCAGCCGAAGAAGCAGGGCAAAGGCGGCAAGCCCAAAAAAGGCGGCGCCAAGCAGCACGGCAAAGGCGCCAAACAGAAGTCCAGGAGTTCTTGAAGTTTCTACCTCGGTAATTGGTATGACCGGTGCAAAGACTTGCTAGCTGGCCACCCGACCAGCTAGTGTCGGTGCTGGGAGAGGGACGGTGTCGCGGCAGGGGCGGCACGAACGCAGCACAGGGAACGAGGAGGACTAGATGCTTAGGCGCTTTGCCGTTGTCGCGGTAGCGGTGCTCGGCCTGGTGGTGTTTGCGGCGTCCGCTCAGGCGGACACGACCAACATCCTCCAGCCCCAGAGCGAAACCTTCGACCAGGGTTTCCAGGCTGCGACCTGCACGCAGGAATTTCAAGCTGGTGTGCCCCCAACCGAACCCCCGGCCAAAAGCTACTGCTCGACCGAAACGCCTGGGATCCTCTACACCACCGCGGCCGGGCACCCGCCATTCGGCTTCACCCAGTACACGATCCAGCACGTGCCATACGTCTTCAATCCTGCCCCGCCTTCCTTCTTCGCGCCGATTTTCCCGACGATCCCCGCGCACTCGATCAAAACGCTGAGGACCGATCTTCCTCCCGGCCTGACGGTGAATCCCGAGGCAACCCCGGTGCGCTGCCCGCTCGCCAGCTTCCTCAACAAAGTCGGCGAAAACTTCGTCCCGCTCTGCGACCCGAGGAGCAAAACCGGCGAAGACAACATCACGCTCGTCACCAACAAAAACGAAGTCGAAATCGCTCCGGGCGTCAAACCGCCGACCGGCTTCGTGATCCCACCGGTGGTGGGCGGCACCAAGGTGCCCGTGTACAACCTGGTGCCGGCCGAAGGTGAACCGGCGAAATTCGGCTTCATCGTTAACGGCAAAATCCCGATCTTCCTGGAAACCCAGGTTGCCTGGGAAAGCGACTATCACGAGAGCTTCACGATCAAACTCGCGTTCACCGCGGAACTCACCGGGCTCTCGACGCTGATCAGCCGCCTCGTCAGCTTCGGCAACAAGACCACCGAAGAAAGCAACGGCACTTTCATCACCAACCCGACCACCTGCTTCAACCCGAACGAAGCGCAGTACGAACACCTCTACTCGACCTTCTTCCGGGCCGAGTCCTACGGTGAACCGAACCCGACCTTCCCCGAAGGCTCCACGGCAGTCGAGGCCAAGCTGCCAAAAGGGGTCAGTGGTCAGCGGGTTCAGCAGACCGGCTGCGACTCGATCCCCTTCAACCCGTCGATCGAAGTCAATCCGGGCACCAGCTCGATCGACTCGCCGGCGGGCGCCACGGTCGAAGCGAAACTGCCGTTCGAACCGGACAAAGAAGGCGGCGCCGGCCAGTCGCAGTCCAATGTCCGCAAGGCCGAAATCACCCTGCCGCCCGGAATGGGCCTGAATCCGTCCGGGGCCAACGGCCTCGAGTCGTGCAGCAACGCCCAGTTCAAGAAGGGCGTGCGGACCGAAAGCAACGAATGCCCGGCGGCCTCCAACATCGGCACTGTCGAGGTCGTCTCGCCGCCGCTGGCCGAGCCGCTGCTCGGCAACGTCTACGTCGGCGCTCAGCAGAGCAGCGATCCGGAATCCGGCGAAGAGTTCCGGATCCTGATTGAAGCGAAGTCGAAAACCGAGGGCATCGTCGCCCGCTTGGTCGGCAACGTGAAAGCCAACGCGACCACCGGGCAGCTGACGGCGGTCCTCACCGACAAACTCACCGGGCAGTTCGCCGGCCCGTTGCCGGAAGGCCTGCCGCAGGTTCCGTTCGAGTCGGTGCGGATCCACTTTGACGGCTCGAAAGATGTGCTCACCAGCCCGCCGACCTGCGCGACGGCTGAGACCAACGGCCAGATGGAACCTTGGGCACGCCCCGGTACCAACACGCCGGTTAGCTCGAAATTCACGCTCACGACCGACCCGCGGGGCGGCACTTGCCCGGACTCGCTGGGGGCGCGGAAGTTCGCGCCGGGCTACTCGGCCAAATCGGACAACCCGACGGCGGCGACCTACAGCCCGTTCCGGGTCAACATCGCCCGGGCCGACGGCGAGCAGGAGCTGAAAGTCGTCAACGTGACGCTGCCCAAGGGGTTGACCGGCAAACTCGCCGGCATTCCGTACTGCCCGGAGGCGAACATCGCGTCTGCCGCAGCTAGCGCCGGTGCAACTCAGGTGGGCAGCACGAGCTGTGGGCCCGCTCCGCAGATCGGCGTCGCGACGACCGAGGCCGGCACCGGCGGTCACCCGTTCAAGATCTCCGGCAAGGTCTTCCTCGCCGGTCCTTACAAAGGGGCACCGCTCTCGCTGGTCGTGATCACGCCGGCAATTGCCGGTCCGTTCGACCTCGGCACCGTGGTCGTCCGGGTGGCGCTCAACGTCAACCCGAGCACGGCACAGGTCAATGCGGTATCCGATCCGATCCCCAACGTGTTCGGCGGGGTCCAGCTGGATATCCGCTCGATCGACGTCAACATCGATCGCAGCAAATTCATGCTCAACCCGACCAATTGCGCCGCCAGCGCAACGGCCGGGGTGATCAACGGCGGCGGCGGCAACCCGGCCAACCCGGCCCAGTTCAGCTCGTACAACGTCACTTCGCCCTTCCAGGCGACGGGCTGCGACAAATTGGGGTTCAAACCGCAGCTCCACGTGCGGATCTACGGACCGACCACCCGGGCCAAGAACACCCGGATCCGGGCGATCCTGGAAACCAAAGAGGGCCAGGCCAATCTGGCTCGCACGGCGCTGAACCTGCCGCACTCGCTGTTCCTCGATCAGTCGCACATCAAAACCGTCTGCACGCGAGTCCAGTTGGCCGCACAGCAGTGTCCGGAGGGAGCGGTCTACGGTTCGGCGGAAGCCAAATCGCCGCTGCTTGACGAAAAGTTGAAAGGCCCGGTTTACCTGGTGTCTTCCAACGATAAATTGCCGAACCTCGTCGCCGACCTGCGCGGCCAGGTGAACATCCAGCTCCGCGGGGTGATCAGCTCCAAACACGGCGGGCTGAAGACGGTGTTCCCCGAAGTGCCGGACGTGCCGGTGACGAAGTTCATCCTCAACATGCAGGGGGGCAAAAAGAGTCTCATCGAGAACTCGGAAAACCTCTGCAAATCGCCGCAGCAAGCGATCCTCAACATGAAGGGCCAGAACGGCAAGCAGGTGAAGAGCAACCAGTTCCCGCTGCGGATCGACAAGTGCGGCGGTGGCGACAACCAGGGCAAGAAGGGCAACAAATAGCGGCGCTCTGCTGATCGCAGCGCTCGCACCGGCGCGGATGGCTCACTAGCCTCCGCGCCGGTGCACCCTTCGCTCTCGGTTCTCATCGTCGCCTGGAACTCGCGCGCCGAGCTGGCGCGCACGCTGCCGGCGTTGCTGGCCGAGCTTGGCCCCAACGACGAGCTGATCGTCGTCGACAACGACTCCCCCGACGACTCCGCCGCGCTGGTCCGTGAGCTGGTGCCGGCGGCGAAGCTGGTGCGGATGGGGAGAAACTCCGGCTTCTCCGGCGGCTGCAACGCCGGCGCCGCCGAGGCCAGCGGCGACCTGCTGGTGATCCTTAACCCTGACGCGACGCCGCTGCCCGGCTGGGGCGAGGCGATTCGCCTGCCCTGGCGCGAGGGCCGCGGCTGGGCCGCCTGGCAGGCGCTGGTCGCCGAGGCGGGGGGGACCGAGATCAACTCGGCGGGCAACCCGGTCCATTTCACCGGCATCGTCTGGGCCGGTCGCCACGGCGAGTCGATCGCCGCCGCCCCGAGCGTGCCCGCCCCGGTCCCGGTTCTCTCCGGCGCCTGTTTGGCGGTCCCGCTGGCGACCTGGCGCCGGGTCGGCGGCTTCGCCGAGAGCTTCTTCATGTACCACGAGGACGTCGACCTCTCGATCCGGCTGCGGTTGGCGGGCGGGACGGTCGGGATCGAGCCGCGGGCGGTGGTCGAGCACGACTACGAGTTCGGCGCCAGCGCCGGCCACAAGTGGCGCTGGCTCGAGCGCAACCGGCTCGCCTTCCTCCTCCGCACCTACCCCGCGTCGCTGCTGGCGCTGCTGGCGCCAGCGCTGCTGGCGACCGAGCTGGCGCTCCTCATCGTCTCCTCGCGCGCCGGCTGGGGCGATCAGAAGCTGGCGGCGAACGCTGAAGCGCTGCGTTGGCTGCCGCGGCTGCTGCGCGAGCGGCGGCGGATCCAGCGCCAGCGCACGGTCGGCGCCGCCGAGTTCGCCTCCTGGCTGACCCCAGACCTCGACTCGCCCTTCATCGCCCGAGCGGCCCGCTCAGGCCCGGTGCGCCTGGCGCTGCGCGCCTACTGGCGCGCGGTCCGCGCCCTGCTCGGCGCCCCCTAACCCCGCGCCAGCTGTTCCTTATGACGGAATAGCCGACATAAGGAACAGCTGGGCGAGGGCAGGCTCAGCTCGTGGCGCCGCGCGGGTCTCAGCCCTGTTGGGTGGGCAGCACCAGGACCTCGGCGACGTCGACGTTCGGTGGCTGCTCGAGCGCGTACATTGCCGCCCGGGCGATGTCCTCGTCCTGCAGCGCCCACTCGCCGGGCCGGTTCTCGAAGAACGGCGTGTCGACCATCCCCGGCTCCAGCACACTGACCCGAATCGTGCGGTTGTCGTGGATCTGCCGCAGCTCGGCTCGCAGGTTCTGGCCGATCGAGGTCGCCGCCCACTTGGTCGCCGAGTAGAGCGAGCCCGGCAGCGTCATCCGGCCGGCGACCGAGCTGGTGATGAGGTAGTGGCCGCTGCCGCGCTCGAGCAGATGGGGGAGGGTGGCGCGGATCGTCAGCGCCGGTCCCAACACGTTGGTCAGGACCATCGAGCGCCAGTGCTCGACAGACTCCTCGAGGAACCCCCGTTTGGCGCCGAAACCGGCGTTGGCGAAGACCGCGTCGATGCGGCCGAAGTGCTCGAGCGCCTGCGCGACCATCGCCTCGACCTGGTCCCACTCGGTGACGTCGCAGCGCACCGGCAGCGCCCGCTCGGTGCCTCCCAGTTCGCCCGAAACCACATCGAGCGGTTTGATCCGCCGCGCCCCCAGCACCAGCCGATAGCGCTCGGCCGCGGCCCGCGCGGTCGCCGCGCCGATGCCACTGCTGGCGCCGGTTATCAGCAGGACTGGGTCGTCGGAGGCGGCGGCCATCGCCGAGCATCTTAGAAGCCCGGCCCTGACCTCCGCCGGACATCTAAGGCTGCGATAATTGGATTTCGTGGACCCGGCCCGTAAGCGGAAGATCCGCCTAGTCGTCGCGCTGAGCGCCGCCGTGCTGCTCGCCGTCGCCCTGATCTACACCTCGTTCTCCGCCTCGACCGAGGCCAAGGAGCCCTCGCAGATCCTTTCGGCGGGCTCCAGCAGCACCTACGAGATGACCGGCAAGGTGGTTCGCGGCTCGGTCCAGCAGAACGGAAAGGAAGGCATCTCCTTCCTCGTCAGCGACCGTGAGGGCAGCGGCGAGAAGTTGCCGGTGACCTACAAGGGAGCCGTCCCGGACCCTTTCCGTGGCGGCCGTGAGATCGTCCTGACCGGCAGCCTGAAGGGGGGCACCTTCATCGGCGAACCGGAAACCCTGATCACCAAGTGCCCGTCGAAGTTCACGACCCAGAGCAATGGCTAGCCTCGGCAGCGTCCTGCTGGCGCTGGCGTTTCTCGCTGCTGTAACCGCCGGAGTAGTCGCCCTCGTTTGGCGCCGCGACGAGCGCAAACTCGTCCTCTCGCGGCGGATCGTCTACGTCTTCTTCGCGCTCCTCACCGCCTGCGTGGCGATCATCGAGATCGAGTTCCTGGCGGACAACTTCTCGTTCAAGATCGTCCAGGAACACTCCTCGCTGGAGACGCCGACCTTCTACAAGGTGGCGGCGATGTGGTCGAGCCAGGAAGGCTCGTTGCTGCTCTGGGCCTGGGTGCTCTCGATCTTCGCCGGCGCCGCTCTCTACTTCACCCGCAACAAGCTGCGCCAGCTGGTCCCCTGGGCGACCGCGGTGATGATGGGGATCGCCGCCACCTTCACCGGACTGATGTTGTTCGCGCCCGGAGTCGACCCCTTCGCCCGGCTCAACCCGGCTCCCGCGGACGGCATCGGGCTGAACCCGCTGCTACAGCACCCGAGCATGATGATCCACCCGCCGATGCTCTACTCGGGGTATGTGGCGCTGACGATTCCCTTCGCCTTCGCGATCGGGGCGCTCGTCACCCGCCGAGTCGACGCCGAGTGGATCCGCGCCACCCGCAAGTTCGCGCTGATCGCCTGGACCTTCCTCGGCTTCGGCCTCCTGCTCGGTGCCCGCTGGTCCTACACCGAGCTCGGCTGGGGCGGCTACTGGGCCTGGGACCCGGTCGAGAACGCGGCGCTGATGCCGTGGCTGCTCTGCACCGCCTTCTTGCACTCGATCATGGTCCAGGAGAAGCGCGGGATGCTGAAAGTCTGGAACGCGACCCTCGTTGTCGCCAGCTTCTCGATGGCACTGCTCGGGACGTTCCTGGTCCGCTCCGGGGTCCTGCAATCGATCCACGCCTTCGGCGACAGCACCGTTGGCCCCTACATCCTCGGCCTGATCGGCGTCGTCGTGCTGGGCTCGACCGCGCTGATCATCTCGCGCCTCGACGAACTGCGGACGCCGAAGCGGATCGACTCGCTGATCTCGCGCGAGTCGGTCTTCCTCGTCAACAACCTGCTGCTGGTCGGGCTCACCTTGGTGATCGCCTGGGGGACCTTCTTCCCGCTGATCTCCGAACTCTTCACCGGCTCGAAGTCCTCCCTGGCGGCGCCCTGGTTCGACCGCTACACGACGCCGCTGGCGATCCTCCTGGTGCTGTTCACCGGGATCGGCCCGTTGCTGGCCTGGCGACGGGTGAGCTGGGCGACCGCGAGGCGAGCTTTCCGCTTGCCGCTGGCGGCGATGGGAGTGGTCACCGTGGTGCTGGCGCTCCTCACCGACGCAGCGCACAAGCCCTGGGCGCTGGCGCTGTTCGCCTTCGCGACCTTCGCGATCGTTGGCATCGGGCAGGAGTTCTGGAACGGCGCCGCCGGGCGCAAACGGCTGACCGGCGAGCCGATGGGCAAGGCGCTGACCGGGGTCGTCGCCCGCAACCGGCGCCGCTACGGCGGCTACATCGTCCACGTCGGCGTCGCCGTGCTGCTGATCGGCATCGCCGCCTCCTCGAGCTTCCAGACCAACCGCAACGTCGAACTGAAGCCGGGCGAAAGCACGGTGATTGACGGACGGAAAGTGACTTATGTGCGACCGACGGCGGAGGTCGACGGGCTGCGGCTCTCGGTCGGCGCCGTCCTCCGCGTGGTCGACGACGGCGACGTCTTCATCGTCGAACCGATGCGCAACTTCTACCGGCCGACCGGCCGCGAAGGGGTTGGCGGGATCCCCGACTACTTCAATGGTGAAGCCGACAGTGAAATCGGCTTGAAGGCGGGCTTCGGCCACGATTTCTGGGCCGCCAACCAGCCCAACATCGTCGGCTTGCAGCGCAAGGCCAAAGTCGCCGAAGAAGGCTTCCAGAAATGCATCGAAGCGGGGCCGGGGACGCCGCAGTCGTGCAAAGACGTTCGTGCCTTGATGCTCGCTGCCCAGGCCAACCCGTCGCTGCAGCCGAAAGCGCTGGTGCAGATCGAACGGCTGCAGGAACTGACCGCCAAGCAGATCGCCGCCAGCTACGTCAAAGAAGGGGCACCGACGCAGTTCAAGATCATCATCAACCCGCTTGTCACCTGGATGTGGATCGGCGGGCTGATCGCTCTCGCCGGAGCGCTGATCGCGATCTGGCCGAGCCGCGGCCGCCGCAAGGGTGCCCTGCTGCGGACCGAGACCGACGCCCTGAAAGAAGCCAAATACCGCGAGATCCGCGACGCCGAGCTCGACCACGCCGCCGGCAAGCTCTCCGACGAGGACTACGCAGTCCTCGACGCCGAGCTGCGCAAGGAGGCGGTGGAGATGCTCGACGAGCTCGAACGGGCGCAGAACGGGGGCGGGGCGAAGCTGGGCGTCGGAGGTAACGGCTCGAACGGTCACCACAATGGGGATGGCGCCGATCCGGTCGAGGAGCCCGAAAAAGTCGAGCGCAGCTAGACTTCGCTGGCGATGTACACGTTCTTCAGCGTCATTCAGATCATCGTCAGCGTCGTGCTGATCTTCCTCATCCTTCTGCACTCGGGGAAAGACGCCGGCCTCTCCGGTGCCTTCGGCATCGGCGGCGGTGGCAGCTCGATCGGCGGCGGCTCGATGGTCGAGCGCAACCTCGACCGGGCGACCGTCTTCTTCGCCGTCGTCTTCGCGCTGAACACCTTCCTGCTGCTCAAGATCTAGGCCGCCAGGCGCCAAGCGCCCCGCCCCGTCGGTCGCCCCACGGCCTGGAGCTGTTCCTTATGTCGGAATAGCCCACATAAGGAACAGCTGCGTGCCGAGCGGCCGCTTCGTCTCCGACAAACGCGCGGGTGCCTGTAATCATGGTTGACAAATCTCGTATCTGTGTAAGTCTGGGAGACGTTCTTGCCGACTTTGACAAGGAGGAGAGCCGTGGAGGCTCACGCAGAACACGAGCATCACCATCACCACCACCCGCATGGCG
The DNA here is from genome assembly GCA_963729055.1 of uncultured Actinomycetes bacterium. GTDB lineage: Bacteria > Actinomycetota > Thermoleophilia > Solirubrobacterales > 70-9 > VAYN01. Next base: position 925,697 of record CAVSMQ010000010.1, on the reverse strand, counting down.
ACGTCGAGGTCAACCCGGCGACTTGGAGCGACCCGAAGCGCTATGCCTGGCTGCTCGGGATCGTCGTTCCGCTGGCGCCGTTCTTCGGCTGGGCGCTGGTCGAGTCGACTGGCTTCGGCGGCTTCTGGTTCCTCGGCCCGGTCCTGGTCTTCGTCGCCTTCCCGATTCTCGACATCGTCGTTGGGCTCGACGCCTCGAACCCGCCCGACAGCGTCCTCAAGTTCCTCGAGCAGGACAGCTACTACCGCTGGTGCACTTACCTCTTCATCCCGATCCAGTACGCCGGTCTGATCCTCGCCTGCGCGATGTGGGGGAGCGGCGACCTGACGATCGTCGAATCGATTGGGTTGGCGCTGACCATGGGGGTGGTCGGCGGGATCGCGATCAACACCGCCCACGAGCTCGGCCACAAGCGCGCTTCCAGCGAGAAGTGGCTGAGCCGCGTCGCCCTCGCCCAGACCGGCTACGGCCACTTCTTCATTGAGCACAACCGCGGCCACCACGTGCGAGTGGCGACGCCGGAGGACCCGGCCAGTTCGCGGCTGGGGGAGAGCTTTTGGGCGTTCCTGCCGCGCACTGTCGCCGGCAGCGTGCGCTCGGCCTGGGAGATCGAGGCCGCCCGGCTCGACCGGGTCGGGAGCAGCCACTGGACGCTGCGCAACGACATCCTCGGCGCCTGGGCGATGACCGTCGCCCTCTTCGCCGCCCTCGCCGTCGCCTTCGGCCCGATCGTGCTGCCGTTCCTGGTCCTGCAGGCGGTGATCGGCTTCTCCCTGCTCGAGGTCGTCAACTACCTCGAGCACTACGGGCTGCTGCGGGAGCGCAAAGAGGACGGCCGCTATGAGCGCTGCCGCCCCGAACACAGCTGGAACAGCAACAACGTCGCCTCCAACGTGCTGCTTTACCACCTGCAGCGCCACTCCGACCACCACGCCAATCCGACCCGCCGCTACCAGGCGCTGCGCCACGTCGAAGAGGCGCCGCAGCTGCCGACCGGATACGCGGGGATGATCGTCCTCGCCTGGTGCCCGCCGCTCTGGCGGCGGGTGATGGATCGGCGCCTGCTCGACCACTACGACGGCGAGGTGAGCCGGGCCAACATCCATCCCCGCAAGCGCGAGCGGCTGCTGGAGCGCCACGCGTGAGCCGCTACCGCTGCCCAGCTTGCGGCTACGTCTACGACGAGCAGGTCGGGAACCCGCGCGAGGGGTTCCCGGCCGGCACGCCCTGGAGCGAGGTGCCGGACGACTGGGCCTGCCCCGACTGCGGCGTCCGCGACAAGGTCGACTTCGAGCCCGACGAGGGCGATTGACCGCGGCCAATGCGACGATTGGGGACGTGGCTTTCCCCCCGCGCAGCCCAGCACCCTCGGCCCGCACCCCCTATCCGGAGGCGGCCCGCGAGCTGCTGCGGCAGACCTTCTTCGACGCCGCTCGCGACCAGCTCGCCGAGCGCGCCTGGTCGGAGGTCACGATGGCCGACATCGCCGCCGCGGCCGGCGTCTCCCGCCAGACCCTCTACAAGGAGTTCGGCAACCGCCACGAGTTCGGCCTCGCCCTGATCCTGCACGAGGGCGAGCGTTTCCTGGCCGAGGTCGAGTCGGCCGTCCTCGCCCACACCGACAACCCCCGTGCCGCGGTCGGCGCCGCCCTCGAGCTCTTCCTCCACAGCGCCGGCGAGGACCCGCTGGTCCGCATCATGCTCAGCGACGACGGCACCCAAGGCCTGCTCCCTTTCGTCACCACCGAAGGCCGCCCGGTCGTCCAATGGGCAACGACCCGCCTCTCGGCGGTGATCGAGCAGGGCTGGCCGCAGGCCGGCAAACCCGACGTCGCCCTCCTCGCCGAGGCCCTCGTCCGCCTCGCGATCAGCTACATCACCACCCCCAGCCAGAACCCCCACCAGACCGCCGAGCAAGTCGCCGTCCTGCTCGGGCCGTTCATCGATCACGCCCTTCAATAAGATCAGTGGCTCTGCGGCTGTGGCGGAACTGGTAGACGCGCAAGGTTGAGGGCCTTGTGAGCCGAAAGGCTCGTGATGGTTCGACTCCATTCAGCCGCATTGAGCTAAGAGGGATCACTTCCGATTCCGGCGACGCCCAAGCCAACTCGTTCGGTCGCCCGCGCGAGGTCTCGGTCCCAAGTGACCACGACGACCTCCTCGTCACCCAGTTCGAGCGCGGTCGCCAGGTGGACCGCGTCGTAACCACGCAGTCCCAGGTTCTCGGCGTACCCGCCGGCGCGAACCGCGAGCTCCTGATCGACGCCGATCGTGACCAACGCCCCGTACAGCTCCTCGAAGGCCCCGAGTGCCTCGCGGTGCTGCTCATCCCCGAGCCGGTCCAGCCGCCGCGCGGCTGCCAGGGCCGCTCGTCCCTCCGGGTAGGCGAGGACGCTGGCAGCCGCGGGGTAGGCGCTGCCCCAGAGCTCGTCTGCCAGCTCCGATCCATCCTCGGCGACGACGAGCTTGATCAGCGCCGAGGTGTCGTAATAGAAGATCAGGCTCGCTGCTCGGCGACGAGATCGGAGACCGAACCGGCACCTTTCACCCGCGCCGAGCGAGGTGAGCGCTCGCCCTGCGGCATGCGCACGAGCCCGCGGCGGGCGAGCGCCTCGAGCGGCCGCTCGCCGAGCCCGCTCAGTCGAGCCACGGGCCGGCCCCGCCGGGTGACGACGATCTCGCTGCCACCTTCGACCCGCTCCAAGTACTCGCTCAGGCGATCGTGCAGCTCGCGGATGCCGACTTCGCTCTCGGACCCATGTAGCGTCATGAGCAAAAACCTAGCAGCTACATCCAATCGCTTCGGAGGGCGCAGCGCGCTAGCTCAACCCGTGCGCATCATCGGGAAGAGCACGACATCGCGCAGGGAGCGGGAGTTGCTGAGGATCATCATCAGCCGGTCGACTCCGAGCCCGCAGCCGCCGATTGGGGGCATGCCGTACTCGAGGGCTTGGACGAAGGCACCGTCGTAGGGATGCGGTTCGAGGTCCTCATCGTGGGAGTCGTCGATGTCGTTCTGGTCCGCAAAGCGGCGACGTTGCTCGGCCGGGTCGTTGATCTCGGTACCCCCCGCGAGGATCTCCATCCCGCAGGCGACGACGTCGAATACTTCACCGAGCAGCTCCGGGTGCTCGACCGTGCCACGGTTAACCGGCCAAGAGCGGATTGGCAGTTCGGTGATGAAGGTGGGCTGAATTAGCTTGGATTCGACGAAGCGCTTTTGGGCCTTTTCGACCAGCGAGGTCCAGTCGAGGTCCCCCTCGCGTTCACTGGTACCGAGGCACTCTGCAAGTTCCTCGCAGCTGCAGGTGGTGATGTCGAGCCCGATCGCCTCCAATAGCGCCTCGCGCAAGCGGATTCGCGGCCAGGGGGCGGTGAAGTCGACCACATTGCCCTTGTACTCGACTTGCCGGGTGCCGCAGATCGCCTGTACCAAGTCGCTGACAAGGTTCTCGGCGAACTCCATGACACCGAGGAAGTCGGCGCCGTTGACCATCATCTCGAGCATCGTGAATTCGGGATTGTGTTCGGTGGAGATCCCCTCGTTGCGGAAGATCCGCCCCAACTCGAAGACGTTTTCGAACCCACCGATCACGGCTCGCTTGAGATAGAGCTCGGTCGCGGTTCTGAGGTAGAGCCGACGGTCCAAGGCGTGGTGATGGGTCTCGAAGGGCCGGGCGGTAGCTCCGCCGAAGAGCGGCTGCAGGATCGGGGTTTCGAGCTCGACGAAGCCGCGCTCATCCATTAGCGCCCGAATCGTGGTGAGCAATTTCGAGCGCAGCAGAAAGACTTCCCGCGACCTCTTGCTCACCATCATGTCGAGTTCGCGGTTGCGGTAGCGAGTCTCCGGATCACCGATGCCGTGGACGAAGTCAGGTGGATCGCGCAGCGCCTTCGCCAGCAGGACGAGCTCGGTTGCACGGATCGCGACATGGCCTCGGTCGGTCAGCACCCGAGCGCCGTCGACGCCAATGAAGTCGCCCACGTTGAGCTCCTTCATTCGCTGGAAGGTGTCTTCACCAAGGTCGTCAAGGCGGGCGTAGATCTCGATGCTGCCGCTGAAGTCCTGGAGGTCCCAGAAGACGACGTTCCGGTGGCTTCGCCGCGCCGTCAGGCGTCCGGCGACCCGGTAACTGGCCTCAGGACCATCAACCGGCTCCGTCGCTACTGGATTTGAGGCGTCGAGAACATCGCGAACCTTGGCGCGGTTGAGAAAGGAGCGGGGGTAAGGATCGACGCCGCCTTCGCGGAGACGCTTCAGCTTTCCCCTCCGCTCTACTTCTGAAGCCTTCATCCGCCAGCCGCTCCTGCGATGCCTGCGGGCACGGTGGCGAAATTCGGCACGCAGGGAGCAGCCAGAGCCAGCAACACGGACAGTGCGTAGACGATCGCCTCGCGATCCTCGGCTGAGACGTCACCATCGGCCGTGGCCTGCGCTTCGAACTCCTGGATCCGCTTCAGGAGCAGAGCCAGGTTGTGGGTGACTCTGCTGGTTTCGAGTTCCTCGAAGGCCTCTGCCACCTTCTCGCTAGCAACGGCACACCAGGCGATCAAACGTCGCCGCGGTCTAGCGCTGCGATCGACCTCTGCGGGTTTCCCTCCGTCGACCTCGAGGTACCGTTCCGAATGCTCAGTCAGGTCTTCGAGGAAGCGCTTTGCATGTCGGAGTGAGCCGGTGTAGAGGCCGGTCGGCGTCCCTATTGCCGCAGCGTCCAAGAGTGCGAAACGGACTACATCAGAGCCTTCGTTCGCGATCAATTTGTCCAGCTCTGCGGGTCCACCAGGGCAGGCTGGATCGTGTTTCTCCAAGGACCCCACCAGCGCAGCCGCCTCAAGTAGATCCTCCGGCTCAGTCACCCCGCGGAGCTGCTGAAGCATGTTGGTTGCAATCCGTTGCCGCAGGAGTGGTGCGCCGCCGTTGCTCGAGATCACGAGAGGAGGTTGGGCGGGATCTTGCTCCGTGAGGCCGAGTTCGGGTGCGTCAGCCAGCGGACCCATGAGGAGCCAACTCCACATGCTGTGGAACACAGGTGCGAGGACTTCAGAGTCGCGCACAGCTTCGCCGCCGCAGTTGGGGCAGGGCACAGAACCATCGCCGGCTGCTCGTTTTACCGACAGATCCTCGCTCGGTGTCGCAACGGTTCCACAACCCTTGCAGTGAACGATCGGCACCGGGATGCCCGAACTCGCGGTTTCCGAAATGGGCTGGTCCGAGAGCTTGTAGCGCACCGCCGCGTGTGGCTTCCTGGTGTCTCGGGTCTTCAGGGCCAGGCCGCTTCCCTTGCGTATCCGGGCGGCGATCGCGCCGGCGGCCTCATCGCAGGCTGGAATCCCCAGCGATGCGACGGTCAGCGACTCATGCATTGGCGTCAACACCAGCGGCACCAGTCCTTCCACGCCCGGTACCGCGGCTTGCAGATCGGTCTGTATGGCTGGTGGCTGCGCGTCCGAGTTGGCGAGCGTTGCCGACGGGTCCGCCACGATCGACTCGATCTGCGGGTGGCGCGGCGAAATCGCGACGAACGCGGCCTGCCCGACCGCGTCGGCAAAGGGAGTGAAGACAGTCAGGTCACCGATGCCGAGGACGGATGCAGTGAGCTCGACGCCGTCGACCCGTCCCAGCGCTTCGCGTTGCACCTCGGCCGCTTTCGCCGTGCCTCCGAGTCGGTCCAAGCCGTCCGCGCACCACTCGGCATAGATGCTGCTGCGCAGGAGCCAGGAGGCACCTTGCTCCCACTGTTCTGGGTCGCGGCGGTAGACGAGATCGCGCTCGAGCAGCGCCAGAAAGAGCCGCTGGAGCGCGCGTTGGGTGCTTGGGTCGGAGCTGACGACGGTGCGGTCCCAGTCGCAGGAGACCGCCAGCGATTCGAGCCGTGAGCGCAGGTCGTCGAGATCATGCCCTTCGGCCGGTACCGCCAGCGCGAAGTGGACATCGTCGCCCTTGCAACGGCGGAAGCGTGCGTACGCGTCGGCATGAACGAAGCGCCGCGCCGTGTCGAGCCCCGACTCGGACCTCGGGTCGGCGTCCTCTGCAAATACCTGAACGGACCGGCGCTCCCCTGGAACAGCACTCGCCCGTGGGGCCCGGTCCGGAGTCACGGCCTGCTCCGCACGCCGTGCAGCTCGGTTCTGATCCCGCGAGGGTGATGGGAAATACGCCCGACGGGATTCGAACCCGCATCTTGCGGCTTAGAAGGCCGCTGCTCTAAGGTCTGAAAATTAGGACGTTGAGCGCCTAAGACCGGCCGTTTCCGGCATTCAACCGCCAAAGGAATCGGCCTAATGGCCGCCTCGGCTGCGTGGCTGCTAGCCCCAAGTGCAGAATCCTGGGATGACCGTTCACCAGTTGAGCTACGGGCGCGCATCATAATCAATGTGGTCAGCGATCTTATAGTATTACGGCACTTGTGACCGAACTGGTTGCCGTGAAGCAGGGATCACCCACCGGTTCACCGCCGTGGACCGTGACGCGCGCCGGAAACCGCGTGCCAGGCCTCGATGGCGTCGAGAGAATGGCGGCGATCGAAACCGGCCTGTACGGAAATCCGCGCTGCCGACTGCTTGAAGCGAACGAGCCCGAGTCGGCGGTCCTCACTGCCCTGAGCGCTGTCCATGACGCCGAGTACGTCCGTTTCCTCGACCGGCTCGCTACCAACTTCGATGCTCGCGAAGCGGAGCTGCTCGAGGAGTGGAGCGCCCCCGGCGTGCCGGCCGATACGCCCGTCTTCGGCGGCAGCGCCCTCGCCGCTCGCGCTGCTTTTGGAACTGCGATCGCAGCGGCGTTGCAGGTCGTTGCTGGCGCCGAGGTTGTCTATGGCCTCTGCCGGCCCCCTGGTCATCACGCCGGTCCGCGCTGGATGGGCGGCTACTGCTACCTCAACAACGCGGCCGCCGCGGCGGTCACCCTGCTCGACGCTGGCTTCGGGGAGGTGGGCATTCTCGATCTCGATTTCCACTACGGCAACGGCACCGCCGCGATCGCCGCTGAACTAGACGGAGTTCACTTTGAGTCTCTCCACGCTTCGACCACCGACCACTTTCCTTGGCAGGCCTGCTCGCCGCTCGACAGCCGGCAACGGCTGGTCGAGTTTCGCCGGCCTCCCAGCTTCAGCGAGTATCTGAGTGCGGTCGATCAGTCGCTGGACCGGCTTGGCCTGAGCTGTGACGTGCTCGTCGTTTCACTCGGCTATGACACTGTCGACGGCGACCCTCACGGCGATTGGGATCTGGATCCGTCCGTCTTCGGAGCGATTGGCGGGCGTCTGCTCCGCGCCGGCTTGCCGATCTGCGTCATCCAGGAGGGCGGTTACGCCTATCCGCTCTTGGGGCCGTGCGCTCAAGCCTTTGCCGCCGGGATCACCGGGAGTGGCGTTTCTCAGCAGCCGACGATCAGCTCGGCCTGACGGCGGTGCCGCGGCGGTCTGCGCTCGGCCGACTCACTGAACTGCGATCAGGGCGACGCTGGCGAGGCCGAGGACGACGCCGGCGACGGTGAGGGCAACCAGCATGCGGTCGGAGGCGTCGATCTGGTGGCGGCCGCCGAGTTTGCGCTCGAGCTCGCGGGCGCGGACCGTGCCGTAGGCGATCAGGGCGACGCCGTAGAGGGCGAAGCCAATGCCGGTGGCGACGTAGGGCCAGACCTCCTCGGTGCCCGCCAGGTCGGGGACGACGCGGCCGACGCCGAGGCCGACGGCGATCGCGGTGAGGCCGGTTCGCCACCAGGCGAGCTGGGTGCGCTCGGCGGCGAGGTGGGTACGACGGGGCGCGCCCTCGGGGATTTCCTCCGGCTCGGCCATCGCGACCTTTCAGCTTGGCATGGAGGTTGGGCGGTCGGTGTCAAAATCCCGCATACAGCTTGAACGTGTCCGTGCGGGCCGCTAGCCTGTGCGAACAGACGTTCGAATGCAGCTGACCCGGCGACGGAGGAAATTGACCGACAATGGTTGACCTTGACCTGACCAAGCGGCAGAAGGAGATCTTCGACTTCATCCGCAAGTACGCAGCCAAGACCGGCTACCCGCCGACCGTGCGGGAGATCGGCAAGGCCGTCGGCCTGCACTCCTCCTCGACCGTGCACGCCCACCTGGCGAACCTGGAGAAGATCGGGCTGCTGAGGCGCGACCCGTCGAAACCGCGGGCGATCGAGCTCCTGTTCGAAAAGGCGAAGAAGACGGTGCGGCCCGGCTACGAGCTGCCGCTGATCGGCCAGGTCGCGGCCGGTGAGCCGATCCTCGCCGAGGAGAACATCGACGAGTACCTGGAGATTCCCGACGTGATCGGCGGCGAGGATGGCGACTACATCCTGCAGATCCGCGGCGAAAGCATGAAAAACGCCGGCATTATCGAGGGCGACTACGTCGTTGTCCGTCCTTCCGACGATGCCGACAACGGCGAAATCGTCGTCGCTCTGATCGGCGAGGAGGCGACCGTGAAGCGGATCTACCGCGAGGCCGACCACATCCGCCTGCAGCCCGAGAACGACGAGATGGACCCGATCCTGACCACGGAGGCCCGGGTTTTGGGGCGCGTCGTCGGAGTCTTCCGCAAAGTCTGACTGAGCGCTCACGGGGGCGGCGCATTTCGGCGTCCTCGGTCGCTCGGTTCGGGTCACGCACTGGAGTGCGCTCCCCTCACCTCGCTTCCCTGCGTCCTTGAACTGCTTGCCCCCGCGAGCGCTCAGCGCCGTGGCGGGTATCGGCCGAGATTCCCGCAAGCCGAGCGAAAACCAAGCAAGGCGGTGGACGCAGGGAGCGGCCCGCCGCGAGCGCAATGGAATTGCGTGAGCAAGGGACGCGACCGAGGACGCCGAATTGCGCCGGTTTGCAGCCGGCCGATCTAGGACTACCATTCCCCTTGCGAGCTGAGCGGACCGCGGGGGGGAGAGACAACCCCTTCGAGGAAAGTCCGGACACCACAGGGCAGGGCGGTGGGTAACGCCCACCCGGGGAAACCCGCGGGAAAGTGCCACAGAAACACACGGCCGATGGCGCGACCGCACGTGAGTCGCGTACAGGCAAAGGTGAAAAGGTGCGGTAAGAGCGCACCGGCGTCGCGGTGACGCGGCGGCCAGGCAAACCCCGCCCGGTGCAAGGCCAAGCAGGACCGTCGACCCAGCCCGGCGAGGTCCAGGTAGGCCGCAGAGATAGATGGCCGCTCACGACAGGATCCGGCTTATAGGCCCGCTAACGGAAAGGCCCCGCGAGGGGCCTTTCCTATTGAGGTTGTCGAATCCGTCGCTATTCGACGGTTACGGCAACCTCGATGGCGCGGGCGGCATGCACGGTCGATTTCGGCGCTAATTGCGAGCGGGGGAGGCGTCGATTGTTCGCTCGATGCACGCGATTCCTCCTCGGCGCAACTCTTCTGTCTTAGCGTTTGCTAATCTGCCGCCAACTTCCGCTGAATCTTCGCCTACATATCGCGAAGAGCGGGGGACCCAATTGGTTGGGGCGAATCGCGGCGTCTGTCGCGTAGCGCAACTCTTTCAGCGCGAGCCCGTCAGCTAACCCCGCAAGCGCCCGAAAGAGCATGAACCCAGCCACCAGCCGCCATGGGCGGAAACAGACCTCAGATCGCCGCTGCCGGCGACGCCTGCGCACCGCGCTGGCTGTCGTCGCGACCGCGCTTGCGGGGTTCGCCGCGATTCCGGCCGCGCAGGCGGCCACGGGCGGCGCCTCCGGTTATGAAGCGGCCGCCCCGGAAGGCGAGGAAACCGCCTTCGGCCCGCTGCGCTACGGCGGTGCCAGCTGGTATGGGCCCGGCCTCTGGGGCCGCAGCACCGCCTGCGGCGCGGTCCTGCGGCCGACCACGGTCGGCGTCGCCCACAAGACCCTTCCCTGCGGGACGATGGTCCGCTTCGTCTACGAAGGCCGCACCGTCACCGCGCCGGTGATCGATCGCGGCCCCTACATCAAAGGTCGGGCCTGGGATCTGACCGCCGCGGCGAGCGAAGCGCTCGGCCTCGAATCGGTTGGCGTCGCCCGGATCGGCTACCAGGTCGCAGTCGAATACGCCCGCCGCTGAGGCGGGACCGGCAACCGGCGCGCCGGTCAAGACCGCCGAATCGTCCCCTTGCAGGGGAAAACCGCCCTCGTAGCCGCGCTGCGAGCTAACCTGCCGTGTTCCACGCAGTCCAGGAACGCGCGGCGCAGCGCCGCACCATCGCCGAGAGGAGCAATCGCATGCCGAGGTCGTCGCAAGCATCGACCGCCAAGCAGGGGTGGGGCCGGGGTTCCCGGCTGGGGCTGGCGACGCTCCTCTGCTGTCTCCTCGCGGCGGCCGGTCTGATCGTCGCGAGTACGGGCGCCGCTGCGCCCGGCACCGCCACGGTGGTGCTCGGCAACACTTCGACTGTTCCCGATCCGTCCTGTCCGGGGTTGCCCTGTCAGGCGGTCGGCAGTGTCACCGGCTTCCAGGTCAGTAACGACCAGACGAACCTGCCGTTCACGGTTCCTCGCGACGGCACGATCAAGGCCTGGACGCTGACTCTGGCCCAGCCGACCAACAAACAGCGCTCCTTCTTCAACGGCTTCTTTGGCACCCCGCCTGAGGCCCGGCTGGCGATCCTCCGCCGGGTGCCCGAAACCAACCCGCCGCGCTACTCGCTGGTCTCCCAAGGGGCGATCAAGGTGCTCTCGCCCTACCTCGGCCAGACGGTCAAGTTCGGCTCCAATCTGGCGGTCGAAAAGGGCGACATCGTCGGCATCTCGGTGCCGACCTGGGCGCCGATGTTCTCCCAGGGCCTCGACGAGAAGAACGTCTGGCGGGCCAGCCGCGCCCCCGGTACCTGCACCAACTCGACTTCGATCCGCGAGGGCGAAGCGTTGGAAAAGGTCAACAAACGCGCGACCTTCGGCTGCAAGTACACGACCGCACGCCTGCTCTACACGGCGACCCTGGTCGAGGGCAAATAGCGCGCAACGAGAAGAGCCCGCGCGTGGCGCGGGCTCTCTGCGGTCGCTTGCACCGCACATCGAGGTTGCCCTCTGACCCGGATAGCGGGTCGAAAGGCAACCTCGGTGCGGGCGGGGGCCTAGGCGGCGGTGGGGAGGACGCGGGGGGTCGCTTGGTCCTGCGGCAGCGCCGCGGCACTGGCGATCAAGCTCTGGAACTCGTTCAGCGCCAGGTGCGCGACCGCCTCGAGGATCTCCTCGTCGGTCCAGCCGATTTCACGCGCCTCCTCATGGAGGTGGAGCGGCGGCGGGCCGTCGGCGTCCAAGGCCTCCTTGAGGTAGAGCAGCAGCGCCGCCTCCTTGGGATCGGCGGAAGTGAAGCTGCGGGCTCGCGAGACCTCGTCGAGGCCGAGGCCCGCCCGCCGCGCCGACTTGGCGTGCTGGGCGATGCTGTAGGTGTCCTCGCGGTACTCGGCCACCGCCAGCGCAATCCGCTCGCGGGTCGCCTGGGGAAGGACGCCGCCGCGAAGCTCGGAACGCATGCGCGTGTAGGCGCGCAGGACGGCGGGGGCGCCGGCGAGGACGCCGACGAACTTGGTTACCGCACCGCCGGCGGCCTGGATCGACTTGATGAGCGGGGCGCTCTCATCGGGTGCGGTCAGCTCATCGTGGATCTGGAATCTGCTAACTGCGGTTTTTACGGTCACTCTGCAACTCGCTTCTGCTCTGCCTGGATGCGATTCCGCTTGCTCGTGGGCGGGCGCTTTACAGAGCCTTTACGTGGCCTTTACTTTACTTTGAGCCGATTACTTACGTCGAGTAAGTTATACCTGCTTTCCGACCAGTCTGCAAGCCGGGCAGTGTGTCCCTGATCACATTTGGTTACCCGATATACGGCTTTGCGCACCGCTTCGGTTCATTGGCCTATCGTTGCCTCCTTCTCGCGACCCCAGGAGGCAATTGAGGCATGGCAGACGAACCCCGCAGCGCCGCCGACGTCATCTCGCAGGTCCAGGATGAGGACGTCCGCTTCATCCGCCTCTGGTTCACCGACGTCCTCGGCCAGCTGAAGAGCTTCTCGATCAACGCCTCGGAGCTCGAGGATGCCTTCGCGGGCGGGATGGGATTCGACGGCTCCTCGATCACCGGCTTCAACCCGATCGAGGAGTCCGACATGCTCGCCGTTCCGGACCCCTCGACCTTCGAGATGATCCCCTGGCGCCCGGAGGCCGAAGACCGGGTCGCCCGCATGTTCTGTGACATCCGCGTTCCCGGCGGCGGCCCCTACGAGGGCGACCCGCGCTGGATCCTGCAGCGAGCGCTGAAGCGGGCCGAGGAGCTCGGTTTCGACGCCTACAACATCGGCCCCGAGCTCGAGTTCTTCTACTTCCGCTCCTCAAAGCCCGAGGGCGGCATCCCCGAGCCGCTCGACCAGGGCGGCTACTTCGATCTCACCACTCTCGACGCTGGCTCCGACCTGCGCCGCGAAACGGTGCTGGCGCTGGAGAAGATGGGGATCCACGTCGAGTACACCCACCACGAGGTCGGCCCTTCCCAGCACGAGGTCGACATGCGCTACAAGAACGCGCTCGAGATGGCCGACGACTGCATGACCTACCGGATCGTCGTCAAGGAGATTGCGCTCAAGTACGGCTACCACGCGACCTTCATGCCCAAGCCGCTGTTCGGCGAGAACGGCTCCGGGATGCACGTTCACCAGTCGCTCTCCAAAGACGGCAGGAACGCCTTCTATGACGAGGACGACCCGTACTTCCTCTCGCCGGTGGCGAAGTCGTTCATCGCCGGCCAGCTCAAGCATGCGCGCGAGATCTCGCCGCTTTTCGCCCAGTGGGTCAATTCCTACAAGCGGTTGGTGCCTGGCTACGAGGCGCCGGTCTACCTCGCCTGGTCGCGTCGAAACCGCTCGGCGCTGATCCGGGTTCCGCTCTACCACCCCGGCAAGGAGGCGGCGACCCGGGCCGAGCTGCGCTGCCCCGACCCCGCCGCCAATCCCTACCTCTGCTTCGCCGGGATGCTCCAAGCGGGGCTGGAAGGGGTCGAGAAGGGCTACGAGCTGCCCGAGCCGATGGAGCAGAACCTCTACCACCTCTCGCAGGAGGAGCTCGCCCACCAGGGAATCGAGCAGCTGCCGGCGACGCTTGGCGAGGCAGTCGAGATTGCCGCCGACTCGGAGCTGGTGCTGCGGACCCTCGGCGAGCACACCTTCCGCCGCTTCGTCGAGATCAAGCGGCAGGAATGGGACGAGTACCGGGTTCAGGTGACGCCGTACGAGATCGAAAACTTCCTGCCGATCCTCTGATGCGGCAGGACTGAGGCGAGGCCGAGCCCGATGGCGACTCTTCACGTCTTGCGCGTCTTCTGCGACGAAGCTGGGGCGCACGGCAACCCGCTCGGGGTCTTCCTCGACGGCGCCGAGGTGCCGGTGGAGCGGCGACAGGCGGTTGCCCATGACCTCGGCTTCTCGGAGACGGTCTTCGTCGACGACCGGGCGACCGCGGAGATGCGGATCTTCACCCCCGGCCTCGAACTGCCCTTCGCCGGCCACCCAAGCGTCGGCACCGCCTGGCTGCTCGCTCGCGAGGGCGAGGCGCCGGCGGCGCTGCGACCGCCGGCCGGCGAGGTCGCGGTGCGGCGTGAGGGGGATGGGGAGGGGGCATTGACCTTCGTCTCGGCCCGCGCCGAGTGGTCGCCGCCCTGGGAGTTGATCGAGTACGACGACCCGGCTGAGGTGGCGGCGCTGGAGGGCCCGCCCGGCGGCCGTGAGGACGAAATCTACCTCTGGGCCTGGGAGGACGAGGCGGCCGGCCAGGTGCGCTCGCGCTGCTACTCGCTCGCCGACGGAGTCGGCGAGGACGAGGCGACGGGTTCGGCGGCGATCATGCTCGCCGCGGCGACCAACCGCGAGCTGCTGATCCGCCAGGGCGAGGGCTCGCTCCTCCGCGCCAAATCACTGGGCAAGGGCTGGGCCGAAGTCGGCGGCCGCTGCGCCCTCGACGAGATCCGCGAGCTCTGAGCCGGCGCCTGCCGGTGTCCTCGGTCGCTCGCGTGCAAGGCACGCCACGCTCCCTGCGTCCTTGGCAGCCTCCGGCTCAGAGCTCGCGGTGGAGCTCGTCAGGCTCGGTGACGGGGAGCTGGCAGGCGAAGTTCTCGCAGACGTAGGCGGCGGGGCGGCCATCGAGGAGGGTGCGGCCGGCGAGGAGCGGTGGCTGCTCGGCGCCCTCAGGGCCGGCCGCGAGGACGAGGTGGGGGCGGTACTCGGACCGGACCACGGCGGCTAAGTCGGCGACTGCGGCCGCGGCTGCTCCGCCGGCCTCCGCTGCTGAAGCGCCGCTCCCGCCCGCCGGGCCGACCAACGCCACCTCACGGATCCGTGCCGTCGCGAAGTCGATCGCCCGCAGCAGGTGGGCGAAGGCGTCGGGATGCTCGGTCGCCGGTTTGGCGAAGAGGGCGAAGACGCCCTCGGCGGCCTCGTGGTAGCGACGCTCGCCGGTCAGCGCGTCGAGTCGCAGCAGTCCCAGTGCGGCGGCGCTGTTGCCGCTCGGGATCGGGTGGTCGCCGACGTCCTTACGGCGCACGATCAGCTCCTCGTGGTCGGCCGAGGTGGAGAAGAAGCCGCCGCGCTCGGGGTCGGCGAAGCGGTCGAGCATCGCCTCCGCCGTCGTCACCGCCGCCTCGAACCAGCGCGGTTCGAAGCTCGCTTCGTACAGCGTCAGCAGCGCTTCCAGCAGGAAAGCGTGGTCCTCGAGGTAGGCGTTGAGTCGTGCCTCGCCGTCCTTGTAGGTGCGGAGCAGATGGCCGGCGTCATCGCGCATCTGCTCCCAGATGAACTCGGCGCAGCGGCGTGCCGCCTCGAGGTAGTCCTCGCGGCCGAGCACCGCGCCGGCCTCGGCCAGCGCCGAGATCGCCAGTGCGTTCCAGGACAGCAGACGCTTGTCATCGAGCCCCGGCCGCACCCGTTCCTCGCGCACCGCCAGCAATCGCGCCCGCGCCGCGTCGAGCCCCGGCGGCTCGGCGGCCGACGCGCCTTGCGCCCGGTGCAGCACGTTCGCGCCCTCGAAGTTTCCGCGTTCGGTGACGCCGTAGGACTCGATTGCCGCTGCTGCCTCGGCCTCGCCCAGAACCGCTTGGATCTCCTCCGGGAACCAGACGTAGAACTTGCCCTCCTCCCCCTCCGAGTCGGCGTCGAGGGCCGAGTAGAAGCCGCCCTCGGGGCCGCGCATCTCGCGCAGCATCCAGTCCAGCGTCTCTTCGCAGACGCGGCGGTAGCGCTCCTCGCCGAACGCCTGCCAGCCGTGCAGGTAGGCGCTCGCCAGCAGGCCGTTGTCGTAGAGCATCTTCTCGAAGTGGGGGACGAGCCAGACGCGGTCGACCGCGTAGCGGGCGAAACCGCCGCCGAGCTGGTCGTAGATGCCGCCGGCCAGCATCGCGTCGAGCGTCTCCCGCACAACGGCGGTCTCGCCGCGGGCTAGGAGCAGCTCGAGCGAGGAGGCTGGCGGGAACTTCGGCGCTCCGCCGAAGCCGCCGGACTGGCGGTCGGCGGCGGCGAGCAGGCGTTCGGTCGCCGCCGCCAGCTCCGCCTCACCGTCGCCGCCGGGGCGCGGCTCGACCGCTCCGATCGCCCCCAGCCGCTGCCGCACCTCCGGCGCTCGTTCGCGGATCTCCTCGCGTTTGGTCTCGAAGGCGTCGACTACCGCTTCCATCACCATCCGGAAGCTCGGCATGCCGCGGCTCTCGTCGGGTGGGAAGTAGGTGCCGCCGAAGAAGGGGACGCCGTCGGGGTCGAGGAAGACGGTCATCGGCCAACCGCCGTGACCGCTGATTTGCTGTACCGCCTCCATGTAGATCGCGTCGACGTCGGGGCGCTCCTCGCGGTCGACCTTGACCGCTACGAAGTGCTCGTTCATGTAGGCGGCGGTCTCCGGGTCCTCGAACGACTCGCGCTCCATCACATGGCACCAGTGGCAGGCCGAGTAGCCAACCGAGAGCAGGATCGGCCGGTCCTCCTCGCGCGCCCGGACCAGCGCCTCCTCGCCCCACGGGTACCAATCAACGGGGTTGTTTTGGTGCTGCTGGAGGTAGGGACTGGTCTCGTGGGCGAGGCGGTTAGGCACGAACTTCACCCTACCCACCCCAATTTTCCGCTACCCAGGCGCCTTCGCGCCCGTCATGATTCCGTGACGATCGCCCGCTCCGTCCAAAATCAGAACCTCTCCTTGACCATTGATCAGGTGATGGAGAAGCTGGCGCCTGCCGAGCGGGCGGTGGTTGAGGACGCCCTCGCCCGCGCCGCGCGGACCGAAGCCGAGCTGCGTTTCCTCGCTGACCACGACCCGCTGACCGGCCTGCTCAACCGCCGCAGCTTCCGTCGCGAACTCGACGCCTACGCCTCCTTCAATGCCCGCTACGGCGGCCAGGGGGCGGTGATGGTGATCGACATCGATGGCCTCAAGGCGGTCAATGACGCTCATGGCCACCACACCGGCGACAGCCTGATCCGCCGCGTCGCCAACGTCCTGCGCGAACGCGTCCGCGGGACCGACCTCGTCGCCCGCCTCTCCGGCGACGAGTTCGCGTTGTTGGTCCCGCAGACCGACGCCGACGGCGCGATCGCGCTCGGCGAGGACCTGCGCGTCCAGGTCGCCGCCGGCTGCGCCGAAGAGACGGAGCTGGCGAAGGTGACGATCAGCATCGGGATCGTCCTCTTTGACGGCAAGTCGGAGACCGGGGCCGAAGCGGTGCTGGTCGCCGCCGACCAGGCGATGTACCGGGCGAAGGCCGAGGGGCGCGACCGGGTCGCCGTTTTCAGCGGGCCGGAGGAGCGGCGGCGGGCGGTCGCCAGCGGCCTGACGACCAGCGCCCGGATCCGCGACGCCCTGACCCAGGATCGTCTGCGGCTCGCCGGGCAGCCGATCCTCGACCTCGCCTCCGGCGGCGTCGCCCGCTGGGAGCTGCTGCTGCGGATGGCCGGCGAAAACGGTGAGCTGCTGCCGGCCGCCCAGTTCATCGGCGTCGCCGAGCGCACCGGGATGGTGCAGGAGCTCGACCGCTGGGTGATCGGCCAGGCGCTGGGACTGCTTGGGGCGCGGGAGCGGGCCGGCGAACCGGTCTCGCTGCACGTCAACCTCTCGGGCGCCACCGTCAGCGACCTCTCGGTGCTCGAGTTCATCGAACGCCTGCTCGACGAAGGCGAGGCCGACCCCAGGCGCTGCACCTTCGAGATCACCCAGACGGCGCGGGTTGAGGACTACGACACCGCCGCCCGCTTCGCCGACCGCCTCACCGAGTTCGGCTGCGAGGTCGCAATCGACGACTACGGCGCCGGCTTCGGCCCCTTCGAGTACCTGAAGCGGATCCCCTTCGACGTGATCAAGATCGACGGCGCTTTCGTCCGTGACCTGCCAAAGAACGACGCCGACCAACTGACCGTGCAGGCGATCGTCGGCATCGCCCACGGCCTCGGCAAGGCAACGATCGCCGAGTTCGTCGAGGACGACGAGACGGCGAAACTGCTGCGCGAGTACGGGGTCGACATGGGGCAGGGCTTCCACTTCGGAGCGCCGGTCGACGCCCAAGAGCTAGCCGCAGCATGAGGTTGCCTTTCGCCGCCTATACGACGGCAAACGGCAACCTCGACGGTTAGGCTTCGCGGAGGGCGGCGCGCTTGATCTTGCCGGTGCTCGTCTTCGGCAGCTCGGCGGCGAACTCGACGATGCGGGGAGCCTTGTAGGGGGCGGTGACCTCGCGGCAGTGGGCGATCAGCTCCTGCTTTAGCGCCTCGCCCTCGCCGGTGGTGGCCTGGTCGCCGTTGCGCAGGACCACCACGGCGCGGACCACGGCGCCGCGTTCGGGGTCGGGGGCGGCAACGGCGGCCGCATCGGCGACCGCCGGGTGGGAGAGCAGCGCCGCCTCGACCTCGGCCGGGCCAATCCGATAGCCGGAGGAGGCGATGATGTCGTCGTTGCGGCCCTCGAAGAAGAGGTAGCCGTCCTCGTCCTCGCCGACCAGGTCGCCGGTTGGCCACCACTCAGCTTCGAACTGCTCGCCGTCGAGGTAGCCGCTGAAAAAGGTGGGGGAGGAGGCGGCGCGGAGCTGAAGCTCGCCGTCGATGATCCGCGTCTCGAGCCCCGGCAAGGGTTTGCCCATCGAGCCGGGTTTGACCGGGTCGCCAACCAAGTTGCCAGTGATCGCACCGGTCTCGGTCTGGCCGTAGCCGTCGGCCGGCTCGAGTCCCATCTGCTGGCTGAAGATTGCCACCGTCTCGGCGTCGAGCGCCTCGCCGGCGGAGACCATCCGGCGCAGCGCCGGCAGCGGCCGCAGCTCGGTGCGGCGGGCCAGCATCCGGTACTCGGTCGGTGCCTGGCAGAGGGCGTTGACCCCCAGCGCCTCGGCGAAGTCGAGCCGCTCTGCCGGGTCGAAGCGGCCGTCGTGGATTACCGCGGCGGCGCCGGTCAGCCAGGGGGCGAGGAAGACGTTGCGCGCCGACTTCGACCAGCCGGTCGCGGTCGTGCACCAAGCGAGCTCGCCGCGCCGCGACCCGAACCAGTGCTCGGCCTGGATCCGCTGCCCGAGCAGGTAGCGGTAGGGATGCACCGCCCCCCGCGGCTTGCCGGTGGTGCCCGAGGTGAAGACGATCAGCGCCTGGTCCTCGGCCTCCATCTCGGCGACCGCGGCTGGCGTCTCCTGCGGCCGATCCTCGTCGAGCACGTCAGCGACCTCGCCGAGGTCCATCGTCGCTACCCCGTCCGGCAGCAGCCCGAGCAGCGTGGCTTCGCCGACGCACAGCGCCGGGTTGGCGACCGCGACCCGGTGCGCCAGGTCGTCCTCGCGCAGCTGCGTGTTGCAGGGCAGCGCCACCGCACCCATCCGCCAGCAGGCGAGCAGCGAAAGCACCCACTCGATCCGGTTACCGACCAGCGTCATCACGACGTCGCCGCGCCGCACGCCCCGCGCCGCAAAGGCGCCGGAGAGCCCGGCCGAGGTGGCGATCAGTTCGCCGAAATACCAATCGCGGCGGTTGGCGTCCTGATCGACGGCGACGATCCCCAGCCGCGAGGCCGGGGACCGCTCCATCAGGTCTTCGATGATGTTCACGATCGGGCAGTTTGCCCGATCGGCGCTAGCGGAGTTCTGCCGAGCTCTTCCCGAGCAGCTGCCTGGCCACGATCAGCAACTGAATCTGTTGCGTGCCCTCGAAGATGTCGAGGATCTTCGCGTCGCGGCTCCACTTCTCGAGCAGTTCGTGCTCGGCGTAGCCGACCGAGCCACAGAGCTCGACGCAGCCGAGGGTGACGTCGACCGCGGTGCGGCCGGCCTTGGCCTTCGCCATCGAGGCCTGCAGCGAGTTCGGCTTCGAGTTGTCGGCCATCCAGGCGGCGTGCAGGGTCTGCAGCCAGGCGGCCTCGTAGTCGGCCTCCATCTCCAGGAAGCGGGCGGCGGCGGCGGGCTGGGAGAGGGCGGGGGTCGAGTAGTCGATCTCGACGCCGGCCTGCTCGAACTGGCGGCGGGTCTCCTCGAGCGCCGCTCGCGTCACCCCGACCGCCATCGCCGCGACCAGCGGCCGCGTGTTGTCGAAGGTCTGCATCGCCCCGGCGAAGCCCTTCTCGACGTTGACGTCGGGGTTGCCGAGCAGCGCCTCTTTCGGCACCCGGCAGTCCTGCAGGGTGAAGTTGGCGGTGTCGGAGGCGCGGATCCCGAGCTTGTGCTCGAGCCGGTCGAGCTTCAGGCCGGGGTTGTCGCGCTCGACGATGAACGACTTGATCGCCGCCCGGCCCTTAGAGCGGTCGAGGGTCGCCCAGACGACGATCAGGTCGGCGCGGTCGCCCGAGGTGACGAAGATCTTCTCGCCGTTGAGGACGTACTCGTCGCCGTCGAGCTCGGCGGTGGTGCGGATCGCCGCCGAGTCGGAGCCGGCTTCCGGCTCGGTGATCGCCATCGCCGCCCAGAGGCCGCCGTAGTGGTCGAGCTGCTCCTGCGTCGCCACCGAGGCGATCGCAGAGTTGCCGAGGCCCTGGCGCGGCATCGAGAGCAGCAGGCCGACGTCCCCCCAGCAAAGCTCCATGATCCCGAGCACGGTCGAGAGGTTGGAGCCGTTGCGGTTCTCGCTCGGGTCGGCGCCGTTGGTGCGGCGCACGCCGGCGGCGCCGGCACCGCCCATGTCGGAGCCCTCGTTCATGCCGTCGATCAGCGAGGCCAGCATGTCGAGCTCTTTCGGGTAGGTGTGCTCGGCCTCGTCGTATTTGCGCGAGATCGGCCGGAAGACCTCGGTCGCGACCTGGTTGGCCTGACTGACCAGCGGTTTGAACTTCTTGGGAATCTCGAGGTTGATCATGGTTTCGCTTTCGCTCGGATCGTGGTGGGGCGCTTTTGTGTCGCTATGCGACAGAAATGCGCCCCGCTAGACGAGCAGGGCGCCCTCCATCACGCCCGCGGCTCGCAGGTCTCGGTACCAGCGCTCGACCGGGTGCTCCTTGACGAAGCCGTGGCCGCCGAGCAACTGCACGCCTTCGGAGCCGATCGCCATCCCCTTGGTGGCCGCGAGCTTGCGGGCGAGCGCCGTCTCGCGGGCGAAGTCATCGCCGCGATCGGCGCGGCTGGCGGCCCGGTAGGTGGCGAGCCGCATCCCGTCGGTCTCGATGCCGATTTCGGCGACGCCGAAGGCGACCGCCTGACGGTTGGAGATCGGTTCGCCGAAGGCTTGCCGTTCGTTCACATATGGGATCACGTAATCGAGCACGGCTTGCGAGGCGCCGACAGCTAGCGCCGACCAAGCGATCCGCGCCCGGTTGACGCACTCGACGTAGTCCTCGCGCTTGCCCTCGCCGAGCAGCGCCGCGGCGGGGACACGCACGCCCTCGATCAGCAGCCGGCCGGTGGCGGCGGGGCGCAGGCCCATCGCCGGTTCCGGCTCGGTGGCGAGGCCGGCGGTCCCGGACTCGACCACGAACAGCGCCGGCCCGATCCCCTCCGCCTCGGCGGCGATCACGAACAGCTCGCACTCGGCGGGCCTGGCGACCAGCGACTTGGCGCCGTCGAGCACCCAGTCGCCGCCCTCGCGGCGCGCCTTCGTCTCCAGCTGCAGGGGGTCGAAGAGCGGCCGCGGCTCGAGCATCGCCAGTGCCGCCGCCGGGACGTCCTCGCCGGTGAAGGCAGGCAGGTAGGTGGCCTCCTGCTCGGCCGTGCCCCAGAGCCCGATCGCGGTCGCGACCGCGCCCGGGGCGAGGGTCGCGTAGGCGATCCCCATGTCTCCCTGGGCGAGCGCCTCGCCGACCAGGACGCTGGTCACCGCCGACTGCTCGTGCATCACGCCGCCGAGCTCCTCGGGGACGCCGAGCATGTTGACCCCGAGCTCGGCCGCCTGGGCCAGCAGCTCCGGCGGCGTCTTCGAGTCGGCATCGGCGCCCAGCGCCGCCGGGCGCACCTCGCCCGCGGCAAACGCCTGGCAGGCCTCCTGGAACATCTGCTGCTCATCGTCGGGGGAGACGTCGAAGAGACCGCTCGATTTCGAGCGCTTCTGGCGCGCCGGTTTGCCGAGCTGCTGCGCCGCCTTGAAGGTGCGGCCGGCAGCGGTCGCGGTGCGGAAGCCACCCTTGGTCGTCTGGAAGAGCGCCCGCTCGACCTGCTTGCGCAACCGGATGCGGTCGAGCAGGTCGGAGCCGGCGAGCCAGTTCAGCGCCCGCAGGCCGACGCCCATGCTGCGCTCGGCGATCCCCTGGTCGTTTTGGGTGCTGCTGCTCACTGGGTCCTCCTGGGTTGGGTCTTGGAAGTGGTTAGGTTTGAGGTCTCTGGGACGACGCGGCCGTCGAGATGCGGCGTCGCCTTGCGCGCGTCGCGGACGGCGAACTCGATCTCGCCGCTTTGTGGGCTGTCCTGATCTTGGGCGCTGGCGAACTCGACCCGCGCCGGCAGCAGGATCGGCTTGCGGAAGCGGACCTCGACCGCAAAGGCGTCGGGTAGGCGGGATTCGAGTGCCGCCAGGCAGCGGGCCTTGGTCCACATCCCGTGCGCGATTGCCGCCGGGAAGCCGAGCGGCCGCGCGGTCAGGGCATGCATGTGGATCGGGTTGCGGTCGCCGGAGACGGCGGCGTAGCGGCGGCCGAGGTCGCCGCCGAGCTTCCACTCGGCGCTCGCCGGGAGCGAGGCAAGGTCGCTTGCGTCCGCCTCACCGATTTGTCCCCGCATATCGGGGACAACTGCATCCGGGTCGCCCTTGCCGCGGCGCAGGTAGGTGCTGACTCCCTCCCAGGCGACCTCACCGCCGGTCCTCGCTTCGGTGACGATCGTGAAGGTCTTCCCTTTCGGGTGGGGGAGGAGCGCGGTCGGGCGGGCGCGCAGGGTCAGCTCCTCGCCAAGCCTGAGCGGCCGATGTTGCACGATCCGGTTCTCGACGTGGACCAGGCCGACGGCGCCAAAGGGGAAGCGGCCGTCGGCCATCAGCGCCATGTGCAGCGGAAAGGCGAGCACGTGCGGGTAGGTCGGCGGCAGCTGGTCGCGCAAGGGGAAACCGCAGACCCGGGCGTAGGCGGCGACCGTCTCGGTGTTGGTATTGACGTTGACCAGCTCCAGCTCGATCTCCGGGATCTCGCCGCCGCCGCCCGGCACGAAGGGCAGCAGCGAGGCGCCCGGGATCATTGGCGCCGCCGCCCGCGCGTAGAGCGGCAGAATGCTGGGGGAGGACTGCAGGGTGCGGGTCTCGATCGCCACCGTCAGGCCCCCAGCAGGCTCTGGCCGCAGACACGAACCACGTTGCCGTTGACTCCGGTCGAGGCGGGGCTGGCGAACCAGGCGATCGTCTCGGCGACGTCGACCGGCAGCCCGCCCTGAGAGAGCGAGGAGAGGCGGCGGCCTGCTTCGCGCGGTCCGATCGGCATCGCCGCCGTCATCTGCGTCTCGATGAAGCCGGGGGCGACCGCGTTGATCGTCGCCTGCCGCTGCGCCAGTTCGGGGGCCATCGATTCGACCATCCCGATCACCCCGGCCTTCGAGGCGGAGTAGTTGGTCTGGCCGGAGTTGCCGGCGATCCCCGACATCGAGGAGACGCAGACGATCCGCCCGTTCTCGTTCAGCAGTTTGCGCTCGAGCAGCGCGTCGTTGATCCGCTCCTCGGCGGAGAGGTTGATCTCCATCAGTTGCGACCAGCGCTCTTCCGGCATCTTCGCGATCGTCCGGTCTTTGGTCACGCCGGCGTTGTGGACGACGATGTCGACGCCGCCCTCTAGTCGCTCGGCGATCTGGGGCGGTGCGTCCGCGGCGGTGATGTCGACGGCGATCGCCGAGCCACCGAGGTCGCTGGTCAGCTTGCGCAGCTCCTCGGCGTTCTGGGGCACGTCGAGCCCGACCACCTCGGCGCCGTCGCGGGCCAGCACGGTGGCGATCGCGGCGCCGATCCCGCGCGCGGCGCCGGTCACCAGCGCTACCTTGCGGGCCAGCGGCGCGTCCCAGTTGAGGTCGGGGACGGCGGCGGCGCCCTTGCCGATCCGGATCACCTGCCCGTCGACGTAAGCCGAGCGCGGCGAGAGCAGGAAGCGCAGGGTCGAGGCCAGCTCCTCCTCGGCGCCCGGCTCGACGTAGACCAGCTGCGCGGTGGCGCCGCGGCCGCCGATCTCCTTGGCCAGCGAGCGGGTAAAGCCCTCGAGCGCCCGCTGCGCGGTGTGGGCGCGGGGGGTGCCGGCGAGCGCCGGGGTGGTGCCGAGGACGACGACACGGCCGCTGCGCTGCAGCCGCCCGACCGCCGGGTAGAAGAAGCGCTGCAGCTCGACCAGCTCGGTTGAGTCGGCGATCCCGCTGGCGTCGAAGACAAGCGCCTTCGCCTTGCCTTCGGTGCCGGCCCGTTCGGCGCCGATCGCGTCGAGGATCGCCCGGACCGGCTTCGCCAGCCGGCCGCCGGGGGCCTCGCCGCTCAGCACCGGGCCCGCGATCACCGGCTGCCCGGGCCGGAAGCGGTCGAGCTCGACCGGCTGCGGCAGCCCGACCCCTTTGGCGATCGCCGCGACTACCGGCGCGTTGACGATCTGTGCGTAACGGTCGCTCATCGATTGTTCCCTCCCGCGCTTTCGAGGATCGCGACGACGCCCTGGCCGCCGGCGGCGCAGATCGAGACCAGGCCACGCCCTTTGCCGTCTTCGTGCAGCTGCTTGGCGAGGCCGGCGACGATCCGCCCGCCGGTCGCCGCGAACGGGTGGCCGGCGGCGAGCGAGCCGCCGTTGATGTTCAGCTTCTCGCGGTCGATCGCGCCGAGCGGCTTGTCGCGCCCGAGCTTCTCCTCGCAGAAAGTGGCGTCCTCCCAGGCCTTCAGCGTGCACAGCACCTGGGCGGCGAAGGCCTCATGGATCTCGTAGTAGTCGAAGTCCTGCAGGGTGAGGCCGGCGCGGTCGAGCATCGTCGGCACCGCGTAGGCGGGCGCCATCAGCAGGCCCTCGCGCTTGTGGACGTGGTCGACGGCAGCGGTCTGCGCTTCGGTGATGTAGGCGAGGATCGGCAGGTCGCGTTCGCGTGCCCACTCCTCGGAGGCGAGCAGGACCGCCGAAGCGCCGTCGGAGAGCGGCGTCGAGTTGGCCGCAGTCATCGTCCCCTCGGGGCCGCCGAAGACTGGTTTCAGCTTCGCCAGCTTCTCGACGCTCGAGTCGGGGCGCAGGTTCTGGTCGCGCTCCAGCCCGAGGTAGGGGGTGATCAGATCCTCGAGGAAGCCGCGTTCGTAAGCGGCGGCGAGGTGCTGGTGCGAGGTGACCGCGAGCTCGTCCTGCTCGCGCCGCTCGATCTCCCATTCGGTCGCCATCAACGCGCAGTGGTCGCCCATCGAGAGGCCGGTCCGCGGCTCCTCGTTGCGGGGGATCGCGGGGATCAGGTGCTGCGGCCGGAAGCCGGTGAGGGCGCGCAGTTTGCCGG
Organism: uncultured Actinomycetes bacterium; assembly: GCA_963729055.1. Taxonomy (GTDB): domain Bacteria; phylum Actinomycetota; class Thermoleophilia; order Solirubrobacterales; family 70-9; genus VAYN01. The sequence goes on along the minus strand of CAVSMQ010000010.1, from coordinate 900,903 downwards.
CAGTCGAGCGCTCGCGGTTGGCCTCGAGCAGGGTGTTGCGGAGCTCCTCGTTGAGGGCGATCGGCGCGTCGGAGGTGGTGTCGGCGCCGCAGGCGATCCCGGCGTCGATCTGGCCGAGGGCGATCTTATTGGCAACCAGGATCGTCGTCTCAAGCCCGGTGCCGCAAGCCTGCTGGACGTCGTAGGCGGGGGTCTCGGCGGCGAGCCGGGTGCTGAGCACGCTCTCGCGGGTCAGGTCGCGGTCGTGGGAATGCTTGAGGACGGCGCCGCCGGCGACCTCGCCGAGCCGCTCGCCGGCCAGCCCGAAGCGGTCAATCAGCCCGTCGAGCGCCGCGGTCAGCATGTCCTGGTTGGTCGCCTGCGCGTACTTCGAGTCTGAGCGCGCGAAGGGGATTCGGTTGCCGCCGACGACGGCGACCGGGCGGGTCTTGGCATTCATTTGGTGTTCGTTCCTTTTCCTCGGGCGGTGAGACCCGGCTCGACGGTGGCGATCAGCAGCTCGGCCGCCTGCTCGGCGGCGAGCGCCTCGGTCTGCAGCCACCACCGGGCGAGCGCCTCGGCGGCACCGAGTAGGGCGGTGGAGAGGGCCTCGACTTCGATCCGCGCCGCATCGCGGCGGCGCTCCGGCAGCTGGGCGAGCATCGCAGCAGAGACCAGGGCGAGGATCCGTCCCCGGTACGCGGCGGCCCGCTCGGCGACCTCGCCGCCACGCGGCAGGGTCTCGTCGAAGAGGACCGCCCAGGCGGCGCGGTCGGAGTCGAGGAAGGCGAAGAAGGCGCGGACGCCGTCGCCCAGCGCCTCGGCGGGGCTGTCGGTCTCGGTGACGGACTCGGCGACGGTCGCGGTCAGCGACTCGGCCGCCCGCTCCATACAGGCGATGTAGAGCCGTTCCTTGTTGCCGAAGTAGTTGTAGAGCAGCGGCTTGGTGACACCGACCCGGGCGGCAATCTCGTCCATCGTCACCGCTGCGTAGCCGTCCTCGGCGAACAGCGCGTGCGCCTCGGTCAGCGTTTGCGCCATCCGTTCAGCACGCGGCAGCCTGGTCCTCCCCGTTGCGGCAGACGATGATGCATCCATTGGTGTATAGGTTACCCGACTATAAATTCGCCGAAACGTGACAGCGCGCACACGACGCCCGCCCGCTATGAGTCGCTGCCATCGGAGCCGCCGAGGTGCGTTCGTCGTTTGGACGTCATAGACATACAAACGACGAAGGCGGTCGGTTTGAGGGGCGGAGGCGGGGTAGCTTCTAGGGCGATGAGACGGGCGTTGGTAGCAGCGATTTCGGTCCTCGCGGCGCTGACGCTGCTGTCCGCCGCCGCGCCGGTCCCGGCGCAGGCCGCCCCGGACTCGGGAGTTCAGGGGACCGTGCTGGATACCACTTGCTGCCAGCCGCCGTGCCCGCCGCCGCCGTCATGCCGGGTGGACGCGGTGGTGCCGTGCCCGCTGCCGAACGGCGCTGGCGCTTCGATCATCTGCCCGCAGCTCCGCGCGCCGGACTTCTGCACGCAAGCCCAGGCCGGCTGCCCGCCGCCGCCGATCGAAACGCCGGACTTCCCGCCCTATCTAGGTGAAGCGGGGACGGTGCTGGTTCGGCGGGCCGGCTCGGTGCGGATTCTCGGCCGCGTGCCAGTCGAAGCCGGTCGCTTCACCGCGCATCTGGTGCCGGGCCGCTATGTCTTCCGTGCCCACGTCGCCGAACCGTGCTGGACCGGCAACCGGCAGGTGGTGGAGATCGAGGCCGATCGCTGGATCCCGCTGGTACTGCGGGTTAGCAACGACTGCATCGCCCGCCCTGACGACGGCTAAAAGGGTCCTTGGCCCTTGGTTATGCCGAGCGGCATTATGCTCGATAGCATAAATATTTATACCGAGGAGTATTATGCGGCCCGGTATGAAGAAAGAGAACCCGTTTCTGTTCGGCACCCTGGCGCTCGACGATTCGTTCGCCGACCGCCGCCGTGAGATCGACGAGTTGGCGGCCGACATCCGCAACGGCCAGGACGTCGTCGTCTTCGCCCCGCGCCGCTACGGCAAGTCGTCGCTGATCTCGGCCGCCGCGCAGGGCCTGGGGAAGGGACGGAACAAGGTCCTGGTCGCCGACGTCGACCTGATGACCACGCCGAGCAAAGAGCGGTTTGCCGCCGCGCTCGCAGCCTCGATCTACGAGCACATCTCCTCGCCGCTGGAGCGGGCGTGGGACAAAGCCACTGCGCCCTTCCGCCGCCTGCGCGTGCAACCCGCGATGAACCTCGATCCCGAAACTGGCGCCGTCACCTTCTCGTTCGCGGCGGCGCGGGAGCCGCAGGACGTCGATGCGACGATCGAGGGGCTGTTGCGGCTGCCGGCCGAGTTGGAGCCGGCGCGGGGGAGGCGGATCGCTTTGGTCTTCGACGAGTTCCAGGAGGTGGTCGACATCGACCCCCACCTGCCGAAGTTGATGCGGGCGATCTTCCAGCGCCAGCCAGAGATTTCGCATGTCTACCTAGGCAGCAAGCGCCACGTCATGGACCGCCTCTTCAACGACGAGAACGAACCGTTCTGGCGCAGCGCCAAGGCGATCGAGCTCGGCCTGATCCCGAGCGAGGAGTTCGCTCCCTTCCTCGCCGAGCGCTTCGCCGCCGGTGACCGCGAGGCCGAGCCGGAGACGATAGAGCGCCTGCTCGTCCTCACCGGCGGCCACCCGCACGCCACCCAGGAGCTCTCCTATTTCCTCTGGCAGCAGACGCCGGCCAGCACTCGCGCTACGCCCGCGGGCCTCGATTCGGCGCTCGCCGCGGTGCTCCAGACCGAGCACTCGCACTTCAGCCTGCTCTGGGAGAACGCCTCGGCGGTGCAGAAGCAGGTCCTACAAGCGCTGGCCCGCGAGCCGGGTCGGCCCTACCGGAACGAGTACCGGGCCCGCCACCAGTTGCCGGCGACCGCCAGCGTCCAAAAGGCGCTGCACGCGCTGGAGAAACGCGAAGTCATCGCCGGCGATCGCGGCGACTACCGGATCGTCGAACCGTTCCTGACGCAGTGGCTACGGCGTCAGGAAAGCTCGGTGCCGTCGTAGAGCTTCTTGACGTGGACCGTGCCGGCGGGTGCGGCTTCGATGCAGAGCTTGCAGAGCACGCACTCGTCGAGGTTCTGCTCGACCACCGCAACCTTGCCGCCGGCGTCGGCGAAGATGTCGACGGGGCAGACTTCTTCGAGCTTGGCGGCGAGGGCGGCGTCGTTCGCGACTGAGTCCTCGACCTCGACGTCGATGAAGACCTTGTTCAGGGTGTCTGGCATCAGGCGAGCGCTCCGATCTTTTCCTTGACCACGGCGGGGATCTCGTCGATCCGCTCGACGACGCGGATGCCGGCCGCTTCGAGCCGGGCGATCTTCTCCGTCGCGGTGTCCTCTTTGCCCTCGACGATCGTGCCGGCGTGGCCGAAGGACATGCCTTTCATCGCCTCGGAGTCCATGAATTTGCCGGCCATGAAAGCGACGATCGGCAGGCGGCTGTTGTTGTCCTTGACCCAGGTGGCGAGCTGGGCCTCCATCCGGCCGCCGGGCTCGGTGTAGATGACGATCGCCTCGGTCTGCTCGTCGGCCTCGAAGTAAGGCATCAGCTCGGCATAGGTGGAGCCGATGATCGCGTCGCCGCCGATCGAGACCGCGGTCGAGACGCCGAGGCCGGCCTGGGTCAGCGAGGAGGAGATCTCGGTGGTCATCCCGCCGGAACGGCTCATCACCCCGACCGGGCCCGGCGCGTAGGCCTTGGCGGCGTCTTTGGCCGGGCCGCCGATTCCGCCCATCTTGCAAACCTCCGGCACGATCAGGCCAAGGCAATTGGGGCCGATGATCCGGGCGCCCTCCATATTCGCCAGCTCGACCATCTGGGCGACGTCGCCGCGCGGGATTCGCTCGGTGACGATCACGATCAGCTTGATCCCATTGAGGATCGCCTCGAAGACGGCGTCTTTGGTGAAGGCGGGGGGGACGGTGACGACCGAGCCGTCGATCGGGCTGCCGTGGTGCTCGACCGCCTGGGCGACGGTGTCGAAGACCGGCACGCCGTGGACTTCGCGACCCTTGCGCCCGGGGGTGACGCCGCCGACGACCTTCGAGCCGTAGTCGAGGCACTCACGGGTCAGGTTGACGGCCTCGCGGCCGGTGATCCCCTGGACGATGAAGGTGGTGTCGCTGCTGAGGAGGATGCTCATCAGGCCGCCGCTCCCTCTCCCTGGATCTTTGCCACCGCGCGGCCGGCCGCCTCCCACATCGAGACCGAGCGGTCGCAGTACTCGACCCCGTAGCGCTCGAGGATCTTGAAGCCCTCGTCCTCCCAGGCGCCGGGGATGCGGAAGATCGCGATCGTCTCGCCCGGGTCCTTGCCGAGCTCGAGGCAGGCCTTGATGACGCCGCGGGCGACGATGTCGACGCGGGTGTTGGAGACGATCGACATCATCACCGCGATCTTCTCGACCCCGTCCTTTTCGAGCACCTCCTTGGCCAGGCCGCAGGCCTTGGCCACCGAGGGGTTGCCGCCGATCTCCGAGTAGTTGGCTGGCTCGCCGCCCTGGTTGATGACCGCGTCGGTCAGCGTCAGCGAGCCGCCGCCGGCGCCGATCACGAGGCCGAGGTTGCCGGTGAAGCCGTGGTCCTTGCCCTGAATCACACCGCGGTGGTCGGCGGCGTCGATGGCGCCGACGTTGCGCTCGAATTCGCTCGGCTCGTAGGTCTCCCGGGTGTCGTCCTCGGCGATCCCAAGCCCACCTTGGCGCAGCAGCTTTTTCTGCCGGCCGACCGCCTCGTTCTCCATCTCCATGTGGGCGTCGAGGGCGACGAAGCTGCCGTCCTCGAGCTCGGCCAGCGGGTTGATCTCGGCCAGGGTCATGTCGTTCTCACGGAACAGGCGGGCGAGGCGGGCCAAGACTGGGGTCGCGCGGTTCAGCTGCGAACCGGTCACCCCGGTCGCGGCAATCGTCTGCTTCGCCTCGAAGTCGGGGATCGGGAAGAGGTTGGTGAGGTGGCCGCGGCCGACGTGGTCGGGGTGCTTCTCGGCGACCTCCTCGATGTCGATCCCGCCCATGTCTGAGAACAACATCAGCGGTTTCTTCGCGGTGCCGTCCCAGACGACCCCCGCGTAATACTCCTGCTTGATCTCGGCTTTCGGATCGACGAGGACGCCGCGAGGCATGTGGCCGTTGATCTCCAGCTGCAGGATCTCCTCGGCGAGGGCGGCGGCTTCCTCGGGCGTGTCGGCAAACTTGACGCCGCCGGCCTTCATCCGGCCGCCGGTCAGGACCTGCGACTTGATCACCACCGGGCCGCCGATCTCCTCGGCCGCCGCGCGCGCCTCCTCGGCGCTCGTGCAGAAGCCGTATTTGGTGACGGGAATCCCCGCCAGCTCGACGATTTTCCGGGCCTCGTACTCGAAGAAGCGCATCCCGGCCGGGCACCCTATCCGACGAATGGACTAGTCGGCATGCCGCCTTCCCGCCCGGCACCCTGGGATACTCCGCCCTGGCGCCCCGGTATCAGGGGGCTCCGAGGAGCCATTGACCGCACCCGTGCGCAGCACCATCGTCGTCGCCCTTCTTGGGATCCTGGTGCTGGCCGCGAGCGGTTGTGGGGATACCACCATCGACGACGTCAAGACCGAGGAAACGCTGAAAGCGAGCCTCGAAAAGTCGCTTCATGAAAAGATCAAGGAAGTCGACTGTCCATCCGGCGTAAAGGTTGAAGCTGGCGAGACCTTTACCTGCACGGTCGACCTTCCCAAGGGCGAAGAAGCGACTGCAACCTTGAAGATCCGCAACAGCGATGCCGACGTCACCGTTGTCGGCCTGAAAGCGAACAAAGCGAACGCCGGTAAGGCGAACGAATAGAGAGAGGCGAATGAGCGACCTGACCACGGCCCCCGCGCTTACTACCAACCAGAAGCTGCAGCAGTGGGTGGGTGAGATCGCAGCGCTCACCCAGCCCGAGTCCGTCCACTGGTGCGATGGCTCCGGGGAGGAGTACGACGCCCTGGCCCAGGTCCTGATCGACGCCGGCACCTTCGAGCGCCTCAGCGAGGCGAAGCGCCCGAACTCCTACCTCGCCCTCTCCGACCCCGCCGACGTCGCCCGGGTCGAAGACCGCACCTTCATCTGCTCCGAGCAGGAGGAGGACGCCGGCCCGACCAATAACTGGCGCGACCCGGCCGAGATGCGCGAGGTCCTCGACGGCCTCTTCAAGGGCTGCATGGCCGGCCGCACGATGTACGTGGTGCCGTTCTCGATGGGCCCGATCGGCTCGGAGATCTCCGAAATCGGCGTCCAGCTCACCGACTCCGCCTACGTCGCGGTCTCGATGCGGATCATGACCCGGATGGGCAAGGCCGCCCTCGACGCGCTCGGCGACGAGGGCGAGTTCGTCCCCTGCGTCCACTCGGTCGGGATGCCGCTGGGCGAGGGCGTCGAAGACGTCTCCTGGCCCTGCAACGAGGACAACAAGTACATCGTCCACTACCCCGAGACGCGCGAAATCTGGTCCTTCGGCTCGGGCTACGGCGGCAACGCCCTGCTCGGCAAGAAGTGCTTCGCGCTGCGGATCGCCTCGGCGATGGCCCGCGACGAGGGCTGGCTCGCCGAGCACATGCTGATCCTCAAACTGACCTCGCCCGAGGGCCAGGTCAAGTACATCACCGGCGCCTTCCCGTCGGCCTGCGGCAAGACCAACCTGGCGATGCTGGTCCCGACCCTGCCCGACTGGAAGGTCGAGACGGTCGGCGACGACATCGCCTGGATGAAGTTCGGCGAGGACGGCAAGCTCTACGCGGTCAACCCCGAGGCCGGCTTCTTCGGCGTCGCGCCGAACACCTCGCACAAGACCAACCCGAACGCGATGGACACGATCGAGCGCAACACGATCTTCACCAACTGCGCCAAGACCGACGACGGCGACATCTGGTGGGAGGGGATGACCGGCGAGCCGCCGGCGCACGCGATCGACTGGCACGGCAACGAGTGGACGCCCGAGTCCGAGACGCCAGCCGCGCACCCGAACGCGCGCTTCACGACGCCCGCCGCGCAGTGCCCCTCGATCGCCCCCGAGTGGGAGGACCCGGCCGGGGTGCCGATCGACGCCTTCCTCTTCGGCGGCCGCCGGGCGACGGTGATCCCGCTCGTCTCGGAAGCCTTCGATTGGGAGCACGCCGTCTTCATGGGGGCGACGATGTCCTCGGAGACGACCGCGGCGGCGGCCGGCGCGGTCGGCCAGCTGCGCTTCGACCCGATGGCGATGCTGCCCTTCCTCGGCTACAACATGGCCGATTACTTCGCCCACTGGCTGAAGGTCGCCGAGCGCGATGGGGCGCAGCTGCCGCGCGTCTTCTACGTCAACTGGTTCCGCAAAGACGACGACGGCAAGTTCCTCTGGCCCGGCTTCGGCGAGAACAGCCGCGTGCTCGAGTGGGTCTTCCGCCGCTGCGACGGCGAGGGCGAGGCGGTCGAGACCGCGATCGGACGCCTGCCGACCCCGGAGGACGTCAACACCGAGGGGCTCGATATCTCCGCCGAGGCGATGCAGGCGCTGCTCTCGGTCGACACCGAGCTGCTGCGCGAGCAACTGCCGCAGGTGAAGGCGCACCTGGCCCAGTTCGGCGACAAGCTGCCGAGCCAGCTCGAGGAGCAGCTGGCGGCGCTCGAATCGCGCCTGGGCTGAACGGAGCGAAGCGCGTTCGTCGTTTGTCCCGCAGAGCGGGAAATGCGACGAACGCCTTGGTTCGCCACGGTCGGCGGGCTCGGGCTGAACCGCTCGGCGTTAGCCGCCGTATCATCGGGGTGGGAGATTCGTTGTCGGCTTCGAGGCTCGCAATCGTGCTGGGGGTGGCGCTGGTCGCCACTTCGGTGTGGTGCGTTGGCACGGCCGCGGCTGCCCCGCCGTGCGCCGGCGGTGACATCTACATCGCCGCCCACCAGGACGACACGCTGCTCTTCCAGAGCCCGGACCTGCTCGAAGACGTGCGCGGCAATCGCTGCGTGCAGACGGTCTTCACCACCGCCGGCGACGCCGGTAAAGGCTCGAGCTACTGGGAAGGCCGGGAAGCCGGGGCGGAGGAGGCTTACGCGGAGATGGCCGGCGTGCCCAACGTCTGGCAGGGCTCGACCGTGGAACTTGCGGGCCACAAAATCCACAAGGAGACGCTCGTCGGGCGGTCCGGGATCACCATCCTCTACCTGCGGTTGCCGGACGGCGGCGCCGATGGCGATGGCTTCCCGATGTACGGCTACCAGAGCTTGGCGAAGCTCTGGAACGGCGGCAACGGGAAGTGCCCGCGATCAGCGAAATCAAAGCCGACGATAAATCGGCGAACTACGGCCGCAGCGGAGCTGATCGACGCCGCTCGCCCACGGCGATCCAAGTCCTTCGGGCGCGCGCCAGATCCTGACCCAGAACTACGCCCCGATAACTGGACCCGACCACTCCGACCACCTGAATACGGCCCGCTTCGTCAAAGCCGCCGCCGAAAAGCTCCCGAGCAGCTTCGGTGGCTGGCATCTCGTCGGCTACGAGGGCTACGAAACCGAAATTGAACCGGTCAACCTCGCGGGCGAACTGCTCGCCGCGAAGCAAGCGGCGTTCGAAACCTACGTCCCGCACGACACGGGCTGTCCCGGAGTCTGCGGAGAACCGCCCTACACGCCTGGCGGCAACGGCAGTACATCGCCGAGGTCGAAACCCACGGCGTGGTCGCCAACGCCGGCTTTGAACAGACCGTCGGCGCGAGCGCGCCGGTATCGCTGAACGGCGCCGTCAGCAGCTCCGAACTTCCCGGCCCACTTGGCTACTCGTGGACCCAGGTCGGGGGGCCGCCGGTCGTCCTGGGCGGGGCCAACACCGTGACGCCGAACCTGGTCACGCCACCGCACCCGACGCTGCTGAGCTTCGCGCTGACCGTGAACCAGGGCGTGATCACCAGCGCCCCTGACATCGTCCGCGTTCGGGTGCCTGCCGCGAGTCCCAATCCAACCGCGGTAGTTGGTCCCGACCAGAGCGTTGGCGCCGGCGCCCGCGTCAGCCTCGACGGGTCGGCGAGCTGGGACCCCGAAAGCCTGCCGTTGAGCTATCTATGGACCCAGGTGGGGGGACCATCGGTCATCCTCAGCGCCGCCGGGTCGAGCCAACCTTCGTTCACCGCGCCGTCGGGACCGGCCTCGACCCTGGCCTTCTCGCTGGTCGTCTTCAACGGCGCCCAGGCGAGCGTCCCGGCGACGGTCCGGGTTGCGGTCGCCGCCGCGCCGGCGCCGCCGCCGAACAACGGGTCCACCGACAAGCCAAAGGACGATGGCAAGCCGCAGGACGATGGCAAGCCGCAGGAGGAAACGAAGGGAGAGCTCTCGCGCAAGCAGGTCCGGCTTGTCGCCGGCCGGCCCACCCGCCACGTGGTCCTCGCCAAGGGGGGCGCCCCCGCCCAGAGCTGCCGCGGCAGGCTGCCGGTCGGGGCCCTTTGCCGGGTCAATCACGCCGGCAACGTGGTGATCGAAGGGCGCCGCTCACTCTCCCGCTCAGGGACCTTTCGTCTGACCGTTAGGTTCGCTGCCGGGGCGAAACCGCTCAAGCGCCCCCTAAAAGTGGTTATCAAGCCGGCCAAAAACTGAATTTTCCTGGACAAGTGTCGGATTGCCGGTCGGCCAACCGACCTGTCTACCGAACCTATGATGCCCGCCTCGATGACGAGCAGGGCACAAAATCTCGGAGTTCTCGCGGCTGTGGCGATCGTCTTCATCGCGGTCCTCTCGCTGCTCGCCAGCGCCCCGGCGCGCGCGGCTGAAAGCTGCAGCGCGACCTCGCTGTACGTCGTCGCCCACCAGGACGACACGCTGCTGTTCCAAAGCCCGAACCTGGTTCAGGACTTCCAGAGCAACCACTGTGTCCGCACCGTCTTCGTCACCGCTGGCGACGACGGCAAAGAACAGGCCTATTGGCTCGGGCGGGAAGAAGGGGCGCAGGCGGCCTACGCGCAGATGGCCGGGGTCGCCAACCAGTGGACTGCCTCGACCACGACCGTCGGCGGCCACCTGCTCCACGTCTCGACCCTGACCGCGAAGCCTTCGATCTCGATCTACTACCTGCGGCTCCCCGACGGCGGCATCGAAGGCGAAGGCAACATGCTCTACGGGTTCAAGAGCCTGATGAAGCTTTGGAACAGTGGCCAGCCCGGCAGCACCAGCCCGCCGCAGGACGCGACGATCGAAGCGGTCGACCACTCCGCGACCTACACCTACAGCGGGCTGATCGAAACGCTGAAAGGGCTGATGACCCAGCTCGAACCGCAGCAGATCCTGACCCAGAACTACATCGTCGCGCTGAAAGGGCCGGACCACCCCGACCACGCTGCGACCGCGAAATTCGCCCGCGTTGCCTCGCAGGGGTACGCGGCTCCGCACCGGCTGGTCGGCTACCGCGACTACGAATCGACGAGCTCGCCGCAGAATGTCTTCGGCACCCTGCTCGGCGCCAAGGCGATGGCCTTCTACACCTACGGCCAGCACGACGCCGGCGCCTGCGCGAGCGAACCAGCCTGCGCCGGCAGCGCCTACGAAGATTGGTTGAAGCGGCAGTACACGGTCGCCAATGAAACGACCGGGGTCGTCGCCAACGCCGGCTTCACCCAGACCACCACCCCGAGCACCAAAGTCACGCTCGACGGCAGCGGCAGCTCCCACATCGGCAGTGGCACGCTCAACTACGCCTGGACCCAGACCGGCGGCTCGACTGTGACGCTGAGCGGCGCCAACACCGCGGCGCCGAGCTTCACCACGCCCTCGCACGCGACCGTGCTGACCTTCTCACTGACGGTCAGCGACAAAACCGGCAGCAGCAAACCCGACTCGGTGACCGTGCGGGTGCCGGGCAGCGACCCGACCCCGGCCGCAGTGGCTGGGGCCGAACAGCAGGTCTCCTCCTTGGCGGCCGTCACCCTCGACGGCTCGGAGAGCTGGGACCCGAACAGCCTGCCGCTGCAGTACGCCTGGATCCAGACCGGCGGCCCGGCGGTGACGCTGAGCGGCTCGAGCTCGGCCAAACCGACCTTCACCGCGCCGGTTGGCCCGGCGAACCTGAGCTTCACGCTGGTCGTCTCCAACGGCACCCAGACCAGCGCCCCGGCGACTGCGAAAGTGAAAGTCGCCGGCATCGCACCGTCCTTCGGCAGCGGCGCGACGACGACGCTGACGACCGGCGTCGCCGGAAACTTCAAAGTCGAAGCGACGGGCTCGCCGGTGCCGGCGATCGGCCGCACCGGAAACCTGCCGGGCGGCCTCACCTTTACCGACAACGGCGACGGCACCGCGACGCTCGCCGGCACCGCGGCCGCCTCGGCCGCCGAACCGGCGCAGACGGCGAGCTACCCGCTGAGCCTGACGGCGACCAACGGCGAAGGTAAAGCGACCCAGAACTTCGTCCTCAAAGTCTTCAACCCAGGGACCGCGCCGAGCTTCAAATCGGCCACCACGGCAAGCTTCACCACCGAAGTCGCTGGCAGCTTCACGGTCCAGACCGATGGGGCGCCGACCGCGACCGTGCAACAGACCGCTGGCACGCTGCCGCCCGGGCTGAGCTTTGCTGACCAGGGCGATGGCACGGCGAAAATCAGCGGCACCCCGACTGCCGCTGCGGCCTCGCCGGGCAAAACCCAGGAATACACGCTGACCCTGAAAGCGGAGAGCGCCGCCGGCAACGCGACCCAGACCGTGAGCCTGAAAGTGACCAACCCGGGCGTTGCGCCGGCGATCACCAGTGGCAATGCGGCGAGCTTCACGACCGGCGCTGCCGGCAGCTTCACGATCACCTCGACCGGCGCCCCATCCGCGGCGCTGACCCGGACCGGGACGCTTCCCCCAGGGCTGACCTTCAGCGATAACGGTGATGGCACGGCGAAAATCAGCGGCACGCCGACTTCGGCTGCGGCGCCGGCCGGCGAGAGCCAGGCTTACCCGCTGACGATCAAAGCGGACAACGCCGTCGGCTCGCCGGCGACGCAGACGCTGACCCTGACGGTGACCAACCCGGGCACCCCGCCGGCCTTCACCTCGGGCAGCTCGAGCACCTTCACGACCGGCGTCGTCAAGACCTTCACGCTGGAAGCGAGCGGCAACCCGAAACCGGCGCTGGCCAGCACCGGCACGCTGCCGGAAGGGATCAGCTTCAAAGACAACGGCGACGGGACGGCGACGATCTCCGGCACCGCGGCCGACTCGGCGGCGCCGCCGAACGCCTCGAAACCGTACGCGCTGAGCTTCGAAGCGACGAGCAAAGCCGGCAAAAAAACGCAGTCCTTCACCCTCACGGTCAGTAACCCCGGCAGCGCTCCGGTCTTCAAATCCGGCGCCACGGCAAGCTTCGCGACCGGGGTCGTTGGCTCGTTCACGGTCCAGACCACGGCGGCGCCGATCGCGGCGCTGACCAAGACCGCCGGCGAACTGCCGCCGGGAATGAGCTTCACCGACAACGGCGACGGCACGGCGAAAGTCAGCGGCACGCCGACGTCCGCCGCGGCGCCGGCCGGCGGTAGCAAGGACTACACGGTGACCGTCCACGCCGCCAATAGCGTCGGCGGCGCCAACCAGACGCTGACCTTGACCGTGACCAACTCCGGCACCCCAGCCCAGATCACCTCGCCCGAAACCACCTCCTTCACGACGGGCGTCGCCGGCAGCTTCACGGTCACCACCAGCGGCCTGCCGCCAGCGACCCTGACCCGGACCGGCGCCCTGCCCCCGGGGCTGAGCTTCGCCGACCAGGGCGACGGCACGGCGAAAATCAGCGGCACGCCAACCAACGCGGCGGCACCCGCGGCGCAGAGCCAGGACTACCCGATCACGGTCGAAGCCGGCAATGGCGTCGGTCACGCCAGCCAGACGCTGACGATCAAAGTCACCAACCCCGGCTCGGCTCCCAGCTTCTCCTCGTCCGAAACGGCGTCCTTCACTACCGGCTCCGCCGGCAGCTTCATCGTCGCCAGCACCGGCGCCCCGACCGCGGCGCTGACCGTCAGCGGCGAACTGCCGCCTGGCCTCTCCTTCCTCGACCGCGGCGACGGCACGGCGAAAATCAGCGGTACGCCAACCAACGCCGCCTCGCCGCCGGCGCAGACCACGAGCTACCCGCTGACCGTCAAAGCCCAGAACGTCGTCGGCCAACAGACCCAGACGCTGACGATCAAAGTCACCAACCCCGGCGCGGCTCCCAGCTTCTCCTCGTCCGAAACGGCGTCCTTCACTACCGGCGCCGCCGGCAGCTTCATCGTCGCCACGCACCGGCGCCCCGACCGCGGCGCTGACCGTCAGCGGCGAGCTACCTCCCGGCCTCAGCTTCGCCGACCAGGGCGACGGCACGGCAAAACTCACCGGCACCCCGACCGCCGCCGCTTCGCCCCCGGCAGAGACGACGAGCTACCCGGTCACGGTCAAAGCGCAGAACGCGGTGAGCCAGAAAACCCAGACGCTGACGATCAAAGTCACCAATCCGGGCGCGGCCCCGACCTTCTCTTCGGCTGACAGCACCTCCTTCACCACCGGCGCGGCTGGCAGCTTCGTCGTCGCCACCAACGCGGCCCCGACCGCGGCGCTGACCGTCAGCGGCACCCTGCCGCCGGGGCTCAGCTTTGTTGATCAGGGCGACGGCACGGCGAAAATCAGCGGCACCCCGACCACCGCCGCGGCGCCGCCGGCTCAGTCCAAAAACTTCCCGGTGACCGTCAAAGCGCAGAACGCGGTCAGCCAGAAAACCCAGACGCTGACGATCAAAGTCACCAACCCTGGCGCGGCTCCCAGCTTCTCCTCGTCCGAAACGGCCTCCTTCACCACCGGCTCTGCCGGCAGCTTCATCGTCGCCAGCAACGCCGCTCCGACCGCCGCGCTGACGGTCTCCGGCGACCTACCGCCCGGCCTCAGCTTCGCCGACCAAGGTGATGGCACCGCCCGGATCAGCGGCACGCCAACCAACGCCGCCTCGCCGCCGGCCCAGACCACGAGCTACCCGCTGACCGTCAAAGCCCAGAACGTCGTCGGCCAGCAGACCCAGACGCTGACGATCAAAGTCACCAACCCCGGAGCGGCTCCCAGCTTCTCCTCATCCGAAACCGCGTCTTTCACGACCGGCGCTGCCGGCAGCTTCATCGTCACCACGAACGCCGCCCCGACCGCCGCGCTGAGCCTCAGCGGTGACTTGCCGCCGGGGCTGAGTTTCGCCGACCAGGGCGACGGCACCGCCAAAATCACCGGCACCCCGACCGCCGCCGCTTCGCCCCCGGCGCAGACGACGAGCTACCCGGTGACCGTCAAAGCGCAGAACGCGGTCAGCCAGAAAAACCAGACGCTGACGATCAAAGTCACCAACCCCGGTACCGCCGCCGCCTTCACCAGCGGCACCGCGACGACCTTCACCAGCGGCGTCGCCGGTAGCTTCACCGTCAGCACGTCGGGCGCGCCGGCCGCCGCGATCAGCAAAACCTCCGGCCAGCTGCCGAGCGGCGTCACCCTGGTCGACAACGGCGACGGCAGCGCCACCCTCGCCGGCACCCCAGCCCGCTCCGCTGCCCCCGATGGTGAGTCGCTGGCCTATAGCTTCGCGCTGAAAGCGACCAACGGGGTTGGCTCGCCCGCGACCCAGAGCTTCACCCTGACGGTCTTCAACCCCGGTGACTCGCCGTTCATCACCAGCCCGTCGGCGGCCGCCTTCATCACCGGCGTCGCCAACAGCTTCACCGTCGAAGCGAACGGCGCCCCGAAGCCGGCGCTGGCCAAGACGGGCGACCTGCCTGCCGGCCTCTCCTTCCACGACAACGGCGACGGCACCGCGACGATCTCTGGCACCCCAGCGGCGAGCGCCGCGCCCGCCGCTGGCAGCCTCGATTACGACCTGACGATCGCCGCCGACAGCAAATCGGGCCACAACTCGAAAGCGCTGAAGATCACCGTCACCAACCCCGGCACCGCGCCGCAGATCACCAGCGGCGAAGCGGTCGAGTTCACGACCAGCGTCGCCGCCTCTTTCACCGTGACTTCGACCGGCGACCCGGTGGCGGCGCTTGACGCAGAGGGCGAGTTGCCCGCTGGCCTCAGCTTTGTCGCCAACGGCGACGGCACCGCGACGATCGCTGGCACCGCGGCGCTCACTGCCGCGCCCGCTGGCAGCAGCCGCGACTACGCGATCTCGGTCGCCGCGACGAGCGACGCCGGCGACGCCAGCAAGCCGCTGACGATCACCGTCCGCCGCCCAGCCGATCCGCAGCAGCCGGAAGAACCGAAAAAAGAAGAACCGCAAAAGCCGGGCGACCCGGGCAACGGCGGCAACAACGGCAACGGCGGCAATCAGCCTCCGAGCTCGGGCACGACCACGACCCCGACCCCCCCGAGCGAACCGCCAGCCGTCCTGCCAATCGCCCTCGCGCAGCCGAAAGTGGCGCTGCCGATCGGCGCGCCGAGCCGCCGCGTCGTCGCGGTCGAGGCGCCCGCCGACGCCAAGGTGACCTGCACCGGCAAGCTGCCCAAGGGGCTCAGCTGCAAGGTCAACAAGGCGGGCGACCTGGTCGTTTCGGTCACCAAGGCGGCGACCGTCGCCGGGACCTACAAGGTCACGGTGAAGGTCACGCACGCCGGGCAGACGACCCGGCGCACGCTGAAGATCAAGCTCGGCTAGGCGGGCTGCAGCCCGTAGGCCTCGGCCAGCTCCGGGTCCTTTGCCGCCAGCATCTCGGCCAGCTCGACCATCACCTTGCACTGCTTCCAGGTGGCGTCGTCCTGCATCTTGCCGTCGATCATGTGGACGCCGCGGCCGTCGGGAATCGCCTCGAGGACTTTCTTCGCAAAGCGAACCTCGTCCGGCGGCGGGCTGAAGACCTTCTTCGCGATCCCGATCTGGACCGGGTGCAGCGACCAGGCGCCGACGCACCCCATCAGGAAGGCGGCGCGGAACTGGGTCTCGCAGCCGGCCGTGTCTTTGATGTCGCCGAAGGGGCCGTAGAAGGGGAGCAGGCCGTTGGCGGCGCAGGCGTCGACCATGCGGCCGATCGAGTAGTGCCAGAGGTCCTGCTGGGCGGTGACCCGGTCGGCCTCGGGGTTCTCCGGGTCGGTCGGGTCCTCCATCACCCGGTAGCCGGGGTGGCCGCCGCCGACCCGGGTCGTCTTCATCCGCCGGCTGGCGGCGAGGTCGGCCGGGCCGAAGCTCATCCCCTGCATCCGCGGGCTGGCGGCGGCGATCTCCTCGAGGTTGACGACGCCCTGGGCGGTCTCGAGGATCGCGTGGATCAGGATCGGGCGGTCGAGCTTCGCTTTCGCCTCCAGTTGGGCGAGCAGACGGTCCACGTAGTGGATGTCCCAGGCGCCCTCGACCTTCGGCACCATCACCACCTCGAGCTGATCGCCGATCGCGCCGACCAGCTCGGTCAGGTCGTCGAGCACCCAGGGGCTCTCCAGCGAGTTGACCCGGGTCCACAAAGCGGTGGCGCCGAAGTCCGTCTCGCGCGCTGCCTTGATCAGCCCGGCCCGCGCCGCCTCCTTGCGGTCGACCGGGATCGCGTCCTCGAGGTTGCCGAGCAGGATGTCGGTCTGCTTGGCGATATCGCCGGCCTTGGCGACCATCTTCTCGTTCGAGAAGTCGAGGAAGTGGATCATCCGCGACGGCGTTACCGGGATCTCGGTCAGCGGCTCCGGGGCACCGATCGCCAGCGGGTTGAAGAAATCTCGTGGGGCTCTCAAGGCGTCTCCTCGCTTCGATTTGGTCGAGGGGAATCTAGTCAAAGGCAGGGGAGAGGGGTGCTGCGGCGAAGCTGACGACGATGGCTGCCGAGGCCCGCGACAGCGCCGAGGACTGGGTCCTCTCCGGGGCGGCGCGACCGCGCAGCTTCGCCGAGCTCGAATCGCGGGTCGAGCTGGCGATCGAAACGGCGCGCGCCTCCGAAGGGGCGGTCGCCGAGGTCGGCGCGGCGGCGATTGAGGCCGCCGAGCAGGCCCGCCAGGCGGCCGAACTGGCCGAGCGCGCCGCCGCGATGGCGCAGATCGCGGCCGAGAACGCCGCGAGCGCCCCACCAGAGCAGCGACAGGCCGAGGCGCCTCCCGCGGTCGGCGTCGCGCCGGCCCCGGTCGCACCCGCCCCGGCTGAAGAGGAGTGGCTGGTCAGCTTCACGCACCGGGCCGAAGCGCTGAGCGAACGGCTAGTCCGGCTCCAGCACGTCTGACCCGGTTGCACTTGTCCCCACCGGTTGCAGTTGACCCCGCTAGGCGGGGACAAACGCAACGGGTGGGGACAGACGCAACGGGTGGGGACAGACGCAACGGGTGGGGACAAACGCAACGGGTGGGGACAAACGCAACGGGTGGGGACAAACGCAACGGGTGGGGACAAACGCAACGGGTGGGGACAGACGCAACGGGTTAGGGCGCGCCGGCAAACCAGCGCTGGCGCAGCCCCGCGGCGAGCGCCGTGGTGATCGGCCCGTCGTTGGGAATCGGCTCGCCGTCCAGTTCTCTGACCGGCTCGACCCCGCGCAGCGCGTTGGTCATGAAGGCCTCGTCGGCGCTGCGCAGCTGGTCGAGCTCGAGCCGCTCTTCGCGCAGCTCGAAGCCGAGCTCCTCGGCGACCGCAATCACCCCGGCGCGAGCAACGCCGGGCAGGATCTCGCCGTCGCACGGCGGCGTCACGATCGCCCGCTCGAAGATCGCGAAGACGTTGGCGCGCGAGCCCTCGAGCACTGTCCCGTCCTCCTCGACCAGCAGCGGTGCGGCCCCCGGTCCGGCGCTCGCTTCGGCGCGGGCGAGGATCTCGCGGTCGACCCACTTGTGGGCGCCGTAGCCGCGGTCGACGAAGAAGCTGTGCAGCGCCGTCGCGAAGGGGCCGGTGGGGAAGACGTTGTTGGGGTCGAAGGCGGCGACGACGATCGAGCTGTGCAGCTCGCCGGCCCGGTCCGGTTCGACGCTCAATCGCAGCCGCCCCAGCCAGCCGCCGCGGCAGCCGGCGAGCACCTGGTCGCGCACCCCCGCCGGCGGCTCCTGGTCATACAGGGAGCGGACGCTCGCGGTCAGCCGCTGGAGGTGCGCCTCGAGCTCGATCGGCCGGTCTTCAAAGACCAGGATCGTCTCGAATACACCCGCGCGCGCATCCGGGCGGGGGCTCTGAATCGCGCTCGCCGGTTGTGACAAGGTGTCGGCGATGATAGGCCGCTTCCGGCGATACGCCCGCGAGCACGGCACTCGGGCGGCGGTCACCAAAACCGCTACTGAGCTGCGCCGGCGCGCTTTCTCGGCCAACAAGATCACGATCCTGCTCAAGGACCTCGACGAGATCAAGGTCCCGCGCCGGCCCTCCGAGCTAGAAGTTGTGGCGATGGATGAAGCCCACCTGGCCGGCCTCTCCGAGCTCAACCGCCGCCGCGGCCGGCCCGGCGTCGACCGCCGTTTCCGGGCCGACCTTGAGCGCGGCCTGCACGGCTTCGTTGCCCTGCTCGACGGCGCCGTTGTCGGCTACTACTGGTGGATCGAGGGCGAGCGCTTCGCGACACACCCGGACGCCCGCTGGCTGGGAGATTCGTTTCAAATCGAGCCCGGCGACGTCTACGGCTCGGACAACTACCTGCTGCCGGACGCGCGCGGCGGCGGTAACGCAAACCAGTTCCTATCCGGAATCGAGAGCTCAATTGCCGCGCTCGACTACCGCCGGATCTGGGGCTACGTCGAGAGCGGCAATCGCGAGGCGCGCTGGCTCTACAGCTCTCGCGGTTACGAGCCGATGAGGGACGTGTCCGTCCGCACCGTCTTCTCCCGCCGCCTCAAAGCGATCCCCGTAGCGACTGTTCAAACGTCCTCCGTCCCGAAATAGAATCGACCACCATGAGTAGCAACGACAAAGCCGACGCAATCGAAAAATTCATCGTCGCCGAGATCACCGGCGACCTCGCCCCGGGTCCGATCGCCCACGACGAAGACCTGCTTGCCGCCGACCTGATCGACTCGCTCGGGATCACCGAGCTAGTCGCCTTCGTCGAGGAGCGGTTCGGGATCAAAGTCGCCGACGAGGACCTCACCCCCGACAACTTCCGCAGCGTCGACGCGATCGCCGCCTTCGTGGAGCGCAAGGGCGGCTAGTCCGGTGCTGCTGGAGCTGCTGTACAGGCACGCGGACGCCGAACCGGACCGCACCGCCGTCGTCTACCGCGAGGAACGGCTCAGCTTCGCTGCGCTGATCGAGCGGATCGAGCGGCTCGCCTCCGGCCTGGCCGGCCGTGGGATCGGCGCCGGCGATGCGGTCGGGCTGGTCCTGCGCGACGACCCCTGGTTCCTCGCCTCCTTCTACGCGGTCTCCGCGCTGGGCGCCAAAGTCGTCCCTGCCAACCCCGCCTTCAAGCAAGCCGAGCTCGAATTCTGGTTCCGCAGCACCGGCGTCAAGGCGGTGATCTCAGACGAGCGCACCGCCGGCGTCTGCGAGCGGATCGTCGCCGGCTTCGACTACCCGGTGCAGGTGATCGGCTCCGGCGCCGGGCACGGCTCCTCGGTCACCCTCGCCAGCCTGGTCGAGGAAGGGAGCGCCGAGCGGCTGGCGCCGCGCGCCCCCGAGGAGCCCCTGGTCGGCCAGTTCTCCTCCGGCTCGACCGGTCGCCCGAAGCGCCTCGACCGGACCAACGCCCAGTGCATCGCCGAGGCCGAGTCCTACCTCGCGCTGGGGATGTCGGCCGAGGATAAGATCCTCGCCGCCGTGCCGCTCTTCCACACCTGGGGGATGGGCGCATGCATCTTCGGCTCGGCAATCTCCGGCGCCACCCTGGTGATCCTCGAGGACCCGCACCCCTTCCTGCTCAAGCGCCACCGGGCGCTGGAGCTGATCGAGGGCGAGGGGATCACGATCTTCCCCGGCGTCCCCTTCAACTACCGGCTGATGGCCGAATCGCCGGCCGACGCTGACCTCTCCTCGCTGCGGCTCTGCTTCACCGCTGGGATGGCGATGCCGCGCGAGACCTTCGAGGCCTTCGGCGAGCGCTTCGGCGTCCTCGTCCGCCAGCTCTACGGTTCGACCGAGACGGGCATGATCGCCGCCAACCTCTCAGCCGACCCGGTTTCGACCTTCGAGTCGGTCGGGACGCCGGTGCAGGGCGTCGAGCTGGAGATCGTCGACGACGATGGCGAGCCGCTGGCGGAGAACGAGATCGGCGAGGTCACGGTCAAGAGCCCGGCGATGACCGAGGGCTACGGCGACCTACCGGAGCTGAACGAGATCGCCTTCCGCGGCGGCCGCTACTTCACCGGCGACCTCGGCCGGATCGACGCCGACGGGATGCTCTTCATCGAGGGCCGCAAGAAGCTCTTGATCGAGACCGGCGGCTTCAAGATCGACCCGATCGAGGTCGAGGCGGTGCTCAACTCGCACCCGGCGGTAACCGAATCGGTGGTCGTCGGCGTCAATACCGACATCGCCGGCGAGCAGCGGGTGAAGGCGGTCGTGGTCGGTAGCGGCGACCCCGACCAGCGCGAGATCGTCGCCTTCTGCCGCGAGCGCCTGGCCAACTTCAAGGTCCCGCAGGAAGTCGAATTCCGCGACGAGATCCCGAAGAGCCCGCTCGGCAAGGTGCTGCGCAAATACCTGGTCTGAGGACCAAGATCTAGTTGTGAAGACGCTGCTGATCGACAACTACGATTCGTTCACCTACAACCTCTTCCAGCTGCTCTCGGAGGCCAACGGCGAAGAGCCGATCGTCGTCCGCAACGACGCGATGAGTTGGGAGGAGCTGGCGGCGAGCCGCGACTTCGACAACATCGTCATCTCGCCCGGGCCGGGTAACCCCGACCGCGAGGCGGACTTTGGCGTCTGCGCGACGGCGATCCGCGAGTCCGAGGTGCCGCTGCTCGGCGTCTGCCTCGGCCACCAGGGCCTCTGCTCGGCCTACGGCGGCAAGGTCGTGCACGCGCCGGAAGCGATGCACGGCCGCCTCAGCGCCGTCACCCACGAAGACGGCGGCATCTTCGCCGGGCTGCCGCGCGAGTTCCAGGTGGTCCGCTACCACTCGCTCTGCGTTGAGGATCTGCCGGAGGAGCTGGAAGCGACGGCTTGGACGACCGACGGGATCCTGATGGGCGTCGCCCACCGGACCAAGCCGCAGTGGGGCTTGCAGTTCCACCCCGAGTCGATCTCGACCGAGCACGGGCGGGCGATGCTGGCTCGCTTCCGTGACCTGACGATCGAGCACTCGGGGCGGCGCGAGGGCGCCGCGGTGCGGATCGACGAAGGCCTGCCGCGCTCCCACGGCGGCGGCCCCGACCTCGAGCTGCGGGTCAAGCGCCTCGATACCGCCTACGACACCGAGCGCGCCTTCCACCATCTCTACGGCTCGAGTGAGCACGCCTTCTGGCTCGACAGCAGCATGCTCGACGGCCGCGCCCGCTTCTCCTTCATGGGCGACGCCTCGGGGCCGCTCGCCTCGACCGTCAGCTACGACGTAACCAAGGGCGAATTGACCGTCACCGCCGAGGGCCAGGAGCGAGTGCTCGAGGAGTCGATCTTCGACTACCTCTCACGCGAGATGCGGCGTCTGCGCTATCTCTCCGACGACCTCCCCTTCGACTTCAACTGCGGCTTCGCCGGCTACTTCGGCTACGAGCTGAAGGCCGACGTCGAAGGCGACGACGCCCACGCCTCGACGATGCCCGACGGCTGGTTCGTCTTCGCTGACCGGATGATCGCCTTCGACCACGTCGAGGGGGCCACCTACGTGCTCGGGATCTGCCCGCGCTCGGAGCCGGAGGCGACCGACCGCTGGATCGCCGAGACGGCGCTGCGGCTCGCCTCGCTGCCGCCGATCGAGGTGCCGGAGTGGAGCGAGGTGGCGACCGAGCGTGAGCCGGTCCGCTTCGAGCTCGCCCGCTCCCACCAGCAGTACATCGCCGACATCGAAGAGTGCAAGCGCCAGCTGATCGAGGGTGAGAGCTACGAGATCTGCCTGACCAACAAGGTCACCGCCGAGGTCAGCCCCGAGCCGCTGCCGCTCTACCGCACCCTGCGTCGGGTTAACCCGGCGCCGTTCTCCGCCTTTCTGCGGGTTGGGGAGGCGGCGGTGCTGAGCTCCTCGCCGGAGCGCTTCCTCTCGATCGGCCGCGACCGCTGGGCGGAGGCGAAACCGATCAAGGGCACGGTGCGGCGCAGCTCCGAGCCGGCCGAGGACGTGCGCCTCGCCGAGGAGCTCCGCACCGACGAGAAGTCACGGGCCGAGAACCTGATGATCTGCGACCTGCTGCGCAACGACCTCGGCGTGGTCTCAGAGATCGGCACCGTCCACGTGCCGAACCTGATGCACATCGAGAGCTACGAGACCGTTCACCAGTTGGTCTCGACGGTGCGCGGCCTGCTGCGCGAGGAGCTCGAGCCGCCCGACTGCATCCGCGCCTGCTTCCCCGGCGGCTCGATGACCGGCGCCCCGAAGAAACGGACGATGGAGATCATCGACCAGCTCGAGGGCGACGCCCGCGGCGTCTACTCGGGGGCGATCGGCTACCTCGGCCTGAGCGGCGGCTGCGACCTCAACATCGTGATCCGCACCGTGGTGATGGACGGCGAGCGGACGACGCTCGGGGTCGGCGGCGCGATCGTGATGCAGTCCGACGAGGAGGAGGAGTACCAGGAGATCCTGCTCAAGGGGCGGGCGCCGATGCAGGCGATTGATCCGCGGGTTGACGTCGAGACGGTGTTCGAGCGGGCGCCGGCCTGAGCGGGTCGTAGGCAAGCGTCCGCCCTAGATGCGCGAGGGGGGACGGGGTGCCTCCCCCCCTGGAGGCTGGGTTGCTCGCCAGGATCGAATTGCCGGCCGTCCGAGATCGAGCGCCGGTGCGAGGAAGAGGACGCCGCCGTCCAGGGGGGAGGCACCCCGTCCCTTCACTCTCGAATCGAGCGCTGACAAACGGGTCCCAGGGTTCGGGGCCACCCCCCTTTGTTTGAAGCTTCGAGCAAGCGCCGGGGGCTCGGGGCGCGCGCCGCTCTGGCCGGTTGCACTTCTCCCCACCCGTTGCACTTGTCCCCGGTATGCGGGGACAAACGCAGAGGGTGGGGAGAAGTGCAACGGCTTACGCCGGAGCGCGGGATAGGCCGAAGACTCGGAGCGACCCCGCGCCGCCGCAAACGCCTCAAGGAGAAGAAGCAAAAAGAAAAGGGGGGTGCCCGAACCTTCGGACTTGGTTCCGTTGGCGGGGATAGGGGGTCACCCTCCCCGGAGCGGCGTCCTCTTGCTCGCACCGGCGCTCGCTCTCGGACGGCCGTGATTCGATCCTGGCGAGCAACCCAGCCCGGGGAGGGTGACCCCCTAGCGCCGCCCTCGAATCCGCATCGCCCGTCCCTAGTAGAGCACTCAGCAGTGCGCGCCGAATGCCTGGGCCCAGATGTGGGCGCCGCGCTCGCCTTCGAGGCTTCCCACCCGGAGGTCGATGCCGACCTGGGTGAAGCGGGCATCGAGCAGGTTTTCGCGGTGCTCGGTCGAGCGCAGCCAGGCGCGGAAGATCGAGCTGACCGTGCCGAAGCTGCCGGTGCCCCAGGCGAGGTTCTCGCCGACGTGCCAGCAGTCGGTAGAGAGGTAGCCGCTGGCCCGGATCCAGTAGTTGAATTCGCGCCCGCAGGCGAAGTGGCTGAAGCTGTCGCAATTGATGATGTCTTCAGCCTTCTCGGCGGCCGAGTCCTGCAGCGCGACGGCCGGTTCGAGCGCCGTCTCGCCCGCCTGGGCGCGGGCGTAGTTGGTCAGGCAGAGCATCGTTGCCTCTTCCGAGGCGGCGCCGCCTGGCGTTTCCGGGCAGGTGCCCGCTGGCGCCACTAGCCCGGCAGCACTGGCGCTGGCGGCGCCGATGCAAGCGAGGCTGCAGACGGCTGCGAGGACGGCGAAGCGGGTCGCGAACTTGGCAGACACGCCACCTTCATCGGACTTTTCGCCCGCCCGCTCGCGCACAGGAGCGGAGAGTGGACAGACGGCCGGACGCGATTCCGGACGTCTGTTCTACAGGTAGTTAGGTAGGCCACCAAACGACTCGACGGTAGGGGGCGGATTCCGCATCAGATCTAGGCTCGCGGGGGGTTCGGAAGGGTCACAGCCGACCTTTAGGAGAAGCCCCCTGAGTAGCCAAATGTCCTATCGAACTTCTCCCAAAGAGCTGCCCCAGCAGAGGAAGCTTGCCGCGGATTGGGGGCCGCTCAGTGGCTCCTTTCGGAAACGACACTCAGGAGAACACTGATGACTCTCAACTCTCACAAGACGATCGGCTCGGCCATCGCCGCGCTCGCCGTGACGGCGATGCTGGTGCTGGCGCTCGGAGCCGGGTGGGCCGCGGCGGCCACTTCCTCGCCGTCGACCATGACGCTCTGCATTACCAAGAGCGGCCTGAAGAAGGGCGCGGTCCGGATCGCCGGCGTCGGCGCCAAATGTAAATCGACCGAGAAGGCCCTTGAAGTCCTGACTGGGATCCCGCAGGGGGTCCTCGGCGTGCAGGAAAGCAGCGGTCAGTCGGGCGCTAAAGGCGACGCCGGCGCGGCCGGTGCCGAAGGCAAACAGGGCGCGGACGGCAAAGCTGGTGCGCAGGGTCCCCAGGGCGAGAAAGGCGAGAAGGGCGACGCTGGTGCTGCCGGTCCGGCCGGTCCCGCTGGTCCGATCGGTCCCGCTGGCCCGCAGGGTCCGCAAGGCGACAAAGGCGCGGATGGTGCTGCCGGCCCCGCTGGTCCCGCTGGACCCGCTGGTGACAAAGGTGCAGATGGTTCCGCCGGTCCCGCTGGTCCTGCTGGACCCGCTGGTGACAAAGGCGCGGATGGCGCCGCCGGTCCCGCTGGTCCGGAGGGTCCCGCTGGTCCGAAGGGCGACAAGGGTGACCAGGGTGATGTAGGCCCGGTCGGTCCCGATGGTCCTGTCGGTCCGAAAGGTGAGAAAGGTGACGCTGGCGAGCAGGGTCCGGTTGGTCCTGTCGGTCCGAAAGGCGATAAAGGCGACATCGGCGAGCAGGGTGCAAAAGGCGAGCAGGGTGCGGCTGGCCCCGAGGGTCCGCAGGGCCCGCAGGGTGTGCCCGGCGAGGTCGGCCCCCAGGGTCCGCAGGGCCCCGTGGGTGAGGCCGGTGCCGATGGCCGCTCCGTTCTCCATGGTGACGGCGCCCCGTCCAACCTGATTGGCGATAACGGCGATTTCTACATCGACACCAGCAACGCCAAGCTGTACGGCCCGAAGGACAACAGCGAATGGCCTGAGCAGGGCACCTCGCTGGTCGGCCCGCAGGGCCCGCAGGGCGAGAAAGGTCTCACCGGCGACACCGGCGCGGTCGGTGCGCAGGGTGCGCAGGGCCCGCAGGGTGAGAAAGGCGAGAAAGGCGACACCGGAGCCCAGGGTCCCCAGGGCGAGAAAGGCGACACCGGAGCCCAGGGTCCCCAGGGCGAGAAAGGTGAGAAAGGCGACACCGGCCCGATCGGTCCGCAGGGCGAGAAAGGCGAGACCGGCGAAATCGGTCCGCAGGGCGAGCTCGGCGCTCAGGGTCCGAAAGGCGACCCCGGTCTCGACGGCCGCACGATTCACAGCGGCGTCGGCGTTCCGCCGGACGAGGTCGGCCTCAACGGCGACTTCGCGATCGACCTCGGCACGATGAAGATCTACGGTCCGAAGAAAGACGGCGCCTGGCCCACCACCGGCACCTCGCTGGTCGGCCCCGAAGGCGGCAAAGGCGACCAGGGCCCCAAAGGCGACCCCGGCATCAACGGGAACACGATTCTCAACGGTGAGGGCGTCCCGCCCAACTCACTCGGCGTCAACGGCGATTTCGCCCTCGACACCGACACGGGCATGCTTTACGGCCCGAAGGCCAACGACGAATGGACCAAATCGATGTCGCTGATCGGTCCGCAGGGTCCGAAAGGTGAGCAGGGTCTGCAGGGTGAGCAGGGTCCGCAGGGTGAGATCGGTCCGCAGGGTCCGAAAGGCGACACCGGCGCCCAGGGTCCGCAGGGCCTGAAAGGCGATACCGGTGCCACCGGTTCACAGGGCCCGAAAGGCGACGCCGGTGCTACCGGTGCGCAGGGTTCGAAAGGCGACACCGGTTCGCAGGGTCCTGCCGGCACCGACGGCAAGACGGTGCTGAATGGCAGCGGCGCTCCGAGCGCCGGTAAAGGCGTCGATGGCGACTTCTACATCGACACCGTCGCCTCGAAAATCTACGGCCCGAAGCAGGCCGGCAACTGGGGCACCGGCACCTCGCTGGTTGGCACCCAAGGTCCTGCCGGGACGAACGGCCTAACCCGGTCGATCCTGGCCGCCAGCACCTCGAACGAATCGAGCAGCACCAACAACAGTTACTTCGGTCCGTTCGTCAGCAGCACCTCGACCACCGAGGGCAACGTGCAGTTCGTCGCTCCGGTTGCCGGCACCCTCGGCAACCTGCAGGTCGCGATCAACACCGCTCCCGGCAGCAGCCGGAACTACGTCTTCTCGATCCGGAAGAACGGGAGCAGCACGGGCGTCACCTGCAAAATCGAAGGATCGAGTTCGAAAACGTGCTCGAGCGCGTCGACCGTGACGTTTGCGGCCGGCGACCTGATCTCGCTCGAGGCGAACCCGGAAGGCAGTCCGAGCAAATGGAGCTCGGCTCGCTTCTCGGCGACGTACACCGAGTAGCCGAACACGGCTCCGGGTGACCGGGCCGCGCCGGGGGATCGCAGGATCCCTCGGCGCGGCCCTTTTCTTTGCGGGATAACCTTCAGCAACCCCGAAAAACCGCCCAACAGGCAGAGGAGAAATGGCCGTAGACACCGCCGCGTACCGCGAAGTGACCGAGGACCAGCAGGCGATCCTGGAGATGGTCCGTCAGTTCGCCGACGAGCAGATCATCCCCAACGCCGAGCACTACGACCACGAGGACGAGTTCCCGGAGCCGATCGTCGAGCAGATGAAGGAGCTCGGCCTGTTCGGGGTGACGATCCCCGAAGAGTACGGCGGCATGGGCCTCGATCTGGCCACCTACGCGATGATCGTCGAGGAGCTCTCGCGCGGCTGGATCTCGATCTCCGGCGTCGTCAACACCCACTTCATCGGCTCCTACCTGCTGATGAAGTTCGGCACCGACGAGCAGAAGGACTACTTCCTGCCGAAGATGGCGACCGGCGAGATCCGCGCCGCCTTCTCGCTCTCTGAGCCCGAGGTCGGCTCCGACGTGCAGGGAATCAAGGCGACCGCCAAGCAGGGCGACGACGGCAACTGGGAGCTGAACGGGCAGAAGATGTGGGTGACGAATGGGCTTGGCTCGGCCGTCGTCTTCGTGCTGATGAAGAACGACCCGAAAGCCGATCCGCCCTACAAGGGGATGACCTGCTTCATCACCGAGAAGGAGCCCTGGAAGGAAGTAAACGAGGGCAAGTACGCCGGCCTCACCGTTCCGCCCAAAATCAAGAAGATGGGCTACAAGGGCGTCGAGTCGACCGAGCTCGTCTACGACGGCTACAAGTGCCCGCCGGAGCGGGTGCTCGGCGGCCCTGACGGCGTCGGCCAGGGCTTCTCGCAGATGATGGACGCGCTCGAGGTGGGGCGCGTCAACGTCGCCGCCCGCGGCGTCGGCATCGCCCAGCGGGCGCTGGAACTGGCGCTGCGCTACAGCCAGGAGCGGAAAACCTTTGGCAAGCCGATCGCCCAGCACCAGGCGATCCAGTTCAAGCTCGCCGACATGGCGACCAAGATCGAGGCCGCCCGCCTTGTCACCCGCAAAGCGGCGCGGATGAAGGACGCCGGCCAACGCTCCGACCTCGAGGCGGGGATGGCGAAGCTGCTCGCCTCCGAGACCGGCAAGGAGTGCGTCGAGGAATGCTTCCGCATCCACGGTGGTTACGGCTACTCGAAGGAGTACGAGATCGAGCGCCTCTACCGCGACGCGCCGCTGCTCTTGATCGGCGAGGGAACCTCCGAGATCCAGCGCATGGTGATCGGCAAAAAGCTGCTGCAGCGCTACAAGATCTAGCGCCGCCCCTAGCGGCGCTCGCTGCCGGCGGTCTCAGCGCCGTTGCGGCTGGCCTTCTTGGCCCGCTTGGCGGCGAGCATCGCCGCGTCGGCAGCGGCAGTCAGGTCCCAGAGCTCGATCACCTTGTTGGGGTCCGCTTCCGCCATGCCGACGCTGATCGCCAGCTCGAACGGCTCCTCGGTGGCGGCGTTTCGAGCCCGCAAGGCCTCCTCGATCCAACCCGCCGCGACCACCGCTTCCCTAGCTTCGGCACCGGCCAGCACCGCGCAGAACTCGTCGCCGCCGAGGCGGGCGAGGAGGTCGGAGTTGCGCAGCACCGAGCTGAGGATCGTCGCCGTCTCGATCAGCGCCCGGTCGCCGGCGTCGTGGCCGTAGCGGTCGTTGATCGGCTTCATGTTGTCGAGATCGGCGTAGACCGCGGTGACCGGCAAGCCGACCCGCCGCGCCGCTTCGAGCAGCCGGGCGCCGAGCATCTCGAAGCCGCGTCGGTTGGAGAGGCCGGTCAGCTCGTCGCCGATCGCCAGTGAGAGCGAGGCGATCTCGGCTTCGGCCATCGCCGCCAGTTCCTGCAACGTCTCCTGGTCGAAATCGGTGGCGTCGCGGGGCGAGTCGTCGAAGATGCAGAAGGTCCCGATCGGCTCGCCGCCGGGTGCAGTAATCGGGTGCCCGGCGTAGAAGCGGATGTTGGGATCGCCGTTGACGAAGGGGTTGTCGAGGAAACGCTCGTCGCAGGTCGCGTCGCCGACCACGGTCGTCCCCGGTTCGAGGATCGTGTGGCCGCAGAAGCTGGTGCTGCGCGCCCCCTCCTCACCGGGGAAGCCGAGCGAGGACTTGAACCAAACCCGCTCGCGGTCGAGCAGGTTGACCTGCGCCGCCTGGGTCTTGAAGACACGCTGGGCCAGCCGGGTCAGCCGGTCGAAGCGCTCCTCGCGTTCGCTGTCGAGGATGTCGAGCGCGTGGAGCGCCGCCAGTCGACGTGTCTCTTCGGGATGTTGCTGTGGAGCCGGCATTGGCTGCTACTCAATACTAGGTAGTAGCGGTACGTGCCGGTCTCTTATCGGCGCCGCCCTCAGTGAACTTTACGAAGCTTGTTGCGCGCTTCCTGCCGGTCGACCACCTGGGCGATCAGCTTGAGGACGTTGGAGTCGCCGTTGGCCTTGATGTGGCCCGTCTCGTACGCCCGCCGGTAGCTGCGGATCGTCCCTTTCTCGGCCAGCTCGTTGAACTGCGGGCGGTCGATCTCGACCAGCACCCGCTCGTCCTGGGCGAGGTCCTTGGTGATCTTCGGGCCGGGCAGCTCAACCCGGTAGAGCTGGATGTCGTGTTTGGCTTTCAGCTCGAGGCCGAAGATGAGCTTTAGTTTCTGCAGCGCCGGCACTTCCTGCTGGAAGCGGTCGACCGCAGTCTCAATCAGCTCTTTCGTCGACGCCATCCTGATCGGAAGCCTACCCTGCAGGCGTGTCCACCCATGCGAGCTGGGAGTTCGAGGAAGGAGAGGCGCTGCAGCCGGGGCGGATCGTGCTGAAGGCGATCGGCGGCGGCAACCTCTACGAGGTCTTCCTCGTCTGGGACGAGGGCCTCTACGCTCTGGCCGTCGCCAAGGTGCTGCGGCCCGACCGGGTCGAGGAGGAGAAGGCGTTGCGCGACCTCGGCCGCGAGGCGGAGGCACTGGGCGCGCTGGCCCACCCGATGTTGGTGCGGCGCTTCGACGCGGTGCTCGACGGCCCCCGGCCCCACCTGCTGATCGAGCACCTGGACGGTCCGTCGCTGCGACGGCTGATCCGCCGCGACGGCTCGATCCCGCTGCTGCAGCTGCTGCCACTGGCGGCGAACGTCGCCGGTGCCCTGCAGTACATGGCGCAGAGCGGCTGGGTCCATCTCGACGTCAAGCCGGACAACATCATCATGGGCGTGCCGCCGCGGCTGGTCGACCTCAGCATCGCCCGCACCCTCGAGCGCGCCGCCGAGACGAGCGGCCCGATCGGCACCGACGCCTACATGGCGCCGGAGCAGTGCGGCGGCGACTTCGCCGGGGAGCCGATCGGGCCTGCCGCCGACGCCTGGGGCCTGGGGGCGACCCTTTTCCACGCGATCGCCGGGACGAAGCCGTTCATGGAGCCCGAACCGGGCGCCGAGGGCGACCGCCGCTTCCCGCAGCTGCGCGAGGGCCCGGTTGAGCTGCCGGCCGAGACGCCGGCCGAGCTGCGGCGCTTGCTGCTCGAGCTGCTGGCGCGCGATCCAAGCCAGCGGCCGAGCTGCGCTGAGGCGATCGAGCGGCTCGAGCCGCTGATCGCCGCGCTGCCGCGCAAGATGGGCATCGGCAAACGCGGCCCGATCGAGATCTGAGCCCCGGCTGAGCCGATTTCGCGCGCTCGCGTGATCCTTGCTCGCGGCCTGTGTCTCAAGGGGTGACATGGGTAAACCGATGAAAGGAGCTCCGATGCCCGAGCGAGATCCCAAGAACCGCGTCCCCGCGGCGGCGCGAATCTTTGCCGCCCTGCAGGGGGACGACGCGACGATCGGGGGTGAAGAGGCTTCGACGCAGCGCCGCCTCGGCGCCACGTTGCTCGCCCTGCTGGTCCTCGCGGCCTTCCCGCTCTACCTGGCGGCGAGCTCGACCGGTCTTTTCGGCGACGCACCCGCCGCCCTCGCCAAGGGCCCAAACAGCGGCCCCGGCTCGAGCGGCAGCGACGATGACGACGACAGCAGCGGCCCCGGATCGGGCGGCAGCGACGACGACAACACCAGTGGCGGCTCCGGGCGAGACGGTCGCGCCGACAACGACGGCACCGGCACCCACACCCGCACCGGTGCCCGCGACGCCACCGACGACACCAGCCGCCCGGGCGCCTCGACCCGTGGCACCACCCGCGACAACGACACCCGGACCAATTCGAACACCCACACGCGGACCCGCGGCCAGACCCAGACCCGCACTCAGGGTCAAACCCAGACCCGCACCCGCACCGGCTCCTAGCTAGGAGCGCTCGCCCGGCCGTTGGCGCCTTTTACATCCCAGGGATGCAAAAGGCGCCAATCGGCCGGCTCAGTCTTCGAGCCAGCGGCGGCGCAGCTCGTTGGCTAGGCGGTCGGTGGTCGCGTGGCCGCCAAGCGGCTCTCCGTCGAGTGAGCGGGCAGGGCGGATGCCGCGTACCGAGGAGGTGAGGAAGACCTCACCGCTGCGCTGCAGGTCCTCGGGGCGCAACGGCCGGGCGGCGACCTCGATGCCGAGCTCGCCGGCCAGCTCGACGGTCGCGGCGCGGGCGGTGCCGGGGAGGATCCGGCCGTCGAGCGGCGGCGTCGCCAGGGCACCGTCGAGGATCGCGAAGACGTTGGCGCGGCCGGCCTCGAGCACGGTGCCGTCGGCACCGATCAACAGCGGCACCGCCTCGCCGAGCTCGGCTTCCTTGGCATTGAGCCAGTCGCGGTCGGCGAGCTTGTGGGCGCCCGACCACTGCGGCGCTTCGACGCTGCATAGCTTGGCCCCGCGCTCCCAGCGCGGGAAGAACTCGGCCGGATCGATCGCGGTCGCCACTGCCTCCCACTCGACGCCGCCCTCGGCACCGAAGCGGACGTCGATTCGCTCGCGGCCGAGGGTGACGCCGGCGCAGGCCGTGATCGCGTCGGCCGCCAGCTGCGGCGGCAGCTCGGCGCCGTAGAGGTCGCGGGAGCTGCGCGCCAGCCGCTGCAGGTGCCGCTCGAGCGCCACCGGCCGCTCCTCGGCGACCAGCAGGGTCTCGTACAGAGCGCCGCCGGCCGTGCGCTCGCTCACAGCCGCAGCAGGTTCTCGGCGGAGAGCTCGCGGGTGACGCCGCGGAAGTCGATCACCAGCTTCGCCGCCTCGACCAGCGCCGCGTAGTCGATCTCGCGGTGGGCGGTGACGATCGCCGCCAGGTCGGCCTCGGGCAGGGCCTCGCTGAGCAGCACCGAGCGCAGGTCGAGCTGCGGCAGCTCCGGCACGTGGGGGTCGTGGTAGGAGACCTCAGCACCGCGCTCCCGCAGCAGCCGGATGATCTTTAAGGCCGGCGACTCGCGGGTGTCGCCGATCCCCGCCTTGTAGCTGGCGCCCAGCACCAGCACCCGCGAGCCGCGCACTGGTTTGCCGGCGTCATTCAGGGCGCGGGAGATCCGCTCGACGCAGAAGGCCGGCTGGGTCTGGTTGAGCTTCCCCGCCAGCTCGACGAACTCGGGGTAGAAGTCGGCCTCGCGGGCCTTGAAGGCGAGGTAGAAGGGATCGACCGGGAGGCAGTGGCCGCCCATCCCCGGCCCGGGATCGAAGCGCATGAACCCGAACGGCTTGGTGGCGGCGGCGTCGACCACCTCCCAGACGTCGATCCCGAGCCGGTCGCAGAGCTGCGAGAGCTCGTTGACGAGGGCGATGTTGACCGAGCGGAAGATGTTCTCGAGCAGCTTCGAGAGCTCGGCCGCCTCCGGGGTCGAGACGACCACCACCTGGTCGACGATCGTCGCGTAGAGCTGGCGGGCGCGCTCGGCACAGGCCTCGGTCATCCCGCCAACCACCTTCGGCGTGGTCCGCACCGTGAAGTCAGTGCGGCCGGGATCGATCCGCTCCGGCGAGAACGCGAGGTGGAAGCCCTCGCCGACCTCGAGCCCCGAGCGCTCGAGGATCGGCAGCAACCGCTCGCGGGTCGTTCCCGGGTAGGTGGTCGACTCGAGCACCACCAGCTGGCCCTCGCGGAGGACGCCGGCGAGACCTTCAGCGGCGGCGAGGACGTAAGCAAGGTCTGGTTCGCGCGAGCTCGAAAGCGGCGTCGGCACGCAGATCACGACCGCCTCGCACTCGGCCAACACGTCGTACTCGGAGCTCGCCTCGAGCCGCCCGCCAACCCCGTCGATCGCCGCGCTCGGCACGTCCTCGACATAGCTGTGGCCGTCGTTCAACGCCTCGACCCGCTCCGGGTTGGCGTCGACGCCGATTACCTCATGGCCGGCCTCGGCAAAAGCGACAGCGAGCGGCAGCCCGACATAACCGAGCCCGACGATCCCAATTCTCATGGCGGCGAGTCTATGGGCTGGGTTGGCGGGGGCAGGCGGCAGGCGGCCACCAATTTCCCCCACCTGACAAGGGCGTTCGTCCTTCTGCCCGCCTAGCGGGACAAACGACGAACGGTCCGGCGATGGGATCTGGCCAGCCAGCTTTCGTCCCTTGTCAGCTTTCCGAAAAATCGGAGTGTCCTGAACCCTGGGGCCTCCGCTTTAGACCGGACTCTCCTTCGAGGAGGTCTGGGGGTCGCTCAGGCGAGTGTTCGCGAAGCGGCGATATGCAATCTGTCTCCTGCGCGCCGAAGGCGCGCACCAACATCGGAGCAGAGCCCCGCAGGGGCGAGCGACTCAACTCGCCTGAGCGACCCCCAGACCCCCTCGACGCAAACCCTGGTCCCTAGCGTCCCGCGCCGCCGGATAGCATCCCGCCGGCAAACCGAAGGGAGACCGAGCAAAGCATGACCGAGACGTACGAGCTGACCACCGACCAGGCCGAGCGCGAGGCGAGCGGGGCGCACTCCTACGGCCGTTACCTCGAGGAGTTCGAGGTCGGCGCCATCTACAAGCACTGGCCGGCGAAGACCGTGACCGAGGCCGACGACCACCTCTTCTGCCTGATCACGATGAACCACCACCCGCTCCACATCAACGATGTCTACGCGCAGGGCTCGCAGCAGGGTCGCAACGTCGTGGTCGGGCCGCTGGTCTACTCGCTGGCGCTGGGGATGTCGGTCTCCGACGTCTCCGGCAAGGCGATCGCCAACTTGGCGACCGAGGAACTGAGCCACCCGAATCCGGTCTTCCACGGTGACACCCTGTTCTGCGAGACCGAGGTCCTCGACGTGCGGCCCTCGAAATCGAAACCGGACCGCGGCACGGTCAAAGTCCACACTCGCGTTCTCAACCAGGACGGCGTTCTCGTCGCCGAGTTCAAGCGGCTGGTGCTGGTGCCGCGCAAAGAACCGGGCGAGTAGGGGCGCTGACGGGGTCGGCGATGTCAGATCTGCTGGTCCTCTGCTACCACGGGATCAGCGAGACCTGGCCGGCCCCGACCACGGTCCGGCCCGGCGACTTCGAAGCCCAGCTCGAGCACTTTCTCGAGCGCGGCTACAAGGGCGCGACGCTGACCGACGCGCTCGACGTGCCGCCGGCCGAGAAGACGATGGTCGTCAGTTTCGACGACGCCCACCGCTCGGTCTACGAGCTGGCGGCGCCGGCGATGGCGCGGCTCGGTGTCCCGGGCACCATCTTCGTCCCCACCGCCTACCCGGACAGCGGCAAGCCGATGGGGTGGGAGGGGTACGACGTCTGGCTCGGGACTGAGCACGAGCCGGAGCTCGCCTGTATGAGCTGGGACGAGTTGCGCGAGGTCGCCGCGGCCGGTTGGGAGATCGGTTCTCACACCAAAAACCATCCACGGCTATCGAAAATCGCGGAACAGCCGATTAAGGACGAGTTGACCGAATCCCGCCGCGAATGCGAAGCGCGAATGGAAGCTCCCTGCACCTCGATCGCCTACCCCTACAGCGACTACGACGACCGCGCCGTGCGCGCGGCCGCCGAAGCCGGCTACCGCTTTGCGGTCACGGTCCCGACCGGGCCGGCGCCGGCGCTCGCCCTGCAGTGGCCGCGGGTCGGCGTCTACAACGGCGAGAGCGCACGCCGGGTGGCGCTGCGAGCGCGCAGCCGCCGGCTCGAGCCGCACTTCGTCTTGCAGGCGATGCGGCGGCTCCGAGGCCGCTGATGAGCGGTATCCGCAAGGCGCGCGAAAACGGAAGGTTTCGCGATGCAGCCGACGAAAGGTCCCGGCATGGCCAAATCTGAAGGCGCGCTGGAGTACGTCCTGCGCGTACTGCGCCGCCGTTGGCTGATCTTCCTCGCCGCCCTGATCGCGGTGCCGCTCGTCGCATTCCTGGTCTCCTCGTCGAAAGAAACGCTCTACACGGCGACCGCGACGCTGCTGTTCGAAAGCGAAGAAAACCCGGCCGCCCCCGGGACCGTGAAAGAAACGAACGAAGCGCTTTCGAAGCTCGGGGTCGTCGCCGAACGGGCGGCGAAAGAAATGGGCGCCGGGACGAGCGCCGAAGAAGTGCTCGGCGCGGTCAGCACCGAACCGGGCCAGGGCCAGGCGAACGTGGTCAACATCAAGGCGACCAGCCCCTCTCCCGAACGCGCCGCCCAGATCGCCAACGGCTACAGCCGCGCCTACATCGCCTTCCGCAAGCAGACCGACCAGTCGAAGATCCAGAAAGGGATCGACCTGGTCGAAAACACGCTGGCGGAACTGAGCCCCGAAGAACTCGAAAGCAAACAGGGCGCCGACCTGCAGGATCAGCTCAACGAACTGAAAGTCGAACAGGCGCTGCAGACCGGCGAAACGCAGCTGGTCCAGCCCGCCGGGGTACCGAGCACCCCCTCCTCGCCGCGGACCAAACGCAACGTCATCATCGGCATCGTGATCGGCCTGGTGCTGGGCTTCATATTGGCGGCGCTAATGGAGCGGATCGACCGCCGGGTGCGCAGCATCGAGGAGCTCGAAGACCTCTACGGGGCGCCGCTGATCGCCAAAGTCGCGCGCAGCAAAGACATCCCCAGCCTCGGCCTGAAGGGCATCCTGATGTCCTCTGAGGCCGAGGACTTCCGCATCCTGCGCACCAACCTGCGCTACTTCAACGTCGACCGCGAACTGAAATCGGTGCTGCTGGCGAGCGCCGAACCCGGCGACGGCAAGACGACCGTCGCCCAGGGCCTCGCCGCGGCGATGGCCGAGGTCGGCGAAGACGTGCTGCTGCTGGAGGCCGACCTGCGCAAGGAGAGCGAGTTCCGCGGCCCCAACGGGCTCGCCGTCGTCGGCCTCTCCAACGTCCTCTCCGGCACCCCCGTCGACTCGGCCCTGCTCCGCGTCCAGCTCGCTGAGCCGGCCTCCGAGGAACCGCGGCCGTTGACCGTCCTGCCCAGCGGGCCGGTGCCGCCGAACCCCTCGGAGCTGCTCGAGAGCGAACGGATGCGCCACCTGATGGAGGACCTGCACGACCGCTTCAAAGTCGTCGTGATCGACAGCCCGGCGCTCGGCGTCGTCTCCGACGCGCTGGCGCTGGCGCCCTACGTCTCCGAGATCCTGGTGGTCGGCGGCGTCCGGCGGACCACCTACGAGGGCGCGCGCAACTTCATCAAACAGATCAACCTGGTGGGCCGGAAACCGGCCGGGATCATCGCCACCTTCACCGACCCCGACCGCAAACGCTACAGCTACTACCAGCGCACCGGCGTCGCCGCCAAGCGCTGATCCTCCTCCTCGGGGTCCGGCGGTAGGTCAAGCGCCAGCGCCTGCTGGCGTTCGGGGTCCTCGCCCGGCTCGTACTCGCCGCGGCTGCGCCGCAGTGCCCGCTCCGAGGCGGCGCTGGCGGCGCCGATCAAGATCCAGATCATCACCTGCTCGTTGGTGATGAAGGCGACGAAGAAGAGCCCGGCGAGGCTGGTCAGGGCGGCGATCGGCAGCGCCACTAGCGGCCCGGCGTCCCGCTGGCGAGCCAGCGCGATCGCCATCAAGAGGCCGGCGGCGACCGCGAAGAGGGCGAAGGTCGGGATCAGCCCCCAGGTGTCGGCGAGGATGATGTAGGCGTTGTCGGTGGCGCTGTTGGTCGAACTCACGGCCGGCGTCACCTTGTTGAAGGGGTTGCCCCAGAGGCCGAGCACGCCCGGTTCGAGCGCCCGTTCGAGGAGCTTTTCGCGGTAGCCGCCGGAGTTGCGGAAGTTGGCCGCTTCTTCGGCGGTGCCGCCGCTGCTGCCGGAAGAGGGGATGATCTGCAGCGCGCTCGGCGCGTTGCCGCTCAGCATCAGCGCGAAGATGGCTACGCCGGCGACGCCGATCACCCAGCTGAGCCGCTTGCGCGCCGCCCGCACCGCGGTGGTGAGGGCGAGCAGGAAGACGCCGAAGACGATGATCAGCCAGCCGGTGCGCGAGTAAGTCATCACCTGCACCCCGACCCCGATCGCCGCCAGCGCCACCCAGAGCCAGCGCTCTTTCGGCGTCCGCGCGTAGATCGCCATCGCCAGCGAGAGCAGGGCCGAGACGGAGACCCACATCGAGAGCGCGATCGGGTGGCCGAAGGAGGCCTGGGCGCGGACCGCGCCGAGCCGCAGCTGTTCGTTGCCGAAAGCATCGGCCTCGGCGCTGTTGAATTTGAGGTTGGAGAAGAGGTTCTTGACCCCCATCGTCTCCAGCAGCGCGAAGGGGGCGACGATTACCGTCACCAGGGCGAAAGCGGCGGCGATGACGACGACCGGGCGCTTCACCTCGGAGAGCAGCAGGCGGGTCGCTAGGTAGGGGCCGAGCCAGGCGAAGAGGTCGTTCTGCAGTTCCTGCGATTTCGCCTGCTCGGAGAACGAGAGCGAGATCCACATCAGCAGGAAGAAGATCGCGACGAGGATGTCGATCGCGGTCGGGCGGAAGGGGACGCCGCGCTCGATCGCGTTGCGCCACATCATCGCCGCGGCGATCGCCCAGGCGAGGGCGCCGGCCGGGATGAAGAGGATCGAGCCGACCGCCGGCGCTGCGTAGGTGGGGATCAGCGCCGTGATCGCCGCCAGCGCGACGAAGGCGCGGGCCGGATGGGTGAGCGCCATCGAGACGATCAGCCCGCCGACGATGGCACCGATCAGGACAACGATGATTTTCTGCTGCGAGGCGACGATCGCGCCGATCACGGCGCCGGTGACGACGCCGATCAGGACCTGGCCGACGCGGGTGAGGAGGAGCCGGTCCCAGGCGCCGAAGGGCGAGCGCAGGGCGTCGTTCACGTCGCCACCGCGACCGTCGGGGTGGTATCGCCGAGCGCCGCCTCGAACAGCGCTTCGTAGGAGTCGATCATCTTCGAGGAGTCGCGGGCGGCGGCGATCTCTTCGCCGGCGGCGCCCATCTCGGCGCGTCTCGCCGGGTCGGCGAGAACCTCGCCGAGCGCCGCTTCGAGCGCGTCCTGGTCTTCGGCCGGGACGGTCAGCCCGGCGCGGCCGGCGAGCATCGCCGGCACGTCGCCGACCGCGGTGGCGACGACCGGGACGCCGACCGCCATCGCCTCGAGCACGCTGAGCGGCATTGCGTCAGCGTGCGAGGGCTGGACCAGGACGTCGGCGAGCGAGAGCATCGCCGGCACGTCGGCGCGCATCCCGAGGAAGTGGACCCAGTCCTCGGCGCCGAGCTCGGCAGCGCGCTTGTCGACTTCAGGTTTGTTCGGTCCATCGCCGACAAGAATCAGGTGCGCATCCGAGCCCTTTTCCCGCATCCCGGCGACCGCCTCGATCGCGCCGATCTGGTTCTTCTCCTCGCGGAAGACGCCGACCTGCATCACCGTCGGGACATCGTCGGGGATCCCGAACTCCGAGCGTGGCGGGCCCGCCGCGGCGGCCGCCTTCATCTCGGCGATCGGCAGCCCGTTGGGGATGTAGACGATCTTCGATGGGTCGACCCCCTCGTTCAGCAGCACCGCCCGCTGGGTGGCTGCGACCGAGACGGTGGCGAAGGTGAAGGGGTCGAGCAGTTTGTTGTGGAGGGCGACCCAGCTTTCCCGCGAGGCCCCCTTGGCCGAGGTGTGGACCCGGCGGTCGGTGGCGTGATCGGCGACGACGACCGGCCGGCGGGCGAGGATTGCCGCGATGCGCCCCCAGAGGCTGGCGTCCCATATCGTGCAGTGGACGATTTCCGACTTGCGAGCGAGGCGGCGCAGCTTGGGCACCTTGCGCATCCGGGCGAACCGGCTTTCCGCATGAAGCGAGACGATCTCCACGCCGGCCTCGCGCAACGACTCGACGTCGACGAAGGCGTCGTTCATGCAGCAGAGGGTGACTTCGTGGCCCGACTTGGCAAGGCCTTCGGCGAGGTGGGTGAGCTGGACCTCGGCGCCGCCCGGTTTCAACCAGTTGACGACCAGAAGCACTTTTCGCGGCCGCCCCGACACCGCGTCATTATAGGTGTCGATCGGCGTCACCAGCGGGATTGCGCGCTACCTGGGAAGTGGGGTTCGGGGCCGTGAGGATCGTCTTCCTACTGCCCTCGGCGAGCGGCCGCCCGACCGGCGGCTTCAAGGTCGTCTACGAGTACTCGAATCGGCTGGTGGAGCGCGGGCACGAGGTCAGCGTCGTCCATCCCTGGGACTGCCAGCCGGCGGGGTCGCTGGCCGAGGCGGTGCGGGGGCGGATCTGGGCGACGCGGGCATCGCGCCACGGCGGTGCCGGTCTGGCGCCCTGGTTTGAGCTCGACCCGCGGGTGCGGATGCTCGCTGTCTCCTACCCCTCGGCGACGGCGATCCCGGCCGCCGACGTCACCATCGCCACCGCCTGGCACACGGCGCCGCTGGTCGCGGCGGCGGTCGCCGAGCGTGGCGGCGGGGCCTACTACGTACAGGGCTACGAGACCTGGGACGGCGAGGTCGAGCGGGTGCGAGAGACCTGGCAGCTGCCGCTCCGCAAGGTTGTGATCTCGGGCTGGCTCGAGCAGATCGCCGCCGAGCTGGGGGAGGCCGAGCGGACCACGCGAGTGCCGCTCGGGATGGATCTCGAGCGGCTCGGGATCGACCGGCCGCCGGCCGAGCGCTCGCCGCGGCTGGGCGCGATCTGGAGCTCGGCGCCGGCCAAGGGCTGCGCCGACGTGATCGCCGCAATGGCGGCGGTGCGTGAGCGCCGCCCCGAAGTCAGCGCCTTCTTCTTCGGCACCGCGCCGCGGCCGGACGCGCTGCCCGCGTGGGTCGAGTACGAGCAGCTGCCCTCGGCAGCGCGACTGCGCGAGCTGTTCAACTCCTGCTCGGTCTTCCTCCAGGCGAGCCGCTCCGAGGGCTGGGGGCTGCCGGCGAGCGAAGCGCTCCTCTGCGGCGCCGCCCTCGTCACCCTCGACAACGGTGGCAGCCGCGAGTTCGCGCTCGATGGCGAGACGGCGCTTGTCCTGCCGCCCGAGCGAGTCGGCGAGCTCGGCGCCGGGGCGCTCGCCCTGCTCGACGACGAGGAGCTGCGGCTGCGGCTCGCCACAGCGGGGGCCGAGCGCCTGCGCCGCTTTACCTGGGAGCGCTCGCTGAGCGGCTTCGAAGCCGCGCTTGCGGTGGTCGCGGCCGCCGGAGCGGCGTTGTGAGCGACGGCAGCGGCGAGGCCGAGGGCGGCGGCGGCAAGGCGCGGCGCGCTCCGGGACGGCGCGGCCGCGAACGCAGCCTGTTCCGCAACACGGCGGCGCAGTCGGCGCCGACCGTGGTCAGCTTCGGGCTCAGTTTCATCCTCGCGCCGGTGATGCTCAGCCAGCTCGGCCTCGCCCAGTTCGGGGTCTGGGCGGTGACCGGGGCGATCGCCCAGTACGCCAAGCTGCTCGACCTCGGCATCACCCGCTCGCTGGCGCGCTTCGTCGCCCTCTACGACGCCGAAGGCGACCGCGGCGCGATCGAGGAGTCGCTGGCGATCGGGGTCGTGGCGGTGGTCGCGATCGGCGCCGTGGTCTTCGCTGCCGCCTTCGTCGCGGCGCCGATCCTGCACGACTCACTCGGCGTCCTCAGCACCGACGAAATGCGGGTCGTCCTGCTCTGCTCGGTCGGGATCCTGATCTCGGCCCTGCTGGTCTCCGTGATCAACGCGGTCCCGGTCGGGCTACGGCAGATGGACGCCCCGAACCTGGCGCTGGTCGTCGCCGGGATCGTCAACTTCGTCGGCAGCCTCGTCATCCTGATCCTCAGCACCAAGCTGACCGACTATGCGCTGGTCCAGGTCGGGGCGGCGGTGGTCGGGATCTTCCTGGCACTGATCGCGCTGGTCTGGAGCTGGCGGCGGCCATACCTGCGGCGGCCGCAGTTGGGACGGGCGCGGGAGATCGTCTCCTTCGGCCTCAAGAGCCAGCTGGTCACCGTCGCCGAGCTGGTCAACGTTCAGACCGACAAGGTGATCATCGCGGCGATGCTGGGTCCGACTACGGCGGGCGCCTACGAGATCGCCAACCGGGTCGTCCAGGGGGTCCTCGCTTTCGGGACGATGACGCTCTCGGCGCTGATCCCGACCGCGACCGCCGAGATCGTCGAGCGCGGCCGCGCCGTGATCGAGGAGTTCTACGCCCGCTACACCCAGCGCACGCTCTCGATCGCGCTGCCGCTGTTTGGCGCGCTCTGCGTCAGCTGCCCGTTCCTGCTCGTCGCCTGGCTCGGCGAGCGGCCGCCGGAAACCGACCAGATCGTCGTCCTGCTCTCGCTTGCCTTCGCCTGCAGCCTGACCACCGGGGTCGCGATGACCCTGGTGATGAGCGACGGCCACCCGGGGCTGGTCGCCCAGACCGCCTTCCTGGTCGTCGTCCTCAACGTCTCCTCGACCCTGATCGTGGCGCCGATCTGGGGCCTCTGGGGGGTGCTGATCGCCACCGTCTGCGCCGAGATCGTCGCCAGCGCCGTCTTCCTGATCCGCTTCCACCGGCGCTACGGCTTCGGCTGGCGCGATTTCCGCCTCGCGGTCGGGCCGCCGGTCGCCCTCTCGGTGCTCGTCGCCATACCCTTCGCGGCGATCTACGTGATTGGCGTCGACATCCCCGACTCGCGGCTGCCGGCGCTGCTCGGCGCGCTCGCCACCGGTGGCGTCTACGCGGTCGTCTGTTGGCTGCTCGGCAGCCGGATGAAGATGTTGCCCGAGAAGCTCAGCACCGGCTTCATCCGCGCCAAGCTGAGCGGCAGGGCGAGGCCGGCATGAGCGCCGAGCGTCCCAAGGTGCTGCTCGCCTGCGAGTGGTTCGTCAAGTACACGGCGGGCCTGGCGCGGGGGCTTGCCGACGTCGGCTGCGAGGTGATCTTGCTGAGCCGCGACCACGACCTCGAGTTCGGCGGCGAGCCGGGGGCGATGCGCGAGTTCGTCACCGAGATGCTCGACGGGCGGGCGCGCCACCTTGAGATCGGCGGCCGGGTCCGTGACCCGAAGCGGTTACGCGAAGTTGGGCAGCTGCGGCGCTCGCTGGCGCATTGGGGGCCGGAGTACGTCCACATCCAGGACTCGCTGACCCACGACATGCGGCTGGCGGTCGCCGGCGGCTACCCGTGGAAGCGCTATGCGCTGACGGTGCACGATCCGGCGCCGCACCCGGGGGACCCGCAGACCACCTGGCGGATCCTCACCGTGCGCCGCCACCTGCGCAAACACGCCGACCTGATCTTCGCCCACTCCGACGTGCTGATCGACGAACTGCGGGCGCTCGGCGACGTCAAGCACGCCACCGCGGTCGTCCCCCACGGCTTCGCGGCGCCGGCACCGACCCCGCTGCCGGCCGCGCCCTCGCTCCTCTTCTTCGGCCGGATCTCCCACTACAAGGGCCTCGACACGCTGCTCGACGCGATGCCGGCGGTCTGGGAGCAGGTGCCGGAGACGACCCTGACCGTCGCCGGCTCGGGCCAGATCGAGCCGCACCCGGTGTATGACGACGCGCGGGTGACGCTGCGCGACGAACACATCCCCGAGGAGGCGGTGCCGGGCCTTTTCGAGGCGGCGACCTGCGTCGTCCTCCCTTACCGCCAGGCGAGCCAGAGCGGGGTGGGCTCGGAAGCGAAGCAGTACGGCCGGCCGATGATCGTCACCGACGTCGGCGGCCTGCCGGATTTGGTCGCCGGCGACAGCGGCCGGCTGGTCCCGGCCGAGGACCCGCCGGCGCTGGCGGCGGCGATCGTCGAAGTCCTGACCACCCCCGGGCTGGCCGAGGAGCTTGGGCCGTAACGGCGTCTCCCAGGTAGCCGATGCCGGCTGGGAGCAGGTCGGCGCGATGACGCTCGAGGCGTACCGCCGCTACCTCGGCTGAGCTGGCCTCGTCAGCTGCCGAGCAGGCTCGCCGGCACGACCGCAATGCCGTCCGGACGCCGGTACGCCTGTTCGCCGGTGGTGAGGATCACGGCGTCGATCAGCGACTCCCCGAGCTGCTCCGTGAGCCACGTGAGGTGGCGCACGTCGTCGTCGCCGACCTCGCGGGTCAGCT
Organism: uncultured Actinomycetes bacterium; assembly: GCA_963729055.1. Taxonomy (GTDB): domain Bacteria; phylum Actinomycetota; class Thermoleophilia; order Solirubrobacterales; family 70-9; genus VAYN01. Next base: position 857,977 of record CAVSMQ010000010.1, on the reverse strand, counting down.
TGACCTCGATCGCTATGACGCGACCGTCCTCGCGCTCGACGATCAGGTCGACCTCATGCTCTCCGCCGCTCGTACGTAGATGGAAGATCCGTGCCTCCGATGCCTGGGCGTAGACCCGCAGCGTGAGGGTGCAGAGGGACTCGAACAGGGCGCCGAGCAGGGTCCCGTCCCGCGGGATCGGCGGACCTACGTCCCCTCCGGAGACAAGCGCGTCGGCATCGAGTCCGAGGAGTCGCGCCGCCAGCGCCGGATCGGCGAGCTGGTGCTTCGGAGGGCTTGAGAGACGCCGGATTCGATTGCGGGTTGGCGCCCAGGCAGGGACAGAGTCGACGATCCAGAGACGTTCGAGGACGTCCCGGTAAGGCTGGGTGGTGGTCTTGGCCGGCTTTTCGCCCTGACCGCCGGTGGCGGCGTCGCGGATCGTCTCGAAGGATGCGGTGGTGGAGGAAGCGGCGGCGTATGCGGTCAGCCAGCGCCGCAGCGCGGCGGTGTTGCGAATCGGATGGCCGAGCTCCGGGAAGTCGCGGTCGATGATCCGGTCGAGGTAGCCGTCGAGCTGGGCCCGCAGCGACCGGCCGGAGAGTCGGCGCATGCCGGGGAAACCGGAGCGGAGGATCTCGCTGACATAGTCGTCGAGCCTCACGGCGGTGCGTCCATGCAGCGGCGGGTGCGCACCGCGCAGCAGCTCGCGAAGGCTGACGGAGGACTGCTGCAAACCGCGCTCCGACAGGGCTAATGGCCGCATCCGGACGCTGACGATTCGACCCGCTCCGGAGTGAGTCTCCACCCCCGCCAGGGATGCCGAGCCGGTGAGGAGGAAGCGGCCGGGATCGGCGCCGGCATCGACGGTGCGCCGCACGAGATCCCAGCACTCGGGCACGTACTGCCACTCGTCGATCAGCATCGGCGGGTCGGAGTCCAGCAGGCGCTCGGGATCGGCCTGGGCGACGGTGCGTTGGCCGGGATCGTCGAGGGCGTGGATGGTGGCTGCCCGTCGCATCGCCGCAGCCGTCTTGCCGACTCCTTTCGCGCCAACGATTGCCACCGCTGGCAGGGAGGCGGTTAGCTCGTCGAGCTCGTCATCCACAACTCTTGGCGAGTACGGATAGGGCGCGTCCACCATAGTCCTAAACTACCAATTTGACGCTTTCTACACTACCGATATGACGCCTGCAAGGCTACGGTTATGACGCAAATGCGGGAATGGCGAGGTCAGCCCTCGATCCCGGCGTCGACTGCCGCCAGCGCCAGCTCGGCGGTCAGCAGGCGGCCGACCAGGGCCCAGTCGACGCCTGGGGCGCCAACCTCTGCCTGCGCGAGCACGTTCTCCAGCGCCTTGGGCTCGTAGAGCGCGGCGGAGCGCATCTGCGCCGGGTCGAGTCGGCCTGCGGCTCGCAGCGCGGCGACCGCGGCGGCGCGGGCGAGCTCGCGCTCGGTCGGCTCCTCGCCGCCCGGACCCTGGCCCATCACCCGGCCCTGCAGGCGTGAGCCGAAGCGCTTGCCGCGTCGCCAGACGTAGGGGGTGAAGCGGTAGAGGTTGGTGAAGTGCATCGGTTCCGCCGGGCCGCCGGTCTTGGTCTGGATCGCGGCAAGGCGCGGGTCGAGCAGGCGGTTCATCGCCCGCATCAGGCGGTGGAAGCTGCGGTGGCGCGGGTGGGCGGAGATCGCGGTGGCAAAGACCGACTTCAGGTAGAAGGGCAGCTCCATGTGGATCCAGCCGGCGGCGCCGGCCTGGTAGGCGCCGAAGTGGCCGCTGTTGCGCAGGGCGTGGATCAGGTCGCACTGGAAGGTGTTCGGGGTGCCGGCGTAGGGCTCGACCCGGCCTTCGAGGTCGGCTCGGATCGCCGCCGCGACCGCCGGCGTCGGGTCCGCGCGGAAGACCGAGAGGTCGAGCGGCCCCAGCGCCCGCCAGGCGAGGATGCGGTCGAAGTTGACCTCGGTCGAGCGGTTGGCGGCGGTCAGCTCCTGGTTCCAGGCGTAGTCGCGGAACTGCTCGCCGCCGCCGCCGTTGAGGAGCAGCGTCTCGGTCGCCGCCTTCTGCCGGTGGCCCTCGATCACGTCGGCCATCTGGAGCACTTCGAGCTGGCCGTCGCCCCAAGCGACCGCCTCCTCGAGCCGGGTCGGCATCAGCTCGGGCCAGTCGTCGGGGAGGGCCAGGCGGGTCCAGGGCCAGCCGGCGGCCGCGGCGATCTCGCGGGCGATGTCGACGTCATCGTGCCCTTCCTCGCCGGCCGTGTTGGCGCGGAAGGGGATGCCGGCGCTCTGGGTGATCAGCGTCAGCAGGCGGGTGTCGAAGCCGCCGGTGAGGTCGGCCCAGGGGTGCTCTCCGCGGTAGCGGGCGGCAAATGCCGCCTCGCCCCGCGCCGCGCAGGCGGCGGCGCAGTCATCAAAGGCAAGGGCTCGGATGTCGGCATCGACCGTCGGTCGCCAGTAGGTCTCGCGGCGGTTGCCGCCGGGCGCGAAGACGACCGCCTCGGCGGGCTGCAGGCGCTCGACTCCCTCCCAGGGGGTGGAGGGTCCGAACATCGTCCCGGTGCGGAGGAAGCGCTCGAAGCCGAGTCGTGAGGGGCTCGCTCGCAGTAGCCGGGCGAGGACTAGCGCCGAGGTCGAGAAGTAGGTCAGCTCACCGGCGCTGGCGATGTAAAGCGGCATCATCCCCAGCGGGTCGGTGGCGACGGTCAGCTCCTCGCCGGCGGGGTCGAGGCGCGCCAGCGCGAACTGTCCTTCGAGCTCGCCCAGCGGCGCCTGGGGACGGGTGGGGTCGGCGAGCGGCCCGGCCCAGGCGGTCCAGCCCTCGCCTTCGGTCTCGCTCCCGATCAGCGGCGGCTGCGGCCGGTCGCAGACCACGACCTCGGCCCAGCCGGCGCTCTCGCGCTGCGAGAAGGGAGCGCGGCCGCGCAGCGCCTCGCGCGCGGCGACCAGGTCCACGGCGGAGACCCGCCGGGAACGGTCAGTCGAGACGATCGCCAGCAGGTCGGCCATGGCTGGCGGGAGAAGCTAACAGCCCGCGGCTCAGCCGCCGACCGCTTCGCGCGTGGTGCCGATCTTCAGCGCGCCGAAATAGAGGGTGCCGGTTTCGAACATTCCCTTCTGGCGGTACTGCGAGATCCGCACCGAGTTTGGGCCGCCGCCGTTGGAGCCGTCCTTGGTCTGCATCGCGAGTTTGGTTTCGCGGCCGAAGAAGCTGACCTGCTGGCCGTTGATCCACATTTCGACCCAGCCGTCGCTGGCGAAGCGCTCGTGCAGGAGGACCGTGGTCCAGCTGCCTTTGACCAGCGGCGTCGACCAGGGGACGTCCCAGTTGTAGGTGCGGTTGCGCATCCACTGCAGGCGGTTGTTGGAGACTTCGAGGCCCCAGGGTCCGGTGCCGTTGTAGGGGGCGCCGTAGACGCCGACCAGCGCCAGCCAGCCGGGGATGCTGGGGAAATCGGCGGGAATGAAGAATTTGGTCGACATCCAGAACTCGTCGCCGTCTTCGATCAGGTCCGGCGAGAGCGCCTGGGCGCGGGGGTTGTCGGTCGGGGTGATCGGGGCGACGTCGGCGTCCTTGACGGTCATCTGGAAGACCGAGCCGCCGCCGGCCGGGTCGGCGGCTTCGGTGATTGCCCCGGGCGCCTCCTGCAGCATCGAGAAGTCGCCAAGGTGTTCGCCGTTGAAGAGCAGGGGGCCGGTGGGGGCCGCTGGCGCCGGGACCGGGGCGGGGACGGCCGGGGCAGCCGGCGGGCGCTGCTGCTTGGCGGCGGCCTTGCTGCCGCTGTCGTTGGCGCGGGGTCGCTGGGCCTCGGTGACGCGCATCGGTCCGGCGACGCGGACGGCGGCGGCGAGGCCGACCGCGGAGTCCTTGCGAGCCTCCTTCGGCGCCGCTGCGGCAGCGCTCGTGACAATCATCACGACCACCGTGGAAGCCAGGAATAGAGCGGAGAAATGCGCCCGAATAGACATGTTTGATGACTCGGGCGGGGGCGACGATCGATGAAGCGTCTGGCCCTGTGCTCATACATCCGTCCAGGCCGAGCTGGACGGAAGGCCGATCCTGCAAGCCGCCGTGCGCGTCCTTAGACTCGGCCGGTGCCCGAGGCGGACCGAGCGGAGGTGATTGAGGAGCCGGTGCCCGTCGAGGGTGAGTTGGCGGCGGCCTGGCGGCGGCTGGCGGAAGCTCGTGCCAACCCTTTTCTGACCCCCGAGTGGAACCAGGCGGCGCTCGCCGCGGCGCCCGAGGAGGAACCTTTTACGCTGGTCTGGCGGCGCGACGGCGAGGTGCGCGGGGTGCTGCCGCTGGTCCGGGTGCGCAGGGGTCCCTGGCGGGTGCTGCGCTTTGCCGGCGCCCGCCGCGGCGACTGGTTCACCCCCGCCTGCGACCCGGCTGACGAGGCGGCGATGGCGGCAGCCTGCGCGGCGCTGCTGCGTGAGCGGCGCGGCGAGTGGCACCAGCTCGTCTTCGACCGGATCGACCGTGAGTGCAGCTGGCCGCAGGCGCTGTGGGGGGAGGGGGTTGCGGCCGCCGTCGCCCCGGGCCAGCCACGCCGCACCGACGTGCTCCCCTACGTCGCCTTCGGCGAGGACGGCTACGAGGGCTACCTCGCTGCCCGCAGTCGCAACTTCCGCAGCCAGCTCGGCCGCCGGCGGCGCAAGCTCGAGCGCGAGCACGAGCTCTCCTTCCGCAAGACCGAGGGCCGCGATCAGCTCGAGGCGGACCTCGACACCTTCTTCGCCCTCCACGACGAGCGCTGGGACCCGAAAGGCGGCTCCTCCTCGGGGGCGCCGGAGGCGCGCGAGCTGCAGCGCAGTTTCGCCACCGCGGCGCTCGAGCGTGGCTGGCTGCGGCTCTGGATCGCCGAAGCCGACGGCGAGCCGCGGGCCGCTTGGTACGGCTGGCGGATCGGCGAGCGCTGTTGCTACGCGCTCTCTGGGCTGGCCAAGGAGTACGAGAGCTACGCGCTCGGCACCGTGCTGCTGGCGTTCACGATCGAGCAGGCGGCGGCGGAGGGGGCGGCGATCTACGACCTGATGTGGGGTGACGAGGGCTACAAGCAGCGCTTCGAGACCGGCCGCCGCGACGCCGCCAGCTGGACTCTGGCCCGCCGCGGTCACCCGCTGCGCCCGCTGGTCGCCGTCCGCACTGCGCTCGAGCGGCGCGCCAGGAGCGCCCGTGGCGAATGATGGGCTCGGCGTTGCCGTCCTCGCCTACGGCGGCGGCGGCGAGTTCGCGGCGCTGATCGATTCGCTGCGCGGCGAGGGGGTCGAGCCGGAGCAGATCGTCCTCGTCCACAACGCCGCCGCGCCCGGCGAAGCGCCGCCGGCAGCGCCGGCTGGGGTCGAGGTGGTGGCGACTGGCGGCAACCCCGGCTACGCCGGCGGCATGAACGCCGGGGTCGAGCGGCTACTCGCCCGCGGCAGTGAGGAGCTGCTGCTGCTGACCCACGACGCGAGGCTGCGGCCCGGTGCCCTGGCGGCGCTCCGCGGTGCCTTCGCCGCCGAGTCCAGCTACGGCGTCTTGGCCCCAGCGCTGCTCGTCACCGGCAGCGAGGTGCCCTTCTCGTTTGGCGGTGTCACCGGCCGCGACGGCGCCACCTGGCACCGCAAAGAGCCGCCCGCCGGGGCGCCGGCGGTGATCGACGCCGATTGGGTCGACGGCGGCACGATGCTGGTCCGGCGCGCGGTCTTCGAGCGGGTCGGCTCCTTTGACGCGCGCTTCTGGGGCTACGTCGAGGAGGCCGACCTCTGCCTGCGCGCCCGCCGCGCCGGCTTCGGCGTCGGGGTCGTGCCGGCGGCGCAGGCCGACCAGGACTCCGGCGCCGGCAAGCGCCCCGGCGCCTGGGCCTACCTGATCACCCGCAACGGGATCGAGTACGCCGGGCGCGTCGCCGGCGCCCGCGGGGTGGCGGTCTCGACCACGCGGGCGCTGCGGATCGTCGTCCTCAACCTGCTGCGGACCGGGCTGCGGCGTTTCGGCGTCCGCCCCGGCGACCCGGCCGAGCCCTGGGCGCTGGCGGTTGGCACCGCTCGCGGGGTCTTCGACCGCTTCCGCGGCCACTGGGGCCCGCCGCCGCCGGGGCTGCCGGGGATCGGAGACGTCGGCAATGCCTGAGCGCCCGCGGGTTCTGCAGATGGGGCCCGACATCGGGACCGGAGGCGGGATGGCATCGGCACTCCGCAGCCTGCTCGAGTCAGACCTCGCCGAGCGCTTCCAGTTCGACGTCGTCGCGACTTACGGCGGCACCGCCGACCGCGGCGCCGACCTGCCTCGGCGCCTGGCGATCTACTGCGGGGCGCTACTGCGTCTCACGCTCTGGAGCCTCCGCGGCCGCGGGCGCATCGTCCACGTCCACGGCACCGTGCGCGGCAGCATGTACCGCAAGTCGGTCTGCGTGCTGGTGGCGAAGGCCTTGCGCCGCCGCGTGGTCTTCCACATCCACTCCGGCGCCGTCGAGATCGCCTTTTTCGCCGGCAGCCGCGACCGGCTCAGCCTGCGCCTCTTCCGCACCGCCCTAAACGCCGCCGATGTCGTCCTCGCAGTCAGCACCGCCAGCGCTGCGGCGCTGGAGCGCGCCTACGGGGTGACCGGGGTCGAAGTGGTCCCCAACGCCGCGCCTGCGGTACCGCCGTTCGAGCGCACCCCCAGCCCTGGCGAGGTCCGCTGCGCCTACCTCGGCGGCTTCGCCAACCAGGTGAAGGGGGGAGAGGTGCTGGTGGCGGCGCTGCCGGCCGCTCTGGCGAGCGAGCCCGCCCTGCGCCTGACGCTGGCCGGACCGGGCGAGCCGCCTGCCGACGCCACCGCGCTGTTCGCTGCCGAGCCGCACCTCGAGTGGGCCGGTTGGCTCGGTCCGGAGGAGAAGGACGCGCTGCTGCGAGCCTCTGAGTGTTTCGTCATGCCCTCGCTCTCGGAGGGGATGCCGATGGCGTTGCTCGAGGCAATGGCTTACGGGATGGCGATCGTCGCCACCCGTGTCGGCGGCATCCCCGAGCTGGTCGACGACGGCGTCACCGGCTTGCTGGTCGAGCCCGACGACCCCGAGGCCCTCGCCGCCGCCCTCACCCGGCTCGCCGCCGACCCCGAGCTCCGCCGCCGCCTCGCCAGCGCTGCCCGCGAGCGCGCCCGCGCCCTCGACGCCAACGAGGTCGCCACCCGCCTCGCCCGCCTCTACAACTCCCTCCTCACCTAGTCCCCCGTCATCGAGGTTGCCCTTTCACCCGCTATGCGGGTCGAAAGGCAACCTCGACGGCGTTAGCCGCTGAGGGCGGCGCGGACGCTGGGGCAGAGGGGCGGTTCGACGCTCTCGGCGGGAGGGCGGCGCGGGGGGGCTGCGGCGACGATCTGGCCGAGCTCGGCGAGGTCATAGACCGGGACGACGGTGCCGCGCGCCGCGAGGGCGCGGGTCAGTTCGGCTTGGTGTTCGTCGACGTGCTCGCCGAGGTCGTGGCGGCGGGGGACAACGACGGGGGTGTGCCCCTCGCGGCGGGCCAAGAGGATGCTGCCGACGCCGGCATGGGTGACGACCTTCTCGGCTTCGCCGAAGAGCTCGACCATCTGCTCGAAGGGCATGAACGCCTCGGCCCGAGCGACTCCCGGCGGCGGTTGGCCCGGCCCGTACTGGACGACCAGCTCGGCGGGGTCGAGCTGACCGAGCGCGTCGAGCAGACGGGCGAAGGGGTCGTGGTGGGTGCCGACAGTGACGAAGATCAAAGCACCGCCCCCTCGTAGCGGGCCTTCTTGTGGCGCTCGGCGACCGCCGGCCACTGGACGAAGAAGCTGCCGGCGATCGGGTAGACAATGCGGCCGCTGAGCGAGAGCGACTCGGTGCGGGTGACGCTCTCGACGTAGACGGTGCGGATGCCGAGGACGCGGCCGGCGATGAAGAAGGGCACCGCCAGGCCGGCGCCGGTGGAGAGGATTGCGTCCGGGCGCTCGCGCCGCAGCAGCCGCCAGGCGAGCATCGCGTTGCGGGCCAGGTTCTTGAGGTTGCGGTTGGTCGGACTATGGCCGACCGTCACCCGCTCCTCGGCCAGCAGCGAGCTGACGTCGGCGCCCGGCAGCGTCACCCAGGAGCGGTCGAAGTCGCGCCAGGCCGGCTCCAGCGCCAGCATCTGCTGCAGGTGGCCGCCGGGGGAGCAGACGAGGAGGACGCGCACGGCCCGCAGCCTAGTGACGATGCAGTTGTCCCCGCATACCGGGGACAACTGCATCCGGATCGCTTGCGCGGTGCCTAGACTGCGCGCCGGTGTCCTCGCCCCTGCGCAACCGCTCCCGCCGCGCGACCTTCCTCTGCTACCACTCGATCGCCGACGAAGGGCCGCGCTACCTGACCGTCTCGCCGGCACTGTTCGAGCGGCAGTTGCGTGAGCTCGGCCGGCTCGGCGTCGCCACTGGCGGGCTGGCGGAGCTCGAGGCCGTGGCTGCCGGACGCGACGCCCCGTCGACCGCCTTCCTCACCTTCGACGACGGCTTCCTCGACAACTTCACCGCGGCGCTGCCGCTGCTGCGCGAGCAGGGCGCTCGCGCCTTCGTCTTCGCCCTGCCGCCGCTGCTCGACGACGGCGGCGCCTTCGCTTGGCCCGAGGTCGCCGCCGACCGCGAGCGCTTCCCGGCGACGATGCGCTCGCTCACCTGGGAGCAGCTCGGCGAGATGGCCGAAAGCGGCTTCGAGGTCGGCAGCCACACCCTCACCCATCCCCACCTGCAGCACCTCGACGGCGAGCGGTTGCGCCAGGAGCTGGCCGACTCGCGGGCCCGCATCCGCGAGCGACTCGGCCGTTGCGACACCCTTGCCTACCCGTTCGGCGAGTGGAGCCCGGCCGTCGCCGCGGCGGCTGCCCAGTGCGGCTACCGGTTTGCGTTCACGTTGCCGACGGCGATCGGCCAGCGGCGGGCGGGGGCGCACTCCATTCCGCGGATTAACGTGGATTATCGGGACGAGGAGGGAAGGCTGGGGCGGAAGCTGACGCCGACGGGCAAGGAGCTATTCCTCTCGCCGCGGGTGGCGTCGGCACGGCGGTTGGTGCGGCGGTTGCAGGGACGCCCTGAGCCGGGGACGGTGCAGTGAGGGACGGTTAGGGATCAGGGTTTGGCGGGGGCACTCGCCCAACGAAACCGTGAGGGACCCCCCCTTTTTTTGAGCTTGTGAGGGACGGAGGCGGGGCCGGCTAGAGCCGATGAGTTGGCGGCGAGAGCGCGTCGGGCTGTTCCTTATGTCGGCCATCCCGACAAAAGGAACAGTTCCAGCGAAGGACGACTGACCTTGGTCCCTTGTCAGCTTTAAGCAAAGGGGGGTCTCGCCGTCCACGGATACGTGTTGGCGGGGTGATGTCGGTGCCCCTCTGAAAACACTCAAGCGGAGCCGAAGGCGGAGCGTTTTCAGAGGGGCGCCGACATCACCCCTACCGCAAACCCCTGCTCAGTAGGCGCCGCGGCCCGAGAGGACGACGGGGATCGTCGCCAGCAGGATCTCGATGTCTCGGGCCAACGACCAGCCGGCGACGTACTGGTAGTCGAACCGGACCATCTCCTGGAAGGGGATGTCGGAGCGGCCAGAGATCTGCCAGAGGCCGGTGATGCCGGGGCGCAGGTCGAGCCGCCGCGCGTGCCAGGCGGGGCCGGCGGCGCGGGCCTCGGCGATGATCAGCGGCCGCGGCCCGACCAGGCTCATGTCGCCCTTGACGACGTTCAGCAGCTGCGGGATCTCGTCCAGCGAGGTGCGGCGCAGGAAGCGGCCGATCGGGGTGATCCGCGGGTCGCGCTTGATCTTGAACATCACCCCGTCGTTCGCCTCGTTGGCTTCTTCGAGGTCTTTCTTGCGCTCCTCCGCATCGATGTACATCGAGCGGAACTTGTAGACACCGAACTCGGTGTCGCCACGGCCGACCCGGGTCTGGCGGAAGAGGACGGAGCCGCGCGAGGTCAGCTTGATCCCCAGCGCGATCAGCAGCAGCATCGGGCTGAGCAGGGTGAGCAGGATCGCCGAGACGGCGATGTCGAGGCCGCGCTTGGCGGCGCGTGCCATCGAACTCAGCGGCGGTGCCCCGAGCGAGAGCAGCGGCAGGCCGCCGATCTGGTTCAGCGAGCGGGCGCCGTCGAGCAGCTCGAACAGTCGCGGCACGATGTCGATCGCGGTGCGGTGGTCGCGGCAGACGCGGACGCAGCTCAGCAGCTGCTGGTGGCTGGCGCGCGAGAAGGCGATGATCACGCGGTCGACTTCGCACTCGTCGAGGACCTCGCCGAGCTGGTCGAGCGAGCCGAGCTTCGGCAGCCGCTGCGAGGAGTCGTCGGTGCGGTGGACGTCGTCGTCGACCAGGCCGATCGTTTCGAGGCCGAACTCGCCGTGGCGCTCGAGCCGCTCAGCGAGGCGGTCGGCGACGAGGCCGGAGCCGACGATCACCGTCCGCTGGCGCAGCGGCACGACGCGGTGCGCCCAGCCGCGGGCCAGGGCCCGGCTGGTGCTGGTCAGGGTGGCGGTTAGCGCGGTGGCGACGAGGGCGACGAAGGCGGCCTGATCGAGGTCGAGCGCGGCGGCGACGGCGAACACCGGCCAGGTCAGCAGCACGCCGGCGACGACCGAGCGCGGCGCCTCGGCGAGGCCGCTGGCCCAGGTCGAGAGGTCACCGTCGCTGTAGAGCCCGAAGATGAAGGCGAAGCCGATCGAGCCGACGACGATCGCGGCGGTCAGCACCACCGCGTCGGAGATTGCGACGCCGAACACGAGCGTCGTCAGGATGCCGGCGAGCAACGCCGAGACGAGGTCGGCGACGAGCAGCAGCCGGTGCAGGAAGGCGGAGCGCTGACGCGCCCGCGAAATCGCAGTCGGTTGCTCGAGCGTCCGCAGCGGCGCAATCGTCGACTCGTACTCCTCGTAAGTGAGATCCTTCATAGCCACCGCTTCATCTGTCGGCAGCGCCTCTTGTGGTCTTGAGGAAGTGGTAGTTGGATTCACATCGACGAGACATCAGACCCACTGGGTCGAGCCGAGACAATACCCGTCTCGAACCCGCTCTACGAGCCAGTTTGCAATGGGTTGCTTCCCTAATCACAGGTCGTGCCAACTACTCACCGAAGGTCGGGGTAAGTAATGGGTAAGACCTTCGACAGCGACACCGGGCAGGTGCAACGCGCGTACCAAACGCTCCGTCACCCGGTCCCAGGTCAGACCTCCCGCGTGCTCGTGGGCGCGGGCTCCGAGCCGCTCCGCGACGGCCGGGTCGGAGAGCGCCAGCATCGCTCCCAATAGCTCCTCCTCGTCGCCCGGCTCGACCAGGACGCCGCCGCCGATCGCGTCGGCGGCGCCGCCGACCGTCGTCCCGATACTGGGGACGCCGCGGGCACCAGCGTCGGCGTAGGCGATCCCGAACGGCTCGTAGGAGGAGGGCATCACCAGGCAGGTGGCGCGATCGAGGATCGCCGTGTAGCGGCGCTGGGCGTCGGCCGAGTCGAGCGGCATGCGGCCGTGGCTGCGGACCCCTTCGAGCGCGACCGGCGGGTGGTCGCCGACCAGGTCGAGCGTCGCTGAGGGGATCCGCTCGCGCAGCGCAGCAAAGGTTCGGAGCACCGCCGGGCCGCCCTTGCGCTCCCAGGCGAAGCCAGCGAAGACGAAGCGGGGTGCCGACCAGTCGCGCTGCGGGTCGACGGCGAGTGGCATTTTGCAGCCAAGACCGACGACGTGGACCCGCTCGCGTGGCACGCCGTACTCCTCGACTACCGAGTCGGCGGCCCAGTGGCTGGCGACGCAGCAGGCGACGCTGCGCGCGTAGGCCGCCTGCTGGCGCGAGCGCCAGCGCCGCTTGGCGCGTCCGGAGAGCGACGCGTAGGCGGGGTCGCCGGTGCGCATCGCCTGGGCGACGGTCATGTCCTCGAAGGTCACCGCACGCAGGCGGGCCGGCAGCACGAAGCCGCTGCCGATCGCGATCGCGCCGTCGATCCTGGCGCGCGAGGCGGCGCGCCCCGCGGCCAGTCCCGCACCGGTCGCAAACAGCCGGCTGGCGGTCGCATCGGCCCACGACATCCGCAGCCGGTGGGCGAGCTGGGCGTAGCCGGGGAAGCGGGCGTCGATCGCGACGGGGTCAAACCCCGTCTCCGCCAGACCGCGCCAAAGCCCGGCCGGCACGCCCGACCACGAGTCGGGGTCGGTGGCGTCGCCCTGGAAGGCGATGGCGATCCTCGGCGGGGGGGCTCCGCGGCTCGGCACCGCGGGATCATCGCCGAACGCGGTGCTCGGCTTCAGAGCCGGACCGCGCGGCCTTGTTCCAATTACGGGTCAGCCGCCAACTGCAGTGCGGCTGGTGCCGACCTTGACGCCGCCCCAGTAGACGGTCGCCGTCTGGAACATGCCCTTCTGGCGGTACTGCGAGATCCGCACCGAGTTGGTGCCGCCGCCGTTGGAGCCGTCGACGGTCTTCATTTCGAGGTGCTCGGTGGCGGCCTGGCGGCTCGGGTTGTAGCTCGTCGAGTTGTTGGCGAAGAAGGTGATGGGGGTGCCGTTGATCCACATCTCAATGAAGCCGTCGCTGGCGAAGCGCTCGTGGACGAGCAGCGTCGTCCACTGGCCGCGGACAAGCGGCGCCTTCCAGGGCGTGTCCCAGTTGTAGCTGGCGTTGCGGTCCCACTCGAGGTTGTTGCCGGCGATCCCGACGCACCAGGGGCTGGAGCCGGCGTACGGGGCGCCGTAGACCGAGATCAGCGACATCCAGCCAGGCACCGTGGCCGGGAAATCGGCGGGGAGGAGGAATTTGGCCGAGATCCAGAACTCCTGGCCCTGGTTGATGATGTCCGGCGAGATCGCCTGGGCGCGCGGGTTCTCGGTCGGGGTGATCGGCGCCACGTCACCGTCGTTGACGGTCATCTTCATCACCGTTTCGCCGCTGCCGAGCGGGTCGGGCACTTCGGTGATCGCGTTCGGCGCCGCCTGCAGCATTGCGAAGTCGCGGATACGGCTGCCGCTGAAGAGGAGTTCGGAGTTCGGCGGGGTGGTGCTGCTCGCGGGCGGACTGGTCGTGCCGGTCGCCGGCGGGGCCGGGGTGGTGGTCACGGGCGGCGTGGTGGTCTCCGGTGGCGTCGTCGTTGCCGGCGGCTTGCTGCTGCCCCGCGTCGTCTGCTTGCCGGAGCTCGGCGCGCTCGTCGCCGACGGCGTCGCCGGGGCGCTGGCGCCGCCGCTCTGCGGCTTGGCGGTCTGGCGCTTCGGCTCCTTCTTGGCGCCACGGTGGGTGCGGGCGCGGTGCTTGCGCTTGCTGGCCTTGGCTTCGTCGCCCTTGCCGGCGAGCTGCGAGGCGCTGGCGCCGCCGGTCCGGGCGCCATCGGCTCCGGGCGCAGCCACCGCCTGAGCGGGTAGCGCGACCGCGACCGTGGTGGCGAGTGCGGCGACTGCGACGCCAAGGCGGCGCCGGGGAGACTTGGCCGAGAGAGAAGAACCCACGCAGAAGGTGTCGTCCGCGGCTGGCCAACCCGCCAGTCGCGGCGCCGAGAATCGAACGTCGGTCGCCGTCGCGGCCGGACGATGTTCCTATCAAGGCGGCCAAAATCGGGTACGCCCCGAAGCGGACTGCATTGAGGGGCGTAGGGCCCGCCAATGCAGTCCTCATCGACTGCGGCGGTGCGGTTCCGCCCTGTCGCCGCCGTTAGCGGGGCGGCAGCGCTTCGAAGAAGCGCGAGTTGGGGCTCAGCGTCGGGCCTCGTTGTAGTAGCCGACTGCAGCTTCGGCGTTGCCGCGCTCGGCCTCGATCCGCGAGCGGACAAGCCAGAGGCGGAAGTTGTAGAAGTTGCGGTCGGTCGCCGCCTTGGCCGCTTCGGCGGCGCCGTCGAAGTCACCTTCGCTCTCCAGCACCAGCGCTTCCTGTAGCCGCGGCGAGGCGGCGCCGGGCTCGACGTTCTGGGCGGACCGCGCGTCGGCCAGCGCCGCCGCGTTGTTGCCGGCCGCGGCCTCACTCTGGCTGTCGCGGACGAGCGATTCGGTTGCCAGCGGGATCGCGATCGCGGCGACGATCACGACCAGCGCCGTCGCCGCCGTAGCGATCCGTGCCCAGAGCGGGAAGCCAGCTGCGTCGCTCTTCGTCGGGGGCGACGGCTCGGGTGACCAGGATCGAGCTGAGCAGCAGCATCGCCGCTGGCAGCACCGGCACCTGCCACATCCAGTCGAAGATCGCGGTGGCGCAGAAGGCGGCGACGCCGCCGACCGCGGCCGCCAACGGCACCCCGTGGCGGGGCCCGGCGCGGACCGCGGCGATGCCGCCGCCGACGAGCAGGGTGAGGAAGAACCCGATCAAGAGCGCGGCGCCGACGAATCCGAGCTCGCCGAGGGTCTGGAAGTAGAGCGAGTGGGCGTCGCGGACGACGTCGGAGGTGTCGCCGTCGCGCGGCCACCAGTACTGGAAGGTGCCCGAGCCGGTGCCGCCGACCGGGGCGCTCTCGAACTCGCGCAGGGCCGAGCTCCAGAACTGGTAGCGGCTCTCGCCGGAGGCGCGGCTGAGGCGTTCGGTCCCGTGGCCGGGGATGTCCGCTTCCTTGAATTCATCCCAGCCGTTGCTGACCCGGCCGGGGGCGTCGACGGCAACGAGGGCGACGATCAGCACCACCACCGCCGCGCCCAGCACCACCAGCGACTGCTGGCGTGAGATCCGCGTCCAGGCCGGACGCTTGCCGCGCTCGAGCGCGGTCGAGACCGCCGCCACCAGCAGGCCGACGACGAGGCAGACGACGATCGTCCAGACCAGCAGCGCGTCGCCCTGGCTGTGGGCGGTGCTGGTTTCGAAGCCGTGCCGCAGCTCGTCGCGGCTGAGCGCGCCGGCGCAAAGGATCGCGCCGCCGGCCGCGGTGATCAGCAGGGTCAGTAGCTTCGGCAGGCGGTCGCCGGTCAGCGCCAGGAAGATCGCGACCGAGACGAAGATCGCCGCGATCCCGCCGCGCGAGAGGGTGAACAGCGCGGTCAGCATCAGCGCTGGCATCGCCGCCGCCGCCAGCGAGCGCCAGGCGACGTGCTTGGCGCTGACCGCGGTCGCCAACAACAGCGGCATCCCGATCGCGATCATCGCCGCCAGCGCGTTCCAGTAGTTGAGGGGGTAGGAGAGGCGTTCGCGGCCGGAGGTGAGGAACTGGGCGGTCTGGTTGACCCCGAACCAGGCCGGATGCAGGCGCGAGAGCAGGGCGACTAGGGCGACGACGGCGATCGCGGCACCCACCGCGCCGACCATCCGTCGCGCCCCCTGTGGCCCGCGGGCGAGGACCGCGAGGGCGAAGATCCCGAGGTAGCCGGCGACCCGGGCGAGTTCGGTCCAGGTCGCTTCCAGGCTGTCGGTCCAGGTCAAGCTGAGCGCCGTCCAGGCGACGAAGCCGCCGAGCAGCGCCAGCGCCGCCCAGGCGAGCGTGCCCAGTTGTTGGCGCGGCACGGCGCCGACGAGGACGGCGAAGAGCAGTAGCCACCAGACGGCGATCCCGACCTGGTCGGAGACCAGCGGGTCGAAGCCGCCTCCCTTGGTGCCGAGGTAAACGATCAGAACGAAGGCCAGAACCCAGGTCGCGATCGAGCCCCAGTCGGACATCTGTCCAACGACCGGCAGGCTGCGCGATGCGGGTCTGGGGGTGGCCTCCACGCCGACCCTTATATCTGGCGCCGCCCCGGAATTGCGGGCGAAATGTGCCGAAACGCCACTTCTGGACGTACTATCCATGCATGCGCAAGGTGATCCTCCTGTCTTTGGCGCTGCTCGCACTCGCCCTCCCGGCCAGCGCCGCAGCGCAGATCGTGCCGCCGGGCAACTCGGCGGCTGCCCAGTACACGGAGACGATTCCCACCTCCCAGGGCGAACAAAACGCCCAGGGCCCGAAGAAGCACGTCAACCCGAACGACGTGATCGGGTCCAAGAACACCAAGAAGCTCGAGGAACAAGGCCCCGAAGGCGCGGCAGTGGCCGAATTTACGGCTGAAACGGCCCCCACGACGACCGCTGGCGGGGAAGAATCGTCCGGTGGCGACAACGCGGACACCCAGAACGGCGGCGCCAAGCCGAATGGCGGCGATGGTGCCGGCAACAGCAAAGGTGCCGGTGACGGCAAGGGCAACGGCAACGGGTCCAAGTCACAGCAAGGCACCGGCAGCGAAGAAAGCTCCGAAGCAGGTGGCGGCGCCCCGGCCGGCAACGGCAACGGGACCAGCGCCGGCGGCTCCAGCCCCTCCGGCTCCTCCGCAGTCGGCGAGGTCGCGAGCCAGGCGACCGGCGTCTCCTCTGGCGCGCTCGGGCTCTGGCTGCCGATCGTCCTCGTCGCTGTGGTCGCCTGGGCGGCCTTCATGGTCTGGCGCCGGCGCGAAGGGCCGGAGCGAGCCGTTTAGCCCGCCCGCGGGTTCACTGGCAGTGACCTTCTCTCGACAGCGCTCGCTGCTGGCCTGCCTGGTGGTGCTCTGCCTGGCGACGCTCGCCGTCACCCTGGTGACTGCGCGGGCCGAGGCGGCGCCGCGCTCGCTCGAAACCGGCATCTCCTACGTCTACGGCAACGAACCCGAAGAATTCGCCCACGTCAACGCGACCGGCGCCAAGCTGGTGCTGACTGCGGTCAACTGGGCCCTGGTTGTGCCGCCGCAGGAACCGGCGAACTGGAATCCGCAGGACCCCGCCGACCCCCACTACGACTTCGAATTCATCGACACCTGGGTGAAGAACGCGGTCGCCGCGGGCCTCACCCCGGTCCTGCAGGTGCGCGGCGCCCCTGCCTGGGCACAGAACTGCGGCCCCACCCGCTACGACGCTCCCTGCGAACCCGACCCGACCAAGCTGGCGCAGTTCACCAAAGCGGTGGTGACCCGCTACAGCGGCCGCTTCGAGGGCCTGCCACGGGTCCGCTACTGGCAGGGGCTGAACGAGCCCAACGGCGGCTTCTACTTCCAGCCTCAGTTCAAGAACCACAAGCCGGTCTCGCCTCGCCTCTACCGCAAGCTGATCAACAGCTTCTACGCGGCGGTCAAGTCGGTCGACTCCTCCAACGTCGTGGTGATGGCCGGGCTGGCGCCGCTCGGGGTCCCGGGCAAGGCGGTGGCGCCACTGCGTTTCACCCGCGAACTGCTGTGCATGACCGGTGGCCCGGAGAACCCGCGCAAGGGCAAGGGCAACTGCGAAGGCGGCGTCCACTTCGACGTCTTCGACATCCACCCCTACACCACGGGCGGCCCGACCCACGAAGGGGGAGGCGACTTCGTCGAGCTCGGTGACATCCCGCGCTTGCAAAAGCTCCTGCGCGCCGCCGACCAAGCCGGCCGGATCAAGAGCAACCTGCACAAGCGGACGCCGCTCTGGATCGTCGAGATGTCCTGGGACACCAACCCGCCGGATCCCAACGGGGTTCCCTTCAAGCTCGCCTCGCAGTGGATCGCAGAATCGCTCTACCGGACCTGGAAGCAGGGGGTGCAGCACTTCTTCTGGTTCACGATCGTCGACTTCGACCTCGCTCCTGGCCAGGCGCGATTCGAAAATCCTGAAGCGGGCTTCTACTTCTGGAACCCGAACGTCGCCGAACAGCAGGCCAAGCCGACGATCGAAGCCTTCCGCTTCCCCTTCGTCGCCCTGCGCGAAGGCAAGGGACTGATGGTCTGGGGACGAACCCCGACCAGCAACGGTGGCATGATCAAGATCGAAGCGAAGCAGGGTGGAGGCTGGAAGACGCTACGGACGCTGCGGGCCGCCGGCAACGGCATGTTCACGACCGTCCTCGGCACCTCCTACGGCAAGGACAAGAAGGGCGCCGTGCGGGCGACCTACCTGGGCGAAAGCTCGGTGCCCTTCCCGATGAACCCAGTAGGCGACCGCCGCTTCAACCCCTTCGGCTGAGGCCGCCTGACCGGTGCATACCGGCGTCCTCGGTCGCTCACGTGCAGAGCACGCTTCGCTCCCTGCGTCCTTGGTCTGCTTGGTCAGCCGACTTCAGGGGGTGCCCCGAGACTCAATGGGCCTCGTCTGAGGCGTGGGCCGGAGGCCTTGACTCCTCCGCCAGCGAGGTGATCTCGAGCTGGCCCTGGGCCGCCTCCTCCAGCACCTCGGTTGCCTCCTGGGCCGAGCGCGCGTAGAGCTCGACCAACAGGTGGATGACGATCTGCTCCTCGTCGTGCTTGTGGAAGCGGACGTGGGTGAAGAACTCGCGCACGCCGGCGTCGCCGAAGGCGCCGAAGGTGAGGAACTCGATCGCCTCCGGCCCCGAGCAGCTCTCGACCCGGTCCTGGTCGACGGTAACCGTGCAGGACGCCACCCACGGCGTGCCGGCGACCATCCGCTCCCAGCGGTCTTCGATCGGCACCACCCGGTCCTCGTCGAAGGTCAGGTGGGGCTGGTCGTGCATGCAGGCGAGGCACTGGACCACTGCTTCCTGCACCTCGTCGACCCCTTCGGCCAGCGCCCCCGTCTCCGGGTCGACCCGACGGATCGCGTCGTAATGCAGCTGGATCTCGAGGTCCTGGGACCAGCAGCGGTAACAGCGCAGCCAGGCCGACCGGTCCCCGTTCAGGTCGTTCACACTCCCATTGTGGCGCTCCGGACGGGTGGGCGGATTCGAGGGCGGCGCTAGGGGTCCCCCTCTCTTGCTGGGTTGCTCGCCCGGATCGCCGGAGAGCAGTCCTACGGGGAGCGCCGGTGCGAGCAAGAGGACGCCGCTGCGAGAGGGGGACCCCCTATCGCCGCCAACGGAGCCAAGGTCCGGCGCTCAGACGCCCCGCTTTCTTCAAGCTTCTTCTCCTTGAAGCGCTGGCGGCAATACGGAGCGAGCGCTGAGTCTCCGGCCAAAAGGCAACCTCAACGATCAGCGGCCAGAGCGGCGCGCGCTTCGAGCCCCCGGTAGCGGCGTCCTCTTGCTCGCACCGGGGCTCGATCTGGGACGGGCGGAGCGTGATTCAGGCGAGCAACCCAGCAACCGGGGGGAGACCCCCCGGCGCTCCCTGCGCGCTCCCAAGGGCCGCCACTGAAAGCCGCCCCTAAGCCGCCGCGCCGGCGCTGGCGCGAGCACTGACCAGGTCGACGATCTCGCCCATGATTTGGTTGAGGTCGAAGTCCTTCGGGGTGTAGACGCCGGCGACGCCGGCCTCGCGCAGGCGGACCGCGTCGGCGGCGGGGATGATGCCGCCGATCACTACCGGGACCTCGACGCCCTCGTCGGCGAGCAGGCGGATCACCTCGGGGATCAGCTCCAGATGGGAGCCGGAGAGGATCGAGAGGCCGACCACGTCGACGTCCTCCTGCAGGGCGGACTCGGCGATCTCGGCGGGGGTCAGGCGGATGCCCTGGTAGATCACCTCCATGCCGATGTCGCGGGCGCGCAGGGCGATCTGCTCGGCGCCGTTGGAATGGCCGTCGAGACCGGGCTTGCCGACCAGGATCTTGATCCGGTGCCCGATCGCCTCGGAGGCCTCGTCGACGCGGCCGCGGAGCTTCTCGAGCTGTTGGCGATCGCTCGGCACGCCGGCACCGTCGACCCCGGTCGGGCCGCGGTAGGCGCCGAAGACGTCGCGCATCGTCTGCGCCCACTCGCCGGTGGTGGCGCCGGCCTTGGCGGCAGCGATCGTGGCCGGCATCACGTTGACCTGCTCGTCAGCGGCGACGCGGGCGAGCTCCGCCAGCGCCACGGCGACCGCGGCCTCGTCGCGCTCGGCCTTCCACTCGCCGAGCGCCTCGATCCGCTCCCGCTCGACCTCTGGGTCGGGAGTGAGGATGCCGCCGTCGGCGCCGGCGGTGAGCGGCGAGTCCTCGGACTCGGTGAAGCTGTTCTGGCCGACCACTTTCTGCTCGCCACGCTCGATTCGGCCGACCCGCTCGCGGTGCGACTCGACCAGGCGCGCCTTCATGTAGGGAACGGCGTTGACGGCGCCGCCGTGCTCCTCGACCACCGCCATCTCCTCGCGGGCGCCGCTGGCCAGCTCCTCGACCAGGCCCTCCATGACGACGCTGCCCTCGAAGACGTCGGGGTACTCGAGCAGGTCGGTCTCCTCGGCCAGCACTTGCTGGATCCGCAGGCTCCACTGCTGGTCCCAAGGGCGGGGGAGGCCCATCGCCTCGTTCCAGGCCGGCAGCTGCAGGGCGCGGGCGCGAGCGTCGCGGGAGAGCGTCACCGCCAGCGCCTCGAGCACGATCCGCTGGATGTTGTTCTCCGGCTGCGCCTCGGTCAGGCCGAGGCTGTTGACCTGGACGCCGTAGCGGAAGCGCAGCATCTTCTCGTCCGTGACCCCGTAGCGCTGGCGGCCGATCTCTTCCCAGAGCAGCCCCATCGTCCGCAGCTTGGCGATCTCCTCGACCAGCCGGATGCCGGCGTTGACGAAGAAGGAGATGCGGCCGAAGACCTTGGCGAAATCAGCCTCGGCGACCTGGCCGCGGGCCTTGACCTCGTCGAGCACGGCGATCGCGGTCGAGAGCGCGTAGGCGATCTCCTGCACCGGCGTCGCCCCGGCCTCCTGCAGGTGGTAGCTGCAGATGTTGGTCGGGTTCCAGTTCGGCACCTCGTTGACGCTGAAGGCGACCATGTCGGCGATCAGCCGCAGCGAGGGCTCGGGCGGGAAGGCGTAGGTGCCGCGCGAGAGGTACTCCTTGATGATGTCGTTCTGCGTCGTCCCCTTGAGCTCGGCGCGGTCGACCCCGTTTTCCTCGGCGACGGTGACGTAGAGGGCGAGCAGCCAGGCGGCGGTGGCGTTGATCGTCATCGAAGTGTTCATCGCGTCGAGCGGGATGCCGTCGAGCAGCTGGTGCATGTCGCCTTTGTGGGCGACGGAGACGCCGACCTTGCCGACCTCGCCGCGGGCGAGGACGTGATCGGGGTCGTAGCCGGTCTGGGTCGGCAGATCAAAGGCGATCGAGAGGCCGGTCTGGCCCTTTTCGAGGTTGCGGCGGTAGAGCTCGTTGGAGCGCTTGGCGTCGGAGTGGCCGGCGTAGGTGCGCATCACCCAGGGCCGGTCGCGCTGCGGCAGTCGGTGCTCGCTCATATGACGAATGTTATTTGACGGATGTAATTTGGAATCCGCGCGGTGCCGCCGGTTGGAAATCCTCATTTCACGGTCGCCGCCCCGCAGCTTTGGCTCTGCTGTGTGTTTAGGGTGAGCATTCGATGAAGACCCGCTTTGCAGCCGCTTCCCTGGCCGCGCTCGCCGCCGGCCTGCTCGTCTGCGCCGCCGCCGGCGCGACGATGGTCGGCATCTACCGCAACGGGCTCGAAACGCAGCCGCAGCGAGCGGAACTGGTGAAGCTCTTCGGCCGCAGCTGTCAACGCGGCGGCGGCGAAGACGCGATCCGGGTCCTGCTCGGTAAGAAAACCGACTCCTGCGCCTACCGCACGCCGGTGATCGGCCGCAACCTCGAACTCGCCGCCACCGAGCGGATCCTCAGCGGCACGCCGAAAGCGCTGCAGCGCAAGGCTTACGTGGCGATCCAGCTGCGGGCCGGGGGCGGGGCCAAATACGAACTGCGGGCCTTCCCGGTCCAGCGCAAGGCGCAGCTGATCAAGGTCTCCGAAGCCGGGACCAAATACCTGGCGATCAAAAAAAATCTGAAAGCGATCGGCGGGATCAACGAGCCGACGGTGGTGCGGCTGCGGATTGAAAAAACCGCTGGCGACGCGAGCGCCACGGTCGCCGCCTTCATCGGCCCCGAAGTGGTTGGCGAAGTGAGCGACGAAGCGGCCGCCGAACTGAGCGGCGAATTCTCGGCCGCCTCGGTCGGCGCCAACAAAATCGCCGAGGGCCTGATCGGTTCGATCGACGACCTCGTCGTCCGCGTCCCAGTCACCTTCTAGCGCCGCCCCGCGCCCCCGAACGCACCGCCCCCCTCCGCGGGGCTGTTCCTTATGCCGGTATAGCCGACATAAGGAACAACTGGACGCCGGGGCGAGGGAGCGTCAGCTCCGGTGGGGGCGCTGGGGGCGGCGGCGTTGCGGGCGCGGGTGCGGGCGCGGGTAGGGGACTGATTCGCGCACGACCTGGTTGACCAGGCGGGCGTAGAGGCTGGCGGCGGCGGGTTTTAAGTGGATGCCGTCCCAGAGCTCGTCTTCGTGCCCGGCGGCGAGGTCGGCCCAGTCGATCAAGGTCGTGTGGGGCCAGTCCTCCGCCGCTTCCTCGAGCGCCTGGTTCGACTCGCCGACCCAGCTGACCGGGGCGTGGTCGGTGATCAGGAAGAGCTCGCCGATCTCGGCGGTCGCCTGCTGGATCGCTTCCATTTCGCTGCCGTAGAGCGGGCCGTTGTTGCCCATCTGGATGATCAACGCGTCAGGGTGGTGACCTCGGCGTTTTAGTTTCTCGACGATTTCGACGAATTCGGAGGCCTGCCGGCCCTCCTTGGCATTGAGTGAAAGGCCAGGCCCGAGCCGCGCCACCATCCGGTCGGCGGCGCCGATCATCACCGAGTCGCCGAGCGCGATGATCCGCGGCGACGGCGAGCTGGGTGGTAGGGGCGTGGGGCGGGTTAGCGGGCGGTCGGGTGGCGGCTGGCCTGCTTCCGCGCTACTGCTGGGCGGCTGAGCGGTGGCCGGACCGCCGGCTTCTGCGGCCCCGCCCGGTCCCCCGCCGGCTTCGCTACCGCCCTGGCCGGGCGAGGCGCCGGCTTCGCTGCCTGCCGCAACCACACCCCGCTGTTGGCTCCCCGCGTCAGTCCCTGCTTCGCCTGGTCGCGTTTGTCCCCCCGCCGGTTCAGCCCGCACGTGGGCAGCTGCCGGGATCGTCGCCTCGGCCCGTTCGAGCTCCTGGTCGGAGCCCCCGAAGAGGCCGCTCCAACCGACGAACAGGACCACCACCAGCGCCGCGCCGATCAGCGCTGGCCGGGCCACCCGCAGCCAGCTGTCGGGCAATCCCGCCGGCAGCTTCGTCTTGCCGCGGAACGGCAGCTCGACGAAGCGGTAGGAGAGGTCGGCGAGGGCGAGCGTTGCCAGCAGCTGCAGCGGGATCAGGATCCCGCGCGGCAGCTCGACGTCGATCCCCGGCCGGGTCAGGGCCAGCACCGGCCAGTGCCAGAGGTAGAAGCTGTAGGAGCGCAGGCCAAGCCAGAGCATCGGCCGCTGGCCGAGGATCGGCCCGAGCCGCGCCGCCGGGTGGGCGAGCACCGCCAGCAGCACCGCCGTCGCGATTGCCAGCCACAAGTAGCCGCCGTGCCAAAGCGCCAGGTCGTAGTCGTGGACGTGGAGGAAGCTGAGCACCACGTAGCCGAGCGCCAGCACCCCGATCGCATCGAGGATCGGGCCGACCATCGGCCCCGCTTTGTGGCGGCGCAGCTCGATCGGCGACCAGACGAGAGCCAGGGCGACACCCGCCAGCAAGCCGACGGCGTGGGTGTCGGCGCCGTAGTAGACGCGCGAGGCATCGCCGCCGGGGTCGAAGAGGATCCAGGCGAGGGCGACCGAGGCGAGGGCGCCGGCGAGCACCCCGAACAGCAGCCGGGTGCGCCCAAACAGCTTCATCCCGGCAGCAAAGACGAGCGGCCAGAAGAGGTAGAACTGCTCCTCCACCGAGAGCGACCAGAGGTGGGTGAAGAGCGAGGGGCTGCCGAACTGTTCGAAGTAGGACTCGTGGCCGAAGATGAAGTGCCAGTTGGCGAAGTAGAAGAGCGAGGCGATCGCGTCACCGCGCATCGAGTCGATCCGCTCCGGCGCGAAGATCGCCGCGAGCACGATCGAGACCGCGATCAGCACCGCCACCGCTGGCAGCAGCCGCCGCGCCCGCCGCAGCCAGAAGCGGCCGAGCCCGACGTGGCCGCCGCGCTGGAACTCGCGCAGCAGCAGCGAGGTGATCAGGTAGCCGCTGATCACAAAGAAGACATCGACGCCGAGGAAGCCGCCGGGCGTCCAGCCGATGCCGGCGTGGTAGCCGAACACGGCAAGCACGGCGAGCGCCCGCATCGCGTCGATGCCGGGCATGTAGGGGAAGCGCTTGTCGAGCGGTCTGCTCAAACCTCTTCCATTTGTTCGGCTCGGGTTCGGCCCCTCCTTGAACGCAAAGTTCACGCCGGCCGTAGTGCCTTGCATAATCCCCCCGTGCCGTCGACCATTCAGCCGGTGTCCTCAGCGACGACGGTCGAGAAGCCGCGTGCTTCAGACCCTGGCTCCGGCCTGGGAGGAAACTGGCGCGTGATCGTCCGCAACGACAATCACAACACGTTTGACCACGTGGCGCGAACCCTGGCCCGGATCTTGCCGGGGATGACCCTCGAGCAAGGCCACCGGATCGCCGACGCGATCCACAACAGCGGCCAGGCGATCGTCTGGTCGGGTCCGCGCGAGACCGCCGAGCACTACTGGGAGTTGCTCAACGAGGCGGGCCTGACGATGGCGCCGCTGGAGCGCGCCTGATGCGGCGTCTGCTGCTCGCAGTGGTCTCCGGCCTGGCTGCCGGGGCGCTGCTCTGCGCGACCGCACTGGCGCTGACCGGCTCGCCTTTCGCGACCAAGGGCAAGCAGGTGCCCGATTCGACGGCCTCGGCCTCGCGCGGCGGGCTGCTCTTCAACGGCAACAACATCCGCGACTTCGCCGATATCCAGGCCGCGCCGAACGCGATCACCGAAGTCCCGGACCCGCTCGGCAGCGGCGAAAAGGTGCTGAAAATGACCGTCCACAACGACGACGTGGCGCCGATCACGCCGACCGAGAACCCGCGCGCCCAGGCGATCACGCCGTCGATGATCCACGAGGGCGACGAATTCTGGCTGCGGACCGAATTCCTCATCCCCGAGGACTTCCCGCGGGTGCCCGGCTGGATGGCGCTGGTCTCGGTCTACGGCCCGCCCTACGACGGCTCGAGCCCCTGGCAGATCGACGTCTCCGGCCGCCACATGCTCTGGGAACGCAACGAGAACTACGATTTCGACACGCCATGGAAGGCGCCGCTGGTCCGCGGCCAGTGGGTCTCGGTGCTCCTCCACGAGCGCTTCGACGACGACGGCTGGGTCGAAATGTGGATTGACGGCCAGCCGATCACCTTCTTCCGCTCCGAGATGAGCGACGACGACAACCGCAATGACCACGGGCCGACTCGCCGCCTGCAGATGGCGACGGCCGACTGGTCCAACGATGGCGGCCCCAACTCAGTGCGGATCTCGCAGTACCGCGAAGAGGGGATGTTCGAGGTCGCGACTGTCTACTGGAAGACGCTGAAGATCGGCACCACGCGCGCCGCGGTCGGCGGCTGAGCGCGGCCGCTTCGCGCCGCGCGGCCGGTCGCTAGACCCTCCTAGAGGCGCTCGCCCTCAGCGGCGAGCAAGGTGTGCCACTCGGGCAGCAGCAAGATGTCGTAGTAAGCGACCGTCTGCTCGCGGGCCTGACGGACCTCGTCGGAGTACCAGTAGCGTTCAAAGTCGGCGCGGCTCTCCCAGACCATCGTCTGCTGGAACTTGAGCGGGTCGTCGACCGAGCGGATCAACGACCAGCTCTTGGCGCCGAAGGCGGTGCACCTGGCGGCGATCGGCTCCCAGACGTCGAGCCAGCGGTCGGCGCGCAGCGGCGCGATATGCCAATCCAGCGTGCAGACCTCAGCCATCAGGTGGTGCTCCTTTCGATCACGGGACCCTCAAGACTTTCATGCGCCGACCTCGGCGCGGATTGCCCCCGGGCCGTCCTCGTGCGCGCCCTCGTCCGCGGCGGTGGCGCCGACCAGGATCGAGATCTTGCCCAGGTGTTTGTTTTCGTGCATCAACTGGTGGGCGGTGGGGACGCCGTCGAAGCCCATCGTGTCGGAGAGGACGGGCCGCACCTTGCCCTCGGCCATCAGCTGGTTGGCTCGCATGCACTCATACGCGTTGGCGAAGTGGGAGCCGAGGATCTGCTTCTGGCGCATCCACAGGTAGCGGACATCGAAGTCGAGCTGGAAGCCCGAGGTGGCGCCGCAGATGACGACCTTGCCGAACGGCTTGACGACGTAGACCGAGGTCGGGAAGGTGGCGCGGCCGACGTGCTCGAAGACGATGTCGGGCGAGTCGCCGAGGATCCCTTTGACCCGCTTCGCGAACTCGCGCGAGGCCTTGAAGCGCTCCTTGTCGGCGGCCGGGTCGGCGAGGTTGGCGTCGGTCCGCATCATCTCGCTGAACTCGTTGCGGTTGATGTAGTCGACCGCACCGAGCTGCTTGACCAGCTCGCCCTTCTCGTCGGAGGAGACGACGCCAACCGCGTTGGCGCCGGCCGCCTTGCAGAGCTGCACGGCGAAGACGCCGAGGCCGCCGGCGGCGCCCCAGATCAGGACGTTGTGGCCGGCCTGCAGCTTGCACTGGTCGATCAGCATCCGATAGGCGGTGAAGTAGGTGAGGCCGTAGGCCGAGGAGTCGACCCAGGAGAGGTTGCGCGGCTTCGGCAGCAACTGCTGAGCCTGCACCTTGGTGAACTGGGCGAACGAGCCCCAGGTCGTCTCGTAGCCCCAGATCCGCTGGCTCGGTGCGGCCAGCGGGTCGAGCCCGTGGACCTCGACGTCCTCGTAGGAGGCCTGGTTGCAGTGGATCACCACCTCGTCGCCGGGCTGCCAGCGAGTGACGCCCTCACCGACTTTCCAGACGACGCCCGAGGCGTCAGAGCCGCCGATGTGGTGGCCGTACTCGGGATGGTCGCCGTAGCCGAAGACCGAGACCGGTTTGCCGAGCGCCGCCCAAACGTTGTTGAAGTTCACCCCTGCCGCCATCACCCGCACGATCACCTCGAAGGCGCCGGGCTCCGGCACCTCGATCTGCTCGAGCTGGAAGGCGTCCTTCGGTTCCCCCTCGCGCTCCTGACGAATTACCCACGCCGCCATCGTCTCCGGCAGGGTCCCCGGCTCCACCTCGAGGTGCGCGATCTCCTTCGTGTCGACTGCCAACTTAGCTCCTCCGCTTGCTTGCTGACGGGGCTGATCCTAAATGCTCGGCCCCGAGCGGCGCCTCAAGGGAGGGTGAGCGGACCGGTGGTGGAGCCGGCGAGATAGAGCGGATTGGCGATCCCGGCGGCGAAGGCTTTTCCGGCGGCTGCGGAGGTTTGCAACGGCCAGCCTTTGCCGCCTTCTTCGTAGTTGAACCAGAGCAGGCCGTGGACGGCGGGAAATTCGGTCGGCAGACCGGCGAGCATTGCTTCGATCCATTGCGCCTTCGAGGTGCCTGCCGGTGCGCCAGCCTCGGCCGAGGCGGTCTCGGCGATCAGCATCGGCTTCGTCGGGGCGATCGTTTCGGTGATTTCGTTGTAGGCCGGGGTGAAGATCTGTTTGAAGCTGCGCCAGGCCGTGGTCAGGGTGTTGTTGTAACCGTCGAGGCAGGTCCAGTCGACGTATTCGTCGCCCGGGTAGAAGTCGGCCACCGGCCGCGGGCCGACGAACGGGCACCAGACCCAGGTTGCGTTGGTGGCGCCGACCGTGGTGAAGACTTCGTGGACGTGACGCCAGGCGGCGACGTAGTCGACTTCGTCGTTGCCGTTGACGCCTTTCCCCCAGGGGTACCAGTTGCCGTTCATCTCCCAGCCGAAGCGGAGGAAGAAGGGGTGGCCCCAGTTCCTCGCCGCTTCCGCCCATTTGCGGATGTAGGAGTCCCACTGGCCGTTGGCGATGTCGGCAAGTTCAAAGTTGGTCTGGACCACCTGGCCGGAGCTCGACTCGGGAGCCCAGGTGAAGAGCGGGATCGCACCGCGTTGGCGGATCGCTTCCAGTTGTTGCTGTGGGAAGGCGTATTCGCGTGAGCAAGCGCCGCCGGAGCCGTCGGAGCACTGGAAGAAAGCCGAGTAGGACTCGAGGATCGAGGGCCGCTTGCCGACGATCGCTTCGAATTCGCCGATCGCGGTCGGGTTGACCGGGGCCGGCTGTTCGGGCGTGCCGGGATCGATCCAGCCGCCCCAGTAGATCGAAGTGGACGGTTTGATCGGCCCGCTAGGCGCTTCGCTTTCGGGTTCTTCGCCTTCCGGTTCTTCCGGAGTCGGGCCGCCGGGTTCGGTCGGGCCCGCCGGGGGAGGTGGGCTGCCGCTCGTCGCGGCGCCACCGGCTGGAGCCGTCGCTCCCGGCGGCGTCCCGGCCGGCGTTTCCAGCGGGGCCGTCGCGGCGGCCAGGCGCACCCGGCTGCGGCCTGAGGTCGCGACCGTCTCGCCAGCGGCGACAACGACGCCGCGCAGCGTCGCCGTCGATCCCTCGGCGGGCAGGGGTAGCTGCAGTTGGAAGCTCCCGTCGCTGACGGTCCGGTGCGCGACCGTCCGCCAGCGAGCGCCGCTCAGCAGTTGCGCCCGGACCGTGGCGCGGCTGTCGAGCCCGGCGACCCGGCCGCGGGCGAGGATCCGCGTCCCGGCCGTTGCTTCCGCCGGCGCCCGGAATGAGATCGTCGGGCCGTCTCTCCCGCTTGCGTCCCGCGCCCAGGCAGCGACGGAAGCGATCGCCGCCGCCACGCAAAGCGCGGCGACGATTGCCGAGGATCGAACTCTCCAACTCAAGGACGAAAGTATGGACTGCGCGACGGTCGGGCGCCAGCGCTGCGCCGCTTGCTAGGAGGGACTCAGAGGGACTTAGGAGGGACTAGCGAAACTCTCGCGCCCCCGCCTGGCGGGCGGCGGACACGGCGCGGTGCGGCGTCCTCGGTCGGCCAAATAGCGCTGCTATTCGGCCTCCCTGCGTCCTTGCCCCGCTTGGTCCGGCGCCCGCCAGCCGCGGACGTGAGTTTCGCTAGTCCCTCTTAGGCGGCGACCGAGTCGTCAGCGTCGTCGCTGCTCTCGATTCGCTCCTCGAGCCGCTCCAGCTCGGTGGCGACGATCGGCCGCACGTTGTGGTCGATCGGCTTCGGTGCCTCGATCTCGTCGCCGCGCCCGATCCCCATGCCCTCGACTTTGCGCAGCGAGGGCAGCAGCCGCCGCTCGACCGAGCCGACCGCGGCGTCGTAGGCCTTGGTCGCCGAGTTGAGCCGGCTGCCGAGCGTGTCGAAGTCGGTGAGGAATTTGGCGAAGCGCGAGTAGAGGGTGCCGGCGGCGTCGGCGATCTCCGCCGCCTCGGCAACCATCCGCTCCTGGCGCCAGCCCAGCTCCATCGTCCGCAGCAGGCCGATCAGTGAGGTTGGGCTGACCAGCAGCACGTTTCGCTGCAGGGCGTAGTCGAAGAGCTCCGGGTCGGCGCCGAAGGCCGCGTGCAGGGCCGGCTCGTTGGGGATGAAGCAGATCACAAGGTCGGGCACCTGGCCGGCCTTGAACTGGCCCTGGTAGTCCTTGGCGCTGAGCGCCCGCACATGCTCGCGCGCCTGCCGTGCGTGCCGTTCGAGGTGCAGTCGCCGCTCGCTTTCGACTTCTGCCTCCTGGGCGTCGAGGAAGGCGTCGAGCGGCACCTTGGAGTCAGCGACGAAACTTCGGCCTTCGGGCAGCAGGAAGCGGGCGTCGGGACGCAGCCGGCCATCGTCGGTGTTCAGCGTCTCCTGCAGCTCGAAGTCGACGTGCTCGGTCATGCCGGCGATCTCGATGCAGCGCTTGAGCTGCAGCTCGCCCCACTGGCCGCGCACCTGCGGCTGGCGCAGCGCCTTCTTCAGCCCCGCGGTCTCGGTGTTCAGGTTGCCGACCGTCTGGCCCATCTGCTCGAGCAGGGTGCGCGTCTCCAGGTCGGTTTCGCCGCGCCGTTTGACCTCGCTCTCGATCCGCGCCTGCCCCTCGGCGATGCGCTGCGCAAGGTTCTTGATCTCGGCCTCGCGCCGCTGCAGCGCCGCGTCGGCCTTCTCGGCGTCGAAGCGGGCCTTCTCGGCGTCGACCTTGCGCGACTCCGCGGCGCTGCGCAGGAGGTGCGCGGTCGCCTCGGTCGCCGCCTCAGCGGCCGCCTGCTGCACCGTGGCGGTGATGTCAACCGGCGCGGCCGGCTCCTCGCGGCGGCCGGCCAGCAGCACGTAGACAAGTGCTCCGGCGAGGGCGAAGACGGCGATGAGAAGCACGATCATCATGGACCAGCGAGGGTTGCGCACGGGCCGGACGGACCGCCGCCGCTGCAACGCAAGTTGCGGGCGCTACGGCGTCAGCAGGTCGTTCTGCGAGCTGGCCCGGTACGGACCGACCGTGAAGTGCCCGGGGCGGGCGCCTTTGACGTCGGCGGCGACCACCGTGTAGCGGCCGGTCGGCAGCGCCGTCTGGTAAGTCGCCGGGCTGCGGGCGAAAACCGGGCCGGGCTTCCATTCCTTGGCGCCGCGGATCACCAGGCGGGCGTCCTCGCCGGTCTGGTTGGCGGCGACGATCGTCACCGCCATCGGCTTCTCGTCGCCCTTGATCCGTGGCTGCGGCTGCCCTTCGTTCTGCGGGATCTGCTGGCTCTCTTCGGGGCCTTCGCCGACAGAGCCGGGCCGGACGATCACCTCGTTAGGTTGGATCACGACGCTGATCCGCGCCGACAACGCGGGCCGCTGCTCGTTCGGATGGGTCGAGGCGCCGCAGCCGGCAACCACAAGCGCGCACACGAAAACGGCGCCGACCCCCGCGGCTCTCGCTCTCCCACGAACCATCGTGAGACGAATCTAGCCGAAGGGCAAGTCGACCACTACGGCTTTGAGCCCGTCTTCACCAACGCTCAACTCGGCGCCAGGCTCGGCCTCGCGGCGCAAAATCGCCA
Organism: uncultured Actinomycetes bacterium; assembly: GCA_963729055.1. Lineage (GTDB taxonomy): Bacteria > Actinomycetota > Thermoleophilia > Solirubrobacterales > 70-9 > VAYN01. Next base: position 827,504 of record CAVSMQ010000010.1, on the reverse strand, counting down.
GTCCGATCGGTCCCAGGGCGGGGGAGACGGCGCTGCCGCCGAGCCGGCCGACCTCCTTCTCGCCCAACCGCAGCGCCGCTCCCGGCTCTGCCGCGGCGCTCAGCCGCAGCCCCCGCAGGTGGCGATTCGGCTTGCCCTTGTAGTGGAGGCGGGCGACCGTCTCCTGGCCGATGTAACAGCCCTTGGTGAAGCTCACCGCGCGCTCGACGATGCCGGCCTCGGCGGGCATCGTCTCGGTCCCCATCTCGGCCCCGAAGCGCGGCACCCCGGCCTCGATCCGCAGCAGCTCGACCGCCTCCGGTGAGACATCGGCGGCGCCGGCTTCGCGCAGCGCCGCGGCCAGCCGCTCGGCGTCGGCGCTGGCGCAGACGAGGTCGATGCCGTCGCGCGTCCCCACCGCCAGGCACGCCGTGCCAGCGACGGCGACCGTTTCGCAGGCATTTTCCGGCAGCGGCGGCGCGCCGGCGACCTCGGCGCTGCGCGGTCCCAGCAGCGAGAGGATCGCCCGCTCCGCGCTGACCTCGGCGACGGCGACGTCGCGCCCGATCGAGTACATCGTCAGGTGTTTGAGAACGGCGGGCAGGGCCGCTGCCTCGGTGTCAAGCAGGATTTCCTCCTCGGCCGGGCGCAGGACCCGCATGTCGGCCTGCATGTGGCCCTTGCGATCGAGCAGCGCCGCGTACTGGCCCTCGCCGACCGCCAGCGCCTCGACGTCGTTGGTCAGCTGGCCCTGGAGAAACTCGGCGGCGTCGGGGCCGGCGACGGCGACGAGGCTGCGGTCCTCGCGGACCAGCAAGCCAACCTCCTCGCGCAGCTGGCGGTACTGGGCGTCGAGCTCGATTGGCGCGAGCGGAAGTCACGGTCTGATTCTAGGAAGCAGCGGGGGTGGAGATTTAGACGGGTCGAAATCTAGATTTAGATGTGTCAAAATCTTGCCGATGCGCGCCCGTACGCCAAAGCCCGGAGGTAGCTCCCGGGGCGGAATCAGCCGTCGGGGTTTCCTCGGCGGCGCTGCCGCGGTTGCGGCCCCGGCGGCGCTCGGGGTCGGCGGCCTCCTCGCCGCCGAGTCGCGGCCCGAGCGCGCCGCGGCGGAGACGCTCGGCCAGGGCGCCCACGCCGGAGCCCACGGCGGCCACTCCGAGTTCCCGCACGCGAGCTTCGCCAAGGACCGGCGCGTCGATCACGAGCGCAACGGCTTCCACCCGACCAAGCTGCTGCGCGACTTCGACTGGGGCACCACCAGCCGCCTGCCCTCCGGCCGCGTCGTCCGCGAATGGGAGCTGGTCGCCCAGGACCGCGAGATCGAAGTCGCCCCGGGCGTCGTCTACGAGGCCTGGACCTACAACGGCCGCGTCCCCGGACCGACCCTGCGCGCCCGCGAGGGCGAGCTGCTGCGGGTCCGCCTCCTGAACGCCTCCGAACACCCCCACACGCTCCATTTTCACGGCATCCACAGCGCCGCGATGGACGGCATGCCGGGAATCGGCGGTGGCCAGATCGAGCCCGGCCAGTCCTTCACCTACGAGTTCGACGCCTCGCCCTTCGGCGTCCACCTCTACCACTGCCACGTTGCCCCGCTCGCCTCGCACATCTCGCGCGGCCTCTACGGCGCCTTCATCGTCGATCCCGCCCAGGGACGGCCGGACGCCGACGAGATGGTGATGGTGATGAACGGCTTCGACACCAACTTCGACCTCGCCAACGAGATCTACGCGGTCAACACCGTCGGCTTCCACTACGTCGACGAGCCGATCGCGGTCGGCCGCGACGATTTGGTCCGGATCTACCTGGTCAACGTGCTCGAGTACGACCCGGTCAACTCCTTCCACATCCACGGCAACTTCTTCCACCACTTTCCGACCGGGACCTCGCTGACCCCGAGCGAGCTGACCGACACGATCATCCAGGGCCAGGCGCAACGGGCGATCCTCGAGCTGCGCTTTCCCTACGACGGCGACTACATGTTTCACGCCCACGTCAGCGAGTTCGCCGAGCTCGGCTGGTCTGGCTTCTTCCGGGTCGGCGACCCCTCGAGGCTGGCCGCCGCCGAGGCCGCCGCGCTCTACTGCGAGCTGCCTTGGGGCGGCGGGGTGCGGAGCTAGCTGACGGTGGAGGCGCGAACGGGAGCGGCGCGGCAACTCGGTGGCGGCCTGCCGGCCTGGGCGCTGGGGCTGATCCCGCTGGCCCTGATCGCCGCCGCGATCGCCGTCTTCGCGCTGCTCGGCGGGCCCGGTCTGGGCGAGCGCAGCGGCCCGCCGGTCGAAGAGGTGACGGTCGAACGGACGGTGCTGCACCCGGGGACGATCGAGCTGACCCTGCGCAACGACGGCCCCGACCCGGTCGAAGTCGCCCAGGTTGCGGTCAACGACGCCTTCGCGCCGTTCAGCAGCGAAGGCGACCGCGAGATCGGCCACCTCGGCGCCACCACGCTGAAGGTCGACTACCCCTGGATCGAAGGCGAGGCCTACGAGATCTTCGTTCTCACCGCGGCCGGCGGCACGATCGACGCGACGATCCCGGTCGCCACCGAGACGCCCGAAACCGATCTCTCCTTCTACGCGCTGATGGCGCTGCTGGGGATCTACGTCGGCGTCATCCCGGTCAGCCTCGGGATGCTCTGGCTGCCCTTCATGCGGCGGCTCGGCTCGCAGTGGATCGGGGCGCTGATCGCCTTCACCGTCGGCCTGCTCGCCTTCCTCGCGATCGACGCCGGGCTCGAGGGGCTGGAGATCGCGGCCGAAGCGCCGGCCGCCTTCGGTGGTGTCTCGCTGGTCTTCGCCGGCGGTCTTGCCGCCTACCTGGTGCTGGCCGCGATCGACGCCTGGCTCGAAGGGCGGGCGCGCCGGCAGGGCGGCGACGCCGGCACCGCGGCCGGCGCTGCGGCCGCGCTGCCCCCGCGCGCTCGCCGGCAGCTCTTACCTGGCCCTGCTGGTGGCGATCGGGATCGGCCTCCATAACCTCGGCGAGGGACTGGCGATCGGCTCCGCCTACGCGACCGGCGCCCTTGCCCTCGGTGCCTTCCTGGTCGTCGGCTTCGCGATCCACAACACCACCGAGGGGCTGGCGATCGTCGCGCCGCTGCGGGGCGGCGAGGGAGAGGGCGGCGCGCTCGGCCTGCCGCGCCTGCTCGGCTTGGGGTTGATCGCCGGCGGTCCGGCGATTCTCGGCGCCTGGATCGGCGCCTCCGCCTTCGACCCCAGCATCGCGGCGCTGCTGTTCGGTGTCGGGGTAGGTGCGATCGTCCGGGTGATCGTCCAAATTGCCCCCTCGATGCGCGACAGTCACGGCCGTCTGCTGCACCCGCTGAGCGTCGGCGGGATGCTGCTCGGCATCGCCCTGCTCTACGTCACCGGCCTGCTGGTGACCGTCTGATGGCAGCGGGAGAAGCGGGGCGGGGGGCGGCGCGGCGGGCGCCCGCCACCGAGGCGATCGAGGACTACGCGAAGGCGATCTACGCGATCTCGCGCGAACGCGACGGTCTGGTGCTGAACGGCGAGGTAGCGCAGCGGCTCGAGGTCACCCCGGCGACCGCGACCTCGATGCTGCAGCGGCTGGCCGAGCTCGGCCTCGTCGACTACGTCCCATACAAGGGGGTCAGCCTGACCGAGGCCGGGCAGAAGCTGGCGCTCGAGGTAATCCGCCACCACCGCCTGATCGAGGCCTACCTGGCCGAGGCGCTGGGGATGCCCGAGGACCGGGTCCACGAGGAGGCCGAGGTGCTCGAGCACTACATCTCCGAGGAGCTCGAGGCGCTGATCGCCGCCAGGCTCGGGGAACCGAGCCACGACCCCCACGGCAGCCCGATCCCGCCGCCGTGAAGCCGCCCCCGCCGCCCGCGACCCGGACCGAGCGGGACTCCGAGGCCGAGCTGGGTCCCGAGGCGGCCCTGCCCGGGGAGGCGGCAGTCGCCCGCGCCGCCCGCCGCTCGCTCGACGGCGAAAGCCGCGGGATGGCCCGAATTTGGCCTTTTCTCGGGCCGGCTTTCATCGCCGCCGTCGCCTACATCGATCCCGGCAACTTCGCCACCAACATCGCCGGCGGGGCCAAGTTCGGCTACCTGCTGCTGTGGGTCGTGCTGGCCGCCAACCTGGTCGCGATGCTGGTCCAGTCGCAGTCGGCGAAGTTGGGGATCGCGACCGGCCGCAACCTCGCCGAGCTCTGCCGCGAACGATTCTCGCGCCGCACCTCGATTGGCCTCTGGCTGCAGGCCGAGGTGGTGGCGATGGCCTGCGACATCGCCGAGATCGTCGGCGCCGCGCTCGGCCTCAACCTGCTGTTTGGCATCCCGCTGTTCCCGGCCGGGGTGATCGCCGGCGCCGGCGCCTTCACGATCCTGATCCTGCAAGCGCGCGGCTTCCGCCAACTCGAGGTGGGGATCGCGGTCCTGGTCGGCGTGGTCGTCGCCGCCTTCGTCTACGAGCTGTTCGACGCCTCGCCCGACGGCGGCGAAGTTGCCAAGCACCTCTTCGTCCCGGGGTTCGCCGGCACCGAGAGCATCCTGCTGGCGACCGGGATCGTCGGCGCGACGGTGATGCCCCACGTCATCTACCTGCACTCGGCACTAACCCAGCGGCGGATCGTCGGCCGGGATTCCGCCGAGCGCAAGAAGATCCTCCGCTTCGAGAAAATCGACGTCGTCATCGCCCTTTCGATCGCCGGCGTCGTCAACCTGGCGATGATGATCGTCGCCGCGGCGCTCTTCCACGGCGGCGGCCTGACCGGGATCGACACGATCGAAGGCGCCTACGAAGGTTTCCAGTCGGCGGTCTCCGACCGCGCGGCGGCGATCTTCGGGATCGCCCTGCTGGCCTCCGGCTTCGCCTCCTCGTCGGTCGGGACGATGGCCGGGCAGGTGGTGATGCAGGGCTTCATCCGCCGCCGCATCCCACTCTTCGTGCGTCGCGCGGTGACCCTCGCCCCGGCCCTTGTGGTGCTGGCGATCGGCTTCAACCCGACCGACGCGCTGGTCGCCAGCCAGGTCGTCCTCTCGTTCGGCATCCCCTTCGCGTTGGTGCCGCTGCTGATCATCGCCGCCGACCGCTCGGTGATGGGCGAGCTCGTCAACCCGCGCTGGCTCAGCGTCCTCGCCGGGGCGCTGGCGACGCTGATCATCGCCCTCAACGTCTTCCTCCTCTACCAAGTCTTCTTCGCCTAACCCGCCGAGCTGTTCCTTATGTCGGGATGGCCGACATAAGGAACAGCTCGGCGCGGTAGATTGCGCCTGTGGCCCTGGCCGAAGACTTCCAGCGCATCCTCGACGCGCTGCCGCCCGACTGGACCGACCTCGAGATCGATTTGCGAATCGACGAGGAGGAGCGCTACATCGACACCGCGGTGGCGCTCAGCCAGGTCAACGCCCAGCCCTACCACCATCCGCTGGTCAGCGACTGGCACTGGCGGGTGCTGATCGCCCACAGCTTTGGCCATGCCGCCGCCGCCGAGTCGGTCAAGGGCGTGCTGACGAAGCTCGACGGCGACGGGACGAGCGGCTCGATGCGGGTCGCCGAGGTTCGCGAGGGACGGGCCGAGGTAGTGCAGATGTGGGGCCGGCCGGAGAGCGTCCGCGAGGAGTTCCGCAAGCGCCGCGCCATCTGAGGCGGTCGGCCGGGGAGCGCTGATGGCCCGCGTCGTCTCGATCGCCGAGGACTTGATGCTCGCCAGCCGGGTCGACGCGATGTTGACCGCGGCCGGCCACCACGTCGTCCTCGCCCGCTCGCTGCAGGAAGCCTCGCTCGACGGCGCCGAGTTGCTCGTCGCCGACCTCGATGTCTCCAAGCCGGAGGCGCTGGTCGGGCTGGGGATGCCGGTGCTCGGCTACTACTCGCACGTAGACGCCGATACGCGGGCCGCGGCGCTGGCCGCGGGGGTCGATCTAGTCGTCCCGCGGTCGAAGATGAACCGCGAACTGCCGGCGCTGGCCGAGGGGTTGCTGGGCGGCTGAGCCGCGGCGGCGGTCCTCAGCGACGCACCGGGAACCGCAGGTGGAGCACGCCGTCGCCCTGGACCACGACGTCGGGGTCGCCGAGCTTCTGGTCGGCGTCGGCGAGAGGGCCGAAATACGGCTTGCCGCGGCCGAAGACGACCGGTACGACGTCGAGCGCGACATAGTCGATCAGGCCCAATCCCAGCGCCTGGCCGCCGACATCGCCGGCGCCGACGGCGATCCCGCCCTCACCGGCCAGCTCTTGCGCTTTCGCCATCCCCTCCTCGGCCGAGGCGGCGAAGTGGAAGGGCGCCTCGGGGTGCCAGTCCTCCGGCTTCGGACGGTGCGAGACGACCACGACGTGGTTGCCGACCGGCGGCTGGCCCTCCCAGCCATTCATCTGGTCGAACTGGCGGCGGCCGATGACAAGCACCGCGAGGCCCGACCAGAGGCCGCGAAGGTACTCGGCTGATGCTGCCGAGACGCGGAACGGGGAACCGCCGTCGCCGTCCTCGACTACCGGGTGGTCGCCGTTGAAATACCAGTCGTGGAGCGAGCCGACTTCGTCTTTCTCGTCGGCGATGTAGCCGTCGAGGGAGGCCACCGCGTGCATGTAGGTCGTCGCCATGTGGTTCGCGCTACCCGTCTCGGTCGAGATTGAACGTCGCGCCGACGTCGAGCTTTTCGCCGAGCAGACCGTGTTCCAGGTCCCAGGCCGCCCATTCGCGCAGCACTCGCGGGTCGAAGGGGCGCGGGGTGAGGGCGGGGAGGAGGACCCGCAGCTGGGCCTGCTGGTCGGCGCGCTTTAGCGAGGGGTCGGCGGCGAGAAGGTCGTCCAAGGCCCTTTCCGGATTCGCCTTGGTGAGCCGGTAGCCACGTTCGGTCGCGGCGATCACGTCTTCGACCAGTTCGGGCTGCTGCTGGAGGGTGCGCTCGCTCGTCGTCAGCACCAGCTCGGGGTAGGGCGGGGCGCCGTATTGGTCGACTTTGAAGCTGCGGATCGGGACACCGGATTGCCGCAGCGCCACTCCCTCGGCGTTCCAGAAGCCGGTCGCGGCGTCGACTTTGCCGGCGGCGAGGGTGCTGACCGCGTTGAAGCCGATCGTCACCTCTTCGACCTGCGCGGGGTCGCCGCCGGCGGCGCTGACCTCGGAGTCGACCACCGCTTCGTCGGAGGGGAGGCCGGTGACGCCGACGGTCTTCCCTTCGAGATCCTTGGGCGAGGCGATGCCGCGGTCGCCGCGGGCCAAGATCGCCGCCAGCGGGCGCTGCACGATCGGCATCACCCCGACCAGCGGCAGGCCCTTCTCGCGGGCGATCCCGAGGTCGTGGATGTCGAGGATCGCGAACTCGGTGCGGCCGGCGGCGAGCAGCTTTGGCGCGTCGGTCGATTCGCCCGGTGCCTGCACCGTGAGATCCACGCCGTCGTCCTTATAGAAACCCTCAGCTTTCGCTGCGAAGATCCCCGCGTGGACGGGGTTCGGGGTGAAATCGAGCACGAGCATCGCGCCGATTGGCGCGCCCGGTTCAGCGCCTCCACCGCCGCAACCAGCGGCAAGGCCAGCCAGTGCGAGGGAGGCCGCCAGCAGCGCGACAGCCCTTCTCATCTGGGGCCGAACCTATTGCATTAAGCCATTGTGAGTAGACTGCCGCCCGTTTGACGAGCTACTAGGAGGAGCCGCACGTGCAGGAGAAAGGACTACCCGCTTACCTTGCCGAGTTGATCGGCACGTTGCTTTTGGTGTTCTTCATCAGCAGCGTCGTCATCCTTTTCGTCTCGACTGGCGCGCAGGCCCAGTTTGGCTCCGACTTCGCAGTGGTCGGTCTCGTCCACGCCTTCCTCCTGTTCGGGCTGATCGTCATGTTCGGGGTGGTCAGCGGCGGGCACTTCAACCCAGCGGTGACGCTGGCCGCGGCGGCGATCCGGCGGATCAGCCCACTCGACGCGGTGATCTACATCCTCGCCCAGCTCTCCGGCGGTGTCCTCGGCGCGCTCCTCGCCAAGTCACTGCTGCTCGACGAGGGGAGGGCGACCAACTACGGCGCCGCTTCGGTCAGTGGCCTGCTCGCCAACAACACTGCCGGCGCCGTCGTCGAGGCGCTCGGAACCTTCTGCCTCGTCCTCGTGATCCTCGCCGCGGTCTTCTCGAAAAAGAGCTTCAAGGAGTGGGCGCCGCTGGCGATCGGCACGACCCTGGGCTTCATCGTCATGGTCGGCGGCCCGCTGACCGGCGGTAGCTTCAATCCCGCTCGCTGGTTCGGCCCCGCCTTGGTCTCCAACGAATGGGGCGGCACCTGGCCCTATCTGGTCGGTCCGGTGGTCGGCTCACTGCTCGCCGCCGCCGTCTTCGTTTTCGTACTCGAGGCGGGAGGTGCGCCACCGACCGAGTCGCCGGAGCCGATCAAAGGCGGCTCCGACAGCGGTGACAAGCAGCGCCGGTTCGGCCGCAGCGCCGGCAAAGACGCACCCGCCGACAAAGGCACCAGCGCCTAGCGACAGCCCCGTCGGGGAAGGCGCCCCGCCTAGCGGGGCGCCCGCCGCACGCGTCCAGCCCGCGAGGCGCGTGCGGTAGTTTGGCGCGGTGCGCCGGGTTACCTTCTCCCGCAACTTCACCCTCTCGCTTTCGCGCACCTGCCAGTGCTACTGCAAGTACTGCGCCTTCGCTACGCACCAGGCGCACCTGCATGCGCCTGCTGACGTCGAGCAGATCCTCGACGAAGCGCTAAAACGCAATACGAAGGAGCTCTTGGTTCTGACCGGGGAGCGGCCGGAGGTCAATCCTGTGGTCGCCGAACGGCTCCAGGCTTGGGGCCACGAGGACTTCACGAGTTACGTGGTCTGGGCCTGTGAGCGGGCGCTGGAGCGAGGGATGCTGCCCCATACCAACGTGGGGGTGCTGAGCAAGCAGGACCTGGCGAGGTTGCGCGAGGTCACCGCCTCGCAGGGGCTGATGCTCGAGTCGGTATCGGAGCGCTTAATGGAGACGGTGCACGCCGGCTCGCCGACCAAGCACCCGAAGGAACGGCTGCGGACGATCGAAGCAGCCGGAGAACTGAAGATCCCCTTCACCTCCGGGATCCTGGTCGGGATCGGGGAGTCGGAGGAGTACCGCGTCGCCTCGCTCGAAGCCTTGGCCCGGGTCCACGCGAAGTACGGCCACATCCAGGAGGTGATCCTGCAGAACTTCGTCCCCCATCCGCGCTACTACGGGGCCGAGGTGGCGGAGATCGCCAACCAGGCTTCTAAGGAGCGCTGGGCGGGCGGCGGGGATTCCCCTGCGGGGGACACCCGGCAGGAAGCCCCCGCCGGGGAATCCCCGCCCCAAGGAGGGTCGGTTCAGGTTCCCGTTTGGGCCAACCCCGTCGGCATCGAGGAGATAAAGCGGCTGATCGCCGAGACCAAGCGCCTGATGCCTGAGGTCGGCGTCCAGGTTCCGCCGAACCTGAGTGACTGTTGGCCCGAGCTGGTCGAGGCCGGGGCCACCGATCTGGGTGGTCTCTCGGCCAACGGCGACCACATCTCCCCTGAGGAGCCCTTCCCGAGCCCTCACCAGGTCCGTAAGGAGCTGGCGCCACGGGGCTATGCCCTGACCGAGCGCCTCTGCGTCTACCCCCAGTACATGGACCCGGAGTGGATGGAGCAGGGGGTCCTCGACGTGGTGAAGTTGAAGTACTGGAGCTTCATCCCGAGGAAAGGCTCGGGCCGCACCTCTGAAGAGCGCTTCCCGGCTGGGGTGGCCGAGCGGGCGATCGCCAAGGGCCGCGAGGGCAAGGAACTGAGCGAGGACGAGCTGACCGCGCTCTTTGCCGAGACTCGGCCCGAGGTGATAGAGGAGATGCGGGTCGCCGCCGACGAGCTGCGGCAAGAACTGGCCGGCGACACCGTCACCTTCATCGTCAACCGCAACATCAACTTCACCAACATCTGCATCGTCGGCTGCGCCTTCTGCGGCTTTGGCCAGGGGAAGCGCTCACCGGATGCCTACGAAGTCTCGGAGGAGGACTTCGCCGCGCGGATCGAAGAAGCGCTTGCCTTCGGCGCCACCGAGCTCTGCATGCAGGGCGGCATCCACCCCGAGCTGACGCTCGAGGAGTACGGGCGCTGGCTGCGCCTGGCAAAGGAAGTCGCCCCCGAGATCCACCTCCACGCCTACAGCCCGATGGAGATCGACTGGGCCTGCGAGCGTTCGGGCAAGAGCCCGGCCGAGGTCTTCGCCTACCTGCTCGACTGTGGCCTCGGCTCGACCCCCGGCACCGCGGCCGAGGTCCTCGACGACGGGGTCCGCCAGCGGATCAGCCCCAACAAGCTGCCGGTCGCTCGCTGGGTCGAGATCATCGAAGCCTCCCACCGCGCCGGCCTGCGCTCGACCTCCACGGTGATGTTCGGCCATATCGAGGAGCCTCGCGAGCTGGCCCGCCACATGCAGGTGATCCGCTCCCTACAGGAGCGTACGGGTGGCATCACCGAGTTCGTCCCGCTCTCCTTCATCCCCTTCAACACCTTGCTCGGTCGCACCCACGGGATCGAGGAGATCTCAATTCAGGAGAACCTGAAGCACACCGCCGCCTTCCGGTTGGCGCTCGGCAAGAGCATCACCAACCTGCAGGCCTCCTGGGTGAAGATGGGGCTCGAGGGCGCTACCGAGGCACTCCGCTGGGGCGTCAACGACCTCGGCGGCACCCTGATGGAGGAGAACATCTCGCGGATGGCGGGAGCCGATCACGGGGTACGGCTCGAGCCGGCGCAGTTGATCGAGGCGGCGCATGCCGCCGGGCGGCCGGCGGCGCAGCGGACGACGCTCTATGGGCTGGTGGACCGCTACGACACCGTGCCCGTCACCGCCGCCTGAGCACCGCTGGCGCCCCCGGTTGAGCGTTTCCCCGGTCGGGTAGGAGTGCCCGGCAGTCAACCACCCGGAAGGGGGAACCATGAGTGACGACATCCGCAATGCCGACGATGCCAAAGGGCGCCTGAAGGAGGCGGCCGGCGACATCAGCGGCGACAAGGACCTGCAGCGCGAGGGGAAGGTCGACCAGGCAGGCGGCAAAGCCAAGCACGGCGTCGAGAAACTGACCGACAAGGTCAAGGACCTCTTGCACAAAGACTAGGTCTGCGGCTCGCCGCCCGCCCGGGACCTCGGGTGGGGCGCATTTCTCTCGCTATGCGAGAAAAAGGCGCCCCAAGCCGCTCAGCGGAAGAGGTCCTCATCGGGGGGACGGCGCAGCGCGGCGGCCCCGGGTCCGTCCTCGTCGCTCACATGAGCGCCGAGGCCGTGCACGACCGCCGCCGGTACGCCGCTCGCCTTGTTCCTCACCAAGTCGGCTGCGCTCGCTGCCTCGTCGGCGATCGCGATCAGGGTGGCCTCCAGCTGGCGGCCGCCGGCGTCGCTGCGGCCGCGCCAGTCGTCGAGGGGCCGCAGGCCGGCGCAGCCGATCGCCACCTCCGCCTGGCCGAGGCGCCAGGCGCGGCCGAAGCTGTCGGCGACGACGACGCCGAGACGGCTGGCACCGGTGGCGGCGGTGAGTTCGACGCGCAGGCGGCGGGCGGAGGCGTCGGGGTCTTCGGGGAGGAGGCTGACCGTGTCCTCCTCGGGCAGGTTGGAGCTGTCGATGCCGGCGTTGGCGCAGATCAAGCCGTGCTTGGTCTCGACAATCAGGACTGAGCGCTCGGCGCGAATCACCTCGGCACTCTCCTCCAGGATGAGCTCGACCAGGTTCGGCTCCTTGCCCAGCACCGCCGCCAAGCGGCGCGCTTCAGCGCTCGGGATCACCGACGAGAGCTTGCGGATCTGCCCCTCCGCCTTGGAGACGACCTTCTGCGAGACGACGACCACATCGCCGTCTTCGAGCTCGCCGGCCTGGCGGGCGATCAGCGCCCCAAGCGGGTCGCCCGCGGCGATCTCCGGCAGCCCGGCCACCGCCCGGACGCCGATCTCCCGCGAGCTGTTCCTTTTGTCTGTCATGCCGACATAAGGAACAGCTAGATGCCGAGCACCTTGGCGGTGCGCTTGGCTCGGCCGCGGCGGTGCCCGAGCTCGCGGGTCAGCGCAATTACGTCGGCCGGGGTGTCGAGGTCGAGTTCGAGCGAAGCGAGCTGCTCGACGGCGAAGGGGATGCCCGCCTCGCGCGCGGCGGCGACATGGCGGGCGCGGCTGCCCTCGCCGAAGGCCGGCCTGATCGCGCCGGGCGGCCGCAGGACTAGCGAGTTCGTCCCCTCGCCATGGCGGTCGGGGACGATCGCGACGTAGGGATCGGGGACGCCGGTCAGCAGCCGGTCGAGCTCGCGCGGGTCGAGCAGCGGGCAGTCGCCGGGGAGGAGGACGACGGTGCCGGCGCCCGCGGCTTCGGCTCGCGCGATCCCCGCCAACGCCGCCTCGATGTGGCCGGCGTCGTCGGGGTCGGGCAGGACCTCGGCGCCGAACTCGGCGGCGATTCGCTGGGCCCCGGGATCGCCGGTCACGACGATCGTCTGCGCCACGGCACGCGCGGCGCCGATCGCCTCGAGCACGTCGGCCGCCATCGCCGCCGCCAGCGTCCGCCGCCGCTCGGCGTCCATCCCCGCCGCCAGCCGCTGCTTGGCGGCGTCGAAGCGCTTCACGGTCAGCACCGCAACCACCTGGGCGCCGGTGCTCATGCCACCAGCTCCTCGGCGAAGTCGAGCACCGTCCGCGCCAGCGCCGCCCGGCCCTCAGGGCCCTCCATAAGGGTTCTCGTGGCCATCGTCGGCACTTCGCCTGGCGGCGGGTCGGGGTCGCCCTCGTCGACCACCATGCCGTCGATTAAGCCGGCGTAGAGCGAGGCGACGCCGGCCGCGGTGCCCGGCCGCCCGACCGCCGCCATGAAGCGGTCGGTCGGCCCCTTGACGACTTGTCCGGCGACGTAGGGGCTGACCGCGACGACCGGCGCCGGCGCGGCGGCGATCGCCTCGCGCACCCCCGGCAGCGCCAGGATCGGGCCGATGCTGATCACCGGGTTGGAGGGGCCGATAACGATCGCCTCGGCGCTAGCCAGCGCCGCCAGCACCTCCGGCGTCGGCGCTGCCGCCTCGATCCCCTCGAGCTCGACCCCGAGCACTTCGGGCTGGCCGCCGTCGATGATCAAGTACTCCTGCAGCTCGCGGCGGCCGCCGGCGGTCAACACCTTGGTCCGCACCCGTGCGTCGGACATCGGCAGGACCCGCGCCTCGACCCCCAGCGCCGCGAGCGATCTGGGCCTGTGCTTCGGTCGGTCGGCCGCCGTCGTCGAGGAACTGGCGCCGGTAGAGGCAGGTCGCGAGGTCGCGGTCGGAGAGACCAAACCAGTCCGGGGCCCCGAGCCGCTTCAGCCGCTCGAAGGCGACGAAGCTGTCGTCCTTGATCCCCCAGCCGCGCCCCTCATCGATTTCGCCCGAGAGCCAGTAGGTGACGAGGTCGGGGTCGGGGGAGACGTGGACGCCGAGCGCCTCGATGTCGTCGCCGGTGTTGACGACGACCGTGAGTTCGTGGCCGAGCTCCTGCTGCAGGCCGGCGCCGAGTTTGGCGCCGCCGGTGCCGCCGGCGAGGAGCGCGACCCGCACTCCGCGGTCAGCCCCAGTGGTCGGCGTCGGGCAGGCCGGTCAGCTTGATCCCCGCGTGCGCCTTGTAGCGGCTGTTGACCGAGATCAGCATCGGCGTCAGCTGCTCGACGATCCGCGCCATCTCCAGCGGGCCGGCATTGACCGCGCGGAGGCCGGGGATCAGCTCGATCAGCCGCGCCACCCGCGCCTTGTCGGCCTTCTTGTTGCCGCAGACGAGGATGTCCTCGCCGAGCTCATGGTCGAGGTCGGTCAGGGTCGGGGCGCCGACCGTGTGCAGGGCGGCGACGACGGTGACACCCTCGGGGACCATCTCCTGCGCCTGTTGTGCAGCCGAGCCCTGCCAGACGCCGAGCGAGCGGGTCGCTTTGCCCGAGACCGCGGCGGCCAGCGGCACCGTGCAGTCGACCAGGATCTGGCCTGGCCGCAGCGCCTCGCGCAGGTTCTGCAGGTTCTCCGACTGGGCGCGGAAGGGGACGGTGAGGAAGACGATCTCCGCCTGCCCGGCGGCGTCCGCGTTCTCCATCCCGCGCACGTCGGCTCCCTCGACCTTCTCGCGGATCTTCGCCGCCGCTTCCTCGCCACGCTCGGCCGAGCGCGAGCCGAGGACGACCGGGGCGCCCGCTAGCGCCCAGCGCAGCGCCAGCCCGGCGCCGAGGGCTCCGGTGCCGCCGAGGATCGGGATGGGGGGAACGTCAGGCACGAGCGGGCGGCCAGTTTATGTGACTGCGTGCGCCGGCCAGCGGCCGCCGACTATGCTCAGCGGCGATGAGGCTGGAGGGACGCAAGGCCCTTGTAACCGGCGGGGCCAGCGGCATCGGCGCGGCGATCGCGGCGCGGCTCAGCGCCGACGGCGCCGAGGTCTGGGTCGCCGACGTCAACTCCGACGGGGCGACCAGCATCGCCGGCGAGGTCGCCGGCCACCCGGTGGAGCTTGACGTCACCGATCACGCCGCCTGCCTCGCGGCGATCGGCGAGGTTGGCACCCTCGACATCCTCGTCAACAACGCCGGCACCGACGAATTCGGCTTCTTCACCCAGACCACGCCCGAGCAGTGGCAGCGGGTGATCGCGATCAATCTGCTCGGGGTGATGAACTGCACCTACGCGGCGCTGCCGGCGATGCAGGCGGCTCGCTACGGGCGGATCGTCAGCATCTCATCTGAGGCGGGGCGGGTCGGCTCCAAGGGCTCGGCCGCCTACTCGGCGGCGAAGGCCGGGGTGATCGGTTTCACCAAGGTGATCGCCCGCGAGAACGGCCGCTACGCGATCACCGCCAACGCGATCGCCCCCGGCCCGATCGAGACGCCGCTGCTGATGGGGGCCAAGGAGTTCGGCGAGATCGGCGAGAAACTGATCGACAACATGCGTGCTTCTACCCAGCTCGGCCGCCTCGGCAAGCCCGCAGAGGTGGCTGACGCGGTCGCCTTCCTGGCCTCCGACGAGGCCACTTACGTGACCGGCGAGACGCTCGGCGTCAGCGGCGGCCTCGGCATGGTCTGAGCCTCTCGTTCGTCGCCTCTCTTAGGTCCCCGTAAAGGTGCCTCGCTACGGTTTCCGGATGCGCCGGGACGACGTCCGCACCCCAATCGTCGCCAGCATCGTCAGCGCTCTGCTGCTAGCGCCGGTGGCGCTGCTCGCCTACTGGGTTGGGCCCAGCTCGCGGCTCGACCGCTCGCTCCTCGTCCGCCTCGACCGGCCCGACGGCTCGCGCAGCCACGAACTCTTCAGCCAGGTCGCCCACCTCTGCGACCCGCTGCCTTTCGCCGTGATCCTGGCGGCAATCGTCGTGGTCGGCCTGGCGGCGCGCCGATACCGCGAGACGGTCGTCGCGCTGGTCCTCGTCGCCGGCGCCACCCTCACGACCCAGCTCCTTAAACATTTGCTCGACCACTCGCGTTTCGAAATCCAGTACGGCCTCCACCAGCCGCTCTCCGATGCCTTCCCGAGCGGCCACACGACTGCCGCCGCGGCGCTCGCAGCGGCGCTGCTGTTGGTCGTGCCGCCGCGACTCCGCCCGCTTGCCGCCGGTGCCGGTGCCGCCTTCACGGCCGCGGTCGGGATCGCCGTGGTCGTGATCCAGTGGCACTACCCAAGCGACGTCGTCGGTGGCATCCTCGTCGTCGCCAGCTGGACCTTCGCCGCGGTTGCGGCCTTGCGCCTGCTGGGCCCGCGCGGCTCCGACGCGCCACCGCACGATCGCAGCGAGACGGCCTCCGACCGCTTTGCGGTCTCGCTGCAGTAGTCCGCGTCAAGGCTGAGACCGTCGCCGCGCCTCTATCGTTGCCGCTAGCCGCGCCGGAGTGGCGGAATTGGCATACGCGATCGACTCAAAATCGATTGCCCTTGCGGGCTTGAGGGTTCGAGTCCCTCCTCCGGCATCGCTCCAGCTGTTCCTTTTGTCGACCATTCCGACAAAAGGAACAGCCCGGCGGTTAGGCGGGCTGCGGGGTGCCGTCGGAGGGGGCGGCGCCGGCGCCGTAGTCCTCGCCGGAGCCGATCGGGCGCTCTTCCTCGACGTGCCAGTTCTGGTTGAAGCCGTAGAGGGCGGCGGCGATGACGACGATCTGCAGCAGCGCGAGGATGATCACCAGCGTCCCTACCAGCGAGGAGGAGAGCAGTGGCTCGGTGAAGCCGCTCTTGTCGCGTTCGAACCAGCTCTCGGCGCCGACCGCGCAGATGATCGCCAGGATCATCGAGAGCGCCGCTGCCAGCGGCAGCACGCCGCGGCTCCAGAGCGCCACCCGAATCGCGAACAGCAAGTAGAGCAGCGCGTAGATTGCGCAGACGATCCCCATCCCGCTGCCGCCCTTCAGCACCGACCAGCCGCCGACCGTAATCAACGCTGCCAGCAACGCCGTCGCCAACAGCAACACCACGATCAGCCACTTCATCGTGACCGAGCTGGCTTTCTCTCGATTCGGCCGCCACAGCTCGTAGCCGGGCCTCACCTGTCCCACCGCCATGTGTCGGATCATAGAATCCGACAGCGACAGCGCCGCATTGGCGCCTGGTTAAGCGCCCTGCGGGCGTGGTGAAACTGGTAAACACGCCGGCTTTAGGTGCCGGTGCTCCTAGAGCTTGGGGGTTCGAGTCCCTCCGCCCGCACTGAGCGGCCGACCCGGCCGGCAGCAAGCTACGATCACGCCCTCTGGGGCAGTGGCCCAACTGGCTAAGGCACCGGTCTCCAAAACCGGCGATTCCAGGTTCGAGTCCTGGCTGCCCCGTCGCTCGCCTGGCTACTCATCGATCAGTCGGAAGGCTCCAGTTCTGTCGACCTGTCCGTAGCGCCAGCGGCTGTCACCTTCCGGTGACCTGACCCGGTAGGAGCCGATCGGCAGCCCGCCGCGCCAGGTCGCCTCGAGGGCTTGAGCTCCGGCGGCGACATCGAACTCCTCGCCCGGCGTGCGGGCGAGGCCGAGGGCCTTCCATTCCCCATTCGATATCTCTCGCTGAAACTCGAAGATCATCGCGGCAGGATGTTGCCGGCGAAGGTCATCCGTTGCGGCCCCTACGCGACGCGGCGGAAGAGGTAGATCGCGAGCAGGATGAGGATGATCACGATGATGATTCCGACGATGGTCAATTGAGCCACTTTCTGTCTTGGATTGCTTGTTAGGAAAGTTCTGGGAAGGGCGATTCGACGCCGCGGCGGGCGTGGTCGGAGAGCCTCGGCAGGAGGAAGCCGAGGATCGCGAGAAGGATGCAGAGGGCGATCACGCCGACGATCAGCATTGGGCGGTCGTGCGGCGGACGACAACGATCGCGGATGCGATCAGAAGCAGGGCTACGGCGACGATCAGCACGGTGGACATCTGCATCTCTCCTCTCGAGCGGCGGACCGGCGAAAATCGCCGTTTCGCGTAGCCCTAGAGCTCAGAGAGCCGTGCGACGCATTCCAGACTATGAATGGATCGAATTACCTTTCTTTCATAACCTCAAACGTGGCCGGAGCCGGTTTGTCAGGCCCTATCCGAGGAAAAGCTCCGGATAGGGCCGAGCGGCGCGGCGCTCAGCTCTGTGCCGCGGCCTTCTTTGCTTGGGCGGCGGCGACCACGCAGCGTGAGAATGGAGTCCCCTTCTCGCCGGCGACGTGCTCCTTGGAGAACCCCTGGCAGGCCTTGCGTGGAGCGGTGCCGGTGCCGCTGGCGACCTTCGCCGCTGCCGTCACACACTGGCTGAACGGAGTCCCTTTCTCGCCTTTGACGTGCTTCTTTGAGAAGCCCTGGCAGTAGACGCCGTAGGCCTTCGCCTTCTCCGGCAGTGGTGCCTTCGGCCCCGGCATCGGCTGCGCGGGGTGGGCGGGATGCGCGGGGTGGGCGGGGTGCTCGGGGTGCTCGGGCTTGTATTCAATGCCCTGCGCGAGCGCTGCGGTCGGGGCCAGTACCAGCGCGAGTGCGCCGGCAAGCACGGCGAACCTGATCTTGAAGCTCATCGATCCTCCTGTCCGTGGCCCGTCGGCGGGGCCGTTCGGCGGTTACGGATCAAGAACGGGGCCGGGGAGGGGCCGTCAGGGCCTACTTGCTCTTGCCGGGCGGGTTGGCCGCATGTTCGGTTGGCGCAGCCGGCGGCGATTCGCTGAGCGCCGGAGGCTCGGCATCCTTCGGCGGGTTTTCCGGCTTCGCGGCTGGCTTCCCGGGCTTTGCCGGCTTTGCTGGGTGGGTGGGGTGTGCCGGGTGTTCAGCGGCCCTGGTCCCAGCTGGGATCTCCTTAGCCTCGTGGGCGGCATGGTTTCCCGCAGCCTTCTCCTGACCATGAGCGGCGCTCGGAGGCGTCTGCTTTTCGTGCCCGCGCCCGCTCGGATGTTCGGCTTCCGAGTTGCTCCGAGATCCGGCTGGCGATTCTTCGGCGCTCTCGGCGCTCTCGGGGTTCCTGACTGCGGGGCTCGCGGCCTCGTCGACCGATCGCTCTCGCAACCGCGGTGATGCCGCTCTTGCCGATCCAAGCGACTCCTGAGCTCTCGGTCGAGAGACCTTGGCCCGGCCCGCGGACCCCGGTTCGTTCCCAGCGGCGGTCGAGTCCGCCGCGCCGGTGGAATTGGGTGCACCTGCGTTTGGCGGCTTCGGCTCGCTCGACCGTGGCGCCGGACCCCGGTCGTGATTGCCGATGCTGATCAACCCGCCCCTGTCGGCGGCACCGACGCCGAGCGCGGCAACCACCGCTACCGCTGCCGCTCCTTTGAGCAGGGTCGCGGTCCCGATCGATTTGGCGGCGGTCCCCGCCGCGAGCGAACCTAAGCCGCTCGCGCCCGTGGCGCCCGCTCCGCCCGCCGCGCCCGCCGCGCCCGCGCCCCCGGCCGCGGCTGCCCCGGTGCCCGCACCGCCGGCGAAGGCGCCGTGCAGCAAGGCCGCGGCGGCCACCGCCGGCAGTGGCGTGATCGCCGCCAGGTCGGTGCGGCGGCTGTCGATTTCCGCGGCGAAGGTGCTGCAGTCGTTGCAGTCGCGAAGGTGGGCGCGGATGTCTCGCCGCCGCCGCACCCGCCGGTCCCCGTCAGAGAGCGCTTTGGTCACCGCCGCGCAGTCCATCTCACGCCCGGCGTCCATCTCGCGCAACCCCAGCCGCGCCTCGTAGAGGGTCTGCCGGGCAACGGCCGGAGAGGTGTCCAGCGCGGCGCCGATCTCGTCGAAGTCGAGGCCGGCCGCCTCGCGCATCAACAGCACTCCACGCTGGCGCTCCGGCAGCACGCTGAGGTCGGAGATCAGTTGCCGCAGTCGCTCGCGCGACTCGACCTGCTCGGCGAGCCCGCGACCCGCTGCCGGCTCTGATTCCTCGAGCGAGACGTTCTCTCGCCGGCGCCGCAGCAGCTCGATCGACTCGTTGTGGGCGATGCGGTAGAGCCAGGGTCGCAGCGCGATCTCCCGTTTCTCGCCGGGCAGCGAGCGGAGGACCTTGATCATCGTCTCCTGCAGCGCGTCCTCGGCGTCCTGGCGGTCGCCGACGATCGCCAGGCAATAGCGGTAGAGCGGCTGGTGGTAGTCGCTGAAGATCTTGGCCAGCGCCCGCTGGTCGCCGCCCCGGGCTTCCCGGGCGAGGCTGTCCTCGAGTGCCGTCGAGCTCATCGGCGACTCGTCTGCTTCGCCTGCATGCGGTCAATGTAGGGCGCGGCCGGCCCGATGCGCAATCGCGGGTTCTCTCAGTTCTGTACTCGATGCCACAACAACGTCACGGGCCGGCGGGTCGTCAGTCCCTTTTTGCGAACAACGGACGGGTTGGCCCTGACATTGGCCTGGGTAGGACGTTTAGGAAGAGATGGCTATCCAACGGACCCAGGGCCACGCGGGCACTCCGTCGAGAGTCGGAGAGGAGCAACATCCCCGATGGTCAGGTGCGAGCGCTGTGGGACGAGGTTCGGTCCCATCCAAGCCGCGGTTCTGGAGTTCTGCCCCCGCTGCAAAGCGCGGGACGACGTCAACGCCCCGCTAATCGTCGCGCGGGTCAATCAGGAGTCGCCGCGGGAGGAAAAAGCGAGCTAGGGACGGACCGCGGATCCGCGTGCACGGAGGCGACGGCTTCGTCGAGATCCTCCCCTAGCTCGAGGCACGGCTCACCTCTCCGACCAGTTGACGACCAGCTGGTAGATGATCACGACGTCGAGGATGATCATCAGGAAGGCCCACAGCGGCGCCGCCGGGAACCAGACGACCTGCAGCACGGTATTGAGGCTGATCAGGAAGACGCCGGCCCAGCGGCCCGCTTGCCGGCCGGTGATCAGGCCGAAGCCGGTGAGGCCGACCAAGCCTCCAACGATCAGCTGGATCCAGCCCCAGGTCGTGATGTCGAGGATCAATGCTCCGTGACCGCCGACGACCACGACGTCGTCGTTGAAGATCGCGGCGAGCCCCCAGATCACGTCGAGGGCGCCGATGATCAGCATCATCACCCCGGCGAACGCGATCCAGGTCGAGTGCTCGCCCCCGGCAGGTGGACGGGAACCCCGGTGAGCCTCCATCTTTCGCTCCTTTGTCTAGGCCTCGAAGGCCTTTCCTCGTAGCGAGCGCCAAACAGGCGTTCAAAAAGGGAATCTAGAGTGACGGGTGGACACCGTTAAGTGCCTCAAACCAAATTCATCCGATCGGGGGCGAACGGCGACGGGATCGTCTACGTCGGCCATGCCACCGTCTTGATCGAGCTCGACGGCATGCGGCTGCTAACCGACCCGGTGCTGGGAGCCTGGATCGGGCCGCTGCGGCGGCGTTCGCCGCTACCGCCGCCTGGGGTTGGGGAGAGGCTGGACGCGATCCTGATCTCCCACCTTCACCGCGACCACACGGACTTGCGCTCGCTGTACCGGTTCGCGGGCCGGGTGCCCCTGGTCATCCCCGCCGGGACGCGTGGCTTTTTCGCAGAGCGTGGCTTCGATCAGCTGATCGAGCTGAGGCCTGGCGAGTCCCACCGGTTCGGCCCCGCGACGGTCACCGCAACCCCGGCCGATCACGAGATCGGACGCCGCGGCGTCGACGCCGAGCCGGTGGGGTTCCTGGTCGAGGGCTCGCGGCGTCTCTACTTCGCCGGCGACACCGACCTCTTCGACGGGATGGCTGAGCTCGGCGTGGGCCTTGACCTCGCCCTGCTGCCGGTCTGGGGCTGGGGTCCGACGCTCGGCCCCGGCCACATGAACCCCGAGCGCGCGGCCCACGCCGCCGCGCTGCTGCGACCGCGGGTCGCGATCCCGATCCACTGGGGCACTTTTTACCCGGCCGGCCTTGCCCGGCCCCGCCCCCGGCCGCTGCGCGAGCCGCCGCGGGAGTTCGCTTCCAGGGTGCGAGAACTCGCTCCTGAGGTCGAGGTCGAGGTCCTCGACCCGGGCTCGGCATTTGCTTTCGACCGCTCCCGGTAGGAAACTGCTCCGGTAAATCGAGGGGGAAGGTTGGTCTGGACGTGAGCCGAGCTCGACGGATCGCGGTACCGACGTTGCTGGTCCTAGGCACGATCATCCTCTTCGTAGGGGTCTTCTCGGTCTGGGTCAACCGCCAGGTCCTCAACACCGACAACTGGGTCGACACCAGCAGCAAGCTGCTCGCCGACCCTCATGTCGAGGAACAGCTCTCGAAGTTCCTGATCGCCCAGGCCTACGAAAACGCCGACGTCGAGGCCGAACTCGAAGCCGAGCTGCCACCGGCGACGCAGCAGCTCGCCGGGCCGCTGGCCGGCGGTTTGCGCCAGCTCTCCGAACGGGTCGCCGAACGGGCACTCTCCGCACCCGCCTTCCAGGGCCTCTGGGAAGAGGCGAACCGCTCCGCCCACGAATCGCTGCTGAAGATCCTCGACGGCGGTGGCTCGTTCGTCTCGACCGGGGAAGGGACGGTGACGCTGAACCTCCACGACCTGCTCGAAGGTGTGGTCGAAGAGGCTGGGCTGCCGGAATCGGTGCTCGAAAAACTGCCGCCGGAAGCGGGCAACCTGACCGTGCTCAAATCGGATCAGCTCTCGGCAGCGCAGACGGTCGCGAAGGTGATCCGCAAACTGCCGATCGTCCTGGTCATCCTGGTCGCGCTGCTCTACGGCGGGGCGATCTACCTGGCGCGCGGGCGGCGGCGGGAGGTCGTGCGAGCCGTCGGCTTCGGCTTCGTAATCGCCGGGATCGGGGCGCTCGCGGTGCGGGGAATCGCCGGCAACGCGGTCGTCGGCGCGCTGGCAACGACCGACCCGGTCGAAGAAGCCGCCGGGGCGGCCTGGGGTATCGGCACCTCGCTGCTGGTCGAGGTCGCAGTCTCGACCCTCCTCTTCGGCGTGCTGCTGGTGATCGGTGCCTGGGCGCTCGGCTCGACCGCGCTCGCCCGCGGGCTGCGGCGGCAGGCCTCGCCCTGGCTACGCGAGCGACCGGGCGGTGCCTACGTCGTGCTCGGCCTGGTCTGGTTGGCGCTGATCGCCTGGCTGCCGATCGCCTCGTTCCGCAACTGGGTCGGGATCCTTGTCTTCGCGATCCTCTTCGCGGTCGGCGCGGCGATCTTCCGGCGCGAAGCGCTGGCCGAGTTCCCCGATGCCGAGCGCCAGAGCTTCGGCGCGACGATGCGGAGACTGCGCGGCGACCGCGACGGTGGTCGCGCCGAGCCGGCGCCGAGCGCCGATCCGGTCGCCAGCCTCGAGCGCCTCAACACGCTGCGCAGTGAGGGCGCGCTCAGCCCCGAGGAGTTCGAGGCGGCGAAGCGAAAGGTCCTCGCCGCTCCCTGAGCGCGCGACCCCGGGCGCTGATGTCTGCCTCGCGGGTACGCCGAGCAGTCCTCGTCACCGTGCTCGACGCCGCGGTTCTGGTGGCGCTCGCCCAGTTGCTCGCCGACTTCGAGCTCGACGGTTTCGGCAGCGCGTTGCTCGCCGCGGCGGTGGTCGGCATCCTCAACGCGCTCGTCTGGCCGGGGCTCGCGCGGCTGGCCCTGCCACTGAACGTGATCACCCTCGGCCTCGGCGGGCTGGTCCTCAACGCCGTCCTGGTCGCGGTAGTGATCAACCTCCTGCCGGGCGCCGAAGTCGACGGGTTGCTGGTCGCGGTGGTGATCACGATCGTCCTCGCGGCGACGACCGCGGCGGTCAACTCGCTGCTCGCCGTCGATGAGGACGAGTGGTGGTACCGCCACGTGGTCAAGCGCCAGGCGCGGCGGCGCGGACTGGTCACCGAGAGCGAGGTTCCCGGCCTGCTGCTGTTGGAGATCGACGGCCTCGCCCACGACGTCCTGCTGCGGGCGATCCGCGACGGCACGGCGCCGACCCTCGCCGCCTGGCTGCGCTCGGATTCGCACCGGCTGCACCGTTGGGAGACCGACTGGTCCTCGCAGACGGGGGCCTGCCAGGCGGGTCTCCTGCACGGCTCCAACGACGACATGCCCGCCTTCCGTTGGTGGGAGAAGGAGCGGGGGCGGCCGATCGTCACCAACCATCCCCGCGACGCGGAAGAGCTCGAGCGGCGGCACTCGGACGGCCGCGGGCTGCTCCATGCCGACGGTGCCAGCCGCGCCAACATCCTCTCCGGCGACGCCCCGCACTCGATGTTGACGATGAGCACCGCGCTGAGCCGCCGGCGCCCGCTCGGCCGCGACTACAGCGCCTACTTCGCGCGTCCCTACGCGGTCGCCCGGACGATCGTCCTCTCGCTCGCCGACATCGCTCGCGAGCGGCGCGCCGCTCGCTCCCAGGTCCGCGACGACGTCCGGCCGCGGATCTCCCGCAGCCGCTCCTACGCGTTGATGCGCGCCTGGGCGACGGTCGTCCAGCGGGACCTGCAGGTGGCGACGGTGATCAGCGACGTGCTTGCCGGCCGGCCCTGCATCTACACCACCTTTCTCGCCTATGACGAGGTCGCCCATCACTCCGGCATCGAACGGCCGGACGCGCTCGCCGTGCTCCACGATCTCGATCGTCAAATCGCCCGCATCGCGTCCGCCTGCGAGGAGGCGCCGCGACCGTACCGCCTGGTCGTCCTCTCCGATCACGGGCAGTCGCAGGGGGAGACCTTTCGCGATCGCTTCGGTCACTCGCTCGAGGAGTTGGTGCGCGAGAGCTGCGACACGGGCCAGGTGTTCGCCGCCGTCGGAGGCGACGACGACGCCCTCTCCTACTTCGGTGCCGGCCTGACCGAGGTCGCCCGTGACGACACCGTCGCCGGCCGCACGGTGCGGGTCGCGGCCCGAGGCCGCTTTTCGGAGGGCGCGGTGATGCTCGACGAGGGCGCCCGTCGCGAGGCCGCCGATAGCGACGGCGGCGAGCTGCCTGAGCTCTCGGTGATGGCCTCCGGCTGCCTCGGCCTGATCAGCTTTCCGCGCCTGCCGGGACGGGTTCCGCTGGAGCGCATCGAGGCGCTCTACCCGGCGCTGATCCCGGCCCTGCGGGGCCATCCCGGGATCGGCTTCCTGCTGGTCCGGTCAGGGGAGCACGGCGCCTTGGCGATCGGTCGCGACGGCGTCCACCACCTCGACACCGAACGGGTCGAAGGCGCCGATCCGCTGGCGCCCTTCGGGCCCAACGCGGCCCGTCACCTGCGGCGCACGGACGCTTTTCCGCACTGCGCCGACCTGATGGTCAACAGCGCCTACTGGCCCCAGTTCGGCGAAGTCGCGGCCTTCGAGGAGCTGGTCGGATCGCACGGCGGCCTCGGCGGCACGCAGTCATTTCCGTTCGTCCTCCACCCGCGGGAGCTGGGGTGGCCGGACGATGAGGTGGTCGGGGCGGAGAGCGTGCACCGGATCTTCCGCAGCTGGCTTGCTCAACTCGGCCACGAGACTTTCCAAAAGACAACCGCGGACGAGAGAGAAGGAGTCGAGCATGGAGTCGTTTGAGATTGAGAACCGCGACCGGGTTACCCGCGCAGAGGCAGCGACGCGCCTGCGCCGGATCGCCAACCTGCTGTCGAGCGAGGACGAGGAGGTGGAGTTCGAGCGGGGCGGGATGAAGTTCAAGGTCGGCATCCCGGCCGAGGTCGAGATGAAGGTCGAGCTCGAGCTCGACGACGAGGAGAGCGAGCTCGAGATCGAGCTCAAGTGGTGACCGAGTCTGGGTCGGAATCCGACTTCTTGCGTTTGCGCCGCTCTTTCATCTCGCGGCTTTTCACCTTCGCGTCGGCGTAGGACGACTCGACCAGCGCTTTGCCACCGCTCCAGCCGAAGACCCAGCAGACGAGGGCAACGGCGAAGACCACGTTCCAGGCCGAGGTGACGATCTGCTGGCTGATCGAGTAGGCGGTGGCGGTGGCTGCATCGGTTGAGCCAGAGAGCGCAACCGAGTTCATCGCCTGGGTGACGCCGACGCCGCCGGGGGTGGCGGAGACCGTGTTGGAGATCGAGTTCGAGGCGGTGACCGTGGCGATGTTGTGGAAGGTGACCGGGATCCCATAAGCGCCGAGGAAGACGCCGACGATCGCCAGCCGTGCCAGGTAGCTGCCGAGCGAGGGCGCGACGACATCGAGCAGGAAGCGCCGCGGCTTGCCAAGGACCGCACCACCCTGCGCCACCTGGGCCCGCAGCTTCGCCAGCCGCGGCCAGAGGGCGCGGCCGAGGAGGACGATGAGGACGGCGCCGCCGATCAGAATCCCGACCACGATCCCGCTGTGGTCGGCGAGGAAGCCGAGCTTGATCGAGAAAGAGCCGGCGACCGAGAAGAAGAGGTAGAGATAGAGGGTGAGGTTGAAGACCGTGAACGGGATCTTCTGCACCACGATCCCCGACAGCATCATCGCGAAGGTCGCCCCGGCGAACAGGGTGGCGAACATCAGCAGCATCACCCAGGTGCCGATGTTCGCCGGCAGGAAGCTGTTTAGCGCCACCGCGGTCGCATATGAGGCGAGCACGATCCGGTAGCTGACCCCGGGCCCGATCGGCGCCGCCCGCAGGATCCCGAACCACGCAAGCGCCGCCAGTGCGGTCTGCGCGCTCTGCAGGACGATGCCAGCGGCGATCGCCCAGGCCGGCACCTCGGCGAGCTTGTCGAATAGTTCTTCGATCCACTCGCGGACCGGGATGCCGAGCAGGTCGAGGACGAAGATCGCGAGGGCGACGCCGCCGACCCAGAGGGCGATCCTGGCAAGGCGCCGGGAGAGCGACTGCGAGTGCACGCCGGCAGGCTATTGTGGCCATCCGGAACTCGATGAGGGGAGAGTCGATGCCAACGGTGCTTGCAGTTCACGAGGTGGACGACGTCGATCGCTGGCTCAGCTCGCCGAAACGCGAGGAGTTCTTCGGTCCGACCGGAGTCACCGTCCGCGCCTTCCGCGACCCGAGTGGCTCGAACCGGGTCGGGCTGATCATGGAGGTGCCCGACATGGCCGTTCTGCAGGATCTGCTGGAGAGCGATGAGGCGGCCGCCGCGATGGAGCACGACGGGGTCCGCCCCGAGACGCTGCTGATCCTCGAGGAGGGCTAACTCCCTCCTAGGAGGGGGGGCGCCGATCAGGCGCGCAGCTCGGCCGCCAGTTCGCGGAACACCTCGACGTAGGCGTCGACAGCGTCGGCGTCGTGGGCGACCGAGAGGGTCCACTCCTCCTCGCGGCCGGGGGTCATGAAGATGCCGCGATTGAAGTTGTAGAGCCAGGCGAGCTCGGAGAGGTCGGCGTCCTGGTGCTGCTTGAAGACGGCGTAGTCGGTGACCTTCGCCGGTGAGAAGGTGACGCAGCCCTTGGAGCCGACGCCGACGGTATAGCCCGGAAGGTCGTACTCGGCGACGACCTCGTCACAGCCGGCGAGGATGCGGTCGTTCATCTGGTCGAGGTGCTCGTAGGCCTCGGGGGTCAGCACCTCGAGCAGACTGGCGCGCGCCGAGGCCATTCCCAGCGGGTTGCCGTTGTAGGTGCCGACTTGGTAGACGGTGCCGTCTTCGACCACTCGGCCGACCTCCTCGCTCATCCCGATCGCTCCGGTCGGCAGGCCGCCGCCGAGGCTCTTCGCCAGGGTGACCATGTCGGGCTCGACGCCGAACTTCTCGACCGCGCCGCCGGCAGCGATCGTCATCCCGGTCTTCACCTCGTCGAAGATCAGGACCACGTCGTGGCGGGAGGTGATTTCACGGACGGACTCGAGGTAGCCGGGCTCGGGCAAGATCACCCCGAGGTTCATCATCGCCGCCTCCATAATCACGCAGGCGGGCTTGCGGCCTTCGCCCTCGAGGGCGACGATCCGTGCCTCCATCGCCTCGGCGTCGTTGAAGTGGACGGCGTGGGTGAGGTCGACGGTCGCTTGCGGGATGCCGCCGCCGTAGGCGAGCGATTGGAGCGCCTCGGGCGGGCCGATCTGGTCGTATTCGACCCCGATCGAGACCATCACCGCGTCGTGGTGACCGTGGTAGGAGCCGAAGATCTTGAGGATGTCGTCGCGGCCGGTCAGCGCCCGGGCGATTCGGATCGCGTCCATCGTCGACTCCGAGCCGGAGTTGGTGTAGCGCCAGCGGGGCAGGCGGAAGCGCTTCGCCAACTCTTCGGCGACGACGATCCCGTCCTCGGTCGGAGCGGCGAAGTGGGTGCCCTTGCGGTAGCGATCGGTAATCGCCCGGCCGATCGCTGGGTTGGCGTGCCCCTGGACCATCGAGCCGAAGCCGTTGTGGAAGTCGTAGAGCTCGTTGCCGTCGACGTCCCAGACCGTCGCGCCGTCACCGCGCTCGAGGTAGATCGGCCACGGCTCACGCACCTGGTAGGAGGAGGCAACGCCGCCGCTCAGCGTCCGGTTGGCGCGTTCGAACATCTCCTTCGAGCCCTGGGTGCGCTGGTCGACCGCGCCCGACTCGCGCTCGGTGAGCTCGGCGACGCGGTCGCGGTCAATCGGGGTCGCGGTTCCAGCTGGGTTCGAGGAAGTCATCAACCCATCATCCTCGTGATCGCGTTCCAAGCACAGCTCCATTTCGGCGCGAATCTCCAAACAGGGTGGACATTCCGTCGATAGCGACCGTGAGGTCAGCTGGTGGCGGAGCGGGTCACCACTGGGGCGGCCCCCGCTTCTTCGAGCTTGGCGCGGAGGGTTCTGCGACCGCGGTGGTGGAGGCCGTGGACCGAGCTCTCGGTCTTCTTCAGGGTGCCGGCGATCTCCATTGGGGTGAGGCCGAAGACGTGGCGGAGGACGAGGACTTCCCGCTGGTCAACCGGCAGGTCGTCCAGGGCTTCGCGGAGGTCGCGGGCGCGCTCGGTCGCGATGTGTGAGCTGCCATTGTCGGCGAGCCTGACTTCTTCGGTCGGGATCGGCCGTTTCGCCCGCAGATGATCGAGGGCAGCGTTTCGCGCCACGCGCATGATCCAGGCAGCGAACGGGACCGATCGCTCCTCGTATTTCTGGATCGCGGTCATCATCTTGGCGAAGACGTTCTGGGTGATGTCTTCGGCCTCGCAGCGATCGCGAACGATGCTGGTGACATAGCGGAGTACGTCATCGGCGTAGCGGACGTAGAGGTAATGCACTCCCTCCGAGTCACCCGCTTTCGCACTCGATACCGCTTGCCGGGTCAGGTGGGCGTCGTTCGGATTCTCCGAAGACACCGTTGGCGCCGCATCCATCCAAGTCTCCTGCATGCTCACCGCATGCGGTCCTGCTGGTTTCTGAAATGGCTGCGCCCGCTATCGATGTCAACACTGCGGCCGCCTTCTCAGCAATTAGAAAACCGATCTTGCGGGTAAGACAATGGGGACGAATCTCCGACTTGTCAACCCTCAAACTTGGGTACCGGTGAAGTGGGGGCGGCCGTCTGCGAATGGCTGCACAGGTTCTGGCCCTGGTGCATAGCTTGCTGATGGACGGAAGTAAGTACGACTGTTACGTTTGCGCAAAAGAACGGCGAAATGAAGAAGTTGTCTAACTGATGCAGGTCCTAGTCGGCCCGCTTGCCGAGTCCGGAATTAACGCCCAATTTGGGGGTGACGTGGATGCCGGTTTGCGCGCCGCTCTTTTTCATTTTGCGACCAAATTGAGGACTGGCCGAACCCCCGTCGAATACCCGTCCTTCCTGCAAAGCGAGGGTTTTTCGGAATCTGCGGAGGTCACCGAGGTTGAGATCGACGATGCCATCGTGGAGCTGATCGAGGTCGAGGCGGAGCGGCAGGGACGAACGGCGCCCGAGCTCGCGGGCCACGCCGTTTTGGTCTACCTGGCAGAACTCGAGGCGGTCGGCGCGACGCCGCGGCCAAATGACGGTTCCAAGCCGAGTTAGCCGCTTAAGCCGAGCTACCGACTACTTAGGAATTCTGGCGCTTGGGGCTGTAGTGAGCCTGTAGGTCGTCTCATATCTGACACTGAGTATCGACTTTCAGAAAGATCGGCCGATTTTCGTACTTTGGCGCGAAAGCGGAGGGGTATCGGTCTGCGTTCTCTCCTGTGAATGCCGCGATCGCGACCTTTTGCGCGAGGAACCGGCTCATCGCGCGGCCTGCGCAGTGAGCACGTCGTGCTGCCTGTTCTCGTCGCCGCGATCGCGCTTGCATTCGTCCTCGTCCGCGGTGGTGGTTCCGTCGCAGCCGCTGCGGGCGACCCTTGTGCGGCGCCGGTGACCAACCCGATTGCCTGCGAGAACTCGAAACCCGGCATCCCGCCGGCCAACTGGCAGATCGACGGGATCGGCGACGAATCGATCCAGGGCTTCGCTACCGCGATGAGCGTCGACATTGGTGAAACCGAGAAATTCAAGATCAAGACGCCGAGCTCGAAATACCACGTCAACATCATCCGCCTCGGCTACTACGGCGGCGACGGTGCGCGGATGATCGAAGCCGGGATCAAACCGAGCGCGACGCTGCCCCAGTCACAGCCGGAATGCCTCCACCAGGAAGCCACTGGGCTGGTCGACTGCGGCAACTGGGGCGTCTCCGCCTCCTGGAAAGTTCCCGCCACCGCGGTCTCCGGGCTCTACGTCGCCCAGCTCGTGCGCGAGGACACCGGCGGCGAAAGCCAGATCTTCTTCGTCGTTCGCAACGACGAAAGCCACGCGCCGATCGTCTTGAAGACTTCCGACGCGACTTGGCAGGCCTACAACGCATACGGCGGCAACAGCCTCTACTCGTGCACCAAATGGTGCCCCAAAGGTGAACCGGAAGGCTACAAGGCGGCCTACTCCGTCTCCTACAACCGGCCCTTCGACGGCACCTTCCCGACCGATGACGGCAAATCGGATCCGTTCTATTCCGAGTACCAGATGATTCGCTTCCTCGAGAAAAACGGCTACGACATGAGCTATGTGTCTCAGCCCGACCTCGTGGCCGAGCCGGGGCTGCTGCTGAACCACAAAGTGTTCATCTCCAGCGGCCACGACGAGTACTGGGCCGGTCCTGAGCGCACTGCGGTCGAATCGGCCCGCGACGCCGGCGTCAACCTCGCCTTCTTCAGCGCCAACGAGCTTTTCTGGAAGACCCGCTGGCAGCCGAGCATCGACGGCACCGGCACGGCCAACCGAACCCTTACCACCTACAAGGAGACGCACTTCAACGAACCCGTCGATCCGGCTGAGCCGGGCGTCTCGACGCCCACTTGGCAGGACCCCCGCTTTGGCACCCAAGGTGGCGCCGGGAGGCCGCAGAACAGCCTCACCGGGCAGCTATTCCTGGTCAACTCCGGCACCGCCGACATCAAAGTCCCCGGCACCTTCGCCAAACTCCGTTTCTGGAGGAACACCCAAGTTGCGAGCCTCACTCCGTCGCAAACGGTGACCCTCAGCCAGGGCACCGGGACGCTCGGGTACGAGTGGGACGTTGATCCTGACAACGGCTTCCGGCCGGCGGGTCGGATCCCGCTCTCCTCGACCACCGTCAACGGCGTCGAAACCTTCACCGATTACGGGACCAAAGTCGAAGAAAACACCCCTGCCACCCACAGCCTCTCGCTTTACCGTGCGCCCAGCGGCGCCCTCGTTTTCGGCGCCGGCACCGTGCAGTGGTCGTGGGGCCTCGATCCCACCAACGCCTGGCACGGCGGCTCGACCAACCCGGCCGAAAAAGCACCCGACCGGAACATGGAGCAGGCGACCGTCAACCTGATGGCCGACATGGGCGCCCAGCCGGCGACCCTCCAGAGTGACCTCGTCGCCTCCGGCGAATCGACCGACACCACTGCGCCGACGGCGACGATCACTTCACCAGCCGCCGGCGCGTCGCTGAAAAACGGCGAAGTGGTGGCTATCTCGGGCACCGCCGCCGACAGCGGCGGTGTGGTGGCGGCGGTCGAAGTCTCGACCGACGGTGGCAAAACCTGGCATCCGGCCAGCGGCACCACTTCCTGGACCTACGCCTGGAACGTCGACAGCGCCACCTCGGCGACGCTGAAGGCGCGGGCGATCGATGACTCGGCAAACATCGGCGCGGCGAGTGCCGGCCGGGAAGTCGCGGTCTCCTGTCCCTGCTCGATGCTGGGCTCGCGGACGCCGGCCAAAGCCGACGCCGGCGACGGCGGCTCGATCTCCGTCGGGGTCAAATTCCGCAGCGACCTCGCCGGCACGATCAGCGGCATCCGCTACTTCAAATCGGCCGCCAACACCGGTACCCACGTTGGCGCGCTCTGGACCGCTGGCGGCACGCTGTTGGCCGAAGCGACCTTCAGCGGTGGCACCACGAGCGGCTGGCAACAGGTTCAGTTCGCGAGCCCGGTTTCGATCCAGCCAAACACCACCTATGTAGCCAGCTACTTCGCCCCGAACGGCCACTACTCCGACACCGCCTGGCAGCTGAACGAACCGCCGGCCACCGGCCCGGCCATGCTCGACCATGGCCCGCTGCACATCCTGCCAGACGTTGGCAACGGCAACGGCCTCTATTCCTACTCGCAGAGCAGCGACTTCCCGACCCACGCCTACCAGGCCGACAATTACTGGGTCGACGTCCTCTTCACGCCGAAAACGCTGCCGCTGCTGCCGGGGGCGCCGGGCTCGGTCTCGGCCAGCGCCGGGCTCGGTCAGGCGACGGTCAGTTGGTCGGCGCCGACCACTGGTGGCGCGCCGGCGAGCTACCGGATCACGCCTTACATTGGCACCAGCGCGGGAACCCCGGTGACGGTGCCGGCGACCAGCAGCTCGAAAACCCTCACCGGCCTGACCGCGGGGAGTACGTACACCTTTGTCGTCACCGCCGTTAACGAAGCCGGCGCCGGTCCCGACTCCGCTCACTCCAATGCTGTGACCCCGACCGCCCCGAGCGCTCCGACCGCCCCGACGGGTGTCGCCGCCAGCGCCGCGGCGGTCTCCGCCAAAGTGACCTGGACGGTGCCGTCGAGCGATGGCGGCAGTGCGATCACCGGCTACCGGATCACTCCCTACCTCGGCGGCCAGGCGCAGAGCCCGGTCAACGTCGCGGCCCCGGCGAGCTCAGCGCAAGTCGAAGGCCTCACCGCTGGCAGCTCTTACACCTTCACGGTGATCGCGATCAACGCGATCGGCCTGAGCCCGGAGTCGACGCCGTCGAACGCCGTCGTCCCGACCGGCGCCAGCCTCCCGGGGGCGCCGACCGCGGTGACCGCAACGGCCAAGAGCTCCGGCGCGCTGGTCGCCTGGTCCGCTCCGGCGAGCGACGGCGGCAGCCCGATCACCGGATACAAAGTGATCCCCTTCCTCGGCGCCAGCGCCCAAACGCCGACCAGCGTCAGCGGCTCGGCCACCTCGGCGACGGTCACCGGCCTCACCAACAACGTCGATTACACCTTCAAGGTGGCGGCAGTGACCGCGGCTGGCACTGGCCCCGAATCGGCGGCCTCGGGCGCGGTCACCCCATACGACACGATCTTCGACCTCGCCACCCCGGCGACGATCGACTCGGGCGACGGCGGCTCGGTCGAGCTCGGGGTCAAGTTCCGCAGCGACGTCGCCGGCACCGTCAACGGCATCCGCTTCTACAAATCTGCTGCCAACACCGGTACCCACGTCGGCACTCTCTGGACCGGGTCCGGAGCCCAGCTCGCGCAGGCCACGTTCAGCGGCGAGACCGCCTCCGGCTGGCAGCAAGTGAAATTCGCCAGCCCTGTCCAGATCCAGGCGAACACCACCTACGTCGCTGGCTACCTGGCGCCGCAGGGTCACTACTCGGTCAACGGCCCGACCCTCGCGGTTGCTTTCAACAACCCGCCGCTGCACGCCGAAGCCGACGGCTCGAGCGAAGGCAACGGCGTCTACGCCTACGGCAGCGGCACCAGCTTCCCCGAAGACAGCTACCAGGCCTCGAACTACTGGGTCGACGTGCTCTTCACGCCGGAACCGCCGCCGGTCACGCCGGGGGCGCCGACCGGAGTCAGCGCCACGGCCGGGCTCGGCTCGGCGACCGTCTCCTGGACCGCGCCGGCCAGCGGCGGCAACCCGACCAGCTACGTGGTCACGCCCTACAAAGCCGGCGTCGCGCAGACGCCGAAAACCGTGACCGGAACGCCGCCGGCAACTTCGACCACGGTCAGCGGCCTCACCGCCGGCAGCAGCTACACCTTCACCGTCAAGGCGTCCAACGGCGCCGGCACCAGTCCCGAGTCGGCGCCCTCGGCCCCGGTCACGCCGAGCGGCGCGTCGGTGCCCGGGACGCCGGGCACGGTGACCGCGGCCGCGAGGAACGCCGGCGCGCTGGTCACCTGGACCGCGCCGTCGAGCGACGGCGGCAGCCCGATCACCGGCTACACGGTCACCACCTACTTCGGGGTCCTCCCGCTCGGCGCGACCAACGTCGGCGGCAGCACCACCTCGGCCACGGTCGGCTCGCTTACCAACGGCAGCAGCTACACCTTCAAAGTCACCGCCAACAACGCCGTCGGCGCCAGCCCCGCTTCGGCGGCCAGCAACGCGGTGGTGCCGCGAGTGACCCTGTTCGAACAGGCAGTGCCGACGACGCCGGACGTCAACGACTCCGGCTCGGTCGTGCTCGGGGTCAAGTTCTCCAGCACCAGCGCCGGCAAAGTCCGAGGGGTCCGCTTCTACAAAGCCGCCGCCAACAAAGGCACCCACGCCGTCGGCCTCTGGAGCTCGACCGGCACCCTGCTCGCCCAGGCGACGGTCAGCGGCGAGACCACCTCGGGCTGGCAGGAAGCGAACTTCGCGTCCCCGGTCAACATCTCCGCCAACACCACCTATGTGGCCGGATACCTGGCGCCGAAAGGCCACTACTCGGCCAACAGCCAGGGCTTCTCCACGGCGACGAAAAGCACGCCGCTAACCGCGCCGGCAAACTCGACGACGCCGAACGGGGTCTACACCTACAGCGGCTCGCTCGTCTTCCCGACCAGCTCCTTCCAGGCGACCAATTACTGGGTCGACGTCCTCTTCACCCCATGAGCGCCCGGCCCAACACCCTCTCCCGGCTTGCGCCGCTCGTGGCGCTAGCCCTCGTCGCGCTCGCGGTCGCCCTCGGCGGCTGTGGCGGCAGCTCTGACGCCGCAGCGGAAACCGCCCCTGCGACCGAAATCGTCGCCGCCACCTTCCCGACCGGCCGCGACACCGACGAGGTCAGCGCCAGCGGCTCCAAACCGGTCCCGGCCTGCGAACTCGTCACCAAATCCGAGGCCGAAGCAATCCTCGGCGCCGGCGTCGCCGTCTCCGAACGGCCGCTCGGCCCGACCTGCGTCTACGCCGGCTCCGGGCGCCGGGTCACTCTGGTGGTCGAGAAGGTGCCGCTGCAAACCCTTCGCAACGGCGCCCGCAGCGCCACCGAAGTAACCGTCGCCGGCCGCCACGGCTGGTGCCTGCGCTACGAAAGCACTGCCGTCGTCGTTGCCGTCAGCCAGGGCCGGGTACTGCACGTGAGCGGCCCCTGTGCCGCCGGCGTCCGCTTCGCCGGCAAGGCGCTGCCGCGCATCCCGAAGTAGATCCGGAAGCACGCGGTCGCGTCGAGATGGCGGTGGAGCGGGGGCCGGGCGATCCGCAGCCGGGACCCTCAGCCGCCCTTCGTGGTCTCAAGTCCTGGCATGACCGGATCGTTTGCTGAGATCGTCATGGCGTCACCCCCTTCTTCGGTGCCGTGTACGGGCGTCATGCATTGGACTGTCGGTATAGCCCGCCTAGCGCAGAAGCTCGGCGCTGCAAGCCTTTGGGGGCCTATAGCAACCCAAAAGCTTGCAGCGCGCTTCGGTGCTTAGAGCGCTGAGGCGACGCGGCGGCTGCGGGAGCGGACGTCGTCGGCGGAGCGGACGGGGACTGGGGTGCCGCGGCCGTGGAGGGAGCGCTCGAGTGCCTCCAGCGCGAATACGACTTCGAGGCCGAGGCGGGGGCTCGAGACCGGGGTGGTGCCCTCGCGGATCGCTGAGGCGAAGTCTTTGAGCTCCAGTGCCAGCGGCTCGGCGGCGGCGATCTGGGGGGCGATCATGTCGCCGGTGCGGTAGGTGAGGCGGTACTCGCCGAAGTTGGCGGGCGGCTCGGAGAACTCGAGGCCGCGGTCGTAGATCCGAACCGAGTCGTCGGGCGAGGTGTCCTCGTACTGGACCATCCGCTGGCTGCCGACGACGATCATCTGGCGCATCTTGCGCGGGGCCAGCCAGGAGACCTGGACGTTGGCCTGGGCGCCGTCTTGGAAGCGCAGGGTCATGAAGGCGGTCTCGTGGACGCCGTCCTGGAAGACGCTGCGGCCGTTGGCGGTGACTTCCTCGAGCGGCTTGCCGAGCCAGTACAGGAGGATCGAGAGATCGTGAGGGGCGAGGTCGAGGACGACGCCGTCACGCTGGTAGAGGCCGAGGTTCATCCGCGAGGAGGTGGCGAAGTAGATCTCGCCAAGGACGCCCTCGTCGATCAGGTCTTTGACTTTGTTGACCGAAGGGCTGTAGAGGAAGGTGTGGCCCGGCATCAGGACTCGGCCCAGCTCCTCGGCGAGGGCCGTCACCTCGGCCGCCTCACCGCCAGTGCGGGCCAGGGGCTTCTCGACGAGGACGTCCTTGCCCGCCTCCAGCGCCCGGCGGACGAGGTCGTAGTGGGTGTGGGGCGGGGTCGCGATCGCGACCGCCTCGATCTCCGGGTCGGCGAGGACCCGGTCGAACTCGCGCACGCACTCGATCCCGGGATGGCGCTTCTCGGCGTCGGCGATCCGGCTCTCGTCGCGCTCGCAGAGGGCGACCGGTTCGAACTCGGGGCGCTCGAGGACGTTGCGGACGATGTTCGGCCCCCAGTAGCCGTAGCCAACGACGGCGATCCCTATTGGTGCGTTCTCCATTGCAGTCGAGTCCTTTCCGAAGATGCGGGACAGGCGGGTTCGCCGCTTGCGCTACTGAAGAAACGGTGGGTCGGCAGGTGCCCTTGCACGGCCGCAGCGGCAGGCGGATGAAAAACGGATGAGGCCGTGTGGAAGTTCCCGGCGCGGAGGGCCGTTGACTCACCGTGAGCGCGCAACCACCGCCCGCCGCCCCCGCCGGCGCTTCAACCTCGATCAGCATCCTCAGGGAGCTCTGGCGCCGGAAATTCCTTGTCGTCCTGGCGGTCCTCGTATCGGCGGCGGTCGCGGTGCTCTTCATAAAAAGTCAGCACCCCAAAGTCGAAGCCGAAGGCTCGATCCAGGTTCTCGTCGACTCCGCCAAATCGCCGATCGCTGACGCCCACCGCGACCTCAGCGGGCTGACCGCCCGCGCCGGAGTCTTCGCCCGGCTGATGACCGGCGGCAAGGTGATCCAGCGGGTGTCCGATGAAACCGACATCCCCTTCCGCCAGATCGACGTCGCCGGCCCGTCGCCGCTGCCGGGGGAGGCGCCGGGGATCACCGAAGCCCCGGCGTACATCAATCCCTACCGGATCGAAATCAGCCAACAGCCCGAACTTCCGATCCTCACCGTCGTCACCCACGCTCCGACCGCCGCCGAGGCACGGGCGCTTGCCACGGCGGCGCCGCGGGCGATGAGCCGCGAGGTGGCGGCGATCCAGATCCAGCAGGAGACGAACCCAAGCAAACGGGTCGAGTTCCGGACGCTCGGACCGGCCCAGGCGGCGCTGGTCGACGACAGCCTCGGCAAGAAAGTCGCGGTCGGACTCTTTGTCGTCCTTACCGCGCTCTTCCTCACCCTGATCGTCGGCCTGCCGCGCTTCAAAGCGGCCTGGCGCCGGGCCGATGTGGAGGCGACCGCCGCCGACGCCGAGGCGCCGCCGGAGGCGAATGCCGAGGCAGGGAAACAGAAGGCTGGGGCAAGGAAGCCGGTCGGCGGCAAGCGCAGCGCGAAGCGGGCCGCCAAGCAGAAGAAGGCGGCGGAGGCCACGGCGGTCAATGCCGTCGACACCGAGGTGGCGGAGGAGCCTGCCGCCGAGGAGCCGGCCGCCGAAGGCGAGCCAGGGTCGGCGAGAAAGCCGGTCGAGCGGCCGCCGCTGACCGTGGTTGGCGTCGCCGCTGAGAACGGGGACGGCGACGCCTCCCGCAAGAACGGCGAGGCCGGCGGCGGCGAGTGAGGCCGGCGCCAGCGAGGTAAGAACGATGGAACCGGCACGGACCCTGAGGATCCTCTGGACGCGACGCCGCCTGGTCCTGGTCGGGGCGCTGGTCGCTGCCGCCGCGGCGACCATCAGCGTCTACTCGGTCAGCCTCTATCCGCCGTCGCTAGAAAGCCGCAGCAACGTCTTCGCGACCGCCTCCTCGCAGATCCTCGTCGATACCCCCGACTCCTCCTTCGCCGATCTCTCCCAGGAACTGGAACCGCTGCAGGCGCGGGCGGGTGTCTTCGCTCGCTTTCTCGCCAACCCCGTGGCGCTGACGCTGATCTCTCAGCAGGCGGGAATCCCGGCCTCGGCAATCGAGGCCCAGGGCCCCTACGAACAGAACATCCCCCTCTACCAGCAGGAGCCGACCGCCGAGGAGCGCAGCTCGCAGATCATCGGCGAGGGGGCGCTCTACCGGCTGCGCTTCGAGAGCAATCCCGAACTGCCGATCATCTCGGTCTTCGCTCAGGCGCCGACCGAAGGCGAAGCAGTGCGGCTCGCCGAGGCGACGCCGACGGCGCTCCGCCGCTATGTCGAGCGACTGCAACAGCACCAGCAGACGCCGCCCAAGAACCGGGTTGAGATCCGCCGCCTTGGCCACGCCACCGGCGGCGTCGTCAACGCCGGCGCCAACACCGAAATCGCGGCGCTGGTCTTCTTCCTCGTCTTCATCGGCTGGTGCATCCTGCTCGTCCCCGCCCACACGATCGCCCGCGGCTGGCGCGACGGAGGCCGCTGGGAAGACGAGGATGGGCCCGGGGATCGGCCACGCGCGGGCAAGGGCCGCGGACCCCGCGAAGACGCGATCCGCGCTGGGTTCCACGAACGGTCGCGCTGAGGTGACGGGGGTGGCCGAGTTCGTTGACGGCGCCAGCACCGCGGACGCCTGGCCGCGGACGCGGCGGCCGCTGCCATGGCTCCTGGTCACCTTCCTGGCGGTGATCTTCCTGGTTCCGATCGAAGCCGTGCAGATGAAGGTGAGCCTGCCCTTCAGCTCCGGCCTCGACCGCTTCTTCGTCGCCGCGATCGTCGCCGTCTGGGTGCTTGGAATGGTCCTCGGGCCCGACGCGAAGATCGTCCGCCTGCGACCGAAGTGGTGGTCGGTTGGCATCGCCGCGTTCGTCTTCGTCGCCGTCGCCAGCATCGCCGTCAACGTCTCGACGATCACCAACCTCGGCGAGTGGGACGTGGCGGAGAAAAAAGTCGCCGTCCTGATCGGCCTGGCCGCGGTCTTCCTGATCGCCAGCCTCACCCTGCGGGTGGCCGAGTTGCGGCCACTGGCGGTGCTGATCGTGGTCCTGGCGACGATCACCGCGCTCGGCACCATCTACGAGTCGCGGAGCGGCACCAACCTCTTCTACGAAACCGCCAAAACCGTCCTCGCGCCGGTCGCCGAAGTCGAACCCGCCTCGACCGACGTCAACCCCGAAGTCGACCAGGGCCGACCGTTGATCACCGGACCGACCAGGCACCCGCTCTCGGTTACCTCACTGCTCGGCATGTCGCTGCCGTTCGCGATTGTCTTCGCGGCATTGGCCCCGACCTTCCGTCGCCGGCTGCTCTGGTTCCTCGCCGCCGGGGTGATCGTCACCGGGGCGGCGCTCACCCAGCGCAAATCGGGGCTGGTGATCCCTGCTTGCGCATTGCTGGCGCTGCTGCTGATCCGCCCGCGCCAGCTGCTGCGCCTCGCGCCCTACGGCGTCGCCGGCCTGATCGTCGCCGTGCTGGCTGCCCCGGGGATGTTCAGCAGCATCGGCGAACTCGACCGCGAGGACAGCCGCTCCTCGGTCGAAGGGCGAACCTCCGACTACCCGGCGATCGTCCCCGACTTGCTCAGCAACCCGATCCTCGGGCGCGGTTTCGGGACGCTCGACACGCTGCGCCAGGACACCTACCGGATCTTCGACAACGAGTACCTCGGCCAGGTCTTCCAGGGCGGCGTCCTCGGGCTGCTCGCCTTCCTTGCCTTCATCCTCGTCCCGGTCTTCGTCGCCCGCTCGGTGCTGCGCAGCGACAACCCCCTGCGTGGGCCGCCGGCGCTCGCTGCCGGCGCCGCTTGCTTTGCCTTCGGCATCGCCTCGGCCCTCTACGACATCCTCAGCTTCACCGCGGCGCCCTACCTGTTCTGCTTCATGGCCGCGATCTGCATCTGCGCGGCCTCGATCGAACGGCCGGCCACCGCGGCCGAGCGGCTGGCGGCCGAACCCGGACGCCGCCGGAATCAGTTGCCCGACTTGAAGCCGGCAGAGATCGGCAGCCCCAGCGGCGGGTAGTCGACCGTGTTGCCCCACTCCGGCTTCCAGCCGCGGACCGAGTTGGGACCGCTGGCGGAGCCGTCGCTGCTGACGTTGGCGTCGAACGTGCCCCAGTTCTCGACGCCGTTTTCGACCCCGTAGTCCGAGCCGGCGCTGGTTTCGGCGACGATGTTGCCTTCGACCCGATAGCCCGAGCCGGGCGGGTAGCGATCGTCGCGCCGGAAGACGCAGCCA
This sequence comes from uncultured Actinomycetes bacterium, assembly GCA_963729055.1. Taxonomy (GTDB): domain Bacteria; phylum Actinomycetota; class Thermoleophilia; order Solirubrobacterales; family 70-9; genus VAYN01. Next base: position 787,747 of record CAVSMQ010000010.1, on the reverse strand, counting down.
AAGCGCGAGCCGACGACGGTGTTGTCGCGGAAGCTGAGCCCATCCACCTGGTAGATCTGGGTGCTGAAACCGGCGGTGTCGTGGTCGAAGAGATTGTTTTCGACGCTGACGTCTTCGAAGCTGTCGCCCGGGTAGCTGAGCTGGAAGAGCAGCGACTCGCCGGTGCCGGTGTGGCGGGCGACATTGTCGCGGAAGCTCATCTTGCGGCCGCCCGCGTAGACCTGCCAGAGGTCCTGGTGCTCCTGCGGGTGGCTGCCGACCAGGGTCGGGCCGAGGAAGGTGTTGCCTTCGACCGTCCAGTCGTTGGCGACGTCGGTCTGGATGTAGTCGGCGGCGACGCTCTCGATCCTGTTGTCGCGGACGACGAAGCCGTGCTGGACGCCGACCGATTTGATCCCGTAGCCCTGGTAGCCGTCCTGGGGGCCGGTGTAGTCGATGTCGTGAATGTGGTTGTCGGCGATCAGCACCTGGCTCGAGCTGCCGCCCTGATCAGCGTCGCCGAAGAAGTAGATCCCGCCGACGCCGGTGACGTCGTTGTCGAGCAGCTCGACCGCTTCGGCTTCTGGGGTGAAAGCCAGCCCGGCGCGGAAGGCGAGGCCCTCGAGGCGCAGGTGGCGGGCGCCTTCAAAGACGACTTCGCCGGCGAACGCGGGGGCCGCGCCGGGCGCCGGCTGAACAGTGACGAAGTCGTTGTAGTCGGTTGCCGCGGCGGTGACCTCGACGCCGGCGTAGCGTCCTTCGCGCAGGCACAGCACCGTGCCGGTGTGCGCTTTCGTCAGTGCCGCGGCGAGGTCGGCGCCGGGACCGATCGTGGTCGTGCAGGGAAGCCGCGGCGGCGGCTGTTCGGCGACGGTGGGCGAGGTCGAGGCGGAGGTGGAGTCCCCGCCGTCACCACCGCCGCACGCCGCGAGCGCGGCCGCCAGCACGACGATCAGGACGAGCACCAGCACCAGCCGCGCCCCCGCTCGCCGTCCGTGGTTGTCCTTCGGTCCGCGATCCAGACCGTGGTTGTCCTTCGGTCCGCTATCCGGACCCAAGGACAACCGCGCCGGAGTCACCAGGGGACACCGGCGGGCTTGCGGTAGCCGATTGGCGGCTGGCCAGCGGGGTTGCAGTTGGCCGAGACGCAGTTGCCGGCGGCGTCGAGGCTGACCAGCGAGAGTTTGCCCCAGATGTTGTTGGCGAAGGTCGCGGCGGAGAGTGAGCCGTTCGGCGCGAAGCCACCGTCGGGGTCGACCGCGATGTTGCCTTCGACCAGGTTGCCACTGCCGGAGGTGCAGTCCCACTCGAAGCCGGGGAACGAATTGAACGTCTGGCCGCCTTCGAGCCAGGTGTTGCGGCGGATCGTGATGTTGGAGCGCGAGGTGCCGCCGGTGCCGAGGCCGCAGATCTCGGTCCGGCCGCGGGCGATGTCAATGAAGTTGTTTTCGATCAGCAGGGAGTTCGAGGTGCCGCCGTGGATGTACATCGAGCCCGAGTTGTTGACCGCCTGGCCTTCGTAGTAGCCCTGCTGGTAGATCCAGTTGTTGACGATCTGCAGGCCGGGGCCGTTGTTGACGATCTGGATGTTGTCGGAGTGCTCGGAGGAGCCTGGGTTGGCGCCGACCGGGCCGATTTTGTTGTAGGCGATGACGACGTTTGAGCCGTTGCTGCCCTGGAACCCGTCGGCGGCGATGTCGTGGACGACGTTGCCGACGAACTGCAGGTTGTTGGTCTCGCCATAGCAGCGGCAGCCGTAGCCGGTGTTGCCCGAGTTGTCGGCGACGGTCCAGCCGATGTCGTTGCTGCGAATGATCACGTCGTTGCTTTCGTCGGGCATGAAGATCAACTGGTCGGAGACGCGGTTGGCCTGGGTGCCGCCGATCACCGAGGCTTCGATCACGGTCCGGTCGGAGTTGCGGATCTCGACCGAGCGTAGCCGCGCGCCGCGCACCGTCAGCCCGGTGGTGGACGAGATTTCGAGTTCGGCGATCGAGCCCGCGCCTTCGCTGGAGATGACGACGCCGGTGCGGTCGCCTTTGCCGGAGATCGTCACGTTGCCGAGCGCGGCGGTGATGCAGGCGCTCTGTTTCGCTCCGATCGTGCTGAGCAGCGCTGACGCGGTCGCGACTTTGGTCGCGCCGAGGGTGCAGGCCGTGGGCGGCGGCGGCGGTGGAGGGGGGATCGAGGGCGGTGCCGGTCCTGGCGACGGGGACGGGGACGGGGTGGAGGTCGAGCCAGGGGATTTCGCGCCGCCGCCCGAGCCCGCCGCGGGCACCGTCCGGATACCGCCGAACACCTGGTTCCCAGTCGGGACGCTGCGCGCCCGCCGCGGGTTAGACCCCGCCCGCAGCTCGGCGCCGTCGCTGAAGCCGTCGCCGTCGGTATCGGCCTTCCGCGGGTTGGTCTTCGATTTATGGACCTCGAAGCCGTCCTTGAGGCCGTCGCGGTCGCTATCGGCACGGTGCGGCTTGGTGTGGCTGCGGCGCAGCTCGAACCGGGTCGGCAGGCCGTCGTGGTCGGGGTCGGCGCTGGGGCCGCGGGCCGCCGCGCCGCCGGCCGAGGAGCCAGCGAGCAGCGCCGCCACGGCAAGGCCGATAACGAGAGCAAGGGAGGAGAGCGTCTGGCGGCGCTTTGGTTTGGACATCCTGCGCTGTCAGCAGGCTATCTGCCGATCGGGCGACCAATCGCCGATTCGTACGAATTGGGTTCTTTCTTCGCGAGCTGTTGCCGCGCAGTTACCAGGGGACGCCGCTCGGCTTGCGGTAGCCGATCGCTTCGCCGCCGGCCGGGTTGCAGTTGGCCGAGGTGCAGTTGCCGGCGGCGTCGAGAGTGACCAGCGAGGGTTTGCCCCAGAGGTTGTTGCTGAAGGTCGCGGCGGCGGTCGAGCCGTTCTGGGCGAAGCCGCCGTCGGGGTCGATCGCGATGTTGCCGGCGACCGTGTTGCCGCTGCCGGAGTCGCAGTCCCACTCGAAGCCGGGGAAGCCGGTGAAGGTGAGGCCGCCTTCGATCCAGGTGTTGTGACGGATCGTGATGTTCGAGCGCGAGGTGCCGCCGGTGCCGAGGCCGCAGATCTCGGTTCGGCCCTGAGCTTCCTGGATCAGGTTGTTTTCGATCACGGCCGAGTTCGAGGTGCCGCCGTGGACATAGATCGAGCCGGAGTTGTTGGTGGTGCTGCCTTCGTACCAGCCCTGCCGGTAGATCCAGTTATTGGTGATCCGCAGGCCGGGGCCGTTGGAGACGATCTGGATGTTGTCGGAGTGCTCGGAGGAGCTCGGGTTGGCACCGACCGGCCCGATTTTGTTGCGGTCGATCAGGACGTTGGCGCCGTTCGACCCCTGGAAGCCGTCGGCGGCGATGTCGTGAACGATGTTTTCGACGAACTGCAGCCCGTTGGTCTCGCCGTAGCAGCGGCAGCCGTAGCCGGTGTTGCCGGAGTCGTCGGCGACGGTCCAGCCGATGTCGTTGCCGCGGATCACGACGTTGTCGCTGCGGTCCGGCATGAAGATCAGCTGGTCGGAGACCCGGTTCGCCTGAGTGCCGCCGATCGTCGAGCCTTCGACGACGGTGCGGTCGGAATGGCGGATCTCCACCGAGCGCAGGCGGGCGCCGCGGACCGTCAGCCCTTGGACCCCTTCGATCTTCAGCAAGCCGATCGATCCACCGTTGGTGGAGATAACTACGCCGGTGCGGTCGCCGAGATCGGAGATGTTGACGTTGCCGAGCGCGGCGGTGACGCAGGCGCTCTGTTTGCCGCGGACCGCGCTGGTCAGGGCGTTGGCCGTCGTTACCTGCTGGGCGCCGGCGGCGCACGCGGAGGGTTCCTCGACGGGTGGTTCCTCGGCCGGCGGTTCTTCCGCTGGCGGTTCTTCAGCCGGAGGTTCCTCAACCGGCGGTTCTTCGGCCGGAGGTTCTTCAGCGGGCGGTTCTTCCGCCGGAGGTTCTTCCGCCGGAGGTTCCTCAGCCGGAGGTTCCTCAGCGGGCGGTTCCTCGGCCGGCGGTTCTTCCGCTGGCGGTTCTTTGCTGGGCGGTTCCTCGGCCGGCGGCGGAGTGACTTTGCTCGGCGGTGGCGTTGGCGGGGTCGAGGTGCGGCCGTCGCCATTCGGCGCTGCCGCGCTCGGCGGGGTAGTGCTCGTGGCCGGGGCTTTGGCGGGGTCGCTCGTGGTCGGCGAAGACGCCGCCGGCGGAGCGGCGGCCGGCTTGCCGGGAACGCTGGTGGGGTTGCGGGGGTCGGAGTCGGCGATCAGCTCGGCGCGGTCGCTGTAGCCGTCGCCATCGCTGTCGGCGCGATTCGGGTTCGTCCGCGAGCGGTGCAGCTCGAAGCCGTCCCGCAGTCCGTCGCCATCGCTGTCGGCGCGATGGGGGAGGGTGTGGCTGCGCTTTCGCTCGAACCGGGACGCGAGGCCGTCATGGTCTGGGTCGGCGCGGAGGGCGGCGTTGGCCTTGGCGACCCGGTCGAAATCGATACCGCCGCCCCCACCAGCCGCCATCACCGCGGCGGGAACGGCCAGCGCGGTTGCGAGCAGAAGCAGAACAAAAGCGTGTGGAAGCCGAGCCCTGGTCATTTCAGGCCCCCCATCGGTCACGGATTGGTGCGACTTGCCTCCTGGGCCAGCCGCTGGACGGATAATCAAGCCCTAAAAGCGTCTACTCGCTATTGCGGCGTGAGTAGTCACCCCTATTTGGTACCTGGTCGGTACCCACCTCGGGCCTGGACAAACGTTCGAGGCGGAGGAACCGCGAGAAAGCGGCTAGGGCGTAACCAGCCGTCGCGCCAGGCGGGCCCGCGTTTCGCGGGTCGGGCCGAGCGCCAGAGCGCGCTCGTAGGCGGCGAGCAGCGAGCGTTCCTGGTGCTCCCAGGCGAGGAACTCTTCCGCCCGCCGCCGGCCGGCGACGCCCATCGCCGCCCGCCGCGCGGGGTCGTCGAGCAGCTCGGAGACCAGTCGTGCGAAGCCGCCGTGGTCGCCGCCGGCGGCAAATAGCGCTGCCTCGCCGGCGGAGATCCGCGACTCGGCCAGGTCGAAGGAGACAATTGGCTTCGAGATCGCCATGTACTCGGAGAGCTTGACCATCGAGGAGATGTCGTTGAGCGGGCTCTTCGGATCCGGGGCGAGGCAGACGTCGGCGCTGGAGAGGACGCGGCAGATCGTCTCCGGCTCGACCCAGCCGCTGAACTCGACGCAGTCCTCGAGCCCGAGCTGGACGCTCAGCGCCCGCATCTCCTCGAGCACGTCGCCATCACCCATGAAGATCGCCTGCCAGTCGCGCCGCATTCGGGCCAGCTCGGCCAGCGAGCGCAGCGCTTCGTCGACGCCGTCCTGCGGTCCCATCACGCCGACGTAGGCGAGCAGGTGGTCCTTGCCGCGCTTCAGCGACTCGTCGGGAGCGGTCGGGACGAAGCGGGTGAGGTCGGGACCGGTCCTGACCACGAAGACATCGGCGGGGTCGCGGCGGCCGCGCTCGATCGCCACCCGGCGGTAGGAGTCGTTGACCGCGAGGACGACGTCGGCGCTGCGGAAGGCGACCTGCTCGGCGAGCAACGTCGCCCAGTGCAAGGGGCCGCCGCCGAAGCGGCTGCGAAACAGCTCCGGGGTGAGGTCGTGGTGGTCGAAGACGAAGCGCGCTCCCTGGCGGCGCAGGCTCAGCGCGGCGAGCAGGAGGAAGTCCGGCGGGCTGCAGGCGTGGACGAGGTCGAAGCGACGCTCGCGGGCGAGGCGGCGGGCGAGGCGGCGGATCTTGCGCAGTGCGTCGAGGTACTCGAGTACGTATTCGGCGCTGCGCTCGCCGGCCCGGCGCGGCTCGTAGCGATGGATCTCGACCCCCTCCAGGAGCTCGAAGGGGGCGCGGTCGCGGTCGACGCCGGTCGGGCAGATCGCGGTGACTTCGTAGCCGGCCGCGACCAGCGCCCGGGCCTCGTTCCAGACGTGCCGGTCGGAGGGCAACGGCTCGTTCTGGAGCAGGATCAGGACGCGCTCGCCGTTCACGCTCAGGCCACCGCCTGCTCGGCTCGGAGCTCGACACCGTCACCGTCGGGCTCGGCCCAGACGACCGCGGCGCGCTCGGCGCCGGCGCCCTCGATGCGGGCGCCGTCCTCGTCCTCGACGCAGCGCAGTCCCGCTCGCAATCGCCACCACTCGGCGACCTCGCGTGGCAGCGCCGCCCAGCCGTCGCGCCGCTCGCACAGCCCCGCCAGGTGCTCGAGGTATTCCTCGTACATCCGCAGCCGCGCCGGCGTGTCGAGGTAGTCGGGGTGGACGATCACGTTGACGAGGCCGCCGTTGGCAGCGACCCACTCGCTCTTCTCGGCCCAGAGGTCGATCGTCTCGCGGCGCAGGATCTCCCACATCGTGTGGTCCTGAACCAGGGTGATCGGCAGCTCGACCATCTCGCCGAGGAAGTAGGGGAGGATCGAGCAGCAGCCGCCGCCCTGCGGCTCGAAGGGGTCGCTGTCGGGGAAGGAGCTGTCGTAGTCGGCGCCGAGCTCCGGCATCCACTCGGCGTTGCGGTGGGTCGCCGGCGAGCGGAATCCGACCGCGTCCCACTCCCGCAGGTAGCGGTGGATCTTCGGCAGGTCGGCCTCGAAGCGCTCGCGGCTCTCGAACAGCCGCCCGTCGTGCGTGATCGCGTGCAGCCCGACCTCGCAGCCGGCAGCGCGGACCGCGTCGAAGAGGCCGGCGGGGATCGGGTACCACTCGGCGACGAAATTCCAGGACGAGACGAAGCCGTGGCGGCGCTCGAGCTCGATCACCTGCTCGACCCGGGCGACACCGGCGGGGCCCTCGACGTCGTGGGTCAGCACCGTCGCGAAACCGTGGCCGGCGGGCCAGTCGGCGAGCAGCGGCAATGGCCCGCCGCGCCGTTCGACCGCCTGCCGCAACTCGGTCTGGCGGCGCTCGACCAGAAGCGGCTCCTGTGGCCAGCGAGGGAACTCGACCGCCTGCTGGCGCCGCGCGTAGGCGCGCCGCATCGCGATCTGCAGGCGCCGCGGCAGCAGCGGCTTCAGGGCGTAGTAGGCGTTCAGCGCGCGTGAGCGAGTGCCGTCGTCCTCGCGGTAGCGTTCCTCGAGGTAGTGGCGTTCGTCACGGTGGGCGCCGAGCTCGGCGTTCGCGCTCATCCCCCGATCAACGAGGGGCGGCGCTCGGCGCTTGCGGCGGCCAGGCCAACTGGGCGGCCGTGCCGGGGGCGAGCCCGGCGGCGGAGCCGCCGTCGGAGTAGGGACCGAGCGGCGGCGCCGAACGGCCGAGGATCACCCGCAGGCCGGCTCGCTCGGCGGCGACCCGCTCGACGCGCCGCGGGCCGCAGCAGCGCGATTGGAGTCCAGACGGCGATCCGGATCAAGTGGCCGAGACCGAGCCCGGCGCGGATTCCGAGGCGACGCCCAGGGCCGTAGTGCTTGGCGGCGAAGATCAGCCGCGAGTGGCTGAGCTGGGCGATCAGGTCGCCGTGTGAGCGGCCACCGGAATGGTGGGTGACGGCGAACGCTGGCAGGTGGGCGACCGGCCAGCCCGCGGCCCGGAAGCGGTAGCACCAGTCGATCTCCTCCGAGTAGAGGAAGAACTGCGGGTCGAGCGGCCCGACCTCGCGCACCGCCTCCATCCGGGCGATCAAAAAGGCGCCGACAGCCCAGTCGATCCGCTGCTCCTCGCCGTAGGCGCTAGGGCGCGTCTCGAGCTCCTGCATCCCGCGGCAGATCGGCCAGCGGGCGGCGAATAAGGCCTCGCCGAGGCTGCGGGCGGGGGAGGGGAAGCGCCGGATCGACGGTTGCAGCTCGCCGTCGGTGCCGCGCTGGACCACGCTCGCCATGCCCAGCCGCGGTCGCGCGTCCATCGCCGCGACGAGCTCGCCGAGGGTGCCGTTGAGGATCTCGACGTCGGGGTTCAAGAGCAGCACGTGCCGTCCCCGGGCCTGCGCCAGGGCGGCGTTGTTGGAGGCGGCGAAGCCTTCGTTCGGACGGCGGATGACCCGCACCGCGGGGAACTCGGCTTCGATCGCCTCGGGCGTGCCGTCGGCGGAGGCGGCGTCGACGACGAACCACTCCGCTCGCGTCTTCCCGAGCGCCGCGGTGGCGGAGCGCAGCGTTTGCAGCGCCAGCTCGCGGCCGTTGTGGGTGACGACGATGACCGAGAGGTCCGGCGGGGTCATGCGCCGTAGTGGCGGTAGAGAAGCTCGCCGGCGAGGCGCCCGACCAGCACCGGGGAGCGCTTGATCACCGCGGCGCTAACTCGCTCCCGGCGGCCCCCCTCCTCGTCCGGCGCTGCCATCCGGAGGTAGGTGTAGGAGAGCGGCAGCTCCTCGGCGCCCCAGTTGCTCTTGAAGGTGCGCAGGCCCTCGTTGTCGAGGTCGGTGCGGCCGAGGTCGTAGATCTCGAGGCCCTGCTCGCAGCCCCAGCGGATCGCTTCGGCGTGGAGCAGGTTGTTGGGCCGCTTCTCCAGCGCCTTCGGGTTCGAGGCGCCGTACTTGTAGGTCAGGGTGCCGTTGAAGCTGAGGAAGACCCCGGCAGCGATCGGCACCTCGCCGTCGTGAACCGTGGCGACGAAGCCGAGGCCGGCATCGAAGAGACCCTCGAAGCGCCTGATGAACTGCTTCGGCTGGGTCGGGACGCCGAGCTTGCGGCGGGTCAGCAGGTGCAGTGAGTAGAACCGGTCGAGCGCCGCTTGCTCGCGGCTGAATTCGACCGTCAGCCCTTCGCGACGGGCCTTGCGGATGTTGCGCTTGACCCGGCTCTTCGAGAAGCCGGCTTCGACTGCGGCGAGGTCGGGCCCGAGCGCGAGCTCGTGGCGGACGAAGCGGGTGTGGACAGCCTCCGGCGCGACGCCGGGAAGCGGGGCGTGGACGGCTAGGCCGAGTTCCATGCGCTCGGCTTCGGCAACCAGCGCTCGCGAGAGTGCCTCGCCGACGCCCGCGGTCGCCTCCGCGGCCAGCAGCGGCGAGCAGGTGTCGGAGAAGGGGACCGAGACCAGCCGCTTGCCGGTCAAGCGGCTGGCGACCAGCGCCACTGGCAGCCCGGCCTCGATCTCGCCCTCGTCGCCGCGGACACAGCAGGAGCTGAGCTCGTAGCCGTACTGGTCGCGCAGCAACCGCAGCCACTGCGGGTGGTGGAAGATCTCCGCCCCCGGGCAGCGATGGAGGAATTCCACCCAGCTGGGATCGTCGATCGGGTCGACCGCGTCGACGGTCAGGACTGGCAGTGCTTCGGTCGTCATGCGGCGGTGGCGTGGGGCTCCAGCGCCGGGTCGGTGACGTCGCGTGCCCAGAGCTCGAGCGTCAGCAGTGACCAGATCCGGCGCCCGTGGTCGCTGGCGCCGGAGCGGTGCTCCTCGAGCAGGCGCTCGATCGCCGCCGGCTCGAGCCAGCCGCGATCGGCGGCGCCCGAGTCGAGCAGCACTTCACGGGCGAAGGGGGCGAGGTCGGCTCGCAGCCAACTGGCGACCGGCAGCTCGAAGCCGCGCTTCGGCCCGTCGAGGATCTCGTCGGGCACCCAGCCCCGCAGCGCCCCGCGCAGGGCGATCTTGCGCTGGCCGCCTTGGGCCTTCTGGGCCGCGGGGATCGAGGCGGCGAGCTCCATCAGCTCCTGGTCGAGCAGCGGCGAGCGCGCCTCCAGCGAGTAGGCCATCGTTGCGATGTCGATCTTCGCCAGCAGGTCGCCGGGTAGGTAGACCGAGCTGTCGACCTCGAGCAGCTGGTCGAGGAGGTCGCTGCCGCTCGCTTCGCGCCAGGGCTCGAACAGCGCCGCCTCGGCATCATGAGCGGCGACCGAGCGCGCCATTTCGGGGCGGTAGAGAGCGGCGCGTTCGGCCCGGTTAAAGACGCTGACCTGGGCCAGGTAGCGGCTCTCGCGATCGCCACCGAGCCGGCTCGCGAAGCGCAGCCCCCGCTGCAGGCGACTGCCGCCGGTGCGTGGGGGGTTGCTGCGGATCGCGGCGGCGGCGAGCGGGTCGCGCAGGGCGGCGGGAAGCCATTCGAGCTGCGCCGCCAGCAGGTTCGAGCTGTAGCGCTGGTAGCCGGCGAAGCTCTCGTCGCCGCCGTCGCCGTTGAGGGCGACCGTCACCTGGCCGGCAGCGAGCTCGGCGAGGTAGAACGACGGCAGCGCCGAGTGGTCGCCGAAGGGCTCGCCATAGTGGCGCACCATTTTCGGCAGCAGCTCGACCGCGTTGGGCTCGACCACGAGCTCGTGGTGCTCGGTCGAGAAGCGCTCGGCGACGAGCCGGGCGCGGGGCAGCTCGTCGAGCTCGCCCCCGGCGAAGCCGATCGAGAAGGTCCGCACCGGGGCCGGCGACTGCTCGGCCATCGCCGCGACGACCGCCGAGGAGTCGATGCCGCCGGAGAGGAAGGCGCCGACTGGGACGTCGGCGACCATCCGGCGGCGAACTGCGGCCCGGATCGTCGTCCGGATCTCCTCGTGCAGCTCAGCCTCGTCGCCGAAGCGGCGCTTGGTGCCGTAGTCGAGCCGCCAGTAGCGCTCGATCCGCGGCTCGCCGCGCTCGACCACGAGCCGGTGGGCAGGCGGCAGCTTGCGGACGCCGCGGAACGCCGTTTGCGGTGCCGGCACATAGCCAAGGGTGAGGTAGGAGTCGATCGCGGCGGGGTCGATCTCGCGCGGCACCCGCGGGTCGCGGAGCAGCGCCTGCAGCTCGGAGGCGAAGCTGAGGCCGCCGCTGTGGCGGCTGTAGAAGAGCGGCTTCTTGCCGACCCGGTCGCGGGCGATCAGCAGCAGCTGGCGCCGCTGGTCCCAGAGCGCAAAGGCGAACATCCCCTGCAGGTGCCGCACGCACTCGACCCCGTGCTGCTCGTAGAGGTGGGCGATCACCTCGCTGTCGCCCTTGCTCGCCAGCCGGTGCCCGGCGCGCTGCAGGTCGCGGCGTAGCTCGGCGTAGTTATAGATCTCGCCGTTGAGGACGACGGCGACCGAGCCGTCCTCGTTGTAGACGGGCTGGTCGCCGGTCTCGAGGTCGATCACCCGCAGCCGCTGGATCCCGAGCCCGACCGGGCCGGCGACGTGCAGGCCGCGGGAGTCCGGACCGCGGTGGCGCTGGGCGGCGCACATCGCCGCCACCACCTCCTCTTCGGCCGGCTCGTTGGCGCGGCGCAGCTGTCCGGCAATGCCGCACATCAGGTGACCGGACGCAGCTTCGAGAGGACGCGGGCGCGGGTCTCGCGGCGGACGGCGCGGCGGAAGCCGGGTCCGTCGACGCGCGGGGTCCGCCGCGCCGCGGCGCGCAGGTAGCCGTAGAAGAACGCGAGCCCGGAGACCCCCTCGGGCCGGGACGTCGCGACCTTCAGCGAACGCAGCGCCACCCAGTAGGTGGGGTAGCCGATGACCCAGGCGGCGGTCCCGTAACGGGCGCGGCCGCGGAGGGTGCCGTCGGCGCTCGCCCAGGGGCGGTGGTGGATCGCGACCAAGTCGTCGAAGCTGCGGGTGTGGAAGCCGCACATCCGCGCCTCCACCTCGTCGATGGTGTCCCAGCCGAGCCGCTCTTCGATCCCGCCGATCGCTTCGAAGCACTGACGCGAGTAGCACTTGAGGGCGCCGTTGACGTGGAGGTCGGTGGGGATCCGCTCGACCCTCCACTTGCCCCGCACCAGTTCGGTCCGCAGGCCGCCGGCCATCCCTAGCCAGGGGTCGGCGGCGAACTCGGCGAGGATTCGCTCCAAGTAGTCGGGCGGCAGCTCCATGTCGCCGTCGAACTTGGCGATGTGGGTGAAGCGCTCCAGATCGACGGTCGCCAGGCCGGCGTTGAAGGTGCGCGGCGCCGCCGCCGAGGCGAGGCGATCACTGGGATCGCGGAGCTCGAACTCGGGTGCCTCGACGACCTCGATGAAGGCGTGTTCGGCGGCCAGCTGCCGGGCCAGCTCCAGGGTGCCGTCCTCGGAGTGGTCGTCGACCAATAGCCAGCGGTCCGGGGGCCGGCTCTGGGCGACCATTGCGCGGGCGACCGTCGCGAGGTGGTCGGCCTCGTTACGGACCGGCGAGATGATCAGAAGACGCTGTTCCACTCCCGAACTAAACGGTTTTTCGGGGGCTGAACTTGTGCGCAAGGAGCAGGGTCGATGGGTCGTTCTTCAGTCGTGGGACGACCAGGTCCAACCGAGCGACTGCGGCAAACGCGCCGGTTGCTGCGCAGCGAAGGTCTGGCTGGGGTGTCGGCCCGACTGCGGACGCGCGCCGCGGATCGGATCCGGCCCGCCGTCGGCGAGACCTTTCCGGTTGCCCGTGAGGATCTGCTGCGGGCCTCGCAGATCGCTGCCGCGGGCGGCCCCTTGCCGGCGCTGCTTCCCTGGGAGGAGGGTCAGCCGCTGCGGGTGGCCTGGGTCTGCAAGCCGCCTGGCGAAGGCTCGGGCGGCCACACGACGATGTTCAGGATGGCCGCGGCGCTGGAAGCTGCGGGCCACCACTGCACCGTCTACCTCTATGACCGCCACGGCTGGGAGGTCGAGCAGCATCGCCGCACGATCCGTGCCTGGTGGCCCTGGCTCGGGGCTGAGGTCCGCGACCACGCCGCCGGGATCGAGGACTCCCACGTGGTCCTGGCGACCAGTTGGGACACCGCCTACCCGGTCCTCGCCTCGCCGGCGCTCGGGGCGCGCTGCTACTTCGTCCAGGACTTCGAGCCGAGCTTCTACCCGGCCGGCAGCCTTGCGCTGCTCGCCGAGGAGACCTACCGCTGGGGCTTCCAGGGGGTAACCGCGGGTGCCTGGCTCGATGGGCTGCTCGAGCGCGAGTACGGGATGCCCGCCGACCACTTCGACTTCGGCTGCGACCTACGGCACTACGCCGGTTCCGAGCCCAGCGGCGGCCGCGAGGGCATCTGCTACTTCTGCCGGCCCTCGACTCCGCGGCGCGCGCACGAGCTGGCGATCGCCGCGCTCGAGCTGTTCGCCGCTCGCCACCCAGAGGCGCCGATCCACATCTACGGCGAGCCGCCCGGGCCGCTCCGCTTCGAGGCCATCGACCACGGCCTGCTCGAGCCGCAGCGGCTGGGGGAGCTCTACCGCGGCTGCGTCGCCGGGCTGATCCTCTCGGCCACCAACGTCTCACTCGTCCCGCACGAGATGCTGGCCGCCGGCTGCGTCCCGGTCGTCAACGAGGCCGAGCACAACCGCGTCGTCCTCGCCAACGATCAGGTTGCGTACTCGCGGCCGACCCCGGCTGATCTGGCGGAAACGCTCTCGCAGCTGGTCTCGGCGCCGGCGCCCGAGCGCGCCGCCCGAGCGGCGGCGGCCGCTGCCAGCGTCGCCGACGTCAGCTGGGAGCGGGCCGGGCGCCAAGTCGAGGAGATCCTCCTCGCCGCGGTCGCCACCCGGGCGCCGAGCGGGGTGGCGGTGTGAGCGCCCTGGTCAAGGTCATCGTCCCCTGCTACGGCTACGCCGATGTGCTGCCCGGTTGCGTCGAGAGCGTCCTCGCGCAAGAGGGTGTCGCGGTCCGGGTCCTGATCATCGACGACTGCTCGCCCGACGAGACGCCGGCGGTGGCAGGGAGGCTCGCAGGCGCTGACGAGCGTGTCGAGGTGCGCCGTCACGAGCGCAACGAAGGCTTGATCGCGACCGCCAATGAGGGGCTGCGCTGGGCCGCCGACGGCGACTACGTGGTCTTGATCTCGGCCGATGACCTGCTGGTGCCGGGGGCGCTGCGGCGGGCGGTTGAGGTGATGGAGAGACGGCCGGGTGTGGGGATGGTTTACGGCCACGCGCCGTACTTCGACGGCGACCGACCGCTGCCGCGGGTGGCGAGCAGGTGGCGGGGGACGAGGGTGTGGGAGGGGGCGGAGTGGATCAGGCTGCGCTGCGGGGCCGGTCACAACTGCATTTCTTCGCCGGAGGTTGTGGTCCGCGCCTCGGTGCAGACGGCGGTCGGCGGCTACGACCCTGCTTGCACCCACGCCAGCGACCTCAACATGTGGCTGCGGATCGCGGCGATCTCTGATGTCGCCTATGTCCGCGGCGCCGCGCAAGCGCTCTACCGGGTCCATACCAGCAGCATGCTGCGCAGCATGCTCGCCAGTGGTGACGGTGCAATTACCGACCTGCGCGAGCGCCGCACCGCCTTCGAGCGCTTCTTCGCCGGCGGCGGGGCAGACCTGCCCGACGGGGTCGCGATGCGCGAGTCCGCACGCCGCGAGCTGGCGCGCCAAGCGCTCTGGCAAGCCAGCCGGGCGACCGACCGCGGCGACCGCGACGCCCCGGTCGAGGCGTTCGTCGCCTTCGCCCTTGAGACCTACCCGCAGGCGCGCCGGCTGCGCGAGTGGCGCGGCCTCTGCATGCGTCGGGCGATCGGCGCCGGCCGCTCGCGCTGGTTCCCGCCGTTCCTGGCCACCGGCGCCCTACACCGCCTCAACAGCCACCTCGGCCGCCTCCGCTGGCGCCTCAGCGGCGTCTAGCGGCCTGGTCGGATCTAGCTGAAATTCCGGCCTTTGCAGGGCATCAAGATGCACCCTCCGGTGCTTAACACGACGCTTTGACTACCTTGGTACGTTCTTGGCTTAGAGGGGTCGGTGCGCCGCTATTACCGGCGTTATAGAGCTTCGGCTCGCCGGCCCCTATTTTCTTGCCTAGCTCACCCGGCGGATCGTTTTGGTCGTTCTCTTGTTTCGGCCCTTACCGCGAAGATATTCGTAGCGCAGCGATTTCATTCGCTCTATGTACGGCGCAAGCTCCGGTCGCTCGGTCGGATCGGCTAGATGGGGTCCCAGATAGACCACCAGATCAGCGGCTTGTAACCCGGGGCTGATTGCGCTTGACGTGAAATTGGGGATCTGGGTGAAACGGCGCGCCCAATCTCCACGAGCCCGGAACAGGTAGTTGCTGATTGCGCAAGCCGCCGCCTCGTCTTCGCGGTGATGACGCTGGTCGAACGTGAGGGCACCGCGCACGCCGGGTGCCTCGTTCCGCATCAGTGCGCGCATGTCGAATAGCAGTCGCTTGTAGGGCTTGGAGAGCTCTTCGGGATTGGGGTTGTTGAGAAGAGACAGCGCTGGATCGGAGGTCCAGATCAAGAAGACCTTGCCCTTGTGGCGCTCAATTGCGGTGAGCATTTTGTCGGCCGCTTCAAGCAGCCGAGAGTGACCCGTAGCTGCCTGTTTCCTAAACGCGCTTTTCGCGAAACACGAATTGCCTTTGAGCTCGCACTCGATCAGCTCCTGGGCGCCAAGCACGTCCTTCTTAAAGGCAAAGGCCTCCCGGCAGAAGTGGTTGTAGCGAGGCTCGGGGATCCCTACCCCGCCGAGCGCCCCAATCTCTCGACCGCCCACGGTCTGCCACGACTCATCGATGAAAAACAGCATGGGACTACCCCCTCCTCCCGCCCTGAGGCCAGCGCACGTTACCTGGACCGAACGGCGAGGGGGTTAACCCCAGTTGCAAGCCGAGGACTAGTCCGTTCGTTGTTCGGGGGATGAGCGTTTCCTCGCCTCGTGCTCCCTCGGCCGCCGCCGCGCCCAGCGTTTACCGGCGGATCGGTCGCCGCTATGCGCGGCCGGCGGTCGAGGGGTTGATGCAGCGGCCGCGGATTCTCAAATACCGGCTGCTCTCGACCTGCCGCCGGGTTGAGGGCGACCCGCTGGTGCTGCAGCCGGTGCTGTTCGTCGGTCCCGGCCGGGTCGCGCTCGGCGAGCGAGTGCTGTTTGGCTGGCGCAACTCGCCGCTTTTCTACAGCGGCTACTGCCACCTCGAGGTGGCGACGGAGGAGGCGGCGATCGAGGTCGGCGACCGGACCGAGTTCAACAACAACGTCTTCCTCAAGAGCGAGGGGGCGGGAATCCGGATCGGTCGCGACGGTCTGATCGGCCAGTTCGTCGAGATCCTCGACAGTGACTTCCACGAGCTCGACCCGGCGCGCCGCAAGGCGGGGACGCAGCGGCCGGAGGCGGTCGAGATCGGCGACAACGTCTTCGTCGGGGCCGGCGCCCGAATCCTCAAGGGGGCGACGATCGGCTCCGACTCGGTGATCGGCGCCGGTTCGGTCGTCACCGGCTCGATCCCGGCCGGGGTCGTCGCCGCCGGCACCCCGGCGCGGGTGGTTCGCGAGCTGTGAGCGCCGAGGACGATGGCGCTCGCTCGCTCGAGGACCTGACCGAGGCCGCCGCCGGCGGCCTGCGCTGGGTCGCCTACGCCCGGATCGCGATCGAGGTGCTGCTGCTGGCGGCGATGGTGCTGCTGGCGCGGATCATCCCGCCCGCCGCCTTCGGCATCTTCGCGATCCTGATCATCGTCCAGGAAGTGGCGCTGACGATGCCGATGGAAGGCGTCGGCGGGGCGCTGGTCCAGCGCCGCAATGCCGACCGCGAGCACTTCCAGGCCGGCCTGCTGCTGACGATCGCCAACGGCCTCGTGCTCGCCGCCCTCACCGTGCTGCTGGCGGTGCTCGTCGCCGGCCCCCTCTTCGGCCACGAGACCGAAGTGCTGATGATCGCGATGACGCCCCTCTTCCTGATGGGGGCGGTCTTCGCGTTGCCGATGGCGGTTTTGCGCCGGCGCCTCGACTTCGGCCGCATCAGCCTCCTCGAAGTCGTCCAGAACGCCACCCGCGTGGTGGCGACGATCGCCCTGGCGCTGCTCGGGCTCGACGCCCCGGCGCTGGTCTTCGGCGGCATGATCGGGATGGCGGTCGGCGTCGTCCTGGCGCTTTGGTTCGCACCGGTGCCGCTGCCGCGCTGGCACCGCCGCGCGGCCCGTGACCTGCTCCCCTACGGCGGCCCGGCGGCGCTGGCGACGATCTCCTGGACCGGCTTCCGCAACGGTGACTACGCGATCGTCGGTGCGGTCCTCGGCCCGGCCCAGGCGGGGCTCTACTGGCGCGCCTACCAGCTCGCGGTCGAGTACCAGAGCAAGGTCGCGGTGACGATGACCCAGATCGCCTTCCCGGTCCTCTCGCGCAGCGATGACGTCGGCGAGATGCTGGCCCTGCGGCAGCGCATGGTGCGGCTACAGGCGGTGGTGATCTTCCCCCTCCTGGTGGTGCTGGTGCTGACCGCGCCGGCCCTGATCCCCTGGCTCTTCGGGCCCGACTGGACCGCCGCCGTGACCCCGGCCCAGATCCTCGTCCTCGGCGGCGCCGCGACCCTGGTGATCAACGCCTGTGGCTCGGCTCTGATGGCGATGGGCCGCTCGCGGGCGCTGCTCGGCTACGGCGTCGCCCACTTCGTCGTCTACGCGGCGGCGGTGCTGGCCACCGCCCATCTCGGGATCGTCGCCGTCGCCGTCTCCGGCTCGGTCGTCCACACCGTCTTCCTCGCCGTTGCCTACGAGCTGCTGCTGCGCGGGACCGTTCCCAGCCCGCAGCGAGTCCTGGTCGCCGACCTTGCTCCGGCCGTCTGCGCCTGTGCTGGGCTGGTGGCCCTGGCGCTGCCGGCGGAGCTCGCCCTGGAAGCTGCCGGGGCCCCGGTCACGGCGCTCCTCGCCGGGGTCTGTCTAGCCGCCGCCGGCGGCTACCTGGGGACGCTGCGGCTGATATTCCCGGTGTCGGCGCGCGATCTCGGACTGGCCCTCGCCCGGATCCTGCCGGACCGCTTCAGCCGTCGCCGCCCCACGCCCGGCCCGGCGGGGACTAGTACGAATCCCAGACTTTCGGCGACCGGTCGAAAACATCGTGACTCTGGCGACGTTGTTCCCTCGAAAGCGCAAAACGTGAGGGAGACGATGCCACCCAGTCAGAACAGCACCCAGGTGCCCCGCCCCCAAGGATCCGCGATCGCCGGCCGGCGGATGTTCGTCACCGGCGGCGCCGGCACGATCGGATCGACCCTCGTCGACCAGCTGGTCGAGGCGGGCGCCGCCGAGGTCGTGGTCCTCGACAACTTCGTCCGCGGCCGCCACCGCAACCTCGAGTGGGCGACCGCCAACGGCAACCTGACCGTGGTCGAGGGCGACGTCCGCGACCGCGAGCTGGTGGCGGAGCTCTGCGAGGGCATCGACATCGTCTTCCACCAGGCGGCGATCCGGATCACCCAGTGCGCCGAGGAGCCGCGGCTGGCGCTCGAAGTCCTCGTCGACGGCACCTTCAACGTGGTCGAGGCAGCCGCCGCGGCGCGGGTGAGGAAGCTGGTCGCCGCCTCCTCGGCTTCGGTCTACGGGCTGGCGACCGAGTTCCCGACCGCCGAGGACCACCATCCCTACGCCAACGACACCCTCTACGGCGCCTGCGAAGGTCTTCAACGAGGGTCTGCTGCGCAGCTACCACGCGATGCACCGGCTCGACTATGTCGGCCTGCGCTACTTCAACGTCTACGGCCCGCGGATGGACGTCCACGGCCTCTACACCGAGGTCCTGGTTCGCTGGATGGAGCGGATCGTGGCCGGCGAGCCGCCGCTGATCTTCGGCGATGGGGCCCAGACGATGGACTTCGTCTGCGTTCCCGATATCGCCCGCGCCAACGTCCTCGCCGCCGAGGCGCCGGTCACCGACGCCGTCTTCAACGTCGCCAGCGGGACCGAGACCAGCCTCCGCGGGCTGGCCGAAGCGCTGCTGCGGGCGATGGACTCCGATCTCTCGATCGAGTACGGGCCCGAGCGCGCCGTCAACTCCGTCACCCGGCGCCTCGCCGACACCACCGCCGCCGAGCGCGAGCTCGGTTTCCGGGCCGAGATCGGCCTCGAGGAGGGCCTCGCCAGCCTGGTCGAGTGGTGGCAGGCCGAACGCGAGACCCAGGCGCTGGCCGGCACGTACGTGGGCTACGAGGCGGCCTGATGGAGGTCCCGTTCGCGAAGCCTTGGTTTGGCGGCGGCGAGAGCGAGGCGGTCGCCGCGGTGATCGCCTCCGGCTGGCTCACCCAGGGCCCCGAGGTGCAGGAGTTCGAGCGCGCTTTCGCGGCCCGGGTCGGTGCCGCCGACGCGGTCGCGACCACCAGCTGCACGACCGCGCTGCAGCTCTCCCTATATGTCTCCGGGGTCGGCCCGGGGGACGAGGTGATCGTCCCCTCGCTCTCCTTCATCGCCACCGCCAACGCGGTCTGGCAGTGCGGCGCGACGCCGGTCTTCGCCGACATCGACCCCGCCACCTGCAACCTCGACCCGGCCAACGTCGAGCGGGCGCTGACCCCGCGCACCAAGGCGGTGATGCCGGTCCACCAGGTCGGGCTGCCGGCTGACATGGACGGCTTCGCGGCGCTCGCCGAGCGCTACGGCCTGGTGATCGTCGAGGACGCCGCCTGCGCGATCGGCGCCGAGCACCGCGGCCGCCCGATCGGCTCGCTCGGCAACCTCGCCTGCTTCTCCTTCCACCCGCGCAAGGTGATCACCTGCGGCGAGGGCGGGATGATCGCGGTCGACGACCCGGCGCTCGCCGAGCGCCTGCGGCGGCTGCGCCAGCACGCGATGGACCGCTCGGCGCTCGACCGCCACGGTGCCGACGAGGTGGTGGTCGAGCACTACCCCGAGCGCGGCTGGAACGCGCGGATGACCGACCTGCAAGCGGCGATCGGGCTGCGGCAGCTCGGCTGACTTGGAGACGATCCTGGCCGAGCGCCGCCGCCTCGCCGAGCGCTACAACGAGCTGCTGGCGCTGCTGCCGGGTGTCGAGATTCCGCGCGACCCGGCCTACGCGCAGCGCACCTGGCAGTCCTACCCGGTCCGGGTCGGGCCCGAGGCCGAGCTCTCCGCCGCCGAGCTGATGGCGGCGCTGCTGCGCGACGGTGTCGCCACCCGGCGCGGGATCATGGCGATCCACCTCGAGCGCAGCTACGAGGGGATGGCCGGGCCGCTGCCCCACACCGAGGCCGCCGAGCGCGAGTTCGTGTTGCTACCGCTCTTCCCCGGCCTCAGCGACGAGCAGCAGGACTTCGTCGTCTCCCGTCTCGCCACGCACAGCGGGGCGGTGGTCCTGACGTGACCGTAAAGACGGTCTCCGGCACCTCGGCCGCGGCGGATGCCGCCGGGCGCCATCTGGTCTTGCCGGCCGAGACGACGCGGCAGTCTGAGTTCGCGATGCGGCTCCTCGACCTTTTCGTCGCGGCGGCGATGGTCGTCCTGCTGTCGCCCCTGCTGTTGCTGGTCGCGCTGCTGATCAAGCTCGACAGCCGCGGGCCGGTGATCTTCTGGCAGCGCCGACAGGGTCGCGGCCTCGAGCCCTTCCGCGTCGCCAAGTTCAGGACGATGCGCGACGGCGCCGGCACCGGCGCCCATCGTGCCTACGTCGAGCGGATGATCCGCGAGGAAGCCGGGGAGGGGAAGGCGGCGCGCCGCGGCCGATGCAGAAGCTGCACAAGGACGAGCGGGTGACCGCCGTCGGCTGGCTTCCTGCGCAAGACCAGCCTCGACGAGCTGCCGCAGCTCTGGAACGTGCTGCGCGGCGAGATGTCGCTGGTCGGGCCGCGGCCGCCGATCCAGCTACGAGGTCGACAACTACCCCGCCCGCGCCTTCCGCCGCTTCGCCGTCCGTCCCGGGATCACCGGGCTCTGGCAGGTCAGCGGCCGCAGCCTGACGACCTTCGACGAGATGATCGAGCTCGACACCGAGTACGTCGAGCGGCGCTCGCTGCTGGCTCAACCTGAAGATCCTCCTGCTCACCGTCCCGACCGTGATCCACGGCAACGGCGCCGAGTAGCGGCGCCAATCGCCGGCGGCGCTTAGGCTTCGAAGGACGAGACCGCGGCGGCGATCCGCTCGATCTCGTCGCCGGTGATCGCCGGGAAGATCGGCAGCGAGCAGCTTTCGGCGGCGAGGCGCTCGGCGACCGGGAGGCTGCCGGGGCGGAGGCCGAGGTTGGCGTAGGCCGGCTGCAGGTGGATCGGCGTCGGGTAGTGGATCGCGCTCGAGACGCCGGCGGCCTCGAGGTGATCGCGGAGCTGGTCACGGCTCTCGCAGCGGACGACGAAGAGGTGGAAGACGTGGTCGCTGCCCTCGGCGCACGGTGCCGGCAGCGTCACCGGCGCGCCCGCGAGTGCGTCGCGCAGCGCCGCTCCGGCTTCGCGGCGGCGCTCGTTGGCGTCGTCGAGGCGGGCGAGCTTGACCCGCAGGATCGCTGCCTGGAGGGCGTCGAGGCGGTCGGTCCGGGCCGGCATCTGGTGCTGGTGGCGGCGACCCTCGCCGTGCGAGCGAAGCAGGCGCACTCGTTTCGCCAGCTCGGTACCGCCGCTGACGATCGCGCCGCCGTCGCCCCAAGCGCCGAGGTTCTTGGTCGGGTAGAAGCTGAAGCAGCCGGCGGCGCCCATCGACCCGGCCGGGCGGTCGCGGTAGAGAGCGCCGTGGGCCTGGCAGGCGTCCTCGACGACGGCGATTCCGTGTTCCTCGCAGAGCGCCAGCAGTGGGTCCATCTCGACCGTGCGGCCGTAGAGGTGGACCGGGATCACCGCCTTGGTCCGCGGGGTCAGCGCCGCGGCGACGATCTCCGCGCTCAGCAACGCCGTCTCCTCGTCGACGTCGACCAGGCGCGGCGTCGCGCCGACGGCGCTGACCGCCTCCGCGGTTGCGATGAAGCTGTTGGTCGGGACGATCACCTCGTCGCCGGGACCGATCTCGAGCGCCCGCAAGGCGAGCTCCAGAGCCGCGGTCCCCGAGGAGACCCCGATCGCGTGCTCGCTGCCGGTCCAGGCGGCGAAATCGTCCTCGAAGCCCTCAACGTGGGAGCCGAGGGTGAAGGCGGCATTTGCGGCGACGTCGGCGACGGTCTCCATCAGGAGCGCCATCAGCTCGGGATCACCGTTGTCGAGCCGCGTGAAGGGGACGCGGCGGTCGGTCTCGAGGGCGGTCGTCAAGCTGGTGGTTCCTTTCCGTTGCTGTTCACCTCGGGCACGGCGAGGTCGAGATCGAGGAAGACGGCGGCCGCCTCCTTGCGCGAGTGGACGCCGAACTGGGCGAAGATTGAGGCCATGTGGCTTTTGATCGTGCTTTCCGCCAGGTACAGCGACTCGGCGACCTCGGCGTTGGTCATCCCCTGGCAGACCAGGGTCATCACCTGGCGCTCGCGGTGGGAGAGGTAGGGCCGCTCGACCCCGGCGCGAACGTTGCGCGGGACCACCGACTGACCGCTCTGCACGGCGCGCACGGTTGCCACCAGCGCCTGTTCGAGCTCGTGCTCGAAGACCAGCGCGTCGGCGCCGGCGTCGAGCGTGCGGCGGACGGCGGGGGCGGTCGCCGGCGGCGAGACGACGACGATCAGTGCTGCTGGCAGCTGGCGACGGAGGCGGCGGAGCTCGGTCACCGCAGCCGGTCGGTCGACCTCACAGCCATAGACGAGCAGGGCCGAGGAATCGAGCACTTCCGCGTCGAGCAGAGCGGGGTCGGCGAGCTGCTGCGAAGGCCGCATCGCCCCGTCGCTCAGCGTCGCGGCGATCTCGCCGCGCAGCCCTGCCCGCTCGGCGATCACCACTAACGGCGCCTGCCGACGCGCCATCAGCGCACCGGACGGAATCGACCGATCTTCCGTAACCGCCATACCGCAGTAACGGTGCAGGGGTCCGGCCACTTCCGCGGACCTTTACGAACTGACCTG
Source organism: uncultured Actinomycetes bacterium (assembly GCA_963729055.1). GTDB lineage: Bacteria > Actinomycetota > Thermoleophilia > Solirubrobacterales > 70-9 > VAYN01. The sequence goes on along the minus strand of CAVSMQ010000010.1, from coordinate 765,347 downwards.
GAAGCCCCGGCGCCATAGCGCCGTTATTGCCTATATGGAGACCCTGCCCGGGACCGACGGCTGTGCGCCTGATCGATGACGTCAGCTTCGGCGAGGACGTCGTCGTCCATGCCTTCACCAACCTCTATGGCTGCCAGATCGGCTCCCACAGCCGGATCGGGACCTTCGTCGAGATCCAGCGCGGGGCGGTGATCGGCGCCTTCTGCAAGATCCAGAGCCACACCTTCATCTGCGACGGGGTCGAGATCGGCGACGGCGTCTTCATCGGCCACGGCGTCACCTTCGTCAACGACCGCCGGCCGCGGGCAACCGCCGGCGGCGAGCTGCAAACCGAGGCCGATTGGGCGCTGCAGCACACGGTGGTCGCCGACGGCGCCTCGATCGGCTCCGGCGCGACGATCCTCGGCGGCATCCGCATCGGTCCCGGAGCGTTGGTCGGCGCCGGCGCGGTGGTGACCAAGAACGTCCCTTCAGGAGCCACGGTCGTCGGCAACCCGGCCCGCGAGCTGCGGCGCTGAGGAGGATCTACTCGGTCAAGCTCGCCAGCGCCTCGGCGCGACTGGTGTAGACGAAGCCGTTTGCGGTCAGGCCCGTGATCTCGAGAACCCGCAGCACCTGTCCGGCCGGGCTGTGGAGGAGAACTCGGTGGCCGTTTTGGTCGGCGAGGAGCACCGTCGCGATCGTGGTCGTGTCGATGAACTCGCACGCTTCGAGATCGATCAGGACGTAGGAGGCGGGCGCGCGTTCGATCGCCTCTTGCAGCGCGGAAACGACTGCGAGGTCGACTTCACCCTCGATCCTGATCTCGCGGCCTTCGCGACCTGCTTGGCTGATCGCGCTCTCGGTCAGCCGCAGTACCTGCATCGAATCCTGTTGAGTTTCGTGTTGCGACAAGGAGGCCTCCGAAATCGAGCTATCTCGGTTTGGAGCCCGCGTCCTCGGCCGTCGGCCTAAACGCTGCCTCGCAAGTCACTCAAAGCGAACCCGGCGCATGCCCCGGGAATGCTGACCCCATTTTATCGGCGGTCCGCGCTCGCGCAAGCGCCCTCTTTGGGGGCGCGCGATAACCGTGCGATTCGATCCTTGTAGGCTTCGGCGCGACGCTCGGGCTCGAAAGGCCACGCGCGGCACCTAAGAAAGAGGGGCACGCATCCCGACCGCCAGGTCGCCGTGCGGATCCGCAGCCGCGCTCGCGTTCCGCCTCCTCTTCTCTCGCGTGCGGTCCTGGTGAAGGGGAGGGGAAGCGATCGGATGCTTTGAACGAGGAACCGGGCGACGGTGCCCTGCTGCCCCGGAAACAGCCAGGAGTCGGTGCTTGCCGAGATCGCGCGCGAAATGGTCCGCCTCTACAAAGAGCAGTTCGGGCGCGGCCCGACCAGGGCGAGGGTCAATTTCGCCGGCCCCGACATCGTCATCTGCACGCTCGAAAACAGCTTGACCCCGGTCGAGCAACGGCTCGCCGATCTGGGCGAGCATCAGCGGCTGCGCGACACCAGGACCTACTTCCAGCATGTCACCAAGCCGCAGTTCTGCGAGGTGATCGAACGGGTGCTCGGGCGCAGCGTCCGCGCCTTCGTCAGCGGCCTCGACACCGAAGTGGACGTCGCCGCGGAGATCTTCTACCTCGAGCCGGCGGCCCCGCCCGGGCTATAGCCTGCGCCGTCCCGCTGCCGCCGCGCTACTCTCGTAGGACACTCCGTCCGTCGGGTTCTCACCTCCTCCTCCTTGCGCGCGGCTCTGAACCGAGAGGAGCTATATGGAGACCGTCATGGACAAGCAGAGCCTTCGTCCCGAGGTCGCGCACGAGATGAGCGATTCGGTTCGCTCGGAGCTCTCGCGCGAAATGGTCCGTCTCTACAAGGAGCAGTTCGGTCGCGGACCGACCAAATCGAGGAGCGATTTCGCCGGCCCCGACATCCTCGTCTGCACCCTCGAGGACAGCTTCACGCCGGTCGAGCACCGGCTCGCAGAGATGGGCGAGCACCAGCGCCTGCGGGATGTCCGCGTTTTCTTCCAGCACGCCACCGAGCGGCAGTTCCGCGACGTGGTCGAACGGGTGCTCGAGCGCCCCGTTCGCGCGTTCGTCAGTGGGGTCGACACCGAGCGTGACGTCGCCTCGGAGATCTTCTACCTCGACCCGTCAAGCGCCTTCGGGGAGCGGGAGCCGGAAAGCCAGCTCGGTTCCACGGCCCCGCTCGCTGCGCAGCTCGACGGCGGAGGCGATCCCGCCGACTAGCAGCAGCCCCATCCGCAGCCCGGGCGGCCGAGTTCCGAGGGGAGGGCGAATCCCGTCTCCGTGGTCGCGCACGACCACGTGGACCATCCCGTCATCTCGACGCATCTCCACTTCCACCGGGCGCTCCACGGCCTCCACGGCATAGGCGTGGAGGACGACGTTCGAGCAGGCCTCGGAGACCGCGGTCCTGAGGTCGTCCACTTCGGCCCGGCCGAGACCGAACTCCTGGGCTCGCTCGGCAACCGCATTGCGCACCACTCCGACGCAAGCGGCATCCGCTCGCAGGTTCAGGTACAGCTCGTCACCGTCAGCCATCGTCCCTCGCCCGCGTCCGCCAGTGGATACGGGGTCATCCTACCCCTGAGGCGGTGGTGAAAACGGAGCCACGCTGAGGAAGGGCTAGCGGCGAGTGAGGGTGCCGGGCGAGACGGGCGAGGTGTCCTCGACCGGCTCCGTCTCGACGCGGTCGCCGGCGCCATTGCCATTGCTCGCCACCGACGCCTCATGCGCGGCGATCGCCTTGGCCAGTTCGCGCTTGCGCATCCACTCGGCGGCGAAGTAGGAGCCGACGACGAAGACGAAGGCGGCGAGCTGGGCTAGGAGGGTCTCGACGGTCGGGTAGACGCCGAGCCAGGTGCCCATCCAGAGCGGGAATTCGACGTCGATCGGGTGGATCGAGAGCCAGCCGACTCCCTGCATCGTGCGGGCGGTGTTGCCGACCAAGACGACGAGGACGAGGGCGATCAGGACGCCGGTCAGGATCAGCATCTTTTTGTAGGGGAGCTTGCGCTCGAGGGCGAAGGTGATGGCGCCGACGATGCCAGTCAGGACCAGGCCGAGGAGGACGCCGGCGACGACGACGCCGGTGCCAGAGCTGAGCTGCAGGGCCTGGAGGAAGAGGACGGTCTCGAAGCCCTCGCGGAAGACGCTGGTGAAGCCGAGGGTGTAGAGGCCGGCGACGGTAGCGGCGCCGGCGCCGGCGGCCAGCGCCGCTCCGGTCAGGGCCTTGCCGCGCTGGCGGTGGCCTTTGATCCACTCGGTCCAGTAGACGCGGTGGAAGAACCAGTTCATCACCAATAAGAGAACGCCGATGGCGACGACCCCGACCACCGCCTCGAGCTTCTCGCCATATTTGGAGAGCGAGTCGAGCAGCAGGATCGCGAGCAGGAAGATCAGCATGCTGGCCGGGATCGCGAGCAGGGCGCCGCGGTAGATCGGCCGCCGCAGTTTCTGCCGCGGGCCGATCATGCTGGCGGTGATCGCGGCGATGATCAGGATCGCCTCGAGCCCCTCGCGAAAGACGATCAGGGCCGAGTTGGTGATCGTCGTGATCGCGCTGGCACCGTCGCCGGTGATCGCCCGGGCGTCGGCGAGCTTTTCGTCGAGATCGAGGCGGGTTTCGCGAATCTCGTCGAGCGGGGCGTTGTCGGCGATCAGGTTGGCGAGGCCCTTGTCGCCTTCGGCGCCGTACCAGATCAGGCCCTCGATATTGAGCGCCAGGCCGGTGTCGAAGGCGCGCAGCTTCAGCTCCGGCCCGAACTCGAAGAAGCCGTAGGCGGCGAGCCGGGCCTGCTCGGCCTCCTGGTAGCGACCGGCGCCGACCGCCGCTTCGAGCTGGTCGAGCGAGATCGCGACCAGTTCGTAGTCGGCTTCGTCGCCGCCTTCCATCCACTCCTCGGGGGCGATCGCTTCGAATTCCTGCTGCGCCCGGTCGGCGGCGGCGTCGAGCTCCTCCTGCGGGGCGACCGTTCTGCCCTGCTGGGCGTTGTCGACATCGGTTCGCAGCTGGGCGAAGGTCGCCTCGATCCGATCGACCGCCCCCGGGTCGCGTTTCAGCAGCTCGGACTCGAGGTCGGAGAAGGACGCTTCGACCCCGTCCATGAAGGCGACCGCCTCCTGCACCTCGAAGGGGATCGTCACGTGCCCATCGGCAGTGCCCTTGTCGTACTCCTTCGGCACCAGCGCGATGAAACTGAGGAACTGGCTGGCGCGGTTGATCAGTTCGTCGGGGGTGAGCGGGGCGGCGGTGAAGCCCTCGAGGTCGGCTTCGACCCGCGCCCGCGCCGCCTCGAAGGCCCGCGCGTCGGCGGCGGCGCCAGCCGCGGCGAGCCGCTCGAAATCGCGGTCGGCCTGCGCTCGTTCGCCGCTGCCGCGCTGCTTGCCGTACTCGGGGGCGATCGCCTGCCAGTAGCCGCGCGCGATCGCGGCGGTTTCCGCGAAGCGGCCGTCGAAGTCGCGTTCGGCGGCCTGGGCGGCTTCGTCGAGATTGGTCAGCAGCCGCGCCTGGAAGGTGTCGAGCAGGTCCTTTTCGATCTTCAGCGCCGCTTCGTGGGGCGGGATCTCGCGGGCGGCGAGTTCCTGGATCGCGGTCGTCCCGTCGACGCCGGGACGGGTGAAGCGGGTGGTCTTGCGGAAGTCGCGGATCTGCAGCCATTCGCGCGCCTTGGCTGCGTCGTGGGCGTCGGCGGCGGCGATCGTGACCGCCATCGCGCCGCGTCGCAGCGCCGCCACGATCCGCCCTCGCGCTGCCGCCAACGCGACTTCGTCGCGCTGCGCCGTCGCCCGCTTGGCGGCCGCCAGCGCCGCTTCGATCTCTTTCAGCTCGGCCGGCGCTTCGGCCGTCAGCCCGGCTCGTAGCGGTCCCCGCAGCTCGGCCGCGGCGGCTTCGACTTCGCCGCCGCCTTCGTCGAACAGCAGGTCGGTCTGTGCCGCGAACAGCTTCGCGCGCATCTCGTCGGCCGCCTGCCAGGGCGGCGCGGCGGAGGCGCTTGCCGCCAGGCAGAAGAAAGCCGCCAGCGCGATCAGCGTCGCGCCGGCGGCCTTCGGAGCCGAGGTCAGGAGTCGCGAAGTCGTCGCGCTCGCCTCCTAGTGCCTTGCCCGGTGACGGTTGCCCGGTTCTGGCGCCGTCATCGTCGTAGTTGGCAGCGACGCAGACCAGAAGGTGTTGCGGCGCCACACCGAGTAGTCGAGGACGCCGCCAGGCGGGGCGAGGGCAAGACAGAGAGGGCGAACGCTGCCGGGCAAGGCGCCTAGCCTTCCTGCAATTCGATTTCGAGCTGTTTCGCCGCCTGGGTCACCTGGCCGGCGATCGCCTCGGCCTGGGCCTGGGCCTGGGCGCCGAGCGCGTCGGCCTGCTTGGCGGTGAATTTCTCACCGTCGACCTCGCGGTCGCGGAGGTCGGCGGCGAAGTCAACCAGGCTCTGCAGCTCCTTCTTGGTCTGCGCCGCCTGCTGCTTGTTCTCGCCGGCGATCATCGGCTCCATCCCGTCGTAGGTGACGAGGATGCCGCCGAGGATGTCGGCGATATCGGAGAGTCGCGAGGTGGCGACGAAGCCGAGTTCCTCGGCGCCCTCACCGGCGATGAAGCGTGAGTTTTTCCACGCTTCGAAGTACTCGCTCATGGTCGGGGTCATGATCACGATCGAGGTCAGGGCGTCGGACGGCGTCGGCTCGAACTCCTCCGCGTCCTGGTTCAGTTCCTTCGCCTGTTTGTCGAACTCGGCCAGCGTCGCTTTGTAGATGTTGGCGTCGGGCAGGCCCTCGCCGAACTCGACCTTGCCGCTGCCGTCAACGTCGCCTTTGACGCCCTTCGCGAGCAGGTCGGGGTTGGTGCCGTAGAGCGAGGTCTCGGTGAGGAAGAAGAGGTTGCCCGGCTGTTTCAGCTCCTTGCCGTCGGGCGTGGTCAGGGTGAAGGAGACCGCGTCTTCGGGGGTCGTGGCGTCCGAGCCGGCGTCGATGTCGACGTCGTAGTGGGCGAGCCGCGGCACGCCGGCGACGATCCCCTCCATCTGCTCGTAGGCGGGGTTGGCGACGACGAAGACGTCCTTCGAGGTGTCGAGGATCTCGGCTACTTCGTCGCCATGCTCGGCAAGCAGCCGGTCGTAGTCGAAGTTGACCGATTTCGCCAGGTCGTAGTAAGTGTCCGCCTGCTCTTTCAGGAGGCCGACCTGGTCTTCGAGCTGGGCGGAATGATCGGTCAGGTACTCCTTGACCGGCGCCAGTTCGGCGGCACCCGCTTCGGCGCTGGTGGCATCGCCGGTGCTGCTGTCGTCGCTGCTGCCGCAGCCGGCGACTGCCATCCCGCAGAGGGCGAGAACAAGGACCAGCATCAGCGGTACACGGAACTTCATCGGACGGGAGCCTCCTCAGTTAGGGGAGCCTACTGAGGGCTCCCTAATACGTTGCGATTAGGGAACCCTACGAGATTCCTAGCTTTGGAGTCGGGATTGGGGGTTGAACCGCCGCTGGCGCCGCGGCGACGAGGTTGCCGAAATCCGCCTATAGCGCGGCAAAAGGCAACCTCGTCATCGGCCCACCCGTCTCACGCGCGCCCGCCATGAGGCACGCGCCAGTCTCAGACGCGCGCTAGGCGCACCGCGGCGAGCATGCCGCCGACCGCGATGGCCGAGCCGGTGGCCCAGGCGAGCAGGATGTCGCCGCTCAGCGTCGAGAGCTCGTAGAAGTCGCGCAGGAAGGGGACGAAGAGGGCGATGGCAAAGACCAGGGCCATCGCGGCGCAAAGCCCCGCGACCAGCAGGCGGCGGCGGCCGGGTTCGTCCTCAAGGCGCATGACGACGGCGAGGCCGGCGGCGACGACGGTGCCGGTCGCGACGGTGCGGGAGTCCTGCAGGGAGAGGTCGAGGCCGTAGCGGGCGAGGAGGTAGCCGGCGACGATGCCGAGGCCGGAGGCGATGCCGGCCGGAAGGGCGAAGCGGGCGACGTTGGCGAGGAAGTGGTCGGGACGCCAGGGGCCGGAGCTCGGGGCGAGGGCGAGGATGAAGGCCGGGATGCCGATCGTGACCGTGGAGGCGATCGTGAACTGGCGTGGGAGGAGGGGGAAGCTAGCCGTCGGGATGCCGATCGCGAGAACCATCAGAGCGGTGAAGACGGTCTTGGTGACGAAGAGGCGGGCGACTCGTTGGATGTTGCGGAGGATCTGCCTGCCCTCGTGGACCATGCCGGGGACGACGCCAAAGTCGCCTTTGACGAGGACCAGGTCGGCGACCGAGCGGGCCATCTGAACTCCAGTTCCTTGGGCGATCGCGAGGCGGGAGCGCTTCAGGGCCGGCACGTCGTTGACCCCGTCGCCGATCATCCCCACGTAGCGGCCGCCTTCGGTTAGCGCCTCGACCACGGCGCTCTTGCCCTCCGGCGAGATCCGGCCGACTGCGGGCGCCGCCATCACCGCGTCGCGCAGGGCCGCGGGCTCGGTTGGCAGCTCACCGCCGTCGAGGGGCGGCGCGTCGCCGGGGATGCCGGCGTCGCGGGCAATTGCCCCCGCCGTCGCCGGCGCGTCGCCGGAGAGCAGCCGCAGCTCGACCTGCTCCGCGGCAAGGAAGGCGATCGTTTCCTCGGTGCCGGGTCGCAAGCGCTCCGCCAGGACGGCGATGCCCAAGGGGCGGATCGGGGTCGGGAGGTCTGGTTGAGGGGCAGAGCGGGACGGTGGGGCGCCTTTCTCTCGCATACCGAGAGAAAGGCGCCCCACCGATGGCAGCGCCGCCTCGGTGCGGCCGATCGCCAGCACGCGCCTGCCTTGGCTTGCCTCCGCCCGAGCCCGCTCCGCCAAACCGGGGTCGGCGCCGGCGAACAGCTCCGGCGCGCCCAGCACAAACCGCTCCGTCCCCAACTCGATCGCGCTCCAGCGCCGCCGCGAGGAGAACGGGACCTGGGCGCTGACCGGCTCCGCCTCGGCCTGGGCCGGGCCGGTCTCAGCGATCGCCCGCAGGGTCGGGTTCGGGTCGGGCGCGCTGGCGCTGTAGCGGGCCAGCGCGGTGGCGAGCTCGTCCTCGTCGACGCCAGCCGCCGGCACCAGCTCGACCAGCCGCAGGTCGGCCTCGGTCAGGGTGCCGGTCTTGTCGGTGCAGATCAGGTCGACCGAGGCCAGCGACTCGATCGCCCCGAGCTGCTGGGCGAGGACGCCGCGCCGCGCCATCTTGAAGGCCGAGACCGCCGCGGTCAGGCCGATCAGCAGGATCAGCCCCTCGGGCACGAGGTTGACGATGCCGGCGGTCAGCGCCTGCACCCGCGCTTCGTCGCCGTCGACCCGCAGCAGGACCGAGATCGCGTAGCCGATCGTGATCGGCACCGCCAGGCCGACCAGCCACAGCAGCAGTCGGTCGTTGGCGACCTGCAGCGGCGAGCGTGGGTGGCGGAAGGCGCGGGCGGTCTTCGTCACCTGGGCGGCGCGGCTGTCGGGACCGACGGCCCGAGCCTCGAACAGAGCCGAGCCCTCGACCACGAACGACCCCGACCAGACCTCCTCGCCCAACCCGCGCAGGACCGGCTCCGACTCGCCGGTTAGGTTCGCCTCGTCGATCGCGACGCCGTCGCTGGCAACGATCTCGCCGTCGGCGACCACCTGCTGGCCGAGGCCGACCCGGACCAGGTCGCCGACCACCACTTCCTCGACCGCGACATCGCGCTCGGCATCGTCGCGGCGCACCGTCGCCCGCGGTGCGACCAGTGCCGCCAGCCGGTCGAGCGCCCGCTTCGAGCGGATCTCCTGGAAGGAGCCGATGACGATGTTGGCGACCAGGATGCCGACGAACAGCGCGTCTTTCCAGGAGGCGAAGGCAATCGTCAACACCCCGAAGAAGAAGAGGATCGCGTTCGGGACGTTCAGCGTGTTGGCCCGGACGATGCTCGCGTAGGAGCGGCTCGAGTGCTCGCGCGGCAGCTCGCCGCGCTCCTGCAGTCGGCGCGCGGCCTCCGCCTCGGTAAGGCCGGCGGGGACGGTCTCGGAGCTGACGGTGGCGATCAGCGGACGCTAGCCGAGTTCACACTCTCGCAATGACTGCGACCTAGCGTCACTTGTGGGTATGAAGACCGCTGAGCTGCAGGCGCTGTTGGGGACGCGCGAGGGGGCGGCGGCGCGCTGGGCGCCGGCGGTTCGCTGCTTTGCCGGGGCCGTCTTCGTCGTCTTCGGGGTCGGCAAGTTCACCGACCACGCCCACGAGGTCGACTCGTTCGAGAGCTACGGCCTTCCTTCCCCCGACGCGTTCGTCTATCTAATCGGCGCTCTCGAGATCGGCGGCGGCCTGCTGCTGATCGCCGGCCTCGCGACCCGGCTGGTGGCGCTGGCGATGGCGGGGAACATGCTCGGCGCGATCGTCGTCTCGGGCCTGGGCGAGGGCGAGGTGCTGCCGAGTTTGACCCTGGCGCCGCTGCTGCTCACCGGCATGCTGTTCCTGATCTGGGTCGGCCCCGGCCGCCGCTCTCTCGACGGGCGGTTACTCGAAGACCACGCCGAATGAGGGGCGTTTAACCGCTGGCCCGGTCGAGCTCCTGCAGGAGGTCGTGCGCCGCCAACTCGACCTCCTTGTGGCGCCACTCGGCCGCCCGGTAGACGCAGGCGATCAGGCCGGAGCGGTGCAGCCGCCGGAAGTCGTTCCCCGCGCTCAGCGCGGCAGCGGGAACCGCATCCTTACTTCGGTGCCGTGGCCTTCCTGGCAGATCGTCAGGTAGACGGCGACGCTGGCGATGATCGAGAGGCCGAGGCCGAGGCCGTCCGAGGGGCGAGTGCCGAAGCCTTTGCCGCGGTCGCGGATGCGGATGTCGACCCAGTCGTCGGCGATCGCGGCGGTCAGTTCGACGATCCCCTCGCCGCCGCTCACGTTGGCGTGTTTGACCGCGTTGGTGGCCGCCTCGGAGACGGCCAGGGCGATGTCGTCGACGACCGCCGAGGGAGCACCGTTACTGGTGGCGAAATCGACCGTGGCGCGACGCAAGGCGGTCACCGTCCGCGGCTCCGCCGCCTTCACCAGCGCCAGCGACGGGCGCGGGCCATCCGCAGCCAGATCATCGCGGCTGCTCATCAAGGCGGTCATCTCAGGGCGTTCGCTGATCCGCAGAACGTGCCATCTCACGCGGCTCGCCCTCGCGCTTGACGACCACGAGGTACCCCTCGTGGCGCTCGACGACTTCGTCGACCAGGTCGATCTCGTGCCCGGGGACGATCAGGAAGCGGTCGAAGTTCGAGCGAACGTCCTCGTAGGCGGCGATCGACAGATCAACGGTCTTGGTGCAGCCCAGGTAACCGCACTCGCAGACGAAGCTGGCGCGGCTGGCGTCCTGCTCGCCCCGCTCGATCGCCTCGTTGACCTGGCGGCCGTTGATCTCCCTGGCGGCGGCGCGCCGACCGAAGCGGTCGGACTCGGGAGTACCGCCAATGCCCATGCCGACAGGATGCCCGTTGCGGGCGGACGCCAAACCCGCTTCGCAGCAGTCGATACGCGGTCTCAGCGGCGCCGAGCGAGCACTTGGAACGTCTTGCTCACCGGGCTCGAGGTGACGCCGGTGGGGCCGGTCGCTTTCAGCTCGAAGCCGTGGCGGCCGGGCGTTAACGATGGGGTGGAGTAGGGCGAGCGGCAGCTGCGCCAGGGGCGCTTGTCGAGCTTGCAGCTGAACCTCGTGCCGGGCTGGTCGGCGGTGAAGCGGATCTCGAGCTGGCGGCGGGCGGTCTTCGCCGGCAGCGCGAGCAGCTTGACGCGCGGGGCTGCCGGCCGCTGGCGTGGTGGTCTGCGATGGACCCGAGCCCTTTGCGCGGCTCCGACTGATCTCCGCCGCGCTCGGCGGCAGCGTGAACCGATCCGGATCGGGGGCGGCGAAGCTGCCGCCGGTGCAGCCGCCGGAGACGCGTTGGTATTGGCGGCGGTGATCGCGTTGGCGAGGCCGCACTGTGCCGTCGATTCCGGTTCGGTCGTGCTCGACGACGATCGTCGCCGCGCTGGCGGCCGTCGGAACCATGAGGGCGACCAGGGCGGCCAGGCAGGCGATTGCCGTGCGGATCCCCCGTTTTACCTGGCCAGTTTCTCAGCGGCGCCCTGACCGCTAGAGGTCAGTGGACGAAGGTTTAGGCGTCGAACCTTTGGACCGGGTTGGCGTCGCGCACCCGGAAGCCGCGCCAGCGGGTGTTGAGGCCCTGGCCAGAGAGCGATTGGCTGCGGCCACCGCGGATCGGCAGCATCGTCCAGATCCCGATTCCCAGCCGGGCGCGCTCGGGGATCGGCGTCTGGGCCTCGTAGATCCGCCGGCCGTCGACCCGCCAGGTGGCAGTCGAGGCGGCTCGGTCGAGGGTTACCTCGCAAGCGCGGAAGCGCTCGAAGTCGTCCTCGATGTCCTCGTAGGGCGACTCGACCATGTAATAGAACGGCTCCCCTTCGCCGCCACCGATCCCCAGCAGCTCGTGCAGCGCAAACGCCCGGGTCGAGGTTCCGCAAACCGAAAACACTCGCCGGCTGGGGAGGTCGAAGACGTGGAAGGCCGCCATCGCCCGCCGGTAATCGGCCGGGTCCCCACCGACGTTCTCCACCGCCAGCTCGGCCGCGAAGCTCGCCGGCCGGTCCGCTGGCAGCTCGAACTCGCTGCTCGAGAACATCAAGTACTTGGGACTGTCGACCTGCTGCAGCGCGTCATCGGCGAGCGAGAACCGCGGGATCTCCACCCGCAGCTCACCACCACCGACGCTCACCTCTGCGTTTGGATCGATCGCCAGATGCTCGCCGCCGCCTGGCAGCGGCAACCGCGCCGGCGCCCACAAGCCGGCGTCCAGCTCGGGTCCCGCAAGCTCGTCGTAGGTTGCGAACTCGTCTTTCATTGCGGCTCCTCCGGTCGGCGCAGCGCCGTTCGCCGCTTTAGACAGGCGACGCAGCGAGGCGGCTGATTTGGACGAGCGATGGGTCGACGCGGAGCCTTACGGGTAAGCCCGCAAGCAGTGTTCGACTGGCTCACCCAGGAAGTTGGTCAAAGCGACCTCAGTTATCTGATCATCTTCGTCGCCTGTGCGACCGACGTCTTGCTGCCGCTGGTGCCGTCGGAGACGATCGTGATTACGGCGGGGATCCTGGCGGCGCAGAGCGAGTTGCTGATCTTCGTGATCGTGCCGGCCGCGGCGGTTGGTGCGTTCGTTGGCGATAACGCTTGCTACTGGCTCGGGCGTGGGGTGGGGGATCCGGTGGCGCGGCGGCTGTTCGGTGGCGAGAAGGGGCAGGAACGGTTGGAATGGGCCGAGCGGGCGCTGGATCGGCGCGGCGCGGCGCTGATCGCGGTCGGGCGGTTCGTGCCGGGGGGCCGGACGGCGACGACGTTTGCCGCCGGCACGCTCGAGATGCGCTACCGCTCCTTCCTCTTCGCCGATGCGGTGGCGGCGCTGCTTTGGGCTCTATATGTCTCTGCCCTCGGCTACCTCGGGGGCGAGGCATTCAAGGACAACCTGTGGCTGCCGCTCGGCGCCTCGCTCGGCTTCGCGGCGCTGGTTGCGCTGGGGTTCGAAGGGTGGCGGCGGTTCGAGAAGCGGCGGGGGAAGGACGTGCTGGGCGACGAGCTGGATGGCTCGTCCGCCTCGGGTTGAGCCGCCGCGGCCAGCTGTTCCTTATCCATGCCATTCCGGGATATGGAACAGCTCGGCGGACGGGGCTTGCGAGATTCGCACGAAGCTAAGCTGAGTATCTTGATAGTCTTACTCAACAATGGAGCGGGTCGACGTTCATCAGCACCTTCTCGGCGAGCCGCTGGTCGCCGAGCTGGCGCGCCGGCGTAGGCCCCCGGCGCTGCGCCGCCGCCGCGGCGGCTGGGGCTTCCGGGTGGCGGGGGAGCCCGACACCTTCCTTGCCTCCGAGGCGGTTGACGCCGAGCTCCGCACCGCGGAGCTCGCGCCGCGAGGAGATCGACCGGGCGCTGGTCGCGCTCTCGACCGCGCTCGGGATCGAGGCACTGCCCGCCGAGGAGGCGGTGCCGCTGCTCGAGGCCCACCTGCTCGGCCTCGAGGCGTTGCCCGACCACTTCGGCGGCTGGGGCGCGGTGCAGCTCGAGGCGCCCGACCCGACCGAGGTCGACGCGACGCTCGCCCGCGGCTGCGTCGGTCTCTCGCTGCCGGCCGCTGCCCTCGCCGATCCTGGCGCCTTCGAGCGGCTGGGACCGCTGCTGGCCCGGCTCGAGCTGCACGACGCGCCGCTCTTCATCCACCCGGGCCCCGTCGCCGGCCCCGGTCGCGCCCCGCACCCGGCGGCGGCAGGCTCGCTGCCGCCCTGGTGGCCGGCCCTCACCGACTACGTCGCGCAGATGCAAGCCGCCTGGTTCGCTTTCCTGCACGCCGGGCGCCGCGCCCACCCGCGGCTTCGGGTCCTGTTCGCGATGCTGGCCGGCGGCGCGCCGCTCCAGCTCGAGCGCTTCGCTGCCAGGGCCAGCGCCGCGATCCCTGCACCCGACCCACTGGTCTTCTACGACACCTCTTCCTACGGGCCGCGGATGCTAAAGGCGATGGTCGGCGTGGTCGGCTCCGCGCAGCTCGTCTACGGCTCCGACCGACCCGTCGTCGGGGCACCAGCGCCGCGCCGCGACGACGCGCTCGGGCGGGAGCTGCTGAGCACCAACCCGCACCGCTTGTTGACTCGCGAACCTCAAGGAGACAGCCGATGAACGACCCGACCGAGCGGATCGAGGAGGTGGCCCGTCCCCGCGGCCGCGACCTCGGTAACGAGGAGCTCCTCGCCGTCGCGACCGCAATCGCGGCGCGGCCGCAGCAGTGGTCCCACCGCGTCCACCACGACCCGCGACAGCGCACCTACGAGCAACTGCTGCGCGACGAGCACCTCGATGTCTGGCTGATCTGCTGGTCCCACGACCACGACACCGGCTTCCACGACCACGACCTCTCGGCCGGCGCGGTTGCCGTCGCCGCCGGCGCCGTCCGCGAGGAGCGCCTGGTCCTCGGCCGCCCGGTCGATTCGCCGCTGGCCCGCACCGTCGCCGCCGGCTCCTCGTTCTACTTCGGCGCCAGCGACATCCACCGCGTCCTCCACGCGGCCGGCGAGCCGGCGGTCACGATCCACGCCTACTCGCCGCCGCTGGTGCGGATGGGCAGCTACACGGTCGAGGAGAGCGGCCAGCTGCGCCGCTTCGCCGTCTCCTACGAGACCGAGTTGCGCCAGTTAATCCGTGATTGACGAGTTGACGTGCCTATAGGGACGTCAACTCGTCAATCACGGGGCAACGAATCGGCCTAGTTCGTCGAGCAGGTATCCCCAGCCGCCTTCGTGGCTGCGGACCGCCTCCTCGTCCTCGAGGCCGCTGTGGGTGAAGACGACTCGGGTGAACTCGCCGAGCTCTTCGAAGTCGACCTCGACCAAGCCCTGCCGGTCGCTGCCGTCCCAGGTCCAGGTGAAGGCCAGCCGGCTCGGGCGTTCGACTTCGGTGTAGGTGCCGGTGGCGCCGTGGGGGTCGCCGTCGGGGTCGCGCATGACGATCCGGATCTCGCCGCCGACCCGGACGTCGACAACGGCTTCGGTCGTGTTCCAGCCGTCTTCGGGCCGCCACCAGCGGCGCAGCACCTCCTCGCTGGTCCAGGCGTCGAAGACCGCCTCGGCCGGCGCCTCGTAGGTGCGCTCGATCTGCAGCTGCAGGCTGTCCCTCATTGCTTCGCTTCCCGCGACTCGCGCTCGGGGTGGCGGCGCAGCTGCAGCGAGAGCCAGGCGCGGACCAGCGCCAGGCCGGCGACCGGCCCGGCGAGGAACGGCAGCAACAGCTCCTCGACCGGGACGCCGGCGATGTGGGCGAGCGGGGTCATGGTTTGTCGTAGGCGTCGTGGTAGTTCCACCACTCGTAGGGCGGCGTCTGCGGGTAGCCCTCCGGCGAGTCCTCCCACTCCTCCTGGCGGCCGAGCGCGGTCATGTCGAGGTAGCTCCAGGTGGTGCCGATCTGCTCGTCACCGCGCGAGTCGATCAGGTAGGTGCGGTAGATCTGCTCGCCCTCGCGGATGAAGGCGTTGTGACCGTGCCACTGGTCGACGCCGAAGTCCTTGTCGAAGTCGTCGGTGACCGTGTACCAGGGGATCAGCTCCCAGCCGTGGCGTTCCTTCAGGCCCTTGATCTCGGCCTGCGGGGCGCGCGAGACGAAGGCGAGCGTCGTCTCGCGGGCGTTCAGATGGGCGGGGTGGGAGACCTGGTCGGCGACGAACGAGCAGCCGGCGCAGGCTCGCTCGGGGTACGACCCGCCGGACGCGAGGGTGGTCACGTCCTCGCCGTAGAAGGCCCGGTAGACGATCAGCTGGCGCCTGCCCTCGAACATCTCGGCGAGGCTCAGCTCGCCCTCGGGACCCTCGAAGCGGTAGTCCTTCTCGACCGCCATCCAGGGCATGCGCCGGCGTTCGGCGGCGAGCGCGTCGCGGGCGCGGAGCACCTCTTTCTCCTTGACCAGCATCTCCTCACGGGCAGCATCCCACTCCTGGGCCGAGACGATCGGTGGCGTCTTCATCTTTTCTCCTTCAGGTACTCGTCGACGACGTCGAATAGGCGCGTCCAGATGGCGCGCTGGCGATCCATCCACTCGGCCGCCTCCTCGAGCGCTTCGGTGTCGAGCGATAGAAGGTGAGTCCTTCCGTTGACCTCACGGCTGACTACCCCGGTTTCCTCGAGCACCTTGAGGTGCTTGCTGATCGCCGGCTTGGAGACCCCGAAGCCAGCCGTCGCCTCGCCCACCGTCGCCGGGCCGGCGGCCAGGTGTTCGACGATGCCGCGGCGGATCGGGTGAGCGAGGGCCTTGAATGGATCGTTAACCATAGGGTTAACGATAGCGGACGGCCCTCACCACCCGCTCGATCTGCCTGACGATCAGCCGCGGCTGGCTGAACATCACGTAGTGCGAGCTGCGCTCGGCGATCACCTGGACCGCGTTTGGGGTGAGCCGAGCGAGCCGGTCCTGGGCCCGGCGCCAGGCCCGCTCGACCACCGGCGTCGTCAGCCCGGCGGGCAGGCCAGCGGGCAGCGGCAGCGGCAGGGCGCGCGAGATCACGCTGAGGGGGATGTGGGCGGCGAGCGGGTGGCGACGTTCGGCGCGGCGCATCTCGGCGAAGCTGGGGCGGAAGAGGATCTGCTCGAGGTCGGGGTAGTCGACCCCTTCCAGCGGGCCGTTGTTGAGCTCGTCGTAGGCGGCGATCTGGGCGCGGTCGAGCGGGCCCTGAAGGAACTCCGAGAGCGCGTCGACCAGCACCAGCCCGGCGACTTCGCGCGGGTGGGTGGCGGCGTAGAGGCGGACGATCAGGCCGCCGGTCGAGTGGCCGACCAGGACGTAGGGGCCGGGGACCCGCGCCGCCTTCAGGACTGCGTGCAGGTCGGCGACCGCGCCCGCCGCGGTGCGCGGCATCGGCAGCGGCGAGCTGCGGCTGAATTCGGTCGCCCCGAGGGTGGTGCCGGGACGGTCGATCGTGCAGACGCGGGTCGTGCGCGCGACGCCGGGCAGGACGGTCGGCCCGGGCGGCGTTTCTTTCGTCCGCTCGGACCAGAAGTCGGAGCGGCTGCGCAGCCCAGCTTCGAGGATCACGGTCGGCGCCCCGCGGCCGTGGCACTCAAGGTAGACGCTGCGCCCGTGGCCGATCCCGACCAGCTCGGCGAAGTCGCCTTTGTGCAGCGGCGAGTCCGGGGTCGTGGCGGCCGCCGGGCCGGCGCCCACCCAGGTCGCGAGCAGCGCGGCGATAACACCGAGAGCCGCCAGCTGCCTGCCGAGAGAACGCATGGTGGCTTGTAGCCTAAGTCGGTGCCCGAAACGCGCGTGATCCGCACCGAGACCTTCCCTGACCTCAGCGACGAGCTGATGTTCCCGCGTCTCTCCGAGGCGAAGCTGAAGTGGCTGCGCAAGAAGGGCGGCCGGGCGCAGAGCTTCGCGCCCGGCGAGGTGCTCTACGAGCACGCCGTTCGCGACGCGCCGTTCTACGTGCTCGAGAGTGGCCGGGTCGAGTTCGTCGAGCGCAAGCCCGGCAAGGACGTCCACATCGCCGAGGCCGACGCCGGCACCTTCATCGGCGACATCGCGATCTTCACCGGCGAGCCGACGATCAGCGCCTGCGTTGCGGTCGAGCCGACCGAGACCATCGTCTTCGACCGTCCCGCTCTGCGCGAGATGGTTGCCAGCTGGCCGGAGTTCGGCGAACACCTCTTCAACACCCTGTTGGCGCGGCGCGCCTGGCACGAAGCAGAGGGCCACGGGGTGATGCGGCTGATCGCGCCGCGCGGCTCGCGGAGGGCATTCGAAGTGCGGGACCTGCTCGAGCGCAACCTGCTGCCGGTCCGCTGGTTCGACGTCGACGAGGATGAGGAGAGCGCCGGCATGCTCGAGTGGCTGCAGATCCCGCGCGAGGAAACGCCGGTCCTGGTCCACGCCCGCAACGTCCTCCGCAACCCCTCGCCGGCCCAGGTCGCGCGTTCGCTCGGGCTGCGGGCGGAAGTCGACGGGCAGCGCTTCGATCTGGTCGTACTCGGCGCCGGGCCGGCGGGGTTGGCGGCGGCCGTCTACGGCGGCTCGGAGGGCTTGCGGACGCTGGTGGTCGAGTCCTGGGCGCCCGGCGGCCAGGCCGGGACCAGCACCCGGATCGAGAACTACCTCGGCTTCCCAACCGGGATCGGCGGCCGCGAGCTGACCACCAAAGCGACCCTGCAGGCGCGTCGCTTCGACGCCGTGCTCTCGAGCTTCCACCGCGCGACCGAGCTCGCCGACGGCCCCGAGGGCCTGATCCGGGTCGACCTCGACGACGGTCAGCACGTCCTCGCCCGCTCGCTGGTGATGGCGACCGGGGCGCGCTGGCGTGAGCTGCGGGCGGAGGGGATGGATCGCTTCCGCGGCGCCGGCGTCTACCACGCAGCGATGGCGACCGACGCCGAGCGCGCCCGCGATAAAGACGTGATCGTGGTCGGTGGCGGCAACTCCGCCGGCCAGGCGGCGGCGAGCCTCGCCAACCGGGCCCGCAGCGTCCGCGTCGTCGTTCGCGGCCAAGCGCTGAAGTCGACGATGTCGCACTATCTGATCGACCGCATCGAGCGCTCGCCGCGGATCGAGGTGATGACCGAAACCGAGATCGCCGCCGTCCACGGTGGTGCCACCGTCGAGTCGGTCACCCTGCGGGGCGCCGATGACGGCAGCGAGGAGGTCGACTGCGACGCGGTCTACGTGATGATCGGCGCCGATCCCTGCACCGAGGCCTCGGACGGGATGCTGGCGGTCGACCCAGCCGGCTACCTGCTCTGCGGCGAGGGGGCGGAGAACTGCCCCGGTCATCTCTGCTGGCCGCTCTCCGATCGTAGCCCGCACATGTTGGAGACGATCCGGCCCGGTGTCTTCGCTGCGGGGGACGTGCGGGCCGGCGCCGCCAAGCGGGTGGCGGGGGCGGTTGGCGACGGGGCGCTGGTCGTTCGCTTCGCCTATGACGTGCTCGCCGACAGCGTGCAGAGCGCACCGGCCTGAGCTAGGCTGCCGCGGTGTCTCGCCGGTCTCGCGCCAGTTTCGCCATCATGCTTACCGCGCTGCTGGTGATCGTCGCCGTCCTGGGCGCCGCCGGCCCGGCCGCCGGCAAGCCGGGATCCGACCGCTACACGCCGCTCGTGATGCACGTCTTCGCACCGCCGCAGTGGTTCCGCGACACCGACGGCACCTACCAGCTGGTCTATGAGCTGGAGCTGACCAACGGCATCCCGGCGCCGATTGAAGCGACCAAGTTGGTGGTCCGCGACGCCGACAGCGGCAAGGCGCTCGCAACCCTCGCCGGCAAAGCGCTGACCGCGGCGATGAGCCCGCTCGGCAACGGCGGTGAAGCCAGTTCGACGGTCGCCGCCGGCGGCGTCTCGGTGGTCTGGATGGAGGTCCCGTTTGAGTCGCGCCAGCAGATCCCGGCGGCGATTGAGCACACCCTGACGGTCAAGGGTCCGGCCGGGCTGCCGCTGCCGAAATCGATCGCCTCGACCGGCGGTGCCTCGCGGGTCGTGAGCAAAGCACCGGTGGCGCTCGCGCCGCCGGTCCAGGGCCCCGGCTGGGTCACCGCCGGGAGCTGCTGCGACGGGCCGCACCGCCGCGCCCTGCAGCCGGTCAACGGCCACCTGGCGCTTGGCCAGCGCTTCGCGATCGACTTCAACCGCGGCAACGCCGAAGGCCGCTGGGTGATCGGTGATCCCGACGTCAACCAGAACTGGATCTTCTTCGGCGACCCGGTCTTGGCGGTCGCCAACGGCGTCGTCGTCGCCGCAGTCGACAAGTACCCCGACCAGATCCCCAACCATCCGAAACCGGTGAACCTGCAGGAAGCCGACGGCAACCACGTGATCATCCGCTTCGGCAAGGGCCTCTACGCGGGGTACGCGCACCTGATCCCGGGCAGCATCATGGTCAAGGTCGGCGACCGCGTGCGGGTCGGCCAGCAGATCGGCCGGCTCGGCAACTCGGGCTCCTCCTCGGGCCCGCACCTCCACTTCCAGGTGATGAGCGAGCCGAGCCTGGTCGACGCAGAAGGGCTGCCATTCTCTTTCAATAGCTTCACCCTCGAAGGCAAGATCCCGCCGATCGGCCCGAACTTCGAAAAGGAAATCAACTCGGGCGCGCCGATCCCGGTGATCCCAACCGGCGCCGGGCCGCGGCACGACGAGCTCCCGGTCGGCCGCGATGTCGTCGACTTCCCCTGATGAAGGTCCCTTGATCAAACGCATCTCAGCCCTCGCCCTTTTGCTCCTCGCCGTGTCGCTGCTCGCTGCCGCCGCGGCCCATGCGAAGCCGCTCTCCACCGCCGACCGCGCCTTCGTCGACGAGGTGGTCGCCAAGCAGATGTCCGAAGACCGCCTGCCCGGCTTCTCGATCGCGATCACCGGCCCGCAGGGCGACTACACCCACGTCTACGGCGTCGCCAACACGGCGACGAACGCGCCGCTGAAGCTGACCGACCACGTCCGCATCGCCAGCATCACCAAGACCTTTGTCGCCACCGCAGCGCTGCGGCAGATCGAACAGGGCAACCTCGCCTTCTCCGACAAGCTCTCGAAGTACATCAAGGGTGTCCCGAACGGCAACCGGATCACGATCAAGCAGATGATCGGGATGCGCTCCGGCCTCTACGACTACACGATGGACCCGCAGTGGAGCCGCGAACTCGAAGAAGACCCGCGGATGAAGTTCGACTACCAGGGCGTGGTCGCGATCCTCAAACGCCACCAGCCCGAATTCGAACCCGGCGCCAAAACCGTCTACTCCGACTCGAACTACTACCTGCTCGGGGCGATCCTCGAACGGGTGAGCGGGATCAGCATCGCCAAGCTGGTGACCAAGGAAGTGATCAAACCGCTGGGGTTGAAACACACCGTCTACCCGACCTCGGCGCCGCTGCCCTCACCGTTCGCGAATGGCTACTACGCCGGGCCGGAAGGCAAGAGCGCGATCACCGACGTCACCCTCGTCAATCCCGACATCGCCGGCGCCGCCGGGGCGATGGCCTCGACCCTCGGCGACCTGCACAAGTACGCCAAGCAGCTCGGCCAAGGGGCGCTACTGAGCCCGACGATGGAGAAGCTACGGCTGCAGGTCGGACTGCTCTCCCAGAGCCCGCAAGTCACCTTGGGCTACGGCCTCGGGATCATGCGCGTCGGCCGCTGGCTCGGCCACAACGGCGCCGTTTTCGGCTTCAGCACGGTGGCGATGTACGACCCGAAGAGCGGCACCACGATAGCCGCCACCGCCAACCTCGCTTCCAACTTCTCGACGCCGACGCTCGAGGCCTTCTTGCAAATCGCCGAGCGGCTCTACCCGGGCTCGCTCAAAGGCTGAGCCGGCGCACCCGCGCCGCGCCGCTATTCGCATTCGACGATCAGTTCTTCGAGCGGCTGTTGGCTGCCGCTGAAGATCAGTTTTTCGGCCTCGGCCTGCGAGGCGTTGCTGAACCCTTCGGTCAAGCAAGTGGTGATCCGGGCAGGGATTTCGCCACCGCCTTCGAATCGTTCTGCGAACGCTTCACCGAGCTTCTTGGCGTCGTATTCGGTGAACTCGACGACTTCGTCGAGCTTCCAATCGTCACCGTCCTTGACGAGGGCGACTTCGACCGCCTGACTGTCGAGGCCGCCGCCGCTGAAGGCGACATCGGCGGTTGCCGCGTCGCCGTCGATTGCGACCTTGGAGACATCGACCGAGTCGGCCTGGTCTCCGCCTTCTTTGCTTTCTTGTTCGCACTCGGCGACCGCCGCGGCGCCTTCGGCGCCGGCGTTCTGTTCGTCGAACTTCTGCGTCTGCAGCTCGGTGCAGTTCGACGGGTCGTTGGTGGTCGCCGAGGTCTCGATCGCCGCTTCGATCTTGCTTTCGTCGCTGTCACCGCCGCCGCCACCGCAGGCGGAGAGGGCAAGCGCCAAGATGACCAGGAGACAGGGGAGGGGAAGCAGTTTTCTTTTCACGCAGACCTCATCGGCGGCGGGCAGCGTGAACCTAACCGAGTGGGCGATTCGGTGCCGGCCGGCCGGCGGCCCCGGCGCCTGGCCGGGACCGCGGCACGGTCCACTTCAACGTGCGGAGTGCGCCGAGTGCTGGTCTCGGGGCTGCAGCTGGCCTGGCTGCCAGCGCTCCAAGCGCTCGATCGGCCGCAACTGCTCGGCGCGCAGCGGCTGCGAGACGCCGTCGCGCATCTTGCACCTCGGGCACTCGGTTTCCCCAGAGAGTGCCCCGGCACTGAAACGAATTCCGCATCGCTCGCAGTAGAACATCGCTCCTCCTTGCCACCTCGAGTTCTCTGCAGGCTCTCCGATCTTCCTGCTGGGGTTTTGTGATGTCAAGCACAAAGTGGGTATGAATTCGGTCGGCGAAGCCGTCTCACTCGAGCTCGCGCCGGCGGCCCAGGAACTGGTCGGTCCCCGGCAGTACCGCCAGCTCGTGGACGAGGACACCGTCCATGTCCATCAGCCACGACTCGATGCGGCGCGCGCTCAGGCGTCGGGAGCATGGGACCGGCAGGGCACAATGGTTCTGTGGATGGGCGGATCGGAAACGAGCTCCGCCAGGAGCGCAGGGCGCGCGGAATCGAACTCGAGGAGGTCGAAGCCGCGACGGGAATCCGCGTCCGCTTCTTGCAGGCGATCGAGGCGGAAGAGTGGGAGCGGCTGCCGGGCGAGTTCTACGCCCGTGCCTTCACGCGTACCTACGCTGGCTACCTCGGTCTCGACCCCGCCGGGTTGGCGCTCGAGCACCGGCCCGACCAAGTCGGCGAGGGCGACGCTGGCCCGCGGGTCGAGCCGCGGCTCGTCCCCGAGAGACCCTCGGCGCGCCAGCCACGGCGCTGGCTGCCAGCAGCGATGGCGGTCGCCGGCCTGGTGCTGGTCGCGGTTGCGGTCATCGTGCTCGTCGCCTCGTTAGGCGACAGCGGCTCGAGCCGGTCCTCGCCGACTGTGCCGGCGGGCCAGGGCGCCGGTGCAGCGCCGCAGCGCGCATCGAAGCCGCCCCCGCCGCCGCCGGCGATCAGCCTCCGCCTGACCGCCACCGGCGAAGTCTGGGTTTGCCTGCTGAATGGCAAGGGCCAGCCGCTGATCGATGGCCAGATCCTCCTGCCCGGTGCCGAAGAGGGTCCTTTCCACTCGCGCCGCTACTCGATGTCGTTTGGCAACGGCGCGATCGAATTGACGGTCGACGGTGCGATTGCCGCGACGCCCGAATCCTCGAGCCCGGTTGGTTACGCGATCGGCTCCGGTGGCAAGCTCAGCGAGATCCGGCCGGGCGAACGGCCCGAATGCCTCTAGAACTTGACTTTGTGATCGGGACTGAGGTATTCGGCCAGCCTGACGAAGATCTGGCTCGCGTATCCGACCTCGTTGTCCGCGCTCTTCGGCAGCTGGGTCGTGGTGATCCCGATCGAGAGGTCCTGCGCGGGCAGGTAGGCGGCGATCCCCGTGTAGCCGTCGATGAACGGGTTTTGGATCTGCCAGCCGTTGTTGACCAGCAGCCCGAGCCCGTAATAGGACTTCGAGTTGAAGATCGAGAACTTGGCGGTGTTGCTTGACGAGAGCCGCTCCTTGTTCGCCTGCTTGGAGATCAGTGCGCCCCGTGACATTGCGCGGAAGCCGCGGACCGCGTCGGCCATCGTCGAGGTCACCACCGTCCCGGCGCCGATCGACCACGACGGGCTCCAGAAAGTGCAGTCCTCGTAGATGCCGCGTTCGCCGGTGTAGGCGTGCAGGCCGGGACCGGGGAAGGCCGGGTAGCGGGTGACGGCGGTGTGGTCGAGGCCGAGCGGGCCGAGGACCCGTTCGTGCATCAGCGCGTCGACCGATTTGCCGGCTACCTTCGCGATCACCTGGCTGAGGATCGCGAAGTTGGTGTGGGCGTAGTGGAAGCAGGCGCCGGGTTTGCAGACGACCGGCAGGGTGAAGGCCCAGTGGATCAGTTCGTTCGGCGTCCACTGGCGGAACGGGTTTTTGAACAGGAGCTGCTGGAAGGCTTCGTTCTCCTGGATGAAGTCCGGGTAGCCGGAGGTGACGCTGGCGAGCATGCGCAAGGTGACTTTGTTCGCCTCGGGAAAGTTCGGGCGGTACATCGAGAGCGGGTCGTCGAGATCGAGCTTTCCTTCGTCCTGCAGCTGCAGGAGGATGTTGATCAGGTAGGGGATCGCGATCGAGCCGATCCGCCAGTACATATGCGGGTTGGCGGGCGTTCCCTTCATCGAGTTTCCAAAGCCCGCCTGGATCAGCGGCTGTTTGCCGGTGTCGACCTGGACGATCGACGCCCGCACGCCCATCGGAGGCATCAGTTCCTGCACCAGCTTTTCGATGTACTTGCGGGCCGCGATCCGGCTGGCGCAGCCGCTCGCGACTTCGACCTGCTGCGGCGGGCAGGTTGCGGAGGCAGTGGCGGTGGAGGGCGCCGCCGCACTGGCGCTGGCGCTGAGCACGGCAAGGAGTGCTCCGCAGACGAGGAGGATTGCTGCCGGGATGCGGAGTGCTCTCCTCAAGGTGCGAGGAATCCTATCCGTTCGACTGATGTACGGTCCGATCATGCGGCTCTCCTCTCGGCTTCGGGCTTGCGTCGCGGCCGCCGTCGTAGCGCTAGCACTCGTCGCGCTGGTAGCGCCCGCTGCAGGGCTGGCGGCACCCAAGAGTCATGCCGTGGAGCGCGAGGCGAAAGTGGGCGCCGCGGTCCGCGGGGTGATGAAGGAGCGCGAAATCCCCGGTGTGATCCTCGGCGTCTGGCAGCAGGGGAAGCCGCCGATCGTCAAGGCCTACGGCGTGCGTAACGTCGACCTCGCGAGTCACAAGCGGGGCAAGCCGATGAACACCAACCTCTACATGCGGATCGGCAGCGAGACCAAGACGTTCACCGGTACCGCCGTGCTGCAACTAGTCGACGAAGGCAAGGTCGGGCTGGACGATCCGATCAGCAAGTACCTCTCCGGCATCCCGAACGGCGACCACGTCACGGTACGCGAGCTGGGGGACATGCGCAGCGGGTTGGTCAGCTACACCGCCACCGAAGAATGGGTAACGCAGTTCTTCGCCAATCCGCGCCGTCCCTGGACGCCGCAGGAACTCCTCCCTTTCGGCTTCAGCCAGCCGCCACTTTTCCCGCCGAACGGCAGCTTCAACTACTCGAACACCAACTTCGTGATCCTCGGCCTGCTGGTTGAAAAGGTCAGCGGCGAAACGCTCGGCACCTATATCGAACGGCACCTCCTGCGGCCGCTGCAAATGGAACACACCCTGTTTCCTTCGAACGCCGCCATCCCGCGGCCTCATGCGAACGGCTACACCGTCCAGGATCCGGCCGGCACGGTCGCCGACACGACCAACTGGAACCCCTCATGGGGATGGGCGGCGGGAGCGATGATCTCCAAGCTCGAGGACCTGCGGATCTGGGCGAAGTCGGTCGCCACCGGCTCGCTGCTGACGCCGGCCACCCAGCGCCAGCGCGAACGGTTCATTCCCGCGCCTGGTCTCGAGCCGGCCCGCTACGGCTTCGCGCTGTTTGACGTCAAGGGCTGGATCGGCCACAACGGCTCGCTACCCGGGTACGAGAGCCTCACTGTCTACTCGCCATCGCTGCGGACGACGATGGTGATCCTCCTCAACTCCGACATCAGCCCGAAATCGGGCGAGCTCTCGACCCTGGTCGGCAAAGCGGTCACCCGGGTGATCGCCCCCCACAACGTCTTCTTCTTCAAGCCCGGCGCGCAGCAGTCGCCGAAGCACTGAAGCGGCTCACCCGGCTGCCTCGGCCTCCTTGCCCTTGTAGCCCGCGGGCGGTCCTTCCTGCGGGCCGAGGGTCGGCTCGAAGGCGGCCGAGTAGCGCTTGAAGCGCGGCTGCCAGGCGTCCTCGCCGGGGTCGATGCCGGCCAGTTTGTCGAGGCAGCTCTCCCAGCCGGCGGCGTTGCGGGCGGCGGCGCCGGCTGGCAGCTCGTCGATCAGGACGATGCGGGTGCCGCCCTCGCGCGGGGTCAGCTCGAAGCGCAGCGTCTCCTCGCCCCAGGTGAAGGCAAGCTCGCGCGGCTCATCGACCGCCAGCACCTCGCCGTCCAAGGTCATCTCGATCACCTCGGCAGGGAAGGGGAAGCTGATCGCGGCGCCGACCCGCCACTCGCCGCCGGCGACGACTACGTCGCAGGGGAACCACTCCTTGAGTTGCTCACGCTCGGTCAGAGCGCCCCAGACGACCGCCGGCGGGTCGGGCAGGTCGCGTTCGAGGCGGACGGCGGGCTGGGTGCGGTCGGTGAGCAGCGTTGCGTCGTTGGCGCTGTCGGTCATTTGGGCTTCCTCCTGCGATCGAGGTGGTCTTCGAGCTTGTCGAGGCGCTGCTCCCAAAGCCGGCGGTAGGGCGCGAGCCAGTCGTCGAGCTCGGCCAGTGGCTCAGTCCGCACCCGGTAGAGGCGACGCTGGGCGTCGGCGCGCGACTCGACCAGGCCGGCCTCCCGGAGCACCCGCAGGTGCTTGGAGACGGCCGGCTGGCTCAGCTCGAGCCGCTCGACCAGGTGCCCGACTGGCTGCTCGCCGTCGCGCAACAGATCGAGGATCGCGACGCGGTGCGGCTCGGCGAGGGCTTGCAGTGCGGCAGCGCTCATCACCCACTACATTGCCAAACCAGCATATAGCTGTCAAGGCATATTAAGAGAACTGCATCCGCTACCCACTCGGTAGCGGATGCAGTTTTGGTCTGGTCTAGCAGCGCTGCTGAGCAGCCGGTGGTGGGCGGAAGCGGCGCCGGCGACGACGGAAACGATGAGCGCGGAGGCGGTTGAAGAGGCGGCGTTCGTTTTCGTCCGTTAACTCCTCGGCGCGCTCGAGGACGCCGCGACTGCACGTGCCGCCCCACGGCGCTCCGCGTGTAGCCGAGCTCGTCGAGTTGGGCGGCCGACACAACCCCATGCTGCGCTGCCGCAAGGTCGCCAGCGCATCGTGATCCAAGCGCGTTCGTCGTTTGTCCCGCACAGCGGGAGAAGGGACGAACACGGTCCGGGTCTCCCCCATACCGGGCGCCCTAGGGCTCGGCGCTCTTTGCGGAGCGGCGCGTGGCCTTCTGGCTCCAGAGGAACCAGAGGGCGCCGGCGATCGTCAGCAGGCAGGCGACGAAGAAGTTGAGGCGCAGGCCGAGGATGTGGTGGGCGGGGTCGATGCGCAGTGACTCCTCGAAGATGCGGAAGGCCGAGTAGCCGGTGACGTAGAGGGCGAAGAGGCCGGGTGGGCGGATGCGGCGGTGGTGGCCGAGCCAGACGAGAAAGGCAGCGAGGGCGAGGTTCCAGATGATCTCGTAGAGGAAGGTCGGCTGGAAGGTGGCGTACTGCTCGTAGCCCTCGGGGCGGTGGGCGGGGTCGATCTCGAGTCCCCAGGGGAGGGAGGTGGGGCCGCCGAACAGCTCCTGGTTGAAGTAGTTGCCGATCCGGCCGATCGCTTGGGCGACGAGCAGTGCCGGCGCTGCCGCGTCCATGAACTCGGCGACCGAGACGCCGGCCCGGCGCAGTCGCCAGATCCCGACGATGGTGCCGGCGGCGATCCCGCCCCAAATCCCGAGGCCGCCTTCCCAGACCGCGAATGGACCCCACCAGTGCGGCGGCACTTCGCCCCAACTGGTGATGTCGAAGTAGATCCGGCCGCCGACCAATCCGGCAGGGAAGGCCCAGAGCGCCGTTTCGTAGACGAGCTCGCGCGAGCCGCCGCGCGCCTCCCAGCGGCGCACCGTGATCAGGATCGCCGCCGCCACCGCGAGGACGTACGCCAGCCCGTAGGCGTGGACTTCAAAGGGGCCGATCTCGAGGCCGCTCGAGCTCGGGCTGGGGATCGCGGCGACGCTCATCCGCCGCTATGTTGACGACGCTCGGGCGCCGGCCCTGCCTAACGGGCGCTGAGTTCGGCCCGCCCGGCCTCCCAGACGCGGCTGAGCTGGCGCATCATCGGTGGGTAGACCACGACGTGGCGGAAGGGTTTGATCGCCGCCATGTAGGCGTTGCCGAGCAGGCCGTTCGGTTTCACGTAGACGGCCATCTCGCCGCGGTAGCCACCGGACCCGTCGGGCACCCAGCCGAGGTGCAGGATCCCGTGGACGGTGCGGTTGGCGGTCTCGGCGGCGAACTCGTTGTCGAGCAGGTAGAGCGAGGTGAAGGGGAGGGTCGCGAACTTCGGGCCCGCGGTGGCGCGCAGGTCGGCGGGGAGGCGATCGCTGATCGTCGGCCGCTCGGCCGCGCCGGCGCCCTCGTAGGCGTCGTCCCAACCGAGGATCTCGCCGATCTTCCAGCGCACCGTCCAGAGGGCGCGGGCAGCGCGCGAGGGGCTGTCGCCCGTCGCGCCCGAGGCGATGCCCTCGACCAGGTAGGGGAAGTCGTCGGGCCCACCGGGGGTTGGCAGCGCCCAGACGTCTTCGAGCCGGAAGTCCGCGGCCAGCTCGTGGATCCGCCACGGCCTCGAGGTGTGCGTCTCGTTCGGCAGCTTCGCTCCCGTCATCTGATCCATACACTACTGTATGGATCAGATGCCTGCAACCACGAGGACGCCGCGCGAGCGCTGGATCGAGGAGGGCTTCCGCGCCCTCGCCGCTGGCGGTCCCGACGCGGTCCGGGTCGACGTCCTCGCCAAGGACCTGGGAGTCAGCCGCGGCGGCTTCTACTGGCAGTTCGGCAGCCGGCAGGCGCTGCTCGAGGCGCTGCTCGAGGCCTGGGAGCGGACCAGCGTCGACGAGGTGATCGCCCGGATCGAGGCGGACGGCGGCGACGCGCGGACCAAGCTCCGCGCCCTGTTCGGGATGGCCGCGGGACGGCGGATGGTGCTCAGGGTCGACCTCGCGGTGCGCGACTGGGCCCGCCGCGACACTGCCGTCGCGGCTCGCTTGCTCCGGGTCGACAACCGGCGGATGAAGTACATGCGCGGTCTCTTCGGCGAGTTCGTCGACGACCCCGACGAGGTCGAGGCCCGCTGCACGATCACCCTCTCGATCTTCGTCGGCAGCAACTTCGTCCGCGTTGACCACGGTGGCCGCAGCCGGCGCGAAGTCCTCGCCCTGGCACTCGAGCGCCAGCTCGCCTAGAGGCTTGATGCGGGTTATCCACGCACACGGATGACGCCCCATGCCGTCGCTGGATCGCCACCCACGGCCTCGCGGGTAGTAACCACTACCCGCTTCGCCCGCGTGCGGCGCCAAGCTCGGCCTGTGGCGCCCCCGCGCACGCGCCTAACCCGCATCAAGCCTCCAGGCGAAAATTCACCCGGGGCGGCCTGCGCGGCTGGCAAGATCCCGGCGGTGAGAGTCGGCACGCCGCTCGGCGAGTACCCGTTCGAGTTCAGGCGCCTCGAACGGCGCGGGCGCGGCGTCGCGATCGTCGGCAACCTCGCCGGCTTCGAGTCGAGCGTCGTGCTCGGGCCGGAGGACGCCGCGACCGTGCTGCGCCGGGCGGCCTTGCCACTCGCGGCCGCGGCGCTGCTCGTCGTCTACGCGCGCCGCCGGTGAGGGCGCCGCTGGGCGAGATCGCCCGCGAGTGGACGCGGATCGGAGTCACCGGGTTCGGTGGGCCGCCGGCCCACATCTCATTGCTGCGTCGTCTGGTCGTGGAGCGCAAGGGCTGGATGGACGCCCACGCCTTCGAGGACGCCAACGCTGCCTGTTCGCTGCTGCCCGGCCCCTCCTCGACCCAGCTGGCGATCTTCTCCGCCTACCGCGTTGGTGGCTGGCCGGGGGCGATCGTCGGCGGGCTCGGCTTCGTCGTGCCGGCGGTGGTAATGATCCTGGCGCTCTCGCTGCTGTTCCTCTCGCAGGCACCGCCGGACTGGGTCCGCGGTGCCGGCGCCGGGGCGGGCGCGGCGGTGGCGGCGGTCGCGGTCCGGGCCGGACTCGACCTGGTCGCTCCGAGCTGGATGCGGGCCCAGGCCGAGCGGGTGCCGTTGGTGAGGTGGGCCGCCTACGCGCTGGCCGGGGGCGCCGCGGCGGCGACGGTTGGGCCCTACCTCGTCCTCGTGCTGCTCGCCTGCGGCGCGGTCGAGCTGCTGCTGCGGCGCGGCCGGCGCGGTCGCCGCCGCGCTCGACCCGGCGGCGGCGCTGCTGCTCGCCGCGGCGGCCGAGGGCGGGCTCGGCAGCCTGATCTGGACGGCGCTCAAGGTCGGTGCCCTCTCCTTCGGCGGCGGCTTCGTGATCGTGCCCTTGATGCAGGACGACGCGGTTCACGTCTACCACTGGATGACCGACTCCGAATTCCTCAACGCGGTGGCGCTTGGCCAAGTGACGCCGGGGCCGGTGGTGGCGACGGTCGCCGCGGTCGGCTACGCCGCGGCTGGGATCGGCGGCGGCCTGCTCGCCGCCTTCGTTGCCTTCCTGCCCTCGTTCTCCTTCATCCTGCTCGGCGGTGGCCGCTTCGAGCGCCTGCGCGCCAACCAGGCCGCCCGCGGCTTCCTCGGCGGCGCCGGGCCGGCGGCGATCGGGGCGATCTTCGGTTCGGCGATCCCGCTTGCCGGCGCCCTTACGGAGCTCTGGCAGGCCGCCGTGCTCGCGGCCGCCGCGGCGGCGCTGTTGCTTCTGCGGCAGGGGGTGGTGCCGACGCTGCTTGGCGCCGGCGCGGTCGGCGCGGTGATCGCCTTGGTCGGCGGCCCGCTGCCCTAACTGGGAGGGACCAGTCCCTCCCAGCGCCCGGGCCGGTACGCGATCGTCTTTTGCCGTCCGACGCTGGGGAGAGAGTTCGCCCGCTTATGTCTCGCCGCAGGCTGACCACGCTCGCTGTCTTCTTCGCCGCCGTCGTCGCGCTGGCGCTGCCGGTTCTCGCCTCAGCCGCCCCCGAACCGGGCTCGGCCGGAATCAAACATCCGCAGCCGCCGAAACCGACCCCGCACGGCAAGCTCGTTCAGCTGCCGGGACCGAAAGGCTGCGTCGTCGCCGCTTCCGCCAAAACCAAAGGCTGCGCCCGCGCCCGGGCGCTCGCCGGCCCGGGTGTCGGCTTCGGCTCGCACGCGATCGCGATCAGTCCGGACGGTCGCAGCGTCTACGTCGCCGCCTCGAAAAGCAACGCGATCACCGTTTTCGCCCGCGACTCGCAGACCGGCACCCTCAAACAGCCGCAAGGGAAAGCCGGCTGCGTTGCCGTCAAAGCCGAACATGGCTGCGGCGAGGCGCTTGGGCTGATCGGGCCGAACTCGGTTGCGGTCAGCCCCGACGGCCACTACGTCTACGCGACCTCGCGCGCGGGCAGCTCCATCACCAGCTTCCACCGCAACGGCAAGACTGGCGCCCTGACGCAGCTGCCGCCGCCTAGCTCGGGCTGCATCTCCGGCCTGGCGATCCCCGGCTGCATCCCCGGCCGGGCACTGATCGACCCCGACGTCGTCGCGGTCAGCCGCGACGGCAAGAACGTCTATGTCGGCGCGTTTGCCGGCAACGCGGTGGTCAGCTTCGCCCGCAACCCGGCCAGCGGCGCCCTCACCCAACTGGAAGGAACGGGCGGTTGCATCGCCCTGGCGACCAGCGGCTGCGCGACCGGGGTCGGGCTGGGGGCCGTTGAGGGGCTCGCGGTCAGCCCGGACGGGACCGCCGTTTACGCCGCCGCCGCGGCGTCGAGCGCGATCGCCGTGCTCGGCCGCAACCCCGAAACCGGAGTCCTCGCGCAGGCGGTGAACGGGACCGGCTGCATCACCAACGTCGAAACCCTCGGCTGCACCACCGGCGTCCAGATCGCCGGCCCGAACACGGTGGCGGTCGGCCCGAAAGGCGCGGTCTACGTCACCTCGCTGACCAGCAACAGCGTCACCGCCTTCACCCAGATCGAACCGGCGACGATCGTCCAGAACACCGGCCCGGCCGCCTGCCTGATCTTCCTGCGCTCGGCTGGCTGCTCATTCGGGCGGGCAATGGAAGCGCCCGAGGGGATCGCCGTCTCGCCGGACGGCAGCAGCGCCTACGTCACTGCCTTCGAGACCGGGGCGATTGACGTCCTCGACCGCAACCGCAAAACCGGCGGCCTGCAGCAGAAGCCCGGCCGCGGCGGCTGCGTGGCGCCGAAATCGGTGCCGGGCTGCAGCCCCGGACGGGCGCTTGCCGGAGCGGGCTCGGCGGTCGTCAGCCCCGACGGCCGCAACGTCTACTCGACCGCTTTCGTCAGCAACGCCGTCGACGTCTTCAGGAGGATCAGATGAGTGAGAACGACCGTCGCGACGAGGGTCTGACGCGCAAAGAGCTGCTCGGCGCCGGCGCCGCCGCGACCGCGACCGCCTTCCTTTCCGGGTCCGGGGTCGAGCGCGCGCTCGCCGCCAAAGGTGGCGGCAGCGGCGGTGTCGCCGGGAAGAACGTGATCCTCTTCATCACCGACCAGGAGCGGGCGATCCAGCACTTCCCCAAAGACTGGCTGCGCCAGAACCTGCCCGGGATGCGCCGCCTGCAGCGCCACGGCCTGACCTTCGATACCGCCTGCACCGCTGCCTGCATGTGCTCGCCCTCGCGCTCGAGCATGATGACCGGCTACTTCCCGGCCCAGCACGGGGTCAAATACACGCTCGAGGAAAACATGCCGGCGGACGAATTCCCGCAGTCGAACCTGCCGACCGACCTGCCGAACCTCGGCACGGTGATGAAAGCGGCCGGCTACAACGTCGCTTACAAGGGCAAGTGGCACTGCTCGAAACCAGCGACCCCGGGCAAGGCCGAACCGTCCGACCTCGAAAAGTACGGCTTTCCCCGCTGGGACCCGCCCGACGCGGGCGCCAACCAGAGCGTCCCGGAGGCAGCGGGCGGCTACGTCAACAACGACGGTCGTTTCATGGAATCGAAAGGAGCGGACTCGGCCGGAGCCGAGGGCGCGCTCCAGTACCTCGACGAAGTCGCCGAACTCCAGCAGCCGTTCTTCCTCGTGATCTCACTGGTCAACCCGCACGACGTCCTCTTCTATCCGAGCAAAACGTTCAGCGAAGCTGGCTACGACGAATCGTGGCTCTCGGGCGACATCGGCCTGCCGCCGACCGTCGAAGAAGACCTCTCCAGCAAGCCGAGCGTCCAGCAGCAGTTCCTTCGCATCTTCAACCTCACCGGCAAACCGCGCGACGACAGGGAAAAACGCGCCTATCTCAACTTCTACGGCAACCTGATGCGCTCCTCCGACAACTACCTGGTCGAGGTGCTGAACAAGCTGGAAGCGAAGGGGCTCTACGACGACACCCTGATCATCCGCACCTCCGACCACGGCGAGATGGGGCTCGCCCACGGTGGCCTGCGGCAGAAGAACTTCAACTTCTACGAGGAGACGATGAAAGTGCCGCTCGTCTACTCAAACCCGAAGCTCTTCCCGCGTTCCTACAGCTCCGATGCGCTGATCTCCCACGTCGACCTGCTGCCGACCCTGGCCAGCTTGGTAAACGCGCCGCCCGCAGCGCGGACCGACTGGGCCGGCGTCGACTACTCCGACCTGGTCCTCAATCCCGGCGCCGAAAAGGCGGCCCAGGACTACGTCGTTTTCACCTACGACGACTTCCAGTCGGGGCAGAACAACGGTGTCTATCCGAAACCGCCGAACCACATCGTCAGCATCCGCGAAGAGCGCTGGAAGCTGGCGAAGTACTACGACGTCGAAGTCGTGATCGAAGGCGAAACGCCGATCAGTAAGCGGCCGGAAAAACCGAAACCGCCGCAGTGGGAGATGTACGACCTGAAACGGGACCCGAACGAGGAAAAGAACCTGGCGGCCCCGGGGTATAAACGCTCCCCGCTCGAGGAGCGCGAATTCAAACGGCTGCAGAAGAAGCTCGCCGCGGTCGAGAAGAAGCGCCTGCAGCCGCTCGCGGCTTAGTCCTGTGCCCGCTCACCGCTTCGCTGTTTAGTATCGCCGCACAGTGAGCGAGCGCCGCGATGCATGGGATGACCCGCGGGTCCGGGCCGGCATGGAGCGGCTGCTGGCTCGCCGCGAGGAGCTGCTGGCCGGCGGCGCCCAGCCGCTCGGTTGGAAGCTCGCTTTCGGCACCGCGGCAGCGCTCGAGGCGCTGGGGCTGAACGGTCCGCTGGTCGGCTTCCTCTGCGACGCGACGCTGGTGGCGAGCGGGGGAGAGGGCGCGGCCAGCGACTGGACGGTGCCGAAACTCGAGCCGGAGATCGCGATCCACCTCGGCCCGAGCGGCGAGGGCGTGGCGGCGATCGCGGCGGCGATCGAGCTCGCCGATGCCGACCGACCGCCGACCGAGACCGAGGAGGTGCTGGCCGGCGACATCTACCACCGCGGCGTCGTCCTCGGCGAGTCGGTGCCGCGGCCCGAGGGACCGATCGCGGTCGCGGTCGAGCGCGGCGGCGAGCCCTTCGCCGCCAACGACGACGCCGAGGCGACGGTCGGGCGGCTCGAGCAGCTGGCCGCCTACGTGGGCGAGTATCTCGGGCACTTCGGCGTTCGGCCGCGCGAGGGCGAAGTGGTCATCAGCGGCTCGACCGTGCCGCTGATCGACGTCGCGGCCGGCGAGACCTGGCGCTCCGATGTCGCCGGTGTGGGCGCGGTCGAAGTGCGGCTTACCTGAGCGCCGCCCGCGGGCGCTTCGCCTCGACGACGACCTGAGCTGGCGGCGACGAGTTGCCGGCGGCATCGGTGGCGGTCGCGGTCAGGCGCAGCTTCAGCTTGCCGCCGCCCAGCAGCAGGCTGCGGATCGGCTGCCGCTTCCCTTTGCGGATCTTCAGCTTCACCGTCTTCGTCGTCGCCGCGGCGAGCTGGACCGTGCGCGGCTTCAGTCGTCGGCCGCCGCGAACGACCACCGTGCAGGCCTCCCGCGGACAGCGGAGCCTGACGACCACGCCGCCCTGGGCGAGCAGCGGTTGGCGCCGCGCGGCGTGCAGCGAGAAGACGACTTTGTGGTCGCTCGACTGCGATCCGTCTTTACCGCCGTTGTTTTTGCCGCCGCCGCCTTTGCCTCCAGCACCGCCGCCTCCTGCAGCCGCACCGCCGCCCCCAGCGCCCGCACCGCCACCGCCGCCCGCACCGCCACCGCCGCCGCCGCCCGGCTGCGTCGGCTCCGGCAAGGCGTCGACCTGCTCGCAATCGGCCTGGACCGTGTCAACGCTGAGCCGGTCGGCGATCGCGCTGTCGATCTCGCTGCCGCAGGAGGCGTTGTCGGGGCCGCCGTCGCGGACGTCGACCCGGTCCGGCCCGGCCAGAGCCTGCACCGTGTCGGCGCCGGCGAGCGCGGTAATCGCGTTCGCTCCGGCGCTGCCGATCAGCGTGTCGGCGAAGGGCGAGCCGATCAGGTTCTCGAAATCGAGCACGCTGTCGGCTCCGTAACCGCCGCTCGCTTTCCCGGTTTCGAGGTTGGCGAGGACGCCGGCCGGGGCTCCCGCGAAGGTGACGGTGTCGACGCCCGAGCCGCCGTTGACGGGGTCGTCGCCGCCACGCCCGTCGACTACGTCGTCACCTCCCTGGCCGTTGAGGGCGTTCCGCCCGGCGTCGCCGAGGAGGCTGTCGCCGAACGAGGAGCCGTCGACGTTCTCGATCGAGGTGAAGGTGTCGTTGCCGTTGCCGGTCAGCTGTGGGCCGGTTTTGGCGAGGTCAACGGTCACCCCGCTGAGGACGAGCGGGTAGCGGACCGTGTCGGCATCGGCACCGCCTTCGTAGACGTCGTCGGCGGATTCGGAGAGCCCGTCACCGACCAGAGCGTCGTCACCGCCGAAGCCGCGCAGGGTGTCGGTGCCGAGGTCGCCGTTCAGTAGGTCTCCGACTTCGCCGCCCTCGAGCGTGTCGTTGCCCGGTTCGCCGCGCAGTTCAAGCGACGTTCCGCTGATCGGGGCGCCGACATCCCCGCCGCCGCCGCCGCCGCGAGCGCTGATCGTGTCGGCCGCCGTGCTGCCGAGGAGAACGATCGACTCTGGCACGGGACTGAGGAAGTTGAGGGTGATGTCTTTCGTCGCGTCGCCATTGGTACTGACGCCGGCGGCCCCGGCGAGGAACTGCGAGGACGTGGCTGGAATGGAGAAGACCAGGAGGGTGTCGAGGTTGCCGTTGCCGGAGAGGTAGCTGATCCCGACCCCAGCCAGGTTCGGTGCTTCGGAGACGACGAGGGTCGTGCTGCCGTTGCTGGTTTCGTCGCGGACGAAGATGTCGTCGGTGTTTGACGCCGTCGGCGTGCCGCCGCTGCAGCTGATAGGGGTGCCCTGCTGTCGCACCTCGATCGTGTCGACCGCGATCAGCCTCAGGCTCGCCGAATCGTTGTCGGCGTTCAATTTCACAGTAAGCACGTCAGCGGCGCCGTCGTATTCGCAGGTCGTCGTCGCCTCGGCCGCAACGGGCGCGAGCGCGCCAAGCACCAACGCACCAGCCGTCAATGAGACGGCGCGACGAAGCGGGACGAGACACCTCGCACCAACCCCCATGGACCGATGCTACGCCGAAACGGGATCCCTGATGGGTAATTTGGGGCCCGATGGCCGAAAAGCGGATAGCGGTCCTCGGCGCCGGCGCCAACGGCGCCTCGATTGGGGCCGACCTGACAGCGGCGGGCCTCGACGTGACCCTGATCGAGCAGTGGCCGGCGCACGTCGAGAAGATGCGCGCCGAGGGACTGCGGATCGAAATGCCCGAGCGGGTGCTGGAAGTGCCGGTGCGGGCCCATCACCTCTGCGAGGTCGCCGAGCTGCGGCAGCCCTTCGACGTCGTGCTGGTGCTGATGAAGGCCTACGACACTCGCTGGGCCTGCCGGCTGATCGAGCCGCTGGTCGCCCCCGACGGCCTCGTCGCCGGGGTCCAGAACGGGATGACCGCCGACATCGTCGCCGAGGTGGTCGGGCCGCAGCGCGGGCTCGGCTGTGTGATCGAGTGCTCCTCGGCGATGGAACGGCCGGGCGTGGTCGACCGCCACACGCCGCCGGAGCGCTCCTGGTTCGCGGTCGGCGCACTCGGGGAGGAGGCGGCCGGGCGCGAGGCGGAGGTCGCTGAGCTGCTCGCTCACTCCGGGTCGGTCGAGGTGGTCGACGACATCCGTTCGGCGAAGTGGATGAAGCTGGTCTCGAACTGCACGACGTTGGTGACGACCGCGATCCTTGGCGAACCGATGCTGGCCTCGCTCAAGCACGAGGCGATGCGCGACCTAATGCTCGCCGCTGGCCAGGAGGCGCTCGACGCCGGCATCGACCGCGGCCACCAGTTACAGCCGATCTTCGGCCTCGGCCCCGATGATGTCGCCGAGCCCGAGCACGTCGTCGAGCGCCTGCTCGAGGCCCTTTACGCCGGCTTCGTCCTGCCCAACACCAAGACGACGATCCTCCAGGACTGGGGCAAGGGTCGCCGCAGCGAGGTCGACGAGATCAACGGCCTGGTTGTCGCTGAGCTCGGTCCCGAGCGCGCCCCGGTCAATGCCGCCGTGGTCGAGCTCGCCCACCGAATCGAACGCGGCGAGCTCGAGCCGCGGATCGAGAACTACGCGCCGCTCGCCGAGCTGTCCGGTCGCGCGCTCTCCTGACCCCTGCCGGGCCCCCCACCGCACGCTCGCCCTGATCGTGAGGTTGCCTTCCGCCGTCGTATCGGCGGTAAACGGCAACCTCGTCGCGGCGCGCTTAAGCCCGACTGCACGAAGCGACGCTGAGCTGTTCAGGTGCGTTTAGTATAAATTAACTCCGCCACGGGAGGTCGCGAAACGCCGGTAAAGGCGCGGAAGGAGGAGCAGTGAAAGCGTTGATGTTCCAGCGACCCGGGACGGCCGAGGTGGTCGAGGTTGAGCGGCCCGAGATCGCGCCCGACGAGATCCTCGTCGCCTCGCGCGCGGTCGGGGTCTGCCACTCGGACTTCGACCTGCTGTCGGGCAAATACATCATCCCGATCGAGTTCCCGACGATTCCCGGCCACGAGTGGTCCGGGGAAATCGCCGAGGTCGGCCGCGAGGTGGCTTCGTTCAAGCCCGGCGATCGGGTGGTCGGCGAGTGCGTGATCGGCTCCGACCACTTCGGCTTCTCGATCTCCGGCGCGGCCGCCGAGTACTTCAAGGTCAGGCCTGAGTGGCTGCACAAGCTGCCCGACGAGCTCTCTTTCGCCTACGGCGCCCTGGTCGAGCCGTTCACGGTCGCTTACTACGCGGTCCAGGAGGCGGGCAACGTCAACGCCTCGGACACCGTCGCGGTGCTCGGCGCCGGTCCGGTCGGGCTCTGCTGCCTTGCCGCCGCCAAGGGCCACGGCGCCAACGTCGTAGTTGTTGATCCCGTCGCCGAGCGGCGCGAGATCGCTACCGCGATGGGCGCGACCGCGGTGATCGAGCCCGGCGAGGGCGTCGAGGAACGCTTCGCGGCGGCCGCCGGCGAAGCCCCGCAGGTGGTGATCGAGGTCTCGGGCAATCCGGCGGCGATGGCCTCGGCGCTCGACCTCGCGGCCTTCAAAGCGCGCCTCGTCTACGTCGGGATCGAGACCGGGGAATCGGCGCCGACGATGCTCGGCCAGATCCAGTCAAAGGAACTGACGATCCGCGGCGTGATCGGCTCGCCCAACGTCTGGCCGGCAGCCCTGCGCTTCCTCGCCCGCGGTGAGATCGACCTCGGCCCGGTGATCACCGCCAGCTTCCCGCTCGAGCGGGCGACCGAGGCGCTCGAGGCCGCCCAGCGGACCGGCGAGAACATCAAGGTGCAGATGGTGAGTGAGTGATGGGAGGGGTTCGCTGATGCGCGCCGCCCGCTACTACGGCGTCAAGGACATCCGCGTCGAGGAGGTCGCCGAGCCGGATGGCGATCTCGGCCCGACCCAGGTCCTGATCCGCCCGCGTTGGTGCGGGATCTGCGGCACCGACCTACACGAGTACATCGCCGGGCCGATCGTCACCCCGGCCGAGCCGCACCCGTTGACCGGTGCCGAGCTTCCCCAGATTCTCGGCCACGAGCTGGCGGCCGACGTCGTCGCGGTCGGTACCGAGGTGACCAAGGTGGCGCCGGGCGATCGCGTCTCGATCATGCCGCTCGTTTTCTGCGGGCGTTGCTACTTCTGTCGCCGCGGCGAGAACCACCTATGTCAGCGGATGGGCTGCTTCGGGCTCTCCTGGCAGTGGGGCGGGCTGTCGGAGCTCGGCGTCGTCGAGGACTACCAGGCCTGGCGCCTGCCAGATGAGCTCAGCTACGAGCAGGGGGCGCTGGTCGAGCCGGCGGCGGTCGCCGCCTGGGGGGTTGAGCAGGGTGGCGTGCGGCCGGGCGATCGGGTGCTGGTCACCGGCGCCGGCCCGATCGGCGCCCTCGCCGTGCTGGCCGCGCAGGCCGCAGGCGCCGGCGAGGTCTACCTCGCGGAGCCGAACCGCCGCCGTGCCGCGCGCGCCGAGGACCTCGGCGCCGCCGCGATCCTCGACCCGACCGCGACCGACGTGGTCGGCGAGCTGCGCGAGCGCAGCGAAGGCATCGGCGTCGACGTCGCGATCGAGTGCTCGGGCAGCGAGCCGGGGCTGCGCTCGTGCCTCGGCGCGGTCCGCACCCGCGGCACCGTTGCCCAGGTGGGGCTGCACGTCAAGGACGCCTCGCTGGACATGATGGAAGTCAGCGAGCGCGAACTGACGATCAATGGAACCTGGTGCTACTCGGTCCACGAGTGGCCGCGGATCATGGCGATGATCGCCGCCGGCGCCTTCCCGGTCGAGCGCGCGGTTTCAGACCGCACCAGCCTCGCCGACACCGTCGACGGCTTCGAGCAGCTGATCGACCCCGAAGGCGACCAGATCAAGATCCTCGTAGAGACGAATTAAGGAGAGACCCATGGGAAAGCTCGACGGCAGGAGTGTCGTCATCACCGGCGCGGCGCGAGGCATCGGCGCCGGCCTGGCGCAGCGGCTGGCGGCGGAGGGAGCCGCCGTCACTGTCGCTGACCTCAACGCCGAGGGGACCGAGCAGGTCGCCGCCGGGATCCGCGATGCCGGCGGCAAAGCGATCGGGGTCGGCTGCGACGTCGGCGACCGGGCCAGCGTCAAGGCCACGCTCGACGCCGCGGTCGCGGAGTTCGGCCGCCTCGACGTGCTCTTCAACAACGCCGGGATCTCCAAGACCCAGCATTTCCTCGAAGTGACCGAGGAGGACTGGGACCGGATCATGCGGGTCAACGGCCTCGGCGTCCTCTTCGGGATGCAGGAGGCGGCGAAGATCTATCAGCAGCAGGGCGGCGGCGGCAAGATCATCAACACCGCCTCGATCGCCGGCAAGGAGGGATTCCCGCTCTTCCCGGCCTACTGCGCGAGCAAGTTCGCGGTCGTCTCGCTGACCCAGTCGGGCGCCCGCGACCTCTCCGGCGAAGGGATCACCGTCAACGCCTTCTGCCCCGGCGTCGTTACCACCGAGCTCTGGGACCAGCTCGACGAGGATTCGCGCAACGTTGGCGAGACCGAGCGCGAAGGCCAACTGCTGGAGGAATTCAGCGAAGGGATCCCGGTCGGCCGCACCTCGACGCCGGAGGACATCGCCGGCCTCGCGGTCTTCCTCGCCTCCGCCGATTCCGACTACATCACCGGCCAGGCGATCAACGTCGACGGGGGTATGTTGGTGCATTGAGGTTGCTGCGTTGAGCCACGCCTTCGAGCCGCTCACCCCGACCGCCTTCCTGCGCCGGGCGGCCCGGGTCCACCGCGACCGCACGGCGCTGGTCGACGGCGAGCGCCGGCTCACCTACGCCGAGCTCGAGCGCCGCACCCTCGGCCTCGCCGGCTCCCTCGCCGCACGCCCCAAGCCCACCGCCGGGCGGTTGTCCTTAGGTCCGGATAGCGGACCGAAGGACAACCGCAACCCAGGCGGCGGACCTAAGGACAACCACGGGGCCGGGGAGCGGGTGGCGGTGCTGGCGACGAATTCCTCGGTCCTGCTCGAGGCGCACTACGCGGTGCCGTTTGCCGGGGCGGTGATGGTGCCGCTCAACCACCGGCTGGCGGTGCCGGAGCTGAGCTCCATCCTCGAGCACTCCGGGGCGACGCTGCTGCTCTGCGACGAGCAGCTGGCGGCGAAGGGGGAGGAGGTGACGGCGACGCTTGGCGGCAAGCTCGAGATCGTGGTTGAGGGCGAGGGATACGAGCAGCTGGTGGCGGCGGTGGAGGGGTTCGAGCCTGAGCCGCCGGAGGAGGCCGGCCTGCTCTCGCTCAACTACACGAGCGGCACCACCGGCCGGCCGAAGGGGGTGATGTACCACCACCGCGGCGCCTACCTGCAGGCGCTGGCGATGGCCTGGCACGCCCGGCTCGAGCCGGGCTCCCGCTTCCTCTGGACGCTGCCGATGTTCCACTGCCACGGCTGGTGCTTCACCTGGGCGGTGACGGCGGCCGGCGGCACCCACGTCTGCCTGCGCGGGACCCAACCTAAGGCGATCTGGGCCGCAATAGAAAACGAGGGCATCACCCACCTCAACGCCGCCCCGACCCTCCTGCTCTCCATCGCCGCCACCACCCCGGACTCGTGGTTGCCCTTTCCTCGGGATCCCCGAAGAAAGGACAACCACGAGGCGGTGGTCCGAAGGAAAGACAACCACGCCGCGGTGGGGGCGGCGGTGGGCGAGGTGGCGGGGGCGCGGATTCGGGTGGCGACGGGTGGGGCGCCGCCGACGCCTACGTTGCTTGGCGAGCTGTCCGAGCTGGGGATCGAGGTGACGCACCTCTACGGGCTGACCGAGACCTTCGGGCCGGTCGCGATCTGCGAATGGAAGCCGGAGTGGGACGAGCTACCGAGCGAGCGCCGGGCGGCGCTGAAAGCGCGACAGGGCGTCGGCAACGTGGTCGCCCAGCCGCTGCGGGTGCTCGATGCCGAGGACGCCGACGTGCCGGCCGACGGCGAGACCGTCGGCGAAGTCGCAGTTCGCGGCAACGACGTGATGCTCGGCTACTACGAAGACCCGGAGGCGACCGCGGCGGCGCTGCGGGGAGGCTTGTTCCACACCGGCGACCTCGGCGTGATGCACCCCGACGGCTACGTCGAGCTACGCGACCGCGCCAAGGACGTGATCGTCTCCGGCGGCGAGAACGTCTCCTCGGTCGAGGTCGAGGCGGCGGTTGCATCCCACCCCGCCGTCTTCGAGGTCGCGGTGGTGCCGGCGCCGCACCCGCGCTGGGGTGAGCGCCCGGTCGCCTACGTCGTCCTCCGCCCCGGCGAGGAGGCCGAGCCGAGCGACCTCGATGCCCACGTCCGCGAGCGCCTGGCCGGCTTCAAGGTCCCCGCCGCTTTCGAGTTCCGCGACGAGCTGCCGAAGACGGCCACTGGCAAGGTCCGCAAGTTCGTCCTCCGCGACGAGGCGCGGGAGCTACGACTGCCCTGAACTTGCATACCGATATTTCCCGCCCTATAGGCAGGGAAATATCGGTACCCCGATATTTCCTAGCTGCCGACGCGGGGGTCGCCGTCGCGGCCGACGACGGTCCAGATCGCGATCGCCGCCTCGTCGCCGATCGCCCAGATCCGGTGCGGGGTGGTCGACTCGAAGGCGATCGAGTCACCGGGCTCGAGCTCGTAATCCTCGCCGCCGACGGTCGCGCCCAGTTTTCCCTCGAGCACGATCCCGTACTCGGAGCCGGAGTGGGTCATCAGCTTGTCGGCTGGGCAGGACTCGCCGCCGACCGGGTAGGTGCAGTAGAGGAACTCGACGCCGGGGTCGTGCGAGGCGGTCAACCGTTCCCAGCGGACCCCCGTCGCCAAGGTCAGGGTGAGGCGGTTACGCGAGCGCAGCACCGGACCCTCGCTCGGCGCCTGCCAGTGACTCGACGGGGTCCTCACATTGCCGCTATCGGCGTGGCGCTCGAGCTGCTCCTCGGGACGCTCGGCGGCGCCGCGCGGCTCATCGAAGAAGAGCTCGTCGAAGGAGATCCCGAGCTCGGAGACGATCGCGTAGAGGGTGCCGACCGAGGGCGTTGCCTTGCCGTGCTCGATCTGCGAGATCAGGCTGGGGGAGACGCCGACGTCGCGGGCCAGCGCCCGCAGGCTCATTCCCGCTTCCTGGCGGTGGGCACGGAGCCGCTCGCCGACCGGTCCGGCCAGGGACTCGCGACCGCCACTGCCGCCGCGTCCGTTGCCATCCGTATCCGGGCTCCCGCCTTTCGCCGCTTTCGCAGGCATCGGTTTAAAAGTTACTAAACAGGACACTATTTGGCGATCCTGCTTGGTTCCTTCACGGTTTCTTTCGCTCTGGTGCGTCATTTGCGCGCCTTTCTCGCGATCGGACTGAACGAATTTGACGCCGGTGTTTACTTCTGCTTACCATGCGGCGCGAGCATCGAGGTCGAGAAAAGGGAGTCCTGTATGCCTGAGAAGCGAATCGCCCTGGTCGGTGCCGGCGCCAACGGCGCCGCGATCGCCGCCGACATGACCAACGCCGGCTTCGACGTCACCTGCGTCGAGCAGTGGCCGGCCCACGTCGAGGCGATCCGCGAGCGCGGCGTCGAGGTGCGGACGCCGCAGGGCGATTCGGCGACCACCGAGCTGCGGATCCACCACCTCTGCGAGGTCGCCGAGCTGCGCGACCCCTTCGACCTCGTCTACGTCGTCACCAAGGCCTACGACGCGCGCTGGCACTGCGAGCTGATCGAGCCGCTGCTCGCCCCCGACGGGCTCGCGGTCGGCGTCCAGAACGGGATGACGCTCGACCAGATGGCTGCCGTCTTCGGCCCCGAGCGGACCTTCGGAGCGGTGATCGAGATCGCCGGCAATATGTGGGAGCCCGGCGTCGTCGAACGGCAGACGCCGAAGAGCGGCACCTGGTTCGCGCTCGGCCCACAGAGCGAGAACTCTCCCTTCGAGCGCGCCGAAGAGCTGGCCGAGCCGTTGCGCAGCGCCGGCGCGGTCGAAGTAACCGCCAACGTCCGCTCCGCCAAGTGGATGAAGCTGGTCGCCAACGCCGCCGAGATGGTCCCTTCGGCGATCCTTGGCGTGCCGTTGGTCGAGGCGCTCCACGTTGAGGGGATGCGCGAGGTGATGGACGCCGCCGGCACCGAGGCGCTCGACACCGCGCTCGCCCTCGGCTGCGAGATCGTGCCGATGTTCGGGCAGGAGGGGATCGAGGAGCTGCCGCCGGAGCGCTACGCGGCGGCGTTGCTCGACGCCGTCCTCGCCGGCTGGTCGCTCGAGGACACCAAAGTCGCCGTTCTGCAGGACTGGGTCAAGGGCCGCCGGGCCGAGGGCGAGGAGATCAACGGCCTGGTCGTCGCCGAGCAGGATCGGCTGGGCGGCGAGGCCCCCGTTAACCGGCGACTGGTCGAGATTGCGCGGCGGATCGAGACCGGCGAGCTGGAACTGAGCTTGGACAACGCAAAGCTGCTGTCCAATCTGCCTCTCGGCAATTAAGTCAAGTTGACGACAGTGTTTAGTTCTGTTTACTATCGGGCAGTCGGACGCGAGGGACGCGCCGTCGCTAGGAGAGGAAGGACACGCCTATGACCAACATCGCTTCGCGCGGCGCCACGATGGGCGTGGACTGGGAGCAGCGGATCGACTTCGCGAAGCTGCGCTCCGACCGCCTGGCCCGCGCCCAGGCCAAGCTTGCCGAGTCCGACCTCGGCGCGCTGCTGCTCTTCGACCCCAACAACATCCGCTACGTCACCTCGACCCACATCGGCGAGTGGGCGCGTGACAAGAACGCCCGCTTCGCGCTGCTACCGCGCAACGGCCCGCCGATCCTCTGGGACTTCGGCTCCGCCGCTAAGCACCACCAGATGTACGCGCCCTGGCTGCCCGCCGAGAACTTCCGCGGCGGCGTCTCGCCGATGCGCGGCGCGATGCCCGACGAAACCGGTGTCCCCGACACGCTCGCCGGCAAGATCGCCCACGAGCTACGCGAGCACGGCCTCGAGGGCGAGCCCGTCGGCATCGACATGACCGACATGGTCGCCCTCGAAGCGCTGAAGCGCGCCGGCGTCGCCTGCACCGACGGCTCCCAGGTGATGCTCGCCGCACGAGCGATCAAGACCGACGAGGAGATCGCCCTGCTCGACCACGCGGCGGCGATCGTCGACGCCGTCTACGAGCGGATCTACGAAACCCTGCGCCCGGGGATCACCGAGACCGAGGTCGTCGCCGACGCCCAGCGCCTGCTCTTCGAGCTCGGCTCCGAGCAGGTCGAGGCGATCAACGCCGTCTCCGGCGACCGCTGCATCCCGCACCCGCACGTCTTCTCCGACCGCCTCCTGCGCCCCGGCGACCAGGCCTTCTTCGACATCATCCACTCGTTCATGGGCTACCGGACGTGCTACTACCGCACGTTCAGCGTCGGCGGCGTCAACCAGGCCCAGCTCGACGCTTACAAGCAGTGCCGCGAGTGGCTCGACGACGCGATCGAGCTGGTCCGGCCGGGCGCCACCACCGACGCGATCGCCTCGGTCTGGCCGACCGCCCAGGACCTCGGCTTCCCCGACGAGGAATCGTGCTTCGGCCTGCAGTTCGGGCACGGGCTCGGCGTCGGCCTCTACGAGTCGCCGATGATCAGCCGCCTGCACAGCCTCGAGCACCCGGTTGAGATCGAAGAGGGAATGGTCTTCGCGCTCGAGACCTACTGTCCGGCTGCCGACGGGATCTCGGCGGCGCGGATCGAGGAGGAGGTCGTG
This sequence comes from uncultured Actinomycetes bacterium, assembly GCA_963729055.1. GTDB lineage: Bacteria > Actinomycetota > Thermoleophilia > Solirubrobacterales > 70-9 > VAYN01. The sequence continues at coordinate 720,407 of CAVSMQ010000010.1, read as the reverse complement.
GTCACCGCCGAGGGCAATCGGATCCTGACTCGCTTCCCGGCCGACGAGCTGATCGTCGCCGGGCGCCAATACGTGCGCGGCGTCGACATTGTCGAGGGCCGCGTCCAGGTGAGCGCCTAGGCAACGACGATGGAGGCGACCGCGGCCAAGCGCCCGCAGCGACGGATCTCCACCGGCGGCTTCCAGTGGCCGGCCGCGACCGTGATAACGGTCGGCACGGTGGCGCTCTTCGCGATCAGCGCGATCATCGAGCCGAGCTCGACCAGCCACGGCGCGATCAACGCGATGCTGCCCTTCGCGGCGGTGCTGGCTATCGCCGCGATCGGCCAGACGCTGGTCATCCAGCAGGGCGGGATCGACCTCTCGGTGCCGGGGATGATCTCGCTGACGGTCGTGATCATGACCCACAATCCGGCCGGCGATAACTCGAAGCTGCCGGAAGCGATCCTGCTCTCCTACGGCTGCGCGATCGCCGCCGGGCTGATCGCCGGGACGATCGTCAGCCGGATCGGGATCACCGCGATCGTCACCACCCTGGGGATGAACGCCCTCCTCTACGGCGTCAACCTGCAGATCTCGCACGGCACGACGGCAACTACGACGGAAGGCCTGCAGAACTTCGCCGAAGGCTCGTTTCTTGGTGTCCAGACGCCGGTGGTGATTGCGATCGTGCTCGCCGCTCTGGTCGGGCTGATCATCAAGCGGACCACGGTCGGCCGCCGCTTCGAGGCGGTCGGCGCCAGCTCGCGCGCCGCCCGCGCCGCCGGACTGGAACCGATGCGCTACGAAATCGGCGCCTACGTCGGCGCCAACCTCCTCTACTGCAGCGCCGGCATCCTCTTGGCTGGGATCGTCTCCTCGCCCAGCGCCTTCCAGGGCGACACCTACCTGCTGCCTTCGGTGGCGGCTGTCGTCCTGGGAGGTACCTCCCTTCTCGGCGGCCGCGGCAGCGTGATCGCGACCGCGATCGGCGCCCTGTTCATCAGCCAGCTCGACCAGTTCGTGCTGACCACCGGGGTCGATGCCGCCGTCCAGTACCTGGTCCAGGCGGGTGCTCTGGCCGCCGGGATCGCGATCTACAGCGTCCCCTGGGGACGGCTGCGCGAACGGCTTCGTAGTGAGAACCACGGACCCGGTGCCGAGGCGCCGGGCGACCCGGCGACGGGGACGCCGGTACCGACCTGACCGGGTTACGGAGTGATCGACGACCTACACACCAACGAAGCAAGAGCACACCACGACACCACCAAACGAACACCTAGCTACATGAAAACACGGGAGAGGGAGATGAAATTGAGGCTGGACCCCAAGCGGGGCGCGGCGGTTGCCGTGGCTCTGATCTTGTTGGCACTCGGGCTAGCTGCCTGCGGCGGAGGCGACGACACGACCAGTGGCGGTGGAGGGAGCACCGCGGCTGAAACCGAAGCCGAAGCCGGCGGCGGTGGAGGCGAAGAAGCCGGCGGCGAAGAAACCGCCTCGAACACCGGCGGCGCGCCGTCCTGGTGCGGCGAAGACGAAATCACGCTCGCCCTCGCCGACGGTTTCGGCGACAACAACTGGCGCAAAATCACCACCGCTGAGGCCGAAAACGAGGCCTCGAAATGCCCTGCGGTGAGTGAATTCATCTACACCGACGGCCAGGGTGACACGCAGAAGTCGATCTCCGACCTGGAAGGCCTGACCGCCCAGGGCGTCGACGCCGCGGTCGTCTTCCCGGACGCGGGCAAAGCGATGCTGCCGGCGATTACCAACATGTTCAAAGCCGGCGTCGTCACCGTTCCCTACCGGGTCTTCCCCGGTGGTGAAGAAGGTGCCAACTACGACTACTACATCTCGACCCCATTCAAGGAGGCCGGTGAACTGTGGGGTGAATGGCTGCTGAAAGCCTTGCCGAAAGGCGGCAAAGTGCTGCCGCTCGGCGGTCCCGCCGGTAACACGCAGTCGGTCGAAGAGTCCGAAGGCGTCGAAGAAATCATCAAAGGCTCGGACATCGAACTGATCGGCGAACAGCCGTTCTCGGTGACCAATTGGGACCCGGCCAAGACCCAGCAGGTGGTCTCGGCGGCGCTTGCCAAATATCCCGAAATCGACGCGATCACGACCGATTTCGGTGCCGCTCTGGCGAGCGCGTTCCCGGCCTTCAAACAGGCCGGCCGTGAAATCCCGCCGATCGCGACGGAGGATTCGAACGAACTCTCCTGCGATCAGAAGAAAGAAGGGTTCCCGCTGTACACCGTCGACTCGCAGAACTGGATGGTTCGTACCGCGATCCAGTTTGCGATCGCGAAAGCGAGCGGCGGCGAAGTCCCGGCCTCGACCGAAGTCCCGCAGAAACCGTTCGAGGACTCGATCACGGGCAAACCGAACCCGGTGCTGTGCAACGAAAAACTCACCGGCGAAGCGATTCTCTCGTCACACCTGACGGAAGAAGAACTGGCGGCATCCCTGGAATAGAGATGTGACTGAGGGCGCGGGGCCACGGTCCCGCGTCCTCACCACACACTGCGATGGACGCAACGACCAAATCCCAAACTTCACAGTCCCGGCCGAGTATCGAGCAGCCGAGCGGCGGCGTCCTGCGCCTGCTCGACGTCTACAAGAGCTTCCCCGGCGTCCGCGCCCTGCGCGACGTCACCTTCACCGCCGTCCCCGGCGAGGTCCACGCCCTGCTCGGTGAGAACGGCGCCGGCAAGTCGACCCTGATGGCGGTCGCCGCTGGCGCGATCTCGCCCGACTCGGGGACGATCGAGCTCGACGGCGAGAGCTACGGCGCGATCCCGCCGCTGGTCGCGCAGGAACGCGGGCTGGCGATCGTCCGCCAGGATCCGGCACTGCTGCTCGACCTGACCGTCGCCGAGAACATGGCGATCGCGGCGCCGCGCGATGTCTCGACCCGCGGCGAGCCGGGCCGCCAGTGGATGCGCGAGCAGCTCGAGCGGATCGGGCTCGAAGTGCCGCTCGGTGCCCGGCTCGAGGAGCTCTCGATTGGCCAGCGGCAGCTGATCGAGCTGGCCAAGGCGCTGGCGCTCGAGCCGAAGGTGCTGATCCTCGACGAGCCGACGGCGCCGCTCGGCGAGCAGATGGTCGACAAGGTCTTCGAGCAGGTGCGGGCCGCGACCGCCCGCAACGCGGCGGTCGTCTACATCTCGCACCGCCTGCCCGAGGTGCGCCGGATCGCCGACCGCGTCACCGTGATGCGCGACGGCGAGGTGCGCGGCTCGGCGCCGATCGACGAGATGTCCGACGAGCAGATGCTGCAGCTAATCGTCGGCCGCAAACTCTCGCTCGCCTTCCCCGACAAGGCCGGCGCCGACAGCGGCGAGGCGGCGCTGAAGGTGAAAGGGCTGCGCGGCCCGGGCTTCGCCGACGTCGATATCGAGGTCGGCGCCAAGGAGATCGTCGGCCTCGCTGGGATCGCCGGCAACGGCCAGACCGAGTTCCTGCGTGCCCTCGCCGGACTCGAACGCGCCTCCGGTGAAGTCGAACTGGGCGGCAAGAAGCTGAAGCTCGGGCGCTCGAAGTCGGCGAACGACGCCGGCGTCGTCTACCTCTCCGCCGACCGCCACAACGAGGGCCTGGTGATGTCGCTCTCGGTGCGTGAGAACGCGGCCCTCTCGGCGCTGCCCGAGTTCTCTCACCTCGGCTTCGTCAGCCGCCGCGAGGAGTCGCGGGCGGTGGTCGAGGAGGCTGAAGAGCTCGACGTCCGCACGCCTTCGATCGCCACCCTCGTCTCCAGCCTCTCCGGCGGCAACCAGCAGAAAGTGGCGCTGGCCCGGGCACTCCTCTCGCAGCCTCGCCTGCTGCTGGTCGACGAGCCGACCCAGGGTGTCGACGCCGGCGCCCGGGTCGAGATCTACAAGAACCTGCGCGAGATCGCCCAGCAGGGCATCCCGGTGGTCGTCGTCTCCTCCGACAGCCTCGAGCTGGAGGGCCTCTGCGACCGGATCGTCGTCTTCTCGCGCGGCCAGATCGTCGGCCAGCTGACCGACAACCAGGTCTCCGAGGAGCAGATCGCGCGCTCGATCGTCACTGCCAACACCCACCGCGAGGAAGCCGCCGAGCGCCGCGCTGACGCCGCTGGCAAGCCCTCCTGGCGCAATCGCCTCGGCAGCTTCGCCCGCGGCGACTTCGCCCCCAGCGCGATCCTGGCGCTGGTCATCCTCCTCTACGGCGCCTACACCTACAGCCAGAACGAACTCGTCACCAGCGCCTACAACCTCAACTCGATCGCCCTGCTGGTGGCGGCGCTGGCCTTCATCGCCTTCGGCCAGATGATTGTCATCTTCACCGCCGGAATCGATCTCTCGGTCGGGCCGCTGGCCGGGATGCTGGTGGTGATCGCGAGCTTCTTCGCGGTCGAAGGGAAGTCGACCGGGATGGTGGTCCTCGGCTTCCTGATCATGATCGGTGCGGCGATCGTGGTCGGCACGATCAACGGCTCGCTGATCCGCTTCGCCAAGTTCACCCCGATCGCCGCGACGCTGGCGATGTACATCGCGCTACAGGGCGTCTCGCTGCTTTTGCGCGGCACCCAGGGCGGCTTCATCGACGAAGGCATCACCGAAGCGATCGAGACCAAAGTCGTCGGCGTGCCGCTCGCCTTCGTCATCGCAGTGGCGCTGGCGATCGGGCTCGAGTACGCGTTGCGGCGGACCCGCTGGGGGCTCAACCTGCGCGCCGTCGGCTCCCGCGAGGACGCCGCCCACCGGCTCGGCGTCAAGACCAACCTGACCTTCCTCGGCGCCTACGTCGCCTGCTCACTCTTCACCTTCCTCGGCGCGATCATGCTGATGGCCCAGCTCGGCGTCGGCGACCCGACCCAGGGCGTCACCTACACGCTCAGCTCGATCACCGCGGTGGTGCTCGGCGGTGCCAGCCTGTTCGGCGCCCGTGGCTCATTCATCGGTGTCCTGCTCGGCGCCTTCCTGGTCCAGCAGACGATCAACTCGACGACCTTCCTCAAACTCGATCAGTCCTGGCAGTACTGGATCGTCGGCGCCCTGGTGTTGATCGCCGCCGGCATCTACACCCAGGCCAGGCGCGCGGGCCGCCACGCATGATGCGGGCCGCGGTCTACCACGGGGCCGGGGACGTCCGGGTCGAGTCGGTGACCCCGCCCGGTGAGCCCGGGCCGGGGGAGCTGCTTCTGGCGCCGCGGATGGGAGCGATCTGCGGCACCGACGCCTCCGAGTTCGCCCACGGCCCGCACATGATCCCGCTGCACGAGCCGCACCCGGGGAGCGGTTGCGTCGGGCCGCTGGTGATCGGCCACGAGTTCGTCGCCCGGGTCGAGGCGGTCGGCGAGGGGGTGGAGGGGATCGCGGTCGGAGATCGAGTCGTCTCCGGAGCGGGCGTGTCGTGTGGTCATTGCGACTGGTGCCGGGCCGGCCGGACGAACCTCTGCGCTTCGTACTACACGCTCGGGCTGAGCGCGCCGGGCGGGCTTGCCGAGCTGGTCACGAGTCCGGCAGCGATCTGCCATGCCGTGCCGGCGGCGGTCGCCGACGAGGCCGCGGCGATGGCGCAGCCGCTGGCGGTGGCGATCCACGCGCTCGACCGCGGCGGCGTGGGGGAGGGACAGACACTGGCGGTGCTCGGAGTGGGAGGGATTGGCGCCTTCATCGTCGGCGCCGCCGCGACCCGCGGTCTCGAGCAGCTGATCGCGGTCGACGTCGACCCGGCGAAGCTGGCGCTGGCGAGTGCGCTGGGCGCCGACGACGTGATCGACGCCTCAGACCAGGACGCCTCGGCGGCGATTCGCGAGGCGACCGGGGGCGAGGGCGCCGACGTGGTGATGGAGGCCTCCGGCATCCCGGCCAACCCAAGCAACGCGATCCACGCCGCGAAGCGCGGCGGACGCGTGGTGATCGTCGGCCTGATCGCCGAGCCGCCGCCAGTCGACATCTTCGACGCGGCGCTGCGCGAGGTCGAGCTGGCGACGACCGTCGCCCACATCTGTGACACCAACCTGCCCGAGTCACTTGCCGTTCTCGCCCAGACCAAGGTCGCCAGCCAGGTCCTCGACCGAGTCATCCCCCTGGAGCGAATCGTCGACGACGGCCTGGCCCCGTTGGCCGAGGGCCGTGCCGGTGGCAAGATCGTCGTCGAGGTGAGCTCATGACCCGCGAACTGTTCTTTATGTCGGCATGACCGACAAAAGGAACAGCTCGCGAGTTGGGTTTGCCGGGCTCGGGCGGATGGGGGCGCCGATGGCGCGCAATGTGGCGGCGGGCGGCTTTCCGCTGACCGTCTTCAACCGCTCGCCTGAGAAGGCGGAGCCGTTTGCCGCCGAGGGGGCGAGCGTGGCGGCGACGCCGGCCGAGCTCGCCGCCGGCGCCGACCTGGTGGTGACGATGGTCGCCGACGCTGACGCGGTGCGGGCGCTGCTCGAGGGGGATGACGGGATCCTCGCCGGCGCCTCGCCGGGCCTGGTCCTGGTCGAGATGAGCACGATCGGGCCGCTGGCGGCGCGCGAGCTGGCGGCGCTCTGCGCCGAGCATGAGGTCGAGATGATCGACGCGCCGGTCTCCGGCTCGACCCCGGCGGCGGAGTCGGCGCAGCTGGCGGTGATGGTCGGCGGCGAGGCGGCGGCTTTCGAGCGCGCTCGCCCGGTCCTCGAAGCGATCTCGAAAGCGCAGCTCCACCTCGGCCCGAGCGGGGCGGGGGCGGCGATGAAGCTCGGCCTCAACCTGATCATCGCGGCGACCGCGGTCTCGGTCTCCGAAGCGCTGGTGCTGGCCGAACGAGCCGGGATCGAGCGCGAGGCGGCCTACGAGATGATCGGCTCGAGCGCCGTCGCCTCGCCCTTCGTCGAATACAAGCGCGCCGCCTTCCTCGACCCCGACGGCACCCCGACCGCCTTCGCACTCGAGCTGATGGCCAAGGACCTGCGGCTGGCGCGAGTGCTGGGCGAGCGCGACGGGGTGCCACTCCCGGGCGCCGCCGGATCGGCCGAGGCGATCGACCTCGCCGCCGAGACCGAGGGGCCGGGGGAGGATCTCGTCCGCGTTGCCGACGCGCTTCGCCGCGCCGCCGCCGCCGATTCGAAGCCCCTCAACCATGCCGGCGCTACTCGCAGAGAGACCGAGGAGGAGTGAGCATCAAGGCGGTCCACCACATCGGCATCACCGTCCCCGACGTCAAGCGCGGGATCGAGTTCTACACCGGCGTCCTCGGCCTCGAGTTCAACGACCCGCCGAGCCCGGTCTTCGACGACCCGGGGCTCGGCCCCGCGGTCGGCGTCCCCGGCGCCAACTTGCGGCAAGCGAACCTGAAGCTCGGCGACGTGATCGTCGAGCTGCTCGAGTACACCGCGCCCGAGCCGCCATATGCGGGGCGGCCAGTCCCCGCCAACGCCCACGGTGCCGCTCACCTCGCCTTTCACGTCGACGACATCGAGGCGAAAAAGGCGGAGCTAGAAGCGGCCGGGGTCGAGTTCCTGAGCGAGGTCAACGTCGTCGACGAGGGCGTCCTGGCCGGCTGGCGCTGGGTCTACTTCCGCGACCCCTTCGGGATTTTGCTGGAGCTGGTCGAGGTTGCCTATCGCGACGAGGAGGCGGCAGCGCGGGGGATCGCCGAGTACGTGGACGCCAAGAGCTGAATCCGAAATTACGAGGAGCGCACCGAATGTCACAGAAGTCCGAGACCAAGGCGCCACCGGGCGCCGCCCTCGACGCCTCCGACGCGCGCGAGCTCTACCGCCGCATGCGCCTGATCCGCGGCTTCGAGGACGCCGTCCAGGCGCAGTTCCAGAAAGGCAACGTCCACGGCACCACCCACCTCTACTCCGGCCAGGAGGCGAGCGGGGTGGGGGTCGGCTCCATGCTGCGCGAGAGCGACAAGGTCGCGGGCACCTACCGCGGCCACGGCCACGCGCTGGCGATCGGCGTCTCCCCCCAGGGCCTGATGGACGAGCTGCTGGGACGGGCGACGGGGCTCTGCGGCGGCCGCGCCGGCTCGATGAATGTGGTCGACGTCGAGCACGGGCTGATCGGCTGCTTCGGCATCGTCGGCGGCTCGATCGGTGCCGCCACCGGCGCCGCGCTCTCCGAGAAGCTGCAAGGCAGCGGCGCCGTTGCGGTCGCCTTCTTCGGCGACGGCACCTCCAACCAGGCCTACTTCCACGAGTGCCTGAACTGGGCCCAGGTCGAGAAGCTGCCGGTCGTCTTCGTCTGCGAGAACAACCTCTACATGGAGTTCACGCCGATCGAGGACGTCACCGCCGGCTCGATCGGCTCGCGGCCGACCGCGATGGGCATCCACTACCAGCAGGTCGATGGCAACGACCTCTGGGCAGTGCGCGAAGGCGCGGCCGAGGCGATCGAGCACGCCCGCTCCGGCGCCGGCCCGGCCTTCCTCGAGACGCTGACCTACCGCTTCGTCGGCCACTCGCGTTCGGACCCAGGCAAGTACCGCAAGCCCGGCGAGCTCGACGAGTGGCGCAAACGCGACCCGCTCCTGGTGGCGCGGGCGGGGCTGGAGGAGCGCTACGGGATCGAGGCCGAGCGCTGCGACGAAATCGACGCCGAGGTGGCGGCGGAGCTCGAGCGGATCGTCGAGCAGGGGCTGGCGGCGCCGTTCCCCGACCCGGCCGAGGACGGAAAGGAGTTCAAAGATGAGTGAGGCGACGATCGAGTACCGCGCCGCGGTGCGCGAGGCGATCGACGAGGAGATGGCGCGCGACGAGCGGGTGGTTTTCTTCGGCGAGGACGTCGCCACCGCCGGCGGCGTCTTCGCGGTGACGCCGGGCCTGGAGGAGAAGTACGGCCGCAAGCGCATCTTCGACACCCCGATATCCGAGCTGGCGATCTCCGCTGGCGCCTTCGGCGCCGCAGTCACCGGCCTGCGCCCGATCTTCGAGATCATGTTCGCCGACTTCCTGCCGCTGGCGATGGACTCCCTGATCAACCAGGCCGCCAAGTACTGGTACGTCTCGGGCGAGCAGGGCAGCGTGCCGTTGGTCGTGCGCTCGGCGATGGGCGCCGGCGGCAACTTCGGCGCCATGCACTCCCAATCGCCGATCCCCTGGCTGCAGGGGATCCCGGGGCTGAAAGTGGTGGCGCCGGCGACCGCGGGCGATGCCAAGGCGCTGCTGAAGCAGTCGATCCGCGACGACAACCCGGTCGTCTTCCTTGAGCACAAGCGCCTCTACTCGGTCAAGGACCCAGTCGGGAGCGAGGAGACGCTGCCGCTCGGCAAGGCGGCGGTGGCGCGCGAGGGCACCGACGTGACCCTGGTCTCGATCTCCAAGGGCGTTCGCGACTGCCTGCGGGCGGCCGACGAGCTCAGCGAGCGCGGGGTCGACGCCGACGTCGTCGACTTGCGCAGTCTGCGGCCGGTTGATGTGGCCACCGTGCTGGAGTCGGTGGCGAAGACCAACCGCATAGTCGCGGTCGAGGAGGGTCCGATGGTTGGCGGCTGGGCCGCCAACCTGGTCGGGATGGTCGCCGCCGAGGGCCTGAGCGAGCTCGACGACGCCTGGGTGATCGCCTGCCCGGAGACGCCGATTCCCTACAGCCCCAGCCTCGAGGACGCCTTCATACCCTCGGAGAGTCGTATCGTCCACCAAGTCTCCGAGCGACTCGGCCTTGCGGCCGAGATCGCAACCGGCGTATAAAGGGGCGACCGAGATGGCCCAGACCACCGCACAGGACATCGCCATGCCCCGCCTCTCCGACTCGATGGAGGAGGGCACGATCCTGACCTGGATGAAGCAGGTCGGCGACGAGGTCGCCGTCGGCGAAGAGATCGCCGAAATCGAGACCGACAAGGCGAACATGGCCTACGAGGCCGACGTGGCGGGCACGTTGCTCGAGATCGTGGTGGCGGAGGGCGAGACCGCCGAGGTCGGCGCCGTAATCGCCAGGGTTGGCGACCCCAACGCCGCCCCGGTGGGCGCCGAGGAGCCATCCGCACCGGAGCCCGAGGCGCCCGCCGCGGAGGAGCGTTCGTCGTTTGAACGAAATACGCGTCCAAACGACGAACGCACTCCGGCGCCGGCCCCGGCGGCCGCACCGGAGTCCGCCACGAACGGCCACTCCACGAGCGGCGGCGAGCGGGTCAAAGCCTCACCGCTGGCCCGCCGCATCGCCCGCGAAGCAGGAATCGACCTCAGCTCGCTCCAGGGCTCAGGCCCCGGCGGGCGGATCGTCAAGAAGGACGTCGAGGCGGCTGGGGCCGCGAGTGGTGCCGGAGCGGCGGCGCCAGCGCCAGCGGCTGGCACCACCGAAACCGCCAAGGGCGAGGTGCAGATCCAGGAGCTCTCGAAGCTGCAAGAAGTCGTCGCCCGCCGGATGGCCGAGTCAAAGGCCACCGCGCCGCACTTCTATCTCACCGCCGAGGTCGATATGAGCGCTGCGGTAGCGGCCCGCGCTCGGATCAAAGCCAATTTGGCGGGCGAGGGCGAGGTGGTGCCCTCCTTCAACGACATGGTGGTCAAGGCCTGCGCGATCGCCCTGCGCCGCTTCCCGAGGGCCAACGGCGCCTACAAGGACGGAAAGTTTGAGCTTTACTCGCGCGTCAACGTCGGCATCGCTGTCGCCGCCCAAGACGCCCTCGTCGTCCCCACCGTCTTCGATGCCGACCGCAAGGGCCTGCGCGAGATCGCCGCCGACGCCCGCACCCTCGCCGCCAAAGTAAGGGACGGCAAGATCACCCCGCCCGAGCTCTCCGGCGCCACCTTCACCGTCTCGAACCTCGGCATGTTCGGCGTCCGCTCCTTCGACGCGGTGATCAACTCGCCCCAGGCCGGGATCTTGGCCGTCGGTGAGATCGCCGAGCGCCCCGCGGTGCGCGACGGCGAGATCGTCCCCGCGAGCCTGATGAACCTCACCCTCTCCTGCGACCACCGCATCCTCTACGGAGCCGAAGGGGCCGAGTTCCTAGCGGTAGTCAAGGGCCTGCTGGAAGAGCCAGTCGGTCTGGCACTCTGAGCGCTGGTCGTTCCTAGCTAGCGCTAGCCGGCGAGCTCGGGCGGCAGCTCGCGTTCGAGTAGCCAGCCCGCCTTGACCCGCACCACCCTGCCTTTGCGGGACAGGCGGCCGAGCGCGACGCTGACCGAGGGCCGCCGTGCGCCGGCCAGCTCGGCGAGGATCTGGTGGGTGAGGGGGAGGGGGAGCACAACGCCGTCGGTCGTAAACGAGCCATGGCGCTCGGCGAGATGCCAGAGCAGCGTCAACAGCCGCTCATCGAGTCCTCGCACCGAGGCGATCGCGGCGTGGGCGGCGAGCGAGCGCGAGCGTTGCATCGTCCGCGCCACCAGTGTCTCGACCAGCAATGGAAAGCGGCCGAGGCCGGCCGCTAGCGGCGCGTCGAGCTCGGCCAGCTCGGCCGTTCGCAGGACCCGCCAGCGGGCGCTCGAGAAGGAGGAGCTGTCCTCCTGGGCAGGGCGCAGGAGGTCGCCGGGCAAGAGCAGCTCAAGGCTGCGTCCGCTGCCGACGTCGAGCTCACGGGCGACCAGCCCCTCGACCAGCAGGAAGCCGAGGTGCCCGGGCGCCGCGCCGCGGTTGGGCTGCCAAGAGCCTTGCTCGAGCCGGCGGGTTGAGGCGAGTAGCCGCGCCCGCGCCAGCTCCCGCTGCTCCGCCGGCAGCGCCGTCGCCAGCGAGGGGTCGAGGTCGAGGAGGCTGGCGCGGGCGGGGGCGCTCATCGCCGCGACGCCTCCGTGCCGCCGCCGTCGCCGTTGTCGCCGAGCTCGCGTAGCGCCGGCGCCAGTCGCCGGATCTCCTCCAAGTGCAGCAAGGTCAGGTCCTCGATCGCCCGCTCGCCGTCGGCGCTCAGTTGCAGTCGCACGACCCGGTTGTCGGCCCCGTCTCGTTGGCGCCGCACCAGCCCGGCGGCGGCCGCCCGATCGACCAGCTCGACAACGCTGTGGTGGCGGAGGACCAGGTACTCCGAGAGGTCGCCGATCGTCGGTCCGGCGAGGTTGGGATGACCGCGCACGGCGAGCAGCAGCTGGTGCTGGGCGGGGGTCAGGCCGGCGGCCCGGGCCTCGGCTTCACTCCAGCGCAGGAAGCGCCGCAGCGCGGTGCGGAAGTCGAGCAGCTTTTCGTAGTCGGCTTGCTGCAGGTTCGCGCTCACCCCGGAGAAAATATCGGGTCACGATGTGTTTCTCTTGAGTAGCGCGCTAGCGAAGGCCAGCTGCCGCGCAGTGGCGCCTCGCGCTGTCGCCCGCCGCGAGATAGCGGAAGGGGACGACGCGGAGGACGCTCTTCCACCAGCTCGCCATGGCAGGTGCAGAGCTCGACGACCGCCTCCCGCTCGCCCAGCGAGCGCGTCCGCCACAGCGCCCCCGCTTCCTCCCAGCGCGCCAACGTCTCTAGCGGCGGCTCTGCCATCTGGCCTCGAGTACCCGCGCCGGACGCTGCGGTCGTCCTCGACCCGACTGTCGAGAACTGCGGCGCCTGGTCGCGGTAGAGCGCGAGCGCGGCTTCGACCTTCTCCGCCGCCTCGGCGCCGGCCCGGCGCGGCCAGCGCCCGACCCCACTGGTGCAGGGCTCGGCCCCGTCGCCGACGCAGCCGCAGCCGCTCGAGGATCGCCAGCGCCGCGGCGAAGGCGGCGTCGGCCGCGTCGATCTCGCCCTCGGCGGCCGCTAGCACCGCGGCGCAGCTCGACATGCCCGGCCCGGCCGCGCCAGTCCTCGCCGTTGCCGACGATCTCGCGGCAGCGCTCGAGGTGCTGCGCGGGCCGCCTCGAGCCGCCCGTTCGCGGCGCCGACCCGGCGAGGTCGAGCGCACCCAGAGCTCGAAGTAGCGGCGCCGCCGGCGGCGACGATCGCCGCGCCTCGGGAGCTCCCCGGCGCCGCTCGTTCGCCGCGCAGCGCTCGACCCGCGCCGCGAGGTGGTGCGCGGCCCACTCGTCCCAGCGGTTGCCGTTGCCGGCGGCTCGTCGCCAGCGCCTCGCGGCGAGGCGACGACATCGTCCCAGCGGCCGTCCCAGAGGTCAACCAGCGGCTTCAGCGCGTGAGTCACCCAGGCGGGCCGGGCGTCGGGGAGCAGGCGCGCGCGCCTCGGCGAGCTCGCCGCGCGAGAAGATGACAGCGGCCGACCCCGTCGGCGATCTCGTGCGCGGTAGGCGGTCTTGCCGACGTAGGGCAGGTCGCATGTGGCCGCTCGAAGTACGCCTGCGGCCTCGTCGGGCGAGCCGAGGCCCCAGCGTCATCTGGCCGCGGATGTTGAGCCCCATCCAGGCGAGCAGCGAGCGCCGCTCGCGGTCGGCGACCGCGAACGCCGCGCTCCAGCTGGCGCGAAGCCCTCCCCCAGCTCGCCCGGCGACGATCGCGTGCCAGCCGTCGGCTCGCGCACCGCCCGCCCACAGCACCTCGTCGCCGAGCTCGCTCACCGATCGCCATCGCGCGGGCGCCGGCCTCGATGCCCGTCCGGGATGCGCGAGCGCCGTAGGTGAGCGCGGTCGGCGACGCCGGCTCTCGAGGTGGCCGAGCGCCTTGCGCGGTGGCCCCTGCCCGAGCACCGGCGCGGGCGGCGTCGAAGTGCTCGAAGGCGCGGCCGATGTCGAGGTGGTCGGCGTAGATCGAGTCGATCAGCGAGTGCGGCGCTGCCGAGCCGCGAGTGCGACCTGCGCGGCGCGCTCCTCGTCGCCGAGCTCCTCGTAGAGCGCCAGCGCCGGCCTCGAGGTAGGCGATCTGGCGGCCGAGATCACCGGCGACGGCCATCAGCGTCGCCGAGCGCGACGAGCAGCGCGGCGCGCTCGTGCTCGCGGCCGCCGAGCCGCGCCATCGCCGCGAGCGCCCCCTCCCAGTGCGCCGCCGCCTCCTCCCAGGCGGACAGCTCGGCGCGCCTCGGCGCCCGCCCGCAGCCGAGTAGCTCGATCGCCTTCTCCGGGTCGCCGGCCGGCCCCGGCGAGCCGGTAGTGGACGCGCCAGCGCCGCGACCGGCGGCTCGCCCTCGACCGCCTCGATCGCCCGCGCTGCGCGCGGCGTGCAGGCGCTGCCGGCGCGGCCCGCTGAGGCGGCCGTAGAGCGTCTCGCGCACGAGCGCGTGGGTGAACGCGTAGGCGCCGCGTGCCATCGGTCTCGATGACCAGGCGCCGCGAACGCCTCCTCGAGCGCGGCGATCAGCGCTTCCTCGTGGCTCTTATTGCCGCCAGTCTCGAAGCGGAAGCTCGCGGCCGAGCACGGCGGCAGCGGCGAGGGCGGCGCGGCAGCTCGGAGAGGCGGGCGAGGCGGTCGCCGAGCACCTCGCGCGACGCCCTCGGGGACGCCGATCTCGTCCGGCGGTCAGCGCCGAGGACCAGCGGCCGCCGCGCTCGAAGAGGACGCCGGTCTCGATCAGGTGGCGCATCACCTCCTCGACGAAGAACGGGTTGCCCTCGGTGTGGGCGTGCACGCGTCCCGACCACGCCGCCGAGGCAGCCTCGTGGCCGGCGTGCAGGGCGATCAGCTCGCCGACCGCGCCCTCGTCGAGGCCGTCGAGCGAGAGCCGCTCGAAGAGGCGGTCGCGGCGCAGGTCGGCGAGCAGGTCGGCGAGCGGGTGCCCGGCGTCGACCTCGGCTTCGCGGTAGGCGCCGACGATCAGCAGCGGCGCCGGCTCGCGGCGCCCGGATCAGGTGGCGGAGCAGGTGCAGCGTCGCCCGGTCGGCCCAGCGAAGGTCGTCGAGGACGAGCACCAGCGGCGCCCGGTCGGCGAGCTGTCGAGCAGCGTCGACGATCGCCTCGAAGAGCAGGTAGCGGCGCGTCTCCGGGGTCGCGTCGGACGGGTCGGGCGACGCCAGCTCCGGCCAGGGCCGGCCGCCGGAGCGCTCGCCGCAGCGCCTCGACGAACGGCTGGTAGGAGACGCAGCGCTTCCTCCTGGCAGGCGGCGTAGAGGACGGTGCCGTCGGGCTGCGCCTCGCGGGCCAGCTCGCTCAGCAGGCGCGTCTTGCCGATGCCCGGCTCGCCGGCGACGAAGACGAGCCGGCGGTTGCCTGCGCGCGCCTCGCGCCAGGCGGCGCCGCAGCGCGTCGAGCTCGGGCTCGCGGCCGACGAAGGCGGAGGAGTCGCGCGGCGCCAGCACGCTCGGCAGCGCCACGCCTCGGTGCCGGGGCGGCGGTCGCGGCGGGCTCGGCCGGGGCAGTCGTGCCGCCGCCTTCGCCGGCCAGCAGCCGCTCGTGCAGCGCCTGGACCTCGGGCGCCGGCGCCGCTCCGAGCTCCTCGCGCAGCAGCACCCGCAGCTCCTCGTAGACGCGCAGCGCCTCGGCCGCGTTGCCGCCCGCGGCGAGCGCCTCCATCAGGAAGCGGTGGCCGGTCTCGCGGTACGGCGAGCGGGCGATCAGCTCGCGGCTCGCCGCGCTCGGCGGCGGCTCCGCTCGCCGCCGCCGAGCGCGAGCGCCACAGCGCGCCAGCAGCTCCAGCGCCTCCAGCGCGCAGCTCCTCTAGCTCGCGGCGCCGCGCCTCCGCCCACTCGCCCTCCTGGCCGGGCAGGAAGCCCGGGCCGAGCAGCTCGAGCGCCGCCGCCGCCTGCTCGCGCGCGCTCTCCCAGGCGCCGCGCCGGGCCGCGTCGCGGGCCGCCTCGACCGCGGCGGCGGCCTCGTCGACGTCGAGCCAGACCGGCTCCGGCAGGGTCAGCCGCAGCTGCTCGCGCCCCTCGATCGTCGCCGGCGCCAGCGCCCGCCGCAGCCGCGAGAGCAGCGGCCGCAGCGCCGCCCCCGGGTCCTGCGGCGGCTCGCTGCGGCCAGGTGATCGCGATCAGCTCGTCGCGGCTGGCGCTGCGCTCGGGGCGGGTCAGCAGGTAGTCGAGCAGGGCGCCGGCCTGGCCGCCCGGCAGCCCGGGCGCCAGGTCGCGGCCGTCGATCTCGAGCGCGCCGCGCGCCGCAGAGGCGGACCCGGGTGCGCGGCGGCGGCTCGCTCCAGAGCAGCTCCCAGGCGGCGACCGGGTCGCCGCCCGTCGAGTACGACTCCCGTCCCGAGCTCGCGGAAGGCGTGCTCGCCGCCGCCGCGAGTCAGCGCCCGCACCGCCTCGGAGGCGAGCACCTGGTCCGGCTCGGCCGCGGCGCTGAGCAGCGCGGCCAGCGCCCGTGCCTCCTCCGCGGCGCCGCTGTGGATGCCGATCTGGGCGCCCGGCTGCAGCTGCTTTGCCTCGGCGAGGGCCTGCTCGGCGCTGGCGAACTCGCGCGGCGGCTCCCCATCCGCCGCAAGGATCGTCACCGTAAGTCGGTGCGGCCATCGCTGCCGCCGAGTCTACGCGGACCTCAGGAGGGCCGGGCGCCGATTCCGAGCGGCAGTCCCCAGCTGGTGATCGCCGCCCGCTGGCGGCCAACGGCGCAGAGCTCGCCGTCGAGGTCGAAGAGCGCCGCGCCGGCCAGCCAGGCGCGCCCCTGGCGGCCAATCGGCCAGCCGAGGAGGACGTGAGGCTGGCCGGCGTGGACCGGGCGCAGCAAGTTGCAGCTCGAGACCCGCGGTGACGACGAGGTCCTCGGTGTCGGGTGGAGCGTGGGCGATCAGCGCCCAGAGCTGGGCGCAGTCGAAAGCCGCCGAGACCAGCTCCGGCCCGATCCGCCCTCGCCGTCGGCGCCCTCCGGCTCCGGCACCCAGGGGGCGGCGACGAGGCGGCGGCCGGCGACCGGCCCGGGGAAGATCCGCAGCCCGTCACCCGCCGTCCGCTCGGGGCCGCAGACGACGCAGTGGGGCGCGGGGTGGTGCTGGTGGCCGAGGAAGCGCCGCGCGGCGGTGCCCGCTTCGAGCGGTGAGACCGGCGGCGGCGTCTCGATCGCCAGCGCCGCCGGGCCGCCTCGGCGAGCAGGGTCTCGCCGTCGAGCAGCTCGGCGCTGCCGCCCGCTGCCGCTCGAGCCCGAGCCAGCGGCCGGTCGGGACCGGCGCCGCAGCCGCACCTCGACGCCGTCGGCGCCGAGCGCGCTCTGCCATCTGGCCAGTGACGCTAGCGGCCGTGGGCCATCTCGGGGAGGCCTTGGAAGCGGTCCTCGATGAGGACGGTGGTGGTGACTCGCTGATCGACATGGCCCGATCGTGCCCGGCGAGCGTTGCAGCGGCCGTTGCAGCGGCAGTGCGTCTGGCCGCAACGGTCGGGCAGCGGCACTGCAACGGCGCCGGCGCAGGCTGCTCCGAAATCGACCGCCCCCGAGGCGGCCGGCAACGAGAGAAAAGGAACGATCGCGATGGAAAGCATGAAGAAGAAGCAGAGCCGGGTGGTGCGCTGGGTCGAGCAGTCGATCGCGGTGGCGCTGATCTCACTGGCGGCCGCCCCGGTCGCCTTCTCGGTCTCGTGCCATGAGCCCTGGCCGGCTGTGCTTCGCGCCTGTCCAAATCGCTTCGCCGCGTGCGTCGTATGGTCAAAGGCCACTACGCACGTGGCGAACACGATTTGGGAGGTTCCGATGCCGAATTACATGCTCCTTTTCTACGCCGACGAGGCAGACGCCGCCGAGACCGCGAGGCGAAACGCCGAGCGCCCGGAATGGATGGAGCGAGCCGAAGAGCTGACTGCACGCGGCGCCCTGCTTGCCAACGGCCGCCTGCACGGCTCCGAGGCGGCGACCACGGTGCAGGTCGCCGACGGCGAGACCGAGCTCACCGACGGCCCCTTCGCGGTGACCAAGGAGATCCTCGGCGGCTACTGGCTGGTCGATGTCGCCGACCTCGACGAGGCGGTGAAGATCGCCGCCAGCCTGCCGATCGCCCGCTACGGCAAGGTCGAGGTGCGGCCGCAGATGACGCTCGAGGAGGCGACCCGAGTCGCCGAAGAAGCGGCGGCGACCGGGGCGTGATCCCGGCGCCTGCGCAGGGCGGTGGCGACGCGGTCGCCACCGCAATCCAGGCGGCGTTCCGCGAGGACCGCGGCGCCGTGCTGGCGACGCTGATCCGCCAGGTCGGCGACTTCCAGCTCGCCGAGGACGCGGTCCAGGACGCCTTCGAGTCGGCGCTCGCGAGCTGGCGCCGCGACGGTGTCCCGGACCGACCCGGCGCCTGGCTGACCGTCGCCGCCCGGCGCAAGGCGATCGACCGCATCCGCCGCAGCCGCTCGGTCATCGACCGGGCCGAGCGGCTCGGCGAGCTGATGACGCTGGAAGGCGAAGAGACGGAAGGGGAGCCGGAAGTGAGTGAGATGAGCGAGGGAAGCGCGATCGAGGACGACCGGCTGCGGCTGATCTTCACCTGCTGCCATCCGGCGCTCGACCTTGCCGCCCGCGAGGCGCTCACTCTGCGCACGCTCGGCGGCCTCACCACCGGCGAGATCGCCCGTGCCTTCCTCGTCGCCGAGCCGACGATGGGCAAGCGGATCGTCCGCGCCAAGCGCAAGATCGCCGACGCCGGGATCCCCTACCGGGTGCCCGCCGACGAGGAGTTGCCGGAGCGGTTGCGCGGCGTCCTCCGTGTCCTCTACCTGATCTTCAACGAGGGCTATGTGGCGACCGCCGGCGAGGAGCTGGTGCGGCCCGACCTCTGCGCCGAGGCGATCCGGCTGGCGATGCTGCTGACCCAGTTGATGCCCGACGAGGGCGAGGCCTGGGGCCTGCTTGGCGCTGATGCTGCTGCTCGACGCGCGCGCCGCCGCCCGGACCGATGCCGAGGGCGTCTACGTCGGGCTCGGCGAGCAGGATCGCTCGCGCTGGGATGAGGACGAGCTGGCCCGCGGCCGCCAGGCGCTGGCGCGGGCGATTCGGCTTGCCCCGCCGGGGCGCTACACGCTGCAGGCGGCGATCGACTCACTCCACGTCGAAGCGCCCGATCCCGAGCAGACCGACTGGACCCAGGTGGCGGCGCTCTACGGCGCTCTCGCCGAGCTCGACCCCTCGCCGGTGGTGGCGCTCAACCGTGCCGCCGCGGTCGGCTTCGCGGAGGGGCCGGAGGCGGGACTGGAGCTGCTCGAGCCGTTGCTCGCCGAGCCGAAACTCGAGACCTACGCGCCGCTGCATGCGGCCCACGCCGAGCTGCTGCGGCGGCGTGGGGAAGGGGAGGCCGCGGCCGCCGCCTACTCGCGGGCCGCGGCGCTGAGCGCCAACGCGGTCGAGCGGGCCGAGCTCGAACGCCGCCGCGCCGCCCTTTCGGGCTAGTCATCGCGGCCAACGAAATCCAACGAAACGGGCCGGGGTGTCCAAGCGGTCTACTCGGCACAAGGCGCTGCGACCAAAGTCGCTCGTCGCCGAGGGTGCGTTCCCACGGCCCCGACGAAAGCGCCCGGCGGCCCCGGTCGAGATCGGGGCCGCCGCAGCGTTTGGGCCCCGTCAGGGTCGGCTGAAGGCGAGCCGGGGTACGCTGGGCGCATGGCTTCCGCGACGACCGAATCGGGCGTCGGGCCGCTGCTGCGCGAGTGGCGACGGCGGCGCCACCGCAGCCAGCTCGAGCTGGCCCTCGACGCCGGCGTCTCGGCCCGTCACATCAGCTTCCTCGAGACCGGGCGCGCGAACCCCAGCCGCGAGATGGTGATCGGCCTCGCCGCCAACCTCGAAGTGCCGCTGCGCGAGCGCAACGAACTGCTGATCGCCGCCGGCTACGCGCCCGAGTACCGCCAGCTCGCTTACGAGGACCCCGGCCTGACGCCGATCCGCGAGGCGATCGAGCAGGTGCTCTCCGCCCACGACCCTTACCCGGCGGTCGTCGTTGACCGCCACTGGGAGCTGGTCGCCGCCAACCGCGGCCTGGCGATCTTCACCGACGGCGTCGCCTCTCATTTGCTCGAGCCGCCAGCCAACGCGCTGCGGATCTCGCTCCACCCGGAAGGCATGGCACCGCGGATCCTCAACCTCGGCGAGTGGCGCGCCCACACCTTGCGCCGGCTCGAGCGCCAGCTGCGGCTGACCGGCGACCCGGCGATCTCCGGACTGATCGAAGAGCTCTCCTCCTACCCCGGCCCCGACCCAGCCGACGTGCCGGAGAGCGAGCACGACGTCTTCGTGCCCCTCCGCGTTCGCGGCCCGAAGGACGAAGAGCTGCGCTTCTTCGGCACGATTGCGACCTTCGGCACCGCGGTCGACGTCACCGTCGCCGAGCTCTCGATCGAGTCCTTCTTCCCCGCCGACGCCGCCACTATCGCCGCCTTACCTCCCAGGTAATCGACGCGCTTACCCATGGCGGGCAGTCTGGCCGTCATGAGAACCCAAGCGCAGCACCGCCAAGAATCTGCAAAAGCGGGGGCTCTGACGATGGCCGTGCTGATGGCCGGCACCTTCGTCTTCGTCCTCGACTTCTTCGTCGTCAACGTCGCGATCCCGGCGACCCAGGCTGACCTCGGCGCCAGCGACGGCCAGATCCAGCTGGTCGTCGCGACCTATGCGATCGCGATCGCCTCGCTGCTGATCGTCGGCGGCCGGCTCGGCGACCTGCTCGGCCGCCGCCGCCTCTTCGTCGGCGGCCTCGTCCTCTTCACCGCCGCCTCGGCGCTTTGCGGCGCCGCCCCGAGCATCGAGGTCCTGCTCGCCGCCCGCGTCGTGCAGGGAGTCGGTGCCGCTCTCTTCGCGCCCCAGGTCCTCTCGATCATCGGCGTCAGTTTCGACGGCCCGGCCCGCCGCCAGGCGGTCACCGTCTACGGCCTGGTGATGGGGCTGGCGGCGGTCAGCGGCCAGTTGATCGGCGGCGCCCTGATCGAACTCGATCTCTTCGGCCTCGGCTGGCGGGCTTGCTACCTGGTCAACGTCCCGATCGGGATCGTCGCCCTGGCGCTGGCGCCCCGCGCCCTTGCTGAGTCGCGCTCCGAGCGCGGCGAGCGGCTCGACGTGCCGGGCGCGGCGCTGGCCGGCACGACCCTGGTCGCGATCGTCCTGCCGCTGATCGAGGGCCGGCCCGAGGGTTGGCCGCTCTGGACCTTCGCCAGCCTTGCCGCGGCGCTGCCCCTCGGCGCCGCCTTCGTCGTCCGCCAGCGCCGCCTCGCTGCAACCGGCGGCTCGCCGCTGGTCGACCCAGTGCTCTTCCAGGAGCGGGCCTTCGCGGTGGGAGTTGCATCATCGGTTGTGTTCTACGCCGGTATGGCTTCCTTCTTCCTCGTCCTCGCCGTCTACCTGCAGGAGGGCTGCGGCCTCAGTGCCCTCGACTCGGGCCTGGTCTTCACCGCCCTCGCCGCCGGCTACCTGGCGGCCTCGGTGGGAGCGGAAGCGCTCGCCCCGCGCTTCGGCCGCCAAGTCCTGGCCGCCGGCGGCGTGATCCGCGCCGTCGCCCTGCTCGGCCTGGCGACGACGGTGGCGGCGATCGGCACCGGCGGTTCCCCTTGGCTGCTGGTTCCGGCCCTCGCCGTCGACGGCATCGGCATGGGCCTCCTCACCGCGCCCTTGGTCGCGACCGTGGTCGGCGGCATGGAGGAGCGCCACGCCGGCGCCGCCTCCGGCGTCCTTTCCACCGCCCAGCAGGTCGGCAACACGATCGGCGTCGCCGCCATCGGCGCCGTCTTCTACGGCGCGATCGGCCCCGAAGGCGACTTCACGGCGGCATTCGAGGCCGCGCTCTTGTGCGTAGCCGCGGTGAGTCTCGTAGTCGCCGCCCTAGTCCAACTGCTCCCCGCCCCAAGGTCCGCGGCGGACGAAAGCGGGGCGGAGGCCCCAGCCGCCGCCTAACCCCCAACCGCCCACGCGACAAGGGCTACGGTGCGGTTTGGCGCCTTTTACATCCCCCACATGCAAAAGGTGCCAATTCCCCGGCGCGGCCGGTACGCGCCCACGCCCACGCCACCCGCTCGTCCCAAGTTTCGTCCCAAACCCTCGACCTCCGCCGCTTGGGATACTAGTATGCAAGTCATGGACGGTATGGCCGCCACCGGTTCCCCTCGCTGCCTTCACCCCAGGGCAGTTGCCAGTGCGCCGGCCGCCGCAGTGCTCGCGCACACGTCGCCCCCAGGTGGGGCCGTGGCAGCGGAGCTAGCCGGCGCCGGGACCTCCCCAATGTCCTGTGGTCCCGGCGCCGGCGCGTGCTTCCTCGTACTCGGCGGGGCGGTTTAGTGGCGGAGCCGACCCCGCTCCGCGCCGTCCCCGACCCCGCCGCCAAACGCGGCCCCGCCCGCCCCTTTGTCCAAGCCGCGATCCGCGACGCGATCGTCCGCGCCGAGCTCCCGCCCGGCGCCAAGCTCTCCGAGAACGAGCTCGCCGACCGCTTCGGCGTCAGCCGCACCCCGATTCGCGAGGCCCTCGGCCGCCTCCGTGACGACCGCCTGGTCCAGGTCGTCCCCCAGCTCGGCACCTACGTCGCCCGGATCAGCATCCAGGCGATCTCAGACGCCCAGTTCATCCGCGAGGCGCTCGAGTGCGCGGCGATCCGGCCCGCCGCCGAACAGGCCGGCGAAGAAGACGTCGCCGCGCTGGAGGAAAACCTCCGCTCGCAGGAACGGGTCCGCGAGAGCGGCGATCTCGATGCCTGGTACCTGCTCGACGACGCCTACCACCGCTACCTCTGCGACCTATCCGGCCACCAAGCCGTCTGGCCGGTCTCCGAGCGGGCCAAGTCCCACCTCAACCGCCTGCGCCGGCTCAGCCTCAGCCTGCCCGACTACATGCCCGAGATGGTGGTCGAGCACCGCGAGATCGCCACCGCCGTCGGCGCTCGCGACCCCGATGGCGCCGAGCGCGCCCTGCGCCACCACCTGCGCATGGTCCTGCGCGAGATCCCCCGCATCCGCGAGGAACACCCCGACTACTTCGAGGAGGCATAGCCCCATGTCGACCACCCTGACCGTGGCCCCGCCCACCGACCTCCTCGGCCTCTACGGCGAGATGGTCCTGATCCGCCACTTCGAGGAAGCCGCCGAGCGCCAGTACAAGGCAGCCCGGATCGGCGGCTACTGCCACCTCTCTTCCGGCCAGGAGGCGGCCACCGTCGGCACCGTCGCCGCGATGGAGGCGGATGACCTGCTGGTCACCGGCTACCGCTGCCACGGCTTCGCCCTCGCCCGCGGCGTCTCGCCGGACGCGGTGATGGCCGAGCTGTTCGGCCGCCGTGAAGGCTGCGCCCACGGCCGCGGCGGCTCGATGCACCTGCTCGACGTCTCCCGCGGCTATTACGGCGGCTGGGGGATCGTCGGCGGCCAACTGCCGATCGCGACCGGGATGGCGCTCTCCCTCGTCCGCCGCAGCGCGCCGCAGGCGGTGCTCTGCGAGCTCGGCGACGGCGCCGTCAACATGGGCGCCTGGCACGAGTCGCTGAACCTGGCGGCGGTCTGGAACCTGCCGGTCGTCTTCCTCGTCATCAACAACCAGTACGGGATGGGGACGAGCGTCGAGCGCGCCTCGGCCGAGCCCGACCTCTTCAAGCGCGCCGGCGCCTACCGGATGACCGGCGAGCGGGTCGACGGCGACGACCTCGAGGCCGTGATCGAGGCCTCCGGCCGCCTGCTCAGCGCCGCCCGCGAGGAGCGCAAGCCGGCCGTGCTCGAGGCGATCACCTACCGCCACCGCGGCCACTCGGTCGCCGACGCCGGCCTCGCCTACCGCACCAAGGAGGAGATCGAGGAGCGCAAGCTGGCCGACCCGATCGAGCGGACCAAGGCGCTGCTGCGCGAGCGCGGAGTCGAGGACGAGCAATTCGCCGCCGCTGATGCCGCGGCCGAAGCTGCGGTCGAGCGTGCGGTCGCCTTCGCCGAGTCGGACCCCGCGCCCGACGTCAATCGCCTCGCAGCGGGGATGTACGCGCCGGGCTCGAGCGATCAGTTCGAACGGATGGCGCTCGGCAGCCCGCTCGGCGAGCGCGAGCTTGTCTTCTCCGGGGGCCTGGGCGAGTGAGCGCCGCCACCGAGGCCAAAGCGGACCCCAGCGTTGCCGAGCCGGCGACGGCCGGCACCGAGGTAATGACCTACCGCGAGGCCCTACGCCTCGCGATGCGCCAGGAGATGCAGCGCGACCCCAGCGTCTTTGTGATGGGCGAGGAGGTCGGCGTCTTCGACGGCTCCTACAAGGTGACCGCCGGCCTGCTCGACGAGTTCGGCCCCGACCGCGTCCGCGACACGCCGATCTCCGAGGAGGGCTTCGTCGGCGCCGGGGTCGGCGCCGCGATGCTCGGCGAGCGCCCGATCGTCGAGATCATGACCCTCAACTTCCTCCTCGTCGCGATGGACCAGGTCGTCAACCACGCAGCCAAGATCGGCGCCATGTTCGGCGGCGAGGTCCGCTGCCCGCTGGTGATTCGCACCCCGAACGGGGCCGGCAACCAGCTCACCGCCCAGCACTCGCAGTCCTTCGACGCCTGGTTCGCCGGTACCCCCGGCCTCAAGGTCGTCTCCCCGGCAAACCCCGCCGACGCCAAGGGGCTGCTGAAGGCGGCGATCCGCGACGATGATCCGGTGCTGGTGATCGAGAACCTGCCGATCTACAAAGAGAAGGGCGAGGTTGACGTCGATCCGGAGCTGGTGACGCCGATCGGCCTCGCGGCGGTCGCCCGCGAGGGTTCTGACCTGACCCTCGTCACCCACTCCTTCGCCACCGTGCGGGCGCTCAGAGTCGCCGACCAGTTGGAGGCCGAGAAAGGCGTCTCGGTCGAGGTAATCGACCTCCGCAGCCTGCGCCCGCTCGACGTCGAGACCGTCGCCGCCTCGGTCGCCAAGACCAACCGCGCCCTCTGCATCGAGGAGGGCTGGCCGACCTACGGCGTCACCGCCGAGCTCGCCGCCCGCATCCAGCTCGCCTGCTTCGACGATCTCGACGCTCCGGTCGAGCGCCTCGGCATGGCCGAAGTGCCGCTGCCCTACGCCAAGGAGCTCGAGCTGGCGGCAATGCCAACCGAAGAGCGGATCGCCGCCGCGATCCTCCACACCCTCGGCCTCGCCCGATGAGCGAAGTCGTCATGCCCCGGCTCTCCGACTCGATGGAGGAGGGGACGATCCTCACCTGGCTAAAGCAGGTCGGCGACAAGGTCGCGATCGGCGACGAGTTGGTCGAAATCGAGACCGACAAGGCAAACATGGCCTACGAAGCCGACGTCGCCGGCACCCTGACCGAGATCCTCGCCCAAGAGGGTGACACCCTGGCGATCGGAGCCCCGATCGCGGTGGTGGGGGACGGCAACGGCGCGAGCGACCCGAGCGCGCCGGCCGAAGAGCGTTCGTCCTTTGTCCCGCCAGACGGGCAAAACGACGAACGCACCCGAACCCCTCCGGAGTCGGAGAGCGCCGGCCACGCCGGCGAGCGGGTCAAGGCCTCGCCGGTGGCACGGCGGCTGGCCGAGGAGCTCGGGGTCGACCTCGCGACCCTGACCGGCACCGGCCCCGGAGGACGAATCGTCAAGAAGGACGTGAAGAACGCTGCGCAGGACGCAGGTCCCGCGGCGACTGCGGACGCGGCCGGCGGGACGCCGTCAGCAGCAACCGAAACCGCCAAGGGCGAGACCACGGTCGAGGAGCTCTCCAAGCTGCAGGAAGTGATCGCTCGCCGCATGGCGGAGTCGAAGGCGACGGCGCCGCACTTCTACCTCGAGGCCACGGTCGATATGTCGGCCGCGGTCGAGGGACGCAAGCGGCTGAAAGCCGCGACGCCCGAGGGTCAGGTCGTGCCGTCGTTCAACGACATGGTGGTCAAGGCCTGCGCGCTGGCGCTGAAGGAGTTCCCGCGGGCCAACGGCGCTTATAAGGACGGGCGCTTCGAGCTCTACTCGCGGGTCAACGTCGGCGTCGCCGTCGCGGCCCAGGACGCGTTGGTGGTGCCGACCGTCTTCGACGCCGACAAGAAGGGCCTCGCGCAGATCGCCCAGGACGCACGGACCGTGGCGGCCAAAGTCCGCGACGGCTCGATCACCCCGCCAGAGCTCTCCGGCGGCACCTTCACTGTCTCCAACCTCGGTATGTTCGGGATCCGCAACTTCGGCGCGGTGATCAACTCGCCCCAGGCGGCGATCCTCGCGGTTGGCGCGATCGAGGAGCGCCCCGTGGTCCGCGACGGCGAGCACGCCATCGCCCACCTGATGGACGTCACCCTCGCCTGCGACCACCGCATCCTCTACGGCGCCGACGCCGCCGAGTTCCTGGCGCGGATCAGAGCGTTGCTCGAAGAGCCGCTTTCGCTCGCGCTGTAGCGTAGGCGCGCGCATGGCCGCCGCTTCCGCACATCCCGACCTCGGCCAGATCCACCACCTCGCCTACGTCGTCGATGCGATCGAGCCGGCAGTTCGGCGCCTCAACGAGCAGTTTGGCGCCGGCCCCTTCTTCTACCTCGAGGACGTGCCGGTCGAAGACGTGAGCTCGCGCGGCGAGCCGGCCGAGTTCGTCCATGGGGCGGCGTTCGGGGTCTGCAACGGCCGGCCGACCGAGCTGATCCAGGTCGCGAGGCTCGAGCCGGAGCGGGTCAGCGAGCGCTTCCGGGGCAATGGCGACGGCACCCCGCGGTTGCAGCACGTCGGCTACGCGGTGCCGTCGGAGACGCGCGAGACGGTGCTCGCGGAACTCACCGCGCGCGGCTTGCCCGAGTACCTCAGCTCCCGCCTCGGGGACGTCGAATCCAGCTTGCACGATGCGGGGGCCGCTTTCGGCCACGACATCGAGCTCCACGCCGACAGCGAGGGCCTGCGCGGCTTCTTCTCGATGGTCCGCGAGGCCGCCGCCGGCTGGGACGGCTCAGACCCGCTCCGCCCCCCACCGGCCTAGGAGGGAAATATCGGGGTACCGATATTTCCCTCCCTATAGGGCGGGAAATATCGGTATACAAGTTCAGGAGGCGGCGTCGGAGGCGGCGATCGCCGACTGCGCCGCGGCGACGCGCGCGATCGGCACCCGGTACGGGGAGCAGCTGAGGTAGTCGATCCCGGCGCGGTCGAAGAACTCGATCGACTCGGGGTCGCCGGCGTGCTCGCCGCAGACGCCGAGGCCGAGGTCGGGCCGCGCCTCGCGGCCGACCCAGGCGGCGAGCCGGACCAGCCAGCCGACGCCGGGCTTGTCGATCGTCTCAAACGGGCTGCGGTCGATGATCCCGGATTCGATGTAGCGGTCGACGATCAGGCCCTCGATGTCGTCGCGGGAGAAGCCGAGCGCGGTCTGGGTCAAGTCGTTGGTGCCGAAGGAGAAGAAGTCGGCGATGGCGGCGATCCGGTCGGCAACGAAGCAGGCGCGGGGCAGCTCGATCATCGTCCCGATCTCGAGCTCGGCGGCGTTGCCCTCCTCGGCGGCGACCCGCTCGATCAGCTCGCGCATCGTCGCCAGCTCCTGCTCGTAGGCGACCAGCGGGATCATCAGGTCGACCTTTGGCGCCGTGCCGGTGCGCTCGGCGACGCCACGCGCCGCCCGCAGCAGCGCCCGCGCCTGCATCTCGTAGATCTCCGGGTGCAAGAGGCCGAGCCGGACGCCGCGGGTGCCGAGCATCGGGTTGGTCTCCG
The DNA here is from genome assembly GCA_963729055.1 of uncultured Actinomycetes bacterium. Classification (GTDB taxonomy): domain Bacteria; phylum Actinomycetota; class Thermoleophilia; order Solirubrobacterales; family 70-9; genus VAYN01. The sequence goes on along the minus strand of CAVSMQ010000010.1, from coordinate 693,188 downwards.
AGAGAGCGTGGACGCGGTCGAGGATCGGCTCGAGCCGAGCCACCGCTTCGGCGTCCTCCTCGTTGCGAGCCTGCTCGAGCTCGCGCGCCAGATCCTCGGCGCGGGGCATGAACTCATGCAGCGGTGGGTCGAGCAGGCGGACCGTGACCGGCAGTCCCGTCATCGCCTCGAAGATCCCTTCGAAATCGCCTTGCTGCATCGGCAGCAGAGCGTCGAGCGCCTGGCGCCGGTCGTCCTCATCCTCGGCCATGATCAGCGCCCGCATCAGCGGCTGCCGCTCGGTTGCCATGAACATGTGCTCGGTGCGGCAGAGGCCGATCCCTTCGGCCCCGAACTCCCGCGCGCGGGCGGCGTCGGCGGGGGTGTCGGCGTTGGTGCGGACGCGCAGGCGGCGGATCGCGTCGGCCCACTCGAGCACGGTCTCCAGGTCGGGGCTGATCTCGACCTCCTGCAACGGCACCTCGGCGGTGGTCACGATGCCCTCCGAGCCGTCGATCGCCAGCGCGTCGCCCTCGCGCAGGACGGTCTCGCCGACGGTCACGGTGCGCGCTTCGAGGTCGATTTCGAGCGTCCGGGCGCCGGAAACGCAGGGCTTGCCCATGCCGCGGGCGACCAGCGCCGCGTGCGAGGCCTTGCCGCCTTCCGCCGTGACGATCCCGCGCGCCGCGTGGAAGCCAGCGACGTCCTCGGCCTCGGTGAAGGGGCGGACGAGGATCACGTCGCGGCCCTGGGCGTGGGCGGCGACGGCGTCGGTCGAGGTGAAGACGATCGCGCCCGCGGCGGCGCCGGGCGAGGCGGCGACCCCGCGGGCCAGCACCTCGAACTCGGCGTCCGGGGCGAATGTGGGGTGGAGGAGGGCGTCGAGGCGACTGGCGTCGATCGTCGCCAGCGCCGCCGGGCGGTCGAGCAGCCCCTCGCCGACGGCGTCGACCGCGAAGCGGACCGCGGCCTGGGCCGGGCGCTTCGCGCTCCGCGTCTGCAGCATGAAGAGGCTGTCCTCCTCGACCGTGAACTCGGTGTCTTGCATGTCGCCGTAGTGGCGCTCGAGCGTGCGCAGGATCTCCAGCAGCTCGGCGTGGGCGTCGGGCATCAGAGTCGCCATCTCGGCCAGGTCACGCGGGGTGCGGACACCGGAGACGACGTCCTCGCCCTGGGCGTTGACGAGGAAGTCGCCGCTCGGCTCGGGCCCGCCGGTGATCTCGTCGCGCGAGAAGGCGACCCCCGAGCACGAGCGCTCGCCCTTGTTGCCGAAGACCATCTGCTGGACGTTGACCGCGGTGCCCCACTCCTCAGGGATGCCGTTGATGCGGCGGTAGGAGACCGCGCGGGCGCCGCGCCAGGAGTCGAAGACGGCGGCGATCGCGGTCGCGCAGCTGCTCGCCGGGGTCCTGCGGGAACTGCTCGCCGGTCTCCTCGGTGTAGAGCGCCTTGAAGCGCTCGGTCAGCGCCTGCAGGTCGGCGACCGAGAGCTCGACGTCGTCCTCGACCCCCGCCTCGCGCTTGGCCGCGGCGATCAGCGCCTCGTAGTGCTCGCCGGGGATCCCCTTGCAGACGTTGCCGAACATCTGGCAGAAGCGGCGGTAGGAGTCCCAGGCGAAGCGCTCGTTGCCGGTCGCGGCGGCGAGCCCGGCGACGGCGCGGTCGCCGAGGCCGAGGTTGAGGACGGTGTCGAGCATCCCCGGCATCGACTCGCGGGCGCCGGAGCGGACCGAGACCAGCAGTGGGTCCTCGGGGTCGCCGAGGGTGCGGCCGGCGCGCTCCTGCAGCCGCGCCAGCGCCGCGGCGACCTCGTCCTCGAGCCCGGCCGGCATCTCGCCGCCCGAGCGCAGGTAGGTGACGCAGGCCTCGGTGGTGATCGTGAAGCCGGCGGGGACGCGCTCGGCGCCAAGCACCCTGGTCATCTCGGCGACGTTGGCGCCCTTGCCGCCGAGCAGGTCGCGCATCTCCCGCGAGCCCTCAGAGAAGTCGTAAACGAGCTTCGTCGTCGTCGTCGTGGTAGGCACGGCCATCGCTTACCCTCAGCCTAGATGGCCAAAGCAAAGGCGGAGGCGGCGGTGCGGGCGACGGTGCGAGGCTCGGTCCAGGGCGTCGGCTTCCGCGAAACGGCGCTCCGTCGAGCGCAGGACCTCGGGGTGCTGGGCTGGGTGCGGAACGAGCAAGAGGGCGGCACCGTCCAGGTCCACGCCGAGGGCCCGCGCGCTGCGGTCGACTCGCTGCTCGAGTTCCTCCACGAGGGACCGCGTGGCGCCGCGATCACCGGGGTGGAGGTCGAGGAGGTGAAGCCCGAGGGGCACGAGCAGTTCGCGATCCGCGGCGTCGCCGCGGGCGTCTTCGTCGTCCAGGAGCACGCGGCGACCGCCCACCACTGGGACCTGCGGCTCGAGGTCGAAGGCGCGATGCGCTCCTGGGCGGTGCCGAAAGGGCCCTCGATGGACCCGGCGGTAAAAAGGATGGCGATCGAGGTCGAGGATCACGAGCTCTCCCACAACGACTTCGAGGGCCGCACCGACGGCGGCGGGGTGATCGTCTGGGACCGCGGACCCTACGAGCAGGGGGGTCGGGTGCCCTGGCCGGAGGCGCTCGAGCGCGGTCATGCGGTATTTGTCCTGCATGGCGAAAAGCTGCGCGGTGGCTTCGCTCTGCAGCGCACCGGCCGCGGCGGGAAGCCGCAATGGCTGCTGATCAAGCGCAAAGACGAGGCCGCCGAACCAGGCTCCGACGTCGCCGCCGAACACCCGCAGTCGGTGCTCAGCGGCGCAGCGTTAGAGGACCTGCTGGAAGACGACTAGAGAGGAGATTGCGATGGACCAACCGACCGCCGAGGAGGCCCTGAAGAAGCTCGAGCCGCTGCTCGGGAACTGGACGATGGAAGCGATCCCGCCGGGCGGCGAGCCCTGGCCGGGCGAGGCGAGCGCCAGCTTCGAGTGGAACGAGACCGGCCAGCTGATGATCGAGCGGACCGAGGTTTCGCTGCCCGAGGCGCCGAACACCGTCGCGGTGATCGGCTGCGACGCCGCCGAGGGCCGCTGGTACCAGCTCTACACCGACGACCGCGGCGTCTGCCGCGTCTACGAGATGAGCATCGACGCCGAGGAATGGACGCTATGGCGGCACGGCGAGCCCTTCGCGCAGCGCTTCAGCGGCCGCTTCGAGGACGACGGCGCGACGATTCGCGGCCGCTGGGAGCTGGCCGAGGACGGCGAGAACTGGCGCACCGACTTCGACCTGATCTTCCGCCGGGTCGAGTGAGATTGGCGCCTTTGTCCCCCACGTAGGGGACAAAGGCGCCAAAGGCCTCAGGCCCCGGTGCGTCCCAGCATCTGGTGGACGACGGTGGTCATCCCCGACCGCTCGTAGAAGCGGACCGCGTCGTCGTTGCCGTCGAGGACGAGCAGCCGGTAGTGGGAGACGCCGTCGGCGGCGAGCTCGGCGGCCACTCGCGCCAGCAGCTCGCCGCCGAGGCCGGCGCCGCGGGCCGCCGGCAGCACGGCGATGTCGTGGACGTCGCCGATCCGCTCGCCGCAGTCCCAGCTGTCGTAGGCGTCCTCGACCGTGACCACGGCGAAGCCGACCGCCGCTCCGCCGCTCTCGGGCCGGGCGAGTAGCGCAAAGGCTCCCGGCTGCGCCAACCAGTCCTCGTAGTGCCGTCGGCGCCGCCGCCACGAGTCCTCGGCGTCGCGCGCCGGGGCGCCGGCGAGCTGCGGCCGGACCGCCGTGTGGTGCTCGTGCAGCGCGATGTAGAGCGGTCCTAGCTCCTCGGTCCGCTCGGCGCCGACCCGCTCTATCGCGACCTTGGCCCCGCTCATCGGGGGGTCAGTATGACGCCATACCTGACGGTGGTACTCGGAATTCGGTAGCGTTAGGGCACCCTCATTAGGGCACCCTAAAACCCAGTCCAGTCCCAGTCCAGTCCCCAGCCACCGACCCCGAGGAGACCCCCTTGCCCGACCTCGCCGTCTCGACCCCTGCCCCAAAGCCGCCAACGCGGGCGCCGCGCGCCCGCAAGCCGAAGATCCGGCGGCGATTGCGCGGCTGGATGGTGCGGGCGCACCGTTGGACCTCGTTCCTGCTCGGCCTGCTGCTGCTGGTGGTCGTGCTCTCGGGAGTCGCCCTCCTCTTCGCACCGGAGATCGAGGAGGTGACGCGCCCATCGCTCTATGACACCGCCGCCGGCCCAGCCAAGGTCGCGCCGGGGGAGGCGCTGGCGACGGTGCATCGCGAGCTGCCCGAGTTCGAGATTTCCGAAGCCTCGATCTGGCGCAACCGCGACGCCTGGGAGGTCCACGGCGGCGGCGAGACGGCCCGGGTCGACGACACCGACGGCCGCCTACTGGGGACGACTGACCGCGAACACGGGGTGATGGGCTTCATCGCCAACCTGCACGAGTGCGCGCTCGGCTGCGAAGAGATGTCCGGTTACGTTCCCTTCCTCGGCAAGCCGGCGCAGATCGACGGCACCGACCTGATGCTCGGCAACGAAGGCACCTGGGGCGGGCTGATCCTGGCGGTCAGCGGCATCGTCCTGCTGCTCCTCGTCATCTCCGGCCTCGTCCTCTGGTGGCCCGGCCGCCGCAAGTGGCGGCGCGGGTTCAAGGTGCGGCGCGGCGGCGGCAACTACAAGCTCAACTACGACCTGCACAAGGTGGTCGGTTTCGTTGCCCTGCCGTTCCTGGCGATGTGGGCGATCACCGGGATCAACTTCGAGCTGCCGAAGCAGACTGAAGCGGCTTGGTTCGCGGTCACGCCCGGGGACTCCCAGCCCGAGTCCGACTTTGAATTCGAGTCGAAGCCGCGCAAAGGCCCGGAAATCATGATGTCCGAGGCGATCGCCAGCGCCGCCGCCGCGGCCCCGTCCGGCGCGACGCTGGAGGCGGTCAACAATCCCAACCGCGGTGAAAAGACCTCCTACTACGAACTCTGGTTCAGCCACGGCGTCGACCCCTGGACCTACGGCTTCTACCCCGGCAACTACGGCGTCTTCGTCGACCGCTACAGCGGCCGGGCAGAGCGCTACTGGCCGAATCCCGCCAACGACACCGTTACCTCCAACTTCTGGCAGGACTGGACGACGACGCTGCACATGGGCAACGTGGTTGGCTGGATCCCGCGCCTCGGCTGGTTCGCCTTCGGCCTGACGCCGTTGCTGCTGGCGTTCACCGGGATCGCCACCTGGCTGCTGCGGCGGCGGCTGCGCCGGCGCAAGGGCGACGGGGGTGGCAGCGGCAGCAACGGGACCAACGGCGGCGGGGCAGCGGGGAATGGTAGAGCCGCCGGCAACGGCGGAGCGGCCGAAGACGGCGACGCCGCCTTGGCGACGTGAGCGGCCGCGCCGCCACGGCGTGTGCCCTTTACGCGGGCTTCCTTGCCAGCTGGTCGCTGGGCGCGGCCCTCCGCCGCCGTGAGCCGAGTCCCTACCTGCTGCTCGGCGTGGCGCTGCTCGAGGCGCTGCTCGCGCTCGGCGCCCTGCTCGGCACGACGCGGCTGGGTGGGGCGGGGGACCCGGCAGTCCACGGCGCCTACCTGCTGGCTTCGGTGCTGCTGCTGCCGGTCGGGATCCTCCTCGCCCGCGACCCCGACCGCCGCCTCGCCCCGGCCCCGCTCGCCGTGGCGCTGCTGGCGCTCGCCGTCGTCATCGTCCGCGTCGAGCAAACCGCGTGACCGCCGAGCTGTTCTTTATGTCGGCCATTCCGACAAAAGGAACAGCCCGGTGAGGGGCGCGGGAGGCGCCGCCGCCACGGCCGCCGCGGAGTCCCATCCCGGCTGGGGGCGAGCGCTGGTCGCTGCCTACGCCTTTATGGCGCTTGCCGCCGGCGCTCGCTCCGCCGTCCAGATCGCCACCCAGTTCGAGGTCGCGCCGCTCGCCTTCACGCTCTCGGCGGCGAGCGCCAGCGTCTACCTGCTGGCGGCGCTGGCGCTACCGCGGCCCGGGCCCGGCTGGTGGCGGCTCGCCACCGGTTGCTGCGCTCTGGAGCTCGCCGGAGTGCTCGCGGTCGGGACCTGGAGCGTCCTCGACCCAGCGCTCTTCCCCGAGCCGACCGTCTGGTCGCACTACGGCAGCGGCTACGGCTGCTTTCCGCTCATCCTGCCCTGCCTCGGCCTGCTCTGGCAGCGCCGCCGGGCCGATGAGGCGCTGCTGGCGAGCGCGTAAGATCGCCCGATGGGCGTCTTGCCGATCGTCTTGATGATCCTGGCGATGAAGCTGCCGATCCTTGGCCTGCTCTGGTTTGTCTTCTGGGCCGGCCGGATGCACGACACCGAGCCCCCGGCCGAGGAGAAGCAGCGCGATCATCGCCCGCTCCGGCCCGAGCCGCCGCGGCGCCGCGGCCCCCGTCGCCGCGGCCCCCACGGTGGCGGCGCCGTCCGGCCGGCACCTGGGACCGGACACGGCGCCCGCATCCACGCGCCAGCGACGGCCCAGCGCGTCGCTCCGGCCGTGCGCCATTAGTCTCCCCGCAGGGGAACCGAGCGAGGGGAGCGAGCGGTGAGCGAGGAGCAGCTGGCGATTCCGGACGTCGACGTGACGAGCTTCGTGCTCGAGCGCGCGGCAGAGCGCGGCGAGAAGCCAGCGCTGATCGACGGCCCCAGCGGCCGCACGATCACCTACGGCGAGCTCGGTGCGCTGATCGCGGCGATGCGCGGCGGCCTCGTCGCCCGCGGCTTCGGCAAGGGCGACGCATTGGGTATCTATCTGCCCAACCTGCCCGAGTACGCGATCGCCTTCCACGCTGCCGCTTCCGCCGGCGGTCGCGCCACCACCGCCAACCCGCTCTACACCGAGCACGAGCTCGGCCACCAATTGCACGATGCCGGCGCCCGCTTCCTGCTGACCGCGCCGCCAATGCTCGAGACCGCCCTGGCCGCTGCCGAGCGGGCCGAGGTCGAGGAGGTCTTTGTCGTCGGCGAGGCCGAGGGCGCGACGCCGCTGGCTGAGCTGCTCGGCGCCGAGCCGGCGCCGCTCGCCGCGATCGACCCCGCCGCCGACCTCGCCGCGCTGCCCTACTCGAGCGGCACCACCGGCCTGCCGAAGGGGGTGATGCTCTCCCACCGCAACCTCGTCGCCAACCTGATCCAGACTGGCGAGGTGCTGCGGGTCGACGAGGACGACACGCTGGTCGGCTGCCTGCCCTTCTTCCACATCTACGGGATGACGGTGATCATGAACCTCGGCCTGCGCGGCGGGGCGACGATCGTGACGATGCCGCGCTTCGACCTCGCCGAGTTCCTCGGGCTGATCGAGCGCCACGGGGTCAGCGTCGGCTTCGTCGTGCCGCCGATCGCCCTCGCTCTCGCCAAGCACCCGGCAATCGACGACGCCGACCTCTCCTCGCTGCGCTTCCTGATGTCGGGGGCGGCGCCGCTCGGCCCGGAGCTGGTCGAAGCGGTCGAAGCGCGGCTCGGCTGCATGGTCGGCCAGGGCTACGGGATGACCGAGACGAGCCCGGTAACCCACACGATCTCGATGGATCCCGACCGCAACCGGATCGGCACCGTCGGTCCGCCGCTGCGCGCCACCGAGTGCAAGCTGATCGACCCCGAGAGCGGGGAGGAGGTCGACTCGGGCGAGCGCGGCGAGGTCTGGATCCGCGGCCCCCAGGTGATGCAGGGCTACCTCAATAACGAGGAGGCGACTGCGGCGACGATCGACCCCGACGGCTGGCTGCACACCGGCGACATCGGGATCGCCGACGAGGAGGGCTACTGCACGATCGTCGATCGCCTCAAGGAGCTGATCAAGTACAAGGGCTACCAGGTGCCACCGGCCGAGCTCGAGGCGCTGCTGCTGACCCACCCGGCGGTGAGTGACGCCGCCGTCGTCGGCGTCCCCGACGAGGAGGCCGGCGAGCTGCCGAAGGCCTTCATCGTCGTCGCCGCAGGGACGGAGCTTGACCACAGGGAGCTGATGGATTGGGTCGGCGAGCGAGTCGCGCCGCAGAAGCGGATTCGCTTGATCGAGGAGATCGACGCGGTACCGAAGTCGGCATCGGGGAAGATCCTGCGCCGCGAACTGATCACCGCCGCTGATTAGCCCTTTCGATCCTCGAATTGACCGCAACCAGCGAGCGTCAATAGCGTTGACGCTCCTGTGAGGAACTTCAAAAAACGCGCCACCGCCGCCTGGGCGGCGCTCCTGGCGCTCACCACTGTCCTGCTCACCTCGGCCGCCTTTGCAGCGCCAGCCGGCGCTGCCGTCCCCTCGAACTTCTGGGGCGCGGTGCCGCAAAACTCGCCCACGAGCGCCCAGCTCGAACGCCTGAAGCGCGGCGGCGTTGACAGCCTCCGCTTCGCCATTGATTGGACGGCGATGCAGCGCTTCCCGGGCTCGCAAATCGAATGGGGAGGGGTCGACAGCACGGTTGAGGCGTTCGCCAAAGCCGGTCTCGAACCGCTGCCGTTCCTCTACGGTGCGCCGCGCTGGGCGGTCCCGGTGGCCGCAGTGCCGGGAACCGGTGGCGGCGCCAAGGCGCCGGCCCACCTGCCGATCGCCGGCCGCGCCGGCAGCGGCTGGAACGCCCTCGCCCGCCAGGCGGTCGAACGCTACGGCCCGCAGGGCACCTTCTGGAGCGAAAACCCGGACGTGCCGCGCGACCCGATCAGGACCTGGCAGATCTGGAACGAGCCCAACTTCAAGTACTTCGTCGCTCGCCCCAACCCGGGCGAATACGGGCGGCTGGTGCGCAACTCGGCGCGGGCAATCAACGCAGTCGATCCAGGCGCCACGGTTCTCCTCGGTGGCCTCTTCGCCCGGCCCGGCGAAGCCGGCAAATTCAACCCGCCGCGGGCCTTCACCGCAGTTGAATTCCTCGAACTGATGATGAAGAGGACGCCTGGCGTCTCGGCCAGTTTCGATGCCGTCGCCCTGCACCCGTACACGGCCTCCTACCTGACGATCCCGGAAGAGATCGAAGAAATTCGGACGCTCTTGCGCAGCCACGGCGACGCCAGCAAGAACCTCTTCCTCACCGAGGTCGGCTGGAGCTCGGAACGGCCCTCGCGCAGTGATGCCTTCGCCAAGGGCGTCCGCGGCCAGGCGACCCAACTGAGCGGCGCCTTCCGGGTGCTGCGCAACAACGCCTCCCGTTGGCGGCTGCGCCAGGTCTTCTGGTTCTCGGTCGACGACCTGCCCGGCGCCTGCAACTTCTGCGGCGGCAGCGGCCTCTTCAAGCACGGCTTCAAGCCGAAGCCGGCCTGGCGCAACTACGTCCGCTTCGCCGGCGGCCGCGCCGGCTAGCGGCCCATCGCCACGGCGGCGCGGGGCGTCGCTTACGATCCCCGGCGTGCTGATCGACGGCGCCCAGCTCGAAGCACCCGCTGCCCCGCTCGACGACCTGCTGCGCGTCGGGCTCGAGGCAGCGCCCGACGAGGTGGCGATCGTCTCGGCGCTGCGGCGGAAGAGCTGGCGCGAGCTCGAGGACGCGGCCGCGCGGCTCGCCCAGGGCTACGTCGACCTCGGCCTGCGGCCTGGCGACCGGATCGCTTCGCTGATGCCGAACCGGATCGACCTCGTCGTCCACTATCTCGCCTGCTTTCGCGCCGGTCTCGTCGCGACCCCGTTGAACTATCGGTACACCTCGCGCGAGATCGACCACGCCTTGCAGGTAAGCGGGGCGCGGGCGCTGCTCGCCCACGTCGAGCGGGCCGAGGACGTCGCCGCCTCGGAGCTGGCCGGCGGCCTCGACCTCGGCGCGATCGCCTACCGCGACGCCGAGCCGCTGCCGGCTGGCAACGACGAACCCGAGGGGCACGACGGCGGCTGGTCGGCCGAGTTCTCGACCCTGCTGGCTGCCGAGCCGCTGCCGGCGCGGGCGGAGCCACCCGACCCCGCCGCCCCGGCCGCGATCTTCTTCACCTCGGGCAGCACCGGCCCGGCCAAGGGCGTCACCCATAGCCGCGAGACGCTGCGTTGGATGATCGCCAGCGCCGCCGGCGCCTTCGAGCTGACCAGCGACGACGTCTTCCTACCGGGCTCCTCGATGTCGCACGTCGGCTCCTTTCTTTGGGCGCTGACCACGCTTGCGGTCGGAGGCAAGGTGGTCCTTGCCCGCGCCTTCGACAGCCACGAGCTGCTGCCGCTGCTGCGCGAGCACCAGCCGACCCTGCTGGCGATGATTCCGGCAGCGCTCCTCGCCCTGATCCGCGACCACGACCTGCAACCGCACGACTTCGACTCGCTGCGGGTCTGCCGCTGCGGCTCCGACAAAGTCTCGACCGAGCTCTTGACCGAGTTCGCGGCGCTGGCCGGCTTCCCGATCCTCGAGGGGTACGGGATGACCGAGGTCGGGCTGGCGACGCTCAATCCGCCCTCGGGTGTGATCAAGCAGGGCTCGATCGGGCCGCCCGTTTGTGGCTACTCGGTGGCGCTGCGCGACGAGGACGGCGAGCAGATCGAGGCCGAGCAGGTGGGGCGGATCTGGATCCGCACCCCGGCTCGGATGGTCGGCTACTGGGAGGCCCCCGACGCGACCGCCGAGGTGGTGGTCGACGGCTGGCTCGACTCCGGCGACCTCGCCCGCGCCGACGAGGACGGCTACCTCTGGTTCTTCGGTCGCAAGAAGCAGGTGATCGTCCACGACGGGTCGAACATCAGCCCCTACGAGGTCGAGGGAGCGCTGGTCGATCACCCGGCGGTCGATCTGGCCGGCGCGGTCGGAGTCCACGACGAAGTCCACGGCGAGACCGTGCGCGCCTACGTCACCGTCCGCGAGGGGGCCGAGCGGCCCTCCGCCGCCGATCTGATCGTCCACTGCCGCGAGCGGATCGGCTACAAGGCCCCCGAGGAGATCGTCTTCCTCGAGGAGATGCCGCTCAACCCGACCGGCAAGATCGACCGCGTCGGGCTGAAACGGATGGCCGAAGACCACCTGCACCCGCACGGCCTGCCGGCGTAGCGGCGGCGGCCACATCTTCTATCTCACGCCCGGGTAGGTTGCGTGGATGACCGACAAGCCGCCGGACCCACGCCCGTACACCGTCGACCACATGACCCTCCCGGTCGGCGACCTCGATGCCTCGCTGCGCTTCTACCGCGCCGCCCTGGTCGACGGCATGGGCTGGGTGGAGATCGAGGAGGAAGGGCTCCCCGCCTTCGGCCCGGAGGGCGGCGAAGACCTCGCCCTCGCTCCCGGCGGCCCGCTGGCGCCGCCGATCCACCTCGCCTTCGCCGCCATCTCCCGCGCCCAGCTCGAGGGCTTCCACTCCTGCGGTCTCGCCGCCGGCGGCCGCGACAACGGCGCTCCCGGTCCCCGCCGCCAGTACTCGCCCGGCTACTTCGGCGCCTTCCTCCTCGACCCCGACGGCCACAACGTCGAGGCCGTCTACCACCAGCCCAAGGACGGCTAGCACCCGTCGGTAGGCTGCGTTCGATGCAGAGCGGCGGCGAGATCCGGGTCGACGGCGCCGAGATGCGCTACGTCCTTGGTCACTTCGCCACCGGGGTCACCGTTGTCACCGCCCTCGCCGGCGGCGAGCCGGTGGGGATGGCCGCCAACTCCTTCACCTCGGTCTCGCTGGAGCCGCCGCTGGTCCTCTTCTGCGCCGGGGTCGAGTCGGAGACCTGGCCACGGATCCGCGAGGCCGAGCGCTTCTGCGTCAACGTTCTCGGCCACCACCAGCGCGAGCTCGCACTCAGCTTCGCCCGCAAAGGCTCGGACCGCTATGAAGGGGTGGAACTGGTTGAACGCGAGGATGGGCCGCCGCGGTTGGCGGGGGCGATCGCCCACATCGACTGCCGGATCGCCGCCGAGCACCCAGGCGGCGACCACTCGATCGTGGTCGGCGAGGTGCTCGAGCTGGCGGTCTCCGAAGCCAGCGCGTCGGCGCTCGAGGAGCCGCTGATCTTCTACCGGGGCGGCTTCACCACGTCGCGCCAGGCGGCAGAATAAGGGCGACCGCTACACCGATCGGAGGAGCAGTTGGACGCAGGGGATTTCGAGGCGATTGTCAGCGCCGTCCGTGAGTTCGTCACCCGCGAGGTGATCCCGCGCGAGGACGAGATCGAAGAGACGGACGCCGTCCCCGACTTCCTCCGCGAGGAGGCGGCCAAGATGGGCCTGTTCGGCTATGCGCTGCCGGAGGAGTACGGCGGCCTCGGCTTCGACATGGAGGAGGAGGTCCGGCTCTGCTTTGAGGTTGGCCGCACCTCGCCGGCCTTTCGCTCGCTGTTTGGGACCAACAACGGGATCGCCGGGCAGACGATCGCCAACTACGGCAGCGAGGAGCAGAAACAGCGCTACCTGCCGGCGCTGGCGAGCGGCGAGGCGGTCGGCTGTTTCGCCCTGACCGAGGCCGAGGCCGGATCGGACCCGAGCGGGCTGCGGACGCGGGCCAAGCGCGACGGCGACGAGTACCTGATCAACGGCTCGAAGCGGTTCATCACCAACGCCGAGCTCTCAACGGTCTTCGTCGTCTTCGCCCGCACCGATCCCGACGCGGTCGGGACGCAAGGGATCTCGGCCTTCCTCGTCGACGCTGGCACGCCGGGGCTCTCGCTCGGCCCGCACGACAAGAAGATGGGCCAGCAGGGGGCCTGGACTTCGGAGGTCTTCTTCGACGATGTCCGGGTGCCGGCCAGCGCGCTGATCGGCGGCGCCGAGGAAACGGGCTTCCGGGCGGCGATGAAATCGCTCGCCAAGGGCCGGCTGACGATCGCCGCGCTCTGCGTCGGGATGGCCGAGCGGATCGTCGCCGAGGCAACCGCTTACGCGCTCGACAACCGCCAGGGCGGTACTCCGATCGGCGAGTTCCAGCTGGTCCAGGAGCTGCTGGCCGACTCGGAGACCGAAGCGCGCGCCGGCCGCGCTTTGGTGCTGGAGACGGCGCGCGCCTACGACGACGGCAGCGACACCCGCCAGGGCCCGGCGGTCGCCAAGCTCTTCGCCTCGCGGATGGTCAACCAGGTGGCAGACCGCGGCGTCCAGGTGCTGGGCGGGATGGGCTACATGCGCGGCGTCCCGGTCGAGCGCTTCTACCGTGACGCGCGCCTCTACCGGATCTACGAGGGGACCGACGAGATCCAGAAGCTGGTGATTGCCCGCCAGATGCTTGCCGCGGCGAAAGCGCGGGTGGCAGTCTGATGGGGCTGGTCGAAGGGCGGACCGCGATCGTCACCGGCGCCGGTCAGGGGATCGGCCTGGCGATCGCCCGGCGGCTGAGCGAAGAGGGGGCGGCGGTGATCCTCGCCGACGTCGAGGCGGAGCGGGCGCGCGAGGCGGCGCTCGACCTGCCGGGGGCGGGGATGGGGCTCGGGATCGGCTGCGACGTCACCGTGCCCGAGCAGGTCGAGGCGGTGGTCGCCCACGCCCGCGAGGAGCTCGGTGGCCCCGACATCATGGTCAATAACGCCGGCATCACCCGCGACGCGACGATAAAAAAGATGCCGGTCGAGGACTTCGACGCGGTGATCGGCGTCCACCTGCGCGGCACCTGGCTCGGCACCAAGGCCGCCTCGCTGGCGATGCGCGAGCAGGGGAAAGGAGGGGCGATCGTCAACGTCTCCTCGATCTCCGGCAAGGTCGGATTCGCCGGCCAGACCAACTACAGCGCCGCCAAGGCCGGGATCGTCGGGATGACCAAGGCTGCGGCCAAAGAGCTCGGCCACGCCGGCATCCGGGTCAACGCGATCCAGCCCGGCCTGATCCACACCGCGATGACCGAAAAGATGCCGACCGAGATCGTCGAGGCGCGGGTGAAGGAAGTCCCGCTGGGCCGCGCCGGCGAGCCCGAGGACGTGGCGAACACGGCACTGTTCCTAGCCAGCGACCTCTCCAGCTACCTGACCGGCATCGTGATCGAGGTCGCCGGCGGCCGCCACATCTAGCCCTGCCCCACGCATCTGCGAATTGCCGCCATATAGGCGGCTTATCGCAGACGTGTGAGGGTGGCTTCGTCCTCCGCGCCGGCGTAGAACTTGCGGAGCACGCCCGGGAAGCGGTCGTCGGCGGGGTCGGCGCGGGCGAAAAGGGTGATCGAGGAGCGCAGCTTGATCGCGTCGATCGGGCCCATCACTGCCACGGCGTCGTCTGTATCGAGGCCGAGGAGGGCGTCGGCACAGTCGCGCAGGCGCGGGCCAAGGACCGGGTGCTCGAGGTAGGCGCGGGCTTCCTCGAGCGAGAAGATCGCGTAGGTCTGCGCCATCGGGCTGCGCCCGAGGCCCTCGATCTGGGGGAAGACGAACCACATCCAGTGGCTCGACTTGCGCCCCGCGCGCAGCTCCCCCAGGGCCTGCTCGTAGGTGCCGCCGCCGTCCTGGGCGGCGACGAAGCGCTCGAGGTCGAAATCCGCCATTTGCTGAGAATTTCACAGGCCGGCAGCGCCGATGCCTAACCTTTCTTAGGTGCTCACGGAGGAACAACCGACCGTCCCGAACTACCCGCCCGATGAGGGGCCGGGGCGGCGTTGGCCGAAGCGGCTGCTGGTCGGCAGCGCGCTGCTGATCCCGGTGCTGTTGATCGGCGGCTTCGTCGCCGCCGCCTTCGGCCTCAGCGGCGCCCGGCTCGGGCGCGACCGCTCGGCCCTCGCCAGCGTCGAGACCGAATCCTTCGGCGGCGAAGTCGAGAGCGCCACCGCAACCGGGCCGAACGGCGAAGACATCCTGCTCGCGGTCCGCGGCGGCAACCTGATCCCGGAAAAGAAGCTGCACCCAGGGGAGGAGGTCCACCTCGAAGTCGTGGTCAAGCGGCCGAGCGTGGTCGGCTGGATCGCCGGCGAGACCAACACGCTGGAGATGACGATGCGGACGCCAAAGGCGAAGCCGGTGGCGAGCTACATCTCGGTGCCGAAGAAGTCGAAGGCGCCAAGGGTCCACTTCAGCCAGCCGGTGATGGAGGTCGCCTACGGCCCGGAGGGCGAACTCGTCCACCGCCGCTTCCAGCACCCGCACCGCTCGGTTGGCATCGGCGAGCAGCCGGCCGCCGGCAGCGTCCTCGTCGCCGCCGCGGCGCGCAAGTGGGAGCAGCTCGGCGAGTTCGAGACCGTCACCTGGTTCCCGGCCAGCGGCTCGGCGGCGGTCGCCGCGACCCCGCCCGCCGGCTCCGAAGTCTCGCCCTCGACGCCGCTGACCATGGTCTTCTCAAAGCCGGTGAAGAAGGTGCTGGGCGGCGAGATGCCAACCCTCGCCCCCGAGGTCCCGGGCAAGTGGAAGACGGTCGACCGCCACACGATCAGCTTCGCCCCGACCGGCTTCGGCGCCCCGATGGCCACCGACCTCGAAGCGAAGCTGCCGGAGAGGGTCGAGGTTGTCCAGGCTGATGGCTCGACCGCTGAGGCCGACGCGGTCAGCCTGGCACGTTCCCGGCGGCAGCCCCGTGCGCTTGCAGCAGATGCTCGCCCAGCTCGGCTACATGCCGACCAGCTGGAAGGCCGACAAAGGCGAAGAGGTGGCGCTGACTGCCGAAGCCGAGGTTCGCGCCGCGACCGAACCGCCGCATGGCAACTTCGAATGGAAGTTCAAGCCGCCGGCTCCGCTCAAGACCCTCTGGACCCCGGGCGAAGAAAACGTGATCACCAAAGGCGCGCTGATGATGTTCCAGGACGAGCAGGGGATCGAAGTCGACGGCGTCGCCGGCCCCGAAGTCTGGAAGCAACTGATGGAAGCCACCATCGCCGGCGAACGCAAAGCCGAACCGGGCTACAACTACATCTACGTCACCGAGTCACTGCCGGAGACGGTCAAGGTCTTCCACAACGACAAAGTCGTCACCGAAAGCGCCGCCAACACTGGCATCCCCGGCGCCGAAACCGAACTCGGCACCTTTCCCGTCTTCGAGCACCTCGAAGAAACGACGATGAGCGGCGAAAACCCAGACGGCTCCCACTACGTCGACCCGGGGATCATGTGGGTCTCCTACTTCAACGGCGGCGACGCTCTGCACGCCTTCGACCGTCCCTCCTACGGCAGCCCTCAGAGCCTCGGCTGCGTTGAGATGCCGCTCGAAAACGCTGCCGCCGTCTGGCCCTTCACGCCGATCGGCACCCTGGTCACGATCGCCCAGTAACCGCGGCAACGCCGTCCGGCCAGCCGCCGGCTACCCGCAGCGGTGCAGGAACTCGAGCACCCGGGCGAGCAGGAGCTCGGCAGCGGCGGCGTCGTAGCCGGGGCTATCGGGGTCGGCGAGGAGGTGCTCGGAGCCGGGGTAGACGTGGATCTCGAGGCGGGCGCAGGCGGCGTCGAGGGCGTGCTCGAAGGACTCGACCTCGGCGTGTTCGACCTGGCGGTCTTCGGCGCTGAAGTGGACCTGGGCCGGTACCGACGCGGGCCAGGAGTCGACTCCGAACTCGGCCAGCGGCGTCACCCCGCCGACCAGGATCGCGCCGCGGCAGCCGGGGCGGGTCGCGGCGTAGTAGCCGGCGCTCGCCGCTCCCATCGAGAAGCCGGCGTAGACGACATCGGCGGGGAGCTCGGCGAGCTCGGCCTCGAGACGCCGCATCAGCTCCGGCACCCCGATCTCGTCGCGGTGGGCGACCCCCGCCTCGAGGTCGTCGAAGCTGCGACCCTCGAAGAGATCAGGTGCCCAGACCTCGTGGCCGCTGTCGCGCAGGCGCACAGCCCAGCCCTCGACCCCGGGTCGCAGCCCCTGGGCGGAGTGGAGGACGACAACCTTGCTCACGTTCGTACCAGCTTAAGCGCCTCACGCAGCTTCAGCGGGGTGCCGAAGCGGAGCACCGAGCGGCGATAGATGCGGCCGGCGAGGAAGACGACGAGGGCGATCGCGGCGAGCATCAGGAGCAGGGAGAGCGCCAGCTCCCAGGCGGGCAGCTCGCCCTGCGCGGCCCGCCCGGGCACCACCATTGGCGCCATTGGCGGCAGGAAAGTGCCGATCGTCGCCAGGCCGCCGTCGGGGCTGGCGAGGGCGGTGTTGGTGGCAATGTAGGAGGCGATCGCGATCACCAGCAGCGGCGCGGTGGTGCTCTGGATGTCCTCCTGCCGCGAGACCAGCGAGGCGGTGCCGGCGAAGGCACAGCCGTAGAAGAGGTAGCCGAGGACGAAGTAGACGAGGACGAGGACGACCGCCTCGGCGGTCGAGCTGGGCAGGCTGATGGCGCCGCTCGGCAGCGCGATCGCCAGGCCGACGACCGCGATCGTGCCGATCTGCAGCAAGCCGAGCAGGCCGACGCCGAGCACCTTGCCGGCCAGCAGCTGCACCGGCCGGATCGCGCTGAGGATCACCTCGACCACCCGCGAGCTCTTCTCGGCGACGACGCTGGAGGCGATCGAGTAGCCGAAGGTGAGGATCGCGATGTAGAGGAGGAGGGCGCCGATGTAGGCGAGGCCGACGCCGCCTGAGCCCTCGCCGGTCTCGATTTCGGCGGTCCGCAGCGGCGGCGGTTCGAGCGCCTGGCGCACGGCCGCAGGGTCGAGGCCGGCGGCGCGCAGTTTCGCTTCGCCGCGGACCACGCGGGCGGCGTTCTGCAGCAGAGCGACGAGTGCGTCGTCGGGGTCTTCGGAGACGACCAACCCGGCTGGGCCAAGTGCCGCGTCGGCGTCTTCGTCGTGTACCGCCCGCCGCGCCGCCGCCGGGCTCGGCTCGCGCTCCGTCGTCAGCTCGATTCCGTAAGCAGCCTGCTGCGAGCGTGCCTTGGCCTCGATCGCTGCCGCCTTCGGTCCCGCCAGAGCGACGGTGCGGTGGCTCGGCCCGTCGCCGCCGCCGGTGACAATCGAGACGATCACGATCGCCGCCACCACCAGCACCTGGATTGCGACCGAGGCACGCCACGCCCGCGAGCGCACTCCCTCGTAGAACTCGCGCCGGGCGACGAGCTTGATCGTCCCCCAATCGGTCAACTTCATTTCTGCGCCGCCTCCCGCCGCGTCGCCTCCCGGAAGGCCTCGGCGAGGCTGCCCTCGATCGTCGCTACTGCGCCGCGCTCGACGATCCGCCCGGCGGCGATGATCGCCACGGAGTCGCAGAGTCGTTCGACCAGCTCGAGCTGGTGCGAGGAGAAGATCACCGGCACGCCGCGGCGCTCGATCTCCTCGCGCAGGGCGCCGCTCAGCGCGTCGACGCCGTCGGGGTCGAGGCCGGAGAAGGGCTCGTCGAGGACCAGTAGGTCGGGCTCGTGGACCAGCGCCAGGGCCAGTTGCACCCGCTGCTGGTTGCCGAGCGAGAGCGCCTCGACTACGTCATCCGCGCGCGCCTCCAGTCCCAGCGCCCCCAGCCAGCGGTCGGCCGCCGTCTCTGCCTCGGCCTCGACGACGCCGTGCAGGCGGGCGATGTAGACGAGATGGTCGCGGACCCGCATCTTGGCGTAGAGCCCGCGCTCCTCCGGCATGTAGCCGATCTGCCGCCGCTCCTCGTCGCCGATCGGCGCGCCACGCCAAAGCACTTCGCCCTCGTCGACGGCGAGGACGCCGAGGACGATCCGCATCGTCGTCGTCTTGCCGGCCCCGTTGGGGCCGACGAAGCCGAACATCTCGCCCTCTGCAACCGAGAAGGATGCGCCGTCGAGGGCGACGACGTCTCCGTAGCGCTTGCGCAGGCCGCGCAGCTCGAGAGCGGTCTCGCCTTTCGCCATCTACGAGATTCCTACCCAAAGCTGCGAGAAGATCACTAGATGCGCGCGATGGTCCTCGAGCGAGCCCGTGAGCCGCTGCAGCTACGGGAGCTGCCGGATCCTGAGCCGGGCCCGGGGCAGGTGCTGATCGCGGTCCGCGCCTGCGGCGTCTGCCGCACCGACCTCCATATCTACGACGGCGAGCTGGCGCAGCCGAAGCTGCCGCTCGTCCCCGGCCACCAGATCGTCGGCGCTGTGGTGGGGCTGGGCGAGGGGGCGGAGCGTTTCCGAGAGGGCCAGCGGATCGGCGTCCCCTGGCTTGGCTGGGTCGACGAGACCTGCCGCTACTGCCGCGAGGGCCGCGAGAACCTCTGCGACAACGCTCGCTTCACCGGCTACGACATCGACGGCGGCTACGCCGAGCTGACCGTCGCCGACGAGCGCTTCTGCTTTCCGATCCCCGAGGGATATCCGGACGAGCAGGCGGCGCCGCTGCTCTGCGCCGGGCTGATCGGCTTCAGGGCGCTGCGCCTGGTCGGCGACGGCGAGCGGCTCGGCTTCTACGGCTTCGGCGCCTCGGCCCACATCCTCTGCCAGGTCGCGGTCGCCGAACGGCGGCGGGTCTTCGCCTTCACTCGGCCGGGCGACGCCGAGACCCAGGAGTTCGCTCGCGGGCTCGGCGCCGAGTGGGCTGGGGGCTCCGACGAGGTGCCGCCGGAGGAGCTCGACGGTGCGATCGTCTTCGCCGCCGCCGGCGAGCTGATGCCGGCCGCCCTGCGAGTCAGCGCCAAGGGCGCGCGGGTGATCAGCGCCGGCATCCACATGAGCGACATCCCCTCCTTTCCCTACGCGCTGCTTTGGGAGGAGCGGACGCTTGGCTCGGTCGCCAACCTGACCCGTCGCGACGGCGAGGAGTTCATCGCGCTCGCCCCGCTCATCCCCGTTCGTTCCGAGGTCACCCGCTACCCGCTGGCGGAGGCGAATCAGGCGCTCGAGGACCTGAGAGCGGGCGCCTTCCGCGGCGCCGCCGTCCTCGACGTCGCCTGACCCGGTTGCAGTTGTCCCCAGCGGTTGCAGTTGTCCCCGCTATGCGGGGACAACTGCGCTGGGTGGGGACAAACGCATCCGCTCACCAGGTGTCGACGAAGCGGCCGGGGCGCTTGTCGTGGCCGAGATCGCCGGCGGCGGCGAGGGTGCGGGCGATCAGGCTGCGGGTGTCGGCTGGGTCGATCACGTCGTCGAGCTCGAACAGCGCCGCCGCGTTCAACGCCTCGGCGTTGGCTTCGGCGGCGGCGGTGAGGTCGCGGACCCGTTGCTCGCGCTCGGCCTCGTCGGCGATTTCCGCCAACTCCTTGCGCAGCGCCAGCCGCACCGCCCCCTCGAGCCCCATCGGGCCGACGTGGGCGCCGGGCCAGGCGACCGTCAGCAGCGGCTCGTGGAAGCCGCCGCCGGCCATCGCCTGGGCGCCGAGGCCGTAGCCGCGACGCAGGATCACCGCAATCAGCGGCACTTGCAGTGCCGCTCCCGCAACGAGCAGGCGCGAGGCGTGGCGGACCAGGCCGGTCGCCTCCGCCTCCGGGCCGACCATGATCCCCGGCGTGTCGATCAGCGAGACGACGGCGATCCCGAAGGCGTCGCATAGCTGCAGGAAGCGGGCCGCCTTGTCGCCGGCGGCGGCGGTGATCGCGCCGGCGCTGTGGCGGGTGTCGTTGGCGATGAAGCCGACTGGCCGGCCCTCGATCCGCCCCAGCGCAGTCAGCAGCTCGGGCGCGAAGCGCTCGCGCAGGACGGTGAGCGAACCGGTGTCGGCGAGGGCCGCAACGATTGGCGCCACCGCGTAGGCTCGCCGCTGCCGTTCGGGCACCGCGTCGCGAAGTGGTTCTTGGTCCGGGCCCTCGCCCGGCGGCGTCGCGCCCTGGAAATAAGCGAGCAGCTTGCGCGCCGCCACCGTCGCCTCGGCCTCGTTGGCGACGACCAGGTCGAGGACCCCGTTTGGCGCCTGCATCGAGACCGGCCCGACCGCATCGGGCTCGACCTCACCGAGGCCGCCGCCGGCGATCATCGCCGGCCCGCCCATCCCAATTGAGGCGCCCTCGGTGGCGACGATCAGATCGGCGCAGCCGGCCAGCATCGCGTTGCCGGCGAAGCAGCGCCCGTGGACGACGGCGATCCGTGGCACCAGCCCGGAGAGCCGCGCCCAGAGCGCGAAGGCGGGCACCTCGAGTGCCGAGACAGCCGGGTAGTCGGTGTCGCCCGGCCGGCCGCCGCCGCCCTCGGCGAAGAGGATGGTGGGGAGGCGCAACCGCTCGATCAGCTCGAACAGCCGGTCCTTCTTGCGGTGCCCGAGCGCCCCTTGAGTGCCGGCCAGCACGGTGTAGTCGTAGGAGATGACGGCGCAGCGGCCGCGCTCACCGAAGAGCTCGCCGTTGACCCGCGCGGTGCCACCGATTAGGCCGTCGGCTGGGGTGCGGCGGATCAGGTCGTCGAGCTCGCGGCGGCCGCGCTGGGCGGCGATCGCGAAGCGCCCGTACTCGACGAACGAGCCGGGGTCGACCAGGTCCTCGAGGTTCTCGCGCGCGGTCCGCCCGCCCGCCGCGTGGCGCTTCTCGACCGCCTCGGGACGGGCCGCGTCCTCGGTCAGCGCCCGCCGCGCAAGCAGCCGCTCGAGATCCTCGCGTCGCTCCGCCACGCCGCCATGTTCGCCGATCG
Source organism: uncultured Actinomycetes bacterium (assembly GCA_963729055.1). Lineage (GTDB taxonomy): Bacteria > Actinomycetota > Thermoleophilia > Solirubrobacterales > 70-9 > VAYN01. The sequence goes on along the minus strand of CAVSMQ010000010.1, from coordinate 671,993 downwards.
CGCCCCCACCGCGTGGTCGTCCTTCGTAACGGCAGGCGTTACAAAGGACGACCACGATCGGGGTGGGGTTCGGGTTAACCCCACCCCTCGAACGCCGGCTCGCCTCACCGTCACTCGCCAGGCCGCCTCATTGTCGGCGCGGCCTCGTTCCCGGAGCCTGGAATCGCAAGCAAAACGCTCGGAAACGGAGTGATGATGGAACCAGTCGAAAGGAGCAGGAACCTCGCCGCGCGGGCCGGCCGATGGAGCGCTCAGCACCGCAAGCTCGCGATCTGGGGGTGGATCGCCTTCGTCGTTGCCGCGGTCGTCGTCGGCGGCGCAATGGGGACGAAGACGCTCAGCGACAACGAAGAGGGGGTCGGCGAGTCCGGTCGTGCCGACCAGGCGCTCGAACGCGGCTTCCCCGAAGCTGCTCAGGAGCAAGTCCTGATCCAGGCGCCGAAGGGCGCCGAAGGCGTCGACGGCAAGCAGTTCCATGCCGCTGTCGCCGACGTCGAACACCACCTATCCAAGCTCGGCTTCGTCCACGACCTTCAGGGTCCGTACGAGCGCGGCAACGAGGGCCAGATCTCAAGCAGCGGCCGCTCGGCGCTGGTCGAGTTCCGGATCCCCGAAAACCCGCACGTCGATCCCGAGCAGAAGGTCGGTGCCGCGCTGGCCGCGACCCAGGCCGCCGCACACGACCACCCCGGGCTGAAGATCGTCGAGGTCGGCGACGCCTCGGCCTCGAAGGCGATCTCCGACAGCCTCGGTGACGACTTCGCCAAGGCCGAGACCACCTCGCTGCCGATCACGCTGCTGATCCTGGTCGTCGTCTTCGGCGCCCTGGTCGCCGCCGGCGTGCCGCTGCTGCTCGCCCTGACCGCGGTCGGCGCGACGATCGGCCTGCTCGGCCCGATCAGCCAGATCTCCCCGGTAGCCGAGCAGATCAGCTCGGTGGTGCTGTTGATCGGCCTCGCCGTCGGCGTCGATTACACGATGTTCTACCTGCGCCGCGAGCGCGAGGAGCGCGCCGCCGGCAACAGTGAGCGGGCCTCCTTGGAAGCGGCGGCGGCGACTTCGGGGCGGGCGATTCTCGTCTCCGGCTTCACCGTGATGGTCGCGATGGCCGGCATGTACATCGCCGGCGACAAGACCTTCGCCACCTTCGCCACCGGCACGATCCTCGTCGTCGCGGTCGCGATGATCGGCTCGCTGACCGTGCTCCCGGCACTGCTCGCCTGGCTCGGCGACCGGGTCGAGAAGGGGCGGGTGCCGTTCCTAGGCCGCTTGAAGCGGCGCTCCGGCGGCCGCTTCTGGCCGGCTCTAATCGACCGGGTGATGCGCCACCCGAGGCTGGCGGGCGGAGCGGCGCTGGCCATCCTCGTCGCCCTGGCGATCCCGGCGCTCAGCCTGCACACCGCCAACACCGGCGCCGACGGTTTGCCGAAAGACATGCCGATCGTCAAGAACCACGACCGGATCCAGGCCGCCTTCCCGGGCGGGCAGGACCCGGCCCAGGTGGCGATCGTCGCCGCCAACGTCAGCGCGCCGCCGGTTGCCAAGGCGATCGACCAGCTGCGCCACGACGTCGACTCCGACGCAAGCCACTTCGGCGGCTCCTCCGCGCTGCGGATCAGCAAGGACAAGGAGGTAGCCGAACTGCAGGTACCGCTGGTCGGCGACGGCACCGATGACCGCTCCGAGGCGGCACTCGCGCAGCTCCGCGACGAGCTGATCCCGCAGACCGTCGGCGCGGTCGATGGCGTCAGCGCCGACGTCGGCGGTGAAACCGCCGGCTCGAAGGACTTCAACGACCTGCTCGCCGAACGCGTGCCGTTCGTCTTCGCCTTCGTGCTCGGCGCCGCCTTCCTGCTGCTGCTGTTCAGCTTCCGCTCGCTGGTGATCCCGATCACCGCGATCGTTCTGAACCTGCTCTCGGTTGGCGCCGCCTACGGGCTGGTCGTCTGGATCTTCCAGGACGGCCACTTCGAAGACCTGCTCGGATTCACCTCGACGGGGGCGATCACGGCCTGGCTGCCGCTGTTCCTCTTCGTCGTCCTCTTCGGGCTCTCGATGGACTACCACGTCTTCATCCTCACCCGCATCCGCGAGGCGTACGATCGCGGCATGTCGACCGAGGAGGCCGTCTCCCACGGCCTGAAGACGACCGCGGGCGTGGTCACCAGCGCGGCGGCGGTGATGGTTGCCGTCTTCGCGATCTTCGCCACCCTCAGCTTCCTCGACTTCAAGCAGATGGGAGTCGGGCTGGCGGCGGCGATCCTGATTGACGCGACGGTGATCCGCGGCATCCTCTTGCCGGCGGCGATGAAGCTGCTCGGCGAGCGCAATTGGTACCTGCCGCGTTGGCTCGAGTGGCTACCGCGGGTGGGTGGCGAGGAGCGCCCTACGCGGCGGCGGCGAGCGCCCCGCGAGGGAGCGGTCGGAGAGGCGGGAGCATGAGCGCCGCGCCTCCTCGGGCGAGCGCCCTGGGCGGCGAGGTGGGGGTCGGCGAGCGCCTCGCCGGCCTCGCCTCCCGCGCCGGGCGCGACCTCGCCTACCTCGGGCTCGGCGGGCTGACCGCGATCGTCGGCTTCTGCGTCTGGGTGACGGCGGTGACGGTGACGCTCTCGTTGCTGGTCTTCATCATCGGCCTGCCGGTCTTCCTGCTCAGCGCGATCGCCTTCCGCTGGACCGCCGAGCTCGACCGCCGCAACGCGGCGCTGCTGGTCGGCAAACCGCTGCGCGCCGGCTATCGAGTGCACCGCGGCGAGGGCTTCCTCGAGCGGCTGCGGACGACCGCTGGCGACGCCCAGACCTGGAAGGACCTGGTCTGGCTGGTGGTCCATTCGGTGCTCGGCTTCGCTTTCGGCGTCGCCGCGGTAACGGCCGTCGCGGTGACGATCGGCGCGCTGTTGATGCCCCTCTGGTTCTGGGCGGTCCCCGACGGCGTCAACTGGATCGGCTTCCGCATCGACACTCTGCCGCTGGCCTTCGTGGCGACGGTCTGCTCAATCCCGCTGGCGGCGCTCACCGCGCTGGTCCTGAGGGGGATGGCGATCGCCGAGCTGTGGTTGGCGACGGCGCTGCTCGACGGCGGCGACGCGCGGGCCGCCGACGAGCCGAAGCCGGCCGCGTCGGTGGCCGCCGCCGACGGTGGCTCGGCGGTGCGCCACGTCCTTCACGAGGAGTCTTCGCTGGCGATCCAGGCCGTCGTCTCCGGCCTGCTCGGGCTGCTGGCCACCGCGATCTGGGCGGCGGCCGGCGGCGGCTACTATTGGCCGGCCTGGGTCTGGCTCGGGCTGCTGATCCCGCTCAGCCTCCACTTCGGCCTGCGCGAGGCGGTGCGGATCGCTCCCGAAAAACGCGGCTTCGCGGTCCAGGTGGTGATCTCGCTGGTGGTGATCGGGATCACGATCGCGATCTGGGCGCTCACCGGTTTCGGCACCTTCTGGCCGATTTGGACGATCCTCGGGATGGCGGTGATCACCGGCCTCGACCTCTTGGCGCAGCTGGCCTGGCAGCGCGTCCGCGGGGCTCGGCGCGAGCGCGAGCTAAGCGAGCGGGTCGAGACGCTGACCAAGACCCGGCGTGGCGCCCTCGACGTGCAGTCGGCGGAGCTGCGACGGATCGAGCGCGACCTCCACGACGGCGCCCAGGCTCGGCTGGTCGCCCTCTCGATGCAGCTCGGCCGGGCCGAGGAGCGGCTCGGCGACGAGCCGGAGACGCAGGCGCTGCTGCGCGCCGCGCGATCCGAGGCCAGTGCAGCGATCGCCGAGCTCCGCGACCTCGCCCGCGGGATTGCGCCGCCGGTCCTCGCCGACCGTGGTCTGCCGGCGGCCGTCGAGGCGCTCGGCCGGCGCTCGCCGGTGCCGGTGAAGATCGAGGCGCGGCTTGAGCGGCGGCCGCCGGCGGTGATCGAGACCGCCGCCTACTTCGTCGCCGCCGAGGCGCTAACCAACGTCGCCAAGCACGCCCCCGAGGCGGCGGCGACGGTGCGGATCGAAGGCGGCGAGGAGCAGTTGCGGGTCGCCGTCGCCGACGACGGACCGGGCGGCGCCGACGCTACCGCCGGCAGCGGGCTGGAGGGCCTGCGGGCGCGGGTCGAAGCGCTCGACGGCGCGCTGACGGTGCGCTCCCGACCTGGCGAGGGGACGACGATCGAGGCGGTGCTGCCGTGCGGGTCGTGATCGCTGAGGACTCGCTGCTGCTGCGCGAAGGGCTGGTCGCGCTGCTGCGCGAGCACGAGTTCGAGGTCGTCGCCCAGGCCGAGGACGGCGACGGGCTGCTGCGGATCGTCGGCGGCCACAAGCCCGACCTGGCGATCGTCGACGTGCGGCTGCCGCCGACCTTCAGCGACGAGGGGATCCGGGCCGCGGTCGAGGCCCGTCGCCGCCACCCCGCCCTCGGAGTCCTGATCCTCTCCCAGTACGTCGAGCCGGTCTACACGGCGGAGCTCTTGGCCGGCGGCGAGGGCGGCATCGGCTATCTGCTGAAGGAGCGGGTGGGGGACATCCCCGCCTTCCTCGACGCGGTCCGCCGCGTCGCCGGCGGTGGCACCGCGCTCGACCGCGAGGTCGTCTCCGAGCTGGTCCAAACCCGCGGTAATGAGGACGACGACCCGCTGGCGCCGCTCTCACCGCGCGAGCGCGAGGTGCTCTCGCTGATGGCCGAGGGCCGGACCAACTCGGCGATCGCCGAGGCGCTCGTCGTCACCCCCGGTGCGGTCGAGAAGCACGTCTCGAACATCTTCGCCAAGCTCGGGCTGCCCGCCGCCGAGGACGACCACCGGCGGGTGCTGGCGGTGCTCACCTTCCTGCGCGCGACCGGCACCGCCGGCCCCGACCCGACGCCGTAGCTCTCAGCCGGTTGCCGCCACCGCGGCGGCGATGACCGCGACCGCCTCGCGCAGCGCCCGCTCGCCCGGCAGCCCGTAGCCGAGCACCAGCGCTGGCCCGCCGCGGTGGACGCGGGTGAAGTCGGCGAGGCCTTGGAGGTGAACGCCGGCCTCGTCGCAGGCGGCGACGACCGCCCGCTCGTCGCTGCCCGGCGGCAGCTCGAGCAGCGCGTGCAGCCCGGCGGCGACGCCGCGTACTCGCGCTGCCGGCAGCGCCACCGCCAGCTCCGCCAGCAGCAGCGCCCGCTTCTCGCGGTAGCGCTGGCGCACCACCCGCAGATGACGCTCGAAGGCGCCGGAGGCGAGCAAGTCGGCGAGCGCCCACTCCTCGATTCGCGGCCCGCCCGAGTCGGCGCTGGCGCGGCCGACCACCGCCGGCGCGACCAGCTCCCCGGGCAGCAGCAGCCAGCCGAGCCGCAGCGCCGGCGCCAGAGTCTTCGACACCGTCCCGGCCAGCACCACGACCTCGGGCGCCAGCCCCTGCAGCGCCCCGGCGGCGCCGCGGTCGTAGCGCAGCTCGGCGTCGTAGTCGTCCTCCAGCACCAGGGCGCCGCGCTCGCGCGCCCAGGCGACCAGCGCCCGCCGCCGCTCCGGCGCCAGCACCGCCCCGGTAGGCAGCGCGTGGGCGGGGGTGACGAGGGCGGCGTCGGGGTCGGCAGCGGCGAGCGCCTCGACGTCGATCCCGTCGTCGTCGATCGGCACTGGCACCACCTCAAGCCGTTCCGCTTCGATCGTCCAGCCGAAGACCGGGAAGCCGGGGTCCTCGATCGCGATCCGCTTGCCGCCGCGGTCGCGGACGATCGCGCAGAAGAGGCGCAGCGCCTGCTGGAAGCCGGCGGTGACGACGATCCGGCTCGGGTCGGCGGCGGCGGCACGGGCGCGGCCGAGATGCTCGGCGAGGGCGACCCGCAGCTCGGTGGTGCCAGCGAACTCGCCGTAGCCGAGGCGGGCGTCGGGCAGCTCGGCGAGGGCGCGGCGCAGCGCCCGGCCCCAGGCGCGGCGGGGGAAGAGCGAGAGGTCGGGAGCGCCCGGGAAGAGCGAAATCCCGGTCTCCGGGTAGAGCAGCGGTTCCGCCGGCGGCGGCGTTAGCTCGGCGCCAGCACCGCCTCCCTGTCCTGGGGCGACCCGGGTGCCCGAGCCGCGGCGGGCGCTGAGATAGCCCTCGGCGCCGAGCTGTTCGTAGACCTCGACCACCAGCCGCCGCGAGATCCCCAGCTGCGCCGCCAGCGCCCGCGAGGAGGGGAGGCGCGAGCCGGCTCGCAGCCGGCCCTCGCGGATCGCCGACCGCAGCGCGGTTTCGAGCTGCGCCCGGCGCGGCCCGGCGGGGTCCCAATCGGGCAGCGCCAGCTCGAAAGTGGTCCCCTGTTCCGCCACCGGGGTGGACCTTAGCGCGGTGCCACATCGTCGATACCGTGCGTGTCCCCAAACCCTCGCAGTGACCAAGAGCAGGAGGCAGGAGATGAGGATCGAGCCGAGCACGGGACTTTTCGCGCGGATCTGCGAACGCGGCAGCCGCGTCACCTACGGCCGCGAACTGGAGTCGGCGGGCATCTACGCCAAGCACCCGCGGCTGATGTTCGACTACATGCGCTACAACCGCGCCGCCGAGCGCACCAAGCGGGTGCCGAAGCTGCTCGCTGAGCTGGGGGTGGCGAAGGCGGCGGCGATGGTCGGCTGCGAGTTCTGCATCGACATCTCCTCCGAGTACGTGCGCAAAGCCGGCCTCAGCGACGAGCAGCTGCTGGCCCTGCACGAAGCGCCTGAGTCGGGCCTCTTCGACCAGGACCAGCTGCTGGTGATCGAGCTCGCCGAAGGGATGACCGCGACGCCCGGCCTGGTCTCCGATGAGGTGATGGCACAGGTGGTGGCGCGCTTCGGCGAGAAGGGGACGCTCGAGCTCGTCCACCTGATCGCTTGGGAGAACACCCGCGCCCGCGCCAACATCGCCCTCGGGGTCGGCGCCGCCGGCTTCTCCGAAGGGCGGGTCTGCTCGCTCAGTCCGCGCCAGGTGGTCGAGGCGGAGGTCGCGGTCGGTTAACTTCGCCATGTGTGGGGAATCGGCCCATCGGCATTGGTCGCGCTCGCCCTCAGCCTCGGCGGGCCGCCGGCGTTGGCGCCCTCGCACTGTCCGGCCGGCCATCCCGCCTGCCGCACGACCGAAGGGCGGATCGTCTACGTCGAGCGGGTCGACCCCGATGGCGACGGCGACGCCCACTTCGTCGTCCTCGACCCACAGAGCATCACCCTGCCGGGACTGACCGCGATCGACGTGCGCGCCGGCCTGCGGCCGAAGCCGCTGCCGGGGATCGGCGACCGGATCAGCGCCGCCGGGCCGGTGCAGACCGGCTCCTACGGCCAGCACCAGATCCACGCCCTCGAAGTGCACGTGCCGGAATAGGGAGCGACAAGCGCGTAGGGGGCGCTGGAGGCGTGGGAGACGGCGGCGAGAGCGGCCTAGGTCTCGGGCCGGGGCGGCCTAGATCTCAGGTCCCGGCGGCGCCGGCTCGGGCGGGTCGCTCGGCGGCTGGGGGATCGGCGGCGTTGGATCCGGGCCCGGCGGCTCGGGAGCCGGCGGCACAGGCTCGGGCCCCGGCTGTGGCCCCGGCGGCTCGGGGTCCGGCTGCGGCGGTGCGGGCGGCCCTGGCTCTGGTACCGGCGGACTCGGATCGGTCTGCGGCGGCTGCGGCGGCCCAGGGTCAGGGCCGGGCGCGGGCGGCGCCGGCGTCTCGATCACAGGGTTCGGCATGGCCCACGGCTACCCGCGAGCCCTGACGCCAATCCCACCGCAGCAACGCCCCGGATCGCCCCACCGGACGAAAACTGCATCCGCTACCGAGGAGGTAGTCGATGCAGTCCTCTCGGCGGGCCACCTCGGCGGCCCGCCGCATCTACTCGCCGACCCAGCGGAGGTGGGAGGCGAGCTCGCCGTCGCGGAGGATGTGGAGCGCGTATCCGCCGGGGCCGGGGCCGAAGGTCGGCACCTCGTCGACCCCGAAGCGCGGCGCGGTCGGCAAGTAGGTGCTGGGCGCCGCCAGAACCGGGCGGCCACCGAGCGTCGCGGCGGCGGGGGAGTGGAGATGACCGCCGACGGTCGCCAGCAGCTGCGGGTGCTGGGCGATCACCTCGCCGAGGGCGGCGCGCTCGGCGGCACTCAGGTTGATTCCATCCCAGGCGGGGATGCCGGTCGCCAGGGGCGGGTGGTGCATCGCCAGCACGGTCGGGAGCTGCGGCGCCGCCGCCAGCTCGGCGTCGAGCCAGGTCAGCGCCGCCGCGTCGAGCGTGCCCTCGACCTGCCCCGGCACGGTCGAGTCGAACACCAGCAGCCGCAGCGGCCCGAGCTCGGCCGTGTAATCAACCCGCGCTTCGCCCTCGCCGGCAAGGCCGAAGACCTCGCGCAGCGGGGCCCGCGCGTCGTGGTTGCCGGGCAGCGGGAAGACCGGCGCTCGCAGCGGCGCCAGCTCCTCGCGCACCGCCTCGTACTCGGCCGGCTCGGCGTTGTCGGTGAGGTCGCCGCTGAGCAGGACGGCGTCGGGCGGGTCCGGCAGCTCGCGAACCGCCGCAACCGCTTCGCGCAGCCGCCCCACCGGGTCGCCGTCACCCCAGGTCGCGCCGACGTGCGGGTCGGAGAGCTGGAGGAGGACGAAGGGCCGGGCCACGCCCCAAATCTACGGACCGGCCCGGCTTACTTGACAGGTGACCATTTGGTCACATATGCTCCAACCGTGATGGACGAGGTGTTCAAGGCGCTGGCCGACCCGACCCGCAGGGAGCTGCTCGATGAGCTCTTTCGCGCTGACGGGCAGAGCCTCGGCGCGCTCGAGGCGCGGCTGCCGATGTCGCGTTTCGGCGTGATGAAGCACCTGAAGGTGCTCGAGGCTGCCGGCCTGGTGACGACGCGGAAGCGAGGCCGGGAAAAGCTCCACTTCCTCAACCCCATCCCGATCCAGCAGATCCATGACCGCTGGGTCGCCAAGTACGCGGCGCCCTGGGCCTCGGCGCTCGGTGCCCTCAAAGACGAACTCGAGGAGGAGCAGTGATGGAGCAAGAACAGCATGTACACCGTGGTCGGCGGCCGCGGCACGATGACCGTGTTCGAGATCTACATCAAGGCGGCGCCGGAGCGTGTCTGGGAAGCGATCACCGATCCCGAGATGCGCAAGCGCTACAGCTTCGGCGTCGGCATCGAGTCCGACTGGAGCGAGGGGTCGAGCTACAAGGCGAGCGTTCCCGGCGTGGTCGACATCTCGTCCGGCGAGAACGTCGAGGTCGATCCGCCGAAGCGGCTGGTCCAGACCTTCCAGGCGCTGTGGAGCGAGGATGTCGAGAAGGAAGGGACCTCGCGGGTCACCTGGGAGATCACCCCGGTCGGCACCTCCTCGCAGCTGCGGGTCACGCACGACCAGCTCGGCGAGGGCGCCAACAGTGAAATCTGGGGCGGCTGGCCGATGATCCTCTCTGGGTTGAAGACGCTGATCGAGACCGGCGAGGACCTCGACACCCCCGGCTCGCTGATGTACTCGCAGCCGGGCAACTGGGGGGCTTGAGCCGAGGAAGGACCCTAGGGCTCGGCAACGGCCTCCATCGTCGCCAGCAGCGACTCGACTAGCGAGGGGACGTGGTAGCCGCCCTCCTGCACGAGTCCCAGCGGCGCGCCGGCATCGCGGGCGATTGTCCGCACCCGGCGCGCCATTGCGGCGAACGAGGCGGTCTCGAGCTCGCAGCTGGCGAGCGGGTCGGCGCGGTGGGCGTCGAAGCCGGCGGAGACGAGGACGAGGTCGGGCTCGAACTCGGCGGCGGCAGGGGAGACGACCTCGTCGAGTAGCCCCACCCACTCGGCCTCGCCGCTGCCCGGGGCGCACCGGCAGGTTGATCGTGTACCCCTCGCCGGGCCCAGTGCCCCGCTCGCTCGCCGCCCCGGTGCCGGGATAGAGCGGCTGCTGGTGGATGCTGATGAAGAGGACGTCGGGGCGGTCGTAGAAGCAGGCCTGGGTGCCATTGCCGTGGTGGACGTCCCAGTCGAGAATCAGCACCCGCGCCGCACCCAGCTCGCGCCGCGCCAGCTCAGCGGCGATCGCGACATTGCCGAAGTAGCAGAAGCCCATTGCTCGATCGGGTTCGGCGTGGTGGCCGGAGGGGCGGCAGGCGCTCAGCCCGACTTCGTGCTCGCCGGCGAGCAGCGCCCGTGCCAGCTCGCAGGCGCCACCGGCGGCGTGCCGGGCGGCCCGCATCGTCTCGGGACCGACCGCGGTGTCGGCGATCGATCAGCCCGCCACCCGACTCGCTCAGCCCGCGCACTTCGTCCAGCAGCCGCTGGCTGTGGACGGCGAGGATCGCCTCGTCGTCGGCCGCCGGCGCCTGGCGCCGATCCCAGCCGAGCCACTCGCGCTCGGCCAGCGTTGCTTCGATCGCGACGATCCGCTCTGGGGTGTCGGGGTGGCCCGGGATGAACGGCCGCGGATCGTGTTCGTGACTGGCGGGATGGGTGATCAGGAGCGGCATCCGACGATTACACCCGAATTGCCCACTGGCAGGCAGAAATCTCTCACTCACGCCTGGAGTGAGTGCCATAACGCACGAGGACCCGGACTTTGCGTACTATGGTGCCAACAGGGCTTATCCCAGTTGTCCAATGGGTATTCCTGACCTATCAGGTCAGTTGCGGTCTCGAGGAGGGTGTTTGCGATGTTTGTATGCAGCCGCTGCGGTTCCAGTTACAACGCCAAGCACATCGGGGTGGAGCACTGCCCCCGCTGCCGCCTGCGGGACAAGGTCGACGTGCCGCTCGCGTTCAAAGCCTTCGACTTAAGCGGGCTGAAGACTGTCCCACTGTCGGACCAGGATCGAATTGCCGGCTCCGGCTCGGGCGGGAACACCTCGGGCTCGATGCCCTCTTCGGCTGCCTGACCTCCCGCTGGGTCCCGTCAGGCCGAAAAATTAACCTCGGCACGGGTTAGGCGTGTGAGGCTGCGGGCAGTAAATAAGGAACGGATGCCCAGCCTTCCTGACATCCCCGGCAAGAGCCTGGTCAGCGGGACCGGGCGCCGCGCCGGCAAGGCTGCGATCGGCGCCGGGGTGGCGGTGATCGCGGTCGGCGGCTATCTCGCCCGCCGCCTTGTGCACCGCGGCGGCGGGGGAGAGGAAGGGGAGGCGAATGCCGACCCGATCGCCGAAACCCCAATCGCGCCGCCGGAGCCGACCGCGCCGCCAGCCGCCGAGGAGTCGCCGGTCACCACTGGCACCGACGCCCCGCTGAAACCCGAGGCCGAACCGGGCGACATCTCCAAAGACAAGGACCCGCATCACGCGCTCAACAACCCGGTCGGCGACCCGGACCCGACCGAGTGGCCGGACCCGTATGAGAAACGCGACGATCCGCGCGATCCCGGCGATCCCGACGACCAGCCATTCGGCGAGGAGCCGCACCCCGCTACCGGTGCCGAGAGCACCAGCGAACCGCATCCAGGCCAGGACCCCGAAGCCGGCGATCTGGCCGAGCCGCCAAAGCGCGACAAGCCTCGACGACTAGCGGTCCGCGGCAACAACCGTTCGTCGCTTGTCACCCTGTGGTTGACAAGCGACGAACGCGATTCAATCCGGACGCAGGTGGAGCGTTTCGAGGCCGAACTCGCGCTCGAGCCGAGCGGTGATCAGCGAGCGGTGGCAGGCCTCGGCGTCGCGCTCGACGCACATCAACGCCGGCAGCCCTGCCGACGCCAACGCCGCAAGCGGCTCGAGATCGGCGGGGGCGAGGATCTTCTCGGTGTAGAGCCGTTCGTACTCCGGCGAGAGGTGGGTGCGGTTGCGCTTGCCCTCGCCTTCTTCGGCGTCGGCGCGGTACTGGGCCTGGCGCATCGCCGTGGTCGGCGCCAGCTCCTTGCGGTGCTCGATAGGAGATTCCGGCCTCGGCAAGAGCCGCCTGCAGGCGCTGTGCGTTGGCCCAGGCGTACTCGGGACCGCGAACGCCGCGGCGCTGGCGGACGTCGACAAGGATGCCGACGTCAGCGCCGTGCAGCATGGCGAGGAAGCCCTCGGCGTCGAAGCCGTACACCCCGATCGTCGCGATCCGCGCCGCCACGTGCCGATCCTCGCAGACCCGGGCGGGCCTCAGGCCGTCTTCGACGGCTTCGGCTGGGCGCGGGGCTCGAGCTGGATCTCGCGCTCGGCCCGCGGCCGTCCTTCTTCGAGCTCGACGTTGCGCTCCAGCTCGGCGTTGAGCTGGTGGCCGAAGAGGATCACCAGGTTGCTGATCCAGATCCAGACCAGCAGGGCGATCAAGCCACCGAGCGTCCCGTAGGTCTTGTCGTAGGAGCCGAAGTTGGCGACGTAGAGGGCGAAACCCGCCGAGGCAAGGATCCAGACGACGATCGCGACCAAGCTGCCGGGCGTCACCCAGCGGAAGCCGCGCAGCTTCGCGTTCGGCGAGGCGTAGTAGAGGATCGCCAGCATCAGCAGGAAGACCAGCGCCATCACCGGCCACTTGGCGATGTTCCAGATGTCGACCGCGGTCGAGCCGATCCCCAGCGGCTCGGCGACCGCGGAGACGATCGGGCCGGTGAGGACGAGCGAGAAGGCGAGCAGGGTGACCATCAGAATCATCGCCAGGGTGACCACTAGCTGCAGCGGCCGCAGCTTCCAGAACGGCCGCCCCTCGCGGGTCTCGTAGATCACGTTTGACGCACGCATGAAGGCGCCGGTGTAGCCGGAGGCCGACCAAATTGCGACGAGCAGGCCAAAGACGAAGGTGAAGCTGGCGGTGGCGCGGTGATCGGTGACCGATTCGATCGGCCCCTGGAAGGTTTCCGCCGCCGATTCGGGTCCGATTTCGGTGATGATTTCGGTCAGGCTCGAGGTCGTCGATTTGGGATCGCCGAAGATCCCGATCAGCGAGACCATCGCGATCACCGCCGGGAACAGCGAGAGCAGCGCGTAGTAGGTCAGCGCCGCCGCCCAGTCGGTGAGGTTGTCCTCCTGGAACTCGCTGACCGTCCGCTTCAGCGTCGCCCGCCAACCCGCGGGCGCGATGTCGGTCGGCTGATCGGCGGCTTCCGCGGCCTGGTCGTTGGCTGCCATTCCTCCCCGGTTCCCGGAGAGGGGGGAAGTCAATCCGCGGCGCGAGGCGCGGGGAGCGGGGGAGACTCGAAATGGAGCTGGCCCCAGGTGGTGCGGATCGGCTGCTCACCCGAGGTCGTCAGCCGCTCCTGGGACTCGCGGTTGATGGCGGTGACGGTGTCGAGCACGCTGTTCAGTACCGCGACCATCTCCGACCACCCTTGCTCGTCGACTTCCATCGACAACCAGGAGAGATGCCGATCTGGTCGGACGTCGAAGGTGCCGTAGTAGACGGCGCTCTCGGCGCGAGCCAGGAACGCGTGCACCACGATTGGGAGATCGGACCGGCGGTCCTCGCTTGGCAGCTTGCCCCAGATTTCGTCGGTGAAATGGGCGATTGCGCTGGCGCGGCAAACAAGTTCGGTGCTGCCTCGGCGGGCATGCTGCTCGACGATTTCGATTGCCCCTGCCTCGCGGAGTGCACGAAAGTGGTAGGCCAGCGATGAGATTGCCTCCTCCCGGGGGTACCCTGCGAGTTCCGGAATCAGCCCCTCGTCGACAAACTGGCTGACGCTCATGTCTCGCTCGTTGAGCACTTCTAGGACCCGTATGCGCCACGGGTGATGCAGCACCTTCAGCCGGCGCTGGAGCCTCTCATCCGTGGATCCGGGCCGCGGCTTCCCACCTCGGCCGTTCGCAGCCGCCGCTTGCTTCATCGCCATTGCCGCCACCTCTCCCGATCAGTCTAGGAATTCCGACTGCTAGAGCATATCCCACTGTTTCTGGCTTTTGCGGACAATAAGTAACCCCCGCCCCACCGGAAACATTGCGTTCCATTGGTGGAGCAGATTCCATCGCTGTGCGTCAAACGCACATGGGAAGGGGGTGACGCAGATGACGATCGCAGCGTGCGATCAGTTGCTGCCAGGTGTGGCAACGACCAAGGCGAACTAGGGCGTAGCCCTATCCGCGCGGCCCGTGTGCGAGCTAAGCCTGCGGGTCGCGCTTCAGAGCCAACCGCTCACTCGAATGAAGCGGTTGCTTCAATCACTCTAAACTGTTTGTTCACAGGTTTCACCAGGTCGGCTTGCTCAGCGAGTCCGGGCCGCAAGGTGGGCCAGCAGCCCGTCCATGCCGCGCTCGCTGTGGACGCGGCGCTGCTCGTCGGCGCCGTTGCCCTCGCGGAGGATCCGCTCGAGCTCGGTGAAAGCGGCCTCGGCGCCCAGCTCGCGGGCGTAGGGCCGGGTCGCGTCGAGCACCTCGCGGGCGACCTCGCGGGCCGGCCGCGGCGAACGCTCGTAGAGCAGGATCCTCGCCTCGAGGCCGTGGCTGGCGGCCTGGAAGTAGGACTCCTCGAGCGCCTCGCGCTCGAGCTCGAGGTGGCTCGGGCGGTCGAGCTCCATTGCAGCGATCGCCTGGATCAGCGCCGCCAGCGCCACCGACGTGGCGGCGTCGGCCTGGACGTCGACCGCGCGCACCTCGACCGTGCCGAGGTTGGGATGCGGCCGCACGTCCCACCAGATGTAGGTGTAGTCGTCGACTCCAGCGGCGGCGATCAGTTGGTCGGCGACCCGGCAGAAGTCCTCGTAATCGCGGAAGCGGCGCGGCACCTGGAAGCGCGGGTAGGCACGGACGACCTGGGTGCGAGCGCTGGCGTGGCCGCTGTCAGCCCCGGCCCGGTAGGGCGAGTTGGCGGCCAGCACGCTCAGCACTGGCAGGTACTGGGTGTAGGCATTGGCGAGCCGCACCGCGGTCTCGGGGTCGGAGATGCCGACGTGGACGTGGAGCCCGCAGGGCGGCGTGTTGAGCAGGTCGCCGAGGTCTTCGCGGACGACCTCGTAGCGCGGCATGGCGACCAGTTTCGCCTCGCCTTCCTCGGCCGGGTGCAGGCCCGAACCGAGCAGGCGGACGCCGTTGCGGGCGATCGCCGCGCGCGCCTCGCGCAGCTCCGCCAATGCTTCGTCGGCTTTCAGGCACACTCCCGTCTTCAACTCGATCTGTTCGCTGAAGATCTCCGAGGAAACCTGCTCGGTGAGCGGCCCGGAGAGACCGTCGAGGACGAGCTCGGCGCTCGGGACCAGCCCTAGCGTCTCCGGGTCGACCAGCAGCAGCTCCTCCTCGACGCCAAGCGAGAACGGCGGCGAGGTGCCGAAGTGGTGCGCGTAGGGGTCGGTCAAGGGCTCTGGCATAGACGTAGCTGCGAAGGGCCTTTTTACCCGCGCTCGGCCAGCCTATGCGCCCCTGCGCGCCACGCGCAGCGCCTCCCAGCCCTCGCCCGAGAGGGCGGCGTAGCGGCGGCCCTCGGGAGTGCGGCGCAGCAGCACCAGGCCGCGGTTGGCAGCGCGCGTGAGGCCGCGCTCGAGGTCGCGCCGCGAGACCCGCGGCAGTCGTGGGTGCAGCTCGGCGGCGGTGCAGAAGCCGTCGTCGGCGACAGTGGCGATCGCCTCGAGGAGCTGCTCGAGGCGGAGGCGCTTTCGCATCATCGGCTGGGCCATGGGTACCGGTCTCTCATTCCCGGCTGGTGCTCAAAACCAGACATGGCTGAACTCGAGCCCGGCCGGGCCGACCTCGAGCAGGCCCATCGAGGGACGCGGCGCCCGCCGCCGCTCGGTCGGGCTGCCGGGGTTGAAGATCTGGAAGCCGGCCTGCTCGCCCTCATCGGCTTCGAGCAGCGGCATATGGCTGTGGCCGAAGACGACCGCGTCGGCCTCAGGGAAGCGGCGGCGCAAGCGCTCGAGCCGGCCCCTGGCGGGGCCGGCGTCGTGGACGACGGCGAGGCTGCGACCGTCGCCGAGGCCGACCGTCGCCGTCTCCGCCAGCAGCGAGCCGAGCGCCGGCTCGTCGACATTGCCCCAGACCGCGTGCAGGCGCGGGTTCAGGGCCTTCACCTGCTTGAAGGCGGAGAGCGCCCAGAAGTCACCGGCGTGGACGACCGCCTCGGCCTCGCGGACGAGCGCTTCACAGCGCTCGGGCAGGCGGCGGGCGCCACGCGGCATGTGCGTGTCGGCGATGATCGCAATCACGGGATCTGATTCTGATGGCGAGCAAGGCGAAACCGGGCAAAGGGCGCAAGGCGGCGGGTCTCTCCGAGTACGAGGGCAAACGTGACTTCGCGAAAACGAAGGAGCCGGCGCCGAAGAAACGCGCGAAAGCCTCGCGGAAACGGGCGAAAGGCAAACCGAAGGCGCCCCGCTTCGTCGTCCAGGAACATTCGGCCCGCCGTCTGCATTGGGACCTGCGGCTCGAGCACGAGGGCGCCGCCGCCTCTTGGGCGATCCCCAATGGGATCCCGATGGATCCTAAGGAGAACCGCAAAGCCGTCCACACCGAGGATCACCCGCTCGAGTATCTGAGCTGGGAGGGGGAGATCCCGAAGGGCGAGTACGGCGCCGGCACGATGCGAGTCTGGGACAGCGGCACCTACGAGCTCGAGAAGTGGACCGAGGCCAAAGTGATGGTCGAGTTCCACGGCGAGCGGCTGCACGGCCGCTACGCGCTGTTCCGCGCCGGCAAAGCCGAGAAGGACTGGATGATCCACCGGATCAGCCCGCCCGAACAGGTCGCCGATCCGTTCCCCGAGCAGATCGTGCCGATGCTGGCGAAGCTGGCGCCGCTACCGGCCGACGACTCCGGCTGGGCGGTCGAGGTGAAGTGGGACGGGGTGCGGGCGATCGCCTACTGCCGCCCCGGCAGGCTCGAGCTGCAGACCCGCAACCTCAACGTCGTCACCGGCTCCTATCCCGAGGTGCGTCGCCTTGCGCGCCAGACTGGCGCCCGCGACGCGGTGCTCGACGGCGAGCTGGTCGCCTTCGACGAGCAGGGCCGGCCGAGCTTCGAGCGCCTGCAGCAGCGCATTCACCAGACCGCCGACGCGATCGTCCGGCGGCGGATGAAATCGCACCCGGTCACCTACGTGATCTTCGACCTCCTCTACCTCGACGGCCGCGACCTCAAAGACGAGCCCTACACGGTCCGCCGCGAGCTGCTCGAGGGGCTCGACCTCGAGGGTGAGAGCTGGCAGACGCCGGGCTACTCAGTCGGCCGTGCCAAGGAGCTGCTGGCGGCGGCGGCCGAGCGCGAGCTCGAGGGCATCGTTCTGAAGCGGCTCGACAGTCACTATGTGCCCGGCAAGCGCACGGGTTCCTGGCTGAAGGTCAAGAATCTGGGTCGGCAGGAGTTCGTGATCGGCGGCTGGCTGCCGGGGGAGGGTCGGCGCCGCAACACGATCGGGGCGCTGCTGCTCGGCTACCACGACCCCGACGGCGACGGCGGCGCGCTGCGCTACGCCGGCAAAGTCGGCACCGGTTTCTCCGAGCGCGACCTGAAGGAACTGCTGGCGCGCCTGGGCCCGCTCGAGCGCGACTCGAATCCCTTCGGTCGTCAAGGGCCGAAAGCCGCCCACCACGTCGAGCCGGTCCTGGTCGCCGAGGTCGAGTACCGCGAGCTGACCGCCGAGGGGATGATCCGCCACGGCGCTTTCAAGGGGCTGCGCGAGGACAAGCCCGCAACGGAGGTTGAGCTCGAGCGAGCGATCGAGGAGTCGGGCGCCGCGGGCTCCGGTAGGACCAAGGGCAAAGGCAAAGGCAAAGCAAAAGGGTCGAAGAAAACGCTGATCGAGGTCGAGGGCCGCGAGCTCGCTCTCTCCAACCTCGACAAGGTTCTCTACCCCGAGCCCGGTTTCAGCAAGGGCCAGGTGATCGACTACTACGCGCGGGTCGCCGAGGTGCTGCTGCCCCACCTGCGCGGCCGGCCGCTGACGATGAAGCGCTACCCGGACGGGGTCGAGGGGGCATTCTTCTACGAGAAGCGCTGCCCGCCGCATCGCCCCGAGTGGGTCCAGACCGCCAGCATCTGGAGCGGCCGCAACGAGGGAGACATCGATTACTGCCTGGTCGAAGACCTGCCGACGCTGATCTGGGCGGCCAACCTTGCCGACCTCGAGCTCCACACCTCGCTCTCGCTCGCCGCCGAGGTGGAGACCCCGACCGCGATGGTCTTCGACCTCGACCCGGGCGCTCCCGCCGATGTCCTCGACTGCGCCCAGGTCGCGGTTTGGATCCGCGGCCTCTTCGACCAGATCGGCCTGCGCTGCTACTCGAAGACGTCCGGCTCGAAGGGCATCCAGCTCTACGTGCCGCTCAACACCGAGGTCAGCTACGAGCAGACCAAGCCCTTCGCCAGGGCCGTAGCCGAGACGCTGGAGACCAAATTCGGCGACCGCGTCGTCTCGCAGATGACGAAGGCGAAACGGACCGGCAAGGTGCTGATCGACTGGAGCCAGAACGACCGCCACAAGACGACCGTCTGCGTCTACTCGCTGCGGGCCAAAGCGCAGCCGACCGTCTCGACCCCGCTCGAGTGGGAGGAGTTAGAGGCGGCGCTAGCCGCCGAGGACGCTTCGCGGCTCGTCTTCGACGCTGACCAGGCGCTGCGCCGCGTCAACGAGAAGGGCGACCTCTTCGCGCCGCTGCTCAGCGAGCGGCAGCGTCTGCCCGAGTCGGACTAGCCCCGCCACGTGCCCCGCGTGGTCGTCTTTTGTAACGGCCCCCGTTACAAAGGACAACCGCGCTGGGCGGGGGTCCCCGGCCATCTAGGCTTGGGACCATGGCCCTGCCGCCGGGAGACCCGAAGCGCCACCGGCGCCAGCAGCGGCGCCGGGCGCTGATTGGCTGGCTCGGTGGCGTCGTCATCGTTGCCCTGGTGATCGTCGCCGCGATCGCCGGCGGCGACGAGGAAGGTGACGAGACGAGCTCGATCCAGGCTCATACCTCGAGCCTCTTCGACATCACCTCGGAACAGTTCGATGAGCTCCACACCGGCGAAACCGAAGCGGCGGTGCTCGACGAGCTCGGCAAGAGCGGCTCGCCGGAGGGCCAGACGCCGATCGAAATCATCTCGCTCTTCCCGACCCACGACGACTCGGTCGAGTGCTCCTACTGGCTGATCTCCGATGCAGACGAAACCGCAGCCCGGCTCTGCTTCTCGCGGCCCGGCGGGATCCTGCGGCAGAAGCTCGAGCGCGACCTCTCCGAAGTCTTCGAAGGCGAAAGCGAATCGAGCATCCGCGCCTGACTCCAACGCGGTAAACCTCTTCCAAATGGCGAGCGAGATCGAGCGCAAGTTCGTCGCCGAGGTGTTTCCCGCCGAGGCTGCCGGCGCCACCGTGGTGGCGATCGAGCAGGGCTACCTGGCAGTCGACGAGGACACCGAGGTACGGCTGCGCCGGGCCGGTGGCGAGCGCCTGCTGACCGTCAAGCGCGGCCACGGTGAGAGCCGCGAGGAGGTCGAGGTGCGGCTCTACGCCGAGCAGTTCGAGGCCCTCTGGCCGCTGACCGAGGGCCGCCGCCTGCGCAAGACCCGTCACCGACTGACGCTCGGCGGCGGCCTCGTCGCCGAGGTCGACCGCTATGGCGGCGAGCTCGCCGGGCTGGTCGTCGCCGAGGTCGAGTTCCCCTCGCCGGAGGCGAGCCACGCTTTCCGCCCGCCCGCCTGGCTCGGTCGCGAGGTGACCGGCGACGCCGCCTACGCAAACCAGACCCTGGCATTGAATGGAACCGGACTGGACCGGGAAGGGGAGAAAGGAGAGACTGAGCCCCCCATGTACCAAGAGACTGGACCGCAGCACGACGAGACGCACAAGGGCCACGGCAGCTCCGCCTACCGGCTGCACAGCGATGAGGCGGCGCCGGAGGGTCTGCAGCGGATCGCCGCCAGCCGCGCTCGCAAGGCCCGCAGGAAGCTCGGCGAAGTCGAGAGCGAAGGCGCGCTGGCGATCCACGGGGCGCGCAAAGACCTGAAGAAGCTGCGCTCGGTGCTGCGGCTGATCCGCGAGGAGCTCGGCGAGAAGGCCTACCGCGCTCAGAACCGCCGCTTCCGCGACGCTGGTCGCCTGCTCTCCGACACCCGCGACGCCGAGGTCAAGGTGGAGACGCTGGACGACCTCGAAGAGCGCTTCGGGAAGAGTTCCCGAGCGCCGTCGCCGAGCACTGGCGGCGCGATCTCGAGCGCGAGCGCTACGCGGCGGCTGCCGATGCCGGCGGCGATGTCGCCGAGCGGGTCGAGGAGGCGGCGGCGATGATCGACGACGGCCGCGACGAACTCGCCGCCTGGGACCTCGGCAACGACTCCTGGAAGCTGGTCGAGCCGGGCCTGCTGAAGTCTTACGCCGACGGCCGCGAAGCGCTGGCCGAAGTCCGCGACGAACCGAGCTCCGATGGCGTCCACGAATGGCGCAAACGGGCCAAGGACCTCTGGTACCAGCTGCGAATCCTGAACGAGCTCTGGCCCGGAGTGCTGGGTGAGACCGCCGATGCGGCCCACGACCTCGCCGACCGGCTCGGCGACCACCACGATCTCGCCGTCCTCGCGGCCGACCTCGAGACCCGCGACACGGTCGAGCCGGAGGCGATCCGCACGCTGATCAATCGCCGCCAGGGCGAGCTGCTGGCCGGCGCGGTCGCGGTCGGCGAACGCCTCTACGCGGAGAAGCCGAAGGCCTTCGGCAAGCGGTTCAAGGCCTACTGGAAGGTCGCCCGGTAGCTGCTGCGAATGTTCTTGGGGCTATAGCAACCGAACGGTCCAAACGGCTTCATTGCAGTCGCACCACCAGCTTGTGGTGTGGGCTGGCCGCCTGGTCGGCCCAAGCGGCACCGACGTCATCGAGTGGGCGCTCCTCGACCGGGACGACGATGTTGCCGGCAGCGGCGTGGCGGGCCATCGCCGTCATAGGCCTCGCGTTTGACCTCGCGCGGGGCGAGGAAGTTGGTGTGGCCGATGATCCGCCCGAGGCGGTTGCGGAAGTCCCGGCCGGGCACCTCCAGCGCCTCGCCGGCTGAGTTGCCGATCGCGATCAGCCGGCCGTCGCGGTTCAGCGCCGCCAGTGCAGCCAGTGCCGGCTCCCCCCAAAGCGGGTCGATCACCACGTCGTAGCCGCCGCCGACTGCCTCGCGCAGGTGCTCGGTGAGGTCGTCCTCGCCGCCGAGCTGGACCACCGCGTCGGCGCCGAGCTCGTGCCGAGCACGCTCCAGGCTGGCTTCGTCGCGGGTCGCCGCGACGACCTTGCCGGCGCCGAGCAGCCGCGCCGCCTGCACGGCGATCTGGCCGACGACGCCGCCGGCACCGAGCACCAGCACGTCCTCACCGAGCCGCAGCTCGGCACGCCAGGTCAGCGCCGAGCCAGGCGGCGAGCCCGGCGACGCCCAGGGACACGGCCAGCCCCGGGTCGAGCTCGTCGGGGACCTCGATCAGCGACTCGCGCTCGACCAGCGCCCGCTCGGCGATCGAGCCGAACGGCGCGACCGGGGCGTCGAAGTAGTAGCGGCGGCCGTCGAGCTCACCGAGCCCCTCGATGCCGGGGACCGATGGGTGCTCGCGCTCGCGGGCGGGCACCTTGCCGGCGGCGATCGTCAGGTCGATCGGGTTGACCCCGGCGACCAGCACCTCGAGGACGGGGTTCTCGCCGTCGGGCTGCGGGTCCTCGAACTCGCCCGGCGCCGGCGGCTCGCCGCGCGCCGCCAGGATAGCTGCCCTCATCGAGCTCGCTGGCCCAGCGTCGCCGAGGCCCGGAGGATCGGGGACGGGTGATAGCGCGGGCCTGGCGGCGCTACGCCGGTGCCAAGCGACCGCTTGGTCGCTTGGCCGGCGCCGCCGAGCCAGGCCCACGCTTGGCCGAACTCGCCCGGTTCCCACCACGGCTGCAATTGGTCTCTGCAGCCGCTGCCGTCGAAGCCGGCGGCCTCGGCAGCTCTCGCCTGGCGCAGAAGCTGGTTCGGTGCAAACTGTCCGTCGGGGCAGAGGTGGAAGTACCGCATAACGCTTCGGTACCCGAGGCGCGGGCGGGCGAATCCGCGGGTACTCTGCGGCGATGAACGATTCGGCCTTTGTCGGGACCGGCGGCTGCAACTGCGGCGCCGTCCGCTTCGAGGTGACCGAGCCGCTGCTCAGCGCCCTCGCCTGCTGGTGCCGGCGCTGCCAGCGACGCAGCGGCACCGGCGGCGGCCCCAATGCCCGTACCGTCCCCGGCTCTTTCCGGCTGCTCGGCGAGTCGGCGGCGGTCGGTGCCTGGGACCCCGGCGACGGCGGCTGGGAGAAGGTCTTCTGCAACCGCTGCGGCAGTCAGATCTGCTCGCGCGACCCGGCCGACCACGCCAAGGTCAGCGTTCGCTTCGGCGCTTTCGACGAGGATCCCGGGATCAGGATCAGCGCCCACCAGTTCACCGCCTACGCCGCGCCCTGGGGTGAGCCGCCCGACGACGGCCTGCCGCGCTTTCCCGAGCGCGCCCCCACCGACGCCGGCGGCTCCCACGCCGGGACCGGATCCCCACCGGCCTAGCTCACCGTCCGTGGGCGAGTTGCCCCGCCGGCTCGAGCCCGACCTCGACCTCGACCTGGAGGAGTTGCGGCTCGACGTTTAATTTAGGGACTCCCGATGACCTGTCCGAAATGCAATGCGCCGATGCGCACCCACCGCCGCAACGGGGTGACGATCGAGCAGTGCACGAAGTGCCACGGCATGTTCCTCGATGCGGGCGAGCTCGAGCAGCTACTGAGCGCTGAGCGGTCGTTTCTGGGGGAGCGCGGGCCGCCGAAAGGGAGCGGTTAGGTGGATTCGAGGGCGGCGCTAGGGGGTCACCCTCCCGGGCTGGGTTGCTCGCCTGGATCGAATCGCCACCCGTCCGAGGACGAGCGCCGGTGCGAGCAAGAGGACGCCGCTCCGGGAGGGTGACCCCCTATCCCCGCCAACGGCACGAGCAGCGAAGGTCCGGGCAGACCCCGCTTTCTTTTAGCTTCTTCTCCTTGGGGAGCTTGTGGCGACGCGGGCGAGCCCCGAGTCCTAGGGTCGGCGCCGAGTCTTCGACGAGTCGGTTGCACTTCTCCCCACCCGTTGCACTTCTCCCCGCATGCCGGGGACAAACGCAACCGGTGGGGAGAAGTGCAACGGGACAGGGCTGCGCCAGCCATCGAGGTTGCCTTTCGACCCGGATAGCGGGTCGTTCGGCAACCTCGACGATCCGCGGCCAGAGCGGAGCGCGCTCCGAGTCTTCGGCGCTTGCTCGAGACCCCAAACCGGGAAGTAGCTCTCCGCCCCCGTCCCTTGAACGTTTGGCGGAGCCCAATCCGAGAGCGAAGAGCGCCGGGGGGAGACCCCGGCGCTCCCCCCGCGGCATCAAGGGCCGACGCGTCGCCGTATCGGCGTCGAATCACGCCCCAGCAAACGGCTCGACCCGGAACGCTGACCGCGTCGGGTTCGACGACTTGTAGAAGGTCGCCGTCTGCAGGTTGAGCTTCCAGGGGAATTCGAGCTGGCCGCCCTGACCCAGGAAGCGGGTGAAGAGGACGGCGGCGCGGTTGCAGGAAATGCCAGTGCCGGCCGGCTGGTAGAGGACGTACTTGCCTTTCGGGAAGACGAGGGCGCCGACCGGGGCATTGGAGTTGACCGTGAAGGTGTTCGGGCAGAGCATGCCGATCAGCGGGTTCACTGGATTGCTGCCGCCTGCTTCGCTGCCGCCGGTGCGGGCGACGGAGAAGCCGGTTTGGTTGGGGCGGGTGAAGGAGGCTTTGCCGCTGCCCTGGGGGACGACCTTCCACGGGGCGGGGAGGTTGCCGTCGAAGTCCTCGAGGAAGCGGGCGAACAGTTTCGAGGCTTCGCTGCAACTGAGGCCGGGGTCGTCGGTGATTACCGAATAGCTGCCGGCAGGCAGGCTGGCGGCGCCGATCCGGTCGTCATGCAGGACTTTGAAGGCCGGGCAGCTCGCGGCGGCGGCCGTGCCGGCGCCACCGAGCGCAAGCGCCAGCAGTGCTACGGCGAGCGCCGCCGCGCAGAGGGTGGCGAGCAGGGACGAGCGTCGGCGATGCGCGAGGGGGGCGAGCACGGCGCGCAACTTACCAGCGCCCGGCGGACGGCTCGGCCGTTCGTCCTTTGGACGACATACGCATACAAACGACGAACGCGCTTGGTTCAGCGATGCGGCGTCGGGGCGATGCGGTCGAGCTCCGCCAGGTCCTCGGCGCTCGGCGTCCAGCGCAGGGTGCCGACGTTGGCCTGCACCTGCTCGGGCTTGGTCGCGCCGGCGATCACCGAGGCGACCGCGGGCTGGGCGAGGAGGCCGGCGATCGCGACGTCGATCGGCTCGATCCCACGCTCCTCGGCGAAGCTCTCGATCGCCTCGACGATGTCGAACTGGGCGTCGGTGCCGGGGCTCCTGCCAGCCAGCCGCGTCCCCTCGGGACCGCTCTCACCGCGCTTGTACTTGCCGGTCAGGAGGCCGCTTTCGAGCGGGAAGAAGGGGAGGATCGAGACGCCGAGCCGCTCGCAGGCAGGCGCCACCTCGGCCTCGATTTCGCGTTCGAGCAGGCTGTAGTGGTTCTGCAGGGTGACGAACCGCGGCAGCCCGCGCTCGCGGGAGACCCGGTCGGCTTCGTCCAGTTCAGCGGCGTCGAAGTTCGAGCAGCCAATCGCCGTGACGACGCCTTCGTCGACCAGCTCGCCGAGCGCCGCCAGGGTCTCGGCGATCGGCGTCACCCCGTCGGGTTCGTGGTACTGGTAGAGGTCGATGCGGTCGGTGCGCAGCCGCCGCAGCGAGCCCTCGACCGCCCAGCGCAGGTACTCGCGCGAGCCGCGCGGCCCCGCCGGCGCGCTCCCGGCCTCCTCGCCCCGCATCTCCATCCCGAACTTGGTGGTGAGGACGTACTGCTCGCGTCGCCCCTCGAGGACCTCGCCCATCAGGCTCTCGCTGCCGCCCCCGCCGCCATAGATGTCGGCGGTGTCGAAGAAGGTGATGCCGGCGCTGAGCGCTGCCTCGAGCACCGCGGCGGTTCCCTCGGCGCCGAGCCGGCCGCCGAAGTTGTTGCAGCCGAGGCCGACTGCGGAGACCTCGAGCTCGGAGTCGCCCAGCCGGCGGGTCGGCAGGCTAGTGGGGGGCGATTGCAGCGACATTCTTTCCTCCATTTCGGGCGGGCCGGGGCGGGCCCAGGGATGTAACAGCGGCGAATATTCCTGTACCCGGCCTGCGTAGGATTGGGCCGAGCGATGCCCGAACCAGTCAAGCGCAACCAGCGCTACATGCCCGGGCTCGACGGCCTGCGCGCGATCGCGGTCCTTGCAGTAATCGCCTTCCACCTCGGCTTCGGCTGGGCGCCCGGGGGGCTGCTCGGGGTCGGGATCTTCTTCACGCTGTCGGGCTACCTGATCACCGACATCCTGCTCAACCAGCTCTCCCAGCGGGGTCGGATCAAGCTCGGCAGCTTCTGGCTCGGCCGCGCCCGCCGCCTGCTGCCGGCGCTGTTCGTGATGCTGGCGATCGTCATCTTCTGGGTGACTGTGTTCGGCCCCGCCCAGCCGGACCAGTTCCGCAAGGCGGTCGTCTCGGCGGTCTTCTACGTCAACAACTGGGAGCAGATCTTCGCGAACGTGTCGTATTTCGCACGCTTCGCGCCGGAAGGCCCGCTGAACCACCTCTGGTCGCTCTCGGTCGAGGAGCAGTTCTACATCTTCTGGCCCTTCCTGCTGCTGATCGGCGTCAAGCTCGTCCACGAGCGGCCGCTCGCCTCGGGAGTGCGACCGCGGCTGGCGCTGGTGACGATCGTCCTGGCGCTGATCTCGACGATCGAGATGGCGATCCTCTACCACCCGAGCCTCGACCCCTCGCGGATCTACTACGGGACCGACACCCGGGCCGGCGGCCTGCTGTTCGGGGCGGCGCTGGCGATGGTCTGGCCGAGCCGCCGGCTGAGCCACAAGATCACCCCGCAGGCGCGCGACATGCTCGACGGGGTCGGCCTGCTCGGCCTGCTGATCATCTTCGATCATGATCTGGCGGGTCGGCGAGTTCTCGGCCTTCCTCTATCGGGGCGGCTTCGTCGTCCTCTCGTTGGCGACGGTGATGGTGCTGATGCCGCTCGCCCACCCGGCCTGCCGGCTCGGCCGCTTGCTCGGGGATGCGGCCGCTGCGCTGGGTCGGCGTCCGCTCCTACGGGATCTACCTCTGGCAGACGCCGGTGATCGTCATCACCGCCGCCAACGCGCAGAACCCCCAGGACGAGGGGCTGCTGCGCAAAGCGCTGCAGTTCGCGGCGATCCTGGCGATCGCGGCGCTCTCCTGGCGCTTCGTCGAGGAGCCGATCCGCCACGGCGCGATCGGCCACTTCTTCGCTCGCCGCCGCGCGGTCGGCTGGGGCTGGTACACGTTCGTGCCGGGGATGCGGGTGGCGATCGTCGTCGCCGGCATCCTCTTGGTGGTCGGGGTCGCCGGCATGGCGGGGCTGAACGCGGCCAGCGCTGAAGGCGAACAGACCCGGGTCGAGCAGGCGCGCGCCGCCGGCACCGACGAGCCGGCGCCGCTGACCAAAGCCCAGGCCGAAGACTCGACCCACACCTCTTGCAAAGACGTCGTCCACATCGGCGACTCGACCTCGGAGGGGCTCGACTCGGCCGAATACCTGCCCGACGCGAAAGAGCGGATCGCCGTACCGCTACAACCAGGTCGGCGTCAAAGAAGTCCACATGGAGGTGCAGGGCGCGACCTCGATCGAAGAGCGCTTCGAAGAACTGCCGAACGCCCAGGAAGTCGCCGCAGCCTGGAAGGCCGAAGGCTTCAAAGGCTGCTGGGTGCTGGCGCTGGGGACCAACGAGGCGGCCGACGTCGCCGCCGGCTCGAACGTCGACGAGCGCGAACGGATCGAAAAAATGATGGCGATCATCGGCACCGAACCGGTGCTTTGGGTCAACGTCAAATCGCTCCCCAACGCGCCGGAAGCCTATTCACCAGAAAACATGCAGAAGTGGGACGACGAGGTCGAAAGAGCGTGTCTGACCTATCCGAACATGCGCGTCTACGACTGGGCCGGCGACGTCAAAGACGCCTGGTTCATCGAAGACGGCATCCATTTCACCTCACCTGGATACGCTGCTCGCGCGCAGTTGATCGCCCAAGCACTGGCGCACGCCTTCCCGGAAAAAGGAAATTCCCCCGGCGGAGCCAAATGTGTCGTCAGCTGAGGGCGGGGTAGAACCGCCCACTTCAACTTCAAAGCCACCAATCAAGTCAACTTCACCACGAAACCGAAACACGGGAGGACAAACCGATGCCCGATCCGAACGAGCGCGACGCCAAGCTAATCCAGTACCTGCAGGAGGCCTATGGCAACGAGCAGGAGCTCGAACTCGCCCTGCAGGCGGACCTGCTGATCACCCCCAAAGGGACTTACCAGAAACGCCTCAAACAGCACCTGAAAGAGACCAAAGCTCACGGCAAAGCGCTGCAGCGGCGGATCAAGCAGCTCGGCGGCGGTGGCACCGCGGTGCAGAGCATCGTCGGCAAAGCGACCGCGGCGGCGAAAGCGCCTCTGCACATGGTCCGCGGCTCCGGCGAGCAGGAGAAGCTGCTGAAGAACGCCAAGACCCAGTACACGGCCGAGCAGGAAGAGATCTCGACCTACCTGGCGCTGGAGGCCTTCGCGACCAGAGTTAACGACGCCGAAACCGCCAAACTCGCCCGCGACATCCGTCGCGACGAGGAGCGGATGGCGAAATTCCTCCTCGGCCAGGTCAAACAGCTCGGCAGCGCCGTCGCCACCGCCGAGGTCCCCGCCTCCCAGCGCCGCGCCCCGAAAAAAGCCAAACGCTCGACGGCGAAACCCGCGGCGAAAAAAGCGGCGAAAAAATCAAGCGCCAAAAAATCGTCGGCGAAATCGAAATCGTCAACGAAAAAATCGTCCGCCCGGAAATCGTCAGCGAAAAAATCCCGCGCCAAAAAACCCGCAGCGAAAAAAACCAGCGCCAAAAAATCAAGCGCCAAAAAATCCGCCGCGACGAAATCGCGCAAAGCAAAAGCTAAAAGCTAAGAGGGCCTAGCCGCACCGTGTGGCCGGAGGGGCCGGGTGGTCCCTCCAAAACACTCAAGCGGAGCCGCAGGCGGAGCGTTTTGGAGGGGCCACCCGGCCCCTCCATAACGCAACGCCGTCCCGAGCAAGTCAGTCGAGACACTCGATCTCGACCGCCTCGATCTCCCCAGCCGGCTCGAACCCGAGCACCCGCCCGTAGAAGTACAACTCGGCCTCGAGACACCGAATGTTCGTCTCCGCCTTACGGAAGCCATGCTGCTCACCCTCGAACGCCAGGTAGGCGTGCGGCACGCCGTTCTCCTTCATCGCCGCCGCCATCGTCTCCGCCTGGTTCGGCGGCACGATCTCGTCCTCGAGCCCCTGGAAGAGGATCACCGGCGAGCGCAGCTGCTCGACGTGGTGGATCGGCGCGCGCTCGCGGTAGAGGTCGGCGCGCTCGGGGTAGGGGCCGATCAGCTGGTCGAGGTAGCGCGACTCGAACTTGTGGGTGTCGGTCGCCAGCCCCTCGGTGTCGGCGACTCCGAAGTAGCTGGCGCCGGCGGCGAAGTCGTCGTGGAAGACCAGCGCGCAGAGCGTCGCGTAGCCGCCGGCTGAGCCGCCGCGGATCGTCAGCCGCTTGCCGTCGGCCTCGCCATTCTCCGCCAGGTGCAGCGCCGCCCGCACGCAGTCTTCGTTGTCGACCACGCCCCAGGTGCCTTTCAGCTTCTCGCGGTAGGCGCGGCCGAAGCCGGTCGAGCCGCGGTAGTTGACGTCGATGATCGCGAAGCCGCGGCTCGTCCAGTAGAGAAATTCGGGCTTCAGGAGCGGCACCACGTGCGAGGTCGGTCCGCCGTGGCTTTCGACGATCAACGGCGGCGCTTCGCCCGCCGGCGCCTCGAACTCGGGATTGGTCGGCGGGTAGTAAAAGCCATGGGCGACCTCGCCGTCGCCGGTCGCGAACTCGACCGCCCGCGGCGTCGGCACGTAGGCGGGGTCGAACGGCTCGCCGCCGCTCTCGATCTCCTCGCGCTCGCCGCTGGCGAAGTCGTAGACGACCACTGCCGGCTCGGCAGCCGGGGTGCCGGCGACGAAGGCGACGCGGTTGCCGCGGGCCTTGATCGAAGGGAAGACGAAGTTGGTGTAGGGGAGACCGAGGTCGCGCAACGGCCCGCCACCGGGATCGCGGGCGAAGAGCTGTTCGGCCCCGCGCTCGGTGCGGACGAAGACGATCGCACCGCCCGCGACAAAGGCGTAGGTCGAGCCTCCGAAGAGCCACTGCGGGTGGGCAAGGTCGGCCTCCTCGGCGGTCAGCTGCTCCTCCTCGCCGCTGCCGGGATCGACCGCGTAGAGGTTCCAGAAGCCGCTGCGGTCGGAGACGAAGTAGAGGCGCCCGTCCGCTCCCCACTCGGGCTGGAAGATCGCCTCCTCAGGGCCGCCTGCCAGCTTCCGCGCCGCGCCCGTTTCGTCGAGCGCGCAGATCCAAAGCTCGGTCCCGTCCCAGGGCATGTTCGGGTGGTCCCAGCAGGTGAAGGCGAGCGTCGCGCCGTCGGCCGAGACCCGCGGGAAGGAGTAGAAGTCGTGCCCCCGCGCCAGCACCCGCGTCTCGCCCTCGCCGCTCAGCGGCAGCGCCACGATCTGGTTCTCCGGTTCGCTGCCGTCGGCGGGGTGGACTTCGCGCACGCAGACGAGCGTCTCGCCGTCCGGCAGCCAGCCGCATGTCGGCGTACTGCAGCGCTTGACCCTCCTCCGGCTGCGGCGTGATTGCCACCGCGTCGCTGCCAAGCTGCCGCCGGTAGAGCCGCTGGTCGACGAACTCGGCGTAGACGACGACGTCGGACGCCGCCAGGGTCCAGGCGCCGCCGCCGTACTCGTGGACACGGGTGCGGGCGTTGGCCCCGGCCGGCGTCGCCTCCTCCGGCTCGCCGCCCTCGGGCCGCCGCATCAGCGCCGTGCGGCCGCCCTCGTCGGGCCGCATCTCGGCCCACCAGAGCGCACCGTCCTCAGCCAGCAGCGCACCGCTGCGCCGGCCGCCGCCGCTGGCAACCTGCTGGGCCGAGATCGGTGAGGCCCAGGACCCGTACGGCGCGACGGTCGCCACCGCTACCCGTCCTCCTCGACCACGACTTCGCGCAGCTGGTGGTCGTCGACGTCATAGACGAACCCCCGCACCCGGTCGCGGTGGAGGAGGAAGGGCGAGCGGCGCACTCGCAGGATCGACTGGCGGACGTCGCCCTCGAGGTCAGTGAACGACTCGATCGCGAAGGCGGGCGCGATCCCAGCCGTCTCCATCAGCTCGGTGCGGAAGCCGTCGTCGGTGATCTTCTGCATGCCGCAGTCGGTGTGGTGGATCAGCATCACCTCACGGGTCCCGAGCCGCCGCTGCGAGATTGCCAGGGAGCGGATCACGTCATCGCTGACGATGCCGCCGGCGTTGCGCAGCACGTGCGCCTCGCCGGGCTCCAGTCCGAGCGCCGCGAAGACGTCGAGGCGTGAATCCATGCAGGCGACGATCGCCAGCCGCAGCCGTGGTTCGATCGCGTCGTGGCTCGCCGGTCGCGAGCCGGCGAAGCGGCGGTTGTTCTCGAGCAACTGGTCGACGGCTTCCACGCGGCCGAAGCCTAGCTATCGTCAGCGGACCCCCATGGAGCTCGTCGAGGGAATCGAGATCAGGCCCGCCAGCGAAGCGGACGTCGAGACCGTCTTCGCGCTGATCGTCGAGCTCGCGGTCTACGAGAAAGCGCCCGAGCAGGTGGCTGGCGACGCCGAGACTCTGCGACGCACCCTGTTCGAGCAGCGCGCCGCCGAGGCGCTGCTGATCGAGGACGCCGGCTCCGGCGAGGCGATCGGCTACGCGATCTTCTACGTCACCTTCTCCAGCTGGGAGTGCCGCTCCGGGATCTGGCTCGAGGACGTCTACGTCAAGCCCGAGCACCGCCGCGGCGGGATCGGCCGCGCCGTGATGGAGCACCTGGCGGCGCTGGCGCTCGAGCGCGGCCACGTGCGGTTCGAATGGTGTGTGCTCGACTGGAACCAGCCGGCGCTCAACTTCTACGACGGCCTTGGTGCCCGGCGGCTCGACGACTGGACGATGCTGCGGCTCGAGCGCGACGGCATGGAGCGTCTCGCCGCCCGCCGCGAGGACGCGCGCGCCGAGAGCTGAGATGGCTGATTCTCAATCCCCGCCGCCTGGATGAAACGCCCCCAGTCACCCGCGGATTGAGAATCAACCATCTAGCCGCCGGCCCGGCGCAGCAGTAGCTCGCGCTCGGCCTCGTTGCCGGCGAGCTCGGCGGCGCGGCGGAATTCGGCCCGTGCCTCCTCGGACCGGCCGGCCCGCTCGAGCAGGTCGCCGCGAACGCTGGGCAGCAGGTGGTAGTCGGCCAGCGCCGGCTCGCTGGCGATCGCGTCGACCACCTCCAGCCCCAGCTCAGGCCCAAGGGCCATGCCGATCGCGACGGCGCGGTTGAGCTCGACGATGGGGGAGGGGGCGATGCTGGCGAGCGCCGCATAGAGCGCGGCGATCCGCACCCAGTCGGTCTCCTCGGCGGTCAGCGCGGCGCCATGGCAGGCGGCGATCGCCGCCTGCAGTCCGTAGGGACCAAGCGGCCGCGGCAGCGCTTCGGCCCGCGCCAGAGCACGCCGGCCGCGAACGATCAGCAGCGGATCCCAGCGCGAGCGGTCCTGGTCGAGCAGCAGCACCGGTTCGCCGCCCGGGCCGAGGCGCGCCGCCAGCCGCGAGGCCTGGATCTCGAGCAGGGCGATCAGCCCCTGCGCCTCCGGCTCCTCCGGCGCCAGCTCGGCGAGAACGCGACCGAGGCGCAGGGCTTCCTCGCAGAGCGCGGGGCGGGTCCAGTCCTCGCCGCCGCTCGCCGCGTAGCCCTCGTTGAAGACCAGGTAGATCACTTCGAGCACCGACGGCAGCCTCTCCTCGAGCTCCTCTCCGCGCGGCACCTCGAAGCCGGCGCCGGCCTCGCGCAGGGTCCGCTTCGCCCGCACAAGCCGCTGCGCGACCGTCGACTCCTTGGCGAGGAAGGCGCTGGCGATCTCGGCGGCGGTGAGGCCGCCGAGCAGCCGCAGGGTCAGCGCCACCCGCGCCTCGCGGGGGAGGACCGGGTGGCAGCAGGTGAAGATCAGCGCCAGCATGTCGTCGCCGACCTCGCGCTCGGCAGCGAGGTCGAACTCGAGCGGCTGGTGCTCGATCCGCAAGCCCGCCTCGCGGACCAGCTCCTCCTGCTTGCGCTCGAGGGTCTGGTCGCGGCGGATCAGGTCGATCGCCCGGTTCTTGGCGGTCGCCATCAGCCAGGCGCCGGGGTTGTCCGGAACGCCGTCGCGCGGCCAGCGCTCGAGCGCGGCGAGCAGCGCGTCCTGGGCGAGGTCCTCGGCGCGGCCGAGGTCGCCGTTGGTCATCCGCGCCAGGCCGGCGACGAGGCGGGCCTGCTCGATCCTCCAGACCGCCTCGATCGCCCGCTCGGCGCTGGCGCGGTCGCCCTCCGCCTTGGTCGCGCCGCCGCTCATCTCCTCACTCGCTGGCGGATTCGGCCGCCGCCCGGATATCGGGCGGGAACTCCTCCAACTCCTGGACCCGGCGGAGTTCGATCCGGCAGTCCTGGCAGGGGCAGCGCTTCGCCCACTCGACCGCCTCCTCCGTCGAGCGCGCCTGGATCACCCAGTAGCCGCCGACGACCTCCTTGGCCTCGGCGTAGGGGCCGTCGGTGACGGTCGTGGCGCCATCGCCGTCGAAGGCGACAGTGGCGCCGTCGCTGCCGGGCGGATGCAGGCCGTCGAGCGCAAGCAGCATCCCCGCCCGCCGCAGTTCCTCGTTGTAGCGGCCCATCGCCGCGACCATTTCAGCGGTGACGGCAGAGTCGGACTCCCCGCCAAGCCAATCCGGTTCCTCGATTTCGGGATACATGAACATCATGAAGCGCATCGGGGCACCCTCCTTTTCGTTGCCTGGTTCGAGTTCGTACTCATATTTCTTCCTTTCTGTTGGCCGCATGTTCATTCGATTTTCAAACAACTAACAGGGTTTGCTGTCAGTGTTGTCAGGTATGACTGTGTAACTGGAAAATCAGGAGTACCGGGAGTTCCAGGGGTTGGAGAGCGAGGAGCCGGTGATCGGAATGGTGAGTTGAGCGCAGGTCGGATGAAAGCGCTTGCGATTGCGGGCGAGCCCTCGGTTCGCGACCCGCTTAGAGCCCCCCTTGGACGCGCCGAGATCGACCTGGTCGAGGCGACGACGGGGATCGCCGGCCTGCGCTGCTTCTACGTCGAGCGCCCCGACATTGTTGTCCTCGAGCTCGAGTTGCCCGACCTCGACGGCTTCGAGGTGCTGGCGCGGATTAAGGAGCTGAGCGACGTGCCGGTGGTCGCGGTCGCCGGCAGGGGCGACGAGGAACGGGTGGTCGGGCTGCGCGCTGGCGCAGACGACTGCGTTTCCAAGCCACCGCTGGCGGAGGAGCTGGTGGTCCGGATCGAAGCGCAGTTGCGCCGCCGGCGCCGCGGCGCGATCGAAGCGGACGTGATCGAGGACGATTTCCTCCAGATCGACCGAGCGCGGCACCGGGTCACCGTACTGGGGATCGAGATCCCTCTGACGCCGACTGAGTTCCGCATGCTCGAGGCCTTCGCCGCGAATCCAGGCCGGGTTCTTGGCCACGGCCAGCTACTCGATCAGGTTTGGGGTGATCGCATCCGCGGTCGCGACGAGGTGAAGCTCTACGTCAGCTACCTGCGCCGCAAGCTCGCCGTCGCCGGTATCGACCCGGTCGAAACGGTCCGGGGAGTGGGTTACCGCTACGTGCCGCGGCGGCTGACGCCGCGCTGACGCAGGACACAGCCATACCCATTTCCCACCTGACTGATCCGCCTTGCCGATTGACGCTGCCGCGACACACCGTGGTATGCGACTGGCGATCTCAGCTTCTTTAACCGTCTTTTTGGTAACGGTGTGTTTGGCCTCATCTGCGCTCTCCTGGAGCGTCACCGGCGCGGCAGGCCTGTTACTCGTCGCGAGGGACGATGCGGAAGACCGAGACGACCTCGGCCTGGTGCGCCTCGGGATGGACGACGTAGGCGCTGGGACCGCCGCCAAACCAGCCTGCAGCTTCGTTCATGCCGACAAAGACGCCCGAGTGCCGATTGCCGTCGGCATCCTCGACCCAGACTTTGTCGCCCTCCTTGAACCCCGCGTCCTCGCTCATCGCCGCGCGAGTCTACTCGCCGCCGGCCTGGTTGTCCTTCGTAACGCCCCCCGTTACAAAGGACGACCACGAGGCGTTTAGAGTCGGCGCGTGCCGCCTGGCGACCCGGACGCCGATCGACCCCGCTTCGCCGTCAGCGGCCGGCTGCCCGCGTCGGCGCTGGCGCTGCTCGACGCGGCCGGCGAGGTCGCGGTTGCCGACAGCGGCACGCCGTTGCCACGCGAGGAGCTGCTCGCCCACGTCGCTGGCGCCACTGCGATCGTCTGCTTCCTCTACGACCGTGTCGACGCTGAGCTGCTCGACGCCGCCGGCTCCGGCCTGCGGGTCGTCGCCAACGTCGCGGTCGGCTACGACAACGTCGACCTCGCGGCCGCGGCGGCGCGCGGGGTCGCGGTGACCAACACCCCCGGGGTGCTCGACGACGCCACCGCCGACCTGACCATGGCCCTGCTGCTGGCCGCGGCGCGGCGGCTGGGGGAGGGGGAGCGGCTGATCCGCGCCGGCCAGCCCTGGGCCTGGGGACTCGAGTTCATGCTCGGCCGCGAGCTGCGCGGCAAGCGGCTGGGGATCGTCGGCCTCGGCGCGATCGGCGGACGTGTTGGCCGCCGCGCTCGCGCCTTCGGGGTCGAGATCGCCTACGCCAACCGCAGTGCCGCCGACCCGGCGCTGGTCGCCGAGCTCGCCGCCGAGCGCCTCGAGCTCGGCGAGCTGCTCGCCAGCAGCGACTTCGTCAGCCTCCACACGCCGCTCACCGCCGAGACCCGCGGGCTGATCTCGGCCGAGCAACTGGCGCGGATGAAAGCGGAGGCGATCCTGGTCAACACCGCCCGCGGCCCGGTCGTCGACGAAGCGGCGTTGGCGGTGGCGCTGCGCGAGGGCCGGATCGCCGCCGCCGCGCTCGACGTCTACGAGCACGAGCCGCGGGTCCACCCGGACCTGCTCGAGCTCGAGAACGTCGTCCTCGTGCCGCATCTCGGTTCGGCGACGGTCGAGACCCGCGAGGCGATGGCGACCCTCGCCGCCCGCAACGCCGTCGCCGTCACCGCCGGCGAACCGCCGCCGACCCCGGTCCAGCTCCCCGCCTGAGGCTCGTCAGCAGGGGCCGAGGGCGCGCAGCCGCTGGCGGTAGACCCGCATCGAGCTGTGGCGCCAGTCGCCGTGGGTCTGGCTGCGCAGGCTCGGCACCAGCTCGCGGTGGTAGGGCGAGGAGAGGCTCTCGTTGTGGCCGATCACGTTCTTCACCGCGATCCCGAACCTGCAGCGTAAGTACTGGGTGAGCCGCAGCGAGGCGCGCATCTCGGCCGGGTTGCCGAGCGCGTCGGAGTCGGCGTACCCGACGTGCTCGATCCCGATCGCGGTCCAGTTGAGCCCGACCGTGTGGCGGCAGCGGGTCCGCAGGTTGACCAGCGAGAAGATCCTCCCCGAGGCGGCGACGACGAAATGCGAGCAGACGTTGGGCAGCTCGCCGAGCTCGACGTCGGGGCGGTCGGGGGCGAACGTGTTGTAGACGGCAGCGGCGCTGCTCGTCACCGCCATGTGCTCGACGATCACCCGTGGTTGGACCAGGCGCCAGGTGGGTTCGCCGTAGTGCCGCTGGGAGTAGGCGGCCATCTCGCGCTTGCGCTTTGGACCGAATGGGATCGGCCACTTGACAATCGGTGGCGGGGCCGCGCTGGCGCCGGCGCTCGGCCCGGAGCCGGCACCAGCGCCAGCAGCGAGCAAGCCGCCGGCGATCACCAGGGCGAGACAGCAAAGGGCGGCGCGGGCGGCGGATCGCACGGCGGCGATGCTACCCCGGCGCTTCCCGCCGTGCGGTTGTCATTTCTCAACCGATAGTTGAGGAGAGACGACCACGCTGGGCGACGGGCCGGCCGGGGTCGTCGGCCGGGTCAGGTCGCAGGGCGAGGAGCACGAGGTCGTCGCGCAGTACGCCACCGCCGCGGCGGATCGCGTCGGCGCGCAGTCGCGCGGTCAGCTCGGGCAGCTCGAGTTGCGCCAGGGCACTCGCCATCCTCGCCAGTTCCTCCGGCCCGGCGTGGGTTGCGACAGGGCCGGCCTCGAGCCAGCCGTCGGTGCAGAGGACGAGCGCATCGGCGCCGCCCAACTCGACCTCGTGCCGGTGGACGCTGGCGTCCTCCCAGGCGCCGAGCACCGTGCCGCCGCCGAGCAGCCGCGTGCCGCCGGCGCCGACATGGACGGCCGGCGGATGGCCGGCGGAGGCGACCGCGGCGCGCCAGGCGCCCGTCCCGTCGCGCCACAGCCGCA
Organism: uncultured Actinomycetes bacterium; assembly: GCA_963729055.1. Taxonomy (GTDB): domain Bacteria; phylum Actinomycetota; class Thermoleophilia; order Solirubrobacterales; family 70-9; genus VAYN01. Next base: position 635,780 of record CAVSMQ010000010.1, on the reverse strand, counting down.
GCAGTATCGCGGTCGCGAAGTCGTTCAGGCTGGAGCCGCTTAGCAGCAGCTCGTTGACCCGCGCCAGTACCTCGTCGGGCTCCTCGATCTCGCGGGTCAGGCCGCGGACCGCGTGGCGCAGGGCGACCGAGACCGCGGCGGCGTCGGTGCCTTTGCCGGCGACGTCGCCGATCAGCACCCAGCAGCCGTCCTCGGTCGGCAGCACGTCGTAGAGGTCGCCGCCGACCTCGATCCCCTCGCCCGCCGCCTCGAAGACGACCTCGATCGCCAGCCCCGGGACCGGCGCCGGCCGCGGCGGCCGCAGCCCGCGCTGGAGGCTCTCGGAGATCCGCGTCCGCTCGCTGTAGAGGCGGGCGTTGTCGAGCGCCATCGCGGCGCGGTCGCCGAGCTCGGTGAGGAAGGGCAGGTCGCCCTGGTCGTAGCGCACGTCGCGGCGGGCGTGGCCGAACGAAAGCGCGCCCAGCCTGCGGCCGCGAGCGATCAGCGGCACCGCCGCCGAGGAGCTGAAGCCGCCCTCTTCGATCAGCTTGCGGTGCTCCTCGCTCAGGATGATCCGCTCAGTCACTCCCGGCGTGGTCAGATCGGGCCAGATCATCGACCGCTCGGCGCGCATCACCTGCGCCACCGGATGGTCGCCCTCGGGGTCGATCGGAGAATCGCGGCGGATCTCTTCCAGCCGGGCGGCTGCCGCCGGGTCGGCTCCGGCAACGACGCTGTCGCCGTAGCTGCCGTCCTCGCGCAGGAAGTCGATCACGCAGATCTCGGCCAGCTCTGGCACCGCGGTGGCGACGATCGTCCGCGCCGTCTGCTCGATGTCGAGCGAGGTATCGAGCAGGCGGCTGGCGGCGACCAGAAACTCCTGGGCGCGGCGGCGCCGTTTCTCGGCGGTGATGTCGCGGGCGATCACCGAGGCGCCGACCAGCCCGGTGCTCGGGGCGGTGATCGGCGAGACGGTCAGCGAGACGTAGATCCGGGTGCCGTCAGCACGGATCCGCTCGGTCTCGTAGGTTTCGAGCCGCTCGCCGCGGCGGACCCGTTCGAGAATCTCCATCTCCTCGTTTTTGTGGTCCTCGGGGACGATGAAGGAGATGTGGCGGCCGATCGCCTCCTCGGCGCTGTAGCCGTATACGCGCTCCGCAGCCGGGTTCCAGGTGGTGACGATCCCAAACAAGTCCTTGGAGATGACCGCGTCGCCGCTGCCGCGGACGACCGCGGCGAGGTGCTGTTGCGCCTGCTGGCCGAGCGCCACTTCGCCCAGGGTGCGGCGGTGCTCGATGAAGGCGGCGAGCTGGTCGGCGAAGCCGGTGAGGACGATCATCGCCTCCTCCGGCTGCGAGCGGGAAAAGCCGGTGTAGAACTCGGCAACAGCCTGGACGCCGTCTGGGTCGCCGACCGGGATCGGGATCGCCAACGCCGCTTCGAGGCCCAGCTCCGCCGCCTGCTCGCTGCGCGGATAGCTGGCCGTGCCGAAGTCGGGGAGAAGGACGATCTCGCCGTCGCCCCAGGCTTGACCGGCGAGCCCCTCACCGCGGTGGAAACGGAGCTCGCGGCTCTGGTGCCAGAGCGGCCCGGCGTCGAGCCCCTCGCGTGACCAGCCCTCGACGAAGCGCAGGCACTCGGCCTCCAATGGCACTTCCCACAGCGCCCCCGCCTCCCAGCGCAGCAGTCCAGCCACCGCTTCCAGGTAGTCCGGGGCAACCTCCTCGAGCGAGTTGCCTTCGATCAGCCGCGCGGTGACCCTACGCTGGGCCCGCAGATAACGCCAAAGCTCGAGCTCCTGCTCCCGGGGTTGCGGCATCGACCGAAAGATAGACCGCCTCGAACTCGGCGACGGTGCGGATCACCGCGCAGTGCCCGCACTCGCAGACCAGCAGCTCGAGCTCCTCGAGCTCGCCGAGCAGGACCTCAGCCTGCCACTCGCACTCTGGATCCGAGCAGACGATGTCAACCGACCACATGCTGCAAATGGTCGGGCCCGGATCGGACGGACTTCCGGACCGCGGTTTCCCGGCGGCTCAGCGGCGGGTAGCTGGCCCGCCCCGTGCTCCAGTCCCGACCAGATCGCGCCCGATGAGCCCGACGGCCACGGCGCCCAAGACCAAAGGGCGCCTGCGTCGCGCCGACTGCTCGGCTGCCGGCATCCACCGGGTGGGACGCGGCCGCGGTTTCTCCTACGAGGACTCGCAGGGACGCAAGGTCGACGACGAGGAGACGCTGGCGCGAATCCGCGAGCTGGCGATCCCGCCGGCCTGGCGCGACGTCTGGATCTGCACCGACCCGCTCGGCCACATCCAGGCGACTGGCTTCGACGCCGCCGGGCGCAAGCAGTACCGCTATCACGACCGCTGGGAGCAGCGGCGCGCCGCCCGCAAGTACGCGGCGATGCGCGAGTTCGCCCGCGCGCTGCCCGCTCTGCGGCGCCACGTCAAGCGCGACATCAGCGCCGAGGGGATGCCCCCGGAGCGCGCCCTCGCCACCGCGGTCCGCCTCCTCGACCTCGGCTTCTTCCGGATCGGCGGTGAGGAATACGCCGAGGAGAACGAAAGCTTCGGGGTGGCGACGGTGCGCCGCGAGCACGTCAGCCGCGAGGGCAACGAGCTGGTCTTCGACTTCCCGGCGAAGAGCGGCCAGCGCCGCGTCCAGTCGATCCGCGACCGGGCGGCGATCGCCGCGATCGAGGCGATGCGCCGTCGCCGCGGCGGCCCCGAGGACCTGCTCGCCTTCAAGGACGAGCGCGGCCGTTGGCGCGACGTCCGCTCCGACGACGTCAACGCCTACATCCAGGAGTACGCCGGGTCGGACTTCTCGGCCAAGGACTTCCGCACCTGGCACGGCACGGTGCTGGCCGCTCTGGCGCTCGCCGGCGAGCCGCCACCGGCCTCGCAGGCGGCCGGCAAACGGACGATCAACCGCGCCGTCAAAGAGGTCTCCGCAGCGCTCGGCAACACGCCGGCGGTCTGCCGCCGCTCCTACATCGACCCGCACGTCTTCGACCGCTACCGCGACGGCGAGACGCTCGCGGTCGAGCTCGGCCGCGGCCGGGTGGGGGAGCGCCGCCGGGCGCGGATCGAGACCGCGGTGCTCGATTTAATCGAGTGAGTTTGGCCAGGCGGGCGCTCGGGTAACGCGATTCTCATAGCCCGTCGGTTCGAGGTCCAGCGGCTTTTCACCAGTCCCCAGAGACCGGTTCCCGCTAGGGCTCCACGACCAACCGTTTCCCCCACGGCGAGGCGTTCGGGCCGGCGGGCTAACCAACTTAGGAGTTCACCGCGGCAGTTCACCGCGGGAATTCACGCGGGGCAGGCCGCCTTAGACCCGCCCCGCGTATGCAACGAGGGAGAGACGACCATGCCACCAAAAGGTGTCAAGAAAGGCAGCAAACGCGCCCGGCAGTACAAAAAAATCGTCAAAAGCGAGAAAAAAGAGGGCCGCTCGACCAAACGCGCCAAAGAAATCGCGGCTCGCACCGTCAATAAGGAAAAAGCGCGCTCGGGCGAATCGAAATCAAAATCGAAGAGCTCGACGCGGGGGCGCTCGGCCAGCAGCCGCGGCGGCAAGCAGTCGGGCAAAGGGCCGGCCGAAAAAACCAAGGAACAGCTCTACAACGACGCCAAACGGCTCAACATCGAAGGCCGCTCAAAGATGACGAAGAGACAGCTTCAGCGGGCAGTGGCGCGGAAGAGCTGAGGGCGCCGCCGCAGTTCCGCGATCACCGCGATCGACCAGGGCGCCGTCGACGTCGAGGATCACGGTGCTGACCTTCACGCCGGGCTACCCGCGATTGAGGCGAGTCGAACCGGGGTACCGGCGGCGCATGGCACTCAAATCAACCCTGGCCCGCAAGGCCGTCAAGAAGACCGCGAAGCACACCGCTTACGGCACCGCTTCGAAGCTGAAGCGGGATCCGTTGCGGGCGACCACCTTGCTCGGACTCGGCGCGCTGATCGGCGCCGCCGCGGTCTGGCTGCTCGGCCGCATCGGATCCGAGGACCCCGCCGCCCAATGACGCTCAGCGCGAAGCCACTTTCCAGGACCCCGCAAGGAAGGATTCCCGGATGAGTCGACCAGAGGAGGAGCGCGACGAGGCGTTCGTCGAGGAGGAGGAGGAAGAGGCGGCGCTGGAAGCTTCGCGGATCGGCGGCGACGCGCCGCGTGACGTCACCGACCCCGCCGACCAGCCGATCGCCGAGGGCGGCGAGGGCGAGGCCGAGGGCTTCGAGCTGGCCGAGAAGGACCTGATCGACATCGCCAGCCACGGCGACCAGCACCGCTTTCCCGACAGCGCCACCGGCGAGCCCGAGGAGACGCAGTCGGCCGAGTACGGCGAGCCCGACGAAGAGATCCCGCCGGACGAGTAAGGGAGGTTCGATGTCCCGCTATGTGATCGCGGTGGCCACCGACACGCTGCGTGGTGACGAGCCCGTCCAGGAGCTGACCCGATCGGCCAACAGCGAAGGTGTCGAGGTGCGCCTCGTCGTCCCGGCGGTCGAGGCGAACGTCCTGCGCCACACGATGGGCGACATCGATGAGCCACGTGAACTGGCACAGCAGCGGCTCGAGGCTTCGCTGCGCTACCTGCGGCAGCATGGGGTGGAGGCGCAGGGGGAGGTCGGCGACCCCGATCCCGTCCAGGCCGCCCAGGACGCGCTGCTGAAAGCGCCAGCCGACGAGGTGATCTTCTTCGAGTACGACCAGGGCGAGGAGCGCTGGTTCGAAGGCGAGATGTTCGAGCACGCGAAAGAGTCGCTCGAGCCGCCGCTGCGGATGGTCGTCCTCGACCGCGACGCCGACGACCAGATCGTCGAGGTCGAGAGAGCAGGGCCCGGCACGATCAGCGGCGTCGAGCACGAAGTCGGCTCCGCCTATCTACCCGGCCTCTCCCGGGCCGACCTCGCCGGGATGATCGCCGGCATCGTTGGCACCATCGCCGCCGCGATCCTCGCCGCGATCGCCGCCGGTGGCTCCGGCACCGACAGCGGCTGGGTCGCCGTCGCGATCGGGATCGCGATCGCCACCGCCCTGGTCAACATGGCCCACGTCGTCGGCCTGACCCTGATGGAGGCCGTCCGCTACCGCGGCGGCTTCGCCAAGCTCTTCCGGACATTGTCGATCGTTGGCACCCCGATTGCGGTGCTGATCAATTTGGCGATCGCGATTTTCGCTTAGCTAGAGGAGCGGGGCGGTAGGTGGGGATCGGGGCAGCCTCCGCTCTCGATCTGTCGGCGTGTGGCGGATTCGGCTGTCGCCATGGAGGAGCGCCGGGCCTCAATCGCAAAACGTTCGGAGGCTGCCCCGATCCCCACCTACAGATCCTGTCTAGCCAGACAGCCCCCATCCCTCGGAAGCTCAAATAAAGCTGGGGGGGACTCCGCCCTTGTCTTGCTTCAAAGCTTCCGAGGGACGGAGCGTGCCGGTGTCCCTCCGAACGTTTTGCGATTGAGGCCCGGCGCTCGCTAAGAGGCGACAGCCGAATCCTCCACACGCCGACAGATCGAGTGAGGAGGGACACCGGCACGCTCCGTCCCCATCGCCCCGCTTCGCCTAGCTAGACGACCCCCGCTCTCCATTCCCCAACCGCCGTGTCCTGCCGCAACGCGTCCAACACCTCCTCGGCGAGCTGGGAGCCGTGCTCGGGGCGCAGTGGCGTGGCCTGGACGCGAAGGGTGACGCCCTCGGGGTCGATCTCCTCGAGCGAGACGCTGGGGCGGTAGCGGGTGGGGACGGAGATCGAGCGCAAGAGGCTCTGCTCGACCCCCTGCGGACTGGCGTCGGTCGGGAAGCGGGCGCGGACGTCGACTTTGTCGGGCTCCCGCAGCGGCACGACGACGAGGCTGAGCATGACGTTGTTGGGGACTTTGAGCCGGTCGGCCCCCTGGCTCAGCGTCGTGTAGAAGAGCCCGAGCGAGGAGACCGTCCCCTCCAGCGAGCCGGCGAGGGCGCCGCCGACCAGGCGCACCCGTTCGCCGACCCGGAAGGGCCGGGTGCTCTGCAAAACGATGCCGGCGAAGATCCCGCCCAGCGCCTGCTGCGCAGCCAGGCCGAGGAGGACCGCGGTGAAGGCGCCGCCAACCGCCAGCGTGCTGGCCTGGACGCCGGCGATCCGCAGCGCCAGGATCACCACTCCAGCGATCGTCAGCAAGCGGATCACGAAGCCAACCGTCCCCGCCGTCGCCGGGTCGAGGCGCCGGTAGAGGCGCGGCGAGAAGGCACGTCCAAGCCAATGGACCGCCGCCGAGCCGACTAGGACGAGGACGATCACGGTGCCGAACCGGATCGCTTGTCCGTAGCCCGGCGCGATCTCCTTGCGGTTGTAGTAGACGACCAGGGTTGCGGCGAGCACCAGCATCGCGACCAGCAGCCCGCCCAACGCCTTGCGTGAGACCTTCGGCGCCAGCTCGTCGCCAAGGCCGATCGAGGTCCAGGCATGGCTGCGCGTCTCGAACAGCTCGCGGGGCAATCTCCGGCGTGGCGCAGGCATCGTCTCTACATACCCGGGGCGCCGCCCAGGTATCGCCGCGCCAACGCCTATGTGACCGGTCTCACTCCTCAGGCGCCGCGCAACGCCGCCAGCGCCGCGTCGCGGCTGTCGTGCACCGGGATCGAGACCTCCAGGCCGGTGATCTCCAGCACCCGCCGCACCTGCTCGTTGGCGCTGCAGATCACCACCCGGCCGTCGCCGCTGACGCCGTCAGTGAGCTGCTGCCAAGCGCGGACGATCATCGCGATCCCGGTCGAGTCGATGAACTCGCACTCGCTGAGGTCGATCAGTAGCGGCTCGTTTGCCCCGATCGCCTCCGCCAGCGGACCCTCGAGCTCGGGCGCAGTTCCGAGGTCGAGCTCACCCCGTACGGAGACCACCCGGACGCCACCTTCCAGCGCGGCGGTCGACGCCTCGAAAGACCCTGGACTCACGCGGCCGATCCTACCGTAGCGACCGTGGATCAAAGCTCGCCGTTTCACCCTAAACCGGCCGGGTATGAACTGATTGCGGCCCGAAAGCTATGCTCGCCGACGGCGAGAGGACGAAAGGTCCAGGCGGCGTGCTCCAAGGCGGGGTACGAGGCGCTCTTCCCTACTAACGTGAACGCGACCAACGAGGATCGATCGGGGCTGGAAATGTCCCTGCCTGCAAACGCGGAAAACGTAGCGGTCGTCCGCCACGCCCTCGCGGGGTTGGCGGAGTCGATTGGGATGGACGAACCGGGGGTCGCCGACCTGAAGACGGTGGTCACCGAGGCCTGCATGAATGTCGTCGTCCACGCCTACCCGGAGGACCAGCCGGGCCCGCTCGAGGTCGACGCCGTCCCCGAGCACGATGGCCTCACGGTCACCGTCCGCGACCACGGGATGGGGATCCGCCCGCGTGCCGAGGATGGCGAGCGCTCGAGCCTGCGCCTCGGCCTGACCCTGATCGCCGCGCTCTCCAGCAGCTTCGAGATCAAAGGCGGCATCGACCGTGGCACCGAAATTCGCATGTATCTGCCGCTGCAAGCCCGGGATCGCGCCGCGGTGGAAACGGTCGAGGGCACCGATATCCCCGGTCGCCCCGAGACGACCGACCTGCGGGTCGGTCCGCCGCAGCTTCTGGCGCCGGTCCTCAGCCGCGCCCTGACCTCGCTGGCGGCGCGCCACGACGTCACCGTCGACCGCATCTCCGACGCGATGCTGCTCAGCGACGCGATCTCCGCCGGCGCCCCGCAGGGCTTCCCCGATGGCCACGTCTGCCTCTCGATCCTCGACCGCCCCGACGGCGTCGAGCTGCGGGTCGGGCCGATGGAAGCTGGTGGCGGCGACAGCCTGCGGCGCAGCCTCGACCTGCCCACGGTCGGCGGCTCGCTCGAGGCGCTGGCCGACGAGCTGCGAGTCGAGAACGACGACGAAGGCGAGTACTTAGTCGTTGGAATCGCGGCGCTCGCCGGCTGAGCGGTCGGCGACCTCGGCGCGGATCCGTTCGAGCGTCCGGCGCAGGATCCGCGAGACGTGCATCTGCGAGTGGCCGATCTGCTCGGCGATCTGTGACTGGGTCATATCGTCGACGAAGCGCAGTTTGAGGATCAGCCGCTCGCGTTCGTCGAGCTGCGGCAGCACGCCCTCGAGGGTCAGCTTGTCTTCGACCAGCTCGAAACCCTCGTCCTCATCGCCGATCCACTCCGAGGCCGGCGATTCTTCCTCGTCGCCGAGCGGCCGGTCGAGCGAGAGCGGCCGCCGGTTGTGGTTCGCCTCCAGCACCTCGAGCACGTCGCCCGGATCGAGCTGGAGCCGCTCGGCAATCTCGCCGACTGAGGGTGAGCGCTGCAAGGCCACGGTCAGCTCCGTGGTCGCTTTGTCGACTTCGGCCATCCGGTCGTGCAGGCCGCGCGGCACCCTCACCGTCCAGACGCGGTCGCGGAAGTGGCGCTTCAGTTCGCCGAGGATGGTCGGTGAGGCGAAGGCCGCGAACGGCGTGCCCCGCGCGGGTTCGAAGCGATCGATCGCGTTGACGAGGCCGAGGTTGGCGACCTGCAGCAGGTCGTCGAAGGACTCGCTGGCGCCGCGGTAGCGTAGCGCCAGGTTCTTCGCAAACGGCAGGTAGCGGCGGACCAACTCCTCGCGGCTGGCTGGGTCGCGGTGGGCGCCGAAGCGACGCCACAACTCGCGCTCGCTGGCGAGACCGTCGCCGGGACTCGGCGCCGGTGCGGGTTCAGAGATCGGGATGTGCTCGTTTTTCGCTGCCAAAACTGGGTTTCTCACGCGCCGGGCGCCCACACCGACACCGCCCAGAGAGCATCGGGAAACCGATGCCGTGCAGCGCCAGGCGGCTGACAACGCCACCTACCCGACACCATAGCGGCGCCGCGCGGTATACCGGTCGCAATGGCCTCCGTCCTCGCCGTGCTTGTGTCGCTTTTCACAGCGGCATCAATTCCCGCAATGCCCCCGGGTCAATCCTGGCAGTGGCAGCTGCAGGGCAGGCTCGCCCCGGACGTCCCAGCCGCGGTCTTCGACGTCGACGGCTTCGAAACCAGCAAGGCCGAGGTGAGTGAGCTGCAGCGGCGCGGCAAGAAGGTCATCTGCTACCTCGACGTCGGCAGCTGGGAGAGCTACCGGCCGGACCGCGACGAGTTCCCGGCCAGCGTGATCGGCAAGCGCTACGAAGGCTTCCCCGACGAGCGCTGGCTCGACGTCTCGCGCTTCCCTCGCTTCCGGGCGCCGCTGGAAGCGCGGATCGCGATGTGCGCGCGCAAGGGCTTCGACGCGGTCGAGCCCGACAACCTCGCCGGCTTCGAAAACGAGACCGGCTTCGCGATCTCGGCCGCCGAGCAACTGCGCTTCAACCGCTGGATCGCCGCCGAGGTCCACCGCCGCGGCATGGCGGTGGCCCTGAAGAACGATCCGCGCCAGGTCCCACAGCTACTCGCCAGGTTCGACTTCGCGATCGTCGAGGAGTGTTTCCAGTTCGAAGAGTGCGGTCGCTTTGTGCCGTTCATCGCAGCCGGCAAGGCGGTCTTCGAGGCCGAGTACGAGCTGCCGCCGGCGGAGTTCTGCGAACGCGCTGTCGCGCTCGGCTTCAGTGCGATCCGCAAGTCCTACGACCTGTTCGCGAGACCCTGGCAGCCTTGCGGGTAGTCTCGCCATACAGCGGGTAGGCAACCAGGCGTTCGCCCTCAGCAAGGAGGTCAGATGGGTTTCGACCAGTACCACGAGCCACCGGAGGAGCTGCCGGCGGAGACGCGTACCTTCGCCCGTCTTTGCGCCTCGCTCGAAGAGGAGTCGCAGGCGATTGGCTGGTACCAGCAGCGCCTCGCGGTCGAGCCCGATGACGAGGCACGGGCGATCATGGAGGACGCTCAGGGGGAGGAGTTCAAGCACTTCGCGATGGACCTCGAGGCGCTACTGCGGCGGACGCCGCGCTGGCGGGCGACGGCCGAAGGCATCCTCTTCCAGGCCGGCGACATCGTCGAGAACGGCGAGGCCGCGGAGGCCGCCAGCGAGGACGTCGGCAGTGGCGAGGAGGCGCCGGAGGAGGGCAGCGGCGCGGCCAACGTGTCGGTGTCCCGGGCGGGCGACGGATCGCTCGGAATCGGCAGCCTCAAGGGGGAGGAGCGATGAACCACCTACTGCGAGACATCGCGCCGCTCTCCGACGGCAACTGGCAACTGCTCGACGACGAGGCCCGCGAGCGCCTACACGGCCCGCTCGCCGCCCGCCGCTTGGTCGACTTCGCCGGTCCGCACGGCTGGGAGCACTCGGCGACCAACCTCGGCCGCACCGAGACGCTGGCGCCGCCCGACGGCGAAGGTGTCGAGGGGCTGCGCCGCCGGGTGCTGCCGCTGGTCGAGCTGCGAGCCGACTTCGCGATCGCTCGGGCAGAGCTCGCCGACGACGACCGCGGCGCGGTCGACGCCGACCTCGAGCCGCTCGACGAGGCGGCGGTGCAGATCGCCACCTGCGAGAACGTCGCCGTCTTCCACGGCTGGGCCGACGCTGGCATCGTCGGCATCGCCGAGGCTTCGCCTTTTGAGCCCGAGCCGCTCGGCGTGAGCGCCGAGGAGGACTACCCGCGTTCCGTCGCCCGCGCGGTCGAGTCGATCCGCGCTGCCGGGGTCGGCGGGCCCTACGGGCTGGCGCTCGGGCCCAGCGAGTACACCCGGGTGATCGAGACTGCCGAGCACGGCGGCTACCCGCTCTTCGACCACCTCAGCAAGGTCCTCGGCGGCGGCCCGATCGTCTGGGCACCGGGGGTCGAGGGAGCGGTTGTCGTCAGCCTGCGGGGCGGCGACTTCCTCTTCGAGTCGGGTCAGGACCTAGCGATCGGCTACGACCACCACGACGCCGACCAGGTCTCGCTCTACCTGCAGGAGAGCTTCTCGTTCGTGGTTGCGACGCCGGAGGCGGCGGCGCCGCTCAGTCGTTGAGCTGAGCGGCGCCGGCCCCCGGACCGGGGGGTGGTGGGGGGAAGTGCTGGTCAGTTTCCGTTGGAAGCAGCCGCGGCGGCCTTCTTCGCTTCGGCTTCACCCTCCGCAGAGTCGGGCGACTTGAAGTAGAGGAGCTGAGCCTTGGCGAGGATGCCTTTCTCGTCTCCCTTGGCGAGCCGTTCCGAGGACTCGGCTTGGATCTCGAAGAGCCGATCGAGCGTCCCCTCGAGCAGTTTCGCTGCCTCGTCCCAGCCCTGTTTATCGACGATCATCGGCGTCCGGCTGATGTGACCGTCGTCGATCTCGTCCATCGTGCCCGACTTCACAGCCTCCTCGATGTCACCGAAGATCGACTGGAGGATCGCGCCCGAGACGGCGGGCTTCAGCACCTCCGGCATCCGCGACCATTCGGCATCGCTGAGGAACTGGCGGCGCGTGGCGCGGTAGAAGTGCTCGGTTGCGCCGCGTCGCTGCTTCGTGTCGACGAGCTCGATGCAGTCGTATTTCTCTAGCACCCGCACGTGGTAGGCAACCAGGTTCAAACTTTGGTCCAACTCCTGGGCCAAGAGGTTGGGACTCGCCACCCGCTCGTTCAAAATGATCAAAATTTGAACTCGGAGCGGATGAGCGAAAGCCTTGGCGACTACCTGTTCAACGTCGTCCTTTTGTTTCGTTCTGGGCATTGGGGGGCTTCCTTCGGTTGTTAACACGGTTTGCGGCCGATTCGGACACTTTAAAGCCCGAAGCTCAAGAAAATCTATACCGGTATTCAATTATCCGTTTAGTCGCGCACCCCTGGTGCATTGACTTTGATTGATGAGACTGATTAAAGTGGTTGCGCGTTGCCGCCGCTAAGCGCGCAACGCCGGGGGAAATCAGTCACATGCAACGGGGGGAGTAAAAGTGCGAATCAGCAAGGTTGAAGCACGCGTATCACCAACGGCCATCAGGAAGGGCTGCTGAGCCGCTGAACAGCGGCGGGACGGCGGTTGCGCCTGGCACTCTTGAGTGGTGGCACCTTGGAAGTTGCCGCTTCTCGTCGCCGCGATCGCCGTCCCGATCGTTGCCGGCTTCCTCGTAGGGGGGCCGGCAATTGGCGTCTCAGTCGGCGCCCTGGTCGCAGCCATCGTTGTCTTCATTGCCGTGCGGGCGCGACCGCGTGGCGCGATCGGCGCCGGCGCACCGCCCGGCCGCCGGCTGCTTGTAGTCGTTTCGCGTCCAGTTGAGGACGCGGCGACGATCGACGCGATCGCCAGCCTGGCCCGCGCGGCCGACGAGCACCCGGCGGCTGAAGCGGTGCTCGTCCTGGCGCCGGCGCGGACCAGCTTCCTCGACCGCTGGGCATCGGACCTCGAGGGTGCCCGCCACGCCGCCCAGCAGAACCTCGTAGTGACGGTGGCGTCGCTGGCGAAGGCCGGGGTCGAGGCGGAGGCGCGGGTTGGGGACGAGGATTTAGTCCAGGCGGTGGAAGACCAGATCGGGAGTTATCCGGCGACTGAGGTAGTGCTGGTGACGGCGGATGCGGAGGCGGATCCGGGGGGAGAGGAGGCGGCGCGGGAGTTGGGAGAGCGGTTGAGGGTGCCGTTGGATCGGATTGTGGTTTGAGGAGGGACGGCTAGGGGTCAGGGTTGGCGGGGGGCGATCGCCGGCAGGACCCCCTCACTCGCCCTCGTCGTCGGTGTTGAGGGTGCGGCTGGCGCCTCGGAGGAGCTCCTCTCCTCAGGGCGCAAAACGTTCGGGGGTCCTACCGACACTCGCCCCAGCGAAAAGAGCTCTAGCGAGCGGCGCAAGGTCAATCCGCCCCATCTCTCTTTGAGCTTGAGAGGGACGGAAGCTGGTCGGCTAGATCCGATGAGTTGGCGGCGAGCCAGCCGGGAGGCGTGGTGAGCTGTTCCTTTTGTCGGCCAGTCGGACATAAGGAACAGCTCCAGCGAGGGACGACTGACCTTGGTCCCTTGTCAGCTTCTAAGCCAAGGGGGTGGGACGCAAACGGATTCGTTGGGGAGGGGCGTCGGGGTGCCTCCCCAAAACACTCAAGCGAGCGAAGCGAGCGTTTTGGGGAGGTACCCCGACGCCCCTCCCTCGCCAACCCCCGATCCCTCGCCCTACTCCCGTCTACCGCTCCAGCAACTCCGCATACCGCAGTGCAGCTCGGGTCGGCGTTACGAAATCGTCGGTCAGGTGGACCAGGCCGACGCCGGAGAGGTCGCGGGCGGCGCGTTCGATCGCGTCGCGCGTCCCGAAGTCGACCTCCTCGCCGGCCAGTTCGCGGATCAGTTCGGCGACGGTGAGGCGGGCCGGGTGGACGTCGAGGATGCGCTGCAGCACCGCCGACTCCATCGCCAGGTCGTCGTCTCGGGTGTTCCAAGTCTCGCCGCTCGCGTCCATCTCCCCACCTATGCCTCGGGGTCGTCGGGTTTCTCCCCCCGCGCCTCGTCTTCGGCCTCGCTGATTCCGAGAACCTGGCGCGCCCAGGGGGTGTCGATCGAACTGCAATAGAAGTGCTGCATCGAGCCGCGGACCGGCTGCGTGTCGACCAGCGTCACCGCGGCGCAGTCGACAAGAACGCGGACGTGGTAGCTGACATTGCTGAGCGGCTCATCAAGCTGCCGCGACAGGTCGCGCGGGCTGATCGCCTCGTCGTCGTCCATGCGGCGGAGGATTCGGCGCCGCAACGGATGACGCAGCGCGGTCAAAAGATCGTTGTCGTCGGAGCGGTCGAGACTCGTCATGTCGTGGCGCAAATATAGAGCAAGCGAAACGTATTGTCTGTAAACGCACCGTCTGCAGCGGAAACTCCGGCGTTTTCCGAAGAGTCGGCCGCCGGGAGCGCCGCCAAAGCGCTCATCTACGCTGGGTGCGATGTCCCTCCCGCTCGCCCATCTGACCGGCGTCTTCGCCTTCGTCGAGCTGGCACCGATGCTGGTTGCGGCGGCGCTCTACGCCAAGCGCGCCGCGACTTTGGCCTCGCGCGGCAAACCGGTGCCGGTCTGGCGGCAGGTCTGTTTCGCGGTCGGCCTGCTGCTGATCGTCGTCGTCCTCGTCACCCCGATCTCCGACGTCGCCGACGAACTGGTGATCGCCCACATGCTCGAGCATCTGATGATCGGCGACATCGCCTCACTGTTCATCGTCCTCGGGCTGACCGGGCCGTTGCTGCAGCCGATCCTGGCCACCCGGCCCTTCGACAAGCTGCGGGTGCTCGCCCACCCGCTGGTGGCGCTGCCGCTGTGGGCGATCAACTTCTACCTCTGGCACATTCCGGCGCTCTACGACTCGGCTTACGGCGGCGCTGCGGTCCATGCCCTCGAGCACGGCCTCTTCATCGCTTTCGGCTGCCTGATGTGGATGCCGATCTTCGGGCCGCTGCCGAAGCCGGCCTGGTTCACCGCCGGCTGGAAAGTCCTCTACGTGGTCATCGTCCGCTTCTCCGGCTTCATCCTCGGCAACGTCCTGATGTGGTCGAACACGGTGCTCTACGACGTCTACGCGAAGGGCGAGGCGGCCTGGCACATCGACCCGCTCGCCGACCAGAGCGTCGCCGGCGTGGTGATGATGGTCGAGGGGACGGTGGGCGGCCTGGCGCTGATCGCCTGGTTCTTCTTCCAGGCGGCGAAGGAGGGCGTCGAGAAGCAGCGGCTGCTCGACCTCGCCTGGGAACGCGGCGTCGAGCTCGACCCGGCGCGCGCCCAGCGCGCTGTCGCCGCCGGCCAAAGCGAGCGGCTGGAACGGCAGCTGATCGGGAGCGGGGGAGAGCCCGGTGCCAGCGGCACCGCCGCCGGCGGCTGACGGCGCCAGGCACCCGGAGCGGGCGCTGCTCGGCGTCCTCGTCTTCGTCGTCGGCGCCTCTAGCCTCGGCATCGAGATCGCCGTTGCGCGGCTGCTCGCTCCCTACTTCGGCGCCTCGACGATCGTCTGGGCGAACACGATTGCGGTCGTCCTCGTCGCCCTCTCGGCCGGTTACTGGTTCGGCGGCCGCGTCGCCGACCGCCACCCACATCTGCGCGGCCTGTGTCTGCTGGTGCTGGGCGCGGCGCTCTTGATCGCCGTCGTCCCCTTCGCCGCCCGCCCCTTCCTCGGCTTCTCGGTCGATGCCTTCGACGACGTCTCGGTCGGCGGCTTCGCCGGCTCGCTGTTCGGGGTGCTGATCTTGGTCGCGGTGCCGGTGACGCTGCTCGGTGCGGCGGCGCCGTGGGCGGTGCGGCTGGCGGTGGAGGACGTGCGCGGCTCCGGCGAGGTAGTCGGCCGCCTCTACGCGATCTCGACCGCCGGCTCGCTGGTCGGGACGATGATCTCGGCGCTCCTCTTCATCCCCCTGCTCGGCACCCAGCGGACTTTCCTCGTCTTCGCCGCGGCGCTGGCGCTGGTCGCCTCGCTGGGGGTGGGGCGGCGGCTGGCGGTCGCAGTGCCGGCGGCGCTGGCCCTGGCGGCGCTGCTGATCCCGGTCGGGACGATCAAGGGGGCGGGGGACGACCGCGTCCTCTACGAGGCGGAGACGACCCATCAGTACGCGCGGGTAGTCGAACGCGACGACGGCAGCCGGGCGCTGGAGCTGAACGAGGGCCAGGCGGTGCACTCGCTGTATGTGCCCGGTAGCTACCTGACCGGCGATTACTGGGACGGCCACCTGGTGCTCCCCGCAGCTTCGGGTCGGCCGGCGCCGCGGCGGATCGCGATCCTTGGCAATGCCGGCGGCACCGTCGCCCGCGCCTTCGGCCATTACTTCCCGCGAACCGCGGTCGACGCGGTCGAGATCGACGCCGAGCTGACCGAGCTTGGCCGCCGCTACCTCGACCTCCACAACCCGCGGATGAGCGTCCACTCCGAGGACGCGCGGCCCTGGCTCGAGCGCTCCGCCGGCGGCTTCGACGCGATCATGGTCGACGCCTATCGCCAGCCCTACATCCCCTTCTACTTGACCACTCGCGAGTTCTTCGAACTGGTGCGGGAGCGGCTTGCGCCGGGCGGCCTGGTGATCGTCAACGTTGGCCACCCGGAGGGGAGCGACGAACTGGAGAAGGTGTTGGGACGGACGATGGCGGCCGCCTTCCCGCGAGTGATGCGCTACCCGATCGAGGACACCAACACGCTGCTGGTCGCCGGCGAGGGCGGCTTCTCGGCGGCGCGGCTGCAGGCCGCGAGTAGCTCGCTGCCGGCTGAACTGCAACCGCTGGCGCGCGAGGCGGCGGCGCGGCTGGAGCCGCGGCTGCCCGGCGGCGAAGTATTCACCGATGACCACGCCCCGGTCGAGTGGCTAGTCGACAGCTCCCTGCTGGACTACGCCAATGAATGACGCCCGCCTCGACCGTGCCCGCGCCTGGCTCGTCACCGGCCCCCTGGGGCGCGGCCTCGCCTTCGCGATCGACTTTGGCATGGCGCTGCGGACGATCCTGGGGCGGCGCTTGGCGCGCCGCGCGGACGGCGGCGCCCGCGACTAGGCCCGCCTCGCGATTCCTTTAAGGTCGGGGCCGATGCAGACCACGCTCACCGAGTTGCCCGACTCGCGCGCCCGGGTCGAGGTCGAGGTTCCCGCCGAGGACGTCGCCCGCGCCACCTCGCGCGCCGCCCGCACGCTGGCCCGCGAAATGCGGCTGCCCGGCTTCCGCAAAGGCAAAGCGCCGCCGTCGCTGGTGATCCAGCGGGTCGGCTTCCCGGTAGTGCTCGAAGAGGCGATCCGCGAGGCGCTGCCCGAGTGGTACGAACGGGCGCTGCTCGACTCGGGGATCAGCCCGATCGGCGACCCCTCGATCGAGATGACCTCGTCCCCGAACGACGAGGACGAGCCACTCGAGTTCAAATTCGAGGTTGGGGTGCGGCCGGAAGCTGAGCTCGGCGAGTACAAAGGCCTCGAGGTCGGCAAGAAAGAGACCGAGGTCGACGAGGAGGTCATCGACACCGAGGTAGACCGGCTGCGCCAGGGCTTCGCCCGGCTCGAACCGGTCGAGCGGGCAGCGCAAGATGGCGACGCGCTGCTGATCGACTTCGAGGGTTCGGTCGACGGACAGGCCTTCCAGGGCGGTAAAGCCGAGGACTACTTGCTCGAGCTCGGCTCAGGCAACCTGATCCCGGGTTTTGAGGAGCAACTGGTCGGCGCCGAGCCCAGCGGCGAGGTGAAGGTCAAGGTGACCTTCCCCGCCGACTACCCGAACGAGGATCTGGCTGGTAAAGACGCGGTCTTCGAGGTCAAAGTCAAAGAGGTGAGGGAGAAAATCCTCCCCGAGCTCGACGACGAGTTCGCCTCCGACGCCTCCGAGTTCGAGACGCTCGAGGAGCTGCGCGGCGACATCCGCGAGAAAGTCGGCAGTGCGCTCGGCTCGCGGGCCGAGGAAGACTTCCGGGTCGCCGCCGTCGACGCCGCGGTCGATGCGGCCACCGTCGAGATCCCCGCGGACCTTGCAACGGCGCGGGCGACCGAACGCTGGGAGCGGATGGAACGCCAGCTCGCCCAGCGCGGCATGGATCCCAATCAGTTTCTGCAGATGCAGGGCAAAACCCGCGAGGAGTTGATCGAGGAATCGAAGCCCGACGCGGAGCGTGAGCTGCAGCGCGAGGCGGTGGTCACCGCGGTCGCCGAGGCGGAGGCGATCGAGGTCACCGATGAGGAGCTGGTCGAGGCCCTCGAGCACTCCGCCGAACACGAACGGACGACGCCGGAGAAGCTGCTGGAGCGGTTGCGCGAGAACGGCCGCGCGGCGATGATCGAAGAAGACATCAAGGCGCGCAAAGCAATCGAGCTGATCGCCGAGGAGGCGAAGCCGATTCCGCTGGAGGAGGCGGAGGAGCGGAAAGAGGCGGCGGAGGCGAAAGAGAAAATTTGGACGCCTGAGAAAGAGCGCGAGGCGGCCGGAAGTCTTTGGACGCCTGATTCCGATTAGGGACTGAGGGTGGCAGGGGAGGGTCGCCGGTGCCCCCTCTGAAAACGCTCCGCCTTCGGCTCCGCTTGAATGTTTTCAGAGGGGGCACCGACACCCCTCCACCGACACGAACTTCCGCCAGCGGCTCAGGGTTCGGAAGCTTCAGCGAAAGCTTCGGGGGTGCTACCCCCAGTCTTGTTGGAGAGCTTGCGGTACACGGGCCGGGGGCGTGGTCCTGGAGCTTCGTGTCGTGAGGGTGGTCTGGTGGTTCTTCCCAAAACACTCAAGCGGAGCGACAGCGGAGCGTTTTGGGAAGGACCACCAGGGCGCCCCTACCGGACCACCCTGATCTATAGAGTCCGACCCATGAGTCCTTTGGTCCCAATGGTCGTCGAGCAGACCTCGCGCGGTGAGCGCGCGTTCGATATCTACTCGCGTCTCCTCGGCGAGCGGATCGTGTTTCTTGGCACGCCGGTTACGGACGACATCGCCAACTTGATCGTCGCCCAGTTGCTGCACCTCGAGTCCGAGGATCCGGACAAGGACGTCAGCCTCTACATCAACTCGCCCGGCGGCTCGGTATACGCGGGGCTGGCGATCTACGACACGATGCAGTTCATCAAACCCAAGGTGCAGACGATCTGCGTTGGGGTGGCGATGAGCATGGGAGCGCTGCTGCTCTGCGGTGGCGCTGAGGGCAAACGGATGGCGCTGCCGAACTCGAAGATCCTGATCCACCAGGTCTCGGCTGGGTTCCAGGGCCAGGCGACCGACATCGAGATCCACGCCAAAGAGATCATCGACGTGCGCCGCCGGCTCGACGAGATCATCGCCAAACACACCAATCAGCCGTTCGAGAAGGTCACCAAAGACACCGAGCGCGACTACTTCATGAGCGCGGAGGAGGCGAAGGAGTACCACATCGTCGACCGCGTGATCGAACACCACTGACGCGTCGATGATCCCCTGAGGAGTGCCCGCTCTGAAGCGCGCCGCACTCCTCGCCCTCCTCCTGACGCTGGCGCTCGCGGCCGTTGCGGCCGTCGCCGTCGCCAAGCTGCGCGACCCGCTGCGCGCTCCCGACGGCGCGATCCCCTTCTTCGCCCACGTTTTTCCGGTGCCGGCGCCGCACGGCGAACGCGGCGCGATCGGCGAGTTCGGCGCCGGGCGTAACGATGGCCGCGTCCACGAAGGCTTCGACATCCTCGCCCGCTGCGGGGTCCCGGCGGTGTCGGCAGTCACCGGCAAGGTGAGGCGGACCGGTTACGACCCGGTGCTCTACGGCAACTACCTGGAAATCCACGGCCAGGGCGAGCACCGCAGCTACTTCTACGCGCACTTGCGGCGACCGCCGTTTGTGCACCGCGGCCAGCGCGTCTGGGCCGGGAAGCGGGTAGGCGTGGTGGGCAAGACCGGCAACGCGTGGTCGGTCGGCTGCATGCTCCATTTCGAGATCCACATCGACGGGCGGCCGATCAACCCGAAGCCGGCGCTCAAGCGCTGGGATGCCTGGAGCTGAGTGGGAGGCGGTCGTGGGGCGCCTGCGCTGGCAGGCGGAGGAGTGCCGGCGGCTGGGCTCACCCTTGTACGCGGAGTTGCTGGGACGGGCGGCGGCGGACGTCGAGGCGGGCGGGGTGGTGTGGGAAGTGCTGCGGGAGCAGCGCGAGGAGCCAACGTTTTCCGCGCTGCCCTTGCGGTTGATGGGGGCGGTGAACAGGCTCGTGTTGGCTGGGGAGGAGGCGGACGCGTTTGAGGGATGGGAGGCGTTCCGTGACGTGGTGGCGCGGCGGCGGGACGAGCTGCGCGAGTTGGTCGACCTGCCGGTGCAGACCAACGAGGTTGGCCGCTCGGCAGCGCTGTTGTTCGGCTTCCTCACTGTGGCGCGTCGCTGGGCGCTGCCACTGCGGACCTTGGAGCTGGGTGCGAGCGCTGGCTTGAACTCGAACTGGGATCGCTACCGCTACGAAGCCAGTGAGTTGGCCTGGGGTCCGGACTCGCTGCTCCGCCTCGCCGATTGGCGCCTTATTCATCCCTGGCATGAAAAAGGCGCCAATTGCCCCGAGGCGGTCGAGGTCGCCTCGCGGGAAGCGTGCGACGCGGCGCCGGTGGATGCGAGCAGCGAGGAGGGACGGCGGACCTTGCTCGCCTACGTGTGGACCGATCAGCTCGCCCGGGTGGAGCGGCTCACGGCGGCGCTCGAGGTGGCGGCGGCGCACCCGGTGCGGGTCGAGCGGGCGCCGGCGGCGGCCTGGGCGGCTGCGCGGCTCGCCGAACCGGTTGCGGGCGTCGCCACCGTCATCTTCCACTCCATCTTCCTCTGGTACCTGCCCGAGCCTGAACGGGCCGAGCTAGAGGCGACGATCGCCGCCGCCGGCATGCGCGCCAGCGCCGCCGCGCCGCTCGCCTGGCTGCGCCTCGAGGGGCCGGGCGAGATGGCGGAGTTGCGGCTCACCACCTGGCCCGGCGGCGAGGAGCGGCTGCTGGGCCGCGCCGGTTATCACGGCGATCCGGTCGAGCTGCTGGAATCCTCGGCGTGAAGAGAGAGACCGCGTGACCCGCCAAGCCGCCGACCGCCTGTTGCGGATGCTGATGCTCTCGACCCTGATCGGCGTCGTCGTGATCGTCGTCCTCGCGATCATCGTTTCCGAGCAGCGCGGCCTGTTGCTGCTGATCGGCGCCGTCTATCTCGTCACCTCGCTCGCCGCACAGTTCACCGTGCGTCGCAGCCTCAGGCGCGAGGTCGCTCGCACGGAACGGCGGCGAGTCGAAGAGGGCTAGCGGCCGCCTCGCTGGCCGCGGCGAGCCGCCTACAGCGGCCGTTCGAACCAGAGGCTCGCTTTTGGGTTGCCGTTGTAGTCGGGGACCTCGCGGTAGCCGGCGGCGCGGTAGAGGCCGATCGCGGCGGTCAAATAGTCGGAGGTGTCGAGCCGGATCGCGCGGCAGCCGGATTCGGCAGCGACCCGGTGCAGTTCGTCGAGGAGGCGGCGACCGAGGCCGAGGCCGCGGTGGGCGGGGGAGACGTACATGCTCTTGATCTCGGCGATCTCGGTGTCGAGGTGGCGAATGCCGCCGATCGCCGCTGGCTCACCGTCGACCCGGGCCAACAGCATCGCCCCGGCCGGCGGCACCAGGTCGGCGGGCGGCCCTTTCGCCGCTTCGGCGCCGACGTCGACTTCGTGAGCGAGCGGCCCGTCGGCCTCGAGGATGAACGGCTCGTAGAGCGCCATCACCTCGGGGTCGTCGCGCTCGACCGTCTGCAGGAGGATCTCCGGCTTGGTGACCTCCGGCTTCATGCCGGCAGCTCGTAGGAGATCCAGGTCGAGCGGCCGGCGCCGGTCGAGTCGTAGAGCCGCTGGGCGGTGTGGTTGTCGGGGGCGGTCTGCCACTCGAGCAAGGCGGCCCCGCGCTCGCGGGCGATCTCGAGGCTGGCCTCGATCAGCGCCCGGCCGACGCCCTCGCCGCGCACCTCTGGGATGACGAAGAGGTCGTTCATCAACACCGTCTCGCAGGCCTTGGTCGAGCTGAAGTGCCAGTACAGACAGGCGTGGCCGACCAGACGGCCCTCGCGGCGGGCGCCGAGCAGCAGCCCGACCTCGCTGGGCGCGAGGAAGCGGCGGAAGAACTTGCGGTTGCGCTCCGTCTGACGTCCTCGACCTCGTAGAAGCCCTGGTAGGCGGCGATCAGCGGCAGCAGCTCCTCGTACTCGGCGGCGGTGATGGGGGCGATCTCGACCATCGCCCGAAAACCTACCGGCCCGCAAGCTCGCTCTCAGCGGCAGGGAGCGCCGGACGATTGACGTATTGCACCGGCACAGGCCGGCGGCTGCGCCCGACTAAGCTTTTGGGGCCGCCGCCGGAGAAACCGATCGTCCCGTCTAGGAGGGGATTCCGCTGGCACGTCCGACCGACTCCAACGAGCAGCTTCTCTGCAGCTTCTGCGGGAAGTCTCAGCGGCAGGTGAAAAAGCTGATCGCCGGACCGGGCGTCTACATCTGCGATGAGTGCATCGACCTCTGCAACGAGATCATCGATGAGGAGCTGACCGCTCCTCCCGTCTTCGAGCTCGAGAACCTGCCGAAGCCGCGCGAGATCTACGACGTTCTGCAGGAGTACGTGGTCGGCCAGGATGCAGCCAAGCGGTCCCTCTCGGTGGCGGTCTACAACCACTACAAGCGGGTCCAGATCGCGCAGTCGGAAGAGACCGACGTCGAGCTGCAGAAGTCGAACATCATGATGCTGGGGCCGACCGGGTGCGGCAAGACGCTGCTTGCCCAGACTCTGGCCCGGATTCTCAACGTCCCGTTTGCGATCGCCGACGCGACGGCGCTGACCGAGGCCGGCTACGTCGGCGAGGACGTCGAGAACATCCTCCTGAAGCTGATCCAGGCCGCCGACTTCGACGTCAAGAAGGCGGAAACGGGGATCATCTACATCGACGAGATCGACAAGATCGCGCGCAAAGCCGACAACCCGTCGATCACTCGCGATGTCTCCGGCGAAGGCGTCCAGCAGGCGCTGCTGAAGATCCTCGAGGGGACCTCCGCCTCGGTGCCGCCACAGGGCGGGCGCAAGCACCCGCACCAGGAGTTCCTGACGATCGACACCACCAACATCCTCTTCGTCTGCGGCGGCTCCTTCGCCGAGCTCGACAAGGTGATCGAGCGGCGGGTGGGCGACCACGGGATTGGCTTCGGCGCCGAAATCTCCTCGCGTGAGAAGAAGGATGCCGGCGAATGGTTCGAGCAGGTGCTGCCCGAGGACTTGATCGAGTACGGGCTGATCCCCGAGTTCATCGGCCGTTTGCCGGTGATCACCGCGATCCACCAGCTCAGCCGCGAGGATCTGACCACGATCCTGACCGAGCCCAAACACGCGCTGACCCGCCAGTTCCAGCGCTTCTTCGAGTTCGACGACATCGAGCTGGTCTTCTCCGAGGACAGCCTCGAGGCGATCGCCAACAAGGCCCTGGAGCGCGAGACCGGCGCCCGCGGCCTGCGCTCGATCCTCGAGGAGACGCTGCTCGACGTCCAGTTCGAGCTGCCCTCGCGGCGCGACGTGACCAAGTGCGTGGTGACCAAGGAGACGATCTAGCGAGGGTCGGCGGCCGACCCTGGTCACCGAGGCCGTCCACCAGGACATCGGTGGCACCCCTCCCGAGCAGGAGCTCGGCGAGGAAACGGCTTAGCGCGGGCCGGTCCCGGTAGGGGTTCCGCTTGACTTTTTCGCGAGGCCGCGGCTCTGCAGCCGTGCCGGGAGAAGGCGAAAACGTACAAGACGCTCCACCCCTACCGGGTCAGGCCCTCTCCGTCGTGAGTTTGGATGTGGACTGCGCCTTCGCCATCAGGATTAGGGCGGTGAAACCGCCGAGGGAGAGGGCGAGGCCGGCGCCGAGCAGGGAGGCATCGACGCTGGCGAAGCCGCCGATCAGGGCGACGCCGACGGCGCCGCCGACCTGGCGGCTGGTGTTGTTGACGGCGGAGGCGATGCCGGCGCGGTCGGGGCCGAGCGCCTCGGTGGCGCCGGCGACGAGTCCGGGAACGGCGATGCCCATGCCGGTGCCGGCGAGGATCAGGAGCGCCCAGCCGAGCGGTCCTTCGATCCCGGCTTCCTGGGTCGCGAGCCCGACGTAGCCGACGCCGCAGGAGAGCAGACCCAGGCCGGCAGGGAGGCGCGCCCCGATCCGCGCCACGAGCCGCCCCGAGAAGAGCGCGAGGACGGCGAGGGGAGCCGCCAGCGGCACCAGGTTGAGGCCGGTTTCGAGCGGCGAGAGGCCTTGCGTGTCCTGCAGGAACAAACTGAGGGCGAAGAGTGCCCCGAGCGTCCCCAGGTTCATCAGCCCGGCGCCGGCGTTGGCACCGGTGAACTCCGGCCGCGAGAACCAGCGGACGTCGAGCAGCGGCCGGCGCCGGCGCAGCTCGACGCCGACGAAAGCGGCGAGCGCCCCGAATGCGACCACCGCAGCGGCGATCGCCGGCGTCGTCCCGAACCCCGCGTGGCCGCCGTCAATCAGGGCGAAGACGAGCGCCGCCAGGGCAAGGGTGCCGAGCAGCTGGCCGGCGAGGTCGGCGTGCTCACCGCGCACCGTCGGCCCGGCCGGCAAGAGCCTCCAGCCGCCGAGCAAGGCAAGCGCGACGAGCGGCAGGTTGAGGGCGAAGATCGCCCGCCAGCCAAGTGGCTCGACCAAGACCCGCCGAGCACCGGACCGAGGACCAGCGCCGAGCTGCCGATCCCGGCCCAGACCCCGATTGCTCGCGGCCGCTCCTCGGGGTCGGGGTAGAGCTGGTTGACGACCGCCAGCGAGGTCGGCAGGATCGCCGCTGCGCCGAGCCCCTGGGCGGTCCGGGCCGCGATCAGGACCGCGGCGCTCGGCGCCGCCGCGCAGGCCGCCGAGGCGAGCCCGAAGAGCGCCAGCCCGACGAGGAAGAGCCGCCGCGAACCGAGCCGGTCAGCGAGGTCTCCGGCGCCGAGCATGAAGGCGGCGAGGACCAGCGCGTAGGCGTCGACCACCCACTGAAGCTCGGCCCGCGAGGCACCGAGGACGGAGCCGATCCGGGCGAGGGCGACGTTGACGATCGTGACGTCGAGGAGGACGAAGAAGTAGCCGGCCGAGGCGACGACCAGGGCATTGCGGCGCCTGTCCACACCTGTATCCATGCCCGTCGACGCTAGGCGCAAAACGGTTCGGTGCCGGCCGAATCGTCGCCGTCCTAGCCTGTGGTCATGGCCGCGAGATCCCGACGAATGGCAGCGCCGAAGGAGAAGCCGACATCGCCGCCGCAGCGAAGCTGATGGCCGACTCGAGCCGTGCCGCGGTCCTGGTCGAGTTGACCGACGGCCGGGCGCTGCCACCGAGCGAGTTGGCCGCGCTGGCCGGCGTCTCGCGCTCGACCATGTCCGAGCACTTGGCGCTGCTGCAGGAGGCCGGCTTCCTCGCGGTCGAGCGCGGCGGTCGCAACCGCTACTACCGGCTCGCCGGGCCGGAGGTCGCCGAGGCGGTCGAGGCGCTCGGCTCGCTGGCGCCGCGGCGCGAGGTGCGCTCGCTGAAGCAGGCCAACCGCGCCGGCGCCCTCAGCGCCGCCCGCACCTGTTACGGCCACCTCGCCGGCCGGCTCGGGGTCGGGATCACCGCGGCGATGGGCGAGCGCGGCCTGCTCGAGCGCGAGGCCGAGGTCTTCCTCCTAACCGACGACGGCGCCGCCTGGCTCGGTCGGGCTCGGACTCGAGCGGCCGCCGCGCGCCGGCAAGACCTGCAACGACTGGAGCGAGCGCCGCCCGCACCTGGCCGGAAAGCTCGGCGTCGCCCTGACCAAGCGCCTGTTCGAGCTCGAGTGGCTGGAGCGGACCGAGGTGCGGCGCGCCGTCCG
Source organism: uncultured Actinomycetes bacterium (assembly GCA_963729055.1). Classification (GTDB taxonomy): domain Bacteria; phylum Actinomycetota; class Thermoleophilia; order Solirubrobacterales; family 70-9; genus VAYN01. The sequence continues at coordinate 610,668 of CAVSMQ010000010.1, read as the reverse complement.
GGTCACCGACCTGGGCGCGCGCGAGCTGCGGGCTCAGCTGGGCCTCAAAGCGACCCGACGCTGATCGTCCAGACGCTGTCTGGACCGTAGACTCGCCTCCTCGTGAGCGAGGAGCGCCGCAAAACCCTCGAGGCGACCACCCGCTGGGACCCCGGCGAGGTCGAGGCGCGCGTCTTCGCCGAATGGATGGACGGGCGGCTACTTCCACCCGCCCGCCGAGGGCAGCCCGGAGGAGAACTTCTCGGTCGCGATCCCGCCGCCGAACGTCACCGGGGCGCTCCACATGGGCCATGCCCTGAACGGCTCGATGCAGGACGCTCTCGTCCGCCTCAACCGGATGCGCGGCCGCAACACGCTCTGGATCCTCGGCACCGACCACGCCGGCATCGCCACCCAGGCGGTGGTCGAGAAAGAGCTGAAGCAAAGAGGGCACTGACGCGCCAGGAGCTCGGACGCGAGGCCTTCGTCGAGCGGGTCTGGGCCTGGAAAGAGGAGTACGGCTCGCGGATCGTCGAGCAGTACAAGCGGCTCGGCGCCTCCTGCGACTACGAGCGCGAGCGCTTCACCCTCGATGAGGGCTACGTCCGTGCCGTCTACCGCGTCTTCAAGGTGCTCTACGACAAGGGCTACATCTACCGCGACAACTACATGGTCAACTGGGACCCGGGGACGCGCTCGGCGATCTCCGACCTCGAGGTCGAGAACCGCGAGGTCGAGGACGCGCTCTACGCGATCGACTACCCGCTCGAGGACTCCGACCGGGTGCTGACCGTGGCCACGGTCCGCCCGGAGACGATGCTCGCCGACACCGCCGTCGCCGTCAACCCCGAGGACGAGCGCTACGCCGACCTGGTCGGCAAGTTTGCGGTGCTGCCGCTGGTCGGGCGGCGGCTGCCGATCATCGCCGACGACCACGTCGACCCGGAGTTCGGGACCGGGGCGCTGAAGATCACCCCCGGCCACGACGTCAACGACTTCGAGATCGGCCGCCGCCACGGGCTCGAGGAGGTGACCGTGATCGGCGAGGACGGGCGGATGAGCGAAGCCGCCGGCGAGTACGCGGGGATGAGCGTGGGGGAGGCGCAGGAGGCGATCGTCGGCGCCCTGCGTGAGCAGGGGCTGCTGCGGGGAGAGGAGCCCTACACCCACTCGGTCCCCTTCTCGCACCGCTCCGGCGAGCGGATCGAGCCGCTGATCAGCCTGCAGTGGTTCTGCCGGATGGACGAGCTGGCGCGGCCGGCGATCGAGGTCGTCGAACGCGACGAGGTGCGAATCACTCCGGACCAGTGGAAGCGCGTCTACCTCGATTGGATGGGGGAGATCCGGCCCTGGTGCGTCTCGCGGCAGCTCTGGTGGGGGCACCGGATCCCGGTCTGGTACTGCACCGAGTGCGAGCAGGAGATCGTCGCCGAGGTCGCCCCCGAGCGCTGCCCGGCCTGCGAGAGCACCGCCCTGCGCCAGGAGGAGGACGTGCTCGACACCTGGTTCAGCTCGGCGCTCTGGCCGTTCGCGACCCTCGGCTGGCCCGAGGAGACCCCCGAGCTGCGCGCCTTCTACCCGACCAGCTTCCTCACCACGGCGCGCGAGATCCTCTTCCTCTGGGTGGCGCGGATGGTGATGATGGGGCTCGAGTTCCCCGGCGCGGTGCCGTTCCGCGACGTTCACGTCCACTCGGTGATCCAGGCCCGCGACGGGCGGCGGATGTCGAAGAGCCTCGGCACCGGGATCGACCCGCTGGAGGAGATCGACGTCCACGGCGCCGACGCGCTCCGCTTCGGCCTGCTGGCGATGTCCTCGACCCAGGACGTGCGCTACTCCGACGCCAAGGTCGAGCAGGGTCGGAACCTGGCGAACAAGCTCTGGAACGCCAGCCGATTGATCTTGCTCAATTACAAATTGTCGCAAGATCAATCTGACCTCATTGCCCGGCAGGGCCAAGGCCCTGCCGGGGTCGGGCGCGGGACGATCGAGCCGCGCCCCTTGCACGTCGAGGACCGCTGGATCCTTTCGAAACTAGAGCGCACGATTGCCTCGGTGACCGAGAAGCTCGAGCGCTACGACTTCGCCCACGCCGCCCAGGAGGCCTACTCGTTCGTCTTCCGCGACCTCTGCGACTGGTACCTGGAGATCGTCAAGCCGCGGCTCTACGAGGGCGAGGAGGAGGCATCGGCGACGCTGCTCTACGCCCTCGAGCGGGTGCTCGGCCTGCTGCACCCGCTGATGCCGTTCGTCACCGAGGAGATCTGGTCCTACCACCCGGCTCGCGACGGTCACCTCGCCGTCCACGCCTTCCCGAGCGCCGACGAGGGGCTGCGCGACCAGGCGGCCGAGGAAGACGTCGAGACCGGGATCCGGCTGACCCAGCGGCTGCGCGCCTGGCGCGACCTCGCCGGGGTGCCGGTGGCGGCGACCCTGCCGGCGCTGATCGACGGCGTCGAGCCGCCGGAGTTCGTCGGCCGCCTCTCGCGCTTCGCCTTCGACGGGGTCGGCGCCGAGCCGGTTGCCTCGGTCGGCCCGGTGCGCGTCCTCGCCTCCGAGCAGCTCGACACCGAGGCGGTAGCGGCGCGGCTGCGCAAGCGGCGCGAGGAGCTCGAGGCCGAGGTGAAGCGGGCCAGCCGCAAACTCGAGAACGAGGGCTTCGTCGCCAAGGCGCCGGCCGAGGTGGTCGAGGAGGAGCGCGGCAAGCTCGAGCGCTACCGCCAGGAACTCGCCGAGCTCGGTTGACCTTCGACCCAGACGCTTATCTAGACGCGCTCGAACCGGTCGGCTGGCGGCTCGGGCTCGAGCGGATGCACAAGCTGACCACGGCCCTGGGGCTGCCGCAGCGCCGCTTCGCCTCGATCCACGTCGTCGGCACCAACGGCAAGTCCTCGGTGACGCGGATGGCAGCGGCGCTGCTGGAAGCGCACGGCATCCCCTCCGGCGCCTGCCTCTCGCCGCACACCGCGCGCTGGACCGAGCGGACGCTGATTCGCGGCGAGGAGATCTCGGCCGCGGCTTGGGCGCAGGCGGTCGAGCAGGTGGCGCGTGCGGCCGAGGGTGTCAACCGCACCCTGGAGGAGGGCGAGGTCGTCACCCAGTTCGAGGCCGCGACCGCGGCGACCTTCGTCGCCCTAGCCCAGGCGCGGGTCAAGGCGGCGGCGATCGAGGCCGGCCTCGGTGGCCGCCTCGACGCGACCAACACGATCCCCTCGCGGGTCACGGTGCTGACCTCGATCGGTCTCGACCACACCGAGTGGCTGGGGGAGACCGAGGTTGAGATCGCCGCCGAGAAGCTGGCCGTGTTGCGCGACCAGACGACGCTGGTCCTGGGACGGGTCTCGCCGGCCGTGCGCGAGCTGGCCGAGGAGACCGCGGCCGCGCGGGGGGCACGGCTCGTGGTCGCTCCCGAGGACCCCGGGCCCGGAGTGCGGCTGCGCGCCGCCGGCGACTTCCAGCGCCGCAACTTCGCTCTCGCTGCGGCGGCGGTAGAGGCCTTTCTCGGCGAACTCGATCCCGAGACAGTGGCCGCGGTCGCGGCGGCGGTCGAGGTGCCCGGTCGTCTCGAGCGGATCGCCGACTCGCCGCCCACCTACTTGGACGCCGCCCACAACGCCGACGGCGCCGCCGCGCTCGCCGAGGCGCTGCCTGGGGTCGTCGACGACCGCCGCGTCGTCGCCTGCCTCGCCGTCCTCGCCGACAAGGACGCGGCGGCGCTGGTCGCGGCGCTGGCGCCGGTCCTCGATACCGCCGTCTGCACCGAGGTGCCCGCCGCGGCACTGCAGTCGCACGGCCGCCCGGGCGCCCGCTCCCGCCCCGCCGCCCAGTTGGCGGCGCTGCTAGAGGAGGCAGGAGTCCACGCCGAATCCGAGCCCGACTTCGCCACCGCCATCCACCGCGCCCACGAACTGGCCCAGCAGCCCCCCGAGGCGGCGCTCCTAGTAACCGGCTCCCACTACGCCCTGGCCCCGGCCCGCTCTGCCCTCGCCACGGCCTGACCTGCGGCCACCCGCAGCCCGAGCCACCGCTCGAGCCGTCCCGTCGTGGTTGTCCTTTCTTCGGCGATCCCGAGGAAACGACAACCGCGGCGCCAAGAGCCGAAGAAAAGACAACCACGCGCCGCACTGCCCCGAGCCTGGTTGTCCTTTGTAACTCCTGCCGTTACAAAGGACAGCCAGGCTCGGTTTTCGGTTGCCAAGGGACAACCACGCCGCGGCGCCGCGGTCGGCGTTTTGCGGGGGTCTGGGGGCAGGGGCGGGACGGGGGCGGCTTATGCGAGGATTTGCTCATGCAGCGGAGCGCCGGTTCGGAACTGCTCTCGATGATGGGGCTGGTCGCCGCCGTCGTCGCGATCGTGATTCTCGTCTTCTTCGGAGTCGGCTACCTGTTCGGGCGGCTGTTTCTCTGAGGCGCGCGAGACCGCATCGCGCCGCCCCGGGCCGGGCCGGGGGCTATCGTCCAGTTGTCCCGACGAGGGATCACGCAATCTTCGGCGAAGTAAACTGCCCGACCCCTCACCCCTAGGCGGGGCTCCATACCTATGGCACTAGCGATCTTCGGAATAACGAACAGCGGCCTCAACCTGGCTGCCTCCCTGTTTCTGCTGATGCTGATCGTGCTCTGGCTAGCACTGATCGTCTACACCTTCCTCGACGCCCGCCGCCGCATCTCCGACCCCTTCCTGGTCGCCTGCGCGACGATCGCCTCCTTCTTCCCGTTCATCGGCACCGCGGTTTACGCGATCGTGCGGCCGCCGGAGTACCTCGAGGACGCCCACGAGCGCGAGCTCGAGATCCGCGCCGCCGAGTTGCGGGTGCGGCAGCTCAAAGACCAGAGCTGCCCGAACTGCGAATACCCGGTGGAGAAAAACTTCCTCCGCTGCCCCAACTGCGAGCGGCGCCTGAAGGACCCCTGCCCGACCTGCAGCAAGCCGGTCGATCCACGCTGGGCGCTCTGCCCCTATTGCGAATCGACCCTCGGCGGTGAACGCCGCCGTCGTCCGCAACGCCGCCCCGAGGGCGATGGCGAGCGCCGTCCCGATGCCGAGGAGCGTCGTCCGCGTCGTGCCGAGCGGCCCGAAGGCGAGCGCGAGGAAGGCACCAGCGAACAGAAACGCCCGCGGCGCAAAAAAGCGGCTGCGGCCACCGCCTCGAAATCCGCCACCAGGAAAACTTCATCCGCGAGCACGACCAAACGGGATTCCGCTCGCGGCGCCAACGAGGCGCCCAGCAACCGAACCGAGCAAAGGAGCCCCAGTCGTGAGCCGGACCCTGATCCTCGTCAAGCCTGACGCCTTCGAGCGCGCCCTCACCGGAGAGCTGATCGCCCGCTTCGAGCGCAAGGGCCTGCGGATCGTCGCCCTCAAGTCGCTGACTGCGAGCGAGCAGATCGCCAACGAGCACTACGCCGAGCACGTCGAGAAGCCGTTTTTCGGCGAGCTGGTCTCGTTCATCACCGGCGGGCCACTGGTCGCGATCGTCTTCGAAGGCGTCGAAGCGGTGAAGGCGGCGCGGCAGATCATCGGCGCGACCAACCCGGTCGAGGCGGCCCCCGGCTCGATCCGCGGCGACTTCGCGCTCGAGGTGACCTTCAACATGGTCCACGGCTCCGACTCCGACGAGTCGGCTGAGCGCGAGATCCAGATCTGGTTCCCGGAGTTGTCCTAGCGTCGCTGGCTCAGGCTCTCCCAGCGACGCGAGATCCTCGCCAAGCTGGGGATCGAGTTCGAAGTCCAGGTCCCCGGGGTCGAGGAGCTCGACCAGGGCGATGCCGTCGAGCTGGTCGTCGAGAACGCCCGCCGCAAGGCGCGCAGCGTCGCGACCGGGGCCGGGCCTGAGAACCTGATCATCGCCTGCGACACCGACGTCGTCCTCGACGGCGAGGTGCTCGGCAAGCCCGCCGACGCCGCCGAGGCGCGCGCCTACCTCGACCGCATGTCGGGCCGCACTCACGAGGTGATGAGCGGCCTGGTGGTCCTCCGCGACGGCGACGAGCGCAGCGGCCTGGAGCGCACCGCGGTCATCTTCAAGCCGCTCTCCGATGCGGAGAAAGAGCGTTATGTGAACTTCGGCGAGTGGCGCGGGCGCTCCGGCGGCTACGCGATCCAGACGCTCGGCTCGACCCTGGTCGAACGGCTCGAGGGCAGCGTCTCCAACGTAGTCGGGCTCCCCGTTGGGCTCCTGGCGGAGCTCGAACCCGAGCTCTTCGTTCATTAGCACCTGCTCAGCAAACGCTTATCTCAAGCCAAATTTCGAGCTAACCCTCAGCCCCTGCTTCAGAGTTTTGCCATCATCGCTTCTCTGACTTGCAGCGGGGACATCGATTGAGCTACCTGGGCCGCCGCCTACACCTCGGTGGACGCGACATGGCGGTCGACCTCGGGACCGCGAACACGCTCGTCTACGTGCGGGGTCGCGGGATCGTCCTCTCCGAGCCCTCGGTGGTCGCGATCGACTCGGGCAACGGCCATATCCACGCGGTCGGCGCCGAGGCAAAGCAGATGCTGGGCCGCACCCCCGGCACGATCACTGCGATCCGCCCGCTCAAGGACGGCGTGATCGCCGACTTTGAGGTCACCGAGCAGATGCTCCGTCACTTCATCAAGTCGGTCCACTCCAACCGCTTCGCCCACCCGCGGGTCGTCGTCTGCGTCCCCTCCGGCGTCACCAAGGTCGAGAAGCGAGCGGTCGAGGACGCTTGCCTCTCGGCCGGAGCCCGCGAGGCCTACCTGATCGAAGAGCCGATGGCGGCGGCGATTGGCGCCGGCCTGCCGGTCGCCGACCCGGTTGGCTCGATGGTCGTCGACATCGGCGGCGGCACCACCGAGGTGGCGGTGATCTCGCTCGGCGGGATCGTCGTCTCGGAGTCGATCCGGATCGGCGGTGACGAGATGGACGAAGCGATCATCAGCCACTGCAAACGCGCCCACAAAATTGCGATCGGCGCCCAAACCGCCGAGGAAATCAAGCTCGAAGCCGGCTCCGCGGCGCCGTTGCCGGAAGAACTGCGGATGGAGATCCGCGGCCGCGACCTCGTCTCCGGCCTGCCGAAGACGGTCGAGTTGGGCTCCGAAGAGGTGCGCGAGGCGCTGGCCGAACCGGTCGGCCAGATCGTCGAAGCGGTGAAGGAGACGCTCGACCGGACGCCGCCGGAGCTCGCCGGTGACATCATGGATCGGGGCATCACCCTCGCGGGCGGTGGCGCGCTCCTGCAAGGCTGGGAGCAGCGACTGCACGACGAGTGCCAGATGCCCTGCCAACTGGCAGAGTCGCCACTGACCTGCGTCGCGGTCGGATCGGGAATCTCGCTCGAGGAGTTCGAGACGATCCACCGCAGCAGGAAGAACTCCGATTTCCGGCGCCGCCGTTGATGGCGGCACCGCACCCGCAAACCCCCGAACAGGTTTCCGATTCGTGTACCGAAAGCAAGTACGCCGCCGCCGCGCGATTCTCGCCCTGCTGATTCTCGGCAGCTTCGCGCTGCTGACGATCACCTACGGGCAGGGCTCGAACGGGTTGCAGCGCGGCGTCTCAACGATCTTCAGCCCGGTTCAGTCGGCTGCCGACCGAGCGCTGAAGCCGGCCCGCGACCTGGTCAACTGGTTCGACAAGACCTTCGACGCGCGGGGCGAAAACGCGAAGCTGCACAGCGAAGTCGAAACGCTGCGCAAAGAGGCGGTCGGGGCGAAAGCGGCACTGGCCGAAAACCAGCAGCTGAACAAGATCCTCAAACTCGACGAAAGCGCGATCCCTTCGGGTTACGAAGAGGTGACCGGGCGGGTGATCGCCCGCTCGCCGAGCGTCTGGTACGCCGACGTGACGATCGACGTCGGCAGCGGCGACGCGGTCGCGATCGGCGACCCGGTGATCAACGGCGACGGCCTGGTCGGCACCGTCTCGGCAGTGACCGGCCCCTCGGCGCAGGTGGCGCTGATCGCCGACGGCTCGAGTGCGGTCTCGGCGAAGGTCGTGCCCGGCGGGATCCAGGGCGTGATCCGGCCCGAAGTCGGCGAACCGGGGGCGCTGATCCTCGATTTCATCGACTCCGCCAAGCACGTCCACAAAGGCCAGGACGTGGTCACCGCCGGCTGGCGCTCCCAGAACCTCTCCTCGCGCTACCCGCCGAACATCCCGATCGGCGAAGTGACCAAGGCCTCGATCCTCGAGCAGGAGGCCCAGCAGCAGGTGCGGGTGCGGCCCTTTGCCGACCTCCGCAACCTCGACATCGTCCAGGTCCTGACCGGGGGCAGCCGCGGATGATCCTCACCGGCAAGATCCTCGCCCGCGTCGTCCTCGTCCTGATCCTCGGCGTGATCCTGCAGCTCTCCTTCTTCTCGCAGGTGGCGCTGTTCCACGTCAGCCCCGACGTGCTGCCGGCGCTGGTCGCTTGCTTCGGCCTGCTCGGCGGCACGATGAGCGGTGCCGTCGCCGGCTTCTCGGTCGGGCTGCTGCTCGACTGCCTGCTGATCGCGCCGCTTGGCGGCGGCTCGCTGGTCCTGCTCGCGACCGGCTACCTGGCCGGCGCCTACCGCGAGCGCTTCGGCTTTCCGCGCCGCTTCGCCGCGCCGCTGCTCTGCGCCGTGCTGACCCTCTTCGCCGAGCTCGGCTTCGGCGCCGTGCAGGCGATGCTCGGCGAACTCGACTCTTCGGTCAGTTCCTTCGTGATCGAGGACATGCTCGTCAAGAGCGTCTTCGCCTTCTTCCTCGGCGGGCCGATCTACGCCGGCCTGCGCCGCCTGCTGCGGCCGGCGCTGGTCGAGGAACCGCGTCCGCGTCGCCCGACGGCCGTGGGAATCTAGGAGTCCACCCTTGTTCCTGCGCAACGACGACCTCCCCCGCGGCACTCGCCTCTCGCTGCGGATCGCTGTGCTCGGCGGCTTCGCCGTGGCGCTCTTCGCCGTCCTCTTCTTCCGCCTCTGGAACCTGCAGGTGATCGACGGTTCGCACTACCTGGCCGAGGCCCAGAACAACCGCACCCGCGAATACCGGGTGCTGGCGCCGCGCGGCGAAATCCTCGCTCGCAACGGCGAGCCGATCGTCCAGAACCGGACCAGCCTGGCGCTCCTGCTGAACACCTCGAAGCTGCCCGAGGACCAAGCCGAAGCGAACGCCGAGCTGGCGAAACTGGGGAGCCTCGCGCACATGTCGCTGAAGCGGGTGCGCGAAGTAATCGCCGAACAGGAAAAAGTCGCCGCCGGGGCGCCGGTGACCCTGCGCCGCGACGTCGGCTACGACCTCATCTACTACCTGGAAGAAAACAAGCGGCGCTTCCCGGGCGTCTCGGTCGAGCGCGTCTTCGTCCGCGCCTACCCGGACGGATCCGAGGCCGCACACGTGGTCGGCTACGTCAGCGAGGTAACCGAAGAACAGCTGAAAGAGCAGCGCTACGCGAATCTCGACCCGGGTGAAGAGGTTGGTCAGAACGGCGCCGAGTACGCCTACGACGAGTACCTGCGGGGCGTCCCCGGCAGGACCCGGGTGCAGGTCAACGCGATGGGCCAGCCGACCCCGGGCGGTCAGCTGGTGCAGGTGGCGCCGACCCCCGGTAAGGACCTCGTCCTGACCATCAACCAGGCGGTGCAGCAGGCCGGCGAAGCAGCGCTCTCCGAACGCGGATTGCCCGGCGCCTTCATCTCGATGAACGTCCACAGCGGCGAAATCCTCGCGATGGGCTCGTTCCCGACCTACGACCCGAAGGTCTTCACCGAACCGATGACCCAGGCGCAGGTCAACGAACTCTTCCGTGACGAAGTGCTGGCTCCGCTCGCCGACCGCGCCACCGAATCGGCCTACCCGACCGGCTCGACCTACAAGATCCTGACCGCGTTGGCGGCACTGGAAAACGGGGTGATCACGCCGGCGACGACGATCGTCGATAACGGCTACATCGAACGCGCCGGGCAGAAATTCGAAAACGCCGGCGGCACCGCCTACGGCGCGGTCTCGCTGGTGCCGGCACTGCAAGTCTCCTCCGACGTCTTCATGTACGAACTGGGCAGCAAAATGTGGGACAAGCCCTACCTGCAGGAATGGTCACATCGGCTCGGGATCGGCGAGCCCACGGGCCTCGATATCCCGGGCGAATCGGAAGGGCTGGTCCCGAGCCGCAGTTGGCGCAACCAGCTGTTCAAGGAAGGCAACACCGAACGGCCTTGGTCCGAAGGCGACGACATCCAGCTGGCGACCGGCCAGGGCGACCTGCAGACGACGCCGCTGCAGCTGGCAATCGCCTACGCCGCGCTCGGCAACGGCGGCACGATCGTCACTCCGCACGTCGGCCACGAAATCCGCGACGCCGCCGGCCGGGTGCTGCAGGAATTCGACCCCGGGCCGCGCCGCCACGTGAAAATCAACCCCGAGTCGCGGCAGGCGATCCTCGAAGGGCTGCACCTGGCGGCGCAGGTGGCGCCGGGCACCGCGGCCGGGATTTTCGGCGGCTTTCCGATCCCGATCGCCGGCAAGACGGGGACGGCGGAACGCCCGGGCCACGCCGACCAGTCGTGGTTCGCGTCGCTCGCCCCGTACCCTAATCCCAATATCGTCACCATCGTGACGATTGAGGAAGGCGGTTTCGGAGCCGAATCCGCGGCGCCGGCCGTCCTGCAGATGCTGGAAGCGTATTTCAACAAACAAGCCACCGAAGTCACGACGAGCGGTGGCACCGAATGAGCCACGAATGAGCTACGTCGCCCCCCAGCGGCCGGTCACCGAACCCTTTGCGCCGGAGCGCGAGTCGGTCGCCGAACGCCTCGGCCTCGCCCACCTCGACTGGCCGCTTGCCTTTGCGGCGATCGCCCTGGTCGCCTTCAGCATCTTCACCCTCGGCCAGGCGACCTCCGGAGACGTGCCCGGCAGCCCCCACTACTACCTCGACCGGCAGGCGCTGTACGCGATCCTCGGGGTGGTCGGGATGGTGCTGCTGAGCCGGATCGATTACTCGCGCTTCCGCGAGCTGCGAGTCGGGATCTACACCTTCCTCTGCGCCAGCGTCGCCCTCGTCTTCGTCTTCGGTTTCGCTGCCCGCGGCTCGCGCCGCTCCTTTGAACTTCCCTTCTTCTCCTTCCAGCCGTCCGAGCTCGGCAAGCTCTTGCTAGTGCTTGCACTCGCCGGGTTCGTCATCGACGGCGCCAGGCGAGGCTCGCCGAGGCAGCGCACGGTGCGCTACCTCTGCCTGGGCCTCGCGCCGGCTGCTCTTGTCTTCCTGCAGCCCGACCTCGGCACCTCCTTGGTGTTCGTGGTCGCCACCCTCGCCGTGATGTACTTCGGAGGCGTCCCCTGGACGCACTTCGCGGTGATCGGCGGGGCCCTTGCCGCCCTCGTTGCCGTGGTTCTCGTGATCGCGCCCGCAGTTGGGCACCCGATCCTCCACGGCTACCAGAAGGAACGGCTGACGTCGTTTGCGTCGCCGAGCTCCGATCCGGGCGGTGCGGGTTACCAGCAGAACCAATCCAAGGTCGCGATCGGGGCCGGTCAACTGACCGGCCGCGGCGACCTAGCCACCCAGACGCGGCTGAACTTCGTTCCCGAGCGGCACACCGACTTCATCTTCGCGGTGATCGGTGAGCGCTACGGGTTCGCGGGCGCCGCGTTAGTCCTATCCCTTTACGCCCTGCTCTTCTGGCGGGCGCTGCGGATAACGACGCTCTCGAAGAACTCCTACGGGACCCTGGTCGCCGGCGGCATCGCCGTCGCGCTGCTGTTCCAGGTCTTCGTCAACGTGGGGATGAACCTCGGCATCATGCCGATCACGGGGATTCCCCTACCGCTGATGAGTTACGGAGGGTCCTCTGTGATCGCTACCTTCCTAGCGGTCGGAATTCTCCAGAGCATCAACATCCAAGCGCGACTCAGCCAGAAGGACAGGTTCGCCTGGTGAGGGCGTAACCGAACCGAACTGAGCTGAATCACAAATGAAAAAAACGATTTTGGTGTCCGCCGAGCGCGGCGAGACCCGCGTTGCCGTACTCGAGTCAAAACAGAAAGGCGGCAAAGGAAACGTCGCTGAGCTGTACATCGAGCGGCGCGGGCGTCGCTCGATCGTCGGCAACATCTACAAAGGGAAGATCGACAACGTCCTTCCCGGCATGGAGGCCGCCTTCGTCGACATCGGCCTCGAGCGCAATGGTTTCCTCCACGTCGATGAGATCGTCCTGCCCGATGGGCAGCAGGCGCCGAAGCGGGGCCGGGGCTCCGGCCGTCGCATCAACGAGCTGATCAAACCGGGCCAGGAGATCCTGGTCCAGGTAGTCAAGGATCCGCTGAAGTCGAAGGGCGCGCGGCTCTCGATGAACGTCTCGATCGCCGGCCGCTACCTGGTCTACGCGCCGACCGGCTCCGGCGTCGGCGTCAGCCGCCGCCTCTCGGACAAAGAGCGCGACCGGCTGCGCAAGATGGTCGATCGCACCTACAAAGGACCGGGTGGGCTGATCGTCCGCACCGCCGCCCACGGGGCGAAAAAATCCGACTTCATCCGCGAGATCGGCTACCTGCAGAAGCTCAACGAAGTGCTCGAGCGGCGGTCCGATTCGAGTAAAGCGCCGGCCCTCGTCTTCCAAGAGGCCGACCTCTCGGTGCGGGTCCTGCGCGACGTCTTCCTCAGCGAGTTCGAGAAGGCAATCATCGACTCCGAGAAGCAGTTCGAACGGGTGACTAGCTTCTTCCAGCGGACCGCGCCGGAGCTGGTCAACGGCGTCGAGCTCTACAAAGGCAACAAGCCGCTGTTCGAGAAATGGCGGATCGACGAGGAGATCGAGTCGACTCTCAACCGGCGGGTCGACCTGCCCTCGGGCGGCTACCTGATCATCGACTACACCGAGGCGCTGACGGTGCTCGATGTCAACTCCGGCAGCTTCACCGGTCGCGGCAAAGGCGGCCTCGAGGAGACGATCACCAAAGTCAATACCGAGGCGGCCGAGGAGGCGGTGCGGCAGCTGCGACTGCGCGACATCGGCGGCATCATCGTCATCGACTTCATCGACATGGCGCGCGCCTCGAACCGCGACAAAGTCTTGAAGACGATGCGCAAAGCGCTCGACGCCGACAAGTCGAAGAGCTACGTGGTCGAGGTCTCGCCGCTCGGGCTGGTCGAGATGACGCGACAGAACGTCACCGACGGCGTCCGCGAGATCCTCACCGAGCTGTGCCCGACCTGCCACGGCGAGGGCGTCGTGCTCTCGGCCGAGACGGTTGCCTTGGACGGCTTGCGCAAGCTGCGCGAAATCGCCGCCGACAACGCCGACATCGAGGCCTTCCTCCTGCGCGTCAACCCGAAGGTCGCGCAGGCGCTGACGGACGAGGACTCCGGCCTCGCCGAGATCGAGGAGGAGACCGGCAAGCGCTTCCATTTCGAGGGTGGCGACGCGCTGGCGATCGACACCTTCGAGCTGGTCGACCGCGGCACTCGCGAGCAGATCGAGGAGCGGGCGCTGCCGTTCAAGGTCGGCGAGGAGGTGCTGGTCAAAATCGACGAGCCGCACATGTACAACGCCGACGACGCGGTGGCGCGGATCGACTCCTACATCGTCAGCGTCACCGGCGGCGGCCCGTTCGTCGGCGAGCGCAAGCTGGTGCGGATCGATGACGTGCGCCGCTCCGAGGCGGTCGCCTCGCTGCTCGGGGGGACCGATTCGCCCAACGGCAACGGCTCGGGCGCCGAGGAGAACGGCTCCCAGCTAGAATCCGACGCTCCTTCGCGTAAACGCAGCCGCGGCCGCCGAGGCGGCCGGGGACGTTCGCGCGCCAAACAAGCCAGCACGGACGAGTAGTCGGAAACGAGTGAGCGGAACATGTACGCGGTGATCGAAAGCGGTGGCAAGCAGTACCGGGTCGAGGAGGGCAGCTCGCTGCTCGTTGACCGGCTCGATGTCAAGGAGGGCGACAAAGTCACGCTGCGGCCGGTGATGTTCCGCGACGACAACGTGCTGGTCGGCGACAAAGAGCTGGCCGGGGTCAAAGTCGAGGCGAAAGTCGCTGAGCACCTGCGCGGCCCGAAGATCAAAGTCTTCAAATACAAGGCGAAGAAGGGCTACCGGCGTCGCGCCGGCCACCGCTCGGAGCTGACCAAGCTCGAGGTGACGAGCCTGAAAGCGGGCAAAAAAGCGGCTAAATCGGCGAAATCCGACGAGCCAAAAGCGGCCAAAAAAGAGCCCGCCGCCAAAAAAGCAGAGAAAGAGGAGTAGGCACCGATGGCTCACAAGAAAGGCCTCGGTTCGTCGCGAAACGGTCGCGAATCGAACCCGAACATGCTCGGGGTCAAGGTCTTTGCCGGCCAGCAGGTGAACGGCGGCGAGATCATCGTCCGCCAGCGCGGGACCAAGTTCTGGCCCGGCGATGGCACCGGCATCGGCCGCGACCACACGATCTTCGCGACCCGCGCCGGCCGCGTCGACTTCAAGCCCGCCCGCCGCGGCCGCACGATCAGCGTCCTCGCCGAGGACTAGCTCCGCAGCGCAATGCGGGTCTCGGCCCCGCGCATAGATAGGCGGATTGCGTGGTTGGCGGGCGCGGCTGCGGTAGCGGCCGTGATGCTCGTCCTCCTGCTCGGCACCAGGGAGGCGCGGGCGGCCGAACTCGTCTACTGGCAGAACCCGCTGCTGAACCAGATCGGCGTCGTCAACGGCGACAGCAGCGGCGCCCACCTGCTGGACACCACCGGGGCGCCGCTCGACGCGCTGGAAGGGATGTCGTATGACCCGGTCAGCAACCGGCTCTACGTCGCGAGCACGGGCCTGAGCGCAAACGGCAACATCTCCTACCTGAACCTCGACGGTGGCGGCGGCCCGCTGCCGCTGCCTGCCGTGTTTCCGGCTGTCAAAGATCCGCGCGGAGTCGTCGTCGACCCGGTGGGGCGGATCGCCTACTGGCTCAATAACACCGACGCTACCCCGGAGGCGATTCTCTGGGCGCGACTCGACGGCAGCGAAGGTGGCGAACTGAATCTCGGCGGCCAGCCGCTGCTGGCAACCGAGCGACTGACGGCCGACCCGGTCTCCGGCCGCCTCTACTGGGGCAACGACGACGGCACGTTCCACTATGCGCCGTTGATCGGCCGCGAAGGGACGGCAGGCTCGCTGGAAGTGAAAGGCGGTGGCGGTGGGGCCGCGATCGCCGGACTTGCCGTCAGCCAAGGCTCGGGGCAGATCTTCTGGGCCGAGTCGGAGATCAGCGCGATCTTCAGCGGCGGGATCAGCAGCACCTTCAAGGAAACGGTGAACGTCGGGACTGCCCCCGTCAACGAGCCGCAGGGAGTCGCCTACGACCCGGCTCTCAATCGCGCCTACTGGGCGAACTGGGGTAACGAAGACGTCGCCACGAACGCGATCGGCTTCTGGGGTCCGGCTTCGGGACTCGGCGGGATCACGCCGGCCGTCAAAGTCCAGCTTCCGCAGGACGTGTTGGTGATCAAACCTCCGGCGGCGGCCGCCGCGATCCCGCAGCTGACCGTCGTCGACGGACGGCTGCAGTGCTCCCAGGGCACCTGGGGCCGGGATTTCGTCTCCTCCTTCGTCTACCAGTCGCCGCGCTCGTTCAGCTACGGGTGGACGTTCAACGGGAGCCCAATCGCGGGGGCGACCGAATCGAGCTTCGTGCCGTCCATCAGCGGCTCCTACGCCTGCGTCGTCACCGCGACCAACCAGGCCGGCAGCACCAGCCAAACCAGCGTTCCATCGGCGGTGAAAGTGACGACCACGACCAAACCCGGGAAAACGGTGATTCGCGTGGACTCGCGGCCCGAGCAGACGCCGAAGCCGGCGGACCTGCAACTGCTCGGCAAAGCCCGGCACCTGAAAGCGTCACCTGGCGCGCTGCTGAACCTGAAGGTCCGCACGACCAACGAGGGCACCACCGCTTCTAAACCGGCAAATGTCTGCCTGAAGCTGACGAAAGGCGCGAAACGGGCGCTGCGTGCAGGCAAATGCCGACGCCTCGGGTCGCTTGGCGGTGGCGCCACCGCCACCGCCAAGCTCCGCTTGCAGGTCAAGGCCTTGGCCAATCCGGGCACCTACCGGCTCCACATCGTCCTTCCCGGTTCGCAGATCAAAGTCACGGTCCGCGTCGTTCGTGAGCCGCGCTCGGCGACCTCCTCCGCTCCGCGACCACCTCCCATCCAGCTGTTCTTTTTGTCTGCCATTCCGACATAAGGAACAGCGGAACGCGGCGGCTACGCTCTGCGGCATGTACGACAGAGCGAAAGTCTGGGTCGAGGGCGGGGCTGGCGGCAGCGGCTGCATCTCGTTCCGTCGCGAGGCCCACGTGCCGCGGGGCGGTCCCGACGGCGGCGACGGCGGCCACGGTGGCGACGTCGTCCTCGTCTGCGATGCCTCCAAGCGCGACCTCGGCGCCCTGCGCGGCAGCAAGCACTTCCGGGCGCCGCGGGGGCGGAACGGTGAAGGCTCGAACCGCCACGGCGCCCGCGGCGAGGAGCTGGTGATTCCGGTGCCGCCGGGGACGCAGGCCGCGGCGGTTGACGGCAGCCAGATCGACCTCACTGTGCCCGGTCAGCGCGCCGTTGTCGCCCGTGGTGGCCGCGGCGGCCACGGCAACAAGCGCTATGCGACCTCGACCCGGCAGGCGCCGCGCTTCGCCGAGAAAGGCACCGGCGCCGAGGCCGACTGGATCGAGCTGCGGCTAAAGCTGCTTGCTGACATCGGCCTCGTTGGGCTGCCCAACGCCGGCAAGTCTTCGCTGCTGGCGCGGCTAACCCGGGCGACGCCGAAGGTCGGTGACTACCCGTTCACGACGCTCTCGCCGGTGCTGGGAACGATCGAGGGCGAGGACCGCCAGGCGGTCCTCGCCGACATCCCCGGGCTGATCGAAGGGGCGGCGGCGGGTGCCGGCCTCGGCCACGAGTTTCTCGCCCACGTCGAGCGCTGCTCGATGCTCGTCCACCTGGTCGAGCTGGCGCCGGCGGATGGGGACCCGGTCGCCAACTATGCGACGGTGCGGACCGAGCTCGCCGCCCATGGCGCCGGGCTCGAGCGGCTGCCTGAGCTGGTCGTGCTCTCGAAGCGCGATCTGCTGCCCGCCGACGAGGTGGAGGAGGCGGTCACCGAGTGGCAGGGGCGGCTCGGCGACTCGACGCTTGGTGTGCTCGCCGCCTCGGCGGCGACCGGCGAGGGCCTCGAGGAGCTGCGGCGCCGGATCCTCGCCGAGCTACCTGAGCTGGCGCCGGAGCCGGCGGCGGGGGGCGACCCGGAGGGCGCCGGATTCGAGGTCGAGCACCGCGTCTACCGGCCGGCGGGCGAGGGCGGCTACTGGGTTGAGCGCGAGGACGACGGCGGCTTCCGGGTGCTTGGCCGCGGGGTCGAGCTGCTGTTCGAGCGCCACGACACCGGCAACGAGGAAGCGCTTGCCTACCTCGAGCAGCGGCTCACCGAGATCGGTGTAGTCGCGGCGCTTACCAAGGCCGGCTTCGAACCCGGCGACGACGTGCGGATCGGCGACCAGGAGTTCGAGCTTCACCCCTGAACGGCACTCTGGCCGGTCAGACGATGTAGGGCGCCAGTCCCTCCCGGACCCAGTCGGGGATCTCGGTTTTCCTCCAGCCTTCGGTGTCGACGAAGACGTAGCGCATCCGCACCTCGACCAAGAGCTCCCCGTCGCGCTCGAAAGCGAGCCGCAGGACCGCGCTGGTCCGGCCCAGCGGCTCGAAGCCGCCGGCGATCGTCAGCTGGTCGTCGAAACGCGCCGAGGCGCGGAACAACAGGTTGGATTCGTGGACGACGGTGTCGATGCCGCGCTCGACCATCGCCGCGTAGGAACCGAAGGCCTCGCGCCAAAGCTCGGTCAGGGCAACGTCGACGTAGGCCAGGTAGTTGGCGTTGAAGACGATGCCCTGTGCGTCGCACTCGCCGTACCGGACGCGGAGCCGGTGGCTGAAGGGAGGGGCTGCGCTCCTAGACTTGCCGGTCATGACGCTGGTAGTAAAGCTGGGCTCCTCGATTGTCGCCGCCGACGACGGTGAGCTGCGCACGCGGGTGCTCGACTCGGTCTGCGAGCAGGTGGCCTCGCTGGAGCGTGCTGGTGAGCGGGTGGTGATGGTCACCTCGGGCGCGATAGCGCGGGGCATGCGGCTGCTCGAGCTCGCTGACCGGCCGACCGAGATGGCTGAGTTGCAGGCCGCCTCGGCGATCGGGCAAGGCGATCTCTTCCGCGCCTACGAGCGGCGCCTCGACAGCAACGGCGTGCGGGCAGCCCAGATTCTCCTCACCGCCAGCGACCTCTCGGCACGGTCTCACTATCTCAACGCTCGCCAGACCATCAACCGCCTGCTCGAATGGGGCATCGTCCCGATCGTCAACGAGAACGATACGACGGCTACCGACGAGATCACCTTCGGCGACAACGACTTCCTGGCGGCGCAGGTGGCGGTGCTGATGGGGGCGCGACTCCTGGTTCTGCTGACCAACACCGACGGCGTTTTCAGCACCCATCCGGCGGCCGAAGAAGCGCGGCTGATTCCGGCGATCAACAGCCCCCGCGACCTGGAAGGCATCGAGGTCGGCTCCGAGACCTCGTTGTTCGGAACCGGTGGGATGGGCAGCAAGCTCGCCGCGGCGCAGATGGCGAGCGAGTCAGGAGTCTCCGTCGTGATTTGCAACGGAACTGAGCCGGGCACCCTGCTCGGAGCGGTGCAGGGGGAAAACGTCGGCACGAGAGTCACCCCACGTCCGGGCAAGACCCCCGCCTTCAAGCTCTGGCTGCGGTACGCGAAGACCCCGCGGGGGTCGGTCTACGTCGACCCTGGGGCGGTGCGGAAGCTGAGCGACAGCGGCGCCAGCCTGCTGCCGGTCGGGATCGTCCGCGTCGAAGGTTCGTTCGAGCCCGGGGACGCGGTGCTCGTCTACGACCAGGCTTCGGGACGAGCGTTCGGAAAAGGCATCAGCGAATTCTCCGCGCGCGAACTCGGCCTGATCGCCGGTCTGAAGACCGACCAGGTGCGCGAGCGGCTTGGCGAAGCCGCCGACGAGGTGATCCACCGCGACCGCTTCGTCCTGCTCTGAGCAGGGTGCGGAGCGGACAGCGCCAGCTACCCTTCAGCGATGGCCGTCACGACTAGCACCGTCGCCGAGAGCTGCGCCGCCGCCAAACGGGCAGCGCGGACCTTGGCGAGCGCAACGACGGCGGCGAAGGACGCCGCCCTGGAGGCGACTGCGCGGCTGCTCGAAGAGCGGGCTGAGGAGATTCTTGCCGCCAACGAAGGCGATCTGGCCGACGAGCGCGCAGCCGGCCTCAGTGAGGCGCTGCGCGACCGGCTGACGCTGACCCCGGCGCGGGTTGCGGCGATGGCTGAGGGCGTGCGGGTGGTGGCGGCGCTGGCCGATCCGGTTGGTGAGGAGCTTGACCGCAAGACGTTGGAGAACGGTCTCGATCTGCGCAAGGTTCGGGTGCCGCTCGGGGTGATCGCCGTTGTTTACGAGGCGCGGCCAAACGTGACGATCGACTGCGCGGCGCTGACCATCAAGAGCGGCAACGCGATCGTGCTGCGCGGCTCGCACTATGCAGAGCGCTCGAACGCGGCGCTGGCGGCGGTCGTTCGCGAGGCGCTCGGCGAGGCGGGCCTGCCCGTCGACTCGGTGACGCTATTGCCGGCCGGGGGCCACGACGATCTGGCCGAGCTGGCGACCCAGGAGGGGCTGGTCGACCTGCTGATCCCGCGCGGGGGAGAGGGCTTGAAGGAGGCGATCAAGGCGCTGGCGACGGTGCCGGTGATGTACGCGGCGGCGGGCAACTGCCACGTCTACGTGCACGCCGAGGCCGATCTCGAGATGGCGCGGCGGATCGTCTTCAACGCAAAGACGCAGCGCCCGGGGGTCTGCAACGCGGCCGAGACGCTGCTGATCGACGCCGCAGTGGCCGACGATTTCGCGCCCGCGGCGCTGGCCGAACTGGTGGCAGCTGGGGTCGAGCTGGTCGGCGACGAGCGGGCGCGGGCGGCGGCCGGCGCGGTCGCGGTGGCGCCGGCGAGCGACGAGGACTGGGACACCGAGTTCCTCGGTATGAAGCTGGCGGTCGCGGTGGTCGACTCGGTCGACGAGGCAATCGAGCACGTCAACGCGCACGGCACCGGGCACTCGGAGGCAATCATCAGCGCCTCGGGCGAGGCGGCGGACGCCTTCACTGCTGGGGTCGACGCCGCCGCGGTCTACGTCAACGCCTCTACCCGCTTCACCGATGGCTTCGAGTACGGGATGGGGGCCGAGATCGGCAACTCAACCCAGAAGCTGCACGCCCGCGGCCCGATTGGGATGCGCGAGCTGACCACGTTCAAGTACGTCGTCCATGGCGACGGCCAGGTGCGTGAGTAGCGTCGTTAGCGCTCGTCCTGAGAACAGCTCCGGCATCGGCGTGCTCGGATCGGCGTTCAACCCGCCACACTTGGGCCACCTGGCACTGGCCCAAGAGGCGCTCTGGCAGCTCGGCCTGGCCGAGGTGGTCCTGGTCCCAACCGGCCAAGCGCCGCACAAGCGGATTGCCGAAGACCCCGGCAAGGAGCTGCGGCTAGCGATGACCCGGCTCGCCGCTGCCGATGACTCGCGCTTCTCGGTCTCCTCGCTCGAGGTCGAGCGCGAAGGACCGTCCTATACGTATGAGACCTTGGAGCTGCTTGCCAAGGAACGCGGGGACAGCGAGTTGGTGTTCGTGATGGGTGCGGACGCTGCCGTCGGCCTGGAGAGTTGGCGCGAGCCGGAGCTGGTGGTCAAGCTGGCGCGGATCGCGGTGGCGCGGCGGGCCGGCGTCTCCGACTCGGAGGTGGCGGCGGTGATGCGCAGCCTTGGCGCAGCCGAGCGGGCGACGATGCTGGAGATGCCACAGTTCGGCGTCTCCTCCTCGGCGGTGCGCGAGCGCGCGGCAGCGGGGCGGCCGCTGCGCTATCTGGTGCCCGAGCCGGTCGCTCGCTTCATCGAGGAGAAGGGGATTTACCGGTGAGCCGGATAGACGTCGAAGCGCTGGCGCAGCGCCTGATCGCGCTCGCCGACTCGAAAAAAGCCGAGGACCCGGTGGTGCTCGACATGCGCGAGCTGGTCGCATACACCGACTTCCTGGTGATCGTCACGGCGCGCAACGAGCGCCAAGCAAAGGCGATCGTCGACGAGGTGAGAGTGGTGATCAAGCGCGAGACAGGGCTCTTGCCCGGCGGCGTCGACGGCGGCGGCGACGCCGGCTGGACGATCCTCGACTACCTGGATGTCGTCCTTCACGTTTTCACCCCCGAGGCACGCGACCGCTACGCGCTCCAGGAGTTGTGGCGCGATGCGCCGCGGCTCGAGCTGGCGCTCGACGAGCCCGAGGCGCCCTCCGCCGCGACCGGCTGACGCGCGCAAATTGCGGCCTTTATCGAGCGACCGCGTCCTGCCGCGGACGTTCGGGCCATCTGTGACGAATTGCCGTCCGAAGGCCACCGTACTTTCCCGCCCATGGCCCCGTTCAAGCGCGCCCTTTTCGGCTACCGCCGCAGCGAGGTCGACGCCGCTATCGCCTCCCGCGACGGCCGGATCGGGACCCTCGAGTCCGACCTCGGCCGCGACCGCAAGACCCTCACCGGGCTGGAAGCCGAGTCGACGGCACTGTCGGGAATGGTGATTGAGCGCGAGCGCGAGCTGCGCGTCCTCGAGGCCCGTTTGCAGGAGGCCCAGGAGTGCCATGAACGCAGCATCGCCCGCCTCGATGCGGTCACCGCGCGGCTGGAGGAGATGGACGCCCAGGCCCGTGGTCAGGCGACCCGGATCCGGATGAAAGCGCTGCGCGAGGCGGTTGAGGTGAGCCGGCGTGTGCAAGCGCTCAACGACGCGCACGAGAACGGTGCGACCTCGAATGGGGCGGATCCGCTGGCGGATTCGCTCGACTTCGACGGCCTCTTCGAGGGCAGGATCAAGCTCGAGATCGGCCCGCTCGGCGACTTCTCGCAGCTGGTCGGCTTCGAGGACGCGATCGGCGAGCTCGGCGCTTCCGAGATCTCGGTCGAACGCTTCTCCGAGGGCCGGGCGACCCTCTCGATGCACCTCGAGGAGCCGGTCGACCTCCTGCGCGAGCTCGAAGACCACTCCGCCCTCGACTTCAAGGTCCGCCACACCGCTCCCGACAACCTCGTCCTCGACCTCGACGACGAGGCCGACCCCGAGCGCGACGCGGCGTAGGCCAGAACAAAAGTAGACAAAACATTCCGTCCGAGCCTGATTGCGAACATGTGTTCGTGCCAGCGATCGGATTCCAAATCACCTGGGCAACGCCGCCGAGCTGGCGATCGCCTTCGAAGCGGCGAAGCTTGGCTTGTCGGTGCTGATGCCATGGACCGAGCATGAGCGGTACGACCTGGTGCTGGGGATCGCGGGACGGCTGCTCCGGGTGCAGTGCAAGTGGGGGTCGTGCAACGGCGAGACGATCACGGTGCGTCTCAAGTCCAACTACCACTCGCCCACCCGTGGCTATGTCACGACCACCTACAGCGCTGAGGAGATCGATGCGGTCGCCGTCTACTGCGAGGTTACGAACCGCTCCTACCTACTACCGATCGAGACGGTTGCCGGCATGGGCAATCTGACACTGCGGCTGACGCCGGCGCGAAACAACCAGCGCGCGTCGCTAAACTTGGCGGCCGCCTACGAGTTTCCCGGGGCTGTAGCTCAGCTGGCAGAGCGCTTCGCTGGCAGCGAAGAGGTCAGGGGTTCGATTCCCCTCAGCTCCACTGTAACCACCGACTCCGCCGAGCCGGTCATCGACGTCGGCGCCCACGAGTTCCGCAACCACTTCGGCTACTACATGGAGCGCGCCGCTGCCGGCGCCGAGGTCAACATCAGCCGTCGAGGTCGGCCCTACGTTCGCATGTGCGGCGCTTCTGGTCGCTTCAAAGATCTCGCCCCGGCAGCCGATGAATAGTCGCGATGCGCGCCACGAACGAGCACGTCTTCTCGCACGGCCTGCAGGACACGCGGGAGACGATCGACGCCTGGAGCGGGCGGCCGTGGCCGGTGCTGCGAGCCTGGGTGGCGCTCAGCCTGGCGATCGCGCTGACGCTGCTGGCGGCGACCTGGTTCGTCTCCGGCCTGTTGACGCCGGACCTGACGCCGCTGCACCTGCCGGGCCTGACCTCGCCCTCGGAGCCCGCCGACCTGCTGCCGATCCTCTACCGCAACTCGCTCGTCCTCGCGCTGCACGCGACCGCCTGCGTCGCGGGCTTCATCGCCGGCGCATCGATGCCGCTCGCTGCGGCCCAGCGCACCGGCGTCTCGCGCTGGATCCACGTCAAGGCGGGCGAGCTGGCGATCCTCTTCGTCGCCGCGGTGACGATTTTCTCGCTCGGGACCCAGGCGCTGTATCTCGGCTTTCAGGGATCGACCTTGGCCTACCAGCTCGACATCTCGCGCCTGGAACTGATCCTCAGCGTGTTGCCGCACGCGATCCCCGAGCTGACGGCGCTCTTCCTGCCGCTCGCCGCCTGGCTGATCGCCAGTCGCCGCGGCGAGTGGAACCAGCTGCTTGCTGCGACCTTGGTCACCGTCGCGATTGCGATCCCGGTGCTGATCATCGCGGCGCTCGTCGAGGTCTATGTCTGGCCTCACATCCTTCGCGCGCTCTCCGACTCGCACTACACGCTGCAGAGCTGGACGCCGCCGCCCGGTTGGCGCTGATCACCGCACGCGCTGCCGCGGACGCCCCGCCCGCCGCCTCCATAAGATCGGCCGTGGAGCAGCGATGAGCCCATACGAGCCAAAAGAGATCGAGGCGAAGTGGCAGGCCGTCTGGGCCGAGGAGCGCACCTGGGAGGTCGCCAACCCGGGCCAGCCCGGCTTCGAGGCCGAGAAGCCGAAGGCCTACGTGCTCGAGATGTTGCCCTATCCCTCGGGCGAGCCCCATGTCGGCCACCTCAAGTGCTACGCGGTCGGCGACGCGATCGCCCACTTCCGCCGTCGCCACGGCTTCGAGGTGATCCACCCGATGGGCTACGACTCCTTCGGCCTGCCGGCCGAGAACAACGCGATCAAAACCGGCGAACCACCGCGTCTCGCCACCGAGCGCTCGATCGACTCCTTCCGCCGCCAGTTCCGCTCCTGGGGCATCTCGATCGACTGGTCGCGCGAACTCGCCACCCACACCCCCGAGTACTACCGCTGGACCCAGTGGATCTTCCTGCAGCTGTTCGAAAACGGCCTCGCCTACCGCACCGAAGCGCCCGTTCAGTGGTGCCCGAAAGACCAAACCGTGCTGGCCAACGAGCAGGTTGTCGATGGCCGCTGCGAGCGCTGCGGCACGCCGGTAGTGCGGCGCAACCTCGAGCAGTGGTTCTTCCGCATCACCGAGTACGCCGACCGCCTGCTCGAGGACTTCGACTCGCTGGAGTCGTGGCCCGAGCATGTGGTGACGATGCAGCGCAACTGGATCGGCCGTTCGGAGGGCGCCGAGGTGGTCTTCCGCTGCGACGAAGTCGACCTCGACTTCCCCGTCTTTACGACCCGCCCCGACACGCTATTCGGCGCCACCTTCTTCGTCCTCGCCCCTGAGCATCCCGAGCTCGAGCGCCTGGTGGCTGGCACCGAGGCCGAGGCGGCGGTGCGTGAGTACATCAACCGGGTCGGCCGCGAGTCGGCGGAGGAACGCGGCGCCGAGGACCGCGAGAAGACCGGCGTGCCGCTCGGGCGCAGCGTCGTCAACCCGGTCAACGGTGAGCACATCCCGATGTACGTCGCCGACTACGTGCTGATGGAGTACGGCACCGGCGCGATCATGGCGGTGCCGGGCCACGACTCGCGTGACTACGAATTCGCCCAAGCCTTCGGCCTGCCGACCCGGCGCGTGATCGACGGGGTTGACCCCGAGGCGGCGCGCGACGAGGAGGGCCTGCCCTATCCCGGTGACGGTGCGATGGTCGGCTCTGGCCGCTTCGACGGCAAGCACAACCGCGAGGCCTACGACGAGATCGTCGCCTGGCTGGCAGAGGAAGGGCGCGGCAAGCCATCGGTCAACTTCCGCCTCCGCGACTGGCTCGTCTCGCGCCAGCGTTACTGGGGCGCCCCGATCCCAGTCGTCTATTGCGAGAGCTGCGGTTCGGAGGGCGCGCCGGCGATCGTTCCAGTGCCAGCCGAGCAACTGCCAGTCGAACTGCCCGAGGTCGAAGACTACGCGCCGCAGGGCCGCAGCCCGCTCGCCGCCGCTGAGCAGTGGGTGGCAACTGAGTGCCCGCGCTGCGGCGGCCCCGCCCGCCGCGAGACCGACACGATGGACACCTTCGTCGACTCCTCCTGGTACTTCCTGCGATACCTCGACCCGGGCAACGACGAGGCGGCCTGGGGCCGCCCCGCGGCCGACCACTGGTTTCCCGTCGACCAGTACATCGGCGGCGTCGAGCACGCGATCCTGCACCTGATGTACGCGCGCTTCTTCACCAAGGCGCTCGCCGATCTCGGCCACGTCGGCGCCGCCGAGCCCTTCGCCAACCTCTTTGCCCAGGGCATGATCACCCGCGACGGCGCCAAGATGTCGAAGTCGCGCGGCAACGTGGTCAGCCCCGGCGAGTTCGTCGAGCGCTACGGCGCCGACACCGCCCGCACCTACATTTGCTTCATGGGGCCGCCGGAGCGCGGCGGCGACTGGACCGACGAGGGCGTCGAGGGTGTCAATCGTTTCCTGGCCCGGCTCTGGCGGCTCTGCGAGGAGGTTGAGGCCCGCGACCGAGTCGGCGGCCGTGCGGCCGACCAACAGATGATGGCGGCCGCTGATGAGCTGGATGCGAAGCGGCACTGGGCGATCGACAAGGTGACCCGGGATTTCCAGCGCAGCTTCCAGTTCAACACGGTGATCGCCGCGGTGATGGAGTTGGTCAACGCGATCTACGTGCTCAAGGACCGGCTCTATGGAACGGACGGCGGCGAGAAGCTGGTCCGCGAAGCGACCGCGACCGCCGGTTCGCTGATCTTCCCCTTCGCCCCGCATCTCGGCGCTGAGGTCTGGGAGCGCCTCGAAGGTGGCCGCGTCTGGGAGCAGCCTTGGCCCGAGGCCGATGCCGCGAAACTGGTGGGCGATACGGTCACCCTCGTCGTCCAGGTGAACGGCAAGCTGCGCGACCGAATCGAGGCGGCAGCAGACACCGACCGACCCGGTTTGCTGGCGTTGGCTCGTGCGAGCGAGAAGGTCGGACGCCACCTTGACGGCAGGGAAGTCGTCAAGGAGGTCGTCGTCCCCGGCAAGCTGGTCAACTTCGTCGTCAAGTAAGGGATCAGAGGCGCGCAGCACCCCCGCCGCCCGCGCATCTGGTACAAAGCCGCCGATGCTCGTCAGGCGTCTCGAAGAAGCACCAGTCACCGAATGGCACAAGCTCCGCGCCCATCTGCTGATGGATGCGGGAGAACTGGGTGCCCGCAACCTCACGGTCAGCTGGCTCACCGTCCCCGCCGGGGTCGAGCAGACGCTGCGCTCACACAGCGAGGCCGAGCAGGCCTACGTCGTCGTCCGCGGTCGCGGCGCGATGTCGGTCGCCGGCGACACCCAGCAGGTAGGGGAGGGCGACCTGATCCTGGTGCCGCCCGCCACCGAGCACTCGGTCTCCAACGACGGCGATGCCGAGCTCGCCTGCATCTCGATCCAGTCCCCGCAGGTCGCCGCCTCGGAGCTCTACAGCGATCAATTGGCCGAGGTAGCGGGTTACGACTATGACGACGACGATCTCTAGACGGAGACGCGACGAAGTCGTTTGATTGAGCGCACCACGCGTGCGCCCCTACCGGCCACGATCGGCCGGTGCCAGAGCTCAGCCGCACCCAGGTCGCCGTTTACGGCGCGATCGCCGTGGCGCTGTTGCTGCTCGGCGCGCAGGCGATCCGCGGTGAGGACGGTTCGGGCACCGCTGCGACCAGCTTTGGCGAGTACGACTCGGACGGTGGATCGGCGTTCGCTGGTGAGTCCAGCGATGGCGGCGGCGAATCCGACGAAGCCGGCGGCGAATTCGAGCTCAGCGGCGAGGCCGGTGACGTTGTCGTCGACGTCACCGGCGCCGTGCAACGCCCCGGCGTCTACCGGTTGCCGGCTGGGAGCCGCGTCACGGACGCGGTGCAGCGGGCCGGCGGCGCCGCGCCGCAGGCGCAGCTGGAAGCGGTCAACCTCGCCGCCCGCCTCGCCGATGGCCAGCAGGTGGTCGTTCCCGAACGCGGCCCGGGTGGAGCCGTCGCCGCGACCGACGCCAGTGCCGAAGACGGCCCGATCAGCCTCGGCACCGCCACGGTCGAGCAGCTCGACACGATCGACGGCATCGGCCCGGTCACCGCCGAAGACATCGTCCAGTTCCGCGACGAACACGGCGGCCTCGCCTCGGTCGACCAGCTCGACCAGATCTCCGGCATCGGACCGGCGACGATGGAGGCGCTGCGGTCGCGGCTGCAGCCGTAGGCGGGCGGGGCGGGCGGGGCGGGGGAGGGCGATGCGGACGGCGCGAATCTCGCTGCCGGTGTTGGTCGGGATCGCGGCGCTGCTCGCGGTCGCCCTCGCCCGCACGGACGAGATTCGCGCCCGCGCCGAGGCCGGTCTCGGCGCCGGCATGCCGGCGCGCGAGGCGGCGCTCGCTCGCGGCTTCGTGCTCGGCCAGGACGAGAACGTCGACGCCGAGACGAAGGAAGACTTCACCCGCGCCGGGCTCAGCCACCTGCTCGCGGTCAGCGGCTCGAACGTCACCCTGCTTGGGCTGCTGGCGAGTGCGCTGCTTGGCGCTTTCGGGGTGCCGCTGCGCGAGCGCCTGCTCTGGATCCTGGCGCTGATTGCCCTCTACGTTCCGCTCGCCGGCTCCGGCCCTTCAATCCAGCGAGCGGGCGTGATGGGAGCCGCCGGCCTCCTCGCCACCCTCGCCGGCCGCCGCGCCTCGACCCTCTACGCGCTCGCCCTGGCGCTGCTCGTCACCCCGGCAATCGACCTGGGCGTCGCCGCCGATGTCGGCTGGCAGCTCAGCTTCGCTGCGGTGCTCGGCATCTACCTGCTCGCCGGTCCGATCCGCGATGCGCTTCTCGGCCGCGGCCAGCGGGGGGCGGCGCCGGGCTGGCGTCGCACCCTCGCCGAGGGTGCCGGCGTAACCGTCGCCGCGACCCTGGCGACGGCACCGCTGATCGGCTTCTACTTCGAAGAAGCCTCCTTGACCACGCTCGTCGCCAACCTGCTGGCGATGCCGGCGGTGGCGCCGACGATGTGGCTGGGAATGATCAGCGCGGCCGCCGCCCAGGTGCCGGGCCTGCCGCTGGCACCGCTGAACGGCCTCAACGCTCTGCTCCTTGCCTACATCGCCCAGGTCGCCGCTTGGTGCGGCCGCCCGAGCTGGGCGGTCCTCCACCTCCACCTCGGCCCCTGGGGCGTGGCGGCGACCTACGCGGCGATGGCGGCCGCGATCGTCGCCGCGATCCGCCTCGCCCGCCACCGCCGCATCGCGATCGCCCGCTCCCCGCACCCCGTTGCATTTGTCCCCGGTATGCGGGGACAAATGCAACCGGTGGGGACAACTGCAACCGGTCGCCGTCTCAGGCGGTCGCATTTCGTACTCGCGGCCTCGCTGGCCCTGGCTCTTGCTGCGGCGACTGTGTTGGCGGGGAGTGCTGGCTCCACGCCCGAGCCCCCCTACGGCCTGCGCGTCGAGGTCCTCGACGTCGGCCAGGGCGACGCGATCCTGCTGCAGCCGGCGGCCGCGCCCGCTGTCTTGGTCGACGGTGGCCCACCCGGAGACGAGCTGCGGTCGAAGCTCGCCGCGGCCGGAGTCGATCGGCTCGGTGCCGCCGTTGTCACCCACGACGAGTCCGACCACGCTGGCGGGGTCGAAGAACTGCTCGGCGAGCTGCCGGTTGAGCGTCTGCTCTACGGCGTTTCCACGCCCCGGCTCGCCGCCGAGGCGCGCGCCGCCGGCGCTCGCCCGCTGCGTATCTCCCGCGGCGACGTCATGCGCTTCGGCACTCTGCGGCTTGAAGTGCTGTGGCCGCCGCCGGAGCTTGCCGCCGCGCCACCGTTGGGCACCGACCCGAACCAGCTGGCAGTCGTCCTGCTGGCCCGCTGGCGTCGCTTCTCGATGCTGCTCACCGCCGACGCCGAGGCCGAGGTAGTGCCGCTCGATCCCGGCCCCATCGACGTGCTCAAGGTCGCCCACCACGGCTCCGACGACGCCGGACTGGGCGAGTTGATCGAGCGGACCCGGCCGCATTTGGCGGTGATCTCGGTCGGTGGCGACAACCCCTTCGGGCACCCGACGCCAGGCTCTCTTGCGATGCTCGCGCGCCACCGGATTCGGACCCTGCGCACGGATCTTGCCGGCACGATCGAAATTTACGTCCGACCTAGCGCGGCGGCGGTACGATCGCAATGAACGGGGGAATTGGGACGGGGACCGTAAATGGGACGGGGACCGTAAATTCTGGACGGATGTCCACCTCAATAGTTGGAGATTTCGATCTATAAGTCCGCAGGGGCGGCCGCAGCGCCGATGATTAACACGTGAGTTCCAAACGCGGAGAGCTTGAGTCGAGGTGGCCGAAGTTGCCGACCTTCGCTGGCGACGGCCTGATCGAACGCCTGCGCACGACCAGCTTCGCGATTCTCGGCGTCACTGCGATCGGTGGGATGGCCACCGTCGGGTTGCTCGCCAGCGCCGGCTACCCCGATCTGCCGCCCGGTCCACCGCCGACCGGCCCAAAGCAGGCGATCGGCTCGGCGCAGTCGCTAGGCGGTCCCAGTAGTTCGCTCGCCGCCGGTGGTGGTGCGGGCGCAGACAGCGGCGCCCTAGGCGCCGGCGCTGCGGCCTCGCCGACGCTGGGCGTCGCTGGGCCCCCAGGGACCGGGACGACCCCCGGCGGCCCCAACGCCGCGACCGGGCCTCAATTCGGCGGCGGCACCGACGGCGTCAAAGTTGGCGGCGCGACGCTGCCAGAGGGCGCCGGCTCTAACTCACACGGCTCCAAACCGGGTCCCTTCACTCCGGAAGGGGAAACGACGCCGCCCGCGAGCGAAGTGCCGGCGTCGGGGCTGACCGAACTTGCCACCGCCCCGCCCGAGTCGAGCGGAGGCTCGAGCGGCACGGAATCCGGATCGAGCGGCGAAGGCGGCCGCGAACTCCCCGATGGGGGCGGCGAAACGCCAGGCCGCGGCACTGCCGGTTCGGGCGCGCCGGGCCCCGGAGAAGGTGAAGAAGAAGGCGAAGCACCGGGAGAAGGCGGCGAAGGTGAAGCGCCGGAAGGTGAAACCCCGGAAGTTGAAAAACCCGAAGTCGAAGGGCCGGAAGGCGAAGCGCCGGGCAAAAATCCGCAGACGCCTGGCGAACCGCCAGCGGAAGAAACGCCCGAAGCACCGGCACCCGAACCGGAACCGCCGGCTACCGAATCGGAACCGGAACTGCCGGCGACCGAACCGGAACCGGAACCTGAAGTCCCAGCGGAACCAGCGCCTGAACCCGAACCGGCGCCGGCGCCCGAAGCGGAACCCGCGCCCGAACCGGAAGTGGAGCCGGCACCCGAAGCAGCTCCGGACCCGGTCCCGCCGCCAGCCGAAGGCTGACCGGCCGCGACAGTCGTTCGAACGTCTCGCCGGGGGCGGTCTCTAGACTCGCCGTGTGCCCGACGAGATGCGCGCCCTCTACCTGATCTCCGGTACCGACGGGGCGAAGATCGACGCGACCAGAGCGCGGTTGCGGGCCCGTGCCGAGCGTGAGGCGGGCGTCGATGCGCTGGTCGTGTTCGAGCCGGGGGAGGGGCGGACGATGCCCGACCACGAGGCACTCCTCGCCACGCTGCCGGCTCTCTCGCTGACCCAGACCCGCCGCTACCTGCTCGCCGACGGAGTCGAGAAATGGCGCGACAAGCAACTCGAGGCTGTCTGCGCCGAGGTCGGCACCCTGCCGCCCGACCTGACCCTCGTTCTCGTCGCCCGCGCCAAAGCGCCGCCGAAGCTCCTGAAAGCGGTGAAAGCGGCTGACGGCGAGGTCCACCACTTCGAGGCGCCGAAAGCGCGCGACCTGCCGCGGGTACTGGTCGCCGACGCCCGGTCGCTCGGTTTCCGCCTCGACTCACGCGCCGCCCGGATGCTGGTCGAGCGGATGGGGGCCAACCCGGTGCGGCTGCGCAACGAGCTCGAGCGGCTGGCGTTGTGGGCAGGAGCGGATGGCGAAGTCGGCGCTGGGGACCTCGAAGAGATGGTCGCCGACACCTCCGAGGCCGCCGTCTGGTCGCTTTCTGACGCCCTGCTCGAAGGCGACGAGGTCGCCGCCCAGCGCCTCGCCGAGCAGCTCGTCGCCCAAGGGGAGAACGTCACCGGCCTGATCTACGGCCTCGCCTCCCGCCTCCGCAACGCTTGCGCCGCTGCGGCCCAGCTCGAGGAGGGCGTGCAACCAAAGCAGGTCGAATCGTCACTAAAGATGCACCCATACGCCGCCAAGCAGCTAGTCGGCCGCCTCCGCGAGGCCGACCTGGGCGATCTGCGCCGGTCAACCGAGTCTCTGGCCGAGCTGGAGGTCTGGTGCCGCGGGGGACGGGATTACGGCGATCCGCTCGCGTTCACCCTCGCAATTCGCTCCATGGCGCGCTCGTAGAGCAGTGAAAACCAAGCAGCGCTAGGACGAGCGAGGGAGTGCGCTCCTGCACATAACCGAGCGAGGACGCCGCGATGCGCCGGTTTGCAGCGCTCTACGAGTGCGCCGCGATACGCGCGGCTTTCGCCTTCTTGCGGGCGCCGGTGTTCTTGTGCATGGCGCCCTTTTGCACGGCCTTGTCGATCTTCGAGACCAGCGAGCGGTGCTCGCTGGCAATCGCCTCGGCGTCGCCGCCGTCGACGGCGCTATCGAGGCGGCGGAAATGCGTCTTCACCGTGCTGGTGAGCAGCCGGTTCTCGGTACGCTCGCGCTCGCTGCGTAGGATCCGCTTCTTCTGTGAGGCTATGTTGGCCATATCGAGTGCCCGTGCAGGCTCGGTGCCGGCTCCGGGCGGTCGCCGACTATAGCGACTGAGGAGCTTCTGGGGCCCCCTCTCCAACTGAGGAGTTCCCGCTCGGCTCCCGAATTAGTGACCATGCAACACCCACCACGCACGCCTGGCGGCGCCGGACACACTTCGCGGGGCGTCGTCCTCGGTCGGCCAAATGGCTCTGCCATTAGGCCTTCCTGCGTCCTACCCCCGCTCGGTCCGGTGCTCGCCAGCCGCACGCGCGGGGCCTTGCATGGTCACCAACTCTGATGCGAAGCCCACAGGCGCCAGCGCCCCGTGAATTCGGCGATCAGCCGATCAACGCCGAGATGGAGATTTGGGCTGAGGTCGCGTTGCGCCGCGCCGAGGCCTTTGATCCCGGCGAGGAACCGACGGTCGAGGCCTCGCCCCGCCGCCAGGCGGGGCGGATCGCCCGCTCGACCGCTTTCTTCTCCGCCGCCACCGCCGCCAGCCGCGTCGCCGGTCTCGGCCGCGAAGTCGTCGCCGCCGGCTACTACGGGGTCAGCGGCCCGATGTCGGCCTTCACGATCGCCTTCCAGGTGCCGAACCTGATCCGGGCGCTGTTCGCCGACGCCGCCCTGCAGCCCGCCTTCGTCCCGGTCTTCACCGAACTGATCGGCCGCAAGCAGTACCGCGAGGCCTTCCGCCTCGCCTCGACCCTGCTGCTGCTGATCACGATGGTGCTGGGCGCGATCACGGCGCTCTTCGTCCTCTTCGCCCCGGTCGTGATCCCCGTCTTCGCGCCCGGCTTCGAAGGCGAGCTCCTCGATCTCACGGTCTCGCTCTCGCGCGTCCTCTTCCCGATCCTGATCCTGCTTGGGGTCAGCGGCGTAGTCGTCGGGATCCTCAACAGCTACGACCGCTTTGGCGCCTTCGCGATCTCGCCGCTGTTCTGGAACCTGACGATCATCCTCGTCCTCGTCGTCATCGAGCCGCTGTTCCACGGCGAAGACAAGATCTACGCCTACGCGATCGGCATCCTGGTCGGCACCGCGGTGCAGCTGGCGATTCCGGCGTGGGACCTGCGTCACACCCCGTTCCGCTTCAGCTTCAGCTTTGACTGGCGCCACCCGGGCGTGCGCCGGGTCCTGCTGCTGATGCTGCCGGTGACGATCAGCCTCGGCCTGATCAACTTCAACCTGCTGATCAACAGCTTCTTCGGCAGCCTCGTTTCCGTCGAGGCGCCGGCGGCGATCGACAAAGCCTTCCGGATCTACCAGCTGCCGCAGGGAATCTTCTCGGTCGCGATCGCGACGGTTCTCTTCCCGACCCTGGCCCGCTTCGCCAACGCCGGCGAGATCGGGAACCTGCGGGCGACGATGGCCAACGGGATGCGCCAGATCCTCTTCGTCCTGCTGCCCGCCGCCGCCGCGATCCTCGCCCTCTCGGACCCGATGATCCGGCTCGTCTACCAGCGCGGCGCCTTCGACTCGGCGGAGACCGCGATCGTCGCCACGGCGCTCTTCTGGTTCGCCTTCTCGCTGCCGACCAACGGCCTGTACCTGCTGCAGACGCGGACCTTCTTCAGCCTGCAGCGGCCCTGGCAGGCGACGGCGCTGGCGACGATCGACCTGGTCGTCTCGGCTGTCGCGGCGCTCGTTCTCTACAAGCCGTTCGGGGTCGGTGGGATCGTCGCCGGCACCGGAATTGGCACCTCGACCGCCGTCGTCGCCCAGGCGATCATCCTGCGACGCGAGTTCAACGGGCTCGAGCTGGGGCGGCTGTTCTCGGCGGCGCTGCGGATCTCAATCGCCTCGGCGGCGCTGGCCGGGGCAAGCTGGCTGGTTTGGAAGGCGCTCGACGAGGTGCTGGGCACGGGCCTTGCCGGCCAGATCATCGCGCTCGGCGGCGGCTTGCTGATCGGCGCCGCTGTCTACCTCCTGATCGCCAAGCTGCTGCGGATCGCCGAGCTCGAGCAGATCATGCGCCTGCTGCGGCGCGGGCGATAGGGCAGGGACGGGAGCGGAGCGATGCTGGGGCCCGGCCGTTATCTGCTTGGCGTGATCGAGGTGCTGTTGTGGCTCGGGTTTGCGGGGGCGACGGGCTGGCGGCTGCGGGCGTGGTTGGTGCCACGGCTACGGGGGGCGGCAGCAGGGCTGGCGACGGTGCTGATCGCGGTGGCAGTGCTGATTTGGTGCGCGGAGGCGCTGGGCAGCTTCGGGGTGTGGGAGCCGCTGCCGTACTTGCTGTTGCTCGGTCTGGTGGCGGTTGGGGTGTGGATGTGGGCGCCGCGCCCGCCGGAGGGAGGTCGCTCGCACCCGCACTTGCAGGTAGGGGTGCGAGCGACCTCCCTCCGGCGGGACGGGGGCGTGTCGTGGGGATCGGTGGTGACTTGGGTGGCACTGCTAATTGCGGCGATTGCGGTGGTGCACTTCGCCGGCGGGGTGAAGGACAAGCTGGGGACGGGGATGACCGGGTTCGACTCGACCTGGTACCACGGACCGTTCGCGGCGGGGTTCTTTCAGAGCGGCGATACGTGGGGGTTGCATTTCATCGCGCCGCAGTTCTTGGCTTGGTTCTATCCGGCGAACAGCGAAGTGCTGCACGCGGCCGGAATGCTGGCGTTCGGGCGGGACTTGCTGTCACCGCTGCTGAACCTCGGTTGGCTTGTCGGGTGCTTGGTGGCCTGCTGGGCGATCGGGCGCCCGTGGCGAGTGGCGTCGTGGTCGCTGGCCCTGGGGGCGATCGCGCTGAGCGTGCCGGCGCTCTCGGACCAGGCGGGCGAGGCGCGCAACGACATCGTCGGCATCTTCTTCCTGCTCGCCGCGGTCGCGGTGGCCTTGAACGCGTGGGCGGCGCCGCATGGAGGGGAGGACGCGGGCGCAGACCAGGGCGACGTAGGGGGGTCCGACGCGGGCCAAAGCGGCCAGCGGCCGGGACTCGACGCCGGTGCCCTCGCGGTGGTTGGCCTCGGGGCCGGCCTTGCCGCTGGGACCAAGCTCAATTTCCTGCTGCCGGCGGCGGTGCTCGTCCTTGGCCTCGTCGCCTTGGCCCCGCGCGGCGAGCGCTGGCGCGCCCTGGCGGCGGCTGGGTTGCCGGCGCTCGCTGGCGGCGGCTACTGGTACCTCCGCAACCTGGTCCACACCGGCAACCCGCTGCCCTGGATCCACCATCTCGGCCCGATCGACCTGCCTGCTCCGTCCCAGGCCCTCGGCGGCCGCGAAGCCCACAGCGTCTTCAGCTACCTGACCGACGGCACCGTTTGGTCCGACTGGTTCCTCCCAGGTCTCCACCATGGCTTCTGGATCGTCTGGCCCCTCCTCGCTCTCGCCGCCCTAGCCGGCCTCGTCCTCCCCCTCGCCGCGCCCCGCGTGTGGTTGTCCTTTCTTCGGGATAGCCGAAGGAAGGACAACCACGGGGCCGGAGGCCGAAGAAAGGACAACCACGGCGGCGGGGTTGGCGTCGCCGGCGGGGTGCTAGCCGTGGCGGGGCTTGTTGGCTTGGCGACGGTGCTGGCCTGGCTCGTCGCCCCGACCTCCGCCTCCGGCCCCGAGGGCATGCCCCGCGGCTTCGAGTCAGGCCTCCGGTACCTAGCCCCAGCTCTCGTCCTAGGCCTAGCCCTCCTCCCAGCCGCTCCGCCCGTCCGAGATCGCCTCGTCCGCCTCGCTACCGCCCCGCCATCGTGGTTGTCCTTCGGTCCGGATAGCGGACGGAAGGACAACCACGGGGCCGCGTGGCGGCGCTCGTGGGGGGTGGCGGCGCTCGCTGGGGTGCTGCTGGTGGCGGTTGTGGTCGGGTATCCAGTGGAGCGGCAATACCTGGCGAAGCGGTACGAGGATCCGTCGTTCACGACGCCCGGGCTGAACGCGGCGTTTGCTTGGGCGCGGGACGTATCGGGGGCGCGGATCGCGACGACCAGCACGCGTCAGTACCCGTTGTTCGGCACCGATCTCGCGAACCGGGTCCAGTTTGTCGGTGAGGAGACGGCGAATGGGGGGTTCGAGGCGCCGCCGGGCTGCCGCGAGTTCATCCGGCTGGTGAACGCGGGCGGCTACGATTACTTGATCGCTTCCCGTGACCGGATCGAACCGGGGAAGCCTCCCTACCCGCCGCAAGCGCGCTGGGCCGAGGGGAGCGGCGCCGAAGTCGTCTTCCGCAAGCCGCCGACGGTCGTCTTCAAGATCGACGCACCGCTCGACCCCTCCGCCTGCCCGTAGCGCTGCCCGGCGGGAGCCGAGGTTCCCCACCGTCCGCGCTCGCCCCTCGCCATACTCATCGCTCGCCCATGGACCAGATCCGCAACTTCTCGATCATCGCCCACATCGACCACGGCAAGTCGACGCTGGCCGACCGCATCCTCGAGCTGACCGGTTCTGTCGACCCGAAGAAAATGCAGGCGCAACTGCTCGACTCGATGGACCTCGAGCGCGAGCGGGGGATCACGATCAAGGCCCAGGCGGTGCGGGTCGAGTACCGGGCCGACGGCGGCCAGACATACCACCTGCATTTGATCGACACTCCCGGCCACGTTGACTTTTCCTACGAGGTCTCGCGCAGCCTCGCCGCTTGCGAGGGCGCCCTGCTGGTGGTCGACGCCGCCCAGGGGGTCGAGGCGCAGACCGTTGCCAACACCTACCTCGCGATCGAGAACGGCCTCGAGCTGATTCCGGTGATCAACAAGGTCGACCTGCCCGGCGCCGAGCCCGACCGGGTCGCCCAGGAGGTTGCCGACCTGCTCGGAACCGACCCCGGCGAAGCGCTGCCGATCTCGGCCAAGACCGGTGAGGGCGTGCACGAGGTGCTGGAGGCGATCGTCGCCCGCATCCCGCCGCCCACCGGCCAAGTCGAGGCTCCGCCGCGGGCGCTGATCTTCGACTCCGAGTTCGATCAGTACCGCGGCGTGATCGCCTACGTGCGGATGGTCGACGGCTCCTTCCGCAAGCACGACGGCATCCTCGCGATGCAGAACGGAACCCGGGCCGAGATCGACGACATCGGCTTCTTCCGGCCGGCGATGACCGGCGTCCAGGGGATGGAAGCGGGAGACGTCGGCTACCTGATCACCGGGATCAAGGACGTGACGAAGCTGCGCGTCGGCGACACGCTGACGTCACAGGTGAATCAGGCCGCCGAGGCGCTCGAGGGCTACCGCGAGGTGCGGCCAATGGTCTTCTGCGGCCTCTTCCCGATCGAGACCGACCGCTTCGAAGACCTCCGCGACGCGCTCGACAAGTTGTCCCTCAACGATGCCGCCCTCTCCTGGGAGCCCGAGACCTCCGAGGCGCTCGGTTTCGGTTTCCGCTGCGGCTTCCTCGGCCTCCTCCATATGGAGATCGTGCGCGAGCGGCTGGAGCGCGAGTACGACCTCGACCTGCTGGCGACGACGCCAAACGTGCGCTACACCGTCCACCTCACCAACGGCGAGGAGCAGGAGGTCCGCAGCCCGACCGAGCTTCCCGACCCGGGCACCATCGAGACGATCGAAGAGCCCTACATCCGCGCCACGATCATCTGCCCGAAAGAGCAGGTCGGGGCGGTGATGGAGCTCTGCCAGCAGCGCCGCGGCACCCACGTCGACATGCACTTCCTCAGTCCGCAGCGGGTGCAGATTCGCTACGACATGCCGCTCGGCGAGATCGTCCTCGACTTCTTCGACCTGCTGAAGAGCTCGACTCGCGGCTACGCCTCGCTCGACTACGAGCCGATTGGCTACCGACCCGCCGACCTGGTCAAAGTCGACATCCTGCTGGCCGGCGACAAGGTCGACGCGCTCTCGATCATCGTCCACCGCGACTTCGCCTACGACCAGGGCAAGCGCCTGGTCGGGCGGCTGCGCAAGACGATCCCACGCCAACTCTTCGACGTCCCTGTGCAGGCGGCGATCGGCTCCAACATCCTCGCTCGCGAGACTGTCAAGGCGCTGCGCAAGGACGTCACCGCAAAGCTCTACGGCGGCGACGTCACCCGCAAGAACAAGCTGCTGAAGAAGCAGAAAGCGGGGAAGAAACGGATGAAGGCGGTGGGCCGGGTCGAAGTGCCGCAGGAGGCGTTCCTGGCGGTGCTCGAGATCGACGAGTAGTCGTTCGGCTGTTCCTTTTGTCGGCTATCCCGACAAAAGGAACAGCCCCGGCGCTCCCTCCTGGCTGCACAGCCAGTAAAGTGCCGCGGCGATGGCGCTGAAGACGGAGGCGGTCGGCAAGCAGTGGGGAGGGACGACCTACCAGGTCGGCCGCGAGAAGATCAAGGAGTACGCGACCGCGCTGGGGATCGAGAACCCGGTCCACTTCGACGTCGGCGCCGCCCGCGACGCCGGCTTCCGCGATGTCGTCGCGCCGCCGATGTTCTGCGTCGTCTACGCGCTGCCAGCGATGGCCCCCGCGATCCTCGACCCCGAGGTGGGGATGAACTTCGCGACGATGGTCCACGGCGGGCAGGAGTTCGAGTGGGGAGCGGTGGTCTGCTCCGGCGACGAGATCACGACGACGCCGAAGTGCCTCTCGATCGAGGAGAAAATGGGCAACGGCTTCTACGTCTTCGAGTCGACCTCGGTGAACCAGGACGGCGAGCAGGTGCTGCGCGGCGTCTGGACCAACATCGTCAGGGGGGTGTGAGATGGCGGACGTGAACGTCGGTGACGAGGTGCAGGAGCTGCGAGTCACCCCCGACAAATACCTGCCGCACCGCTACGCCGGCGCCTCCGGCGACTTCAACCCGATCCACATCGATGACGAGTTCGCCAAAGCGGTCGGACTTCCGCGCAACATCCTTCACGGTCTCTACTCGATGGGCCTGGTCGCGAAAGCCAACGCGAGCGCGCTGGCCGGCGGTGACCCGCGGGCGCTGAAGAAGCTCAGCGTCCAGTTCCGCGGCATGGGCGTCCCTGAGCAGGAGATCGTCGTCACCGGCACGGTCGAGGAGGCCGACGGCAACCGCGTCGTCATCGACACCGTAGCCACGCAAGGCGATACGAAGCTAATAAAGAACGCTCGGGCTGAGCTCGAGTTGTAAGCACGCCCCCGTTGGGAGGGGGCGGGCATAGTGCGAGCGGGTGAGCCGAGTACTGTGCCCGACCCCTCCACGGACGCGGTTGATGCGCTTCCTAGAATGGATGTCGTGCTGAGTCCTCGCCAAGAGCTGATCCTGCGGTTGGTCGTCGACGCCTACCTGACGTCGGCGCGGCCGGTGCCGTCGAAGGAGGTCGCCGAGCTGCCCGAGGTGGAGTGGGCGCCGTCGACTGTTAGGGCTGAGCTTGCTGCCCTCGAGGCGGCTGGCTTCCTCACCCACCCGCACACCTCCGCCGGCCGGGTTCCGACCGACGCCGGCTACCGCCGCTACGTCGACTCGCTGCTCGCTTCGGGGCCGATGCCGGCCGAGTCGCGGCTCGAAACGCAGCTCTCGCAGCTGCGCCGCGAGGTCGACGAGGCGATGCGGGAGACGATCCAGGCGCTGGCCCGAGTCACCGACCTGGTGGCGATGGCGACGGCGCCTTCACCGAGTGCCGCCACGGCGACGATCCACCGGGTCGAGGTCCTGCAGCTGGCGCCGAACCGGGTGGTGGTGATCGCGATCGCCTCGACCGGCGACGTCGCCCGCCGCGTCTTCGAGTTCGACCGGCCGGTCGACACCGGTCTCGTCGCCTGGGCCTCGAGCTACCTGAACGAGTCGCTTTCCGGGCTCGGGGTCGGCGCCCGGATGATCACCAGCCGCCTAACCGACCCCGAGCTCGGCAATACCGAGGCCCAGTTCATCGGCACACTGGGCACCGCCTTCACCGAGCTCGAGCGCGACACCGGCGCCGACCTCTACGTCGAAGGCGCTTCGCGGCTGCTTTCGCAGGAGCACTTGCCGGACCTGCCGCGGGCCGACGAGTTGATGACCGCGCTGGAGCGCCGCGCCGATGTTCTCGGCATGCTGCGCTCCTCGATCGACGAGAGCTCGGTCTTCTTCTGGATCGGCGCCGAGAATCCCCAGCCGGAGCTGCGCTCGGTCAGCGTCGTCGGCGCCAACTACGGCCTCGGCCACCGCAACCTCGGCGCGGTCGGCGTGGTCGGCCCGCTGCGGATGGACTACGCGACGGCGATCTCCTCGGTGCGCAGCGCCGCCCGCGAGCTCTCCCGCTACTTCGAGACCGTCTACGACGGCTAGTAACGAAACTCTTACCGAATGCCACGCGACTATTACGAAGTGCTCGGGGTCGGCCGCGACGCCAGCGAGGCCGAAGTGAAGAAAGCCTTCCGTCGCCTCGCCCGCGAGCTGCACCCCGACGTCAACGCCCACGATCCCGAGGCCGAGGAGAAGTTCAAGGAGGCTGCCGAGGCCTACGAGGTCCTCTCCGACGCCGAGCGTCGCGGCACCTACGACGCCTACGGCCACGAGGGACTGCGCTCCGGTGGCTTCGATCCGCGCGCTCAGAGCTTCGGCTCGATCGAGGACCTCTTCTCCTCGATCTTCGGCGGCACTGGCTTCGGCTTCGGCGGTACCGCCGGGCCGGCGCCGGGCGGCGACGTCCTGGCCTCGGTCGAGGTCGAGCTCGGGGACGTCGCGACCGGGGCGCCGCGCGAGGTTAGCTACCAGGCGGTCGTCGCCTGCGAGCACTGTCGCGGTAACGGCGCCGAGCCTGGCACGCCGATCGTCCAGTGCGAGAAATGCGCCGGCGCTGGCCAGCTGCGCCAGGTTTCCAACACGCCGTTCGGGCAGATGGTCCGCGGCGTCTCCTGCGACCGCTGCAACGGCGCCGGGCGAATCCCGAAGACCCCCTGCGGCGAGTGCGGCGGCAGCGGCCGGGTCCGCGGTCTGGAGACGAAGACGGTTGAAGTCCCGGCGGGGATCGAAGACGGTCAGCGGCTGCGGGTCGCCGGCGCCGGCCACGCCGGCGAGCCGGGCGCCCCGGCTGGCGACCTCTACGTCGAGATCGCGGTCGCTGAGGACGAGCGATTCCGCCGCGAGGGCAACGACCTCGTCCACGTCGTCGCGGTCGCCGCCACCGAAGCGATGCTCGGCACCACCGTCACCGTCCCGACCCTCGACGGCGAGGAGGAGGTTGAGATCGCGCCCGGGACCCAGCCCGGCCACGAGGAGACGCTGCGCGGGATCGGCCTGCCGCGGCTCGGCGGTCGCCGCCGCGGCAACCAGCGCGTCGTCATCGACGTCGTCGTCCCGACCCGCCTCAGCGACGAGCAGCGGGCGCTCGCCGAGCAGCTCGACCGCACGATCGAGGCGGCCAACCTCGAGCCCGAGCGCGAGGGCATCTTCGCCCGCGTCCGCCGAGCCTTCGGTTGACGCCGAGGACAGCGGGGTGATCCGCCTCGCCGTGCGCTGCGCCCCCGACCAGGCCGAGCTGGTCCTCGCCGAGCTGACCGTGCTGGCCCCCAACGGGGTCGAGGAGGAGCGCGGGCCGGGATACATCGAGTACGCGATCTACGGCGGCGAGGGCGAGCTGCCCGAGTTGGGGGAGATAGAGGCGGTGGTCGGCGGCCGCCCGATCGAGGTCTCCGCGACTGAGATCCCCGACGACTGGGCCGACCGCTGGCGCGACTTCCACAAGCCGCTGCTGGTCGGCGAGCGGCTCTGGCTGCGGCCTTCCTGGGAGCCGCCGCGCGACGGCGCGATCGACCTAGTCGTCGACCCCGGCCGTGCCTTCGGCACCGGCGCCCACCCGACCACCCGCCTCTGCCTCGAGCTGCTGCTCGAGATCGAGGCCGGGGGAGGGGCGTCCGGCGCACTGACCGACCTCGGCACCGGCTCCGGAGTTTTGGCGATCGCCGCCGCCAGGCTCGGCTGGGCCCCGGTGAGCGGCTACGACCACGAGGCCCTGGCGATCGAGGCCGCGGCCGCCAACGCCGCCGCTAACGGGGTTGAAGTTCACCTGGAGCGCACGAACCTGCGCGAATCCCTCCCGAATCTCGCCCCAACCGTGGTCGCCAACATGACCGCGCCCGTCCTCGCCGCTGTCGCGAAGCAAATGAGCGCCAGCGGGGGGCGGGGGAGAGCCCAGCGGAGCCTCCCCGCTGTTGCTCCGGTGGGCCCTCCCCCGGCACCCGCCGTCCTAGTCTGCTCGGGCCTGCTGTCGGGCGAGCTGGACGCCACCGCGGCGGCCTTCGCCCGCTGTGGCCTCGCGGAGGCCGAGCGTCGCCGCGACGGGGACTGGGCGGCGCTTTTGCTCCGTCGCGCCTGAGCCCACTCCGTCTCGCCGGACGGGTATGTTGCCCCCGATGCTGCCGCTTGGATCGATCATCGACCCCGGCTACAAGATCGCGCTGTTCTTCCACATCCTCGCGGTCGTGATCGCCTTCGGCCCGACTTTCGGCTACGCCTTCTTCTTTTCGGTTGCGCCCCAGTTCCCGCGGGCGACCCCGGCGATCCTCGCCGGGGTCCAGCGGGTCGACCGTTACCTCGTCAACCCGGGCATGGTGGTCCTGCTGATCGCCGGCATCGTCCTGCTGGCGACCAGCGACGGCGCCTGGGGCGGCAGTGACTTCTTCATCGTCTGGGGCTGGATCGCGATCATCGCCCTTTTCGCCGTCCAGCACGGCTTCTTCCAGCCGCAGGTGCGCAAGGCGAAAGGCATCGCCGAGCGCGACCTGCAGGCGGGCGACACGCTCAGCCCCGAGTTCGAAGCTCTCGGCCAGCGGATCGGCCAGGTCGGCACGCTGACCGGGATCCTGATCGTCGTCACGATCTTCTTCATGAGCTACAGGCCGTTCATGTGAGCGACTCTTCGCTGCCCGTGGCGATGTTCGACTCGGGCGTCGGCGGGCTCACCGTTCTGCACGAGTGCCTGGTCTCGCTGCCGCAGGAGGACTACGTCTACCTGGGCGACACCGAGCTGTTTCCGTATGGCTCTCGTGACACTTCGGAGCTGCGCCAGCGCGTCGCAGCGATCGCCGACCTACTGCTCGGGCGCGGCGCCAAGCTGCTGGTGATCGCCTGCAACACGGCAACCGCGGTGGCCGAGGACGTCGCCCGCGAGGTCGCCGCCAAGCACGGGGTGGAGGTCGTGCCGGTGGTCGCGCCCCAGGCCGAGATCGCCGCCGCGATCACCGCCAACAGCAGGGTCGGCGTCCTCGCCACCCCCAACACCGTCGCCAGTGGCGCTTACCGGCGGGCGCTGGAAGCGCAGGACAGGGCTCTCGAGGTGATCGAGGTCGGCGCACCCCGCCTCGCTCCCTTCATCCAGGATGGCTCGCTCTTCGACGAGGAGACGATGGCGATGGCCCGCTCCTACTGCGCGCCGCTGCGCGAGGCCGCAGTCGACACCCTGATCCTCGGCTGCACCCACTACCCGCTGGTCGCGCCAATGCTGCAGCGCATCCTCGGCCGCGACGTCCGCTTGGTCAGCGGCGGCCACGCCGTCGCCGCCGCGGTCCAGCGCACCCTCGACAGCGCCGGCCTCTCGCGCTCGAGCGACGCCGGCGAGGGCGCCTACGACTTCCTCTGCACCGGCGAGGCCGCCGCTTTCCGCGAGGTCGGCACCCGCTTCCTGCAGATGCCGCTCGGCGAGGTCGAGCGGATCACCCTCGGCGCCGGCGTCTGAGCCGCCGCACGGCTTCCGCGCGCCAGATTCATCGAAGTTGGCACGCCGTTCACACACGCGTGCGAATTCGCCTGGCAGGGTTGGGCCGATGACCGTTCGAACCGCCGAGATCGGCGGACATACCGGATATACTCAGTCGGTGGCCAAGGTTCTCGTATCGATTCCTGACGACTTGCTCAGAGAAATCGACCTTCACGTCGAAGGCTCGGGCGAGAGCCGATCCGGATACCTGCGCCGTCTGGCGGAGGCTGACCTCGAGGCAGAGGAGAGGAGCGGGCGGGAAGAGGCAAAACGGATCTTCGACCAGATCCGGGCTGAATTCCGCGACGATGAACCTCCGATCGATGCCGCGAAGATGATCCGGGAAGACCGGGAATCGCACTGAGTTGGTACTGCTTGTCGACGCAAGTGTCTGGATTGCGTTCGTCAACCCGGGCGAGCGATTTCATCACGATGCGGATGCCGTGATCGAATCGTCGCGTCGTCTTGCCGCCCTCGATCTGACGCTGTACGAGGTGGCAAACGTGATCGGCACCCGGATGGGCGACCGCAGCCGGGCGGACAGGCTCTGCGACGGGATCGTCACCCGCTGCAAGGACAGCATTGTCCGGATCGGTCCCGAGATGGCGGATGCCGCGGTCGCGATCGCCCAGGAGCATGGCCTCACCGCCTACGACGCGGCCTACGTCGCCGCCGCTCGCCGCAACGGCTGGAGCCTCGTCAGCACCGACATCGCCGACCTCGTCTCCAAAGGGCTCGCCATTGCCCCCGACGCCGCCTTGGACGCCGCCGTCTAACCTTCTCCCGATGACGGTTCTCGAGCAGGTGCAGAGCGACGCGCGGACGGCGATGAAAGCGCGCGAACGCGAGCGGGCCTCGGCGCTGCGGCTGGTCGTCGACGTGCTGCAACAGGACGCGAAGCTGGGCAAGGGCGACGAGGTCGCGGTGCTGCAGCGCGAGCGCAAGAAACGGGTCGAGGCGGCGGAGGCCTACGAGCAGGCGGGCCGGGCCGAGCAGGCTGCTGCCGAGCGCTTCGAGGCCGACTTGATCGAGGGCTACCTGCCCGAGCAGCTCTCCGACGAGGAGCTGGACGAGCTGGTCGCGGCGGCGATCGCCGAGACCGGCGCCACCGAGATGAAGCAGATGGGCCAGGTGATGGGGACGCTGGTGCCCAAAGTGGGAGGTCGCGCCGACGGCAAGCGGGTCAGCGCCGCCGTG
The DNA here is from genome assembly GCA_963729055.1 of uncultured Actinomycetes bacterium. Taxonomy (GTDB): domain Bacteria; phylum Actinomycetota; class Thermoleophilia; order Solirubrobacterales; family 70-9; genus VAYN01. Next base: position 566,074 of record CAVSMQ010000010.1, on the reverse strand, counting down.
CGCGAGAAGCTGGGTAACTGACTTGGCTCGACGCCAGCTGACGCTTGACAACACTGTGGCCGCCGAGCTGGCGGGGTCCGAGGACTCGGTCCTTCGCAGCCTGCGCGACAAGCTGCCGGTCGACCTGCACCTGCGGGGCAATGTCTTGACCCTCGATGGCGAGGCGGCCGATCTGCAGGAGGCGGCGACCGTGGTCGACGAGCTGGTCGAGCTGATCGAGCAGGGCCACGACGTCGCGCCTGGCACGATCGAAGCGGTGGCCGGAGCGCTGGACGCGGAGGAGAGCCCGGCGGCGATCCTCGACGACGTCGTCTGGCGCCACCGCAACACCAAGGTGGCGCCGAAAACTGTCAACCAGAAGCGCTATGTCGACTCGATCCGCCGCAACACGATCACCTTTGGGATCGGCCCGGCCGGCACCGGCAAGACCTTCCTTGCGGTGGCGATGGCCGCCGCGGCGCTAACCGAACGGCAGGTGCAGCGGATCATCCTCACCCGGCCCGCGGTCGAGGCCGGCGAGCGGCTCGGCTTCCTGCCTGGCGACATCCAGGCCAAGGTCGACCCTTACCTGCGGCCGCTGTTCGACGCGCTCTACGACATGATGGATCCCGACCGGGTCAACGGCTACTTCGAGCGCGACGTGATCGAGGTGGCGCCGCTCGCCTTCATGCGCGGCCGCACTCTGAACGACTCCTTCGTGATCCTCGACGAGGCCCAGAACACCACCCCCGAGCAGATGAAAATGTTCCTCACCCGGCTCGGCTTCAACTCGCGGATGGTCGTCACCGGCGACGTTACGCAGATCGACCTGCCGAGCGACCAGCGTTCGGGACTGAACGCGGTCCGCGACATCCTCGACGACGTGCGCGAAATCGACTTCGTCGAGTTCGGCGGCGAGGACGTCGTCCGCCACAAACTGGTGCAGCGGATCGTCGCCGCCTACGACCGCCACAGTGCCCGTCGACCTGACTGACGTACCCGCCGAGCTGCGCGAGCCGGTCGCCGCGGCGCTCGCCGCGGCGGGGGTGGAGGACGGCCACCTGGCGCTCGAGATCGTCGACGAGCACCGCATCCGCGACCTCAACCGCGAGCACCGCGGCCTCGACGAGCCAACCGACGTTCTCTCCTTTCCGCTCGACGGCGCCGGCCCGGTCGCCGGCCCGCGGGAGCTCGGCGACGTTGCGATCTGCCCCGAGCAGTGCGTCGACATGAGTCTCAACGAGACCGCCGTTCACGGCGTCCTCCACCTCTGCGGCTACGACCACGAGGCCGACAACGGCGAGATGCTGGCGCTGCAGGCCGACGTGCTGGCGGCGTTACGGTGAGCTGCTCCGGCTTCGTCGGGCTGGCGGGACGACCGAACGTCGGCAAGTCGACCCTGGTCAACGCCCTGGTCGGCTCGCACGTGGCGATCGTCTCCAGTCGCCCGCAGACCACCCGCCGGGCGATCCGCGGCGTCTTCACTGACACCGCGGCGGGGCGGCAGCTGATCCTCGTCGACCTGCCCGGCGTGCAGCGCCCGCGCGATGTCCTCACCGCGCGGATGCAGAACCGGGTCGAGCGCGAGCTGGCCGACTCCGACGTCGCCCTGGTCGTCGTCAACGGCGAGGAGGGGGTCGGGCCCGGCGACCGCTTCATCGCCCGCACCCTGCTGGCGGCCGGTGTCGGCTTGCCCTGCATCTGCGCCGTCAACAAGGCCGACAAGGTCGGGCCGAACGAGCTGGTGCCGGTGCTCGCCGAGGCGGCCGAGCTGCCGGGCGTCGACGAGGTCTTTCCGATCAGCGCCAAATCCGGCGAGGGCCTGCCGCCGCTGCTCGAGCGGCTCGGCGAGCTGGTCCCGGAGGGGCCGTTCCTCTACCCGCCCGAGGACTCGAGCGACCAGTCAAGCGAGCTGCTGCTCGCCGAGCTGATCCGCGAGCAGGTGCTGAACCGCACCCGGCAGGAGATCCCGCACTCGGTCGAGGTCTCAGTGCAGGAGGTTTTGCCACCGCGCCCCGAGGACGGCCTGGTCGAGGTCGTCGCCGAGATCTGGGCCGAGACCGAGAGCCAGAAGGGAATCCTGATCGGCAAGGGGGGCGCCAAGATCAGCGAGATCGGGACCGCTGCGCGCCGCTCGCTCGAAGGCGAGCTCGGCCACCGCGTCCACCTCCAGCTGGAGGTCCGGGTGAGGAAGCACTGGCGCCGCGACGAGGACCTGCTCGATCGCTTAGGGATCGAGTGACACCCTTCCCTCTACGATTCACCGCATGTTCGCCGAAATCGAATTCGACCAACGCGGCCTCGCCCCGTGCGTGGTCCAGGACTTCAACACCGGTGAGGTGCTGACGCTCGCCTACGTCAGCCCGCAATCGCTGGAAATGACGCTCGAGACGGGCGAACTGCACTTCCACAGCCGCTCCCGCGACGAACTCTGGAAGAAAGGCGAAATCTCGGGCCACTTCCTGCACCTCAAGCAGCTGCGCTACGACTGCGACGGCGACGCGATCGTCGCCCTGGTCGAGCCGACCGGCCCCGCCTGCCACACCGGCCAGCGCTCCTGCTTTTACCGTGAGGTGTTGGGCTCCGCCTCGACCCGCAAGGACGCGCCGCCGGCCCCCGGCGAGCCGTTCCCGGTCAACCACGAAGCGCTCACCTCGTTGGAACGGACCCTTCGCACCCGCGCCGTCGAGCGTCCCAGCGGCAGCTACACGGTGACCCTCCTCGACGACCCGCCGCACATCGGCGAGAAGGTCGAGGAGGAGGCCGAGGAGGTGGCGCGGGCGGCGCGTGAGGAGAGCGACCAGCGGGTAGCGGAAGAGGCGGCCGACCTGCTTTATCACCTCTCGGTGCTGCTGGTCTCGCGTGGGGTCACGCAGGCCGAGGTGATGGAAGTGCTGAATGCCCGTCGCGGCTAGCCCCGACATCCAGCTGGAGCCGACCCTCGAGCGGGCGCGCGAGCTGGCGCGGGAGGGCAACGTCGTCCCGGTTCGCGCCCGCTTCGTCGACGACTGTGAGACCCCGGTCTCGGCCTTCCTCAAGCTGCGCGCCGGCGAGCCCGAGGGAGCGCCGTGCTTCCTGCTCGAGTCGGCCGAGCAGGGCCAGGTCGGCCGCTACTCGTTTGTTGGCCTGCGGCCGCGGGCGGTGCTCCGCTGGAGCGACGGCACCCTGCACGAATGGAGCGGCGATGAGGCGGCCGCCAGCGAGGCGCCCCGCCGCAGCAACCCGGCGCCCGACCCCTACGCCGCCGTCGCGGCGCGGCTCGGCGAGCTGAAACCGGCGCCGGTCGGTGACCTGCCGCCGTTTGCCGGCGGCGCGGTCGGCTTCTTCGGTTACGACCTGGTGCGCACTGTGGAGCCGCTCGGCGAGCCGAACCCCGATCCGCTCGGCCTCCCCGACCTCGCCCTGATGATCACCGACGCGATGCTCGTCTTCGACCACCTGCGCCACGAGCTGACGATCCTCGCCTGCGCCTTTGCCGACGACGAGGGAGGGATCGACGCCGCCTACGAGCGCGCCGCGGCGACAATCGCCGAGATGCGCGACCGCCTGCGCGGCGCCGTCCCCGCTCCGGCGTACCTGAGTGTGACCGAACCGCCGCAGTTCGAGTCGAACATGAAACGCGAGGAGTTTGAAGCGATTGTCGCCCGGATCATCGAGTACGTCTACGCCGGCGACGCCTTCCAGGTCGTCCCCTCGCAGCGTTTCTCGGCGCCCGCTCCGGTCGAGGCCTTCTCCGTCTATCGCGGCCTGCGGGCGGTCAACCCCTCGCCCTACATGTATTTCCTCGAGTTCGGCGACTTCCAGATTGCCGGTGCCTCGCCGGAGCCGCTGGTCAAGGTCGAGGGTCGCCGCGTCTCAAGCCGGCCGATCGCCGGTACTTCGCCGCGCGGTCGCAGCGAGGAGGAGGACCGTCGCCTCGCCGAGCGCCTGATCAACGACCCCAAGGAGCGGGCCGAGCACGTGATGCTGGTCGACCTCGGCCGCAACGACCTCGGCCGCGTCTGCGAGTACGGCTCGGTCCAAGTCGACGAGCTGATGGTGGTCGAGACCTACTCGCACGTCCTCCACATCGTCAGCCAGGTCTCGGGCCGGCTGCGCGAGGGGGTGACGGCGATGGACGCGATGCGCTCCTGCTTGCCGGTCGGGACGCTGTCGGGGGCGCCGAAGGTGCGGGCGATGCAGATCATCGACGAGCTCGAGCCGGTCAAGCGCTGCTCCTACGGCGGCGCGATCGGCTATCTCTCCTGGGACGGCGACCTCGATACCGCGATCCACATTCGCACCGTCGTCGTCAAGGACGGCCAGCTGCACGTGCAGGCGGGCGGCGGCACCGTCGCCGACGCCAAGCCAAATTACGAGTACAACGAGTCGGTCAACAAGGCGAAGGCGGTCTTCCGCGCCGTCGAGGTCGCCTGCGCGCAGCCGGACTGGGCATGAAAGTTCTCGTCATCGACAACTACGACTCCTTTACCTACAACCTCGTTCAGTACCTGGGCGAGCTGGAGGCGGAGATCGATGTCGTGCGCAACGATCGCGCCGAGGTCGGCGAGCTGGTCGAGCGCGACTACGAGCGCCTGGTCGTCTCGCCCGGTCCCTGCACCCCGGCCGAGGCCGGGATCTCCGGCGAGGCGATCCGCGCCTTCGGCGAGGCAGGGACACCGGTCCTCGGCGTCTGCCTCGGCCACCAAGCGATGATCGAGGCATTCGGCGGCCGGGTTGTGGTCGGCGACCCGATCCATGGCAAGGACGCCGAAGTCGAGCACGACGGCCGGGCGGTCTACAAGGGACTGCCGAGCCCGCTGGTCGCCGGCCGCTACCACTCGCTGGTCGCCGACCCCGAGCTGCCGGATGAGCTCGAACTGACCGCCAGCCTCGGTGAGGTGGTGATGGGTGCCCGCCACCGCGAACTGCCGGTCGAGGGCGTCCAGTTTCACCCCGAGTCGGTGCTGACCCCGCAGGGCAAACATCTGCTCGCCAACTTCCTCGAGGGTGAGCGTGCCTAACGACGTCGTCAGCCGCGGGATCGACGCGGTTTGCGCCGGCGAACACCTGACCGCCGACCACGCCTCGGCGGTGCTGACCGAGATCGTCGAGGGACGGGCCGAGACGGTGCAGACGGCGGCCTTCCTGATCGCCCTGCGGGCCAAGGGGGAGACGGTGCCGGAGCTGGTCGGGCTGGCGCGGACGATGCGCTCGCAGGCGGTGCCGGTGCGGACTTCGCGCCACGAGCTGGTCGACACTTGCGGTACCGGCGGCGGCCCCTCGACCTTCAACGTCTCGACCACGGCCGCGTTCGTCGCCGCCGGGGCAGGCTGCGCCGTCGCCAAGCACGGCAACCGCTCGAACACCAGCAAGTCCGGCTCCTCCCAGGTGCTCGAAGCGCTCGGCGTCGATATCGACCTCGAGCCCGAGGCGGTCGGCCGCTGCATCGACGAGATCGGCTTCGGCTTCCTCTTCGCTCCCAAGTACCACGCCGCGATGCAGCACATCCAACCCGCACGGAAGGCGCTCGGAGTGCGGACGATCTTCAACTTCCTCGGCCCGCTGACCAACCCGGCCGGAGCCGACCGCCAGCTGCTCGGGGTCGCCGACCGCCACTACCAGGAGACGATCGCCGAGGCGTTGGTCGGGCTCGGCAGCGTCCGCGCCCTCGTCGTCAGCGCCGAGGACGGACTCGACGAGCTCTCGATCGCGGCCCCGACCCGGGTGATCGAGGTCGCCGACGGTCGCACCTCCGAGTGGTACGCGGAGCCGGCCCAGTTCGGCCTGGCGCCGGCCGAGCTCGCCGACGTTGCCGGCGGCACCCCGGCCGAGAACGCCGCGGTGGTCCGCGCGGTCCTCGCCGGCGAGGCCGGGCCGGCGCGCGATATCACCGTCCTCAACGCCGCTGCGGCAATCTACGTCGGTGGCCTCGCCGCCGATCTCTCGGAGGGCGTCGATCGCGCCGCCGCGGCGATCGACTCGGGCGCAGCCGCCGGCGTGCTCGAGCGGCTGGTCGCGATGACGGTCGCGCGCTGACCCGGGGTTCCGCGGGAGCTCCACGCTAGGCTCTATTGGTTCAAGTGGCAATGATCGAGCAGCTGATCGATGGAGCCCGTCGGGGGGTGGAGGCGCGCCAGGCGGAGGTGCCGCAGGCCGACCTCGAAGCGCGCCTTGCCGCGCGCGTTGAGGACCGCCCCTTTAGCGAGGCGCTGACCCGCCCCGGACTGTCAGTCATCGCCGAGTTCAAGCGCCGCTCGCCGTCCGCCGGGGAGATCTCTGCCACGGCCACCGTCGATAGCCAGGTCGCCGCTTACGAGCGCGGCGGCGCCGCCGCGGTCTCGGTCCTGACTGACGAGCCGCATTTCGGCGGCTCGCTCGACGACCTGCGCCTGGCCCGCTCGGCGACCACCCTGCCGATCATCCGCAAGGACTTCATCCTCGACCCCTACCAGCTCTACGAGGCGGCGGTGAACGGCGCTGACGCCGTGCTGCTGATCGTCCGCGCCCTCGACGACGACCTGCTGCGCCGCCTCTACGAAGAAGCCCAAGCGCTCGACCTCGACTGCCTGGTCGAGGTCCACGACGCCGCCGAGCTCGAGCGCGCCCTGCTAGCTGGCGCCGACGTGATCGGGATCAACAACCGCAACCTCGACGAGATGACGGTCGATATCGAGACCACCTTCGAGCTAATGCCCGATGTCCCAGCGGGGAAGACGGTGGTAGCCGAGAGCGGGATCAGTGGCCGTGATGAGCTGGAAGAGCTGGATCGGGTCGGGGTTGACGCGGTGCTGATCGGTGGATCGTTGATGCAGGCACCGGATCCGGAGGCGAAGGTCCGTGAATTGACCGGCATGGACGAGCACACGCGCGAGCACCATTTGCCCTGAGGGACGGGCGGTGCGGTTAGGGGGAGCCGGGTGTCCCTGAGGCGAATTGAGTCGCTCGCCCCTTCGGGGCTCTGCTCCGATGTTGGTGCCCGCCTGTCGGCGGGCAGGAATCAGATTGCATATCGCCGCTTGGCGAACATTCGCCTGAGGGCCACCCGGCTCCCCACCACAGGCCACCTCCAACGCCCAGGGTCCGGAAGCTCAAGCAAGAAGGGGTGGGCCACCCCCCTTTTTTGAAGCTTCGTGGTCCGGGGCGGGGACGCTGGCCGTTCCGGATTCGTGGTGCATCCGCGCCTCGTAGCCCTCGCACCTGCGTCTTTAGAAAACTTTTGGAGACTGTTTAAGCAGCAGTCAGCGCCCTCGTCCATCCTCACTCCCATGAATAAACCTCAAGGTCCTCTCCACCGTCCCTTCGTCGCCGCCATTCTTGGCGGCGCGATTGTCGCCGTGGTGGGACTGGTCGCGATCGCCACCGGTCTCGTCAGCTCCGGCGGCGACTCAACCACCACCGTCGCGGCCCCGCTCAGCTCGCCCGTCGCCTCCAAGTCGGGCGAAGAAGAGAGCGGCAACACCGTCAATGAGATCTACAAGGCCGACGGCGACGGTGTCGCTTTCGTCGAATCGCAGATCGCCGCCCAGGAAGTCGAACCGTCGCCGTTCAACCCGTTCGGTGAACCCGAATCGGAAGGCGGCGGCACCGCCACCGGCTCCGGCTTCGTAATCGACAGCGAAGGTCACGTGCTGACCAACAACCACGTCGTCGAAGGCGCCGACGAGATCACCGTCAAGCTGGGCGAATCCGACACGCCGCGGTCGGCCGAAGTCATCGGCGCCGATCCCAGCAACGACCTCGCCCTGCTCAAGGTCGATGCCCCCCAGAGCGAACTGCACCCGCTCGAGCTCGGCAACTCCTCGCAGGTCGAAGTCGGCGACCCGGTGGTCGCGATCGGCAACCCGTTCGGCCTCGACCGCACCGTCACCGCCGGCATCGTCTCCGCCTTGCAGCGGCAGATCCAGGCGCCCGACGGCTTCTCGATCTCCAACGTGATCCAGACCGACGCGGCGATCAACCCCGGCAACTCAGGCGGTCCGCTGATCAACGGCGCCGGCGAAGTGATCGGCATCAACTCGCAGATCGAGACCGGCGGCGGCGGCAACGGCAACGTCGGGATCGGCTTCGCGATCCCGATCAACACCGCCAAGTCGGAGATCCAGAGCCTGATCGACGACGGCGAAGTCGAACACGCCTACCTCGGGATCAGCGGCGGCGACATCACCCCCGAACTGGCGCAGGACCTGAACCTGCCCGTCGAAGAAGGCGCGATCGTCCAGGAAGTCGTCGAAGGCGGTCCCGCCGACAAGGCCGGAATCCAGGGCTCGAACAAAAAAGCGACGATCGAAGGGGTCGAAATCGGGCTCGGCGGCGACATCATCACCGAAATCGACGGCAAAAAGATCAAGGACATGGAACAGGTCGTGACGATGGTCGGCGAAGCCAAACCCGGCGACGAATTCGATATCACCCTGCTCCGCGACGGCCAGGAGAAAAAGGCGACGGTGACGCTCGGCAAGCGCCCCTCCTCGAGCGACGAAGCAAGCACTTCACCCGGCGAATAGGGCAATGCGAGGAGGGGTCGCGGACGTTACTCGGCTCACCCGCTCGCAACATCCGCGCCCCCTCCCAACGGGTCCGCCGCCGTCGAGCGGCGGGCCCGGTCGCGCGTCGCGTACGCTGGGCTGGTGCGCGTCAAGTTCTGCGGCATAAGGAACCTCGACGACGCCGCCGAGGCGGTGCGGCTCGGCGCCTGGGCGATCGGGCTGATCCACTACGACCGCTCGCCGCGCCACGTCGAGCCCGGCCCGGCGGCGGAGATCGCCGCCGCCTTCCGGCGCAAGTGCGAGGTGGTCGGCGTCTTCGCCAACCCGACCTTGGAGGAGGTCGCGCGGGCGGTCGAGGACGAGCAGCTGACGATGGTCCAGCTGAACGGCAACGAGGGTGCCTCATTCTGCGCCGAGGCGGCGCGCCGCACCGGGCTGAAGGTGATCAAGGCGATCCACGTCGCCAGCGCCGCCGACATCCACGGCGCCGAGGGCTACCGGACTGACTTCCACCTCTTCGATCGCCGCAGCGGCGGTCTCTGGGGCGGCACCGGTGAGAGCTTCGACTGGGAGCTGCTGCGCAGCCACCGCTCCGAGGTGCCGGCGATCCTCGCCGGCGGCCTTACCCCGGACAACGTTGCCGCCGCGATCGAAGTTACCCACCCCTACGCGGTCGATGTCGCCAGCGGCGTCGAGAGCGAACCGGGGCGCAAGGACCACGCGGCGATGACGGCATTCTTCGAGGCCGCCAACGAGACCGCGGTCGGCACCGGGCAATGAGCACGGTCGAGGAGAATTTTGGGCCCTACGGGGGTCGCTACGTGCCGGAGTCGCTGATCGCTGTACTCGAAGAGCTGACCGTGGCCTGGGAGGAGGCCCGTCGGGACCCCGATTTCATCGCCCGGCTGGAGCTGTTGCGCCGCGACTTCATTGGCCGCCCGACTCCGCTTTACCTCGCCGAGCGGCTCTCCGAGCGAGTTGGCGGCCGGGTCTACCTGAAGCGCGAGGACCTCGCCCACACCGGCGCCCACAAGATCAACAACGCCCTCGGGCAGACCCTGCTGGCGCAGCGGATGGGGAAGACGCGGATCATCGCCGAGACCGGGGCCGGCCAGCACGGCGTCGCGACGGCGACCGCCTGCGCGCTGCTGGGGCTCGAGTGCGTCGTCTACATGGGGACCGAAGACATTCGCCGGCAGGCGCCGAACGTCGAGCGGATGCGGCTGCTCGGCACGGAGGTGGCGCCAGTCGAGGCCGGCGCGCGGACCCTGAAGGAGGCGGTCAGCGCCGCGATCCGCGACTGGGTGGCGACTGCCGAGACGACCCACTACGTGATCGGCTCGGCAGTCGGGCCTGCGCCCTACCCGGCGCTGGTCCGCGACCTGCAGCGAGTGATTGGCGAGGAGGCGCGGGCCCAGGCGCAGGAGGCCGAGGGCGTGCTGCCGGCCCGGGTGATCGCCTGCGTCGGCGGCGGCTCCAATGCGATCGGCATCTTCCATCCCTTCCTCGACGACGCCGAGGTCGCCCTGGTCGGGGTCGAGGCGGCGGGGGAGGGGCTGGAGACGCTGCGCCACGGCGCCTCCTTGCAGGGCGGTGTCACCGGTGTCCTGCACGGCTCGCTCTCTTCGGTGATCGCCGACGAGGAGGGCCAGATCCGCGAGGCCCACTCGGTCTCGGCCGGCCTCGACTATCCGGGCGTCGGCCCCGAGCACGCTTACCTGCGCGACACGGGCCGCGCCAGCTACGTCGCGGTCACCGACACCCAGGCCCTCGCCGCTTTTCGCGAGCTCGCCCGGCTCGAGGGGATCATCCCCGCGCTCGAGTCCTCGCACGCGATCGCCTGGTTGCTGGCGGAGGGCGGCGTCAGCGAGGGGTTCGATCTGGTGTGTCTGTCGGGTCGAGGAGATAAGGACATGGCTGAGGTGGGGTCGCTCGATGTCGAGTGAGACGGTGACTGGTGTCGAGCGCATCGCCGCTGCTTTTGAGCTCGCGCGGGATCAGGGTCGCGCCGCGCTGATGCCCTACATGTTGGCCGGCTTCCCCGACCGCGAGGCCTCGCTCGCGGTCGCCGCCGCCTACGCCGAGTCGGGCGCCGACCTGGTTGAGCTCGGGGTGCCGTTCTCCGACCCGCTCGCCGACGGGCCGACGATCCACGCCGCCGCCACCGCGGCGCTCGAAGGCGGCGCCACGCTTGCCACCGCGCTTGAGACCTGCCGCTCGATCGCCGAGCGAGTCCCGGTCGTGCTGATGATCTACACCAACATGGTCCTCGCCCTCGGCGGCCCCGAGCAGTTCGCGGCGATCCTCTCCGCCTCCGGCGCCGCTGGCGCGATCGTCCCCGACTTGCCGCTTGGCGAGGACGACGAGGTCCGTGCCGCTCTCACCGGCGCGGGGCTGGCGCTGGTACCGCTGGTCGCGCCGACCACCGAGCCGGGGCGCCGCCGGAAAATCTGCGAACGCGCCGACGGTTTCGTCTACCTGGTCTCGACCACCGGCACCACCGGCGAGCGCGCCGCGGTCTCGGCGCACCTGTCCGAGCTGACGGCGGCGACCCAAGAGGACGCCGGCGACACCCCTGTGGCGGTTGGTTTTGGGATCTCGACTCCCGAGCAGGCCGGCGAGGTAGGGAAGATCGCCGACGGGGTGATCATCGGCAGCCGCCTGGTCCGCGCCGCTGGCGAGGCGGGTTCGCCGCAGGCCGCCGCCGACGCGGTCGGCGAGTTCCTCAGCGAGACGCGCGTCAGCCTCGCCAGATAAGGTTCACGGCGCTATGGGAATGGTCGTCAGCCTCTTCCTTGCCCTCGCCGCAATGGTCATCGTTTACGCCTGGCTTGGCCAGGGCGGCGCCGTCTCGGGCCTGATCCTCTTCGGCGTGCTGCTCGGCGGCGTGCTGATCAAAGTCATCACGCCGACCTCCTCGGACCCAGACGCCTAGGCCCGCGCCTAGGAGGCGCGCGTCGCGAGTACCTGCAGGTACTCGGTCTCCATCACCAGCGCCCGGTCGCCGGCGATGTTCGCTGCGTCCATATAGGCGCGGAGATCGGCCGTCAGCGCCGCCTCGCCGGCCGGGCCGACCTGCTCGTAGGCGGTCTTGATCGGGCCGAAGTAGGTGCGGAAGAAGTCGATGTAGTGGTCGGGAGAGCGGTAGACCTGGCGCGCTTTCAAGCGCTCGATCCGCAGCTCCGAGATGCCATCGCCGAACAGCTCGCGGAGACGGTCCTCGTTTCCCCACAGCACCGGCGGAACCACCCCGGCCGGCGGACCGCCGGTGTGCTTGGCGACGGTCATGAACATCTGCCCGACACCGCCCTCCGGCGTCCAGTTGGCCATCCCGATCCGGCCGCCGGGTTTCGTCACCCGCAGCAACTCGGCCGCGGTCCGTTCCTGGTCGGGGGCGAACATTGCGCCGTAGATCGACATCGTGACGTCGAAGGCGCCGTCCTCGAACGGCAGCTCCTGGGCGTCGCCCTCGACGAATTCGAGCTCTAGCCGCTCGGCAGCGGCGCGTTCGCGGGCCCGCTCGAGCAGGGCCGGGACGAAGTCCAGTCCGGTGACCGGTACCCAGCTGCGCCGCGCCGCGGCGATCGCCCCATTGCCGCTGCCGCAGGCGACGTCGAGCACCCGCTCGCCCGGCAGCAGCTGCAACGCCTCGGCGAGCCGTTCCGAGGCGAAAGCGATGTGGGCGCCGACCATCGAGAAGTCGCCCTCCGACCAGGTCGCCTGCTGTCTGCGAGTTGCCGCTGCGAAGTCCGGTGCGTCGTTCATGTCCTCCCCCTCGTTCGTAGGGGTCGAACTTATCGCCACGGGACCGTTCGCGCGAGCCTTCCCTACCCTTGGACCCGATGCGGATCGGAGTCCTTACGGGGGGCGGCGACTGTCCTGGCCTGAACGCGGTGATCCGGGCGACCGTGCGCAAAGGTGCCGGCGTCCACGGCCACGAGTTCGTCGGCTACCGCGACGGTTGGCGAGGGCCGCTAGAGAACGACTTCCGGCCGCTCGGCGTCCCTGATGTGCGGGGCATCCTGCCCCGCGGCGGCACCATCCTGGGCTCCTCGCGGACCAACCCGTTCGCGACCGACGACGGTCCCGAGCGGATCCTCGCCAACCTGCGCGAGGAGGGGATCGACGGGCTGATCGCAATCGGCGGTGAGGACACGCTCGGCGCCGCCTCGCGCCTCCACACCGAGCATGGCCTGGCGGTCGTCGGCGTCCCGAAGACGATCGACAACGACCTCTCGGCGACCGACTACACCTTCGGCTTCGACACCGCGATCAACATCGCGATGGAGGCGATCGATCGCCTCCACACCACCGCCGACAGCCACCACCGGGTGCTGATCGTCGAGGTGATGGGCCGCCACGCAGGCTGGATTGCCTTTCACGCCGGGCTCGCCGGCGGCGCCAACATAATCTTGATCCCGGAGCGGCAGTTCGACGTCGACGAGGTCTGCGCGCTGGTCGGGCGGCGCTTCGCCAGCCACTTCGCGCCGATCGTCGTCGTCGCCGAGGGGGCCGAGCCGGTGGGCGGGGTGCCGCAGACCGACGGCGGTCAGCGTGACGCTTTCGGGCACCTGCGGCTGGGCGGGATCGGGCACTGGCTCGAGGGCGAGATCGAGCGCCGCACCGGCAAAGAGACGCGGGCGACCGTGCTCGGCCACGTCCAGCGCGGCGGCACCCCAACGGCCTTCGACCGCGTTCTGGCGACGCGCTTCGGACTGCACGCGATCGACGCCGCCGAGGCCGGCAAATGGGGCACGATGGCGGCGCTGCGCGGAACCGAGATCAAGCTGGTCGAGCTGACCGAAGCGACTGCCGAGCTGAAGACGGTGCCGCCCGAGCTCTACGAAGAGGCCGAGGTCTTCTTTGGGTAGGCCGGCGGCGGCGCTGGCGCTGCTGGCGCTGGTGACGGTGGCGGGGTGCGGCAGTGGTGGCGGGGTGGAAGCGGGGGCGAGCGTCCACGTCTACGTCGGCGCCGAGCTCTGCCCGCAAGCGCGCGACCCGTTGTTCGAGGCGAAGGGGAAAGCGGGCGAAGTCGGGGTCCGCATGGTCTGCCTCAAGCCGGCGACCGGGGCTGGGGGGAGGATCGACCTGGCCAGGCAGGGTATTAACGCGCGGCGGGCAAGCGAGGACTCAGCCGCAGTCGCCTTCCTTGAAGCGCCCGGCAAGGCGGCCGCGTTTGCGGCACCGATCGTCGAAGAAGCCGGCATCGCCTTCGTCGAGGCAAGCGATGGCGCAGCGGGGATGGAAAGGGTGCTGAAAGCGATCGCGGAAGCCGGCGACTCGGGGTCGCCGCGCGAGAGGGTGCGCGACGGGCTTGAATAGCGGCGCGGGCGCGACGCCGCGACCTAGAGCAAGTCCCGCAGCGCCGCTTCCAGCTGGGGGTGCTGGAACTCGTAGCCAAGCTCCTGCGTCCGTTTCGGCGCTACCCGCTGGCCGCCACGGGCCACCTTGCCGAATTCGGGGCCAAATTTGAGGTCGAGGACGAAGCCGGGGATTGGCAGCACTGCCGGCCGTCCCAGCACCCGCCCGAGCGTCTTCGAGAACTCCTTGTTGGTGACCGCTTGTGGCGCCGCCGCGTTGACCACGCCGCTGACCGAATCATTGTCGAGCGCCCAGAGCAGGACCCCCACCTCGTCCTCGCGGTGGACCCAGGAGACGTACTGGGCGCCCCCCGCGAGCGGGCCGCCAACCCCCAGCTTGAACGGCGTCAGCAGCTCGCCGAGGAAGCCGCCGCGGGGGTCGAGCACCTGGCCGCTGCGGACGATCGCCAGCCGCACCCCTGCAGCCTCGACGCCGCGCGCCGCCTTCTCCCACTCCTGCACGACCTCGGAGTCGAAGCCGCCGCCCGGTCCGCTCTCCTCGTCGACTACCTCGTCGCCGCGGTTGCCGTAGTAGCCGATCGCCGACTGGCTGACCAGCACCGCCGGTTTGCGCTCCAGGCCCTCGATCGCCTGGACGAGGTTGTGGGTCGCGGTGCGGCGCGTCTCCATGATCTTGCGTTTGACGTCGTCGTTCCAGCGCTGGGCGATCGTCTCGCCGACCAGGTTGACGACCCCGTCGACGCCTTCGAAGGCGTCTCCCGGCGGCCGTTCCAGGGTCGGCTCCCAGCGCACCCAGTCGACTCGCGGGTTGCCGCCGCGTGCCCTCCCGGGGTCGCGGGTCAGCCCCACCACCTCGTCGCCGCGCTCGAACAGGGCATCGCAGAGCGCCCGGCCGATCATCCCGCTGGCGCCGGTGACCAGCACCTTCATGAGTGATCGTCCGAAGGCCCACGCGCACGTCTGGCGGCGCCGGACACACTTCGCCGTGCGGCGTCCTCAGTCGGCCAAATGGCGCTGCCATTCGGCCTCCCTGCGTCCTTGCCCCGCTCGGTCCGGCACTCGCCAGCCGCACACGTGGGCCTTCGGACGATCACCTCAGCCCGCCTCGACGGCCTGGAAGGTCCCGGTCTCCTCGTTCATCCTTGCGACCCCGTCGCGTTTTGCCTCCTCGATCACTGCGGCGGCAACCGCCGGCGCGACGTCACGGTTGAAAACGCTGGGGATGATGTAGTCCTCGGCGAGGTCTTCCTCGGTGACCACCTCGGCGATCCCCTTGGCGGCGGCGAGCTTCATCGCCTCGGTGATCTGCTGAGCGCCGACGTCGAGGGCGCCGCGGAAGATCCCCGGGAAGCAGAGCACGTTGTTGATCTGGTTCGGGTAGTCGGAGCGGCCGGTGGCCATGATCCGCACGTGGGGCGCGGCGTCCTCGGGCATCACCTCAGGGGTCGGGTTGGCCATCGCGAAGACGATTGCGTCGTCGTTCATCTTCTCGAGGTCATCGCCGGCGATGATCCCGGGGCCGGAGAGGCCGATGAAGATGTCCATGCCCGCGAGCGCCTCGGCCGGCGTGCCGCCGACCTTGCCCGGGTTGGTGTGGTCGGCATACCAGCGCTTGGCCTCGTTCATCTCGCCGGAGACATAGTCCTGGCGCTCGGTCGAGACCGCGCCGTTGCGGTCGCAGCCGACGATGTCGGTGACTCCTGCTTCGAGCATCATTTTGGTCACCGCTACCCCTGCGGCGCCGAGGCCAACCACCAGTGCCCGCAGCTGCCCGATCGGCTTCTCGACGATCTTCAGCGCGTTGAAGAGGGCGGCCATGGTGACGACCGCGGTGCCGTGCTGGTCGTCGTGAAAGACGGGGATGTCGAGCGACCGCTTCAGCCGGTCTTCGATCTCGAAGCAGCGCGGGGCGGAGATGTCCTCGAGGTTGACGCCGCCGAAGGTCGGCGCCATCAGCTCGACCGCGCGGACGATCTCGTCGGCGTCCTGGGTGTCGAGGCAGATCGGGAAGGCGTCAACCCCGGCGAACTCTTTGAACAGCATGCACTTGCCCTCCATCACCGGCATCGCTGCCTCGGGGCCGATGTTGCCGAGCCCGAGCACGGCGCTGCCGTCGGAGACGACCGCCACGGTGTTCTTCTTGATCGTGTACTCGAAGGCTTTGCTGCGGTCGGCGTGGATGTCCATGCAGACCCGTGCGACGCCCGGCGTGTATGCCATCGAGAGGTCGTCGCGCGTCTTCAGTGGGTACTTGTTGTGCTGCTCGATCTTGCCGCCCCGGTGCATCTGCATCGTCCGGTCGACGTAGTCGAGCACCCGGGCGCCCCTGGTCGACCCGATCGCCCGCAGGATCCGCTCCCAGTGCTCGCGGTCGGCGGCGTCGATCGTGAACTCCCGCACCCGTTTCCCCTCGCTGCCGGCGCCTGGCACGAGGTCGACCCCCTGCAGCTGCCCGCCCGCCTCGGCGATCGCCGCCGTCAGCTTTCCGAGCGGCTCTTGCCGCGCGTCGAGCTCGACCCGGATCGTGACGCTGTATTGAGCGCTCACCGCCATAGCGCCGGCTATCGAATCAGATTCCCCACACCGGCCGCTCGCGTAGGGTCCCCGGGGTGCGGTGGGGGAGATGCATTGGTACGGCGTTTTTGGCGGCGGCGCTAGCGGTGCTGGTGCTGTCGGCTGGCGCGGACGGGGCCGCGGCGGCGACGGTCGGCACGCCAGGAGCCTTTGAAGTGCGCGCGAGCAACGACTTTAGGGTCACGGTCCTCGCCGGTCCGCCGCGGAACGGACGGCCTGGTGTGGTGTTGATCTCGGCCTCGAGGCGCGGCGAAGGCGTTTTCTATGCGGTGCCAGCGACCGTCGGCGAAGGGTCCATCGAAGCTGATCTCGGCGGCCTCGGCCGGATCGACGTCGACTTCGTTTCCGACGGCGGGCGCACGATCGAACGCTCGTCCTGTGCAAGCGGGAAAGTCAGACTCGACACCGGCTTCTGGGAAGGCACGATCGAACTGCACGGCGAGGAGGGGTACACCGAAGTCGACTCGACGCGAGCGCGGGCTACTGCCCAGCCATTCCTTAGGCTCTTATGCGGCTTTTCGCACATCGCCGAAGGCTTCGGCGGCCACTCGCCGGGGGCCCGCCTCACCGCCCGCCGCAGCTTCGCGGGCGGGCGGGTCGAAATGGAGGCGCGAATCAATTCGCCGACCCGACCGAGCCGGTTCTCGGCGTCGATCTCCGAAACCCGTGGCAGGGTCCAAGTGGAGCGGTCGGTGCAGGCGGTCGGCCCGCCCGCGGCCTTCCGCTATGACGTGCCGGCCGGTCGCGCGACCCTCACGCCCCCTTCACCCTTCGCCGGCCTGGGCAAGTACCAGCGCAGTGGCTCTGGGCGCGGCCGACTGCTCG
Source organism: uncultured Actinomycetes bacterium (assembly GCA_963729055.1). Classification (GTDB taxonomy): domain Bacteria; phylum Actinomycetota; class Thermoleophilia; order Solirubrobacterales; family 70-9; genus VAYN01. The sequence goes on along the minus strand of CAVSMQ010000010.1, from coordinate 548,907 downwards.
GAAACCTTGTGGTCGACTTCCCCGGTCGTTCTGGAGTCCGCATCGCCGGCCCCACCTCGCGCGCCAGCTTGCAGCGCTTCGTCGACAACCCATCGCATCCGTTCCGCCCGGCCGCTAGCGTCTCGCCGTGGCGTTCGACGAAGCCCTAGCCGACCGCGTCCGCGACGTCCTCGCCGCCCGGCCCGAGCTAAGTGAGCGGCGAATGTTCGGCGGCATCGCCTTCATGCTCGCCGGCAACATGTGCTGCGGGGTGATCGGCGAGGACCTGATGGTTCGGCTCGGCGACGACGGTGAGGTGGCGCTCGCCGAGCCCCACACCCGCCCAATGGACTTCACCGGCAAGCCGATGAAGTCCGCGATCTATGTCGACGCCGAGGGCACCGCTAAGGACGAGGACCTCGCCAAGTGGGTCGAAGCGGGGGCGGATTTCGCGGCCTCGCTGCCGCCGAAAGGGTCGAGCTAGGGGAGAGGCCGGGGCTATTGGCGCCTTTTTCATGTCGTGCATGAAAAAGGCGCCAAAGACGATGCGAGGATTGCGGCGATCGCTGCCCGGCAGCATGGCGTCGTCACTTATCGCCAGTTGCGCGAGGCTGGCGTTGGGCGCGGCGCAATCGCGGCACGCTTGGAGCGCGGGGCGCTTCACCGTGTCCATCAAGGCGTCTACGCCGTCGGCCACGCCGGCCTCAGTCGTGGCGGGCGCTACATGGCGGCGGTGCTCGCCCTCGGCGACGGGGCGGTTCTTAGCCACACAAGCGCCGCGGTGCTCTGGGCCCTGGTGCCGCCAAAAAAGGACGAGGGCGTGGACCCGGTCCACGTCTCCCTACCAAGCCCCAATGGCCGGCGTCGCCGCAGCGGCATCGCAGTCCACCGCACCGCCTTCGCACCCGGCGACCTCACCCGCCGCGCCCGGATCCCTGTCACCACCCCCAACCGCACGCTCCTCGACATCCGCCACACGCTCGACTCCAAGCTCGTCCGCCAAGCCATCGGCCAGGCCCAGCACCGCCGCTACCGTCTCGACCTGCGCCTCGGCACCGACCGCACCCGCAGCGACCTGGAGCGCGATTTCCGCGCCTTCGTCCACCGCCACCGCCTACCGCCCGCCGAGATCAATGCCCACGTCGGCCGCTTCACCGTCGACTTCCTCTGGCGCGCCCAGCGGCTCGCGGTCGAAACCGACAGCTACGAGTACCACCACGGCCTCGTCGCCTTCGAGGATGACCGCGAGCGTGACCTCAAGCTGAGGCAGCGCGGCCTCACCGTCCTCCGCTACACCGGCCGCCAGCTCGAGCGCGAACCGACTGCGATTGCCGCCGAGATCCGCGCCCGCCTCGCCTCGTAGAGTGGCGGCGTGACCGCCGACGCCCCCGAGCTCTTCCTGATCGATGGCAACAGCCTCGCCTACCGGGCGTTTTTTGCCCTGCCCGAGTCGATCGGGACGAGCGACGGCCGACCGACCAACGCGATCTACGGGCTCGCCTCGATGCTGGTGAAAATCATCGACGAGCACCACCCGGCCGGCGTCGTCGTCGCCTGGGACGCCGGCATGTCGGGCCGCGAGAAAACCTACGACCTCTACAAGGCCAACCGCAAATCCCGCCCCGACCTGCTGCGTGAGCAGTGGCCGCACCTGATGCCGCTGGTCGAAGCCTTCGGCTACACCAACGTCAGGGTCGAGGGTTTTGAGGCCGACGACGTGATCGCCTCGATGGTCCGCAGCGCCCGCGAGCAGGGGATCGAGGTGATGGTCGTGACCGGCGACCGCGACGCCTACCAGCTGGTCGCCGAGGGGGTGCGGGTGATGAGCACCTCGCGCGGGATCACCGAGACCAAGGTCTACGACGTCGCCGCGGTCGAAGAGCGCTACGGGGTGCCGCCGGAGCTGATCACCGACATGATGGGCCTGCGCGGAGACACCTCCGACAACATCCCCGGCGTCCCCGGTATCGGCGAGAAAACCGCGACCCAGCTGCTGCAGCAGTTTGGCTCGCTGGAGGGCGTGCTCGAGAACGTCGAATCGATCTCCGGCGCCAAACGCAAGCAGAACCTGGTCGAGCACGCCGACGACGCCCGCCTCTCGCAGCAGTTGGCGACCCTCAACTACGAGGTCGAGACCGGGGTCGATCTGGCCGAGGCGATGGGCAGCGAGCCGGACCGCGGCGCCCTGCGTGACTTCATGCGCGAGTTCGAGCTGCGGGCGGTGATGGAGCGGCTTGAAGAAGCGCTCCCCGAGGGCCAGGCGGTGCCCGGCCGCCGGGTCGAGACCGAGCTCGAGGTGAAGGCGGTCGCCGGCACCCCGGCCGACATCAGCGACGGCCCCGTCGCCCTCGGGATGACCGCCGAGCGCTGGGCCGCCGCCGAGGCCGATCGCATCCTCAGTGGCGAGTCCTCCCACGACGAGCTTGCCGTGGCGCTGGCCGGCAAGCCGCTCGTCGGCCACGACGTCAAGTCGCTCGGCGGCGGCCGCCACGGCCTGCTGGCGGCAGCGGCGCGCGAGGGCGTCGAGCTCGAGCTCGCCCACGACACGATGCTTGCCGCCTATCTGCTGGAGCCGCAGCGGCGCACCTACGAGCTGACCGAGCTCGCCGCTGACGCCGGTATCGGCCTCGCCGCGGGGGCCGAGAACGAGCCCGACCCCGACGGCCAGATGTCGCTCGGCGAGGAGCCCGAGGCGGGCCTCGACCCGGCCGAGGAAGCGCGCCTGGTCGCCGCCCTTGCCGAGCTCCAGCGGCCGCGTCTCGAGCAGTTCAATCTGACCGGGCTGCTGAGCGGGATCGAGATGCCGCTGGTCGCCGTCCTGGCGGCGATGGAGCGGCGGGGGCTGAAGCTCGACGGCGAGCGCCTGGCCGCGGTCGGCGCCGGCTTCGGCGAGCGAATCGAGACCCTCGAAGCGGAGATCTTCGAGCTGGCCGAGGAGGAGTTCACGATCGGCTCGCCGCAGCAGGTCGGCCGGATCCTCTTCGAGAAGCTCGCCCTGACCCGCAAGCGCCGTGGCAAAACCGGCTTCTCGACCGACGCCCGCGTCCTCGCCCAGATCCGCGACGAGCACCCGATCGTCGAGAAGATCGAGTCCTGGCGCGAGCTGACCAAGCTGAAGAACACCTATCTCGACTCGCTGCCCGACCTGATCGATCCCAAGACCGGCCGCGTCCACACCACCTTCAACCAGGCCTCAACCACCACTGGCCGCCTCTCCAGCACCAACCCCAACCTGCAGAACATCCCGATCCGGACTGAGCTCGGACGACCGGTGCGGGCTTGCTTCGTCGCCGGCGAGGGCAACCTGCTGCTCTCCGCCGACTACAGCCAGGTCGAGCTCCGCGTGCTCGCTCACGTTGCCGACGAGCCGGTCCTCAAAGAGGTCTTCCACGCCGGCGAGGACGTCCACGCCGCCACCGCCGCCGAGGTCTTCGAGATCGCTCCTGACGAAGTCGACGTCGGCCAGCGCTCGAAAGCGAAAATGGTCAACTTCGGGATCGTCTACGGCCTGACCGGCTTCGGCCTCGCCGACCGGCTCAACATCCCGCGTAAAGAGGGCGAGGAATTCGTTGCCCGATATCTCGAGCGGATCCCCGCCGTGCGCGCCTTCCGCGACGGGGTGATCGAGCGCGCCCAGGAGGAGGGCTACGTGACGACCCTGATGGGGCGGCGGCGGCCGATTCCTGAGTTGCGCTCCGGCAACCCAAACACCCGCCGGCTCGGCGAGCGGCTGGCGATCAGCACGGTGATCCAGGGAACCGCCGCCGACATCATCAAGGTCGCGATGGTGCGGGCCGAGGCGGCGCTGGAAGCGGCCGGGATGGAGACCCAGCTGGTGCTGCAGATCCACGACGAGCTGCTCTTCGAGGGCCCGCCCGCGGAGATGGAGCAAGCGCGCGAGCTGGTCGTGCGCGAGATGAGCGGTGCTTACACGCTGGACCCGCCGCTCGAGGTCGACGCCGGCGTCGGCAGCGACTGGCTCGACGCGAAGTAGACATCGAGGTTGCCTTGCCGTTCGCTATTCGACGGAAAAGGCAACCTCGCGGGTGAAGCGGAGCGGGGCGGCCAATCCGGAACCGCCCCGCTCGTCGTATCCCTTCCCGGCAGATCAGTGGGTGTGGCCCAGCTCGATCTCGTCGAAGGTGACAACACCGTTGACGATGTCGCGATCGAACTCGTGGACGACGGTGCCGACGGTCAGCTCGGCGGTCGTGCACATGCGGTCGTCGTTGTCGTCCCCGCCGCGACCCGGGCCGGAGTTGTCGCCGCCCCGATCGTCGCCGGGCTCTTCCTCGCCACGGCCACCATTGTCGTCGCCGGGCACGACGGCTTCGCCGTGGTCATCGCCTGGCTCCAGCTCGCCGCGGCCTCCGTTGTCGTCTCCTGAGCCCGGTCCTGAGTTGTCGTCGCCGGAGCCCGATGAGCCGGAGCCGGAGCTGCCGCTGTCGCGCGAGCGCCGGGCGCTGTCGTCAAAACGGTCGTCGGGGCCCTCGCACTTGATCTCGGTCGAGCTGGTGACCAGGCCGCTGATCGAGCCACTGTCGCCAAACCGGGCGATCGTCAGCTGACCGCTGGCGGCGTCGAAAGCCGAGATCCGGCCGACGTTCTCATGCCGGTCCCTGAAGCCGTGGTGGTGATGGCGCTCACCGTTGCGGTGGTCGCCGCGGTGGTGGCCGTGGTCGTCCTTGGCGCCAGCCAGAGCGGGTAGTGCGGCGATCGCCAGGGCGCCGAGCACGGCGGCGATGGCGATCGACAGTGCCTTCCTGTGCCTCATCCTTGCCTCCTTCAGTCGGGGTCGTCTGACCCCTGAGACACGGAACCACTCGAAAGATCACGCAGGTCGTCGGAGGAACCGTCGCCGCTGCCCGAGCCGCTCGAGCTTTCTTCGACCGGGGCGGGGGCTGGTGCCGGCGGTGGGGTGGGGGAGGTGACGACCTCCTCGACCGAGTCGTCCCCGCCGCTGCCAGATTCGCTGTCACCGCCGCTCGATCCGCTGCCGCTCGAGCCACTCGAGCCGCTACCGCCGCCGCTGCTACCGCTGCCGCCGCTGGAGCTGCCGCTCTTGTCCGTGTCGTCGCTGCCACCACCGCTGCCGCTGGAGCCGCTTCCGCTGGAGCCGCTTCCGCTCGAGCCGCTTCCGCTCGAGCCGCTGCCGCTGTGGTCCTCGGCCCCGTCATCGCCGCCGTTGCTGCTGCCGCGCCCACCGTGCGAGGACCCGGAGTCGTCATCGCCGCCGCGACCCGTGTGTCCCGAGCCACTCTGACCTGAGCGCTCGCCGTGACCACCGCTGTCGTCGGAGAAGTCCTCCGCGACGAAATCGTCATTGCCGCTCGTCCCCCCGGAGTGGTCGCTGGGACTGGACCCGCCGTGACCGCTGTGTCCTCCGCCGTCATCGCCGCCCCGCTCGTCCCCCGACCCCGGCCCCGACGAGTCGCCGCCGCCCGGACCCGAGCCGCTCGACGACTCGTCCTCGCCCGCCGTCGCAACAATCGGATCGGCCCGCCCTGCGCCCTGCGGCGGCGCCACCGGCCGAACCGCCGCCTCGGCCGCCGGCGGCACGGCCGGGTGCTGCCTGGCGCCGTGGTCGAGCGCAACCCCCGCGGTCACCGCGGCGCCGGCCGCGAACACCGCCACCGCTGCTTTCGCCGCCAGCGCGCCGCCGCCGGCACCCGCAGCGACTCCGACCGCGGCGTCGCCGCCACTCTCGGCCAACCAGCGCAGCAGCGGCATCGGCAGCAGCGAGCCGAAGCCGACGCGCAGAGCCTCGCGGGCCCTGAAGATCAGCTGGCGGGCGGCGCCGCTCGAGACGCCGAGCTCGGCGGCGATCTCCTCGTGACTGCGACCTTCGAGCTCGCGCTTGACGATCGCCTCGCGCTGCTGGTCCGGCAGTCGTCGCAGTCCGCTGAGCAGCGAGCGCACGCCTTCGCGCCGCTCGAGCGCCTGCGGCGGCTGCTCGACGCCGTCGTAGTTCTCGTCGAGCTGCTCGGTCGCCGGCCCGGCATCGCGCAGGTGGTTGAACGCCGTGTTGCGGACGATCGCGTAGAGCCAGGGCCGCAGCCGCAGCTCCTCGCCGGCAGCGCCGAGCGCAGCGATGCCCTTCGTCAGGCTCTCCTGGACGACGTCCTCGGCCGCCGCCGGGCCGACGATCGAGCTCGCGTAGCGGACCAGAGCCGCCCGGTAGCGCCGCACGACCTCCTCCTGGGCCGGCGTGCTGCCGTCCCTCGCCAGCGCCACCAGACGGCGATCCGGCTGCGTTCGCAGCGCCGGGCCGAGCAGCCGCTCCCTGGGCTTCAGCGCGTCCATCTACGCCGGTCTACGGAGCCCGGTGGCGGTCAGTTCAGCGGCCGCCGGTTCAGATCAGCGCTGGCTCGCGGGACGCCGCCTCGGCATCCGGCGCCGAGCCGGCGTAATCGGGCGGCGCGATCGCCAGGTAGTGGTTGAAGGACCACTCGATGAAGCGCCGCGAACCCATCAGCCGGATCGCCGGACCCAGCAGCCGCGGCGGCACTCGCGGGATCAGCTTCTGGACCCGCAGCATCCAGCGGAACTTCCGCTCGTGCGAGTCGTGGAACTCGGCGTAGCGCTGCGCCGCCTCCTCGCGCGTCTGCCACCCCTCGTAGACCGCCCGCAGCTCGCGTCCCAGCCCGATCCCGAAATAGAGCGCGGTGCGGATCCCCTCGGCGGTCAGTGGCAGGCAGTGTCCAGCTGAGTCGCCGGCAAAGAAGACCCCGCCCTCGGTCGCGCGGCGCAGCTTGTGGGGGATCCAGTTGCCCTGGTAGCGGACCCGGTCGCGCTCCAGGTCCTCGGCCAGTAGCTCGGTCGTCTCCCGCACGTGGAAGCGCGGGTCAAAGGAGCCGACCCCGATCCGCGTCTCATCGCGGGCCGGGAACGACCAGCCGTAGCCGGCCGGCACGTAGCGCCGGTCAATCCAGATCTCAAGGTCCTCGCCGCTGCCGTCCGGATGGACCTCGAGGCCGCGCGAGAGCGGCGCGTCGGGCGGCTGCACGCCGTCGCCGACGGCCAACATCCGCCGCCAGCCGAGCGCGTCGACGACCAGCGGTGCACTGATCGTGCCGCGGTCGGTCTCGACCGCGATCGCCCCGTCGCCGTTTGCGGGTCCAGCCTGGCGGCCGTTGACCTTGGCGGTCTCGAAGCGGGCGTCGCACTGCTCCCAGAGCAGGGCACAGAGCTCGCGGTAGTCGAAGGTCGAGAAGGTCCAGGGGAGGCGGTAGCGGGCATCGCCATGGGGGGTGTGCATGAGCAACGAGTCGAAGCGCTGGCGCTCCGCTGCGATCAGCCCCAGCCGCCGCAGCCACTCGGTCGGGATCCCGCAGGCCGAGGTCTGCCGCTCGCCGATCTCGTAGCGATCGAGCACCAGCACGTCAGCGCCGGAGCCGGCCAGCTCGCGGGCGACGGCAAGCCCGGCGAAGCTCGCACCGCAGATCAGAACGTCATGCGAGCCGTCGAGCGGGGTCCGCTCTTCGCCACGCTTCGTTGCACGGATCGGCATCCCGGCCAGGGTATCGGTGTGCGGTACCCCCGGACGGAAAGGGCAGCCCGCGAGGCCTCCGGGTGTGATGAGCGCGGGCTGCCCTTTCCGGAGGAGGTGGCCGGGTGATTTCTGCCATCATGCGCGTCCGTGTCCGCGACCGAGACCATGCCTGCCCCGGTGCAGAACGAAATCGCTCCGATTCCCGTTGAGGGGTCGGGCGGCCTGCTGCTCGAAATCGACGGGCAGATCGTCCCCAATTACGCGGCGACGATGGTCTCCTTTGACGAGGGGGATGTGGTCAGCGGCAAAGTGGTGCGGATCGACAAGGACGAGGTCCTGGTCGATATCGGCTACAAGGCCGAGGGGGTAATTCCCAGCAACGAGCTCTCGATCCGCAAGTCGGTTGACCCGGCCGATGAGGTCGAGCTGGGCGAGCAGGTCGACGCCCTGGTCCTCACCAAGGAGGACGCCGAGGGCCGCCTGATCCTCTCCAAGAAGCGCGCCCGCTTCGAGAAGGCCTGGCGCTCGATTGAAGTTGCCGCCGACTCCGGCGAACCGGTCAAAGGCCGTGTAATCGAGGTCGTCAAGGGCGGCCTGATCCTCGACCTCGGGGTGCGCGGCTTCCTGCCCGCCTCGCTGGTCGATATCCGCCGCGTCCACAACCTCGACGAGTTCATGGGCGAAGAGCTCGAGTGCAAAGTGATCGAGCTCAACCGCAGCCGCAACAACGTCGTCCTCTCGCGCCGAGCGGTACTCGAGGAGGAGCGCAAAGAGGTCCGCGAGCAGATCCTCGGCCGGCTCGAGCCCGGCCAGGTAGTGGAAGGCAAGATCTCCAACATCGTCGACTTCGGCGCCTTCGTCGACCTCGACGGGATCGACGGCCTGATCCACATCTCCGAGCTTTCCTGGAGCCACGTCAACCATCCCTCCGAAGTCGTCGCGATCGGCGACACGGTGCGGATCAAAGTCCTCGACATCGACCGCGACCGGCAGCGGATTTCGCTGGGTCTGAAGCAGACCCAGGAGGACCCGTGGCAGCGGGTGATCAGCACCCACCGGCCTGGCGACGTGCTCGAGGGCACGGTGACCAAGGTCGTCGCCTTCGGCGCCTTCGTCGAAATCCTGCCAGGGGTCGAGGGCCTGGTCCACATCTCCGAGCTTGCCGACCACCACGTCGAGAACCCGAGCGAAGTGGTCGAGCCGGGGGCGAAGCTAAACGTCAAGATCCTCGAGATCGACGAAGACCGCCGCCGCCTCTCGCTCTCGATCAAGAGAGTCGAGGGCCAGAACATGCCGATGCAGGGCCTCGGCGAGCAGATCGCGCAGGCGACTTCGCCCGCGGGTGAGACCGCTGCGAATGAGCTTCCGGCTGACGAAACCGTCGCCGAGGCGCCGGAGCCTGATGCCGAGACCGCACCGGAGGCACCCGCGCCCGAGACTGAAGCCGCCGCCGAGCCCGAAGCCGCCGCCGAGACTGAAGCCGCCGCCGAGCCCGAGGCTGCCGCCGAGCCCGAAGCCGCCGCCGAGCCCGAGGCTGCCCCGGAGCCCGAGGCCGCCGCCGAGACTGCTGAGCCTGTCGCCGAGACGCCGGCCGAGGAGCAGCCCGGCGAGGAGGGCGGCGAGGCGCATGAGGGCGAATCGGCCCAGGAGCGTCCCGACTCCCCGGACAGCACCGACGAGGCCGCGGGCGAAGACACCGGAAACGGCGAGTCCGACCAGAACTGAGCGGCGGGGCCGCCCGTGGCGCCGCTGACGATTGGGCTCACCGGCGGTATCGCCGCCGGCAAGTCGGAGGCCTTGGCCGCGTTCGCCCGCCTCGGCGCCGCGACTCTCTCCAGCGACGCAGTCGTCCACGAGCTGCTCGAATCGGATCAGCTGCAGCGAATCCTGGTCGAGCGCTGGGGGCCCGAGGTGGCGCCGCCCGAAGGGGTCGACCGGGCCCGCATCGGCGGCATCGTCTTCGCCGACCCGGAGCAACTGGCTTGGCTCGAGTCGCAGATCCACCCGCTGGTTGGTGCCCGCATCGCCGCCTGGTTTGAGTCTCTCCCAGCGACCACCGAGTTCGCGGTGGTCGAGGTCCCGCTGCTTGTTCGAGGGCGACGGCGAGGAGCGCTTCGACACCACCGCCGCGGTAGTCGCCGGCGAGGAGCTGCGCCGCCAGCGGGCCGCCGCCCGTGGCCATGCCCTGGTCGACGAGCGCGAGGCGCGCCAGCTGACCCAGGACGAGAAGGCGGCGCGGGCCGAGCACGTCGTCGTCAACGACGGTTCGGTCGAGGATCTCGAGCGGGAACTGTCCGTGCTGCTCGCGAAGCTGAGACGATGACGAGGGCGAACCGGCGGCGTCGTGGGCGCTGGCCGATCTTCGGCGGGGCGGCGATCGTGCTCGGACTGATCGTCGGCATCCTGATCGCCAGCGGCACCTTCGATAAGGCGATCAAGGAGCTCACCCTGCCCCTTCAGCACGAGGACATCATCCGGCAGCAGTCGCGGGAAAAGGGGGTCGACGCCGCTCTGATCGCCGCCGTCATTTACTCCGAGTCGAAGTTCAACGACGCCGAATCGAGCGCCGGTGCCCGTGGCCTGATGCAGATCACCCCCGCCGCGGCGGACACGATCGAGAGGCTGAGCGGCGCCACCAGCTTCGAGCTCGACGACCTCTCCAACCCCGAAATCAACATCCGCTACGGCACCTTCCTGCTGAAGGAACTGCTCGAACGCTACGACGGCGACGAGGCGGCGGCGCTGGCCGGCTACAACGCTGGCCCCGGCAACGCCGACGAGTGGGGCGGCAGCGGCCTCACGGTCGAGGAGATCCCCTTCCCGGAAACCCGCGCCTACGTCGAAGAGGTGCTCGAGAAGCAGCGCGAGTACCGCCGCGAGTACGCGCAGCAACTGGGGTACCGGTGAACACCCCGCGGCCGCGGGTCGCCGCCCTGGCGCTGGCGGTCGGGATCGTCCTCGCCGACTCCTCGATCGTCGTCCTGGCGCTGCCGGAGATCTATCGCGACCTCGACACCACGGTCGCCGGAGTCACCTGGGTCCTGGTCTCCTTCAACCTGGTGATGGCGCTGGCGGCGGTGCCGGCGGCGCTGCTGGCGCGGCGACTCGGGCCGGGGCGGACGGCCGCGGTTGGGCTCGCGATCTTCGCCGGGGCCGGGGTCGCCTGCGGCGTCGCCGACCAGCTCTCGACCCTGATCATCGCCCGCTGCGTACAGGCGCTCGGCGGCGCCGCCGCGGTCACCGCGGCGCTCGAGCTGCTGCCGGCAGCGGTCGGCAGTGAGCGCCGTGCCGCCGTCGTCTGGGCCGGGGCGGGGGCGACCGGCGCCGCGCTCGGCCCGGCCGTCGGCGGCTTCTTGACCGAGCTGATCTCCTGGCAGTCGGTCTTCTTCGTCCAGGTGCCGCTGGCGCTGGCGGCAGCGGTGCCGATCCTCGCCGTCGCCCGCGACGAGGCGTCGACCCAGATCATCGCTACCGAGACCCGCCGCGCCGGCCGCCCGCACCTCTGGGCCAACGTGGCGCTGGCGATGATCAGCGCCTCGATCGCCGCCGCGCTCTTCCTCCTCGTCCTGCTCTTGATCGAAGGCTGGCGGCTGACCCCGATCGGCGCCGCGATCGTCGTCACCGTGATGCCAGCTTGCCGCCTTCTTCGGCAGTCGTCTGGCACCGCTGGTGCCGAGCGAGCGGGCCCGCGCCGCCGCCGGCGCGATCCTCGTCTCCGGCGGGCTCGGCGGTCTGGCGCTGCTGCCACACGCCAGCATCTGGCTCACCCTGCCGCCGCAGATCCTGGTCGGGGTTGGTCTCTCGCTGGTCCTCTCGGCGCTGACCGAGACCGCGCTCGCCGGCCGCGCCCCGCAGGCGATCCACGGCGGCTGGACGATCTCCGCCCGGCACGCCGGTGTCGTCCTCGGCCTCCTCGCCCTGACCCCGATCTTCACCCACGACATCGAAGTCCAGCGCCATGACGCGATCGACGCCGGCACCGCGGTCCTGCTCGATTCGCCCGCCAACCCGCTGCTGAAGATCGAAATGGCGAAACGGATCTCCGAGCGGCTCGAAGACGAGAACGGCAAAGTGCCGACGATCGGGCCGGCCTTCGAACCCCTTCCCGACGACCCCGAGGAACGGTCCGAAGTCGTCGGCCTGCGCGAAGAACTGCAGGACCAGCTCGACCGCGGCGCCACCCACGCCTTCAGTCCCTCGTTCGGGATCGCGGCGCTGCTCGGGCTGCTGGCGCTGATCCCGATCGCGCTGGCGCGGAGGGTCGACCTATGAGCGGCGAGCTGTTCTTTATGTTCGCCACACGGGCAAAAGGAACAGTCCGGTGACCCGCGCCAAGCTCCTAGTCGGCGGCGCGATCCTCGCCTCGCTGCTGCTGGTCGGCGCCTACCTGGCGGCCGGCGGCGCCAGCTACGAGCCGCTGAAGTCGCAAGACCCCTGCAAGCCGCGGCCCTGGCGCGACCCGCAGGGCTTGCAGCAGATCGCCGAGCAGTTCACGCTCTCGGCGCTCGACGGCGCCGCCTGCCAGCTCGGGGTCAGCCGCGAGACCCTGGCCCGCGCCCTCGCCACCGACGAGGCGCGCGAAAGGTTCGCCAAGAGGTACGGGATCGATGACGAAAAACTTGCCAAAGCGATTCGGGCTGGACTGGTTCGCGCCGTCGACGACGCCGAAGAAGCAGGAGCGCTGACCCCCTTCCTCGCGGTGCCGCTGCGCGGCGCGCTCGAACAGATCCCGCTCGATCAGGCGATCGAACTGGTCAAGGACGGCCGCAAAATCTTCGAAGGGGCGAGTGGGATCCTCGGCCCGCTGGGCGGTTTCCTTGAAGAACTTATTCCTTAATTCGCCTCAAGCAGGCCCCTGAGCGCTCCGATAACGCTGGCGTACAGCCATGTTCGACGGCCAGCGAACCCAAGACAAGCTGCTGATCCCGATCGTCGTCGGCACCAGGCCGGAGGCGATCAAGCTGGTGCCAGTGATCCTGGCTCTGCGGGAGAGCCCGTACTACGAGCCGATCGTGGTCTCGACCGGCCAGCACAACCGCCTTGTCGAGTACATCTTCGAGCTGGCCGAGATCCGGCCCGACGTAACGCTTTGGGCGGGCTCGCGGCGCGCCCACCTGAACGAGCGGGTGGCCTCGGTGATGCAGCGCTTCGAAGACTTCTGCGTCGAGCGCTTCGACATCGACCCCGACGCGCAGCCGACCCCCGACGACGTCCTCTCCGGCCGGCGGCCGGCGGCGGCTCTGGTCCACGGCGACACCAGCTCGGCGATGGCTGCGGCGCTCTCCGCCTTCCACCTCCACATCCCGGTGATGCACGTCGAGGCCGGCCTGCGCACCGGCGGCAGCAACCTGATGCCGTTCCCGGAGGAGCTGAACCGTCAGGTGATCTCGAAAATCGGCGCGATGCATTTCGCCCCGACCTCGGCGAACCTGCAGAACCTGGTCCGCGAGGGGGTGCCGGTCTCCCAGGTCTTCGTCACCGGCAACACCGGGATCGACGCCCTCCAGTGGGCCTCGGCGATCGACGTCCGTTTCGCCAACCCCGAGCTGCAGGCGCTGCACGACAGCGACGCCCGGATCGTCGTCATCACCGCCCACCGGCGCGAGAACTGGGGCGACGGCCTGCGCGGGATCGCCGAGGGTGTGGCGCGCCTGGCGGCGTCCGAGAGCGACGTCCACTTCGTCTTGCCGGTGCACCCGAACCCGCGCGTTCGCGAGGTCCTGACCGAGCGGCTCAGCGGCCTCGACAACGTGCTGCTGACCGAGCCGCTCGGCTACGCGACCTTCTCGCGCCTGCTCGGCCCGCGCCCACCTGGTGATCACCGACTCCGGCGGCATCCAGGAAGAGGCGCCCTCGCTCGGCAAGCCGGTCCTGGTTACCCGCGAGACGACCGAGCGCACCGAGGGAATCGCCGCCGGCACCCTGCGCCTGGTCGGCACCGACCCGGACCTGATCTTCGCCGAAGGCTCCCGCCTGCTCGAGGACGAGCGCGGCCTACGGGAAGATGGCGTCGGCGCCGAACCCCTACGGCGACGGCAAGGCGGCGGCGCGGATCGCCGGCGCGCTCGAGCACATCCTGCTCGGCAAGAACGCGCCCGAACAGTTCGGCCCCGGCTACAGCCGCGAGGCGGTGGCGCTGGCGGCCGGCTTCGGCCCCGACGACGCCGTCGCGTTCGAGATGCTCGAGGGCCTCCTCGGGTCGATGCCGGCGGTGACCGCCGACGACGAGGAGTCGACCTACCTGGTCGAGGGCTAGGCGCGCGATGGACGTCGCCGCCGTCCTCCCGGTCGCGCTCATCTGGCCCTTCGCCGGCCTGGCGCTCGCCTGGCAGATCCTCTTCGGCGTCTGCTTCGCGATCGTCGTCGTGATGTTCCTCTGGAGCTTGCTGCTGTTCGTGCGCGGCCACGCGGCGATCGTCCACCCGCCGCCGGCGCCCGAGGAGGGCGCCGACGCCTTCACCTGGGTCTTCCTGGTCCCGGCGCTGAACGAGGAGGTGACGATTGCCGACTCGGTCGCGCGGCTGCTCGAGCTGCCCGTCGCGCGGCGCCGGATCGTCGTCATCGACGACGCCTCGACCGACCGCACCCCGGAGATCCTCGCCGCGATCGAGCACCCCGATCTCTTCGTCCTGCGCCGCGAAAAGCCCGACGCGCAGAAGGGCAAGGCGGCTGGCGCTCAACTACGCCTACCGCGGCCTGCGCGACATCGAGGACCGCGAGCGGGTGATCGTCGCCATCGTCGACGCCGACGGCCGCCTGCACGCCGACGCGCCGCGCTACGCCGCCAGCCACTTCGCAGGACCCTGCGGTCGGCGGCGTCCAGTCGCTGGTCCGGATCTACAACCGCCAGAACCCGCTGACCTGGCTGCAGGACGTCGAGTTCGCGGTCTACGGCCACCTCTTCCAGGCCGGCCGCGACCACTGGGGCACGGCGGGGATGGGCGGCAACGGCCAGTTCAACCGCCTCGCTGCCCTCGACGCCGTCGCCGACGAGGAGGGACCCTGGCGCGACAAGCTTGACCGAGGACCAGGACCTCGGCCTGCGTCTCCTCGCTGCCGGCTGGGAGGGCCGCCAGGACCTCCGCGCGACGGTCGACCAGCAGGGGCTCTCGCGGCTGCGGCCGCTGTTCCGCCAGCGCACCCGCTGGTCGCAGGGCAACCTGCAGGCGATCGGCCTGCGCCGCGCCGTCACCCACGCCCCCTTCGGCCTCGGCGCCCGCGTCGAGCAGCTGCTCTACCTGCTGATGCCCTTCTGGCAGGGGATCATCGGCCTCGGCCTGGTCGGCGCCCTCTTCCTCTGGGTTAGCGGCGAAGTCCCCTTCTGGGGCGGCGGCCCGACCTGGCAGCTGCTCTTCTTCTACCTGCTCGCCTTCGGCGGCACCACCCTCGGCTGTATCGCCGCCCGCTCCGAGCAGGGCCCGCTCGGTTGGCTGCTTGGCTTCCTCGATCGCCCAGGTCTACACCGTCTACACCTGGTTCCTCTGGCCGGTCCTGATCCGCGCCACCGGCCGCCAGCTCCTCTCCCGCGGCAACTGGGCGAAGACCGAACGCGAGCCGATCGCCGCCGAACCCGTCGGCGCCCCGTCCGCCTGAGCGGGAGGCGGCGCGCTCAACGCGTCGCGCGCCAGACCCAGACCATCAGCAGGGGCTGGATCGGAAGGCGGGCCCAGAGCAGCCAGCGGGGGATCTTGCGCAGGTCGAGGCCCTCGATCTGCTCCGGATTGACGGCCATGTGGACGTTGGCCGGGAAGACGGCGGCGAGCAGGGCGAGCAGCCACCAGCGGCCGAGGCGGCGGCTCGAAGACGGGGCGACGAGGGCGGCACCGGCCAACTCGGCGGCACCGCTGAGCGCGACGATCTCGTTCTTCCACGGCTGCAGGATCGGAGGGACGATCGTTTCGTAGGGCCTCGGCCGGGCGAAGTGCAGCGAGCCGGCGAGGGTGAAGAAGGCGGCGAGGAGGGCGCGGAGCGGCGGCATCGACGGCTGAGCCTATAGCGACTGGCTGCCGAGCCAGGATCTGCGCGAAGCCCGAGTTGTCGTGCAGCTAAGGTCACGAACGTGTCGGAATTCAAACTGAACCCCGCCTATACGCCGACGGCTGACCAGCCGAAGGCGATCGCGGGCCTGGCCGAGGGTCTGCGCGGCGGCGATCGCTTCCAGACGCTGCTCGGCGCCACCGGCACCGGCAAGACGTTCACGATGGCGGCGACGATTGCCGAGGTGCAGCGGCCGGCGCTGGTAATCGCTCACAACAAGACCCTGGCGGCGCAGCTCTGCAACGAGTTCCGCGAGTTCTTCCCCGACAACTCGGTCTCCTACTTCGTCTCCTACTACGACTACTACCAGCCCGAGGCCTACGTTCCGGCCCAGGACCTCTACATCGAGAAGGACTCCTCGATCAACGACGAGATCGACCGTTTGCGCCACGCGGCGACGGCGGCGCTGTTCGCCCGCCGCGACGTGATCATCGTCGCTTCGGTCTCCTGCATCTACGGGATCGGCTCGCCCCAGGTCTACAACGAAAAAATGCAGCTCTTCCAGGTCGGCAAGGAAATCGACCGCGACGACGTCCTCCGCAAGCTGGTGAAAATCCAGTATCAGCGCAACGACTCGGTGCTCGGCCGCGGCTCCTTCCGGGTTCGTGGCGAGGTGCTGGAGATCATGCCCTCCTACGCGGAGTCGGCTTACCGAATCGCCCTCTTCGGCGACTTGATCGAGTCGATCCAGCACTTCGACCCGCTGACCGGAGAAATCTTCGACGAGATCGACCACGTCTCGGTCTGGCCGGCTTCCCACTACGTGACCAAAGACGAGACGCTCGAGCGCGCGGTGACCGAGATCAAGACGGAATTGGAACAGCGGATCGCCGAGCTCGAGAACGAAGGCAAGCTGCTCGAGTCGCACCGGCTGCAGCAGCGCACCGCCTACGACATCGAGATGATCAAGGAGCTCGGCTTCACCTCTGGGATCGAGAACTACTCGCGGATCCTCGACGGCCGCCCGCCCGGCAGCCCACCGCACACCCTGATCGACTACTTCCCGGACGATTTCGTCACCTTCGTCGACGAGTCGCACCAAACCGTGCCGCAGATCGGCGGCATGTACGAGGGCGACCGCTCGCGCAAGACGACCCTGGTCGACTACGGCTTCCGGCTGCCGTCGGCGATCGACAACCGGCCACTGAAGTTCGACGAGTTCCTCGCCCGGGTGCCGCAGCTGGTGATGGTCTCGGCGACGCCGGGGCCGTTCGAGAAGGCCGAATCGGCGCGCACCGTCGAGCAGATCGTGCGCCCGACCGGGATCGTCGACCCGGCGATCGAGCTGCGCGAGACGAAGAACCAGATCGACGACCTGATGAACGAGATCAGAGCTCGGACCGAGTCCGGGGACCGCACCCTGGTGACCACGCTGACCAAGAAAATGGCCGAGGACCTGACCAACTACCTGCTCGAGTACGGGGTCAAGGTCCGCTACCTGCACTCCGAGGTCGACACCCTGGAGCGGATCCAGATCATCCGTGACCTGCGACTCGGCGAGTACGACGTGCTGGTCGGCGTCAACCTCCTGCGCGAGGGCCTCGATCTGCCCGAGGTCTCGCTGGTGGCGATCCTCGACGCCGACAAGGAGGGCTTCCTGCGCGGCGAGACCAGCTTGGTGCAGACGATCGGCCGCGCCGCGCGGAACGTCGACGGCAAGGTGCTGATGTACGCCGACAAGGAAACGGATGCGATGAAAGCAGCATTGCGGGAGACGGACCGCCGCCGTGCGATTCAGCTCGCCTATAACGAGGAGCACGGGATCACCCCGGCGACTGTCCGCAAGGGGATCTCTGAAATGTCCGAGCTGCTGGCGATGGAAGACCGGGCGCCGCGCAGGCGCCGCCGCCGCAAAGGCGACGACTTCGCCACGCCGGAGGAGCTGGAGAGGACGATCGTCGTCCTCGAGGAGGAGATGCAGGTCGCGGCCGAAGACCTGCGCTTCGAGGAGGCGGGCCGGATCCGAGATGAGCTGAAGGAGCTGCGCCGCGACCTCGACGGGATGACGGCGGTCTAGATGACTCTGCCGTGCGAGGAGGTGTGGCGATGGGCCTAGAGGTGACCGAAGCGAGCTTCGACCGCGACGTGATCGAGCTCTCGAAAGAGACGCCGGTCGTGGTCGACTTCTGGGCTGAGTGGTGCGGGCCCTGCCGGCAGCTGACCCCGGCGCTGGAAGCGGCCGAGGCGAGCCGCGGCGGCCGCGTGCTGCTGGCCAAGGTCGAAACCGACGCCAACCCGGGCCTGGCGCAGCGCTACGGAATTCAGGGCATTCCTGCCGTAAAAGCATTCAAAGATGGCGAGATCGTCAACGAATTCGTCGGCGCGCTGCCGCCGCCGCAGGTCGAGGCCTTCTTTGACGAGCTGCTGCCATCGAAGGTCGACGAGCTGCTGGCCAAAGGCGACGAGCTGTCGCTGCGCGAGGCGCACGAACTCGACCCCCGCCGCGCTGATGTCGCAGTCGCGCTCGGCCGGGCGCGGCTGGCGCGCGGGGCGGAGGAGGAGGCCCTGGAAGCGGTCGCCGGCCACCCCGGCGACTTTGACGCCCAGGGAATCACCGCCCGGGTCAAGCTCTCGCAGGCGGGCGTCGCGCCGGCGGCGTTCGAGGCGCTCGGCCGCGGCGAGCGCGACGCCGCGATCGAGGCGCTGATCGCCGAGATCGGTGCCCAGCCCGACAACGGCGACGCCGGCGACACCCGCGACCTCCTGCGCCAAGCGATCGTCGGCCTGATCAACGAGGACCCTGCCGACCCCAAGGCCCGCGAGTACCGCGGCAAGCTCTCCGTCGCGCTCTGAGAACCCGTTGCACTTGTCCCCACCGAGTGCAGTTGTCCCCGCATACCGGGGACAACTGCAACGGGTGGGGACAAGTGCAACGGCGTCAGTTCTCCAGGTCGGAGCGGCGGCGGGAGAGGTGGAGGCTGAGGCGCCGGGCGACCTCGTGAGGCTCGCGTTCGATTCGTCGAGCGGTGATCCGGATCGTGTCGATCCCAGCGAGCTTCATGTCTTCGGTCCGCACCCGGTCCTGCTCGAACGCCCTTCGCGTCCCGTGCGTCTCCCAGCCGTCGACTTCTACCGCGAACCGCTCCGTCTCCCAATAGGCGTCGATCTCGAATTCACCCACCCAGCTGTTCAGGGTGGGGCGGGGCAAGCCTGCCCGCTTGACGAGGTCGAGAAAGAGGAGCTCAGAGCGAGCCCGGTCGAAGACGGGGTCCCGGTAGATGTCGAGCGCGATTCTCAGCTGGGCGGCGCCGGGGGATCGCGATCGACCGGCGAGGAAGTGGTCGATCGAGCCCAGGTCCAGCAAGTCGCGCCTCTTTGCCCGGTCGATCACGTCGTTCAGCTCTCTCCCGGGTCGCGTCGCGGCGACACCCAGGAGCGTGGGCAGAAGGGTCGCGACGGGTACGCGATCGATGTGACCCCAATCCGCCCCGAAACCACTTGCGCGATGGATGCGAATGCCTCGGCGGCGATGTCGCGAAGCGCCCACCGTGACCTCCACTTCCGCCGGGCAGCTGTCGTAGAGCGCCCACAGCCAGGCAGCGGACAGGTGACTGACTACCGCCTCGGGACCGGCCGCCAGAACCGCCGCCATGCAGCGCCCGTGGTCGCTTATCTCGCCGTGCCCGACCGCGTAAACGCCGCGATGGATGCGCACCAGGCGGAACGCCTCGTAGGAGCGCGAGATCTTCCCCTTCGAGAAGCCGAGCTCGCGCAGCTGCCGAAATGAGACGACGCCATGCTGTCGCGCCGCTAGTTCGGCGAGAGCCCGATGCGAACGCATTTCTCCCCGCATACCGGGGACAAGTGCTCGCGAGTGGCGAATTCTCCCCGGGGGAACGTCTGTTCGCCTAGCTAGACTTATGTGAAGTGGCCGCCTCGGACCGAATCGTCATCAGCGGTGCCCGCGAGCACAACCTCAAGGACATCGACCTCGAACTGCCCCGCGACGCGCTGATCGTGATTACCGGGCTCTCCGGCTCGGGCAAGTCGAGCCTTGCCTTCGACACGATCTACGCCGAGGGGCAGCGTCGCTACGTCGAGTCGCTTGAGTGCTTACGCGCGTCAGTTCCTCGGGCTGATGGAGAAGCCCGACGTCGACTCGATCGAGGGCCTCTCGCCGGCGATCTCGATCGACCAGAAGACGACCTCGCGCAACCCGCGCTCGACCGTGGGGACCGTAACCGAGATTTATGACTACCTGCGGCTGTTGTGGGCGCGGATCGGGGTGCCGTACTGCCCCGAGTGCGGCGACGAGATCACCGGCCAGACCCAGGAGCAGATCGTCGACCGGCTGATGACGCTCGAGGACGGGACCAAATTCATGGTCGAGGCGCCGATCGTCCGCGGCCGCAAAGGCGAGTACGGGAAATTGCTCGAGCAGATGCGGCTCGAGGGCTACTCGCGGGTCCGCGTCAACGGTGAGCTGCGGCGGCTCGACGAGGAGATCGTCCTCGACAAAAAGTACAAACACGACATCTCGGTCGTGGTCGACCGACTGGTGATGAAATCGGAGCTCCGGCGGCGGCTCTCGGAGTCGGTCGAGGCGGCCGCGGGCCTCGCCGCCGGGCTGATCGAAGTTGAGATCCTCGATGGCGAGAAGACCACCGAGACGATGCTCTTCTCGGAGCAGTTTGCCTGCCTCAACTGCGGCACCTCGATCCCCGAGCTGGAGCCGCGGATCTTCTCCTTCAACTCACCCCACGGCGCCTGCGACCGCTGCCACGGGCTCGGCTTCCAGCGTGTGATCGACCCCGAGCTGGTCGTCCCCGACCCGACCCTCTCGCTGGCCGAGGGCGCCCTGCAGCCGTGGAACCGCGGCATCAGCGCCTACTGGAAGCGGCTGATCGCGGCGGTCGCGGGCGAGTATGACGTCGATGTCGACGTGCCCTGGTCGCAGCTCAGCGACGCGGAGAAGGAGATCTTCCTCTACGGCACCGGCGAGAAGCGCCACCAGGTCAGCTACACCAACCGCTTCGGCCGCCGCCGCTCCTACAAGGTCCGCTTCGAGGGGATCGTCAACAACCTGCAGCGGCGCTATGAGGAGACCGACTCGGAGTCGAGTCGCGAGCGGATCGAGGGCTACATGGCCGAGCAGCCGTGCCCGGCCTGCCACGGCGCCCGGCTGCGGCCGGAGAGCCTCGCGGTCAAGGTCGGCGGGCTCTCGATCGCCGAGTACAGCGCGCTCTCGGCGCGCGCCGCCTCGGTGTGGATTCGCGAGCTGGAGCTGACCGAGACCGAGCGGGCGATCGCGCGACTGATCGTGCGCGAGATCACCGAGCGGCTCGCCTTCCTCGAGAACGTCGGCATCGGCTACCTCTCGCTGGGCCGCTCGGCCCGCTCGCTGTCGGGCGGCGAGGCGCAGCGGATCCGGCTGGCGACCCAGATCGGCTCGCACCTGGTCGGCGTCATGTACGTACTCGACGAGCCCTCGATCGGGCTGCACCAGCGCGACAACGAGAAGCTGATCGCGACCCTCGACCGGCTGCGCGACCTCGGCAACACGGTGATCGTCGTCGAGCACGACGAGGGGACGATGAAGGCGGCCGACCACCTGGTTGATCTCGGTCCCGGGGCAGGCGAACACGGAGGGTACGTGATCGCCGCCGGCACGCCGAAGGAAGTCGCCAAGAACGCGGCCTCGCTGACCGGCCAGTACCTGGCGGGCAAACGCCAGATCGAGGTGCCGGCAAGACGGCGCAAGCCGCGCGGCTCACTGCTCGTCCGCGGCGCCCGCGAACACAACCTCAAGGACATCGAGGTGGCCTTCCCGCTCGAGGTCTTCTGCTGCGTCACCGGCGTCTCCGGCTCGGGCAAGTCGACCCTGGTCAACGAGACGCTCCACCACGCGGTTGCCAACCGGCTGCACCAGGCGAAGCTGCGACCCGGCGCCCACGACGGCATCGACGGCCTCAGCCAGATCGACAAGATCATCAACATCGACCAGTCGCCGATCGGCCGCACGCCGCGCTCCAATCCGGCCACCTACACCGGTGTCTTCGACCACATCCGCCAGCTCTTCACCCAGACCCAGGAGTCCCGAGCCCGCGGCTACAAGCCGGGGCGCTTCAGCTTCAACGTCAAGGGCGGCCGCTGCGAGGTCTGCAAGGGCGACGGCCAGATCAAGATCGAGATGCACTTCCTGCCCGACGTCTACGTCCCCTGCGAGCAGTGTCACGGCAAGCGCTACAACCGCGAGACGCTCGAGGTCCGCTTCAAAGGCAAGAGCATCGCCGACGTGCTCGAGATGTCGGTCGAGGAGGCGGTCGAGTTCTTCGAGAACGTGCCGAAGATCGCCCGCCGGCTGCGGACGCTGCACGACGTTGGCCTCTCCTACATCCGCCTCGGCCAGCCGGCGACGACCCTCTCCGGCGGCGAGGCGCAGCGGATCAAGCTCGCCACCGAGCTCTCCAAAGTCGCCACCGGCGACACCCTCTACATCCTCGACGAGCCGACCACCGGCCTCCATTTCGCCGACGTCCAGCGGCTGCTCGACGTGCTCGGCCGCTTGGTCGACGCCGGCAACACGGTGGTCGTGATCGAGCACAACCTCGACGTGATCAAGACGGCCGACTGGCTGATCGACCTCGGGCCCGAGGGCGGCGAAGAAGGCGGCGAGATTGTCGCGGTCGGGACCCCGGAGGAGGTTGCGGCCGTCCCCGGCTCCTACACCGGCAGCTTCCTCAGTGAGCTGGTGGTGCCGTCGAAGCCGAAGCGTGGGGGGCGAAGGCGGCGGGAGGCTGTGGCCGCCTAAGGGTCAGGGTTTAGCGGGGGCGATCGCCGGCAGGACCCCCTCACTCGACCTGTCGTCGATCGGAGTGGGCGGGCTGTCGCCCGGAGCGCTGTTCTCCTCAGTCGCAAGACGTTCGGGGGTCCTACCGACACTCGCCCCAACGAAAGCGCGAAGGCCCAGGGTCTATCCGCCCTAGATCCGCGAGCTGTTCCTTTTGTCGGCTATCCCAACATAAGGAACAGGCCCAGCGAGGGACGGCGGACCTTGGTCCCTTGTCAGCTTCTAAAACCAAGGCGGGTGGGGTTCCTATCCGGTTTCGTTGGGCCACCTCCGCCAAACCCTGACCCCTAACGGCCCATCCCTCACTGGACATCCTGGCCTATCAGCCAGGCAATGATTGGCCAATTCGCGGAAACCCCTGCTCGCGTGCGCCTGAACGTCGACCCAGAGGGGTAGGGTCGGCAGCAGCAACCGGGCTATGAAAGAGGAGGAGACATGCCCAGGTCAAGTTTGAGAAAGGTCCTGCTGGCGGCGCTCGCCTGCCTTGCGCTGGCGCTGTTCGCAACGGCCTGCGGCGGTGGGGACGACAGCACCAGTTCCGGCGGCGGTGAAGAAACCAGCGAAGAAGCGAATGCCGGCGGCGGGGGCGAAGAAGCCGAAGGCGGAGGCAATCTGAAGATCGCTCTGATGCTGCCGGAAAACGAAACGCCCCGCTACGAAACGAATGACAAACCGAGCATCGAAAAAGCGGTCGAAGAACAGTGCCCAGAATGTGAAGTCAGCTACTTCAACGCCGGCGGCGATGCTGAAAAGCAGCAGAGCCAGGGCGAAGCGGCGCTGACCCAGGGCGCCGAAGTGCTGATCCTCGACCCGATGGACTCGAAATCGGCCGCGGCGACTGTCGAAAAAGCCCACTCCCAGGACGTCCCGGTGGTGAGCTACGACCGCCTGATCGAAAACTCCGAAGTCGGCGGCTACGTCTCTTTCGATAACGAAAAAGTCGGCGAACAGCAGGCGGAATCGCTGATCGAAAAACTGAAAGAAGACGGCAAACCTAAAGGTCCGATCATCAAGATCAACGGCGATCCGGCTGACCCGAACGCCAAACTGTTCAAGGAAGGCTCGAACAAAGCGTTCGAAGCGGCGGGCGTCGAAATCGCGAAAGAATATGACACCCCCGGCTGGACCGCGGAAAACGCCCAGCGCGAGGCGCAGCAGGCGATCACCGCGCTCGGCAACGGCGGGTTCGCCGGTATTTACGCCGCCAACGACGACACCGGCGGCGGCGCGATTGCGGCGCTGAAAGGCGCCGGGATCAACCCTGAAGAAATCCCGGTTACCGGTCAGGACGCGACCGTCGCGGGTCTGCAGCGGATCCTCGCCGGCCAGCAGTACATGACTATCTTCAAGCCGATCGTCCCGGAGGCGGAAATCGCCGCCGAAATGGCGATCTCGCTTGGGGAAACCGGTGAAGTCAGCACCAAAGAACCGACCGAGGAAATCAACAACGGTAAAACCGACGTCCCGTCAGTCCTGCTGACCTCGACGCCGGTGACGAAAGACAACGTCAAGAGCACGGTCATCGCCGAAAAATGGGTCACCCCGGAAGAACTGTGCGAAGGCGGATTCGCCTCGGCCTGTAAAGAAGCGGGAATCTCGGGCTGAGAATGAGCTCGGCCCAGCCCCTACTCCAGCTAGAGGGGATAAGTAAGCAATTCGGCCCGGTCCACGCGTTGGACCGGGTCGATTTTGCCGTCAGCGCCGGCGAGGTCGTGGGCCTCGTCGGCGACAACGGCGCCGGCAAGTCGACGCTGGTAAAGACGATTGCCGGCATCCACGGCGCCGATTCGGGAACGATCCGGTTCGAGGGCCAAGAGGTGTCGATCAAAAGGCCGCAGGACGCAACCAATCTCGGGATCGCGACCGTCTACCAGGACCTCGCGCTCGCCGACAACCTCGACGTCGTCGCCAACATCTTCCTCGGCCAAGAGGAGGTCGCGTCTGGTACCGGCTTGATCTCGCGGCAGCTTGACGAGGTGAGGATGGAGCATCGAGGCAGGAGAGCTGCTCTCCAACCTGGCGGTGACCATCCCCAGCCTACGAAGCGAGGTCGGGATGCTCTCGGGTGGCCAGCGCCAGCAGGTCGCCGTTGCCCGCTCGCTGCTCGGCGAACCGAAAGTGGTGCTGCTCGATGAGCCCACCGCGGCGCTCGGAGTGCCGCAGACCAAACAGGTCCTGGCGCTGATCCGGCGGTTGCGCGAGCGTGACCTCGGCGTCGTCGTCATCAGCCACAACCTTGTCGACGTCTTCGCGGTCGCCGATCGCATCTTCGTCCTGCGGCTCGGGCACGAAGCCGGTGACTTCAAGACCAGCGAGGCGTCCGAGGACCAGATCGTCTCGGCGATCACCGGCCTCGGCGACGGCTCGCGGGGCGTCAAAGCCGATGCCGCGGCGCTCGCCGAACCCGAGCCGACCGATCAGGGAGAGGGCAAAGCGTGAGCGACGAGACGGCGAAACCAGAGGAGACGAAGCAGGGCCGCTTCCACATCAGCGAGGCGGGGCGACGGGTGATCCAGGGCGACCTCTCCTCGCTGCGGGTCGTATTCGGCCTGATCCTGATCGCGATCATCTTCCAGGTCCAGGAAGACCGGTTCCTCTCGGCCGAGAACCTGACCAACCTGATGCTCCAGATCACCACGATCGGGCTGATCTCGGTCGGGGTCGTCTACGTCCTGCTACTCGGAGAGATCGACCTCTCGGTCGGCGCGGTGTCCGGGCTGGCGGCGGCCGTGATGGCGGTGCTCAACGTCAAACACGGCTGGAACGCATACCTGTCGATCGCCGCGGCGCTGGGGGTCGGCGCCGCGATCGGCTTCATCCAGGGATCGCTGTTCAGCAAATTTGTCGTTCCCTCGTTCGTCGTCACCCTGGCCGGCTTGCTGACCTGGGAAGGTGCGCTCTTACAGGTGCTGGGGAAGACCGGGTCGCTGAACATCCTCGACCCAAAGATCACCGGTCTGGCGAACATCTTCTACTCCAACACCGTGGGCTGGATCATCGCCGCGGTCGTGATCGTCGCCTACGGCGCGGTGGTAGCGATCGGACTCCGAAAACGGGCCGCCGCCGGGCTCGGCAACGGCAACCCGCTGCCTCAGATCCTCAAATGGGCGGTGATCTCGGCGATCGTGATCGGCGCGGTGGCGATCCTCAACTCGGATCGCGGTGTGCCGCTGGCGGTGCTGATCCTGCTCGGCTTCGTGGTCGGGATGGAGTACGTGGTCAAGCGGACGACCTTCGGCCGACACGTCTTCGCCGTCGGCGGCAACGCCGAGGCGGCGCGCCGGGCGGGCATCCGGGTCAACGGGGTGCGAATCGCGGTCTTCACGATCTCCGGCTCGATGGCGGCGATCGGCGGCATCATGGCCGCCTCGCGGCTGTTCGCCGTCAACCAGAACTCGGGCGGCAACGAACTCCTGCTGCTGGCGATCGCCGGCCCGGTGATCGCAGGGACCAGCCTGTTCGGCGGCCGCGGCTCGGTTTGGACCGCTCTGCTTGGAGCACTGGTGATCGGCTCGATCGCGAACGGGATGGACCTGCTCGGGCTCTCCTCGCCGGTCAAACTGATGGTCACCGGCGGCGTGCTGCTGCTCGCGGTCCTGGTCGACGCGATCGTCCGCCTGCAGCGGCGGGAAACCGGCCGAGTCTAGGGAGCTCAGCGCTCGGCGATCAAGAGGGAGGCGCCGATGGCGCCTCCCAGGTCGCCGAGCATCGCAACCCGCACGGCGGGCGGGCGCTCGTCGACGAACAGGTGCTTGCCCATCTCCTCGGTGAGCGGGTCCATGAAGCGCTCGCCGAAGCGGATCCCGAGCCCGCCGCCGATGATGATCGCCTCGGGGTCGACCAGGTTGACGGCGGAGGCGATCGCAGTGCCGAGTGCCTCGATCGCCCGCTCGAGCAGGTCGCTGGCGAGTTTGTCGCCGTGGTCGAGGGCGCGCTCCCAGATACCGCTGGTCAGCCGCGGTTTGTCGTGTTTCTCCATCAGCTTGAAGAGGTCGGTCTTCACGCCCTCCTTATGCTGGCGCTGCGCCTCGGCTTCCATCGCCATTCGCCCGGCGTAGGCCTCCATGCAGCCACGGCGGCCGCAGGTGCACTTGGCGCCGCCCCGCTGGACGACCATGTGGCCGATCTCGCCGGCGGCACCGCGGCCGATCCACGGCTTGCCGTCGAGGATCAGGCCGCCGCCGACACCGGTCCCCCAGAAGACTCCGATCAAGGTCTGAAACTCGCGCCCGGCGCCGAGGTGGAACTCGGCCTGGGTCGCGACGTCGACGTCGTTGCCGATCCTGACCTCGGTCCCGAGATCCTTCGCGAGCGTTTCGCCGACCGGGAAGCTGCCTTCCCAGCCCGGCAGGTTGCGGGCGGAGGAGACCACCCCGGTCTTCTCGTCGGCGTCGCCCGGCGAGCCGACGCCGATGCCAGCGAGCTCAGACGTCTCGACCCCCGCCTGTTCGGCGGCCTCGGTGAGCGCCGCGCCCATGGCCTTGACGATCTCCGGTGGCCCGCCCTCGGTGGGGGTCGGATGCCGGGCCTCCCCCTTGACGTCGCCGCTGGCGTCGATGATCGCCGTTTGGATCTTGGTCCCGCCGAGATCGATGCCGCCGCGGAGTTGGTCGGGCATGGCGGCAGTGTATGGGGCGGGGCGAGGGACGGCGAGGGATCGGGGTTTGGTGGAGGAGGGTCGCCGGGGTCCCGTCTGAAAACGCTCCGCCTTCGGCTCCGCTTGAGTGTTTTCAGACGGGACCCCGACACCCCTCCCCAACGAAACCGGGCGGGACCCCCACCCACTTGGTTTGTAGCTGACAAGGGACGAAGCGCGGTGGGGTCTGCTGGAGCTGTTCCTTATGTCGGAATAGCCGACAAAAGGAACAGCTCACCACGCCTCCCGGCCGGCTCGCCGCCAACTCATCGGATCTCCCCGACCAGCCCCCGTCCCTTTCAAGCTCAAAGAGAGAAGGGGCGGGATTGACCCTGGGCCACCGCGCTTTCGTTGGGGCGAGTGTCGGTAGGACCCCCGAACGTTTTGCGCCCTGAGGAGAGGAGCTCCTCCGGGGCGTCAGCCGCACCCTCAACACCGACGACGAGGGCGAATGAGGGGGTCCTGCCGGCGATCGCCCCCGCCGCCAACCCTGACCCCTAGCAACCAGTCCCTCGCAACAAAGCCCCTCGCAACACCCCCTCGCCAACTACCGTCCCCGCCATGCCCCAATCCCAACGCGGCTACCGCACCTACCTCACCAAGCACCGCTGGTACGAACGCAACCGCCGCCTCGCCAACCGCCTTCGCCTCGCCCGCCTCGCTGCCCGCGGGGGCTTCTTCATCCGCCAGCCGGTCGAGGGTGAGATCCTCGAGGCGCTCGACTCTGGACGCTTACGGATCGGCGAAGGCACGCTGCTCGAGCCGGGCTGCTGGATCACGATGGCGCCGGAGGCGGAGATCGAGATCGGGGCGGGGTGCTTTCTCAACCGCAACACGATGGTCGCGGCGCAGGGGCGGGTGACGATCGGCGACCATGTGATGTTCGCCAACGGCTGCTTTGTCGGCGACGCCGAGCACCGCTACGACGACCCCGAGCTGCCGATCACCTGGCAGGGCTTCACCTCAAAGGGGCCGGTGACGATCGGCGACAACGTCTGGTTCGGGGTCAACTGCGTTGTCACCAGCGGGGTCAGCGTGGGGGAGCGTTGCGTGGTCGGCGCCAACTCGGTGGTCACCGCCGACCTGCCGGCGCGCCACGTCTGTGCCGGGGCGCCAGCCAAGCCGCTGCGCGAAATCGAGTACCGCGCGGCGGACGATAGTTCGAGCCGCTAGACCGCCAAAGCGCCGCCTGAGACCGGGTATAATTCACTCGCAACCGGCCGTGACCCTGAAGGGCATGGACCTATGGATCTCAATCTCAATTTCGTCGCACCCGCAACCAGCTACGACGCTGCCGTGAGCGTGCTCCGCGCCAAGGTGCAGCTGCGCAATGCGCTCGAGCGGCCGCGCCGCGAGGGGCTGCGGATCGGTCTCGTGCCGACGATGGGCTACCTGCACGAGGGCCATCTCTCGCTGCTGCGGGCGGCCCGCGCCGAGTGCGACCTGGTGGTGATGAGCCTGTTCGTCAACCCGACCCAGTTCGGCCCCGGCGAGGACCTCGACAGCTACCCGCGCGACGAGGAGCGCGATCTGCGGCTAGCCGCCGAGGCCGGCGCCGACTTCGTCTACGCGCCGCCGGTTGAGGAGGTCTACCCGGAGGGATTTGCGACCGCCGTCGCGGTCGGCGGCCCGCTCACTGAGGTGCTCGACGGCGACCCCGAGCGGCGCGGCCCCGACCATTTCCGCGGCGTCACCACCGTCGTCGCCAAGCTGCTCAACTCGGTCGGCCCCGATGTCGCCTACTTCGGCCAGAAGGACGCGCAGCAGGCTGCCGTCGTTCGTCGCATGGTCCGTGACCTCGACTTCCCGGTGCGGATCGAGGTGCTGCCGACTGTGCGCGAGTCCGACGGTTTGGCGATGAGCTCGCGCAACGCCTACCTCGAGCCGGCCGACCGCGAGCGCGCCGCCGCCCTCTCGCGCGCCCTCACCATCGTCCGCGACGCTGCCCTCGGCGGCCGCTCGCTGGGCGCCGCGATCGCCGCCGGCGCGGCCGAGCTGGCCGCCGCCGGAATCGAGCCCGAGTACCTCGAGGTGCGCGATGCCGAGACGCTCGCGGCCGTCGCGGAGCTCGGCGAGCGGCCCGTGCTCGTCGCCGTCGCCGCCCCGGTCGGCGCCGCGCGACTGATCGACAACATCTTGATCGACCCCCGGGCCGCCCAAGGCCCCTCGGCAACCAAGAGCGACTAGGAGGCACTGTGCAGAGGCAAATGCTGAAGTCGAAGATCCACCGCGCGACGGTGACCGACTGCGACGTCGACTACATCGGCAGCATCACCATCGACACCGAGCTGATGGCCGCCGCCGACCTGCTGACCAACGAGCAGGTCCACGTCTGGGACATCGACAACGGCCAGCGCTTCGTTACTTACGTGATCGATGGCGAGCCCGGCTCAGGGACGATGCAGGTCAACGGCGCCGCCGCCCACCTGACCGAGCCCGGCCACAAGATCATCGTCGCCTCCTTCGGCGCCTACGACGAGGCCGATCTCGAGCGCTACCAACCCGTAGTAGTCCACGTCGACGAGGACAACCGCGCCCTCGCCGTCGACAACCGCCCGGAGGTGCTGGTCTCATGAGCTCAGGAAGCCGGTCCCACACCGCCCCCGTCGAAGACCGCGTCGCGATGAGCCTGCCGCGGCTGCAGGAGATGAAGGAAAACGGCGAACCGATCGTGATGGTCACCGCCTACGACTACCCCTCGGCGAGCGTTGCCGAGGCGGCCGGGGTCGACCTCGTCCTGGTCGGCGACTCCGCTGCCAACGTGGTGCTTGGCTACGAGCGCACCGATCTGGTCTCGATGGAGGAGATGATCGTCCTCGGCAAAGCTGTCCGCCGCGGCCTAAAAACGCCGCTGATGATCGGCGACATGCCGATGGGCAGCTACGAGGCAAGCAACGAACTGGCGATCCAGAACGCCCAGCGGCTGATCAAGGAGACCGGCTGCCAGGTGGTCAAGCTGGAGGCCGGCGGCGTCTCGGTCGAGCGCGCCCGGGCGATCGTCCGCGCCGGAATCCCGGTGATGGGCCACCTCGGCTTGACCCCGCAGACCGCGACCGCGCTCGGCGGCTACAAAGCCCAGGGCAAGTCGGCGCAGGCGGCGATCCAGCTCTGTGAGGACGCCCTGGCGCTGCAGTCGGTCGGCTGCTTTGCGATCGTCTTCGAGGCGATCCCGGCGGAGATCACCGCGGCGATCGTTGAGCGGCTCGAGGTCCCAACGATCGGGATCGGCGCCGGTCCGGCGACCTCCGGCCAGGTCCTCGTCTTTCACGACCTACTCGGCATCACCACCGGCCATATGGCGAAGTTCGTCAAGCGCTACGCCGAGGTCCACGAGGAGATGGTTGCGGCGCTCGGCCGCTATAGCGAGGAGGTCCGCGGCCACAGCTTCCCGGGCCCCGAGCACGGCTACGCCGTCGACCCCGAGGAGCTCGCCGACTTCCGCCGCTACCTCGACCAGGAGAGCCTGGTGTCGAACAGCGACTGGGAGTGGGAGCCGCTGCTGTAGAGCGGCGCCGGCCCCGCCGTGGGGATGAGGCCGGCGCCTGAAATCACGAGGACTTGGTCGTGGACACAGCCGGGACGGCCTGCGCCGAGATTGCCATCTTCACGTGATCACCCCCCTTCGGTAAGCGGGTGAACCTGCTCGGCGCTAAAACAATCTAGAGTGCTAAAAGAACTTCGATCTTTCTAAGCACTTATCCTAAATTCAGGTCGAGGCCTCGGGACCGGGTTAGAATGCTCGCCCAATCACAATCGACCGGAGGACAACCATGGCTTCGGCCAACAAGCGCGACATCGACCGCACGATCGGTTCGGTAGTCGCCCACCCGCTGCGCGCCCGTTGCCTCACCGCCCTCGCTGACCGCACGGCAAGCCCGGCAGAACTGGCAATCGAGTTCCGCAAGCCGCTCAGCGATGTCAGCTATCACGTCGCGACCCTGCTCAAAGCCGGCGCGATCGAGTTGGTCGGCGAACGGCCGGTGCGCGGCTCGATCCAGCACTTCTACCGAGCGATCGTGATGCCCTACGTCGACACCGCCGAAAACGCCGACCTGCCGCTCGACGGGCGGCTCCAGTTCGCCCGGCTCACGGTTCAGCTGGCAGCGGCCGACGCGACCATCGCCATCGACGCCAAGACTTTCAACCAGCGCCCCGATGCCCACGTCGTGCGGATGCCGATGGTGGTCGACGAGGACGGCTGGGGGGAACTCGCCGAGCTCTACGCGGAGATGGTCGAGCGGCTGTTCGCGGTTCGCGCCGCCAGCGACCAGCGCCGCGCCGAGCGCGGCGCTGAGGCCGCGGCTGACGACGGCAGCGCTGACGGCCAGGACGGTGACGGGGAGATCCCCACCACCGCCTTCGTCACTTTCTTCGAGCGGCCGCCGCGCTAGGGGTTGGCCGATTCGGCCGGGTGCCGCGGCGCTGGCTTCGGTTCGATGCCCGCGACCCGCAGGGCCGAGCGCGAGAAGAGTCGGAAGCGCAACGGCGCCTCGACGCTGTCCGCCTCGCGACAACGCGGGCAGTTGGAGCTCGCCGCGGCCACCGTCTCGTTGAACCGGGACCCGCAGCGCTCGCAGTAGAACATCTCCACAACCTCTCCGCCTGACCGGCGTGCCTGTGGCCCTGGGGACCGGCCAGACTGCGTTCCAACCACCCTAGGGACTGGGAGGAACCGCTGCAAACCCTCTCGGCAGCCCCGTACCCATTCGGTCACCCGCGCGCCCACTCCGCATCGGACGTTAGCCTGGGCCTGAATGCCGATCTACGAGTTCGAGTGCGAGGGGTGTGGCGAGCGCTTCGAGGAGCTTGTCGCCGCCGGTGCCGAGGCGCTGCCGTGCCCGAGCTGCGGCTCAGACCGCACGCGGCGGCTGCTCTCCGGATTCGCGCCGCCGGGGCGCCAACCGCGTGGAGCGGCGGTCCGCTCGGACGAATCGCGCCGCCGCGAGCGCGAGGCGGCCCGTGGCGAGCGGCTCGCCGCGGCGAAGAAGAAACGGGAGCAGGGATGAGTGCGACCGACGCCGCCGAGCGCCGCGAGCGGCTGGTTGAGCTCTACCGCGAAGTCGCCGACTGCACTCGCTGCCCCCTGTACGAGACCCGCACCAAGGCGGTCTTCGGTGCCGGTGACGCCAACGCCGAGCTGATGTTCGTCGGCGAGGCGCCGGGGGCCGAAGAGGACCGTCAGGGGCTGCCGTTCGTCGGCCGCGCCGGGCAGTTGCTAAACGACCTGCTGGTCGAGATCGGGCTCTCGCGTGAGCAGGTCTTCATCGCCAACGTGCTGAAGTCGCGGCCACCCGGCAACCGTGACCCGCAGCCGGGCGAGATCCAGGCCTGCGAGCCCTATCTCTGGGAACAGGTGCGGCTGATCGAGCCGCGCGTCGTCTGCACCCTCGGCAACTTCGCGACCAAGCTGCTGACCGGCAGCCCGACCGGAATCACCCGCGTCCGCGGTGAGCCGCAGGTGCACGAGCTCGGTGGCCGCACCGTCTACTTGCTGCCGCTCTTCCACCCGGCAGCAGCGCTGCGGACCCCGGCGGTCAAGCAGCAACTGCGCGAAGACTTCGCGACGATCCCGGCGCTGCTCTCGAAACCGCTACCCGAGCCGATGCCCTCACGGGAGGAGCTGGAAGCGGAGGAGGCGCGCACCGAGGCTGCCGCCGAGCCGCCGCCCCGCGACGATCAGCTCGGCTTCTTCGGCTGATGGGTCGAGGTGGATGCGGATCGAGACGGCCTCGGCCGCCGAGACGGAAGCGCTCGGCGCCCGCCTCGCCGAGCGGCTCGGGCCCGGCGACCTGGTTGTCGTCTCGGGCGAGGTCGGGGCCGGCAAGACGACCTTGATCCGCGGCGCCTGCCGCGGTCTCGGCGTCACCGAGCCGGTCACCTCACCGACCTTCACGATCGGCCAGCGCTACGGCGGCGGCCGGCTGCCCGTCTCCCACCTCGATCTCTACCGGCTTGCCAACCTCGAGGGCGAGGACCCGGCGCTGCTCGAGGACTACTTGCGGCCGGACTCGGTCGCCTTTGTCGAGTGGCCAGCGGCCGGCGCTGAGCGGCTTGGCCAGCCGGCGCTGACGGTACGCATGGCGCACCTCGACGAGGGTAGGCGGGTTGTGGAAGTTGACCGTTAATCGAGCTTTCAGCGACCGCCGGTAGCATCGGCGGACTTGAAGCCGAGCCAGAAGGGATGGACATGAGGGGACTGAAGGTGCTTGTGGCGGTGTTGGTCGTGGCCGGGCTATTGGCTGGCGCGGTGACCGCATCGGCGAGTGCCGCGGCCTACAAGCACTACATCGGCTGCGGGATCTCACGCAACGCCAAACCAGCCCACGCCTGCCCGCGGCAAAGCAAAAAGGGAGCATTCTTCAAAAGCCTCAAAGGCGATGTCGCATACTCGGTCTGCGTCAAATTCCCGAGCGGCAAAAACCTCTGCGCGAAAGCCCAGGAGGCCAACCAAGGGACCCTCTACGTGAACAAGATCACCTCGACGATCCCCGGCCGCCACGTCGTCTCCTGGTTCGTCAAAGGCAAAAAAGTCGGCTCAACCGCCTTCCGGGTGAAACGCTAGCGCCCCCCGGCCGGCGCGGAGGTCAAACCCCTGGTCGTCGTCGGCTTCGACACTGCGACCACCGACACCGCAGTCTGCGCCTGGCGCGACGGCGAGGTCCTGCACGCTTCGCAGCTCGGCCTCTCGACGGCCGGCCGGCCGCGCCACGCGACTGCGCTGTTGGGCGAGGTCGAGGCGGCGGCGAGTGCGGCTGGTGGCTGGGCGGCGGTCGAGCTGATCGCGGTCGGGCTCGGGCCCGGCTCCTTCACCGGTCTGCGGATCGGCGTCGCCACTGCCCGCGGCCTCGCCGCCGGCCTCGGACTGCCGACGCGCGGGGTCGGCACCCTCGACGCGGTCGGCC
Source organism: uncultured Actinomycetes bacterium (assembly GCA_963729055.1). Taxonomy (GTDB): domain Bacteria; phylum Actinomycetota; class Thermoleophilia; order Solirubrobacterales; family 70-9; genus VAYN01. The sequence goes on along the minus strand of CAVSMQ010000010.1, from coordinate 515,071 downwards.
ACGGGATCGGCGCCCAGCCGGGGGCGAGCGGCGCGCGTCTGGCCGTCCTCGACGGCTACCGCGGAGAGGTCTTCGCGGCGCTCTACGGGGACGATGGCGGGCGGCTTTGGGACCCCTTCGTCTGCCGGCCCGAGCAGCTTGCCGAGCGCCTCGCGGCTCTGGAAACCGCGCCGTCTGTCGCCGGCCCCGGCGCGGTACGATTTCGAGCAGAGCTGACCGTGGATGGCGTCCGCATTCCGGACGACTCCGATCCCGTCCACCGCGTCGCGGCGCGCGATGTTTGCGCCCTGGCGGCGGCGATGGAGGGGGAGGCGGGGCCGCTCGAGCCGATCTACCTTCGACCCCCAGACGCGGAGCGCTGGCGTGAGCGAGATTCTCTCCAGAGAGCCAAATGAGAGCCTGACCCGGGAGGTCAAGGTGCGCCGGCTCGCCTACAGCGACCTGCCGGCGGTGATCGCGATCGAGCGGCGCTCCTTCCCGACCCCCTGGTCGCTGGCGATGTTCGTCCTCGAGCTCTCCAAGCCGTCCGGGATCTGCCTCGCTGCCAGCACCGGCGACGACCTGCTCGGCTACGTGATCTGCTCGCGCTACGACCAGGTCTGGCACCTGATGAACATCGCCATCGCTCCCGAGCACCGCCGCCGCGGCATCGCCTGGGCGCTGATGAAGCGGCTGGTCGAGGATGCGCGTGGGGTGCTGCCGTTCACGCTCGAGGTCCGCGTCTCCAACCGCAAGGCGATCGAGATGTACGAACGGTTCGGCTTCCGCTCGGCCGGTGTCCGCCCTCGCTACTACCACGACAACGGCGAGGACGCGCTGATCATGTGGCTGGACTGATGCTGCCGGTGGACGACCGCAGCCTGATCCTTGCCATCGAGACCTCCTGCGACGACACCTGCGCTGCGGTGCTCGACGGGCCGCGGATCCTCGCCAACCTGATCTCCTCGCAGCACGCCGCCCACGCCGCCTTCGGCGGCGTCGTCCCCGAGGTCGCCGCTCGCCACCACCTCGAGCTGGCCGCCCCGCTGGTCACAGCGGCCTTGGAGGAGGCCGGGGTTGGGCTGGACGAGGTCGAGGCGGTCGCCGTCACCGCCGGGCCCGGCCTGATCGGGGCACTCCTGGTCGGCGTCTCGACCGCGAAGGCGATCGCCGCGGCGCGGCGCTTGCCGCTGATCCCGGTCGACCACCTGCAGGGCCATGTCGCCGCCAACTTCCTCGAGCCCGAGCCGCTCGAGCCGCCCTTTCTCTGCCTGGTCGCCAGCGGCGGCCACACCTTGCTCGCCGGGGTCCGCGACTACGCGGGCTACGAGCTCCTCGGCCAGACCCACGACGACGCCGCCGGCGAGGCCTTCGACAAGTCGGCGCGGCTGCTCGGACTCGGCTTCCCGGGTGGCCCGGCGCTGCAGAAGGAGGCCGAGGGAGGTGACCCGGAGGCGTTCGAGATGCCGGTCGCAATGGCCCGCAACCCCGGCCTCGACTTCAGCTTCAGTGGCCTGAAGACGGCGCTCGTCTATCGCTGCCGCGAACTCGGGCCGGAGGCGGTGGCGGAGCGGCGTGCCGACCTCGCCGCCTCCTTCCAGGCGGCGGTGGTCCGCCAGCTGGTCTCGAAGCTGAAACGGGCGCTCAAACGCGGCGATTGGGAGGCGGTCGCGCTGGGCGGCGGCGTCGCCGCCAACGGTCCCCTGCGGGCGGCGGTCGCGGCGCTCTGCGAGGAACAGGGCGTGCGGCTGAAGCTGGTGCCGCTCCAGCTCTGCACCGACAACGCGGCGATGATCGGCTCCGCCGCCCGCTACGCGCCTCGCATCGCCTACCCCGACTACCTCGACTACGACGCCTTCGCCAGCGGCGAGGCGCCGCTCGCTGTCGCTCACTGAGCAACCGTGGCCGAGGTCCTCGTCTACTCCCGTCCCGGCTGCCATCTTTGCGAGGAGGCGATCGCGGCGCTGGTCAATCTCCACTTGGCGGGGTACCGCTTCGAGCTGCACGAGATCGACATCGAGAGCGACGATCTCCTGCTGCGACGCCACCTCGAGCGCATCCCGGTTGTCGAGGTCGACGGCGTCGTCGCCTCTGAGTTGGTCTTCGACGAGGCGTCGGTACGCGCCCGGCTCGATACTGTGGGGGCATGGTCGAGGTGATCGAAGAGTTCGACGCGGGCGCCTTCCCGGTGGAAGGCGAGCGGTTGTCGCTGGGAGTTGCGGCGCGGCTCAGTCGCTACCTGCAGGTGCTGACCCAGGCGCGCAAGATGGGCCGCGAGACGATCTCCTCGCAGGAGCTCTCCGAGTACACCCACATCAACCCGACCCAGATCCGCCGCGACCTCTCCGGCTTCGGCAAGTTCGGCAAGCGCGGCGTCGGCTACAACGTTGACTCGCTGGTCTCGGAGATCCGCAAGATCCTCCGCACCTCGGGGCAGCACAACATCGCCCTCTTCGGCGCCGGCCACCTCGGCCAGGCGATCGCCTCCTCGGCGATCTTCGCCGACCACGGCTTCCAGGTAGTGGCTGTCTTCGACTCCAACCCCGAGGTGGTCGGGACACAGATCGGCGAGCTGACTGTGCGCGAGCTCAGCGACCTCGACACCGTGGTCCGCGACGAGGAGGTCGTGGTCGGCGTCCTCGCCGTTCCCGCCGATGCCGCCCAGGAGGTCGCCGACCGCCTGGTCAAAGCCGGCGTGAAGATCATCTTCAACTACTCCGAGCAGCTCCTGCAGGTGCCGCCGGAGGTCACGGTCCACACCTCGAGCCCGGCTGTGGACCTGCTCTACGCGCTCTACTTCTACCTGGCCTGACCTCCTAACCGTGGACCTCGACGGCGCCCGCGAGAGCTTCGAGGCCTCGACCGACTTCACGATCGGGCTCGAGGAGGAGTTCGCGATCCTCGACCCTGGCTCGCTCGAGTTGGCGCATCGCTTCGAGGACCTCTATGCCGCCTGCCAGCGCGACGAGGTGCTGGCCGAGTCGGCGGCGGGCGAGCTGATCGCCGCCGAGATCGAGATCCGCTCCGGCCGGGGCGAGAACTTCGCCGACGCGGTGGCGCGGCAGGGAGAGCGGCGCCGGCGGCTGTTCGCACTGGCCGCTGAGATGGGCTTGGCGCTCGGCGCCACCGGCACTCATCCCTGGGCCAACTACCTCGACCAACGGATCATCGACACCGAGCACTACAACCGGCTGCGCCAGGAACTCGGCTGGGTCGCGCAGCGCAACAACACCTGGTCGCTGCACGTCCACGTCGGGGTGCGCGGCGCTGACCGGGCGATCGCGGTCTGCGACTGGATGCGCGAGCTGCTGCCGCTGCTGCTCGCGGTCTCCGCCAACTCGCCCTTTCTCGACCGGCGCGACACCGGCCTGCACTCGGTCCGCAGCGAGATCTTCACCCGCACCTTCCCGCGCTGCGGCGTCCCCTCGCCGTTCCACGATTGGGCGAGCTACGCCGAGTTCGTCGACCTACTGGTGCGGACCGAGAGCGTCGTCGAGTCGACCCAGTTGTGGTGGAGCGTGCGGCCGCACCACACGTTCGGCACGGTCGAGGTGCGGATCTGCGACGCCCAGACCCGCGGCGAGGAGGCGACGGCGCTGGCTGGGTTGATCACCGCCTGCGTCGCCCAGAGTGCGCTCGACTACGACGAGCAAGGCTACGAAGGGGCGGGGGCGCCGCTCGCCGACCGCGAGATCGAGGAGAACCTCTGGCGGGCGATCCGCTACGGCGCCGACGGCAAGCTGATCGACTTCCGGCGCGGGGTCGAGGTCGAGACTCGGGCGGCGCTCGAGTCGGTCCTGGCCTGGAGCGAGCCGGCGCGCTCACAGCTGGGGATCGAGGTCGAGCTGCCGGCTAAGAACGGGGCCGAGCGGGCACGCGAGGCGTTCCGCGGGGGCGCCGAGATCGCTGATATCCAGCGCCAGGTGGTAGCCGAGACGCGGCGCACTTACGGCGGCGTCGAGCAGCCCGCGTAGTCCCTCTTGGCACTCGATAGGGCCGACTGACAAGTCGATTCTGGCAGCGCAGAGCGAAACAACCGCTCGCCTATATAGACTCGCGCCCGCTAAACCCACCGGAGGAAAGTACTTTGACCAGCTTCTTGACGGACTACGGGGTAGTCGTCGCGCTCGTTTGCGCAGGCGCCGCCGTTGTATACGGACTTGTCGTGACCCAGCGCCTGCTCGCCAAGCCGGCGGGCAACGACCGGATGCGCGAAATCTCGGGAGCGGTGCAGGAAGGCGCCCAGGCCTACCTCAACCGCCAGTACACGATCATCGCCGCGGTCGCGGTGCCGATCGCGATCGTCCTGCTGATCCTGCAGGACTACAAAACCGCTATCGGCTTCATCATCGGTGCTGCGCTCTCGGGCGCGACCGGATTCATCGGCATGAACGTCTCGGTCCGCGCCAACTCACGCGTCGCCGAGGCAGCGCGTGGCGGCGTCCCGCCGGCGCTCGACGTCGCCTTCAAAGGCGGCTCGGTAACCGGCCTGCTGGTCGTCGGCCTGGCCCTGCTCGGGGTCGCCGGCTATTACGGGATCCTGGTCATCACCGGCTCCTCCGACAAGGAGGCTGTCGACGCCCTGATCGGGCTCGGGTTCGGCGGCTCGCTGATCTCGGTCTTCGCCCGGCTCGGCGGCGGCATCTTCACCAAGGCCGCCGACGTCGGCGCCGACCTGGTGGGCAAGGTCGAGGCGGGGATCCCCGAGGACGATCCCCGCAACCCGGCCGTGATCGCCGACAACGTCGGCGACAACGTCGGCGACTGCGCCGGCATGGCGGCCGACTTGTTCGAGACCTATGCGGTCACCACGGTCGCGGTGATGCTGCTCGGCGTCCTCACCTTCACCGGTGACTATGCCCGCGAGGTCGCGATCTACCCGCTGGTGCTGGGCGGCATCGCGATCATCGCCTCGATTATCGGTGCGCTCTGCGTGCGAACGAAAACCGACAAAGTCGAGGGCGCGCTCTACATCGGGCTGCTGATCTCGGGTGTCATCTCGATCGCAGCGTTCTACCCGATCACCGACTGGCTGATGAGCGATCCGCTGCGGCTCGGCTTCGCTGACGCGGCCGCGAAGTCGGTAGGCGTCGGCGACCTCTGGCTCTGCGCCGTGATCGGGGTCGCGGTCACCGCGCTCCTCTTCGGAATTACCGAATTTTATACTGCGACCCGCTTCCGGCCGGTGAAGTCGATTGCCGCTGCCTCGGAGACCGGGCACGCGACGAACATCATCGCCGGCCTCGCCCAGGGCTTCCAGTCGACGGCGGCGCCGGCCATCGTGATCGCCCTGGCGATCCTCGGCGCCAACGAGCTGGCGGGCATCTACGGCATCGGCATCGCCGTCGTCGCCCAGCTCTCGCTCTGCGGCCTGATCGTCGCCCTCGATGCCTTCGGGCCGATCACCGACAACGCCGGCGGCATCGCCGAGATGGCGGATCTGCCGGAGGACGTGCGCAACGTCACCGACCCGCTCGACGCGGTCGGCAACACGACCAAGGCGGTCACCAAGGGTTACGCGATCGGCTCGGCGGCGCTGGCGGCGCTGGTTCTGTTCGCGGCGTTCAAAAGCGAATTGCAGGAGGAGAAGCCCGGGTTCGACATCGACAGCCTGTTCCACCTGACCAGCCCCGACGTGCTGATCGGGCTGATCATCGGCGGGATGATGGTCTACCTGTTCTCGGCGCTGGCGATCGAGGCGGTCGGCCGAGCCGGCGGCCAGGTGGTCGAGCAGGTGCGCAAACAGTTCAAAGAGCACCCGGGGATCATGGACGGGACCGAAAAACCCGAGTACGGGGAAACGGTCAGCATCGTCACCCTGGCGGCGCAGAAAGAGATGATCCTGCCGGCGCTGATCCCAATCGTGGTGCCGGTGATCGTCGGCCTGCTGAGCGTCGACGCGCTCGGCGGCCTACTGATCGGCGTGATCGTCGTCGGCCTCTTCATGGCGATCTCGATGACCGCCGGCGGCGGCGCCTGGGACAACGCTAAGAAGCTGATCGAGGACGGTGCCCACGGCGGCAAAGGCTCTCCGGCCCACGAAGCCTCGGTGACCGGCGACACGGTCGGCGACCCCTACAAGGACACGGCCGGGCCGGCGATCAACCCGATGATCAAGGTGGCCAACATCGTCGCCATCCTGATCATCCCGATCGTTCACTTCTAGGGACGCAGCGCGAGCGGGGAGGGGTCGGGTGCCCCTCCCCGGGAGTCCTAGTCGCGCCCCTTCGGGGCAGCTCCCTCATGTTCCTGCTCCCCTATGGGGAGCAGGAATCAGATTTGTAAATCGCGCCTGCGGCGGAGGATCCCGGGGAGGGGCACCCGACCCCTCCCGGTGGGAGCGTTGCTAGCGTTTCGCGGGATGGGCAGGGGCTTTCTCAAGCTTGCGTGGCCGTGGCGGCGGTTCCCGCGGACGGCCTGGACGGTGACCAGCGGCTTCGTGGGGCTGGTGCTGCTCGTCGTCGGCTCGAACGGCTACATCCTGCTGCGTGAGCAAGGGAACTCGACCTCAGATATCGGTGAGGTGCCAGCGGCGGAAGTGGCGATCGTGCCGGGGGCGTTGGTCCAGCCGAACGGCAAGATGAGCGCGATGCTGGCCGATCGGGTCAAGCAGGCGGCACGGCTGTGGCACGCGGGCAAGGTGGAGAAGGTGCTCGTCTCGGGCGATCACCACACCTGGTCCTACGACGAGCCCGACACGATGCGCAAGGCCTTGGTGCTTCACGGGGTGCCGCCGCGCGACGTCTTCGAGGACCACGCTGGCTTCAACACCTGGGCGACGATGGTGCGGGCGCGGTCGATCTTTAACGTCGAGGACGCGGTGGTCGTGACCAACGGCTTTCACATGCCGCGGGCGCTGTTCCTCGCTGAAGAAGCGGGGATCCACGCCAGCGGCCTCACCTCCGACTTCCACCGCTGGGGCTACCAGGGGAGGAAGAGCTCGATCCGCGAGATCTTTTCGCGGGTCAAGGCGATCGCCGACGTCAGCCTCGACACCCCGGCGATGGCCGGTCCGAGTATTCCGGTCCAGACGACGGACGGTCGCGAGAGCTGGGGTCCGCCGCCGCCCGCCGGTACGCCGCCCGCCGGCTCCCCAGGCCGCTAGCTGCTGCAGGGGAGCTTGAACCAGGCGCTGGGGCGCCTTTCTCTCGCATAGCGACACAAACGCGCCCCACCCAGGCCCTCAACCGCAATGCGCCAGTGAGTTCGCGTAGAAGCGCAGGTATTGGGCCCAGTGGGCGTCCCAGTAGCCGTTGTCGTGGCCACCGGTCCAGCTGTGGGTGGTGAAGTCGGCGTCGCCGCGTTCGATTGCGTCGGCGAAGCCTTCGTTGTAGACGCGGAACGGGTCGTCGCTGCCGTAGTCGTTCCAGACCCGCATCGCGCCAAAGGCGTCCGGGTCGGACTGCACGGTGCCGACGACGTCGTTGCGGGCGAAGTCGGCTGGACTTTCGAAGGCGCCGGGGGCGGTTTCGCCGGCCTCGAACCACAGCGCGGCGGAGTGACCGCCGGCGGCGCAGAAGCGGCGCGGGTGGTGGAGGGCGAGGTCGTAGGCGCCGAAGCCGCCCATCGAGATGCCGCCGATCGCGATTCGGTGCGGGTCGGTGCCGAAGCGCCTTTCGACCGCTGGGATCACCTCGCGCATCACGTAGCGACCCCAGTCGCCTTCGGGCCGGTCGTGCCAGTAGCCGCTTTCGCCACCATCCGGGAAGGCGACGATCGGCGCTCTGTCGCCGAGCTTGGCCAGGCCGCCGAAGACCGCTTCGTTGCCGGTGAACGTCCCCTCTGAGCCGCCGCGGCCATGGAGGAAGACGAGCAGCGGCCGCTCGCCGCGCGGCTCCGGCAGCTTCGCCGGCACCACCACGCTGACCTCGAGCTCGCGCCCGACCGCGGCGCTGTCGATCGTCATTTGCTCGACCCGGGCACCGTGCTCGTCGGCTGGACCGAAGACGGTCGCCGCCAGCACCAGGTAGACAATCGCTCCGAGCACGAGCGTGAAGATTGCCACGGCGACCCGTTTGACCATGCCGGCAGACTAGGCTCCCGCCGTGCCGGAGACCTGGATAACCGTCGAGGAAGCCGAGCGGCTCGCTGCCGAGCGGCTCGAGCCGGGCGTGCTCGGCTACTTCGCCGGCGGCGCTGGCGACGAGGAGACGCTGCGCGAGAACCGCGAGGCGTGGCGGCGCTGGCGGCTGGTGCCGCGGGTGCTGACCGACACCTCCGAGGTGACGACGCGGATCGATCTGCTCGGCGGGCCGGTCTCGTCGCCGATCCTGGTGGCGCCGACCGCCTTCCACCGGTTGCTGCACCCCGAGGGCGAGGTGGCGACCGCGCGAGCCGCCGCGGCGGCCGGCACCATCTTCTGCCACTCGACCCTGGCGACGATGGCGCCGCCCGAAGTCACTGCCGGCGCGCCGCCAGGCCGTCGTTGGTGCCAGCTCTACTGCTTCGAGGACGAGGGGGTAACCCGGGCGCTGTGGGAGCACGCGCTGGCCGAGGGCTACGAGGCGATCGTCCTCACCGTCGATGCGCCGCCTGCTGGCAACCGCGAGCGCGACTTCCACACCGGCTTCACGGTCCCGGCTGAGCTGCGGGTGCCGAGCCTCGACGCCGCCTGCGGCCCGGGCCGCGAGTACACCATGCAGGAAACCTTCGACCTGATGGAGCGCTCGCTTGACTGGGATGACTTTGGCGACCTCGTCGCTGAAACCGGGGTGCCGGTCTTGCTCAAGGGCATCGCCGCCGGCGAGGACGCGGCGCTGGCGGTCGAGCACGGCGCCGCCGGCGTCGTCGTCTCCAACCACGGCGGCCGCCAGCTCGACCGTTCGCTGGCCACCGCCGAGGCGCTCGGCGACGTCGTCGATGCGGTCGGCGGGCGAGTCCCGGTGCTGGTCGACGGCGGCATCCGCCGCGGCGTCGACGTGGCGATCGCCCTGGCGCTTGGTGCCGACGCCGTGCTCGTCGGCCGGCCGGTGCTCTGGGGTCTCGCCTTGGCCGGCGAGGAGGGGGTCCGTAGGGTGCTCGAGCTGCTCAACACCGAGCTCGAGCTGGCGCTGGTGCTGAGTGGCGTCACTGCTCCGGGCGGGCTGACCCGGGCGCACGCCCGGCGCGGCTGACGGCAAGCGTATATTCGCCTTTGGTGCGCACCACCGATTGAAAACCAGCCTCTTCTAAATGGCCCAGCGAATCCCCAGAGACGAATCGCTGAGCCGCGTCCACGGCGTCGGGGCACTGTTCTCCGCCGCCTATGGGAACGTCGGCTCCTCGATCTACTACGCCCTCGGCGTTACCGCCGCGTTCGCCCTCGGGCTGACGCCGATCGCCTTCGTCATCTCCGGCCTGATCTTCGCCGCCACCGCCGCCACCTACGCCGAGGCGACCGTGATGTACCCGGAGGCCGGCGGCTCCTCGAGCTTCGCCCGCCACGCCTTCAACGAGCTGGTCAGCTTCATCGCCGCCTGGGGGCAGATGCTCAACTACACGATCACGGTCGCGATTTCGGCCTTCTTCGTGCCTCACTACCTGGCCGTCTTCTGGCCCTGGCTGGGCGACAGTCCCGGCGACATCATCGGCGGCGCGGCGCTGATCCTCGGCCTGGCGGTGCTCAACATCCGCGGCACCGAGGAGTCGGCGAAACTGAACCTGATCCTCGCCGTCGCCGACCTGGCGACGCAGGTGATCCTGGTCGGGATCGGCTTGGTGCTGGTCTTCAACCCGGAGATCCTGATCGACAACATCCACCTCGGCGTCGCCCCGACCTGGAGCGACTTCGCGCTTGGGATCGCGGTCGGGATGATCGCCTATACCGGGATCGAGACGATCTCGAACATGGCCGAGGAGGCCAAGGAAGCGGCGAGGACGATTCCCAGCAGCGTCGGCCTCGTCGTCGCCGCGGTCCTCGGCCTCTACCTGCTGATCCCGATCGTCGCCCTCTCGGCGATGCCGGTCGTCCAGGACAGCGCCGGCCACTACTCGACCGCGCTCGGCACCACCTACGCCGACGACCCGATCCTCGGCATCGTCGAGAACCTCGGCCTCTCCCACGGCCCGACCGAAATCCTCCGCTACTACGTCGGCGTCTTGGCGGCGGTGATCCTGCTGATCGCGACCAACGCCGGGCTGATCGGCGTCTCGCGGCTGACCTACTCGATGGGACAGCACCGCCAGTTGCCCGAGGGGCTGCGCCAGGTCCATCCCAAGTACCGCACCCCGTACATCGCGATCATGATTTTCGCCGTCGTCGCGATCATCACCCTGCTGCCGGGCAAGACCGACTTCCTGGCGACGATGTACTCGTTCGGCGCGATGCTCTCGTTCACCGTCGCCCACGTCGCGGTGATCCAGCTGCGCCGCAGCCGGCCCGAGGCGGAGCGAACGTGGAAGCCACCGCTCAATATCCATGTCTTCGGCTTCGAGCTGCCGCTGACCGCGGTGCTCGGCGGCTTCGGCACCTTCGCCGCCTGGATCGTGGTGATGGCGCTCAATCCCAGCACCCTCTTCGTCGGGATCGGCTGGATGGTGGTCGGGACGCTGCTCTACGTCCTCTACCGGCGCAGCCAGGGGCTGCCGCTGACCGAAACGGTGAAGGTCGTGCTGCCGGAGCCGCTCGGAGTCGAGGAGGTCGAGTACCGCTCGGTCCTGGTCGCCTTCGAGGACGACGAAGAGTTCTCTCCCGAGGTGGTCGCGACCGCGGTCAAACTCGCTTCCAAACGGCGGCGCGGCATCCACGTCCACTCGATGATGACCGTGCCGGCCAACCTGCCGCTGGATGCGAAGATGCCCGAGGGTGAAGCCGAGGCCCAGCAAAAGGTCGAGGAAGCGCGGCTGATCGGCGGCCAGCGGGTCACCGGCCACGTCGCGCGGGTGCGATCCGGCCAGTCTGGCTACTCGGTCGCCGACGAGGCCGAGGTGATCAAGGCCGAGGTGATCGTGATGGGCCTGCGCTACCGCCGCGGCGTGCCGCTCTACGACAAGATGCTGCAGACCGTGCTCGGCCAGCGACCCTGCCGGGTGATCGTCGTCTCCGACCCGGTTGACAAACGCGCCCCGGTGCCGACCGAAGCACTGGTCGAGGCCGAGGTCGGCTAGTGGCACCGATGGACCGCCGCGGCGACGCCTACCAGGGCGCGGTAAGGATCTTCTCGGCGGCCTTCGTCGCGATCGGCCTGCTGCTGCTGGTCGTCACCCTCGCCAACGGCGGCGGCCCGGTCTCGGTCGGATTCCTGCTCGGGCTGGCCTTCCTTGCTGTGGGCGTCCTTCGTCTCTGGCTCGTCACCCGGTCGGGACGATGAGCGCGGGGAGCGGCGACAGCGGTCGACCGACCGGGCCGACGCGCGAGCCGAAGCCGCGCGGCCCCGGCAAGGGCGAGCCGATCCTCGAGCGCGGGCTCGGCGTCCCGGCGCTCTTCGTCGCCGCCTACTCGGCGGTCGGCTTCTCGATCTACTTCTCGCTCGGGGTCGTCGCCGACCGCGGCCTCGGCCTGACGCCGCTGATCTTCCTCGCCGCCGGTCTGCTGTTCGCGCTGACCACGCTCACCTACGTCGAGGGCGGCGCGATGCTGCGCGAGCGCGGCGGCTCCTCGAGCTTCGCTCGCCACGCCTTCAACGAGCTCGTCGCCTTCATCGCCGGCTGGGCGATCCTGATCGACTACCTGATCGTCGTCGCGCTGGCGGCGCTCTCGGTGCCGCACTACATGGAGCCGATCTCGGCCGAGTTCGGCCGTCCGGGGCTGGAAGTGCCGATCGCGGCGGCTGTGATCGCCGCCGTCTGCGTCCTCAACGTCTTCAACATCACCGGCCGTGGTCGCCAGCTCGGCCTCGCCTTCCTCGCCCTTGCCGACCTCGGACTGCAGCTGGCGGTGATCGCGGTCGGCGTCCTCGCCGTCTGGCACCCCGAGCAGCTGACCGCCGAGATCCACCTCTTCAGCCAGCCCGACTTCAAGGACATCGTTTACGCCGCGGTCGTCGCGATGCTCGCCTACGCCGGGATCGAGGCCGCCTCCGACCTCGCCCCGGACATCAAAGTCAGCCGCCGCGATCTGCGGCGGGTGGCGACCGTCGGTGCGATCGCGGTGCCGCTGGTCTACGCCGGGATGGCGGCGATCGCGCTGATGGCGTTACCGGTGGTCGGCGGCGAGACCGCGCTCGGCGACCGTTGGATCGAGGAGCCGGTGCTCGGTGTCGTCTCCGCCTTCCACCCCCACTGGGCGGCGGAAACGATGCGCTGGATGGTGATGCTGATCGCCGTTCCGGTCCTCTTCTGGGCCGCCAACACCTCGATGCTCGGCGTCTCCCGCCACATCTACACGCTGGCGATCAACCGCCAGATCCCTAGCTGGCTCGGCAAGCTCGAGAAGCGCCAGGCGACCCCGTACGTGGCGATCGCGATCTGCGGCCTGATCGCCTTCGGCCTCGTCGTCCCGACCAACATCAAGCTGCTGGCCGGGCTCTACGCCTTCGGGGCGACGCTGGCGATCACGATCGCCCATCTCTCGATCATCCGCCTGCGGGTCCGCGCCCCCGATCGGCCGCGGCCCTTCCGTATCCCCTGGGGGATGCGCTGGGGCAACGCCGATCTTCCGATCCCGGCGATGATCGCGGCGCTGGCCAGCGGTCTCGCCTTCGTCAGCGTGCTCGCCTACCACTCGACCGCGCGCTGGGTGGGGCTCGGCTGGATGGTCTTCGGGCTGACCTTCTACGTCGTCTACCGCAAGGTCTTCGAGGGGACCTCGCTGACCCGGCGGGTCACCGTTCCCGAGCACGCGCTGACCAAGCAGGCGCCGGTGGTCGAATTTCGCAACATCCTGGTCCCCGTCTTCGGCACCAAGCTCGACGACGACATCGTCGCCACCGCCGGCCGGCTGGCCGCCGCCGAGCAGGAGGCGGCGGGCGACAGCGGCGAGTCTCACCTCGACGTGGTCTACGTGATCGAGGTGCCGCTTTCGCTACCGCTCGACGCGAAGCTGCCGCAGGAGCGCGAGGTGCAGGCGCGGCGGGCGCTCGAGCGGGCTCGCGAGGTGGGGGAGGAGTACGAGGACGTCGACGTCCGCACCGAGGTGATCCGCGCCCGCAAGACCGGCGCCGGCATCCTCGAGGCGGCGCGGCGGGCCGACTCGGAGGCGATCGTGATTGGCGGCGAGCCGCCCTCGAAGATCCGCGGCGGCGGCATCCTCGGCGGGATCGGCGCCGCCAAGCCAGATGAGATCGGCGCGGCCACTGAGTACGTGCTGAAAAAAGCGCCTTGCCGGGTGTTGCTGACGGCGCCGCCGGAGACGAAGGCGGCGGCGGATGAGGCGGAGGGCGAGGGGGGTGGCGAGGGACGCTAGGGACCGGGGTTTGCGGGGCGGGGCTGTCGGCACTCCCTCCTGGGAATTGAGTCGCTCGCCCCCTTTGGGGGCTCTGCTCCGAGGTTTGAGCGCGCCTGCGGCGCGCAGGAGACAGATTGCATATCGCGCCTTCGGCAACATTCCCAGGAGGGAGTGCCGACATCCCCGCCGGAGAAGCCTCCGTTAGCGGCACGCCCAAGCCGCGTCAGAAGTTCGAAATCGCCCCAATCCTTGTTAGAAGCTTCGGAGCAGATTCGTCCTTCGGAAGCTCTGAAAAAAGTGGGGGCTGTCCTTACCTTCGCGCTCGAAGACGGGGCTGGCAGAGGGGGAGGGGTCCGGTGGTCCTCCGGGCGAATGTTGCCGAAGGCGCGATATGCAATCTGATCCCTGCGCGCCGCAGGCGCGCACCAACATCGGAGCAGAGGCCCCGCAGGGGCCGAGCGACTCAATTCGCCCGGAGGACCACCGGACCCCTCCCACGCCCACGCAGACCCCTCCAGCCTAGTATCCGCTCCATGTTCGTCTTGATCGTCGGCTGCGGCCGAGTTGGCTCGTCGGTGGCGCGGGGGATGCTGCGCGAGGGCCACGACGTTTCCTGCCTCGATGAGGACCCCGAGTCCCACGCCCGGCTCGAGGTCGGGCTGGAGAAGAGCTGGGAGGACCTCGGCGGCCAGTTCACTGTCGGTGCCGGCCTCGAGACCGAGGCGCTAGTCGCCGCCGGGATCGAGAACGCCGACGTCTTCATCGCCTCCACCGATGGCGACAACACCAACATCATCATCGCCCAGATCGCGCAGAAGCGGTACGAGGTGCCGACCGTGATCGCCCGTGTCCTCGATCCGCTGCGGGCCGAGTGGTACCAGCGCCAGGGCCTGCACACCGTCTGCCCGACCCGGGTCGCGATCGAGATGCTCGAGGGCGCCGTCCGCGATGCCGCCAGCCGGGGCAGCGCGCCCGACGACGACAACGTCACCGAAGCCGCGTAGGGAAGAGGGCGAGCGTGTACATCATCGTCGTCGGCGCGGGCAAGGTGGGGTGGAACCTGGCGCGTGAGCTGCTCGAGAAGGATCACGAGGTGACGCTGATCGAGAGCAATCGCCGCCGCTACCTGACGGTCGAGCAGGAGCTCGAGCACAACGTCACCTACGGCGACGCCTCCGAGCTCTGGGTGCTCGAGCGGGCCGGGATCCAGCGCGCCGACATGGTCATCGCGGTGACCGGCGACGACGAGGACAACATGCTGATCTGCCAGGTCGCGCGCGAGAAGTACCTGGTCGACCAGATCATCGCCCGCGTCAACAACCCCCGCAACCGCCGCCACTTCGATCTGCTCGGAGTCAAGCCCTCGGTCTCGGCGACCGATCTGATCCTGCGCCTGCTCGAGCACGAGGTGCCCGAGTACGGCCTCGTTCACCTGCTCGACCTGCAAGAGGAGCAGCTGGAGATCATCGAGATGCTGCTCGGCAACGACTCGCGGGTCACCGGCCGCCGGGTCGGCGACCTGCAGATGCCCGAAGGCAGCCTGCTGATCTCGGTGCTGCGCAACGGCAAGGGCTTTGTGCCGACCGCCGAAACGGTCCTGGAGGAGGGGGACGAGGTGCTCGCCGTGCTCGATCCGGGTAAAGAGGACCAGCTGAAGGACCTGTTCGGCCCGGAAGGAGACGGCGGCGTTGCCTGACAGGCAGGTCGATTTCTTGATCGTCGGCGGTGGCCTCGCCGCCGCCAGCTGCGCCGCCGAGCTGCGCAAGAAAGGTGCCGAGGGCTCGATCCTCCTCGTCGGCCGCGAGCCGGAGCCGCCCTACGAACGGCCGCCGCTCTCGAAGGAGTACCTGCGCGGCGAGGCCCAGCGCGCCGACGCCTACGTCAACCCGCCCGAGTGGTACGGGGAGAACGAGGTCGAGCTGCTCAGTGGGCGCAACGTGATGTCGCTCGACCCGGCGGCGAAAACGGCGACGATTCAGGGCGGGGAGGAGGTCGGCTTCGGCCAGGCGCTGATCGCTACCGGGGCGCTGGTCAACATCCTGCGGCTCGAGGGGGCCGAGAACGAGGGCATCCACTACCTGCGCGCCTACGGCAACTCGGACGCGATCCGTGCCGACGCCGAGGCGGCCGAGCACGTGGCCCTGATTGGCGGCAGCTACATCGCCACCGAGGTTGCCGCCTCGCTGACCGCGCGCGGCACCAAGTGCACGCTGGTCGCGCTTGAGGACGTGGCGCTCTCCCGCACCTTCGGCGCCGACGCCGGCCGCTGGTTCCAGGGGCAGCTGGAGGCGCACGGCGTTACCTTCCACGGCGGCGAGGAGCTCGAGGCCTTCGAGGGTGACGGCCGGGTGCGGGCGATCGTTACCAAGAGCGGGCTGACGGTCGAGTGCGACACGGTGATCATTGGCGCCGGCGTTCGCCCCGACGCGATGCTCGCCGACCGTGCCGGAATCGAGACCGGCGACGGCGGCATCGTCTGCGACCGCAAGCTCCGCACCT
Source organism: uncultured Actinomycetes bacterium (assembly GCA_963729055.1). Lineage (GTDB taxonomy): Bacteria > Actinomycetota > Thermoleophilia > Solirubrobacterales > 70-9 > VAYN01. The sequence goes on along the minus strand of CAVSMQ010000010.1, from coordinate 499,290 downwards.
CGGCCGAGGGCATCTACGCGGCCGGCGACTGCTGTAGCTACGACAGCGTCGTCCACGGCCGTCGCATCCATGTCGAGCACTGGGACGTGGCGATGCAGCAGGGCATCCACGCCGCCCGCAACATGCTCGGCGCCGACGCCGACTACGACGTCGTCCCCTACTTCTTCAGCGACCTCGCCGACTGGGCCAGCCTCGAGTACGTCGGCCCGGCCTACGAGTGGGACGAGGAGGTCTGGCGTGGCGACCGTGAGGCCGGCGAGTTCTTCGTCTGGTACTTGAAGGACGGCAAGGTCGCCGGCGCCCTCAGCGTCGAGCGCTCCGAAGACCTGGCCGAGGCGCGGCGGATGCTCGCCGACGGTGTCGACGTCTCGGGCGCGCGCGAGCAACTGGCGGATCCCGGCGCGGACCTCTCGAAGATCGCCTAGCCCGGCGGCGCTGGCTCAGAACTTGGTGCGACCGAGGCCGAGGAGTAGGCCGGTGCGGCTGGCGGCGAGTTCGAAGACCTCGATCGGGACACGCCCGATCGATCGGCCGAAACGCTTGGTCGACACCGAGCGGACCATCTCCGGCATCGCGTAGCTCACTCGAGAAAGCCCGGTGTTGCCCGTTTCGATCCGAACGTGAAGCTCGCTGCCGTGTGGCGTGGTGGTAACCGGCAATCCGATCGCCAGTTCGAGCGGCGAGCTGTTCATTGCCACGATCGAAAGAACCAAGAACGGTCGACGGCCGCTCTGCTCGTGGCCGACGACAGGATCGAGATCGGCGACGTAGAGCTCGCCGCGCTTAGGTGGAATGGGAGCCAAATTCAGATCTCATCGGGTTGCATCCGGGCGATTTCCTCATCGGTGAGGGCACCGTCCAGTGCAAACTCCTCGGCAGGCATCTTGGCCATCCTGGACCAAGCCTCCTCGGCGCTCGCGAGGATGCGCTGCTCCTCGAGGAACTCCGCGGCCTCTTCCACCAGCTCGGTCACGCTCTTCCCCTGACGCTCGGCCTCTTCCTGAAGCCGTTTGTGGGTGCTGCGACGGACGCGGATCGTGGTGGTCTCGACGCTTGCCATGGCGCGAGTCTACACTTCTGTCTACATGGATTCGGTGGGCGCATGCCTCGGTCAAGGGCTGGGCGCGGCGGTTCTCTCCCCCGGGGCGGGCGGTGATCTCCCCGCACCCACCGTTATCCTCAGAAGACCTTTGCGCCCTGGTGTAATGGCAGCACGCCTCGCTCTGGACGAGGAAGTCGGGGTTCGAGCCCCTGGGGCGCAGTTGTCGCGATGAGATTTTCCCGGCTCAACCCACTTCTGGCGACGCTCGCCATCTCGCTTGCCGCCCTGGTCGCTGCCGGCTGCGGCGGGGGCGGCGGCGACACCACTGAAGCGACCCAGGCGCAGAAGCAGGAAGCGCCGGCGAAGCTGACCAAGGCGGAGTTCATCGTTCGTGGCGACGGCATTTGCGGCGAGGTCAACTCCGCCGTTGGCGCGATCGAGGCGAGTGAAGCCGAAGTCGCCTCTTCCGAGCAGGCGGCCCAGATCGCGAACCTCTACACCGGAATGATCGAACGTCTGACCAAACTCGGCACGCCGTCGGAAATGAACGGCTACGCCGAATTCTCCGAAGCATCCGAACAGCTCGGCAAGGTCGAGAACGAAGTCAAATCGGCGGCCGAGAAAGAAGACCTGGTGGCGCTCGAAGAAGCCTCGAACTCGGCGGTGCCGGCACTCGAAAGCTTCCAGAACGCCGCTGCCGTCTACGGCTTCGAAGAGTGCAGCGAAGCGCCGCAGGCACCGACCCCAGCGACCGGCGCCGGCGCCGGCACCGAAGAACCGGGCATCGAAGAAGAAATCGCACCCGAAGTCGAAGAAGAAATCGTCCCCGAAGTCGAAGAAGAAGTAATCCCGGAAGAAGAAATCGTGCCGGAAGAAGAAGTGGCGCCGGAAACGGGTGGCGCTGGTGGGGTGGGCGAAGGTGAAGGGGAAGTCGAAGGTGGCGAAGAAGAATCGGGTGGCGGCGGGATCGGGCCGGGGTAGGGGCGAGGGACGGCGAGGGATCGGGGTTTGTGGGGGCGATCGTCGGCGTGCCCTCCCAAAACGCTCCGCCTTCGGCTCCGCTTGAGTGTTTTGGGAGGGCACGCCGACGCTCGCCCAACGAAAACCGATCCCGGACCCCACCCGGCTTGGATTAAGAGCTGACAAGGGACCAAGGTCTGTCGTCCCTCGCTGGAGCTGTTCCTTATGTCCGACTAGCCGACAAAAGGAACAGCTCACCACGCCTCCCGGCTGGCTCGCCGCCAACTCATCGGATCTAGCCGACCAGCTTCCGTCCCTCTCAAGCTCAAAGAGAGATGGGGCGGATTGACCTTGCGCCGCTCGCTAGAGCTCTTTTCGCTGGGGCGAGTGTCGGTAGGACCCCCGAACGTTTTGCGCCCTGAGGAGAGGAGCTCCTCCGAGGCGCCAGCCGCACCCTCAACACCGACGACGAGGGCGAGTGAGGGGGTCCTGCCGGCGATCGCCCCCGCCGCCAACCCTGATCCCTAGCAACCAGTCCCTCGCACCCCCCATCCCTACGCAACCCCCGACCCCTCCCGCCACGCCCCGTACAACTCCGCGTACCGTCCCCCCACAGCAATCAGCTCCTCATGCGTCCCCTGCTCCGCAATCCTCCCGCCCTCCAGCACCACAATCTTCCCCGCTCGCCTAATCGTTGAGAGACGGTGCGCGATCACGATCGCGGTGCGTCCGTGGAGGAGCCGCTCCAGACCCTGCTCGATCGTTTTCTCGGTCCGCACGTCGACGTTCGAGGTTGCCTCGTCGAGGATCAGGATCCGCGGCTCGGCGAGCAGGGCGCGGGCGAAGGCGACGAGCTGGCGCTGGCCGGCGGAAAGCTGGATGCCGCGCTCGCCGACCTGGGTCTCGATCCCCTGCGGCAGCCTGGCGACGAAGTCGGTGGCGCCGACCGCGGCGACCGCCGCCTCGATCTCCGCCTCGCTTGCCTCCGGCCGCCCGAAGGCGATGTTTTCGAGGACGCTGCCGGAGAAGAGGAAGCCCTCCTGCGGGACGATCCCGAGCTGGCGCCGCAGCGCCGTCTGCTGCAGGCCGCGGAGGTCGTGGCCGTCGACCAGCACCCGCCCCTGCTGCGGGTCATAGAAGCGCGCGACCAGCTTGGCGAAGGTCGACTTGCCGGCGCCGGTCGCTCCGACCAGGGCCAGGGTCTGCCCCGGCGGCACGTGCAGGTCGACCCCCTGCAGCGCCCACTCGGAGGGATCGTCGAGGTCGGGTTCGTCGGCGTAGGAGAACCAGACGTCGTCGAGCTTGATCTCGCCGCGCAGCGGCCCGGGGTCGATCGCGTCCGGCGCGTCGGTCATGTCGGGCTCGGTGTCGAGGGTGTCGAAGATCTTGTCTAGCGCCGCCATTCCCTGCTGGTAGGTGGTGTAGAGCTGGCTCAGTTCCTGGATCGGTTCGAAGAAGCGGGCCAGGTAGCCGACGAAGGCGACGATCACGCCGATCTGAATTGCTCCATCGATCGCCTGGCTGCCGCCGTAGAGCAGGATCACCGCGGTGCCGACCCCGGCCAGCAGTTCGACCGCCGGGAAGTAGGAGGCGTTGAGGTAGACGGTCTTCATGTTGACCGCGCGGTTGGCCTCGTTCAGCTCGGTCATCTCGTCGACGTGGCGCGGCTCCTGGCCGAAGCTGCGGACGACGCGGACGCCGGAGAGGCTCTCCTGCAGGTAGGCGGTGACGGCGGCGATCCTCTCGCGGGTGGCCCGGTAAGCGCCGGCCGAGACGATCCGGAAGACGATGCTCGCGACCGCCAGCAGCGGGAAGGTGAGGAAGGTGATCAGCGCCAATTTGACGTCGAGGATGAGGAGGATGACGACGACCCCGACCAGGGTCAGCGAACTGGAGAAGATCGTCACCACGCCGCTCGTCACCAGCTGGTTCAGCGCCTCGACGTCGTTGGTCATGCGGGAGATCAGGACGCCAGGGCTCCTGCGGGTGAAGAAGCCGATCGACATCCCCTGGATGTGGGTGAAGAGGCGCTCGCGCATGTCCTGCAGCGCCCGCGTCCCGACCCAACCGACCAGGTAGGTCTCGGCGTAGGTGGCAATCGCGTAGACCAGGGAGACGCCGACGAAGGCGGCAACCGTAATGTAGAGCGCGTCGAAGTCACCGGGGATGATGCCGGCGTCGATCGCCCGCCCGGCCAGGTACGGCGGCGCCAGCGCGGCCCCGGTCTCGAGCAGCAGGAAGACGAACATCAGCGCCATCCGGCCGCGGTAGGGGCGCAGCAGCCCGAGCAGCCAGCGGACCTTGCGGCCGCGCTGGTCCTGGCCACGGACCAGTCGCCAGAGGGCGCCGAAGAGCGCCGCCGCGTTGTGGAAGGGGCTGCCGTTTTCGCCCGGCGCCGGACCGCTGCCGGGGGTCGAGCCGTTGCCCGACGCGCCGCCGTTGCTGGAGGCCGAACTGCTCATAGCCGCGCCATCTCCTCGCGCTCCTCCAAGTCGCGCTGCAGGAAGACCGAGTCGGCGAGCCCATGCTCGGCGATCTCGCGGTAGAAGCCGCAGCCCTGCATCAGCTGCTCGTGGGTGCCGCGGTCGACGACGCGGCCGCCGTCGAGGACGACGATCTCGTCGGCGAGGGCGACGGTCGAGAGGCGGTGGGCGATGATGAAGGTGGTGCGGCCGGCCATCGCCTCGCGCAGGCCGGCTTTGATCGCCGCCTCCGTCGTCGCGTCGACCGATGAGGTGGCGTCGTCGAGGATCAGGATGCGGGGATCGGCGAGCAGCGCCCGGGCGATCGCGACTCGCTGCCGCTGGCCGCCCGAGAGGGTGAGGCCACGCTCGCCGACCCGGGTCTGGTAGCCGTCGGGCAGTTCGCGGATGAAGGCGTCGGCCTGGGCCAGCCGCGCCGCCTTTTCGATTTCCTCCAGCGTCGCGCCGGCCCGCGCGTAGGCGATGTTCTCGGCGACGCTGGCGGTGAAGAGAAAGCTGTCGTCGGCGACGAAGGCGACCTCCGAGCGGAGGCTGTCGACGTCGACCTCGCGGACGTCGGTGCCGTCGACCTCGACCGAGCCGGTGTCCGGGTCATACAGACGCGCGATCAGTGCCACCAGGCTCGTCTTGCCCGAGCCGGAGGGCCCGACCAGGGCGATCGTCTTGCCCGCCTCGACCTCGAGCTCGACCTCGCTCAGCGCCGGCGTGGCCGCCGCCGGATAGGTGAGGGTCACGTCGCGGAGCGCCACCGCGCCACCGCCGGTCGCAAGCGCTGGTGCTCCCGGTGGGCTCTGGATCGCCGGTTCGCGGTCGATGATCTCGAACATCCGGTTGCCGGCGGCGATCGCCCGCTGCGCCATCCCCATCATTACTCCGAGCGAGCGCATCGGACCGGCGAGGATCGCCAGGTAGGTGTAGAAGGCGGTGAAGTCGCCGAGGCTGAGGCTGCCGTCGATCACCATCTTGCCGCCGACCAGCAGCACCACCGCGATCCCGAGCTGCGGCAGCAGCCCGATCAGCGGCGAGAAGAAGGCCTGCAGCTTGGTCGAGTAGATGCTCTGGTCGAAGACCCGGCCGACCGCCCGCTGGAAGCGGTGGAGCTGGTACTCCTCGCGGGCGAAGGCCTTGACGATGCGGATCCCGGAGACGTTCTCCTCGGCTTCCGCGGTCAGCTCGGCGATCCGCTGCTGGACCTCTTGCATGGCAGGGCGGGAGACGCGGTTATAGCGCGAGGCGGTGTAGACGATGAACGGGGCCGGAGCCAGCGCGATCAGCGCCAGCAGCGGGTTGATCGCGATCATCACCGCGCCCGCCAGGGTAATCGTCAGCAGACTCTGGGAGATGAAGATCAGCCCATAGCCGAGGAAGAAGCGGATTGCCGAGAGGTCGACGGTCGCCCGCGACATCAGCTGGCCGGTCTGCTGGCCGTCGAAGAAGCCGAGCTCGAGTCGCTGCAGGTGCTTGTAGAAGGTCTGGCGGAGGTCGAATTCAACCCCGAGCGAGACTCTGCCGGCGACCAGACGGCGGACCACGGTGAGGCCGAGCCGCAGCACGCTGGCGCCGAGGATCGCCAGCGCCAGCGGCAGCAGATCGGGCTTGTTGCCGGCCTCGATCGCGTTGACCGCGCGGCCGACTAGCCAGGGGATCAGCACGGTCATCCCCATCGCCGCCCAGGCGAAGGCCAGCGACCCCCAAAGCTGCCTGCGATAGGGGCGCAAGAAGCCGAGCAAGCGTCGGTACGTGCGCATCCCTACCGACTATACAAAGTGAAGTATTGAGCTATTCGAGCTTTTCCGCGGCGCTGGCGCTCGAGACCTTGCCCTTCGGGCACTTTTTCATGTGGTGGCCCGGTTTCTGCAGGATCTGGAAGTTGGTGACGTCGTGGAAGGGCGTCGTCGCGCCGTTGTTCTGGGCGAGGTTGACGACCAGGCGGTAGAAACCGGGCGGCAGGAGGTGGTAGTAGATCTCCGGCCGGCTCGCCGGCGAGTAGCTGCCCGCGGTGCCGATCCGCTCGGCCAGCACGCCGTTGGGGCCGGCGTAGCGGGGGAAGTCCATCGAGGCGCCTTTCAGCCGGCCCCTGCCGAGCGGACTGTCGATCGCCTTCTGCAATTTGACCGGGTCGACGCAGTTGGGGACGCGGTTGAGCCCGAAGCGGAGGTGGCCCTCGCCGAGCTGGGGATCGCGGCCGAACTGGCTCGGCGCCAGGTGGAAGTTCTGGACATCGACCTTGACGACGACCGCGTGGGAGTTCTGGCGGGCGCCGTTGCGGGGCGAGATGATTTCGACCGCCGGTTCGCCGGGCGCCGGCGGCTTCGGCTCGGCTTTCGAGCTCTCCTTGCCGCCGAAGGCGAGCATCAGGGCGACGGCTGCCGCGGCGAGGACGACGGCGATGGCGGTTGCGGTCCGGCGCTGCACAGGGGCGGAGATTATGGGTAGGAGTGGGGGATCGCCCTCGCCGCCCGGCTTCACCGCTAACCTGCGCGCCCTGTGCCCGCCCAGAGTGACACTGCCGAAACGCTGGTCTACCGGATTGGCGTCGCGGCGCGTGAGCCCGAGAACTGGGTCCAGTTGCTCAAGTTCGGCCTCGTCGGTGGCTCCGGATACTTGGTCAACCTCGCCGTCTTCGCCCTGCTTTCCGGCAACCTCGGCGTCCAGCACACGATCGCCGCGGTCGGCGCCTTCTGCGTCGCGGTCAGCAGCAACTACTTCTGGAATCGCCACTGGACCTTCGGGCCGGGGGAGGGGCCACTGCACTTCCAGGCGGCTCGCTTCCTGATCGTCAGCGTCGGCGCCCTGATCCTCAACCTGGCGATGCTCGAGCTGCTGGTCGGCTCGGGGGTCGCCGAACTGCCGGCCCAGGCGATCGCGGTCGCCTTCGCGATGCCGTTCAACTTCCTCGGCAACCGGCTCTGGACCTTCCGCTAGCGGTTCAGCGGGGCTGGACCGCTCGGCTAGCCTTGAATTGAGATGAGCGATCGCACTCCCAGATTTGAGCCAGCGGTGATCGAGGCCGAGCGCCAGGCCGCCTGGGCCGAGCGCGGCGACTTCGAGGCGCCGCGGCCCGAGCCGGGTCAGGCGCGGGTCTACGTCAAGCCTTCGAGCCCGTTCACCTCGGGCAACCTGCACATGGGCCACGTCCGCGACTACACGCTTGGCGACGCCTACGCCCGTTTCCGCCGCGGCCGCGGCGACGCGGTCCTGTTCGGCTTCGGCTTCGACGCCTTCGGGCTGCCGGCCGAGCTGGCGGCGATCGAGCGCCAGGTGCCGCCGGCCGAGTGGGTGGAGAAATCGGGCGAGCAGATGCTCGGCCAGATGCGCCGGCTCGGCTACTCCTTCGACTACGACCGCGTCTTCTACAGCTCCGACGAGGGCCAGTACCGCTGGTCCCAGTGGCTCTTCCTGACCCTGCTCGAGGCTGGGCTGATCTACCGCGAGGACGCCACCGTCGACTGGTGCGATACCTGCAACACGACGCTGGCGACGATCCAGGTCGAGGACGGCCGCTGCTGGCGCTGCCACAACGAGGTGCGGCTGATCCGCCGGCCGACCTGGTTCCTGCGAATCACCCCTTACCTCGAGGAGAACGACCGCAACACCGAGCGGCTGCAGAACTGGGACGAGCTGGCGCTGGCAACCCAGCGCTACATCCTCGGCCGCAGCGAGGGGCTCGAGCTCGACCTCGCCGCCAACGGCCGCGATCTGGCCGTCTTCACCCCGCACCGCGCCGCGCTCGGGCTGGCGACCTTCGCCCTGCTCTCGCCGCGCCACCCGGAGATCGACGCCTGGATCGGCGACGGCGCCCGCGAGGAGCTCGAGCAGTTGCGCTCGGGCGGCTGGGAGCGGAGCGCCCGCGACGCTCGCGAGGTGCCGGTGATCGACACCGGCGCCTCGATCGCCGGGCCGGCCGGGGGCGAGCTGCCGGTCTTCGTCTCGCCGCTGGTCGACGCCCGCTTCGGGCCGACCGCGGCGCTCGGGATCCCGGCGGTCGACGAGGCCGACGCCGAGATCGCGCGGCGGATGGAGCGTGCGCCGGACCCGGTCGAGCTGGGGGAGGGGGTCGGGGAGGGGGACCGATCCGGGGCGCCCACCGCGCCGCCGGTCGAGGGCGCCCGCGAGGCGGTCCATTACCGCGCCAACGACTTCTCGATCTCGCGCCAGCGCTCGTGGGGGACGCCGATCCCGATCATCCACTGTGAGGAGCACGGGCCGGTGCCGGTCCCCAGGGCCGACCTGCCGGTGGTGCTGCCGCGCGACATCCTGCCGACCGGCGAGGGCAACCCGCTCGGCGAGCGCCCCGATTTCGTCGACGTCGCCTGCCCGCTCTGCGGCGCGCCTGCCAAGCGCGAGACCGACACGCTCGACTGCCATTTCGACGCGCTCTTCCTCTGGGTGCCGGCGGCGGTGCCGCCCGAGGCGCGGGCCGAGCAGATGTTCACCCACCCGGATCTGCGGGAGTGGCTGCCGGCCGAGCGGCTGGTCGCCGGCGGCGACTCGGGCGGCTTCGTCTTCGACCAGCGGATCGTCACCAAGGCGCTGCGTGACATTGGCCCCTTCGCCTTCATGGCCGAGGGTGAGCCGTTCGCCGGCTGCCTCTTCCACGAGATGGTGATCGCCGACGGCCGCAAGATGTCAAAGCACCTTGGCAACGTCGTCGACCCCGACGAGCTGGTCGGCAGATACGGCGCCGACACCGTCCGCTTCGCGATCCTCCGCGCTGCGGGGCCGGCGAAGACGCTGAACTGGTCGGAGGGTGAGATCAAATTCGCCAGCCGCTTCCTGCGCAACCTCTGGACCTACTCGCAAGACCGCTTCGTCGCCCTCGAGGAGCACCGCCACGACCCCGAGGCGGCCGCCGACACCGAGCACTTCCGTGACCGCCTGCGCAAATGGTGCGAGGCCGGGCTGGAGAAGATCAGCGAGGACACTGCCGAGCTGCAGATGCACCAGGCGATCCGCAACATCACCCGGCTCTTCGAGCGGATCGGCCAGTACGAGAAGCGGGTGATGGAGCGCCGCGGCCAGCTCGATCGCGCCGACGCCGAGGCCCAGGTCGCGGCGCTTATCCTGCTAGCCCGCACCCTCGTCCCATTCGCCCCGCACACCGCCGAGGCGCTGCTGCTGGCCTCCGGCCGCGTTGACCCGGAGACGCTTGGCGAGTGGCCCGAGCGGGCCGAGATCCCGGTCGCCTTCGAGGACCCGACTCCAGCCGGAACCTGATTGTGCAAAAAGGCTTGACTAGTACAACCCAAATCTGTTACTAATTACTCAGGCCGGGTGATCAACCGGTTACATAGGAGGCGGGGCTCTCAGACCGGGAAACCGCCTTGGGGTGGCAAAGGAGGACCAGTCGTCGAGCCGAGTCGGATCCGTTCCTGGACGGGCTCGGGAGCGTCTTGGCTATTCGCCAGCGCCCGCCCCGCCTCCACCTTCTTCCTGGCGCCTTTTCCGTTCGGGGACGGATGAGGCGCCAATCGCGTTCAGTCGCTCGGTGGCGGTTTGACCACGTACTCGGCTTTCTCGACCGACCAGGTGATGCCCTCGCAGAGGACCTCGGGGGTGGTGCCGAGCGAGCCGGCGAGCTTGGTGATCGTGCCGAGGCGCGGCTCGCGGCCGGCGCGCTCGAGCAGTGAGACCTCGGTCCGGTGCAGGTCGCAGCGTCGCGCCAGCTCTTCCTGGGAGACGCCGGCTTTGGTCCGGGCACGGCGCAGGTTGGCAGCGAATCGCTGCTGCGGGCTGAGAGCCATCGGTGAGCATTCTGTACCGCTACAGACACAAAGTTCCACAGACAGAAACCCTCGCCGGGCTAGGGCGAGGCGCCGTTGCGCCGAAAATTCACGCCGCCGCCTTCCGCGTCCGCTACCTTGCTCAGGAGAATGCGGCACAAAGTGCCGAACCGAGCACAGGACAGACGAACGGAGGAACTATGAGCGACGCGGTTGATCCGCATCTGGAGGCGCCCTCAGGGCCGCAAACCAGGTCGTGCGCTACCGAACTCGTCTGTCGCGAGTGCGGCTACCTGACGCCGCTGCTCGACAGTGCCTTCAAGTGCCCGGCCTGCGGCGAAGGCCTCGACATCGACTACGACTACGAGCGCGCCAAAGCGACGATCGCCGAGCACCCGCTCGAGGAGCGGCCGCTCAACCTCTGGCGCTTCGAGGAGTTGCTGCCGATCACAGTGGCCCGTGCCCAGGCGGGGGTCGGCCAGATCTCCGGCCAGACGCCGCTGATCCACGCCGAGCGGCTCGGCGCCGAGCTCGGCCTCAACCGCCTCTACATCAAGGACGACTCGACCAACCGGCCGACCCTCTCCTACAAGGACCGGGTCGTCGGGATGGCGATCGCCCGTCTGCTCGAGCTGGGCAAAAACGAGGTCGGCTGCGTCTCGACCGGCAACGTCGGCACCGCCGTCTCGGCGCTCGCCGCCGCCGCCGGCGCCGCGGCCTATGTCTTTTACCCCGGCAACATGGAGAAGGGAAAGGCGAAAGCCTGCCGCGCCCTCGGCGCCCAGGTCTGCCAGCTCGACGGCAACTACGACCAGGCCAACCGCGCTTGCCGCGAGCTCTCGCTGGCCAGTGGGATCGAGTTCGCCAACATCACCCTGCGACCGTTCTACGCCGAGGGGGCGAAGACGATGGCCTTCGAGGTCGTCGAGCAGCTGGGTTGGGAGGCGCCGGACCACATGGTGATCCCGGCCGCCGGCGGCACCCTCTCCTCGCGCGTCCACAAGGGACTGAACGAGCTCGAGTTGGTCGGCCTGGCGACGACCGCGGGGACCAAGCTCAACATCGCCCAGGCAAGTGGCTGCTCGCCGATCGCCACCGCGATCCGTGGCGGCGGCGACCTCGAGCCGCAGACGCCGGAGACCGCCGCCCACTCGATCGCGATCGGAGCGCCCGGCGACGGCAACCTGGTGGTCGACGCCGTCCGCAGCCGCGGCGGCTGGGCGGCGACCGCCTCGGATCCGGAGATCTTCGAGGCGATCGACCTCCTTGGCCGCACCGAGGGCCTGCTGACCGAGCCGGCTGGCGGCACGACGATCGCTTGCACCGCGCGGCTCGCCCAGGAAGGGAAGATCGGGCGTGACGAGGTCGTCGTCGCCGCGATCACCGGCAACGGCCTGAAGACGATCGCCGACCATCCGGACAAGCCCTGGCCGGAAAATGTGCCGTGCAACGTCGAGGCGATGGGCGAGATGCTGGCCGATTTCCGCGCCGCGGCCGAGACGGCGCTTCACTGACCGAGCTGCCGCAGGTAGAGGGGGTCACGCACCGGCAGGTCCGGGTGCGCGGTGCCGAGCTGCACCTGGCGGAAATGGGCGAGGGCGAGGACGTCGTCCTCTGCCTCCACGGCTGGCCGCAGCACTGGTACGAGTGGCGGACGCTGATGCCGGCGCTCGCCGACCGCCACCGGGTGATCGCCCTCGACCAGCGCGGCTTCGGCTGGTCGGAGGCGACCGAGGGTGGCTACGAGAAGGAAGAGCTCGCCGCCGACGTACTGGCGCTGCTCGACGAGCTCGGGCTCGAGCGAGTGAAGCTGGTCGGCCACGACTGGGGCGGCTACATCGGCTACCTCCTCTGCCTGCGGGCGCCGGAGCGCTTCGAGCGCTACCTGGCCCTCAACATCGTCCCGCCCTGGGCGAGCCGCCGGGCGATGGCGCCGCACCTCTGGCGCTTCTGGTACCAGTGGCTGATCCTGGCGCCGGTGCTCGGCCAACGCCTCCACACCTCCGGCCAGTTCGTGCCGAAAGTGCTGGTTGGCGCCTCGGTCCGCAAAGAGGTTTGGGATCACGAGACGATTCATGCTTTCTCCGACACCTTCGAGGAGCCAGAGCGAGCCCGCGCCGCCGTCCAGATGTACCGCATCTTCAACCTCCGCGAGACCCCCGAGATCATCGCCGGCCGCTACGCCGACGCCCGCCTCGAGGTGCCAACGAAGTTGTTGTTTGGCACCGGCGATGCAGCGTTGCGTCCCGAGATGTTGGCCGGCTGGCGGCGTCATGCGCCGGCGATGGAAGTAGAGCTAGTCGAGGGGTGTGGCCACTTCATCGCGGATGAGGCGCCGTACCTGGTTGCGGCTCGAGCGCGCGAATTCTTCGGGTAGTTCGACGGCTAGTCCTGAGGCTGCAGGCGTGGGCGGCCGCGCGGTGTCCCTCCCAAAACGCTCCGCCTTCGGCTCCGCTATGAGTGTTTTGGGAAGGGACACCCCACGCCCGCCCCGACCACCAACCTCAGAATTGCCAGCAAAGATCCCAAGGTCAGTCAGTTAAAAGCAAAGGGGGGTCACCCCAGTCTTTTTTGAGCTTACGAGGGTTCGGGCGGGTGTCGGGGGAGGTCCTGAAAACACTCAAGCGGAGCCGAAGGCGGAGCGTTTTCAGGACTCCCCCGGCGACCGCCTGACGACGCACCGCTTCGCCTCGCTAGGCCCTAATCCGCGCCTCCTCCAGATCCAGGTCGCGCTCAATCTGGCGCTGGGTCGGCGGGCGTAGGCGGCCGTTCCCACGCAAGTTCAAGAGTTCCTCGCGCTCGACCCCGATCAACTCGCGCCGCAACTCTCCGTAGTCCGCGATCCGCTGTTCCCGCGCCGCCGTCTCTGGGTCGCCACCGCCGAGCACCGCTTGGCACATCCGGAAGCGGCCGCGATAGAGATCCCGCAGGCGTTTCAGTTGCGTATCGGAGGCGCGCTCCTCGTCCTCCATCTCATCGAGCCGATCGAGCGCCGCCTGCGCCGCCTCCATCCGCGCCACCGCCTCTTCGTCAGACCAGCGGCGTGGCTGCTCCAGTCGCAGCGCCTTGACGATGAATGGCAGCGACAGCCCCTGGCCGACCAAGGTGACGAGGATCAAGGCGAAGGTGAGGAAGATGATCTGAGGCCGACCGGGGACATCGAGCGGCACCGCCAGCGCCGCCGCGAGCGAGACGGCGCCGCGCATCCCGCTCCAGCCGATCGCGAAGCGTTCGCCGAAATTCTCGCCGGCGTCGTTGCGCATCGCGAAGACGAAGGCGAGGCGGGCGCCAATCGAGGCCAGGGCAATCGCCACCACCGGCCAGAGCAGGTCGACCACCCCCGAGTTCGATTCCTGCAGGGTGTCGACGACGCCCGGCAGCTGCAGCCCGAGCAGGACGAAGAGCGAGATCTCGAGCCCGAAGGTGAGCACGTTCCAAAAGGCGACGCCGCTGAGGCGGATGTCGGCGGCGAGCGAGACCGGCGAGCGGTAGCCGGCATAGACCCCGGCGACGACCGCGGCGAGGATTCCCGAGACGTGGGCTTCCTCGGCGCCGATGTAGGCGGCGTAGGCGGTCAGCACGGTGAGGAAGATCGAGAGGCTGGCGTCGGTCTGGCGGCGGATGATCAGGTCGGCGACGAAGCCGATTGCGAGCCCGACCGCGATGCCTCCGGCGGCGACGCCGACGAACTCGAGCGCCGCGTCGCCGAGGCTGAAGGCGCTGCCGGTCGCGACTCCGACGGCGATCCGGTAGATCACCAGCGCGGTGCCGTCGTTGATCATCGACTCGCCTTCGACCACCAGCCGCACCCGCTCGGGGGCACCGAGGCGGCTGAAGATCGCGGTCGAGGCGACCGCGTCGGTGGGGGCGAGGACGGCGCCGAGCACCGCTGCCTCGGCCCAGGTGAGGCCGGGCACGGTGAGGTGGGCGACGACCGCGACCACGGCGGCAGTGAGGAAGACGAGGCCGATCGCGAGGAAGCCGAGCGGCCGCATCACCGCCCGCAGCTCCTGCGGCGAGGTGCGCCAGCCGGCCGCGTAGACGAGCGGCGGTAGGAAGACGAGGAAGATCACGTCCGGTTCGAGTTCGACTTCGGGTAGGCCGGGGATCAGGGCGATCGCCAGGCCGCCGACGACGAGGACGATCGGCGCCGGGATCTTGCCGAGGTCGGCGAGGCGGACCAGCAGGGCCGCCGCCAGCAGCAGGATTAGGATCGACTGGACGTGGTGCACCGGCGCATGATCGCGGCCAGCGCCGACAGCCGCTAGCGTGGGCGCCGATGCGCCGCCGCCTCCGGACCCGCCTCGGCCTCCTCGCGCTCGTCCCGGCGGTGTTGCTGCTCGCCGCCTGCGGCGGCGGCTCGTCCTCCTCACCGGCCACCGCCTCGACCAGCGAGGAAGCCGCCGAGGACCCCTTCGCCGAGCTGCGCTTCGTCCTCGCCAAGTTTCCGTACGAGCCCTGGTACCGCGACTGCATCATCGAGCAGGTGGAAGGCGAGCTGAGCGGTGACGAACTCGAAGAACTCGCCGAGCTGCCAGACGAGCAGGGGCGCCGAGTGGCGCTGCGGTTCGCGCTCGGGGCGGCGCCGGAATGCGAAGCGCGGGGGCGCAAGCCGATCCGCGCCGGCGCCACTAACGTCCAGGTGCAGCTGCTGCGGGTTGGCTATGCCTCGACTCTCGAAGCGCTCGGCAAGCGCCAGGGGCTGAACGCGAACCAGGCGAAATGCCTGAGCCAGACGATCGCTGGGTTCCCCGACGAGAAGGTGGTCGCGCTCGGCAACGCGAGCGAAGGGAAACGCGAAAAGATCCTGGTCGGCGTGGTCGAAGGGTGTGCAAAATGAGCGGTGCGGAGGCGGAGCGGCTGACGCCGCCGCTGGAGGAGGTCGACCACCTTCGCGGCGACCCGGGGGCCGAGTTTGAGCTGGTCATGTTCGGCGACTTCCAGTGCCCCTTCTGCCTCGGCGCGCAGTCGGTCCTGCGGCGGGTCCGCCAGCGGCTCGACGGCCGTCTCCTCTTTGCCTTCCGGCACCTGCCGATTCCCGAGAAGCACCCGCTGGCGCTGGTCGCCGCCGAAGCGAGCGAGGCGGCCGCCGCCCAAGGCAAATTCTGGGAGTACCACGACGCTCTCTACGTCGAACAGCCGAAACTCTCGCGCGAGACGATGCTCCGCGTTGCCACCGAGGTTGAACTCGACGCTGACCGGATCTCCACCGAGCTCGACTCCGGCGTCCACCTGGCGCGGATCGAGCGCGATCTCGCCTCGGCCGCGGCGAGCGGCGCCACCGGCACGCCGAGCTTCTACGTCAACGGCCTCCACTTCACCGGCGCCTACGACGCCTCCTCGCTGGTCGAGGCGCTCGAAGGCAGCTAGCCGCAGGCACGATCTATATACTCGCCCGCCTCTTGAGTTGTAGGGGAATCTCCACCATCGGCCGGTCGGGGTTTGCAGCGCTTGTCGCGCTCGTCGTTGTGCTGCTCGCGCTGCCCGCCGCGGCCAGCGCCGCAGACGGCGGGATCAGCGGCAAAGTGACTTTGGCCGCGGGGGGAGCGCCGGTGCTGGGCGCGGAAGTCTGCGCGGAAGAGCAGATACCGCCGTTCGAATTCGAATGCGCGCCGAGTGCCGCCGACGGGACTTTTGCGATAACCGGCCTTCCGCCAGCCGGCTACATCGTCGAATTCAACGCCGGGAATAGCGGTCTTAACATCACGCGGCAGTTCTGGAACGGCGTCAGCCAATTCCTCAAAGCGACGGAAGTGACCGTCGCACCGGGTCTGATCACGCCTGGGATCAACGCCGCGATGCTCGAAGGCGGGGCGATCGCCGGCAGGGTCACCAGCGCGGCCACTGGCAGCCCGATCGAAGCAGTCGAAGTCTGTTCCTGGCACGAAATCGACGAAACGTTCGACGGTTGCGATTTCACGGCGGCCGACGGGACCTACGAAATCCTCGGCGCCGCGCCGGGCCTGCACGAACTCGAATTCTGGGCGTTCGAAAGCGCCTACGAAACCCAGCTTCTCCACGGTGTCTTGGTCTCGCTTGGCGTCAGGACCGCCAACGTCAACGTGGCCTTGCTCGGCGGGCCGGTCGTCCAGCCACCACCGCCACCCTCGAACAGCGGCTCGAGCGCGCCAACCAGCCCCGCTCCCGCCCCAGCACCGGTCGCGGTGCTCCCGAAGCCAAAGCCGCTTGTTTGTGGCAAAGGCAAGATCAAGAAGCGGGTCAAAGGCAAGACTCGCTGCGTCAAGCGCCACAAGCCCCGCCACCACAAAAAACACCCGCGCAACCACTGATCCTCTAGTTTCGCCCGATGCGGGCACTGGTGCAGCGGGTGAGTCAGGCGGCGGTCGACGTCGAGGGGGAGAAGGTCGCCCAGGTCGGGCCGGGGATGGTGGTTCTGCTCGGGGTTCGGGTCGGCGACGGCCAAGAAGAGTGCGACAAGCTCGCCGATAAGGTCGCGAAGCTGCGGATCTTCGACGACGCCGAGGGGCGGATGAACGAGCCGGTGGGGGATCGCGAGGTGCTTTGCGTCAGCCAGTTCACGCTCTACGGCGATACCCGGCGCGGTAACCGGCCGAGTTATGTAGCGGCGGCGCGTCCCGAGGACGCGGAGCCGCTCTATGAGCGCTTCTGCGAGCGGCTGGGAGCGAAGAAGGGTGTGTTCGGCGCCTGCATGGGCGTGGCGCTGATCAACGACGGCCCGGTGACGGTAATGCTCGAGGTCGAGCCGCCCGCTTGAGTTGAGGTTGCCTTTCAACCCGCTAACCGGGTCAAAGGGCAACCTCGCTAGTGCGATTCGCCGGCGCGGAGGATCAGGTCGCAGTAGCGGTCGGCGATCTGCTCGGCTGAGAGTCGGCCGCGGGGGCGGAGCCACTGCGGGGTGTAGTTGACCATCCCAAGGAGGGCGAGGAGGGTGAGGGCGCGGTCTTCGAAGGCCATCGCCCCCGACTCTTCGCCGCGCCGCAGGACCTCGTCGAGGATTTCCTCGAATTCCTTGCGGCGCCGCCGGACGGCTCGCCACTGGGGCTCGTGCTCGATCACCTGGCGCTCCTGCGAGAAGACCAGCATGTGGTCGCGGTGGCTCTCGATGTGGGCGAGCCAGGCGCGGAGTAGAGCGCGGAGTTGGCCCTTGGGGGAAAGCTCGTCGCTGGCGGCGATCCCGCGGGCCTCGGCCAGCAGCGGCTCGAGCAGCTCGTCGCAGATCGCGACCAGCAGCGCCTCCTTGCTGCCGATGTAGTGGTAGAGGCCACCGGCGGTGAGGCCAGTGGCCTCGGTCAGGTCGGCGATCGAGGTCGCCGCGTAGCCGTTCTCGGCGAACTGCTTCGCCGCCGCCGCGATCACCTCGGCGCGGCGGCCCTCGTAGCGGGCGCGGAGCGCTGGGCGCTCGGGGGCTGGGGGAGAGCTGGCCATCTCCGCATACGGTAGCGAGAAAACCGAACGACCCCTCGAACTTAGAGCGATCGTTCGGTATTCTGCGGGGATGGACTTCAACCTCACTGATGAGCAGCGGCTAATCCGCGACACGGTTCGGGAGTTCGCCCGCGCCGAGGTCGCGCCGGTGGCCGAGGAGCTCGACCGCACCAAGTCATTCCCCTACGAGATCGTCGCCAAGCTCGGCAAGCTCGGGTTGATGGGGATCCCCTTCCCGCAGGAGTACGGTGGCGGCGGCGCCGACACGTTCTCCTACGCGCTGGCGGTCGAAGAGCTGGCGCGGATCGATTCGTCGGTCTGCATCACGATGGCCGCCCACACCTCGCTCGGCACGATGCCGATCTACCTCTGGGGGAGCGACGAGCAGAAAGCCGAATGGCTGCCGCGGCTCTGCAGCGGCGAACGGCTCGCATCCTTTGGGCTGACCGAGCCCGAGGCCGGCTCGGATGCCGGCAACGTGCGGACGACGGCGCGGCTCGAGGACGGGGAGTGGGTCGTCAACGGCGCCAAGCAGTTCATCACCAACTCGGGAACCGACATCTCTGGCTGCGTTGCGATCACCGCCGTCACCGGCAGCGACGATCGCGGCCGCAAAGAGATCTCGAACCTTCTCGTCCCGACCGGGACGCCGGGCTACGAGGTCGGCGAGGCCTACCGCAAGATGGGCTGGAATGCCTCCGACACGCGGCCGCTCAACTTCGCCGACTGCCGGCTGCCGGAGTCGGCCCTGCTCGGCCGCCGCGGCGACGGCTTCAAGAACTTCCTCAACATCCTCGATGGCGGCCGGATCGGGGTCGCGGCGATGGGTGTCGGCCTCGCTCAGGGGGCGCTCGACGAGGCGCTCGCCTATGCCAAAGAGCGCAAGGCGTTCGGCCAGGCGATCTCGAAATTCCAGACGATTCAGGCGAAGCTCGCCGACCTCTCGGCGCAGATCGAGGCGGCGCGGCTCTTGACCTGGCGGGCGGCATTGGAGAAGGACGCCGGCCAGTCGTTCACCCTGACCGCGGCACAGGCGAAGCTGATTACCGGGCGGCTGGCGGTGCGGGCGACCGAGGAGGCGGTGCAGATCCACGGCGGCTACGGCTTCATCGAGGAGTACCCGGTCTGCCGCTTCTATCGCGACGCCAAGATCCTGACGATCGGCGAGGGCACCGACGAGGTGCAACAGATGGTGATCGCGCGGGCGCTCGGGGCTTGAAGTGAGCACCGGCGGCGCCATGCCCGGGTCGGTGAAGCTGCGCGAGGTCGGCCCGCGCGACGGCTTCCAAAACGAGCCGGAGGTGATCGCCACCGACGACAAGGTGAAGCTGGTCGAGATGCTGGCGCGGACGGGCGTGCGGCGGCTCGAGGTGACGAGCTTCGTCCGCGCCGACGTGATCCCGCAGCTGGCCGACGGCCGCGAGGTGCTGGAACGGGCCGAGATCCCCGCAGAGGTTGCGGTCTCGGTGCTGATCCCGAACCAGCGCGGGCTCGAATCGGCGCTCGAGGTGCGGGAGCGGATCGACGAGGTGAACGTCTTTCTCTCCGCCTCGGAGACCCACAACCGCCACAACGTCAACCGCTCGGTGGCCGAGTCGCTGGCCGGGGTGGAGAAGGTGATCGGGCGGGCGCGCGAGGAGGGACTGCGGGTCGAGGGCGTGATCTCGACCAGCTTCGGCTGTCCGTACGAGGGCGAGGTGCCCCCCGAGCGGGTGCTCGAGATCGCCGCCGCCCTGGCAGCCGCGGGCGCCTCGGAGGTCGGCTTCGGCGACACGACTGGGATGGCCAACCCGATTCAGGTCCGCGAGTTCTTCGCTCGGGCGGCGGATCAGCTGCCCGAGGTCGAGCTGACCGCCCACTTTCATAACACCCGCGGCCAGGGCCTCGCCAACGTTCTGGCGGCGCTCGAGGCGGGGTGCGCCTCGTACGAGTCGAGCTTCGGTGAGCTCGGCGGCTGCCCGGTGCCGGCTGGGGCGACGGGGAACATCGCCAGCGAGGACTTGGTCTCGATGCTCGAGGAGATGGGGATCGAGACCGGGGTCGACCTGCCGGCGCTGCTGGCGGCTTCGGCCGAGGCCCAGCGTGTCCTCGGCCGGCCGCTCGGCTCGCACACGCTCGTCGCCGGTCCGGTCGAGTGGCAGCGGTGAGGGGGTCGCCGCCGTGTTCTCCCGAGTCCTGATCGCCAACCGGGGTGAGATCGCGGTTCGGATCGCCCATACGCTGCGGCAGCTTGGGATCGAGTCGGTCGCCATCTACAGCGACGCCGACGCCGATGCGGTCCACGTCCGGGCGGCCGACCGAGCGCTGCGGATCGGGCCAGCGCTGGCGGCGGAGTCCTACCTCTCGGCCGAGCGGGTGGTCGAGGCGGCGGTCGCGAGCGGGGCCGAGGCGATCCACCCGGGGTACGGCTTCCTCTCCGAGCGGCCGGAGTTGCCGCTTGCCTGCGCCAAGGCGGGGATCACCTTCGTCGGGCCCGGCCCGGATGCAATGGCGCTGCTCGGCGACAAGGTCGCGGCAAAGGCGGTGGCCGAGGGGGCTGGGGTGCCGGTACTTCCCGGATTGGCTGGCGAGAGCCTCAGCGACGAGGACATTGCGAGCTGGGTTGCGAGCGCCGAGCTGCCAATCCTGCTGAAGGCAGCGGCCGGTGGCGGCGGGCGTGGCATGCGAGTGGTGCGTGAGCGCGGCGAGCTGGACGACGCGCTGGCGGCTGCGCGGCGCGAGGCGGCCGCGGCCTTCGGCGACGACCGGCTGCTGGTCGAGCGGTATCTCGAAGGCTCGCGCCATATCGAGGTGCAGCTGATAATTGACACCCACGGCAACGCAATCCACCTCGGCGAGCGCGAGTGCAGCTTGCAGCGGCGCCACCAGAAGGTGATCGAGGAGGCGCCTTCGCCTGTGGTCGGCCCGGAGCTGCGCGAGCGGATGGGCGCCGCGGCGGTGGCGCTGGCGCGGGCGGCGGGCTACGTCAACGCCGGCACGGTCGAGCTGATCGCCGACCGCGATGACCCGGAGAGCTTCTACTTCCTCGAGATGAACGCGCGGCTGCAGGTCGAGCACCCGGTGACCGAGGCGGTGACCGGGTTGGACTTGGTCGAGCTGCAGTTGCGGGTCGCGGCGGGAGAGGCGCTGCCGCTGCACCAGGAGGACGTCCGGCTCGACGGCTGGGCGGTCGAGGCGCGGGTCTACGCCGAGGAACCGGGGCGAGGGTTCCTCCCCTCGACCGGGACCGTCGTCGCCTACCGCGAGCCCCGAGCTGTTCCTTTTGTCGGCCATTCCGACATAAGGAACAGCTCAGTGAGGATCGACTCCGGGGTCGAGGAGGGCTCGGTGGTCGGCTCCGATTACGACCCGATGCTGGCCAAGGTGATCGGCAGCGGCGCCGACCGTGGCGAGGCGCTGGCGGCGCTCAATCGCGCCCTCGGCGAGCTCGTGCTGCTCGGCCCCGGCACCAACGTCGCCTATCTGCGGGCGTTGCTGGCGCGGCCGGAGGTGCAAGCGGGAGAACTCGACACCGGCCTGATAGAGCGCCTCGGCGAGGAGATCGCGCCGCCGCTTATGGCCCCGGAGGTTCCGGCTGCCGCGCTCGAAGCGCTGCTCGACCCCGACCCGAGCGACCCCTGGGCCGCCGCCGACGGCTGGCGCATCGCCGGCGCCGCTCCCGTCCGCGCCACCCTCACCGGCCCCGATGGCGACCTCGAGGTCGAGGTCGAGGCCAATGATGCGTCTGCGATTTCCCGCCGCATAGGCGGCAAATCGCAGACGCGTGGCTGGGAGGTGGTGCGCGAGCCGGGCGCTGGCGCGCGGCCGGGGGCGGTCTGGATCTTGGATGGGAGGGCGGAGCCGGTGCGGTTCGCGCTCGCCGACGAGGACCGGGAGCACACCGACGCCGCCCACGCCGGCTCGCTCGAGGCACCGATGCCCGGCACCGTGATCGCGGTCCGCCGCGGGCCAGGCGAGGCGGTCGAGGAGGGGGAGGTGCTGGTCGTGGTCGAGTCGATGAAGATGGAGCTGGCGGTCCAGAGCCCGGCGGCGGGGACCGTAGCCGAGGTGCTGGTCGCCGCCGGCGAGCAGGTCGAGCGCGGCCAGACGCTGGTCCTAATGGGCGAGGAGGGCGCGGTTCGGGCTGGGGACGGAGCCGCGAGCGCCGGCGGAGGAGCCACCGCGTGAGCACGGTCCTGCGCAGCCACGCCATCGCCGGCAGCAAGGAGTTCGAGCGCAACCAGGCTGCCCACCGCGAGCTGGTCGGCGACCTGCGCGGCCGGCTCGAGCGCGCCGCCCTCGGCGGCGGCGAGGAGTCGCGCAAGCGCCACGTCGAGCGCGGCAAGCTGCTGCCGCGCGAGCGGGTCGAGCGGCTCGCCGACCCCGGCAGCCCTTTCCTCGAGCTGGCCGGGCTCGCCGCGGGCGGCATGTACGAGGACGCGGCGCCGGGCGCCGGCGTGATCGGCGGCATCGTCCGCGTCCACGGGCGCGAGGTGGTGGTCATCGCCAACGACGCCACCGTCAAAGGCGGCACCTACTACCCGATGACGGTCAAGAAGCACCTGCGGGCGCAGGAGATCGCACTGCAGAACCGGCTCCCGTGTGTCTATCTGGTCGATTCCGGCGGAGCGTTTCTCCCCTTGCAAGACGAAGTTTTCCCCGACCGCGAGCACTTCGGTCGCATCTTCTTCAACCAGGCCAACATGTCTGCGCAGGGGATCCCGCAGATCGCCGCGGTGATGGGCTCCTGCACGGCGGGCGGCGCCTACGTGCCGGCGATGAGCGACGAGACGGTGATCGTTCGCGATCAGGGCACGATCTTCCTTGGCGGCCCGCCGCTGGTGAAGGCGGCGATCGGGCAGGAGGTGAGCGCCGAGGAACTCGGTGGCGGCGAGCTGCACGCCCGCACCTCGGGCGTCGTTGATCACCTCGCCGCCGACGACGCCGACGCGCTGCGGATCGTCCGCTCGATCGTCGCCACGCTGGGATCGCCAAGCGGGGCGCCGCCATGGGACCGCCTCCCCGCCGAGGAGCCCGCGGTCGACCCGGCGACCCTCTACGGCGCCGTCCCGACCGACAGCCGCACCCCCTACGACCCGCGCGAGATCCTCGCCCGCCTGCTCGACGGCAGCCGCTTCCACGAGTTCAAGGCCGAATACGGGACGACGGTTGTCTGCGGTTTCGGCCACGTCTACGGCCACCCGGTGGGGGTGATCGCCAACCAGGGCATCCTCTTCTCCGAGAGCGCCCTGAAGGCCGCCCACTTTGTCGAGCTCTGCGACCAGCGCGGGGTGCCGCTGCTCTTCCTGCAGAACATCACCGGGTTCATGGTCGGGACCGAGGTCGAGGCGGGCGGGATCGCCAAGGACGGCGCCAAGATGGTCACCGCGGTGGCGACCACGCGGGTGCCGAAGCTGACGATGATCGTCGGCGGTTCCTTTGGTGCCGGCAACTACGGGATGTGCGGGCGGGCGTACTCGCC
The DNA here is from genome assembly GCA_963729055.1 of uncultured Actinomycetes bacterium. Lineage (GTDB taxonomy): Bacteria > Actinomycetota > Thermoleophilia > Solirubrobacterales > 70-9 > VAYN01. The sequence continues at coordinate 476,214 of CAVSMQ010000010.1, read as the reverse complement.
GCGCTTTCTCTGGATGTGGCCGAACGCGCGGATCTCGGTGATGGGCGGCGAGCAGGCGGCGACGGTGATGCGCGAGGTCGGCCAGCCCGAGACCGGCGAGCAACTGCGCGAGCAGTACGAGCGCCAGGGCAGCCCCTACTTCTCGACCGCGCGGCTCTGGGACGACGGCGTGATCGATCCTCTCGACACGCGCCGCGTCGTCGGCCTCGCCCTCGGCGCCTGCACCAACGCGCCGCTCGCGCCTCGCGCCGCTCCAGTCTTCAGGATGTAGGCGTGGCCGCAGCGGAAGAACGAGCGATCGAGATCGACGGCCGGCGCTACGCCTGGCGCTCGGTCGGCAGCGGCCCGCGGCTGATCCTCGTCAACGGCTATGCCGGCAGCGGCGAGGACTGGGACCCAACCTTCCTTGGCGCCCTCGCCGAGCACCTCGAGGTGATCTGCCCCGACAACCGCGGCATGGGCGGTTCGGAGCTTGGTGACGAGGAGCTGACGATCGCGGCGATGGCCGAGGACGTCGAGGCGTTGATGGACGCGCTCGAGATCGAGGCTTGTGCGCTGGCCGGTTGGTCGATGGGCGGCTACGTGGCGCAGGCGCTGGCGGAGAGCGCACCCGCGCGGGTTAGCGCGCTAACCCTGATCGGCACCCATCCCGGCGGGCCGGACGCCGTGTCGACCGGCGACGCCGAGGCCTTCGAAAAGCTGGTCGACTACTCGGGGACCCCGCGCGAGCAGGCGAGCCGGCTGCTCTCGGTCCTCTTCCCGCCCGAGGTGGCGCCGCAGATCGACGCCGAATTCGGCGAGGTGGTCGCCGCGGCGCGGGCGAAGCTCGACCATCGCGCGCTCGATGCCCAGAAGGCGGCGCTGCTCGCCTGGCGTGGCCGCGAGCCGCCGCCGCTGCCTCAGCCGCCGCCGGCCCTCGTCCTCCACGGCCGGCTCGACCGGCTGGTCTCGGCCGGCAATGCGGTGCCGTTGGGGGAGCGTTGGGGGGCGCGGGTCGACGTCTTCGAGGAGAGCGCCCACGCGGCGATGGCGCAGGAGCCGCTGCGGGCGGCGGCGGCGATCACCGCGCTCCCTAGTCCCTCCTAGCTCGAGGCGCTGATCCGGTCGCGGTCGTCGCGACCCGCCTCAACGGCGCCGGCGAGGGCGCGGAGCGCGCCGGCGAGCGGCTCGCGGACCGCCGGGTCGGCGATCAAGCCGTCCGTGCCGATCGCATCGCGCTCGACCGGGATCCGCAGGCAGGCGGGCTCAACGATCTCCGAGCCGGTGTAGCCGAGCACCTTGCGCAGCGACTCTTCGGCGTTGGCGCCGCGGGCGGGGGCAGCGGCGCCGGCGGTGTTGATCCACGCGACCGGCATTCCGTAGGTCTCGCCGCCGCCGACGGTCCAGTCGAGCAGGTTCTTGAACGAGCCTGGCAGGGCGCCGGCGTACTCGGGGGTCGAGAAGAGGGCGGCGTCGCTCGCTTCCAGCTGCGCGCGCAGATCGCGCACCCCGGCGTGGAGCGGTTCGCCCGGGACGTCGTCGTCGGGATTGAAATGGGGGAGCTCTCCCATCGCGCGGTAGAGGACGGTGATGATGCCGGGGACCGACAGCGTCGCCGCGGTCCGCAGCAGGGCGCTGTTGGATGAGCCGCCGCGGAGGCTGCCGGAGACGAGCAGGATCGCGGTTGGAGCGCTCATGTCGCGCAGCCTAAACGGGCGGCCCGGCGCTCAGCGGGCACTGAGCCGGAAGCCGAGCCGCGCCAGCGCCTTTGCGCGCTGCAGCGATTGCGGCGAGGAGGCGCCGATAGCCGAGTAGGCGACGGTCAGCCAGCGGTTGCCGCGCGCCGCGAACAGCGAGCCGAGGTCGGGCACCCAGCTCGCGTACTGGTTGCCGGGCGAGGGGTCGCCGACGCCGGCGACGGGATGGGTGATGCGCCCCGGATCGGGAGCGCCGAACTGGTTCTGCTCGACCATTCGGTTGAGGTAGCGCTGCCGCGCCGCGTGGCCGGCGTCGAGGTAGACGCCGATCGCGACCCCCGGCGCGGTGAGGCGACAGCGCGAGGAGGGCGAGGTCGGCTCGCTGTGGAGGGTGAGGGCACGGCCGCTTTGCGCTTCGGCGCGACGCTGCAGGGCGGCGCAGTCGGCCTGCGAGAGGTGGAGCGAGGTCGCTGCTTCGCCGCCGATCGCTTCGCCCCGCGGACCGATTTCATGCCGCGGTACCGAGCCGGAGGTCCCGGTGCCGGAGATGCCAGCTCCGGTCGTGCCGCGGCTGGCGTCATCCGAGCCGCCGCAGCCAGCAAGCAGCGCTGCCGCCAGTAACGCCGCGGCGAGGAGCGCAACCGTCAGCCGCTGCGGCGCCGGAGTCGGCGCCGTCCGGCGTCGCGAATCCCGCTTGCCTGGCACGCATCGACGATACCCAGCGCTACGCTGGCCTGGTGCCGGCCCCAAGCGGCTTCAGCTACGAGCGCGAGGGCGGCGCGGTGGCGATCTACCACCACGGGCGCCGCGCTACGGTCCTCCGTGGTCCTGCCGCCGAGCGCTTTCTGGTCGACGTCGAGAGCGGTGACGCCCAGCAGTTAATGGCCCGCGCCACCGGCAACTACAAGCGCGGCAACGAGCGGGCCGGCAAGCGCTCGCCGAAGCGCGACGACGCGCGCCGCCGCTGAGCGGCAGCGCGCGCCTTTCGTCACTCTTCGCGCGTTATTTGTGCGACTTCCGGTGCTGGTTCTTCTTCTGCTTTTTCGGTTCCGGCTTAGCCTTCAGCGTCACCTTGACCATCGCCCCCGCGGCGAGGATCTTGCCTTTGGCGGTGCTCTGGCTGACGACCTTGCCGTTGTCGGCGGTCGCGCCCTTGAGCTTCTTCACCTTGCCGATCTTGCAGCCGCCGTGGCGCAGCGCGTTCTTCGCCGCGCTCAGCGAGCGCCCGGTCAGCTTCGGCACGATGCAACCCGTGTAGGCGAATTCGTCTGCCGTGGTCAGTTCGCTCGTCCCGGCCACCGTCGTCACCGTGATCGGCTGCCGGCCACGGTTGGTGAAGGCCGGCGCGGTTGCGGTGATCTGCGTTTCCGATTCGACCGTGAAGGCCGCCGCCGGCTGTTCGCCGAACATCACCGCGCTGGCCCCCGCCAGGTCGGTGCCGGTGATCTTTACCTTGGTGCCGCCGGTCAGCGGCCCGAAGGTCGTCCCGATCGACTTCACCACCGGCTGCGGCTGGACTTCGGCCGCGAGCTCGATCTCCTTGCCGCTGATGCCCGGCCGCGGCGCCACCGTCGCGCCTTCAAGCGGGGTCGGGAACAGCGAGCCGTAGCCGGCGCCGTTGACCGTCGCGACGCCGATTTTGTCGCTCGCGTTAGTGGCGTCGAGGCCGATCAGATCGCCGGATTTGACCGGGATGCTGGCGGAGAACGTCTGCACGCCTTCGTTGGTCGGGGTCGCCGGGCTGCTGCTGCCGACCGCGGTGTAGGCGCCGTTACCGTTCGGCCGCAGGACTCGCAGCGTGAACGGGCCGCCGCTCGCGCCCTGGACCCGCCAGCGCACGATCAAGCCGTTGACCGGCGAGCTGAGGTTCGCCCCTTTCTCCGGTAACGCGCTGTTGAACCACGTCCCGACTTCTTTGAATTCTTCGGGAGCTGAGCCCGGCGGCAACACGCTGCCGACCGTGATCGTCGTCGCCCCTGCACTTGCAGCGGTCAGCAGCGCCCAGGCAGAGGCCAGCGCCGCGACCGCGAACGTCAGTCGCTTCCTTCGCATCGTTATTTCCCTTCCTCGCGCCGCCCCTTTCTCAGGTCGGCGTCTTGTCCCTGGCTATTCGACCGACTCAAACCCTTGGGCTCGGGGAGAGTTGCGGCACCGGCTCGCTCCGCCGCTCGACCCCGGGGCGCGGTCAGCCCTCGAAAGGCGGTGCGACGCCCCAGCCCCAGCGCGGCACCGGGGCCTCCCCGACCACCTCGGCATCGGGGGCGGAATTGTGCATCGCCAGTCGCGATCCCCACTCGGCGTAACCAACGATCGCCGCCCGGAACTCGGGGTCGGCCGGCAGCTCAGCCCGGTCCGCCGCCTCGCTCAGCAAGGTGACGAAGCGCAGCCGCAGCTCGGGCGTAATGCGCAGGCCCCGGTGGTGGGCGAGCATCGCCGGGTAGCCGCCAAGCTCACGCGTATAGGCATCGGGCCCGCCCATCACCTCGACCCACCAGGCAAGGACGTGCTCACGATGCTCCTCACCTACCCGGCCGCCGAACAACGCCACTAGCTCATCGTCCCCTTCGACCATGTCGTAGAAGGCGTTCAGCCAGCGCTCGAAGGCGGCACTGCCCCCGGCCCACTCGTAGATCGTCGGCGTCTCCGCCATCCGCAGAGGATGGCAGCCGCGGCGAGGCTCGCTCAGCCTTGGCGCCGGTCGCCGCCGCCGCGGCGGCGGTCGGACTTCTTCCGCCGCTCGGGTTTCTGCGCGATCCGGTGCAGCTCCTTGCCGCTCTCCGTGATCTGCGCGACGCCGCCCTCCAGCGTCACCGCACCCGCCTCCGCCAGCGCTTCGCAGTGGTAGGTGACCTGCGGCAGCGGCAGATCGAGCGCCTTCGCATAGGTCGCCAGCTCGAGCCGCTTGCCGTCAGCGAGCGCGTCAAGCAGCTGAACCCGCAGCGGGTGGCGGATCGCAACGGTTTCAAGCCGTTCCATCGTCCCCCGTTCTACCAGTTTGACAGTAAGAACCCGATCGAATAGCTTCTCGATCGATCGATCGTTTGGTTGGTGAACGGCGAGGAGTTAGCCCGGGGTCGGATGGTGTCAGGCTCGATCTACAGCGTGCATGATGTTCGGCGAGTGGCGAGGCGGCGCTTGCCGCGCATTGCCTTCGACTACATCGACGGCGGCGCCGAAGATGAAGTCACTCTTCGTGCCAACCGCGAGGCCTTCCGACACGTGGCCCTGCGCCCTCGGTATCTCCAAGGCGTTGCCGCGAGGGATCAATCGACCACGATCCTAGGTGAACGGATCGCCAGTCCGATCATCCTCGGGCCCGCTGGGATGCAGAGAATCGCTCATCGACTGGGGGAGGTGGGGGCGGCGGGTGCCGCTGCTGTGGCAGGGACTCGCTTCGTGCTCTCGTCCTATTCAAGCGTGAAATTGGAGTCGGTTGCGGCAACAGTTCCGGCTTCCACTATCTGGTTTCAGATCTATCTGTGGAGAGACCGTAAGAGCAACGAAGCCCTGCTGGACCGCGTACGGCAGGCAGGCATCCGGGTGCTGGTGGTGACGGTGGACGCGCCTTTGATCGGCAAGAGAGAACGCGAGCTACGGCGCGGATTCACGCTTCCACTACGACCGAATACCAAAATGGTCGTCGACCTTGCCGCGAATCCACGGTGGCTTATTGAATATCTTCGCGGCGGACAGATTACCTTCGCAAACTTCACCGAGCTGGGGATAGGCACCAAGCCCGAGGCACTCTTCTCTTTCATGAACGAAAAGCTCTCGTATCCCGGTGTTGGCATCGAGGATCTCCGGTGGCTTCGAGAACGATGGGAGGGACCCCTGGTTGTGAAGGGGACGATGACGGCTGAGGACGCAGTCGAAGCGGTCGACTGTGGTGTCGACGCGATATGCGTGTCGAACCATGGAGGTAGGCAGATCGATGGTGCCATGGCGAGCCTTGAGGCACTCCCGGAGATCGTTGCCGCAGCCCCGTCGGTCGAGATCTACCTCGATGGCGGCGTGCGACGTGGGAGCGATGCATTGAAGGCGCTGGCCCTCGGCGCCAAGGCCGTGTTCATCGCGCGGCCGTATCTGTTCGGCTTGGCCATGGGAGGCCAGTCAGGCGCTGTGCGGGTGCTCGAGATATATCGAAGTGAGATCGATTTGACGATGGCGCTGCTTGGGCGCTCTGAGCTCGACGGCATCGATGATGGCTCGGTTGTTTGTCGTCCACCTGCGGTCAAGGAGTCCTAGGCCTGCTTCGGGCGGTTTCGGACTGCTGATGCAGTACTTCAAAGACGTGCGCTTCGAGCGGACTCTGGCTGGTGTATTGGCTCGATTTAGGTGCCCTTTGAGGAGTCAGGGCGGTGAAGGTACCGATCAGCAACCAACACTGGTTCTGGCTTGTCTACGCCTTGTTCGCATCGCTTGGTGCTGCTAGGATCGCGGCCAAGTTCCCGATCGAACGATTGGTTGGGTGGGATATGTAGACGGGACGACCGTAAGGGCCGCCCGGGATCCGGTGCAGGGCCGCCTTCGCCGGAGGGGACAACAGGAGATGAGATGCCGGAGCTAGCCGATTCGGATTCGTACGTCAACGAGTACCTGGTCCACTCGATCGACGAGAAGGTCGTCTGCCACGCCTACCGCTGCCCTTCCTGCGGCCGCCTCGACGTCGAGGTTCTCTAGCGATGCGTTCGGCAACTCCAGAACCCCGCTCCGGAAAGGGAGGCAGTCGATGACGGTCGAGACGCCGACGAAGGGCAACCTCTCAGTCTTCTCAGACCACCAGGAGCCCGACCCGGTCACCTACGAGGTTCTCCGCCACCGCCTCTGGGCAATCAACGAGGAGCATGGGACGACGCTCTTGAAGATGTCGGGCTCGCCGGTCGCCGTCTATGCCCAGGACTTCAACCCCGGCATCCTCACCCCGGAGGGCGAGTGGGTCTACTTTGGCCCCTACGTGCAGTTCATCAACGCCGGCGGCGACGCGGCGGTGAAGTGGATCCTCGAGCACCGGGCCGAGAACCCGGGCATCAACCCGGGCGACATCTTCATCACCAACGACCCCTGGGTCGGGACGATCCACCAGCAGGACGTGGTCCTGGCGATGCCGATCTTCGTCGAGGGCGAGCTGCTCTGCTGGGTCAACAACACCCTGCACATGTACGACATTGGGGGAATCAATCCCAGCAGCTACTGCCCGGGCGCCAAGGACGTCTACGACGAGGCGACGATGCTGCCGCCGCTGAAGATCCAAGAAGGCGGGGTCTTGCGCGACGACGTGATGGAGGCCTGGCTGCGGCAGTCGCGGATGCCGAACCTGATGGCGCTCGACCTAAACGGGATGATCGCCGGCTGCCGGGTCGCCCAGAAGCGAATCCTCGAAGCCTGCGAGCGCTACGGCGCCCCGGTCCTTGGCGGCGCGATGCGGAAAGTCCTGAAGAACGCCGAGACCGTCTTCGTCGACCGGCTGCAGCAGATCCCCGACGGCGAATGGCGCGACCGCTGCTTCATCGAGGTGGCGGCCCCCGGCGACCGCGGCGTCTACTACAACAGCCTCACGGTCCGCAAAGAGGGGTCAGAGCTCTACTTCACCAACACCGGCTCCTCGCCGCAGATCGGCTCGATCAACTGCACCGCCAACGCCTGGAAGGGCTCGATCGTCGCCGCGATCAACCCGGCGCTGATGTACGACCAGCTGTTTGCGATCGGCGGCGCTCTGCGGCACTGCCACTTCGAGGCCGAGGAGGCGCTGATCAACTCCGCCCTGCACCCGATGGCGGTCTCCAACACCTCGCCCTGCTTGGCGCTGAACACGATCGCGCTCGCCAACAACACGATCGGCAGGATGCTCGCGTCCGGTGGCGAGATGAAAGACAAGATCGTCACCAGCTCCTCGATGTCGACATACGCCGTCGATACGTATTTTGGGATCAACCAGTGGAAGGAGCCCTACGGGTTCTCGCCGCTGGATTCCTTTCTCGGCGGGATCGGCGCTTTCTCGTTCAAGGACGGGATCGACAACGGCGGCACCTCCTGGGGCCCGAAGGGGACCGGTCCCAACGTCGAGCACAACGAGCAGGCTTACCCGATCCTCTACCTCTGGCGGCGCGACCTCGCCGACAGCGGTGGCGCCGGCCACTACCGCGGCGGCAACGCCTCCTCGCTGGCGGTGATCCCCCACCGGGTCGACGCGATCACCCACGACATCACCGCCTGGGGGATGGCGGTGCCGACTTCGACCGGCCTCTTTGGTGGTTTGCCCGCCGCTCCCAACCGGATCACCAACGTCGCCGACTCGAACATACGCGAGCTGCTCTCCGGCGGGCGTATCCCGCGGTCCGTCGAGGAGATCGATGGTGACGGGATCCTGATCGAGCAAAGGGTCGAATCGCACAGACAGGGTGGCGACGACGTCTGGATCAACTGGTGGTGCGGCGGTCCAGGGTATGGCGATCCGCTCGATCGCGACCCGGAGATGGTTGTCGCCGACCTGATCAAAGGGGTGATTACCGCCGAGCAGGCGTTTGCCGCCTACGGGGTGGTCCTGGGCGAGGCCGAAGATGCCTCGATCGCCGATGTTGACGCAACTGAGGCGGAGCGGACAAAGCGGCGTAAGGCCGTCGTCGGCGGCCGCTAGACCGATCAGATGATCGTCGAGTGGGCATCCAAAGCTCTTCCACGACAACGCCGCAATAAAAGACAAGGAGAGGTGATGCGCATCTCGGTTGACGGAGAACGGCGTCGAAGGGGGGCCGCCGTTGGATTAGCGGTACTCGTCTTCGGCGTGCTCGTGCTGGCGGGCTGCGGTGGAAGTAGCTCGAGCAGTTCGAGCACTGCCAGCACCGAAGGGACCGAAGCTGCTAGCAAGGCCGAAGGTAGCGAAGGAGGTGGCGACGAAGCAAAGGCTAAGGAAGCGACCGAAGCCGGTGTCAAAGCAGGTGAAAAAAGCGGAAAACCAGTAGCTGTTGAAAAACAGGTCATCGGCGAGATTCAGGTCGTTGGCGCCGCCGACTCAGTTCAGCGTGCGACGCATGGGTTGGAAGCGGCGGCGGCGGAGTTCGGCTGGGGTGTCAAAGTCTGCGATGCCGAAGGTGATCCGGTCAAGATGAGCAGCTGCGCCAACACCCTGCTAAGTGAGGGGGTCACGGCCATCGTCGACCACAGCATCGAAGCGGCGATCGTCAAGCCGCAGATGGAAGAGGCAAAAAAGCGTGGGATCCCGTGGATCAATATCGGCGGCCCGGCGCTGCCCAGCCCGCTCTACTCGACCGAAGTGGTGGAGGGCGAGTCAGAAATCGGCGGCATCATGGGCGAATACATCGCAGAGCGGATGGAAGGCAAAGGCACCGTTGCCTCTACCGAGGAACCGGCCATCTATGCCCTGAAGCTCCGGATGGCCGCCGTCTACAAAGTGCTGGCCGAACATCCTGAAATCGAAGTCATCGACAAACACACGGTGGACCTCACCAACCTCGTACCTGACGTCAGGACCTGGTCGGAAAGCGTCCTCACCAAAGAACCCAACCTCGGCGCTTTCGCGCTTTGTGTGGATACCGATCCGGTTGCGGTGGCTTCAGTCGTCCAGTCGAACAAGGGTCCCGGTAAGCAGTACCCGGAACGACCACTGATCGTCGGCAGCCTCGGCGATTTGGCGAACCTCGAACTGATCCGCAAGGGGCAGGTAGACGCCACCGCGGACGTGCCGTATGAAGCGTTCGGTTGGATCTCAGTCGACCAGCTGGCTGGATACTTCTCCCGCGGAACGGAATTCTCCCAGGATCCCCAAAAAACGTACGGTCTACCGATTCTCAAAGCGCAGCTGATAACGAAAGAAAACGTCCCATCCAACCCCAAGGAATATCCCGCACCCCCAGTGGATTACGAAGCGTTCTTCGGGTCCAAGTGGGGAACGGAATTCACGAACGGTTGACGGTTGCAGTTCCTGGCGCGCGGGGACAGTCCCGCGCGCCAGGTCGCGGTTCGGTGTTCGATCTGTGGGTCGCGGTCTGACGCTTGGAGCCACATTATCGTGATCAGGGAAGAAACGGTCCCGGATGGTGATAGATAGGCCCATCAGGTGAATGCCTCGACGACGGTCCCGGCCGGGGCGCTCTGCTGGACGATTCGGTTGCGTACGGTGACCACCGGGGCGAAGCAGGGGCCGGCAAGTGCGGCGAGACCGACCATCATCGGGATGCGGTCCGCCTGGAGCAGCGGCAGGCCGCAGCTACGAGGTCTTGCTGATCTTCGAGATGCTCGTTTCAGCCGCAATGAGGTCCAGAAGAGACTGCACACGTTTGTCAATGAACTTCTCGACGTCGTCCTGTTTGATGACAGTCCGCTCGACCCGGTGCTTGATCAAAGCGTCCTTGTCAAAGCGGTTGTTGCCAAGGACCGTTGACGGTTTATCTCGTCCAATCGAGCGGTTCGTGCTGGCCTTGAGAGGCGTAAAGTTGACGATCATTTCGCTCGGCTTGCCGCGCTCAGTCAAGAACTTGTCAGGAAAGATGTGATGGAAGTCGATTGCGCCCTCGTGCTGAGCCAGCACTTGTGGTTCGCCTCCTTGCTTGGGTCTGAGCCAGTCCTTTGAATCGTCGGCCCGAGAAGAGGGGCGGCGGCGGGGCGGCGGGGCATCCTAGAGGGGCCAGTGATTACACCAGCCCGCTAGTCGCCTTGTCCAACCCGACCTGAGATCCAGTTCGGCCGTCGGTAGGGCGGCATCATCAAGACGAGGAAGAGCAGGACTCCGGTAGCCCCGGCGTAGAGGAATAGCCCTTCGACTCCTTCGTGTTCACCGGTGACGTTCTCGCCGATTGCGAGGATTGAGAAGGTCAGAATTGAGAGCCCCAGGCCCGAAAGCAGAAATGGCTTGCGGCGCTCGGGCATGAACTCCAGCGTCACCAGGCTCACCACCAACAGCACGAAGATTCCCAACTCTAGGATGCCGAGGATCGTCCAAGCGGCATCTATTCCTGGGATCGTGTCGAGGAAGGTTCCGGCAAATTGTTTTTCAATCCCGGCCGGAGCGCCTATGCCGTCCAGGATCTTCTCCTTGCCGCCGTAGAAGAAGAGGACGCCGACGAGGAAATAGATCCCGGTCAAGATCAGCCCGTAGACCGCCCAGTCCTCCCACTTCATCTTCCCGTTGCGAATCGCCGTGGTAGTTCTCGCCTCCATCTCTTCCTCCTTCGACTCGCCGCCCGGCCGCGTTGGACGGCTGATTGAGGAAAGGCTAGAAGCCCCGTCAGGTGTTGGGCAAGAGACTTAGTCCAAACGTCCGCTCTGCGCGTTTCTCAAACCGTTCCCCGGAAGCCGCCAGGAGTGGTTGATCCCTTATTTGAAACTGAAGAACCGTGCGGTCGGTTCGACCACATAAAGGCCTACCGGCAGCGCCGCACCCGAGATCAGACCGTTGCTGGTCAGCGATTCGATCGGCACTTCGGTGCCTTCTTCGCTGTCGCGCGTCGGGGCGAACAAAGTCAGCGGTTTGATTTCGATTTCCACAACATTCGTACCGGGGTGATCCCCGCACCGGCCTCGGATGTGATCGAGGGGTCATCCGATCTGAGGGCGGCTCGGAGCGTGAGGCTGCAAAGGGGCAGCGGTGCATAGGACGCCCTGCCCGCTGTGTACGTTGGCACCGTTGTTGCCGTCGCGCGGAACCGTCGAGGATCAACGGTGCAGCCCGATTCGGCTCTACAAGCGATGCCGGAGGAGGGACTCGAACCCCCGACACGCGGATTATGATTCCGCTGCTCTAACCAGCTGAGCTACTCCGGCGGGACGGTGGATGGTAGATGGAGAACGGGTCCGGTGGCGGCCGGCGCACGGGGTGGGCGGCGATGCGGCCGGTGCTGGTGGGCTTGCTGCTGGTCGCCGATGCAGGAGTGGTGGCGGCGCTGGGGTTCTCGCAGCGGAAAGGGTGGCTGCCGCCGTTCATCGCCTTCGGGGCGATCCTGGTTGGGCTCGTATGGTTTGAGGCGTGGTCGCTGGCGCACCGACACGACGACGACTGAGTACCCGACGACTGGTGGGGTGAAGTGCATTGGTGAAGCGGTTTGGTCCATTCATCGCTAGGTTGGGGGCGTGAGCGCGGAGCTGGATAGGGCGATCAGGACCGTCGTCCGCCAGTGCATGGGTGTTGCGCCGGGGGAGGACGTGCTGGTGGTCTGCAACCCGGTGACCGAAGAGATCGGCGCTCTGATGCGGATCGAGGCGCAGGGCGACGGCGCCGACGCGACTTTGGCGGTGATTTCCGAGCGTGAATCGGCGGCGGCCGAGCCGCCCACGGCGGTCGCGGCGGCGATGGCGGCGGCGGATGTGGTGCTGGCGCCTACGGTGCAATCGCTCTCCCACACGGCGGCGCGCAAACGGGCGAGCGAGAACGGCGTGCGGATCGGCACTCTGCCGGGGGTCACCGAGGAAATGTTGGAACGGCTGATGACCGGTGATCTCGAGGAGATCCGCCGCCGCGGTTGGGCGCTGGTCTCGGCCCTGAACAGCGGCACCGAGGCGCGCATCACCTGCTCGCGCGGCAGCGACTTCCGGCTCGGCCTCGAGGGGCGTAGTGGAATCGTCGACGGCGGCGAACTCTCGACCCGCGGCGCCTTCGGCAACCTGCCCTGTGGCGAGGGCTTCATCGCGCCGGTCGAGGGCAGCTGCGAAGGCACCCTGGTGGTCGACGGCTCGATCGCTGAAGTCGGCCTGCTCGAGACGCCGACCAAGCTGACGATCAGCGGCGGCCGGCTGACCGAGGTCGAGGGCAAGGCGGGCAAGCGGCTGCTGGGTTTGCTGAGTCCGCACGGTGAGGAGGCGACGACCGTCGCCGAGCTCGGGATCGGCACCAACGAAGAGGCGATCCTGACCGGCAATGTGCTCGAGGACGAGAAGATCCTCGGTACCGCGCACGTCGCTTTTGGCGCCTCGGCGGCGATTGGTGGCACGATCCAGGTGCCGGTCCACCTCGACTGCGTACTGCTCGAACCGACGGTCGAGATCGACGGCGAAGTCGTGGTCAGCGGCCGCGAGCTGCTGATCTAGAAGCTAGCCGCTTCGACGTTCTCTTCCAGGTGGGCGACGCTACCGGTCCCGGGGATCGGCAGCACCTGGTCCTGGGCGAGCAGCCAAGCCAGCGCCTCCGCTGGCGAGGCATCGATCTCGCCCGCGTTGAGCGGGAACCAGGGGATGAAGGCGATGCCGTCGCGTTGGCAGACCTCGAGCACGTCGGCCGAGTCGCGGTCGCCGAGGTTGTAGCGGTTCTGGACCGAGACGACCTCGACGATCTCGCGCGCCGTCGCCAGCTGCTCGACGCTGACGTTGGAGACGCCAACGTGGCGGACCTTGCCCTCGTCCCGCAACTCCTTCATCGTCCCGACCGACTCCTCGTAGGGGACTTTCGGGTCGGGGCGGTGCAGCTGGTAGAGGTCGATCCGCTCCAGGCCGAGCCGGCGCAGCGAGCCCTCGCAGGCCTCGCGCAGGTGCTCGGGGCTCGCGTCCCGCGGCCAGGCGTTGGGGCCGGTGCGGGTCAGGCCGCCCTTGGTCGCGATCACCAGGTCCTCGGGGTAGGGGCTGAGCGCCTCGGCGATCAGTTCCTCGCTGACGTTCGGCCCGTAGGAGTCGGCGGTGTCGATCAGGTTGATCCCGAGCTCGACCGCACGGCGCAGCACCGCCAGCGCTTCGTCATGGTCGGCCGGCGGTCCCCAGATCCCCTTGCCGGTAATCCGCATCGCGCCGAAGCCGAGGCGGCGGACCCGCAGGTCGCCAAGGGCGATCGTCCCCGCGGTCTCGTCGGTCAGAGGCTCGGCAGTCACCGCGACACAGGCTAGAGGGCTAGCCTCCCCGGCATGTCGGCTCTGCTGGCAGTGCCCAACGTCTCCGAGGGGAGCGACGAGAGGCGGCTCACCGAGTTGGAAGAGGCGTTCGGGCGCGGCGTCCTGGTGCTCGACCGCCATACCGACGCCGACCACGAGCGCGCCGTCTTCACGCTCGCCACCCGCAGCGCCGGGCTGCTGACCGAAGCGCTGGCGGCCGGCGCCGAGCTGGCGCTGGAGACGATCGATATGGACGAATACCGCGGCGCCCACCCGGCGATCGGCGCTCTCGACGTCTGCCCAGTCGTCTGGCTCGACCCCGACGACCGCGAGGCGGCGCGGACCGAGGCGGTGGCCGTTGCCGAGCAGATCGGCGGGCTCGGGGTGCCGGTCTTCCTCTACGGCGAGCTGGCCCGTGAGCCGGGCCGTGCCGAGCGCGCCTACTTTCGCAATGGTGGCCTTGCCGAGCTTTGGCTGCGGATGGAGTCGGGCGAGCTGCGGCCGGACTTCGGGCCGCACCTGCCGCACCGCCGCGGCGGTGCCACCCTGGTTACCGCGCGTGCGCCGCTCGCCGCCTTCAACGTCGAGCTCGACTCAGGCGACATCGAGGTGGCGCGAGCGGTGGCCGCCGCGCTGCGCGAGGCGGGCGGCGGGCCGCCCGGGGTGCGGGCGATCGGCCTCGTCCTCTCGAGTGGCCGCGTCCAGATCTCGACCAACGTCCACGACCCGCTGACGGTGCCGCTCGGCGAGGTCGTCGAGCGGGTGCGGGCGCTGGCGGCGCCGCTCGGTGCCCGGCCGCTCGAGGCCGAGCTGGTCGGGCTGATCCCCGCTGCCGCCCTGCGCGACTACCCCGAGGACGTGCCGATGCGCGGCTTCGACCCGGAGCGACACGTGATCGAGCGCCGACTGGCAGAATCAAGCTAATGGCCCAAAACCAGAAACGCCGTCGCCGCAAGCGCCGCGGCACCCAGGGCGGCAGCATCGACGCCCGTCGGCGTGCGGCCCGGCCGCGCAGCCGCGAGGAGGCGAAAGCCCGCGCCCGCTCCGGCCGGGGCGGCGGCGCTACGCGCACCAAGGAGGACCTGCCGCCGACTTGGCGCAACTCGACCCTCCGCGGCCTCCTTGCTGCGGCGGTCTTCGCCGTGGCGCTGTTGCTGGTCTTCAAACGCCCGGTCGGCACCTCGCTGATCTTCGGCGCCTTCATGCTCGCCTTCTACATCCCGACCGGCTACTACATCGACCTCGCGATGTGGCGCAAACGGGAGCGCAAACGCATCCGCGAACGGGCCGAACAGGGGTAGTAATGGCGATTGAGGTCGAGATGCTGACCGTCGGCGCGATCGCCGAGAACTGCTTCCTCGTCCGCGCTGAGGGCGCGGAGAAGCTGGTCGTCATCGACCCTGGCGACGAGGCGGAGCGGATCCTCGCCAAGCTGGCGGAGATGGGGGGAGAGGTCGAGGCGATCCTCCTCACCCACACGCACTTCGACCACGTCGGCGCGGTTGCCGCGCTGGCGCGCGAGACGGGGGCGCCGGTCTACTGCCCCGAGATCGAGGTGCCGGTGCTGGCCGACATCAACTCCTACCTGCTGCCGGGCTTCGGGCCGCTCGAGAGCTATCAGGCGGACCGCACGGTCGCCGGCGGCGAGACGCTGGCGCTCGCCGGGCTCGAGCTCGACGTCATCTTCACCCCGGGGCACAGCCCTGGCCATGTCACCTACTCGGCTCGCGGCGAGGACGCGCTCTTCTCTGGCGACGTCCTCTTCCAAGGCTCGGTCGGCCGCGTCGATCTGCCCGGCGGCGACTGGCCGACCCTGGCGCGCTCGATCCAGACGCTGCTCGACTCCCACTCCGACGAGACCGTCGTTCACCCCGGCCACATGGGGATCACGACGCTGGGGCAAGAGCGCGCGACCAATCCCTTCCTGGCCCAGCTGACGGTCTAGGCCGTCAGCCCGGACAGAGTCACTAAGGTCGGCAGCCAAGATGGCGAGCAAATTTCAGGCGCCGCGAGGCACTTTCGATGTCCTCCCCGAGCCGGGGCGCGCCCGCGCCAGGCTCGAGGCCGTGGCCGCCGAGCTCTTCGCCCGCGCCGGCTACGAGCCGATCCAGACCCCGGCCTTCGAGCACACCGACCTGTTCGAACGTGGGGTCGGCAAATCGACCGACATTGTGCAGAAGGAGATGTTCACCTTCGAGGACAAGGGTGAGCGCAGGCTCACCCTGCGGCCGGAGGGTACGGCGCCGATCTGCCGCGCCTACCTCGAGCACGGGATGCACAAACTGGCGCAGCCGGTGAAGCTCTCATACGGCGGGCCGTTCTTCCGCCATGAGCGCCCGCAGGCCGGTCGCTACCGGCAGTTCCACCAGCTTGGGATCGAGGCGATCGGGAGCGATTCGCCGCTCGCCGACGCCGAGGTGATCGTGCTGCTCTCCGACCTGCTGAGCGAGCTCGGTGTGCCGGGGGTGCAGCTGAAGCTCGGCAGCCTCGGCTCGCTGCAGGCGCGGCGCGAGTACCTGGAGGAGCTGCGGGCGCACCTGCGCAAGCACGAAAAGGATCTCTCGAAGGAGGTGCGCGAGCGGATCGACCTCAACCCTTTGCGCGCCTTCGACGCCGACGACGAGGGCACGCGCGGGGTGATGGCGAGCGCGCCGATGCTGGTCGACCGGCTCGGCGACGAGGACGCTGAGCACTTCGCCGAGGTGCGGGCGCTGCTCGACGCCGCCGGGGTCAGCTACGCGATCGACGGCGCTCTGGTGCGCGGAATCGACTACTACACGCGGACGATCTTCACCTTCGACTGCGACGTGCTCGGGGCGCAGTCGGAGCTCGGCGGCGGTGGCCGCTACGACGGGCTGATCGAGCAGCTCGGCGGGCCGGCGACGCCGGCTGTCGGCTGGGCCTGCGGGATCGAGCGGATCCTGCTGGCGCTCGACGAGGAAGTCGAGGCGCCGGGCCGCGACGCCTTCGTCGCGATCGCCGCCGAGGGCCAGCGGCAGCGCGCGGTGGCCCTGACCCGCGAGCTGCGTCGGGCGGGGCTGTCGGCCGAGGTCGACCTGGCGGGGCGCGGGCTCAAGGGGCAGCTCAAACACGCCGACCGGCTGGGGGCGCGGCAGGTGCTGATCCTCGAGGCGGACGGCAGCGCCCAACTGCGCGACATGCGAAGTGGCGAGCAGCGCCCCGCCAACCCCGGCAACCTGGTTGGCGAGCTGACCGGGGGTGGAGCGTGAGCGACAAGATCGTCTACCGGTCCTGGGTGCCCAACTTGAAGCCGAACGGCTTCCGCGACACCTGGTGCGGCCAGGTGCTCCCCGACCGAGTCGATTCGCAGGTGCGGGTCGCCGGCTGGGTCCACCGCCGCCGCGACCACGGCGGCCTGATCTTCATCGACCTGCGCGACCGCACCGGGATCGTCCAGCTCGTCTTCAACCCCGACAGCTCCGGCGCCTCCTTCGAGCTCGCCCACAAACTGCGCGCCGAGGACGTTCTGAGCGCCGCCGGCAGCGTGGTGCGCCGCTCGCCGGAGACGGTCAACCCGGAGCTGCCGACCGGCGAGGTCGAGCTCTTGGTCGGCGAGGCCGAGCTGCTCGCCGACGCGCAGACGCCGCCCTTCCAGATCGAGGGCTACTCGGGCGAGGCGAGTGAGGACCTGCGGCTGCGATACCGCTACCTTGACCTGCGCCGCGAGCAGATGCGCGAGGGGATGCTGCTGCGCCACCGGGTCACGGCGGCGATTCGGGAGTTCCTCGACGCCGAGGGCTTTGTCGACGTCGAGACGCCGATCCTCACCCGCTCGACCCCAGAGGGCGCTCGCGACTTCCTCGTCCCCAGCCGCAGCCAACAGGGCTCCTTCTATGCGCTGCCGCAGTCGCCGCAGCTGTTCAAGCAGCTGCTGATGGTCTCTGGCTTCGAGCGCTACTACCAGATCGCCCGCTGCTTCCGGGACGAGGCGACCCGGGCCGACCGCCAGCCCGAGTTCACCCAGCTCGACCTCGAGATGTCGTTCGTCGAGGCCGAGGATGTGATTGGGGTGAACGAACGGTTGCTGGCCCACGTCTTCGAGCGTGCCGCTGGGCCGCAGGTCGAGCTCCCGATGCAGCGGATGGGATACGACGAGGCGATGTCGCGGTTCGGGACCGACCGGCCCGACCTCCGCTTCGGGCTCGAGTTGGTCGACCTCTCGGACGCCCTGCGGGAGACCGAGTTCAAGGTGTTTAGGTCGGTGCTCGAGGGCGGCGGCGCGATCCGCGGCCTCAACGCCGGCCGCCGCGAGCTGCCGCGCTCCGAGCTCGACGGCCTGATCTCACGGGCGCAGGAGCTGGGGGCGAAAGGGTTGGTCTGGGCGTTCCGCGAGGGCGAGGGTTGGCGCTCGCCGACGGCGAAGTTCCTCACCGCCGAGGAGCTGACGGAGCTGAACCAGCGGCTCGGCGCCGAGGAGGGCGACCTGCTGCTGCTGGTCGCCGACAAGCCGGCGGTGACCAACGCGGTCCTCGGGCAGATGCGCCTCGACCTGGCGGAGCGTTTCGAGTTGATCGACCCCGGGGACCACCGCCTGGTCTGGATCGTCGACTGGCCGCTGTTCGACTGGAACGAGGACGAGCGCCGCTGGGACGCGGTGCACCATCCGTTCACCGCGCCGGCGGGTGAGTTCGACCCCGATGACCCCGGCGCCGCTCGCGCCCTCGCCTACGACGTCGTCTGGAACGGCCAGGAGCTGGGAGGGGGATCGATCCGTATCCACGACGCCGAGGTCCAGCGCGCCGTCTTCCGCGTCCTCGGGATCGACGAGGAGACTGCCGAGGCCCGTTTTGGCTTCCTCCTCGAGGCGCTTGGCTTCGGGGCGCCGCCACACGGCGGCATCGCCTACGGGATCGACCGCATCGTCCAGCGCCTCTGGGGCGCCGAGACCATTCGCGATGTAATCGCCTTCCCGAAGACCGCTTCCGGCTTCGACCCCCTAACCGGCGCGCCGGCCCCGGTTGATGAGGCGCAGCTCAAAGAGCTCGGCGTCGCGGTCCACAAAAGCACCCTCGCTGGGCACTGAGATGGGCTTGCGGGACTGGCTTCCCCGCAAATGGCGGCCCGAGCCCGGGCCGGGCCAG
Organism: uncultured Actinomycetes bacterium; assembly: GCA_963729055.1. Lineage (GTDB taxonomy): Bacteria > Actinomycetota > Thermoleophilia > Solirubrobacterales > 70-9 > VAYN01. Next base: position 457,629 of record CAVSMQ010000010.1, on the reverse strand, counting down.
ACCCCGATCTACGTCGACGACCCCTCCTATGACTCCTGGGAGGTGGTCCGCGACTTCGCCGACGTCCGCACCGCCCGCGCCTGGCACCAAGCCCTGGAAGAGGCCGGTATCGATGCGGTCCTCACCTCTGACTGGCCGCTCGACCGCTTCGGCCACGGCGACATCGCCCTCCGCGTCCCCTCCGAGCGCTGGTCGGAGGCCGAGTGGCACCTCTCCAACCTCGACGACTAGCCGGCGCGAACGCCTACCGGCCGGTGCTAACCTCGCACCAAGGCTCGAGCCCGTACGAGAGCCGTCTCACCGTTTGACCCAACACAAACGGCGCGGGAGCCACCGTATCCATGGCCTCTTGGGGTCGGGATCAGGCACCCACCTTCTTATGAAGGGATCAAAGCTAGAGGCGGCAACGGCGGGCTGGGGCCTTCTTTCCGTTTCGGGGCGGATTCGTTGACCGAGGCGCCACACGGTGCGCACCACAGGTGCGCCGCGCCCGTCAACCATGGGGGCTGTGTCCCGAGAGAACTGCATCGACTACCGAAGCGGTAGCGAATGCAGTTCTCGTCCGGTCAGCCGCGACGCTCGGGTGGAGGGAGGGGAGCCTGTGGCGGCGTTGTTGGCCCGGGCCGGGGCAGCGCAGCATGGCGTGGTGGCTCGTTGGCAGCTGCTTCGGCGCGGCCTGACCGCGAGAGAAGTCCACGGGCTGGTCGAGCGGGGGCACCTGCAGCCGCTTTATCTTGGCGTTTACGCAGTTGGCCACGCCGACCTCACCCGCCATGGGCGGTGGCATGGAGCGGTGCTAGCTGGGGGGCCGGGGACTGTGCTGAGCCACCGGTCGGCGGGAGAAGCGCTGGGGCTGCTCTGGCGACGGGACATCGACATCGAAGTGACGCGGCCGCGGACCTTTCGAGGGCGCTCGGGGATCCGGGCCCACCGGGCGGTGCTGAGGGCGGACGAAGTGACGGACGTCGACGGGACTCCGGTGACCTCGGCGTTCCGGACCGCCTTTGACCTTGCCGGGCTGGGGGAGAGGCGGTTGGTGGAGGTTGTCCTGCACGAGATCAAAGTGGGGCGGATCGCCGAGGCGGTCTCATTCGAGGAGCTGTTGCGGCGATACCCGCGGAAGCGCGGCGCGCGCTTGCTGCGCGAGGTCCATGCCTCAAAAGCGCCGGTCGGGGTGACGCGGAACGAGTTCGAGGAGGCGTTCGTCGCCTTCCTCGACGAGTACGGACTGCCGCGGGCAGAGATGAACGCGCCGCTCGCGCTGCGAGGACGGTTCTTCGAGATTGACGCGCTTTGGCGGCCGCAGCGGCTTGCCGCCGAGCTCGACAGCCGCGAAGTTCACGACACCGACGACGCCTTCGAGTCGGATCGTGAGCGCGATCGGATTCTCCTCACCGAGGGATGGCGCACGACCCGAATCACCTGGCGCCAGTTGCGGGACGCGCGGGCGGGGATCGCCGCGGACCTGCACCGGCTGCTCGCGCCGCCGGGGTTGGCTGAACTGGTCGGCCACTGAGCCTTCTGGGCGGGGATTGCCGCCGTGGCTGGCTGATCCGGGGGGCGCGTCTACCCTTTGGCTGTGGATCGAGACCTCTTCGAGCACTACCTCGGCGACGAGACCCGGCGCGGGCCTGTGCCCGACGGCGCCTTCACCGGTGCCGCGGGCGGCGCTGCGTGTGGCGACTTGGCGCGCCTCTCGCTCACGATCGACGACGGACTGGTTGGGTCGGTCAGCTTCGACTCGGAAGGCTGTGCCGCCACCCGTGCCGCGACCGCCGCGGTCGCCGAGGTTGTCGACGGCGGCCCGGTTCTCGACGCGGCGCTCCTCTCCATCACCCATGCTGAAAATCTCCTGGGCGGCCTGGACCCTGCGAAAAGGCACGCCGCCCAACTAGCCACCGACGCCCTCCACCGCGCCCTCTCCGCCGCCGCGTCCTCCGGCGTGCCTCTCTCACCGCATCCGAGCTCGGGACGGGTCCGGGCGACCTCACCTGCTGATGACGGTCGCCAGGACCCGTCCCCAATTGCCCCGCCCACCGTCGCCATCGCCCTCTCCGGCGGCGTCGACTCCGCCGTCGCTGCGCTCCTTGCCCGTGAGCACGGTCACGACGTCATCGGCATCACCGTCAAGCTCTGGGCCGACCCCGAGACCGACGGCACCAAGGCCTGCTGCTCGCCCGAGGCTGTGCTCGGCGCCCGTGCCGTCGCCCACTCGCTCGGCATCCCGCACTTCACCCTCGACCTCGAGCAGCGGTTCCGCTCCCAGGTGGTCGACCGTTTCGTCTCCGGCTACGCCGAGGGCCGCACCCCGAACCCCTGCATCCTCTGCAACGGCGAGGTCCGCCTGGAGGCGATGATCAACCTCGCCGAGCGCGCCGGCGCCAGCCGTCTCCTCACCGGCCACTACGCCCGGATCGTCGAGGACGGCGGCGGCCGCCTGCTCGCCTCCGGCGCCGACGCCGCCAAGGACCAGGCCTACATGCTCGCCGCGCTGCCGCCCAAGTTGCTCGACCGGCTCGAGTTTCCGCTCACCGACTTGACTAAGGACGAGGTCCGCGCGATCGCCGCTCGCCACGGCCTCGCCGTCGCCAAGAAGCCCGAGAGCCAGGACCTCTGCTTCCTCGCCGGCCAGGGCAAGCGCCGCTTCCTGCGTCGCCACGGCGGCCTGGTCGACGTCGAGGGCGACGTCGTTGACAGCAGCAGGCCGCCGCCTCGGCCGCCACCGCGGCCACCACAATTTCACCGTCGGTCAGCGCCGCGGCACCGGCGTCTCGCTCAACGAGCCCGCTTATGTGATTGCCACTGACGCCGCTGCCAACACGGTGACTATCGGCACCCGTACCGAGCTCCTGACCCGCCACGTCAGCGTCCGCAACGCGGTTCTGCACCGCGAGGGCGACCGCATCGACGGCGTCCGCCTGCGCTACCACGCGCGCGCCCTGCCGGCTCAGCTCGGCGCCGCCACTGCTGCCCCCGGTCGCCACGCGGCCCTCGAGATCGAGCTCGGCGAGGACTTCGCCGGCGCCTCGCCCGGTCAGACCGCCGTGCTCTTGGACGGCGAGACGATCGTCGGGCATGGCACCATAGCCGCGTCCTAAGAAAGTATTTAGGCTCCTTCACATGAAGGCCGAGGAGATCCGCGACACCTACCTCTCTTTCTTCGCGGAGCGGGGCCACAAGATCGTCCCCTCGGCCTCGCTGGTGCCGAGCGTCCACGACCCCACGGTGCTGCTCACGACCGCTGGCATGCAGCCCTTCAAGCCCTACTTCCTCGGCCTCGAAAAGCCGCCGGCGTCGCGCCTCGTCGACGTCCAGAAATGCTTCCGCACGACCGACATCGAGGAGGTCGGCAACACCGCCCGTCACCACACCTTCTTCGAGATGCTCGGCAACTGGAGCTTCGGCGACTACTTCAAGGCGGAGTCGATCCAGTGGGGCTGGGAACTGGTGACGCAGGGCTTCGGGATGGATCCGGAGCGGATCTGGGCGACGGTCTTCGGCGGCGATGAGGAGCTCGGGCTCGGCCCCGACACCGAGGCGATCGAGCTCTGGGAAGCGACCGGCATCCCGGCCGAGCGGATCGTCCAGCTCGGCCGCGAGGACAACTTCTGGCAGGGCGGTCCGACCGGGCCGAGCGGTCCCTGCTCGGAGCTCTATCTCGACCGCGGCCCCGCTTTCGGCGGTGACGACGAGCGCCCTGGCGACGACACCGAGCGCTACCTCGAGTTCTGGAACCACGTCTTCATGAGCTACGACCTGCACGAGGACGGCTCGCTGACCGAGCTGCCGAGCAAGAACATCGACACCGGGATGGGCCTCGACCGGATGGCGGCGATCCTCCAGGACGTCCCCTCGACTTACGAGAGTGACCACATCCGGCCGCTGCTGACGCTCGCCGAGGAGCTCTCCGGCCGCCGCTACGACGAGGGCGGGGCGGTGACCCGGGCGATGCGGATCGTCGCCGATCACTCGCGCGGCGCCGCCTTCCTGATCGCCGACGGCGTCGTCCCCTCGAACGAGGACCGTGGCTACATCCTGCGGCGGATCATGCGGCGGGCGATCCAGCAGGGCAACTCACTCGGCCTCGAGGCCCCCTGGCTGGGCCGCTTCGCCGAGCGGACGATCGAGCTGATGGGAGACGCCTACCCCGAACTGATTGCCGAGCGGGAGACGATCGAGCGCTGGGTCGGCGATGAGGAGCAGAGCTTCGGCCGCACCCTCGAGCGCGGCACCGAATTGCTCGAACGGCTGATCGTCGAAGCGAAAGAGCAGGAGACCTCCTGGATTGATGCCGCCGACGCCTTCAAACTGCACGACACCTACGGCTTCCCCTACGACCTGACCAAGGAGCTGCTCGCCGACCAGGGGCTGGCAGTCGACGACTCGGGCTTCGAGGAGTTGATGGAGGAACAACGGCAGCGGGCGCGCACCGGCGCTGCTACGGCGCACGGGTCGGAGGACCGGCACGAGAAGGTGCTCGCCTTCGCCACCGCCGCGCCGCCAACTAACTTCGTTGGCTACGAGACCCTGCGTACCTCGACCGGGCTGGCGGCGGTCGAGCCTGGGGTCGAGGGACGGGCGCTGGTCAAGCTCGAGGAGAGCCCCTTCTACGCGGAGGGCGGCGGTCAGGTCGCCGACTCGGGGGTGCTGCGCTGGAACGGCTCCGAGGCGCGGGTGCTCGACGTCTACCGGGTCGGCGAGGACCAGGCGCTTGAAGTCGAGCCGTCGGCCGAAAGCGAGATCGAGGCAGGTGTTCCGGTCGAGGCCCTGGTCGACCACGAGCGGCGCCATGCGACGATGCGAAACCACACCGCCACTCACCTCCTGCACGCGGCGCTGCGCGAGCGGCTCGGCACCCACGTGCGCCAGGCCGGTTCCGCGGTCCGCCCCGACAAACTGCGCTTCGACTTCACCCACGGCAGCTCGCTCAGTCCCGAGGAGCTGCGCGACGTCGAGAACCGGGTCAACGAGTGGATCGCGGTGAGCGCTCCGGTCCGCTGGCTCAACATGGGCCGCGCGGAGGCCGAAGAGCTTGGCGCGATGGCCCTGTTCGGCGAGAAATACGGCGAGTGGGTGCGGGTGGTCGAGATCGAGGGCGTCTCCCGCGAGCTCTGCGGCGGCACCCACGTCGCCAACAGCGCCGAGATCGGGATCTTCAAGCTGACCTCGGAGGGTTCGAGCGCCGCCAACGTGCGGCGGATCGAGGCGATCACGGGACCTGCAGCGATTGACTACTTCCGCGAGCGCGACGCCGAGATGCGCGAGGCGGGCGAGCTGCTCGGGGCGCCGCAGGACCCGCTGGCCGGCGCCCGTCGCGCCGCCGAGAAGCTGCGCGAGGCCGGCGCCGGTGCCGAGAAGGCGCAGCGCGCGCAGCTCGGCGAGGAGGCGAAACGGCTGGCCGGCTCCGCTCAGGTGGTCGGCGGCGTTCAGGTCGTTGTCGCTGGCACCGAGCTGCCGAACCAGAAGCTGCTGCTCGATCTCGCCAACCGGGTGCAGTCGACGCTCGGCGGCGCCGCGGCGGTATTCCTCGGCGGTGGAGAGGGAGAAAAAGTGGCGCTGGTGGCGCTGGTCAGCAAGGAGGCGGTCGAGCGCGGCCTGAGCGCCGCGGCGCTGGTCCGCGAGGCCGCGCCAGTGGTTGGCGGCGGTGGCGGCGGCCGCGACGAGATGGCGCAGGCCGGCGGCCGCGACCCAGCGAAGCTCGACGAGGCGTTGGCGCTAGCGCGCGGGGCGCTGGAGAAAGCGCTCGCCTGAGGCTCGATGCGCGTGCTCGCCCTCGACCATGGGACGGTGCGGATCGGCGTCGCGCTTTCGGACCCGAGCGGTACTCTGGCGACGCCGCTGCCGGTGATCGAGCCGCCGGAGCCGAGCGTGGTCACCGAAATCGTTGCTGAGCACGGGGTCGAGCGGGTCGTCGTCGGCCTGCCGCTGCACCTGAGCGGCGAGGAGGGCAGTCAGGCGGCGCTGGCCCGGACCTTTTGCGGCGAACTCGAGGCGATGCTCGACATCCCGGTCGAGACCTACGACGAGCGGCTTACCTCACGGATGGCCGACGCCAGTCGCCGCGCCGGCGCCGGCGCGGCCCGCGACTCGCTCGCCGCCGCCCACCTGCTCGAGTCCTACCTTGCTGCGCAGCCGGCGTTTCAACCGCGGCAGAGCGGGGAGGATGGGGACCCGTGAGCGACGAGCGGCCAGCGCCCGACGACTGGCTCACCGAGGACCCCTTTGCTAATCCCGAAGATCCGGCGGCGCGCGAGCGCGCCGAACGCCGCGCCGAACGCGAACAGAAGCGACGCGAAAAGGCAGCAAAGGAAGCGGGCGAACCCCCGCCGCCCCCGCCGGAGCAGGCAGCGGCCGAGCCGCCGAAGCCGAAGCGCACGCCTGAGCAGGAGTTCTGGGACGAGGAGCCGACCCCTGCGCCCGCGCCGGCTGCCCCGGCTGCCGGCGCCGCGGCGAGCGCCGCGAAAGAGGGCGAGGGGGCGCCTGCGGGCGATCCGCCGGCGCCCGCCGGGGAAAAGCGCCGGCGCCGCTTCCGCCGGGAGAAGCCGGAGGTTGAGCCCGCGCCGCCCGCAGAGGCCGCGCCGCCGACGGCCGAGCGGATCGCGGAGGAGCAGACGCGGCCGGCGGGCAACGCGAGGCGCGCCAAGGGGTCGCCGACGGCGAAATCCGAGCCGACGGCGAACCCAGAGCCGACGGCGAAATCCGAGTCGCCGACGGGCAAACCAGAGGCGCCGACGGCGAAACCAGAGCCAGGGCCATCGCCGCCGAAGCCAGAGTCGTCTCCGCCGAAATCCGCTTCGCCGCCGCCGCCGAACCCAGAGCCCACGCCGTCGAAATCCGAGCCGCCGACGCCCGTCCCCATGCCGCCGCCCCCGGCGGGGACGTCCGAGCCGTCGACCACCGTGCAGCCGATCCCAGAGCCCTCGAACCCCAACCCAGGCTCCAACCCCGCCCCTGAGCCGGTTCCGATCCCGGTCGGCGCCGACCCGACCCGCCCGGCGACGGGCGAGCACCTCGTCCCCGATCCGCAGGCGCCGTCTGCCCGCGGCCAGACCAGCGAGGAGTGGGCAGCTGTTCCCGCCGCTCGCGCCAACGCCCTCGACGACGAGCTCCACGACGAGGGTGACCCGACGATGACCGGCGCCGCACGAGCCGGCCGGCGCCGCGGCGACGATGGTGGGAACCGCCGCCGCGGCATCATCGGGGCGTTGGCCCGTCACCCGTTCAGGATCGCCGCGGTTGTGATCCTGATCGTCGTCCTCTGGTTCCTCAACGGCCTCTTCCAGCCCTTCCACGGCGACGGCCACGGCAAGGTCGCGGTGCGGATTCCGAAGGGCGCGAGCGCCAGCGAAATCGCCGACATCCTCGAAAAGCGCGGCGTGATCACCGGTCCGGGCCTGGTCGACGCCTCGACCCTGTTCCAGGTGCGGGTGCTGCTCGGCGGCAAGCGCTCCGACCTGCACAGCGGCCGCTTTGTCTTGCAGAAGGACATGAGCTACGCCGACGCGATGGACGTGCTCTCGAGCGAAGAGAAAGCGGCGGCCAAGCCGGGGATCGGCGAAGTCCTGATCCCACCGGCCCTGAGCCGCCCGCAGGTCGCGGAGCTGATGAAAGAAGACGGCATTCCGGGCAACTACATGAAGGCGTCGAAGCAGTCGAAGCTCCTTGACCCCGCCGAATACGGCGGCAAGCAGGCCAAGAGCCTCGAGGGCTTCCTCTTCCCAGACACTTACGAAGTGCGCAAGAAGGAGGGCGTCGAGGGTGTGGTCAGGCGCCAGGTCGAAGCCTTCAAGAAGAACATCAAGAAAGTCAACATGAAGTACGCCAAGTCGAAAAACCTGACGATCTACGACGTGGTCACGATCGCCTCGATGATCGAAGGGGAGGCGGCGGTTCCGAAGGAGCGCAAGCTGGTTGCCTCGGTGATCTACAACCGGCTGCATGAAGGGATGCCGCTGCAGATCGACGCGACCGTCCGCTTCGCCACCGGCAACCACCAGCGGCCGCTGAGCGAATCCGAACTCGCCTCCGACTCGCCGTACAACACCTACGCCAACTCAGGGCTCCCGGCCGGGCCGATCAACAGCCCCGGTCTCGACTCGCTGAACGCCGCCGCCCACCCGGCGCGCACCGATTACTTGTTCTACGTCGTCAACCCGAAGGGCTGCAACGAACACAGCTTCTCGGCGAGCGAAGAAGAATTCCTCGCCGACGTTGACAAGTACGAAAAGGCGCGCGAAGCCAACGGCGGCAATGCCCCGAGCACCTGCGGGTAATAGGGAGCGCCGCTGATGCGGCTGGCGGTGCTCGGCTACCCGGTCGCCCACTCGCGCTCGCCGGCGATGCACAACGCGGCGCTGGCCGAGCTGGGACTCTCGGAGGAGTGGCAGTACGGGGCGGTCGAGGTGGCGCCGGAGGACCTCGAGACGCGGGTCCGCGAGCTGGCGGCCGAAGGCTACGCGGGCGCCAACGTCACCGTGCCGCACAAGGAAGCGGCCCTCGCCCTAGCCGACACGGCGAGCGAGGCCGCGACCGAGATCGGCGCCGCCAACACGCTCAGCTTCGCCCACGGCGCCGAGTCCGGGACGCCGACGATCGCCGCCGAGAACACCGACGCCGGCGGCCTCTTGGCCTCGCTGCCGACCTCGCCGCGGGGCAAGCGGGCGCTGGTCCTAGGAGCCGGGGGCGCCGCCCGGGCGGTGATCTGGGCGCTGGTTGGCGCCGGCGCCGAGGTAGCGGTCTGGAATCGCACCCCGGAGCGGGCCGCGAGGGTCACCGCCGAGCTCGGCGGTGACACTGTCACCGACCCAGACGCAGCCGCCTTCGAGCTGATCATCAACACCTCCGCCGCCGGCCTCCACGGCGAAGACCCGTTTGAGCACCTGCCGCTTGCACCCAGCGACTTCAAGGCCGATCAGGCCGTCGTCGACATGGTCTACGGCGAGCGCCCGAGCGCGCTGCTCGCCGCCGCCGATGCCGCCGGTGCGACCACGGTCGACGGTCTCGAGGTCCTTGTCCAGCAGGGCGCTCTCTCGCTTGAACTCTGGACTGGCCGCAAGGCGCCGCTTGCAGTGATGCGCGCCGCCGCCCGCGGTTGACCCTCACCTATAGCCTTCGCTGCTCATGAGCGCGTTCCGCTTCACCACCGCCGGCGAGTCGCACGGCCCTGGGCTCGTCGCGATCGTCGAGGGCATGCCGGCCGGGCTCGAGCTCGACCGCGAGGCACTCGACCGCGACATGGCTCGGCGCCAGCTCGGCCATGGCCGCGGCGGGCGGATGCGGATCGAGACCGACACTGCCGACGTCCGCTCCGGGGTCCGCCATGGCCGCACCCTCGGCGGCCCGATCGCGGTTCTCGTCGCCAACCGCGACTACAAGAACTGGGAAGAGCGGATGAACCCGTGGCCGGTCGACGGCTTCGAGCCGGAAGAGGTCCACCTGCCGCGTCCCGGCCACGCTGACCTGGTCGGCTCCTGGAAATACGGTCACACCGACATTCGCAATGTGCTCGAGCGGGCCAGCGCCCGCGAGACCGCTGCCCGCGTCGCCGCCGGCGCCCTCGCCCGCGGCTTCCTCGCCGCGCTCGGGGTCGACATCCGCAGCCACGTCCTGCAGATCGCCTCGGTCCACGCGCAGGAGCGGGCTGAACTCAAACCTTCCGACTTCGACGACGTTGACGACGACCCGGTCCGCTGCCTCGACCCGGAGGCGAGCAAAGCGATGGTCGAGGAGATCAACCGCCTGCGCAAGGCCAACGAGAGCCTCGGCGGCAGCTTCGAGGTGGTCGCCTTCAACCTCGTCCCCGGCCTCGGCTCGCACGTCTCCTGGGAAGACCGGCTCGACGGCCGCCTGGCCGGCGCCGTCGCCTCGATCCAGGCGGTGAAGGGCGTCGCGATCGGCGAAGCCTGGGACGTCGCCGGCCGACCCGGTTCGGAAGCCCACGACGAGATCTTCTGGTCCGAGGAGCGCGGCTACTACCGCGAGACCAACCACGCCGGCGGGCTCGAGGGTGGGATGACGACCGGCGAGCCGCTCTCGGTGCGGGCGGCAATCAAGCCGATCTCGACCTTGACCAAGCCGCTGCGCTCGGTCGACACCGCGACCCACGAGCCGGCCCAAGCGCTGCGCGAGCGCACCGACTCGGCCGTCGTCCCCGCCGCCGCCGTCGTCGCCGAGGCGATGGTCGCCCTCGCCCTCGCCCGCGCCTACCGCGAGAAGTTCGGCGGCGACCACATCGACGACGTGTGCGCCGCGATCGAGGCCTACAAGGCTCGCATCGACTGGCGGCGGTAGCGGCGTGAGCGCGGAACGAGCGAGGTCCCCCGCAATCGTCTTCATCGGCTTCATGGGGGCCGGCAAGTCGACGGCGCTCACCGCCGCCCGCCAGGCCGGCTTGGAGACGGTCGAGGTCGACGAGCTGCTGGAGCGCGAGATGGGAGTGCCGATCACCGAGGCCTTCGAGCGCTTTGGCGAGGAGGGCTTCCGCGAGCGCGAGGCCGAGCTGGCCGGCGGGCTCCTGGAGCGGGCCGAGGGCGGCGCGATCGCGCTCGGCGGCGGCAGCGTGCTCTCGCCACGGATCCGCGCCGCGCTCGTCCGTCACATCGTGGTTTGGCTTCAGATCAGCCCTGATGTCGCCTGGCGACGGATCGACGGCTCCGACCGGCCCCTGGCGACCAGTGCCGAGGACGTCGAGCGCCTGTTGGCGACCCGCCTGCCGCTCTACGAAGAGCTCGCCGACGCGGTCGTCCCGGCCGGCGACCGGGGCATCGTCGCCCGGGCGCTACCGGCGATTCAAGCGCTCGCCGAGTTGCCCGCCGGGACCAAGCTCCTGTGGGCGTCGAGCGCCTCCGGCGAGTACCCGATCCTGGTCGGCCGCGGCCTGCTCGGCGCCGGCTGGTGGCCGCTCGAGGGGCGACGCTTCTGCGTCTCCGACAGCGAGGTCGCGGGCCTCTACGCCGGCCGCCTGGTGCCGCTCGAGGCGACGGCCGAGGTGCCGCCGGGCGAGGGAGCGAAGACGATGGCTGAGGCTGAGCGGGTACTGCGCGAACTTGCTGCGGCTGGAATGACCCGCTCCGACCACCTGGTGGCGCTGGGCGGCGGTGTGGTCGGCGATCTCGGCGGCTTTTGCGCGCACCTCTACCAGCGCGGTGTACCAGTGGTCCAGGTGCCAACCACGCTGGTCGCCCAGGTCGATTCGGCCTACGGCGGCAAGACCGGCGTCGACCTGCCCGAGGGCAAGAACTACGCCGGCGCCTACCAGCTGCCGGCCGCGGTAATCGCTGATACCGAGACCCTCGGCTCGCTGCCGGTCCCCGAGCTCGCCGCTGGTTTCGTCGAGGCGCTGAAGACGGGGCTGCTCGCCGGCGGCTCGCTCTGGGAGCGGGTGCGTGCGATCGAGTCGGTTGACCCGGCCGAGCTTGACGACGTCGTCTTCGCCTGCGCCCGCTACAAGTGCGAGATCGTCGCCGCCGACGAGCGCGACTCGGGCCTGCGCAACGTCCTCAACCTCGGCCACACGGTCGGCCACGCGATCGAGGCGGCGAGCAACTACCAGCGCTACCGCCACGGCGAGGCGATCGGGCTCGGCCTACTGGCGGCGCTGCGCCTCTCCGGCGCCGCCGAGCTGCGCGACGAGGTCGAGCGGATCCTCGCCCGCATCGGCCTCCCGACCGACCTCGACGCGGCGATCGGGGTCGACCCGATCCTCGAGGCACTCGGCCGCGACAAGAAGCGCACCACCGCCGGCGTTGGCTTCGTCCTCCTCTCCGAGCCTGGCGAGCCGCGGACCGGCCAGCTGGTGGCGCCCGACGATCTGCGCGTCGCGGTGGAAGAGTTGTACGCGTGAACGCGATCACCAGGAACCGGGTCGCCGTGCTCCATGGGGTCAACTTCGACGTGCTTGAGCGCCGCGACCCGAGCTTCTACGGCGGCGGCTCGCTGAGGCAGCTCGAAGGCCAGATCAGTGGCTGGGCGCGCGAGCTCGGCCTCGAACCGATCTTCTTCCAGACCAACCACGAGGGCGAGTTCGTCGAGCAGCTGCACCAACTGCGCGAGCTGGCCGACGCGGCGCTGATCAATGCCGGCGCTTGGACCCACTACAGCCGGGCAATCGCCGACGCGCTGGCGATCGTCGGCAAGCCGGCCGTCGAGGTCCACCTCTCCGATGTCGAGAACCGCGACGACTGGCGCCGGGTCTCGGTCTTCGACGGACTCGTGATGGCGAAGATCTCCGGCAAAGGTGTCGAGGGCTACCGAGAGGCACTCGAAGTCCTCGCCAAAGAGCTAGGGGCCGAGTAGTGCGCGGCCGTGGCGAGAGGCTCGAGGCGGCGGTCGCGGCCCGCGAGCTCGACCGCCTCCTGGTCACCGACCTGACCAACGTCCGCTACCTGACCGGCTTCACCGGCACCAACGGGGCCGTCGTCTGCGGGCCCGGCAGGCGCCTCTTCCTCACCGACTTCCGTTACACCGAGCGGGCCGAAGCCGAGGTCTCCGAGTGGGAGACGGTGACGATCTCAGCCGACTGGCTCGGCGGCATCGCCGAGCGCCTGCAGGGCAAGGTCGGCTTTGAGGACGACCAGATGTCGGTGCGGATGCTTTCGAAACTGACGGACAAACTGGGAGAGGGGACCGAGCTCATCGCCGCCGGCGGCGAGGTCGAGAAACTGCGGCGGGTCAAGGACGATGACGAGCTGGCGGCGATCCGCGAGGCCTCGAAGCTCGGCGAGGAGGCGTGGCGCTGGGCGCTGGAGCGCGGGCTCAAGGGCCGGACTGAGCGCGACGTTGCCCTGGCGACCGAAGCGAAGATCCGCGAGCTCGGTGGCGAGCCGTCCTTTCCGGCGATCGTCGCCGCTGGCCCCAACGGAGCTTTGCCGCACGCCGAGCCGGGCGAGCGCGTGATCGGCGCCGGCGAGCTGGTCGTCTTCGACACCGGCGCCAAGCTCGACGGCTACTGCTCCGACGGGACGCGGACTTTTGCCACCGGTGATCCGGGCGAGAAGGGCCGCGAGGTCTACGAGACGGTGTTGGGCGCGCAGCTGGCAGCTCTCGAGGCGCTCGAGGCCGGGCCCAACGGCGAGGCGATCGACAAGGTCGCTCGCGACCTGATCGACGAGGCCGGCTACGGCGAGGCCTTCGGCCACGCCCTCGGCCACGGCGTCGGGCTCGAGGTCCACGAGGGACCGCGGCTGGCGCAGAAATCGGACGACGTCCTCGCCCCCGGCGAAGTGGTGACCGTCGAGCCGGGGATCTACCTGGCCGGTGAACTCGGGGTGCGGATCGAGGACTTCGTCGTCGTCCGCGACGGCGGTTACGAGAACCTCAGCGGCCTGCCGAAAGAGCTGACGATCGTCGACTGAGCCTGGTTGGCGCTTTAGTCCCCTACGTAGGGGAGAAAGGCGCCACTACCCTCGCTCACCCGCGCCGCCCAGCGGTTGCCGTGGCGGGCGACCTCGACCTCGATCCCGAAGCAGCGCGAGACATTGGCCGCGGTCATTGTCTCGACGATCGGGCCCTGGGCAACGATCCGCGCCTCGGCGAGAAGCAGCGCGTGGGTCGAAGAGGAGGGGATCTCCTCGAGGTGGTGGGTGACGGTGACGGTTGGCAGCGCCGGATTGACCTCGGCCATCGCATCGAGCGAGCCGATCAGCCGCTCGCGCGAGGGCAGGTCGAGGCCGGCGGTCGGCTCGTCGAGCAGCAGCAGCTCGGGCTCGTCCATCAGCGCCCGCGCCAGCATCAGCCGCTGGCGCTCACCCTGCGAGCAGTCTTCGTAGAGGCGGTCGTGGAGGGCAGTGGCGCCGATCTCGCTCAGCAGCCGCTCGGCCCGCTCTTCGTCGGCTGGCTCGATTCGATCATGGAGGAGGGCGATCGAGCCGTAGGCGCCGGTGAGGACGACTTCGATCCCCCTGGCGCGGCCACGGATGCGGCGGCCGAGTTTCGCCTCGACGGTGCCGATCCGCTCGCGAAGCGCCCGCATGTCGACCTTGCCGAGCTGGGCGCCGAGCACTTCGACTTCGCCCTCCGAGGGATGCGAGACCGCGGCGGCGAGGTTCAGCAGCGTCGTCTTGCCGGCCCCGTTTGGCCCCAGCACCACCCAGTGCTCACCGGCCTCGACCGTCCAATCGATCTCGTCGAGCAGCACCGCGCGGCGCTCTTCGGCGGCGACCCAGCGCCAGACCTGGACCCCGCGCATGCTGATCGCCGGGAAGTTCCCGTCAGCGCCCATCGTCATCGTGGGACCGGCGCTCAGCGGCTGAGGTCGAAGTCGGCGCTGAGGCGCTGGCCGACCGCGGCGAGCAGGTTGATGACCGCCTCGACGTCGCCCAGATCGCACATCTCGACCGGCGAGTGCATGTAGCGGAGGGGGATCGAGACCAGGCCGGTGGGGATTCCGGCGCGCGAGATCTGCAGCACGTCGGCGTCAGTCGAGGTGCCGCGGCCGCTGGCTGAGATCGAGTACTCGATCCCCTCCGCCTCGGCGGTCTCGACCAGCAGGTCGAAGACGTTGGGGGAGAGGGTCGACCCGCGGCCGATCACCGGGCCGGAGCCGAGCGGGCTCGAGCCGAGCTCTTTCTCGTCGACCCCTGGCGCGTCGGTGGCGTGGGTCACGTCGACCGCGATCGCGACGTCGGGGCGCAGATGGAAGGCCGAGGTGCGGGCGCCGAACAGGCCGATCTCCTCCTGGACCGCGGCGACAGCGGCCATCGAGCCCTGCGGCCCTTTGCCCTCGGTGCAGCGGCGCAGGCTCTCGAGCGCGACGTAGGCGCCGAGCCGGTTGTCCATCGACTTCGAGACGAGGCGGTCGCCGAGCACCGGCTGCGGATCGGCGGCGATCACCGCCGGGTCGCCGACCCGGACCAGCGCGGAGGCCTCCTCGCCGTCGGCGGCGCCGATGTCGATGTGCATCCCTTTCAGTTCGACGACTTTCTTGCGCTGGTCGGGATCGAGCAGGTGGATCGGTTTGCGGCCGGCGACTCCCGCCACCGGGCCGTCTTTGGTCAGCACCTGGACCCGCTGTCCGACCAGGATCTGCGGGTCCCAGCCGCCGATCGAGGCGAACCAGAGGAAGCCCTTGTCGTCGATGTGGGTGACGATCAGGCCGATCTCGTCGATGTGGCCAACGATCGCCAGCAGTGGCGCCTCGCTGCCGACCCGGGCGATCGAGGAGCCGAGCCCGTCGGTGTCCTGCTCGTCGGCGAAGGAAGCGGCTTTGCGCCAGACCTCCGCGGCGGGTCCCTCATAGCCCGACGGAGCGCCGGCGCGGAGGAGTTCGTCGAGGAGGGGCGGAGTTTTCAAGGGCGGGAGTATTACGAAGTCGACCGTTCGTCCGTAGTAAGGCGGTAAGAACCTACCAATTGGTTTTCCTCAATTAATCCGTGTGAGCAACGGAAAACTCGTCACGGAGGCGGTCGCGCCGCTCGTCATACCCGTGCAGCTCAATCGCAATCATCGCCCAGAGCAGAGCGAAGACAACTGCCTCGGCGACCAGCGCCGAGACCTGCGTAGCGGCTGGGAACAGGGCCAGCAGCAGGATCGCCAGGCCTAGCCGGTGACGGTTGATCGTCTGCACGTGGCGCAGTCGGAAGCAGACCAGGCCGAGCAAGTAGATCGCCGGACCGCCGAGCAGCGCGAAGGCCTGGACATCGTGGAGGTGCTCGTCGGTATGGCCGATCACCGATTTCAAACCGTAGGCAGTGAGGACGATTCCGGCGATTAGCAGCAGGTGGATGTAGGAGTAGGAGTCGCGGGCGAGGGTGTTCTGGACGGGCCCTTTCGGCGCTTCGGTGAGGCGTTTGGCCGAGATCAGGGCGACGAGGTCGAAGTAGATCCACCAGAGCCCAGCAGCGATTCCGATCCCGAGCACGGCGGCGAAACCGATCTGGAAGTCGAGGTGGCCGGCGGCGCCGGCACCGATCGCGACGATCGACTCACCGAGCGCGATCAGGACGATCAGCCCGTGGCGCTCGGCGAAGTGACCCGGGACGAGCCGCCAGCCTTCGCTACCGAAGACGTAGGGGCCGCCCATGTCGAGCGCCAGCGCCAGCACCCAGATCGCCGCCTGGGTGACGCCATCGAAGGCCGAGGCGACGACGAGGAGGCCGCAGCCGACCGCGGTGCTGACCCCGAGCCCGATGACGCTGCGGCGCAGGTCGGGATCATCGGGGCTGGCGAGGGTGAAGAGGACGATGTGGAGGGTGCGGAAGACACCGATCGCCAGCGCGAAGGCGAGGCCAAGGTTGCCGAACGCCTCTGGCACGCAGAGCGCGGCGATCAGCATCGCCGCCATCGCCGCGAAGATCAGCAGCCGGATCGCCCCCTGCTCGGGGTCGATCACGCTGGTCAGCCAGGCGTAGCCGACCCAGGCCCACCAGAGCACACCGAGGATCAGCAGCCCCTGGAGCATCCCCTCCCAGGTCGGGTGGTGCGCCATCGCCGCCGTGCACTGGGTGATCGCGAGGACGAAGACGAGGTCGAAGAAGAGCTCGAGCGGCGTCACCCGCTCGCCCTCGCGCCGTGCCGCGCTCAGCCGCGAGCGGCGGGGTTCGGACGAGCTCTCCACGCCGGGAATCCTTGCAGCCCGGGGGTCGGCGAGCTGTTCCTTATGTCGGCATGAACGACAAAAGGAACAGCTGGACGGGGGGTGGGGTAGCGTGGCGCCATGAGGACCGGGGGAGTGGCGGTGGTGACGGGGGCGTCGACTGGGATCGGCAAGGCGACGGCTGAACGGCTGGCGCGCGATCCGGGGAGGGAGCTGGTGCTCGTTGCCCGCCGCGAGGAGCTGCTGCGCGAGCTCGCCGCGGCCCTGCCGTGCCCGGCCACCTACGTCGCCGCCGACCTGACCGCCGACGACGCACCGGGACGGGTCCTCGCTCACCTCGAGGAGCAGCACGACGGCCGCCTCGACCTGCTCGTCAATAACGCCGGCGCCGCCTGGCGCGGCAGCTTCGGCGAGAGCGGCTACGCCAACGTCCACCGCCACATGGAGCTCAACTTCGACGCCGTCGTGCGGCTCACCGAGGCGCTGTTGCCGCTGCTGCGCAGCTCCGCCCCGAGCGCGGTCGTCAACGTTGCCAGCACCGCCGGCCGCATCGCCCGTGCCCGCACCGGCGCCTACTCGGCGAGCAAGTTCGCGCTAATCGGCTGGACCGAGGCGCTGGCGCTGGAGGAGGCGCCGCAGGGCGTTCACGTCGGCATGGTCCTGCCCGGCTTCGTTCCCACCGAGGGCTTCCCGGCGGCCGAGCTGCGCGAGAAAGCCCTCACCCGCCTGCTGCTCTCCAGCCCCGAGAAGGTCGCCGAGGCGATCCACCAGGTCGGTCCCGGCGGTCGCGCCGAGCGCTACGTGCCGCGGCCCTACGCGCTCGCCGGCATGCTCCGAGTCCTCGCCCCGGGCCTCGTCCGTCGCGTCCTCGGCGGCGGCGCTGCGAAGTCGCTGACGACCAGCACCGCTGGCGACGACTGAGCCTAGAGTTCGAACACCATCCCTGAAGCGCAAAGCGCGGCCTGGGGGGCGAACTGCGGCCTGCGCTCAATTGATGATCGGATGAGGGAGCCAGTGATATCGCTGGGTGCGGGCGTCCAGTCCTCGGCACTCCTCCTGATGGCAGTCGAAGGTGAGCTCGGCCGCCTCGGCGAACCGCACCTCGCGATCTTCGCCGACACCGGCTGGGAGCCTGTCGCCGTCTACGAGTGGCTCCGCTTTCTCCGGCTCCCCGCTCGCAAGGCCGGGATCGAGGTCGCTACCGTGAGCGCCGGAAATGTCCGCAACGACGTTCTCGCCGCGGCGCGCGGCGAAGGTGGCAGCTTCGCCTCGATGCCGCTCTATGTCAGGAACCCCGATGGCTCCGGCAGCATCCTCCGACGCCAGTGCTCTAGGGAATACAAGATCACGCCGGTTCGTCATGAGCTTCGTCGCCGCGAGATCGACAGCGCGGAGATGTGGTTGGGGATCTCGACCGACGAGATCGAACGGCAGAAGCCCTCAAATGTTCAGTGGGTGGCCAACCGGCACCCGCTGATCGAGCTGCAGATGTCGCGGCGTGACTGCGCCGCTTGGCTTACCGACCACGGCTACCCGGAGCCCCCGAAGAGCGCCTGCATCGGCTGCCCCTACACCGACGACCACCGCTGGTTCGAGATGCGGGAAAGGCGTCCCGAGGAATGGCTTGATGCCGTCGAGGTCGACCGCCAGGTTAGGCGTCTCCCACGGATCGACGGCGATGTGTTCTTACACCGCTCCTTGGTTCCGCTCGAGTTCGCCGTGCTCGACCCGGGCGATTACGGGCAGCTCGACCTCCAGGGCGAGTGCGAGGGGGTGTGCTTTGTCTGACGGCTTGGCCGACGAATCCCTGGATCGCTGGCAAATGTAACCTTCGCCCTCAGCGCGATGACGGTAACTACCAACCAATTCAAGAACGGCTCGCACATCGAGATCGACGGCAAGGTCTGGAAGATCATCGAATTCCAGCACGTCAAGCCGGGCAAGGGCGGCGCCTTCGTGAGGACGAAGCTGCGGCGGATCGAGGACGGTGCGGTGATCGACAAAACCTTCCGTGCCGGCGAGAAGTTCCGCTCGGTCCGCACCGAATCGAAGAAGATGCAGTACCTCTACGACGCGGGCGAGGCGGCGGTCTTCATGGACAGCCGCGACTACGACCAGATCGAAATCGCTACCGAGGTACTCGGCGAGACGATGAAGTGGGTGCTGCCAAACAGCGAGGTCGAGGTGCTGTTCGTCGACGAACAGCCCAGCGACGTCCAGGTGCCGAGCGCGATCGAGATGAAGGTGACGCAGACCGACCCCGGCCTCAAAGGCGACACCGCCTCCGGCGGTGGCAATAAGCCGGCGACGCTCGAGTCGGGCGCCATCGTCCAAGTGCCGCTGTTCATCGAGGAGGGGGAAACGATCCGCGTCGACACCCGCTCCGGCGAGTACATGTCGCGCGCCTAGTCCCTCCTAGGAGGGACTAGCGAAACTCTCGCGCCCCCGCCGGGCGGCGGCGGACACGGCGCGGTGCGGCGTCCTCGGTCGGCCAAATAGCGCTGCTATTCGGCCTCCCTGCGTCCTTGCCCCGCTTGGTCCGGCGCCCGCCAGCCGCGGACGTGAGTTTCGCTAGTCCCTCCTAGGGCATCCGGGCTCGCCGCCAGGATGGCGGCGTGTTCGCTTACGACCCGAGCGAGTGGAGCGACCTCTTTGTCGCCGCCGCCGGCGCCTCGGCGGCGCTGCTCGGACTGCTCTTCGTCGCCGTCTCGATCAACCTCGAGCGGATCCTCAAATACCCGGGGCTGCCGGGCCGGGCGCTGGAAGCGCTGATGCAGCTGACCTGCGTCCTGCTCGCCTCGCTCGCTGGCCTCGTCCCTGGCCAGAGCCATGTCGCCCTCGGCATCGAGCTGCTGCTGATCGTCGCGGTGATCGGCACGATCGTGGTCCGGCAACCGGTGCTCGTGGCCGATGAGACCGGGCGCGAACCGACGAGCTGGAAGGTCTCGCGCTGGACCGTGCGCCTCGCCGGCTTGAGCGCGATCGGGATCGCCGGTCTCAGCCTCCTGGTCGAATCCGGCGGCGGCCTCTACTGGCTGGCCGCCGGAATTGCGCTGGCGCTGATCGCCGCGATCGCTGGAGCCTGGGTGCTGCTGGTCGAGATCCTGCGCTGAGCCGCGGTGCGGGCGGCCCGGAGCCGGCCCGCTTGCGAGAATGCCCCCGATGCGCCGATCCGACCAACGCCGCGACGCCGTTTTCGCCTCCTACCAGCGCGACGTCACCGGCCGCCCGCTCGACGAGTTGATCGCCGACGCGCGGCCGCTGACCCGCGAGCTGGCCGAGGGCGTCGACGAACACCGCGAAGAGCTCGACGACGAGATCGAAGCCCACGCCAAGGGCTGGTCGGTGGACCGGATCGCGCCGCTTGACCTCAATGTGATGCGCGTCGCCCTGTACGAGATCGAGTACGCCGAGACCCCGGTCGAGGTGGCGATCTCCGAGGCGGTCGAGCTGGCCAAGGAGTACTGCGGCGCCGACGCGCCCGGCTTCGTCAACGGCGTCCTCGGCGCGATCGTCCGCGAGCGGGAGACGGCGTGACCGAGCGGCTGCGCGAGATTGCCGCCCGGCTGCGCGAGATCTCGGCCGAGCTCGAGGGCTCCGAGGAGCTTGCCGACGCCCGCGCCGCCGAGCTCGCGGCCGAAGCGGCGGAGCTCGCCGGCGAGGCCGTCGAGGAGGCCAACCGCGAGGCGCGTGAAGCCGCGAGCTCGGGGTGAGCCGAGCCGGCTCGCCGCTCGGCTGTTCCTTTTCCCGGAATAGCAGGGCAAAGGAACAGCGGAAGTGAACTACCCGGACGATTTACGGGCGCTGGTCGAGGACGAGCTGGCGCGGCTGCGCTTCGCCGCCGCCCCCAACACCGCCGGCCTCGAGGAGGCGATGCGCTACTCACTCCTGGCCGGCGGAAAGCGCGTCCGCCCAGTCCTCGCGCTCGCCACCGCCCGGGCCCTCGGCAGCGAGCCGGAGCGCTTCCTGGCGGTCGCCTGCGCGATCGAGCTGATCCACACCTACTCGCTGATCCACGACGACCTGCCGGCGATGGACGACGACGAGTTGCGCCGCGGTCAACCAACTTCGCACGTCAAGTTCGGCGAGGACGTCGCGATCCTCGCCGGCGACGGCCTCTTCGCCGAGGCGGTGCGCCTCTTCTCAACTCAGCCGGGGCCGCCCGAGCGGGTGTTGGCGGCGCTGCGCGAGCTGGCCGGCGCGACCGGGGTCGACGGCATGGTCGGCGGCCAGTACGTCGACGTGATCGGCTCCGAGAAGGACGCCGCCGGCCTGCGGGCGCTGCACGCGTTAAAGACCGGCCGGTTGATCGCCGCCAGCGTCAACGTCGTACCCATACTCGAGGGTTCCCCAGAACCTGAGACAATTCCCTACCGGCGCTTCGCCGAAGAGCTCGGTGTCCTGTTCCAGATAGTCGACGACATCCTCGACGTCACCGAGAGCGACGAGCGGCTCGGCAAGCCACATGGAAGCGACGAGCGACACGGCAAACTCACCTACGTCAGCCTCTTCGGGCTCGACCGAGCCCGCGAGCTGGCCGCCGAGTCGCACGAGAAGGCAACCGCGGCGCTGGCTGAGGCCAGAGGAGAGACCGGAGCCCTGAGGCGCGTCGCCGACTACATCTTCACGAGGAACTCATGAGCCAAGAGCCCCCCACCCAGGGCAACGAGGACCAAAAACACACCGAATCGCTCCTTAGCCGCATCGAAGGGCCACAGGACCTGCACGGGCTCGATGACGCCCAGCTGCAGCAGGTCGCCGAGGAGATGCGGACATACGTAATCGACACGATCGGCGAGATTGGCGGCCACTTCGGCGCCAACCTCGGCACCTGCGAGCTCGCCGTCGCGCTGCACAGCCTGATGGACTCGCCGCGCGACAAGGTCCTCTGGGACGTCGGCCACCAGGCCTACCCGCACAAGATCCTCACCGGCCGCCGCGAGCGGCTGGCGACGATTCGCCAGTACGGCGGCCTCGCCCCGTTCTGCTCAATCCCTGAGTCCGAGCACGACATCATGGGCGCCGGCCACGCCTCGACCTCGATCGGCTACGCAGTCGGGCTGAAGGAGGCGATGCGCAAGGGGATCGGCGAGGACGGCAAGGTCGCGGCTGTGATCGGCGACGGCGCCCTCACCGGCGGCGTCGCTTACGAGGCGCTGCACGCCGCCGGCGGGATGCAGACGCCGGTAGTGATCGTCCTCAACGACAACGGGATGTCGATCTCGCCCAACGTCGGTGCCCTCTCGCGCTACTTCAACCGGATCCGCCTCAACCCGCGCCTCTACCACGCCCGCGAGGGGGTCGAGGACCGGCTGACCAAACTGCCGCTGGGGATGGGACGGCGGATCGAGCGGCTGGGGCCGGAGATCAAGGCGGCGATCAAGGCCTACTGGGCACCCGGCCTCTTCTTCGAGGAGCTTGACCTCGCCTATATGGGCGTGATTGACGGCCACGACGTGCACGCCCTGCGCGAGGCGCTGACCGAGGCCTTCGACGCTGACCGCCCGGTCGTCGTCCACATCCACACGGTCAAGGGCAAGGGCTTCGCGCCGGCCGAAGAGGGCGGCCTCTCCTCGATGGAGGAGTGGCACGCGGCGAAGCCGAACTCGATCGTTGACGGCAAGCCGGCAGCCTCCGCGGCGAAGCCGGTGCCGGTCACCGAAACCGACTCGCCGGAGGGGATCGAGCGGCTCGAGAAGCCGCAGCCGGCCGGCTCACCACCGCAGTACACGAAGGTCTTCGGCAACGCGATCGTCGCCGCGGCCGAGCGCGACGAGCGGGTGATCGGGATCACCGCGGCGATGGCGGGGGGGACCGGCCTGCAGAAGCTTGCCGACGAGCGTCCCGAGCAGTACTACGACGTCGGGATCGCCGAGCAGAACGCGGTCCTGCTCGCCTGTGGGCTGGCCCTGCAGGGGGCGAAGCCGGTCTGCGCGATCTACTCGACCTTCCTCCAGCGCGCCTACGACCAGATCATCCACGACGTCTGCCTGCAGCAGCTCGACGTCACCTTCGCGATGGACCGCGCCGGCCTGGTCGGCGACGACGGCCCGACCCACCACGGCGCCTTCGATGTCTCCTACTTCCGGGCGGTGCCGAACGTGGTCGTGATGGCGCCGCGCGACGAGGCGATGCTGGTCCACATGCTCCACACCGCGATCGCCTACGAGGGCCCGGCGGCGCTGCGCTACCCGCGCGGTGCGGCCGAGGGAGTCGAGCTGCCGGCGGCGCCGGAGCTGATCCCGATCGGCGCGGGCGAGGTGCTGGCCGAGGGCAAGCGGGTGGCGCTGCTCGGCTACGGCTACGGGGTCGCGGTGGCGCTCGAGGCGGCGGCGATCCTCGCCGACCACGGCCTGCAGGCGACCGTCGCCGACGCCCGCTTCGCGAAGCCGCTCGACGGCGCCCTATGTGAGCGCCTGGCCCGCGAGCACGACCTGGTGGTGACGATCGAGGAGAACGTGCTCGCCGGCGGCTTCGGCTCCGCCGTCCTCGAGCACCTCGAGGACGCCTTCGCCGAGGCGCCGGCCGAACGGGGGCGTGTTCTGCGGGTCGGCCTCCCGGATCGATTCGTCACCCACGGCAAGCCGGCGCAGTTGCGGGCTGAGGCTGGGTTGACGGGCGAGGCGGTAGCCGAGCGAGTGCTCGCCGCGCAGCCCTTCCAGCAGCCGGTTCTGGGCTGAGCCCGCACCGCCGGACCGGGATTCCTAACCAAAACTTCGGACGTACCGAGACGTACAGTCTCTCATCGATTTTCAGGATTGCCTCAAATGGCGCAATCGTCTAGCCTGCCGCTGTCTCTCCGGTGAACAGGAGAAGCGTTGGGCCTTGGACCGCGCGCTTCTGGGGGAATCACCACAGGGAGGAGAGATGCGTATCTCGTATGTGGGTCCGTAAGGGGAACGGACCTCTCGCGGCCCCCCGCTTCGGCGGAGCGGGCCGCGAGGCGCGCCCGCAACCGGCTACTCGGCCTCGGCGAGGATCGCGTAGACCTTGCGCCGGGTCTCGTCGAGCAGTTCGCGGACCTGTTTCTGCTGCTCGGCGTCGGCCTCGAAGACCTGACGGACGGAGTGGAGGAGTTTGCGCAGCGAGTTCGCCAGGGCGCGGTGCTCCGGCGCCTCGCCCTCGAGGACTTTGTCCCAAGGGGCCTCCTCGCCTGCTTTCTCCTGCTGCTCCTGCTCGCCGGTCTCGGTCAGCGTGAAGCGGCGTTTACCGTCCGACTCCTCGCCGCGGATCAGGCCCTCGTCCTCGAGCATCTGCAGGGTTGGGTAGATCGAGCCGGCGCTAGGCGTCCAGGCGCCCTGGGTCCGCTCGTCGAGCTCCTTGATCATCTCGTAGCCGTGCATCGGCCGCTCGGCAAGGAGGGCGAGGATCGCAGCGCGCACGTCGCCCCGGCGGGCCCGGGGGCCGCCGCGACCGCGGCCATAACCGCGTCCGCCACGACCGCGTCCGAACTCAGCGCGGCGACTGAAATGAAGTTCGCGCTCGCTCCGTGAGTCTCGGTGGTGGTGTCCATGGTGCATCTCAAAAAACCTTTCTATCGATAACTAACGCGATATATCGTAACACGTCGCCTATGCCGGCCTGCCTTCGGGAGGGCGCCGTTACCGGGGGCGACGCCCGGGTAGGGTGCGGCTTATGAAGTTCCTCTTCGCCCCGATCGGAATCGGCGCCGGCTTGATCGCCGGGATGCTCGGCAAGAAGGCCTTCGAAAAGCTCTGGGCGGTGATCGATGACGAGGACCCGCCGGAGCCCGATCAGCGCGACGCACCGACGGCGAAACTCGTCGCTGCACTGGCGATCGAGGGGGCGATCTTCCGGCTGGTCAAAGGGATGACCGACTACGGCACCCGTCGCGCTTTCGCCGGCGCCACCGGTAGCTGGCCCGGCGAGGACCCAGCCAAGGAAGACTGAACCGCGGCACCGCAGTTCGAGATCGCCGCGCTGACCTTGGCCGAGGTCGACCGGGTCGAGTTCCTGTGGAAGGCGATGGTCGCCCACCACCGCGCGGTCGTCGGCGATTCCTGGCCGGTCCGCGATGAGCAAGGGGCCTGGGAGCGGCGCCGCGCCGAGTACGTCGACTGGCTTTCCTCCGGCGAGGGGAGGATGCTGGCGGCGCTCCCGACCGGCGACCCCGACGGCGCCCCGCTCGGCTACGCGGTGCTGTTGCCGAACCCGGTCGGCGCGACCTGGGATCTGGGCGAGCAGGTGGGGGAGATCGAGTCGCTTTCAGTTGCCCCCGAGGCGCGGGGCCGCGGCGTCGGCACGGCGCTGCTCGGGGCCGCCCGCGAGCACTTTCGCGAGCAGGGGATCGAGTTCTGGAGCGTCGCCGTGGTCGAGGCCAACGAGGGCGCCGTCAAGCTCTACGAACGGGCCGGCTTCGGCCCCTACTACCGCCACCTGCTGGGTCGGATCGGGCCCTGAGCCCGGCCCCGGCTCAGCGCAAGCCGTAGTGGTCGCGGGTGTCGGTGTAGAGCGTGCGCAGTAGCGCCTTGGTGACCGGCAGCCCCGGCAGCGCCAGCGCTTTCGGCTCGAAGGCGATCGTCCAGGTGAAGCGGCAGGAGCCCTCGCCGGTTGGCTCGACCAGGTAGTCCTCGGCGAAGCGGCTGGCTAGCGGCGCCGTCGCCTCGACTACATAGAAGGAGTGCTGGCGCCCCTCCTCCCAGCGGAAGTAGTGCTCGCGGAGGCAGTTGGCGCCCCAGAGCGCCTTCACTTCGCGCGTCGTGCCGACCTCGAACGGTCGCGGCGAGGTCCATTTGACCTCCTGCAAGATCCGACACCAGTAGAGCGGCCGCTCGCCGGTCAGCTCACCCCACACGTCGGCCGCCGGCCGCGCCACCTCGAAGCGGGCGCGCATCCGCACCGGGGCGCTTTCAAAGAAGCTCTCGTCGACGGGCTCGCAGCCAAACCAGGGGCGTTCCATGTCGAGACCCTATGGCCAAATGGGGCCGCCGGCGTCGCTGGCTAGGTTTGAGCAGTGAAACGCGACCCTCAGCCGGCCGGCGACGCCCCGTCGGACTCGCCTTCGCGCCTGCCCGAGGCGCTGCCGGAATCCCTCGGCGCCGCCGGCCTGGCGCGGCGGATCGGGCTCGGGGCGCTGCTGTTCGCGGTTATCGCCCTGCTGATCGCAATCCTGCCCGGGATCGGTGAGGTCCGCGAACGCTTCGCCGACGCGAAGCCGAGCTGGCTCGTCTTGATGGTCGTGCTCGAGCTTTGCTCCTGCCTTTCGTATGTGGTCGCCTTCCGCGGCGTCTTCTGCCGTCGGCTCGAATGGCGCTTCAGCTACGAGGTCGGGATGGCCGAGCAGGGGACCAACGTGCTGGTCCCGGCGGGTGGGGTCGGGGGCCTGGCGCTCGGTGCCTGGGTCCTGCGCCAGGGCGGGATGTCGACTGAGCGGATCGCCCGCCGCAGCGTCTCCTTCTTCGTCCTCACCAGCATCCCCAACTTCCTCTGCGCCGCCGTGCTCGGCATCCTGATCGGCAGCGGGGTGATCACCACCGCCGGGCCTCAGATCCTCGCCGCGATCTTCGGCGGCCTGGCGCTGGCGGTGATGATCCTGGTCGTGGCGCTGCCGCGGGCCCTGCGGCAGGTCGGCCCCGACCACGACGGGCCGCTGCGCGAGGACGGCCTCTGGACCCGCTTCCGGCGCCTCACCCGGCGCGCTGCCGGGGCCATAACCGGCGGCGTCGGGGACGTCGGCCTGCTGCTCGGCCAGCGCCCTCCCTACGCTCTCGGCGGCGCGATCGGCTACATGGGCTTCGACGTCCTCGCCCTCCTCGCCTCGTTCGAGGCGTTCGGCCTCGGCCCCTCGCTCGGAGCCTTCGTCTTCGCCTACGTGATCGGCCAGCTTGGCGGCCTAGTGCCGTTGCCGGGCGGGATCGGCGGCATCGAAGGTGGCCTGATCGGCGCCCTCGCCCTCTACGGCAGCCCGCTCGCCCAGGCGACCGCGGCGGTCCTCGCCTACCGCGTCGTCCAGCTCGGGATGCCGGCGATCCTTGGTTCGGTCGCCTTCCTGCAGCTGCGCCGTCGGCTCAGCCGCGAGGAAGCGCCGGCGGCGCTCTGTGAGCCGCTGGCCGAAGGGCTGCCGGTCTTCAAGGTCCCGGCGCCCTAGCCTTTCTGGGCAGACCCCGGGGACCCAGGGGTCGGCGCGGGGATTCCCCGATGGTCGCGGTGGGCGGGCAGCCGGAAGATCGGCTCCCGACCACGATCGAGCCAAGGAGACGGCCGCCATGTCAACCATCCTCGCTTACACCTCGCCCGCCGCCGGCCACGCCTTCCCACTGGTCCCCGGCCTGCTGGCGCTGCGCGCCCGCGGCCACTCGGTCCAGCTGCGCACCGCGCCGGACCTGGTCGACCCGATCGCCGCCGCCGGCCTCGACGCCTGCGCGGTCGACCCGCGAGTGGCCTCGATCCCGGTTGACGATCACCGCGCCGAGGGCGGCCGCCAGCGCCTGACCAAAGGGTTCGAACGGCTGCTGTCCCGAGGTCAGGCCGAACGCGATGACCTCGCCCGGGCGATCGTCGAGACCCGGCCCGACGCGCTGCTGATCGACTGCATCGCCTACGGGGCGGCGGTCGAGGCCGAGCGCTCGGGCCTGCCCTGGGCGATGACGCTGCCCTCGCTGCTGCCGCTGCCCGGCGCCGGGATCCCGCCCTACGGGCTCGGGCTGGCACCGCTGGGAGGCCCGATCGGGAAGCTGCGCGACCGGGCGCTGTGGGCGCTGGTCGAGCGCATCTACAGCAAGGCGATGCTGCCGCGGCTGAACGAGCTGCGCGCCGGTGCCGGGCTGCCGCAGCTCGCCAGCCCAATCGACAACATGCACCGGCCTGGCCGGGTGCTCGTCCTCACCGGCGAGCCGCTCGAGTACCGGCGCCGCGACCTGCCGCCGCAGGTCCGGATGCTCGGCTCCCAGTGCTGGGACCCGCCGGCCGCGGAGCCCGAGTGGCTGCGCGAGGAGGGCGATCCCTGGGTCCTCGTCACCTGCTCGACCGAGTACCAGGGCGACGAGGCGCTCGCCGTAGCGGC
Source organism: uncultured Actinomycetes bacterium (assembly GCA_963729055.1). Classification (GTDB taxonomy): domain Bacteria; phylum Actinomycetota; class Thermoleophilia; order Solirubrobacterales; family 70-9; genus VAYN01. The sequence continues at coordinate 430,075 of CAVSMQ010000010.1, read as the reverse complement.
GATCGAGGGGTTGCGCGAGGAGCCGGTGCGGCTGGTGGTCACCCTCGGCGACGCCTCGCCGGCGGGACTGCCGCGCGCCGCCAACGTGCGCTGCGAGCGCTTCGTCCCGCACGGGCCGGTGCTGCGGTGCGCCGCTGCGGTCGTCTGCCACGGCGGCATGGGGATCACCGAGAAGGCGGTCGCCGCCGGCGCCCCGCTGGTCGTCGTGCCGTTCGGTCGCGACCAGCCGGAGGTGGCGCGGCGGGTGGTCGAGGCCGGGGTGGGGGTGAGGCTCGCGCCGCGGCGCCTGACGCCGGCGCGGCTGCGCGCGGCGGTTCGCGAGGCGACCGGGCTGAGCGCCGGCCTGCGCCCGCTGGCGCCGGAGGCGCTTGCCGATCGCGCCGAGCGCTTCGCCGCTGTGGCCGAGGAGCTCGCCGCCGCGCCCGCCGCTCAGTCGAGCAGTCGAGCCAGCTCGACCCGCGAGCGGACTTCGAGCTTGGCGTAGATCCGCGAGAGGTGGTGCTCAACCGTCTTCTCGGAGAGGAAGAGCTGTGCGGCGACCTCCTTGTTGGAGCCGCCGACGGCGACCAGTTCGGCGACTTCGCGCTCGCGCTCGGTTAGCGCCGCCAGTCCGTCGCCACCGCCGTCGCTGCTCGCCGCGGCGGCGGCGCGGCGCGTCTGCGCCGAGACTCGGCTGCCGGCCCGCCGCAGCTCCCGCGCCGCCTCCTCTTCGAGGGCGACGGCCTTGGCCGCCGCCGTGGTTGCGGCCACCCCATGCAGCACTGCGATCGCCTCCTCGCGCTCGCCGCCGGCCAGCAGGGACCGCCCGGCCAGCAGTCGCAGCTCCTGCTCCTCCTGGCGCAACGCCGCCGCTGCAGCGGCCTCGGCGGCAGCTGTGGCGAGCGTCGCCGCCGGCTCGGCTTCGCCTTTCGCCAGCATAATCTCGATCCGGCCGCGAGCGGCCCGAGCCGCGCTCGCCGACAGTCCCGCGCGCGCCGCGCGATCCTCGGTGCGTGCGACCCAGCGCTCGGCGACCTCGATCCGCCCGGCCGCGACCGCGGCCCGGACCAGCGGCGGCAGCAGGCCGCTGAACGGGGTCGGGTCGATCTCTGCGATCGCAGTGTCGCCAGCCGCCGCCACTTCGGTCAGCACCCGCTCGGGATCGCCGCCGAAGCGGACGATCGCGTTGAACTGCCGCCCCATCAGGGCGCCGAGGCCGCCCTCGCCGCCGGCGTAGAGGCGGTCGCTCTCCGCGGCGGCGCGGGCGGCGTCGCCCGGTTCGCCGCGGAGACTCAGTACCTGCCCGCGCTGCCAGAGCGCGAAGGCGAGCTGGTCGCGGATCCCCTCCAGTCGGGCCGTCTCCTCAGCCGCCTCGATCAGCGCCAGCGCCTGGTCGAGTTCGAGCAGGGCCAGCGCCGCGCGCGAGGCGAGCACGTTGAAGTGCATCACCAGGTGCCCTTGGCGGGTCGACCTCATTGCCTCGAGACCACGGCGCAGGATCGGGGCAGCCTCGGCGTAGCGCTCGACCTGGTTGAGGTTGCCGCCGACACTCCAGGCCGCGTCGGGATAGGCGGCGAGCGCGGCGTCGTCGACCGTGTCGAAGCGCGCCACGGCACTGTCCATCGCCTCGCCGCTGGGCATACCTGTGACCATCTGAACCAGCCCTTCCTGGGCGCTCAGGTGCGCCGCGACCGCCGGGTCGGTGGCACCGTCGAGCTCCGCCGCGGCACGCTCGACCCAGGCCCCGAGCCCCGCCATGTCGCCCTTGAAGAAGGCGACCGAGGCGCGGTACAGAAACAGCTTCGGCAACTCCTCGGGGGGCGGCGCTTCGGCTAGCGCCCGGTCGATCTCGCGTTCGGCGTCGTCGAAGGCGCCGAGCAGGGAGGCGGAGAGCCCCGAGAGCCGCCGCAGATCGAGCCGCTCGGCGACCGCCTCGGCTGGCAACAGGGCGATCGCCTCTTCCAGCGCCGTGCGGCTCTCCTCGAGCCGGCCGGCGGAGGCGAGGGCCCGCGCCATTGGCGCCAGCAGCCGCGCCCGCCGTGCGTCCTCGTCATAGGGCAGCAGCTCGAGCGCCGCCGCGTACCAGCGCGCCGCGGTCGCCGGCGCCGTGTTGGCGGCACCTGCCGCGGCCTCGGCCAGCAGCTCGACCGCCGCCTCGTCGCCGGGGCGGGCGTAGTGCTCGACGTGGTAAGCGCGCTGGGCCGGGTCGGCGCCGCGGGCGGCGAGTGCCGCCGCCGCTCGCTCGTGCGCGGCCAGCCGCCAGCCCGGTGGGGCCGCGTCGTAGACGGCGCGGCGGACCAGCGGGTGGCGGAAGCCGAAGCTGCGACCGGCGCCGACCGCATGGGCGAGGCCAGCGGCGACGAGGACGTCCAGCTCGGCAAGTGCCTCGCTCGGCTCGGCCTCGGCAACGAGGGCGGCGAGCTCGGGGTCGAATGGGTCGCCGGACACTGCCGCACCCTGCAGCAGTGCCGCCGCCGACTCGGGGAGGTCAGCAACCTCCTGGCGGACCGCGGCGAGGACCGTATTCGGCAGCTCCGTCGCGGCCTCGGTGCCGAGCCGCCCGAGCTCGCGCAGGAACAGTGGGTTGCCGCCAGCCTCGCGCGCCATCCGCTCGCGTAGGGAGGCATCGAGGTCGCTCGGCAGCAGCGTCAAAGCGTCCTCCTGCGCGAGCGGCGCCGGCCGCAGCTCGACCCAGCTCGGGGCCGAGCGGGCGGCATCGATCAGCCGCGCCGCCGGCTCCACCGGCCGCAGCGCGAAGAGGAGCAGATATGGAGCACGTGGACTGCGCCGCAGCAGGTGCAGAACCAGCTCGACCGAGGCCTCGTCAGCCCAGTGCAGGTCGTCGAGAACCAGCGCAAAGGGTCGCTCGCGCCCGAGCAGCTCGAGCAGCGCCCGCAATGCCCGGTGATAGCGATAGCGCTCCGCCGCCCCGGCCGTCTCCAGCAGCGGCGCACCCGCCTCCGCCGCCGCCGGCAGTACCTCGCCCAGCTCCGGCCCCACCGCCGCGACCCGACTCGGATTCATCTCCGCAACCCGCTCGTCAAGCGCGTCGACGACGAGACTGAAGGGAACGTCATGCTCGTGCTCGGCAGCGCGCCCAGCGAGCACCTGCAGCCCAGCCGCCTCAGCCGACGCTGCAGCGGCCTCGAGCAGCGCGCTCTTACCGATTCCCGCTTCGCCAAACACCCCGATCACCCGACTCTCCCCAGCCGCCACCGCGGCGACCGCGTCCTCGATCACCCCCAGCTCCTGATCGCGTCCTGCCAGCTGCACGAGTGACCAGCCTATGTGTAGCTGGTGCTCGAGGCGCTAGCGGAAACGCTTGCGCGCGGCGGCGATGCACTTGTGACGCTGCGCGCCCTCGCTGCTTTCGCGGCACTTGGCGACCGCGAACTTCCGCTTCGCTTTGACGATGCAGGCGGCCCGCTTCGCCATCGCCTGCTTCCCCTTGCCGGCGAACTGCTTGCGGCACTGGGCGATCGCGCTTTTCAGGGTGGGCTTCGGGACCTGGGCAACCGCCGTCGCCAGCGGTGGGACGGAGGGGTTGTTGTTGCCCGCGACCGGAGGTTTCGCGTTTGGATCCGTGATCGTCAGGTGAAACGCTCCCTCCAGGCCGCTCCTGAAGCCGCTGACCTGGATCCAGTAAGTGGCCCCGGCGAGCGCCATGAAGTGCTCCAGGGCGCCGTTCTGTTGAGGGTCCGGGCAGAGGCCAGGTTCGTCTTCGCCGCTCGGGACGAGCCGCGTCAGGGTCGCGAGTTCAAGGCCGGTGTGTACTCCGGCGAAGTTATCGGCGGCCGAGCCGCAGGTGCTGAGGTCGACCGGACCGGTGATCGAGGATTTCCAGCGGTACCAGACCGTCGCCCGCGGCTCGTTGAAGAACGACGGGCTCACCTCGTTCGGCTCGACCGCGGCGTCGATGTTGCTGCCGTCGACCGCGATCGGCAGGTCGGGCCGATCGGCAGCGCCTCGGCAAACGTGTCGTTGTCGGGCCTGCTGACCTTGTGGAGCTCGAGTTCGAACGGGCCGGTACTGCCTTCGAAGCTGCTGGCGGCGACCGCGATCGAGTAGGTCGTACCGGCGACCGCTTCCAGCTCGGCCGCGCAGAACGGCGCGAAGCCGAGCGGCAGGTTCGCCACACTCAGGGTCGCGATCGTAGTGCCCGTGAAGACCCCGAGCCGCGGCCTGCCGTTCGGTCCGCAGGCGTTGAGCTTGACCCGCTGGGTCGCCGCCGGGGTCCACTGGTACCAGACCGAATGGGTCGAACCGGTGATCCCGCCGATCGCGATTTTGTTCTCGTCTAGCTCGCTGGTCGCGAAGCTGTTGTCGCCGATAGCTGCCTGCGGCAGCGTCGGACCGAGCACGATCGCGGCAGCGATGTTGTCGTTGGCGGGCGGTGGTGCTTCGTGCAGGGTGAGGGCGAACGTTCCTTCGCCGCCGAAGTTGCCGCTGTAGGCGATCTTGTAGGTAGTCGTGGCTGCCGCGTCGAACTCCACCTTGCAGTTGTTGGTCTCGACCACTTTCGCCAGCCCGGCCAGCGTGGTCCCGGTGTAGACCCCCATCGCCATGTTCCGTGCCGAGCCGCGCTGGGTTTCGAACGGGCAGCCTTCGAGCTGGACGTGGCCGCTGCTCGGCGCCGTCCACGAGTACCAGACCGAGCGTGCGCTGGTTTTCCCGAGAACTTCGGGCTCGCCAGCTTGGGAGGTCGCTTCGATCGTGCTGCCCGGAACCGAGACCGGCAGGCCGGCAATGGTCTGGGCTGCGGCGAAGCTGTCGTTGGCCGGCGGCTGCGGCAGGTGCAGGTCGAGGACGAAGTCGGCTTCGCCGCGGAGCGTGACGACCTGGATCTTGTAGGTCGTGGTGGCGACGGCAGCAAATCTCAGCTTGCAGGGACCGGCGGTGTCGGCGACGTTCGTCAAGCTGGCGAAGGTCGTGCCGGGGCCGGTGTAGGCACCGAGGCCGGTGATCACTTCGAAGTTGCCGCTGAAAGGACCGCAGAGGTCGATGACGACGGTCCCGGTGACCGACGCGTTCCAGATGTACCAGACCGAGAATTTGGCTTCGTTGCCGAGGACTTTCTCGCCCGCTTCGCCAGTGGCGCCGATCGTCGTCCCCGGAGTCGAGCTCGGCAGCGCTTCCGGCAGCACCTCGGCGGTGGCGATTTCGTCATTCGCCGGTGCCGCGCTGGCCGGAGCGGCGAGAGCGAGAGCGCCAACAAGCGCCAATACCGCGACGGCGATCGACCTCAAACTGCGAGCCCTCATTTCTCACACCCCTTAAGAATCTCGAATCGGTCTCGCGCACTCTATGAGCCAGCCAAGGGCGGAGTTCGGAGCGCGGACGAAATTGCGAGGTCGCGCGCCTAGTAGGCAGATCTCTACGAGGAGGCGCCCGGTTGGAGGTGCCGACACACAGGGCACTCTGGCTCCGGCACGATCTCCTCTCGCTCGGCCTCGAACGTACGAAGGTCGAAGGTGTAGCCCGCCCCGAGCGTGGCCGGCTCGACTAGGCCGGTCAGGAAGTGCATCACCTCCATTCCCACGAATCCGCCGATTACTCCGCAGAGGGGGCCGAGGCTGGCGGCTGGGGAGGACTTGGAGCGACGCTGATCGATGGCGGTGTCGTAGAGGGGGTACTCGCGTCGGTAGCGGATGTCCTGGCAGGCGTAGCATCCCGTCTTCCCGGGAACGTAGAGGGGGCCGACCCTCGCCAGCGGCGGCAGCTGGCTCATCGCGATGTAAGGGATTCCCGCCCTGAAACAGGCCGAATTGCACCAGAACTCGATTTCGTGGGCGGGCCAGTCGGCGGCGTCGACCACGAGGTCGCAGCCGAAGATGAACGCAGCGACCTCCGCCTCGCTCTCCAATCGGCCGAACTGGGCATCGACCCGCGTCGCCGAGTTGAACGCACGCAGGGTGGCGGCCATGACCTCGACCTTGCGCCGGCCCAGATCCGCCTCGGTGAACTGGATCTGACGGTCGAGGTTGCTGACCTCGACCAGGTCGCCGTCCACGAGGCGAAGCTCGCCGACGCCGCAACAGGCGAGCTCCCAGGCCACCCGGCCCCCGAGCCCACCGACTCCGAGCACGGCGACGGTGGCATCCCGGAGCCGCTGCTGCCCTTCTGAGGGAGAGGTCCCATCCCAACCGACGTCGCTGAAATAGCGCAGTTGCCGGTCGAACCTCTCGCGTTCGTGGGCCGGCACGCGTTCGTCGTCGCTAGCGTCATCGAGCAGCGACAGCCGCGCCATCTCCGAGATCGCCTCGGCGACGGCGTCGGTGCCAAACCGGTCGCACAGCTCGCCCGTTGAGGCCGTTCCATCCAGGGCCAGGAGAAGCTCCCGTTCCTTCGCACTGGGATGCCGAAGGCGAATATCGTCACCGATCGCGCGCATCAGGATGATGTCTCCATTGGGGTCATCCACTGGCTCGATCGTCCGCTTCACTCGCGGCCGTTCGAAATCAGATTGTTCGATCGAGGGCTCCATGAGTCGAAGGCCGGAACTCGCGCCGAGACCGGCAGCGGGCAGGTCCGGCGCGGTCCCGATTGGAGTCAGTGTGTGGGTGCTAGCGCGTCTTGATGGTTGAGACCATCGGCAAAGTCGATGCCGTCGGAACGAACTTCATCACCATCACCTCCAGTCGCCGATTGTAGGTTCAAAAGCACTGCAATCACCGCGTCTTAGTGGTTGATTCGATCGGCAGCGCCGGTGCGATTGGCACGAGCTTCATCTCCATCACCCCCTCGTGACCAAGTACACAAGGAACGTTGAGTGAAGTCAAACGATCGACAGCCGCCGATCGGATCCACGCTTCCTAGAGGCCCAGATGCGCCCAACAACAGAAAACGCCCCGCCGGGGAGGCGGGGCGCTTCTGGGGTTACTACAGGGAGGAGAGATATGTATCTCTATATATGTGGATCCGTGGGAGGTAGGTGAGCCCAGTTGAGTCGTGGGCGCCTGGTGTGGGAAGCACCGGGGGCCATATGTACGACGCAGAACTCAGCCAAAAAGTCTTAGTTGTTGCCTTTCATCGGTTTCCCTTATCGAATCCTTGACCAATGTACGAACATACGTGCGATTTGTGTGTGAGAGCTATCACAGAGCCCCCCTAGGCGGGGGGTATTGGCGCGAGACGGGGGGAGATTGAGATTGTCCTACCCGCCTGCCTGGAAGCCAAGCGTGGGAAGACGGCTGATTTGTCAAGGAAATGTTGCATGGCCGTCGCGCAGATCGAACAAACGGCCAGATTGGGGGGTCCCCGGTAGCTTTCGGCGGATGAAGAAGGCACGGATCGACGCGGTTCTTGCCGAGCGGGGCCTGTTCCCGTCCCGGACCGCGGCGGCAGGGGCGGTGCGGGCCGGCGAAGTCCGGGTCGGCACCGATGGCCCAGTCGCGCTGCGGCCGAGCCAGCTGGTCGACCCCGAGGCCGAACTCCTGGTCGACGCGGGTCAGCGCTACGTTTCGCGCGGCGGCACCAAGCTGCAGAACGCGCTCGAATCGCTGGCGATCGATGTCGCCGGCCGCGATTGCCTCGACGTCGGCGCCTCGACCGGCGGCTTTACCGACTGCCTGCTGCAGCGCGGCGCCACCCGAGTCGCCGCGGTCGACGTCGCCTATGGCCAGCTCGACCTGATGCTGCGCGAGGATCCGCGGGTCAGCGTGATCGAGCGCCTCAACGCCCGCGAGCTGCGCCCGGCCGACCTGCCGTTCGCGCCCTCGCTGGCGACCGTCGACGTCTCCTTCATCTCGCTGACCAAGGTGCTGCCCGCAGTCGCCGACTGCCTGGCGCCGGGCGGCGAAGTGCTGGCGATGGTCAAGCCGCAGTTCGAGCTCGGCCGCGAGCGGGTCGGCCGCGGCGTGGTTCGCGACGACGCTGACCGTCACGAGGCGATCCTCGCGGTCGCCACCGCCGTCGCCGAGCTTGGCCTGCCGGTTCGCGGCTTCGCCCCCTCCGGCCTGCCCGGGCCGAAGGGCAACCGCGAGACCTTCGTCTGGGCCGGCGGTGAAGGTGAGCCGGTGACCGACCTCGAAACCGCACTATTAGAGGCCGAAGGATGAAGACCGCCGCACTAATCACCCATATGCATCCGCCCCTGACCCGGGAGGCGGTGGAAAAAGCCGCCGAGATCGCCGGCGGAGTCGGCTGGCGTTTGATCGCTGACCCCAAGGAGATCGAAAAACACGCCGAGGTCGACGGGCTCGAGCCGGCCGCCGAGGATGACGCCCCTGACCTCTGCCTGGTGCTCGGCGGCGACGGCACGATCCTCCACGCGCTGCGCCGCTTCGCCACCACCCAGGTCCCCGTCTTCGGCGTCAACTTCGGCACCGTCGGTTTCCTCGCCGCGGTTGAGCGCGACAACACTGAGGAGGGTCTACGCCGCGCCTTCGCCGGCGAGATCGAGACCTTGACGCTGCCGGGGCTCGAGGTCACGGTCGGCGGCCACGGCGTGGTTGGACTCAACGACGTCACCCTCGCCCGCCGCCCCAATGAGCGGGTTGCTGAGCTGAGCTATCGGATCGCCGGCGAGGAGGTCGGCCACGTCCGCTGCGACGGCCTCGTCGCCGCCACCCCGGTCGGTTCGACCGGCTACAACCTCGCCAACCAGGGCCCGATCCTCGCCTGGGGCGTCGAGGGCTACGTGGTCAGCTACATCGCCCCGCACTCGCTCACCGCGCGGGCGCTGGTCGTCGCCCCGGCCGACGTCCTCCACGTCCTCAACGCCGCCGGCCGCGAGGACGTCGAAGTCGCGATCGACGGCGAACGGATCGCCGACCTGCCGGCCGGCGAGGGACTCGAGGTGCGCTTCGTCGACGGTGTCGGCCTGCTCGCCCAGCTCCCGGGAACGAGCTTCTACGGCCGGATCCGCGAGAAGTTCGGCCACCTCGCGGTCTGACGGCGCCTGGCCGCCCGGTCGGCCAACCCAGCTAAAGTCGCGCCGATGGAGCGCAAATGGTGGACGCTTGTCCTCGTTTCGGTCGCGACTTTCATGCTGTTGCTCGACGTCACCGTCGTCAACGTCGCGCTCCCTGACATCCAGCGCGAACTGCACGCCAGCCTTTCCAGCTTGCAGTGGGTTGTTGATGCCTACGCGCTGACCCTGGCCGCCTTCCTGCTGACGATGGGCTCGCTCGGCGACCGCCTCGGTCGCCGCCGCATCTTCACCATCGGGTTCGGGATCTTCACCGTCGCCTCGTTCCTCTGCGGGCTCTCCGACGACCCGACGCTGCTGAACCTGGCGCGCGGCTTGCAGGGGATCGGCGCCGCCGGAATGTTCGCCACCTCGCTGGCGCTGATCGGCCAGGAGTTCCACGGCAAAGACCGGGCGACGGCGTTCGGCGTCTGGGGCGCGACGATCGGCGGCGCGGTCGCGGTCGGGCCACTGGTCGGCGGAGTGATCACCGAAACCCTGGGTTGGGAGTGGATCTTCTTCGTCAACGTGCCGATCGGCATCGTCGCGATGGCGCTGACCGAGCGCAAGATCGTCAACGTCTTCGCCAAAGACCCCGAACCGATCGACGTCCCGGGGCTGGTCACGTTCTCCTCGGCGCTTTTTCTCCTCATCTTCGGGCTGATTCGTGGCAACCCAGAGGGGTGGGGGAGCAGCCTGATAGTCGCCTGCCTGGTCGGGGCGGTGGCCCTCCTCGCTCTCTTCCTGGTGATCGAGCGCCGAACCCGCTACCCGATGCTCGACCTAACCCTGTTCCGCAGGCCCGCCTTCAACGGCGTCTCCGCCGTCGCCTTCTCGCTCTCGGCGGGGATGTTCGCGCTCTTCCTCTATCTCACGATCTACATGCAGGGCGTGCTCAACTACTCACCGCTCGAGACTGGGCTCCGCTTCCTGCCGCTGACCGTGCTCGGCTTCGTCGTCGCGGCGGCCGCCGGATCCCTCCTCAACCGGGTGCCGCTGCGGGCTCTGCTCGGGGCCGGGCTCGGACTGGTCGGGGTCGGCCTGGTCCTGATGCACGGTGTGACGCCGAGCTCGAGCTGGACCACGCTGCTCGCTGGCTTCGTCGTCGCCGGTGTCGGCATCGGACTCACCAACCCAGCGATCGGGCAGGGCGCGATCGCGGTGGTGCCACCGGAGAAAGCCGGGATGGGGTCAGGAATCAACTCGACCTTCCGCCAGGTCGGGATCTCGACCGGCGTCGCCGGGCTCGGCGCCATCTTCCAGAGCCAGGTCGGTTCGAGCCTCTCCGAGCAGCTGCCGCATGCGCCCAAGGGCCTGTCCGAAATCGTCGCGTCGAGCGGCTCCAAGGGCGTGGAACTACTCCACCTGTCGCCGGCGATCCAGGCGAAAGCCGTCGCGGCCTCGAAGGTCGCCTTCGTCGACGGCTTCAACGAGATCCTCCTGATCGGCGCGATCGTCTCGTTCCTCGGCGCCCTCCTCGGCTTCGCCCTGACGCGCAAGCGCGACCTCGTCCCCGCCGGCGCTCCCCAACCTGAAGAACCTCCACAAGGGGAGCAGCGGGAACCCGCCCCCGAGCCAACCTGAGCCAAGCTTCACGCCAGGCCGGCGCGAAGCCGACCTGAGCGGCGGCCCGTTGGGAGGGAGCGCGGATAGTGCGAGCGGGTGAGCCGAGTACTGTCCGCGATCCCTCCTAGCCACCCCTCCGCACAAAGCGAAAATCCGCACCGGATCAGTCCGCACCCGCTGCTAAACCGACCCCCATGCTGCGCGAGCTGCGGATCGAGAACCTGCTCCTGATCGAGCGGGCGGAGCTGCGGCTGGGGGAGGGGCTGAACGCGATCACCGGCGAGACCGGCGCCGGCAAGACCGTGCTGGCCCACTCGCTCGACCTGCTGACCGGCGGCAAGGCGAAATCGCAGATCGTCCGCCCGGGCGCCGAGGAGGCTTGGGTCGAGGGCGTTTTCGACCTGCCGCCGGGGCTGCTCGAGGAGCCCGAGCTGGCGGAGCTGGCCGAACGGCTGCCGGCCGGCGCTGAGGAGATCGTCCTCGGCCGGCGGGTCTCGGCGGGCGGCCGGACCAGCGCCTTCGTCGCCGGCCGGGCGGCGACGGCAGCCGACCTGAAGCTGCTCGGCGCGCGGCTGATTGCCTTCTTCGGCCAGCATGAGCACCGCAAGCTGACGATCGCCGCGACCCAGCTCGACGTCCTCGACGGCTTCGTCGGCGAGGAGCAGGTGCAGCTGCGGGCTCGCTACGCGGAGGCGCACCGCGAATGCCTGCGGCTCGCCGCCGAGCTGGCCGAGCTGCGCGAGCGCGAGGGCTCACGGGAGCGCGACCTCGACCTCTTCCGCTACGAGCTGGCCGAGATCGAGGAGGTCGAACCGGACCCGCGCGAGCGCGAGCAGATCGCCATTGAGCGCGAGCGGCTGCGCCATGCGGAGGGCCTGCGCGAAGCGGCGGTCGGCGCCCACGGGGCGCTGGCCGGGGCAGAGGAGGATGGCGGCGGTGCGGCGGTGGCGCTGGCCCAGGCGGAGGCGGCGCTGGCCGCGAGTGGAGGCGTCGACCCCGGGCTCGACGGGCTCGCCGAGCGGGTCGCGGCGCTGGCGGTCGAGATTGCCGACGTCGGCTCGGAGCTGCGCGATTACGGCGAGGGCGTTGAGGCCGATCCAGCAGAGCTGCAGGCGATCGAGGAGCGGCTGGAGGCGATCGACCGGCTCGAGCGCAAGCACGGCGGCAGCGTCGACGCGGTGCTGGCCCACGCCGAGCGTTGCCGGGCGGAGATCGCTCGACTCGAGAGCGCCGAGGGGCGTGGGGCGGAGGCCGAGGCGGCACTGGCCGCGGCGAGCAAGCGCCGCGAGGCGCTCGCTGCGGAGCTGAGCGCGGCGCGGGTCGCCGCGGCGGAGCCGTTCGAAGCGCGGGTCGCCGCCGAGCTCGAGAGCCTGGCGATGGCTGGCGCAACCCTGCAGGTCGTTCTCGAGCCGCACCCTGAAGGCTTCGGGCCCAGCGGCCGCGAGTCGGTCGAGCTGCGACTGGCGCCGAACCCGGGGATCGAGCCGGCGCCGATCCGCGACGCCGCCTCGGGCGGCGAGCTCTCGCGAGTGATGCTGGCGCTCAGCAACCTCGGCCGCGCCGGCTCGGCCGGCACCCTCGTCTTCGACGAGATCGACGCCGGGGTCGGCGGCAACACCGCCCGCGTTGTCGGCGAGCGGCTGCGGGCCCTGGGCGCCGGCCGCCAGGTCCTCTGCATCACCCACCTGCCGCAGGTCGCCTCGCACGCCGAGGTCCACTTCCGGCTCGAGAAGGACATCGGCGGGGACGCCGCCTCGGCCCGGGTCGAGCGGCTCGACGGCGAGAGCGTGGTTGCCGAGATCAGCCGCATGCTCGGTGGCTCGGGCGGCGACGAGGCAGCGACGCAGCACGCAAGGGAGTTGCTCGCCGCGGCCTGAGCCCGGGTAATCTGGACCCGTGGCCACCACCAGTCGCCGACGGCTTCCCGCTCTGCTCGGGCGGCGAAGCGGCGCTCGCAGTGATGCCTCCGTCGAAGGGACGGTGCGGCTCGGCGGGCGCACTAAGCACCTGGTCAAACGCCTGCGGCAGGGCGAGATCGCGGTCATCGACCACGAAGACATCGACCGGATCGCCGCCGAGGAGCTGATCGCCGCCGGCGTCGTCGCGGTGCTGAACGCCTCGCCGTCATCGACCGGCCGCTATCCGAACGCCGGCCCGCTGATGCTGGCTCGGGCCGGGGTGCGGCTCGTCGATGCGCCCGGCGCCGGCCTCTTCGAGCTGCTGGGAGACGGCGACGTGGTGCGGGTCGAGGGTGGCACGTTGTCACGGCTCGGCAAGGAAATCGCCCACGGCCACGCGCTCGAGTCCGCCGAGTTGGAGACCGAGCTGCAGGAGCAGCGCGAGCGGATCGACGAGGCGCTCGCCGAGTTCGCCGAAAACACCGTCGCCCACGTGCGCCAGGAGACCGACCTGCTGACCGGCGACATCCCCTTCCCGCCCACCCGAGCCCGCTTCCGCGATCGCCACGTGCTGATCGTCGTCCGCGGCGACCGCCACCGCCGCGACCTGAAAGCGCTGCGCGCCTACATCCGCGACGTGCGGCCGCTGATCGTCGCTGTCGACGGCGGCGCCGACGGTGTCCTCGAGGCGGGGATGAAGCCGGACCTGATCCTTGGTGACATGGACTCGGCTTCCGACAGCGCCCTCGCCTGCGGCGCCGAGCTGATCGTCCACGCCTACCCGGATGGCCGCGCGCCCGGCTGTGAGCGACTGCTCGAGGCCGGTCTGCCGCACACGATCGTCCCCGCGGCGGGGACCAGCGAGGACGTCGCGATGCTGATGGCCTACGAGAAGGGGGCGGCGCTGATCGTCAGCGTCGGCGCTCACTTCAACCTGGTCGAGTTCCTCGACCGCAAGCGCGGCGGTATGTCGTCGACCTTCCTCACCCGGCTGCGGATCGGCGAGCGGCTGGTCGACGCCAAGGGCGTCAGCCGGCTCTACCGGCCGAGCTCGACCCTGGCGCCGCTGGCCTTCTTCGCCGTCGCCTTCTTGGTCCTGTTGACGATCCTGGTGATCACCTCGCCGGCCCTCAACGACGTCTTCGAACTGCTCTGGCTCAAGGTTCGGATCTGGCTCGGCATCTAGCGAATGGGCTACAGCGCGCGCTACCACGCCACCTCGCTGATCGCTGTGTTCCTCGCGCTCGCGGTCGGGATCCTGATCGGCGCCGAGTTCGGCGGCGACGCGCTGACGCAGACCCGAGAGGATCTCGAGCACAGCCTCGTCGGCAACCTCCAGGACGCCCGCTCGGAGGCGGAGGAACTGGACGGCGAGCTCGGTCGTTCCGAAGAATTCGGCGAACGGGTCTACCCGGTCCTGGCCCGCGACCAGCTGAGCGGGATGCAGATCGGGATCGTCGCCTTCGGCGGCCTGCCCGGCGAGATCACCTCGGCGGTCGAGGACGCGCTAGCGCCGACCGGCGCGAAACTGGTTGCGGTCGGGGTCGTCCGCGAGCCGGTCGACGTCAACGGCCTCGCCGGCGACCTCTCGAAGACGAGGTTCGCGGAACTGCGAACCGATTCCGACCAGCTGACCGAACTCGGCACCGGGCTGGGTCGCCAGCTGGTGCTGGGCGGGACCCTGACCGAAGTCGTCCGCGGCCACCTCTTCTCTCGCGCCAGCGGCAACTTCGGCGGCCTCGACGGAGTGATCGTCGTCCGCGACCAGCCCGAAGACGTCGGCCCGGTCCAGAAGGGCCGCGCCAGTCAGTTGGAAGCGGCAATGCTCGGCGGGATTACCGCGACCCGGGTGGCGACGGTCGGGATCGAGGCCTCGACCACCGAACCGTCCTCGGTCTCCTTCTTCGTCGCCAACGACCTTTCGACCGTCGACGACGTCGACCTCACGGCGGGCAAACTGGCGATGGTCTTCGCCCTGCTCGGCACCGAGGGTAGCTTCGGGGTCAAGGGCAGCGCCGACCGGCTGCTGCCCGACCTGTTAACCCAGGGCGAATAGGAACGGCGGCCGGCGGCCCATGTACTGGATCGGCTTCCCGCTGGCGATCGCGGTGGCGCTGCTGGTGGTGCCGGCGGGGGCGCGAGGGTTGCGCGACGCCGGGCTAGTTCGGCCCAACTACCGCGGCGCCGAGCTCGCCTTCCCGCTCGGCGCGGTGCTGGCGACGGCGGCGCTGGTGGCGCTGGCCCCGCTCGCCTTCCTCGACGACCGCGCCGACCTCGACCTGCTCGACCCCGAACTGCGGCGCTGGCTTCCCTACTTGCTGGGGATCGTCTTCCTCGGCTTCCTCGACGACGCGCTCGGCCGTGGAGCCGTCGCCGACACCCCGCGCGGCTGGCGCGGCCATGCCCGGGCGCTGCGCGAAGGGCAGCTCTCGACCGGGGCGATCAAGGCGATCGGGGCGCTGGCGCTCGCCGCCTATGTGGTCTCCGGGCGTGGCCTCGAGTCCTGGCACTACCTCGCCGACATCGCCCTGCTGATCCTCGCCACCAATCTCGGCAATTTGCTCGATCTGCGCCCCGGCCGTGCCGAGAAGGGCCTGACTCTGCTCGGGGTTGGTCTCTGCCTCGGCGCCTGGACCTTCGCTCCGGTCGAACTGCTCGGCATCTTCCTCGGACCGATCCTGGTCGGCGCCTGGCTGACCTTGGGCGAGCGGGCGATGCTCGGCGACACCGGCTCGAACCTCGTCGGCGCTGTCGCCGGGGTCTGGTTGCTGACGACGCTCGGCGGCGACGGCCGCCTAGTTGCCCTCGCGCTGGTCCTGGCACTCACCATTTACGGCGAGTTGCGTTCGATCTCGGTGACGATCGAACGGGTTCCGCCCCTGCGCTGGCTAGACTCGCTCGGCAGATGGACAACTGCTTCGCCCCAACCCCGCCCGCAAAGAATCAGATAGCGATGCGACCGGGATTGGGCCTCGCCTAATGCCTAAATCCGGAGACACGCGGTTCATCTTCGTCACCGGCGGGGTGGTCTCGGCTCTCGGCAAGGGGATCACCGCGGCCTCGATCGGCCGCCTCCTCGTCTCCCGCGGCTACCGGGTCCAGCTGCAGAAGTTCGACCCCTACATCAACGTCGACCCGGGGACGATGAGCCCGTTCCAGCACGGCGAGGTATTCGTCACCGAGGACGGGGCGGAGACCGACCTCGACCTCGGCCACTACGAGCGCTTCACCGACGAAAACACCTCGCGCTCCTCGAACGTCACCGCCGGCGGCATCTACAACTCGGTGATCCGGCGCGAGCGCCGCGGCGACTACCTCGGCGCCACCGTGCAGGTGATCCCGCACATCACCAACGAGATCAAGAACCGGGTCCTGATCGTCGCCGAGTCGCAGTCGGTCGACTTCGTGATCACCGAGATCGGCGGCACGGTCGGCGACATCGAGTCGCTGCCGTTCCTCGAGTCGATCCGCCAGCTCTACACCGACCTCGGCCCGAAACGAGCGATGTTCGTCCACCTGACGCTGGTGCCTTACGTCGGCCACGCCGGTGAGCTGAAGACGAAGCCGACCCAGCACTCGGTCAACGAGCTGCGGCGGATCGGAGTCCAGCCGCACGCGCTGGTCTGCCGCTCCGAAAGCCGCCTCGACCGTGAGATCCGGGAGAAGATCGCGCTCTTCGCGAGCCTGCCGGTCGAAGCGGTCGTCTCCGCCCACGACGTCGACAACATCTACAAGATCCCGCTCGTCTTCCGCGCCGAGGGGGTCGACGACCTCGTCCTCGACCACTTCGGGATGGAGGCGCCGTCGCCCGATCTCGCCGAGTGGGAGGCGATGGTGCGCCGCGCCGACTCGGCCAGCGGCAAGGTGCGGATCGCGATCGTCGGCAAGTACGTGCAGCTCGCCGACGCCTACAAGTCGGTGATCGAGGCGCTCGAGCACGGCGGCTTCCACCACGGTGTCGAGGTCGAGGTCGAACTGGTCGACTCCGAGCACCTCGACCCCGAGGCGCTGGAAAAGATGGACGGGATCCTGATCCCCGGCGGCTTCGGCGAGCGCGGGATCGAGGGCAAGGTCGAAGCGGCGCGGATCGCCCGCGAGCGGGGGATTCCGTACTTCGGGATCTGCCTCGGGATGCAGATCGCGGTGGTCGAGTTCGCCCGCAACGTCGCCGACATGCCGGGTGCCAACTCCTCCGAGTTCGACCCCGAGACGCCCTTCCCCGTTGTCGACCTGCTGCCCGAGCAGAAGGACGTCTCCGACATGGGCGGGACGATGCGGCTCGGTGCCGACCCGGTGCGGCTCTACGAGGGCACCCGGGCGCACGAGATCTTCGGCAAAGAAGTGATCTACAAGCGCCACCGTCATCGCTACGAGGTCAACAACCAGCTGCGGCGGCGGCTCGAAGACGAGGGCCTAGTCGCTGGCGGCACCTCGCCCGACGGCCGTCTGGTCGAGATGATCGAGCTTCCCGAGCACCCCTTCTTCGTCGCCTCGCAGTACCACCCCGAGTTCAACTCGCGGCCGAACCGGCCCGAGCCACTGTTCCGCGAGTTCGTCGGCGCTGCCGCTACCCACGCCGGCGAAGAGCCGGCAGATGGGGGCGAGCTCGAGACCGAGGAGGAATCCGCAGCGGATTCCGACGTCGGCATCCGCCGCACGAGCTGAGCGCGAGCGCGGCGGTCCGGTTAGCCTCCCGGCGATGGAGGCGAGCAGCAGTCAGGCGACGAGCGCGGGCTCTCGTTTGTATGAGACGTTCACGCGGCTCTGCGAGATTCGCAGCCCGACCGGCGAGGAGCGCGAGGTCGCTGACACCGTCGCCGCCGAGCTGCGGGCGCTCGGGTTCGAGGTCTCAGAGGACGAGGCCGCCGGCCCGGCCGAAGCCGGTGCGGGCAACCTGCTCGCGCGGCTGCCGGGCAGCGGCGATCAGTGGGTGATGTTCTGCGCGCATCTCGACACCGTTCCCCACGAGGGTCGGGTCGAGGTCGTCAACGACCAGGGGGTCTTTCGCAGTGCCGGCAAGACGATCCTCGGCGCCGACAACAAGGCCGCGGTCGCGGTCTTCATGGAGCTCGGGGCGCGGGCGGCGGAACGGCGGGGTGAGGTCGGGCTCGAGCTGCTCTTCACCGTCGCCGAGGAGCAGGGCTTGCGCGGGGCGAAGGCCTTCGACGTCTCCTCGCTGCACTCGCCGGTCGGGTTCGTCCTCGACCACGCCGGGCCGGTCGGCGAGGTCGTCGTCTCGACCCCGACCCAGCAGAAGATCCTTGCCGACTTCCACGGCGTCGAGGCCCACGCCGGGATCAAGCCCGAGGCCGGGGCCAGCGCGATCGCCGCGGCCGCGGCTGCGGTCGCCCGCATGGAGCTCGGCCGCCTCGACGAGGGAACGACCGCCAACGTCGGCCTGATCCGCGGCGGCACCTCGGGCAACGTCGTCGCCGGGCACTGCTTCATCCACGCCGAGTCCCGCAGTCTCGACCTCGAGCGCGCGGCCGTTGTGGCCGGGAAGATCGCCGACGCCTGCGCCTGGGGGGCGAGCGAGCACGGTTGCGACGTCGACGTGCGGATCGAAGAGCTGTTCCGCGGCTACCAGGTGCCGAAAGACGACGCGGCTCTGCTGCTGGCTGAGGCAGCGCTGAGCGGCGCCGGCCTCGAGCCGCAGCGGGTGGCGATCGGCGGCGGCAGCGACGCCAACGCCTTCCGCAAGGACGGCTTCGACAGCGTCCTCCTCTCCAACGGCACCGATGCCGTCCACACCGAGCACGAGATGGTCCCGGCGCGCAACCTCGACAAGATGCTGGAAGTGTGCGAGGGAATCGTCGCCGCGATCGGCGCCGGAGGCCCGCCGGACGGCGATCCGGTGGACGAGCAACCGCCGGCGTGAGTGGCCGGCTCGGCCTGCGGCGCGGCGTCGTCGTCTCGGCGCAGCCGCTGGAAATCGAGGTAGCGGGGGAGCGGCGGCGCGCCTGGGCCGACCGGCGCCTGCTGGGGGAGATGCGCGAGGGCGACGAGGTCGTCGTCAACGTCGCCGCCCTCGACCTCGGGCTCGGCTCCGGCGGCTTCGACGTCGTCCACGTCAACCTGACTCGCGGCCTCGAGGGCGGCGCAGCGGGCGAGGAGCACGTGATCAAGCTCAACTACACCTCGCTGCAGCATCCGGTCGAGCCGGTCGAGGCGAGCGTAGACGCGACGGCCTTTTCAAGCCGCGCGGCTTTGCGTGTCTTGGTCCTGCCCCTCCACGGGCACCTGGCGCCGGCCGCCTGGGCTGCCGCCGAGGCCAAACCCGGGCTCGAAGTCGGCTACGTCCAGACCGGGGGAGGGGCGCTGCCCGGCTCGCTCTCCCGCAACGTCCGCGAACTGCGCGAGCGGGGTCTGCTCGCCGATCACATCACTGCGGCGCCCTCTTATGGCGGCGAGCGCGAGGCGCTCTCGGCGATCGGCGCCCTCGACGCCGGCCGGGCGCTCGGCTGGGACGCCGCGATCATCGGCCCCGGCCCGGGGATCATCGGCTCCGGCACCGAGTACGGCCACGGCGGCATCGCCGCCCTCGAGAGCGCCCACGCGGCTCTGGCGCTGAAGCTGCCGACCCTGATCTCGCCCCGCCTCTCCTGCGCCGACCCGCGCGAACGCCACCTCCACCTCAGCCACCACACCTACACCCTGCTCGAACTTCTCCTCGCCCCGGTCGAGGTCGCCGTCCCCGAGGCCGACCTCGACGGTGCCGCCGAGGCCCGTGGCTACCTCGAGTCCGCCACCGCCGCGGGCGGCCACTCTCTCCAGAGCGCCCCCGTCGACCTCGACGCCTACGCCACCTCCGGCCTGCCGACCACCACCATGGGCCGCCCATTGGCGGAGGACCCGCTCTTCTTCGCCGCGCCCCTCGCCGCCGGCGCCCTCCTCACCCGCTAGCTCGTCGGGCTGTTCCTTATGTGGGCTATTCCGTCATAAGGAACAGCTGGACGAGGTCCGACAGGGCGGCGCACGGTCCGTTGCGGGCCAAGGGTTGGCGCGTGACGAAGCGAACAAGCGGCTCATGGCAGCGATCGCGATCAAACCGCACACCCCGGCCGAGCCGGCGGCCCCCGGCGCCGATGCGCGCTTTGAGGGGCTCGTCCTCGATTTCCTCTCCTACCTGGAGCTGGAGCGCGGGCTCTCGCGCAACACGCTGAACGCGTATCGCACCGACCTCTTGCAGTACGGCGAATACCTCGTCGCCCACGAAGTCGACGCGCTGAAGGCGCGGCCGGCGGAGATCGCCGACTTCCTCGCCGAGCTGGCAACCGGGGAGGGGGAGCGGCCCGCGGTCTCGGCGGCGACGATCCACCGCAAGGCCGCCTGTCTGCGCTCGTTCTACAAGCACCTGCGCCGCGACGAGCTGATCGTCGAGGACCCGACCGCGGCGCTGAGCGCGCCGCGGCGCTCGAAGAAACTGCCGCACGTCCTGAACTACGCCGAGGTGCAGAGGCTGCTGGCGGCGCCGAAGGGGAGCGAGCCGACGGCACTGCGCGACCGGGCGCTGCTCGAGGTGATGTACGCGTGCGGGCTGCGGGCCTCGGAGACGATCGGGCTCGAGGTCGCCGACGTTGACTTGCGCGAGGGCTTCTTGCGGGCGCGCGGCAAGGGCTCGAAGGAACGGCTGGTGCCGCTCGGGCGGCAGGCGATTCTGGCGATCAACGGCTACTTGCGGGGTGGGCGGTCGAAACTGATCGGCGACCGCCATGAGCCGAAGCTGTTCGTCAACTTCCGCGGCGGGCCGCTGACCCGCCAGGGCCTCTACAAGATCGTCCAGCGCCATGCCCGCGACGCTGGGCTGGCCGGCAAGATGAGCCCGCACACGCTGCGTCACAGCTTCGCCACGCATCTGTTGGCCGGCGGTTGCGATCTGCGCGCGGTGCAGGAGATGCTCGGCCACGCCGACATCTCGACCACGCAGATGTACACGCACCTCTCCGGCGAACGCCTGAAGGAGGTCTACTTCAGCGCCCACCCGCGGGCCAACGAGGACTGATGCGAAGTTGTCCCCACCCGTTGCGTTTGTCCTCGATATGCGGGGACAAACGCAACGGGTGGGGACAAACGCAACGGGTTCTGTAGAACTCGGGGAATGCCCGAGCTGCCCGAGGTGGAGACCGTCGCCCGGCAGCTCGAGCCCGAGCTCGAAGGCCAGCGGATCGAGCGGCTCGAGGTCTACGACCCGCGCTGGTCGCGGCCGGCGCCTCCCGAGGAGCTGGGCGAAGCGGTCTCGGGGGCGACGATCACCGGCCTCGGCCGCCGCGGCAAGTACCTGCTGCTCGGGCTCGACGGCGACCGCACCCTGGTCATGCACCTGCGGATGACCGGCAACCTGGTCCTGGTCGAGGGTGAGCAGATCCTCGACCCATCCGAGGGTCGGCTGCTCTACCAGGGCGAGCGCACCACCGAGGAGCGCCACCTGCGCGCCCGCTTCGTTCTCGACAACGGCAACGAGCTCTGGTTCACCGACCCACGCCGCTTCGGCGAGGCTTTCCTGATCGACGACGCCGACCTGCCGTTGCGCTTTTCGCGGCTCGGAGTCGAGCCGCTCTCCGAGGAGTTCACGGCGGCGGAGCTCGGCCGCGTCGCCGCCGGCCGCACCGCCCCGCTGAAGTCGTTCCTGCTCGATCAGTCGAAGATCGCCGGGGTCGGCAACATCTACGCCGACGAGGCGCTCTACCGGGCGCGCCTGCACCCGCTCTCGCCGGCCGGCTCGATGAAGCCCGAGCACTGGGAGGCGCTGCGCGATGGGATCGTCGCGGCGCTGGAGGCAGGTATCGACGCCGGTGGCTCCTCGATCGACGACTACCGTGACGGCCGCGGCGAGAAAGGGACGATGCAGGAGAGGTTCCTCGTCCACACCCGCGAGGGCGAGCCCTGCCCCTCGGGCGACGGGACCGTGGTGCGGATCGTCGTCGGCGGCCGTTCGACCTACTTCTGCCCGGCGTGCCAGGTGAAGCTGCGGCGCAAACCGAAACGGAGGCGTCCGGTCCGCAAGGCAAAGTAGGAGGGTGCCCGGGACTACGGTCAAGACCGAGGCGGTCGTCTTGCGCAGCATCCGCTACGGCGAGGCGGATCGCATCCTGCACCTCTACTCGCGCGATCGCGGCCGGGTCGGGGCGATCGCGAAGGGCGCCCGCAAGCCGAAATCGCGCTTCGGCGGCCGGCTCGAGCCGTTCTTCCGGCTCGACCTGATGCTGCACGAGGGCCGCAGCGACCTGATGACCGTGACCGGCGTCACCACCGTCGACGGCTACCCGCGGCTGCGCTCCGACGGAGCCGCGATCGGAGCCGGCGCCCGTGCCTGCGACGCGGTCCTGCGGCTGCTCGACGCGGCCGAGCCGAACCCGCCCGCCTACCACCTGCTCTGCCGCTACCTGGAGCTGCTCGACGCGCCCGGCAACCCGCGTGCCGCCTCGCTCGAAGTAGCCCTCTCCTTCCGGCTGAAGCTGGCCCTCGCTGCCGGCTTCTCCCCCGAGCTCGCCTCCTGCGCACGCTGCGGCGAGGCCGAGCACCTGGCCGGCTTCTCGGGCGCCGCCGGCGGCGTCGTCTGCGGCAGTTGCGAAGCCGGCTCCTTCGGCTTCAGCGAGGCCGCCCACAACTTCATGGTCGCGGCGCTGGCGAAACCGCTGAGCGAGGCGCCGGCGGCCGAACCGGCGGCGCTGCGCCAGGTCGAGCGCGCCGTCGGCGAGACCCTGGAGCACCATGCGCACGTCCAGTTACGCGCCGCTGCTTGACAGGCGCCTGCAAACCGGCGCATCTCGGGGTCTTCGGTCGCCCTCCTCGGGTCACGCACTGGAGTGCGCTCCCCTCGTCGGTCTCCCTGCATCCCCCGAACTGCTTGGTTTTCGGCGCCTGTCGGACCCGGAGGGGCGGCCCTATGATCGAAGCGTGCCCCTCACCGCATCATTCGCCGACCGCGTGCGCGCCTGGGAGGAGGAGTTCCTCTCGCCGCACGCGACCCGCTCCTACCCGCCCCAGCGCCGCGTCGAGGAGCCCGACTCGCCGCTGCGCACGCCGTTTCAGCGCGATCGCGACCGGATCGTCCACTCCAAGTCCTTCCGCCGCTTAAAGCACAAGACTCAGGTCTTCGTCGCTCCCGAGGGCGACCACTACCGGACGCGGCTGACCCACACGCTCGAGGCCTGCGGGATCGCCCGCACCGTCGCCCGCGCGCTCGGCTTGAACGAGGACCTGACCGAGGCGATCGGGCTCGGCCACGACCTCGGCCACCCGCCCTTCGGCCACGCCGGCGAGACGGCGCTCGACGACGCCCTCCGCGCTCACGGCGGTAACGGCTTCAAGCACAACGAGCACTCGTTGCGGGTGGTCGACACGCTGGAGCGCGACGGCAACGGCCTCAACCTGACCGAGCAAGTCCGCGACGGCATTCGCAACCACACCGGACCGAGCAAGCCGGCGACCCTCGAGGGCCGGGTCGTCAAGCTGGTCGATCGCGTCGCCTACATCAACCACGACATCGACGACGCCCTGCGCGCCGGCATCCTCGCCCCCGGCGACCTGCCCGCCGCTGAGATCGAACTGCTCGGCCCGACCGGCTCGTTGCGCATCGACACTCTCGTCCGCGACATCGTCGACCGTTCCGAGGTGGCAGGCGACATCGTCCAGAGCGAGGAGATCGGCGGCGCGATGCTGCGCCTGCGCAAGTTCATGTTCGACCGCGTCTACCTCGGCCCGCAGGCGCGCAGCGAGCACGAGCGCGTCGCCCTCGCGATGCACGGCCTCTTCGACCACTACCTCGCCCACCCCGAGGAGGTGCCTAGCGCCGACCCGACTGCCGGCGATATGCAGCGCGTCACCGACTACATCGCCGGGATGACCGATCGCTTCTGCATCGCCAAGTTCGCCGAGCTGACGATCCCGGAGGAGGCGCGGTTCTGATGGCGCGGATCTCCGACGAGAGCGTCGAGCAGGTCAAGCAGACGGTCGACATCGTCGAGGTGATCTCGGCCCACACCGACCTGCGCCGCCAGGGCGCGCGGATGGTTGGGCTCTGTCCGTTCCACGAGGAGCGCACGCCCTCCTTCTCGGTCGACCCGCAGGAGAAGCTCTACCACTGCTTCGGCTGTGGGGTCGGCGGCGACGTGATCAAGTTCGTCGAAGAAAAGGACGGGCTCGGCTTCGTCGAGGCAGTCGAGGTGCTCGCCGACCGCTACGGGGTCGAGCTCGAGCGCGACCGCGAGGACCCGCGAGCGGAGGCCCGGCGCGCCCGGCAGCGGCGCCTCGAGCAACTGCTCGATCGCACCTCCTCCTACTACGCCAACTACCTCTGGGAGTCGAAAGAGGGCGCCAAAGCGCGCGCCTACCTGGCCGAGCGCGGGTTGGAGGAGGCGACGCTGCGCGACTTCGGCGTTGGCTTCGCGCCGAGCGCCTGGGACAAGATCCTCGTCGCCGGCCAGCGGGCCGGCTTCAACGTCGAGGAGCTGCGCGCCGTCGGCCTCGTCCAGCGCGGGCGAGGGGGCGGCGAGTACGACCGCTTCCGGGCCCGAATCATGTTCCCGATCCGCGATCGCCGCGGCCGCGTGCTCGGCTTCGGCGGCCGGGCAATGCGCTCAGATCAGGGAGCGAAGTACGTCAACACCGCCGAGACCGACTTCTTCCACAAGAGCCAGCTGCTCTACGGCGTCGACCGGGCGAAAGCGGCGATTGCCAAAGCCGGCCGCGCGGTCGTTGTCGAGGGCTACACCGACGTCCTCGCCCTGCACCAGGCGGGGGTCGAGGAAGCGGTCGGCGTGATGGGGACGGCGATCACCGGCGAGCAGGTGGCGACGCTCTCGGGGATGGTCGAGGAGGTGGTGCTGGCGCTCGACGCTGACTCGGCCGGTCAGGAGGCGATGCTGCGCGCCCAGCGGGTCGCCGGGACCCGAAAGATGCGGCTGCGGGTGGCGACGATGCCGGCCGGCGAGGACCCGGCGGAGATGGTCGCCAAAGGCGGCGGCGCCGAGCGCTTCGGCGAGATCGTCGAGCGCGCCGTCGAGCTCGCCGCTTTCCAGGTTGGCCTGGTGCTCGACCGCACCGACGTCGGCTCGCCGACCGAGCGTGACCGCTCGCTGACCGAGGTGGCACCGATCCTCGCCGCGATCGGCGAGGGGATCGTCCGCGACGAGCTGGTCCGCCAGGTCGCTGATCGCCTTGACCTCGAACCGGCGCTGGTGATGGGCCGGGTGGTGGCGGCGACGCCGGCGAGCGGGGGAGGGGACGGCGAGGAGCTGCGCCCGCGACGCGAAGCGAGGCCCGAGCCCACTGCGCCACCGCGCCGCCAGCCCGCCTCGCTGACTTCGCGCGAGCGCCGTGAGCGCGCGCTGCTGGCGATGTGCATCACGCTGCCGGCGGAGGGGCGAACATATTTGGAGCGGCTCGACGGTGCCCACCTCTCGGCGACCGGCGCCCTCGCCGTTGCCTGGTTGCGCGAGCATCCCGACCCGGCCTCCAACCTGCCCCGCGGCGACGACGAGCTCGCCGGGCTGGTCACCGAACTGGTGATGCTCTCGCGCGAGGAGCCGGCCTCGCCGGAGGCGATGGAGCTGAACTTCCTTCTGCTCGAGCAGCGCCGGCTCGAGGACGAGCTCGCCGCCGCCGGCGAACGCGGCGACTACGAGCGCCGCACCAGCCTCAGCCGCGAGCGGGCGGCGCTGGTTGAGCGGATCGCCCACGCCAGCGGGTAGCTGCCCAGTTGGCTGCCCACTGCCCACCGCGTCCGGCAGACCGCTAAATTTCATTGCAGGGTCGGCTCTCGCCGGCAGCGGTCCGGGGTAGCTCAATCGGCAGAGCATTCGACTGTTAATCGAAGGGTTGTGGGTTCGAGTCCCACCCCCGGAGCTCCTTTGGGGCGCCTTTCTCTCGCTATGCGAGAGTTTTGCGCCCCAGCCGCCCGCACTAGGGCCGGGCGCTAGCGGGTGCGAACGCGCTGGAACAGGTAGATAGCGAGCAGGACGAGGATGATCACGATGAGAATTCCGACGATCGTCACGGTTCCTCCCTTCGGTTTGGATTAGGACCCTTTAGGAGTGCCCGAAGCGCGAATCGGGAAACAACCCGGCGCTGCGATCAGTGCTGCGCCGCCAGTCCCTCAACCAGCTCGGCGCCCCGCATCGCACCGTCGTGCTCGCGCCCCCAGGAGGCGATCTCGCCCGCCTGTGCCGCGAACGACGGCTCATCCAGCATCCGCCGCACCGCCCAGCACAGCGGCCCCGGCCGGCACAACCGCCAGGGGAGCGAGAGCCCGGCGCCGCACCAGTCGAGTCGCATCGCGGTCTCGCTCATGTCGCCGGTGATCGGGCTGACCAGGACCGGGGTGCCGGCACCGAGGGCGCGGGCGACAGTCCCGTGACCGCCGTGCGAGATGACCAACGACGCGGCCGGCATCAGCTGGCTGTAGCTCAGCCACTCGACCAGGAGCGCGTTCCCTGGGACCTCGACCGGCCGCTGCGGCCGCACCCGGTTGGTGGTCGCGACGACCCTCACCGGCTCGTCGGCGAGCGCCCGCAGCGCCGTGCGAACCAGGCGGTTGTCGGAGTCGTGGGCGGTGCTGGGGGCGACAAGGACAAGTGGGTCCTCGCCGGGCGGCAGCTCGATCTCCGGATAGGGCTGCTCGAAGCTCATCGGCCCGGTCACCTTGACCCCCGCCGGCCAGGAGCGCGGGTACTCGAGCTGCGGGTAGGTGGCGACCAGCGCGAGCCGCTCGCTGATCCCGCCATGAAAGCGGTCGAGCGGCGATAGCCCGAGCCGCTCCCGCTGCAGGTTGAGGTCGCGACGGCCGTGCTCGAGGCCGATTGCCAGCGCTCGCTGTCCGGCCCGCCAGACGGCTCGGCCGGCGGGAGTCCGCGCCCGCCGAAGGCCGATCGCGAAGAATGGCAGCCCGGGCTCGACCACCGGGTAGAGGTGGGGAACCAGGGTCGCTAGCGGCACCCCAGCCCGCTCGGCGGCCAGCGCCGGCGCCAAGGTGAGGATGTCGCTAACCGCGACGTGGGGGTCGAGCTCCTCGAAGAGGGGCAGCAACGCCCGCGCCGCCTCGGCGGCGTGGCGGCCGTCCTCGGAGTCTGGCTCGGGCGGCGGGAACATCCGGTATTCCTCGGCCGCGGCGAAGCGCAGGCCGGCGCCCTCGACCGCGGCGCGGCGCTCCTCCCAGGTCTCGACCACGACCTCGTGCCCACGCTCGCGCAGCGCCCGGGCCAGGGCGATCGCCGGGAAAGCGTGGCCTGGGTCGCCGAAGGCGGCGACGAGGACCCGCAGCGGCACCTAGACCTAGCCCTGGGCGGCGACGATGTCCTCGCCCGGGCGCACGAAGACGATCTCCGGGATGTGGCAACTGGGGGAGGTGCGGAGCAGGAAGCGGACTGCCTCGCCGATATCGCTGGGCTGAATCAGCGGCTCGCCGATCTGCTCTTTGATGAACTCGGCCATGTCGGTGTCGACGAAGCCCGGCGCCAGTGCCGTGCACTGGATCCCCGAGCGGGCGACCTCGCGCTGGGTCGATTCGGAGAAGCTGATCACCGCCGCCTTCGTCGCCCCGTACACGGAGAGCCAGGCGGGGCCGGCTTTGCCGGCCAGCGAGGCGGTGTTGACGATCAGCGCTTTGCCGTGCTCGGCGCCGGCCTCCTTCAGCAGTGGGATCCCCTCGCGGGTGCCGAGGATCAGCGCCCTCAAATTGACCCCGAGCTGCATGTCGAGGAACTTGGTCTGGATCTCGTCGAGGGGCGCGCCGACTCCCATTCCGGCGTTGTTGACGAGCGCGTCGAGGCGGCCGTAGCGCTCCTTATGGGCATCGAAGATCGCGACCACATCCTCCTCGGAGGTCATGTTGGCGGCCACGGTGAGGACTTCGAAGCCGTCGTCGCGGAGCGGCTGCACCGCCTGCTCGAGTTTCTCCGGGCGCCGCGCCGAGAGGGTCAGTCCGTAGCCTTCCTCGCCGAGCACACGGGCGATCGCGAGGCCGATCCCGCCCGAGGCCCCCGTGATTAAAGCCGCTCGCTGCGCCATCCCCACTCCTTCCGGTTCGCCGACGGCGCCACCTTATCCGGCCGCCGCCAGCCGCGCGGGGGTCCGGTCGCAGGGCTTTGTTCTGAGAACATGCCGAATTTGATGCGGGCCCCTCGAACACTCGTCGCTGCCGCCTGCCTGTTCGCGGCGCTGGCGGCGCTTGCCGGCTGCGGTGGCGATGACAGCCCCGACGCCGGCGGCAAGCGCCCCGCGCCGCCTGCCGAGAGCACGGCGGCGCCGCCGAAAAGCGCCTTCCCCGCCACTGAAGGCAGGACCCTGCGCCAGATCCTGCAGAGCGCCGACGGACCGGCCGAACTGAAGGTCCAGCCGCAGGCGATGGTCTTCAACGTCGGCCCGAACCGCTACCCGTTCGGTGTCTTCGAAAAGAGCAACGCCCAGAAGGAAGGCGCCGAAGTCGACGACGCGGAAGTCGCGATTTACTACGCGAAGGTGCCTTCGGCAAGAGACCAGCGCTCGAAACCAGGGGTGAAGGGGGCGGTCGCGAAGGCGGCGGGGGAGGCCTTGGACCAGCCCGCGGTCGGGCCCTTCCCGGCGAAGATCGAAACCTTGGCCACGGAGCCGCGCTTTGAAGCGAAGTCAACTGCCGAAAATCCCAATGCGGCCCGTGTCGTCTATTCGGCTCAGGTACCGCTGCCGGAAAAAGGACAGTGGCGGCTGGCGGCGCTGATCAAGGAAGACGGCGAGCTGCGGGCGACGCCGCCGCTGACCAGCGCTAACGCCGGCGAATTCGACGCGGTTCCACACGTCGGCACGCAGGCGCCGCTGATTCAGACGCCGACCGCGCAGGATGTGGGCGGTGCGGCGTCGAAGATCACGACTCGAATACCCCCCGATACCCAAAACGAAGTGGACTACGCGGATGTGCTGGGGAAAGAACCGATCCTCCTCTTGTTCGCGACCCCCAAGTTCTGCCAGAGTCGGGTCTGCGGCCCTGTCGTCGACGTGGCCGAGCAGGCGAAGGCTAAATTCGGCAACCAAGCCCGTTTTATCCACATGGAGATCTACAACGACAGCGATCCAAGCGACCTCACCGTTCTCCCGCAGGTACGGGCGTTCCACCTGCCGAACGAGCCGTGGCTGTTTGCGATTGACAGGGAAGGGGCGGTGAAGGCGGCAATCGAGGGAGGCTTCGGAACCGAACTGATGGACGAAGCGGTGAAAAAGGCGGTGGGCAAATGAGCGACAAAGCGACCGATGAGACCGAGACGGCGCTCCTGGAGTCGTTCGCCGAAGAGGCGCGGCGCCGTTGCGACGTCATCGCCGCCGGCCTCGCCACCGCGACGACCGATTTCGAGACGATGCGGGCCGAAGCCCACGCGCTGCGCGGCACCGCCGGTGTCGTCGGGCTGCGCCGCCTCGCCGAGCTGGCAGGCCTGATGGAGTCCGATCTCGCTGAAGCGAAAAAGACCGGCTCGATCCGCGGTGGCCGCGACCACCAGATCGCCGACGCCGCCAAGGCCCTTGCCGAGGGCGCCGCGGCGGCGGCCAAAGGCGAAGAGGAGCCGCCGGACGTCGGCCGCTCCCTGGCCCAGCTGTTCAGCGCCTAAAGCGCGCTACAGCGTCAGTTGCCGGTCGCCGCGGCGGCCGAGGATCATCCGCAGGTTGGTGCCCGGCTCGCCCTCGGGCCAGGCTTCGTAGACGACTTCGTCGGCCGTCTGCCGGGTCACCGCGACCGCGACCACAGCATGTTCCGCGGTTTCGGCCTCGACGGTCCTCAGGTCCCTCTCCCGACGCCTCTGTCGTTCCCACGCGGCGACCACGTACTTTCGCATTTCTGAGTTTTACCCGAAAATGCTTACCCAAAACATCCTCGATCGTTCGGGCGTTGTGAGGACGCACTGTCAGCCCGCTCTATCGAAGAGTCTGAGACCCTTCCCGGATCGCGGATGTGGCTTCGACACGCAAGGAGCACGCACTCGAGATGTTCGCGAAGCTGCCTCGCAGCTACGACGAGGTCGCCGCCGCGCTCAGCTTCTTCCAGGACGGGCGCTGGCGCCGGGCTGCCGTCGGGGTGGTTGGCGCCAAGCCCGAGGATCGCGTCCTCGATGTCGCCTGCGGCACTGGACTGGTGACTGCGGCGCTGGTCGAGCGCTGGGGCTGCACGGCCGTCGGGCTTGACCAGAGCAGGGCGATGCTGGAACGCGCACAGGCGAAGGCGGCGGCGAACCCGCGCCTGGCCGCCCGGGCGAGCTTCGTCGAGGGCGAAGCCGAGCGACTGCCGTTCGCCGACGACGACCTCGACCACCTCACCTTCACCTACCTGCTGCGCTACGTCGATCAGCCGGGGGAGACGCTGCGCGAGCTGGCCCGGGTCGTGAAACCCGGCGGCATCATCTCCAGCCTCGAGTTCTGTGTTCCCTCGGGCTTGTGGTTCTGGCCCTGGCGTCTCTACACTCGGCTGGTCCTGCCGGCGCTCGGACGGCTCGTCTCCCGGGGCTGGTACGAAGCCGGTCGCTTTCTCGGGCCCAGTATCGAGGGCCTCTACCGCACCTATCCGCTGCGCCAGCAGGTAGCGCTTTGGGAGGCGGCGGGGATCCGCAACGTGGTCGCCAGGAGGATGAGTCTCGGCGGTGGCGTCGTGATCTGGGGCACCGTTGCCGCCTGAACCAAGGCCCCGCCCCGCCTTTTACGCGCTCACCCCGGGCGGCTGGCGGGACCTGGTCACCGTCCTGCACCCGCCCTACACGCTCTGGAACGTCAGCAACGTCGCGATCGGCGCGGCGATCGCGCCGCACGTCTATGCCGGCCGCCTCCTGGCGGCGATCGCCGCTTTCTTTCTCGCGGTCGGGGTCGGCGCCCACGCAATGGATGAGCTCCAGGGCCGGCCACTCGGCACCGGGCTTTCGCGGCGCTCGTTGATTGCGCTCTCAGTCGGCGGCTTGGGCGGGGCGCTGGCGATCGGCGTCGTCGGCGTGTTCGTCGTCTCGCCGACGCTGATCCCGCTGATCCTCGCCGGCGGCTTCATTGCCCCCGCTTACAACCTCGAGTGGTTCGGCGGCCGCTTCCACACCGACTTCTGGCTGGCCGCCTCGTGGGCCGGGTTCTCCGGCTTCACCGGCTGGTGGGTCAACGCCCTCGGAATCCACTCGGTCAGGGAAGCGATCGCGATCACCGCCGCTGTTCTCGCTTGCTGCCTTCTCGTCACCGCGCAGCGCCGTCTCTCTACCCCCGTGCGCGAGCTCCGTCGGCGGACCGTCGCTCTCGAGGGCGAGCAGCGCCTAGCCGACGGAACGGTCAAGCCGGTCACCCGCGATCGTCTCATCGCCCCCTTGGACGGAGCCCTGAAGGCCCTCTCGGTGGCGGTTCCGCTGCTAGCGGTCGCCCTGCTCGCGATCCGCACCTGAGGGAATACCGTCCCGGCCGGTGGCATCGACTTTGTCGTTCGTTATGAGGACGTATCGTCAGCGTGGCATTCCGGGGCCGTAGCTCAGTTGGTTAGAGCACCAGACTCATAATCTGTGGCGCGCTGGTTCGAGTCCAGCCGGCCCCATCAGAACGGCCTCACTCGAACCGCTTCCAGAAGAAACGGCGCTGCCGGCACCGGCCTCGCCCAGGCGCTCTGGTAGCCCTGGGTCGGCGAGCGTGGCGAACGGCTCGGCTACCTCGGCCTCTTTGATCCGGTCGTCGTAGACCATCAAGCGCTCAAAGAGAGCTTGATTCCACTGGCGGCGCAGGTGACCCGGCGCGTTCTTGTAGGCGCGCTCGCAGTCGGCGAGCAGGTCTAGCGCCTTGTCCAGGGTGTCCTCGGTGTCGCCGAGAGACGCTTCTGCGATCTCGATCTGCCGCTCAGCCTGGGCGGCCTCGGCTGATAGCCGCTCCTGCTCTGACTGGAGCAGGTCGAGCGGCACCGCCTCGGCGTAGTAGGCGCGGAGCAGCTTCTCGCGCTCCTCACCGAGCTTGGCGAGCCGGCGGCGCTGACGCGAAACCTCGGCTTCGGCTTGCTCGCGCATCCCCGCCATCGCCTCGCCGAGCCTCCGCCGCACCCGCTCGACCTGACGGCGCGGCAGCCGAACGTCGCCATAGATCCGCTCAACAGCGGTCTCGATTAGGTCGACCGGGACGTAGGGCTGCTTGCAGCCGGTGCCGCGAGTGCGGCCGAGGCAGAAGAAGTAGGGATAGCGGCCGCCGTTGCCTTTAGCCCAGGTGACGCTCATCCGAGCGCTGCAGCGCCCGCAGTAGAGCGACCCCTTCAGATAGTGGTGGTGCTTGCGGTCCTTCTCCTCGGAGTTCGTGTGGGCGGCGAGGACCGCCTTGGCCTTCTCGAAGGTCGCCTTGTCGATCAGGTGCTCGTGGCGGCCCTCGTACTCGACCCCGTCGTAGCGGACGACTCCCACGTAGTACGGGTTCTGGATTAGCGAGGCAAGCTGGGCGCGGCCGAGCGGTTTCTCAGCTTTCGTCGGCGTTGGTCGCGTCCGCAGGCCACGCTCGGTGAGGGTGGCGAGCAGCGTGTCGATCGTGTAAGCACCGGAGCCGTAGGCGGCGAATGCCCAGCGGATATGAGGGCCGCGCTCGGGATCAACCTCGACCGTCCTCACCTCGCGGCCCTCGATTACCTTGCGGACGTTTAGGTAGCCAAGCGGCGCTTTGCCAGGGGTGCCGCCGAGCTTCGCCTTCTGCACGAGCCCCTTCATGGCCTCTGCGGCGAGGTTGGCCGAGTAGAACTCGGCATTGGCGGCGACGATCGCGTGCATGAAACGGCCGACCGGCGTGCGGTCGATGTTCTCGGTGACCGAGACCAACTCGACCCCGGCTTCGTGCAGGGCATAGGTGATCGTCGCGTCGTCGTAGCGATTGCGGGCCAACCGATCGACCTTGTGGACGATCACGTAGTCGAGGTCGCGCCGCTCATCGAGGCGAGCAAGGAGCGCTTGCAGCTTCGGCCGGTCGGCGGTCTTAGCCGACTCGCCCCGGTCGGCGTACTCGGCGACTACCTCAGCACCTAGCTCGGCCGCCTTCGTCTGGCAAGCCTCGCGCTGGGCGGGGATCGAGTAGCCCTCGGGCTCGCGCCCTCGGGTCGCTTGAGCAACGGTCGAGACCCGCAGGTAGATCGCCGCGCGCTTCATCGCCGCCGCCTTCCGCCCACTCCGGTCGCGGGATGCTCACCACGACGGCGCGGCGCTGGCCGCGCTGGCTCAGCCGCCATCGCCAGCAGCGCGGCGACGAAGCGGTCGAGATCGAACTCCTCGCGGCGGATGCCCACCACACGCGTCGATCGGGCACAGCCGCCCGCACGTCGCCGCTGTCGCTGGCTCTGGCGCTGCCTCACGATCTACGCACCACCCCCAGCCGGCGATGGCCGGCCGCGCCGGCGAAACTGGGAAGCCGCTGAATCGTCAGTGCCTGGGCGATCGCGGTCGCGCCTAGTGCGATCGGCAGGTGCCGAGACGGCAGAAGAGAGATCCGCGTTCCGAACTACATGTGACGCAGAGATGTCTGGGAATCGAGAAGCCCGCAAACGCCGCTGGCATCGGGAGAACCGGCGCTCCTCATCTTCCTCGCCCCGACCGCCTGGCCGACCACCAGGCCGACCTGCTGGCCGACCATCAGGACGACCACCAAGCGACCGAATCCGAGAAGGCGCAGCGACCGGCCTTCGATCCGACCGGCTCCCGATTTCAGGGCACCGCAACGACGCCATGCCATGTCCATAGCTCGACGGCGGCGAGAAGTCCAGTCGTTCGGCAATGCACGTCAATCCCCGCACAAGAAATGGGAATCGGCTCGCTTTGTTCCCGCCACCGAGCTACGGTCGGCGACCACTGAAACAGAAACGGCGACCCGCCGCGTTGGAGCGCAAGCGGGCCGCCTGACCATCAGGAGGCATAGCTCCCAATGGCTACCGAGAACCCTACGGGCGACGGCGCGACCGTTGCCCTCGATCTCACCGACGAGCAGCGGCGATTCCTGCGAAGCGCCCTCGCCGACTGCAGGGCGGGGCGCGAGGACGACCTGCGGACCCATCCCGATCACCCCAACGCCTGCCGCTGGCGTTCGAACGCGGCGGCCTACGGGCGCCTGATCGCGGGCGTCGACACCGGAGCGATCGTCCCCGACCCCGAGGCCCGGCGCCTCGTCCGCGAGCTGGCCGAGGCTAGCGACCGCGAAGAGGAGTACGAGCGCGTCGTCTTCGAGCACAACGCACTGGCCGCCCTGCGCGAGCAGATCGGGGCGAGTCGATGAAAGCCGAAGCCTTCGCCGCTCGCTTCGGCGCCAACCTCGCCTACTGTCGCCAGCGGGTCGGAGGCCTCTCCCAAGAAGAGCTGGGAATGCGCGCCGAGCTTCACCGCACCGCCGTCGGGCAGCTCGAGCGCGGCGAACGGGTCGCCCGCACCGACACCCTGGTCAAGTTGACGGGCTCGCTCGACGTCCCGGCCGAGGAACTGCTCGACGGCTTGATCTGGACTCCGGGCAACTGGACCGAGGGGCTGATGGCGATCGAGCCCTTTGCCGGTCCGGGTGAGCCGCGATGACGGCGCGGTGGGATGTTGCGATCGGCTTCGGCGAGAACCTGCGCCGCTGCCGAGGCCGGGCAGGCCTGTCTCAGGAAGAGTTGAGCTTCCGGGCCTCGGTCCATCGGGTCGCAGTGGGCAAGATGGAGCGCGGCGAATCCCTGCCCCGCACCGACACCCTGCTGCGACTGGCTGGTGGGCTCGGAGTCCCCGTACAGGATCTGTTGGCCGGGCTGGCATGGACGCCGCCGCCAGCGATGCCGAGTTGGGGTTCGTTCCGGGTCGCCTCGCCGAACCTCAGCTCGGACTCGGGCAACGGCGCCAGCCGGCAGGAGGTTGGGCGATGACGGTCTCGGCAGTCGGTGTTCTGGCCTTGGCGCTGATCGGGTTCTGGATTTTCGGAGGCGTCGCGCTCCGGCTCGCTGGCATCGTGATCGTTTTGGCAGGACTGCTCGGGTTGAGTCTGGCCGGCAATTCTGATGGTTTGATCGTCCTCGCCATCGGCGCCTGCCTCCGGCTCGCCGGCCATCTGCATTTCCGCCTGCGCCATGAGGTAGATCGCGTCGAGACCATCCAGAGCTGAGGGACGTGTCGAGGCTCGGGCCTAAGAATCTCCGACACGCCCGCGCGGTCGTCCGACCAGATCCGTAGGTTCCCAGCCGTCGCCTCCCGGTGACGTTCGGTGCATCTGCCAACAGCACCTAGCGGCGCCCGGCTCGTTCGAGCTGGGTTGCCGCTGCTTGACGTCCGCTGGTATCGCCAGAGTTCCACTTGGCAGATGCAATGGATGCTGGGCGCACCATGGGCCCAGCGCGTCCCCGGGAGGGCGGATTTGAAAGAAGCAGAGATGGTTCTGGGCAAGGTCTACGCGCTGGAGACGCCCGGCAAGGCACGTGCGCGGCCAGTCACGCTGATCTCCAAAATGGTGATGACTTCACGCCGCGTCCGAGTCCGTGTCGAGGATCCGCGTCGCGATCCCTTTGAAATGGAGGTTCTGAGCCGCTGGATCAAAGAGATCCGAAGCGACCTCCCGGTCGCGGGCTTGGAGCTGGTCAAGAGCGATCACTTCGAGGGTCCTGTGGCTTGGCTCCCGAGCGGTGGCGAGGTGGTCGAGCGTTTCAACGTGCCGTGCAGGTGGCTCGTCCGACAGATTGATATCGCCGGCGACCGCGCCCTCCTCGACGGCGTCCTACTCGGCGTTCGGCGAGAAGAATGGGTGCCGCTTGGAGTCGTGCATCGGGCGGAGATTCCGCCGCGGCCGGACGTCGAAGTTGCGGAGTCCCTCTTGGTTCGCCACGGCCTCAGCCTCGGCCTTCCTCGTCGCCGCCATGTCCGGCCCACCGAGCACCGATCGCCGGCGTTCGAGGAAGTGCCCGAGCCAAGGGAGATTTCGCGCCGGCTCACTTTAGGACCACGCGCTCGGACTCAGTACCGATGGATCTCTGGCTCGAAGGTTCATGAGCGGGAGCAGTTCGAGCTTCGTCGCGAGGTCCAGGAGCATGGCCGCGTCTGTTGGCTCTACGAGGACGACAGCGATTTTCTCGATGGCGAGTACGTTCGCTACACCGTTCCCGGCCGGTTTGACGTGGTGCTGTTTCAAGATCCCTCCGGGGATAGCCTCCAGATCCGCGTCGACAGGATCTACGGCATCCAGCAGCGAGAACGTCAACCCGCTCCCTAGGCGCTAGCGAGGTCCCCGCCTCGACCGCCGCGCGCTGCCGCTGCCGTCGTGCTGGGAGGCCGGAACGCCTCGACCGGTGTACCGCCGGCCCCATTTCTGTGGGGAGCTGGAATCTCGTCGGCTGCTCGCGAATCATGTCGCCAGCACCTCTTACGAAACCGCTGGCGGCATAAATCCGAAGAAACGGAGATCATCTGGCGAACGGTGGTCGACGACCTTCCCGAGATCACGGTCGAGATGACCTACGCGCATCATCTGCACTCGCTGTCGCGCACCTTGCGCGCGCTCCGGCCGATTCTGGACTTAGAAGAACCGGCCGTCATCCATCTCGATCTCACGGGCCTGACCTTCATCGGCCCAGCTTCCATGGCGTTGATGGTTGCGACCGTTCGCAAGACTAGGGAAACGGGGATGCTTGCCCGGGGCGATGTGACGTACCCGGCGAGCCTGCCGGTTCGGACCTACCTCAAGCGCATGGACGTTCTGCGGGTGTTGTTCGAGCACGAGGAGGTCGAGATCGAGGATGACGTGGAGCGCGGTGAGGTGGGCGGCCTCAAGGAGTGCGAGCACTTCTCCTCGGCGAGCGGCTGCGCGCGGGTC
Source organism: uncultured Actinomycetes bacterium (assembly GCA_963729055.1). Classification (GTDB taxonomy): domain Bacteria; phylum Actinomycetota; class Thermoleophilia; order Solirubrobacterales; family 70-9; genus VAYN01. The sequence goes on along the minus strand of CAVSMQ010000010.1, from coordinate 393,967 downwards.
GCGAAAGGACTCGCGAACGCGATTCAAAATGCGGTGCAGACCGATTCGGTTACGGCGCATTCGCTTGAGGTTTGCCTCGGCGAGTTGACCGAGAATGTCTACTACCACGCAAATACGTCGATCGGCGGTTTCGCCGCCGCTCAGATGTTCAAGAACACCCAGGAGATCGAGCTAGCTATTGCCGACCTCGGCGTTGGCATCGCTACCAGCCTGTCCGCTAACCCAACTTTTGCTGACGAGTTCACCGACGATATCTCGGCGATTAGAACGGCTATCAGGCCGACGGTGACGGCCACCCCGGAGCGGAACAGCGGGTACGGGCTGTCTCTGACGCGCCTGCTCTTGGAGATCAACGATGGTCGACTTGTAGTCTGGTCGGGCGAAGGAATGGTCGAGTTCGGCGAGAATCCGTCCGATAAGAAGGTCGAAGACTTGCCGGGCACCATCGTTGTTCTTAGGCTGCATACTGATCGGCCATTTGACCTGAAAACCGCTTACGAGCGCCTCGAACGCGCGATCGAAGAAATCGAGAAAGTCCCCGTTGCACCTAACGAAGTCCATATTTCGCGACCCGATGCGCCTAGCTGATCGCTACGGAGCTGTCCTGGGCGGTCGAGTCCTCGGCGAACAGATTCGGCGAGACGTCGTGCGCCAGACCGCCTCGGGCGAGCATGTCGTAATCGACTTCGATGGAATCGATGCTCTCTCGCCGTCGTTCGCCGACGAGATCTTCGGGAAGCTACCCACCGAAGCAGGCGACCGCGTCAAATTCGTAAATCTCGGCCCGGCGATGCAGACCATGGCGAGCATCGCCAAAAAAGGGCGCTCCTAGCCGGTTGACGACATGGAGTGCTTCAGGCCGGCAGGGCGCGGTCGGCTGAGCTAGCGCCACGAGGCGAGTTGTCAGATAGATCGGCCCTGTTCTCTAAACCCGTCGTTTCACGACGGAGTGGCCCGAGGTTGCCAGACAGCTTCATGCAGCCGACGAACATGGGTCAGCTTCGCTTGGTTCGAATACCGTCAGCCCGCCCCATCAGATCGGTCTGGCGGGCTCGCTTGAGATCCCCACCGAGTCCGTGAAGGTGCTCTGGCATACCGCTAGAGTTCCCGAACCGTGTCCGATCTTCTCAACGAGTTGCGTGCTCTTCACGCCCAGCACGCCGAGAGTGTCGCGCAAGAGCGGAAATTAGACGAGGGCATCGCTGCCAAGACCGATCGCCTACAGGAGCTTGCCGAGCGGAAAGATGACGTGCAACTTCAACTAATCATTTCTCAAGGCCGAATCATCCAGAGCCTCCAACAGCGTGTCACCGCTCTTGAGTCGTTGCTAATGCGCGTCGGCGTCTCGAGCATTGAAACCTTCGAGCAGCTCGGCGTCGAATTCGCTGATCCGCCAGCCAGCAAGCAGGACCAGGCGACTGGGTGACCGAGCCGTACCCAGCCGAGAAGCAGGGACGGACGGCAAACGGCCAAGACCGAAGCTTGAAAGATGCACCAGCCGCGTGGACTCCGTGCAGATCTGGTGCTTAATCGGGCCGTGCTTCACCCAAATGACCAGCTCACCTCCCGCACCAACGCTGAGCATTTCCGCTGCCCACGCTGCGACGCGAAGCCGGGAGACCACTGCACCGGAGCCCGCGGCAAGCGGCGTGAGGCGAGCCACCGCGAGCGGCACGAACGGGCGACGCGGCTGTTCGAACTGTGCGGCGGGTCTTGGGCGCTCGCCCGCGAGATGGAGCACTAGGAGGCGTCTGCTCCGCTCCGTAGCTTGAGTCGGATGGAGACGCATACCCAACCTGAGCCTTCAGCCGAGGCGCAGACACGGGTCGCGAACCGCCTCACGCTGCTCTGGGGCGCGTTCGAAGCCATCAACACGATGTCTGAGGAGGACCGCCGCCGGGACGAACAGCATCGCGCCGAGCGGCGGGCGGACATCGCTCTTGCCATCAGGGGCGTCTCGGCCCTGGCAGGGTTGCTCGGCGTTGTCGTTGCGTTGGTCGTCGCCCTGCACTAGCACCTCGCTTTCCCTCGTTTTTGGGAGGCTCCACGAGTCCGCGCCCTAGAACGGTTTCGAATGTAACCGACGCTGAGAAGGCATCTGATCGCTTTGGGACCATGCGTCTATGCCTGACGAGGAATTGATCCAACAGCTGGTTAACGCGACCCGGGAGTTGGCCGCCGACAGTCCGAGCGGCGAAGTCGAAGGCGTCGAGGTCGCGAAGAAAATCGGCATCGATCCCGAAGACCCAGGCGCGAAGCTCTACCACGCGTTCAAAGTGGCGGAGCGGCGAGGTCGGCTGGCCTGCGGCTACTGGCCCGGCGGCATGGGGCTGCCGGTCAACGTCCGGGTGGACTAGCCCCGGCCATAGAACTGCGAGACGGACTCGGCAACGAGGACGTCTGTGCCCGCAAAGTGCGCAGTTTCCCGCCGCGGCGTGGTGTTCACTAGACGATGCGACGAGGCACTGCCAGATGCAGTGCCGGAGGCTGCAAGCCCAGAGTCGCACGAGAGCCACCCCGGTTCGTGTCCCGGACGTTCTCGGACCTTCTCCGACAAGCGTCGGGTTTGAAGGGCGCCCACATAAGACATGAGCACGGTTTGGTCCGGACCTTAAGACCCGCCTGGCATCGTATGTCAGGCGGGTCGCCGTGTTTCTGGCCTAGCGGTCGAGCGCGCCGCCTAGCCCTCGAACACGCCTTCGCGTGCCACGGTGGCATGGAGGCGAACGATCGCCGTTCGGGACGTTTGGTTCGAATACCGTCCAGCCCGCCCCATTCGTCTTGTCTCCTTGCTCAAAATTCGATCCCTCCTTCGGGATCGTCAACGAATCTCCCCTGGTCTCGACCTTGAAAATCAAGTGACCTCATGAGGAGCACCTGTTGCGATGCATCGTGGATTACGGCTGCTGAAACCGAGTCCGGCATCAGGATCCGATCCACGTTGCCGACCTCGGACAGCTCCGAGATCTCCTGGTCGAATTGGTCCAACTCTCCCCGCACCTGCTGGGCGAGACCCAGGTCATGTCCGACCCCGGTCAGGACCGAGTGCCGAGCAGCCGCCAATCCCTTGCCAAGGGCTGCGTCTCGATCTCTCATCAGGCCCGCTCTGCGCTCGGCTGTTCGTGGGTCGAAATTTGCTTTTGACCAGTTCGCCGCGGTCTCGCTTGCGAGGTATCTAACGGTGTCGTCATCCAACCTCTCGAGGTACGGAACGACATTCTCCGAAGCATCCCTGAGCTTGGAGTAGAGGTCGGGCCCGAGCTCCTCCTCATGCATGTCGATCGGCGGTCGGAGCAATCCGCTGGTCGCGCGTGCTCGCTTGATCTTCTGTGGGACCTCACGGGCCGACTTGATCGTCTCCATCACCTCTAGGGCAGTGTTGGCCGCAGTTGCCTCCGCCGCTGCATCGAGCAGGTGCGAAGGGCGCGTCAGGTAGGCGGTCTTCATGAACGAGTCCTGCATCGCCTGCGCGATCTCCGGATTTCGCATAGACAAGGCCCGTATCTTCTCGGCCTGGAAGAGCAGCGCCTGTGAGTTTCGCTCTCCCAGCGTCGCACGCTCAGTGCTCCTCAGCGGGAACCAAGCCATATCCCCATAGAGTCGCGGCCCGAAGATCCCCCCACGCTGGTCGGCGAGCTGTTGGCGCTCCGCGGCGATCCAAAACACGTCGTCCTCTGTGTGGTCGCGGAGCCACTCATGAGCAACCCTTGGCACATTGCCCAGTCTCTCGAGATAACTATTCCGACCGGCGGCCTTCGCCTCCAGGTCCCGCTTTAAATACGGGAGGAGCGTTGGAAGCTGGCCGGCCGCCTCCCTTGACACCGCGCGACGCACGTCGGCGACACTTGGAACAGCTATGGGTTTCTGCTCGTCAATTGTCTTCACCTCCGACGGCCTGCTCGGTCCTACACCGGATCGATTGAGCGGGCGGCTAGTTCCGCCCCTGGAAGCTTGCTCGGTGCCAAGTAAGTGATCATCGTTTGCGGCGCTTGGTTCGAATACGGTCCAGCCCGCCCCATATTCCGGACTGCTTGGAGTGGCCGGAGGGAGAGACTGCTCCCGCCTAGACCTTGATCTGCTGTGACCACGTCCGAACCGGGAGTCCGTGCTGCATCTCAGGAGCTGATCGAGGAACTGATGGGTGCTGTCGTGGCGCTCGACTACGTGCTGCGGACGTTGATGGACCTGCCCGCGGATGCGCTTCCCGGCGAGAACAGGAGCGAAGCGATCCGCGAGTTGTTGACCGCGAGTGCCTGCCGCGAGGTGAAGGACGTTGGGGAGGAGGCTTGCCGGGCGGCCAGCGCGCTAATCCAGACGGTCGTCGACCGGATCGCGAACGAGGTTCACGCCACCGCGGAGTTATCGGGGGCTGCCGGACAGCGGCCCTGCTGAGGTTGCCGAGGTGGCAGACGAACCGCGGTCGCTCTCACTGCTGGCGGAAGATCTCCTCGACTGAGTGCCTGAACGAATCGGGGTCGATTGCCGGGAACCGATACAGCTCCGGCTCGATCGCCTCGAACTGAGCAATGGCGTCGGCGGGGTCGACTAATCCGCTCGTAAGCATCTGCTGCACGTCCCGCCGATCCTGATCGTGTCCGCGCTCGGCCTTCGCGAGAGCCTGGGCTACAGGGTCGAAATGATGGAAAGAGATTTTGCCTTCGCGGCGGATCAGCGGGCTTCGTTCCTCCCACCCGTCGGGGACCGGGATGAAGTCCGACGGAGCCGCGAGCTCGACGTTCAGGTTGAGTCGCTCCTTCAGCCTCGGGATCTCGCGCAGTAGCTCATCGTTGTCGGGAACGACCTTGATGTCGACGTCTATCGTGCTCTCCCGCCATCCATAAAGCACGGCCGTCGCGCCGCCGGTGAGGTAGACCCGGCCCTCCGACTTCGCAGTCCGGCCGAGCGTCCGCATGAACTGATCGATGTGAGCTTCGTCGGCTAGCTCGCGCATTGCGCTGCTCGCTCGAAGCTGACGAGTCTGCGAATGAGCGCGTTGTAGGCCGAATGCGCCGCGTTCCCTTTTTCCCGGGCCAGGCGCAGGTAGAGCCTGTGCTCTGGTGAGTCGAATGGGGAGTTCAGCTGGTAGCCGAGCGATTGCAGTCGTGGAGCCCCAATCGAGACGAGCAACGCCTCGACAGTTTCGCGATGTGCGTCGAGATCCGCGAGACCCTGAGCGATGAGATCGGCCCCCGGCAGCGATTGCGGTGCCGCTTTCACGCTGCTGAGGCTAGCGAGCCGACCAGCCATCCTGAAACCGCCCTCGCGACGATCCCAGCCGCGCTGCCCTAGCTGGGATCGTCCGAGGTCGGCGACGATCGCGAACCGCTTCCTGCCTAGCCTTTCTGTTGGCAGGTCTGGGTCGCGGGAGCGGTGAGCGTTTCACCGTCCTGGTAGCTGAACGCAATGCGCGCCTGCAGCTTCTTACTGCTGGGGCATTTGGCACTGACCAAGCTCTGCGTCTGGCCCTTGTAGGTGAACTCTTTCTGGAGCTCGAATTTGAACTCGCTTATCGCTCCGCTGCCGTTGAAGAGCTTCGGGAACTCGATTTCGAACCGCGAACCGAAGCCTTCCTTGTTGTACTTGGAGATGACGCCGCTGAACGTGAACGAGGTCGCGACCGGTTCTTCGCTGTAGGCGTAGACCAGCACGGTCGGCTTGCCGCCCTGCGGAACGCCGTTGAAGAGGTCGAGCGTCGCTTTTACATCGATCGGATCAGCTTCAAAGAACGAGGCCACAGCGACGGCGCTGCCGGTGCCGATCAGCGCCTTGTCGCACAGTTTCAAGGCAGTCGCCCGATCCTTGTGGAACAGCGTTTTTTCAGCACAAGTCGGCAGCCCCTTGGCGAAATACGTTCCGTTCTTGTCGAAGTCCATCACGGCCTGGACGACTGGATTGACAGCGCCGGCCGGGGTACTGGTCGTGGTCTTGGTCGCAACTTCGAGAGTGGCCGGAGTGAGTGCCGCTTTAGATAGCCCCTTGGGCTTGATCTTCGCGTCGGCCGACAGGGTGCTGCCGTTTTTGCCAGTAGTCGTCCCAGCGACGGCGACCGCGACAGAGCCGGCGGCCACGGCAATCGCCACCGCGGCCAAGGCCGCGGTTGAGAGCGAGCGTTTGCGCATTGAGAATCCTCCCCAGATAGGTTCTGATTTGGCCACCCAACCTATGCCCTTTCAGGATCTGGCCCGATCGGCGGCTTGATTCGGGTCGAATACCGTCCGGCCCTCTGATTCAGAAGAAGGCGCGCAGCGGGCTATTGATCGACTGGGTACGCCGCGGCGCTGTGGGCCCGATCGATCAGCTCGTCGCAGCAGCCGGAGATCGTGAAGCCGAAGCCCTCAGGGGACTGATCGACCTCGGTCACGACCGCGCTCCCCCCATGCTGGGCGCAGGTGACACTCTCGATCTTTGCGGTCATCTGCTGGATGGCGAGCTGTCGGCCGCCGCCGGCGATGACGTCGAAGAACTCTTCGCTGGTGACCGGGCGGCCCTCCAGCGCGTAGGTGACGGCGGTGCTCATCCTCTTCAGGGTGACAGGTGGCGGCGATGGATGGATCGCTCTCGGCATGCTGGTCTCGCGGTACCGTGCATCAGGTGGAAGCGGTCACCCACCTCTACACCTATCCGCAGGCCCTCGAGAGCCAGGAGGGTCGTGCCGATGTCGACGCGGCCTTGGTCAAGCTATCGGCCGAGCTGGAATTGCCGCACGAGCTGCGGCTCAAGTCCGACCACGTCGGCCGCATCACGGTCCCGGACAGCACGCCCGATGAGACCTGGGCCGCGATGGGGCGGGTGGTGACCAACTGGCCCGAACTGTTTCTTCCTCGCCCGGCCGATTAGAAGGGCGGGGCCATAGCCCCGCTGTGTAGGTCTGAACTTGCTCCGCAGGCCGATGGACTAGGGTCGCCGGACACGGTTTCGCCGTGCCAAACAATTGAGAGGCGGTCCTTTGGATCCGGTTGGATATGAGCTTTGCACTCCCAAGGGCGGCAAGGGCGGTGGCGTTCGCGCGACGCGTGGATTCCGGGTTGGCGAGACCGTGATGATTGGTGAACTCGAGGGCGAGGTCGAGCGCAACGACTCTCACGCGACCCAGATCAGCCGGACAAAATGGGCTCGGCATCGCGGCCTCGGCCCGATCGTCAACCATTCCTGCGATCCGAATTGCGGCGTCGAGGTAAACGAGACCGGTGCCTGCGACTTCATCGCCCGGGTATCGATCTCCGCCGGTGAGGAGATCACCTTCGACTACGCAATGCGCAACTACTCGATCGAGCATTTCCCAGGCGGATGCCTCTGCGAGGCTGACAACTGCCGCGGTTCCGTGACCGGCTGGAAGGACCTTTCCGCCGAGCGCAAAGCCGACTACGAGGGCTCGGTCGCGCCCTACTTGCTGGAGATCGACCGCGAGCTGATCGCTAGCGTGGCCTGAAGGGCGTCGGGACGATCAGAAGACCCCATAGCCGGGCGTAAGGATCCCGCTCGGGTCGAACCTCTCCTTTGCCGCCTCCAGACGGGCAAAGAGCGGGCCGAAATGCTCGCACCAGCCGTTTGGCGGCAGCTCGAAGGCGCTGGCTGGGTAAAGAGTGCCTCCCGCTTCTCTGATTCGCGTGTAGGCCGCTTCGTTGGCCTCTACGAGGTGGCTTGCCACGCCGTGGTTGGCGCTCGCCGGCAGGCGGATCAGGTTGAAGGCCCAACAGAGGTCGTCGGCCGGTAGGCGAAGCAACGGGGTCCGCACGGTCGCGGGTTGGATCGGCGAAAGCACCACTTGCCCGAGGGGCCCGAGGTCTCTCGTCGGGTCGAGGGCCTCGAGCTCCCGTCCGACCGCCAGCTCCACGGCCGAATCGCCGATGAACGTGGTCAGCCAAGGGTGGGGGAGCTCCCAATGCCCCTCAGCGCGCAGCGCCGCCTCTAGCGCTGCCAAGCGGGTCGCGTAGTCCCAGAACGAGAGCGTCGAGGCCTCTCGGCGGCCGGAATCGTCGGCGAGTCCCGCCAGCAGCTCTGCGTCGCCCGGAGGGACCGCGTCGAAGTATTTGGCCACCTCCAGCCGGAAAACGAGACGGCCGTCATCCGGTGAGCTGAAGATCGCTCCCTGGACCGCGTCGAACCTGCCCGCGCGCACTAGCCGGCGAGCCTCCGCGAGCATCGCCGCGAGGTCTCGGTACCAGAGCAGGAACCGGCGAACGTTTCGCGGCGCTTCGGTGAGCGCGAGCGTCGCCGCGGTGATCACCCCGACCTTGCCCAGCCCGCCGCGGACGGCGTCGAAGAGCTCGGGACAGTGGTCCGCCGAGCAGGTGAGCACCTCGCCTTTACCGGTTACCAGCTCGAGCGAGAGCACGTGGTCACTCTGCACTCCATCGACCAGGGTCGCGGCGCCGATCCCGCCGAGGATCAACGTCCCACCGACCGAGAGATCCAGATAGTCGGTCAGCACCGGTGGGCCTTTGTCGCGGGCGAGCGAGGCGGCGAGTACGTCGCGCCACGTCGCGCCGGCCTGGACCCGAACCCGGTCCTCCTCGATCGTGCCGACGCCGTCGAGCGCGGAAACGTCGACGACCAGGCCACCCGGGGCTTGCGAGCGACCGAAGGTCGCGTGGCCGCGGCCACGCGGGGCAACCTTCAAGCCCTGGTCCGCTGCCCACCTGACCGCTGCGACGACGTCGTCAGGGGATTCCGCGATCAGGACCGCGGCCGGCAGCTCGTGGATAACGCCGCCAAAATCCCGCGCCGCGCGCTCGCGCGCGACCTCGTCGAAGCGAAGCTTGGCGCGGAGCTCGGCGGTCGATACGGGCGGAGCCATCTCCCCCGTTTTAGACGCCCGGGTTAAATCTGGGCATCCCAGGCTTCTGGGGAGACCGGGCTCGACGATCCCCGGCACCGCGATCCGCCGCTGCCTGAAGTTAAATTCCTCCCGCCTGATCTCGTCCACCGGCCCTCACGAGGCGCCTGTCAGAAGGAACGCGCGACCAAAATGATTCGCTTCCCGAAGTGGCGTCCCGTCCTCTCGCTCCTGGCCGCAGCGGTCGCCTCGCTGCTGTTGTTGGCCCCCTCGGCCTCGGCCGCCGCGCCGGTTCCGACCCTGGCCTCGACCGCCCAGTACAAAGCCCTGGTTTCCTACGTCGGCAAGCTCCGCTCGCTGCAGAGCAAACCGGCGACCGCCGCCCAGAAGGCCGTCTACGACAGCAAGTTGGTGACCAAGCACGGTGCCGCGGTGCAGAAATCGAGCGCCCTCTTCGTCCGTGGCAAGAAGGTGGCGAGCAAGGAAGCGAAGGCCGGCAGCAAGGATGATTCGCAGCGGATCCGCCAGGCCGAAGCGCAGGCGATCGACGAACTGCAGGACCTCTATGCGGCGCGCTTCGACGACGCGGCGACGAAAAACCAGCAGCGCATCGACGCCCTTTCGAACGAGTACGCGCGCCGGCTCGACACCCTGAAACGGCAGATCAGCGACCTGCGGGTGAAGAAGGCGAAGACCAAGGATCAGGGGCGAAAAGCTGCGATCCAGGACCAGATCAGCTCGCTGATCGACCTGGTCGCGGCGGCGAAGAAAGAACAGGGCGAAGACCGCACCGCGCTTGCGCAGACCTACGAGCGCGAAAAGGAACAGCTGCGCAGCGCGAAATCGACCGCGATCGCCGCCGCCCGCGCCGAAGGGCAGGAAGCGATCGAAGCGCTGCGCAACCGCATCAAGCGCCGCTACAACAACAAGGTTCGCTCGCTGCAGGCGAAGCGCGAGAGCCAGCTCCTCGACCTCGAAACGAAGCTGACCAACGGCCGCGTCGCGATCTCGCTGATGCCGGCCGCGGGGTGACCCGGCCGCTCCGTCGCTCCGTCGTCGGCGCGAAGTGAAAGGGGCCGCCGCGCCTGGCGACGGCCCCTCCGAGTCAGCTACCGGCGAACCGCTAGTTGCCGATCAGGACCGCGTTGACCGCGGCACCTTCGTCGGCTTCGCTCGGTGCGTCACCGTTGGTCTCGACTAACTCGACGGCGCCTTCCTTGCCGTCGGTCCAACCGAGCACATTCAGGTAGGCGACGGCGCGGGAGTCGCCGTTGGACTGGCGGCTGATCACCAGCTGATTGCCGTCGACGTCGCCACCTTCGTCGTTCGGCAGCGCCTTGACCGCGACCCGGGTGTTCATCTCGTCGGAGCTCAGCAGCTTCGCCAGGCAGCCGACGCTCTCGTCGGAGAGGGCTTCGTTGACGCCGCGCTTCGCCAGGGCGGGGCTGTCGTAGGTGCCGACGATGGCGCCGACGCCTTCGTCGCCGCCGGCGCGGACCAGCTGTTCGGAGCTGACCACGGCTGGGACGACTTCGTCGCCGTCCTTGCCGCAGCTGTTCGGCAGGTCCTCCTTGTCCATCAGCTTGCCAGCGAGGCCGAAGTCGGTGATCTTCGAGCTCTTGCGCCAGCCGTCGCCGGGGAGGGCGCCCGCTCGCAGTGCCGCCGAACCCTGTTTCGGTTCCGCCGGTTGCGGCCCGGATTCGCCCGCGGTCGACGGGATGAAGATTTCGCCGGCGATGTCATCGTCGTCCTTGATGATCTTGGTGCGGGCGTTGCCCTCGCAGCTGAAGGTGTTGGCGCCGGTGGTCGGGGCCGAGACCTTGCAGCTGACAGTCGGTCCGGGGTTGGTGAAATTCATGAAGGCGTGACAGCCGTACGAAGGTGCCGGGTAGCCCGTGTTCGTGAATGCCGCCGCCCCCGAGGTGGGGATTCCGGTGATTGCGAAGGCCGCGTACTCGGCAATGCTTGCGGGGTTGGGCAGAAGCGGCGTGTAGAGGATCGGGTGGACCGCGCTCTGCTGTCCCGTCTTGTTGAAGACGAGCAGGGTGCAGGTGTCCTTCCAGGCCCATGCCTTCGCGTCAGCGGGCTTGAACGCTGCCGCGCCGACGAACATCGTGAGCATCGCCGCGACAGCGAGGCCGACCAGCGCGAGCCGGCGGCGCACGCCACCGGCGGCGATTCCGTTGCCAGAGATCATGAATTCCTTCCGTTGAGTCGGCCGAGACATTCAGGACCGACGCGATGAATTGAGGGACGCCGGGCTCTCGCCCGGCGACAGCGGTCCATCGACCCTGACGAAATCTGGCTTGAACGAAAATTGCCCGTGTATCCGTCCAGGACCGCCGTAACCGGCGCCGAGAAGAGGCGGAGCGGTGTCCGACCGCTTGCCTAGTTTTCGTCCCGTGGCCGACTCGCCCGACCGCGGTGAGCTCCTGACGGCGCTCACGACCGAGCACTTCACCCTGCAGGGCGCCCGCTCGCAGACGATGACCGAGAGCTCCTCGCGCGCCTCGCTCTTCATCGGCGCCGTCTCCGGCACGCTGGTGGCGCTCGGCTTCCTCAGCCAGCTCTCGCCCGGCGGCGACACCTTCAACGCCTTCGCGCTGACGGTCCTGCCGACGCTCTACCTGCTCGGCACCTTCACCTTCGTGCGCCTAGTCGAGTGCGGCGCTGAGGACTTCCGCTACGGCCTCGCGATCAACCGGATCCGCGGCTACTACAAGGAGCTGGCCGGGGAGCGGGCGGACCTCTTCCTGCTGTCGGGCCACGACGACGGGCGGGGCGTGTTCGCCAACGCCTCGGTGCCTGCCAACGAGCGCACCCAGTACCTCACCTTCGCCAGCGTCGTCGCCGTGATCAACAGCGTTGTCGGCGGCAGCGCGATCGCGATCGCGCTCGGCGCCTTCCCCGCGACCTCGCTGGGGATTGCGGCCGGCGTCGGCGGGGTGGTGGCGATCGTCTCGGTCGTCGTCCTGCTGCGCTATGCCGAGCGGTTGCTGGCCGCTCGCACCGGCGGGGACCAGGCGCTCTACCCTTCGCCCCCAGCCGGTGCGCCGCCGACTCCTTAGGAGTTGAGCCACTCCTCGAAGCTCGGGCCGGCGAGCTTGGCGATCGGGCCGGGGAGGAGTGCGCCGGCGGGCCAGAGGCCTTCGGGGTCGTCCGGGGCCTCGCCCTCGCGGACCTCGAGCCCGTTGCCGCGCTTGGCGACGAGCAGCTTCGCCGCCTCCGCCAGGCGCTCCTCGCGGGGACCGGCGACTTCCGAGACCGGGTTGCCGCGCGGGGCGCCGTCGACGCCGTCGACGAGGTTGGCGAGCGCCTCGGCGACGCTGCGGGCGGCGATCAGCTGGGTTCGCATCTCGGCGACGTAGGAAACCTCGCCCTGCGTGCCCCAAGTGACGAGTTCGGCGACGAACTCGTGGAACTGGCTGGCGCGGAGGATGCGGGTTGGAACAGGACCATCGCGGTGGACTCGCTCATGGGCGACCTTGCCGGCGTAGTAGCCGGTGTGGAAGTGGTCGGTGCCGATGATCGAGACCGCGAGGACCTCCTCGACCCCGCGCTCAGCTCCCGCCTGCTGCAGGTTGTGGGCCGCGGTCGAGAAGAACTCGATCGCCGCCGCTTCGTCGGGCGATGGACCGGTGGCGGCGTCGATGATCACCTGCACGCCCTCGAGCGCCTCGCCGAGTCCCTCACCGGTGATCACATCGACGCCGGCCGAGCGCGAGACCGGCACGACCTCATGGCCGCGCTCACGCAAGACCTCGACGGTGTGGGTTCCGAGTCGGCCGGTGGCCCCGGCGACCGCGATTCTCTTCTCCGTTGGCATGTCGTCTCCCTTCTCGTTTCTTGCTCTTGTAACGACGACGCAGCGGCGGGCACGATTTGGACAGCGGTCGGGGTGGGCCGGGTAGGTTGTCGGTGGTGTCGGGACGAATCGCTTTCACGACGACCCTCGAGCCGCGCGGCGCGGCGGCCGCGGTGGTGCTCGATGAGAAGCAGGCGGCGACCGTCGGCCAGGGCGCCAAGAGCTTCCCGGTCAAGGCGACGGTCAACGGCTACAGCTGGCGCGGCCGGGTTTCCCGCATGGGTGGTGAGTTTCTGCTCGGCCTCAAAAAGGAAGTCCGCACCTTGGCCGGAGTCGAGGCCGGCGACAAGGTCAAGGTCGAGCTGCAGTTCGACGCCGCAGAGCGCACGGTCGAGTTGCCGGAGGCGCTGGAGCGGGCGCTCGCCGGCGACGCCAAAGCCAAGTCCGGCTTCGACGGCCTCGCCTACAGCCATCGCAAGGAGTACGCGCGCTGGATCGGCGAGGCGAAGAAAGAGGAGACGCGTGAGCGGCGTATAGCCAAAGCGCTTGAGATGCTGCGGGAGGGCAAACCGCCGAGGTAGGCCGGCGGCGCCCTCGAGGGAGGCGGGGACGCAATGAGCTACTGGGAGACGAGCAGCGCGCTGGCGGCCGAGGTGAGCCCGTTGCCGATCTGGAGGGCGGCCTACGCCGACGCGTCGGCTTGGCCGCGGTGGAACGCCGAGCTGAAGCGGGCCAGTCTCGACCGGCCGCTCGGCCCCGGTGCCGAAGCCCGGGTCGCCTTCCGATCCGGCCTGCGGCTCCGCTTCCGGGTGGTCGAGTTCGAGGACGGCCGTCTCTTCACCGACGAGGCGCGCCTGCCGGGTGCCCGGATGGGGCACCGGCACGTGGTCGAGCCGGGCGCCGACGGTGGCAGCCTGCTGACCAACACGATCTACATCGACGGCCCGCTGGCGGCGCTTTGGCGGCGGATCCTCGGTCCCGCTGCGACCCGTGCGCTGCCCGCCGGCCAGCAGGCAGCGGTCGAGCTGGCCGGCGGGCGCGACGAGGACCTCGCCGCGCCCGCTTGACGCTCGTCTAAGGCCGATTGCCGTACCGGGACCGGCGCGGCGGCGGCGATACGGCAACGCCAATACGGCAGTTCTGCCGTTGTTCGCACGTCCTCGGCGGCTCAAGCTCTGATCCGTCAGGCAAGCCGCGCCGCCCGCTGGCGCCGGCACTACAAAAAGGAGTCAACGATGGACCTGTATGTGATTCGCCGCCGCAGCAACTGGGGTGGAGAAGAGGAGCTCGAAGCGACCGCTGCCAAATCCTCGGCGGAGGGCGAGAAGATGAGCGACGAGGTGCGTTGGATCCGCAGCTACGTGGTCCAGGAGGACGACGGCAAGCTGGGGACGGTTTGCCTCTACGAGGCGGTCAGCGCCGAGGCGCTCCGCCGCCACGCCACCAACACCGGCATGTCCGCCGACGAGGTCAACTCCGTCGCCGGAACCGTGATCGTCCGCGAGGACCCGGTCGCGGCGTGACGACCGAGCGCGAGCGATTTAGACTCGCGACGATGGCCGGCGGCCGCTTGATCGGGCGGGATCGGGACTTCGCTCGGCTCGCCGAGCAGCTCGGTCGAGCGGTCGCCGGGGAGGGCGGGATCGTCCTCCTCGCCGGCGAGGCCGGAGTCGGCAAGACGCGGCTGACCGAGGAGTTGGCGGCGTCGACCGAGGTGCCGGTGCTGCGCGGGGCGGCGAGCCACGACGCGACCCCCGCCTACGGCCCGGTGGTCGGTGCCCTGCGCTCGCTGCTGCGCAGCGAGCCGGATGCCCTCGAGGACTGCGGTCCGCTGGGCGAGCACCTGCGGCTGTTACTGCCCGAGCTCGGCCCAGCGCCGGACGCGGTCGAGACCAAGACCCTGCGCGAGGCGGTGCGCTGCGCGCTGGTCACGGTGGCGCGCGAGCGCGGCGCCCTGGTCCTGCTCGACGACCTGCAGTGGTCGGACACGGCAACGCTCGAGCTGCTCGCCGAGATGGCGCCGACCTTGGCCGAGAGCCCGCTGCTGCTGGTCGCCGCCTACCGCTCCGACGAAGTCTCGCGCGAGCACCCGCTGCGACGGATGCGGAGCGAACTGCGTCGCCGCCTCGATCCGCTCGAGGTCGCGCTCGATCCGCTCGACGAGGCCGGCACCGCCGAGCTGCTCGAGCGCGAGCTGGGCGAGGCGCCGTCGCGGCCCCTGGTCCGCGCCGTCCACGACCGCTCGCAGGGGCTGCCGTTCTTCGTCGAGGAGCTGGCCAGCGCGCTCGCCGGCGAGGCGCAGTTGCAGCCCGGGCCGGCCGGGCTCGAGCTCGCCGGCGGCAGCGACGTCGCGGTGCCGGAGACGGTCCGCGACGCGGTGCTGCTGCGCTGCGGCGACCTCGGCGCCGAGGGCCGTGCCGCCGCCGAGGCGGCGGCGGTAGCCGGCGAGCGGTTCGAGCTCGAGGACGTCGTCGAGCTGGCCGGCGAAGCAGGGGTTGGCGAGCTGCTCGAGATCGGCCTGGTCCACGAGTGCGGCGAGGGCCGCGCCGCCTTTCGCCACGCCCTCGTCCGCGAGGCGCTCTACAGCGACGTGCCCTGGCTGCGCCGGCGCGAGCTGCACCGGGCGTTCGGCGAGCGCCTCGAAGCGCGCGGCGCCTCCGGGGTCGAGGTTGCTCCCCACTGGCTCGGGGCCCACGACGAAGAGCGGGCCCGTAACCAGCTACTGCGGGCGGCGAGTGAGTTCGAGGCCGCGCACGCCTACCGCGACGCTGCCGCTGCGGCCCGCCATGCGCTCGAGCTGTGGCCGGCCGGCGACGAGGTCGAGGCGCGGCTGCTCGCGCTCGAACGCCACGGGGCCTGGGCCGAGCTGGGCGGCGAACTCGCCGACGCGGCGCGCAGCTGGCGCGAGGTCTCGGCGCTCTGCGAGGGCGAGGGCGAGGTGGCGGCACTGGCCGCTGCCCAGCGCCGCCTGGGCCGGATCTGTGCCCTGCAGGGCGACCGGGCGGGGGCGATCGAGGCGCTCTCCGTCGCCGCCGACGCCTTTGCCGCCAGCGGCGACCTTGGCGCCGCGGCCGCCGACCGGCTCGCCGCCTCTGACTTCCTGCAGTTCTCCGGGCGCCACACCGCCTCGCTCGAGCTCAGCTGCCGAGCCGGTGAGGAGGCGCGTGCCGCCGACCGCACCGATCTGCGCTCGCGGGCGCTGGCGGCGGAGGGGGTCGTACGAGCCAAGCGGGGCGAGTTCGAGCGTGGCCATGGAGTTGGTCAAGGAGGCGCTCTCGCTGGCGCTCGAAAACGAGCTGACGACCGAGGCGGTCGACGCCTACCAGCGGCTCGGAACCTGCTTCGAGACCGCCGGCGACTACGCCAACGCGCGCGAGGCGCTGACCAGCGCCCTCGACCTCTGCCAGGTCAGCGACACCCACGGGCCGGAGGCAGGCTGCGTCGCCTGCATGGCCTACGTGCTGCGCGAGCTCGGCGAGTGGCCGCGGACGGTCGAGCTCTGCCGTGAGCTGAGCGCCGCCCACGAAGGCGACGGTGTGCGCACGATCGCCGACGGCGCCTGGGGCTACATCCGCGGCCTGCGCGGTGAACTCGGCCCGGCCCGGCGGCAGCTCAGCGCCGGCCTGGAGTCGGCACGGCGGTTGGACATCTTCTCGATGCAGGTCGACTGCGCTGCCTCGCTGGCGCTGGTCGCCGACTTCGCCAGCGAGCCGGAGGAGGGGCTCGATCGCTGTCGCTTCGTGCTCTCGCGCTGGGAGCAAAGTGAGGACCACCACTACGCGGTTTGGGGACTGCGGCTATCGGCATCGCTTTTCGCTCAGGCGGGGCGGACCGAGGAGGCCCACGCCTGCGCCGACGGCCTGACCCGGATCGCCACCAGCTCCGGCCACGGCGACGCGCTGGCCGCCCTCGCCCACGCGCTGGGGGAGATCGCCCTCGCCGACGGCGCGCCGGAGCTCGCGGCCGAGCAGCTGAGCCGCGCCATCGAGCTGCACCGCGAGCTGCGGATCCCAGCTGAGCGGGCCCAGATCCTGCACCGGGCGGGGGTCGCCCTAGCCGCCACCGGCGAGCGACAGCTGGCAATCGAGCGTCAGGCCGAGGCCTACCGGCTCGCCCGCCAGTTGGCGGCTCGGCCGCTGGCAGGACGTGCCGCCGCCGCGATCGAGGAGCTCGGCGAGTCGGCCGAGCAGCGGCTCGGTCCCGGCGCGGTCGACGGCGACGGCAGCCCGCTGACCCGCCGCGAGCTCGAGGTGGTGCGCCTGGTCGCAGCCGGCCGCACCAACCGCGAGATCGCCTCCGAACTCTTCCTCAGCACTCGCACCGTCGACATGCACGTCCGCAACATCCTCGCCAAGCTCGACTGCCGCTCGCGGGTCGAGGCCAGCATCAAGGCCGGCGAGGCTGGGCTCTTGGCCTGACCGGATCGCGGCTGCCGCTCAGCGGCGGACCCGGTAGTGCATGTGGGTGACGCCCTCGCCCTCGAGGACCCGGGTGCGCTCGAGCTCGATCTGCTCGGCGGGCAGGCCTTCGAACAGGTGGCGGCCCTGGCCGAAGAGCACCGGGACGACGTGCAGCTCGAGCTCGTCGAGGACCCGGGCTTCGAGCGCCAGCCGCGTGATCCCGGCGCCGTGGACGAGCACGTCCTTCTCGCCAGCAGCCTCTTTGGCCCGGGTCATCGCCTCGCTGACGTCGTCGAGGTAGGTGACCAGCGGCCACCCCGAGACGTCGATCCCGGGTCCGGTGCGGCTGACGATGAAGATCGGCGCGCCATCGTGGTGGTCGCCGCCCCAGCCGCCGGCCGGCTCGAAGGTCCCCTTGCCGGCGACGATCGCACCGGTGGTCATGAACTCGTCGACGATCTGGCCATTGACGCCGCCAGCCTTACGCACCGTCTCGAGGTCGATGTCGTCGTCCGGAAATACCCACTCGTGCAGGCGTTCGCCGCCGTCGCCGAGGCCATTCTCGAAGCTCTCGTTGGGACCGGCGATGAAGCCGTCCAGGGACACCGACATGTAGAGCACCGTGGCGGACATCTCCTTCTCCTATCTTCGCTCGGCGAGCCCGTTTGGCCGCGCCTCTGCTTACGCGACGAACGGGCTGCGCGAGAATCGACATCCCCAACCAGAGGAGAAGGCATGACCGGCAAGGCAGATTTCGACGAGCAGGAGTGGGACGCGGTTCGGGAGGGCCCGACCAGCGCCGGCGTGATCGTGATGAGCGCTGAGCGGGGTGGGAGTTTCCGTGAGGTGTTCGCGATGGCAAAGGTCTACGCGGAGGCGCGCCAAGAGCACGGCGAGTCCGAACTGCTCGACGAGATCGCCGCCCACCGGCCCGAGATCGACCGCACCCGGGTCGCCAAGGACCAGGTCGAGCAGCACGGGCTCGAGCGGATCCGCGAAGCGCTGGCCCTGGTCGATCAGAAGGCCTCGGCCGACGAGGCGGCTGCCTACCGACGCTTCGTCAGCTCCGTCGCCCGGCGGGTCGCCGAAGCAAAGGAGGAGAAGGGCTCGCAGGGCGGGGTCACCGAGAGCGAGCAGCGCGTCCTCGGCGAGATCGACTCGGTTCTGGCTTAGTCGCCCTCGCCGCTTGCGCAGAGGCGTTCGCGGGCGATCCAGTCGGAGCCGGGCGGCGCCTCGCGCGCCTTCGGCCCGGCGCCACGGCACTCGAGGGTCTGCGCCTTGCGGGCGACGCCCGACGGCCGCGCGGAGACGGTTTCCAGCAGTAGTGGCGCCGGGTCGATCGGGGTGTCGTAGCGGCGCACCTCGAAGTGGAGATGCGGGCCGGTCGAGTTGCCGGTCGAGCCGACGTAGCCGAGCGTGGTGCCGCCGGCCACTTCCTGGCCGACGTAGGTCGCGATCGAGGAGAGGTGCGCGTACCAGCTGGTGTAGCCAAGGCGGTGCTGGACGACGACGAGGTTGCCGTAGCCGCCGTAGTTGTAGCCGGCGTAGATCGTCGTCCCGACTCCGGCCGCGTTGACCGGGGTGCCGTAGGGGACCGGGAAGTCGATACCGGTGTGGAGGTGGTCGCCGCGATTGGCGCCGAAGCCGTCGCCGGTCGGCCCGGCGACCGGCCGCAGGAAGCTGACCGGGCCGCTCGGCGTGGTGGTGGAGACCGGGGTGGAGGTCGATTCCGGGGTCGAGCTCGAGCCGGTGCGGAGAAAGGAGAGCGTCTGCGGCCCGGCGAGCCCATCGACGCCGAGCCCCGCGGCTCCCTGGACCCGTTCCACTGCGGCCGCGGTCAGCGGCCCGAACAGCCCGTCGGCTCGGCCCGGACCGTAGCCGGCTCGCTGCAGCAGGTACTGCAGGGCGGCGACGTCCCAGCCGCGGTCGCCGGACTTGATTACCCGGCTGCCCAGCGGCGGCCGGCCGCGCCAGCCGAGCGCCCGCCGCGTTTGCGGACCGGCGATGCCGTCGACCGCGAGGTGATGGGTGCGCTGGAAGGTGGAGACAGCGCGGCTGGTGAGCGGTCCCCTGATCCCGTCGACGTAGCCCTGGTAGAGGTCGAGCGACTGCAGTCCCGCCTGTAGCGCGGCGACGCTCTCGCGCGAGGCGCTTGCCGGCGCGGGGGCCGCGAGGACGAAGGCGCTGAGCAAAAGTGCTGCGACTACAGCGAATCGACGCATACCTCACTTCTCGGCAGCGTCACCCCGCCCTTGCAACCCCCCGCAACGATTCGTGCATATCGCCGCCGCCGCGGTCCGGGACCGGTTACTGAGGCCTGCTGCGGACCGCCTTGACTCGCTCGATCGGGCCGCCCGTCGCGCCGCCTAGGGCCGACCGCGCTTTGTGCGTCGCCGCGTCGAAGGCGGCCTCGTAGCTCCTGGCCCCGGCGCCGAAGACGCGCAGTCGTCCTGCCTGGTCGGCGGTTACGACCAGGGCTGCCCAGCCGTCCTTGGCGCTGACCACGCTCTTGCACTTGCCCGGCTCGCCTCTCCGGCAGGCCCGCACCGCTTCGCGGACGGCGATCGCCCGGGTCTTGCCGCCGGCAGAGGTGGCGCCGCTGAGTGCACCGTCGCCGTCGCTGACGGTCGTCATGTTGACGGCGATCGCGGCGTAGCTCGACTCGCGCTTGCCGCCCTCGCCGGCGCCGCTGTCCGCTTCGCCCGCGTCGCCGGTCGGCGCCGACGGGTCGTCGCAAACCAGCACCAGGCTGCCACCAGTTTCCCCGGAAAGATCCGGCTGCCACTGCAGCTGACAACTGGCGGCAGCACCGTCAGCGCCGGCCAGCGCCGCGCCCACGACGGCCAGCAGGGCGACCGCGATCTGCACTCCCCAGCGCCGAGACAGCGGCGAACGTATCGCGAACCGATAGGGATTAGGGCGACCTAACCGACTCGCTACGATGCAGCGTCCCATGTCGAGTGAGCAATACGTCGAGCGCCCGCTGGCCCGGACCGTCGGTTCGACGATCTTCATCAGCCGCTGGTTGCAGGCGCCGCTCTACCTCGGCCTGATCGCTGCCCAGGGCGTCTACGTCTGGCGCTTCATGCAGGAGCTCTGGCACCTGGTCTCAGACGTTGGCCACCTGACCGAGAACGAGGTGATGCTGCTCGTCCTCGGCCTGGTCGACGTGGTGATGATCGCCAACTTGCTGATCATGGTGATCATCGGCGGCTATGAGACCTTCGTCTCGCGCATCAACCTGCGCAACCACCCCGACCAGCCGGAGTGGCTATCGCACGTCAACGCCAACGTGCTGAAGGTGAAGCTGGCGATGGCGATCGTCGGCATCTCCTCGATCCACCTGCTGCAGACCTTCATCAACGCCGGCAACACCTCCTCGAACACGATGCTGTGGCAGACGGTGATCCACCTCACCTTCGTGATCTCGGCAGTGGCCCTTGCCGCGATCGACCGCTTTCTCTCGCCGAAAAGCCACACTGGTCACGATGCCGAGGCGGCCGTCGTGCGATCCGACGGCGATCGCGCCGACGGCGATCGCGCCACCGTCTAGCGTTCCCGGACCGCAGCCCGGGTCGCGGCTGGGTCGCCGCTCAGCGCCCGGTGGCGCAGCGGCCGCGGCGGGGCGCGGTGGAGGAGCGGCTTCGGTTGCGCCTGAAGCTCGGGGCCAGGCACTCGGCGGCGTTGGCGGCGTGGCGGGAGCTTTCGACCGTAGCGTGGCGCTCGTTGCCGTAGTCGCGGCTGACCCAGCCGCAGGTAGCGCAGATCCCGATCCAGCCCTCCGCCAGCTCGACCGGCTCGGCGTGGTGGTGGCGTCGCAGCTCTTGCATCGCGCCGCAAGATCACAGCTGGCGCCCCCCCTGACAATGGCAGCGGACGAACGGCCGCCCAGTTTTTCGCACCGCTCTCCACAATTCTTGAGGTATAAGGGCAGACTGATGTCTCGCCGCCGCGTCTCGGCCCACCCGTTGGTCGTCTTCACGCTCGTCCTCACGCTCGCCGCCATCCTCGCGCCGGGTTCCGCCGCGGCCGCGCCGCCGCTGCCGCCGCCGGAGAAGACCTCGCCGCTCGAGGCGGCTCGGGTCGACGGCGTGCCGGCGCCGGTCCTCAACTGGCGGCCCTGCGGCAAGACCGAGTGCGCGACGGCGCAGCTGCCGCTCGACTACGACGAACCGCAGGGGCAGCAGATCGAGCTGGCACTGGCGCGGCTCAAGGCCAGCAACCCGAAACAGCGGATCGGCAGCCTCTTCATCAACCCCGGCGGACCCGGCCTGACCGGGGTCGGCTACGCGAAGTTCGGGCCGAAATACTTCAAGCCGGAGCTGCTCGAACGCTTCGACCTGATCGGCATCGACCCGCGCGGTACCAACGCCAGCACGCCGCTGCGCTGCTTCCCATCACTGACCGTGGCGGGGGAGGACCTGGAAGGGCTGCTGGCAACGCCGTTTCCGGCTAGCCCGGCCGAAACCACGGCGGCGCTTCGCTCCGCCCGGGCGACCGCCGAAGCCTGCTCGCGGCAGCCGATCGCCGCCTCGATGTCAACCGCCGAGTTCGCCCGCGACATGGACGTGATTCGCCGCGCCCTCGGTGAACCGAAGCTGAACTACTACGGCGAGTCCTACGGCTCATTCCCCGGCCAGGTCTACGCCAACCTGTTCCCGGACCGCTTCCGGGCGCTGGTGATCGACGGCGTGATCGAACCGCGGGCCTGGGTCGGACTGCGCGATTACGACCAGCCGACCTTCGACCGCGCCTACTCGCCCGAGGCCTCATTTCGCACCTTCGACGGCATCCTCAGCCGCTGCAAGGCGGCGGGGAAAAGGCGCTGCGCCTTCGCAGCCGGCGACCCCTACGCCAGGTTCGAGCGCCTGGCCAGCTGGATCCGCGCCAAGCCACTCGAGCTTAAGCTGCCGGGGGCCGGCAAGGTGAGCGTCAGCTACCCCGAGCTGATCGGTGGCATCAACCAGCTGCTCTACTCGCCGCGGGCCTTCGAACCGGTGACCGAGATGCTCGGTGCTCTCTGGACGCTGGAGGACAAAGGGTCCTATGCGGCAGACCGCGGCGAGGCACTGAAGACGCTGGCCAAGCTTCTCGCGCCGCCCGCCTCGGGCCCTGGCAAAGGTGATCCGGAAGCCGCCGTGGCCAGCTTCGTCCAGGGGCGGGCGATCATGTGTACGGACGGGCGCCACGCGGCGAGCCCATCCGCTTGGCCGCGGGCGGCGGCCACGGGCGAACGCCAGACGCCCTTTTTCAACGCACCGTGGTCCTGGCTTGACGCGGTCTGCGCCGCCGACTACTGGACCGCCCGCGACGAGGACGCCTACCGCGGGCCCTTCGACCGCAGCACCGCCGCGCCGGTGCTGATCGTCGGCAGCCGCTGGGACAACGCGACCAACTATGAGAACGCCGTCGCGGTATCGAGGTTCCTGCCCAATAGCCAGCTGCTGACCAGCGAGAACTGGGGCCACACCGCCTATTCCGCCTCGGCCTGCGCCGCCCGTGTAATCGACAGCTACCTGATCGAAGCGAAGCTGCCGAAGACGCGTCGCTGTCCCGGCGCTGTGCAGCCGTTCGCGCGCCGCTGACGCTTAGTTCCCGGCGCGGCCGGGAAGCACTAAGCGGATGCTTGCCATCGGCCTCGCCTGTGGGCTCATCGCCTCGGTCCTGTTCAACGTCGGCATCGCCTTGCAGGCGCTCGAGGCGAGGACGACGCCGGCCGAGGAGGGTCTCCACGCCTCGCTGCTGATGCGGCTACTGCGGCGACCGCGCTGGCTCGCGGGGCTCTTGCTCGGTGGGCTCGGAGTCGTCTTCGAGGCGATCGCCTTCGCCAACGCGCCCTTCGTGGTGATCGAGCCGCTGCTGGCGTCGGGACTGCTGGTCCTGCTGGTGATCGGCATCCGCGAGATGGGCGAGAAGCCGGGGCCGGGGACGCTGCTCGGCGTCCTCGCGATCATCGCCGGCACGGTGCTGATCGCCTGGGGCGCGCCGGAACACAGCGAGCAGCACCGCGGCCCGGTCACGGTCGTCGTCGTAATGGCGGCGCTGGTCGCGGTCTCGCTCGTCCCATTCGTGCTGCGGGGCAGCCGCTTCGACACCGCGATGGGAGCGAACCTTGGCTCGGCCTGCGGCTTCGGGGCAACCAACATCGCGACCAAGCTGATGGCCGACAACCTCGGCGCCCCGCACTACCCGCGCGTCGTCGCCTGGGCGGCGGTCGCCGCCTTCGCCGGCATCGCCGCGACGATCAGTGGCATGACCGCCCTGCAACGGCGACCGGCGACCACCGTGGTACCGATCTCGACCGCGGTCCAGACCTTCCTGCCGATCGGCCTCGAGCCGCTCTTCCTGACCGAGAACTGGCGCGAGGCGGAGCTCGATGGCCTGGTTCTGGTCGCGGGTTTGGTGGTGATGGCGATTGGGACGGTCCTGGTGGCGCGGGTGCGAGCGGTTAGTGCTTTGGCGGCGGCGCGGGCCTAGTAGGGGTCAGGGTTTGGCAGGGGCGAGTGCCCTCACGAAACCGGGGAGGTCCCAGGGTCAGTCCACTCCGTCTCTCTTTGAGCTTGAAAGGGGACTGGGGCTGGGCGGGGAGATCCGATGAGTTGGTGGCGAGCCAGCCGCCCGGTGTGGCTTTCGTGTCGCCGCCGAGCTGTTTCTTTATCCATGCCATACCGGGATAAAGAACAGCTCCAGCGACCCTCGACAGACCTTGGTCCCTTGTCAGCTCTAAACCAAGGTGGGTGGGGCCCCAGCCGTTTCGTTGGCGACCCTCCTCCGCAAACCCTGATCCCTAGCCCACAGCACTACGGCAACAGTTCTTCCGCCTTCTTCTTCGCTTCTTCCACCCCTTCTTCAACGTCCTTCTGCGCTTCTTCGATCTGTTTCTTGTTCTTGTTCTTGCTGTCTTCGAGCTGCTTCTTCGCTTCTTCGATGCCCTGTTCGGCGGATTCCTTGCCTTCTTCGACGCCCTTTTCCGCCTGTTCGCGACCTTCCTTGATCCCTTCTTCGGCCGTTTCAACGCCTTCTTCGGCTTCCAACTGGGCGTTGCTGGTCGAGGTCGAGTTGTCGTCGCTGCCGCAGCCGGCGAGGAGGACCCCGCCGCCCAGCGCGGCGACGAGCGCCAGCACGAGGGCACCCCGGCGCAATTTCGGCATCGGCGTCGTTGCTCTCTCGTCGTCCATTCGGCCTCCCCAATAGCGGTTTCGATCGCCCGGCGGCGGCGCCGGCTGGCTCTCGACTCTACCGTTAAGGGGTGTCGTCCAAACCTGAGATGGACCCGTTCGAAACGCTGGTCGCCGACGCGATCGATGCCTTGCCAGAGGAATTCCAGCGTGTCCTGGAGTCGGTGGCGATCGTCGTCTCCGATCTCGGCACCGAGCAGCAGGCCTACGGCGAGTACTTCGGCGACGGCGTCGCCCGCGAAGGCTGGGAGGACCGGATTGTGATCTACCGCGACACGCTCGAACGCGATTTCGGCCACGACCCGCAGCTGCTCGCCGCGCAGGTTGAGCAGACCCTGCGCCACGAGCTCGCCCACCACCTCGGCTGGGACGAGGGCGGCGTCGGCGGGCTTGGCCTCTAATCACCAGGTGAGGTAGAAGGAGGGCCGATGAAGTTCGCAACCAGATATCTGACCTTCGAGACGGAGCAGCGCCGCGAGCTGATCCGGATCACCGCGGAGCTGCAGGCTGCGGTCGAGGAGGCCGGGCTCGAAGAGGGGATGGTGCTGGTCTCGGCGATGCACATCACCGCTGGCATCTGGGTCAACGACGACGAGCCGGGTCTGCACGAGGACACGCTCGAATGGCTCGACAAGGTGGCGCCGCCGAGCTGGACCGCCCCCGCCAACGAGGTCGCCGCCGAGCTCTCGCCCGACCCCGGCGACTACCGCCACCACCGTGGCGGCGAGGACAACGGCGACGCCCACCTGAAGAACCTGCTCGTCCACCACCAGGCGATCGTTCCGGTCACCGCCGGCCGCCTCGACCTCGGCCCCTGGCAGCAGGTCTTCTACTGCGAGTTCGACGGCCGCCGGCCAAAGCGGGTGGTGATCAAGGCGATGGGCGAGTGAGCGGTGGGTTCCCCGCCCCGCTGGCGGTGCCGTTGCGGGGCGAGCGGGTGACGCTCGAGCCGCTCGCGCCCGAGCACGCCGAGGGCCTCTGGGAGGCGGCGCAAGCGGACGAGATCTGGGCCTGGCTGGTCCGCCTCAACTCGAGCCGCGAGCTGTTTGACCGCTGGTTCGAGACGTCCCTGGATGCGACCCGCGAGGATCGCGAGGGCGTTTTCGCGATTCGCGAGCTCGGCGGCGGCGACCTGGTCGGCAGCAGTCGCTTCCTCAACGCGCGCCGTGCCGACAAGGTGGTCGAGGTCGGCTGGACCTGGTTCAACCCGCGGGTCTGGCGCAGCGGGGTAAACGTCGAAACCAAACTGCTGCAGATGTCGCACGCCTTCGAGACGCTCGGCTGCGTTCGGGTCGAGCTCAAGACCGACGCCCGCAACGAGCGCTCGCGCGGCGCGATGGCTGCCCTGCCGGCCCAGTTCGAGGGCGTCATGCGCAAGCACATGATCATCCCCGAAGTCGGCCAGCGCGACAGCGCCTACTTCAGCGTCATCGACTCGGAGTGGCCTCAGGTCCGGGCCAACCTGGAACGGCGCCTGGCCTGATCTTCAACGGTCGCGGTTGCTTGGGTCGGCGGCGCGGGCAACCCGTTCCGCCCGCTCACGCACTTCGGCGCTCGCCTCGCGGGTGGCGGCGAGCGCCTCGTCGCGGGCAGCTTCGAGCGCCTCTTCCGGTTTGCCGCCGACGAGGTCGCGGAAGGCGTCCTTGAAGCGGTCGGTGCGGCGGTCGGGGTGAAATCGGGCCTCCGACTTGGCTTGCTTTTTCGGCCGCCGCTCGCCGTAGCGGCGGCGCGCCCAGGCCGAGTTCGGCTTGCCGATCCGGCAGGCGCCGTAGACGGCGATCGGGAAGAGGAAGAAGCCGACCCAGCCGTGCAGGTAGCGCCCCTTGGCGAAGCAGATCGCAACGGTCCCGAAGACCAGCACGCAGGTGATGATGCTGCCGATGATCGCGCTGGCCGATCCGGTTTCGAAGGTGATCGGGCTGGCGCCGATCAGGACCAGGCCCATGCCGGCGGCAGCAAGCACGGTCGCGTCGATCGAACTGCGCCCCTGCTCGGCCCAGTAGACGTCTTCGAGGTGGACCCAGAGGGCGAACTCGTCGATCGTCAGCCCCATGCCGATGCCGAAGAAGGCAGCGCAGATCTCGGTCGATGGGCTGCGGCCGAAGGAGAGGAAGCCGATCGCTCCGGCGGCCATCATCGCGACGATCCCGAAGACCAGGTGGTGCAGGTGGACACCGCTGTCCGAGACCACGCTGCCTGGCCACCACGGGACCTTCGGGCTGCGCATCAGCCGCGTGCTCATGCGGATGAAGGCGAAGGAGCCAATGAAACCGCAGAGCACCCAGAAGAGGCCCTGCTCTTCGTTGTCGAGCAGGTTGTCGTAGAAGTCGGAGATGAAGGTCGCGGTGACCAACGTCGTCGTCACGCCGCCACCCCTAGCTCCTCACCCTGACGGACACGCAGGGATCTTATCCGCGGTCCGGACCCATCGACGACGGTGATCAGCCTGGTCGCCAGCAGCACCGCGGCGATCGCAAAGACGGGGGAGAGAAGGATGTTCGAGACCGACTCCGAGAGCCAGGTCGAGAAGAAGCTGTCGCCGAGTAGGTCGTGGGCGAGATGCTCGGCGACGTCGCCGAGCGCGTCGCCGGCGATCTCGATCGGGATCAGCACCCAGAACACGAGCCAGAAGTCGGCGCGGACGAGGCGGAAGCTGCGGGCGAGGGCGCCGCGCACCGTGCGGTGCTCGAGCTCGACCGCCGGGCCGGCCAGCCCGAGAAACACGAACGCGGCGACGCCCGGGACGACGAGGAGGAGGATGCCGATCGCGACGGTCACGACGTAGGCGATGTCGAGGAGAATCAGCCGGCCGTAGCTGATCTTGCGGGCGAGGTGGCGGAGCGGAGGCGGCCGATCCCCCTCGGGGTGGGTCAGCGAGAGCGACATCGCGCCGGCAAAGAAGACCTCGCCCAGCAGGCCGGTGGTCGTCACCGCGCCTGCGGTGGCGATCAAGGCAAAGACCTCGATGCCGCTGTCGATGTCGAGCGATTCGACGTCGATCTGGTTGGCGGCGGCGTCGATCAGCCCGAGCGGGATGAAGACGACGATCCCAAGCAGCAGGATCGCGCCCCACCAGTCGCGGTAGATGCGGGCGATGTCGGCGTAGGTACCGCCGACCCTGCGAGCGAGCGCCGCGAGGCGGCGGAAGAAGGCCACCGGCGCTTACCTGCGCCGCCGGCCCGAGGGGTAGCGGCCGCGGCGCTCGAGCTTTGTCTGGCTCGTCTCGCCGGCCGGCACCCGGCGCAGCTGACCAAGCTCGGGGATCAAGATCTCTTCGGCGCAGCGGCGGTGCCAGTGGTGGTGGTCGGTGCCACCGACCCGGCGCACGTACTGGACGATGGTGTGCTCGTCGCCGATCTCGATGTCGCCGTGGCAGCCCGGGCAGTGGTAGCGCTTGCGGGCGATGCCGCGGATCAGCCAGGCCTCATCGCCCTCTTCGGTCAGCCCGCGCAGGCTCCAGCGCATGCTCGGCAGGCCGTCGAACTCGCTCACGGTTAACGATCCCCTCGCCGCGCCATCCAAGCAAAGCCAGCTGCCATCGCCAGGTTCGAGGCGCTGGCCAGCCGCAGCGCCGCCTTGGCGCCGGGGCGGCTGACGGCGGGCGAGGCCGACCAGAGCGCGTCGGTGCCGATCTCGGTGGCGCGTAGCCAGGCCAGCGACTGCCAGTCGGCGCGGCTACCGCGACGATCAGCGACCAGGTGGGCAGCGGCGAAGGTGAGCCAGATCGGCCCACAGCGGCGGAACAGGTGCGTGGCGTCGGGCGAGGGCTCGTCGTGACCGAGCACTCGCAGGGTCGCCGCCGGCGCTGCGACGGCGGCGCTGCCGAGCACCAGGTCGAAGGCGATCATGTTGCGGTTGGTAAGGCGGAGGAGGTCGGCGAGTGTCATCGCGCGAGTTTTTCAGAAGGGAAAGCGGCAAGCGGGGCGAAATGGACCGCCGTGACCAAGACCGCGACGAAGTCCCCACAACTCAAGAGCCTTTCCGACTACATCCAGGAGCGTTTTGAAGAGTTCTCGCGCTCCCAGAAAGACGTTGCCCGCTACATCGTCGACCACCTCGACGAGGCGGCCTTCCTCACTGCCGAGGAGCTCGCCCGCCGCGCCAGCACCTCCTCCTCGACCGTTGTTCGCTTCTCGCAGGCGCTCGGCTTCGAGGGTTACCCGGAGCTGCAGCAGGCCGCGATCGAGGAGTACCGGACGACGATCGCCACCGCCGGCGCGGCGAACGGTGGCCCACTCTTCAGCTTCGACCACTCCGAGCTCGAGGGCTCGCTCAGCGCCGACTACTCCAACCTCGAGGAAACCGCGCGCAAGCTGACCACCGAGCAGGTCAATGACTCGGTCGCGGCCCTGGCCGAAGCGCAACGGATCGTGATCGTCGGCGTCGACCAGATGGCGTTTTTCGCCAGCTACCTGCGCCACACGCTCAGCTTGCTGGACATTCGTGCCGAAATCGTCGCCTCGACTGGCGGCGAGAGCCTGCAACGACTCGGTCGGATCGACGAGAACACGCTGGTCATCACGATGTCGGCTGGCCGGGCACACCCGCTGCTGCTGCGGGCGATGAAACTCGCCCTGCACCGCGGTGCCCGCACCCTGGCGATCTCCGACGCGACGATGTCGGAGGTCGGGGAGCACGCCGAGATGACCCTCTACTTCTCCTCCAACAGCCCCAGCTTTGCCCGTTCCAACACGGCGTTGATGGCGCTGGTGCAGGCGCTCGCGCACGGCCTCTACGCCCGCGACGAAGCCGCCCACAAAGATCGCATCCGCGCTTACAAACTGAAGTAGTCCGAACGGGGGGTCCAGGTGCCGCCCCGCCGCATCGGTAGGGGATGCGCTGGAATTCGCGCCGCAGGGGCGGTGTCGTCCGCGCCTGGCTGTTCGTAATATGGAGCCCATGCCCGAGCGCGCCACCTTTCGCCTCAAGACCGGCCTCGCCGAGATGCTGAAAGGCGGGGTGATCATGGATGTCGTCACGCCCGAGGAGGCGACGATCGCCGAGGAGGCGGGCGCTGCCGCGGTTATGGCGCTGGAGCGTGTTCCCGCCGACATCCGCCGCGACGGCGGCGTTGCCCGGATGTCGGATCCGGCGATGATCAAGGGGATCCAGGAGGCGGTCTCGATCCCGGTGATGGCGAAGGCCCGGATCGGTCACTTCGCCGAGGCCCAGGTACTGGAAGCGCTCGAAGTCGACTACATCGATGAGTCCGAGGTGCTGACCCCGGCCGACGAGGTAAATCACATCGACAAGTTTGCCTTCGAGGTGCCGTTCGTCTGCGGCGCCACCAATCTCGGTGAGGCACTGCGGCGGCTCGGCGAGGGGGCGGCGATGATCCGCTCCAAGGGTGAGGCCGGGACCGGCAACGTGGTCGAGGCGGTCCGCCATATGCGGGAGATCACTTCTGGGATCAAGCAGCTTGCTCAACTGCGGCCCGAGGAGCTGGCTGCCGCGGCGAAAGAACTGCCAGCGCCGCTTGAAGTCGTCCAGGAGGTCGCCGCCGCCGGTCGCCTCCCAGTGCCGCTCTTCTGCGCCGGCGGGATCGCGACGCCGGCCGACGCGGCGCTGATGATGCAACTTGGCGCCGAGGGCAACTTCGTCGGCTCGGGGATCTTCAAGTCGGCCGACCCGGAGCGGCGGGCGCGGGCGATCGTCGAGGCAACTACCCACTTCAATGACCCCGAGCGGGTCGCCGCCGCCTCGATCGGCCTCGGCGAGGCGATGTCGGGCCTCGAGATCGGGCCACTCGAGGCCGCCGACGCGCTGCTCCAGCACCGCGGGGGCTGAGCTGACCACCAACGGCGCGACCGGCGGCGAGGCGGCCACCGGCCTCAAGGTCGGGGTCCTGGCGCTGCAGGGCGACTTCGAAGCGCACCTCAGTGTCCTGCGGGCGCTCGGCGTTGAGCCGGTCGCTGTGCGCACGCCCGAGCAGCTCGACGGCCTCGATGGCCTCGTCATCCCCGGCGGCGAGTCGACGACGATCGGCAAGCTGATCGACTCGGCGGGGCTCGAGCCGGCGATCCGCGCCCACCACGAGGCGGGGCGGCCGATCCTCGGCACCTGTGCCGGGCTGATCGTCTGCGACGCCGAGCACCTCGGTTTCCTTGACGCAACCGCCCGCCGCAACGCTTTCGGCCGCCAGCTGCAGAGCTTCGAGGTCGACCTCGCAGTTGAGGGAATCGGCGACGAGCCGCTGCGGGCGGTCTTCATCCGCGCGCCCTGGGTCGAGAGCTACGGCCCCGGGGTCGAGGTGCTCGCCTCCTACGAGGACCATCCGGTGGCAATTCGGGAGGGCAGCGTGCTGGCCTCCGCCTTCCACCCGGAGCTGGCCGATGACCCCCGCTTCCACGCGATCTTCATGGCGATGACCACGACCAGCGCCCGCGGCGGCGCCGAGGAGGGAGCGCGACGATGAGTGATCCGCGGGTGACGAACCTGGCCAAGATCCTGGTCGGTTACTCGACCGAGGTGAAGGAGGGCGAGGTGGTCGCGATCGACGGCGAGACCGCCGCTGCGCCGCTCCTCCTCGCGGTCTACGAAGAGGTGCTGAAGACCGGTGCCCACGCGGTGATGAACGTCGCGCTCGACGGCCAGATCGCCGCCTATTTCAAACATGCGGCCGATCCCCAGCTGGAATGGATCTCGCCCTTCGCCGAGTGGATGGTCGACAACGTCGATGTGCGGATCGCGATCGGCGCCAGCACCAACACCCGCGAGCTCTCCGGGGTGCCGCCGGAGAAGCAGACGAAACGCCAGTCGGCGACGGGACCGCTGATGACGCGGGCGATGAAACGCGCCGCCGAGGGCGATTTCCGCTGGGTCTACACCCTGTTCCCGACCAGCGCCTACGCCTCCGAGGCGGAGATGAGCCTGGCCGACTACGAAGACTTCTACTACGCCGCCTGCCTGGCCGACGATGGCGACCCGCTGAGCGCCTGGAAGCGCGCCTCGGAGGAGACCGTCCGCCTCGCCGAGTGGATCGAGGGCCACGAGGAGGTCCGGGTCACCGCCCCCGGCACCGACATCACCCTCGGCGTCGCCGGCCGCAAGTTCATCCCCTGCGTCGGCGACCACAACATGCCCGACGGCGAGTTCTTCACCGGCCCGGTCGAGGACTCAGTCGAGGGCGAAGTGAGCTTCCACCTGCCGGCGGTGATCGGCGGCCGCGAGGTCTCCGGCGTCCACCTCAAATTCGAATCCGGCCGCGTCGTCGACGCCAGTGCCGACCGCGGCGAGGAGTACCTGATCAAGCTGCTCGACACCGACGAGGGGGCGCGGACCCTGGGCGAGCTCGGAATCGGCACCAACTACTCGATCGACCGCGGCACCCGCGAGGTCCTGCTCGACGAGAAGCTCGGCGGCACCGTCCACATGGCGGTCGGCGCCGCCTACCCCGAGTCTGGCGGCACCAACGACTCCGCCGTCCACACCGACCTAGTCTGCGACCTCCGCCTCGGCGGCAAATTGGAAGTCGACGGCGTAGTCATGCAGGAAGACGGCAAATTCCTGGTCTGAGGATGCCGGACCGGCGCGGTACGGCGTCCTCGGTCTCTTGCCTTCGGGTCACGCACTGGAGTGCGCTCCCCTCGGCTCGCTCCCTGCGTCCTGGTATCGCGTGGGCCCGGCAGCCTCAGACCGGGTCAGGTCAGGGTGGCCAGGCCCGAGATCGTGCCCATAAAGCCGAGGAAGACGGTGCCGACGATCGCGAACATGAACTGGTGGATCGTTCGGTTCAGGGCGCCTAACTCGACTCGAATTTCCCGCATGTCCGTGTCGATGCGGTCGAACTTCTCACCCACCTCGGCACGATTCTCGTCCAAGGCGGCGCGCCCGATTGCAAGACCCTCCCGCATCTCCGCGCGCCCCGCCCGGATCTCCCCGCGCATCTCCGCGAATCCGCTCTCGACCCGCTGATCGAGCCGGTCGACCTTCGTGTTCAGGTCGTCGAGTCGCTCGTCGGTCCACGCTTCTCTCGCCACCGAGGCCATGGTTGCACCGTAGCGCCTTCGATGCAACGTGTTGTCTGCAGTTCGTGACCACTTCCGCACGACCGGCGGCAAGCGTCGCAACGACCGAGACTGCGGCTACTGGTTCGGGATCGGCGATCCCGCGAGCAGGAAGAACCAGACGGTGAGGGCGACGGCGGCGAGCAGCACCGAGGACATCATCACCGCCTCGACTACGGTCACCGAGTTGTAGGCGGGGCCGGAGTCGCGCATGCTGCGCAGCCAGGTGGGGCGGATCGGGTTGAGGCGGTTGGTGCCAGTGATGCGGACGTAGAGAGTGTTGAGACGGCCGATCAGCCAGGCGTCGATCAGGACGGAGACGAGGATGCCGCCGGCGACGATGGCGTAGGGGCCGCCGCTCGGGAACTGGGTGTGGGAAACCTTGGAGGCGATGTAGACCCAGGTGAGGGGGATCACCGTCCAGAGCGCGAAGGCGGCGACGAGCATGGCGAGGAAGACGACGCCGGCGGCGATGCTTTTCCCCGCGTGGATCGTGTGGGCGTTCGTAGTCATCTCCCCCCAAATAGAATGACAGGCGCATGTCCGGACATTCGAAGTGGTCATCAATCAAACACAAGAAGGGCGCCGCCGACGCTAAACGCGGCAAGCTCTTCAGCAAGCTGGCGCGGGCGATTACGGTCGCGGCTCGCGACGGTGGCGGCGACACCGACGGCAACGCGGCCCTGGCGACGGCGGTGCAGAAGGCGCGCGAAGCGTCGATGCCGAAAGACAAAATCCAGAAAGCGATCGACACCGGGACCGGCGCCGGCTCCGACGGGGCAGCGATCGAACGGATCATCTACGAGGGCTACGGACCGGCCGGCGTGGCGGTGATGGTCGAGGCGCTGACCGACAACCGCAACCGCGCCAGCGCCGAGATCCGCCACGCCTTCTCGAGCCACGGCGGCAGCCTCGGCGAGCCCGGCTCGGTCGCCTGGATCTTCGAGAAAAAGGGCGCGGTGACGGTCGACGCCGAGCGCTACGGCGAAGACGACCTGATGCCGGCGATCGACGCCGGCGCCGAGGACGTGCGCGAGGAGGACGGCAAATGGATCGTGCTCGCCGAGCCCTCCGACCTGAGCGCCGTGCGGGAAGCGCTCGAGGCAGCCGGGGTCGAGGTCTCGGCGCCGACGATCGCGATCGAACCGAAAAGCACGGTCGAGCTCAAGGGCCACGACGCCGAACGGCTGCTGAAGCTGCTCGACACGCTCGACGACCAGGACGACGTCGACGAAGTCTTCGCCAACTTCGACATCCCCGAGCAGGTTCTCGGAGCAACTGCGCGGCCTAGAGCCAAGTCGGGGAAGGCATCCGGCGCGAATCCCAGAATCAGTCCCCATGCAGGTAGTGATGGGGATCGACCCCGGCGCAGCGAACCTCGGATTCGGCATCGTCCGGGTCGAGGGCAACCACATGGTCGCCCTCGACGGCGGCGTGGTCGAGACCTCGCCCGAGCAGGACATGGCCGACCGGCTGCACCACATCCACCGCGCCCTGGCGGAGCTGCTCGCCTGGCACGAGCCGGTGGCGATGGCGATCGAGGAGGTCTACTTCGGCAAGAACGTCGGCTCGGCGATGGCGGTCGGCCGCGCCAGCGGGGTCGCGATGCTGGCCGCCGCCCAGCGCGGCGTCGCCTGCTTCGGCTACACGCCGCAGGCGATCAAGATGGCGGTCTGCGGCTCCGGCGGCGCCGGCAAGGACCAGGTCCAGCGGATGGTCGGGACGCTGCTCGGGCTGCCCGAGCCGCCCAGCCCCGACCACGCCGCCGACGCGCTCGCGGTGGCGATCTGCCACGGCGGCACCGGCGGTCGCCGCGCCGCGGAGCTGGCCAGCGACGAAGAGGCGACGGCGCTGGCCGCGGGACGGCTGGCCGGATGATCGCCGCGGTCCGCGGCGAGGTGATGGTGCGCCGGCCCGATCACGTGGTAATCGACGCCGGCGGCGTCGGCTACCGGCTGACCGTCTCCTCCGAGACCCTGAAAGTGGTGCCGGCGGCCGGCTCCGACGCCTTCCTGCACGCCGAGCTGATCGCCCGCGAGGACTCGCTGGCGCTCTACGGCTTCGCCTCCGAGGAGGAGCGCGACCTCTTCCGCCTGCTGATCTCGGTCAGCGGCGTCGGGCCGAAAGTGGCGATCGCGGCGCTCTCCGGTGGCTCGGCGCGCGAGCTGATGCGGGCGATCGCCGCCGGCGACGCGAAACGCTTCCAGGCGGTGCCGGGGATCGGCAAACGGACGGCGGAGCGGATCATCGTCGAGCTGCGCGAGAAGGTCGCCGGCGCGCTCGAGGTCGAGGTGGCGCTGGCGGCCGCCGAGGACGGCGACGCTCGCTCGCTCGCTCGCGACGGCCTCGTCAACCTCGGCTACGCGCCGCTCGAGGCCGAGGAACTGCTCGAGGGCCTCGAGGCCGGCGAGCCGCAGGAGCTGATCGCGGCGGCGCTGCGCAAGGCTGGGGCGGCGCGGTGACGGACGGGCCGGAGATCGGCGGCAACCGCATCCGTACGCCGGGAGTCGACGGCGAACCGGTCGCGATCGACGCCGAGGTCCGGGTCCACGACGCCCGCGCGCGGCGAGGATGACCTTGACCGCTCGCTGCGTCCCCCGACCCTCGAGGACTTCGTCAACCAGGCCCAGGTCACCGAGCAGCTGGCGATCTTCATCGAGGCGGCGAAGCGGCGCGGCGAGCCGCTCGACCACGTCCTCCTCGCTGGCCCTCCCGGGCTCGGCAAGACCTCGCTGGCCCACATCGTCGCCGCCGAGCTCGGCGTGCCGATGGTCCAGACCGCCGGCCCGGCGCTCGAGCGCAAGGCCGACGTCGCCTCCTTCCTGACCGCGCTCGAGCCCGGCTCCGTCTTCTTCATCGACGAGATCCACCGCCTCGGTCGCGCCGTCGAGGAGACGCTCTACCCGGCGATGGAGGACGGCGAGCTGCCGGTCGTCCTCGGCCAGGGCGCCGGCGCCCGCACCGTCACCCTGCCGCTGCCGGCGTTCACGCTGATCGGCGCCACCACCCGCGCCGGGCTGCTGACGACGCCGCTGCGCGACCGCTTCGGGGTCAGCCACCGGCTCGAGCACTACAGCCCCGAGCACCTGGCCGAGATCGTCCGCGCTCGGCCCGCATCCTCGAGGTCGAGATCGACGAGGAGCGGCGCCCAGACGATCGCCTCCCGCTCGCGCGGCACGCCGCGGGTCGCCAACCGGCTGCTGAAGCGGGTCCGCGACTTCTCCGAGGTGAAGGGGACGGGGGAGATCGGCGCCGCCGTCGCCGCCGCCGCGCTGGAGATGCTCGAGGTCGACGCGGCCGGCCTCGACCGCTCCGACCGCGCCCTGCTCGACGCCGTCGCGACCAAGTTCGGCGGCGGCCCGGTCGGGCTCTCGACCCTGGCGATCGCGGTCGGCGAGGAGCCCGACACGATCGAGGACGTGCTCGAGCCCTACCTGCTGCAGCAGGGCTTGCTGAAGCGGACCCCGCGCGGCCGGGTGCTGACCCAGCGCGCCTACGACCACCTCGGCCTGCAGGCGCCCGAAGGCGCGGCCAGCCTCTTCTAGGCGTACGCGGGCCAACCGCACCGCTACCCGCTACAGCTAGCCTGTCGAACAATGCCCTTCTTCATCTGCCCCAACTGCGGCAACCGGGAAGTCAGCGGCGATCGCAACGCCGGCTTCTCGACCCGTCCCAAGGGCTGCCAGAAATGTGGATTCGGATTCGTTTTCGAATTACTCGACGATTATTATCCGGCACCGAATGCAGCCTTCTTCGTCTGTGACAAGCAGGAACGCGTGATCGACGCCGGCAAAGGGAGCTACGAGCTGACCGGCCTGCGCGACGAGGACGTGATCGGCCGCCCGGTGCGGGAGGTGCTTGGCCTGGATTGGATCGACAAGGGCGACGGCGGCGAGGGCGCCGACACCAACGGCGACGGCGTCACCGACCCGATCGAGACCTCGCTCGAGTGGGGCGTGCGCTCGCTCGGCAAGCGGGTCTCGGTCAACGCCGAGGGCGACCTGCCCGCGCGAGCGGTCGCCGACGTCTTCCCGGCCTATGACGACGACGGCGGCCTGCTGCTCGTCCTCACTCCGGAGGGCTAGGACTCCGTGGGCTCACGCCGCCGGCACATCTTCGTCTTGCTGTTCGTGCTGGGGCTGGTCAGCTGTCTCGGCGCTCGTCATCGCCAGCAAGGAAACGAAGCTCGGCCTCGACCTGCAGGGCGGCCTCGAGCTGATCTACGAAGGCCAGCCGACCGGCACGACGACCGAAGTCAGCGGCGAAGACATCGAAGACTCGATCTCGATCATCGAACAGCGGATCAACGAGCTCGGCGTCTCCGAGCCGGAAGTCGCCCGCATCGGCGACACGAACATCTCGGTCGCCCTGGCGGGCGTGACCGACACCGAACGCGCCGCCGAACAGGTTGGCACCACCGCCCAGCTCTACTTCTACGACTGGGAGCCGAACCTGATCGGCCCCGAGAAGGTGATCGGCGGCCACCCCGGCCAGCAGCCGCCGCAAGCGGCGCTGAAAGCCTCCGAAAAACGCTGGGAAGAAGCCGGCCGCAACGTCAAAAGCTTCGAGAACGAACAGCTGATCTTCGCCGGCGCCTACCCGAACGCCTACCAGGCGGCGCTGCTCGCCGCCGAACAGGAACCGGTCGAAGACTGCGAGAACTGCTCGGTCGCCAAGCCCCGCTTCTACCTGTTCGAGAAAGAAGAGCCGCACAAACTGCTGGCCGGGCCCGAGCTGAAAGAAAAGGACCTCTTCGTCAGCCCGACCGGCGAAAAACTGCCGAAAGACGGCGAGGTGATCGAAGTCCCGGCCGGCACGATCCTCGTCTCCGAACTGCCGACGGACGAAAGCGACAAAGTCGACGAAACCGCGCAGCCGGGCTGGTTCGCGATCAAAGACAACCCGGCGCTCTCGGGCAACGACATCACCGACCCGAAGCAGGAATACGGGACGACCGGCGAACCGAACGTCACCTTCGGCTTCACCGGCGCCGGCGAAGACGCCTTCCACGAAGTCACCCGGCAGATCGCCCAGCGCGGCCAGGCGCAGGCGATCGGCGTGCCGCTCGGCCGAACAGGCGGCGGCGCTCTCCGGCCACTTCGCGGTCGTCCTCGACAACGAAGTCAAGACGCGGCCGATCATCAACTTCGCCGAAAACCCCGACGGGATCGACGGCCGCAACGGCGCCCAGATCTCCGGCGGCTTCTCCGGCGAAAACGTCTCGAAGAGGCGCAGGACCTGGCGACGACGCTGCAGATCGGCGCCCTGCCGATCAACCTCAAACTGATCTCGAGACGCAGGTCTCGGCGACGCTCGGCGAACAGGCGCTCCACGACGGCATCAAGGCCGGAATCATCGGCCTCGCCCTCGTCGTCATCTTCCTGCTCCTCTACTACCGCTTCCTCGGGCTGATCGCCTCGATCGCGCTCGGCGCCTACGGGGTCATCTTCTTCGCGCTGATCAAACTGATCCCGATCACCCTGACCCTGCCGGGGATCGCGGGCCTGGTGCTGACGATCGGCGTCGCCGCCGACTCCAACATCGTCATCTTCGAGCGAATAAAGGAGGAGGTGCGGGCTGGGCGCTCGATGTCGAGCGCGATCGCCGCTGGCTACAAACGCGGGATCGCGACGATCATCGACGCGAACGTCGTCACCCTGCTCACCGCCTTCATCCTCTTCGTGCTGGCGACCGGCCGGGGTCAAGGGCTTCGCCTTCACCCTCGGCGTCGGCACGATCGTCTCGCTGCTGACCGCGGTCGTCTTCACCCAGTCGCTGCTCGGCAGCATGAGCCGCACGCCGGATGCTCGGCTCGCCCTCGGCGCTCGGCGCCGGCGGCGAGGGCAAACAGTGGCACTTCGACTTCATGGGCGCCAGCCGCTGGTTCTTCTCGGTCTCCGGCGTGATCCTGCTGGTCGGCGCCCTGGCGCTGGCGACGAAGCAGCTCAACTTCGGCATCGACTTCGAGTCCGGGCACGCGGATCAAGGTCGCGCTGGTCACAGCCGACCGACGAAGAAGGCGTGCGCGAAACGCTCGACGACGCCGGCGTCAGCGACGAGGAGGTCCAGAGCGTCGACGACCCGGTGCTCGGCGACAACGTCTTCCAGATCTCCTCCAGCGAGCTCGAACCGGACGAAGTCAAAGGCGCGCGGAGGGCGCTCGCGGAGCAGTACGAGATCGCCCCGAACGGCTTCGAAAGCACCAGCGTCGGGCCGACCTTCGGCAACCAGGTGGCCGAATCGGCGCTGAAGGCGCTGATCTTCTCGCTGCTGGTGATCTGCGCCTACATCGCGCTGCGGTTCGAGCCGAAGTTCGCGGTGCCGGTGCTGATCGCGATCTTCCACGACATCTTGATCACCGCCGGCATCTACTCGCTGACCGGAAAAGAGGTGAGCAGCGGAACGGTCGCCGCCTTCCTGACGATCTTGGGCTACTCGATCTACGACACGATCATCGTCTTCGACCGAATACGCGAGAACGTGCCGCGGATGCCGCGCGCGACCTTCTCGCAGATCGTCAACCGCTCGATGAGCGAGGTGCTGACCCGTTCGCTGGCGACCAGCTTCTCGACCCTGCTCGGCGATCGCCTCGCTGCTCGTCTTCGGCGGCACGACGCTGCAGGACTTCGCCTTCGCGATGCTGATCGGGATCCTCTCCGGTACCTACTCGTCGATCTTCATCGCCTCGCCGGTGCTGACCGCCTGGAAGGAACGCGAGCCGGGCTTCATCCGGCGGCGGCTGCGGATCGCCGAAGTCGAGGGTTACGTGCCCGCCTTACGCCGACGACGTCGCGACCGCCGCGCTGGCCCGCGACGACGAGGCCGAAGCAGAGACCGCGGTCGAGGCGGAGCGCGAGACCGGTGCGGCGGCCGAGCCGGAGCCGGTGAGCGGCGCGGTGGCGACCGCCGAGCTGCCGCAGGAGACCGGCAACGGCGCCGGCCCCGCCGGCGACGGCGACGACGGCGCCGGGGACGACGGCGAACCGGCCAGCTCGGCCTCCGCCGAGCGCCGTAAACGCAACGAGGAACGCCGCGCCCGCCGCGCCCAGCGGCGCAAACACGGGAGGAAGCGCTAGCATGGCCCTGGTCGTCTGGATCACGATGGGCATCGCCCTCTGGCACTTCACCGTCTTCCTGCCCGAGCACTTCTGGCAGGGGATCGTCGGCGCCTTCCTCGGCTCGGTGCTCGGCGCGGTGATCTTCGGGCTGATCGTCGAGATGGTCAGCGGCAAAGGCCTCGGCGACACCGACATGGTCACCGCGCTGACCGCGATCCCCGGGGTCGCGCTCGGGCTCGCCGTCGTCTGGGTGATCGGCGTGCGGCAGGAGCAGCGCGCTGCTCGAGTAGCGGCACGCCTGGTTTCCCCTGCATTCTCGGATTGACCGGGCCGCTTTTCCGTCCGCCGGTGCGGCCTAGCCTTGGCAGGTGCCGGATCCTGCCCCCGCATCCAGCCGTTCGTAGCCGAGGAGTACGCCTACGGCGACGTCGCGGGCCGTCGCCGATGCGGTCGGGGTCAGCGACCCGGTCGCGGTGACCCTGGTGCGGCGGGGCTACCGGACGCCGGAGCTGGCGCGCGGTTCCTGGCGGCCGACGAGTCGTATCCGCCGGAGGCGTTCCCCTCGATGGGCGACGCGGTCGATCTGGTCTCGATGGCGATCGAAGCCGGCAGCCGGATCACCGTGCACGGGGACTTCGACGTCGACGGCGTCTGCGCGACGGCGATCACTGGTCGGCGACGCTGCGAGAGCTGGGAGCCGACTGCGACTGGCTGATCCCGGACCGGTTGGCGGACGGCTACGGGCTGTCCGCGGCGAACGTGCGGCGGCTGGCCGAGCGCGGGACCGAGCTGCTGGTGACGGTCGACTGCGGGATCACCGCGGTGGCCGAGGTGGCGCTGGCGCAGGAGCTGGGGATGGAGGTGCTCGTTACGGACCATCACCAACGGGCCGAGGAGCTGCCGGGCTGCACGATTTTGCACCCGGCCGTCGACGGCTATCCGTTCGAGGGGCTTTGCGGGACGGCGGTGGCTTGGAAGTTGGCTGCGCGCTGCGGGAGGGGCGTTGGGTAGGGTCGCCCGGACCTACTTGCAGGAGGTCCGGGCGACCCCACCCCGAGCCGAGTTGAGCGGATCTCGATTTGGTGGCGCTGGCGACGGTGGCGGATTTGGTGCCGCTGGTGGGCGAGAACCGCGCGCTGGTCAGGCGGGGGCTGGCCGAGATGCGGCTGGCGCAGCGGCCGGGGCTGAGGGCTCTCATTGCCGCTTCGAAATGCGAGCCGACGACGCTCGACGAGTCGGATCTGGGCTTCCGGCTGGCGCCGCGGATCAATGCGGCGGGGCGGCT
The DNA here is from genome assembly GCA_963729055.1 of uncultured Actinomycetes bacterium. Lineage (GTDB taxonomy): Bacteria > Actinomycetota > Thermoleophilia > Solirubrobacterales > 70-9 > VAYN01. Next base: position 353,459 of record CAVSMQ010000010.1, on the reverse strand, counting down.
TTATCGGGCCGATGCCGGGGTGGAGCTGATGCTGACCGATGACGAGGCTCGGGCGGAGCAGATCGCCGAGGAGCTCTCGCGGGCGAATTCGGAGCGGCGGGCGACCGAGCGCGAGGTCGACGCGGCCGCCGAGGCGGCACGGCGCGAGCTGCCGGAGGAGCTACAGGAGGCGCCGGGCTTGGTGGTCGCCGGCGAGGGCTGGCACCCAGGAGTGGTCGGAATCGTCGCCTCGCGGCTGGTCGAGCGCCACAACCGGCCGACGGTGGTCATCTCGCTCGACGGCGAGGGGGGCGGGCGCGGCTCGGGGCGCAGCATCCCCGGCTTCGACCTGCTGGCGGCGCTGCAGGCCTGCGGCGAGCACCTCGAGGCTTTCGGCGGCCACAAGGCCGCGGCCGGGCTCTCGTTGCGGGCCGAGAACCTGGAGGCCTTCCGCGCGGCCTTCGCCGCCCATGCGATCGAGGTGCTGGGCCCGGAGCCGCCGGCGCGCGCCGAGCGCTTCGACGCGCTGGTCGGCGGCGTCGGCCTGGGGATGGACCTGGCCGAGGAGCTGCGGCAGCTGGCCCCGTTCGGGCTCGGCAATCCCGGCGTGCGGCTGGTCGTGCCCTCGGCGCAGGTCAGCGACGTGCGGCCGATGGGCGAGGGCAAGCACGCCCGCTTCAGCCTCCACAGCGGCTCGCACCGCGCTCTTGGCGTCGCCTTCGGCCGCGCCGACCTCGGGGTCGAGGCCGAGGAGTCGGTCGACGCGGCGGTCCGGCTCGAGGTCAACCACTGGAACGGCTCGGTCGAGCCCCGCGTCGTCCTGCGCGAGCTCTACCCGCTCGACGCCGAGGGCACGGAAGCGCCGCCGTTGCACGCCTGCGAGTGCGAGGACGCGGAGTGGTGGCGGCGGTTCGAGGCCGAGCTTGGAGCTGAGCCTGGCGGGGCGCGTTTCTCTCGCATACCGAGAGAAAGGCGCCCCGCTCGCACCGTGGTCCGCGGCGGCGGCTCGGCGGTGGTGACGATCGCGGAGCTCGTCTCGAGCGGCGCCGGCGTGCTCGCGGTCTGCGCCGATGCTTCGCGACGGGCGGCGCTCGCGGCCGGCGCCGCGGGACTGGCCCGCTTCAACGGCGGCAGCGGCCGGGTCGCCTGCGCTCGCTGTGGGCCCGAGGCGCTCGCCGGCCTGCTGGTCAAGGCCGACGGCGGCCTCGGGCTGACCGACTACGCCACGCTGCTCGCCGCGGACGGGGCGGAGATCGTCGGCCGCTTCGAGCACGTCGTCCTGGTCGACCCGCCGACCTCGGCCGAGGCGCTCGCCGTCGCCGCCGCAGGCGAGTCCGGCTACCTGCACGAGCTCTACAGCAAGGCCGAGCACGAGTTCGCCCTCGCCGCCCTCGACGAGTCACTCGCCTCGCGCAGCGCAGTCGCCGGCGTCTTCCGCGCCCTCCGCGACGCCTGCGCTTCGACCGCAGCTCACGACGCCACCCAGCACCACCGCCGACCTCAGGGGCGGGGTTGCCGGGATCTACCAAGCCGGATTCCGGCAACCCCGCCCCTGCGAGCATCTCCGACAGCCCTGGCCCCGAGGCGGTCCTTCAGCCAGGCCAGATCACCGGCCCATCCCTCCGCCAGGCCCTCGCCGGCCCCGGCGCGCACCCGCTGGCGCCCGAGGCTGCCGCCCGTGCCTTCCGCGTCCTCACCGAGCTCGATCTCGCCCGTGGAGCGCCGAATGGCGGTCCAGACTTGGTCGGCGTCGTATCCTCCGGTAAGACCGATCTGGAGCGCTCACCCGCGTTCCGCGCCTACCGAGAGCGGCACCTGGAGGCCCAGAAATTCCTCGCAAGACCCAAACAGCAGTAGAGCACGGCGAACTCCTCGCCGATCTGTTCGCGGTCGTCGAGGAGTTCGATTCGGTTCCGACGGCGGGATCGAACGGCCACGCGGCGGTTGGCAGGTCGGCCGGCGTCAGCGCGCCGACGGCCGGGGCCGGTACCGCGACTGCGACGACGTCGATCAACCGGGTGATGGTCGAGCGGGCCTTCGACTTCGCCTGCGAGCGCCACGCCGACCAGCGCCGCTACTCGGGCGACGAGTTCATCACCCATCCGGTCGGCGTCGCCCAGATCTGCGCCGGGCTGCGGCTCGATACGGCGACGCTGTGCGCGGCGCTGCTGCACGACACGGTCGAGGACACCAGCGCCAGCCTGGAGGACGTCGAGGCCGAGTTCGGCGAGGAGATCGCCCAGCTGGTCGACGGCGTCACCAAGTTGACCGGGATGACCTTCGAGAGCCGCGACGAGCGGCAGGCCGAGAACTACCGCAAGATGATGGTGGCGATGGCCACCGACGTCAGGGTGATCCTGATCAAGCTGGCCGACCGTCTCCACAACATGCGCACCCTCGGCGCTCTGCCGAAGCAGAAACAGACGGCGAAGTCGCACGAGACGCTCGAGATCTACGCACCGCTCGCCCACCGGCTGGGGATCCACGCGATCAAGTGGGAGCTCGAGGACCTTTCCTTCGCCACCCTGCACCCGCGCAAGTACGCCGAAATCAAGCAGCTGGTCGCGCAGCAGCGCGAGGAGCGCGAGGCCTACGTCGCCGAGGCTGGCGAGTTTCTGTCCGAGGAGCTGGAGGAAGTCGGGATCGCCGCCGAGATCTCCGGCCGCGCCAAGCACTTCTACTCGATCTACACCAAGATGGCGAAGAAGGGCCGCGAGTTCAACGAGATCTTCGACCTCACCGCGATGCGGGTGATCGTCGGCTCGGTCAAGGACTGCTACGGCGCGATCGGCGTCATTCACTCGCTCTGGAAGCCCCTGCCAGGGCGCTTCAAGGACTTCGTCGCGATGCCGAAAGCCAACATGTACCAGGCGCTGCACACGACGGTGATCGGGCCCGAGGGTAAGCCGCTCGAGATCCAGATCCGCACCGAGGAGATGCACAAGCTGGCCGAGTACGGGATCGCCGCCCACGTTGCCTACAAAGAGGGCGAGAGCCAGAGCAGAGACCCCGAACGGGAGAAGATGACGTGGCTGCGCCAGCTGGTTGAGACCGAGGGCGAGCAGGACCCGACCGAGTTCCTCGAATCACTCAAGGTCGACCTGTTCGAGGACGAGGTCTTCGTCTTCACCCCGAAGGGCGAGGTCAAGAACCTCTCCGCCGGCTCGACCCCGCTTGACTTCGCCTACGCGATTCACACCGACGTCGGCCACCGCACGGTCGGCGCCAAGGTCAACGGCAACATCGTGCCGCTGCATTACCAGCTGCGCTCCGGCGACATCGTCGAGGTGCTGACCGCGAAGCAGAACCGCGGCCCCTCGCGCGACTGGTTGAAACTGGTCCGCACCAGCCGCGCCCGCAACAAGATCCGCGCCTGGTTCAAAGAGGAACGGCGCGACGACGCCGAGCGGCGCGGCCGCGAGACGCTCGACGAAGCGCTGCGGACCCGCGGGATCCCGATGCAGAAGGTCTCCGGCTCGGCCCTGCTCGCCGACGTCTTCCGCGAGATGGGCTACCGCAAAGCGACCGACTTCTACATCGCCCTCGGCCAGGGCAAGCTCTCGACCAAGACCGTCGCCAACAAGCTGATGCAGCGGCTGAAGCAGGGCGAGGGGGTCGACGAGGACCCGACCTCGCTGCCGCCCGGCCGCCGCGGCGAGGACCGCGCCCGCCGCACCAAGGACGCCTCCAACTACGGGATCGCCGTCAAGGGCGCCGACAACGTCGCAGTGCGGCTCGCCAAGTGCTGCCGGCCGGTGCCGGGCGACTCGATCGCCGGCTACGTCAGCCTCGGGCGCGGGATCACCATCCACCGCACCGACTGCCGCAACCTGAAGGCGCTGAAACGGGCGCCGGAGCGGTTTGTCGAGGTCAGCTGGGAGGGCGGCAACGAGTCCTCCTTCCGGGTCGAGCTGCAGATCGACGCCTACGACCGCACTCGCCTGCTGGAGGACCTCTCGCGGACCTTCTCCGAGGCGGGGATCAACATCATCGGCGCCACCTGCACCACCAACCACCCGATGGTGCGCAACCGCTTCGTCGTCGAAGTGGGGGACACCGAGCAGCTCAAGCACTGCATCTCTCGCCTGCGAAGCGTCGACTCGGTCTTCGACGCATATCGCATAACCCCGGCCGCCTAGTGGCTGTCCGCTGGTCCCCGCGCACGCCTGGCGGCGCCGGACACACTTCGCGGGGCGTCATCCTCGATCGGCCAAATGGCTCTGCCATTCGGCCTCCCTGCGTCCTAGCCCCGCTCGATCCGGCATTCGCCAGCCGCACACGCGGACCAGCGGACAGCCACTTAATCGACGGCAGCACGGACGGGGCGAACCATTGGGACTGACCGTCGCGATCACCGGGCCGACCGGCGAGATCGGCATGCCGCTGCTGCGCCGGCTCGAGCAGGTCGAGGCGGTGTCCTCGGTCCGCGGCATGGCCCGTCGTCCCTTCCGGCCCGAGCTGGCGGGCTGGCAGAAGGCCACCTACCGCCGCGGCGACGTCCTCGACCGGGACTCTCTCACCTCGCTCTTTGAGGGCGCCGACGTCGTCGTCCACCTCGCCTTCTCGATCTTCGGCGGCCGCGGCCAGACCCGCCGCACCAACTTGATCGGCAGCCGCAACGTCTTCGCCGCCGCCCGCGCCGCCGGCGTCGAGCGCCTCGTCTACGCCTCCTCGGTCGCCGCCTACGGTTTCCACCCCGACAACCCACAGCCGATCACCGAGGGGGTGCCCGCCCGCGGCAGCGACGGCTTCTACTACTCCGAGCAGAAGGCTGAGCTCGAGGCGGCGCTCGTCGATTCGCTCGAAGGATCCGACGTCGCCGCCTACGTCTTCCGGCCCTGCGTGGTTGCCGGGCCGCAGGCGACGATGCTCGTCGACCGCATCGTCGGCGCCACGCGGATGGGCGACCCGATGCCGAAACTGCGGCGCTGGGCCGGTCGCGTCCCCGGGGTGAAGCCCGTCCTCCCCGACCCCGGCACCCCTTTCCAGCTCGTCCACCACGACGACGTCGCCACCGCGCTGGCGGCGGCGATCGTTGGCACCGGCGAGTCCGGCGCCTACAACTTGGCCAGCGCAGGCACAATCACCCTCGGCGATGTCGCCCGCGCAATCGGCTGGCGCTCAGTCCGCGTGCCGCGACCGCTGGCCAGCCTGGGCGGGCGATCTGCGCGGCAACTGGCCTTCTTCAGCCCCCAGCTCGAGTGGGCGATCGCCTACGACCGCCCGGTCCTGATGGACGCGACGAAAGCGAGGGTCGAGCTCGGATGGCAGCCGGAGTTCGACGCAGAGGAGACGTTGATTCAGACGGCGGTCGGGGCGAGGGAATCTGGGACGTTGGACTGAGTGAGGGACGGCTAGGGATCAGGGTTTGGCGAGGCGATCGTCGGCGTGCCCTCCCAAAACGCTCCGCCTTCGGCTCCGCTTGAGTGTTTTGGGAGGGCACGCCGACGATCGCCCAACGAAAGCGCTTGGGTCCCGACCCCCCCTTTTTTTAAGCTGACAAGGGACCAGGGCAGCCGTCCTTCGCTGGAGCTGTTCCTTTTGTCGGGATGGCAGACATAAAGAACAGCTCCACGCCCTCTCGCTACCAGCTCATCGGGTCTAGCCGGCCAGCCCCCGTCCCTTAAAAGCTCAAAAAAAAGGGGGGTGGGATCCCTCACGCTTTCGCTGGGGCGAGTGTCGGTAGGACCCCCGAACGTTTTGCGCCCTGAGGAGAGGAGCTCCAACGGGGCGTCAGCCGCATCCTCACCGCCGACGACGAGGGCGAGTGAGGGGGTCCTGCCGGCGATCGCCCCGCCGCCAACCCTGATCCCTAGCCGTCCCTCGCAACCCTCAGGCAACGATCGTCAACGCCCCCGGCTCAACCCTCAACGACACATGCGTCCTGTCTCCAATGTAATCCCCGTCGACCTGCAACGGAAACGCCCGCAGCGCCCCTTCCTTGTCCTTGGAGACCGAGGTCATGGTCGCTTCGTGGACGTCGGCGAAGTGGGCGATTTGGCGGTGTTCGGCGGCCGATCTGGTGTCGCTTAGCAGGCGGCTGATCAGGCCGGGCATATCGCGCTGGGTGGCGCGTTTGAGGACCGCCAGCGAGAGGGTGCCGTCGTCGATCGCGATCCCTTCGGCGACGCGAACCGGTTTGCTGGCGAAGTAGGTGAGCGGGTCCGAGTTCTGGGCGATCGCCGTGACTCCCTCGGTCGGCTCGCCGGCGTCGCTCTCGACCCGCATCCGCACCGCCCCCCGCAGGTACTTGCGGTAGAAGCCGGAGATCCCGGCCCAGCTGTAGTAGTAGGGCCCAACCCTTGCCTTCAGTTTCGGATTTTCGTCGACTCGTCGCACCACGGTTGCGTCGAGCCCAGCGCCGCAGGCGAAGACGAAGCGCCGCCCGTCGACGTTGCCGAGGTCGATCTTGCGCGGCTGCCAGTCGTCGAGCAGCGAGAGCAGGTGCTCGGTTGCGTCGACGACGTCGTTGGGGATGCCCAGCGTGCGGCAGACGACGTTGGTCGAGCCGCCCGGCAGGATCGCCACCGGCAGGTCGGTCCCCGCCAGCCCGTTGGCGACCTCGTTCAGCGTCCCGTCACCGCCGAAGGCGACGACCACGTCGTAGCCGCCGTCCTTCGCCTCGCGCCCGATCTGGGTCGCGTGGTTCTGCGCCTCGGTCGCCACCGCCTCGACCTCGAACCGCCCCTGCAGCGCGTAGACGACGAGGTTCCGCAGCCGGTCCGAGACGGTCGTCGCGTAGGGGTTGACGATGATCAGCATCCGCTTCTTGGCGGATTTGCGCAGGCGGCGAGAGCGGAGCGGGGGCGACACCGCGTGCAGCGTATGGGAGCGGGGTCGCTTCTCGTCCAGCGGCGAGGTCGGCGACCCACAAGCGTGAAATCCTGGACCCAGTCTCAGCCTGCAGCACCCTCGGAAAGGACTCGGATGAAACGCCTTCGCGGCAAGCTCACTTATGCCAACGTGATCTCGACCCGCTGCCTCTTCCTCCTGCTTGGCGGCGGCGCCGCCTTCGCGGCAACCCAGCTGCCGAAAAACAGCGTCGGTGCCCGCCAGATCAAGCGCGGCGCGATCACCCCAGCAAAAATCAGCAACGCGACGAGGCAGGTCCTCGACGGTCAGCAGGGGCCGCAGGGCAAAACCGGCGCGCAGGGACCGAAAGGCGCGCGCGGCGCCACCGGGTCAACCGGCGCCACGGGCAAAACCGGCGCGCAGGGCCCGAAAGGCGAGACCGGCGCGGCGGCAACGGCGCTCTGGGCGGTGGTCGACGGCACCACCAAACCGAACCCGACGTTCGTCTCGAAAAGCCCGGCGGCGGTCAGCGTCGAAAGGATCGGCGGACTCGATGGGGTCTACACGGTCAACTTCAACCGCGACGTCTCCACTTGCGCCTACTCGGTAACCCCCGTCGACGTGATCACGATGGTCTCCGCCGACACGACCAAATTCACCGAAGGCAAACCGAACGGGGTCGGCGTCCAGGTGAACGAATGGGTCGACACGGGAGAACCGCCGCTGCGCGACACCCAGTTCTCGATCGCGGTCTTCTGCTGAGGCCCGCCACCCGGGGGACCGCCACACGTGGTCTCCCGGGACGGCCCGGCTAAGTCGCCTCGAAGCGGATCACGCTGCCGTCGTCCGCCTCCCGCACCCGGCCTTCGTTGACGAGGATGTCGGTGTGCCCGATCACCTCGGAGAGGGTGAGGAAGGCCTGGGTGACGGCGACGTTGCCCCAGATCGCCTGCGCCAGCTCGTAGCCGCTGCGGCTGCGCTCGGCGATCAGGCGGTAGATCTTCTCCTTGCGTCGCTCGGTCGAGGCGAAGCGGGCGTCGATCAGGGCGACGTGGTCGGTGATCGGCTCGCCGTGGCCGCCGAAGACGATCTCGGCCGGCATCGCCTGGGTCTTGCGCAGGCTGTCGAGGTAGGTGACCAGAGTCTGGACCCGGCGCCGCTCGCCGTCGAGGGGCAGGGTGATCAGCGGGTTTGAGGAGACATTGGAGAGCAGGTGGTCGCCGGCGAACAGCAGCTTGCGCTCCTCGTCCCAGAAGACGGTGTCCGAGGGAGAGTGGCCGGGGCGGTGGAGGGCCTGCAGGGCGCGGTCGCCGAGCTCGATCGTCTCGCCGTCCTCAAGCGGCCGGGTGACATTGACCGCCGAGCCCCAGCCGTGGAAGCTCGAGGAGACGCTTTTCAGCGCCACTGCGACTTCTTCGGGGATGCCGTTGCGGAGCATCACCGAGACCGCGTATTCGTCCTCGGCCACTGCCTCCTCGTCGAAGTTGGATAGCCGGCGGGCGGCGGCGCCGAGCGCCGCGACCTCGGCGCCGGAGTGCTCGACCGCGATCTCGACCAGGCCGATGTGGTCGAGGTGCTGGTGGGTGACGAGGATCAATTCCAGATCCTCGATCGCGTGGCCGCGCTGGGCGAGCTGGGCGTTTAGCTCGTCGAGCGCTTTGCCCGAGTTGGGGCCGACGTCGATCAGGGTCAGCGGCTTGTCCTCGATCAGGTAGGCGTTGATCCGGCCGACCGCGAAGGGGGTGGGGATGGGCAGGCAGTGAACCCCCGCCAGCGCCGCCTGCTCGAGCGCCGCCTCCGGGGTTAGCTCCTGCGATCCCTGCTCGCTCACGAGCGGATCAGCCCCAGCACCTCGTCGCGCTTCGCTTCCATGTCCTCGCGTGCGACCAGTGACTCGAGGTTGAGCCGCAGCAGCGGCTCGGTGTTCGAGGGCCGCACGTTGAAGTGCCACTCGTCGTAATCGACCGAGACACCGTCGAGTTCGCTGATCCGGCCGTCGCCGTAGCGCTCGCGGATCAGCTGCAGCTTTGCCGCCTGGTCGTCGACCTCGGAGTTGATCTCGCCGGAGATGAAGTACTTCGAGCGGAACTCCTCCATCAGCTCGGCCAGGCTGCGGCCGTCGACCGAGAGCAGCTCGAGCATCAGCAGCGCCGGGATCGTCCCCGAGTCGGCGTTCCAGAAGTCGCGGAAGTAGTAGTGGCCGGAGACCTCGCCGCCGAAGGCAGCGTTCTCCTCGCGCATCCGCGCCTTGAAGAAGGCGTGACCGACCCGCGAGAGGTCGGAGCGGCCGCCCTCGGCGGCGACCAGGTCGGGCACGGCGCGGCTCGAGCGGGGGTCGTAGAGGATCGTCGTCCCCGGCGGGTTCTTGCTCAGCGCTGAGCGGGCCAGCAGGGCGCAGATGAAGTCGCCGTCGCAGAAGGTCCCGCTTGCGTCGATGAAGAAGCAGCGGTCGGCGTCGCCGTCCCAGGCGATCCCGAGGTCGGCGGCGCTGGCGGTTACTCGCTCGATGATCATCCGCCGGTTCTCCTCGAGCAGCGGGTTCGGTTCGTGGTCGGGAAACTCGCCGTTGGGGACGAAGTACATCTCCTCCAGCTCGAGCGGCAGCTTCTCGAGGATCGGGCCGACCATCGGCCCGGCCATCCCGTTGCCGCCGTCGACCACTACCTTCATCGGCTTGATCGCGCTGGCGTCGATGAACGACAGCGCGTGGGAGCGGTATTCGTCCCAGATGTCGACCTCCTCGAGCGCGCCGCCGCCCGGCGAGGAGCCAAGGCCCGCTTCGATCTCCGCCTTGACGTCGCCGATCCCGGCGTCGCCGGAGAAGGGGAGGGCGCCCTCGCGCACCAGCTTCACCCCGGTGTAGGCCTTCGGGTTGTGGGAGGCGGTGACCATCGCGCCGCCGTCGAGCTCGCGCGAGCCGACCAGGTGGTAGAGCATCTCGGTCGCGACCATGCCGGCGTCGAGCACGGTCGCGCCCTCGAAGATCATCCCGTCGCGGACCTCAGCTGCCATCTCCGGCGCGGTCAGCCGCATGTCGCGGCCGAGCCCGACCCGCAGCTCGCCGGCCGGCTTCTCGCGCAGTCGCGCCAGCACCCGGATGAAGGCGCGGCCGATCGCCTGCGCGGTCGTCGCATCCATCTCCTCGCCATAGAGGCCGCGGATGTCATACGCCTTGAAGATCCCCGCTGGCGCCAGGACGCTCTGTTCGCTCAAAATGCCCCCTTCAGAGCCTCGTAGCTCTGCTCGATCGACTGCGGCATCACTTTCGTGTCAGCGATCACCGGCATGAAGTTGGTGTCGCCGCCCCAGCGCGGGACGACGTGCATGTGGATGTGGTGCTCGACCCCAGCGCCGGCGACCCGGCCCTGGTTGAAGCCGACGTTGTAGCCGTGCGGGTCGTAGACCTGCTCGAGCCGGTCCATCGAGCGCTGGGCCAGCGCCATCATCTCGGTCAGCGTCTCGGAGCCGAGCTCCTGCAGTCGCCCGAGATGAGCGTACGGCGCGACCATCAGGTGGCCGTTGGTGTACGGGAAGAGGTTGAGGATCACGAAGCTGCGCTCGCCGCGGTGGACGATCAGGTTCGCCTCGTCATCGTCCTGCGCCGGCTTGGCGCAGAAGATGCACTCCTCCTCGTTGTCCTTCGATGCGTCCTTCACGTAGGCGAGGCGCCAGGGCGCCCAGATGCGGAAGTTGGCCACAGGGGGCCATCCTATGGAAGAGCGCCGGCCCTACAGCCAGCGGCGGCTTTTGAAGAACGCCACCATGCTGATCAGGATGATTGCCATCACCCCGAGGACGACGAAGAAGCCGACCTCGTTGCCCTCGAAGGGCACCCACGAGTTCATCCCCATCACGCTGGCGATCAGGGTCAGCGGCAAGATCACGACGCTGATCGAGGTCAGCACCCGGAGGATGTCGTTGAGGTTGTGGGAGATCACCGACTCGTTCGTCGACTCCAGCCCCTCGATCACCTCTTTGTAGTTTTCGAGCATGTCCCAGATCCGCTCGTGGGCGTCGACGACGTCGTCGAAGTAGATCTCGAGGTCGATGTCGGAGGCGAGGTAGCGCTGTTTGAGGTTCTCGAGTTCTTTCAGCACCGGGCGCTGTGGCCGGATCACTTTGCGGAAGTTGATGATCTCCTGCTTGACGTTGGAGATGTCGCGGACAACCTCGTCGGAACGGCCCTCGAAGATGTCGTCCTCGAGCGCGTCGAGCTTGTTGCCGATCTTGCGGAGCATCGGGAAGCAGTAGTCAAAGCTGTCGTCGACCAGCCGGTAGAGCAGGTAGCCGGAGCCGCGGGCAAAGAGCTGTTCGCGCAGCTCCTCTTTGCTGCGGCAGCGCTCGAACAGATACTCGACCGGCTGCAGCGCCTGGTTCGGCAGAGTGACCACGTAGTCGGGCCCGACGAAAAGGTCGAGCTCGCCGGTGCCGAGGCGGCCGGCTTTGCGGTCAAAGACCGGCAGGTGTAGGACGATGAACAGGTACTCGTCGTAGATGTCGATCTTCGGCCGCTGGTTGCGCGAGAGAACGTCCTCGAGGTCGAGGGCGTGGAAGTCGAAGTGCTCCTCGAGCCAGGCACGCTCGAGAGCGCCCGGGCGCTCGATGTTGACCCAGCGGAGGCCGGCGCCGTCGATCTGCTCTACGCGCGGGGCCTGGGGCTCAGCGGGATGCTGGGCGACGACGGCGTCTGCACGCCGGGGCCGCCGCAACCGTGGTTTCGGAAGGTTCGGCATCGGGGGCACCCATCTCGTCGCGCAGGAAGACCATCGTGCGACTAAGAGTAGCCGGAGCGCTCCCCTGGAAACTCCACCGCTTCCCTTGGTACTCTTCTCCCAACATAAGCGCCACATCCAGAGGGGTGGAGGGACTGGCCCATTGAAGCCCCGGCAACCGCCCCGGACCTAACCGTCCGGGAGAGGTGCCAATTCCAGCCGGCGCGTATCTCGAGAGGGAACGCGTTGGGAGATGTGGGGGAAGTCCGATCGGACCTTCGCCCCACTGGCGGAGGTTTTTTCATTAGGAAGGACGATCGGATGGCAGTCGAGAACCTGAAGTGCAAGGAGTGCGGGGCCGAGTACGAGCTCGGCGCAAGCTATTTCTGCGAAGCCTGTTTCGGCCCGCTGGAAGTGACCTACGACCACTCGCGGCTCGATGCGGTCGAGGCGAAGCGGCGGATCCAGGCAGGTTCGCAGGGAATCTGGCGCTACGCCGACTTCCTGCCGTTCGCCGGGCGGCCCGGCGACCCGCTGGAGCCGGGGCTGACGCCGCTGCTGCGCGCCGACCGGCTGGCCGAGCGGCTCGGGCTCGACGCCGAGGTCTGGGTCAAGAACGACGCTGCCAACCCGACCCACTCGTTCAAGGACCGGGTCGTCGCGGTAGCCGTCGCCAAAGCGCAGGAGCTCGGCTTCGACACCGTCGCCTGCGCCTCGACCGGCAACCTCGCCAACGCGGTCGCCGCCCATGCCGCCGCCGCCGGGCTCGACTCCTACGTCTTTGTCCCCGCCAACCTCGAGGAGCAGAAGCTCCTGGCGACCGGCGTCTACGGCACCAACCTGGTCGGTGTTCGCGGCAACTACGACGACGTCAACCGGCTCTGCACCCAGCTCGCCGAGACCCACCCGTGGGCCTTTGTCAACGTCAATCTGCGCCCCTACTACGCGGAGGGCTCGAAGACGCTCGCCTACGAGACCGTCGAGCAGCTTGGCTGGACGCTGCCCGACCGCGTCGTCAGTCCGATCGCCTCCGGCTCGCTGTTCACCAAATTGGGGCGGGGCTTCCAGGAGTGGCTCGACCTTGGCTTGGTCGCGGGCGAGCTGCCGGCCTTCAACGGCGCCCAGGCCGAGGGCTGCAGCCCGGTTGCTACCGCCTTCGCCGAAGGCTGGGACATCTGCAAGCCGCAGCGCCCCGACACGATCGCCAAAAGCCTGGCGATCGGCGATCCGGCCGACGGGCCCTACGCGGTCGAGCACGCGCGGCGGACCGGGGGAGGGATCGACTCGGTCTCAGACGATGAGATCCGCTCGGCGATCAAGCTGCTGGCCGAAACGACCGGAATCTTCACCGAGACTGCTGGCGGCGTCACGGTTGGCGTCCTTCGCAAGCTGGCCGAACGCGGTGAGATCGCGAGCGGCGAGAAAATCGTCGTCTACATCACCGGCGAGGGGCTGAAGACGCTCGACGCGACCCGCGACACGTTCCGGATGCACGAGATCGATCCGACCCTCGACAGCTTCGATGCCGAGTTTGCCGCCGCCGAGGCGGCTGCCTAGCCGCGCGCCGCGCGCCGGAATAGAATCGCCGCCCGATGTCCGTCACGGTCAAGATTCCGACCCAGCTGCGCGCCGCGACCGGCGGCCAGGCCGAGGTCGAGGTCAGCGGCGGTACCGTCGGCGAGGCGCTCGACGCGGTCTTCGAGGCCCACGCCGAACTGCGCGAGCGGATCACCGAGGACGGCACCTTGCGTCGCTTCGTCAACGTCTACGTCTCGGGCGAGGACATCCGCTTTCAGCAGGGCCTCGACACCCAGGTCAAAGAGGGTGACGAAGTAACCATCCTGCCCGCTGTAGCCGGGGGCTGACGCGCGTAAATAGTCTCCCCGCTGTGAGGCCGCCGGTTGTCATCCTCTGCGGCGGGCGGGGGACCCGCCTGCGCGAGCGCACCGAGTCGGTGCCGAAGGCGCTGGTCGAGATCGGCGGCAAGCCGATCCTCTGGCACGTCATCCGCATCTACGCGGCCCAGGGGTTCGAGAGGTTCCTGCTTGCGACGGGATATCTGAGCGACGCGGTGGCCGAGTTCGCGGCGGTGGAGCGCTGGCCAGACGGGGTCGAGGTCAAGTGCGTCGACACCGGGCTCGACACGCCGACCGGAGGGCGAGTGGCGCTGCTTGGCGAGCGCCTGCGGAGCGGGACCTTCTGCCTCACCTACGCCGACGGGGTCGCCGACATCGACCTCGGAGCCGAGCTCGAGTTCCACCGTGGCCACGGCGCTGTCGCAACGATGACCGTGGTCCAGCCCGACCTGCCCTGGGGCGTCGCCGAGCTCGATGGCGAGGCAGTTCGTGGCTTTGCCGAGAAGCCGCGCTCGGGGCGGTGGATCAACGGCGGCTTCTTCTGCTTCGAGCCGGCGGTACTGGAGCGGCTGGGGGAGGAGAGCGTGCTCGAGCGCGAGCCGCTCGCCGGGCTCGCCGCCGACGGCCAGCTGCGGGCCTTCCGCCACGACGGCTTCTGGGACTGCATGGACACCTACAAGGACGCGGTCGTGCTCGACGACCTCTGGCGCTCCGGCGAGGCGCCCTGGTGAGCGGCAAGCGGGCGTTGGTCACCGGCGGCCACGGCTTCGTCGGCTCGCATCTGGCGACGGCGCTGCTTGGCGAGGGCTGGGCGGTGCGGGTGCTCGACCGGCCGAGCCCGCGCCGCACCGACCTCGGCGGGCCGCGCCCCTCGGGCCTCGAGTTGCTGGGGGTCGGAGGCGAGGTCGAGCTGCACGAGGCCGACCTGCTCGCGGCGGACGAGGTCTCGGCGGCGGTGCGCGACTGCGAGGCGGTCTTCCACCTCGCCGCCCAGACGATCGTCGGGATCGCTAGCCGCTCGCCCCGCGAGACCTACGAAGTCAACGTCCGCGGGGCCTGGAACGTCTTCGAGGCCTGCCGCGAGCACGGCGACGCGTCCGTCGTCTTTGCCTCTTCGGACAAGGCCTACGGGACCGCGCCGGTCCTGCCCTACCGCGAGGACACCCCGCTGCGCGGCACCTACCCCTACGACGCCAGCAAGGCGGCCGCCGACACGATTGCCCGCGGTTACGCGCTCGCCGGCGGCTTGCCGCTGGCGGTCACCCGCTTCGCCAACGTCTACGGCGGCGGCGACCTCAACTACACCCGGCTGATCCCGGAGACGGCGCGAGCGCTCTGCGAGGGGCGGGCGCCGCAGATGCGCTCCGACGGCAGCCCAAAGCGCGATTTCCTCCACGTCGAGGACGCGGTCGCCGCTTACCTGGCGATCGCCACGGCGCTGCGCTCCGGCGACGCTGCCCCCGGCGAGGCTTTCAATGCCGGCGGTGACGCGCCGCACTCGGTCCGCGAGGTGGTCGAGGAGATGGCCCGGGCGGCTGGGGGAGCCGACTTGGCGCCGGAATGGGGGCCGGGTGTCCCCTCGGGCGAGATCGCCGACCAGTACCTCGACTCGACCAAGCTGCGCGAGCTGACTGGCTGGGCGCCGCGGGTCGACTTGGCGGCGGGGCTGGGCCGTACCCTGGAGTGGTACCGCGAACACCCGGAGGTGCTTCCCTGATGTGCGGCCGCTTCACGGTCACGACCAAAGACACGAAGACGATTGCCGACCGCTTCCAGGTCGAGCTCGAGAAAGCGCTCGAACGCGGCTCCGCGGGCGGCGGTGAGGGCAACGGCGCGCCGGCTGCCAAAGAGTCGACCAAGGACGGTGCCGCGAGCGACGAGGACGGCGGTAAGAAAGAGAAAGCGCCGCCGGGGCTCGGTCGCTACAACGTCGCGCCGACCCAGGAGATCCTCGTCGTCCGCTCTTCGCCCGACCCCGAGGAGGCGTCTGACGGCGCCCGCGAAGCGAAGCTGATGCGCTGGGGCCTGGTGCCGATCTGGGCCAAGGACTTAAAAGTCGGCTACCGGATGATCAACGCCAAAACCGAGAACCTGACGAAGAGCAAGGCCTACGGCCCGTTGGTTGGCAAGTTCCGCCACCGCTGCTTGATCGTCGCCGACGGCTTCTACGAGTGGATGAAGGCCGAGGACCCGAAGCAGCCGCGGCAGCCGTGGCGCTTCACGGTCGACGACGGCGCTCCATTTGCTTTCGCCGGCCTCTGCACCCGCAAGCCCTGGGAGGACGACGACCGCGGCCTCGACGCCGACGGCTACCTCTACAGCGCGACGATCATCACCACCACGCCGAACGAGGTGGTGAAGCCGGTCCACAACCGGATGCCGGCGATCCTCCCCGATGCCGAGGCCGAGGCGGCCTGGCTGCGGCCCGACCTCAGCGCTGAGGACGCAATCGCGATGCTCGGCCCGCTCGACGCCCGCCGCATGGACAGCGCGCCAGCCAACCCGGCGCTGAACAAAGTCGGCAAAGGGATGGCCGAAGGCCCGGAGCTGCTGGTCGCGCCGCAGACCGAGCTGCCGGTCGAGTCCTAGCCCGCGTTCGTCGTTCTTCCCGCCAGGCGGGAAAAGCGACGAACGACTATTCGCCTTCGCCGCCCGCTTCGTCGGATTCCTCTTCTTCCGTCGCGTCTTCTTCTTCGCGCTGTTCCTGCGCTACTTCTTCGGCTTCTTCGTCGATCGGCGGCGGCAGGTGTTTCAGCTCGCCTTTCGTTTCGACTGTCGCTTTGCCAGCGGCGGTGGTGATCGTGCAGGCGACCGTCGCTTTCGGAACGGCGGTCGAGCGCCAGATCGAGTTGAACGGCAGTTTCAGATCGCGTTTCGGTTTGCCGGCGATCAGATATTCGAGATGCTCGGTCCCCGGTTCGAATTCGGGCCATTCGACCTTGACGCCCTGTTCGGTGGTGAAGGTTTCCGGCAGGCCCTCTTCGTTTTCGAGCAGGGCGAGTTCGTAGCCGTGCGAGCTGAAGTCGACCACCACCGGTTCCAGTTTCTGGGTGAAGATCCCGCTTTCCGAGGAGCGCGGGTAGAGGGTCCGCAGCCCGCCCCCGCTGTGGCCTATTTCAGCGCCACCGGGGGCGGCGATCGAGCAGACGACGCGGCTGTCGCTGATCGGCGCGTCGGCCTCGATTTCCAGGATGTTGGCGGTTTGGTAGAGGGCGCGGCCGCTGATGTTGCCGCCAGTCGAGCGGATCAGCCCGTCGACCAGCTGCATCGTCTGGGTGCCGCCGGGGACCGCTACCGCTTTCGAGTCGGGGACTTTGGCGCTCATCACCCATTCGAGGTGCGCGGCTTCGCTTGCGCCCTTGCCCGTCTCGGTCGCAAGCGCTGCGACCACGCAGGCGAGGACGCCGATCACGACGATCACGACCGCCCCCCGCGGCGGCCGCTCGCGCTTCATCTCGTCGACGCCGATCTCCTCGCGCCAGTTCATCGCCGCGACAGTATTGAAATCGGTGCGGCTGTCGCCGCCGCGTAACGGCCTGGGCGATCGCGGTTAACCTCCTGCCGTGCCCCGCAAGAAGAGTCAGCCGCGCCTCGTCGACGCCGCAGCCCGCCGCAGCACGGCGCTGATCCACGGCCGCTCGGTCTCCTACACCGAAGCCGGGTCCGGTCCGGTCTTGCTGCTCGTCCACGGCATGGCTGGCAGCACCGAGAACTGGCGCGAGGTGATCGAGCCCCTGGCCCGTGCCCATACCGTGATTGCCCCCGATCTGCCGGGCCACGGCAGCTCAGAACCGGGCAGCGGCGACTACAGCCTCGGCGCCCACGCCGCTGGCCTCCGCGATCTTCTCGTCTCACTCGGCCATGAGCGCGTCACCGTCGTCGGCCACAGCCTCGGTGGCGGCATCGCGATGCAGTTCACCTACCAGTTCCCGGAGTTGATCGAGCGCCTTGTTCTCGTCTCCAGCGGCGGGCTCGGGCCGGAGGTGAGCCCGGTCCTGCGCGCTGCAGCGCTGCCGGGCGCCGATCTCTTCATTGCCGCCACTGCCGGGCCGGGGCAGCGCGTCGGCTCGGTGCTTGGTCGCGGCCTCGGGGCGCTCGGCCTGCGGCCCAACGCCGACTTCGCCGAGGTCGCCCGTGGGTACGCCTCGCTCGCCGACGCCGAGCGCCGCGCCGCCTTCCTCGAAACCCTGCGCGCCGTGGTCGGCACCCGCGGCCAGAAGGTCGCCGCCGGCGACCGCCTCTATCTCGCCGAGGCGCTGCCGATCCTGATTGTCTGGGGGAGGGAGGACCCGATCATTCCGGTCGCCCACGCCGAAGCGGCGCTCGAGACCATCCCCGGCGCTCGCCTCGAGATCTTCGACGGCGTCGGCCACCTGCCCCAACTCGAGGCCCCAGGCCGCTTTGTCGCCGTGCTTGAGCGCTTCCTCGCCGCCACCGACCCGGCTGAGTTCGACCGCGACGAGTGGCGGGCGCGATTTAAGACCGCCTGAGGCGCGCGAGGCTAGCGCCCGCGGAGCAGCTGCACGGCTTCTTCTTCAGCCCGCGTTTCGACCACCTCGCGGTAGAGCGGCCCGCAGAGCGCGCCGGCGTCGTTCTCGCAGCGGCGCAGTTCGTGGCGCGCGTACTGGGCGGCGTGGCTTTCCGCGCTACGCACCGTCGCCGGCGTGACTCTCCCGAGGCAGCGTTCGAAGGCGGGCACCGCCGAGGTCTGGTAGAGGCAGTAGCTGGCGACAAGCTTGCGCTTCGCGACTTCGGGGCTGGGTTCATCTGCGCCGGAGTCGAGCAGCAGACCGACGCCGACCGCGACCACCGCCGCCAGGCAGAGCCCGACCGCCACGCCCCTCCATCCCGCCAGAGCACTCCGCATCGGGAGCTCCCGGCCCCTAACCCAAGCCCTCGACGTCGTACGTCAGCTTGCGACTGAACAACCCCATCTACGCGCCCGGCAGGATTCGAACCTGCGACCTCTCCTCCGGAGGGTAGCGCTCTATCCAGCTGAGCTACGGGCGCTCAACCGCTCAGCTTAGTGCGAGACGCCGCCGGCCGGGCCTCAACCTCGCTTCGCGTAGGCTCGCGCGCGTGGATCTGACCGTGACTTTTCTCGGGACCGGGGCTTCGGCGCCCTCGGCGCGGCGCTCGACGGCGGCGGTGCTGGTGCAGCGGGGCGGGATGAAGATGCTGTTCGACTGCGGCGAAGGGACGCAACGGCAGATGCAGCGCTCGCTGGGGCTGACCCAGGTGGACGAGATCTACCTGACCCACTTCCATGCCGACCATGTGCTGGGGCTGCCGGGGCTGCTGAAGACCTACGACCTGACCGACCGGGAGGCGCCGCTGACGGTCTACGGGCCGCCGGGACTGGAGGAGCTGTTCGCGGTCTTCCGGCCGTTGATCGGACGGCTCGGCTACGAGCTGCGAACTGGTCGAGGTGCGGGACGAGGACTACGCCGAGCACGACGACTTCGAGGTCGAGGCCTTTCCGGTCAACCACCGCAACACGCGGGCGCTCGGCTACGCGATCGTCGAGGACGAGCGCCCGGGGCGCTTCGACCCCGAGGCGGCAAAGGCGGCGGGGGTTCCGGAAGGACCCGCCTTCGCGGCGCTGCAGCGCGGGGAGGAGGTGGAGGGGAGTCGCGGCACGGTGGCGCCCGAGCAGGTGATGGGCCCCGACCGCCCGGGCCGGACGATCGTCCTCACCGGCGACACCGCGCCCTCGCCGGCGACTGTCGCGGCGGCCGCCGACGCCGAGCTGCTGATCCACGACGCCGCCTTCATGGAGGAGGACGCGCCGCGGGCCGCCGAAACCGGCCACTCGACGATGCGGCAGGCGGCCGGGGTCGCCGAGGAGGCGCACGTGAAGCTGCTGGCGCTCGTCCACATCTCCTCCCGCTACCACGTCGGCGCCTGCCTCGACGAGGCCCGCGAGGTGTTCGAGCCGGTCGTCGCCCCGCGCGACTTCGACCAGATCGAGATCCCGTTCCCCGAGCGCGGAGACCCCGAGCTCGTCCCGAACGGAGCCCGCGAGGACGGCGGGACGGGGTAGGCCCTCGACGAGCCTCCCAGCTGTTGCTAGGCGGAGGGCCTACCCGCCCGCCGTCGCTGCTGGTACCTTGAGCGTCGTCCTTTAACCCGGTCCCGTGAGGCCAGGAAGGAAGCCACCGAGAATGAGCGAGAAGGTCGTGCTCGAGCACGACGATCTGAGGCGAACGCTGCGGCGGATCGCCCACGAGATCGCCGAGAAGAACCCGGAGCCCGAGGGCTTGGCGATCGTCGGGATCCACACCCGCGGCGCCCTGCTGGCGCGCCGGCTGCACGACGCTGGTCGGCGAGCTGACCGGCGCCGAACTGCCGATCGGCGACATCGACATCTCCTTCTACCGCGACGACGTCGGCGCCAAGTCGCCCGCCGCCCAGCCGGTCGTCCACGCCTCCCACATCGACTTCGACCTCGCCGAGCGCACCGTCGTCCTCGTCGACGACGTGCTCTTCACCGGCCGCACCGTGCGCGCCGCGATCGAGGCCCTCTTCGACTACGGCCGCCCGCGCCGGGTGCAGCTGGCGGTCCTCTGCGACCGCGGCCACCGCGAGCTGCCGATCCGCCCCGACTACGTCGGCAAGAACCTGCCGACCTCGCGCGAGGAGCGGGTCAACGTCCGCCTCGAGGAGATCGACGGGGTCGACCAGGTGACGATCTCCGAGCCCCAGACCGCGGAGGCATACGCATGAGACACCTGCTCAGCATCGACGATCTGACCCGCGAGGAGATCGAGGCGATCCTCGACCGCGCCGAGAGCTTCGCCGAGGTCGGCCGGCGCGACATCAAGAAGGTGCCGACCCTGCGCGGCCGCACCGTGGTCAGCCTCTTCTACGAGTCGAGCACCCGCACCTCGAGCTCCTTCGAGCTCGCCGCCAAGCGCCTCTCCGCCGACCTGGTCACGGTCAAGGCGGCCGGCTCCTCGGTCGACAAGGGCGAGTCGCTGAAGGACACGGTGGCGACGCTCTCCGCCTACGACCCGGCCGCGATCGTGATCCGCCACCCCTACGCCGGCGCCGCCCAGATGGTCGCCGGCTGGACCCCGGCGGCGGTCGTCAACGCCGGCGACGGCAAGCACGAGCACCCGAGCCAGGCGCTGCTCGACGTCTACACGCTGCGCCGCCGCCTCGACTCGCTCGAGGGCCGCGGATCTGGATCGTCGGCGACGTCCTCCACAGCCGCGTCGCCCGCTCCAACCTCCTCGCCTTCCAGCCGGATGGGCGCCGAGGTCACCGTCTGCGGCCCGCCGACCCTGATCCCGCGCGGGATCGAGGCAGCTCGGCTGCGCGGTCGCGCACTCGCTCGACCGGCTCGAGGAGGCCGACGTCGTCTACGCGCTGCGGATGCAGACACGAGCGGATGAGCGAGAGCTTCGTCCCCTCGCTGCGCGAGTACGCCGCCACCTTCCAGGTCGACAGCCGCCGCCTCGGCCCGCGCCAGCTGCTGATGCACCCCGGCCCGGTCAACCGCGGCGTCGAGATCTCCGGCGAGGCGATCGACTCGCCGCAGTCGCTGATCGCCGAGCAGGTCGCCGCCGGCCTGGTGGTGCGGATGGCGATCCTCTACGAGCTGCTGGCCGGCGCCGAGCGCCCGGCGCCGGCCGACCGACGGCGACGGCGCCCCCGCCGGCCCGACCCCGATCGGACAGCCCGCATGAGCGCTCGACCGACGACGCTCGACGTGCGCCCGGGCGAGGCCGCGCAGCTGGTCCTCCGCAACGCCACCGTCCTCGACCCGGTCGCCGGGATCGACGGCGCCGCACGACCTCGTCGTCCGCGACGGCCGCGTCGCCGAGCTCGCCGCGCCCGGCGCGGCCGACGCCCGACGGGGCCGAGGTGGTCGAGGCCGAGGGCCTGCACGCCTTCCCCGCCTTCTTCGACCCCCACGTCCACCTCCGCACCCCCGGCCACGAGCACAAAGAGGACGTCGAGACCGGCACCCGCGCCGCCGCCGCCGGCGGCTTCTGCGGGATCCTCGCGATGGCCAACACCCAGCCGCCGGTCTCGACCGCCGCCGACATCAGCGCCCTGCGCGAGCAGGCGCGCGCCGGCGCCTCGGTCCCGGTCGGCTTCCTCGCCACCGTCACCAAGGGCATGAAGGGCGAGGAGCTGACCGAGATGGTCGAACTGCGCGAAGCCGGCGCGATCGGCTTCTCCGACGACGGCCTGCCGATCCGCAGCGCCCGCATCATGCGCCGCGCCCTCCAGTACCAGCGCCTCTGCGGCGGCAACGATCGCCCTCCACGAGGAGGACCCCGACCTCTCCGGCGACGGCGTCATGCACGAGGGCGCCGGTCTCGGCCGCGGTCGGCCTCGCCGGCGTCCCCTCGGTCTCGGAGTCGACGATGGTCGCCCGCGACGCCGCGCTCGCCGCGCTACGAGGACGCCCGCATCCACGTCCAGCACCTCTCCGCCGCCGAGTCGGTCGAGGCGGTCGCGCGCCGCCAAGGCCGCCGGGGTCGAGATCAGCGCCGAGGCCAGCCCGCACCACCTCTGCCTCACCGACGAGGAGGTCCGCAGCCTCGACCCGCACCGCTTCAAGATGAACCCGCCGCTGCGCGCCGAGTCCGACCGCCAGGCGCTGATCGACGGCCTCCGCGACGGCACGATCGAGTGCATCGCCACCGACCACGCGCCGCACCAGGCGGAGGAAAAGGAGGTCCCCTTCGAGCAGGCGGCGATGGGGGTGACCGGCCTCGAGACCGCCTTCGCCGCGCTCCACACCGAGCTGGTCCTGCCCGGCGTGATCGACCTCGGCCTGCTGGTCGAGCGGCTGGCCGGCGGCGCCGCCCCGTTCGGGATCGAGCGGCCGACGCTGGCGCCCGGCTCGGAGGCCAACGTCGCCCTCTGCGACCTCGGCGCCGAGTGGACGGTCGGCGAGGACGGCTACGAGAGCCGCTCGCAGAACTCCTGGTGCGCCGGCCGCACCCTGACCGGCCGGGTGCTGATGACCGTCGCCGCCGGCCAGGTCGCCTTCCGCCTGCGCACCTTCTCGCCTCGGAGTCGCCGCATGAGCGCCGCCGAGCGCCTACCTGCTGCTCGAGGACGGGACGCGGTTCGACGGCGACGCCGTCTGGGCGCACGCCGGGCGCGTCACCGGCGAGGTCGTCTTCAACACCGCGATGACCGGCTACCAGGAGTCGGTCACCGACCCCTCCTACGCGGGCCAGATCATCGTCTTCACCTACCCGCTGATCGGCAACTACGGCGTCTCCGGCGCGGCGATGGAGTCCGAAGCGGTCCACGCCCGCGGCGTCGTCATGCGCGACGCCAAGAACCGCGAGGACGCCGCCACCGCCGAGGGCGGCTGGCTCGACTGGCTCGACGACTGCGGCATGCCGGGGATCAGCGGCGTCGACACCCGCGCCCTGGTCCGCCACATCCGCGACCGCGGCGCGATGCGCGGCGGCATCTTCCCGGCCGCGACCGCCGAGGCCGAGGCGCGCGAGCGGATCGCCGCCGAGCCCTCGATGGCCGGCGCCGACCTCGCCCGCACCGTCACCCCGCCCGAGCCGGTCCGCTTCGACGGGCGACGGCCCGCACGTGGTCGGGATCGACACCGGGATCAAGCTCAACATCGTCCGCCAGCTGCGCGAGCACGGCTGCCGGGTGACCCTGCTGCCCTGCACCGCGACCGCCGAGCAGGTGCTCGCCGAGGACCCCGACGTCGTCTTCCTCGCCAACGGCCCCGGCGACCCGGCGGCGCTCGACTACGTCGTCGACACCGTCCGCGAGCTGATCGGCAAGCGCCCGGTCTTCGGCATCTGCCTCGGCCACCAGCTGCTCTGCCGCGCGGTCGGCCTGCGAGACCTACAAGCTGCCCTTCGGCCACCGCGGCGCCAACCACCCGGTCAAGGACCTGGCGACGCGGCCGCATCGACATCACCTCGCAGAACCACGGCTTCGCGGTCGAGGGCCCGGGCGGCGAGCCGCGGATCGAGGGCGACGAGCCGGTCCGCTGGGAGACCGACTTCGGCGTCGCCGAGCTCTCCCACCTCAACCTCTACGACCGCACGGTCGAGGGCCTGGTCCTGCGCGACGTCGCCGGCGCCACCGTCCAGTACCACCCGGAGGCCGGCCCCGGCCCGCACGACGCCCGCCACCTCTTCGACAGCTTCCTCGGACCCTCGCCGACATGCCTAATGCCGCGCCGACGACATCGAGAAGATCCTGCTGATCGGCTCCGGGCCGATCGTGATCGGCCAGGCGGCCGAGTTCGACTACTCCGGCGTGCAGGCCTGCAAGGTGCTGCTCGAGGAGGGCTACGAGGTCGTCCTCGTCAACTCCAACCCGGCGACGATCATGACCGACCCCGAGTTCGCCACCGCGACCTACATCGAGCCGCTGCTGCCCGGCCCGGTGACGAAGATCATCGAGAAGGAGCGCCCCGACGCGCTGCTGCCGACGCTCGGCGGCCAGACCGCGCTGAACCTGGCGATGGCGCTGCACGAGGACGGCACCCTGGAGCGCTTCGGGGTCGAGCTGATCGGCGCCAACGCCGAGGCGATCCGCCGCGCCGAGGACCGCGAGGAGTTCCGCACGACGATGAACGAGGCCGGCCTGCGGATCCCCTGGTCGATCACCGTCGAGAGCCTCGGCGAGGTCGAGGAGGCGCTGGCCGACGGGCCGGATCACGCTGCCGGCGATCGTCCGGCCCGCCTTCACGATGGGCGGCCAGGGCGGCGGCGTCGGCGACACCGAGACCGAGCTGCGCCAGGTCGTCTCCGAGGGCCTCGCGGCGAGCCCGATCAACCAGGTCCTGGTCGAGGAGTCGGTGATCGGCTGGGGCGAGTTCGAGCTCGAGGTGATGCGCGACCGCAACGACAACGTCGTGATCATCTGCTCGATCGAGAACGTCGACCCGATGGGCGTCCACACCGGCGACTCGGTCACCGTCGCGCCGGCCCAGACGCTCACCGACCCGCTCTACCAGGAGCTGCGCGACCAGGCGATCAAGGTGATCCGCGCGATCGGGGTCGAGACCGGCGGCTCCAACGTCCAGTTCGCGGTCGACCCCGAGAACGGCGAGATCGTCGTGATCGAGATGAACCCGCGCGTCTCGCCGCTCCTCGGCGCTGGCCTCGAAGGCGACCGGCTTCCCGATCGCGAAGATGGCGGCGAAGCTGGCGGTCGGCTACGCGCTGGAGGAGATCCCCAACGACATCACCCGCGCCACGCCCGCCTCCTTCGAGCCGACGATCGACTACGTCGTGACCAAGATCCCGCGCTTCGCCTTCGAGAAGTTCCCCGGCGCCGACGGGCCGGCTCTCGACCTACATGCAGAGCGTCGGCGAGGTGATGGCGATCGGCCGCACCTTCCGCGAGTCCTTCGCCAAGGCGATGCGCTCGCGCGAGCTCGACTGCCGGCCCGAGTTCCCCGCCTCCGACGAGGAGCTGCTGGAGGCGCTCGCGATCCCCTGCGCCGAGCGCTTCGACCTGGTCCTCGAGGCCTTCCGCCGCGGGCTCGAGCGTCGAGGCGGTCCACGAGCGCTGCCTGGTCGACCGCTGGTTCCTGCGCGAGCTGGAGGCGCTGGCCCGCGAGGGCGACGGCACCGAGGGCCTCGCCCGCACCTACAAGGCGGTCGACACCTGCGCCGCCGAGTTCGAGGCGGCGACGCCCTACTACTACTCCGGCCCACGAGCGCCGCGGCCCGACGGCTGCCGCCGCCTCCGAGGTCCGCCGCGGCGACGCGCGACTCGGTCGTGATCCTCGGCGCCGGCCCGAACCGGATCGGCCAGGGGATCGAGTTCGACTACTGCTGCGTGCACGCGGCGATGACCGCGCGCGAGCTCGGCCGCGACGCGGTGATGGTCAACTGCAACCCGGAGACGGTCTCGACCGACTACGACACCTCCGACCGCCTCTACTTCGAGCCGCTGACCGCCGAGGACGTGCTCGCCGTCTGCGAGCAGGAGAACCCGGAGGGCGTGATCGTCCAGTTCGGCGGCCAGACGCCGCTGAAGCTGGCCCGCACGCTGGAAGAGGCCGGCGTGCCGCTGCTCGGCACCCCGGTCGACGCGATCGACCTGGCCGAGGACCGCGGCCGCTTCGGCGCCCTGCTGCGCCGGCTCGGCATCAAGCACCCGCCCTACGGCACCGCGCTCTCGGCCGAGGAGGCCGAGGTGATCGCCGACGAGGTCGGCTTCCCGCTGCTGGTCCGGCCCTCCTACGTGCTCGGCGGCCGGGCGATGGAGATCTGTTACTCGACCGAGGACCTGCGCGCCTACCTCGAAGGCCCACGTCAAGGCCGACCAGGAGCACCCGCTGCTGCTCGACCGCTTCCTCGAGAACGCGATCGAGGTCGACGTCGACGCGCTCGGCGACGGCGAGCGAGGTCTACGTCGCCGGGATCATGCAGCACGTCGAGGAGGCCGGCGTCCACTCCGGCGACTCGGCCTGCGTGATCCCGCCGCTCAGCCTCGGCGAGGAGATGCTGGAGGAGATCCGGGCGACCACCGAGCGGATCGCGCTCGAGCTCGGCGTGATCGGCCTGATCAACATCCAGTACGGCGGTCGCCGGCGGCGAGCTCTACGTGATCGAGGCCAACCCGCGCGCCTCGCGCACCGTGCCCTTCGTCTCGAAGGCGATCGGGGTGCCGCTGGCGAAGATCGCGGCGCGGCTGATGCTGGGCGAGAAGCTCGCCGACCAGGAGCTGCCCGAGCGGCCCGCCCGACCACGTCAGCGTCAAGGAGGCGGTGCTGCCGTTCGCCCGCTTCGCCGGCGCCGACTCGGTGCTCGGCCCGGAGATGAAGAGCACCGGCGAGGTGATGGGCATCGCCGCCGACTTCCCGACCGCGTTCGGCAAGGCCCAGGCCGCCGCCGGCGTCGTCGCTGCCCGACGAGGGCTCGGTCTTCATCACCGTCACCGACACCGACAAGCCGGCCGCGACCCAGCTCGCGGCCCGCTTCCACGACCTCGGCTTCGAGGTGATCGCGACCGGCGGCACCGCCCAGGCGATCGAGCGGATGGGGGTGCCGGTGACGCCGATCAACAAGATCGGCGAGGGCTCGCCGCACGTCGTCGACCTGATCCGCAAGCGCCGCTGCGACCTGGTGATCAACACCCCGACCGGCTCCGGCGCCCGCGCCGACGGCTACGAGATCCGCACCGCCGCGGTCCGCCACGGGATCCCCTGCGTCACGACGATGACCGGCGCCACGGCGGCGGCGCGGGCGATCGCCGCCGGCAGCAGGGCGACGCCGAGGTCCGCTCGCTCCAGGAGATCCACGCGCGCTGCAGAGCGCCGCAGCCTCGATGACCGCGCCGTTCGGCCGCCGGCTCTGCGAGGTCGCCGAGAACCGCGCCTCCGGCGGCTACCGGGTCTTCTCGCTGCTCGACCGCGAGGGCCCGGAGCCGGCCGCCGGGCCAGTTCTACATGCTCGCCGCCGAGCGAGCACTGGGAGCAGCGCGGCCGGCCGGCCGCTCCTGCCGCGGGCGATCTCGGTCGCCGAGACCGGCCCGGCCGCGGACGGCGTGCGGCTCGACTTCCTGATCGACGGCGTCGGCCCCGGCACCGAGCGGCTCTGCGAGCTCGAGGCGGGGGAGGGGGTCTGGGTCACCGGCCCGCTCGGCAACGCCTTCGCCGAGCCGCGCGAGGTCGACCCCGGACGCCGCCGGGGCGATCCTGGTCGGCGGCGGCATCGGCATCGCGCCGCTGGCCCTGCTGCGCCGCCGCTTCTCCGAGCGCGGCGTCCCGCACCGCGTCCTGCTCGGCTTCCGCGACGAGGCGCACTCGCGGCGGCCTCGACGCTCTTCTGCTCGCCGCTGGCGCGCTCTGCCCCGAGGTGCGGCTGGCCAGCGAGGACGGCCACGCCGGCCACCGCGGCTACGTCACCGACCTGCTGCGGCGATGCTGGCCGGCGACGACGCCGACTCGCGCGGTCGTCTACTCCTGCGGCCCCCCGGCGATGCTCGAGGCGGTGCGGCTGCTCTGCGCCGAGCGCGGCGTCGCCCTGCCGAGCTGGCGCTCGAGTCGCCGATGGCCTGCGGCTTCGGCGCCTGCTTCGGCTGCGCCGTGCCGAAGCCCGGCGGCGGCTACCTGCGCCTCTGCGTCGACGGCCCGGTCCTCGCGTGGCGAGCAGATCGCCGAGGTGCCCGAGGCGGAGCTGGCCCATGCCTGAGCTTCTGCGGGATCGAGCTCGCGCACCCGGTGATCAACGCCTCCGGGACCTACGACGCGATCGCCGCCCGCCGGGTCTTCGGCGACGCGCTGCTCGAGGACTTCCCCTTCGCCGCCTTCGTCTCGAAGACGATCACCCCGGAGCCGCGGGCCGGCAACGCGCCGCGGCGGATCTGGGAGACGCCGGCGGGGATGCTCAACTCGATCGGCCTGCCCAACAAGGGCCTGGAGGGCTTCCTGGCCGAGGACCTGCCGCAGCTGGCCGAGCTGCCGGTGCCGCTGATCGTCTCGGTGATGGCGACCGACCACGAGGACTTCGCGCGCATGGTCGCGGCGCGTCGGCGAGCGCGAGGAGGTCGCCGCGATCGAGCTCAACGTCTCCTGCCCCAACGTCCACTCGGGGCTGATCGTCGGCGAGAACCCGAGCGAGACCGCTGGCCCTGCTGGAGGCGCTGCGGCCGCTGACCGAGAAGCCGCTGATCGTCAAGCTGACGCCCAACGTCGCCGACCCCGCCGCGGTCGCGGTCGCCGCCGAGGAGGGCGGCGCCGACGCGGTCTCGCTGATCAACACGCTGAAGGGAGCGGCGCTCGATCCGCGCAACGGCGAGCCGGCGCTCGCCGCCGGCCATGGCGGCCTCTCGCGGCCCGGCGGTGCGGCCGGTTGCGCTGGCCCAGCTGCGCGCGGTCGCGGCCGGCGGTCGGACTGCCGATCGTCGGCATGGGAGGGATCGCGAGCGGCGCCGACGCCGCCGAATTCCTCGCCGCCGGGGCGACCGTGGTCGCCGTCGGAACCGAGAACTTCTCGCGATCCGCGGGCCGGTTCCCGGGTCGCGCGCGGAGCTCGGGTACGGGGCGGTCGCCGGTCGCTGCCGCGTCCCTCTGCGCTAGACCTCGACTTGAGGTCTAGGTGAATTTGGGCGCAATTGGCTGTGGCGGCGCTTGCGCGACCCCCGACCCGCGGCTATACTCGCCGCGCACATGCCTGCCCCCTCAGTCAAGACCTCGTCCCTCGCGGCCCCCGAACGCTCTCTCGATCAGCGGATGGAAGCGCTCAAACGGGCTAACGACATCCGCACTGCGCGGGCCAAGCTGAAGAAGGATCTGAAGGCCGGGCGGAAAACGATCCACACGATCCTGCTCGACCCGCCCGAGTACCTGCTGACCGCCAAGGTCTTCGACATGCTGCTCGCCGTTCCCAAGTACGGCCGGGTGAAGACCAACCGCATCCTCAACCAGTGCCGGATCTCGCCGTCGAAGACGATCGGCGGGCTCTCCGAGAGGCAGCGGACTGAGTTGATCAGTCTGCTGCGTCGCTAAGCGCGAGACGCATCGCGAACCTCGCCTAGACGGTGCGGTGCGGAGGGTGGGGCTCGGGGCAGCCTCCTCTCTCGATCTGTCGGCGTGTAGAGAATTCTGCTTTCGCCTCTTTTGAGCTCCGGGCCTCAATCGCAAAACGTTCGGAGGCTGCCCCGATCCCCACCCCGGTTCCTGTCTGGCCAGACCGCCCCGTCCCTCGGAAGCTTAAAAAGCAAAGTGGAGGTCACCCAAGCGTTTGTGCAACGTCGTTTCGCCTAAAGCTTCCGAGGGACGGAGGGGGTCGGTGTCCCTCCGAACGTTTTGCGATTGAGGAGACGGCGCTCGCGGGCGACAGCTCGAATCCTACTCCGATCGCCGACAGATCGAGAGAGGAGGGACACCGGCGCCCTCCGTCCACACGGCCAGTCAATATCGGCGACCGCATGGCATCGAAGGTCTTCGTCATCACCGGCCCGTCGGGAGTCGGCAAGGGGACCTTGATTCGGGCCCTGCTCGAGGCCTGCCCCTCGCTCGAGCTCTCGATCTCGGCGACGACGCGGCAGCCACGCGAGGGCGAGAGGGACCGGGTCGACTACTACTTCCTCACCCCCGAGGAGTTCGACCGGCGGGTCGAGGAACACGACTTCCTCGAGTTCGCCACCTACAGCGGCAACCGCTACGGGACGCTGCGCAGCGAGATCGAGCGGCGGCTGGAGGAGGGGCACTCGGTGGTGCTCGAGATCGAGGTCCAGGGCGCCCAGCAGGTGCGGGCGGCGATGGAGGACTCGATCCAGATCTTCATCGCCCCGCCTGACCCGGCGGTCCTGCGCCAGCGCCTCGCCGGACGCGGCACCGACTCGCAAGCGGCGATCGACGCTCGCCTCGAGACCGCCAAGCAGGAGCTGGCCGCTCAGGGCGACTTCGACCACCGCGTCGTCAACGACGATCTGGAGCGCGCGACCGAGGAGCTGGTGGGGATCGTGCGCGCCGAGCTCGCCGAGTCTCTAGACTGACGCGCCGATGATCAAACCACGCGTAGACAAGCTTCTCGAGCACGCCGACTCCCACTACGCCGCCGTCGTCGTGTCGGCGAAGCGGGCCCGGCAGATCAACAGCTACTTCCACAACCTCGGCGAGGGCGGCTTCGGTGAGTACCCGCCGCCGATGGTCGAGACCAACGCCGAGCGGAACTACCTCTCGATGTCGCTGGAAGAGCTTGCCGAAGGCAAGCTCAAATACGAGTACCGCTCCTAGTTCTCGAGTTGACGGCGCCCCGGAAGGGGCAAGGTGAGTAGTTCATCTAGGAGGCTCTGATGGCACGAATCCTGCTCGGCGTCAGCGGTGGGATCGCCGCCTACAAGGCGTTGGAGCTGGCCCGGCTCGCCACCCTGGCGGGCCACGGCGTGCGGGTACTGATGACCGAGACCGCGACGCGGTTCGTCGGCGCCGCCTCCTTCGAGGGGATCGTCGGCGCACCGGTGCTGCGCTCCGAGTTCGAGCGCGACCCGCTGCGCGGCGCCTTTCCCGGCGAGGAGCAGCCGGGCCACGACCCGATCGGCCACCTCGAGCTGGCCGCCAATTGCGACGCTTACCTGGTCGCGCCGGCTTCGGCCAACACGGTCGCCAAGCTCGCCGCCGGCATCGCCGACTCGATGCTGACCACCTCGTTCCTCGCCTGCCCGGCGCCGCGGCTGGTGGCGCCGGCGATGAACGACCGGATGTACGCCAACGCGGCGACCCAGGCCAACTTGCAGACCCTGCGCGAGCGCGGGGTCGAGGTGATCGAGCCGGGGGAGGGCCTCTTGGCCTCGCGCGGCGAGCGTGGCCGCGGCCGCCTGCCCGAGCCGGCCGAGCTGCTGGCGCGGCTTGACGCGGTGCTGCCGACCGGCGAGCGCCCTTGGGACGGGCTGCGGGTGCTGATCACCGCCGGCGGCACCCGCGAGCCGATCGACCCGGTCCGTTTCATCGGCAACCGCTCCAGCGGCCGGATGGGGATCGCCCTGGCCGCCGCCGCCGCCCGCCGCGGCGCCGAGGTAACGCTGATCGCCGCCAACGTGGCATTGCCGGCACCCCCTGGAGTACGGCGCCTTGATGTCGAGACCACCGCTGAGCTGGAGCGGGTCGCCCGCGAGGAGTTCGCCGCGGCCCACGTCCTGCTGATGGCCGCCGCCCCGGCTGACTTCCGTCCCGTCCAGGCGTCGAGCGAGAAGTTGACCCGCGACGGCTCCCTCGAGCTCAGCCTGCAGCCGACCGAGGACATCCTCGCCGGGCTGGTCACCGCCCGCACCGAGAACCAGACGATCGTCGGCTTCGCCGCTGAGCACGGCGGCGACGCAGTCACCCGCGCCCGCGCCAAGCTCACCCGCAAGAACGTCGACCTGATCGTCCTCAACGACGTCTCCGACCCCTCAATCGGCTTCGAGTCCCCCGACAACGCAGTGACCCTAATCAGCTCCAGCGACGAGACCGCGCTACCGAAGGCCCCAAAGGAGCAGATAGCCGATCGAATTCTGGACCAGGTCGAGATCTCAAGGGCGGGGAGGGGGTCCCCTCAGCCGACGGATACTCAAGCCGGCGCGTAGCGCCGGCTGTCGGAAGAGGGGACCCCCTCCCCGCCCGCCTAGCCCCGATTTGCTCGCCTTTGCGGGCGAGCTATACTCGCCTCAAGCTTTTTTCGTCCCTATCTGTTCGCGCTGTTCGAGAAGTGGGCCTGGCCCACTTTTTTTACGGCCCGAAACGGGGAACTACGCCACCAGATGCCCGACCTCAAAGCAGACATCCAGCAACAGTTGAACGAGCTCGACTCGAGCCTCGACCTGGTCGCCCTCGAGCAGCCGGGCGGCGAGTCGCTGCGCCTCTTCATCGACCATCCCGACGGGGTCGATCTGGCGCTCTGCGAACGGGTCACGCACCACCTCAACCACCTGCGCGCCGACTACGCCCTCGAGGTCTCCTCACCGGGCCCGAAGTACCGTCGCCAGAGCACCACGTCCGAGAGCAAGGAGTCGTCCCAGTGAGTAAAGAGATCGTCGACGCAGTCAAAGCGCTCGAGCAGGAGAAGGGCATCAGCGCCGACACGTTGATGGACGCTCTCGAGGACGCTCTGCTCTCCGCCTATAAGAAGACCCCCGGCGCCGCCAAATACGCCCGCGTTGACCTCGACCACGAGACCGGCGACTTCCGCGTGTTCGAGCTGATCCTGCCGCCCGAGCTAGAGGAGAAGCTGCTGGCCGAGGCCGCTGAGGCGCAGGAGGAGCCGGAGATTGACCCGGAGACGGGGGAGATGCGCGAGCCGGAGGACCCCGAGCTCGACCCGGAGATGATCGCTCCTTACGAGGACCAGATCACGACCAAAGACGTCACCCCCGAGGACTTCGGCCGGATCGCTGCGCAGACCGCCAAGCAGGTCGTCCTGCAGCGGATCCGCGAGGCCGAGCGGCAGATGATGTACGACGAGTACCAGGACCGGGTTGGCGAGCTGATCACCGGGATCATCCAGCAGTCCGACAAGCGCTACACGCTGGTCCAGCTGCGCGAGCGGGTCGAGGCGCTGCTGCCGAAATCCGAGCAGGTCTACAACGAGCGCTACGACCACGGGATGCGGATCAAGGCCGTGATCACCGACGTCTCCGACTCGACCAAAGGGCCGGCGATCGTCGTCTCGCGGCGCTCGCCCGAGCTGATCAAGAGCCTGTTCGAGCTCGAGGTGCCGGAGATTGCCGACAAGCTGGTCGAAATCGTCGGTGTCGCCCGCGAGCCCGGCTACCGCTCGAAGATCGCCGTCGTCTCGCACGCCGACGGGGTCGACCCGGTCGGCGCCTGCGTTGGCCCGCGCGGCTCGCGCGTGCGGATGGTTGTCTCCGAGCTGCGGGGCGAGAAGATCGACATCATTCCTTACAACGAGGAGCCCGCCCGCTTCGTCGCCAAAGCGCTCTCGCCGGCCCGCGTCCGCGAGGTAATCGTCGACGACGGGGAGCGGCAGGCGACGGTGATCGTCCCCGACGACCAGCTCTCGCTGGCGATCGGCCGCGACGGCCAGAACGCCCGCCTCGCCGCCCGCCTGACCGGCTGGCGCGTCGACATCAAGTCCGAGACCGAGTTCTCCTCCGAAGAACAGGAGATCGATATCGAGGGTGAGGAAACTTTCGACGGCCGCTGCATGGCGTTGCTCTCCAACGGCCGTCGCTGCCCGAATGCGGCGATCCCCAGCTCGACCTACTGTGGTCTGCCGACGCACCAGGCGCTTTCGCGCTTCGAGACCAGCCAGGTCGCGGTGCTGGCGCCGCTACCGGAGGCCGAGGTCGAGATCCTCGCTGACCCCGACGCCGACGAGGGCCAGGTCGACGAGATCGTCGCCCGCGCCCTCTCGCAGTTCGTCGAGGACGCCGAGGGAGAGGCCGCCGAGGAGGTCGAAGAGGCTGCTGCCGAGGAGTCGGTGGTCGACGAGATCGTCGACGAGGCGATCGCCGAGGAGGAGGCCGAGGAGGCCACCGAAGACCCGGTCGAGGCGGAGCTGGCCGAGGAGACCGCCGACGAGGCGGCAACCGAGGAGGAAGCCGCGTCCGAGGCTGAGGTCAAGGCCGCGGAGGCCGAGACGAACGGTGCCGATACCGCCGAGCCGGTCGCCGAGGAGGCTGAGCAGGCTTAGTGGCTAAGAAGCGCGTCCACGAAATCGCCAAGGCCCAGGGCCTCAGCTCGAAAGAGCTGTTGGCAGCGCTGAAAGCCGCTGGGGTTGAGGCGAAGGCAGCCGCCTCGAGTGTCGAGGAGGCCGACGCGATGAAAGCGATCGCCGCCGCCAAAGGCAACGGGGGCGCCGCCGCGGCACCCGCCAAAGCCGAGCCGGCCCCGAAAGCCGAGGCGCAAGCGGCCGCCGCGCCGAAAGCGGCGCCGGCCCAGGGCCAGGTTCAGCAGCAGGACGCTCCAGCCGCACCCGCCGCTCCGAAAGCATCGGCTTCCGCTGGAGCGCCGCCGAAAGGCCCGGCCAAAGCCGGTTCCTCGAACACTTCGACGAAACCCGTCCGGCCGGCCGGTGGCGGCGCTAGCGGTGGCGGCGGCGGGGGTGGAGGCGCCGCGAAAAAACGCCGCGTCGTGATCGACTCGCAGGCCGCCCGCCGCGACCAGATGGGCGGCCCGCCGCCGCAACGCCCACCGCGCCGCCGCGGTGGTCGCCGCCGCCGGCCGCTGCTCGAGGAGCCGCCGATGGGCCCGCAGACCCCGGTCGAGCCCGAGGCGACCAAAGTCAACTCCGGCGCCACCGTGCGCGAGCTCGGCGAGGCTCTCGGTCTGGCCCCCGGTGAGCTGATCAAAAAACTGATGATGATGGGAGAGATGGCGACGCTCACCCAGACCCTGACCGACGAGTCGATTAGAGCGATCGCTGACGAGTACGACCGCAAGATCGAAGTCGTCAGCGCCGCCGAAGAGGAGCCCGAGGAGCCGGAGTTCTCCGACGCCGATGAGGACCTGGTCGACCGCCCACCGGTGGTCACGATCATGGGTCACGTCGACCACGGCAAGACCTCGCTGCTCGACGCGATCCGCGAGACCGAGGTCGCCGCCGGCGAGGCGGGTGGCATCACCCAGCACATCGGCGCCTACCAGGTCCACCACGGCGAGAAGCTGGTCACCTTCCTCGACACCCCGGGCCACGCCGCCTTCACCGCGATGCGCGCCCGCGGCGCCAAGGTCACCGACGTCGTCGTAGTCGTCGTCGCCGCCGACGACGGCGTCATGCCGCAGACCAAAGAGGCGATCGACCACGCCCGCGCCGCCGACGTGCCGATGCTGATCGCGGTCAACAAGATCGACAAAGAGGGCGCCAACCCCGAACGGGTCCGCACTGAGCTCGCCCAGGAGGGCATCACGCCCGAGGAATGGGGCGGCGACACGATCTTCTCCGAGGTCTCGGCAAAGACCCACCAGGGCCTCGACGACCTGCTTGACAGCATCCTTCTGGTGACCGAGCTCGAGGAACTGGAAGCGAACCCGGACGCGCCCGCTTCCGGCAACGTGATCGAGTCCCAGCTTGATCCGGGCCGCGGCCCGGTCGTCACCGTGCTCGTCCAGCGCGGCACCCTCCACGTCGGCGACTCGCTCGTCGCCGGTCCCCAATGGGGCCGGGTGCGGGCGATGCACAACTTCAAAGGCGAGGTCGTCGAGGCGGCAGTGCCGGGGATGCCGGTCGAGGTGCTCGGCTTCGACGGCGTCGCCGACGCCGGCGAGTTCGTCCAGGCGGTCGAGAACGACCGCCGCGCCCGCCAGCAGGCCCAGGAGCGCGCCGACCGCCTGCAACGCGAGCAGCTGGCCCGCCGCAACGCCCGCAAAGTCAGCCTCGACGAGGTCTTCGCCCGCGCCCAGGCCGGCGACATCAAGGAGCTCAACATCGTCCTCAAGGCCGACGTCGCCGGCTCGCTGGAGGCGCTCCAGGATGAGCTCGCCAAGGTGCCGCAGGAACGGGTCGCGATGAACATCATCCACTCGCAGACCGGCGGCATCAACGAGTCCGACGTGATGCTCGCCTCGGCTTCCGAAGCGGTGATCATCGGCTTCAACGTGAGGCCGCTGGTCGACGCCCGCCGTGCCGCCGCGCGCGAGGGCGTCGACGTCCGCACCTACTCGGTCATCTACAAAATCACCGAGGACCTGCGCAACGCGATGGAGGGCCTGCTCGACTCGCTCGAGGTCGAGGAGACCGTCGGCGAGGCCGAGATCAAAGAGACCTTCAAAGCCTCCAAAGTCGGCCGCATCGCCGGCTGCCAGGTGATCGAGGGCAAAGCCGTGCGCAGCGCCAGCGTCCGTCTGATCCGTGACGGCACCGTGATCTGGACCGGGAAACTCGCCTCCCTGCGTCGCTTCAAAGACAACGTCCAGGAGGTAGAGGAGGGCCAGGAGTGCGGGATCGTCCTCGACGGCTACGCTGACGTGAAGGAGGCCGACGTGCTCGAGTTCTTCCAAACGAAACAGGTCGAGCAAACGCTGGAGTAGCATGGCCGTCTCTCGCATGCGGCGCATCAACGAGGTGCTCCGTGAGGTCGTGGGCGCCGCCATCGCAAGCGACCTCAGCGACCCTCGCATCGGCTTCGTGACCGTGACCTCGGTGGAGACCTCACCCGACTTGCGCACCGCCAAGGTGTTCGTCAGCGTGCTCGGCGACGAGGAGGAGCGCGAGGCAACCCTGGCGGCGCTGCGCTCCTCGCACGGCGTGCTCCAGAGCCGGATCGCCGCCGAGACGCGGATGAAGCGGACCCCGACCCTGAGCTTCCGCTATGACGAGACGGTCGCGGAGGGGGTGCGGATCTCCCAACTCCTAGAGGAGGACGAGCCGCCGACGCCGAATCAGGTGGAGGAATGACCGACACGGTCGACCTCGCCAGTTCCTCGCGCGAGGAGGTCGCGGCCGAGCTGTTGGCCGGCGATCGCTTCCTGCTTACCGCCCACGAGGGGCCCGACGGCGACGCACTCGGCTCGCTGCTCGGGATGCACAAGGTCCTCACCCAGCTGGGCAAGGACTCGATCATGTTCATGGCGGCGAAGGAGTTCCCGCTGCCGATCGAGTACCGCTTCCTGCCGCTCGAGGAGGTCTTCCACGAGCCGCCCGCCGACATGGCCGACCGCACCGTGATCTTCCTCGATTGCGGCAACATCGACCGCATGCCGGTCGATTTCCTGACCAGCGGCGGCAATCGCGTCATCAACATCGACCACCACCACGACAACACCCGCTTCGGCGACGTCAACCTGGTCGCGGTCGAGGCCTCCTGCACGGCGGAGATCGTCTACGACCTGGCGCAGCTGCTCGAGGTGACGATCACCCCCGACCTGGCCGCCGCGCTCTACGTCGGGTTGATCACCGACACCGGCAAGTTCATGTACGACAACACCAACGCCCACACCCACCGGGTCGCGGCCGAGCTGATCGATGCCGGGGTCGACGTCGACGACACCTACCGCCGCCTCTACGAGCACGTGCCGATCGAGAAGCTGAAACTGATTGCTCGGGCGCTCGAGGGGATCTCGCGCCACTGCGGCGGGCGCCTGGCCACCTGTTACATCACCGAGGCCGATTACGCCGCGACCGGCGCCGGCGAGGAGATGACCGAGGGCGTAATCGACCACCTGCGATCGATCGACGGGATCAAGGTCGCGGCAGCGATGCGCGACCTCGGCAACCGCGGCGCCGCTGCCCGCAAGGTCAGCCTGCGCTCGCGCGACGGTGAAGTCGACGTCTCGGCGATCGCCCGCAAGAAAGGCGGCGGCGGTCACAAACGCGCCGCCGGCTTCTCGACCGATCTCGAGTACGACGATCTGGTCGCCTTCCTGTGCGGCGAGCTCGTCGCCCAGCTCGGCGACTGAGCATGACCCAGGCTGACGTCGGCGCCGGCGTGCTGCTCTACGACAAGCCGGCTGGCCTGACTTCGCATGATGTGGTCGCCCGGGTGCGGCGCGAGCGTGGCGTCAAAGCCGGCCACGCCGGCACCCTCGACCCCTTCGCCACCGGCCTGCTGCTGGTCCTGCTGGGCCGGGCAACGCGGCTGCAGCGCTTCCTCACTGGCCTGCCGAAGACCTACCTGGCAACCGCCCGGCTCGGCTGGCGCTCCTCGACCGGCGACCCCGACGGCGAGCTGACCGAGACCGGCAATTGCCCGGACTCGCTCGAGCTGCCGACCGGGACCGTGCGCCAGCGGGTGCCGATGACCTCTGCAGTCCGGATCGGCGGCGAGCGCCTCTACAAGAAGGCCCACCGCGGCGAGGTGGTGGAGACCCCGCTGCGCGACGTCGAGGTCTACCGGGCCGAGCTGCTCGGCGCCGACGACGGCTTCGCCCATTACGAGATCGAGTGCTCGGCCGGGACCTACGTCCGCACCTTGGTCGAGACCCTCGGTGACGCCTACTGCTCGGCCCTGCGCCGCAGCGCGATCGGTCCCTTCGAGGTCGCCGACGCCGGTACCGAAGTGCCGCTCGAGCGGGTCGCCGAGCTAGTCCCCGCGGTCGCCGAGGCACTGCGATGAAGGTGACCAGCCTGCCCGATGCCGAGCCGCGCCCGCGCCACGTCGCGATCGGCACCTTTGACGGCGTCCACCTCGGCCACCAGGCGGTGATCGACGGCGCCGACACGGTCCTCACCTTCGACCCGCACCCGCTCTCGGTGATCCACCCCGATCGGGTGCCGAAGCTGATCACCCCGTTCGCGGTTCGCCGTGACCTGATCGAAGGCCTCGGCGTCCAAGAGCTGGTGGTGATCCCCTTCGATGAGGACTTCTCCCGCACCGCCGCCGAGGACTTCATCCGCGAGGTGCTGATCGAGAAGCTCGACGCCCAGAAAGTCTCGATCGGCGAGAACTTCAACTTCGGGGCGAAAGCGCGGGGGACGCCGGAGATGCTCCGGCGCCACGCGGAGTTCGAGACGCGGGTGGTGCCACTGATCGAGGTCGACGGCGCGACCGTCTCCTCGGGCCGGATCCGGGCGCTGGTTGAAGCCGGCGACGTCGCCGAGGCACAGCGTTGCCTCGGTGCCCCGTTCATGGTCAACGGCCCGGTGGTCGCTGGCGAGCAGCGCGGCCGCGAGCTTGGCTTCCCAACCGCCAACCAGGTTCCTGACCCCGCCCTGGTCATCCCCGGCCACGGCGTCTACGCGACCTTCGCCAACGGCGTCCCGGCGGCCACCAACGTCGGCGTGCGACCGACCTTCGAGTCTGAGCTCGGGCTGCTTATCGAGACCTACCTGATCGACCGCAACGAGGACCTCTACGGGCAGAACCTGCGGGTCGCCTTCGTCGAGCGGCTGCGCGGCGAGGAGCGCTTCGACTCGGTCGAGGCGTTGGTCGAGCAGATGCGCCGTGACATCGAGGACGCGCGCCGGATCTGTGCCGAATTCGCCGGGACCGGGCAGTGAACTGCATCTGCGGCTGCGGCATCCAGCTCGACCGCAGGCAGGTCGAGCTCAACTTGCTAGCCGGGGAAGTGGCGATCGAGCTGGTCATCTGGGATAAAGCGCGGGCGCTCGGCCCGGCTGTCGCGGCCGACGAGGTGGCGGCGCTGCTGGCAACCGGGGCGCCGCGCTACCAAAGCCTGTTGACTGCGATCCACGCCGGCGAGGAGCTCGGGCAGGGAGGTCTGGACGGTACCCACGAGTGGCTCGAGGATTCGCGGGCGGCGCGGCTGCGGCTACATGGAGAGCTGCCGGTGCCGAAGAAGAAGGTCTCGCTCAGCGCCGCCGAGCAAGAGCGGATCAACCGCCGCCATCCCGAGCGCAGTTACAGCGGTGAGAGCGCCGCGAGTGCTGAGCCGGCGGCGGAAGAACACGCAGGCATCGACCCCTTGCTCGAAGCGCTCCTCGTAGTCGCCCTCGAGGACGTCCGCGCGGGTCGGCCAGAGGAGGCGAAGCGAGCCCTGCGGCGGTTCCTCTCGGAGGGAAGTTGAGCCCGCGGCTGTGCTAGCTTCCAGCGAGCCGTCGCCCACAAGGGCGCGGCTTTTTTGAGACCGACATGAGTCTGACCAAAGAGAAAAAGAACGAGCTGATCGGCAAATACGGCCGCGGCGAGAAAGACACCGGTTCTGCCGAGGTCCAGATCGCGCTGCTGACCGAGCGGATCAACGAACTCACCGGTCACCTCAAAGAGCACGGCAAAGACCATCACTCTCGTCGCGGGCTGCTGATGCTCGTCGGCAAGCGCCGCCGCATGCTGCGCTACCTCGAAAAGACGGACCTGGAGCGCTACCGCGCTTTGGTCGCTGAGCTCGGTCTGCGTCGATGATCGCGGTCGGGGCGCCGGCTCCCGACTTCAAACTGCGTGACCAGGACGGCGAGGAGGTCTCGCTCTCGGACTACGAGGGGCGCCGCCTGATGCTGGTCTTCTACCCCGGCGACTTCAGCCCCGTCTGTGGCGACCAACTCGAGGTCTACCAGGGGGTCAAGCCGCAGCTCGCCGAGCGCGGGGTCGAGCTGGTCGGGATCAGCGTCGACAGCTTCTTTGCCCACAAGGCCTTCCAGGCGCAGCTTGGGATCGACACCACCCTGCTCTCCGACTTCGAGCCGAAGGGCGAGGTGGCGCGGGCCTACGGGTCCTATGTCGAGGACTTCGGCTTCGCCAACCGCACCCTGGTCTTGGTCGACGAGAACGGCCTCGTTGCCTGGACCCACGAAGCGCCCTCACCCGGCGAGTTCCCGGCGACCGAGGTCCTGCTCGGCGCTGTTGCCGCCTGAGCACCGAAGTCGACGTCGCACTTCTCCCCACCCGCTGCGTTTGTCCTCGGATAGCGGGGACAAACGCAGCGGCTGGGGACAACTGCAACCGCGGCGGGCTCCTACGCTGCCGAAAGGGGCGCAAACTGGGCTGGCCTGTACTCTTCCGGTTGGAAGAGAACGACAGTTCTGAAAGCAGATGGTCGCCATCCGGGCGGCCGGAGGTAAAAAACTAAATGAGCATGTTTGACGTTAAGCGCGTCTCTGCGGACGTCGGCGACAGCCAGATCTCCTTCGAGACGGGCAAACTCGCGAAGCAGGCGGGTGGCGCTGTCGTCGTACGCAGCGGCGACACCACGGTGCTCTGCACCGCCACCGTCGGCAACCTTCGCGACGTGGACTTCCTTCCCCTCACCGTCGACGTCGAGGAGCGGATGTACGCCGCGGGCAAGATCCCGGGCTCGTTCTTCCGTCGCGAGGGCAAATCCGGCGAGAAGGCGACGCTGACCGCGCGGATGATCGACCGGCCGATTCGCCCCCTCTTTCCGAAGGGCTGGCACTACGAGACCCAGTTGGTCGCGATGCCGCTGTCAGTTGACCAGGTCAACCCCTACGACATCCTGGCGATGAACGGTGCCTCGGCGGCGCTGGCGATCTCGCCGGTCCCGGTCGCCAAGCACGTCGGCGCTGTCCGGATCGGGAAACTCGACGGCGAATTCGTCGTCAACCCCGAGGAGGAGACGCACGAGGAGCTCGACCTCGACCTAATCGTGGCGGGCACCGACGAGGCGATCCTGATGGTCGAGGCCGGAGCCACCGGCGTCAGCGAGGCCGAGATCCTCGACGCCCTCGACATCGCCCACTCAGAGATCAAGAAGCTGGTCGCGGCGATGGAGGAGCTCCAGCGCGAGGCCGGCAAGGAGAAGATCGAGGTCGAGGCTCCGAAGCTCGACGAGTCGCTGCTCTCCGAGATTCGTTCCTCACACGGCCAGGCGCTGGTCGACGCAATAGCGACCGAGGGCAAGCTCGAGCGCTATGAGGCGATCGACAAGGTCAAGGACGAGGTCGTCGCCAAGTACGCGCCGGAGACCGAGGACACCGAGGCCGAGGCCGATCGGCGCTCCGAGGTCAAGGCAGCGATCGACAGCATCGAGAAGGACACGATCCGCAAGGCGATCGCAGTCGACAAGAAGCGCCCCGACGGTCGCGCTGCCGACGAGATCCGGCCGATCGAGACCGAGGTCGACATCTCCCCGCGCGTGCACGGCTCGGCGCTCTTCACCCGCGGCGAGACGCAGATCCTCTCCAACGTCGCGCTCGGCACGACGCGGATGGACATGCGGATCGACACCCTCGGGCTGCAGACGACCAAACGCTTCTGGCACCACTACAACTTCCCGCCCTTCTCGGTCGGGGAGGCCGGCTTCATGCGCGGCCCGAAGCGGCGTGACATCGGTCACGGCGCGCTGGCTGAGCGGGCACTGGTGGCAACGATCCCGGACGAAGAGTCGTTCCCGTACGTGATCCGGGTCGTCTCCGAGACGCTCGAGTCCAACGGCTCTTCCTCGATGGGCTCGGTCTGTGCCTCCTCGATGGCGCTGCAGGCGGCGGGCGTGCCGGTCACCGCACCGGTCGCCGGCGTTGCGATGGGCCTGATCAAGGAGGGCGACGACTACATCGTCCTCACCGACATCGCCGGCGTCGAGGACCACCTCGGCGACATGGACTTCAAGGTCGCCGGCACCGCCGACGGGATCACCGCCCTGCAGATGGACATCAAGATCACCGGCGTCACTTTTGACATTTTGCGAGATGCGTTGGACCAGGCTCACAAGGGCCGCCAGTTCATCCTCGGCAAGATGGCCGAGGCGATCGACGGGCCGCGCCCGAAGCTCTCGCAGTTCGCGCCGGCGATCGAGTCGATCAAAATCGACCCGGAGAAGATCGGCGCAGTGATCGGCAAAGGCGGCGAAACGATCCGCGCTCTGTGCGAGGAGTTCGAAGCCGAGATCGACGTCGAGGACGATGGCACGGTGCGGATCTACGCACCGACCGGCGACCTCGTCGAGGGCTGCGTCGCGCGGATCAACTCGATGACCAAGGAGGCCGAGATCGGCGACCGCTACGAGTCGGCCAAAGTCGTCAAGACGACGACCTTCGGAGCCTTCGTCGAGCTGGTCAAAGGCACCGACGGCCTGCTTCACATCTCCAACGTGAAACCGGGGGAGAGGGTCGACTCGGTCGACGACGTGCTCAGCTCCGGCGACCTGATCGACGTCACCGTGGTCGAGGTCGACAAGGAGCGTGGCCGGATCGGCCTGCGGCTCTCCGACGATCCCTCGATCGAGGGCAAATCGCCGGAGGAGCTGGCTGCGGTCGGCTCCGGCGGCGGTGGCCGCAGCAACGGCGGCGGAGATCGCGGTGGGCGCGGCGGCCGTGACGGTCGACGTCGCGAACGTGAGAGCCGTCGTTGAGCGAGACGGGATTGAGTGCGGCGCAGGTCACCGAGCTCGGCTCGGGCGTTCGGGTTGTGACCGAGGAGGTTCCCTCGGTCCGCTCGGTGGCGCTCGGGCTCTGGGTCCGGACCGGTTCGCGTAACGAGACCCCGGCACAGGCCGGGGTCTCGCACTTCCTCGAGCACCTGCTGTTCAAGGGCACGCCGCGCTACTCGGCGATCGAGATCTCCGAGCGCTTCGATGGGCTCGGGGCCTCGGTCAACGCCGCCACCGGCAAGGAGACGACGCACCTGCACGCGCGCTTCCTCGACGAGCACACCGACGAGGTCTTCGACCTGCTGGCCGAGATGCTGCTCGACCCGAGCTATCCGGAAATCGACTCCGAGCGCCAGGTGGTGCTGGAGGAGATCGCGATGTACGAGGACGAGCCGCAGGACCGCGTCCACGACGTGCTCGCCGAAGCGGTTTT
Source organism: uncultured Actinomycetes bacterium (assembly GCA_963729055.1). Classification (GTDB taxonomy): domain Bacteria; phylum Actinomycetota; class Thermoleophilia; order Solirubrobacterales; family 70-9; genus VAYN01. The sequence continues at coordinate 310,562 of CAVSMQ010000010.1, read as the reverse complement.
CGGTCAGCACCCGCTCGGGCGCCGGGTGCTGGGGGAGGCCGAGGTGATCGCCTCGATCCCGATCCCCGACATCGACGCCTACCACCGCGAGCGCTACGCCGGCCAGGAGATCGTCGTCGGCGCTGCCGGGCACCTCGACCACGACCGGATCGTCGCCCTCGCCGAGCAGCTGGTCAACCCGACCGGCGCTGGCGGCGACCAGCCTGACATGCCGCTCGAGGGCGGCGCCCAGCTCTGCTTCCACCAGAAGGAGACCGAGCAGTACCACATCTGCTTTGGGGCGCCGGGCCTGCGCCGCGACGATGAGCGCCGCTATGCGCTCGCCGTCCTCGACTCGATCTTCGGCGGCTCAACCTCCTCGCGCCTCTTCCGCGAGGTCCGCGAGAAGCGTGGGCTGGCCTACTCGGTCGGCTCCTACAACGAGCAGTTCACCGACCAGGGACTGGTTGCAACCTACGTCGGCACCCGCGAGGACAACGTCGAGGAGGCTTGTTCGATCATCGGCACCGAGCTGGCGCGGCTGCGTTCCGAGCCGGTCTCCGACGAGGAGCTGCGGCGGGCCAAGGAGAGCGTTAAGGGCCGCCTCGTCCTCTCCTCGGAGTCGACCGCGGCACGGATGACGCGGATCTCGCGGGCGACCCTGTTTGGGCTGCCAATCGAGAGCCTCGACCAAATGCTGGCCAAAGTGGACGCGATCGAGGTCGATCAGCTGACCGAGCTGGCGGCCGAGCTCTACGGCGAGGAGCGGCTCTCGGCAGCCTGCGTCGGCGCCGACGAGGCGAAGTTCCGCGCGGCGCTGGCGCCGGTCAGCGAGACCCTGGTAGCTGCGTGATCCGGGTCGGCGTCTCCGGCGCCGCCGGGCGCATGGGGGAGGCGGTGTGCGAGGCGGTCGAGGAGGCCGAGGGCCTGGAGCTTGCGGGGCGGGCCGATCCGGCGCTCGGGGTCGAGTTGGGGGAGATCCTCGGCGAGGTCGAGGTCGTCGTCGATTTCACCGTGCCCGAGGTGGCGCTGGAGAACGTCCGCGCCTGTTTGGCGGCGGGCGTACACGCGGTTGTCGGCACCACCGGTTTCGACCTCGACGCGGCGCAGGCGGCGGCCGAGGCGAGTGAGGCGAACCTCTTCGTTGCTCCCAACTTCGCGATCGGCGCGGTGCTGATGATGGAGGTGGCGCAGAAAATTGCCCCGCACATGCCCGAGTGCGAGGTGATCGAGCTGCACCACGACAAAAAGCTCGACGCCCCCTCGGGAACCGCGAAGCGCACCGCCGAGCTGATCGAGGCGGCGGGCGGCAACGTCCACCAGCCGATCCACTCGGTGCGGCTGCCGGGCCTGGTCGCCCACCAGGAAGTGATCTTCGGCGGCGTCGGCCAGACGCTGAGCATCCGCCACGACTCGATCGACCGGCGCTCGTTCATGCCGGGCGTCGTGCTTGCGGTGCGCAAGGTCGGCGAGCTCCCGGACCGCTTCACGGTCGGGCTCGAGAAGCTGCTCTGAGTGCCGCTTTCACAACGTGGCAGCGGCCGGACGCAGTACCCTGGCAGAGCGATGAAGGAGATCAGCGGCGTTATTACCGCGATGTGCACGCCGTTCCGACGAGGACGGCCGCGTTGACCTTGATGGCGCTCGGCGCCTCGCTGCCCACCTGCTCGAGCACGGTTCGCACGGGCTGGTGGTCGCCGGCACCACCGGCGAGTGCCCGACCCTGACGGATGGCGAGGAGATCGAGCTGCTGCAGGCGGTGCGGGCTGAGGTCGGCGACGAGCCGCTAGTGATCTGCGGCACCGGGACCAACGACACCCGCCACTCGGGAGAGCTGACGCGGATGGCCGCCGACGCCGGTGCCGACGCCTCGCTGGTCGTCGTCCCCTACTACAACAAGCCCAACCGGGCTGGGATCCGCGCCCACTTCGAAGCGATCGCCGCGGCGGTCCCGGAGCTGCCGATGGTGATGTACAACATCCCCTCGCGGGTGATCGTCAACGCCGACCCCGCGCTGCTCGGTGAGCTGGCGGCGATCGACAACATCGTCGCGGTCAAGCAGGCCAACGACGAAGAGCTGGGCCCGATTGACGGGCTCGCGATCCTCGCTGGCAACGACAACACCTTCCTCCGCGTCCTCGAGTTCGGCGGCGCCGGCGGCATCCTCGTCGCCTCGCAGCTGGTCGGCCCGCAGATGCGGGAGATGTGGGACGCGGCGCAAGCCGGCGACCTCGACCGAGCCCGCGAGATCGACGCCGAGCTAACCAAGGTTTACGAATCGATTGCGGTGACCAACCCGATCCCTGTCAAGGCCGGCCTGGAGATGCTGGGCCTGGCCTCCTCGCGCGTCCGGCTCCCTCTGGTGCCGGCGGACGAGGAGCGGCGGGCCATCGTACGGGCCGCCCTCGAGGGCGTCGGCGTTCCCGTCGCCCATTAGATGGTTGATTCCCAATCCCCGCTCATCTGGATGACACGCCCCCAGTCAGACGCGGATTGGGAATCCACCATCTAGTTCCCGGCGTGCGCGCCACCACACTTCAGAAAGAGAGAACCAGTAGTGCCAAGTAACAAACTTCGCGTGCTGCCGCTCGGCGGCCTCGGCGAGATCGGCAAGAACATGACGGTGATCGAATACGGCGGCAAGATCGTCGTTGTCGATACCGGCCTGATGTTCCCGACCGCCGAGATGCACGGAATCGACCTAGTACTGCCCGACTTCAGCTACCTGCGCGGGCGCAGCGAGGACATTGAGGCGATCGTCCTCACCCATGGCCACGAGGACCACGTTGGGGCGCTGCCCTACGTGATCCGCGAGATCGGCATGCCACCGGTTATCTACGGCGGCCTGCTGACGATCGGCATGGTCCGCTCCAAGCTCGACGAGCACAAGCTCGGCGATAAAGCGCCGCTGCAAGAGCTACCACCGGGGGAGAAAGTGAAGCGCGGGCCGTTCGAGCTCGAGCTGGTCCACCTCGCGCACTCGATCCCCGACATGCGCGGCGTGCTGATCAACACCGACGACCGGCAACGTCCTGATGACCGGCGATTACAAGTTCGACCAAACGCCGGTCGACGGCAAGCCCGCCGACGTCTCCCGCCTGGCTGAGCTGGGGCGGGAAGGGCTGACGCTGCTCTGCGGCGACTCGACCAATGCCGACCGACCCGGGGTGGCGCCCTCGGAGTCGAGTGTCGGGCCGGCGCTCTACCAGACGTTCGCGCGCTGCGAGGGCCGGATCGTCGTCACCTCCTTCGCCTCCAACATCCACCGCGTCCAGCAGGTGATCGACGCCGCGGTGCGGCTCGACCGCAAAGTGGCGCTGGTCGGGCGCTCGATGCGCAAGAACTTCAACATCGCCTCCAACCTGGGTATGGCCAACGCGCCGCAGGGCGTCTTCATCCAGCCACGCGAGATCGAGGACTTCCCGGACGAGAGAGTCGTCGTGATCTCGACCGGCAGCCAGGGCGAGCCGCTCTCGGCGCTGCGGCGGATGGCAAATAACGACCACCGCGACGTGCGGTTGCGCAGGGGCGACACGGTGGTCTTCTCGGCCACCCCGGTGCCCGGAAACGAGCGGGCCGTAAACGAGACGATCGACCGCATCTACGAGATCGGCGCCACCGTGATCACCGCCAAAGACGCGCCGATCCACGCCTCCGGACACGGCTGGCAGGAGGAGCTGAAGCTAATGCTCAACCTGACCAAACCGCGCTTCGTGATGCCGGTTCACGGCGACCACAAGCGGCTACGGCTCCACGCCGAGCTGGCCGAGGCGGTCGGGGTCGACCCCGAGAACGTCTTCCAGGGCCGCAACGGGCTGCCGCTCGAGGTCGACGCGGATTCCGCCGCCTTCGGCGAGGACATTCACGCCGGCACGATGTACGTCGACGGCGTCGACATCGGCGACCCCGACGACGCCGCCCTTCGCGACCGCCGCGAGATCTCGGCCGACGGCATCTTCATCGTCGTCGTCACGATCTCCTCCGACGACGCCTCGGTCGTTGCCGACCCCGAGGTGATCTTTCGCGGCGTCGCCTTCCTCGACGACGCCAACTCGATCGTCGAAGACATCTCCGACCTGGTCGAAGACTCGATCGAAGCCGGCGTCAAGAACAACGGCGCCGCCCGCGACCCGAACCTGATCGAGGAGGACCTCCACGCCGAGATCGGCAAGTTCGTCTGGCAACGCCTCAAACGCCGCCCAATGGTCGTCCCAGTAGTCGTCGAGGTCTAGGGCCGCACCGCGGAGCGAGGGGGATTCCCCCGGCTGCGACTCCGGCAGGGTGTAGCCGCACCCGGGGGAATCGCCGCGATGAGGTTGCCTTTTCACCCGCATACCGGGCCAAAAGGCAACCTCGACGCTCGGTCCCGCGAAGCTAATGAAGATGCGGAGCTCGTTCTTTGGACGTCCCGGACGCTCGGACCCGGATTCGTCGGAGGGACGCCGGCCGTCCTCCGCGGGAATGTCGCGAAGCGGCGGAAATGCAATCCGATCCCTGCGCCCCATAGGGGCGCAGCATCATCCGGAGGGCGGCCCGAAGGGCCCCCGACTCAATTCCCGCGGAGGACGGCCGGCGTCCCTCTCGCCAAGCCCTGATCCCTAGCCCGTCCCGCGAATCCAGCCAAAGAAAAAGCCCGCCGGGATAGTGTCTGGGGAGAATCCCGGCGGGCTAGTGTGTCTCGTCCAGTTGTGAAATCTAGGTAGTAATTCTTAAGGCTCGCTAAAAGTTGGACTGAGTCTTATGACGCGACTTCGATCGTCTCCGGATCGCGCTCGGCGATCGGGATGCGGGCGCGGAAGAGGGCGCCACCGCTGGCCGATTCGCCGGCTTCGACGCTGCCGCCATGCGATCTCGCGACGGCGCTAACGATTGCCAGGCCGAGCCCGGTGCCGGTGCCGGCAGCGGTATCGGAGGGACCCTCGCCGCGCACGAAGCGCTCAAAGATCTGCTCGCGCAGGGCGACCGGGATGCCCGGCCCGTCGTCGGCGACTTCGATCACGGCCTGGCCGTCGGTCTCGCCGAGCCGCAGCTCGATCGTCGCCCCCGTGGGAGTGTGGCGGACGGCGTTGTCGAGCAGGTTGAGGACCATTCGGTGCAGCTCGTCGGGGTTGCCTTCGACCCGCAGCGGCCGCTCGTTGTCGATCTCGAGGATGCGATCGCCCATCAGCGGCGCCGCCTCGGCCGCCGCATCACCGGCGATTTCGGCGAGGTCGCAGCGGCGGTGCTGGCCGAGGCGACCGGCGTCGGCGCGGGCGAGGAGCAGCAGGTCGGCGACCAGGCGGCTCATCCGTCGCGAGGAGCGCAGCGCCGAGTCGACCACCTCGCGGTCCTCCGACTGGTGGGAGTCGAGCGAGGCCTGCAGCAGTTCGAGGTTGGCGAGGATGCTGGTCAGCGGCGTGCGCAGCTCGTGCGAGGCATCGGCGACGAACTCGCGCTGGGTCTGCATTGCGGCCTCGCGCTCGGTGCGGGCGGCGTCGAGCGATTCGAGCATCTCCTGCAGAGTCAGCGCCAGCTCGCCGACCTCGTCGTCGGTCTCCGGCCCCGGCATCCGCTGCGAGGGGTCACCGGTGGCGGCGATCTCGCGCGCCGTCTGGGTCAGGGAGGCGATCGGTCGCATTGCCCGGCCGGCGATCGCGACGCCGGCAAAGCTGGCGAGCAGGGTGCCGCCGAGGATGCCGCCGCCGATCAGCAGCCAGACCCGGTTGACCGTCGCCTCGACGTGGTCGATGCTGCGCCCGTACTGGGCGTAGCCGGTCAGTTCGCCGCCGGAGCTGATCGCTTCGGTCGCCACCCGCATCTCGCCGTGGTCGGTGAGGCCGCGCCGTGGTCGGCCGAGCGGTACGGCGTTGGTGCTTTCCTTCAGCACGTTGCCGTTGATGTCGAAGACTTTTGCCGAGGCGTCGTTGGGGAGGACGAATTCATTCAGCTGCGGGCCTTTCAGCGCCTGCGGTTCCCCCAGCGGCGGGTAGACGACTTCGAATTCGTTGGCGAGGATCTGTACCGCGCTCCGCACCTCGTTGTTGAAGTCGTCGCGGATCCGCTGGGTGGCGATCTGGCCGATCGCGCCGCCGAAGACGAGCAGGATCGCCAGGGTCAGTCCGGCCGAGGCAGCGGCGAGGCGCCAGCGGACCGGCCAGGAACGCGGATGGACGAGGCGACGGAACCACGCCGCGAAGCGACTGCGGGTGGCTGCCGCCACGGAGCTAGTCCTTCAACACGTAGCCGGCGCCGCGTTTGGTGTGGAGTAGGCGCGGCTCGCCGCCGGTCTCCAGCTTGCGGCGCAGGTTGGAGATGAACACGTCGATCGTGTTGGTCGCGGCCGTCGGGTCGTAGCCCCAGACTTCATCGAGCAGGCGCTCGCGCGAGACGACCAGGCGCTCATTGCGCATCAGGAACTCGAGCAGCTCAAACTCGCGGTTGGTCAGCTCGATCTCGCGCTCGCCGCGCCGCACCTCGCGGGTGTCGGGATTGAGCGTCAGGTCGCCGACCTCGAGCGAGGCGGCGCCGCGCGGTGGCCGCCGCCGCAGCAATGCCCGGATCCGGGCCAGCAGCTCCTTGCGCTCGAACGGCTTGACCAAGTAGTCGTCGGCGCCCGAGTCGAGGCCGGTGACCCGATCCTCGGTCTCGGTGCGGGCAGTGAGAATCAGGATCGGCACGTCACCCTCCATCCGCAACTGGCGGCAGACCTCGACGCCGTCGAGGCCGGGCAGGCCGAGGTCGAGGACGACAAGGTCGGGGACGAAGCCGGCGGCGACGTCGAGCGCCTCGATCCCGTCGGCGGAGGTCCGCACCTCGTATCCCTCGTTGCGGAGCGAGCGACGCAGGACATCGGCGATGTCGGCGTCGTCCTCGACGACGAGGACGCGACCGCCCATCTGAGCCTCGGGATCGGCAAGCATCATGGAGACGATCTTAGCCGTCGCCAAAACTAAATTACCCCGCTTTTAGAGGGAATTTAGGGCGGGTCCAGACCCCTCGCAGGGGAAGGGACGCCGGCGTCGAACCGGATCCCCATGTTCGTTCGTCAGAAGAGGTCCGCCCCTGCCCGCCGCAAAAAACCAGCAAAAGGGAAAAAAGCAGCGAAGGCGCGGCGCGGCCTGCACCTGCCGGAGGGGATTGAACAGCGCCACCTCGACCTGCTCGGCCTCGTCCTGCTCGCCGCCTCGATCTACCTGATCTTCGTCCTCTTCGCCGGCTGGGAAGGCGGCAAGGTCGGCTACGGCCTCGAAACCGCGCTCTTCTACCTGCTCGGCTCGGTCGGCGCCCGGATCTTTGTCTTGCTGATGTTGGTCAGCGGCTGCATGCTGCTGACCGGGACCTCGGTCTCGGCGTTGGCGCGCGGAGTCGGCCGCGGCCTGCGCGCGATCTTCAGCGGCGGCGCTGGCGCGACCCGCACCGCGGTCCGCACCCACGCCGACTGGCGCGAGGACCGCCAAGCCCGCCGCGCCGACGAGGCCGAGACCGTCGCCGGCGCTACCGACGTGATGAAGGGCTACCCCGAGGACGACGAGGGCTTCGACCCGACCGTGGCCCTGGCCGACGAGGACGATACGGCCGACTTCGCCGCGGCGGGGATCTTCGACGCTAATTCCGAGGCAGAGGACGAGGGTGAGGACGACGAGGCCACCGCGGTACTCCAAGACCCGCCCGGCACGCCCGGACGCGAAGCGGAGGACGTGCCGGTTGATGAAACCTCGCCCGGCAACAATCCATCCCCGACGCCGGGCGAGGTGACTCCAATGGGCAACACCCGGGGAGTCACTGTCGCCGACGAGCTCGACTACAACCCGCCGCCGATGAAAGCGCTGGAGCGCGGCAAGGGCGACAAAGGACCGGACCCTCGAGACCAGGAAGCGATCGGCCGCAAACTGATCGAAACGCTCGGGCACTTCGGGGTCGAGGCGAAGATCGTCGGCGTCGTCAGCGGCCCGCACGTCTCGCTCTACGAAATGCGCCTCGCCCCGGGCATCAAAGTCAAGAAAGTCACCGAGCTCGCCAACGACCTCGCCTACGCGCTGGCTTCGACCGACATCCGCATCCTGGCGCCGATTCCCGGCAAACAGGCAGTTGGGGTCGAGGTCCCGAACACGCGCCGCCGCATGGTCCGCCTCGGCGACATCTACGCCGGGCGGCCCGAGAAGACCTCGCCACTGGTCGCCTGGCTCGGCAAGGGGATCGACGGCAACGCGGTCTGGACCGACCTAGCGAAGATGCCCCACGTGCTCGTCGCCGGCACTACCGGCTCCGGCAAGAGCGGCTGCATCAACGCGATCCTCTCCTCGATCCTGATGCAGGCGACGCCAAACGACGTCCGGCTAGTCCTCGTCGACCCGAAGCAGGTCGAGCTCAATCACTACGAGAACGTCCCGCACCTGCTCACGCCAGTGGTGACCTCGCCGCGACTCGCCGCCAACGTGCTCTCGAACCTGATCGGCGAGATGGAGAGCCGCTACGGGATCATGAGCCAGGCCCGCTGCCGCAACCTCGCCGAACTGAACGTCAAGCGCGAAAAGGAAGGCGAGGCACCGCTGCCGCACATCCTCTGCGTGATCGACGAGCTCGCGGACCTGATGATGGTCGCACCGGCCGAAGTCGAGGACTCGATCATCCGCCTGGCGCAGAAGTCGCGGGCGACCGGGATCCATCTGGTGCTGGCGACCCAGCGTCCCTCGACCGACATCATCACCGGCACGATCAAGGTGAATATCCCGGCTCGCATTGCCTTTGCGGTCTCGTCGCAGACCGATTCGCGGGTGATCCTCGACCAGGGCGGCGCCGAGTCGCTCCTGGGCCAGGGCGACATGCTCTTCCGCGGCGCCGGCAGCTCAAAGATGCAGCGTGTTCAGGGTGCCTTCATCACCGAGGACGAGATCGCCAAGATCACTAAGCACTGGGCGCGTCAGGGCGAACCGGAGTTCGAGGACGAGCTGCTGGAGACGCCCGAGGACGCGGTCGAGGAGGGCCGCGGCGACGACGAGTTCGACCCCGACGCCGACGATCTGCTCGACGAGGCGATCCGGCTCGTGGTGCAGACCGAAACCGCTTCCGTCTCGATGATCCAGCGCCGGCTGCGAGTCGGCTACACGCGGGCCGGGCGGCTGATCGACATGCTCGAGCGGCGTGGCGTTATCTCCGGCTACGAGGGCTCGAAACCGCGCCAAGTGCTGATCACCCAGGCTGACCTGATGCGGGTGTTGCAGCCCGGCGGCGGTGACCCGATCCCGGCGCACGTGTCATCTTCTGGCGGCGAGCCGGGTAGCGACGACGCCGGCACCGAGTCCTGATCCCAGGCTGAACGGGCAAATCCGGCCTGAGCATGGCCGCCCTCCGGTAGCGTGCCCGGCGTGATTCGCGCCGGCATCGTCGTCACTGGGACCGAGGTCATTACCGGCCGCATCTCCGACGCGAACGGGCCGTGGGTGTCGGAACGGCTGGCCGAGCTCGGGATCGAGGTCGCCCACATCCTGATCGTCGCCGACCGCCCCGACGACTTGGAGGCGGCATTGCGCTTTCTCGAGGGCGAGGGGATGGACCTGATCGTCACCAGCGGCGGTCTCGGGCCGACCGCCGACGACCTCACCGCCGAGGTTGTCGGGCGCTTCGCCGGGCGTGAGCTGCGGCTCGATCCGGCGATGGAGGCGAAGGTGTCGGAGATCATCCGCGCTTTTGCGCGGCGCCGCGGCTGGTCCGACGAGGAGGCGCTGGTCGCTTCCAACCGCAAGCAGGCGATGGTGCCACTGGGAGCGACGGCGCTCGATCCGATCGGCACCGCGCCGGGGCTGGTGGTGCCGGCCGGGGAGCGGGTCGTAGTGGTGCTGCCGGGGCCGCCGCGCGAGCTGCAGCCGATGTGGCCGGCGGCGCTGGCGACTCCCGAGGTGCGGGCGGTGCTCGACCGGGCGACGGCGCTGTACGGCTTCACCATGCGGATGTTCGGCGTGCCCGAGTCGGAGGTGGCGAAAAGCCTGCGCGAGATCGAGGCCGGTGGGGTGGCCGTAGACGCGGTCGAGATCACGACCTGCCTGCGGCGGGGGGAGATCGAGATCGATGTGCGCTATCGCGACGAGACTGCCCGGCTGGCGGAGCAAGTCCGCGACGGGCTGATCGCGCGGCACCGCAAACAGACCTTCAGCCTCGATGGCGAGACGATCGACGAACAGGTCGCGAAGCTGTTGCAGGGGCGGCGGCTGGGCCTGGCCGAGTCGTGCAGCGGCGGCATGCTGGCAGCCCGGATCACCGCCGTGCCCGGCGCCTCCGAGTACTTCATGGGCAGCGTCGTCTCCTACTCGAACGAGGCGAAGGCGGAGCTGCTTGGGGTTGACCCGGAGCTGATCGCGGCCAAAGGGGCGGTCTCGCCCGAGGTCGCGGAGGCGATGGCGATCGGGGCGCTCGAGCGGTTCGGGGCGGATGTTGCCGTCTCGATTACCGGGATCGCCGGGCCGGGAGGGGGGACCGAGGAGAAGCCGGTCGGCTATGTCTGCTTCAACGCGCGGCTCGCCGACGGCACCGTAGTGGCCCGCGATCCGGTGATTCCCGGCGATCGCAGCGACATCCGCGAACGCTCGGCGCTGGTCGGGATGCACCTGCTGCGGGTCCTGCTTGGCGGCGGCGAAGAGCCGATCTAGGTTTGCGAGGGAGGGGTCACGGACGCTACTCGGCTCACCCGCTCGCAGCATCCGTGCCCCCTCCCGATCGCCTCCCGTAGTTCACGCTTTTGGCTCAATTCGTGGCGCAAAGATTTACTCCCGCGTGCTGACTCGTGCGCCTTCGCGGCGTAGCGTGCCCGGGCATGGCGAAGGAGGTCGGCAAAAGCAAGCGGGTCCGCCTGTTCGTGGCCCTCGACCTGCCCGCGGTGGTGCGGGCCGGGATCGGTGCCTGGGGCGAGCGCGAGCTGACCGACCCGGCGTTGCGGCGCTCCGAGGAGGAGTCGCTGCACGTCACCTTCGCCTTCCTCGGCAACCGCGACGAGGAGGAGGTCGAGCCGGCGGCTGCCGCGGTGGGCGCCTGCAGCGACGCCGCGGCGCCGCTGGTCGAGCTGTTCGACCCGGTGCAAAAACCGCCGCGTGGGCGGGCTAAGATCTTTGCCTTGCCTGTCGTTTCTCCGGGGGCCGAGCTGATCCAGGCGGAGGTCGGCGAGCGGCTGGTCGAAGCGGGGCTCTACAAGGCCGAGAAGCGGCCGTTTTGGCCGCATCTGACGGTCGCGCGAGTGCGGACCGAAGGCAAACGTCCGGCGGCGGTCCAGAGGACCCCGGGGAAGCTGCCGGCGGCGCTCCACGAGCCTTTCTATGGCGTCCGATTGACGCTCTACCGTTCTGAACTCAAGCCGACCGGGGCACGCTACGCGCCGTTGGCCCAATTCGAGCTGCCCGGCGCGGGCGGCAGTGAGGTGATCTGAAGATGGCGGATAAAAGGGTGAGCTTGAAAGACATGTCGGCTAAAGAAGTGAAAGCCAAAGACGCGGCGCTCGAGTCCGCCGTTACCGGGATCAGGAGGGAGTTCGGCGAGGGGTCCCTGATGCGCCTTGGCGACAAAGGCACGGTCAAGGTGGAGGCGATCCCGACCGGGGCACTGGCGCTAGACCTGGCGCTCGGGATCGGCGGCGTGCCGCGCGGCCGGATCGTCGAGATCTTCGGCCCCGAGTCCTCGGGTAAGACCACGCTGGTCAACCACATCATCGCCCAGGCTCAGGCGCTGGGCGGGGTCTGCGCCTTCATCGACACCGAGCACGCGATCGATCCTGTCTACTCCCGGGCGATCGGCGTCGACACCGACGAGCTGCTGGTCTCGCAGCCGGATTACGGCGAGCAGGCGCTGCAGATCGCCGACCGGCTGATCGCCTCGACCGCGGTCGACGTGGTCGCGATCGACTCGGTCGCGGCGCTGACCCCGAAAGCCGAGCTCGACGGGCAGATCGGCGACCAGACGGTCGGCCTGCAGGCGCGGCTGATGTCGCAGGCGATGCGCAAACTCGCCGGCAACCTCAACCGGACCAACACGGTCTGCATCTTCACCAACCAGATCCGCGAAAAGGTCGGCGTCCAGTTCGGCTCGCCAGAGACCCAGCCGGGCGGTCGGGCGCTGAAGTTCTATGCCTCGCAGCGGCTCGACATCCGCCGCATCGAGACGCTCAAGGACGGCACCGAGGCGGTCGGCAACCGGGTGCGAGTGAAAGTAGTCAAGAACAAGGTCGCCTCGCCGTTCCGGCAGGCCGAATTCGACATCGAGTACGGGGTCGGGATCTCGCGCGAGGGCGGCCTGCTCGACTTCGGGATGGAGCAGGACCTGGTGCAGAAATCGGGCTCCTTCTTCTCCTACGGCGAGACCCGCCTCGGTCAGGGCCGCAACAACGCCAAACAGTTCCTGGTCGACAACCCCGAGGTGGCGCTGGAGATCGAAGGCAAGGTGCGCCGGGCGCTGGGGATCGACGGCGAGGCGCCGGCGGGCGACGAGGCCCCGGCCCCGGCTGCGGCCGAGGCTGAGGCCGACGGGGCCGGCGAGACTCCGATCGCCGAGGCGAAAGCGGCCTGAGCCCCCCGGCGTGGGGTGCGCTGCAACAGTTTGGGGGTCTAAAGGCCACCAAAGTGTTGCAGCGAAGCCGCTCAGGCTTGGGCACCGCACGGCGAAGTGTCCAGGGCGTCCAGCCGATAGGGTTCCGCGCGGCTTATGAGCAACGAGACGCTTCTCTATATCTGCGGGATCATCCTCGCCCTGTCGGCGGTCGGGGTCAGCTTCATCGGACTGAGCGTCAAAGGATTCCCCGGCAAAGCGATGCCGATTGTGGTGATCTGGTTTGCGATCTTCGTCGGCGGCTCGGCCACCTTCGCCGTTCTCCACGCCAAGGACGAGGAGGCCGACAAAGCCAAGGAGGCGAAGTTCGAGGAAGCCAACGAGAACGCCGAAAGAGATGCCGGCGACGTTGGCGAGGGAGGAACCGAAGACTCCGCGGGCGGCGAGGAAGAAGCAGAAGAAGGCGAAGAGGCCGGCGCTGAAGAAGGCGCAGGCGGCGAGATGGAAGGCGAAGAGGGGGCGATGGAAGGCGGCGCCGCGGGCGGCGAAGAAGCCTCTGGCGGCGACCCCGAAGCGGGAGCCCAGGTTTTCGCCACCAACTGCTCCGTTTGTCACGGCGAAGACGGCCACGGCGGCGCTGGCGGCCCCGACCTGACGACGATGCCGAAAGCGCAGAACGAACCCGAAGCGATCGAACAGGTGACCAACGGCGGTGGCGGGATGCCTCCGTTCGGGGGACAGCTGAGCGAAGAAGAAATTCAGAACGTGGCGGCGTTCGTGGTGCAGAAAGTGGTCGGGAACGGCTAGATAGGGGTTTGGCGTTGCGGGTGGGCGCCGGGGTACCTCCCCAAAACGCTCCGCCTTCGGCTCCGCTTGAGTGTTTTGGGGAGGTACCCCGGCGCCCACCCGTCCCACGGAAGCTTCTGTCTGGAGGCCGTCCCTCGGAAGCTTTTCCAAGGACGGCGCTCGGCCCCGGTCTCGGGTGTAGCTGACTGACCTTGGTCCCGGGCAAGGTTCTCAGCGCTTGATAGTGGGGCGGGCGTCGGTGACCCCTCCCAAAACACTCAAGCGGAGCGACAGCGGAGCGTTTTGGGAGGGGTTGCCGAGGACCGTCACGCCAACGGTAGTCTCGACGCCATGATCACTGCCGCCAAGCGCTTTCACGTCACCACCTTTGGCTGCCAAATGAACGTGCACGATTCCGAGCGCATGCGCGGCATGCTGGTTGCGCTTGGTTATGAGGAGGCGCCTAGTCGCGCCGAGGCAGATCTGATCCTCTTCAACACCTGCTCGATCCGCGAGTCGGCGGACAGTCGCTTTGTCGCTCACCTCGGTGAGGCGAAGCGGTTGAAGGGGGAAGATCCGGAGCGCGTGGTCGGGGTCGGGGGGTGCTGGGCGCAGTCGGTGAAGGAGGAGGTGTTCGAGCGGTTTCCGTTTGTCGATGTGGCTTTTGGGCCAGGACAGATCCACAAGCTGGCCGAGTTCTTGACCTCGGATTCGCTGACCGCGCAGGGCTACTTCGAGTTCGAGGACTTCTCCGGCCATCTGCCGGCGCGGCGGGAGCGCGAGTTCCAGGGCTGGCTGCAGATCTCGCAGGGCTGTAACTGCGCCTGCTCGTACTGCATCGTCCCCTCGACCCGGGGGCGGGAGGTCAGCCGCGATCCGTATGAGCTGGTCGCCGAGGCCGAGGCGCTCGCCACCGACGGGGTCCGCGAGGTCACCCTGCTCGGCCAGAACGTCAACAGCTACGGCCGCGATTTGCCGCTGGAGCGGCGGATCGGGTTTGCCGAGCTGCTGGGGCGGATCGACGCGGTCGCCGGAATCGATCGCATCCGTTACACCAGTCCGCACCCCAAGGACATGAAGGAGGACGTGGTCCGCGCCCACGCTGAGCTGCCCTCGCTCTGCGAGCAGATCCATTTGCCGCTGCAGTCGGGCTCGAGCGCGGTGCTGAAACGGATGCGCCGCACCTACGGGCGCGAGCGCTACCTCGACCGGGTGGCGCTGATCCGCGAGCATGTCCCGGACTGCGCGATCACCACCGACGTCATCGTCGGCTTCCCAGGCGAGACCGAGGCCGATTTCGAGCAGACGCTGGAGGTGGTCGACGAGGTCGGCTATGACGGCGCCTTCACCTTCATCTTCTCGCCGCGGCGCGAGACCGAGGCGGCGACGATGGACGGCCAGCTGCCGCACCCGGTCAAGGTCGAGCGGCTGGAACGGCTGGTGAAGCTGGTCCAACGCCGTGCTAGCGAACGGGCGCAGCGCTTCGTCGGCCGCACGATGGAGGTCCTGGTCGAGGGCACGAGCCGCACCGACGAGACCAAGCTGCGCGGCCGCACCCGCCACAACAAGGCGGTCAACTTCGACGGCGTTGCGGCGGCGGGAGAGATGGTCGAGGTTGAGATCACCGGCGCTACCTCGCAAACGCTCGCCGGTGTCGCCGCGCGGCCGCTCTCGCACCTGCTCTGAGCAGCAGCTGATGGACGTCATCGCGATCTTCGGGCCGACCGGGGTCGGCAAGACCGGTGTCGCGATCGAGCTCACCGCTCTGCTGCGTGAGCGCGGCGAGGATCCGGTGGCGATCAACTGCGACGCCCTGCAGGTCTACGAGGGCCTCGAGGCACTGACTGGCGCCGCCACCGCAGCCGAGCAGGAGCGTCTAGAGCACCGCCTCCTTTCCTTCGTCCCGGTCACCGAGGACTTCTCGGTCGGCGACTACATGCCGCTCGCCCACGCCGAGATCGACGCCGCGCTGGCGGCGAATCGCCGGCCTTTGGTGCTGGGCGGCACCGGCCTCTACCTACGCGCCGCGCTCGCCGACCTCTCGCTGCGCAAGCAGCCGCCGGATTCGGCGGACTCCGAGCTGTGGTCGCCCGGGACCCGCCACCCGACCAGGATCTTCGGCCTCGACATGGAACGCGCCCAGCTCTACGAGCGGATCGACGCCCGGGTCGAGACGATCGTCGCCGCCGGCGCGGTCGAGGAGGCACGGCGGGCCGAGGCGCTCGGTCCGGGCCGCACCGCCCGCAAGGCACTCGGCTTCGACGAGCTGCTGGCTGGCGAGATCGAGCCGATGAAGAAGCGCTCGCGCAACTACGCCCGCCGCCAGCTCACCTGGGCGCGAAAAATCCCCAAGCTGACCTGGATCGACCGCACCGAGCGCACCGATGCCGAGGTCGCGCGGCGGATCGCCGAAGCCATAGGGTCCGGCCCGTGAACCCGGTCCGATTCGAGAAGTGGCAGGCGCTCGGCAACGACTACCTGATCGTCGAGCGCGACCAGCTGCCCTGGGAGCTGACCGCGGCACGGGTGCGGCTGCTCTGCGACCCTCATTTCGGCCTCGGGTCCGACGGCGTGCTGATGCTGGCGCCGAGCGAGGACCCGGAGTTCGTCGCCGAGCTGCGGATCTTCAACCCCGACGGCTCCGAGGCCGAGCTCTCCGGCAACGGCGCTCGCGAGGCGATCCTCTACCTGCGCCGCCACGGCTGGACCGAGGCTGAGCAGTTCGCGATCTCGACCGCCGCCGGGCCGATCCGGCCGACGATTACCGGCGAGCTGACCTGCAGCGTCGAGATGGGACGCGCCGCGACCGCCTCAAAGGACTTTCCGACCGGCGCCGAGGACGGCAAAGGCAGGCTCACCTCCGCCGGTCGCGAGTGGGAGTTCCAGCACGTCTCGATCGGCAACCCACAGTGCGCGATCGTCGTCGAGACCGCCGAGCTCGAGAGCTTCGATCTCGGCGCGATCGGTCCCGGGATCGAAGCGAACGAACTGTTTCCCAACCGCACCAACGTCTCCTTCCTTGCGATCGATGGCTCGCAGGTGCGGGCGCGGATCTTCGAGCGCGGGGTGGGGGAGACGCTCTCCTCGGGCACCGGCGCCAGCGGCGCCGCGGTCACCGCCCACCTGCGCGGCGCTCCCAGCCAGCTGACGGTCGAGCTCGACGGCGGTGAGCTCGAGGTTGAGATCGGCGCGGACCTGGCGGTGACGCTGAGTGGCTGGGCGCAGCCGATCTGCTCGGGCGAGCTCTCGCCGGAGCTCGCCCAGGCGCTCGCCGACTGCAACCAATAGGGTCTCGCGCCGATGCCGATTGCCGAGCCGTCAAAGCGCCTGGGGGCGATGCCGCCCTACATGTTCGCCCAGCTCGAGCAGCGAATCGCCGAGAAGAAAGCGCAGGGGATCGACGTGATCAGCCTCGGCATCGGCGACCCCGACCGGCCGACCTATCCCTACATCGTCGAGGCGATGCAGGCGGCGGTCGCCGACCCGGGCACCCACCAGTACCCGAGCAACAAAGGGACTGCGGCCTTCCGTGAGGCATTCACCAACTTCTACGACACCCGCTTCGGGGTCGAGATCGATCCCGAGGGCGAGGTGATCCCGGCGATCGGCGCCAAGGAGTGCATCTACAACCTCTGCTTCGCCTTCATGGACCCCGGTGACGTCGCCCTTGCCTCCGACCCCGGCTACCCCGTCTACACCGGCGGCCCGATCCTCGCCAACGCCACCCCCGAGGTGATGCCGCTGGTTCCGGAGCTCGGCTTTGCCCCCGATCTCGACGCGATCCCCGCCGAGACCGCCGCTAAGGCGAAGCTGATGTTCGTCAACTACCCCAACAACCCGACCGGCGCCGTCGTCCCCAATGGCTTCTTCGAGCGCGTCGTCGAGTTCGCCCGCGAGCACCAGATCCTCGTCGTCCACGACAGCGCCTACACCGAGACGACCTACGACGGCTACGTCGCTCCCAGCTTTCTCGCTACCCCCGGCGCCAAGGAGGTCGGAGTCGAGGTCTTCTCGCTCTCCAAGGGCTACAACATGACCGGATGGCGCTGCGCAGCGATCCTCGGCAACGCCGACGCGATCCGCGAGTACTGGCGGCTGAAGACGAACATCGACTCGGGCCTCTTCGACGCGGTGCAGCTGGCCGGCGCCGCCGCCCTGCTGGGCCCGAAAGAGCCGCTCGAAGAGCAGAACGCGATCTACCTCCGCCGCCGCGACCTGGTGGTCGGCGCCCTGCAGGAGATCGGCGTCGATGTCAGCGCCCCGCAGGGCACGATCTACGTCTGGGCGCCGGTCCCGGAGGGCCACACCTCGACCTCTTTGTCGAGCTGGTGCTCGAAGAGGCGGCGGTGGTGATTTCGCCTGGCTCGATGTACGGGCCGAGCGGCGAGGGCTTCTTCCGAATCTCGCTGACGACCCCGGACGATCGCATCGAAGAGGCGGTAGCCCGGATGCGCGAGCACCTCGCCTAGCTAAGCGACAGCGGCCTAACCTTCGGCCGCGAACTCGATCGCCACCTCGTATTTTTCAACTGCGACCCGCTGTCCCATCCCATCGGTCGGCGGGCTCATTTCGTTCAGGGTGCGGTCGCCTTCCTCGTAGTCGGCCTCGGTCTCGAACATGCTGATCGCCATCGCTTTCCCTCCCGCGGTGTCGCTGAGGATCAAGAGGTGCTTCGACGGCACCCCAGGTGGCGGGCCGCCTCGCTCTTCGCCCTGCTCGCGGATTTCGTCGGTGGTGCGTTTGAGCGACTCCCCATCGGCGCCCTCGAAGCGGACAACTCGTGCAAACACGGCACTCCTCCTTCGGTTGGCCTCGCGCTTAAGCTCGCCTGGCCCTCCGAACCTATCCCGCCGGAGCGCTGCGGTCCAGAAGGGGCTAGGCCGCTTCGCGCTCGGCCCGCTTGCGCCAGTAGCGCTCGAGACCGGGCCACTGGTAGGCGGTAGGAACGGCCTGCAGCAGCTCGGCGACGGTGCCCTCGCTCATCCCTTCGGCGCCGAGCTGGGCCCGGATCCGCCGCTGGAGGTCGGCCTCGTAGGCGTCCCGGTCGAGCTCGCGCGCTAGCTGTGCCTCCTCGCGCAGCCGCTCGCGGACCAGCTCCAGGTGGGCCGCCGGCTGCTCGATCGCGCCGAAGTGGGTGAGCGCCAGCTGCTGCGGGTCCCAGGCGGCGACGGTGTCGAGCGACCCTTCCCAGGTCTCGAGGTCGATGTCGGGCGGCGGCGTCGGCGGCATCACCAGCTGCGAGGGCGGGATCACGCAGGCGGCGACGTCGCCGACGAAAGCGGTGCCGCTGTCGCTGTCGAAGTAGCAGACGTGGTGGGAGGCGTGGCCTGGGGTGTAGGCGACCTCCATCCCGAGCACCGTCTCGCCGCCCTGCAGGACCCGGATGTTGGCCTCGGGCACCGGCACGATCCGCCCCCAGAGGTACTCGAGTTTGTCCCCGTAGAGCTGGCGGGCGCTGGCCAACAGCCGCGAGGGGTCGACGAGGTGCTTGGCGCCGCGCTCGTGGACGTAGACCTCGAGCTCGGGCCAGCGTTCGACCAGCGCTCCGGTCGCCGCCGCGTGGTCGAGGTGGATGTGGGTCAGCAGGATGGCTCGCGGCACCTCGTCGCCGAGCTTGCTGAGAACGGTCTGCAACGAGGACTCGGGGCCGGGGTCGACCAGCGCCCCGTCGACTTCCCAGCAGCCGATCACGCGTTCACGGCCGAGATGCTCGACATCGATCAATCGCATCGGGGCTGGAGCTTATTGAGGGCGAGGCGCCGGGCGAGTGCCGCTATGCCGCGGCGGCGTCTGGCAGGCGGCCTTCGGCTTCGAGCATCGCCCGCAAGCCGTCTTCGAGGCCGCGCGGCTGGTAGCCGAGCTCACGTTCGGCCTTCTCGTAGGTCGCCCAGAAGGTGACGCCATCGGCCGAGTTGATCAGCTCGCGCAGGTTGGGCGGCTGGCCCATCGCCTTGCCGACCAGTGGCCCAATCGGGATCATCGCCTTCATCAGCGGCACCGGGATCGCCCGCTTCGGCGCCTTGCGACCGGTTAGCGAGCCGACCGTCTCGATCGCCTCGCGGGCGGTGGTCGCCGGGCCGCTTAGCACGTAGGCCTCACCCGGCTTTCCTTTGTCGAGCGCCGCCAGGATGCCGGCGGCGATGTCCTCGACGTGGGTCAGGCAGATGCCGAGCTCGGGGAACGGCATCAGTGGCATTTTCCCCGCCAGGAACTGGTTCAGCAGCTGGGCGATCGAGGAGGTGTCGCCGGGGCCGTAGACGCCGCCGGGCTGGACGATCACGCCGGGCAGCCCTTCGCCGATCAGTCGTTTGGCGACCTGGTGGGCCTCCCACTTGGTTTCCTCGTAGCAGGAGGTAAAGCTCTCGGCCGGGTGCTCGTAAGACTCGTCGACGATCCGCCCGCCGGTGTCGCCGAAGACGCCGACGGTCGAGACGTAGACGACCTTCGGGATCTTCTCCTCGAGCGCCGCGCTCAGCACCCGTTCGGTGCCGCCGACGTTGGCGTCGCGCATCGCCGCTCGCTGCGAAGCCGGGATCCCGACCTCGTAGACCGCGGCGGCGTGGATCACCGCGTCGCAGCCGCGCATCCCGTCGCGGATCGCCCGCTCGTCGCCGAGGTCGCCCTTGACGACCTCGCAGCCGAGCGCTTCGGCCTCTTTTGCCTTTTCCGGATTGCGGGCGAGGACGGCGACCTCGTCGCCTCGGGCGCGCAGCTGACGCACCACGGCGCCGCCGATGAAGCCCGTTCCCCCCGTAACGAAGACCTTCACGGTACGCAACGATACCCGGCTTGGGGGCCGCGTACAATTGGCCTGAGTGCAACGTTCGCGAAACGGCCGCAAGGCTCAGTCCCAGAACGGCGCCGCGGGGAGCGGTGCCGGTATCTCGAACCGCCGTGCTGCCCAGCGGGCGCTGGCGATCGGGATCATCGACGGGCGTGAGCCCGAGGGCGAGCCGCTGGCCGAGCTGAAGGAGCTGCTGCGGACCGCCGGGGTCGCCACCGCCGGCGTCGCTACCCAGCAGCGCCCACAGCCCGACCCCGACCGCTACTTCGGCCGTGGCCGGCTCGACGAGCTGAAGCAGGAGATCGCCACCAGCGGCGCCAACCTGGTCGCCTGCGATGACGAGCTGGCCCCGAGGCAGGAGCGCAACCTCGAGAGCGCGCTAGGGGTGCCGGTGATCGACCGCACCGCAGTGATCCTCGACATCTTCGCCGACCATGCCCACTCGGCCGAGGGCAAGCTGCAGGTCGAGCTGGCCCAGCTCGAGTACAACATGGCCCGCATGCGGGGCCTCTGGACCCACCTCGAGCGACTCGGCGCCGGCCGGATCGACGGCGGCATCGGCACCAGGGGCCCGGGCGAGACCCAGATCGAGACCGACCGCCGTCTCGCCCGCAACCGGATCGCGGCGCTGCGCCGCCGCCTGCAGCGGCTGGAGCGTAACCGCGGCGTGATGCGAGCCCGGCGCGAGAGCTCGGCGCTACCGCGGGTCGCCCTCGCCGGTTACACCAACGCCGGCAAGTCGACGCTGCTGAACGCGCTGACCGGGGCCGAGGTGAGCGTCGCCGACCGCCTCTTCCAGACCCTCGACCCGACCACCCGCAGCCTCGAGCTCTCCGGTCGCGACTACCTGCTGACCGACACCGTCGGCTTCATCGAGAAGCTTCCCCACCAGCTGGTCGAGGCGTTCAAGGCGACCCTCGAGGAGACCGTCCTCTCCGATCTGATCCTGCACGTCGTTGACGCCTCGGAGCCGCAGGAGCGGCGGGCGCTCGACATGCGGGCGGTCGACGAGGTACTGGAGGAGATCGGCGCCGGCGAGAAGCCGCGCCTGCTGGTGCTGAACAAGGCCGACCTGCTCGATGCGGAGGAGCGGCAGGAGGTCGAGCTCTGGCACGCCGACGCGGTGCTCGTCTCGGCGGCGACGGGGGAGGGGCTCGAGGCGTTGCGCGAGCGGATCGAGGCGGCCTTCGCCGAGACTCTGACCGAGGTCGAGCTGCTAATCCCCTACAGCGAGGGCGGCCGCCTGCACGAGCTGCACGAGGTCGCCGGCGAGCTCGAGCGCACGGACGGCCCGGACGGCGTCTTAGTCCACGCCCGCGTCCCGTCTGCGGAGCTGCACCGCTTCACCGACCTGGCAGTGGCCTAGCGCCCCTTCGTCCAGCTGTTCCTTTTGTCGGCCATTCCGACATAAGGAACAGCTCGGTAGGGTGGCGGCGTGGAGCTGCCGGTCGCCAAGCTGAAGGACAACGCGGTGTTGCCGACGCGCGCCCATGAGGGTGACGCCGGTCTCGACCTCTACGCCTGCGAGGCCGCCCATATCGGGCCCGGCGAGCGCTGGGGCGTTGGCACCGGGGTAGCGGTCGAGATTCCGGAGGGTCACGCCGGGCTGGTGCTGCCGCGCTCGGGCCTTGCCCGCGACCACGGCATCTCGCTGGTCAACGCGCCGGGGCTGATCGACTCCGGCTACCGCGGCGAACTGCGGGTGCTGCTGCTGAACAATGACCCAGCCGACATCTTCCGGATCTCGGCGGGCGACCGGATCGCCCAACTGGTCCTGGTCCCGGTGGCGATGGCCGCGGTGGTCGAGGCGGAGCTCGCCGACTCGAGCCGGGGCGACGGCGGCTTCGGCTCCAGCGGCCGCTAGTTCGATTCCGCTCTGAAGCCGCTCAGGCTTCAGCGATCTCGTCGATCAACTCGACCGCGCGCGCCAGGGTGCGGCGGTCCTCGGCCGAGAGCCTCTCGATCTCGCCGGCGAGCCAGCCCTCGCGCTCGCGGCGGCTGGCGAGCAGTGCCTCGATGCCCGCCTCGGTCAGCGAGACCAGGGCGCGGCGGCGGTCGCTCGGGTCGGGGCGGCGGTCGACCAGGCCGGCCGATTCGAGGTCGGCGACGGTTTGGGCCATCGACTGTGGTCGCACCCGCTCGGCCGCGGCGAGGTCGCTGACGCTCTGCGGCCCCTCGCGGTCGAGGCGGCCGAGGACGGCGCCCTGGGAGAGCGAGAAGCGCTGCTGCTCGGCCCGCAGGCGGCGGATCAGCTGCCCGATCACGACCCGCAGGTCGCTCGCCAGGGGGGCGACCTCGGAGCTGGACGAGAGGGAGGGAGGCATAGGTGCAGTCTACAGGCAAACTGCACAGGTTGCCTGTGTATTATCGGATGAGATGCAAGCAGCCCGCCACGCGTCCATCGGCACCAATCCTGACCGCTACAAGTGGATCGCCCTCTCCAACACGACGCTGGCGATCCTCCTCGCCACCCTCGACGCCTCGATCACGCTGATCGCGATGCCGGACATCTTCCGCGGCATCCATCTCGATCCGCTGGTCCCCGGCAACAGCTTCTATCTGCTGTGGATGATCCTCGGCTACCTGGTTGTCTCCAGCGTCCTGATCGTCAGCCTCGGGCGGCTCGGCGACATCTTCGGCCGGGTCCGCATCTACAACCTCGGCTTTGTGATCTACACCGTCGCCTCACTGCTCTTGGCGATCGATTGGATGACCGGCGAGGCGGGGGCGCTCTACCTGGTGATCTTTCGCATCGTCCAGGGGGTCGGCGGCGCCTGCCTGCTCGCCAACGCGGCGGCGATCATCACCGACGCCTTCCCCGCCAACCAGCGCGGGATGGCGCTTGGGATCAACAACATCGTCGGCGTCAGCGGGATGTTCGTCGGCCTCATCCTCGGCGGCCTGCTGGCGCCGATCGACTGGCGGCTGGTCTTCCTGATCTCGGTCCCGGTCGGGCTATTCGGCACCGTTTGGGCCTACCTCAAGCTCGAGGAGCGCAGCGAGCCGCGGCCGGCGCGGATCGACTGGGGCGGCAACGTCACCTTCGCCCTCGGCCTGATCCTGGCGATGGTCGCCGTCACCTACGGGATCCAGCCCTACGGCGGCGCGCCGACCGGTTGGGGGAGCCCGCGGGTGCTCGCCCTGCTCGCCGGTTCGATCCTCAGCCTCGTCGCCTTCTGGGTGATCGAGCGCCGGGTGGAGGAGCCGATGTTCCGGCTGCCGCTGTTCCGGATCCGCGCCTTCACCTTCGGCACCCTCTCGACCTTCCTCGCCGCGGTCGCCCGCGGCGGCCTGATGTTCATGCTGATCATCTGGCTGCAGGGGATCTGGCTGCCGCTCCACGGCTACGACTTCGAGGAAGCGCCGCTCTGGGCGGGGATCTACATGCTGCCGTTGACGATCGGGATGCTGCTCGCCGGGCCGACCTCGGGCTACCTGTCGGACCGCTACGGGGCGCGGCCCTTCGCGACCGGAGGCATGCTCGCCGCCGCTGCCTGCTTCGGGGCTCTGATGCTGCTGCCGATCGACTTCAGCTTCCCGGTCTTCGCCGCGATCCTCTTCTTCACCGGGGTCTCGATGGGAATGTTTGCCTCACCAAACCGGGCGGCGGTGATGAACAGCCTGCCGCGGCGCGACCGCGGCGCCGGTGGCGGCATGAACCAGACCTTCCAGAACTCGGCCCAGGTGATCTCGATCGGGATCTTCTTCACGCTGCTGATCATCGGCCTCGCCTCGGCCCTGCCGGGCTCGTTGCAGCATGGGCTGGAAGCGCACGGGGTTGGCCACCTGGCCGCCCACCACGCCAGTCAGACGCCGCCAATTTCGGTTCTCTTCGCCGCCTTCCTCGGCGAAAACCCGATCGCACACCTGGTCGGCGGTGGGGCGCTCGAAGCGGTGGGGCCGCACGCCAAGGCGATTCTTGAAGGCCACACTTTCTTCCCGCACCTGATCGCGGGCGCCTTTAGCGACGGGCTCGACACCGCCTTCAGCTTCGCGATCATCGCCTGCTTGGTCGCCGCTGGCGCATCGCTTTTGCGCGGCGGCCGCTACCACCACGTCGAGGAGGACGCCGCTGCGGAGGGCGCCGAGCGAGCCCGCGCCCGCGCCCAACTACCACCACGCGAACTGGAGGGACACCATGCGAGTTGAGTGGCACGGCCAGTCCGCCTTCACCCTTGAGGGGAAGGAGGCGACGGTCTTCATCGACCCCTTCGGCGAGATGGATGGTCTCAAGGGGCGCGGGATCGAGTGGAGCTACCCGCCAATCGAAGCCGACGGTGTCGACCTGCTGCTGGTCACCCACGAGCACCGCGATCACAACGCGGTCGAGGCGATCGCCGGCGAGCCGGCAATGGTGCGCTCGCTTGCCGGGACGTACGAGACGCCGGTGGGAACCGTGATCGGCGTCTCCGCCGAGCACGACGCTGCGGCTGGCACCGAGCGAGGCCACAACACGATCTACGTCTTCGAGCTCGACGGCCTGCGGATCGCCCACTTCGGCGACTTCGGCCAGGCGGCGCTGCGGCCCGAGCAGAAGGAGGCGATCGGGGCGGTCGACCTGGCCTTCGTCCCGATCGGCGGCGGGCCGACGATCGGTGGCGCGGCGGCGGCCGAGATCGCGCTCTCGCTTGGCGCCAAGTGGGTGGTGCCGATGCACTACCGGACGCCACGGATCAGCTTCCTCGAAGACGAGGAGGAGTTCGCGGCGGTGTTCGCTCAGGTGCAGCGATTTGCCGAGACGAGCTTCGACACCGACGAGCTGGAGGAAGCCGAGGCCGGGGCGGTGGCGGTGATTCCGGCGTCGCCTTAATCGTCAGGGCTAGGGTTCGGGCGTGGTGCTCGAGAGCTTGTCGCGCCCGATCGTTGCCGCGCCGATGGGCGGCGGGCCGACGACGCCGGAGTTGGTGCGGGCGGTGGGGGGTGTGGTGTGGTGTGGTGTGAATTTGTTCGTGCCGGGGACGGTGGCGGAGCCGGAGCGGTATGCGAACTACGTGTGAAAGGGCTGGGTAAGGAGGCGGGGGAGCCGAGGTGGAGCGATGACGCCTGGGCGGAGAAGGTTGAGCTGCTGGTGGGGGAGCCCGTGGGGGTGGTGTCTCTCACGTTTGGGGTATCCGGGGGCGGAGGTGCTCGGGCGGCTGCGGGAGGCCGGCAGTGAGGGCTGGGTGACGGTGACCAATCCTGGGGAGGCGGAGCAGGCTGAGGCCGCGGGCGCGGACGTGTTGATTGCGCAGGGGTTACGAGGCCGGGGCGCATCAGGGGACTTATGACCTGGCGAGCGATGAGGACCCGTTCGGGCTGCTGGCGTTGCTGCAGTTGCTGCGGTCGGAGACCGGGCTGCCGTTGGTGGCGTCGGGTGGGATCGGGTCTGGAGCGGGCGTCGCCGCATGCCTCGCCGCCGGGGCGAGCGCCGTGCAGCTCGGGACCGCGTTCATGCTCTGTCCGGAGGCCGGGACCTCAGCGGCGCACCGGAAGGCGCTGAAGGAACGGCGGCCGACGCGGCTGACGCGCGCCTTCACGGGGCGGCGGGCACGTGGGGCCGTCAACCGCTTCCTCAGCGAGCACGAGGACGCGCCGGCCGCATATCCGGAGGTCCACTACACAACGGCGCCGCTCCGCGCCGCGGCACGAGAGGCCGGCGACGCCGAAGCGCTAAATCCGCGCTGCAAGGGTTTGGGGGTCTATAGGCCCCCAAAAGGCTGCAGCGCAAGCGGACCAGGGGCCTAGATGCCGGCGGCGGCGCGGGCTGAGGCGTGGGCGGCGTCCTCGAAGGTGTCGGGGAGGGGGTCGAGGGCGGGGCGGGCGCCGTAGCGGCGGCCCAGGGCAAGGGTGATCAGGTGGTCAGCGAGCCAGGCGTTCTTTGGCAGCAGGGGGCCGTGCAGGTAGGTGCCGATCAGGTTGTGGCGGCGGACGCCCTCGAGGCCGTCCGTGCCGTTGTTGCCGTGACCGGCGAGCACTTTGCCTAGGGCTGGCACGCCGGGGCCGAGGTAGGTGCGGCCGCCGTGGTTCTCGAAGCCGGCGAGGACGCGTGGGCCGGGACCAAGGTCGACCTCGATCGCGACGTTGCCGATCAGCCGCGGGCCATCCTCGCGCACCGTCTCGAGGTCGACGAGGCCGAGCCCCTGGAGCTTCTCGGCTCCGAGCTGGTAGCTGTGGCCGAGCAGCTGGTAGCCGCCGCAGACGGCGAGCACGACGGCGCCGCTCTCGACCGCGGCGGCGAGGTCTTCGCGCTTACTTGCGACCATGTCGGCGGCGACCATGATCTGGTCGCGGTCCTGGCCGCCACCGATGTAGAAGAGGTCGGCGGCGCTCGCGTCCACCGGTTCGCCGGGGCCGGCGGCGCGGTAGGAGAAGCCGATCCCGCGCCACTCGCAGCGCCGCTGCAGGAAGACGATGTTGCCGCGGTCGGCGTAGATGTTCATCTGGTCGGGATAGAGGGCGCAGACGCGGAGCTCCATCTCAGCTTGCCTTCCCGAGCACGACGACGGTGACTCCGACGTGGATGTCGGTGGGTTCGATCTGGCGCCGTTCGACCGGGACCAGGCCGGCTGCTGCGCCCTCCTCCTCGAGCTGGGCGGCCGGAAAGGTTGCGATCCGGACCTGGTTCGGTTCCTCGCTCATCGCTCCCGCGGGGGAGACGAGCTGGCGCAGGCGGTGGATGACGATTTCGCCCGGGCCGACGGCGGCCTCGACCGCCAGGCTCGAGTAGACCCAGCCGTCGACCTCGCGGACGTCCGGCAGCGGCGGCGGGGCGCCGTCGGGTGGCGGCATCTGCTCGAGGATCGAGGCGGCGAATCGCCCACCCGACTCGAGATGGTCCGCCACCCGGCGCAGGCAGGCCGCCCGGTCGGATGCACCATCGAGGAGCTGCAGCGTCTGCATCGGGGCCAGCGCGAGTGGCACCCGGCGGCTGAGCTCGAAGTCGCGGGCGTCGGCATGGACGGTTTGGACCGGCACCCCCGCGGCGCGGTCGCCGAGGGCGTCGAGCAGCTCCAGCTCGATGTCGACCCCGACCACGGGATGGCCGCGGCGGGCGAGATGGAGAGCGACGCGGCCGGTGCCGCAGCCGAGGTCGAGCACCTCGCCGCCGCCGCTCGCCGCCAGCTCCTCCCATACCTGGAGGTCGGCGTCGTAAGAGCCGCACTCGACGTCATGCCAAACCGTTGCCTTCCCCAGCGTCCCGCTCATCGCCAGAACTCCTGCGCCAGGCCGCGGTCGGCGAGCAGCTTGCGGAGCTCGAGCAGGGCGGTGTAGGTAGGGAGGGCGAAGAGCCGCGGCGTCGCGCCGTCGGCCGGCGCCCCCTCGCGGGCGAGCGCGACGGCCCGGTCGATCGAGGCGTCGATCTCGGGCACCACCTCGATCCGCTCGCTGTCCCAGCCGGCGTACTTGAGCCGCAGGGCCATCTCCGGCGCCCGCGTGCCGGCGCAGACGACCCGCCGTACGGCGGCGCCGAGCAGCTCGAAGTCGGCGTCCCAGATCCAGGAGACGTCGCGGCCGTCGGCGATGCGGTCGTTGAGGGCAATCCAGAGGTCGATCTCAGAGCCGCCCGCCGCGGTCCCTGCGTCGTCCCCCTGACGTTCAGTCTCGAGCAGCAGCGTCCGCAGCACCTCGTTGGCTCCGGCCGGGTTCTTGATCAGCAGGATCGAGAGCTCGGCGCCGCCGAGGTCGATCGTCTCGACCCGGCCGAAGGCGGCCCGCATCTCGCCGAGCGCGGCGGCGATCCGCTCCGGCGCGACCCCGAGCCGCAGGCAGGCGGTGACCGCGGCGAGCGCGTTATAGACGTTGTAGAGGCCGGGGAGGGGGAGCTCGAGCCGGATCTCGCCCTGTGGCGTCCGCACCGTGGCACTCGAGCCTTCCATCCCGCGCAGCTCGATCTGCGTCGCGGCAACGTCGGGGCGCGGCCGTTCGGCCCCGCAGTGGGTGCAGCGGTAGTGGCCGAGGTGGCCGACGAAGGCGCGGTCGTAGACGTAGGGGTGGCCGCAGCGCCGGCAGTGCTTGGCGTCGAATGCGTGCTGCAATTGCGGCAGCGCCTGCGAGGTGTCATCGATCCCGAAGTAGGAGACCCCCTGCCGTGCGCGCTCCTCGCGGTCGCGGCCGAGGTCGGCGATCAGCGGGTCGTCGGCGTTGAGGGCGAAGGCGCTCTCGCCCTCACGGGCCGCCACCGTTGCCGCCCACTCGTCGGCCAGCGCCTCCATCTCGCCGTAGCGGTCGAGCTGGTCGCGGAACAGGTTGCCGAGGACAATCAGGGAGGGATGAAGCTGCTCCGCCACTCGCGGCAGCCAGGCCTCGTCGACCTCGAACAGCCCCTCGCTGCCGCGCTGCTCAAGCAACGCCGTCGCCACGCCCCAGGTCATGTTCGAGCCGGCCCGGTTGTGGACCGGCGGCCGCCCCTCGGCGGCGAGCACGGCGGCAATCATCCCGGCGGTGGTGGTCTTCCCGTTGGTGGCGCTGACCAGCGTCGTGTCGCCCCCGAGCCGACCGCCCAGCCGGGCTATCGCCTCCGGCTCGAGCCGCAGCAGCACCCGCCCTGGCAGGGTCGTGCCACCGCCGCGGCCGCTCGCCCGGCTGGCGGCACCGATCGCCCGTGCCGTGGCGACTTTGGCCCTGAACAGCGCGCTCAAGCCGGGTCCTGCGGAACGAGGACGCTGAGAGCGCGTGGCAGGACCCGCAGCGAGACCGGCGTGTCGGTTAGGTGCTCGCCGTCGGCGTAGACCGGGAAGGGCTTGCTGGCGCTTAGCTCCAGGTGCGGTGCCCGGAAGACGCGGACCTCGTCCTCGTCGACGTGGGTGCCCTTGAACACCTTCGGCAGGTTAGCCAGGAAGCGCAGCTTGCTGACCTCGCCGATCGTGACGATGTCGAACTCGCCGTCGTCGAGCTCGGCTTTGGGGGCGACGAACATGCCGCCGCCGTAGGCACGGTTGTTGGCGACGACGACCGAGTAGCCGCTGACTCGGGTCCGCGAATCGCCGACGGCAATCGTGAACCCGGCGGGCTTCCAGCCGGCCAGCACCCGCAGCGCCGCGTAGGCGTAGACGAGGTTGCCGCGCAGCCAGGAGGTCTCGTTGGCTACCCGGTTGGCTTCCGAGTCGAAGCCAACGCTGACGATCCCGAGGAAGCGCTTGCCGTTGGCTTCGCCAACGTCGATGCGGCGGCTGTGACCGGCGAGGACGGTGGCGATCGCCGCTTCGGGGTCGTCGGGGATGCCGAGAACGCGGGCGAGATCGTTGCCGCGGCCGCCGGGGACGATTCCGAGCGGGGTGTCCGATTCGGCGACGGCGCCGCCAATTGCCCCGAGCAGCCCGTCGCCGCTGATCACGACCGGGATCTCGTCGGCCTCGACCGCGACGAGCGCCTGATCGACCCCGTGCTCGAGGCTCTGGGTGCGGACCACGCGGAAGTCGACGCGCTGCGCGTCGAGGTAGGCCTCGACCTGCGGCAGGAGCTTCAGCGCGCGGCCGCCGGCCGAGTGCGGGTTGACGATTAGAACCAGTGGATTCATCCCTGCAAAGCAGACTATTCCTGCGGGACCGGCGGGCCGCCTCCGCGCAAGCGAGAGACAAGGTAACCGCCTTCGCCAACCGCTTCCGTCCAAATCGGCTCGATCCCGGCACGGCGCAGCCGCCAGCCGCGCAGACGGCCGCTAAGCCCCGCCTGCGGGCCGCCGGCACTGCGCGCCAGCAGCAGAAAACCGCCTGGCCGCAGCACGCGTGCCACCTCGCGCGGCGGCGGCGGCGCGTCCACCACGGCGACGAGGTCGAAGAGGTCGTCGGGGAAGGGCAGCTTGCGCGGCCCGCCGGCCTTGAAGGCGACCCGCCCCTCGGGATCGAGGCCGACGCGGGCGGCGGCGCGGCGGATCGCCACCTCGTCGGCGTCGATGCCGCGGACGCTGGCGCGGGGGAACTCGCGGGCGAGAAACAGGGCCGCGTCTCCCTCGCCGCATTGGAGTTGCAGGATCCGCTCTGGGTCGCCGACGTGGAGCGCTGCGGTCGCGAGCGGGGTGAGGGGCGGCACCGCGGACACCGCCCGATCGTACGCGCCGCATTTATCTCGATGGTCTAGGCTTCCCGACCGATGCGGGAGCAGAGGCTCGACAGGCGCTGGATCATCCTTGGCGTTTTCGCCCTGGTCGCGGCGGTGATCGTCGTCGTGATCCTGGTCTCGCGCGGCGGCGGGAGCGATGACGGCGACAGCACTAGCGCCAGCGCCAAGGTCGGCAAGAACGGCTGCAAGAAAGTCAATGCGCCGGAACCGAAGGAAGAAGGGACGCTGAAAGCGCCAGAACAGACGGTGGAAAAAGGCGAAGAACTGACCGCGGTGGTCGAAACCAGCTGTGGCACCTTCGACATCGCGCTCGACACGACCCGCGCCCCGAAAATCGCCAACTCGTTCGCCTACCTGGCCGAAGAAGGCTTCTACGACGACCTCACCTTCCACCGGATCGTGCCCGAATTCGTGATCCAGGGCGGCGACCCGCTGGGCACCGGCGCCGGCGGCGCCGGCTACACGGTGACCGAGAAACCGCCTGCCAACCTTTCCTACACGAAGGGCATCGTGGCGATGGCGAAGAGCCCGACCGAGCCGCCCGGCGCCGCCGGCAGCCAGTTCTTTGTCGTCACTGGCGCCGACGCTGGGCTGCCGCCCGAATACGCGCTGGTCGGCAAAGTCAGCTCGGGTATGGATGTGGTCGAACGGATCGGCAAACTCGGCACCCCGGAAGAAAAACCGAAACAGACCGTCCTGATCGAAAAAATGACGATCGAACAGGGCTAGGCTGCGCTCCGTATCCTGAGTCAGTGGCCAAGGTCGACGTAGGGGACACGGCACCGGACTTCGAGCTTCCGGGAACGGGCGGCAAGACGTACCGGCTCACCGACTACCGCGGCCGCAAGCTGGTCCTCGCTTTTTACCCCGGCGACTTCACCGCCGTCTGCACCAAACAGTTCTGCTCCTACCGCGACCAGGGCGAGCGACTCGACCGGCTCGGCGCCGATGTGCTCGGGATCTCCGCCCAGTCGGTCGACTCGCACGAGCGCTTCAGCGAGGAGAAGCGCCTCAACGTGCCGCTGCTGGCCGACGAGGACAAGTCGGTGGCGCGCGCCTATGGCGTCACTGCCGGGCCGATGGTCCGGCGGGCGATCTTCGTGATCGACGAGGAGGGAATCGTCCGCCATCGCAAGGTCTCGCTGACCGGGCTCAGCTACGAGTCGGTCGATGACCTCGAGAAGGCCGTCGCGGCGGTCGGCTGATGGCCGGGCCGAGCGGCGAGCAGTTCGAGGTCGGACCGGCGCCGCGGCTGCGCGGCGAAGCGGCGGGGGAGGGGACGCCGATCGTCCTCTGTCACGGGATCACCGCGACCCGCCGCTACGTCGTCCACGGCTCGCGGCTGCTCGAGCGCGCTGGCTTCCGCACCGTCGCCTACGACGCTCGCGGGCACGGCGAGTCGGACCCCGCCCCGGCGGGGGAGGGTTATGGATACCCGCGGCTGGTCGACGACCTCGAGCGGGTGCTTGAGCAGCAGGTTGGCACTGAGCGCTTCCTGCTCGCCGGCCACTCGATGGGCGCCCATACCGTCATCGCTTACGCGCTGCGCCACCGCGAGGCGCTGGCCGAGCGGCTCACCGGCCTGGTCGTGATCGGGCCGGTTTTCCGCGGCGGCGAGATTCCCGACAGCGCCTACTCTTACTGGGACGGCCTGGCGGCGGCGCTTGAGCGAGGCGGCGTCGACGGCTTCGTCGAGTTCATCGCTAGCCAGCACGCCAGCATGGCGCCGGCCTTCCGCGATTCGGTCCTGCGCTTCACCCGCGAACGGATGCTCAGCCACGAGCATCTTGACGCCGTGCTGGCGGCGCTGCGCGAGACGCCGCGCTCGCGGCCGTTCGAGGAGATCTCCGAGCTCAGCGCGATCGAGGTGCCGGCGCTGGTTGTCGCCAGCCACGACGAGGCCGATCCGGGCCATCCGTACCGCAGCGCCGTCGCTTACGCCGAAGCACTGCCGCGGGCTACCCTGGTCAGCGAGGAGGAAGGCGAATCGCCGCTCGCCTGGCAGGGAGGGCGGCTCTCCCGCCGGATCGCCTCGTTCCAGGAGTCGCTATCTTCGTCTTCATTGCTATGAAAGTTCAGACTGAACGATCCCCACGATGAGAATCCCCAGCGAGGCAAACCTGCGGCGGGCGGTCGCCTTCATCGCGGCTCTCGGGATCGGTGTCGCGACCTACATCACGATCGCCGACTCAGGCGGCGGCTCGCCGACCTGCCTGGCCGGCGGCCACGGCTGCGCGACCGTCGCCGAAAGCTCCTACTCGCACATCGCCGGGGTCAACATCGCGATCTTCGGAATCATCGGCTACATACTGCTGCTCGCTAGCGCCTTCTTCGTCAGCGACTACGTCCGGCTGGGGGCCTTCGCGGTGGCGCTCGGCGGCTTTGGCTTCAGCATCTACCTGACCTATCTCGAGATCTTCAAGATCGAAGCGATCTGCCAGTGGTGCGTCGCCAGCGCGGTGCTGATGACGATCCAGTTCCTGCTCAACGCCACGCGGTTGATCGGCTACGCCGGAACCGACGGCAGTAAGGGGTCCGGCGCCGACGATCGCGAGGCGGACAGGGAACCGGAGACCAGCACCGCGTAGAGTTCCCGCTTTCCGGGACAGACACGACGGCTCGAACCAGGGGGATCGATGAGCAACAAGAAGGAGCGGGAGAAACGACGCGAAGAGCGGCTCGCCGAAGAAGCGAAGGCGAGCACTGGGGACCGCCGCACGCGCCTGCTCCAAATCGGCGCCGGCGCGGTCTTCGTCGCGATCATCGTCGTTGTCGTCGTGATCGTCATCGCCGGCTCCAGCTCCGACAGCGGCGGCGACGCGGCGAACCTGCAGGAAGTCAGCGAGGTCGACTCGCTGGTCAAAGGAATCCCGCAATCCAAGCTCGTCCTCGGCGATGCCAAAGCGCCGGTCGAACTGATCGAGTACGGCGACCTGCAGTGCCCGGTCTGCAAATCCTATTCGGAAGAAATCCTGCCACCGGTCGTCGAAAAACAGGTCAAAGAAGGCAAAGCCAAAATCATCTTCCGCAACTTCCTGATCATCGGCGAACAGTCGCTGCCGGCCGGTGCCGCCGCGATCGCCGCTGGCAATCAGGGCCAGGGCTGGACCTTCCTCGAGCTCTTCTACCGCAACCAGGGCAAAGAGAACTCGGGCTACGTGACCGACGAATTCCTCGAAGCGGTGGCCAAAGGCGCGGGCGTCAAAGACATCGCGAAGTTCAACCAGGAACGGGCCAGCAAAGCGGTCGAAGAAGAGGCTGAACGGACGACCGAACAGGCTGCAACGCTGGGCTTCGAAGGCACGCCGTCGTTCGCGATCAAAGGCCCGAAATCAAACGGCCTCGAACTTCTCGGCACCCCCGAATCGCCCCAGGCGATCGAAGAAGAAATCGAAAAAGTCAGCTGACGCAGGCTTCCGCGTAGGGCCGTTCGTCGCTTTTCCCGCCAGGCGGGACAAAGAACGAACGCTCTAACCTGCCCGAGTTGACATAACCAGCATTATCGTGCGTTGGCTCTGCGGCTTAGGGGGTTGCGGCGAGGCGCAGCAGCTCCTGCACCCCGGCGAACGGGCCCTCTGGTGCTGACGAGGCTGGCGAGGCGCCGGGATGCTGCGGGGCGATCCGGACCCGCAGCGCGCGGTGGCGCACCGTGAACTGCAGCGGTGGCTGGAAGGTCAGCGACTCGCCGTCGACCCCGGCTGGGATCGGGCCGTCGGCCTCGACGGTGAGCTGCGGCACCGCCAGCTCGCGGTAGCGGCCCGCATTCGAGCCTCCAGCCGCCCCCGGCGGCAGGAAGTCGACGACGCCGAGCCGGCCGCTGTCGAGCTGCGGCCGGGTGCCGGAGCCGAGGGTTGGGCCGAGCCGGTACGGGTTGTTGGAGACCAGCACCAGTGCCTCGCTGTGCTGGGGCTTGCCGTCACCGTCTGCCCAGCGCAGCTGGCGCGGCTCACCTGCGGGCCCGAGTGCGTCGGCGACGGTGTCGAGCAGGGTCCGCAGCTTGGCCTCGCGGTAGCCCTCCTGGCTGACCGCCTCGGCGTAGACGCCGAGCGAGACGTTGTTGACGAAGACGCGGCCGTTTACCTCCCCCAGGTCGACATAACGCTCGCCCGCCCCGTCGCCGAGGGCGTCAAGCGCGCCAACCACGTCTTCGCGGTCGACACCGAGGTCGAGGGCGAAGTGGTTGCGGGTCCCTGAGGGGATGCAGGCGTAGGGCAGGTCGTGGGCGGCTGCAGCGGCGGCGACGATCGCCTGGCTGCCGTCGCCGCCGGCCATCGCCAGGGCGTCGGCCCCCCTCCCCACCGCCGCATCAACCAGCTCCACGAGATCCTCGCCGGGCTGCATCTCGACCACCTCGATGCCGCGCTCGCGGGCCGCCGCGACGAGGCCAACCCGGGCGGCGCGGCCATCGCCGGAGCGCGGGTTGACGAAGAGGACCGGGTGACTCGGTGCCGGTGCCTGCGGCAGCTCGGCCGCAGGGCGGAAGGCGCGGCGCGCGGCCGCCAGCGAGGCGAGGAGCGCCGCGATCGAGGCAGCCAGCAGCCAGCCGTTGCCGCCGCCGAGGGTGACCAGGATCGCCGCGACGAGCAGCAGCGCCGCGACTCCGAGGCCGATCAGCCGCCCCGACCCCTTGCGCAGCAGGCCCATCCAGGCGGCGCCGAGGGCGAGCACGATGCAGGCGAATACGGCCAGCCCGCGTGGGAATTCGTCAATGAAGGTGTAGGCGCCGACGCCGACCGCGACCAATGCGGCCAGCAGGGCGGCGATGGCAGCGAGGCGGCGGTTCATATGATCGCTCCGTGCTGCCGTTGCGCGAGCTGCTGAGCGAAGCGAAGGTCGTCGACACCGCGATCTACGCCGCTGTCGCCGCGGCCGAGACGCCGCGGCTCGATCGCGGCATGCGGACGCTGAGCCGCGCCGCCGACCACGGCAAGCTCTGGATCGGGACCGCCGGCTTGCTGGCGGCGCTTGGCGGTGGCCGCGGCCGTGCCGCCGCCCGCCAGGGCCTGGTCTCGCTGGCGATCGCATCGACGGTCGCCAACTTGGTCGGCAAGCCGCTGACCACGCGGCGCCGCCCGGAGCGGCGAGAGCTCGAGGAGCTCGAGTCCCGCCAGGTGCCGATGCCGCAGACCAGTTCCTTCCCCTCCGGCCACACCGCCTCGGCCTTCGGTTTCGCCACCGGCGCCGGCGCCGCCTGGCCGGCGGCCTCGGCGCCGCTGCGGGCGCTGGCGACGCTGGTTGGCTACTCGCGTGTTCATACCGGTGTCCACTATCCCGCAGATGTGGTCGCCGGCGCATTTCTTGGCGTCAGCGCGGCCGAGCTCGCCGCCAGGCTGCTCGACCGCGCTTAGCCTCCACCGGGCGCCTGCCGGGACCCGAGAGCGCTACTTGCGCGCCGCGAGCAGCGCATCGAAGCGCTCGAAGGCTTCGTTCATGCCGCCCTCCATGCCTGAGTTCAGCAAGCCGTCGCGTTCCTCAGTAGTGAAGAAGATCGTCGTGCTGACCAGCTTCGTCTGCTCACCGAGGTCCTCGAAGCGCTGGGTTTCGAGGCAGATGTAGCCCGGCATCCCCTCCCATTCCCAGGTCTGGACGAACTGCTCGGGCGGGGTCACCTCGCGGTAGACGCCGCGGAACGAGGTTTTGTTGCCATCGCAGTCTTCAGAGTGGTAGCGCCAGAGACCGCCAGTGCGCGGCTCCATTACCTCGACCGTGGTCTTCGCGTCGTGTGGCCCGTACCACTCGCCGACCAGCTCGGGGTCGGTGATCGTCGCGAAGACAAGCTCGCGGGGCGCGTCGAAGATGCGCTCGACGTGGATCTCGCGATCGGTCGGGGTGGTGACGGTCGCGATTCTCTGCTCAGTGTTCATCTTGTTCTCCCTTTCGTTGGGCCAGCAGCGCGTCGAGTCTTTGGTAGCGCTGCTCAACCGCTTTGCGGTAGTCGTTGATCCAGACGGCGAGCGCCTCGCCTCGGTTGGGACCGAGCCGGCACTGCCGGGCGCGGCCGACCTTCTCGCTCTCGACCAGGCCGGCCTCCTCCAGGACCCGGAGGTGCTTCTTCATCCCGGTCAGCGAGATCCCGGCGGGCTGCGCCAGCTCGCTGACCGTCGCGACGCCGTCGCGGCCGAGCCGCTCGACCACGGCCCGGCGGGTCGGGTCGGCGAGCGCGGTAAGGGTCCTGTCGAGTTGATACTGAACCATTCGGTTCACTATAGCGATAGCGGCAAAGCGCAAGCCCAACGGGCTGTTCCTTTTGTCGGGATAGCCGACAAAAGGAACAGCGGGACGAGCTAGCGGGAGACCGCGATGCCGTGGATCAACGGCCGGACGATCGGCGGCGCTTTCGGCAGCTTGCCGCTCTCCAGGGCGTCGGTCTCGAAACCAGCAGCGGCGAGGCTGGCGGCGGTGTCGCGGTTGCAGTGGCAGCCGTCGCCGAGGAACCGCCACGGCGCCTCCAGCCGATCCTGCCAGCGGGCGACGCCGGGTTCCTCGGAGCGGACGTGCTCGATTAGCAGCAGCCGCCCGCCCGGGGCCAGGACCCGGCGCAGCTCGGCCAGCGTCGCGGTCGGGTCGGGAACCGTGCAGAGAACGAGGGTCACGACCGCGAGATCGAACTCGCCGTCGGCGAGGGGCAGCCGTTCGCCCGGGGCCTCGAGCACCGTCGCCGGGCGCGGCGAGGTTGCCAGCCGTGCCCGCAGACGCTTCGCCATGTGCGGATCGGGCTCGACCAGGACCAGCCCCGATACCGCCGCCGGGTAGTGGTCGAGATTGACGCCGGTGCCGGCGCCGAGCTCGAGTACCCGGCCCGTCGCCCCGACCAGCAGCTGGCGCCGCATCTCCCCCAGTCCCGCCTCCTCGGTCGCGTGCAGGAAGCGGTCGTACTGGGCGGCGAACAGTCGCCCCCAGGTCGCGTCGTAGAGCTTCTTGGCGGCGCTCATTTCACCGGCGCCGGCGGCAGGACCGTGAAGGTGGCGCCGACCGGAGCGCTGGTCAGGCCCGAGGTGGCATAGCCCCGCGCCTGCAGTTTGTATTCGCCAGGCGGCAGTTTGCGGGCGCCGACCCGGCCGGTGAAGGCGAACTGGTTGCGGCCGGCGGCCCCGTTGCGGACGAAGCTGATCACTTTGACCGGGCGCACGCATGGTTTCTTGGCGGCGTTCAACGCCGTCGCCCTGGCGCACTTTTTGCCTGCCTTGCGACCTTCTTCGAGCTCGAAGAGGACGAGGCTGGTCTGAACAGCTTCCGAGCTCTGGTAGGTGACCAGGCCTCCGCCTGATTTTGACCGCTTGGCGAGGACCATCGGCCCTGCCTTGGCAGCGCGGAACTCGTTGGGAGCGATGGTGAAGTCCGAGAGCTGCGGCGCCTGCGCGGGCCTGGCCTGCGACTGTCCATTGGTCGGGCTTCCGTTTCTCGCCGGCGGCGAGTCTCCGCAGAGGACGAGTTCGGCGGCGGTCAGGTTGCCGGCGCTTGCGTTGGCCGTGTCGTCGACGATCGTCAGCAGCCAGGTGCCCTGCGCTTGCTGTCCGGAGAACCCGGCAAGCGGGCTCTTCGGACGCAGGTCGAGCGGCCGCACCGCCGGGTAGAGCGAGGGCACGGCCGCGAAGTCGTCGAACACCACGTCGAGCAGCGTCTGCCGTTTGGCCGGGTCGTCGGCAGCGCTCGAGCCGATATCGGTGAAAAGCGGGATCTCGAGTCCAGTCGGGCTGCGCAGCGAGACGTCGAGGTCCGCCATCACCGACTCCTGCAGCTTGAGGTGCACTGCCGTGCGGGCGATTTGCATCGCGTCGTCGACCGGGATCGGGAAGGTCGTCGGCCCACCGTCGACGAAGGCACTGGTCAGAGTCGGCGCGTAGGTGCGGCAGCTTGGCTGGGTTCCCGGGAATACCGTCACTGCGAGGTCATAGGTCGCTTCTGCGCCGCTCGCGGTGAGTTCGGCGGAGTCGACGTAGGCGTAGTAGGTCCCGGATTCTGAGACGGTCATCGTCAGCGCCTCCGACGGCGGCGTCGCGTCCGGCAGCTCGGGATTGTCGACGGTGAGGATCAGCGGTTTCAATGGG
Organism: uncultured Actinomycetes bacterium; assembly: GCA_963729055.1. GTDB lineage: Bacteria > Actinomycetota > Thermoleophilia > Solirubrobacterales > 70-9 > VAYN01. Next base: position 272,423 of record CAVSMQ010000010.1, on the reverse strand, counting down.
TCGCCGGCTCGCGCAAATCCGAGCCGGCCGTTGAACGAAACGCCGTCGCGCTCGGGATCGAGGTCAAGCGAGAGGAAGACGGTGTCGCCCGCCTGCAAGTTCACCGCGAACCAGTCTTTTTCGTCCACCCCGGGTTCGAGGTGAGCTCCTTTCACCTCACCGTTGACGAGCGGATTCGCTTCGGTGAATTCGTCGTTTTTCTCCACCTCTTCGGCCGGGATCCCGGAGCGCAGGGCCAGGTAGATGTCGTAGGGCGCGGCATTCGCCGCCGCGCCACGGACATCTTCGACCCGCAGGTAGTAGACGCCGTCCGCGGCAATCGTGGCGCCGGCGATGCTCGAGGCGGAGGCGAACTGAGAGCCTTCGTTGTCGTCCAGCTCGATCGGAGTCAGGCCATCGCTTCCGAGCAGCACCAGCCTTGAGTCAATCGGCGTGCTGACGCTGCCAGCGCTGACCAGATTGGCGAAGACGCGATCACCGGCGTGGGCTTCGAAGCGGTAATAGTCGACGTCGCCGACCGAGAGGCTGGCGCGGATCCGCTGGTCGCCCATGATCGGTGACGCCTGCACCGGCGCGTCATTCGGCTCCGCCTCGGATCCGAGCGGGGCGGGCAGGGTGGTCGGCGCCAGCGGTGCGGCCGAAGCTGCCGCCGCATGAAGGGTCGTTGCGCCTGCGATGCAGGCGCACACGACGAGTTGCCGCCATCTACGCCTGTTCACCTACGCAGCATATCCTCCGAATCCTCGCTACGGGCGCCCTCGCTGTGGGCTGCACGATCCTCGTAAGCACGCCGCGCGTTGTGGTCAACCTCGGTCATCAGCTTGTCGGTACCCATCACCCGCGCTACCCACTCGCGCGCCGCCCGCGGCAGCAGTGAACCGCCCTTCAGCAGGGCGGCGTTGGCGCGCGGCACGAAGACGTCGAAGCGCGGCACTTCGAGGACCTCGACGATCGCGTCGGCGACGTCGGTGGCCTCGACCGGTTTCAGCCATTTCTGGCCGACACCGCTGGTCAGCTCGGTGTTGACCAAGGTCGGCATCACGCAGGCGACCTCGACCCCGGTACCGCGCAGCTCTGCCCGCACCGCCTCGCTCATCCCGACCACGCCGTGCTTGGTCGCCGAGTAGGTGGCGATCCCTGGGATCCCCGCTTTGCCTGCCTGTGAGGCGATGTTGACGATGTGCCCCTCGCCGCGCGGGCGGAAGCGTTCGATCGCCAGCTGGGTGCCGGTGATGACGCCAATCAGGTTGATGTCGATCTGGCGCCGCACCGAGTCCGGCGACTCCTCGACGAACGGCGTCACCGGCATGATCCCGGCGTTGTTGACGATCACCTCGACCGGGCCCAGCTGGCGCTCGGCCTCCTCCAGAAAGTGCTCGAACGAGCTGCGGTCGGTGACGTCGAGCGGCAGCGCCAGGGTGCCGCCGCCGAGCTCGCCGGCGGTCTGCTCGGCCAGGGCCAGGTCGAGGTCGCCGATCGCGACCCGGCATCCCTTGGCGACCAGGGCCGCTGCGGTCGCCTTGCCGATCCCACGGGCGCCGCCGGTGATCGCGACGACCTTCCCGTTCAGTGACTTGCGCTGCTTCGCCATCTCTTCCTCCTCGTTGCGGCGGCCCCGAACCGCCGAAATTGGCTGGCTGGCCAAATCTAGCGCGTAATCGCGTTACGGTCTGCGCGTGAGCGCGACGATCGACCAGTTAACGGTCGCGGACGTCCCCGCCGCCTGGTCGCGGGTCGGGTTCGCCGTCGAGGGCAACTCGCTGCTGATCGGCGAGGTGCGGATCCGGATGGCGGGCAGCGGACGCGGTCTGAGCGGGTGGACCTTGCGCGGGATCGACTCAACCGAGCTCGATGGGCTGCCGACCTGGCGCTCGGACCAGCCGCCCGCGAGCGAGGCCTCCGCGCATCCCAACGGCGTCACCGCGATCGACCACGTGGTCGCAATCACGCCGGCGCTCGAGCGAACCGTCGCGGCACTGCAGGCGGCCGGCCTCGATCTGCGCCGGATCCGCGAGGAGCCAACCCCGGCCGGGGCGCCGCGCCAGGCCTTTTTCCGGCTCGGCGCGGTGATCCTCGAGGTGATCCAGGAGCCGGCGGAGGTGGTCGAGCGCAAGGGCGCCGAGCGGCCGGCGTTCTTCTGGGGGCTGGCCCTCGTTGCTCCCGACTTGGACGCGACGGTCGCCGAGCTGGGCGACCGGGTGAGCGAGATCCGCCCCGCGGTCCAGCCCGGCCGGCGGATCGCCAGCCTGCGCCGCTCGGCCGGCCTCTCGCTGCCGGTGGCGCTGATTACGCCGAAGCCGGCCTCGAAGGACTAGGCGGGCGCCGCCGCTTCAGGTTCCACGCGGCTGGGCGGTTCTTCGCGGTTCGGCCAGATCACGAAGGCGAGGAAGATGATCAGCAGGCCGACCGCGGTCCCCAGCGCCCGCTGGCCCGCCGCCTCGAGCGCCGGCTCGCCGAGGGTGTCGACCGAGAGGACGACGAAGACGGTGACCGCGACCGTGAACAGCGCGTACTGGACGGTCAGCAACCCGTAGCCGAACCCGATGGCGATCGCCAGCAGGATGCCGTCCGCTACGTCGGAGTGGATGACTTCGGCCAACGCCGTCGCAATCACCAGGCCAATCGCGGTGCCGACCCCGCGAAGGATGATCCGGTGATAGCTCTCTTCTCGTTCGGGACGCATCACGAAGAGGATCGTCAACGGCACCCAGTAGCCGTGGTCGTGGAAGTCGAAGATGTGGTAGATCGCCACGCCCACCGCAAGCGCGGTGCCGAAGCGCAAGGCGTGGCGGGCGGCGGGCGAGTTCATGTTGAAGTTCGAGCGCAAGCCCGCGATCACCCGCTGCGTGTTCCAGCCACTCTCCGGCTCGTCCTCAGCGCGGTCGACGAAGATCCAGACAAGCAGCGACCACAGCACCTGGATCATCGCGCCGGCGGTTCCCCAGATCAGCGCCTTGCCGGCCTCGTCTGCGGGTATCCAGAGGCCCTGGGCGATCAGCAGCGCCAGCACGGCGGTGAGGCCGACGAAAGCGAACCGCAATGAGACCGCGAAGCCGTAGCCGGCGATCACGCCGAGCACGCCCATTGCCAGGACCGCGGTGACCCCGTGCTGGCTGCTGAGTACGCCGAGAGCGGCGCAGAGACCGATCAGCACCGCCGCCACCGCCTGCCAGGCGGCGCGCGGCCCGGCAGGAGCGTCCATCCCAGCGAAGCCGCAGATCGCGGCGCCGATCCCTAGTGCTCCTTGGGTCGGGGCGTCGAAGCCAAGCTCGACCACCAGCGTGATCGCTACCGGGACCGCGAGCAGGAAACCACGGCGCAGCGCTGGCCCGGGCTGCCCTGGGCCGATCGCCAGCAGCGGCGAGGCCGGCAGCCGCTGGACCCAGCCGCTGACGTCGTAGAGGCCCGGTTGGGGCCGGGACGGCGCCTCACGGAGGGTAATCTGGGGGGTCTTGGTCAATGCAGTCATCAGCTCCGATCCCGCGGCGGGAGTAGGAATCTTCGCCGCCCTCGCGGCGGGAATCGTCTCCTTCCTGTCGCCTTGCGTGCTGCCGCTCGTGCCCGGCTACCTCTCGGCGGTGACCGGAGTCTCCGCCAACGAACTCGATCAGGCCAACTGGCGCCGCGTCCTCGGGCCCTCCCTCCTCTTCGTCGCCAGCTTCTCGAGCATCTTCATCATCCTCGGCCTTACCGCGACCGGGCTCGGGTCGACCCTGCGCGACAACGAAGAGACGCTGAAAACGATCTCCGGCATGCTGATCATCGCGATGGGGGTCCTCTTCGTCGCCTCGCTCTTCATCACCCGCCTCAACCGCGAGTGGCACGTCGAGGCGCTGCTCTCACGGGCTGGCAAAGGCGGACCGATCGTTGCCGGCGCCGCCTTCGCGATCGCCTGGACCCCCTGCATCGGCCCGACCCTCGGGGCGATCCTCAGCGCCGCGGCGCTGACCGACTCTTGGGGCCGCGGCGCCTTCCTGCTGGCCGTCTACTCGGCCGGCCTGGCGATTCCCTTCATCGCCACCGCCCTCGCCTTCTCCCGCATGACCACCGCCTTCGCCGTGGTCAAGCGCCACTACCAGCTGATCGTCGCGATCGGCGGCGTGATCCTGATCGCGATGGGCTTCCTGATCCTCAACAACGATCTCACCCAGCTCAACTCCGAAGTCCAGACCTGGGCGGAAGAACTCGGCATCGACTTCTGGAACCACGTCTGAGCGGCCGTCAGGGCGTCCCTAACTGACGAGGTTCGTCGGCGAGGTTGCCGAAACGATCGAATAGCGACGGAAAAGGCAACCTCGATGGTCAGTTGTTGGCCGGGGCGACGGTCTCCAGCTCTTTGCCGACCGCCTCGGTGATCTCCAAGCCGCTGTCGTCGGTGTCGCGGGAGCAGACGATGCGGAAGCGGCCGGTGCCGAGCTCGGCATCGGGGACGAGGGGCAGGCCGCGGATCGTCTCCCAGCCAAGCCGCTCGATCTCGAACGGGTTCATTCGCACCTCCGCCGCCGGGAAGGGGCAGTTGGCGTTGTGCTGGTCGATCGCCTTCGAGATCACCTCGAGGTTCTTCGCCTCCGGGGAAGCCATCGCCGCCAAGTTTAAGGGCCGTGAAGGGTCCGTTCCTAGGCTGGCAGCATGATCGCCCCCCTTGCCCTCCTCTCCCCTGTCGGCTTGGCCGGGGTGATGGTCGGCGTCGGGCTTGTGGTCGGCAGCCTTTTGGCGCTGGCGCTCTACCGTGGCGGTCGCGGCTAGCGCCGCTGAATCCTGCTCCTCAGTCGCCGAACGGGACCACGCTTTGCCCGCATGTGGTGCCCTTCAGGGGCAGTTTTCCCCTGATGAAGTAACGGGCCTCGTAGTCGTTCACGCAGTCGCTCCGGTTGATCAGCGCCGTATGGCCGTAGCCCTCGACGGTCAGCAGGCGGGCCCGGCCGAGCGCGGCCGCCATAGCTTGCGCTCCTCGCAGCGGGGTCGCCGGGTCGAAGGTGTTGCCGATCACCAGGACCGGCTTAGCGGTGCGACGGTCCCATGGCCCGCGATAGGGATGAGCGCTCCGCACCGGCCAGGTGGAGCAGGGCTCGTAGTCCCAGGCCCAAAACGGCCCGGCGATCCCGGAGCGCTGTTCGGCGAAGGCATTGATGCTCGGGAAGTCGCTGGCCGGCGGCGAGGGAACTTCGCCGCAGGCGATCGCCATCTCCTGCTCCTCGGCGCGGGCGGCCCGGGGCGGCACCGCCGCCGCTCCCCCCTCCCACAGCTTCTGCAGTTCGGCCGCCTGTGGCTTCCAGTTGGCGACCAGGTAGATCGCTTGGATCGTCGAGGAGATCGCCTGCGAGTAGGTCGTTTCGGTCGGCGTCGGGTTGACCGGCAGTCGCGTCAGCAGTTCGGCGAACTTCTGGCGCGTCGCCGCCGGGCTGCCGGCGGAAAACGGGCAGTGCGCGATGTCGGTGCTGCCGCAGAGGTCGAGAAAGGCTTCGAGCGTCTTGGCGGTCTCGACGTCGGATTTGAACCGCAGCCCGCCCGGCAGGAAGCGGCCGCCGTTCTTCGCCAGTTGCGGGCGTGACCAGGCGAGCGGGTCGACGACCCCGTCGAGCGCCATCGCCCGAACCCGTTTGGGGAAGATGTTCGCGTAGACGGCGCCGACGATCGTCCCGTAGGAGGTGCCGACGTAGTTCAGCATCGGTTCGCCGGACCGCTGGCGGATCTGGTCGAGGTCGCGGACGGTGTCGACCGTCGAGACGTGCGTCAGCAGCGCCCCGTTGCGGCTCTTGCAGCGCTTCCCGAAGCCGCGGTAGCGCTCGATCCAGGTGGTCATCTGGCTCTGCCCGACCGGGAAGCCGTCGACGTTCCGCGTCGGCGATCCGGCGAAGAAGCGTTCCTCGGCCTCCTGGCTGGTGAAGCACTCGATCGCCGTGCTCTCGCCGACCCCGCGCGGATCCCAGCTAACGATGTCGAACCGTTCCTGCACTGCGGTCGGGAAGCCGTCATAGGCGAGAGCGGGCAGGAACTCGGTGCCGGGGACCCCCGGCCCGCCGGGCTCGTAGAAGACCGTGCCGAGACGCCGCGCCGTGTCGGTGGCGCGGTGGCGGATCAGGGCGAGGTCGATCTGGCGAGCGTTCGGGTGGTCGTACTCGAGCGGGACCTGGATCGTGGCGCACTGGAATCCGCGCTGGGCGGAGCTGGCGCATTTCTGCCACGGGATCGACGGCGCCGCCGCGATCGCGTTGCCGGAGAATGCGAGCAGGGTTGCACCGACGACAACCGCTGCGAGAGAGCGTTTCAAGAGAGACCTCCGAGAATGAAGCGAGCGGGTCGAATCAACGTCTCATGGAATGGAGGCGTTTCCTAATCGAGACGAACACTTGTTCGGTCCGGGGTGCGGCGTAAGGTCTGGGACGTGGCGAGCGAAGTGAAGGACTGGCCGCGGGCAATCGCCCACATCGACATGGATGCTTTTTACGCCAGCGTCGAGCTGCTGCGGCGGCCGGAGCTGCGGGGGAAGCCGGTGATCGTCTGCGGCTCGGGGCCGCGGGCGGTGGTGACGACGGCGAGCTACGAGGCGCGCAAGCTGGCCGGGATCCACTCGGCGATGCCGGCGGCGACGGCGCGGCGGCGGCTGCCGGACGCGGTCTACATCGCCCCCGACTTCCCCGCCTACCAGGCGGCATCGGTGGAGGTGATGGAGGTGCTGCGCTCGAACGTCGAGACGGTCGAGGTGGTTGGGCTCGACGAGGCCTACTTGGACCTCACCGGGTTGTTCTCGCCGAAGGCGACGATGCGGCGAATCGCCGCCGAGATCCGCGAAGTCACCGGCGGCCTGACCTGCTCGGTCGGGATCTCCGAGAGCCGACTGCTGGCCAAGATCACCAGCGAGCTCGGCAAGCCGGCAGGATTGGTGGTGCTCTCGCGCGAGGAGGCGCTGGCTCGCTTCGCCGACCACTCCCCCGGTCTCGTCCCTGGGATCGGCCCGAAAACGTTGCAGCGGCTCGAAAAGATGGGTGCGACGACGCTGCTTGAGCTGCGCGAGAACTTTCCGCAAAGCGAGCTGGAAGAGCGGTTCGGGCCGCGCTCCGGCGCCTGGCTCTACGCCCGCGCTCGGCTCGAAGACAGGACTCCGGTGAGCACCTCGCGGGAGACCAAATCGCAGTCGGCCGAGACGACCTTCGACTACGACGTCGCCGACCTCGGCGCGCTCGAACGCCACCTCGCGGAGCTTGCCGAGGAGCTCTGCCGGCGCCTTGCCAAGCGCGACCTCGTCGGCCGCTCGATCGGGATCAAGGTCCGCCTCGACGACTGGACCAACGTCAGCCGCTCGCAATCGGTCGCGGCGGCGACCAACGACCCGGAGGTGGTCAGGACCATCGCACTCGACCTGCTGCGGGCTTACGACCCGCCGCGGCCGGTGCGGCTGCTCGGTGTCCGCGTCGCCTCCTTCGAGCAGGAGGCTGACGAGGGCAAAGGAGGCGCCGCAGCGGAGGGGCCGGAGGACGTGGTCGCCGACGGCGCCGAGGGGGAGGCCGAACCGCAGCTGCGGCTCAGCCTCCCCTCCTGAGCCGCGTCTAGCGGCTCGCCATCACCGTCCCCACGCCGGGGAAGCCGAGCTTCTGCTTGACCGCGTAGGTGAGATCGAATTCGCGGCCGGCCACGTAGGGCCCGCGGTCGATCACCGGCACGGTGATCTCGTGGCCGTGGTAGCGCAGCTTCACCTTGGTCCCGCACGGCAGCGTCTTGTTGGCAACCCCGAGCGTGCCGGGCAGCAGGGTGCCGCCACAGGCGACGCCGTTGCCCCACAGCCCTGGGCCGTACCACGAGGCGCCGGCCAGCCGGTAGCTGGTCAGCTGGCGCGGCTTGCTCGACGACCCCTTGGTCTGGCGGTCGTGGAGGCCGTAAGCGCGAACCGAGTAGCTGCCGGTGATCTTCGGCTCCCAGCGCAGGGCGAAGGTCCCGTTGGCTTTGGTCCTGACGCCGCGGTGCCCCGCTTCGGGCCCCTTGAAGACGACGCGGACGCGGTGGTGGCCGCCCGGCCTCACCTTGCCGCTGACCTTGATCCCGTAGCCGGCAACCAGGTCATGGTTGGAGAGGTGCAGGGCGACGTGGGACTTCGACCGCTCGGGGCGCTTATCCCGCTTTTGCTGGTGGTGGTCCCGCTGATGGTTGTGCGAGGCGGCGAGGGCAACGGAGGCGCCAACCGTCAACGCGGCGGCAACAGCAGCCGCGGGCACGATATATCGCATGGGGATTGAAATCACTCGCTTTCTGCTGCCTACGGGGTTAGCTGACGGGCTCGCGGGCCCGGCTCGGTGCCGGACGCTTCGCTACAGGCGGCTCGCCGCCTGATTCGCCCCGGGCCGCGGCGGCAGAAGACGGATGCCGCGGCAAGTGGGTCCCCCGTTCCCCGGCGCGTACGGCACGGGGACTCGGCAGATGGATGTTCCGTTTAGACCCCCAACACGCTAGGGGTGCCGCGGCAGCGCAGATGTGAGCGATCGCACACATAACGCTCCACGCACGAAACCGCCCATTCGGCTCTGTAGAGCGGGAAATCACCCCTATACCGGCTCAGTTTCTTGTGCGAAGATGATCCGATGGCTGACCGGCTGACGGGCTTGGACGCGTCGTTCCTGCATCTCGAGCGGAGCGGCGCCCACATGCATGTCGCTTCGACCAGCATCTTCGAGGGGCCGGCGCCGACGCACGAGGAGTTCCGCGATCACATCGCCTCGCGGCTGCATCTGGTGCCGCGCTTCCGGCAGAAGCTGCGCTACGTACCGCTTGACCAAGGCCGCCCGGTCTGGGTCGACGACCCCTACCTCAATCTCGACTACCACGTGCGCCAGACCGCGCTACCGGCGCCGGGCTCTGACGAGCAGCTACGCAACTTGGCGGCGCGGATCTTTTCCCAGCAGCTCGACCGCTCGAAGCCGCTCTGGGAGCTGTGGCTGGTCGAGGGTCTGCATGGCAGCCGCTTCGCGATCATCGGCAAGAGCCACCACGCGCTGGTCGACGGCATCTCCGGGGTTGACATCACCACCGTCCTCTTCGACCTCGATCGCGAGCCCGAGGGACCCTCGACCCCTCCCCCGCCCTGGATCGCTCGCCCCGAACCAACCGACTTCCATCTGCTGCAGGAGGCGCTGCGCGAGCGGGTGACCAGCCCGCGCGAGATCGTCCGCGGCGTCCGCCACGTGCTGCGCGGCCCGCGCAAGGTGCTGCACGGGGTCGGTGCGACGACCAAGATGGTCGGCGCCGGACTGGCCGCCCCGCACTCGGTCTTCAACGTCGACATCGGCCCCCACCGCCGCTTCGCGATGACCCAGGCTGACCTCGAAGCCCTGAAGCGGGTCAAGGACGCCCACGGCGGCACCGTCAACGACGTCATCCTCTCGATCGTCGCTGGCGGCATCGGCCGCTACTTGCGCGCCCGCGGCCACGAGACCGAGGGGGTTGAACTGCGGGCGATGGTGCCGGTCAGCGTCCGCGCAACCGACGAGCGCGGCGCCCTCGGCAACCGGATCACGGCGATGATGGCCCCACTGCCGATCGGCGAGGAGGACCCGGTCGAGCGGCTGCGAATCCTCAGCGCTGAGATGGGCGATCTGAAGGCCTCCGGGCAGGCTGTCGGGGCCGAAATCCTGACCAAGCTAACCGACTTCGCACCGACCACGATCGCCTCGCAGGCGGCCCGCCTGCAGTCGGCGCAGCGCTTCTTCAACCTCGTCGTCACCAACGTGCCGGGGCCGCAGTTCCCGCTCTACCTGCTGGGCCGCAAGATGGAGTCGATCTTCCCGATGGTGCCGCTCGCCCAGAAGCAGGCCCTCTGCGTCGGGATCATGTCCTACGACGGCCAGGTCAACTTCGGCCTGATCGGTGACTACGACGCGATGGCCGACCTCGAGAGCTTCGCCCTCGACCTCGAAGAAGCGACGGCGGAGGCGATCGCCAGCGCCCCGGCGGGTCCCGGCGGCGGGGGGAACGGGAGCAAGCAGGCCGCTGGCTCTTCGAACGGCACCGCGGCGCTCGCCGGCGAACCGAGTTAATGCCAACCCCCGCCGAGCAGATCGACGCCCGGATCGAGGAGCTCGGCGACTGGCGCGGCGAGACGCTCGCTCGCATCCGCGCCCTTGTCCAGGAGGCTGACCCGGAGGTCGTCGAGGAGTGGAAATGGCGCGGCGTCCCGACCTGGTACCACGAAGGGATCATCTGCACCGGCGAGACCTACAAGGACAAAGTCAAGGTGACCTTCGCCAAGGGGGCCTCGCTCGACGATCCCGCCGGCCTCTTCAACTCGAGCCTCGACGGCAACGTGCGGCGGGCGATCGACTTCGGCGAGAGCGACCAGATCGACGCCGAGGCGTTTAAGGATTTAGTCCGCGCTGCGGTGGTGTTGAACGAGAGCTAGACGGAGCAGTGCGTTGGGTGGGGATCGGGGGACCCTCCTCTCTCGATCTGTCGGCGTGGATCGAATTCTGCGTTCGCCCGAAGGAGCGCCGCGCCTCAATCGCAAAACGTTCGGAGGGTCCCCCGACCCCCACCCACCAAATCGGATCTGACCAGACAGCTCCCGTCCCTCGGAAGCTCAATAAGAGCTTGGGGGACTGGGCCCCCTGTCTTGATTTAAAGCTTCCGAGGGACGGAGCGTGGCGTGTCCCTCCGAACGTTTTGCGATTGAGGCCCGGAGCTCGCAAGAGGCGGTAGCCGAATACTCCACACGCCGACAGATCGAGTGAGGAGGGACACGCCACGCTCCGTCCCCCACGCGTCGCTCTGCCTAGCCGAGACTCGCTGCCCCCTAAGGAATCAGCCGCCCGCTAAGCACGAACGGTTTGCCATCCATCAAATACCGCCAATCCAGCCGCCGGGCGCTGTAGCCCTGGACCTGGGCGTCGGCGTTGACAACGACCGCGGTGATCCGGTTGAAGCGGCCCGGCTCGGCCAGGCGGGCGGTCAACGTGCCGCCGGCAGGTGCGTAGTCGAGTTTGGTGATTACGTGGCCGTGCCGTTCGCTGCCGATCCGCCCGACCAACGCCAGGCCGGCGGCATTGCCGTTTGGCGCCACCGCGTGGATGACGACGGCGCGACCGCGCGGCGCCCGCACCCGCAGGAACTGGAAGGTGGTGTGGTTCAGCACCCGGGTCAGGGGTCGACCATCGAGCGGCAGCTCGCCGCGGCGCGGCACGTCCGGATAGAGGTCGGCCTCGCGGAAGCCGTCGTTGGTGTGCCACTCGGCGACCGCGGCGGCGAAGCGCGAGAAGTCGCGACTGAAGGTCGAGGGACCGGCGGAGCGGATCGCCTGTTCGTAGGCTGCGACCGAGAAGCCACCGGGGCGGGCGTGGATCGCGCCGGCCCAGATCTTGCGAATCAGCGCCCGCCCGTAGTGGCGCGCCAGCCACTCGTTCCAGACCGCCGAGCCGTACTCCTTGATCGAGTTAGCGGTCAGCGGCGTGTCGACGAGCTTCACCCAGCGCCGCGCGTAGCGCAGGTAGTCGTTGAGGTTGTTGTAGACCTGGTCCTCCATCCAGACCGCAGTCGACTCGGCGAACCAGGGGTCCTGGTAGGCGTCATAGCCGAACTGGAGGATGTGGTTGTACTCGTGGGCGACCGTCACCTCGAGGTCGGCGATCGGCTTGGTGCCCGGGAACTCGAAGGCGCTGTAGTCGTTGTCGAGCACGAGGTAGCCGTAGAGGCGGCGCGGGATCGGGTGTCCTTTGGTGTTCTGGCCGCGGTCGGGAGCCGCGTAGCCGAACAGCTGGCCGCCGATCTGCGAGAGGTAGATGTCGGTTTTGCCGACGCCGCCGCCGCGGCGGCCGTCGCTTTGCGGCTCGCGCCAACCGAGTTCCTCGTTCTCGACTTGGTGCACGCGTTCGGCGACGCGCAGCACCCGCCGCACGTAGTCGGGGATGCCGCTGCCATCGCTGTCCTTGAGGTTGGGCGCGTCGAGCCCCTCTGCAACCCAGTGGACGCAGAAGAAGGGCCCGCAGAAGGGGGATTTCGGCGCCTCCGGGACGCTGTAGGCGTTGCGGTTGGGGTCGTCACCGTCGGTCGGCCGGTCGCGCAGTTCGTCGGGGCGTGATTTCGGCGCGATGAACGGCTTCTGGGCGGGTGAGGCAAGCGCCGGGGTTGCCGCCGCCAGGCCGCTCGCCGCGTCGGCGGCAGCGGGTAGCGCGGCGAGGGCGAGGAGCGCCGCCGCCGCGACACCGACCAGGAGGCGACGGTCACGCATCCGCGGAAGGGTAGCGGCGCGGCTTGAAGTGCCGCTTAAGGCCTGCCGCCGGCAAGTGGGCTGCAAAAGAGATACTTCGGGTACGAGCCGCCCCGATTGACGATGCGCGTAGCCCTCGCCCAGATCGACCCCACCGTCGGCGACATCGACGGCAACTCGGCCAAGGTCGCCGAGTGGATCGGCCGCGCCCGCGAAGAGGGCGCTGACCTGGTGATCTTCCCCGAGCTCTGTATTCCCGGCTACCCGGCCGAGGACCTCTACCTGAAGCGCCACTTCCTCGAGGCGAACCGGCGCGCGGTGGAGGAGCTGGCCGCCGCGGCCACTGGGATCACGGCGCTGGTCGGCTTCGCCGAGCCGCTCGCCGAAGACAGTGGCCGTACCGACACCCCCCGCGCCCACAACTCGCTGGCCGTCCTCGCCGACGGCGAGCTGAAGGCGATCTACCGCAAGAACCGGCTGCCCAACTACGCCGTCTTCGACGAGCAGCGCTATTTCGTCCCCGGCGACGGAGCGGCGACGCTCGACCCCGCCGAGGGGATCGCGGTCGAGTTCAAGGTCGGGCTGACCGTCTGCGAGGACGTCTGGGCACCGGGTGGCCCGGCGCAGCAGGAGGCCGATGCGGGCGCGCAGTTGATTGCCAACCCCTCGGGCTCGCCGTACCACCGCGGCAAGGGCCGCGAGCGGGAGCAGATGTTCGCCGAGCGGGCGCGCGAATACGGCGCCCACTTCGCTTTCTGCAACCTGGTCGGCGGCCAGGACGAGCTCGTCTTCGACGGCCACAGCTTCCTCCTCAGCCCCGACGGCGAGCTGCTGGCGCGGGCTAACCAGTTCGAGGAGGAGCTGCTCGTCTGCGACATTCCCGGCGGCGCCGACTGCCGGCGGGCCGAGCCGCTCGGCGACCTTGACGAGGTCTACGCCGCGCTGGCGCTGGGTCTGCGCGACTACGTCGAGAAGAACGGCTTTCGCCATGTCGGCCTGGCACTCTCGGGCGGCATCGATTCGGCGCTGGTGGCGCAGCTTGCGGTCGACGCGCTGGGACCCAAGCGCGTCACCTGCGTCGTCATGCCCTCTCCTCATTCCAGCGATGAAACCCAGGCCGACGCCAGAAAGATCGCCGCCAACCTCGGCTGCGAGCTGCTCGAGATCGCGATCGAGCCGATGATGGACGGCTACGAGCGGGCGCTGGCCGGGCTGCTGAACCCCGGCGCGGCGCCCGAGGGCGGCGACGAGCAGCCGCCCCACGATCCGACCCGCCCCTCCGAGCCCGATCTCGCCGCCGAGAACATCCAGGCGCGGATCCGCGGCAACCTGATGATGGCGCTCTCCAACCGCCACGGCTGGCTGGTCCTGACGACCGGCAACAAGAGCGAGATGTCGGTCGGCTACGCGACCCTCTACGGCGACATGGCGGGCGGCTTCGCGGTGATCAAGGACGTGCCGAAGGAACTGGTCTACGCCCTGGTGCGGCGGCGCAACGAACGCGCCGGTGTCGAGCAGGTGCCGGCCAGCGTCCTCGACCGCGCCCCCTCGGCCGAGCTACGACCCGACCAGCGCGACAGCGACTCGCTGCCGCCCTACGAGCTGCTCGACCGCATCCTTGAGGCCTACGTCGAGCGCGACCTCGGCCGCGAAGAGATGATCGCCGAGGGGATGCCGGCGGAGACGATCGACGAGGTGATCCGGATGGTCGACCGCTCCGAGTACAAGCGGCGCCAGGCGGCGCCGGGGATCCGGATCACGCCGAAGGCGTTTGGCAAGGATCGTCGCCTGCCGATCACCAACCGCTTCGGCGGATGAGAGCGCTCAGCTGCTCTGCGGCGCCGGCCTAACGGCCAAAGTCATCTTTGCCAAGCCGCACAAACGCTCCTCGGCGTCGAGGATTTCGGCCTGCCAGATCCAGGTGGTGCGACCGCGATGGCGGGCGACGGCGCGGACTTCGGCGTGGCCCGCCGAGACCGGCCGCAGGAAGCTGACCTCGATCGCCTGTCCCATCGCGATCTTCCCTTCGTCGTAGACCGAGCCAGCGGTGACGACGGAGCAGAGGCTCTCGACCAAGGTCGAGTAGACGCCGCCGTGGAGGATGCCGTAGGGCTGGCGCAGCTCGTCGCGGACGCTGACCCGGCAGCGAGCGTCGTCGGGATCGAGGCTGAGCCACTCGGTACCGACGTAGGAGTCGAAATGGGACATCTCCTCCGGCGTGGCACCGCCAGTCTTAACCTCATCCCCGTTCGCCATCGCAGGCACCCTATATAGGCTGTCCGGGTTGGCGCTCAGCGACGATCAGAGAGCGATGCTCCGCCTTTTGGCGCAGCGGGAGCAGGGATACGAGGACATGGCCGCGCTGATGGGCGTCAGCGTCGAGGAGCTGCGCGGACGCATCAAAGAGGCGCTCAGCGAGCTCGAGAAGGAAGGCAAAGAGGCGCCGCCGCTGCCGCCCGAGCCCGAGGCGCCGCAGGCGACTCCGGAGCAGCCGCCGCAGGCCACTCCGGAGCAGCCGCCGCAGGCCACTCCGGAGCAGCCGCCGCAGGCCACTCCGGAGCAGCCGCCGGCGCCCGCGACGCCGAAAGCGGAGCCTCAAACCCCGAAGCCGGCCACTCCGCCGCCCGCCGGGCAGGTGCCAGCGCCGAAACCGCCCAAGCGCGGCATCTCCCTCCCCGCCTCCAACGGCGCCCGAATCGGCGCCGCCGCGGTCGCCGCGGCAGTTGTCGTCGTGGTCGTTCTGCTGCTGGTGCTCGGTGGTGGTGACGACTCGGGTTCGACGACGACGACCGCGAGCAACACCGAAGCCGCGAGCGGCAACGCGGTGGCGAAAGTGATCAAATCGACCGAAGGCAAACCGGGGGGCCGCGAAGTGACGCGAGCGGTCCTCGACGGCAGCGAAGGCCAGGAAGAACAAGGTGTCGTCGTCTTCGGCCGCCTGAAAAACAAACTGGCGCTCTACATCGTCGCCGAAGGCGTCGAAGCTGCCCCGAAAGGCGAATCGTACGTGGTCTGGATCGCCGCCTCGCCGAGCAAAATGCTGCCGCTGCCGATCTCACCAATCGTCGAAGACGGCAAAATTGCCGAACGCGTCGAAGTACCGACCCAACTGCTCGCCTACCTCGCCGCCGGCACCTTCCACGAACTCGCGATCACCCGCGCCTCGGTCTCGAAACTGAACACTGCACTGAACGCGGCGACGAAAGACAAAGAACAGGTCTCCTACACCGGCACCCCGGTGATGCGCGGCGAGATCACCGGCCCAATCGTCGGCGCCGCAAAACGAATCGAAGAAGAAAAAGCCGGCGGCGAATAGCTGGTTTGCAGTCCCCTCACGGCGAGAGAACTGCATTTAGTACCGAGGCGGTGGTGGATGCAGTCTTAGTCCGGTTGGGCAGGCGGCTCAGATCAGTGCAGCCGTTACGCGGCGAGGAGCTTGCCGGGGTTCATGATGCCGCCGGGGTCGAGGCGTTCCTTGGCGGCCCAGAGGAGCTCCATGCCGGCTTTGCCGACCTCCGGCTCTAGATACGGGGCGTGGTCGCGGCCGACCGCGTGGTGGTGGGTGATCGTGCCGCCGTGGGCGACGATCGCCTCGCAGGCGGCGGTCTTCACCTCGCGCCACTGCGCAACCTCCTCGCCGCGCCGGGCGCGGCTGATGAAGGTGAAGTAGAGCGAGGCGCCGTCGGCGTAAGCATGGGAGAGGTGGCACCAGACGAGCGGCGGCGTGCCGCCGCGGTCGAGACTGCCGCGGATCGCCCCGCTGACGGCGGCGCGGAGCTCGTGCAGCCGACTCCAGGTGTGCGAGGTCTCAAGCGTCTCGACCATCGCGCCCATCCCCAGCAGGGTGTCGCGGAGGTAGGGGCCGTTGTAGCGGCCGTGCTCCCAGGAGCGGCCGACGAGCTGGCCGAGGTAAGCGGCGCCGCCGTCCCGCAGCGTTCGCGCGGTCAGCGACCGCTGCCGCGCCGCCGTCTCCTCCTCGCCCTCGTAGCCGACGATCAGCAACGCCCCGCCGGCTCGCTTGCGGGCAGAGAGGTAGCCGCCGAAGAGCTTTCCAGCGAGCCCACGCGGGCCCGACAGCGCCAGCGAGCTCTCGGTCTCCTCCTCGTCGGAGACGCGGATCACGGTTGGCAGCCCTGGGCCCTGGGCGAGGCCGCGGACGATCTCGGCGCCAGCCTCGAAGCCCTCGGCCATCCAGCCCTCGTAGCGGCGCACCGCCGGCGCCGGCCGCACCCGCACGGTGACGTCGGGGATCACGCCCAGGGCGCCCTCCGAGCCGATCACGACCTCGCGCAGCGCCGGCCCTGCGGCGGTATGCGACGTCTCCAAGGTCTCGAGGTCGCCGGCCGGGGCCAGCAGGCGGACCGAGCTGACCAGCGAGTCGAAGCGGCCGTAGCCGCTCGAGGCCTGCCCGGCCGAGCGGGTCGCGGCGAAGCCGCCGATCGTCGCGTACTCGAAGGACTGCGGGAAGTGGCCGAGGGTCAGGCCGCGGCGCTCAAGCGCTGCCTCGGCCTCCGGCCCGCGCAGGCCGGCGCCGAGCCGGGCAGTCAGCGAGCGGGCGTCGACCTCGACCTCGCGCAGCGCCGTCAGGTCGAGGCTGACCAGCCGCTCGTACTTGCCGCGCAGCGGCTCGACCCCGCCGACCACGCTGGTGCCGCCGCCAAAGGGGACGATCGCGACGCCCGCGGCGGCGCAGGCGTCGATCGCCCGCCGCACCGCGGCCGCGTCGGGGGGCACGAGGACCGCGTCGGGGGCCTCCTCGAGGGCGCCGAGCCGCAGCCGCGCCAGGTCGACGTAGCCGCTGCCCGTCGCGTGTCGCAGCCGGTCCTCGGCCCCCGCGTAGACGTTCTCCTCCCCCACCGCCTCGATCACCGCCCGCGGTAACTCGGGCGCCGCCGGCAGCTCGAACTCGCCAAGCTCCCGGGCCAACGGCCACGGCTCGAGCTCGCCGATCCGCTCACGCAGCATGTCCTGCGCAGCCTCATCGAGCGCGGGCAGCTTCTCCGGCTCCCCCCATCCCCACCACTTCGAGTCGCGGCGCGGTGCGCTCACGCTATTGCCCGCTCGAGCCCGTCGAGCGCCTCATTGAGGATCGCCCCCTGGCCGCGCCGCATCAGCGTCCCGCCGAGCCGCGACATCCCTCGCAGCTGCTGCTCGGAGCTGAGGCTGACCTCGGTCCCTCCGCCCCGCTCCGCCAGCCCGATCTCGATCCGCGAGCTGCGCAGATGTTTGGCGAACGGCGTCCCCTCGACCTCCTGCTCCCAGACGTAGCGCTCGCCCTCGGCGGCGCTGACGCAGCGGAAGTCGGCCCGCACGCCTCGCCCTTCGGCCGTTTCGAGCACCTGCGTCCACTGGCTGCGGCGGCCCGAGCCGCGCACCTCGACGTTCTCGACCCGCGCCGTGCGCGGCCACCAGCGCGGCAGGCTGTAGGGGTCGGAGACCAGGGTCCAGACCTCGTCGCGCGGGGCGGCGACGGTGCGCTTGCGGGTCACCCTGGCCACCGCTGCGGCGCTCGCGCCCTATTCGCCGGCGAGGCGGCGTAAATCGCGTACGAGCAGCAGGTGCTTGAGGTGGCTGACCGTCGCCGCCAAGCTTTCCAGGCTCTGCAGTGCCTCTTTGCGGCGCTCGGGGTTGCGCGAGCGCAGCGAGGGTCCAAGCAGTGCTTCCAGCAGCTGCGCCTCGCGGTCAGCCGAGGAGCGGAAGATCCGCAGGTTGCGGGCACCGACCCCGACTCGGCTGAGCTCGTTGGCGGCGCGGACGATCTCGCGGTCGGTCTCGTCGTAGACGACCTTGCCTTCGCGTTTCTCCGGCTGCACGATGCCGAAGTTCTCGAGCTCCTTGATCAGCTCCTCGCGGGCACCGGTCTCCTCGACGATCTCGTCGACGGTCAGGTAGGCGCGCGAGGTATCGACCAAGATTGCCCGCCGCACGGCGCCGGGGGTTGGCTTGCGTTCACCGTCGCCGCCAAAGGCGAGGTCGCCGCCGGAAGCGAGCTCCTGGCGGATCACCCGCAGCGGCAAGAACTCGTCGCGCTGCAGCCGCAGGATCGTCCGCAGCCGTTCGACATCGGACTGGCTGTAGAGCCGGTAGCCACCCGAGGTGCGGCGCGGGTTGAGCAGCTTTTGGTCCTCGAGGTAGCGGATCTTCGAGATCGAGACGTCGTCGAACTCGTTCTGCAGGATCTTGCAAACGGCGCCGATCGTCAGCGCCTTGCGGGGGCGGCTGTTGCCGGCTTCGCTGGTGCGGGTCGATGAATGGTCCGATACGGCCATCGTCAGCAGGTCACCTCGCTCAGCGCTCGAGGTAGGAGAGCTTGAACTTGCCGACCTGGATCTCGTCGCCGTCGGCCAGCCGGTGCGACTCGATCCGCCGCCGGTTGACGTAGGTGCCGTTGAGCGAGCCGAGGTCGTCGATGTAGAGGCCGTCGCGGCGCCGCACCAGCAGCGCGTGGTTGCGGGAGACGGTGACGTCGTCGAGGAAGACGCCGGCGTCGGGGCTGCGGCCGATCGAGACCCGATCGTCGTCGATCGAAAAGCTCTCACCGGCGCGGCCGCCGCCGGCGCGGATCACCAGCGCCGCACCCGAGTGCTCGACCACCTCCTCGATGTCGACCGGCTGCATGTCGCCGGTCTCGTCGACCCGGTAGGTCATCGTCGTCGGGTCCTCGCCCTCTTTCGGGCCGCCCAAGTAGGCGCCACATTTCTGGCAATAGTTGGCGCCCTCGGGGTTAGCGAACCCACACTCCGGGCAATGAACGGCCATCCGCGAATCCGGGCCCGTGGTTAAGCGGGCCCCTCCTCATTCGGGTGGACCGCTTTGCCGGCGAGAATCTGGGTCAGCTGCTCGACGTCGTCGCCGGAGATCAGCGAGTCGCCGTGTTCGCGTTTCTGCCGCAGCCGGTTGACGAGCTCGGCGCGGAGGATGTCGATCTTCCCGTGCAGGACACGGCGTTTGTAGGAGATCTCGTTCTCTTCCTCCGTGAGGCCGTCGATCAGCTCCTTCAGCTCCTTATCGGAGAGAGAGCCGAGATCAGGAAAGGTGTCCTCCATGGTGCTCCTAACTCGATTCGAGGTTCGAGGCGCCCTAGTGGGCGCGCGAGAAGTATAGAGCGACATCGACAAGGTTCAACCTTCGCTTGAAGGTTTTGCTCGGCGCGGTCCCCGGATTGCAGATGCAGAGCCGCCTCCACCCTCGGTGGAGGTCTAGATGTATCAAGCCCGAGCGGTCAGCCGGAAGGCTTCGTCGCCCGTACCGCCCGCAAACCGGTCTGGGCGTAGAGATAGGTGGCGAGGAGGGCCATCGCGACACCCCAGACGACCAGCGCGGTGGCAACCCAGCCCGGCGCAAACAGCGCCAACCAGATCCCGCCCATGATCGGGAAGACCGAGATCCGCCCCGGCCAGTTGATCTTGATGTCGACGCCGTGGCGCAGCCCGTACTGGCCGAGAGCAAGCATCGCCAGCTCGCGCAGCGCCAGCACGATTAGCAGCCAGCGCGGCAGCAGCTCGAAGCTCCAGCAGACGATCGCGCCGGCGAGGATCGTCAGCCGGTCGACGATCGGGTCGAGCAGTGCCCCCAGGCGGCTGTACTGGCCGGTGACCCGGGCGAGGAAGCCGTCGACGTAGTCGCCGAAGGCGACCGCCCAGAAGATCATCGCCGTCCCGAACGAGGTGCCGTCGTCGGTTTCGTAGGCGAGGACCAGGAAGACCGGGATCGCGGCGAGGCGCAGGTAGCCGATGAAGTTCGGCAGCGTCCAGGGGCGGAGTGGTTCGCCGGGTTCGGTGCTGGCCGGTTTCGCGTAGCTGCGATCGAGGCCGAAGAGGCGGCGGACACGGCCGCGCCCGAATGGGGAGCGGCTAGCCATCGGCGCGGCTCAGTAGGCCTTGCCGAAGACCGCTTCGACCTTCGCCGGCTCGCCGGTGAGGACGCAGCGGGCACCGTCGGGCAGCTGCTGGTCGAGCGGCAAGCATCGGACCGAGGCCTTCAGCTCCTCGAGCACCGCAATTGACTCGGGCGCTTCGCTCCACGGAGCACGGACGAAGCCGCCCTTGGTCGCATCCCCCTCGTCGCCCTCGAACCACTGGCGGAAGCCTTCCAGATCGTTGATCTCGCGTGCCGTACGGGACTCGAGCCGCTCGGCAGCGACCCCAAAGTAGCCGGACTGGATCGCAGCGAGGATGCCCTCGACGTTGGCGACGAACTCGTCGCGGGCGACGGTCTCAGGCTTCTGCTCGAGCGCGGTGCGGCGCCTGACTGCGAGCTCGCCGTTGGCTAGGTCGCGCGGTCCGAGTTCGATCACGATCGGTACGCCCTTCTTGATCCACTCCCAGCGCTTGTCGGCCGGGCCGCGGTCGCGCTCGTCGACAGTCGCTCGCAGCGGCGCACCGCCGAAGCTGTGCTCGCGCAGCTCGGCCGCCAGCTGCTGCGCCGCCGCTGCCACCGCGTCGCTCTCCTCGCCGCGCAGGATCGGCACGATCACCACCTGCGAGGGCGCCACGGCCGGCGGCAGTCGCAGCCCGTCGTCATCGGAGTGGGACATGATCAACGCCCCGAGCAGCCGGGTCGAGACGCCCCAGGAGGTGGTGTGGACGAGCTGGCGGCCGCCCTCGCGGTCGCTGAACTCGATTTCCGCCGCCTCCGCGAAGTTGGTGCCCAGGTAATGACTGGTGCCGGACTGCAGCGCCTTGCCGTCCTGCATCATCGCCTCGATCGAGAGCGTGGTGACGGCGCCAGGGAAGCGCTCCTCCGCCGACTTCTCGCCGGTCACGACGGGTATCGCCAGGGTGCCTTCGGCGAACTCGCGGTAGACACCGAGCATTCGCACCATCTCCTCCC
Source organism: uncultured Actinomycetes bacterium (assembly GCA_963729055.1). Lineage (GTDB taxonomy): Bacteria > Actinomycetota > Thermoleophilia > Solirubrobacterales > 70-9 > VAYN01. The sequence goes on along the minus strand of CAVSMQ010000010.1, from coordinate 251,404 downwards.
GCGCCTCGGTCTCGTCGCGGTGCGCGGTGTGGCCCTCCTGCCAGAGAAACTCGGTGGTGCGGAGCAGGACCCGCGGCCGCATCTCCCAGCGGACGACGTTCGCCCACTGGTTGATCATCAGCGGCAGGTCGCGGTAGGAGTTGATCCATTTGGCGAACGATTTGCCGATCACCGTCTCCGAGGTCGGCCGCACGATCAAGGGCTCGGCCAGCTCGGCGGCGGGCTTCAGGTGCCCGGGGCGCTCGGGGTCGGCCTCGAGCCGATGGTGGGTGACGACCGCCATCTCCTTGGCGAAGCCCTCGACGTGCCCTGCCTCCGCCTCCAGGTAGCTGAGCGGGATGAAAAGTGGGAAGTAGGCGTTTTGAGCGCCGGTGGCTTTGATCGCACGGTCGAGCTCGGCCTGCATCAGCTCCCAGATCGCGTAGCCCCAGGGCCGGATCACCATCGAGCCGCGAACGTGCGCCAGTTCGGCCACCTCGGCGTCTTTGACGACGGCCTGAAACCAGCCCGGGAAGTCCTCGGCGCGGGTCGGCGAGATCGCTTTGGTGGCCATTGCGGCGCGAGTCTAGTTACTGAGGGCGGAGCGCCAACCCCGGCACGGGGCGCATGAGGCGAAGTACACCCGTCCGCGAGCCGCGATCTCGGTTGCAGTTGTCCCCACCCATTGCGTTTGTCCCCGGATACCGGGGACAACGACAGCCGGTGGGGACAACTGCAACGGCAACCGCGCAGGGGAGCGTCATCCAGGCAGATCTAGTTGCCGGATCGATCTCAGGCTCTGGTGAAGCGGCGACCCGTGGTGGGTGACTCGGCCTCGTCGAGCAGCACCCGGTCGGACTCGCCGCGCTGCGCCGCTTCGTGCTCCATCGCGGCGATCTTCTCGGGGGTCAGGTCCCCGGCGTTTTCCTGCTCGATCTTGGCCACCCACTCGGCCCCCTCGCGCGACTCGGCCTCGTCGAACTCGACCTCGCCGCGGTCGAGGGACTTGTCGATCTCCTCGAACAGGGTGTCGACGAGCGCCGCCTGCGGCACCTTGCGCAGCGGTTTGCCGCCGGCGAAGATCAGGCCCTCGTTCTTGGCGCCGGCGATCCCGAAGTCGGCGTGGCTGGCCTCGCCGATCCCGTTCACCGCGCAGCCGAGCACGGCGACCTCAACCGGCTCCTCGTAGCCCTCGAGCCGTTTCTCGATTTCGGCCACGACCGAGTCCATGTCGAACTGCAGGCGACCGCAGGTCGGGCAGGCGATCAGAACCGGTCCGCGCTCGCGTAGCTGCAGAGCCTTCAGGATCTCCCAGGCAACCTTGACCTCCTCCTCGGCGTGGAAGGTCGAAAGGCTGATCCGGATCGTGTCGCCGATCCCGTCGGCGAGCAGCGTCCCCAGCCCGACCGCCGATTTCAGCGAGCCGGCCCATTTGGTCCCCGCCTCGGTGACGCCGAGGTGCAACGGGTAGGGGATCCTCTCGGAGAGCAGCCGATTGGCCGCGATCGTGTAGGGCACGTTAGTCGACTTGATCGAGACCTTGAAGTTCTCGAACGAGAGGCTCTCCATCAGTTCGACGAACTCGACCGCGGCGGCGACCAGGGCCTCGACCGGGCTCTCGCGCTCGAGTGCGTGCAGATGTTTCGGCAGTGAGCCTGAGTTGACCCCGATCCGCATCGGCGTCCCCGCCGCGTTCGCCCGCTCGGCCACCTCGGCGACTTTGTCGCGGCCGCCGATGTTGCCGGGGTTGAGGCGGATGCAGTGGGCGCCGGCGTCGATCGCTTTCAGCGCCAGGGTGTGGTTGAAGTGGATATCGGCGATCACCGGAATCGGCGACTCGCGGACGATCGTTTTCAGCGCCTCGGCATCCTGCTCGCGCGGCACCGCGCAGCGGACGATGTCGGCGCCCGCGTCGGCGACCTTGCGGATCTGCTCCATCGTCGCCGCCAGATTGGCGGTCTCGGTCTTGGTCATCGTCTGCACCGCAACCGGCGCCCCACCACCAATCGGCACTTTGCCGACCCAGATCTGCCTTTTAGATGCCATATGAAGAGAGTTTAGGCCCGCAGCTAGAGAACCTCCCGCTAAGCCCGGTGAGGAGGGGACGGGGATAGTGCGAGCGGGTGAGCCGAGTACTGTCCCCGGCCCCTCCCCGCCGCGCTCAGCGGGCGTTGAAGCCTTCGCCGGTGATGCGCCCGATGTCGTTGGATAAGCCTAAGAAGAAGAGGCCGAGGACTAAGGCGATGCCGATCACGGTCGCCCGCTCCATCACCCGCAGCGAGACCGGCTTGCCGCGGCGCAGCTTCTCGACCAGCGCCCAGAAGATGTGGCCGCCGTCGAGCGGCAGGATCGGGATCAGGTTGACGAGGCCGAGCGAGAGGCTGACCAGGGCGAGGAGGAGGAGCCCGCGTTCGAGTGCCCTTTCGCCCGAGAGCGTTTCGTTGGCGGCGTCCGAGATCCCAACCACGCCGGAAACCTGTTCGCGCTTTTCCTCTTCAAACAGGTGGGTGAAGACGTTGAACGTGCCGTCGGCGACTTCCCAGATCGCGTCGCCGGCTTGCGAGGCGGCCTCGCCAGGACTGACGTCGGGTTGGATGCTGCCGTAGGAGAAGCCGATCAGCGCCCGTTTCGCTTCGGTGTCGTAGCGCGGACGAACCGAGATCGTCTTGGTCTGGCCCCCACGTTCGACGGTCAGCGTCACCGGCGTTTGAGCGACGCACCCCTGCGTCTTCTCGCCCCCGGCGCATTCATGTGAGGAGACGACTTTTCCGAAGCGTTCGAGTCTCTCCACAGAGCCCAGGCCCGGGAAGCGCTCGCCATCGACCGCCACGACGCGATCCCCGGGCTGCAGGACCTTCGCCGCCGGCGAGTTTGGCAGGACACTGCCGACCGTTTCATTCGGTTCGGGAACGCCGCCCATCGTCGTGCGGACGGCGAACAGGATCAAGAAGGCGAGAACGATGTTCACCGCCGGCCCGGCGGCAACGACGACGATCCGCTTCCAGACTTTCTGCTTGTAATAGGCCTTCGCCTCGTGCTCCGGAGGGACCTCCTCCTCCGGGTTCATGCCGCTGATTTTCACGTAGCCGCCGAGCGGAATCGCTTTCACCCCGTACTCGGTTTCGCCCTTCTTGAACGACCAGATCGTCGGCCCGAAGAAGAGGAAGAAGCGCTCGACCCGCATACCCGTCGCCTTGGCGGCAACGAAGTGGCCCGCCTCGTGGAGGATGATCAGCAGGCAGAAGCCGAGGAAGATCAGGATCCAGTTCATACGGTCGTCAGCCCCGCGATCTGCTCGCGCGAGCGCTCGCGCGCCTCGGCGTCGGTGGCGAAGAGGTCATCAAAATGGGTTATCGGCTGCGCTGGCATCTCCTCCAGCACCCGCGCGATCACCGCTTCGATCCCGGTGAAAGGGATGCGGCCGTCGAGGAAGGCGGCGACGGCGACCTCATCGGCGGCGTTGAGGACGCACGGTGCGGTCCCCCCCGCCGCACCAGCCTCGAGCGCCAGGCGCAGGCAGCCGAAGGTCTCGAGGTCGGGCGCCTCGAAGCTGAGCTCGCCGGCGGCGGCGAGGTCGAGCCGCGGCACGTCGACCTCGGCGCGGTTGGGGAAGTGCAGCGCATAGGAGATCGGCACCCGCATGTCGGGATAGCCGAGGTGGGCGAGCGAGGCGCCATCGATCAGGTCGATCAGCGAGTGGACCAGCGACTGCGGGTGCACCACCACCGCGATCCGCTCGTAGGGCACGCCGAAGAGGTGGTGCGCCTCGATTGCCTCGAAGCCCTTGTTCATCAGGGTCGCCGAGTCGATCGTGATCCGGCCGCCCATCGTCCAGGTCGGGTGCGCGAGCGCGTCGGCGACGCTAACCCCGACGAGGTCGTCACGGCCGCGGAACGGGCCGCCAGAGGCAGTCAGCACCAGCCGCTCGACCGTGCCCGGCGCCTCGGCGCCGATCAGCTGGTGCAGCGCCGAGTGCTCGGAATCGACGGGCAGCAGGCGCGTCCCGGTGCCCTCGGCGAGCGCCATCACCAGCTCGCCGCCGACCACCAGGCTCTCCTTGTTGGCGAGGGCGACGTCGATCCCCTCGCTCAGCGCGACCACGGTCGAAGCCAGCCCGGCGGCGCCGACGATCCCGTTGAGGACGAGGTCGGCGCCAGAGCTGGCGATCAGCTCGCGCACACCGTCCTCGCCGCTGAGGACGCGTCCGCTCCACTCGCTCCGCGCCCGCTCCGCCGCCTCGGTGTCGGCCAGCGCGACCGTGGGGACACCGTGCTCGCGCGCTTGCGCGAGCGCCGTCTCCCAGTCCCTTCCGGCCGCGAGGCCGACCACCTGAAGCTCGCCCGAGCGCGCGACGACGTCGAGCGCCTGCGTGCCGATCGAGCCGGTCGAGCCGAGTATCAAGACCTTCTTCATCTGGGGTCAGAGGATAGGGAGCGAGCCTTACCTCTCAATAAACGAGCGCCACCGCGAGGTAGTAGCCAACGACGACCGTGAAGAGGACGGCATCGAGGCGGTCGAGGATGCCGCCGTGGGGGCCGAACAGAGTGCCGGTGTCCTTGGTGCCGAGGTCGCGCTTCAGCAGCGACTCGAAGAGATCGCCGACCGGGGCCGCGGCGGCGACGGCGGCACCGATGATCAGGGCGTCGGTTCCCGAGAGCCAGTTCTGATAGAGGCCGGCGAACCAGAAACCCATCGTGCCAATTACGAAACCGCCGATCAGGCCCTCGATCGTCTTGTTGGGAGAGATCGCCGGGGCGATCGGGTGGCTGCCGAACATCCGGCCCGTGGCGTAGGCGGCGGTGTCGGCGACGAAGGTGCCAACGAGGATGTCGACTAGGAGCGCCGCGCCGTGCGAGGGCAGCTCGCGAAGGAGGACGGCGTGGGCGAGCGGCAGGCCGATCCAGACGATCCCCAGCAGGGTGACGGCGATCGAGACCATCGCCCCTTGGTGCAGCCTCTCCCTGACGGCGAAGGCGAACATCACCGGGAAGGAGGCGGCGAGGATCAGCAGCACATTGAAGGCGGTGCCGAACTCGGCGGCGACGACCAGCGCCGCCACCGCCAGGTAGGCGGGGATCGCCATCGGCCGCGATTCGTGACTCATCGCCACGAACTCGCGCAGGCACAGCACGCCGATCAAGATCATCGCTGCCGCGAAGACGTAACCGCCGGCGACGACGATCGCGATCGCGAAGGCGATCCAGGGCAGGGCGACGATGACCCGCTTTACCGTCTCGCCGCCGCCGCGTCGGCGCGGCTCGCGGGGCGGTCGCGGTGGTGGTGGTGGATCGGGTTCGAAGTCGCGCTCGTCGAAGAGGTCGACGTTCATCGTGCCGTCCTCCTCACGCCCGCGCCCCGAAGCGGCGCTGCCGCGTCTCGAACTCGGCCAGCGAGGCCTCGAAAGCGGCGCGGTCGAAGTCGGGCCAGAGCTCCTCGCGCACGACCAGCTCCGCGTAGGCGGCCTGCCAGAGCAGGAAGTTGGAGACCCGCTGCTCGCCGCTGGTCCTGATCAGGAGGTCGGGATCGTGCATCTCGGGTGCGTAGAGGTGGTTGCGGAACTCCTCCTCGGAGCCTCCCTCGAAGCTTCGCGCCGCGTCGACAATCTCCGCCCTGCCGCCGTAGTTGAAAGCGACGAAGAGCGTAATTCGCGCGTTTCCTTCGGTCTTCCGTTCGGCCCACTCCATCTGCTCGACCAGTCCGGGATCGACGCCCGCGCGCCGCCCGACGAACCGCATCCGCACCCCTTCGGAGTCGAGCTCGGGGGTTTCGGAGGCGATCCGCTCGCCGAACATCCGCATCAGCCCCGAGACCTCCTCCTCGGAGCGGCTCCAGTTCTCGGTCGAGAAGGAGAAGACGGTCAGCTCCTCGACCCCCAGCTCAGCCGCGTCGCGCAGCCGTTCCTTGACCACGTCGGCACCGGCGCGGTGGCCCTCGATCACCGGCAGGCCCCGCTGTTGCGCCCAGCGGCCGTTGCCGTCGGTGATGATCGCTACATATCGGGGCGCGGACACGCTGAGCAGCCCGCCCTCAGACCTCGAGGATTTCGGCTTCCTTGCCCTTCAGCAGGCTGTCGATCTCGGCGATCGCCTCGTCGGTCTGCTTCTGCAGCGCCGCCTCGGCGCGGCGCTCGTCGTCCTCGCCCGCTTCGCCCTCCTTCTTCAGGTCACGCAGGTCGCTCATTACGTCACGGCGCACGTTGCGGATCGCGACCCGGCCCTCCTCGGCGACGCCGTGGACGACTTTGACCATCTCGCGCCGCCGATCCTCGGTCATCTCCGGAATCGCCAGCCGAATCAAGTTGCCGTCGTTGGACGGGGTGAGACCGACGTCAGACTCCTGGATCGCTTTCTCGATCGCTCCCAGCGCACCCTTATCGAAGGGCGTGATCGTCAGCAGCCGCGCGTCGGAGGCGGAGACGTTGGCCAGCTGCTTGAGCGGCGTGGGGTTGCCGTAGTACTCGACGGTGATGCGGTCGAGCAGGTGCGGGGAGGCGCGCCCGGTGCGAACGGTGGCGAGCTCCCCACGGCTCGACTCGACCGATTTGGCCATGCGCTCCTTCGCGTCCGCGAGCAGTTCGTCGATCAGCTCCGACATAAGGTTTCTGGTCAGGAGGCGGGCGCGCTGGCGACCAGCGTGCCGACCTTCTCACCGCGGACGATCCTATCTATGTTGCCGCCGTCGGCCATGTTGAAGACGTAGATGGGCAGATCGTTGTCCATGCAGAGGCTGAGTGCGGTCGAGTCCATCACCCGCAGGCCCCGCTCGATCGCCTCGCGGTGGGTGATCGCCGGGATGAACTCCGCCGCGGGATCGGTCGCCGGGTCGGCGGTGTAGACGCCCTCCACCCCGTTCTTTGCCATCAGAATCGCCTCAGCGTGGATCTCCAGCGCCCGCAGCGCCGCCGCGGTGTCGGTGGTGAAGAACGGGTTGCCGGTGCCGGCGGCGAAGATCACGATCCGGCCCTTCTCCAGGTGGCGCATCGCGCGGCGGCGGATGTAGGGCTCGGCGACCTCCTTGACGTCGATCGCCGACATCACCCGGGTGTGCTGGCCGAGCCGCTCGAGCGCGTCCTGCAGGGTCAGCGCGTTCAGCACCGTTGCCAGCATCCCCATGTAGTCGCCGGTCGCCCGGTCCATCCCTTTGGCGGCGCCGTCGAGGCCGCGGTAGATGTTGCCGGCGCCGACCACGATCGCGACCTCAACCCCACGCTCGCGCACCGCCGCGACCTGCGCAGCGATGCGGTCGACCTCGCCGCCGTCGGTGCCGTACTCGAGCTGGCCCATCAGGGCCTCGCCAGAGAGCTTCAGCAGGATGCGGCCGAACTGGGGAGCGTCGGCGGAATCAGTCACGTAGGTGTGACCCTATTCGCCGCCGACCCGAAAGTAGGAGAAGCGCCCGATTTGGATGTTCTCGCCGGTCTTCGCCGCCAGCTCCTGGCGCAGCTCCTCGATCGTTTTCGAGTCGTGTTTCTCGGCGTTGACGTGGGTCTGGTCGAGCAACGCCACCTCGCTCGCCCATTTGTCGAGCTGACCGGCGACGATTTTCTCGACGATGTTGTCCGGTTTGCCTTCTTCGCGGGCTTTCTCTTCAAAGACCTTCTTTTCGGCCTCGCGCTCCGCAGGGTCGATTTCCTCGGTCGAGACGTAGAGCGGCGAGGTCGCCGCGATGTGCAGGGCGACCTGGTAGGCGAAGACCTTGAAGTCCTCGTTGCGGGCGACAAAATCGGTCTCGCACTGCACTTCGACCATCGCCCCGACCCGGTCGTTGGCGTGGATGTAAGAGGAGATCACGCCCTCGTTGGTGCCACGCCCTTCGCGCTTTGCCGCCGAGGCTTGCCCCTTCACGCGCAGCAGCTCGATCGCCCGGTCAACGTCGCCGTCGGCCTCGACCAGCGCTGATTTCGCGTCCATCATCGCCGCCCCGGTGCGGTCCCGGAGCGCTTTCACGTCGGCCGCAGTGATCGCCATCAGCCGTCCCCTTTCTCAGTCTCGTCGGTTTTGCTCTCGGCGGGCGCCTCGGGAGTGGCTTGTCCCTGGTCATCTTTCTCGCCAGCCGGAGCAGCCTGCGAACCCTCGGCCTCTTTCGCCGCAGCGGGCTGTCCGGCAGGAGACGTGGGAGGGGGTGCCTGACCCGAAGCCTGCGAGGGGGAGGCAGCTCCTCCCGCGGCAGGACCCGCCGGCCGGGGCGCACTCGTCCCTGGCTGCTGTTGTTTCTGCGCCTGCGCCTGCTGCTGCACCTGGGCCTGCTGTTTTGCCTGCGCCTCAGCCGTAGCTTTCGCTGCTTTCGCCGCCTCTTCTTCGGCTTGTTTCGCCTCCTCGGCTTCGCGCCGGACTTTCTCCTCTTCCTCGCGTTTGCGCCGCTCTTCCTCCTCTTTTTTGCGCCGCTCCATCTCCTCGGCGATGCGCCGTTCCTCTTGCACCCGCCAGGCGGAGGAGCCCTCCTCGACAGCGCCGCCGATCGTGCCGATGATCAGCTGGCAGGAGCGGATCGCGTCGTCGTTACCGGGAATCACGTAGTCGACCGGGGTCGGGTCACAGTTGGTGTCGACCAGGCCGATGATCGGGATCCGCAGTCGCGCCGCCTCGTGCACCGCGATCTCCTCGGTTTTGAGGTCGGTGACGAAGACCGCGTCGGGGAGCCGGTCCATGTCGCGAACGCCGCCGAGGTTGAACTCGAGCTTCGCGAGTTCGGCCTCCATCCCCATCCGCTCCTTGGTCGGCAGCAGGTCGAGTTTGCCTTCCTCTTTCCAGCCGTTGAGCTCGTGCAGGCGGCCGATCCGACCCGACATCGTGTTGAAGTTGGTCAGCAGACCGCCGAGCCAGCGTTTGTTGACGTAGGGCATACGGCAACGTTCGGCCCATTCCTGGACCACGTCGCGGGCCTGCTTCTTGGTTCCGACGAACAGCACCGTGCCGCCGCCGCTGGCCAGCTCGCCGGCAAAGCGGCGCGCGTTCTCCAACAGCGCCTCGGTCTGCAGCAAGTCGATGATGTGGATCCCGTCCAGCTCGCCGAAGATGAAGCGGCGCATGTTCGGGTTCCAGCGGCGCGTCTGGTGGCCGAAGTGGACACCGGCCTCGAGCAGCTCTCTGAGCTCCGTCTGGGACATTCGTTCTCCTTGAGTTTGTGGTGCAGCGCCCACCGCGCTCGCCGGGACCCGACATCAAGATCGGTGTCGAGCAGGATCCGGTCCGCCCTCGGCAGGGGTCGAATTTCTGGACTGCAGATTGTAGTGAGGGCGCAGCCCTCACGCCGGGCTGTTCCTTATGTCGGAATAGCCGACATAAGGAACAGCTCTACGGGTTGCGCGCCTGCTCGAGGGCCGCCGCCAGGTCCTCCGGCAGCGGCGAGGTAAAGCTCAGGGGCTCGCCGGTCGCTGGATGCGCGAAGGCTAGGCGGTGGGCGTGGAGGAACTGGCGGGTGAGGCCGTAGCGCATCGCCCCACCGTAGGTCTCATCTCCCGCCAGTGGGTGGCCGATCGCGGCGAAGTGGGCGCGGATCTGGTGGGTGCGGCCGGTCTCCAGCTTCGCCTCCAGGTAGCTCTCGCGTGGCAGCAGCTCCAGCACCTCGAAATGGGTGCGGGCCTGGCGCGAGGCGGCGCCGGAGACGGCCATCCGCTGCCGTTGCCGGGACGAGCGGCCGATCGGGGCGTCGATCGTCCCCGTCCGCGAGCCGAGCCGGCCGCCGGCCAGCGCCAGGTAGACGCGTTCGACCTCGCGCTCGCGCACCGCCCGCTGCAGCGCCGCGTGCGCCTCGTCGCTGCGGGCGACGACGAGCAGCCCGCTCGTCCCCTTGTCGAGGCGGTGGACGATCCCCGGCCGCTCCGGGTCCTCTCCCCCGCCGAGCAGCTCGCCGAGTTCGGAGACGAGCGTCGGGCCCTGATGCGAGGGCGCCGGGTGGACGACCAGGCCGGCGGGCTTCTCGACGACCGCCAGCGCCTCGTCGCTGTAAACGATTCGGAGCGCCGGCGCAGCGCCCTCAGCCACCCTTCTCCTCCTGCTTGCGCGCCCGTTCCTCACGGATTCCTTCGCGCAGGTAGATCAGCACCAGGAGGGCGACGCCGAAGGTAATGCAGACATCGGCGACGTTGAAGGGCGGCCAGGGTGGCAGTTCGATGAAGTCGGTGACGTGGCCGGAGCCGATCCGGTCGATCAGATTGCCAACCGCGCCGCCCGCCAGCAGGCCGCTGGCGACCCACATCCCCGGCCGCGCCGGGTCCTGAGCGAAGAGGTAGGTGACGACGCCGAGCGCCACCAGCATGACGATGATCAACGGCGCTCCGGTGCCGCCGGCGAGACCGAAGGCGACGCCGGTGTTGTGGGTCTGGGTCAGGCCGAGCGGCCCGAGGACGTCGATCTCTTCGCCGATCACGATCTCCGAGCGGACGATCGCCTTCGCCACCTGGTCGACGACGATCACCGCTGCGCCGAGGGCCCCGGCCAGCAGCCAGGCGCGCTGGGCGCGCGTCACGTGCGGCTCACCCTTCGATCAGGCCGGGGACGATCGCCTGCAGCAGGAACAGCAAGATGATCCCGAGCATCGGGCTGAGGTCGAAGGCGAAGCCGCCGCCGCCGATCGGCGGCAGCAGGCGGCGGAAGATGTTGAGGTAGGGGTTGGTCGTGTCGGTGATGAAGTCGAGCACCGAGCGCAGCCAGGGCCGGTAGGGCATCCGCGGCACGTAGGAGAGCAAGATGTTGCAGAAGATCAGCCCGATGTAGACGATGATCAGCGCGCTGACGTAGTCGGCGACGTCGCCGCGGGTAATCGCCAGCGCGATCATCCGCGCATTCTCGCCAACGAGGCCTCGACCGCCGCCTCAAAGGCGGCGCGGGCACCTGCCCGGTCAAGCGCTTCGAGGCCCGCTTCGGTGCTGCCACCAGGCGAGGTGACGGCCTTGCGGACGTCGGCGGGGTGGCGCGCGCGCAGCAGCTCAGCCGTCCCCGCGGTCGTCTCCACCACCAGCTCGCGGGCCAGCTCGGGGTCGAGCCCGGCAGCGGCGCCGGCGTCGGCCAGCGCCTCGACCGCCAGCGCCAGGTAGGCGGGTGCGCAGCCCATGATCGCCGTCGCCTCGTCGAACTGGTCGTCCGCGAGGTCGACCAGGTGGCCAAGCAGCCCGAGGATCTCGCGCACCTCCGGGCCGGCATCGCCCGCCACGCACAGCACCCCCTGTCGCACCTCGACGCCGACGTTCGGCATCACCCGCAGCACTTCGGCCCCGGGGAGCGCCGTCTGCAGGCGGGCGAGCGGCACCGCCGCGAGGATCGAGACGACCCGCTGCGCCTCCCCCAGTTGCGGCGCCACCTCCTCGAGCATCCCCGGCTTGACCGCCAGGACGACGAAGTCGGCCCGCGTCGCCACCTCCGCGTTGCCAAGCGCCTCGCCGCCGAGCTCGGCCGCGAGCGCCGCTGCCCGACCCGAGCCAGAATCGGAGAAGAGCATCGAGTCGAGCGCGCCGGCCCAGCCGCGCGCCATCGCGGCGGCCATATTGCCGGAGCCGATGAAGCCGACGATCATGGCCCGGAGACTAAGCCCCGGGCCACGATCGCGACTTCGCGGACTACTGTCCGAGAGTCTCGAACAGGTCGGTGTGGTCGTTGGTACCGAGCACCGCGAGCCCGCCAGGGCCGCTTGCCCAGACTGGGACGACGGCGCCGGTGTGCTGCTGGCTCGGCGGAACCGCAGCCGGGGCCGTGCCTTCCTGGTAGCCGGCGGTGCCGTAGGTGAGCGACAGGGTCTGACCGTCCTTGGTGGTCAGGTTGGTCGAGTAGCCGGTCGGCAGGCCGGTGCCGCTGGCGTCCTCGCCGACGATCTGGCTGGTGTGCGAGTGGTCGGCGGTGACCACGACCAGCGTGTCGGGGTGGTCTTCCTGGTAGTCGAGCGCGATCCCGATTGCTCGGTCGAAGGCGACCGTCTCACCGATCTGGCCGCAGGCGTTGGTGGCGTGGTCCTGCTTATCGATCGAGGCACCCTCGACCTGCAGGAAGAAGCCGTGGCGGTTGTTGCTGTCGAGCAGGTCGATCGCCCGCCGCGTCATCGCCGCCAAGCTCGGCTCGTTCGCCGGCCGCTGGCCTTCTTTGCACGCTTCCGGCGCGTTGCCCTTGCCCAGCGAGGCCGCCGGACCGCTCCACTCCAGCGACATGTTGCTGGGGTTGAAGAGGCCAAGTACCGGTTTGCCGGAGCCAACCGTGCTGAGGCCGTCGGCGTCGGTGACGTAGCGGTAGCCCAGTTCCTGTGCCTGCTGGACAACCGTTTTGCCGCTGTACGGCCCGCTGCCGACCAGCTGCTCGAAGCGAGCCCGGCCACCGCCGAGGATCACATCGACTTTGTGGTCGACCTCCTGCTCGGCGATCGAGCCGAGGCCGCCAGCGCCCTTCGTCTCAGTCGCGCATTTGGCCATGTCGGCCGGGCCTTGGCAGCCACGCAGCGAGATGTGCGAAGCGAGCACCGCCGGCGTCGCGTCGGTGATCTCGGCGGTCGAGACGTCGCCGACCTTCATGCCCCGTTCCTGGGCGATCTCGAGGACCGTCTTGAGGTTGACGCCAGGGACGTTTTCGGCACTGCTCGGGCCCTGCGAGATCCGCTCGTCGATCGTTTTCTGACCGGTCGCCCAGGCGGTCCCGGTCGAGGCCGAGTCGGGGTCGTAGTCGGGCAGGTACGTCGGCCCCGCGCCCGGCTTCACCGACCAGGTCGTGTCGAAGCCGGTGAACGGCATCCGGTCGACGTTGAGAGCATTGCCGACGCCCTGGTAGTAGCGGGCAGCGGTGATCTCCTGGGTCCCCATGCCGTCACCAAGCAGGAAGATCACATTCTTCGGATCCTTCTTCTTCAGAGCCATCGCCACCGCCCGTTCCGGGTCGGACTGATGGGACGAGAAATGCCCAGTCGCAATCGCGGCGGTGCCGGCACCGGCCACCGTCAGCGCGAGCGCGGCCAAAACCGTCGCCTTGAGGCGCTTGCCTTTCATCGATTCCCCTTCTTGAGGTGTTTTCGAGACGTGGGACGAGATGAGGGGAACCTAAGAAGTGGGTAGAGGGGGGATGTGGTTTGGGTGTATTGCTGGTGTGAAGATGTTGTTGCTGGGGCGAGGGACGGCGAGGGATCGGGGTTTGGTGGAGGCGATCGTCGGCGTGCCCTCCCAAAACGCTCCGCTGTCGCTCCGCTTGAGTGTTTTGGGAGGGCACGCCGACGACTCGCCCAACGAATCCGTTTGGGCCACTCCCCCTTGATTTAGAAGCTGACAAGGGACCAAGGTCTGTCGAGGGTCGCTGGGGCTGTTCTTTATCCCGGTATGGCATGGATAAAGAACAGCTCGGCGGCGACACGAAAGCCACACCAGGCGGCCGGCTCGCCGCCAACTCATCGAATCTCCCCGACCCAGCCCCCGTCCCTCTCAAGCTCAAAGAGAGATGGGGCGGATTGACCTTGCGCCGCTCGCTAGAGCTCTTTTCGCTGGGGCGAGTGTCGGTAGGACCCCCGAACGTTTTGCGCCCTGAGGAGAGGAGCTCCTCCGAGGCGTCAGCCGCACCCTCAACACCGACGACGAGGGCGAGTGAGGGGGTCCTGCCGGCGATCGCCCCCGCCGCCAACCCTGATCCCTAGCAACCAGTCCCTAGAAAACAACTACGACTGATTGAAGAACCCTTTGTCGATCAACCTGGCCCGTTCCTCCGCCGAAACCTCAACATTCCGCGGCGTCAAGAGAAACATCTTCTCCGCAATCCGCTGCATCCCCCCGTCCAACGCATACGTCAGCCCGGAGCAGAAGTCGATCATTCGCTTCGAGAGATCGTGGTCGGCGGTCTGCAGGTTGAGGATCACCGGGACCGAGCGTTTGTACTGGTCGGCGACTTGCTGGGCGTCGTTGAAGTTGCGCGGAATCACCAGGTGGACCTGAAGGTCGCCGCCGTCATCGACCGGGCGCAGGGTGCGGGTGCGGCTGGCGGCAATTGGCTCGTCGTCAGCGAAGATGTCGTCGATTTCGTCGCGGCGGGCACGGCGGGACGTCGGCAGGCGGCGGACCGAACCTTCGCCGCGGTCGCGATCCCGATCGCGGCGCCCCTCGAACGCTTCTTCGGTGCCGGTTTCGGGTTCGAATTCGTCGTCGTATTCGGGACCGTAGTCCTGATCCTCGGCGAGGCCGAAATAGACGAGAGCTCTATGCCAAGTGTCGCGGAATGCCATTGCAGCGTTGATTCTGCCTCAATTGCCTGAGTCCTTTACCGATTTTTCCCCAGACTAGCGCCGAAACGCACGAAATCGACTCAGATGAACAGGGTCGTACCGAGACGGATGATCGTCGCCCCCTCCTCGACCGCGACGCGCCAGTCCTGCGAGGTGCCCATCGAGAGGCGCGGCAGGCCGTGCTCGGCGGCAAGTTCGGCGAGGCGGGCGAAATGGCGCCGCGAGTCCTCGGGGTCCTCGGTAAAAGGAGGCATCGTCATCAGGCCGCCGACCCGGACCGGGCAGCGGTCGATGAAGGAGCCGAGCCCTGCCGGTGCGACCCCGCCCTTGCCTTCCTCTTCGGCGACGTTGACCTCGACCAGCACCTCGGTCTGGGGCGTGCCGTGGCGCTCGAGCTGGGCGAGGACCGAATCGGTGGCAACCGAGTGGATCAGCCGCACCAGCGGCACAATCTGCTTGACCTTACGGCTCTGCAGGTTGCCGATGAAGTCCCAGCTGAACCGCTCGCCCCAGCGCTGGTGCTTGGCGGCAAGGTCCTGCTGGCGGTTCTCGCCCACCAGCCGCACCCCGGCCTCGGCCAGCGCGCCCATCTCCTCGAGCGGCACGTACTTGCAGGCGACGAGGATCTCGACCCCCTCCCCCGTCTCGGCTTGAACCCGGGCGAGGTTGGCCGCGACCTTCTGCGGGTCGATGCCGTGGATCAGGCCGGGCATCAGGCAGCGCGGGGCAGCGGCATTTCGCCGGTCGGGAATTCGATCGGGTTGAGCCAGGCGAGGCCGGCCTGGCGACCGGTCCTGCCCCCGTCACGGCGGTGGGAGAAGAAGAGCTCGCTTTCGCACGACGTGCAGATGCCGGCGCTCTCAACCTTCTCCACGCCGGCGGCCGCCAGCAACCGCCGCGCGACCTCGGCGAGGTCGAGCATGCGGCCGTCCGCGACCCCCTCGCCGAGCTCCTCGAAGGCCGCCAACACCTCGTCGCCGACCTCGTAGCAGCAGGGCCCTATCCCTGGGCCGATCGCCGCTTCGGTGGCGCCGACCATCACCGCCCCCTTGGCGAGGATGCCGGCGGCGAGCGGGCGCCAACCGCAGTGCAGGAGCGCCAGGCCGCGCGGGCCAAGCAGGGCAATCGGAAGGCAGTCGGCGACAAACACGAGCGGCGTCAGCCCGGGGGCGGTGACGACGTGGCCGTCGGCCTCAGGCAGCGGGCTGCCGGGTACCGCGAACGGGCTCGGCGACTGCGGCCGCTGGTGCCGGATGACCTCGGCGCCGTGCACCTGCAGACCGATCGGCACCTGCCCGGGGTCGATCCCCAGGGCCGCCGCCAGCCGGCGCCGGTTCTCGCGCACCGCCGCCTCGTCGTCATCGGTGAGGATGCCGAGGTTGAGGCTGTCGAAAGGCGGCTCACTAACCCCGCCGAGCCGGGTCGTGAAGGCGGCGTGGGCGCCGCGCATCGTCGCCTCGAGCCACCGGACGCCATTGCGCTCGCGCCACTCCATGGCCCCTACGAAAGCAGACCCGGCGGCTCCCGGCTGCCGGTGGGGCGAAAACCGCTCGATATCAGCGTTCTACGACCCGTCGGCGGCCGCGGCGAGAGCGACGGCGAGCTGCTGCTCGCGTCCCGCCGCTTCGCCGTCGAGCGCAGCGCGGCGAGCGGCATGCAGGGCGCGGCCGAGCGCCGGACCCTCGGGGACGCCGGCCGCCAGCAGGGCAGCGCCGTCGATCTCGAGCGCCACCGAGCGCCATTCGCGCAGGTACTGATCGAGCCACCCGGCGCCGAGGGCGCGGGCGAGAACGAGCTCGACCGAGTCGCGGCCGCTGGCCAGTTGGTAACCCTCGCTGGGGCGCGACGGACTGGCCGCCGCGAGCTCCGCCTCTCCCCCGGCCGGCCCGAGCGCGGCGACCAGCACCGCCTCGGCGTGCGCTACTTCCTCGCGCCAGGGCTCTTCGCCGAGCAGCTCGGCGACCGCCTCGGCCAGCTCGGCGCCGCCGGGCCGCAGCTCGACCAGTCCCCATTCGGCCAGCAACCGCAGCCCCGCCGGGCCGCTCGGTTCGGCGGCGAGGCGGGCCAGTTCCGATCCGCGGCGGTCGTCCGACAAGGTCGCGAGATCGGTGGCGCGGAGCAGCCGCTCGGTCTCCGGCTCGAGCGCGAAGCCGAGGCGCGCCGCATAGCGCGCAGCGCGGATCGCGCGGGTCGGATCGTCCTCGAAGGAGCGCGGGTGCAGGACCCGCAGCAGTCGCGCCTCGGCGTCAGCGACGCCGCCGTGTGGATCGATTACCTCCTCGCCGTCGACCGGGATGGCGATCGCATTGACCGTGAAGTCGCGGCGGGCGAGATCGGCCTCGACGCTGTCCGCGGGTGCCACCACCGGCAGCGCCCCGGGGTTGGGGTAGGTCTCACTGCGGGCACGGGCGATATCGACCCGGTGACCGCCGAGCTCGACCGTCGCGGTGCCAAAGCGGTCGTGCGCGGTCACCGGGTGGCTGCTCAGCGCCGCCGCCAACTCGGCGGCGTCGCCGAGCAGCAGCAGGTCGAGGTCGCCGCGGCCGCGGCCGAGCAGGGCATCGCGCACCGCGCCGCCGACCACGTAAGCCGGAGCGCTCGCCGCGGCGGCGATCGTCCCCAGCTCCGGGTACAGCTCGCGCAGCGCCTGACCGAGGCCAGCGGCCGGCTGTGGTGCGCCGATCATCTCGCCGCAGGCTAGAGCCGCACCGGGATGCCGTCGGCGGCGAGGCGCTCCTTTGCCTCCCGCACCCGGTAGCTGCCGTAATGGAAGATCGAGGCGCAGAGCACGGCGTCGGCGCCACCGGCGGTTATCGCCTCGCTGAGGTGGCCGAGCTCGCCGGCGCCGCCGGAGGCGATCACCGGCACCGCTACCGCGTCCGCCACCGCGCGGGTCAGCTCGAGGTCGTAGCCGTCGTTCGTCCCGTCGCGGTCCATGCTGGTCAGCAGCACCTCGCCGGCGCCGAGGTCGACTGCCTCCTGCGCCCAGGAGACCGCGTCGCGGTCGGGCACCCGCTCGCGCCCGCCCTTGACGTAGACGCCCCAGTTGCCGTCGGCCTCGGCCTTGGCGTCGATCGCGATCACCACGCACTGGGCGCCGAACTGGTCGGCCAGCTCGGAGAGCAGCGCCGGGCGCGCCAGCGCCGCCGAGTTGACCGAGACCTTGTCGGCGCCAGCGTCGAGCACCGCCTGTGCGTCCTCGACCGAGCGGATGCCGCCGCCGATCGTGAACGGGATGAAGACGTTGTCGGCGGTGCGGCGGGCGAGCTCGACGATCGTCTCGCGGCGTTCGTGCGAGGCGGTGATGTCGAGGAAGATCAGCTCGTCGGCGCCCTCGGCGTCGTAGCGCTCGGCCAGCTCGACCGGGTCGCCGGCATCGCGCAGGCCGACGAAGTTGGTGCCCTTGACGACGCGGCCGGCGTCGACGTCGAGGCAGGGGATCACGCGTTTCAGGACCATCGGAGAAGCGTAGTGGGGCGCCTTTCTCTCGGTATGCGAGAGAAAGGCGCCCCGCGCCGCGTTCAAGCCAGGGCCGCGATCGCGTCGGCGACGCTGAAGCGGTTCTCGTAGAGCGCCCGGCCGACGATCACGCCCTCGACGTTCGGCGCCGCCTGCTCGCGCAGCGCTTCGAGGTCCTCCAGCGTCCCGATCCCGCCCGAGTAGATCACCGAGGCGCTGGTCGCGCCGGCGACCGTCGCCAGCTCGCGCAGGCCCGGCCCCGCCAGGGTCCCGTCGACCTCAATCGGGGTGAAGATGAAGCGCGAGACGCCACGCAGGGTCAGCTCGGCGATCGCCTCGGTCGCCGGCACATGGCTGGTCTCAGTCCAGCCCGCCAGCGAAACGTTGCCCCCACGGGCGTCGACGCTGACCGCGACCCGCTCACCGTGGCGGTCGAGCATCTTCTGCAGGAAGCGCGGGTCGCGCAGCGCCGCCGTTCCAATCACCACTCGTTCCGCCCCAGCCCGCAACACGTTGGCGACGCACTCCTCGTCGCGCAGGCCACCACCGACCTGGATCGGGAAGGGCACCGAGTCGGCAATCCGCCGCACGATCTCCAGGTTCTCCGGCTTCCCCGCCCGCGCCCCGTCGAGGTCGACGACGTGGAGGTAGTGCGAGCCTTCGTCGGTCCAGCGCTGCGCCGCGTCAACCGGGTCGGCGTCGTAGGTGGTCTCGCGCTCGTAGTCGCCTTCGACCAGGCGCACGGCGCGGCCGCCGAGGATGTCGATTGCCGGGTAGAGGATCACTGCGTTCAGGTCCCGATCAACCGTCGCGGGTCAGGCCGGGACGGAGGCACAGACGCCGGCGAAGTTGGCGAGCAGGCGCAGCCCCGCAGCGCTCGACTTCTCGGGGTGGAACTGGACGCCGAAGACGTTGCCACGCTCGGCCGCGCAGGCAAACCAATCCCCGTACTCCGCACTGCCCAGCAGATCGTTGGTCAGCGGTTGCGGCGCGAAAGAGTGGACGAAGTAGAACGGAGTCCCCGAATCGATCCCCTCGGTCAGCCGCGACTCGCGCTCCCAGCGGACCGCCGCCCAGCCGATGTGCGGCACCTTGAGGCCGGGAGCGTGGAGCCGCTCGACCGAGCCCGGCAGCAGACCGAGGCCGGTGCCGCCAGCGAGCTCGCTGCTGGTCTCGAACAGCAGCTGCAGGCCGAGGCAGATCCCGAGCACCGGCACCCCGGCGGCGAGCCGCTCGGCGGCGAGCTCGTCGAGGCCACGCTCGCGAATTCGCTCCATCGCCCGCGGAAAGGCGCCAACCCCGGGCAGGATCAGGCCGTCGGCGTCGCGGATCGCGCCCGGTTCGGCGGTCACGGTGGCGCTGGCGCCGACGTGCTCGAGCGCCTTTTCGACTGAGCGCAGGTTGCCCATCCCATAGTCAAGAATCGCGATACGAGTGCTCACGAGCTCAGCGTCCCCTTGGTCGAGGGCACGCCGGTCTCATCCGGGTCGACCGAGATTGCTACCCGCAGCGCCCGGGCGAAGGCCTTGAAGGCGGCCTCGACCATGTGGTGGGCGTTGCTGCCCGAGCGGACCCAGATGTGGAGCGTCAAGTTGGCGTTGGTGGCGACGGCGCGGAAGAACTCCTCGGCGAGCTCGGTTTCGAAACCGGCGATCTCGGTCGTCGGGATCGCCGCGTCGAAGGCGACGTAGGGCCGCCCGCTGATGTCGATCGCACACTCGGCCAGCGCCTCGTCCATCGGGATCAGGGCGGATCCGTAGCGGCGGATTCCGGCGCGGTCGCCGAGCGCCTCATCGAGCGCCTGGCCGAGCACGATGCCGACGTCCTCGACCGTGTGGTGGCCACCGGTCTCGAGGTCACCGCTCGCCTCGACCCGCAGGCCGATACGCCCGTGGCGGGCGAGCAGGTCGAGCATGTGATCGAAGAAGCCGACGCCCGTGGCGGCGCTCGCCTCTCCCCCGTCGAGGTCGAGCGCGAGCCTCACCTCGGTCTCGCCGGTCTTTCGCTCTCTGTTCGCAGTTCTTGCCATCAGCGCCTAATCATCGCCGACTCGCCGTGTACGGGTAGGCCCTCGGCGCGGGCGAGGGTGTCGACTTGCGGCGCCAACTCGGCGGCGGAGCCGGCGTCGAGCTCGACGGTCGAGATCCGACGGCGGAAGGATGCCGGGCCGAGTGGGCCACTGAAGCGCCCGGCGCCGCCGGTCGGCAGCACGTGGTTGGAGCCGGCGGCGTAGTCGCCGAAGGCGGTCGCGCCGTAGCGGCCGGCGAAGACGCATCCGGCGGTGTGGATCCGCTCGGCGAGCAGCGCCGCGTCCTCCTCGAACAGCTGCAGGTGCTCGGGGGCGAAGGCATTGGCGAGGTCGGCGGCGTCTGAGAGGTCGGGGACAGCGATCAGCGCCAGCGGCGCGTCGCTGACGCTTGGCCGCGCCGCGGCGGCGCGCTCGGTGGCCTCGAGGACCGCATCGAGGACGTGCTCCTCGACCGCGGCGACCAGCAGCGGGCTGTCGGCGCCGTGCTCGGCCTGGGCGCAGAGGTCGAGCGCCGCCCACTCGGGATCGGTGTCATGGCCGGCGACGACCATCAGCTCCGAGGGCCCGGCGAGCGAGTCGATCCCGACCCGGCCGTAGACGAAGCGCTTGGCTTCCGTCACCCAGCGGTTGCCGGGACCGGCGACGACATCGACCGGTGTGATCGTCTCGGTGCCGTGTGCAAGGGCGAAGATCGCCTGGGCGCCGCCGATCGCGTAGATCTCCTCGATCCCGCAGAGCGCGGCGGCGGCGAGGACCAGCGGGTGCAGGCAGCCGTCGGCTCCAGGGGGCGAGGCGAGGGCAACCCGCTCGACCCCGGCGACCTCGGCCGGGATCGCGCACATCAGCACGCTCGAGGGGTAGGCGGCGCGGCCGCCGGGGGTGTAGATCCCGGCGGCGCCGACCGCCACTTCGCGGACGGTGACCGCCTGGCCCTGCGGCAGTTCAACCCGGCGCGCTTCGTGCAGCTGCGACTCGGCGACGGCGCGGACGTTGGCGGCAGCGACGTCGAGCGCGGCGCGGAATTTGGGGTCGAGCGCGGCAAGTGCGGCTTCGGCCTCGGCGGAGTCGACGCGGAGCGAGCTCAGCGGTTGCTCGGTCGCGTCGTAGCGGTTGGTCAGGGCGATCACCGCGGCGTCGCCGCCCTCGCGGATCAGGTTCTCAATCGGAGCGACGTCGACCACGGTCGAGGACTCCTCGACCCAGGCGCGGACCGCGGCGGCGCTCGTCGCCGCCCCCTCCCAATCGAAGCGCCGAACCCTCACGAGGCAGCTCCCAGGGTGCGGCTCGCTTCGCGCAGCCGCGCGGTGAGGTCATCGACCTCGGCGGCGCGCAGCTTGTGGGCGACCCGGTTGGCGACGAAGCGGGCGGTGCAGACGACGATCTCCTCGCGCACCTCGAGGTCGTTGTCGGCGAGGGTGCGCCCGGTCGCAACCAGGTCGACGATCCCGTCGCCGAGCCCGATCAGCGGCGCCAGCTCGACCGACCCCTTGACCTCGATCAGGTCGACCTGGCGGCCGGTCCCCTCGAAGTAGTCGGCGGCGATCCGCGGATACTTGGTCGCGATCCGCATCATCCCCAGCCGCCGCTGGCTTTCGCCCAGGCGGGTGTCGCCGCGGCGACCGGCGAGCACCATTCGGCAACGGCCGAAGCCGAGGTCGAGCAGCTCGTAGACGGCGCGGTCGGCCTGCTCGAGCAGCACGTCCTTGCCGGTGATCCCGACCTCGGCGGCGCCCGACTCGACGTAGGTGGGGACGTCGGAGGGCCGCATCGTCACCAGGGTCAGCTCGTCCGTCTCGAAGATCAGCGAGCGCGAATCGCCGCGCAGCTCAGCGGTGTCGACCCCGGCGGCGTCGAGGACGTCGAGCGTCTCGCCGAAGAGGGCGCCGCGCGGCACCGCCAGCTTCAGCTTGCCGCCGGGGACGGCGCGACCGCCAGCCACTCCAACGCTCATGATTCCCCCCTCGCCCGCCGCTGCTCCTCCATCTGGGCAACGTGGACGCGCTCCAGGTAGAGGCCGAAGCCGCAGGCCGGCATATCGAGGCCGAAGTTATGCATCAGCTTGTCGTAGCGGCCACCGCCGCCGAGCACGTAGCCGAGCGCCGGGTCATAGACCTCGAGGATCGCGCCGCTGTAGTAGCCGAGGTCGCGCAGCAGACCCATATCGATGCGGACGCGATCGGCGGCGCCAACCCGGTCGAGCGCCTCGTAGGTCGCCCCCAGCCTGGCGATCGCGCGCTCGACCGCCGTGCCGCCGAGCTCGCGAGCGCGGTCGAGCACCTCGGCACCGCCCCGCAGCTGTGAGAGCGCGACGCAGGTGGCGACCCGCTCCTCGCCGATCCCGGCCTCCTCGAGCTCGACCTCGAGTCCGACCAAGTCGTGGCGCGCCAGCTTCGCCAGCAGTGACTCGCGGGCCTCGCCCTCGACCCCGTACTCGGTCAGCAGCTGGCGGTAGAGGTCGGAGTCGCCGAGACCGATCACAGCGCGGTCGAGGCCGGCTGCATCGAGCGCCGCCTCGAGCACCTCGACCACCTCAGCCGTGCCCTCGGGCGCAGCGGCGCCGATCAGCTCGACCCCGGCCTGAACCACCTCGCGCAGCTGGCCTCGCTGCGGGGTAACGGCACGGTAGGTGCTCGCCAGATAGCAAAGGCGCAGCGGCATCTCGGCGTCGGTGAAGCGACTGGCGACGAGGCGGGCGATCGGCACCGTCATGTCGGAGCGTAGGGCCAGCATCTCGCCCGACTCGTCGAAGAAGCGGTAGGCGCCGCTGGCCCGACCGTCGCCGCGCGCCATCACCTCCTCGTACTCGATCGTCGGCGTCGCCACCTCGCCGTAGCCGCGCGCCTCGAAAACCTCAATCAGGGCGCGGTTGAGCCGGCGCAGCTCGCGCATCTCCTCGGGCAGGACGTCACGGCTTCCGGGCGGAATCGGATGGATCATCGACCTGACCTTACGAGGAAATCGCTTACCGGCTCGTGGAGAACCGGTCCTGGGTTCAGCAGCGGTCCTAGAAGCCTTTCCGCAAAGGGATCAAGCGGGGACCTCGGCCGAGACCCCGGGAACTTCGGCGGAGACACGCTCGATCTGCGCGCCGAGCGCTCGCAGGCGCCCGTCGATCTGCTCGTAGCCGCGGTCGATCTGCACCACGTTGCCGATTTCCGAGCGGCCGTCGGCGGCGAGGGCGGCGATGAGCATCGCCATCCCGGCGCGGATATCGGGGCTCTCGACGCGAGCGCCGTGAAGCCGGCTCGGACCGCTGACGATCGCCCTGTGGGGGTCGCACAGCGTGATCCGAGCGCCCATCGCAACCAGCTTGTCGACGAAGAACAGTCGGTTCTCGAACATCTTCTCGAAGATCAGGATCTCGCCCTCGGCTTGGGTGGCGAGCGCCAGCGCGATCGAGGTCAGGTCGGCCGGGAAGGCAGGCCAGGGACCGTCCTCGATCTTCGGGATCGCGTCGCCGACATCGGATTCAATCCGCAGCTCCTGCTCGGGCGGGACGACAACGTCGCGGCCCTCAATCCGCGACTCGAGCCCGAGGCGGCGGAACTGGCGGCGAACCATCCGCAGGTCGGCCGGCTCGATGTCGAGGATGCGGAGCTCGCCGCCGGTCGCCGCGGCCAGCGCCATGAAGCTGCCGACCTCGATGTGGTCGCAGGAGATCGCGTGGCGAGCGCCGCCGAGCCGGTCGCGGCCGTTGACGGTCATCACGTTGGAGCCGATCCCGTCGACCCGGGCGCCCATCTTGGTGAGCAGCCGGGCTAGGTCCTGGACGTGGGGCTCTGAGGCGGCATTGGAGATCGTCGTTGGGCCCGGGGTCAGGGCAGCGGCCATCAGGGCGTTCTCGGTGCCCATCACCGAGGGCTCGTCCATGAAGATTTCGCAGGCTCGCAGGCCGCCCGGGGCGGACAGCTCGATCCAGCGGGTGCCGTCGACGCGGGCGCCGAGGTCTTTGAAGGCGTCGAGGTGGGCGTCAAGCCGTCGGCGGCCGATGAAGTCGCCGCCAGGCGGCGGCATCCGTGCTTCGCCGAAGCGCGCCAGGAGCGGCCCCGCGAGCAGGAACGAGGCGCGGATCTTCTCCGCCAGCTCCTCGTCGACGCTGGCCTCGCGGACACCCGCCGCGCAAAGCCTGACGCTGTTGTCGGCGATCCACTCCGCTTCGGCCCCCAACCGCTCAAGCAGCGCGATCTGCGCCTCCGTGTCGCGGATCCGCGGCACCCGGTCGAGGATCAGCTCCTCCTCGGTCAGTAGGCAGGCAGCGAGAATCGGCAGCGCCGCGTTCTTGTTGCCGGCCACCGTCAACTCGCCGGAAAGCGGCGGACCGCCCTGGATCACGAACTTCTCCATCGTCGCCAAGGGTAACGAGGCCGTCCGGCGTAGAAGCGCCACCCGATAACCGCTTCCCAAGTTGCAAAGCGCCTTTGCGCGCTCTAGGATGCCGCCACGAGGCGGTTCGGAGTGCGGCGTGGAGCCGCAGCGAAAGCTCCGAAGGGGAAGCCTCGTGTTAGCGCTTCTGGGGTTCGCAGCGTACTCTCCAGGGAGGCGCTGCGACATGCCCGAAGCCAGGTCAGATTTACAGCGAGGCAGAACGGGTACATCGACTTTTGGCTCTATAGAGCCATTTCCAGACCCCAGGTGCAATTACGCATGCAGAACATACGTTCCGTCCGAGCGACTCTTTTAACTACGAACCCATGTTCGATTGCAAGCAAACGCTAACGGGACGGCTAACCGACGCCGTCGACCTGCTGATCGACTTTGCCACGCTCGGCGAGTACGGGCTCGAGCCCGTTGGGAGAACTTCACCGAGTTGTGGCACCCGCCGCCGCGCCGCGACCCCCTCGGGGCCAGTGCGGCGGCGGGCCGCCGATCGCCCCTTCTTGCTTCGGCCCTAGCGTCGCCTGCGGGCGCAGCGGGGTCGGCCGAGGGCGGCTGCGGGCGGGTCGGGGCGGCAGGTAAGTCCGGGCCCGAGCGGGCGGGCGGAGGCAAAGAAGGCACCAGCGGCCGGGACAGACAGGGCGCCAGCGTTGGGTGTTAGCGCGCTGCAGCGATTTGGGGCGCTATAGACCCCCAAACCCTTGCAGCGTCCTTGGAACCGCCGCCGTGGACTTCCACCGCGCTAAAAAGGTCAAATCCCGGGAGTGCAAAAACAGGCGCGGTCCTCGGAGGAGACGGCGTGGAGCGAACCGAGGCTAGAGGCAAGCATGACGGTGACGGCGGGCGGCGTGGCGTGGCAGAGCCGCGCGAGCCGACCGACGGTGCCGTCATGCGCCGCCTATAGCCCGGCGCAGCCCGCGCCGTCGACCGACGCGGACCGCTAAAAAAAGAACCGGCAGCGACCTACTCTCCCAGGGGGTTGCCCCCCAAGTACCATCGGCGCTGAAAGGCTTAACTGCTCTGTTCGGAATGGGAAGAGGTGTCTCCCTTTCGCTATGCGCCACCGGAATTTTGCGAGACCGCCGCGGAGGGGCGCGCTGAGAGGCGCGCTCGCCGCCGGGCCGCCCCGGTGGAGCTTGAAAACCGCACAAGGCCGCGATGGGTAAGTGAAAAAATATCCGTCAAGCCCTCGACCCATTAGTACCGGTCGGCTGAGTGCATTGCTGCATTTACACCGCCGGCCTATCAACCTGGTGGTCTACCAGGGGTCTTACTCCCTCAAGGGGATGGGAGAGCTCATCTCGAGGACGGCTTCCCGCTTAGATGCTTTCAGCGGTTATCCGTTCCGTGCGTAGCTAACCTGCGATGCCCTTGGCAGGACAACAGATACACCAGAGGCACGTTCATCCCGGTCCTCTCGTACTAGGGATGACTCCTCTCAACTCTCCAACGCCCACAGCAGATAGGGACCGAACTGTCTCACGACGTTCTGAACCCAGCTCGCGTACCGCTTTAATGGGCGAACAGCCCAACCCTTGGGACCTACTCCAGCCCCAGGATGCGACGAGCCGACATCGAGGTGCCAAACCGGTTCGTCGATGTGGACTCTTGGAACCGATAAGCCTGTTATCCCCGGAGTACCTTTTATCCGTTGAGCGACGGCGCTTCCACTTGCTACCGCCGGATCACTAAGCCCAACTTTCGTTCCTGCTCGACCCGTCGGTCTCGCAGTCAAGCTCCCTTGTTGCCTTTACACTCTACGCACGATTTCCAACCGTGCTGAGGGAACCTTTGGGCGCCTCCGTTACTCTTTAGGAGGCGACCGCCCCAGTCAAACTGCCCACCTGACACTGTTCACCGCCCGGATCACGGCGCGGTGTTAGAAGCCCAGAGCACCAAGGGTGGTATCTCAAGGGTGGCTCCCCAGCAGCCAAAGCCGCTGGTTCAAAGCCTCCCACCTATCCTGAGCGAGATACCCCAGACTCCAATATCAAGTTGCAGTAAAGGTTCACGGGGTCTTTCCGTCTAGCTGCGGGTACTCGGCATCTTCACCGAGACTTTAATTTCACCGAGCCTCTCGTTGAGACAGCGTCCAACTCGTTACGCCATTCGTGCAGGTCGGAACTTACCCGACAAGGAATTTCGCTACCTTAGGACCGTTATAGTTACGGCCGCCGTTTACCGGGGCTTAGCTTCGTTGCTTCGCGCCGAAGCGCTAACAAGTCCGCGTAACCTTCCGGCACCGGGCAGGCGTCAGCCCCTATACGTCGTCTTACGACTTAGCAGAGGCCTGTGTTTTTGGTAAACAGTCGGTTGGACCAATTCACTGCGGCCCCCTCGGGCTTCCTCCGTATGGAGTTCACCCTACCGGGGCGTCCCTTCTCCCGAAGTTACGGGACGATTTTGCCGAGTTCCTTAACGAGAGTTAGCTCGCTCACCTCAGTATTTTCTACTTGTCCACCTGTGTCGGTTATCGGTACGGGCACGCGAATCCTGCCTAGAGGCTTTTCTTGGAGGCATGGGATCGGAGACTGGCCGGCGGTCAAGCCAGCTGGCATCGCACCTCGCGTCAAAACGCCACTGCGGATTTTCCTACAGCGACTAGCTACGTGCTTGCCCCAGGACAACCATCGCCTGGGTTCTCTTACCCTTCCCCGTCCCCCCATCGGTCATAACGGAAACGACGTGGTACAGGAATATCAACCTGTTGGCCATCGGCTACGCCTTTCGGCCTCGCCTTAGGTCCCGACTAACCCTGAGCAGACGAACTTTACTCAGGAAACCTTGGACAATCGGTGGTGGGGAGTCTCACCCCACTTTCGTTACTCATGCCGGCATTCTCACTTCCAATCAGTCCACGGAGCCTTACGACGCCGCTTCACCCAATTGGAACGCTCTCCTACCGCGTACAGAGCCCGCAGGCCTGCACACCCATAGCTTCGGAGGCTAGCTTGAGCCCCGTTGAATTATCCGCGCCCGAACACTTGACCAGTGAGCTGTTACGCACTCTTTCAAGGGTGGCTGCTTCTAAGCCAACCTCTTGGTTGTCTCTGCATTCGGACATCGTTTGCCACTTAGCTAGCACTTAGGGTCCTTAGCTGATGGTCTGGGTTGTTTCCCTCTCGCGTACGAAGTTTATCCCCCGCACACTGACTGCCGAGCTAACCGTAACGGTCTTCGGAGTTTGCCTGAAGTCGGTAACCTGGTAGGGCCCCTAATCCAAACAGTGCTCTACGGCCGCAACGCAAACACTCGACGCTATACCTAAATATATTTCGGAGAGAACCAGATATCTCTGAGCTTGATTAGCCTTTCACTCCGATCCACAGGTCATCCGCCCAGTTTTCAACCTAGGTCGGTTCGGCCCTCCACGAGGTCTTACCCCCGCTTCAGCCTGCCCATGGATAGCTCGCTCAGTTTCGGGTCTACCGCCAGTGACTGTGTCGCCCTATTCAGACTCGCTTTCGCTACGGCTCCGCTCATCGCTTAACCTTGCCACTGACGAGTAACTCGCCGGCTCGTGATGCAAAAAGCACGCCGTCACACCCGAAGGTGCTCCGACCACTTGTAAGTCTACGGTTTCAGGTACTATTTCACTCCCCTTCAGGGGTGCTTTTCACCTTTCCCTCACGGTACTAGTTCACTATCGGTCACCAGGTAGTACTTAGCCTTGGAGGGTGGTCCCCCCAGATTCAGACCACGTTTCACGGGTGTGGTCTTACTCAGGAACATCAATCGACAGATCAGAGCGTTTTCACCTACGGGACGATTGCCCTCTGTGGTGCGAGGTTCCACTCGCTTCGGCTAACACCTGATTTTGTAACTGCCGCCGAGCCGGCACGGCTCGGACATGACGTCCTACAACCCCCGACGGACAACGCGTGCCGCTTACATCCGTCAGGTTTGGGCTGATCCCCTTTCGCTCGCCACTACTAAGGGAGTCTCGGTTGATTTCTTTTCCTCGGGCTACTTAGATGTTTCAGTTCGCCCGGTTCCCCTCCGGCGGCTATGTATTCACCACCGGATGACGCCGCATTACCGGCGCCGGGTTTTCCCATTCGGAAATCCGCGGGTCAATGGCTGTTCAGCGCCTCACCGCGGCTTATCGCAGCCGTCCACGTCCTTCTTCGACTCCTGGTGCCAAGGCATCCACCGTAAACTCTTAATATCTTGACGGTGAGCGACCCACTCACATAAGTGTGTGGATCGTTAAATCAAATACCCACGGAATCCACTTGCGCGGATCCCGTTTTCTTGGCCTTGTGCAGTTTTCAAGTTCCACCGAGGCGCACCTCCGGGTTCTCCGGAGGTGGTCTCTCAAAACTGAGCAGCGATTCGCACCAACCCGAAGGTCAGTGCGCAGCCCGGTCGACGTTCTAGAGAAATCTCCCTAGAAAGGAGGTGATCCAGCCGCAGCTTCCGCTACGGCTACCTTGTTACGACTTCACCCCAATCACGGGCCCCACCTTCGACGGCTCCCTCCTTGCGGTTAGGCCACCGGCTTCGGGTGTTGCTCGCTTTCGTGGTGTGACGGGCGGTGTGTACAAGGCCCGGGAACGTATTCACCGCGGCATTGCTGATCCGCGATTACTAGCAACTCCACCTTCATGGAGGCGAGTTTCAGCCTCCAATCCGAACCGAGGCGCACTTTATGGGATTTGCTCCACCTCGCGGTATTGCTGCCCTTTGTATGCGCCAATGTAGCACGTGTGTAGCCCTGGACATAAGGGGCATGATGACTTGACGTCATCCCCACCTTCCTCCGGTTTGTCACCGGCAGTCTCCCATGAGTCCCCAACTAAATGCTGGCAACATGGAACGGGGGTTGCGCTCGTTGCGGGACTTAACCCAACATCTCACGACACGAGCTGACGACAGCCATGCACCACCTGTGATGGTGTCCCGAAGGAAAACCGTGTTTCCACGGCGGTCACCAACATGTCAAGCCCAGGTAAGGTTCTTCGCGTTGCGTCGAATTAAACCACATGCTCCGCTGCTTGTGCGGGCCCCCGTCAATTCCTTTGAGTTTTAGCCTTGCGGCCGTACTCCCCAGGCGGGGTACTTAGTGCGTTAGCGACGGCACGGGAGGAGTCGACACCTCCCACACCTAGTACCCATCGTTTACGGCGTGGACTACCAGGGTATCTAATCCTGTTCGCTCCCCACGCTTTCGCGCCTCAGTGTCAGTAACGTCCCAGCGAGCTGCCTTCGCTATTGGTGTTCCTCCTGATATCTGCGCATTCCACCGCTACACCAGGAATTCCACTCGCCTCTTCCGTACTCTAGCTTCACAGTATCCATCGGCTTTCAAAGGTTGAGCCTTTGACTTTCACAACGGACTTATGAAGCCACCTACGCGCGCTTTACGCCCAATGATTCCGGACAACGCTTGCTCCCTACGTATTACCGCGGCTGCTGGCACGTAGTTAGCCGGAGCTTCTTCTGGAGGTACCGTCAATCCGCACGGCTATTCACCGGCGAACCTTCGTCCCTCCTGAAAGGGGTTTACAACCCGAAGGCCGTCTTCCCCCACGCGGCGTTGCTGCGTCACGCTTTCGCGCATTGCGCAAGATTCCCCACTGCTGCCTCCCGTAGGAGTCTGGGCCGTGTCTCAGTCCCAGTGTGGCTGATCGTCCTCTCAGACCAGCTACCCATCGTTGCCTTGGTAGGCCGTTACCCCACCAACAAGCTAATGGGCCGCGAGCTCCTCCCAATGCGGAGGCCGAAGCTTCCTTTAGTACAAAGGCTTAAGCCAAAGCACCACATCCGGTATTAGCCCGAGTTTCCTCGGGTTGTCCCGGTCATCGGGGCAGATTACTCACGTGTTACTCACCCGTTCGCGGCTTTGCCCCAGGGCAAGCCCTGGTTCGTCGCACCACTTGCATGTGTTAAGCACGCCGCCAGCGTTCGTCCTGAGCCAGGATCAAACTCTCCGTGAAATGTACTCAGTGCTTCCGTACTTCTCAGAGAGCCTGTCATGCCTTCATGGCCGCCGAGTACACAAGTACGACGGCCGGTATGACGAGGTAAATCAAAACCATCCGGCACGCTGGCGCACCGAATGGGTCGGGCTGAACATCCATGGACCAATTGCTCGGGCCCATGGGTGCACGCTGCTCAGTTTTCAAAGACCGCTGCGCCTCACGCGACGGGACTCGTCGCCTCAGACGCTGGGGCCCCGCGTGGAGGCCCCAGAGGGCTGATCAATATACCGCGTACCGAGGGCTTTGTCTAGCCCGCCGGGGAATTTTCCCCGGCACCGGCCCGCAATCGCTTGAAGCGCCGCTTGCCGACCTGCAGGACTCTACCGTCCAGGGCGGTCGAAGGCAGGTCAAGCACGTCCGCGGGGACCGCTTCGCCGTCCAGCTTCACCGCCCCCTGGGCCAGTAGGCGACGCGCCTCGCTCGAGCTGGTCGAGAAGGCGGCCGCGATCAGGCGCGGCATATGGACGATCTGCGGCTCAGACAGCGGATCAGACATGTAGGGGTCGAGCTGGACCTCATCGACGTCGTCGGGGATGCCGCGGAAGACATGGACTTGGTCGAAGCCGGCCTCGGCCGCGGTGCCGGCTCCTTCGCCGTGGAAGCGATCGACCAGCCGTCGCGCCAGCTCTCGCTTCGCCTTGTTGGGCGGCGTCGACGGCACCTCGGCGCCGAGCAGCAGCCGGTAGTACTCGGGCATCGCCTCATCGGGGATGCTCATCAACTTGCCGAACATCTCCCCCGGCGCGTCGGTCACGCCGACGTAGTTGTCGAGCGACTTGCTCATCTTTTGGACGCCATCGGTGCCGACCAGGATCGGCATGGTCATGATCGACTGGATCGACTGCGGCGGCATCCCGTAACCCGCCTGGATGTCGCGTCCGAAGAGAAGGTTGAACTTCTGGTCGGTGCCACCAAGCTCGACGTCGGCCTCGACCGCGACCGAGTCGTAGCCCTGCAGCAGCGGATACATCAACTCCAGGGCCACGATCGGCTGCCCCGCGGCCATCCGCTTCTGGAAGTCGTCGCGCTCGAGCAGGCGAGCGACGGTCGCCTTCGTCATCAGCTCGAGCAGATCGAGGTCGGCCAGCCACTCGCTGTTGCGCCGCACTTCCGTCCGCTCACGATCCAAGATCTTGAAGGCCTGCTCCTGGTAGGTCGCCGCGTTGGCCTCGATCTCCTCAAGCGAGGGAACCGGGCGAGCGGCCGAGCGGCCGCTGGGGTCGCCGACCCGCGCGGTGAAGTCGCCGATGATCAGGACCACGGTGTGGCCAGCGCGCTGAAACTCCGCCAGCTTCTCGAGCACCACCGTGTGGCCGAGGTGGATATCGGCGGTGGTCGGGTCGATCCCCAGCTTCACCCGCAGCGGGCCGCTGGCCTCGAGCTGCTCAGCGAGGCGCCCCTCGGGCAGCACGTCGACCGCGTTACGCGTCAAGTCCGGCACGGCCGCAATGCTAGACTGCCGCCTTCGCTCGAAGGGCCTGCGCCCTGCTTCCGAGCGCGCCGCGGTTCCCCCCTCGATGGCAGTCCTAGGACTAAAACGCCGGAAGTCCGGCGGCGGCGAAGTTCCGCCCGCGCCGCCGGCTCCCCCAACCTCGGCCCCCCCGCCGGCTGTTCCCCCCGGGCCGAAGCCAAAACGGCCGAAGCTGAAGGTCCTGCGGATCCTCTTCGTCTTGCTCGGGCTCGGCATCCTCGCCGTCGTCTCGATGGTCTTCGGGATGATGGCCGCGGTCTCCCAGGACCTGCCGGCGATCTACAACTTCGCCCAGTACAAGGCGAGCCGCAACAGCGAGGTCTACGACGACAACGGTGTCCCGCTCGGCACGCTGACCAGCGACCAGAACAAAATCCTGCTCAGCTCGGGGCAGATCTCGCCCAACGTCCGCAACGCGGTGGTCGCGGTCGAGGACGCCCGCTTCTACGAGCACAGCGGCGTCGATTTCCAGGGGATCGGTCGCGCCCTGGTCAAGGACATCCTCAGCCAAAGCGCTAGCCAGGGCGCCTCGACGATCACCCAGCAGTTCGTCAAGCAGGCGCTGGAAGCCGAAAGCCACCGCACCGTCCTGGAGAAGTTCCGCGAGGCGGCGCTCGCCTACCGGCTCGAGCGCCACTGGTCGAAGGAAAAAATCCTCACCGAGTACCTCAACACCGTCTACTTCGGCGAAGGCGCCTACGGGATCGAGGCTGCCGCCCGCACCTACTTCGGTGCCTCCCACCCCGGCTGCGGCACGCCGCAGGAGCCCTGCGCCAGCGTGCTCGAGCCCTGGGAGGCGGCGATGCTGGCCGGGATCATCCAGTCGCCGACCGCTTACAACCCCAAGTACTTCCCCGAAAACACCCTCGCCCGCCGCAACCTGGTGCTGGAAAAGATGTACGAACAGGGCTACGTCTCGGCCGACCAGATGCGCGAAGGGAAAAAGCAGGCGCTGCCGGCCCCGAGCGACATCAACCCGCCGCGGCTCGACTCCAAGGCCCCCTATTTCACCGCCTACCTGCGGCAGCAACTGCTCGAACGCTATGGCGCCTCAAAAGCCTTCTACGGCGGCTTGAAAGTCAAGTCGACGCTCGACCTGCAGCTGCAGGAAGCGGCCGAAGAAACGGTCAACTCCTACCTCGGCTACCTGCCGGCAACTGCCTCGGTGGTGGTGATCGAAAACCGCAACGCCGGGATCAAGGCGCTGGTCGGCGGACCGGACTTCGAGACGGCGCCGTTCAACCTTGCGACCCAGGGCCGCCGCCAGCCCGGCTCCTCGATCAAGCCGTTCACCCTGATCACCGCGCTCGAAGAGGGAATCTCGCCCTCGACCACCTACGAATCGGCGCCACAGGAATTCCACTTCGGCAAGGACGGCGACGAAACGTTCGTCGTCCACAACGACGAGGACTCCT
Organism: uncultured Actinomycetes bacterium; assembly: GCA_963729055.1. GTDB lineage: Bacteria > Actinomycetota > Thermoleophilia > Solirubrobacterales > 70-9 > VAYN01. The sequence continues at coordinate 218,515 of CAVSMQ010000010.1, read as the reverse complement.
ACCTCGGCTCCTGCTCGATCGAATGTGGCCTCACCTACTCGGATAACTCGATCTATGCCCAGCTCGGGCTTGAAGGACTGAACGGCAAGACGATCGAGGACCGCACCAGCTCGATCGCCGGCACGATCCACAAAGCCGGCTACGAGGACCCGATCTCGACCAACCCGGCGATGGTGCTCGGCGGCCTGAAGGAAGGCGTCAGCCCGCTCGGCTGGACCTATGCCTACTCGACGATCGGGAACGACGGCGACCGGATCAGCGGCACCCTGGCGCCGCGGCCCGGCGACAGCCCGGTCGCCTTCACCGAAGTCACCGACCACGATGGCCAGCTGATCAAGGGCGGCGACAACGACTCGACCCACGAACAGATGCTCGAAGAGGGCTCGGTCGAAGAAGCGAAGCGGATCATGGAAACGGTCGTCTCGACCGGCACCGGTACCCACGCCAACATCGGTGCCGAAGGCCAGTGGGGCAAGACGGGAACTACCGAGAACAACGGCGACGCTTGGTACTGCGGCGGGATCGAAAACGAGGTGACCGCCTGCGTCTGGGTCGGCTACCCCGACTCGACGACGCCGATGACGACGCTCTACAACGGCGGCCCGGTGATGGGCGGCACCTACCCGGCCCTGATCTGGGCCAGCGTGATCTCCGCCTGGCAGGAGATCAAGGCCGAACGCGCCGCCGAAAAGGCGGAACGCAAGGCCGAAAAGGCGGCGGAGGAAGGCAACGACGAAGAAGCCGCCGAACTCGAAGCCGAAGCGGCGGAATCAGAAGGCGAAAGCTACGAAACGCCCGAAACGTATGAAGCCGAAGGCGAAGAAGCGCCCCCGGTCGAAGAAGAATTCGAAGCGCCGGTGGAAGAAGAAGCGCCGGAAACGCCGGAAGGCGAAGCGCCGGTCGAAGAAGCGGCGCCGCCGACCGAAGAAGTCGCGCCTGAAGGCGGCGGCGTCGGCGGCGGCGTTACCGCGGGCTAACTCCGGCGCCGGCTAGCGCGGCCGCGGGCGCGAGACGAAGCGGTTGCCCGCCGCGCTGAACCGCCAGGGGTAATCGACGGCTTTGGTGATCCCGACGCGCGGGCCGGTCACCACCGCGGGCGGATCGCCGTCGGGCGGCAGGATCTGGAACGGAGGCCTGGTCAGGTCCGCATCGTTCTCGGCCAGGCTGATACCGAGGGCCTCGGTCAGCTTGCCGGGGCCGTTGCAGAGCTCGCTGTCGGCGTGCTTTAAGCCGCGGCGCTTGCGCATCGCGTCGAGGCCGGTGGTTGGCTCGAGGGCGCGGACCAGGACGGCGGCGGCCTCGCCCTCGGGTTCGCAGACGAAGTTGAGCAGGCTGTGGATGCCATAGGAGAGGTAGACGTAGGCGCGGCCGGGCGGGCCGAAGAGGACCGCGGTGCGCTCGGTCAGGCCGACGTAGGCGTGGCAGGCGGGGTCGTCGCGCTCGTAGCTCTCGGTCTCGACGATCGTGCCGCCAATGCCGTCGTAGAGGAGCCGGCAGCCGATCAGCTCGCGCGCGACCTGGTGGACTGAGCGCTCGAAGAACTCCGGCTTCACGCCTGTGCTTGGCGGACCCGCGACTCGACCGCCTCGAGCGCCCCGCGGGCGGCCTCGATTTGGGCGGCGAGGGGCACCGAGCCGGTGCCGCCGGCGATCCGCTTCGACTCCAGCCAGCTGGAGCGCTGCAGGACCTCGTAGAAGGACTCGTCGAGGTGCTCGGAGTGGCGCTTCAGCTCGGCCGGGGTGAGGTCGGAGAGCGCCAGTTCGCGCTCCACCGCTTCGCGGACGAGGCCGCCGACGATCCCGTGCGCCTCGCGGAACGGCACCCCGTGGCGGACCAGCAGGTCGGCGACCTCGGTCGCGGCCAGCATCTCGTCGCCGGAGGCGGCCTCGAGCCGCTCGCGATCGAAGGCGATCCCGGCCAGCATCCCGTCGGCGACTTCGAGCGAGAGCTCGATCGTGTCGATCGCGTCGAAGAGCGGCTCCTTGTCCTCCTGCATGTCCTTGCCGTAGGTCAGCGGCAGCGCGTGGAGGACGCCGTGGAGGGCCGCGTAGTCGGCGGTCACCCGCGGCGACTTGGCCCGCAGCAGCTCGGCCGAGTCGGGGTTCATCTTCTGCGGCATGATCGAGGAGCCGGAGGAGAAGGACTCGTCGAGGCGGCAGAAGCCGAACTCGGTCGAGCTCCAGATCACGATTTCCGAGCCGAAGCGCGAGAGGTGCATCGAGGCGGTGGCGGCGGCGTTCAGGTAATCGAGGACGAAGTCGCGGTTCGAGGCCCCGTCGATCGAGTTGTGGCTGACCTGCTCGAAGCCGAGCTCGGCGGCAACCCCCTCGCGGTCGATCTCCCAGTTGACGCCGGCCAGAGCGCCGGAGCCGAGCGGCATCACGCTGGCGCTGTCGAGCGCGAACTGGAAGCGGAGGACGTCGCGGGCGAGCATCCAGAAGTAGGCGAGCAGGTGGTGGCCGAGGTAGACCGGCTGGGCGCGCTGCAGGTGGGTGTAGCCGGGCATCGGCCAGTCCTTGTGGGTCTCGGCCTGGGCGAGCAGGCGACCCATCACCGCGCCGAGCAGCTCGACCGCGCGCAGGCTGTGGGCTTGGACGACCATCGCCACGTCGGTCGCGACCTGGTCGTTGCGCGAGCGGCCGGTGTGGAGCTTGCCGGCAAGCGGGCCGATCTCCTCGCCGAGCAGCCGCTCGACCGCCATGTGGACGTCCTCGTCGCCCTCCTCGAACCGGAAGCCGCGCCCGGTCAGCCGCTCCCGCACTCGCTCTAGGCCGCTGACGATCAGCGCCAGCTCGTCCCCGCTGAGCACTCCGATCTCCTCCAGACCGCGGGCGTGCGCCTGCGACTGGTCGATGTCGTAGGGCGCCAGGCGCCAATCGAACTCGATCGAGCGATTGAAGCGCCAGAAGCGCGGGTCGGGATCCTTGCGGAAGCGCGAGTCTTGTCGGCCCGTCACCGGCCGGAGCGTACTGCCGCCGCCAGCTCGGCGACGACGCGCTCGACCTCGGCCTCCCCAAGTGCCGGGTAGAAGGGCAGCGCCAGCGAGCGGGCGGCGGCGCGTTCGGCGACCGGGAACTGGCCTTCGCGGTAGCCGAGCTCGCGCAGGTGCGGGAAGAGGTGGATGCAGGGCAAGTAGGCCTTCGAGGCGATGCCGCGCTCGGCGAGGCGGGCGATCGTCGCGTCGCGATCGACCCCGTCTGGCAGGGCGATGACGTAGACGAACCAGCTGCGAACCTCCGGCTCGCGGCTGGCGATCGGGACCTCGATCCCCTCGATCGCGGCCAGCCGCTCCGAGTAGAGCGCCGCGACCGTGGCCCGCCGCGCCAGCAGGTCGTCGAGCTTCTCGACCTGGGCGACGCCGAGCGCTGCGGCGACATCGGAGAGGCGGTAGTTGTAGCCGAGCCGGTCGTGGTCGAGCCAGCCCATGTCGACGGCGCGGCCCTGGTTGCGCTCGGAGCGCAGGCGGGCGGCGGTGTCGGGATCGGTGGGGATGATCATTCCCCCCTCCCCCGTCGTCATCTGCTTGTTGGCATAGAAGGCGAAGGTCGCGAGGTTGCCGCGGGCGCCGACCCTGCGGCCCTCGGAGTCGACCGCGCCGAGCGCCTCGCAGGCGTCCTCGAGGATGCCGAGGCCGCGGGCGCCGGCCAGCGCCTCGAGCTCTCCCGTCGCCGCCGGGTAACCGAAGATGTGGACCGGGAGGATGCCGGCGGTGCGCTCGCCGACCGCCGCCGCGGCTGCCTGCGGGTCGAGGTCGAGAGTCACCGGGTCGACGTCGCAGAAGACCGGCCGGGCGCCCTCGTAGAGCAGGCAGTTGGCTGAGGCGACGAAGCTGAAGGGGCTGGTAACGACCTCCTCGCCGCTGCCCCAGCCGAGCTGACGAACGCCGAGGTGCAGCGCCGTGGTGCCGCTCGAGACCGCGACCGCGTCCTCGACCCCGAGCCAGGCGGCGAAAGCACGCTCGAAGCGCTCGCCCATCGGGCCCAGCGAGAGCCGGCCCGAGCGCAGCACTTCGAGCACCAACTCCTCCTCGCGGGCGCCGATCTCGGGGCGTGCTAGCTGGATCGGCGGCGGCTCGCCCTCGCCGCTCATCGCGCCAGCTCGGCCTCGCGCGGCTGGAAGGCGTACTCGAGCGAGTCGACCAGGGCCTGCCAGGAGGCCTCGATGATGTTCTCCGAGACCCCGATCGTCCCCCATTCGCGCTCGTGGTCGGCGGAGTCGAGGATCACCCGGGTAACGGCCCCAGTGCCGTGGTCCTGGTCGAGGATGCGGACCTTGTAGTTGGTCAGCTCGATGTCGGCGAGGTGCGGGTAGCGCTCGGTGATCGCCGAGCGGAGTGCCTTGTCGAGGGCATTGACCGGGCCGTTGCCCTCGGCGACTCGCAGGTAGCGCCGACCGTCGACCTCGACCTTGATCGTCGCCTCAGTCTCGACCTCTCCCCCGGCCCGCCGCTCGGTCACCACCCGGTAGCTCTCGAGCTTGAACAGCGGCAGGTAGCTGCCCGCCTCGCGGCGCAGCAGCAGCTCGAAGGAGGCCGGCGCCGCCTCATAGTGGTAGCCGGTGTGCTCGCGCTCCTTCAGCCGCTCGACCGCGCTGCTGGCCTCCTCGTTACTGAGCTCGAGGCCCGCCTGCTCGGCGCTGGCGCGGACCGTCGCTCGTCCCGCCAACTCTGAGGGGAGGATGTCGCGGTCGTTGCCGACCAGGGTTGGATCGAGGTGCTCGAAGCTGCCCGGGTCGGCGGCAACCCCAGCCGCGTGCATCCCCGCCTTGTGGGCGAAGGCGTTGCGGCCGACGTAGGGCCGGTCGCCGTCGGAGACGAGGTTGCAGAGCTCGTCGAGGTAGTGGGCGGTCGGCGTCAGACTCGCCAGCTGCTCGGCGCTGACCACGTCGAGGCCCATCTTCAACTGCAGCGCGGGCAGGATCGAGGCCAGGTTGGCGTTGCCGCAGCGCTCGCCGTAGCCGTTGACGCAGCCCTGCACGAGGCGCGCCCCGGCGTCGACTGCGGCCAGCGAATTGGCGACCGCGCACTCGGAGTCGTTGTGGGTGTGGATCCCGACCTCGACCGCGTCCCCGAGCGCCGCCACGGCGGCGGCGGTCGCCTCGGCGACGAAGCGCGGCAGGCTGCCGCCGTTGGTGTCGCAGAGGGTGACGTTGGCGGCGCCAGCGCCGGCCGCGGCACGCAGGCATTCGAGCGCGTAGGCCGGGTCATCGCGGTAGCCGTCGAAGAAGTGCTCAGCGTCGAAGACCGGCTCCTTGCCGCGATCGTGGCAGAGGGCGATCGATTCGGCGATCATCGCCAGGTTCTCCTCACGGCTGACCCGGATCACCTTCTCGACGTGGAAGGGCGAGCTCTTGCCGACCAGACAGATGACCGGCGCGAACGACTCGGCCAGCGCCACCAGGGACGCGTCGGCCTCGGCCTCGATCCCGCGCCGCCGGGTCATCCCGAAAGCGGCGAAGCGGGCGTTCTCCAGCTCGAGCTCGGCCAGGCGCTCGAACACCTCGGCTTCCTTCGGGTTGCTGTCCGGGAAGCCGGCCTCGATGAAGTGGACGCCGAGGGCGTCGAGGGCGCGCGCCACGTTGACCTTCTCGCCAACCGAGAGCGACATGCCACGACCGCCCATGCCGTCGCGCAAGGTGGTGTCGTAGAGCTTCACGTGTTCCATTCGGTAGTTCGTACCTTTCGAGGTTAGAGAGGAAGACCGAGGACCCGGGAGGTCCGATGCGCGGATTCGCTGCGCCAGCCGCTAAGCGGCAGGCGTAATTCGGTCGTTCTCCACCTGGGCCGGAGCTTCAGCGGCCTTGGCCGGCTCGACAAAATCGAGCCACTCGAGGTACTCCTCGGCGCGGCCATAGAGGGCATCCTCGAATTTCGCCTGGAGGTGGGCGGTGATCTCGCCGCGGCCGCCGCTACCGATCTGGTGGTCGTCGATCTCGCGCACCGGCACCATCTCGGCCGCGGTGCCGGTCATGAAGACCTCCTCGGCGAGGTAGAGCTCGGAACGGGCGACGTCGCGTTCGACCACCGTGTAGCCGAGGTCGCGGGCGATCTGGATCACCGACTTGCGGTTGATCCCGTCGAGGATCGCGGCGACGTGCGGCGGCGTCACGAGCTCGCCCTCGCGGACCAGGAAGATGTTCTCGCCCGAGCCCTCGCAGACGAAGCCGCGCTCATCGAGCAGGATCGCCTCGTCGTAGCCGGCATTGGCCGACTCGGTCTTGGCGAGGATCGAGTTGAGGTAGGAGCCCGAGGCCTTGGCGTGCGGGATCAGGCTGGCCGGGCTGATCCGGCGCCAGCTCGAGACCTTGGCGCGGATGCCACCGCCCTTGCTCTCCTCGCCGAGGTAGGCGCCCCAGGGCCAGGCGGCGACGACGACGTCGACCTGGCTTTTGGCGTAGAGCCCCAGCTCGCCGTAGCCGCGGAAGGCGAGCGGGCGGATGTAGGCGGATTTCAGGTTGCAGCGGCGCAGCAGCTCATGGGTGGCCTCGCGGATCTGCTCGGCCGAGTAGGGCAACTGCAGGTAATAAAGCTCGGCCGACTTCTCGAGGCGCGCGAGATGGTCAGCGTGGCGGAAGATCGCTGGGCCGCGCTCGGTCTCGTAGCAGCGAATCCCCTCGAAAACGCCAGTTCCGTAGTGCAAGCCGTGCGTCAGCACGTGGACTTGAGCATCCTCCCAGGCGACGAATTCGCCGTTCTGCCAAATCAACTCCTGCCGCTCCATGTTGTTCCAAGTATGCCGGATCAGAGGTCGTTCGGAAAATCCCCGCGTGCGGCTGGCGAGCGCCGAACCAAGCGAGGCAAGGACGCAGGGAGGCCGAATAGCGGGGCTATTCGGCCGACCGTGGACGCCGCCACGCGCCGGGTCCGCCACCGCCAGACGCGGGTGGGGATTTTCCGAACGACCTCAAAACAGGTCTTCGACTGCGGGCCGCGAACGGCTCGTAGACGATTGATTCCAGGACGAGGTCTGCCTGGGGACGCGCCTGGCCAAGCGGATCAAGGACGCAGGGTGCAGCCTTTGCCGGTTGGCAAAGGCAAACCCGAGGACGCAGAGCCGCGCAGGGTGCCAGGCGTGTCATCCAGGCGGGCCTGGTCCTGGGATCAATCGTCTAGTCGCAAGAACCGAAATACAGCCCCAAACAGGAGGAAAGCCAATGAAGCGCAGCGCCCTGCGCAGATTCGTGCCCCGTCCAACTTATGCCAACGTGATCGCGACGATTGCGCTGTTCATCGCCCTCGGTGGCGTCGCGGTTGCCGCCGGCGTGGCGAAAAACAGCATCGGCCCGCGGCAGCTCAAGCGCGGCGCCGTGACCGCGGCGAAAATCCGTAAGAACGCGATCACCCCGGGCAAAATCGCGCCGGGGGCGGTGACGCCCGGCAAGCTCGGCGCCAACGCGGTGCTGCCCGGCAACCTCGGCAACGGGATCATCAGCACCTCGAAGATCGCCGCTGGTGCAGTGATCGCTTCGACGATCAAAAACGGCGTCATCACCAACAACAAACTCGCCAACGGCAGCGTCAACACGCAGAAGCTCGCCGACAACGCGGTAAACGGCAACAAGCTCGCCGACAAATCGGTGACGCCGGCGAAGCTGAACTTCCAGACCACGGCTCCCGGCATCGTCTCGCCGCTGGCCAGTGGACAGACGCTGCGCGGGGTGTTCGACCTCGGCACCACCGCCACCGCCGCCAACGAGATCGAGAAAGCCGCGGTCAGCTACTTTTCGCCGCTTGCCAACCCGCCCGTGGTGACGGTGCTGCTGCCCGGCCAGACGACGGCCAACTGCACCGGCCTCGGCAACGGCAACTCGACGCCGGCGGCGACCGCCGGGAACCTCTGCGTCTACGTCGGGGAAGCGACCAACCTCGCCGACACGCTGCCGGGCGAAGGCCTGGTGGCCGAGGCGAACACGCGGCTCGGGTTCGGCCTCTCAGCGAAAGCCAAAGCCGCCGGGAACTTCTCGGCGATCGGCCAATGGGCGGTGACCGCCCCGTAACGACGTTCGTGGAGCTCGCGGTCGCTTAGGCCGCGAGCTCTTCGAGCACCGCCGAGGTCATCTCCGCAGTCCCGACCTCGACCTCAGCCGGCACGTCGACCATCGGCGCCGGCGTCGCCGTCCCCGAGGCGAGGTCCGGGGTGCGCAGGCCGCGTTCGAGCACCGCGTCGACCGCCGTCTCGACCCGCTCGGCGTCATCGGCGCGGCCGAGGCCGTGGCGCAGCATCATCGCCACCGAGAGAAAGGTCGCCAGCGGGTTGGCGATGCCTTTGCCGGCGATGTCGGGGGCGGAGCCGTGGACCGGCTCGAACAGGCCCGGCTCGCCCTCGGCGCCGAGGCTGGCGGAGGGGAGCATCCCGAGCGAGCCAGTGAGCATCGCCGACTCGTCGCTGAGGATGTCGCCGAAGAGGTTCTCGGTGACGATCACGTCGAAGTCGGTGGGGCGCGAGACAAGCTGCATCGCAGCGTTGTCGACCAGCATGTGCTCGAGCTCGATGTCCTCGTACTCAGGGGCGATGGTGAGCACCACCTCGCGCCAGAAGCGCGAGGTCTCGAGCACGTTGGCCTTGTCGACCGAGGTGACCTTGGGCTTGCGGTCGCTGCTCGCGGCGCGGCGGCGGGCGGCCTCGAAGCCGACCCGGACGATCCGCTCGATTTCCTCGCGGTTGTAGGTGCAGGTGTCGAAGGCCGAGTCGGGCTCGCGGCCGCGCTTGCCGAAGTAGATGCCGCCGGTTAGCTCGCGAACGACCAGCAGGTCGGTGCCCGAGATGCGGTCCTCGCGCAGCGGGCTGGCGCCCATCAGGGCCGGGCTCGGACGCACCGGGCGCAGGTTGGCGTACAGGCCCATCCCTTTGCGGATTCCCAGCAGCCCTTGCTCGGGGCGCGGCTTATCGGGGTCGGTGGTGTCCCATTTCGGACCGCCGACGGCGCCGAGCAAGACCGCATCGGCGGCCTTGGCGGCGGCCAGGGTGTCGTCGCTTAGGGCGGTGCCGTACTCGTCGATCGCGGCGCCGCCGAGCAACTGCTCGTCGTAACTGAACTCGCCGAGAGCGTCGAGTAGCTGGCGCGCTGCGGCGATGATCTCGGGGCCGATCCCGTCGCCAGGCAGGACGACGATGTGGGGCGTCGCGTCGCTCATTCGGGCGCCACTCTACGGGGCGGACCCGGGCGGCGGAACGCCGGTCGGCTCAGGCCGCTAAGGCCGAGATGTTGAGGCGGACGTAGTGCATCACCAGCGGCTGCTCTTCGGCCGCCAGGACCGCCTCGACGAAGGGGTCGCGCAGGTCCTCCGGGAGGGCGTCGACATAGGGACCGAGGCAGATCGTCCGCAGGAACTCTGCCGGCTGATCCGGAACCACGTCCCATGGCTGCAACCAGCAGTCGACGCCGGTGAAGCCGGCGGCGTGCAGGCGCCGCTCGGTCTGCTCGGCGCCGGCGTAGTTCCAGAGCTCGCCGATCTCGCCAAGGTACGGCGCGAACGGCTCCTCAGCGGCCAACCGCATGGCGGTCTGGCGCAGGGCGTCGATGTTGCCGGCGCCGCCGCACTGGGCCTCGAGCCGGCCGCCCGGGCGGAGCGCAGCGCGCAGGTGCGCGAACAGCGTCTCGTGTTCGGCGATCCAGTGGAAGACGGCGCTGGAGACGACCGCGTCGACCGGTTGCTGCAGCTGCAGCTCGGTGAGATCGGCGACGAAGGCCTCGTCGGCGGGGCGCAGAACCTCGCGCACCTTCTCGACCATCGCTGCCGAGCCGTCGACGGCGACAACTCTGCCCGCGGGCAGCCGCTCGACCAGCATCCGGGTCACCCGGCCGGTGCCGCAGCCGGCGTCGAGGACAGTCTCCCCGCCCTCCAGTGGCAGCCGCTCCATCAACGCTCTTGCCCACTCCTCATGCGGGACCGAGACCCGCTGGTAGATGGCCGCGTCCCACTCCCTGACCGGCGGGGTCATGACAGGGCCGTGGTGACCGGGCCGTGGGCGGCGACCGGGGTCCCCTCGAAGGAGTCGATCGCGCCGGCGTTTTCGAGCGTGATCCCGATGTCGTCGAGGCCGTTCAGCAGCCGATATTTGATCTCGTGCTCGATCGCGAACTGGAAGACGCCCCCAGAGCAGGTGACGGTCTCGTCGTCGACGTCAATCCGTGCCTCGCCGGCACGGGCGACCGCCTGGCAGTGCTCCTCGTCGAGGATCACCGGCAGGAGGCCGATCTTGGTGCAGTTGGAGTAGAAGATGTCGGCGAAGGAGGGCGCGACGATCGCCTGGAAACCGAAGTCCTCGAGTGCCCAGGGGGCGTGCTCACGCGAGGAGCCGCAGCCGAAGTTGCGGCCGGCGACCAGGATCGGATTCGGCTCGAGCTCGATCTCGCCGTCGCGGATCCAGTCGTAGAAGAGGAACTCGCCGAAGCCGGTCCGCTCGACCCGCTTGAGGAACTGCTTGGGGATGATCTGGTCGGTGTCGACGTCGGCCCGGTCCAGGACCGAGACCTTGCCCTCGATGATGTCTACGGGTCGCATGCTCAGCTCCAATCCCTGATGTCGACGAAGTGGCCCTCGACCGCCGCCGCGGCGGCCATCCTCGGGCTGACGAGGTGGGTGCGGCCGCCCTTGCCCTGGCGCCCCTCGAAGTTGCGGTTCGAGGTCGAGGCGCAGCGCTCGCCTTCAGCGAGGGTGTCCGGGTTCATCCCCAGGCACATCGAGCAGCCGGCCTCGCGCCATTCGAAGCCGGCGCTGCGGAAGACGTCGTCGAGGCCCTCCTCTTCGGCGGCCTTTTTCACCTGCTGGGAGCCGGGGACGACCATCCCGTGGATGCTGGCGGCGACCTTGCGGCCGTCGACGATCGCCGCCGCCTCGCGCAGGTCCTCGATCCGGCTGTTGGTGCAGGAGCCGATGAAGACGCGTTCGGGGGCGATCTCGGTCATCGGCGTGCCGGCGCTGAGGCCCATGTAGGCGAGGGCGCGCTCGGCCGCCTCGCGGTCGGCTGGCGACTCCATCTGCGCCGGGTCGGGGACGCTCTCGGTGACCTGGACGACCATCCCGGGGGTGGTGCCCCAGGTGACCATCGGCGAGATCGCGGCGGCGTCGATCTCGACCTCGGTGTCGAAGCTCGCGCCCTGGCTCGGTCGGCAGCTGCTGCCAGCGCTCGACCGCGGCGGCGAAGTCCTCGGGTGCGCCGGGGCGACCCTCGACCCAGTCGAAGGTGGTCTGGTCGGGAGCGATCATCCCGGCCCGGCCGCCACCCTCGATCGTCATGTTGCAGATCGTCATCCGGCCGGGCATCGAGAGGGCCTCGATCGCGGGACCGGCGAACTCGACCGCGTGGCCGGTGAAGCCGCCGGTGCCGAGTCTGCCGATCGTCGCCAGGATCAGATCCTTGGGGGTGACGCCGTCGCTGAGCAGGCCGCCGTAGTTGACCCGCATCGTCCGCGGCCGTTTCTGGACCATGCACTGGGTGGCGAGCACGTGCTCGACCTCGGAGGTGCCGATCCCGAAGGCCAGCGCGCCGAAGGCGCCGTGGGTGGCGGTGTGGCTGTCGCCGCAGACGATCGTCATGCCGGGCTGGGTGACGCCCAGCTCAGGGCCGATGACGTGGACGATGCCCTGGCGGTCGGAGCCGAGCGAGTAGACGGGGATACCGAACTCCTCGCAGTTGCGCTCCAGCGTTTCGACCTGGACGCGCGAGAGCTCGTCGGCGATCAGCCGGGCAACCATGGTGCCGTCGGTCGGCGTGTTGTGGTCGGCCGTGGCGAGGGTCTTATCGGGGCGGCGAACCGGGCGGCCGGCAAGACGAAGCCCGTCGAAGGCCTGCGGCGAGGTCACCTCGTGGACCAAGTGCAGGTCGATGTAGATCAAACCGTCGGAGACCTCGTGGGCCTCCCAGATCTTGTCGAACATCGTTTTGGGCTTCGTGTCGGTCGGCATTGCGACTAGCTCCTCCTCAGGCCGGCGGTGATCACGGCGATGAAGCGGGTCGGCTCCTCGCCCTCGTTCTCGAAGTGGTGGGGCAGGTCGGCGTCGAAGGTGACGCTGTCCCCCTCGTGAAGCTCGTGGCGGGTTCCATCGACGATCAGCGCCAGCGCGCTGCTGAGGACGACGGCGGTCTCGCGGCTGCCGGGCTCATGCATCGGTGGGTCGGAGCGGCCGCCGGTGCTCGCGCCTGGGGCGAGCTCGTGCAGCGAGACGTCGGCCCGCTGGCCTGGCAGCGGCGGGGTCAGCTCCTCGATTCGGTGGCCGCCGCGCTCGGAGCGGCGGCGGCCGCTGGCGCGGCTAACGGCGACGTTGTGGCCCTCGTCGAGGCGCAGCAGCTGGCTCAGGGTCAGCTCCAGGCCGGCGGCGATCTTGACCGCGCTGGCCAGGGTCGGGCTGGTCTCACCGCGCTCGACTTGCGAGAGCATCGGCGCGCTGACGCCGGAGCGCTGGGCGAGGTCGCGCAGCGACAGGCCCATCGCCTCGCGCAGGGCACGGATGCGGAGGCCGACCGCGTTCGAGGGGTCGGCGACGGTCGCGGCGGCTGCGAGGGTCTCGGTTTGGCTGGCTGCGATGCTCATCGCGGCGCGTACGTTATCACAGACGCTTGTATGTCATTCCCGGATTGGAGTAGCGCGCGGAGGTCAGCGGCAATCGCGGCCGGTTCGGTATCCAGCTGCGCCCAAGTGATGCGAGTCAGGCCGTAGCCGGCGACGCGCAGTCGTCGGTCGCGCTCGCGATCCTCGCGGAAGGAGGACCGCGTCCCGTGCGCCTGCCAACTGTCGAGCTCGACGATCTCCTTGGTCCCCGGCCAGCGGCAGTCGACCTTGTAGCGGCGGCCGCCGAGGTCGATCCACTCGTTGAGGCGCGGGATCGGCAGGTCGTAGGCGCGGAGGAAGGGCAGGAACTTTTCCTCGAGCGGAGATTCGGCGGGGCCCGAGGGCGATTCCTCGAGGCGCTGCAGCGCCAGCCGCACCGTCCGGCACCCGCGGCGGCGCGGGTAGCGATCGAGCAGGTGTGGCAAGGAGAGAACGTCCCAGCGTTTCCGGTATTCCGCCTGCCGCAACAGGCTCTCGACGAGATCGACGTCCCCACCCCCCGCACAGTCGAAGATCGTCCGCGGGACCGAGGTGACCGGAATCCCGTCCCAAGTACGGATCTCGTCAGCGGGCAGCCGCGAGTAATGACGGCGGATCGGCAGCACTGGCCTGCATTTGCGGCCAGTGGTGACGTCGACCCCTTCGATGTTCCCTCGGAGGCCCCAAAGTGCAGCGGCTGAACGATGACTCAGCACGGCGCCCTCGCCGCAAGCGAGGACGGCACCCAACCACCGCCCCTCCTTCGACAGCGCCTTGTGTCCCACGGCAAAGACGCCGGCATGAATGCGCTGCAGGCGCCCCGCAGCAAGCCGCAGGTCGATGCCGTCCTCCCCCAGCCCGAGCGCTCGCAACTGCCACCGTGCCACCACCCCGTACTGGGCCTCCGCGAGCTTTGCCAGCGCAGCGTCCACGCCACGCGTCTGCGATTCGCCGCGATATAGGCGGGAAATCGCAGACGCGTCGGAAATAAGCCCTGGCATCCGCCGAGCGTGACGGGCGTGGGCGCGCGGGTGGTGCGCACGGCGTGCCGGCTCTCGCCACGGTTTGTGCCTGAAGACGCGCTCCTAGGGCTGCGGCACCCCCGCCCTTACGGGCCGGGGGTGCGTTGGGCGGCGGCGTCGGCGGTGGCCGCCTCGGCCTCGCGCGTCGCGGCGCCTTCGAGGGAGTTCGACAACGCGCGCAGGTAGGCGCGGGCTGAGGCCTCGAAGATGTCGGTGGCGACGCCGGAGCCGCTGGCGAGGAAGCCGTCGGTCCGCAGCATCACGGTCACCTCGCCGAGGGCGTCCTCTCCCCCGGTCACGGCGTCGACCGTGTACTTGGCCAGCTCAGACTCGGTCCCGGTCGCCCGCTGGATTGCCCGGAAGGCGGCGTCGATCGGGCCGTCGCCGGTCGATTCGCCAACCACCACCTCGCCCGAAGGCAGGGTGACGCCGACTTTCGCCCAGGGCTCCTTCTCGGAGCCGGCGGTGACCTCGAAGGAGGTCAGCTCGTGGGCGTCGGCGCGGTCGCGCATCTCGTCGGAGACGATCGCCTCCAGGTCGAGCGCGGTCACCTGCTTCTTGCGGTCGGCGACCTCCTTGAAGGCCTTGAAGGCGGCGTTCAGGGCGTTGCCCTCGATCCGGTAGCCCAGCTGCTCCAGGGCGTCTTTCAGCGCGTGGCGCCCGGAGTGCTTGCCGAGCACGATCGAGTTCGACTCGAGGCCGACTTCGGTCGCCTCCATGATCTCGTAGGTGGTGCGCTCCTTCAGCACCCCGTCCTGGTGGATCCCCGACTCGTGGGCGAAGGCGTTGCGGCCGACGATCGCCTTGTTCGGCTGCACCGGGTATCCGGTCAAGCGCGAGACCAGGCGGCTGGTGCGGGCGATCTCGCGGCTGTTGATCCCGGTGCTGAAGCCGTGGACGTCCTCGCGGACCTGGATCAGCATCGCGATCTCCTCCAGCGAGCAGTTGCCTGCCCTCTCCCCCAGGCCGTTGATCGCGCACTCGACCTGGCGGGCCCCGGCGCGGACGCCGGCGTAGGAGTTGGCGACCGCCAGGCCCAGGTCGTCATGACAGTGGACCGAGGTCTCGACCTCGCTCAGCCCCGGCACCAGCTCGTAGAAGCGGCGCCACATCTCGGCGTACTCCTCCGGGGTCGTGTAGCCGACGGTGTCGGGGACGTTGATCGTCGTCGCCCCCTCCTCGACCGCGATCGCAATCACTTCGGCCGTGTACTCCAGCTCGGCGCGGGTCGCATCCATTGGCGAGAACTCGACGTTGTCGCAGTAGCTCCTGGCCAGCGTTACCGCCGCCCGGGCCTGACCCTTGACGTCCTCGCGATCGGTCCGCAGCTGGTGCTCGATGTGGATGTCGGAGGTCGAGACGAAGGTGTGGATGCGGGGCCGTTCGGAGTGCTTGACGGCGCCCCAGGCAGCGTCGATATCGGCCTTGTGGGTGCGTGCCAGGCCGCAGATCACCGGCCCCTCGACCACCTTGGCGATCTCCGACACCGCCTCGAAGTCGCCGGGCGAGGCGATCGGGAAGCCGGCCTCGATCACGTCAACCCCCAGCCGCGCCAACTGCTGGGCGATCTCCACCTTCTCGGCGGTATTGAGCGAGATGCCGGGCGACTGCTCGCCGTCGCGCAGGGTGGTGTCGAAGATGTGGACGCGGTTGGCGTCGCTCACTCCGTTGATGTCACTGGTCTTGGTCCCCATTGGACCCTCTCCTTCTCTCTGCGAATCGAATGGCCTGTATGTCTCTCGCGGCTATCGCGCCGCCCAGCGCTATTCCCCCCGAGGGGGGAGGAGAAGGAGAAGCGCGAGGCTGTCGAGCCGGAGGCTCATTCGTCGAAGAGGTTAGCGCACCGCCGGCCGGGCGCTTAGATTTTCGCCATCGCCCAGGGAGAGGACACGAAGCAAGGCGGCTCGACGATGCTCGCGCTGTTCGCGATGGGCGTCGCAGTGGTGGTGATCGCCAACGACTTCTCGGCGATCAACGTCGCGCTGCCGACGATGGAGAAGGACTTCGACACCGACATCAACACGATCCAGTGGGTGGTCAACGCTTACGCCCTGACCTTCGGGGTGATGATCGTCACCGGTGGCCGCCTCGCCGACATGTTCGGCCGCCGCAAGGCCTTCTTTCTCGGCACCGCGATCTTCGCGACGATGTCGGCGGCCGGCGGCGCGGCGCCAAACGAGTCGATCCTGATCGCGACCCGGGCGCTGATGGGGATCGGCGGGGCGCTGATGTGGCCGGCGATCCTCGGCATGACCTTCGCGATCCTGCCGGAAGAGAAGGCGGGGCTGGCTGGGGGGCTGATCCTCGGCGCCGCCGGGCTCGGCAACGCGATCGGGCCGCTGATCGGCGGCGTCTTCACCGACCTCGCCTCCTGGCGCTGGATCTTCTTCCTCAACGTCCCGATCTCGATCTTCGCGGTGCTGGTCACCTACTTCCTCGTCCACGTCAAGGAGCCCGAGAGCGCCGATCACAAGATCGACTACCCGGGGATCGCCGCGATCTCGGTCGGGCTCGTCTCGCTGCTGATCGCCCTCGACCAGGCGGCCGACTGGGGCTGGGGCGATCCGCGGGTGGTCGCCCTGCTGGCGATTGCCGCGGTCCTGATCGTTGCTTTCGTGCCGATCGAGCGCCGTGCCGACCTGCACGCGCTGGTCCCGCGCGAGGTGATGCGAAACCGTAGCTTCACCGCCTCCTGCGTGGCGATCCTCTTCATGTCGGCGACCTTCTTCGCGGCGTTGCTCTACCTGCCCCAGTTCATGCAGAAACAGCTCGGGTACTCGCCGCTCGAGGCGGGGGTCGGAGTGCTCCCCTTCCTCGCCACCTTTGCCATCGTCTCCTTCGTCGCCGGTCCGCTCTACGACCGGGTCGGGGCGAAGCGGCTGGCGGTCCTTGGCGCCGCCTGCATCACGATCGCGCCGTTCCTCTTCTCCCTGGTCGACGCGGACTCCGGCTATAGCTCGCTGGTCGTTGGGATGGTCGTGCTGGGGATCGGGGTCGGCAGCTTCTACCCGACCGCGACGACCGCCGGAGTGACCTCGGTCGATAGCTCGCAGACCAGCCTCGCCGGCGGGATCATCTACATGTTCCAGATCGCCGGCGGCTCGATCGGGCTGGGACTGACGACCACCATCTTCTCGGCCGCGAATCCGCCCTTCGTCGACGGCATCGAGGCGGCCTTCCGGCTCGACTCGGCGCTCTCCCTGGTCGGCCTGGTGATCACCGTTCTGTTTGTCGGCGGCACCCTGCTGGGGCGCCGCCCTGAGCCCGTCTGACCGGCGCATGCCGGCGTCCTCGGTCGCTTGCGTGCCGAGCACGCGGCGCTCCCTGCGTCCTTGGCCTGCTTGGTCAGACGGGCTCAGCTACTGCACGACTTCGTTGACGCCGCTGCCGCCGAGCAGCACGTCCATGCCGCTGCCGCCGAGCAGGCGGTCGTCGCCGGTGCCGCCGCTGAGCTGGTCTTCGCCGGAGCCGCCAAACAGCGAGTCGTTGCCGCTGCCGCCGAGAAGCCTGTCGTTGCCCGGGCCACCGACCAGCTTGTCGGGGCCGGCGCCGCCGGTCAGGCGGTCGTCGCCGGGGCCACCCCGCAGCGTCGCCGGCACCGGCACGGTCGCGGCGAGGGTGATCGTGTCATCGCCGCCGTTGCCGTTGATTTCGAAGCCGGCGATTGCGGCCGCTTCGCAGAGCAACTGCTTTTCGTCGCCTTCAGGGTGGCGGCAGAGTTCGCCGCCAACTTCGAGCGCGACCGCCGATTCGATCGTGTACTGGCGCCCGTCGGGCGTCAGCCCGATCGTGATCGTGTTGGCGAAGTCGTCGCCGGCAAGCACCACGTTGACCGACTGTTCGGCTCGTTCGGCGGCGCTGGCAAGCGGCGCGAGGACGGCGACCAGCGCGGTCGCTGCTATCGCGAAAAGCGTTTTCACTGGTTCTGTGAACAACGCGATCGCGCAGTCGTTGCGGCGTTCCCCCGCCGGGTTTGGCTAAAGATCCACCGAGCGGCCGACGCTGAAGCCATCGAGGGCGAGGATCTTCTCGATCGCCTCGCCGCGAACCGGCGCGTCGGTGGTCAGCGCCATCACCGCGCGCTCGCCGCTGCTCTCGGCACCGACCGCAGCGGAGACGATGTTGACGCCCTCTTCGCCGAACAGGGTGCCGACCCGGCCGATCATCCCCGGCTGGTCGGCGTAACGGAAGACCGAGATGTGATCGGCGAACGGCAGGTAGAAGCTCTCGCCCCAGGCGGAAACGAGGTAAGGCTCGCTGCGCGGCCCGACGCTGGTCCCGGCGACCTCGACTTCGTTCTCGCCCGAGCCGACGCGGACGGTGACGAGCTCGGTGAAATCCTCGGTGCTGGCGTCCTTGGTCTCGACCAGCTCGATCCCTCGCTCCTCGGCCATCTGCGGCGCGTTGACCAGGTTGACCGGCTCCTCGGTGTTGCCGGAGAGGATCCCGACGAGGACCGCGATCCCGAGCAAGCGCGTCTCGTGGGAGGCGATGCGGCCGCGGAATTCGGCGCTGACGCGATCGACCGAGCCCTCCCCCAGCCCCTGCGCCAGCCGGCCGAGCTTTTCGCAGAGCGGTACGAACGGCGCCAGCGCTTCCATCGCCTCCGGCCGCACCGCGGCGATGTTGACCGCGTTGGTGACGACGCCACCGGTCAGCGCTGCGGTCACCTGCTCGGCGGTGACGACGCCAGCCCGGTCCTGCGCCTCAGCGGTCGAGGCACCGAGGTGCGGCGTGGCGACGACGTCCTCACGCTCGAAGAGTGGGTGCTCAGTGAACGGCTCGGAGGGGAAGACGTCGAGTGCAGCGCCGGCCAGCTTGCCCGTCTCGAGGGCCGCCGTCAGCGCCTCGAGGTCGACCAGCTGGCCGCGGGCGCAATTGACTAGGCGCGCCCCATCTTTCATCTCGGCAATCGTCTCGCTGTTGATGAAGTTTTCCGTCTCCGGCGTCTTCGGCACGTGCAGGGTGACGAGGTCGGAGCGGCCGAGCAGATCCTCGAGCGTCTCGACCCCCTCGACGCCGAGCTCGCGGAAGCGCTCGGCGGAGACGAACTTGTCGAAGGCGAGGACCTCCATCTCGAAGCTCTGGGCGCGCTTGGCGACGAGCTGGCCGATCCGGCCGAAGCCGACAACGCCGATCGTCTTGCCGTAGAGCTCGGCGCCTTTGTACTTGGAGCGGTCCCAGCGGCCTTCGACCAGCGAGCGGTGGGCCTGCGGGACGTTGCGGAAGAGGGCCAACGCCAGCGCCAAGGTGTGCTCGGCGGCGGCCACCGAGTTCGATTCGGGGGCGTTGGCGACGATGATCCCGCGCCGGGTCGCCGCCGGGATATCGACGTTGTCGACGCCAGTGCCGGCGCGGCCGATCACCTTCAGGCGCTTGCCGGCTTCGATCAGCTCGGGCGTCATCGTCGTCGCCGAGCGGATCAGGATCGCGTCGTAGCCGGGCAGCCGCTCGGCGAGCTCGCCGTCGTCCCAGTCGAGGCCGAGGTCGACCTCGAAGTTCTCGCGCAAGAGCTCGACCCCGGAGTCGGCGATCTTCTCCTTGACCAGGACCTTTGGCGCGGCGCCGTCGCTACCCGCCGGGGCACTCACTTGGCCACGCCCTCGACATTGGCAACCACCCAGTCGATGCAGGCGGTCAGCGCCTCGACGTCGTCGGGCTCGACCGCTGGGAACATTCCCACTCGCAGTTGGTTGCGGCCGAGCTTGCGGTAGGGCTCGACGTCGACGATCCCGTTGGCGCGCAGCGCCCTGGCGAGCGCCGACGCGTCGACCTTCTCCGCATCGAAGTCGATCGTGCCGACGACCAGCGAGCGCTTGGCCGGATCGGCGACGAACGAGGTCGCGTATTCGCTCGCCTCGGCCCAACCGTAGAGCCGCCGGGAGGAGTCGCCGGTGCGCCCGACGCACCACTCGAGCCCACCGTTGTCGAGCATCCAGCGCAGCTGGTCTTCGAGCAGCAGCAAGGTCGCCAGGGCGGGCGTGTTGTAGGTCTGCTCCTTGCGCGAGTTCTCGAGCGCCGTCTGCAGCGAGAGGAATGCGGGCTGCCAGCGGTCACCGGCACCGTCGAGCTGCTCGATTCGGGCGACCGCGGCGGGGCTCAGCAGCGCCAGCCAGAGGCCGCCGTCGGAGGCGAAGCCCTTCTGCGGCGCGAAGTAGTAGGCGTCGGCCTGGGCGAGGTCGACCGGCAGGCCGCCAGCGCCCGAGGTGGCGTCGATCAGGACCAGCGCCTCGCCGGCGCCGTCCGGGCGCTCGACCGGGACCATGACGCCGGTAGAAGTCTCGTTGTGGGCCCAGCCGATCGCGTCGGCAGCGGCGTCGGCGCGCGGCGTCGGGGCATCGCCGGGCTCGGCCTTGACCACGATCGGATCGGCGAGGAAGGGCGCGTCAGCAGTCGCCTTGGCGAACTTCTGCGAGAACTCGCCGTAGGTGAGGTGCAGCGAGCGCTCGCGCACCAGCCAGGCGCATGCCGCCTCCCAGAAGGCGGTGGTGCCGCCGTTGCCAAGCGCGACCTCGTAGCCGTCGGGGAGCGAGAACAGCTCGGCGAGGCCCTCGCGGACGCGCTTGACCAGGTCACGCACGGGGGCCTGGCGGTGTGAGGTCCCCATCAGCTCGGTCTGCGCGGCGAGGTGGCGCAGCTGCTCCGGCCGCACCTTCGAGGGGCCGCAGCCAAAGCGGCCGTCGCTGGGCTTCAGCTCGGCCGGGATCGTCGGAGTGTCGGTCTGCGTGCTCACGCGGGGCGGGACAGGTTAGAGGCTGGTCCGGGTGGACGATTCACCGATTTGCCTGACTGGCGACCGAACGGGGGGCTAGGCTCGCCTCCGTCTGGTCCCAGTCACGTCCTGAGGAGGAATACCAGAGCCATGTACCCGATCGACTACGAAGCGGACTTCAATCCGACGCCGAACCGAGCGACGACGTTCTTCCGGATCATCCTCGCGATCCCGTGGATCATTGTCGCGATGTTCTGGGGGATCCTGTTCCTCTTCACCCATTTCTTTGCCTGGGTCGCGGTGGTGATCCTCGGCCGCTACCCACAAGGGCTCTACAACTTCAACTCGGGCGTGATTCGTTTTGGGATGCGAGTCAACAGCTGGGTCTGGCTGCAGACCGACGAGTGGCCTCCGTTCGGGCTCTCCGACGATCCGAGCTACCCGATCCGCGTCAACTTCGCGCCCCCGGCGGCGAAGCAGAGCCGGCTGAAGGCGTTCTTCCGCCTCATCCTCGCCTTCCCGGTGCTCTTCCTCGTCGCCTACGTGGTCTCGTACGTGGTCCAGCTGATTGCCCTCGGCGCCTGGCTGACGATCGTCTTCCGTGGCTACCTGCCGGAGTGGATGTTCAACACGCAGGCCCACCTGCACAGCTTTGAGACCAGGGCCTACGGCTACACCACGATCCTCACCGACGACTACCCGCCGGTCGGCCTCGAGAAAGCCAAGGGCACCGGCCTGCCGGCGACCACCCCTCCCTCGGCCCCACCCGAGCCGCCCCCGGCTCCGGCCGCCTGAGTCCATGGCAGGGGATTCGGAGGAAAACGTCAGGAAGGGCGACGGCTGGTCCGTCGCCCACCTCGACGACCTGGGTGCGGGCCCGGGTTTCCGCAAGATCAGGACGCCTCTGGGAGTGACGGCGTTCGGCGTCAACGCAATCGTCTTGCCGCCCGGGTACTCGACCGGGAGCCACTTTCATGACGAGCAAGAGGAGTTGTACTTCGTGCATGAGGGTCAGGTCGCGATCGAGTTCGGTGATGGTCGCGTCGAGGAGTTAGGGCCTGGCGGGTTGGCCTGGGTTGATGCGCCTACGCATCGGAAGGTGCGAAATCTGAGTGATTCGGATGAGGCGGTGTACGTGGTGGTCGGCGGGAAGGATGGGTACGTCGGGCGGGACGGGAATTTGGCGCCCGGGGAGGAACACCGCTAGGGACTGAGGTCTGCCGCGGGGGGAGCGGCGTGCACCTCCCCAAAACGCTCCGCTGTCGCTCCGCTTGAGTGTTTTGGGGAGGTGCACCCCACTCCCCCCGCAACAGGTTCCGGCTAGCGCCACAGGACCAAGGTGGTCAGCTCACCCCCACAGGGGTTGGGGAGCTTACGAGGGACGAAACCTTCGCGAAGCTTTCGCAAAAGGAGCTACGGCGAGCGTGTGTTCCAGCAGGTAATCGGCTAGCGGTGGCGTCGCTGGTGCTCTGTGACGGGAGCGTCGGGGTACTCCTCCAAAACACTCAAGCGGAGCCGAAGGCGGAGCGTTTTGGAGGAGTACCCCGACGCTCCCCCTCGCCGCTCCCCCCAATCGCCGCCCCTACTCGCTAAACCCCTGATCGATCCAAGGCATCATCGACCGCAACTCCCCGCCAATCTCCTCGATTTCCTTCCCCTTCGCCTCCTCCCGCATCTTCGCGAAGTTCTCCCCGCCGGCCTCGTTCTCGCCGATCCACTCTTTCGCGAACGCACCGGATTGAATCTCGGCCAGGATCTCTTTCATCGCCGCTCGCGACTCGGGCCCGATTACCCGTTTGCCGCGGGTCATGTCGCCGTACTCGGCGGTGTTGGAGATCGAGTAGCGCATGCCCTGGATCCCCTTTTCGTACATCAGGTCGGCGATCAGCTTCAGCTCGTGGAGGCACTCGAAGTAGGCGAGGCGGGGGTCGTAGCCGGCGGCGACAAGGGTCTCGTAGCCAGCCTGAACCAGCTCCGAGGCGCCGCCGCAGAGGACCGACTGCTCGCCGAAGAGGTCGGTCTCGCACTCGTCCTTGAAGCTCGTCTCGATTACCGCGGCGCGGCCGCCGCCGATCGCCGAGGCGTAGGCGAGGACGGTGGCGTGGGCGTCGCCCGAGGCGTCCTGGTGGACCGCCATCAGGCAAGGGACGCCGTTGCCTTCCTCGTACTGGCGGCGGACCAGGTGCCCGGGGCCCTTCGGCGCGACCATGCCGACGTCGACGCCCTCGGGGGGCTCGATCTCGCCGAAGTGGATCGCGAAGCCGTGGGCGAAGAGGACGAGGTTGCCGGGCTCAATCCCAGCGGCGATTTCCTGGCGCCAGACCTCGCCTTGTTTCTCGTCGGGCAGCAGGACCATGACCACATCGCCGCGCTTCGCCGCCTCGCCGACAGCAAGCACCTCGAGCCCATGCTCTTCGGCTTTGGCGCGGCTGGAAGAGCCCTCGCGCAGGCCGACGACGACGCCGACCCCCGAGTCCTTGAGGTTGAGAGCGTGGGCGTGCCCCTGGGAGCCGTAGCCAAGGATGGCAACGGTCTTGCCGCCCAGCTTCGAGAGGTCAGCGTCTTTGTCGTAGAAGATGTCGTCGGTTCGCATGAGGCGGCAGGCTATCGGAGCGCTCGCCTCATCAACTTCCCCGAGGGAGTGCGCGGCAGGGCCGACGCCAGCTCGACCCGGCGCGGCACTTTGAAGCCCGCAAGATGCTCAGCGCAATGGCGCCGCAGCTCGTCCGGGGTCGCCTCCGAGCCACCCTCGAGGACGACGACGGCGGTCACCGCCTGCTGCCACTCGGGGTCCTCGCGGCCGACCACCGCGGCGTCGGCGACCGCCGGGTGGCGCAGCAGCACCTCCTCGACCTCGGCCGGGACGACGTTCTCGCCGCCGGTGACGATCAGGTCGTCGATCCGGTCTTCAACGTAGAGAAAGCCTTCCTCGTCGATGTGTCCGAGGTCGCCGGTGTGCAGCCAGCCGGCCTCGTCGGCGCGGCCGGGGGCGACGGTTGGGCCCTGGACGAGGATCTCGCCGTCGCGGATCCGCAGGTGGGTGGTGAGCAGCGGCCGGCCGGCCGAGCCGAGCTTGCGCTTAGCGTCGGCGGGGGCCAGCGTCGTCACCTGCGAGCAGGTCTCGGTCAAACCGTAGGTCTGAACCACTGTGGCGCCCTTGGCGATCGCCTCTTCCAGCGGCTCGCGCGGCACCGGGCCGCCGCCGACCAAGATCGCCCGCGGCTTCGAGAGGTCAGCGCCGACGTCGAGCAGGCGGGTCAGCATCGTGGTGACCAGCGAGACGACGGTAATCCGGTCCTCGGCCAGCGCCGCGGCGACCCGGTCGACCTCGAAGCCGTCGTGGACTACCGCAGTGGTGCCGTAGATGACGCTGCGCATCACGATCCCGAGCCCGGCGACGTGGCTGAGCGGCACGCAGGAGAGCCAGCGGTCGGCCGGATCGACGCCGATGTTGAAGCCGGAGCCGACTGCGTTCCAGAGGAAGTTGCCGTAGGTGAGGCCGACCCGCTTCGGCAGCCCAGAGCTGCCACTGGTGAGGACGCAGGCGCAGACGTCGTCCATGTCGTGCTCGCCGAGCAGCGGCAGGTCGGCCTCGGTCTGGGTCAGCTCGCCGGGGTCGTCGATGTCGACGATCGGATCCTCGGCCGCGACGATCGTCGCCCGCTCGGCCTCGGTCAAGCGCGGGCTGAGCGGCAACATCCGCGCCCCGACCTTCATCAGCGCGTGGGCGATCACCACCTGCTCGCGGCGCGGGTGCATGGTCAGCGCCGCGGTCGAGCCGCGGCGAACGCCGTGGGCAGCGAGCCGACGCGCGACCCAGGTCGCCTCGGCCTCGAGCTCGGCGTAAGTCATCGTCGCCCCGTCGGCCTCAAGCGCCACTCGGTCGGGGGCGCTGACGGAGCGCTGCGCGAGCCAGTCGTCGAGTTTCATATCGTCCCGCATGATGCCGAACCGCCGCCGCGACCCGCAGGGGCGCGTGCCAATGACCGCTGAGCCCGACCGATGAGGATCTGGCTGATGGCGGCGCGGCCGCGGACGCTGCCGGCGGCGATCGCGCCCGTGCTCGTCGGCACCGCTGCGGCCGTCTACTGGGCCGGCCACGTGCCGCGCTGGGGCGCCTTCGTGGCGGCGCTTATCGGCTCGATCTTCATCCAGATCGGCACCAACCTCGCCAACGACTACTCCGACGCCAAGCGGGGCGCCGACACGGCCGACCGGCTCGGCCCGGTGCGGGTTACCTCGAGCGGGCTGATCACTCCAGCTCGAGTGCTGCGCGCGACCTGGATCGCCTTCGCGGTCGCGGTCGCGGCGGGGATCTACCTGGCGGCGGTGGCGGGGATCGTGATCCTGCTGATCGGCGCCGCCTCGATCGTCGCCGGTGTCCTCTACACCGGCGGTCCGCGGCCCTACGGCTACGCCGGCCTCGGCGAGGTCTTCGTCTTCCTCTTTTTCGGCCTGGTCGCGGTCAACGGCTCCTACTACGTGCAGGTGGAGGAACTCGACACGCTGCCGCTCGGGCTCTCGATCGCGATCGGCTTCCTCGCCACCGCGATCCTTGTCGTCAACAACGTCCGCGACCTCGAGACCGACCGCCGCGCCGGCAAGAACACGCTGGCGGTGCGGATGGGCCGCCCCAATGCAATCGCTCTCTACCGCCTCTTGGTGGTAGGCGCGTTCGTGGTGCTGCCGCTGGCGCTCTGGGCCGGCGACGCCAGCGCCTGGCCGATGATCGGCTGGCTGGCCCTGCCGCTGGCGCTGAAACCGCTGCGGATCGTCTCCTCGCGAACCGACGGCCCGGCGCTGAACGGGGCGCTGGCGGCGACCGGCGCGGTTCTCGGCCTCTTCTCGCTGCTGGTGACGATCGGGCTGTTGATCGCGGCGTGAGGGGCGGGCGGGCGTGAGAGTTGCGTCTGCCGAGGTCATTCCCTACGCGCTGCCCTTTCGAGCGCCCTACGTGACCGCCCGCGGCACGCTGCGGCGGCGGGAGATGGTGCTGCTGCGGTTGGCCGACGATGAGGGACGAGTGGGGCTTGGTGAAGCCGTGCCGTTGGCGCTCCGTGGCGGGGCCGGCTTGGAGACTGTGGTGCGCGAGCTCGAGGCGCTCGCCGAGACGGCGTTGCTCGACCCGGAGGGCTTCGCCGAGGACGCCCGCGTCGCGGCGCTCTCAGCGCCAGCGCGGTGCGCAGTCGAGACCGCCCTCTGGGACCTCGCCGCGCGCTCCCAGCTCGTGAAGTTGCCGAATGACCCGCATAGCGGGTCGAAAGGCAACCTCGACGGGGGACGAGCCGGGGAGGCGCCTCGGGTGGTGCGGTGCAATGCGACGCTCGTGGCCGGGGAGCCGGCTGAGGTCGCCACTGAGGCTGAAGCGTGGGCGGCGGAGGGGTTTGGGACGTTCAAGCTGAAGCTCGGGGTCGGGGATGACGTTGGGCAGGTGAGAGCGGTGCGCGAGGCGCTCGGGCCGGAGGCGCGGATCCGGGTCGATGCCAACGCCAGCTGGGAGATCGAGGAGGCGGTGCGCGTCCTCGCCGCGATTGAGCCATACGAGATCGAGTTGGTCGAGCAGCCAGTGGCGACGCTCGAGGAGATGGCCGAGCTGGGGGCGCGGACGCAGATCCCGCTCGCCGCCGACGAGAGCATCGCCAGCGTCGCTGAGGCGCGCCGAGCGGCTGAGCTCGGCGCCTGCGCGGTCACCGGGATCAAGCTCTCCAAGGTCGGCGGCCGGCCCGAAGCCGAGGCGATCATGCGCGACGCTGCCGGCCTACCTCTCGAGCGCCCTCGACGGCCCGGTCGGGATCGCCGCCGCGGCGCTGCTCGCCGCTGAGCAAGGCCCACCCGCGGAGCAGCCGCGCGCTCACGGCCTCGCCACTCAGCGCCTCTTCGCCGCCGATGTCGCCGCGGTCGGCCCGCGCCTCGAGGGCGACCTCCTGCACCTCCCCCCCGGCCCGGGCCTTGGCATCGAGATCGACGAGGATGCACTAGAGGCGCACCGCCTCTGATTGGCGCCTTTTACATCCCATGGATGAATAAAGCGCCAATAGCCATGGACTCGACCAACGCCAACACCGCCCTCGCTTCGGCCTTCGCCGAGGAGCTCGAACGCGGCGGCTTGCGCCACGCGGTCGTCTCCCCCGGCTCGCGCTCGACCCCGCTCGCGCTGGCGCTCTGGCGAGCTGCGAGGATCGAGGTCGAGGTGATCGTCGACGAGCGCTCGGCGGCCTTCCTCGCGCTCGGCGCCGCCCAGGCGAGCGGCGATCCGGTGGCGCTGCTCTGCACCTCCGGGACCGCAGCGGCCAACTACCACCCGGCGGTCTGCGAGGCCGATGAGTCGGGGATCCCGCTGCTGGTCCTGACCGCCGACCGGCCGCCTGAGCTGCGCGGGATCGGCGCCGGCCAGACGATCGATCAGGTCAAGCTCTACGGCGACTCGGTCCGCTGGTTCTGCGAAGTCGGCAACCACCTCGCCGACGACGCTGGCCTGCTGCATTACCGCTCGGTCGCCTGCCGGGCGCTGGCGCGTGCGCGCGGCGAAGTCCGGCCGGGCCCGGTCCACCTGAACATGCCCTGGCGCGAGCCACTGGCGCCGATCGCAGTTGAGGGAGCGGTCACCGCAACCGACCCGCTGGCGCTCGAGGGTCGTGAGGGCCGGCCGCTGACCGCGGTCACCCACGTCGACGAGGAGCCGACCCCGTTCGAGCTTGACGAGATCGCCGCCCACATTGGCGACGCGATCTCCGGCGTGATCGTCGTCGGCCGCCAGCTCGACCCCGAGCTGCGCGAGCCGCTCGCCCACCTCGCCCGCGCCGCCGGCTTCCCGATCCTTGCCGACGCCACCTCGCAGCTCCGCCTCGGACCCCACGACCGCTCGCTTGTCGTCTCCACCTACGACCAGTTGCTACGCGACGAGCACTTCGCCCGCTCGGTGGTCCCCGAGCTGGTCCTCCGCTTCGGCGATTTGCCGACCTCGAAGCCGCTGCGCGCCTGGCTCGAGGCGAGCGGCGCCGACCAGATCGTCGTCGACCCGAGCGGCGGCTGGAACGAGCCGACCCGGCGCGCGGCGGCGATCGTCCGGGCCGAACCAACCGCCCTGGCGGCCGGCTGGGCGCAGCGGCTGGAAGCAGAGCAGCGGACCGAACCGAGTCGCTGGCTCGCGGCCGAGAGCGCCGCCCGAGCCGCGCTCGACGCGGCGCTCGGCCTCGCATCGGGGCTCGACGGCGACGCGCTCCTCACCGAGCCTGCCCTGCACCGGGTGCTCGGCCGCGCCCACCGCGACGGCGAGCTCGTCTACACCGCCTCGAGCATGCCGATCCGCGACCAGGAGGCCTTCCTCGACCCCGGCGAGGCCGACGTCCACTTCCTCTGCAACCGCGGCGCCAACGGCATCGACGGGCTGATTTCGTCCGGGATCGGCGCCGCCCATGCCAGCGGCCGGCCGACGACGATCGTCACCGGCGAGCTTGGCCTGCTCCACGATCTCGGCGGCCTCGCCGCCCTGCGCGACGTCTCCATCGCGGTCCGGATCGTCGTGATCGACAACGGCGGTGGCGGCATCTTCCACTTCCTCCCCCAGCACGACTCGCTTGAGCGCGACGAATTCGAGGCGCTCCTCGGCACCCCGCGCGGCATCGACTCCGAACGCGCCGCCGCCCTCTTCAACCTCCCCCACCACCTTCTCGACTCGCTTGCCGACCTCCCCGCCGCCCTCGCCGCCGGTACCGGCCTGATCGAGGTCCGCACCGACCGCAGTACCAACGTCGAGGTCCACCGCCGCGCCAGCGTGGCGGTGGCCGAGGCGCTGTTGGGGCTGGGGACCTCCTGAGGACCTCCTGAGCATGCCGAGCCGCGGCGAGATCGAGGTCTTTCGGGCGGCCGCGGGAGAGGTCGAGCAGCCGACCGGGATCATCGCCGACGCGGACGGCGGGATCTGGTTCACCTCGATCGGCAACGACCGCCTCGGCCGGGTCGACCCCGCAAGCGGTCGCATCGATACTTTCGAGGACCCGGCCGGCAGCCTGCGCCTGCCGGCGAACGTCTACCCCGATCCCGATGGGCGGATCTGGTTCACCAGCCTCGGCAGCGACCGGGTGGGGCGGATCGATCCGCGGGCCGAGTCGCCGGCGGAGACGATCGAAACCTTCACCTCGCCGGGCATGCGAAAACCGGTCGCAATCAAGCTCGCTGCGGACGGCATGGTCTGGTTCAGCCTCCGCGGCGCCGATGCCTTGGCGCGCATCGACCCGCTCGCGGCGGACCCGGCGAGCACGATCGATTTCTTCCGCGGGGATGCCGTCAAGGCGCCCGCGGCGATCTTCTCCGCTCCCGACCTGCGCATCTGGTGGGTCAATTCCGGCGACCACACGATCGGCCGCCTCGACCCGGACGCCAACGACCCCGAGACGACGATCGAGACCGTACTCGGGCCCGAGACGATCGCCGAGGGGCGGGCCTGGGCCGCTGACACCGCCGGCCGGGTCTGGCTGACGATGCGCGAACCCGATGCGCTCCTCCGCATCGACCCCGGAGCCGACGACCCCGTCGCAACAGCCCTCCTCGTTGAATCACCACTCCTCGACAGACCCGACGGCATCTGGTCTGGGGACGACGACGGCATCTGGTTCGCCAACAGTGGCGCCGACTCGGTCGCCCGGCTCAACCCCGGCGCCGAAGACCCGGCCGCGACGATCGAGACCTTCGGCGGCCCGCCGCAGGTCGAAGCGCCCTTCGACATCAAGGCCGGCCCCGACGGCTGGCTCTGGTTCACCAATCAAAAAGGCAACTCAATCGGCCGCATCTACACCGGCCTCTGAGCACGAAGCCGGAGGTCGGGGGACCCTCCCCAGGAACTCCTGCGAAGCAGCCTGGGGAGGGTCCCCGACCTCCGGCCGCCTCAGGTTAAGAGCGGCAGTAACGCCTCGAGCTTGACCTCGGTCTCGGCCAGCTCGGCTGCCGGGTCGGAGCCGGCGACGACGCCAACGCCGGCGATCAGGTGGGCGTCGCGGTCGCGGAGGACGCCGCTGCGCAGGCCGACACAAAATTCGCCGTCCTCGGTGGCATCCATCCAGCCGACTGGGGCGGCGTACCAGCCGCGGTCCATCTGCTCGAGCTCGGCGATCGCGGTGGCGGCTCGGTCGGACCAGGGCTCGGCGCCGACCGCAGGGGTCGGATGCAGCATGCCGGCCAGCTCGATCGCCGAGCGGGGGTCGGCGAGCTGGGCGATCACCGGGGTCGCCAGGTGCTGGATGTTGGCGACCTTGACGATCGACGGCTCGGGCGCGGTTTCGACCCAGACGGCGATCCGGCGCAGGGAGCGGACGATCCGCTCGGCGACGATCGCGTGCTCGCGGCGGTTCTTGTCGCTGCGCAGTAGCTGCTCGCCGAGGTGGTCGTCGACCGCCGGGTCGGAGCTGCGGCGGATCGAGCCGGCGAGGGCGACGGTCGAGATTCCAGCGCCGGAGCGGCGCACCAGCAGCTCGGGGCTGGCGCCGACGAAGGCCGCCTCCGGAGTACCAACGCAGAAGCAGAAGCAGGCGGGGAACTGCTCGCGCAGAGCGCCAAACAGCGCCGCCGGGTCGTGGGCGGCCGGCGCTCGCACGATCACCTCGCGGGCGAGGACGATCTTCTCGAACTCCCCCGCCCCAATCCGCTCTGTGGCGGCGCGCACCGTGGCTTCGAACTCACCGGGAGTCCTCGCCCCGCGAATCTCCGCCGCGGCGGTCGGGTGCGGGTCGATCATCGCCAGCGGCGTCGCGGTGCGCAGCGCCGCCAAGCGAGCGCCGAGCTCCTCAGCGCGACGTTCGGGATCGTCCTCGGGACCGACCAGCGCGTTGACCGTGATCCAGGCCTGGCCGCCGCTGCGGCAGAGCGAGATCTCGGGCAGCACCAGCGAGGCCGGCGGCAGCGAGGACCAGGTTGGCGAGGCGCCGCCCTCGGGGTCGAAGGCAAAGCCGCCGAGCCAGACCGGTCCGGCGCCGGCCGGCAAACCGAGCGGCTCCTCGACCACCCGGTCGTGCCCGACCCGCGAGCACTCGACGGCGACGTCGTCGAAGCGCCGCGCGCCGCGCGAGGCCGCCTCATGGGCGACGCCGATCCCGGCCAGCGCGAACTCACGGTCGGGCTGCTCCCAGCAGAACCAGCGCTCGCTCGCCAGCCGCGAGGCGAAGGCGACCGCGACCGGGTCCTCGATCTCGACCTCGGAGGTGACGCTGACCAGCGTCCGGCGGCCGCGCTCAGCGGCCTTGCGCAGGGGGTCGAGGAGGGCGCCTCGAAACGACGAGATCAGGAGCTCGTCAGACAAGGACGCAGGGAGGCCGGAATAGCAGCGCTATTTCGGCTGACCGAGGACGCCGTATGACGGGGTCCTGGTCCGTCGTTTTACTCGTGACCACGGGCGATCGCGATCTCGCCCGTGCGAACCATTTCGACCAGGCCGTGCGGGCGCACCATCCGCTCGAAGGCTTCGATCTTGTCGGCCGAGCCGGTGACCTCGATCGTCATCGTCCGCCGCGCCACGTCGACGATCTTCGCCCGGAAGATCTCGGCGAACTGGATGATCTCGGCGCGGTTCTCAACCGCCGAGGAGACCTTGAACAGCGCCATCTCGCGGGCCACCGTCTCCTCCGGCTCCATGTCGCGGATTTTCAGCACGTTGATCAGCTTGTGCAGCTGCTTGGTCACCTGGTCGATCGGGTGGACGGCACCGTCGAGGGTGAGGGTGATCCGCGAGATCGAGGGGTCGTCGGTCGGCCCGACCGCCAGGGTGTCGATGTTGAAGCCGCGGCGCGAGAAGAGGCCGGCAACGCGAGCCAGCACACCCGGCTTGTTCTCGACCAGGATCGAGAGGATGTGCTTGCGCCCGCTCAGCTGCCCGGGGACGTGCAGGTCCTCGAGTCTGACCGCCTGCGGGGTCCCAGCCTCCATCAGCGAGCCGTCCTCAAGCCGGGCGCCTCGACCAGGTCGCGGGCGGCCTCGCCGGGTTTGATCATCGGGAAGCAGTTCTCCTCGGCGGTAACGCGGACGTCGAGTAGGACCGGGCCATCAGTCTCGAGCGCCTGCCGCATCGCGCCCTCGAGCTCGTCGCCGCGGTCGACCCGCAGGCCGGTGGCGCCGAAGGCCTCCGCCAGCTTCACCCAGTCAGGGCTCGAGCCCATCTCGACGGCGCTGTAGCGGCGGTCCCAGAAGAGCTCCTGCCACTGACGGACCATGCCCATGTAGCCGTTGTTCATGAGGAAGATCTTGACCGGGATCTGCTCGGTGACGCAGGTCGCCAACTCTTGGATGTTCATGATCAGACTGCCGTCGCCGGCGACGCAGATCACGGTCTCGTCCGGGCGGGCGACCTTGGCGCCGACCGCCGCTGGCAGCCCGAAGCCCATCGTCCCGAGGCCGCCCGAGTTGATCCAGTGGCGCGGCTGCTCGAAGCCGAAGTACTGCGCGGTCCACATCTGGTGCTGGCCGACGTCGGAAGTGACGATCGCGTCGGGGGCGACCCGGTGGAGCGTCTCGATCATCGCCTGCGGTTTGATCTCGCCGTCGCTGGCGGGCTCGTAGTAGAGCGGGTGCTCGTCGAGCCACTTGCGCAGCGTCGCCCACCACTCGTCGAGGCGACTCGAGTCGGTCTGCAGCGCCCGGTACTCGCGGGTCAGCTTCGGCAGCACCTGCTTGACGTCGCCGACGATCGGGATGTGGGCGCCGACGTTCTTCGAGATCTCGGCCGGGTCGACGTCGATGTGGATCACTTTCGCGTGCGGCGCGAACTCGGAGAGCTTGCCGGTGATCCGGTCGTCGAAACGGGCGCCGATCGCGACGATCAGGTCGGCCTTGTCCATCGCGTGGTTGGCGCTGTAGGTGCCGTGCATGCCGAGCATCCCGAGCCAGTTCTCGCCCGAGGCCGGGTAGGCGCCGAGCCCCATCAGGGTCGAGGTGACGGGGAAGCGGTCGGAGGCGGCAAGCTCGCGCAGCTCCTCGGAGGCGTTGGCGTTGACCACCCCGCCACCGGTGTAGAAGATCGGCCGGCGGGCGTTGGCCATCGCTTTGGCGGCGATCCGGATCTGTTTGATGTTGCCGTCGAGGCTGGGTTTGTAGCCGGGCAGTTCGACCGGCTCGGTGCGCGGCTCGTACTCGATGTCGGCGCGCGAGAGATCCTGCGGGATGTCGAGCAGGACCGGCCCCGGGCGCCCGGTCGAGGCGACGTGGAAGGCCTCGTGGACGTAATCGGGAATCTGGCGCGGGTCGGTGACCTGGAAAGAGTGCTTCACGAACGGCAGCGTGGCGCCGAGGATGTCGGCCTCCTGGAAGCCGTCGGTGCCGATCAGCTCGGTTTTCACCTGGCCGGTGATGAAGACGGTTGGGACCGAGTCGAGCATCGCATCGGCGATCGCGGTGATCAGGTTGGTCGCGCCTGGGCCCGAGGTCGCGAAGGCGACCCCGACTTTGCCCGAGGCCCTGGCGTAGCCCTCGGCGGCGTGGCCGGCGCCTTGCTCGTGGCGAGCCTGGACGTGGCGGAAGCCGGCGTCGACGACGGCGTCGTAGATCGGCAGGTTGGCCCCGCCGGGGATCCCGAAGACGTGCTTGACGCCCTCCGCCTTGAGCGATTCCATCAGGGAGTCGGCTGCTCTCATCGAACAGACGATGCTACCAGCGGGGACCGGGCTGCCAGCGCCTGCGCGGGCGCCGAATCAGGCTTGTCCGGCAGGCGAGCGGGCTGGGTTCCAACGGGTGCGCGGGTCGATCGAGCTCTCGATCGCGTTGCCTTTGTAGCGCTCGATGATTCCCAGCATCGACTCGACCAGCTCCTCACCGAGATGGTGCGGCTGCAGGCCGAGATCGAGCAGGTTGGTGTTGACCGCGTTGTAGTAGTGCTCTTCCTTCTCGACCCGGGGATTGTCGACGTGGTCGATCGTCACCTCGTAGCCGAGATGGGCGGCGGCGCTTTTCACCAGCTCGGCCAGCTCCAAGACCGAGAACTGCTCGGTGAACTGGTTGAAGACGCGGAACTCGCCGGCCTCGGCGGGGTTGCTGGCGGCCAATTCGACGCAGGCCAGGGTGTCGCGGATGTTGAGGAAGCTGCGGGTCTGGCGGCCGGCGCCGTAGACGGTCAGCGGGTGGCCGATCACCGCCTGCAGGCAGAAGCGGTTGAGCACGGTGCCGAACAGCTCGTCGTAGTCGAAGCGGGTGATCAGCCGCGCGTCGCGATTGGTCTCCTCGGTCTCGATCCCATAGACGACGCCCTGGTTGAGATCGGTCGCCCGCAGGCCCCAGGTCCGGCAGGCAAAGTGGATGTTGGTCGAGTCGGCGACCTTCGAGCAGTGGTAGAGCGAGCCGGGCAGCTTCGGGTACGGGAGCACGTCCTTGCGACCCTTGTGCTCGATCTCGATGTAGCCCTCCTCGATATCGATGTTGGGCTGGCCGTACTCGCCCATCGTCCCGAGCTTGACCAAGTGGGCGTCGGGGACGTGGTCGCGGATCGCAAAGAGGACGTTGAGGTTGCCGATGATGTTGGCGTGCTGGGTCTCGGCGGCGCGCTCGCGGGAGAGCATCGAGTAGGGCGCCGAGGCCTGCTGGCCATAGTGGACAACTACCTCTGGGCGGGTCTCGGCGACCACCTCTTCGAGGAAGTCGCCGTCCTCGATCGCGCCGGCGTAGGAGCGAACGCGCTCCCCGGAGACCTCGTGCCAGGTCTCGATCCGCTCCTCCAGCGGCCGGATCGGGGTCAGCGAAGCGCTGCCGTGTTCGGAGTGCCAGCGGCGGCGGTTGAAGTTGTCGACCACCGAGACCTCGTGGCCAGCGGCGGAGAACCGGAGAGCCGTCGGCCAGCCAAGGTAGCCGTCGCCCCCAAGGATCAGAACGCGCATCAGTGGCGATCCAGAACCCCGCGCGTGCGGCTGGCGGGTGCCACACCGAGCGGGGGTAGGACGCAGGGAGGCCGAATGGCAGCGCCATTTGGCCGACTGAGGACGACACCCCGCGCAGTGTGTGCGGCGCCGCCAGGCGTGCGTGGGGGGTCCTGGATCGCCACTCAGCCGGGCAGGATAGTTGAATCCTCCAGATGCCAAGGCGGCTGATCCGGCGGTTGAGGGCGCGCAACGGTGGCTGGCTGGGGCTTGCGGCCCTGGTCGTGATCCTCGGGCTGGGGCTCGGGCTGCGGCTCGAGTACGCGATCGACGGGCGGCCGCCGGTCTACGACGCCAAGGCCTACGCGCGGATCGCGGCGCACCTCGAGGACGGCAAGGGTTTCACCGCCGGGCGACGGGCGACGCAGCCGTCGAGCAACTACTCGCCAGGACTGCCGCTGCTGGTGGCGGGGATCTACGCGGTGACCGGCGGCGTCGACGGCGAGCTGGCGCGGATCGTGCTGGCGGTGATCGCCTCGCTGGCGGTGCTCTTCACGTACTTGCTGGGGAGGCGGTTGGGAGGGGTGATCGGAGACCGGGCCGGTGCGGTGGGAGACAAAGCCGGAGTGGTTGGAGACAGGACTGGCGTGATCGCCGGCCTGATCGGCGCAGCCGCAGTGGCGATCTACCCGGCGCTGCTCGAGTACGGCGGCATGCTGATGAGCGAGCCGTTGGCGGCGACGCTGCTCTCGGGTGGCGTCTTGGCGCTGCTCTGGGCGGGAGACAGGATGCGTGGCGGCGGTGCGGACCGTGGCGGCCGGACGAGCGCGGGGGGAGGCGCGGCCTGGTGGCGCTGGCTCCTAGCCGGCGTTGCGTTGGGTGCCTTGAGCCTGGTCCGTCCCGAGTACTTGGCCGTTGCGTTCCTCCTAGCGCTGCTAGTCCTGCTGCGCGGCGTGTGGTTGTCCTTTCTTCGGAATCGCCGAAGAAAGGACAACCACGAGGCGGCGGCCCGAGGAAAGGACAACCACACCGGCGGCGGCCTCGGGTGGCGGGGCTCGCTGGGGGCGGCGGCGCTCGTTTGCGTCGGGATCGTCGTGGTGGTGGCGCCCTGGACCGTTCGCAACGCTTACGCGCTGGATCGGTTCGTGCCGATCTCTACCGGCGGTGGGCAGGTGCTGTTCGCCGGCTCCTACCTGCCCTCGGACGGGGACCCGGAAAAGGTCGGGGCCGAGGTGGTCGAACGGCATCCCGAACTGTTCGCGCCGAAGGCCGTCAAGGAACTGCGGCTCGAGCAGATCCTCGCCCGCCTCGCCCACAGCCGCTATCCCGAACTGGAAACCGATGAGGCGCTGGCGAAGATGGGACGCGAACGGCTTGGTGATGCGATCAGCGAAGAGCCGCTCGAATACGCCGGCTTCCTCGCCACCAAGATCGCCCGGGTCTGGTCGCACGGACCGCGCAAAATCATGCGCGACGAGATCTGGGAAGCCCTCCACTGGGTGCTAATCGGCCTCGGGCTGATTGGCCTCGCCGTGCTGCTCTGGAGGCGCCGTTGGGAGGCGGTGCTGATCGCCGCGGTCTTCCTCGCGATCACCGCGGTCTGCGCGGTGCTGGTCGCCTCGCCCCGACGGGTGCTGGTGATGATGCCGCTGATCGCGGCCTGCGCCGGCTTCGGCGCCGTCTGGCTGGACGCGCAGAGCCTCAAGCTCGGCGCGCCCAGCCAGGATGGGCCCGAGACGGGACCAGGCGCAAGCCCGGACCCGGCCCCTTAGTCCTGGTCGTACTTGGCGGTGAAGGTGACGCGGATGAAGGTCGCCGTGTCGGCGCCTTTGAACACGCAGCGGTAGTTGACGACGTCCGGTTCGACATGCGTGACGGTCGGCGTGCAGCGGAAGCCTTCGAAGACCTTCGGCTCCTCGTAGCGAAAGGTGAGCATCCGGTGCATCACTTTTTTGACCGTCGGGCACTTCGCGTATTTCGCCTGCGAAGGGTCGACGAATTTGCCGAAGACAATGCCCTTGACGTTGTCCGTGATGACGTTTTTCGACGTGGTCGTGCACGTCCGTTCGATATTCGGGACTTCGCTGGCGCTGGCGGCGCCTGGGGCGGCGATGAGCATCGCGCCACAGGCCGCGAGCGCGCCGAGAAGAGCGAGTCGCTTCACTTGTTCCTCCTTGGGGGGACGATTGCTTGCTCCATGGTTCCATGGTGCTTCGCCGCCCCGCCCTGCCGTCCTGCGCCACCGCCATGTGCTCAGAGCCCCTTGTCCTAGGCCCGGATAGCCTGAAACGCCCTTGACCGCCGCCGCCGCATGGATCCGCGCGCTCCCCGGGCGCTACGGCCGCCGCACCCTGATCGCACTGGCGATGATCGCCGCGCTCGGGCTCGGCCTGCGCACCTACGCGGTCGTCCACCCGGTTACCAACCCGGCCGACGATTCGCACGCCTACTACGGGCTTGCCAAGGCGCTGTACGAGGAAGGCAGCTACGGCGGGCCCGAATTCCGCGACTCGAGCGACTGGTCGCCGGGCGCGCCGCTGCTCTACGCCGCCTCCTTCTTCCTCACCGGCGGCGCCCGCGAAGGGACGGCACGGATCGTCGAGGCGCTGATGGGGACCGCCGCAATCCTGGTGGTGTTTGCACTGGGGGCGCGGCTCGCTGGCGGCTGGTGGGCGGGCGGCGGCGCAGCAGCGGGCAGCGGGCGGCGGGCGGCGGAACCACGACCGTCGGCCGAGGAGCCGGCGGCGAACGGCGGCGCGGCCGGGCCGGGACTCGCATCCCCGATCGCCCGCTGGACGGGCCTCCTCGCCGCCTTCGCCGTCGCCGTCTACCCGCCCTTCATCCACTCGACCGGCGAGCTGATGAGCGAGCCGCCGGCGATCCTCACCCTGCCCGCCGCCCTCCTCGCCTTCCTCTGGGCGGGCGAGAAAAAGCAGTGGTGGGCCTGGCTCGTCCCCGGCTTCCTCTTCGGGCTGACGGCGATGTTCCGGCCCGAGTACCTGTTCGTCGCCGTCGCTTTCGTCGTCCTCGCGGGCATCAAGGTCAGGCTGCGGGAGGGCCGCGGCGGCGTGCGGCCGGCGCTCCTCGGCGCCACCGCCCTACTGATCGCGATGCTGGTCGCGATCGTCCCTTGGACCGTCCGCAACCTGGTCGTGCTCGAACGCCTGGTGCCGATCTCGACCGGCAGCGGCAAGGCGCTCTACGTCGGCACCTACCTGCCCGCCGACGGCGAATATCAGCGGGTCAAGGCGATCCTCTACCAGCGCTACTCCGGCAAGGCCCTGGCGCCGAACTCCGAAGCGCTGAACGAAGTCAGCCCTACCCCACTCTTCGACCGCGTCGCCAACGAATACAAGGCCGAACACGACGAACCCGACCTCCCCCGCGACTCCGCCCTCGGCAAGCTCGGCAAAGAAAACTTCTCCACCTACTTCGACGAAGACCCACTCGGCTACCTGGGGATGACCGCCCGCAAGGTCGGCCGGATGTGGTCGAGCGGGGTCGGCGAAGCGATGAGCTCGACCCCCGGGCGCGTGGTCCAGCTGCTGCTCGTCTTCGGCGGCCTGGCGGGCTTTGTCCTGCTCGGCGTGCGCCGTCGCTGGTGGGAGCTGGCCTCGCTGGCGACCCCAATCGTGATCGTCACCGCGGTCGGCGCGATCTCGCTCGCAGCGCCGCGCCGCAACGAGGTGCTGATGACGCTGGTCTTTCCTCTTGCTGCCCTGGCCCTCTCTAGTGCGGCCTCGGCCCTATCCTCTCGGCGCGCATGGTCGCCGCCCCCCTCCCCCTCGGAAACGTCTTCCCAGCCGAACTGACGGCGCTGCGCAGCGCCGGCGTCGTCGTCGGCCTGCTGCTGCTCGGCTACGCGATCTGGCGCCGGCGCAGCCTCCGCAATGCCGACGTCCTCCTGCTCGGCCTCTCCGGGCTCGCCCTGCTGATCGTCTCGGGAACCGAAGTCGTCGACGGCCTGCTCTCCGCCTTCTCGTTCGAAAAAGGCAATGGCGGCCGCATCCTCGGCCTCGCCGTCTTCGCGATCGTGATCCTCTTCGTGCTGATCCTGCGGGCGCTGACGGTCGGGGCGCGAAACGCGCGGCAACTCTCGGCGGCGCTCGAGGGGCTGGCCTGGGAGGAGTTCCGCCAAGCGCACCTGCCGGAGCGCTTCAAGGACAGAATCGCGATCCTCGTCCCCGCCTACAACGAGGCCGACAACATCGCCCACGTCCTCGACCAGATGCCCGCTGAGGTCTGCGGCGTGCGTACCGAGGTGCTGGTCGTCGACGACGGCTCGCGCGACGGCACCGGTGACGTTGCCGCCGAGCACGGGGCCCTGGTCGCCCGCCACGTCACCAACCGCGGCGGCGGCGCCGCCCTGCGCACTGGCTACCGGCTGATGGTCGAATCGGGGGCGCTGATCGTTGTCACCCTCGACGCCGACGGCCAGCACCTGCCCTCGGAGATGGCGCGGCTGGTGCAGCCGGTGATCGACGGCGAAGTCGACCTCGCCCACGGCTCGCGCGTACTCGGCCACGCCGACCGCAACCACTTCGCCCGCGAGCTCGGGATCGTCTTCTTCAACCGCCTCGTCTCCTTCATCACCCGCACCCACGTCACCGACTGCTCGAACGGCTACCGCGCCGTCCGCACCACCGTCCTGCCACAGCTGGTCCTGCGCCAGGAGCAGTTCCACACCTCCGAGTTCATGATCGAGGCGATCAAGCGCGGCATCCCCGCCAAGGAGATCCCGATCACGGTCGAACAGCGCCTCCACGGCCACTCGAAGAAGCCGGCTGTGTTCCGCTATGGCGTCGGCTTCGCCAACGCGATCGTCCGTACCTGGCTGCGCTGACCCGTTGCGCTTATCCCCACCGGGTGCAGTTGTCCCCGCATACCGGGGACAAACGCAACGGGTGGGGACAACTGCAACGGGTCAGCGGACGCCCGGGTGGCGGACCGCCGCCGGGTCGGGCAGGTAGAGGTCCTCGCCGCAGCGCGGGCAGACCTGGACGTAGAGCTTCAGCGCCTTGCCGCAGCGCGGGCACTGGCGTTCCGGTTCGTCCTTCTCGCGGCGGTAGAAAATCACCGCGACCAGCCCAAGCAGGGGCAGGACGGCGCCAATTAGGAACCAGAGGAAGAACGAGCTCCCCTTCGCCTTGCCGATGATCGCGGTGGCGAGGCCAAAGAAGAAGGCGATGACTAGATACTCCACCCCTCCATTGTGGCGAGTCGGGCGAATGGCGCGTTATCCGTCCCGGAGACGGAACAGGCGCCATTAGAGCCCCTCCGGCCTAGAGCGAACGTCCAGACAGGAACCCCGATCTAAAGCCGCTGCGGGGCGCGCCGAAAACGAGTGAAAGCCCGAACGGGCCGCTGCTGCATGGCCATTCCCCAGTCCAAGCCGAGCTCGTCCAAGCCGAAGCACCACAAGCGTCGGCGGCACAAACGCGTCTGGAAGGACAAGCATTGGCGCTGGGTGCCAACCGCAGACGGCAACTGGCGCGTCCAGGGCTACGTCTTCAAGCACAAGCACAAGCCGAAGAAGCACCATTCCCGTGGCCCCGGGCCGAAGCCGCCAAAGCGGGCCGCCCCAGGCGCCGCCGCTGCGCCCGCGCCCGCGCCGCCGCCGGCCACCGGCGACTCCCGCCCGGGGGGCACCTACCAGGGCCCGTTCGGCGTCGCTCAAGCGAACCGACTGCTGCACCGCGCCGGCTTTGGGCCGCGACCCGGCCAGGCTGAGCAGCTG
The DNA here is from genome assembly GCA_963729055.1 of uncultured Actinomycetes bacterium. Classification (GTDB taxonomy): domain Bacteria; phylum Actinomycetota; class Thermoleophilia; order Solirubrobacterales; family 70-9; genus VAYN01. The sequence goes on along the minus strand of CAVSMQ010000010.1, from coordinate 178,687 downwards.
GTCTCGCTCGGCCTCACCGGAGCCGTTTACTCGCTGAGCCGGCCGGGCGGCGCCGCCAACCTCATCGGCCCGGCCCCGACCGACGACGACGGCAACCCGCTCGCCCCCGCCGATGCGTGGGGTCACGACGGGCTCTGGTGGCTCGACCGCATGGTCCGCTCCGACCAGCCACTCGTCGAGCGGCTGGCGCTCGTCTTCCACGACTGGTTCGCGACCTCGCAGGCCGACGTCTCCAAGCCGCAGCAGATGCTCGACCAGTCGAACCTCTTCCGGGCCTACTGCTTCGGCTCCTTCCTCGACCTCTTCAAGGCGGTGACGGTCGACCCAGCGATGCTGCAGTGGCTGAACGGCGCCGAAAACACCAAGTCGGCGCCGAACGAGAACTACGCGCGAGAGATGATGGAGCTGTTCTCCCTCGGCGCCGACCGCGGCGCCTACAGCGAGGACGACGTCCGCGAACAGGCGCGGGCGCTGACCGGCTGGCGCTACGACTGGTCGGAAGCCGAAGGCGCCCACAACTTCCGCTTCGACCCCAAACGCCACGACGAAAAACTGAAGACCGTCTTCGGGCAGACCGGCAACTGGGGCTGGGAAGACTCCTGCCGCCTCTGCGTCGGCCACCCGCTCCACCCCTCCTTCTTTGTCGACAAGCTGTGGAGCTACTTCGTCGCAACGCCGGCTCCGGAAGCGACCCGCAACGCCCTGATCTCGACCTACGTCTCCAGCGGCTGGCAGATCCGCCCGGTCCTGGAGACGATCCTGCTCAGCCCCGAGTTCTACGAAGGGCCGCCGATGGTCAAGCCGCCGGTCGTGCAGCTGGCTTCAATGCTGCGCCGGATCGGCCGCTTCATCGACACTGACGCCTGGACCTGGCTGATGGACCCGACCGGCCAGATGCTGTTCTGGCCGCCCAACGTCTCCGGCTGGGACGACAACCGCTGGCTCGACACCTCGCGGATGCGGGCCCGCTGGAACGTCGTCGACTACGTGCTCGAGGAGCTCTCGGTCGACGCCTGGGACGGCAGCTACAGCACCACCGAGACGCCCGATGAAGCGCTGGCCCGGGCGCAGGCGGTCTGGGGCTACCCGGAACTGCGCGACGACACCCGCGCCGAGCTACTCGACCTCGCCCGCCGCTGCGAGCTGACGATCACCGCCAAATGGCAGCGCGGCCCATACCGAGCGATGCGCCAGAACGCGCTGCTGCAGCTGATCGGCGTCAGCCCCGACCTGCTCCTGCAATGAGCCGCTGAGAGGAATCGCGATGCACAACTGCTGCAACAACTACACCCGCTCGCAGCTGCTTCGCGCCGGCGCCGCCGAAGCGGGCAAAGGGCTGCCGGCGATCGAGCCGGGGATGCCCGAGCCGGCCGGGACCGGGCTCTCGCGGCGCAAGTTCCTCTCGCGCAGCGCCGGCTTGGCGCTCTCGGTCTACGGCGCCTCGAAGCTGCCGCTCTCGGCCTTCGAGAGCGGGATCGCGCAGGCCGCCCAGGGGGACAAGATCCTCGTCTCGGTCTTCTTCGACGGCGGGATCGACGCGATGAGCGTGCTGGCGCCGGTCGGCGACCCGAAATACGCGGCGCTGCGACCGACCCTGGCGGCGAAACTCGGCGACGGCACGAGCTTTGGCGAGGACTCGCGACTGCAGTGGCACCCGAGCGCCGCCGGTCTCGCCACCCTGCACGCCGAGCAGAAGGTCAGCGTCTTCCCGGCGATCGGCTACGACCACCCCGACCAGTCGCACTTCACCTCGCGCCACTACTACGAGATCGGCGAGCTCAGCGTCGGCTTCCGGACCGGCTGGATGGGCCGTTACCTCGACCTCGTCGGCGACGAAGAGAACCCGCTGCAGGGGCTCTCGATGGACGGCTCGCTCTCGCCGATGATCGCCACCGCGCAGAAGCCCGTGGCGGCGATCGACAGCGTCGACGGCTACGACCTCTGGGCGGCGGTCTCCGATCCGGTCGAGGCGGAGATGTTCAAGAGCTTCGCCAAGTTCGGCGCCCTGCCGGCCGACTCGCCGGCGCTGACCCAGGTGCGTCGAGCGACCGCTCAGACCGACAAGCTGCGAACCGAACTCGGCGGACTTAAAGAATTTTCAAGTCCGGTCACCTATCCCGAAACGTACTTCTCCCACAAGCTCGCCGGCCTCGCCGCCTACATTGCCGCCGGGCTGCCGATCCAGGTGGTGACGATCAGCGCCGCCGGCGGCTACGACACCCACTCCAGCCAGGCCGCAGACCTCAGCGACAGTCTGAAAGAGACCTGCGACGGCTTGCTCGCCTTCCAGCGCGATCTCGAGAACCGCGGGCTCGCCGACCGGGTCCTGGTCGAGGCCTGGAGCGAGTTCGGGCGGCGGCCGGAGGAGAACGGCTCGGCCGGGACCGACCACGGCGCCGCTGGCTGCGCCTTCGTGATCGGCTCGAAAGCCAAAGGCCAGATGGTCGGCGAGTTCCCCGGCCTGGCGACCCTCGACCAGAACGACAACCTGCGGGTCACCAGCGACTTCCGAGCGATGTACTGCTCGCTGCTCGAGCAGTGGCTGGGGCAGGACGCGGGACCGATCATCCCCGGCGCCTCGCTGTTCCCGCGGCCGACGCTGGTGAAGGCGTGAGGTGAGGCGCGGCGCTCGGTCCACCGGCGCAATCGGCGCCTTCTTCTCGCTTTGCGAGAGAAAGGAGCCAACGCGCGTGGCACGGCGCTCGGCCGTAGCGATCACTGTCCCGGCCCTGCTGGCCGCGGCGGCGATCGGCTTACTGCCAACCGGCGGCGCGGCCGCAGCCGAATGCGAATGGCGTCCGCACAAGGTATGGGTGGTGAAGCACGTGAAGCGGCATGGCAAGCGGGTCAAGGTGGTGCGCAAGCGGGTGCGGTGGAGCTGCGTTGCGGTTCCGGCCCAGGTGACGCCGCCGGCGCCGCCGGCGGCTGCGCCTTCCACGCCGGCTCCAACGCCCGCGCCAGCCCCGACGCCCCCAGCGCCGTGGGTCTTCTCGCCCGAAGATCTCAGCAACCCCCACTTCCTCGGCGCCCAGGCCTACGAGTTCGGCTTCACCCCGACCAAGGCGAGCTTCGAACTGCAGGCCGGCGCCGACACGATCGAAATGATCAACCGCGGCGAAGACGCCCACGACCTGCACCTCGAATCGCTCGCGACCCACGCGACCGTGCTCCAAGTCTCGCCGACCGGAAGCGGCGGCCACGCCCGCGCCAGCGCGGTACTCGAACCAGGCGATTACCGCCTCTACTGCAGCCTCGCCGACCACGCCGCGCTCGGCATGGAACGAACCCTGGTGGTGACGCCCTAAGTCGAGGTTGCCCTTTTGCCCGCCCAGCGGGTCAAAAGGCAACCTCGACGGATCAGCCCAGGCGTTTGGGGTGACCGATCGTGCCGACCTCGGAGATGTCGCGCCTGAACGGCAGGCCGGCGGACCAGTCGAGGACGGCGCGGACCTTGCGGGCGGTGCCCGGGATCTGGCTCATGTGGTAGCTGCGGGCCAGCCACCAGGCGGGGAAGCCACGGAAGGTGCGGTCGCCGATCCGGCCGACCGCCTTGTAGCGACCGAGGTTGACGAACGAGGCGTAGCTCTTGAAGTCGAATGGCGCCAGCGTGCCGATCCCGAGCTCGGCGGCGATGTTGCGGGCCGCGGCCGGGCCTTGGCGGACCGCGTGCTGGGCGGTCGGCGGGCAGGTGCCGCCGCGTGGGTCGGGGGCGGCGGCGCAGTCGCCGATCGCCCAGACCGAGTCCAACCCCTCGACCCGCAGGTAGGAGTCGACCGGCACCCGGCCGCGATCGTCGAGCGGCAGGTTCAGCTCTTTGAGGATCGGCTGCGGGGCGACGCCGGCGGTCCAGACGACGGTTTCGGTCGGCAGCACCTCGCCGTTCGAGAGCCGGGCGGTATCGGCCGTCACCTCCTCCAGGGTCGTGTTGAGGCGGATGTCGATGCCACGGCCGCGCAGCTCGCGCAGCGCGTAGTCGGCGAGCTGCTGGTCGATCTCCGGTAGCACCCGGCCCGCCGCCTCGACCAGCACCCAGCGCATCCCGTGCAGGCGGGCGCGCGGATAGGAGTCCATTGCGTCGGCGGCGAAGTCCTGCAACTCGGCCAGCGCCTCGAGCCCGGCATAGCCGCCGCCGACAAAGACGTAGGTGAGCAGCCGTTCACGCCGCGCCGGATCCTCGGTCGCGTTCGCTTCCTCGAGCGTCTCGACCACGTGGTTGCGCAGGTAGATCGCGTCGGCCAGATCCTTGAAGCCGACCGCGTGGTCAGCCAGCCCCGGCACCGGCAGCGTCCGCGAGACCGAGCCCAGCGCCAGCAGCAGCTGGTCGTAGCCCATCTCCTCAGTGCCGCCGAACTTCTTCCGCAGTTCCAGCCTCTTCGCCTCGGGGTCGTGCCCGACGATCTGACCGAGCCGCAGGTAGGTCCGGCTCAGCAGTTCGCGCAGCGGCGTCACCACGTGCCGCGGCTCCAGCGTTCCCGCCGCCGCCTCGGGCAGAAACGGCGTGTAGAGCGAAAAGTTGGTCTCGTTGACGAGGGTGAGCCGCGCCGACTGCTTTGGCATCAGCCGCTCCAGCTCCCGCGCCGCCGCCGCGCCGCCAAACCCACCGCCCGCTATGACCACATTCCAAGCCATGCCTGCAACGTAGCACTTTGTAACAACGTGTTACAAAGTCACAATCCTCGCAAGCTCACAGGCCCTGGGAGCAACCGGTACGGCCGGTTGGGAGGCGGCGCGGATAGTGCGAACGGGTGAGCTGAGTACCGTCCGCGACCCCTCCCCGCACCGCTAAATCCCTAGTTGCTCCCGGATCAGCCGATTCACCTCGCCGCCGTCGGCGCGGCCTTTGGTCTCGCGCATCACGCCGCCGACCAAGGCGCCGATTGCTTTGCCGTTGCCGGCGCGGACCTGCTCGGCGGCGGCCGGATCGGCCTCGATCACAGCGGCGACGATGGCGGCCAGCTCGCCGTCGTCGCCGGAGATTGCGGCGAGACCCTCCCGCTCGACAATCGCCTCCGGCTCGCCGCCCTCGGCTACGAGGACCCCAAGGACCTTGCGGCCGCTGCCGTGAGAGATCTTGCCCGTCGCAACCAGCCCGATCAGTTTCGCCAGCGCTAGCGCCGGCACCGTCGGTTTGGAGAAGTCCTCGTCGCCCCTGTCCGCCGCGCGTAGCGCGGCCGTCAGGTCGCCGGTGACCCAGTTTGCGACAGCCCTTGGCTCGACGCCGGCGCCGCCCTCGTCCACCAAGCCGGCGATGCCAGCCACGGCCTCGAAGTAGTCAGCCTGGGCGGGATCGCCGGCAAGCAGCCTGGCCGGGTCAGAATCCAGCCCGAGGTCCGTCTGGAATCGCGCTTGGCGAGCCGCCGGCAGCTCCGGCAGCGCCTCGGCGGCCGCCTGCAGCATCGCCTCGCTCGGCGCGATCGGGACCAGGTCGGGCTCGGGGAAGTAGCGGTAGTCGTGCTCTTCCTCCTTCGAGCGCAGCGAGGTGAGGCTGCCGCTGACCGGGTCGAAGTGGAGGGTCTCCTGCTCGACCGTCCCCCCCGCCCCGACCAGCTCCCGCTGGCGCTCGAGCTCGGCTTCGATCCCCCGCTGCAAGAAGCGGAAACTGTTCATGTTCTTCAGCTCGGTCTTGGTCCCAAGCGTCTCTGAGCCGGCCGGCCGGACCGAGACGTTGGCGTCGACCCGCAGGCTGCCCTCCTCCATGTTGACGTCGGAGACGCCGAGCTGGCGGACCGTCTCGCGCAGTAGGCGCGCCCACTCGGCGGCTTCGGCGGCGTCGCGCAGGTCGGGCTCGGTGACGATCTCGACCAGTGGCGTTCCGGCCCGGTTGAAGTCGACCAGCGAGGCAGCGGAGCCGTGGATCCGCCCCGAATCGCCAACGTGGATCGTCTTCGCCGCGTCCTCCTCGAGGTGGGCGCGGGTGATCCGCACCTCGCCGAGCTTTCCCGGCCCGCAGATCGGGATGTCGTACTGGCTGATCTGGTAGGCCTTCGGGTTGTCGGGATAGAAGTAGTTCTTGCGGTGGAAGATCGAGCGCGGCGCGATCTCGCACTCCAGTGCGGTGCCGATCTGCAGCGCGTAGCGGATCGCCTTCTCGTTGGGAACCGGCAGCGAGCCGGGCTGGGCGAGGCAGACCGCGCAGGTATGGGTGTTGGGCTCGTCGCCGAAGGAGAGTTCGCAGCCGCAGAACATCTTCGTCCGCGTCGCCAGCTGGACGTGGATCTCGAGCCCGATCACCGCCTCCAGCTCAGACATCACGCGCTCCCTTCCAGGGGATCGCCGCGGCGTGCTCGCGGTTGAAACCGATCGCCGTCTCCAGCGCGAAGGCCGCCTCGAGCAGCTTCTGCTCGCCGAATGCCGGGGCGGCGATCTGGAAGCCGACCGGCAGCTCGGTGCCACCCCCGTCGGGCGCGGCCAGCCCGGCCGGAATTGAGATCGCCGGGATCCCGGCGAGGCTCATCGGCACCGTGAAGAAATCGTTCAGGTACATGGCGAGGGGATCGGCGGTCTTGGCGCCGAGCTCGAAGGCGACCGAGGGCGAGGTCGGAGTGACAACGAAGTCGACCGCGGCGAAGGCGTTGTCGAAGTCCTCGGCGATCCGCGTCCGCACCTTCTGCGCCTGCCCGTAGTAGGCCTCGTAGTAGCCGGAGGAGAGCGCGTAGGTGCCGAGCATGATCCTCCGCTTGACCTCGGCGCCGAAACCCTCGGCCCGGGTCGACTCGTACATCTCGAGCAAGTCGCTGTCGCCGCCGCGCCGCACCCCGTAGCGGACGCCGTCGTAGCGGGCGAGGTTCGAGGAGGCCTCGGCCGGGGCGAGCACGTAGTAGGCGGAGATGCCGAGGCCGGAGTTGGGCAGCTCGATCTCGGCGATCTCGCCGCCGAGCGCCTCAATCCGCTTCAGCGTCGCCTCGAAGACCTCGCGGACGCCCGCCTCGACTCCCTCCTCGGCAAGCTGCGGCACGCCGAAGCGCAGCCCGGAGAGATCCTCGCGGCTCGGCGCCGCGACCCCGCCGGGGATCCCGACCGAGGTCGTGTCGCAGTGGTCGCGCCCCTGTAGCGCCGCCAGTAGCAGCGCCGCGTCGGTGACGTCGCGGGTCAGCGGCCCGCACTGGTCGAGCGAGGAGGCGAAGGCGATCATCCCGTAGCGGGAGATCGCGCCGTAGGTCGGCTTCAGGCCGACGATCCCGCAGAGCGAGGCGGGCTGGCGGATCGAGCCGCCGGTGTCGGTGCCGAGCGCTGCCGGGGCGAGGCCGCCGGCGACCGCCGCGGCCGAGCCGCCCGAGGAGCCGCCGGGAACGCGGCCGCGGTCCCACGGGTTTAGTACGGGGCCGTAGGCGGAGTTCTCGTTCGAGGAACCCATCGCGAACTCGTCCATGTTGGTCTTGCCGAGGATCCGGCCGCCGGCATCGTGCATCCGCTTGACCGCAGTGGCGGTGTAGGGCGGCAGGTAGCCCTCGAGGATCCGCGAGCCGGCGGTGGTCGGCACGCCCGCGGTGACGAAGATGTCCTTGACCGCGATCGGGACGCCGCCGAGCGGGCCCTCCAGGTGCTCGTGCTTGCCGTTCGGCTCAGGCGCTGTCCAGAGGTAGGCGTTCAGTTCATCGCCGGCGGCGGCCTCGCGCCAGGCGGCGAAGTACTCGGCGGCCGAGAGCTCGGTCGCGGCGATCTCCGCCGCCGCCTCGGCGACGGTCAAATCCAGCGGGCCGGCCATCACTCGGCCTGCGGCGAGGGGGCGCGGAAAGCGCCGTCCTGCGGGTCGGGCGCGTTGGCGAGGGCGGCCTCGCGGGACAGGCTGGGGACCGGCTCGTCTTCGCGCCAGACGTTCTCCAGAGCGACGACGTGGCTGGTCGGCTCGACCCCGTCAAGGTCGAGCTGGCCAATCCGGTCAACGTGCTCGAGGATCCCCGAGAGCTCGCCGACCATCGTCTCCACCTCCGCCTCGTCGAGGCGCAGCCGGGCGAGGCGGGCGACGTGCAGTACCTGGTCGCGGTCGATCACGCGGCGGATTCTAGGCACCAGCCGCTTGTGGTTGTCCTTCCTTCGGCCATCCCGAAGAAAGGACAACCGAAGTCGCCCCAGCCGAAGAAAAGACAACCGCCCCGCGGTGGCGGCACGGCTGGCTGCGCAGCCAGTATTGTCCTTGCGGGATGCAGGGTCCGGGGGCCGAGAGATTCGTCGTTCTCAACCTGCGTCTACTGGCGGTCACCTTCGCGGTGGTCGGCATCCTCTTCATCGCGGTGCCGAGCGGCGTCCTCGACGTGATCTCCGACGTCGGCGAATGGTTCGGCAACGACACCCGCGCCGTCCACACCGACCAGCCGTTCTGGCTGGCGCTGGCCTTCGCCTACATGGTGGTGATCGCCGGGCTCTGCCTCGTCATCCAGGCCGACGTCGTCCGCTACCGGCCGCTCTTGCTCGTCCTCGCCGCCGGCAAGACCGCCTCCTCGCTCGGGACGCTCGCCTTCTTCCTGATCGACGAACCGTTCTTCATCCTCCTGCTCAACTTCCTCGTCGATGGCTTTCTGGCGATCCTCTCGCTCTGGCTCTGGGTACTGGCGGGGCGGATCGGCCGGCCGGTCGATCCGGGCTGACGGCGCGCGCCGGGGCTCGCGGCCGCCGAGCAGCGCACCCTGAGCGCGATCTGCGCGGCGATGGCGCCGGGCATCGACGGCCTGCCCGCCGCAGAGCGCGACGTCGACGTCTCCGGCCCGGTCGCCCAGTTCCTGCGCTCGACCTCACCTAGCTTCCTGGTCCAAGTGCGGTTGGGGCTCCGCGTCTTCGAGTGGCTGCCCTTCCCCTGGCGCTTCAGCCGCCTCTCGCGCGAGGCCGCCGAGGAGTACTTGCGCAAGCTCGAGGGCTCGCGGCTCTCCCTCCACCACGACCTGCTGCTGATGGCGAAGATCCTGGCGACGCTCGGCTACGCGGTGACCGCACCGGTTCAGGAACGGATCGGCTTCGGGATCAGCTGCGGGCTCGCCGACGGGACGCTGCCCGAGCCGGCCGGCAGCCTCGGCGACACCGAGCCGCGCGGCGAAGGCGAGGAATGCGACGTGCTGGTGATCGGCTCGGGGGCCGGCGGCGCAGTTGCCGCGGCCGAGCTGGCCGAGGCCGGCCTCGACGTCCTCGTGCTCGAGGCCGGCCGCCACTACGACCGCGACAGCTACCCGAGCGACCACCTCGAGGCGATCGCCGAGCTCTACCGTGACGCCGGCCTGACGATCGCCGCCGGCAAACCGCCGATCCCGGTGCCGGTGGCGAAAGTGGTCGGCGGCACCACGGTGATCAACTCGGGCACCTGCTTCCGGGCGCCGCGCGAGGTGCTCGAGCGATGGCGGCGCGAGCATGGCGTCGGGTGGGCGCTCGACCTCGCCGCCGACTACGCCGAGGCCGAGGACACGCTGCGCGTCACCCCGCTCGATCCGGAGCGAATGGGCCGCAACGGGCAACTGGCAATGGAGGGAGCGGCGGCGATCGGCGCCAGCGGTGGCCCGATCTCCCGCAACGCCGGCAGCTGTGTGCAGTGCAGCTCCTGCCCCTTCGGCTGCGAGATCGACGCCAAGCGCGGGATGCACGTCAGCTACCTGCCGCGGGCGGTCGCCGCCGGGGCGCGGTTGCGGGCCGGGGTCGAAGCGCAGCGGCTAATCGTCGAAAACGGCCGCGCCGTCGGCGCGGAAGCGTTTGTCCCCGGTATGCGGGGACAAGGGCAACCGGGTCGCGGACGGCGGTACGAGGTGCGGGCGCGACGCGCGGTGGTGGTCGCCGGCGGCGCCTTCGGGACCCCCGAGCTGCTGCAGCGCTCCGGGCTCGGCAACGGCGCGGTCGGCCGCAACCTCCACATCCACCCCGCCTGCTGGGTCGGCGCCCGCTACGAGGAGGAGGTGCGCGGCTGGGACGGGGTGATGCAGAGCTACTACGTCGACCAGTGGGAGGACCAGGGGATCCTGCTCGAGGCGACCTTCACGCCGCTCGCCTTTGGCGGTGCCTGGCTGCTGGGCGCCGGTGTCGATCACCAGCGGGCGATGCTCGACTTCGGCCATGTCGGCTCGGTCGGCGTCCACCTCTGCGACCGCTCCGCGGGACGGGTCGGTCTCGGCGCCGAGGGCGGGATCCGCGCCAGCTACAAGCTGAGCGGCGAGGATGCCGACCGGCTCGCCTTCGGGATCGCCCGCGCCGCCGAAGTCCACTTCGCCGCCGGCGCCACCGAGGTCTACCCGAACATCCCCCGGGTCGGGACGCTCAAGCCCAGCGACCTACCCGAGTTCGAGGCGACCCGCTTCAAGCCGCAGGAGCTGCGGCTCGAGGCCTTCCACCCGATGGGAACGGCGCGGATCGGCGCCCCCGGCGAGGGCGCCTGCGCCGCCGACGGCTCCCTGCACGGCACCGAGGCGCTCTACGTCGCCGACGCCAGCCTCTTCCCGACCTCGGTCGGCGTCAACCCGATGATGACGATCATCGCGTTTTCAAAGCAAATCTCCCGCGGCATCGCCGAGCAGGCCACATAGCGTCGCCCAGCTGTTCCTTATGTCCGAATGGTGGACAAAAGGAACAGCTGGCGGATGGTGCTTCAGCTCTGGGGCGGCGGGGAGCTCGGAGGGGGCGGCGGGGGCGTTTGGCTCGCCGGGGGCGCGGGCGGCTGCTGCGGGGCGCTCGGGCCGCCGCCCGCCGCACCGCCACCGCCACCGCCACCGCCACCGCGGGGAGTGCCGCCGCCGCTCGAGAAGCGGTCGCCGAGGTCGCCGAAGCTAGCGCCTTCTTCCTGCATCGCTTTGTAGCCGCCGTAGGCGATCCCGGCGGCGGCGACGAGACTGACGAAGATCCAGAATTCGACGCCGACATCGAAGGAGATCCCCGGCGCCGAGGCGCTCCCGCCGGGCGGGTCGACGATCCGGTAGAGGATCAGCAAAAAGGAGACGCCACCGAGGATCGCGACGATCGCGTTGGCCGAGACCGGCGGCTCGTAGCGGGCATCGGTAAACCGAAGGGTGGCGACGAAGAGGGCGGCGAGGATCGTGATCACCAGCCAGATCGGGATCCAGTCGAGAGCGTCCCAGGCATTGACCCCTTCGCTCGCCCCTGAGCCGCCGATCGTCACTTCGGCGGAGAACCAGTCGAAGAACATGAAGATGAAGAGCAGGACCGACGAGACGCCGGCGATCTTCTCCCCTTGGCTCAGCTTATTTAGGTCCATGGCGTCAGCTTCGCCGCGACGGACGACTCTCCTACGCGCTGGTCGCGCGCATGCGCGCCGCTTGCAGAGTGTTCGCGAGCAGCATCGCGATCGTCATCGGCCCGACTCCGCCGGGGACCGGCGTGATTGCCGCTGCCACCTCGGCCACCGCCTCGTAGTCGACGTCACCGGCGATCCCGTCCTCGAGTCGGTTGAGGCCGACGTCGATTACCACCGCGCCCGGCTTCACCGCCTCGGCGCCGAGCAGTCGTGGCACCCCGACCGCGGCGACGAGGACGTCGGCGCGGCGGCAGACCGCGGCGAGGTCGCGGGTCCGCGAGTGGCAGGTGGTGACGGTCGCGTTGGCCATCAGCAGCAGCCGCGCGATCGGCACCCCGACCAGCTTCGAGCGGCCGACCACGACCGCCTCGGCCCCCTCCAGCTCGACTCCCTCGTGGGCGAGCAGCTCCATCACTCCTTTCGGGGTGCAGGGCACGAGTCCGGGATCGCCGTGGGCGAGCAGGCCGGCGTTCCAGGGAGTGAGGCCGTCGACGTCCTTGGCCGGGTCGATCGCCGCCACCACCGCGTTCTCGTCGATCTGGGCGGGGACCGGCAGCTGGCAGAGGATGCCGTCGACGTCCTCGTCCTCACCGAGCTCCCGAATCAGCGCCAGCAGGTCCGCTTCGCTGGTCGAGGCCTCGAGCCCGTGGTGGATCGAGCGCATGCCGACCTCTTCGCAGGCTTCGCCCTTTTTGCGGATGTAGATCTGCGAGGCCGGGTCCTCGCCGACCAGGACCGTCGCCAGCAGCGGCGACCGGCCCGCCTCCTCGGCGTAGGCCTCGACATCAACCTTGACCCGCTCGCGGACCGCCGCCGCTACCGCTTTGCCGTCGATCACCCGCGCCGCCATCAGCGCTTGCGGACCGGCGCGTAGTCGGCCATCAGCTTGCGCTCGCTGCCGTCGCCGGAGAACCGCACGATGATCACCCCGCCCGGCTCGACCCCGGTCACCACCCCGTCGCCGAAGCTGGCGTGGACGACGTCGTCGCCGGTCTGCAGCTCGAGCGCCGGCCCGGGGTCGGCCGCTTCGGCCGGGCTGGTGCCGGCGAAGTTCGAGTCCCAGCTGGTCAGCCCGGCCGGCGGGCCGCCATGGCGTTCGGTCAGCTCCTCAGGCAGCTCGTCGATGAAGCGCGAGGGCATATTGCGCTCAGCCCGGCCGAACAGCCGCCGCTCGCGCGCCCAGGTCATGTAGAGGCGGCGCTCGGCGCGGGTAATCGCGACGTAACAGAGCCGCCGCTCCTCTTCTTCGGCTCCCTCTTCGAGCGCCCGCATGTGCGGGAAGGCACCGTCCTCACAGCCGACGACGAAGACGGTGTCGTACTCGAGCCCCTTGGCGTTATGCAGGGTCATCAGCGTCACCAGTTCCTCGGCGGCGCCTTCGAGCCCGTCCTGCTCGGTATAGAGCGAGATCTGCTGCAGGTACTCCTCCAGTGGCTGGATCTCGCTCTCCCCCTCGCGTTCGCGCTCGAGGTCGAACTCGGCGGCGCCGGCGACCAGCGCCTCGAGGTTCTCGGCCCGCCCTTCGGCCTCGACCGTGCGCTCGGCGGCGAGCGCTTCCAGGTAACCGGTCTCGTTCAGCACCCGCTCGAGGATCTGGGCGACGTTCGAGTCCTCGACCCGGTCGCGCAGCGTCTCCATCATCTCGTGGAAGCGGCCGACTGACTTGATCCCCGCCGCGCTAAGCCCCGGCACCGCCTCGGGTCTTTCCATTACCTCCCAGATCGGCAGCCCGGTGGTGTTCGCGTAGGAGGCGAGCCGGCCCTGAGTGGTGTTGCCGATCCCGCGCCGCGGCGAGTTGATGATCCGCGAGAAGGAGACCTGGTCGGAGGGGTTGACCAGCAGGCTGAGGTAGGCGACCGCGTCCTTGATCTCGGCCCGTTCGTAGAACTTGGTGCCGCCGATCACCTGGTAGGAGACGTCGTAGCGGTTGAGCGTGTCCTCCAGCACTCGGCTCATCGCGTTGGTCCGGTAAAAGATCGCCACCTCGGAGCGCTTCAGCCCCTCCTCCTCGGCCAGCCGTTCGATCTCGCCCGCGACCCAGCGCGCCTCCTCGTGCTCGTCACCGAGCTCGTTCAGCGAAACAGGCTCGCCGCCCGCCACTTCGGTCCAGAGCTCCTTCGGCCGCCGCTCGCGGTTGCGCTCGACCACCGCGTTGGCGGCCGAGAGGATCGTCTGCGTCGAGCGGTAGTTCTGCTCGAGCTTGACCACCGCCGCCTCGGGGAAGTCGTGCTCGAAGTCGAGGATGTTGCGGATGTCGGCGTGACGGAAGCCGTAGATCGACTGGTCCTCGTCGCCGACCACCATCAGGTTGCCGTGCTCGGCGGCAAGCAGCTGCAGCAGCCGGTACTGAGCGTGGTTGGTGTCCTGGTACTCGTCGACGAGGACATGGCGGAAGGTGCCGCGCCAGCGCTCGCGCACCTCCTCGAACAGCTCCAGCGCGTTGACCGTGCGAACCAGCAGGTCGTCGAAGTCCATCGCGTTGGCTTCGAGCATCCGTTTCTCGTAGAGGGGAAAGGCCTCAGCGACCACCTCCTCGAAGCCGCCGACCTGCATTTCGCCGTAGTCGGTGGGGTCGATCAGCTGGTTCTTGGCGCCGGAGATTTTGTTCTGGACGGCGCGTGGCGGGTAGCGCTTGGAGTCGACGCCGAGCTCGTTGAGGCAGCGTTTGAGCATCCGCATCGAGTCGGCCTGGTCGTAGATCGTGAAGCTGCGCGAGTAGCCAAGCCGCTCGGCGTCGGCGCGCAGCATCCGTGCGCAGGCCGAGTGGAAGGTCGTCACCCACATCGCCCGTACCGAGCGACCGATCAGACTGCCGACCCGTTCGCGCATCTCGGCCGCCGCTTTGTTGGTGAAGGTGATCGCCAAGATCTCGCCGGGGCGAGCTTCGCCGGTGGCGAGCAGATAGGCGATCCGGTGGGTGAGGACGCGGGTCTTACCCGAGCCGGCACCGGCCAGGACGAGCAGCGCCCCCTCGGTGTGTTTAACCGCCTCGCGCTGTGGCGGGTTGAGGCCGGCCAGCAGCCGCTCAACGCGGTCGGCGCCGGGCTCGGTCGGCGCGCCGTCGGACTGCGGCTCACCTTCGGGAGGGAGCTCGAACTCACTCTGAAGCATCGGCTCCGAGGATAGACACGCGCCCGGCGGGGTCAGCCGCCGGCCGAGGAGCGCCCTTTGCGCGGCTGGATCTCGGTCGGCCGACCCGCTTGGCCGTTGTCGTGGCCATCGAGCTCCGAGAGCCTCCGCTCGAGCTCGGCGATCCGCTCTGAGAGCGCCTTGATCGCCTCTGCGATCGGGTCCGGCAGGTGGATCCAGTCGGCATCGGGACCTTCCGGCCGGCGGCCTTCGACCCGCACCGGGTGACCGGGGTTGCCGACCACGGTCGCCCGCGGCGGCACGTCCTCGACGACGACCGTGTTGGCGCCGATCTTGGCGCCGTCGCCGACCGCGATCGGGCCCAGCAGCTTGGCACCGGAGCCGACCGTGACGTTGTCGCCGAGGGTCGGGTGGCGCTTGCCGCGCTGGAAGCCGGTGCCGCCCAGGGTGACCCCCTGGTAGAGGGTGACGCAGTCGCCGATCACCGCCGTCTCGCCGATCACCACGCCGGAGCCGTGGTCGATGAAGAACGACTCGCCGATCGCGGCCGCCGGGTGGATCTCGACCCCGGTGACCGCGCGGGTGACGTAGGCAATCGTGCGGGGCAGCACCGGCACCCGGGCTTCCAGCAGCGCGTGGGCGGCACGGTGGGCGAGCAGCGCCTGCACCCCGGCCCAGCTGGTGAGGATCTCGAAGCTGGAGACGTCCTGGGCGGCTGGGTCGCGCTCGCGCGCGGCGGCAACGTCGGCGCGCACCTCGCGGACCACTTTCCTCCAGCGACTCATGGTGAGAAAAAGGGTAGGGACATGTAGCGCTCGCCCGAATCGCAGACGACGGTGACCACCCGCTTGCCGGCCAGCTCGGGGCGCGCCGCCAGCTCGAGCGCCGCCCAGATGTTGGCGCCGGCTGAGATCCCAGCCAGGATTCCCTCCTCCAGCGCCAGCAGGCGCGCCGTCTCCAGCGCGTCCTCGTCGCCGACCGCAAGCACCTCGTCGACCACCGTGCGGTCGAGCACCTCGGGCACGAAGCCGGCGCCGATGCCCTGGATTTTGTGCGGGCCGGGCGGTCCGCCGGAGAGCACCGGCGAGCTCGCCGGCTCGACCGCCACCACCAGCGCCTCCGGCGCACGTTCCTTCAGCATCCGCCCCACTCCCGTGATCGTTCCGCCGGTCCCCACCCCGGCGACGAAGGCGCCGACCTCGCCGTCGGTATCGGCCCAGATCTCCTCGGCGGTGGTGCGCCGGTGCGCCTCGGCGTTGGCGGGGTTGGAGAACTGCATCGGCATGAACGCCTTGCGCTGCTCGCGGATCTCCTCGGCCAGCGCCACCGCCTCGTTCATCCCGCCCAGCGACGGCGTCTCCCGCACTTCGGCCCCGTAGGCCCGCAGCAGCTTCGCCCGCTCGCGGCTCATCCCCTCGGGCAGGGTCAGAATCAACTCGTAGCCGCGGGCCGCGCAGACCATCGCCAGCGCGATCCCGGTGTTGCCGCTGGTCGGCTCGACCACCACCGCGCGCCCCGGCCGGATCAGTCCCTCCTCCTCGGCGGCGTCGATCATCGCGACCCCAATCCGGTCCTTGACCGAGCCGCCCGGATTGAAGTACTCGAGCTTCGCGCAAACGTCGCCACCGACCTCGCTCCCGAGCCGGTCGAGCAGCACCAGCGGCGTCCCGCCGACGACCGCCGAAGCCTCGGCGCCGATCCTCATCGCTTCGGGGCGAGGCCTCGCATGCCGGCCCAGTCTAGAGGCGAGTGGCCGAGCGAACGCCGGTGCCGCCCTACGATTGAGCTGTGACGAGCGAGGCGACCTTCGAGGAGCTGGGCGGCGACCGGCACCGGCATGGCGACCTCGTCCACTCCCATCACCATCACGGTCTGCACACCCACACCCCCGGCGGACACAGCCACGGACACGGGCACACCCATGGCCTGGTCGATCCGTCGATCAAACGCTCGCGCGAGGGGTTGACTGCGGTTGGACTGTCGCTGGCGGTGCTGGCGGCGACGGCGCTGGCGCAGCTAGGCATCTTCCTCGCCAGCGGCTCGGTCGCGTTGCTCGCCGACCTGATCCACAACTTCGGCGATGCCGCCACCGCGATTCCGCTTGCCGTCGCCTTCGGACTGCGCTCCATCCGCGCCGAGGGATACGCCGGGGCCTTCGTCGTGCTGGCGATCTTCGCCTCGGCCTGCGTCGCCGGCTTCGAGGCCTTTTCACGGCTGATCGACCCGCAAGCTCCGACCGACCTGCTGGGACTGGCGGCGGCGGGCTGCGTCGGCTTCGCCGGCAATTGGGTCGCGGCCGGGATCCGCACCCGGGCTGGAGAGCGGCTCGGCAGCGCAGCGCTGATCGCCGACGGGGCGCACGCTCGCGCCGACTCCTACGTCAGCCTCGGCGTCCTCGCCAGCGCCGTCGCCGTCGCGCTCGGCGCAGCGGTCGCCGATCCGCTGATCGGGCTGGCGATGACCGCGGTGATCCTGCGAATCACCTGGAGCTCGTGGCAGACGGTCCGCGACAGCGTTCGCGGCGACTAACGGGTTGGCGATCGCCTCCTGGGGCGCGGGTCGCACGGACGCCCCCGACCCTATCCCGGCGTCAGCTCGATTCGGTAGAGCAGGTGTGGGAGGCCAGCGTGGGTGACCTTGGCGCTCGACCGCATCCCCAGCTTCTCCGCGACTCGGCATGAGGCGACGTTGGCCGGCAGCACCAGCGCCACCAGCTCGTCCAGGCCGACCGAGCACGCCAGCGCCAGGCCCTCGGCAGCCGCGGCGGTAGCCAGGCCGCGGCCCTGCCAGCCGGGGCGGATGGTCCAGGCGAGCTCTGTGACCAGTTCGCCGCCGACCGAGGTGCGGTGCAGCCCGACGCGCCCGACCAGCGCTCCGCTCTCGTGGTCGACCAGCACCCACGGTCCAAAGCCCGCGTCGCGCCAGTGGCGGAGGTCGTCGGCGAGCATCTCGGCGATCTCGGCGCTGCTGAACGGCGACAGCGGCTGTGGTCGCAGCCAGGACGAGACTTCGGGGTCGAGCAGGACTTGCTCGTAACCGGCCTCGTCGCCGGGCTCGGGTTGGCGGATCAGGATCCCGCCGCCGGCCAGCTGGCGCTCGCCGGCCACGCCGCTAGGCGGACGAAGCTGAGTGCGCGGCGGCTTGTTGTTGCAGCCGCGAGGCGAACTCCTCCATCCGCTCCTTCAACTGCTCGGCGATGAACGGCCCGAAGCCGCCCATCCGGCCCCAGAGCTTCAGCGCCGAGCGCTTACCGCCGGCGTCAGCAATCGAGACCTTGATCCCAACCGGCCAGCGGCCCAGCAAGAGCCGCGGCGACTCGCGCACGACGAGGGCGCCGTCCTCGTCCTCGAGGCACTTCCAGCCGAGCTCGGCAACTGCCTCGCGGACGATCTCACGGGCTTGCGCGGGTGGCGCCGCAAGTTCGAGGTCCTGGTGGCGATCGGACATCGGCGAAGACTCTAATTCACCGGACCCGCCGGCAATCGTGACGGTGCTGAGAAGACGCTTGCGAGGTGGCTCAGAACAGCGAGCGCAGCCCGGCGGCCGCACTCGAGCGCAGGCGACGGAAGCGGCTGAACCAGTGGTGGGTCGCCTCGCGCGCACCGACGATTCCAACCCCGATCCGCTCCTTGAGCGGGATCCGCGGCCGTTCGTCGGCGACCCTCACTGCCGTCCGCGGCGCGTCGAGTCCGAGCGATTTGCGGACCTCGCGGAAGACCAGCGCGCCGACCGCGAGCAGCAGCGCCGCGATCAGAATCAGGTAGACCGTCGCCGACTTGCCACCGGCCGGGTTGAAAAACGGAATCGGGCTGCTGCTCGCCACGGGCGCTTTGTCGACTGCC
This sequence comes from uncultured Actinomycetes bacterium, assembly GCA_963729055.1. Classification (GTDB taxonomy): domain Bacteria; phylum Actinomycetota; class Thermoleophilia; order Solirubrobacterales; family 70-9; genus VAYN01. Next base: position 160,534 of record CAVSMQ010000010.1, on the reverse strand, counting down.
ACCGCCGAGCCGATCAAGGCGGCACCGAGCGCGGTGCCGATGCCGTCAGCCGCCACCTTCTCCCCCTTGCCGCCCGGGGCCGAGCCAGCGCCGGCTATGTGGGCGGCGAGGCGATCGCCAATCTTCTTCAGCGGCGCGGTCGGCAACGCCTCGGCGAAGACTTCGCCGACGTGCGAGGCGGCGGTGGTGACCGCCGAGGCCCCTTCGTCGATGCCCTGCGTCGAGACGGCAGGCTGCGGCGCTGGGCTGCCGGCCGAGTGCGAGGGGGCGTGGTGACCGCCGCCGCCGGTGCTGTGGCTGCCGCCACCTGCGTTCGAGGGCTTGGATCCGCCACCGCCGCCCCCGCCACCGCCGCCGGCGGTCGTACTGCCTCCCCCGCCACCGCCGCCGGCGCTGCCACCGCCCGTACGGGTCGGGGGCCGCGCGGTGTGGCGATTCGGAGTGGTGGCCGGCGAAGTGGTCGTGCTGCCGCCGCTGGAGCCCGAGCCGGGGCTGGATCCGCCGCCACCGCCTCCCCCACCACCACCGCCGCCGCCTCCAATCGAGGCTTCGGAGCCGGTAGACGGGGTCGACTTAGGCGTTTCGACTGGCCCGCCGCTTTCCCCACCCGACGGCACTCCGACCGGCGGCGTCGTCACTGGCGGCGTCGTCACCGGCGTTTCCGGTTCGGGCGTGGGTTCGGGTTCGGTCGGCGTTTCGACCACGGGCGGCGGTTCTTCCGTCGGCGTCGTCGTTTCTTCGCCGATTTCATCGGCGGCCACGGCGTGCTGCGGCCCGATCGGCAACGCCCCAGCCAGCGCCGAGCAACTGAAGAGGGCCAGCGCTAGCACGCCAAGCAGGATTGAAGAGCGGATCGAGGGCATCTCTGGACGGATATCGTAGACGCCCAGGCTTGACCCTGGGGTTAACGAGGCTCGACGACTAAATGAAGTACATGCCCGAGCCGGCCTCTTCGGCCTCCCGGCGGGCAACTTCGGCGATCGTCGTTTGGCCAAAGACCTTGCGCAGGGCGGCGACGCCCTCGGCCCAGATCCCGCCGGCCTCGTCTGCCTCGGTACCGATTTTGCCGTCAAGGGTCTGGACGACCTCGAGCACGGTGATCTCGTCGGGTGGCCGCGAAAGGGTGTAGCCGCCGCGCATCCCGCGGTGGCTGGTCAACAGGCCGCCGCGCCGCAGGGTCGAGAAGAGCTGCTCGAGGAACTGCTCGGGGATCTCGCGGCGCTCGGCCAGCTCTTTGATCGGCACCGGCCGATCGCCCGAGCGAGCAAGCTCGGCGAGGGCAACAACCGCATAGCGCGACTTCGACGTAATCGAGATCACAGGCGCCTTTCTACCGCACCCCCCGTCGCTGCACTAGGATCGAATCGAGGGGGCCGCGGAGGATGCGGCCCTCGATTATCCCGTAATCGATTGATCGGAAGCAGTCCTGAGCGAGCGCCCAAACTGCCTTGTGATCGACAGGCACCCTCTCGTCCGTCTGGGGGTCCGCGAAACGCTGCAGGAAGATTTCGACGTGCTCGAGAGCGAGAGCCGTGAGGAGGGTCTCGAGCGGCTGCGCGAGATCGGCGACTTCGACGTCGCGATCGTCGACATGCGCTGGCGCCTAAACGGCGGCGGCGAGCCCTCGATCTCCGGCCAGGAGACGATCCGCTCGATGCACCGGGTGGCACCGGCGCTGGGGATCATCGCCCACGGCGAGGGCCACGAGCGTCACCACGCGACCGTGGCGATCCAGGCCGGCGCCTGCGCCTACGTTGCCCGCACCGCCAGCCCGTCGGAGCTGCGCCGGGCGGTCCAAGCCGCCGCTGCGCAGGAGAAATTCCTCGACCCCGACTTGCCGCCGAAAGGCAGCCGCGGCAAACTTACCCAGCGCCAGCGCCAGATCCTGCAGCTGCTCGCCGACGGCGAGTCGACGACCTTCGCCGCCCGTTCGCTCGGCCTCTCCGAGGAGACGGTCAAGACCCACACCAAGAACGCCCTCGCCCGCCTCAGCGCCCGTAACCGCACCCACGCGGTCGCGATCGGCCTACGCGAGCACCTGTTGGACTAGATCCAGCCGCGGTCGCGGGCTAGCAGCACGGCCTGAGCCCTATCCACGGCGCCGATCTTGCCGTAGACGTTGTGCAGATGGGTGCGGATGGTCGAGACCGAGAGGTGCATTTCGCTGGCGATCTGCTTGTAGACCATGCCCTCTGAAAGGTGGCGGAGGACGTCGAGCTCGCGCGCGGAGAGCGGGCACGGCTCGCTGATCCTGGAGGCGTCCTGGCGCGGCAGCGGTAGCTCGTAGAGCAGCTCGCGAACCTGCTCGCGGCCGAGCCCGCAGGCCTCGGCGGCGGCATGCAGGCGCTCCGGCGCGATTGCCTCGCCCTGCGAGTAGTGGGCGATCATGTCGGCAGTGGCGACCATCGCCGCGAGGCCATCGGCGTCGTCGGCGTGGTGGCGCTCGATCGCGACCGCGATCCGGCTCGGCAGGTTCCAGCGCCGGGCGAGGACGCCGCCGACCAGGGTGTGGTCGATCCCGAGCTGGTCGCGTTCGTCGCGCAGCCGTTGCTCGGGGGTGCGGGTGTTCGAGTCGAAATAAACTTTGTAGCCCGGGTGCAGGCGGGAGATGACGAGGCGGCCGACGTCGTGGAGCAGCGCCGCAACCGCGAGCTCGTCGCGTTCGGCCCAGCCGACGACGCGGCCGATCTGGTCGGCGGCGCGCTGCGTGGCGAGGGCGTGGACGCGGAAGCGCTCGGGCTTCAGCTCCCAGCCGCCATTGGACTCGAAGAAGTCAAAGCTGGGGGCGGTGCCGGCGATTGCCAGGACACCGGAGGGCTTCAGCACCTCGACCGCGTCGGGGATACCGGCGACGCCGCCGGCGACGAGGCCGCTGCGGTTGGCAAAGCGCAGCACCGAGATGGTCAGCGAGACGTCGGACTCGACCGCCTCGACCAGCTCGGAGACGCGCGGCTGGTCGCCGGTAGCGGCGTCGATCACGCGCTCCCGCGACTCGACCAGGACCGGGAAGCGCTCGACCGCCTCGAAGGCGTCTGCGAGCCGGCTACCCGGGGCGGCGGGGCCGCCTTTTTGTGAACCGGCTTCGCCGCGACGAGCGGCGGCAACGGTCGCCTCGACTGCCTCGTCGAGGTCGGCTGGCTTCGTTCCGGTGGCTGCCATGCCCCCCTCATCGGCAGCGGGGGACGAATGGTTTAGCCGAACGTATTCTCGCCTGAGACCGAGTTCTCAGTCATCCGTCCAGATTCTGGGAACGCAGGCGTACCAAGGCTGCCTCAATTCGCGCCAGAGTGTCATCACGACCCAGCGCGGCAAGCGACTCGAAGATCCCCGGTGAGACCGAGCTGCCGGTGATCGCGACCCGGATCGGCTGGTAGAGACGGCCCGGTTTCAGCTCAAAGCGGTCCAGCACCGGCGCCAGCGCCGTCTCGATCGCCTCCGGCTCAAATGGATCGACCGCGGCAAGCACCTCGCGGGCCGCGGCCAACGGCTCCTCCACCCCCGGTTTCATCACCTTCTTCCAAGCCTGCGGGTCCTCGACCGGCGGCTCGAAGAGGAAGCGGACCAGCGGCCAGACCTCCTCCAGGGTCTGGGCTTTCTCCTGGGCGATCGCACAGGCCTCGCGCAGGCGCTCGTCCGGCTCGCGGCCGAGGTGGCGGGCGACCGCCGCGACGTAGGAGTCGAGCGGCATCGCCCGCATGTAGCGGCCGTTCAGCCAGCGCAGCTTCTTCTCGTCGAAGATCGCCGCCGCCTTGCCGACGTCCTCGATCCGAAAGCGACGCACCAACTCGTCGGTTGCCATCAGGGTCGTGTCGTCGTCGGTGCCCCAGCCGAGCAGCGCCAGGTAGTTGCGGACAGCGGCTGGCAGGTAGCCAGCTTCGCGCAGCTCCTGCACCGAGGCGGCGCCGTGGCGCTTGGAGAGCTTCTTACCGTCGGGGCCGTGCAGCAGCGGCAGATGGGCGTAGCGCGGCGGCTCGTGCCCCAGCGCCTCCAGCACCAGCAACTGCTTCGGCGTGTTCGAGAGGTGATCGTCACCGCGGACCACCTCGGTGATCCCCATCTCGGCGTCGTCGACGGCGACCGCGAAGTTGTAGAGGACGGTGCCGTCGCCGCGGGCGATCACGAAGTCGTCGTAGCTGGCATTGGGAAAGGCGACCGGGCCGTGGATCAAGTCCTCTACCACCGTCTCCCCCGTGTCGGGCACCCGCAGTCGCACCGCGGCGCCCGGCTCCTCGGTTGGCGTCCCCCGGTAGCCGGCACCGGCCCCGTGCTCGGCCTTCCAGGCCTCGACGTCTTTGGCGGTGGCGGCGTCGCGATAGGCAGCGCCGCTCTCGAGCAGCCGTGCCAACGCTGCCTGGTGGCGATCAGCCCGCTCGAACTGCGAGATCGGATCCCCGTCCCAGTCGAGCTCGAGCCATTCGAGCGCGTCGATGATCTGGTCCCAGTTCGCCTGCGTCGAGCGCTGGCGGTCGGTGTCCTCGATCCGCAGCACCAGCGCGCCGCCGTCCTCGTGGCGGGCGGCGAGCCAGTTGTAGAGTGCCGTCCTCGCTCCGCCGATGTGCAGCGCACCGGTCGGCGAGGGAGCAAACCTAAGACGGGAGTTCGAGTTATTCATGTTGATCGGGGCGCACGTCTCCACCGCCGGCGGACTGGCCAATGCGATCGAGCGTGGCGAGGAACGCGGCTGCGAATCTATACAGATCTTCCACCAGAGCCCGCGGATGTGGCGGCCGACCAGCTACGGGCCGGACGACTTCACCGAGTTCCGCGAGCGGATGGGCAGTTCGAAGAGCGTCGACGCGGTGATCATCCACGCCGTCTACCTGATCAACTGCGCGACCAAAGACAAAGAGCTGCGGAAGAAATCCTTGACCTCGCTCACCCACGCCCTCGAAATCGGCGATGGGATCGGCGCCAAGGGCGTCGTCCTCCACCCCGGCTCGCAGAAAACCGACCCCCTGAAACCGTCGCTCAAACGAGCCGCAAAAGTAATCGCCGAGGCACTGGAGCGAACCGACTCCTGCCGCCTGCTGATCGAGCAGACTGCCGGCCACCAGGGCCTCCTCGCCCGCGACTTCGACCAGACCGCTGAGCTGATCTCCCTCGCCGGCTCCGGCCCCCGCCTCGGCCTCTGCCTCGACTCCTGCCACCTCTTCGTCCAGGGCTACGACATCACCGACGAGACCCACCTGGCCGAGATCCTCGACGAAGCCGACGCCAAGGTCGGCATCGAGCGCTTGGGCGCCGTCCACGTCAACGACGCCGCCGCTCCCCTCGGCTCCTGCCGCGACCGCCACGCCAACATCGGCAAAGGCGAGATGGGCCGCCGCGGCCTCTCCGCCTTCCTCTCCGAGCCCCGCTTCGAGGGCCTACCGGCCACCCTCGAGACGCCTGGACCCGAAAAGAAAGGCACGTCGAAAGCCGAAGTGACGGCTGCGAGGCGGCTGCGGCGCGAAGGCCTCAAACGCCGCGCGAAGTAGTCAATTTCAATCGATATCTGCGCTGGGGTCGGGGTCAGCGCGAGTGCGAGGGGTCCGAGGACCAAGCGGATCGGTCACGAGGAGGCTCCCGGGTAGCAGCGCTACCCGGGACGCCGACGAGGGGCCGAGGCCGCGCCGGTCATCGGACCCCTCGCGCCGCGATGACCCCGACCTCAGCGCAGGCTGCAAGGGCCGGCCCCCCGACCGGCCCTTGCTCTCCCGCCGTCTTCGTCTATTTGAGGTGGACACCGGAGATCGCGCGCGAGATAACCAGGCGCTGGATCTCTGAGGTGCCCTCAAAGATGGTGTAGATCTTCGAGTCGCGATGCATGCGCTCGACCGGGAACTCCCGGGTGTAGCCGTTGCCGCCGAGGATCTGGATCGCCCGCTCGGTTGCCCAGACGGCGACCTCGCCGGCCTTCAGCTTCGACATCGAGCCCTCGGCGTTTTCAAATTTGTGGCCGGCTCGGCCCATCCATGCGGCCCGCCAGACGAGCAGGCGGGCGGCGTCGATCTCGAGCTTCATGTCGGCCAGGGTGAAGGCGACCGATTGGTTCTCGACGATCGCGCGGCCGAACTGTTCGCGCTCTTTGGCGTACTCGAGCGCGTACTCGTAGGCGGCGCGGGCGATCCCCAGCGCCTGGGCGCCGACCACTGGGCGGCTTGCCTCGAAGGTCTGCATCGCCGCCTGGCTCTTGCCTGATTTGCCCTCGCGGACGCGGGCCAGGCGCTCGTCGAGCTTCTCTTTGCCGCCCAGCAGGCAGGAGCCGGGGACGCGGCAATCGTCGAGGTGGACGTCGGCGGTGTGCGAGGCGCGCAGGCCGTGCTTTTTGACCTTGGCGCCTTGCTCGCAGCCGGGCGTCCCGGGCGGAATGATGAACGCCGCGTGGCCGCGCGAGCCGAGCTCGCGGTCGACCGAGGCGATCACCACGTGGACGTTGGCGATGCCGCCGTTGGTCGCCCACGCCTTCTGGCCGTTTATGACCCACTCGTCTTTGGCCTCGTCGTACTTGGCGCTGGTGCGGATCGCCGAGACATCGGAGCCGGCATCCGGCTCCGAGGCGCAGAAGGCCGCCAGCTTGACGTCCTCCGGAGTGCCGAAGCACTGCGGGATCCACTCGCCCATCTGCTCCGGGGTTCCCTGCCCGAAGATTGCGGCGACCGCGAGCGTCGTGCCCATGATCGCCATGCCGATGCCGGCGTCGCCCCAGAACAGCTCCTCGTTGGCGATCGGCAGCGTCAGTCCGGTTGGGTCAGACCAGAACTGACCCATTGCTTCAAAGCTATAGAGGCCGATCTTGGCGGCCTCCTCGATCACCGGCCAGGGGGTCTCCTCGCGCTCGTCCCACTCGTGGGCGGCGGGCCGGACGACGCCCGCGGCAAAGCCGTGGACCCACTCCTGGATGTCCTTCTGGTCCTGGTTGAGCTCCAGGGTGAAGATAGGTTCAGCGCTCGGCGGCGCGCCAGCGGCGGTGGTTACCTCGGCCAGCGCGTCGGTGGCGCCAGCCTCGGCGACCGTGGCGGCATCCGAGGACATGAGCCGCAGTATTACATGAAACCGTGTCGCCTTCTAGAGAAACCTGCGCATACTAATAAGGGACCTTCGCAGCGCTGCACCAGCGCCAACACAGCCCGGCGACGGCGCTCAGACGTCGCGCAGATCGAAGGCGCGCAGTCCCTCGGCGCCGGTGTCGGTGCAGTCGAAGAAGCGGCGGTTGACGCAGCCATACGACTCGCCCTCCCCCGCGTACGCGCGCTCAACTGAGAACTGGCAATGCGGCAACGGCTCGCCTGTCATCTTGACGCCCCCGAACCCGCCTGGCTGCAGCACCGCGACGAGGTCGATCTCGGCGCTGAAGACTTCCTGCATGCAGCCGACGTACTGGTTGCCGGTCAGCCGATCGACGTAGCTGTAGAGGTAGCGGCAGCCAAGCTCGACGCAGCCCCGCGGCTCGACCATCTTGTCGCAGAAGGAGCGGCACTGACGGCACTCGCCGATCTCGGTCCGGGTAACGCTCATGCGTGAAGTCTACGTAGCGGGGAGGTTGGTACCAAGGGGTTTGAGACTGGCTCTCAGACCGGGGTTTGAGGCTGGACGGGTGAGGGACGAGGGCGGTGCGGTGGGGAGCCGGGGGTCCTCCAGGCGAATTGAGTCGCGGGCCCTTCGGGCCGCGCTCCGGATGACGGTGCGCCCTATGGGGCGCAGGAATCGGATTGCATTTCCGCCGCTTCGCGACATTCGCCTGGAGGACCCCCGGCTCCCCCCACCACAGCGCTCTCGATCAATACGAAAGCTTCGGGAGCTGCCGAGAATTTGGATGCTTCCGTCCCTCGGAAGCTCTAAACAAAGAGGGGCCCACCCCGTCTTTTGGAAGCTTCGAGAGCTTGCGGGGGTTCGAAGCCGGGCCGGCCTTTCGGTGCGGGGCTGTCGGCACTCCCTCCTGGGAATGTTCGCGAAGCGGCGATATGCAATCTGTCTTCTGCGCCCCCGCAGGGGGCGCTCCAACATCGGAGCAGAGCCCCGAAGGGGCGAGCGACTCAATTCACAGGAGGGAGTGCCGACAGCCCCGCTCCGCCAACCCCCCCTCCCTATGCAGCTACCGCACTGCTCCCGAGCAACTGGTCAATCTCCTGCCGCAAACTCGCCGACGGCTGCACCCGGTACTCGCTGCCAAATCGCAATTTCTTCGGCCCCTCACTCGTGTGCATCACCAAAAGCACATCGGATTCGCCTTTGTGGTCCTCGAAGAGGGACTTCAGCTCGTCCACTAGGGCTGGGTCGGCAAGCTTGCGGCAGTCCGGAAGTGAGAACTCGAAGGGGCCTCCGGGCAACGCCGTGACCGTCTTTGCCGCCGCCTCGATCTCGGTGCTGTCGGGTTCGAAGCGCTGCGCCTCCTGGACGACGAGCTTCGTCTCACCGCGGTCCTTATGGTCGACCCGGCCGCGGACGAGGACGATCGCGTCGGGCTGGATCACCTGCGCGCTCTCCGCCTCGTCGGCCTTGAAGACCAGCATCTCGACCTGGCCCTCGACGTCGTCGAGCGTCGCGAACATCATCTGGCTGCCGCTCTTGGTGCGGATCTTCTTGCAGTCGACGACGATCCCGCCAACCGTCACCCAGGCGCCGTCCGGTTTGTTGTCGAGGGCCGAGATGCTGCAGTCGACTCGGGACCGCAAGCGCCGGCCCGACTTCGGTCAGCGGGTGCGAAGAGAGGTAGGTGCCGAGCGTCTCCTTCTCCAGCGCCAGCAGCTCGGCGCGATCGAACTCGGCGGCCGAAATCGGCGGCCGCGACTGAGAGACCTGAGCCGCCGCCGTTTCGCCGCCGCCGCTGTCGCCGAAGTCGAAGATCGAGCCCTGGCCGAGCTGAGCGTCTTCCTGCGCCTTCTGCCCGGCCGACTGCGCCGCCGGCAGGATTTCGAGCATCCCTTTGCGGGTGGCGCCGGTCGAGTCAAGGGCGCCGCACTTGAGCAGGCATTCGATCGCTCGTTTGTTGACGGCGCGCGAGTCGACCCGCTCGCAGAAGTCCCAGATCGAAGCGATCGGTGCCTCCTCGCGGGCCCGCAGGATCGCCTCGACCGCGGAGTGGCCGACGTTCTTGACCGCGTCGAGGCCGAAGCGGATCGCGTTCTCGGAGACGACGAAGCTGTGGTCGGAGGAGTTGACGTCGGGCGGCAGCACGTCGATCCCCATCTCCGCACAGCGATTGACGAAGAACGGCACCTTGTCTTTGGTGTTCATCACCGAGGAGATCACCGCCGCCATGTACTCGGCCGGGTAGTTGGCCTTGAGGTAGGCGGTGCGGTAGGAGATCAGGCCGTAGCAGGCGGCGTGCGACTTGTTGAACGAGTAGTCGGCGGCCGCTTCGTTCAGCTTCCAGAGTTCGGCGGCGACGTTGGGGGCGGTGTTCGATTCCGCCAGCCCCTGCATGAAGCGATCCTTCATCGTCGCCATCAGGTCGCGCTTCTTCTTGCCGATCGCCTTGCGCAGGTCGTCCGCTTCGGTGCCCGAGAAGCCGGCCATCTCACGGGCGATCGACATCAGCTGCTCCTGGTAGATGACGCAGCCGTGCGTCTCATCGGTGATCGCTTTCATCCGCGGGTCCGGGTAACGGACGCTCGTCGGGTCCTTCTTGCCGTTCGCGTAGGCAGGGATGTAGGCCATCGCGCCGGGGCGGTAGAGGGCGACGAGGGCGACGAGGTCGGCGAATTCGGTCGGTTTAACCTTGCGCAGGGCGTCGCGCATCCCCTCCGACTCGAACTGGAAGACCGCGGTCGAGTCGCCTTTGGCGAGCATCGCGTAGGTCTTTGCGTCGTCGATCGGGATCTCGCTCCATCTCGACCTCCTCGCCGCGCGAGCGGCGGATGATGTCGATCGCGTCCTCGATCACGTCGAGGTTGCGAAGGCCGAGGAAGTCCATCTTCAGCAGGCCGATCTCCTCGATCGGGCCCATCGAGTACTGGGTCACGATCTTGTACTGGCGCTCCTGCTTGCCGGTCCCGTTGCCGTTGGCCGCCGGCGCGGTCTTGTCCTCGGCCAGCTGCAGCGGCACCACCTCGTGCAGCGGCCGGTCGGCGATCACCACCGCGGCGGCGTGGATCGAGTTGTTGCGGATGATCCCCTCGAGGCCCTGGGCGACGTCGACGACCCGCTTCGCGTCGGCTTCGGCGTCGTAGGCTTTTTTCAGCTCCTGGCCGGGCTTCAGGCACTCGGCGAAGGAGGGGCTGCGGCCCATGATCGGCTCCGGGATCAGCTTCGCCAGCCGATCGCCGGTGGCGTAGTCGTAGCCGAGCACGCGGGCCGCGTCACGGGTCGCCGCCCGCGGCGCCATCTTGCCGAAGGTGATGATCTGGGCGACCGACTCGCGCCCGTACTTCTCGGCGACGTAGCGGATCATCCGCTCGCGACCGCGGACCGAGAAGTCGATGTCGATGTCCGGCATCGATTTGCGACCGGGGTTGAGGAAGCGCTCGAAGATCAGGCCTTCGGCGAGCGGGTCGACGTCGGTGATCCGCAGCGAGTAGGCAGATGATCGAGCCGGCTGCCGAGCCGCGGCCCGGGCCGACGGCGACGCCGTTCTCCTTTGCGTAGCGGACGAAGTCCCAGACGATCAGGAAGTAGGAGGGGAAGCCCATCTCCTCGATCACCCCGAGCTCGAACTCCATCCGCTCGACCGCTGCTGCCGGTGGCGGGTCGCCGTAGCGATCGCGCAGGCCCTCGACGGCGATCCGCCGCAGCATCGCCTCCGGCTCCTCGCCGTTCTCGGTCGGGTAGCGAGGCAGCAGCAGGCTGCCGAGCTCGATCTCGAGCGAGCAGCGTTCGGCGATCTCCAGCGACATCGGCACCGCTTCGGGCCACTCGGCGAAGGACTCGTGCATTTCCTCCGAGCTCTTGATGTAGAACTCGTTGGTGTCGAAGCTCATCTTCGGCGCTTCCAGCGTCGATTTCGTCTGCACGCAGAGCAGCGCCGCGTGGTTGTCGAAGTCCTCGCGGGTCAGGTAGTGAACGTCGGCGGTGGCGACCAGCGGCCGACCCAGCTCGCGGGCGAACCGTGCGATCCCCTCGTTCGCTTTGTCCTGCTCGGCGATCCCGTTCTTCTGCACCTCGAAGTAGACCTGATCGGGCCCGAAAGCTTGGATCAGGTCGTCGAGGTGGGCGCGGGCGTCGTCGTGGCGCTCTTCGACCAGGCGCCGGCAGAAGCGCGACTGCAGGCAGCCGGTGAGGACGATCACGCCTTCGGAGTGCTGGGCGAGCAGCTCCATGTCGACGTTGGCCTTGCCGCGCGAGAAGCCTTCGAGAAAACCGGCCGAGGTCAGCTTGACCAGATTGGAAAAGCCGGTGTCATTTTCGGCCAGCAGGGTCAGGTGGTTGCGCTCGTACCGGGTCTGCTCCTTGATCGCCCGGCGGTCGTCGACCAGGTAGGCCTCGAGCCCGACGATCGGTTTGATTCCGTGCTTCCTGCAGGCTTTGTAGAGATCGACGGCGCCGTTCATCACGCCGTGGTCGGTTAGTCCCAGCGCTGGCTGCCCTAGCTCTGCCGCGCGCGCCGCCATCGCGTCGATCTTGCAGGCGCCATCGAGCAGCGAGTACTCGCTGTGGGCATGGAGATGGACGGCTGCGGATGTGCTCATCGACCGGTGCCGATCATGTCAACCGGCCCAGATGGCACCACCGGTAATGATGGCTGAATCGCGCTAACTCCGCATCCCGGTGAAAGCGAATTACACCGCTGATCGCGAAACGCTGGAGTTGTTACTGGTTGTCTGCCGGCTAAAAGGATGCAGACCATCTAACCGCACAATCCGGCGGCACCGACTGCCGGCCGCTCGCAGGATGCGCCCTTTTTGGCCCCCGGGACGCTCAGGCGCAGACCCAGGCGCTGCCGCCCGAGTCGGCCCAGATTTCGGCGGCGATCCGGTCCTGTTCGGCCTTCGACGCGTTCTGCGGTTCGCCCTGGCCGTCGTAGAGGTCCCAGGTCGAGGGCAGCACCTGGTAGGCGCCGCCGGCCCCGCTCGAGGGGTTGACGGCGCCGTAGTCGCCGCCCGACTCGCACATCACGATGTAGGTCGGGATCGAGTAGGGACCGCCGAGCCAACGTCCGACTTCTTCTTCGGCTTCAGCTTCGGTCGCGGCGCGGGCTTCGGCAGCGCGAATTCGCTGCACCTGCTTGACCCAGCCGCCGATGTCGTCTTTCAGCTCGGCAAGGGAGGCTTCGCGGCTGGCGCTGATCGCGGCGAGGTTCGCGGCGGCAGCCTGGGCAGCTGCGCGGACCGAAGAGATTTCGCCGCGGGCCGCGGCCAGCCGTTCGTCGTAGGCGACGGCTCGGCGGTGCAGGATCGCGATACGGGCGGCGGCGCGGCGCACTTCGTTTCGCACCTGCTCGACCCGTTCCGCCAGCGCCGAATCGGATTCGGAGATCAGCCGCAGGTAGTCGGCCCGGGTGGCGAGTTCCTCGTAGTCGCCGGAGCCAAGGATGATGCTGACCGGGTCGGCGACTCCGGTCTCGTAGATCGCCACCAGCCGGTTGGCCAGCGCCGTCCGCGCCCGCTCGAGCCGGGCCCGTTCGCGCCGCAGCCGGGCTCGGGTCCGCTCGACTTTGCGTTCGAGCGCGGCCGCTCGCGCTTCGCCTTCGGCCAGCAGTTCGGTCAGCCGCCGCTCGTGAGCTTCGGCCCGCTGCGCTTCGGCTTCGGCGCTGGCCAGTTCGACGTGGGACTGCTGCAGGCCGACGGCGATCGAGCCGGCTTCTTCGCGCGCCGTCGTCAGCTTTGCTTCCAGCGCGCCGCGATCGGCCGCTCCGGCCGGTGCCGCGATCAGCACCAAGGCGGCAAGCAGAGCGAGGAGCGCCGCCGCCGCGCCCAGCGGCGCGAGGCGCGAGTTCGAGCGAAGCCCTGGCACGAGCGTCGAGGCTACGGGGTCGGGTGCCGGATTCCTGCCGGTCGACGATAACCCGCAAGCCAACTTGCGCGCCGATAACGAACGTTATGGAGACTCAGAGAGGAGTGCGTTCGTCGTTTTGCCCGCCCAGCGGGAAATGCGACGAACGGCCCGCCGCCCGCTCAGCCCTCGCGCACGTTGCGGGTGCCGAGGTAGACCGCGACGGCGGCACCGACGGCCGCGACCACCAGCCCGATCCGGATCTCGCGCCGGTAGCGCCGGCGCAAGTAGCGGTAACCGAAACGGACCGCGGCCTTCCCGAGCCGCTCGTTCATGACCTTTCCCCCTGCTCGCTCCGCAGCCGGTGCGCCAGCCGCGACTGCAGCGACCAGAGCTCGATGAAGCCGGGCGAAGCCTGCTGGGAGAAGAGCCCGCCTGACTCGGCGAAGCTAGCCAGCGCCGCGTCGTAGACGGCGTTGGGCGAGGAACGGGTCACGACTCTGACGCTGCCTTTGTACAGGCGCAGTCCGATCTCCCCCGTGACCCGCGCGTTGACGGTCTCCATGTAGGCGTCGAGATCGGTGCGCAGCGGCTCCCACCAAAGCCCGCCGTAGACGAGGTAGCCCCACTTCTGGTCGAGCGCCGGCTTGAACTGGTTCTGGTGGATCGTCCCGACCAGCCGCTCCAGCTCCTCGTGGGCGGTGAGGACGATCGCCGCCGCCGGCACCTCGTAGATGTCGCGGACCTTGAGGCCGACGATCCGGTCCTCGATGTGGTCGACGATCCCGACCCCATGCCGGCAGCCGATCTCGGCGGCGCGTTCGAGCAGCACGACCAGGCCGAGGCGCTCGCCGTCGAGCGAGATCGGTCGCCCCGCCTCGAAGCCGATCCTCACCACCTGCGCCTCGTCCGGCGCCTCCTCGGGCCGGGTCACAAGCTGGAAGACGTCGTCCTCGGGCGCGTGGTCGAGGTCCTCGATCCAGCGACCCTCGGATGAGCGCCCCCAGAGGTTGTCGTCGATCGAGTAGGGCGCGACCTCGGTGCCGCCCTTGACCGGGATCCCGTGCTCGCGGGCGTAAGCAATCTCCTCGTCGCGCCCCATCTGCCAGGAGCGGACCGGGGCGATCGTCCGCAGCTCGGGCGCCAGCGTCGCCACCGTCGCCTCGATCCGCACCTGGTCGTTGCCCTTGCCGGTGCAGCCGTGGGCAATCGTGTCGCAGTTCGACTTCCGCGCGTATTCGACCGCAAGCTGTGCGATCAGCGGCCGGCCAAGCGCGGTGAAGAGCGGGTAGCCGTTGCCGTAGACGGCGTTGGCGCGAATCGCCGGCACCAGGAACTCCTCGGCGAATTGTTCGCGGGCGTCGACGACATGGCACTCGACCGCGCCCAACGCCTTCGCCTTCTCTTCGATCACCGTGTAGTCCTCGCCCGGCTGGCCAAGGTTGACGGTGAGGCAGACGACTTCCGCCTCGTAGGAGTCCTGGATCCACTTCAGCATCACGCTGGTGTCGAGCCCGCCCGAGTAGAGCAACAGGACACGCTCGACCTGCGAGGGGTCGGCCTCGTAGCTCGCCGTGGGCGGGGTCAGCTGAATGGGTTGCTCAGTCACGAAGGCGCTCGGTCACGGAGGCTATTCGGCTTCGATGCCGCCGCCTTCTTCGCCCAGACCTTCTTCGGGCACAACCGGTTCGCCTTCTTCGGGAAGTTCGGGTTCTTCGATCCCGCCTTCGCCGCCTTCTTCTTCCGGCGTCACTTCTTCTTCCGGTTCGACTTCTTCTTCGGGCGTCGTTTCTTCTTCGGTCGTTTCGGTCGTTTCGGTCGTGGTCGTCGATTCGGTCGTCGGTTCGGTCGTCGTCGCTTCGCTGCTCGACGAGCCGCCGTCGTCGCTGCTGGAGATAACGAGGATCGCGATAACCAGGCCGATGATCACCGCGATCAGGCAGGCGACCAACAGCCGCATGTTTCCGTGGGGGCGCCCGCCCCAGGCGCACCGCCCCCGCGACGGCCGTCGTCGTCGGGGTTGCGCATGATCCTGGTCGGGTCGTCGTGCATCGGTTTCGGGGCGAGTCCTAGGCTTCGGGGCCGAGAATCGCGTCGAGGATCGCGTCGGTGTCGTCGATCTCGAAACCCGTTCGCAGCCGCGCCGCGATCTCCTCCCGGCTCGAGCCAGATACCGCCATCTGGGTCGCCAGCAGGCGAGCGCCGGCAGGCGTGCCCCGCCCGCGCCGCTCGGCAAACTGGTCGAGGGGGGCTGAGTCGGTCTCCTTTGGCGCCTCGGGCTCCTCGGGTTGGTTGGGCGCGTCGGACTCGGTCGGCTCGACCGCGGCGAGGTGCGGGGTCCGCGACTCGTCAGCCCGATCCGAGTCGCTCTCGCCGTTAGCGGCGACCGGATCCTGGACGCTGCTGGCGGCGAGGTCGGCGGACGCGGGGGGCGGCTCGGCGGCCGGGCGCGACGGAGCCGGCCCGCCCTCCGCCTCCAACCGCTCCTTCGCTTCGCGCAGCGAACTGGTTAGCAGCTCGGACTGGCGGCGGATCGCGTCGGCCTGGGCGACCAGGGCGTCGGTCAGCTCGCCGAGCGCGGCGAGCCGCTCCGCCACCGTGCGGTCGGCTGCGGCTTCGGCCTCGGCGAGGTATTCGCGCGCCTTCGCTTCGGCCTCGTCGATGACCCGCTCGGCAGCTTTCTCGGCGCCCTCGATGATCGCCTCGACGCGGCGAGCAGCGGAGCTGGTGAGCGGTTTTGGTCCCGAGATGCGGTCGTCCCTGCTCTTCACGCTGCCTAGCCTACGAGCGATTCGCGGAATAGGCCAATCGCACGCTCGATTTGAGCCGATTCGACCACCAGCGGCGGCAGTAGTCGGATCGTCCCCGGGCCGGGGACGTTGACGACCAGGCCGCGGCCGAGCAGGTCGGCGCCGAGCGCTGCCGCCTCGATCCCCTCCTCGAGCCCGACCCCGATCATCAGCCCGCGTCCACGCACTTCGCACACCCCGTCGAGCGCCGCCAAGCCCTCGCGCAGCGCCGCCCCCCTCTCGCGCACGCCGCGCAACAGCGCCGGGTCGTCGATCACGTCGAGGACGGCGAGCGCCGCCGCGGTCGCCACCGGAGCGCCAGCGAAGGTCGAGCCGTGGTCGCCCGGCTCCAGCACCTCAGCGGCGACCGGCGCGGTGATGCAAGCGCCGATCGGCAGGCCGCCGCCGAGCGCCTTGGCGCTGGTGATCACGTCCGGGCGCACCGGCGTCTGCTCGTAGGCCCAGAGCGACCCAGTCCGCCCCAGCCCGGTCTGGATCTCGTCGAGAACGAGTAGCGCGCCAACCTCGTCGCAGGCTTTGCGCGCCGCCAGCAGCGCCTCGTCGGAGGTCGGCCAGATCCCGGCCTCGCCCTGGATCGGCTCGAGCATCACCGCCGCGGTGTTCGGGCCGACCGCCTCGCGCAACGCCGCCGCGTCGTTGCGGGGCACAGAACGGAAGCCGGGCAGCATTGGCCCCAGTGCCTCGTTGCGCGCCATCCCCGGAGTTGCCGAGAGGGCGCCGTAGCTGCGGCCGTGGAAGTCGCCCTCGAAACTGACGATCTCCGGCGCCGTGACGCCGCGCCGGTGGGCGTGCTTGCGGGCGATCTTGATCGCGCACTCGACTGCCTCGGTTCCCGAGTTGCAGAAGAAGACCCGGCCGCCGAGACTCGAGTCGGAGAGCCGCTGCGCGAGCCGCGCCATCGGCTCGGTGTAGAAGAGGTTCGAGACGTGGATCAGCCGCGCCGCCTGCTCTGAGACCGCGGCGACCACGGCCGGGTTGCAGTGGCCGACCGAGGAGACCGAGATCCCAGTGAGGAAATCGAGGTACTCGTTGCCGTCCTCGTCCCAAAGCAGCGCGCCCTCGCCGCGGACGAAGTCGACCGGCGCCCGCTTGTAGGTGCGCATCAGGTAGCGCTCGTCGAGCTCACGAATCTCCTCGAGGCTCATCCGAACCTCCGCACTGCCGAGCCCCGCACGGCCGAATCACCATCGGCCGGGTCACGCACGGCGCCGAAAACCAAGCCTGGGTAGGACGCAGGGAGGTCGGTGAGGGGAGCGCACCTTTTTGTGCGTGACCCGATCCGGCCGACCGAGGACACCCCCAGGCGCCGGTTTGCAGGCGCCGCCCTCACGGAGTCACCATCGTCCCAACACCCGCGTCGGTGAAGAGCTCCAGCAGCAGGCTGTGGGGGACGCGGCCGTCAATGATGTGGGCAAACTCCGAGCCGCCGCGGATCGCATCAGCGCAGGCCTGCAGCTTCGGCCGCATCCCGCCGGCGACCGCGAGCAGCGCCTCCTCGACCTCAGCCACCGTCGCCCGTGAGACCAGCGACCCCTCGTCGTCGGGGTCGGCGAGCCAGCCGGCGACATCGGTGAGGAAGATCGCCTTGAAGGCGCTGAGCGCCGCCGCCACCTTGCCGGCCGCCTCGTCGGCGTTGACGTTGTAGGACTGGCCGTCGCGGGAGGAGGCCGAGGAGGCGATCACCGGGATGTAGTCGGCGGCAATGTGGTTGAGGACGTCGACGTCGACCCGCTCGATCGAGCCGACGTAGCCGACCTGGTCGGAGTTGTGGACCGGCGACACCTCGAACAGCATCCCGTCCTCGCCCGCCAGCCCGACCGCCGACTGCCCGTGACGGTTCAGCCGCTGGACGATTTCGGTATTGAGCTTGCCGACCAGGACCATCCGCGCGATCTCAACCGTCTCCGCATCGGAGACCCGCAAACCCTCATGGAACTTGACCTCAAGCCCGAGCTTGTCCATGTAGCGGGTGATCTCGGGACCGCCGCCGTGGACGATGATCGGGTTGAGGCCGACGTACTTGAGCAGCACCACGTCGGCAGCGAAGTCGTCGCGCAGTTTCTCGTCGCGCATCGCCGCGCCGCCGTACTTGATCACCACCGTGCGGCCGTGGAACTCGCGGATGTAGGGCAGCGCCTCGAGCAGGGTCTCGACGCTGGTGCCGCTGGCGCGGGATTGGGGGGCTCGCTCGCTCATCTGATCCTGTTCGTGGTCCTGGGTCGTGGGTGGGCGGGTCAGTTACTAAGTCGTGTACTCGGCGTTCAAGGTCACGTACTCGTGGCCGAGGTCGGAGAACCAGACGCTGGCGCAGTGGCCGCCGCGGCCGAGCCGCAACCCGATCTCGGCCTCCCCCACGTCGGCGCCCAGCTCGGCGGCGTCGATCGAGTCCTCGCCGATCTCGTCGAGCTCCTCGCCGGCCAGCGCCGCACCTGCGGCCTGGGCGATCCGGCCCCAGTTTGGGTCGCGTCCGTAGAGCGCGGTCTTGACCAGCGGCGAGTTGGCGATCGCCCGCGCGACCCGCTCGGCCTCGGCCGGCGTCGCCGCATCGGAGACGGTGATCCGGGCGGCGCGGGCGGCGCCCTCGCCGTCGCGGACGATCTCGATCGCCAGCTGGGTGAGGATCGCGGTCAGCAGGCCGTCGGGCAGCGGCTTGCCGGCGGCACCGGTTGCCTGCAGCAGGACGCAGTCGTTGGTGCTCATCTGACCGTCGACGGTGATCCGGTTGAAAGAGGCGTCGACCGCGGCGCGCAGCTCGGCGGCGGGATCGGCGACCAGCGCGTCGGTCTGGATGAAGCAGAGCATCGTCGCCATCCGCGGCTCGATCATCCCGGCGCCCTTTGCCTGTGCCGAAACCGTGACGCCGTCGATCCGAAGCGTGACGCGCTTGGGCCAACGGTCGGTGGTGGTGATCGCGTCGGAGAAGTCGAGGCCGCCGCCGGGTGAGAGCGCTGCTGCCGCTGCGTCGATCCCGTCGAGCACCGCTGCGATCGGCAGCGGCACGCCGATCGTCCCGGTCTCGGCGACCGCGACCTCGTCGTTGCCGAGCCCGAGCGCGTCGGCGCTGCGCCGGCACATGTCGTAGGCGTCCTGGTATCCCTGCTGCCCCGTCTCGGCGTTGGCGTTGCCGCTGTTGACAACGGCGGCGCGGACCCGGTCGAGCGCCACCGCCTCGCGGCAGACCCGAATCGGGGCCGCGGCGGAGGCGTTGGCGGTGAGGACCATCGCCGAGGAGACCTCGGCCTCTTCGCAGACCAGCAGCCCGACGTCGGTGCCGCCGCTCTTCTTCAGGCCGCAGTGGGCACCGGCGGCGCGAAACCCGGGTGCGAGCTGGGCCGGGTCGAGCTGTTCAACCCCCGCCGGCGCCTCAACCCAGCGGCTGCGGAAGAAGCCAGCGCCGGGCTCCGGCGCAGCAGCCGGACCTTCGCTCGCCGCGCTCACGGCCGGCCTCCGAGCGCGTTCGTCCTTTGAACGACATAGGCATACAAACGACGAACGCAGATCACGTCAGGCCCGCCGTCTCGTCGAGGCCGAGCATCAGGTTGAGGTTCTGCACGCCCTGGCCCGAGGCGCCCTTCCAGATGTTGTCGATCGCGCCGAAGGCGATCACCTTGCCGTGCTCCTCAACCGTGACGTAGATGTGGCACTCGTTGGTGTCGCGCAGCGCCCGCAGGTTGGGCGGGCCGGGTAGGAGATGAACGAAGGGCTCGTCGCGGTAGCGGCGCTCGTAGAGGTCACGCACCGCCTCTTTGGAGGTCGGCTCGGTCAGCGCCGCGAAGCAGGTCGCAAGCTCGCCTTGGTCGAGCGGCAGCAGGTGCGGGACGAAGGCGACCGGCGCGGGGGCGCCGAGTGCCGCCAGCTCCTGTTCGATCTCCGGCCGGTGGCGGTGCCCCTCGGTCTTGTAGGGGAAGGCGTTCTCGGTCATCGCGCTGTAGTGGACGAGGTCGTCGCTTGAGCGCCCGTAGCCCGAGGTGCCCTGCATCGCCACCACAGTCACATCGGCGAGCAGCCCGGCTTCGGCCAGCGGCGCCAGGGCCAGCACGCTCGCGGTCGGGTAGCAGCCGGGAGTGGCGACCAGCTTCGCTTCGCGCAGCTCCTCGCGATAAAGCTCGCTGAGCCCGTAGACAGCGGTGCCGAAGAGCTCGGGGGCGCCGTGCTCGCCGTACCAGCGCTCGTAGGTCTCCATCTCGCGCAAGCGGAAGTCGGCCGAGAGGTCGACGACCAGGAGGCCAGCGGCGCGCATCGCCGCCACCGTCGGCGCCGCCGCCCCGTGCGGGTAGGCGACGATCGCCGCATCGATGCCGTCGAGGCGGTCGAGCTCGAGCTCGTTCAGCTCGACGGGCACCCGGTAGCGCGGGTAGATCTCGTCGATCCGGCGGCCGGCGTCGCTGCGCGAGGTCGCCCGCACCAGCTCCAGCCGCGGGTGGTCCCAGACGATCTTCGCCGCCAGGGCGCCGGTGAAGCCGTTGGCGCCGGCGACCAGCACCCGCGCCGCGGGCGCGCCGTCGAGCGGCTGGCTCGCTAGCTCATTCACGCAACTGCCCTCCGATCTGAGCCAATGCGGCGACGATCGCGTCGCGCACCGCGTCGACCTCCTCGTCGGTCAAGGTCCGGTCGGCGGCGCCGAGCTCGAGCCCGAGCGCCAAGCTCTTGCGGCCCTCGCCGAGCTGCTCGCCCTCGTAGAGATCGAAGACGCGGGCCGCGCGCAACAGCTCGCCGCCGGCCTCGACCACCGTCGCGCGCACCCGCTCGGCCGGCACCTCGGTGGGGACGACAACGGCGAGATCGCGCAGCGCCGGCGGGAAGCTGGTGACGTCCTCGTACTCCTCCTCGCCGACTGCGGAGGCGGCGAAGAGCGGCGCCGCGTCGAGTTCGAAAGCGACTGCGGCGGGCACGTCCCACGCCCGGCAGACGAGCGGATGCACCTCGCCAAGCCAACCAGCGGGCGCGTCGCCGACCGCGACCACGGCGGCGCGGCCCGGGTGCAGGAACGGCTGCTCGCCCGGCGCGAGGGAAAGCGGCGCCCGCAGCTGCCCAGCGAGCGCTTCGGCGACACCCTTTAGCGCGAAGAAGTCGGCCGTCTGGCCGGCGGTCCGCCAGGAGCGTGGCTCGAGCGGGCCGAGCGCGAGCGCCGCGATCCGCAGCGGCTCGCGCACCGGCGCCGGCTGCTCGCCGGGGAAATCGCCCGCCAGCGGCCCGCCAGCGGCGGGCGGCGGCTCGTCCAGATAGACGCTGCCGAGCTCGAACAGCGCCAGCCGCTCGGCGCCGCGGGCGACGTTGCGGGCGGCGCTGTCGAGCAGCGAGCCGAGCTGCGTCGTCCGCATCTCCGACTGGTCCTCGGAGAGCGGGTTGGCGATCCGCACCGGCTTAGCGCGCAGGTCGTCGGCCGGGATCCGCAGCCGTGCCGCCTCACCGGGGTCGGTGAAGCTCCAGGAGACGATCTGGTCGAAGCCGAGGTCGCGCAGGGTGTCCTCGGCCCGCCGCCGCAGCAGCCGAGGACGGCTCAGGCTGCCGACCCGCTCGCCAACCGCGGGAAGCGTCGTCGGCAGGTGGTCGTCGAGGCCGTGGATTCGCGCAACCTCCTCGATCAGGTCGATCTCGCGGGTGACGTCATAGTGGCGGTCGGGCGGCACGGTCACGAGCAGGTCCTCCCCCTCGGTCTCGACCCCGAAGCCGAGCCGCTCGAGGTAGGCCTGCTGGTCGGCCTGCGGGACGTCCATGCCGAGGATCGAGCTGGCGCGGGCGGCACGCAAGCGCAGCTCGGTGACCGGCGGCGCCTGGGTGGCGACGTCGATCGTCCCCGGCACCAGCTCGGCGCCGCAGAGCTCGACCAGCAGCCGCGAGGCGATCCGCTGCGCCCGCATTGCCAGCTCCGGGTGGAGCTGCTTCTCGAAGCGGGCCGAGGCCTCGGAGCGCAGCCCGAGCAGCCGCGAGGTGCGGAGGATGTTGGTCCCGTTCCAGTTCGCCACCTCGAGCAGGACCCGCGTCGTCCCCTCGGAGACCTCGGAGACCTGGCCGCCCATGATCCCGGCGATTCCGGTCGGCTGCACGCGGTCGCAGACGACGACCGTCTCCTCGTCGAGGCTGCGCTCGACGTCGTCGAGGGTGGTCATCTTCTCGCCCGGCCGCGCGGTGCGAACGATCAGCTCGCCGCCGGGAACCTTGTCGAGGTCGAAGGCGTGCAGCGGCTGGGCGGTCAGCAGCATCACGTAGTTGGTGATGTCGACGACGTTGTTGATCGGCCGCTGGCCGGCAGCGGCCAGGCGCTGCTGCAACCAGAGCGGCGAGGAACCGACCTTGACGTCGAGGAAGGCGCGCGCGGTGAAGCGCGGGCAGAGGTCTGGGACCTCGACGGTTACCGAGGCAAGCTCGTGCACGTCGCCGGCGGCCGTGGCCGCCGCGTCATCGGCCCAGGGCTCGGATCCGAGCTCGGCGCCAGTCACCGCGTGGACCTCGCGGGCGACGCCGAAGACTCCGAAGCAGTCGCTGCGGTTCGGCGTCACCTCGATCTCCAGCACCGGCTCGGCCAGCGGGATCACCTCGGTCAGCGGCGTGCCGGCGGCGAGCCCGTCGTCGAGGACGAGGGTGCCCTCGTGGTCGTCGCCCACCTCGAGCTCGTCGGCGGCGAGGATCATCCCTTCCGAGGCAACCCCGCGCAGCTTCGCCTTGCGCAGCTTCTCGCCTCCCGGCATCCGCGCTCCGGGCAGGGCGACGGCGACGGTCTGGCCGGCGGCGACGTTGGGAGCGCCGCAGACGATCGTCCGCGCCGCGCCGTCGCCAACGTCGACCGTGCAAACCCGCAGCCGGTCGGCGTCGGGGTGTTGCTCGGCGACCTCGACCTTGCCGACCACGAAGTTGTCCGGGGCGGGCGGGCCGACCAGGTCGATCCGCTCGACCTCAGTCCCGGTCATCACCAGCCGGTCGGCCAGCTCCTCGGGCTGGACTCCAGGGTCGCAGTACTCGCGCAGCCAGCTGTAGGGGACCCGCATCAGTCGCCCCCGCACCAATTGCCCGTCATGCGAACTGCTCCAGCATCCGCACGTCGTTGTCAAAGAAGCGGCGCAGATCCGGCACGCCGTGTCGCAGCATCGCGACGCGCTCGATTCCCAGCCCGAAGGCGAAGCCCTGTACCTGCTCGGCGTCGTAGCCGTAGCGCTCGACGAAGCCGAGCACGTTGGGGTCGACCATGCCAGCTCCGAGGATCTCGATCCAGCCTTGGCCCTTGCAGATGGTTGCAGCGGCTGCCGTCGGCGAGCTTGCCCGTCCCCTCGCACTGGAAGCAGGAGACATCGACCTCGACGCTGGGCTCGGTGAAGGGGAAGTAGTGGGGCCGCAGCCGCAGCTCGCGGCGCTCGCCGAAGAGCGACCGGGCGAGCGAGAGGAGCGTCCCCTTAAGGTCGGCGAGGGTGATCCCCTCGGCGATCGCCAGCCCCTCCATCTGGTGGAACATCGGGCTGTGAGTGGCATCGGAGTCGCGCCGGTAGACCTTGCCTGGGACCACGACGAAAATCGGCGGGGGTTGGTTCTCCATCGCGCGCACCTGCATCGGCGAGGTATGGGTGCGGAGCAGGACCTCGGGGTGCGACTGCAGGTAGAAGGTGTCCTGCAGCATCCGCGCCGGGTGGCCGGGCGGGTGGTTGAGCGCGGTGAAGTTGTAGTAGTCGTGCTCGATCTCCGGGCCTTCGGCGACGAAGTAGCCGAGGCCGACCATCACGTCCTCGATCTGCCGCTGGGTGCGGGCGACCAGGTGGGCGTGGCCGACCGGGCGCGGCGGCGCCCCGGGCAGGGTGACGTCGACGCGGTCGCTGGCGAGGCGGGCGTCGAGCTCGGTGGCGTCGAGCTCCGCGGCACGGCTCTCGAGCAGCCCCTCGAGCTCCTTGCGCGCCTTGTTCGCGGCGCCGCCGACCTTGCCGCGTTCCTCCGCCGGCAGCTCGGAGATCTTCCGCAGCACCCCCGGCAGCTCGGCTTTGCGGCCGAGGTAGCGGACCCGCAGCGCCTCGAGCTCCTCGCTCGAACCGGCGGCCTCGATCGCCGCGGCCGCCTCGGCCCTGACCTCCTCGATCCGCGAGATCATCTCAGGCATCAGCGACCTCTTTCATCCGCTGGCACGCTATAGCCGCCGCGGCAGCGACGTTGAGCGACTCGGCGCCGCCGGGGCGCAGGGGGATCGTCGCAGTGGCGTCGCAGGCGGCAAGCACCTCGCCGGGCAGCCCCTCGCGCTCGGCGCCGAGGCAGAGCGGTGGCGGCGCCATCGAGCGCCTCGAGGCCGGCGCCGCCGTGGGCAACGAGCGCCACCCGCGGCGCCTGCGTCTCGCCCAGCCCGGCGCGCAGCGGCGGCCGGGCGAAGATCGAGCCCATGCTCGCCCGCACCGCTTTCGGCGAGAACGGGTCGGCGCACTCGGGGCCGAGGACGACGGTGCCGCCGAGCAGGGCGTCAGCGGTGCGGACGATCGTGCCAACGTTGCCGGGATCGCCGACCGCGTGCAGGTAGAGGCTCGGCGCCGTCGCCGCCTCGGCCCAGCGCCGCGGCCAGACGGCGATCGCCCGCGTCCCGGAGCCGAGCGTCGAAGCGGCGTCGAGCAACTCCGGCTCGACCTCCTCGCCACCCCACTCCGGCGGTAACTCGGCGCCGGCAGCGATCAGCACGAAGCGCGGCTCGGCCCCGGCCGCCAGCCCGGCGGTGAGCAGGTCCTCGCCCTCGGTCGCAAACAGCTGCTCGCGCTCGCGGTGCTTGCGCTCCTGCAGCTTGCGGACCAGTTTCAGCTTCGCGTTGTCTTGGCTGGTGATCGTCATCGAAGTCTTGTCAGATGTGTCAAAACCGTCCCGGAAACACAAAAGCGGGCCGTTCTCACGGCCCGCCCGGGAAATCTCTGGTGTCGTTCGCCCTCAGGCGGCGGCACCCTCCCGGGCTAGCTCCACGAATCGGCGAAAGCCATCGCGATCGTTGACGGCGATGTCGGCGAGCATCTTGCGGTTGACCTCAACCTCGGCCAGTTTCAGGCCGTGCATCAGTTCCGAGTAGCTCATGCCCTCGAGCCGCGCGGCGGCGTTGATGCGGGTGATCCAGAGGCGGCGGAAGGTCCGCTTCTTGTTGCGCCGGTCCCGGTATGCGTACATCCCCGAGCGCTGCACCTGCTCTTTGGCGAAGCGGTAGGAGGAGTGCTTGCGGCCGAAATAGCCCTTCGCTTCCTTCAGCACCTTGCGGCGCTTCTTGCGCGCGTGGACCGAGCGCTTTACGCGGCTCACTTGCCGCCTCCGAGCAGCTTCCGAACCCGCGGCGCGTCCTGCGGCGAAATCTCGACCGGCCGCGCCATCCGCCGCTTCCGTTTCGCCGGCTTTTTCTCCAGGATGTGGCTGGAGTAAGCACGGCGGCCGCGCAGCTTGCCAGTTGCGGTCTTCTTGAACCGCTTCTTGGCGCCGGAATGGGTTTTCATCTTCGGCATACGGGTTCGGTATTGAAGCAGACCGAGCGCGGCGAGACCGCCGCGGCGCCGGGGCCGGCGGGTAGCCTGCCCGCGATGCGAGTCGTCTACGTCGTCGGTACCCGCCCCAACTTCGTCAAGACCGCGCCGGTGATCGGCGCGATGCGCGAGCGCAACCCGGACGGCCATCACGTCGTCGTCCACACCGGCCAGCACTACGACCGGGCGATGTCGGCGGTCTTCTTCGAGGAGCTCGGGGTGCCGGCGCCCGACCACATGCTCGAGGTCGGCTCTGGCAGCCACGCCCTGCAAACGGCGCGGACGATGGAGCGGCTGGAGCCGGTCCTGGTCGCCGAGCGTCCCGACCTGGTGGTCGTACCCGGCGACGTCAACTCGACCCTGGCGGCAGCGCTGACCGCGGTGAAGATGGAGATCCCGGTCGCCCACGTCGAGGCCGGCCTGCGCTCCTTCGACCTGACGATGCCCGAGGAGGTCAACCGGATCGTCGCCGACCGCTTCGCCACCCACCTCTTCCTGCACAGCGAGGAGGCGGCGGAGAACCTGCGCGCCGAAGGCATCCCGGCGGAGCGAGCGCACCTAGTCGGCAACACGATGATCGACACCCTGGTCGCGCTCGAGGATCGCTTCCGGGCGGCAGGTGCGGCAGGTGCTCTCGGCCTCGCCCCCGGCGAGTACCTGCTCGTCACCCTGCACCGGCCGGCGCTGGTCGACGGGCCGCTGCTGGGCGAGACGGTCGCCCAGCTCGTCGCCCTGGCCGAGCAAATGCCGGTCGTCTTCCCGGTTCACCCGCGGACCCGCAAGATGATGGAGGCGGCCGGCGCCGACGCGCCCGGGCTGCACCTCAGCGAGCCGCTCGGCTACCTCGATTTCCTCTCGCTGCTTGCCGACTCGCGCGCCGTCCTCACCGACTCCGGCGGCATCCAGGAGGAGACCACCTACCTCGGCATCCCCTGCTTCACCCTGCGGGCCAACACCGAGCGCCCGGTGACGATCAGCGCCGGGACCAACACCTTGCTCGGCCTCGACCCGGCCGCGATCGCCGGCATCCCCACCGCGCTCGAGTCGCGCCCCGACCGCCGCCCCAAGCCGCCGCCGCTCTGGGACGGCCACGCCGCCGGCCGGATCGCCGACGTCCTCCTCGGCTAGCCGCCGCAACGCTCCAGCTGTTCCTTATGTGCGCTATTCCGACAAAAGGAACAGCCCGGCGCGGGCGGCGCCCAGCGCATGCGCCGGCTTGATCGCAATCGGCGTCGCGAGCTTGGCGCTCGTGCAGAACGTGTGGCTATCGTCTGGCGCGCACTCGCCGGGCTTCAACATCGCCCCGTTGAATCGCTTGCCGGCGAGCCGCACGCCCGGTTCACCAGGGAAGTCGACGACGAGGTCGCCGCGCCAAGTCCCCGCCTCCTTGCCGGTGAAGGCACGGTAGGTTGCACTGCCGGTGAAGGGTGATGGCGCGGTCAGCTCGGCCGTTTCAGCCTCGGGATCGATAGCCAGGGCGCTGAGCGGCGCGACCGCCGTCACCCAGCGGCTCACGTAGACCCCGCCGCGACGCGCCGAGCTGTTGGCGTAGATAGTGAGCATCCCAAGTGCTGGGTGCTCGTAGGCGGTGACGCCGAGCTGTCGCCCGTGTCGGCCAATGCTGCCGGAAATCGCGCGAGCTTTCGTGGCTCTTGCCGGGCTTGGCCGGGGCACTGAAATGACACCTCATCTTCGGCCGCCGGGTCAGGGTTGCCGGCACCGCCTCGGAACGCACGGTCGCGTAGCCGCCCTCACCGTGGAAGCTCACCTTCCCGACCAGGAGGCCGGTTTCGATCGTGTATTCGCCCTCGCACCACGGCACCGGCTCGCGATGGACGCGCCGCGGGACGAAGCGGGTATCCACCCGGCCCCTCGCTCCCAAGTCGGCTGCGACGCTGCCGTCGATGTCGAAGCGGGGCTCGCGGGTCGAGTATTCGGCCGAGGCGCCGGCCTTGGCCAGCTGCAGCGCGAGGTAAGAGGAGGTCGTCGCGGGTTCGCCGTTCTGCGCCGGAACGTCCGTGTGGAAGGCGGTCAGCTGCAGCTCGTAGCCGTGACTGGCTCCGGCGTGGGCGCGCAGGTAGACCATGGAGGGGAGCTCGACGTGGCGGAGCGAGTTTGGGATCTGCGGCGCGGCAAGGGAGCTTGCCGCTGCGGCGAGGCTGAAGACCGCGGTCAACGACGCGGCGACCGCCGCCCACCTCATGCCGCTAGGCGGTTTTGGCGTCGGCCGCGGCCGACTCCGGCGCCTCAGCCGACTCCGGCGCCTCAGCCGACTCCGGCGCCTCAGCCGACTCCGGCGCCTCAGCCGACTCCGGCGCCTCGCCGGCCGCACTCCGGCGTCGCGGCCGACTCTTGCGGCTCGGCTGACTGGGGCGCCTCGGCCTCGTTCGCCGCGCCGTCTTTGGCCGCCTCGACCCGGTCGACCTCTTTGCTCGGCGCCAGCAGCATGCTCATGTTGCGGCCTTCCTGCAGCGGCTGCGACTCGATCCGTCGCGATCCCGCCGAGGTCCTCGAAGAGTTTCTGCAGCAGCGCCCGACCGCGCTCCGGGTGGGCCTGCTCGCGGCCGCGGAACATGATCGTCACCTTGACCTTGTCGTGGTGGCGCAGGAAGCGCTCGACGTGGCCTTTCTTCGTGTTGTAGTCGTTCTCCGCGATCTTCGGCCGCAGCTTGATTTCGCGGATGTTGGTCTGCTGCTGGTGCTTGCGCGCCTGCTTTTGCTTCTGCTCCTGCTCGTATTTGTACTTCGAGTAGTCGAGCAGGCGGGTGACCGGCGGCTTCGAGTTCGGCGCGACCTCGACCAGGTCGAGGTCGGCGGCCTGGGCGCGTGCAGCGCCTCGGCGATGTCGACGATTCCGAGCTGCTCGCCGTCGGCGCCGATCAGGCGCACCTGCGGCACTCGGATCCGCTCGTTGATCCGAGTGGTGTCGCGCTCAGGCGGGCGCCGATCGAACCTGCGCGGGACCGGCACTAGTGAGAAGAGTGGTGGAGCTTCAAGAGGACGAGGGGTCGACCGGCGGGCACGGGGCGCTCAGGCGCGGACGTGATTTGGCGTGCCAACAGTCAAGTGTCGGGGCAGTATAGAGACCGCGCGCGAGTTGGCAAGCCGAATTTCGGTCCACCGGGTCACTCGCCGGTCTCCACCGCGATCCGAGCGGCGAACTCGGCCAGCGCCATCTCCCCCAGCTCGCCGTCGGCGTGGGAGCGGACGGCGACGGCACCGTTCTCCTCCTCGCGGTCGCCGACCACCAGCATGTAGGGGTAGCGGCCGATCGCGGCGTCGCGGACCTTCTTGCCGATCGACTCCGAGCGGTCGTCGATCGTCGACCCGCACGCCGAGGTCGCGCACGCTCGTCGAGCGCCTTCCGCGCGTACTCGTCGTGGCGGTCGGAGATCGGCAGGACGATCGCCTGCACCGGCGCCAGCCAGGTCGGGAAGCGGCCGGCGTAGTGCTCGATCAGGATCCCGGCGAAGCGCTCCATCGAGCCGAGCAGCGCGCGGTGGATCATCACCGGCCGGTGCGGCGTCGTCGTCGGCGCCGGTGTAGTAGAGGTCGAAGCGCTCCGGCATCTGGAAGTCGAGCTGGCAGGTGCCGCACTGCCAGGAGCGGCCGAGCGCGTCGGTGACGTGGAAGTCGATCTTCGGCCCGTAGAAGGCGCCGTCGCCGGGGTTCAGCTCGTACTCGCGGCCCTGGCGCTCGAGCGCCTCGGTCAGCGCCGCCTCGGCTTTCGCCCACTGCTCCTCGGTCCCCATCGACTTCTCGGGCCGGGTCGAGAGCTCGACTTTGACGTCGTCGAAGCCGAAGCGGGCGTAGAGCTCGTCGATCGCCTCGCAGATCGAGGCGACCTCGTCGGTGATCTGGTCCTCGGTGCAGTAGACGTGGGCGTCGTCCTGGGTGAAGGCGCGGACGCGCAGCAGGCCGTGCAGGACGCCCTCGCGCTCGTTGCGGCTGACCCGGCCGAACTCGGCCAGCCGCAGCGGCAGCTCGCGGTAGGAGTGGCGGTCGGAGCCGTAGACGAGGCAGGCGCCGGGGCAGTTCATCGGCCGCAGCGCGAATTCGCGCTCGTCGTCGCTCGATGAAGTACATCTCGTCGCGGTAGTTGTCCCAGTGGCCGGAGCGGTGCCAGAGCTCGACGTCGAGCACCTGCGGCGTCGCGATCTCCTTGTAGCCGCGCTTGCGCAGCTGCTCGCGGACCTCGGCCTCGATCAGGTGCAGGAGCGTGGTGCCGTTGGGCAGCCAGAACGGCATCCCGGGCGCCTCGTCGCGGAGCATGAAGAGGCCGAGCTGGGGGCCGAGGCGGCGGTGGTCGCGCGCTTTCGCCTCCTCGATCCGCTCGAGGTGCGGCTCGAGGTCCTTCTTCGAGAAGAAGGCGGTGCCGTAGATCCGGGTCAGCTGCTCGCGGTTCTCGTCGCCGCGCCAGTAGGCGCCGGCGACCGAGCTCAGCTTGATCGCCTTGATCCGGCCGGTCGAGGGCGCGTGCGGGCCGCGGCAGAGGTCCTCGAAGGGGCCGTTGCGGTAGAGCGAGACGGTCTCGACGCCTTCGTCGCGGACCAGGTCCTCGATCAGCTCGACCTTGAAGTCCTGGTCCTGGGCGCGGAAGATCTCGATCGCCTCGGCGACCGGGACGTCGCGGCGCTCGAAGCTCCTCGTCGGCGGCGATGTGGGCGCGCATCGCCTCCTCGATCTTCGGCAGGTCCTCCTCGGTGATCCTTGTCATCGGGCGGGAACTCGAAGTCGTAGTAGAAGCCGTACTCGATCGGCGGGCCGATCGTCACCTTGGTGCCGGGGTAGAGCTCGGTCACCGCCTCGGCCATCACGTGGGCGGCGTCGTGGCGGATCAGCTCCAGGCGCCTCGGGGTCGCGGTCGGTGACGATCGCGATCTCGGCCCCTCGTCGGGCAGCGGCGCGGCGAGGTCGCGCAGCTCGCCGTCGACCTTGATCGCCAGCGCCGCCTTGGCCAGCCCCGGCCCGATCGCCGCGGCGGCGTCGGCGCCGGTCGCGCCCGGCTCGGCAGCTCCAGCGGCTTCCCGTCGGGCAGCGTGACGACGATTTTCTCGGTTGCGGCCTCCATGGGCGTCATGGTACGGGCGACTGCGTCCGGCGCCCGCTCACCGCCGCGTCACGGGCGCGTTCGTCCTTGTCGCCCTATGGGCTACAAACGACGAACGCGGTCAGCGGGCGGGGCCCTGGCGGGCCTGGCGGACGGCGATCAGCGGGCAGGGGCTCTCGCCGCGACGCGGCCCGTCACTTCCCAGAGCACGTAGGGCTTGGCGACGCGCTTGACGCGGAGGCCCGGGAACGGCGGCTTCTGCGCGCGAGCCTTCGGTGACGACGAAGCGGACGCCGGTCGGGCGGCTCGTCGGCTTCGCCCTCGGCGGCGATGCAGACGCGCCCGCCGCGCAGCTCCCAGGCGATGTAGTGGGTGCCGTGGTCGTCGGCGAGCAGCTCCGGCGAGGCGAGGACGACGGTCGAGTCGTCGGCGACCAGCGGCGCGCAGCCCGGTCAGCGCGGGCGAGTAGGTCGCCGGCCCGACCGGCGCGTTGGCGAGCGCGAGCAGCGAGCAGACGCCGGCGGCGACGAAGAAGAGCACGCAGCGATCGACGCGACGCCGCCAACTCGGGTACCGATCTTTGCCACCCCTCGCGGGCAAAAGATCGGTATCCGAGCGGCAGGAGGATCGTCAGGGCCACGAGCGGCGCGGCGATCTCGATCGCCTTCGCCGCGGTGTAGGGGGTGCCGCCGGCGCGGGCGGCGGCGTAGGCGACGGCGCACGGCGAAGAGGCCGGAGAGGACGGCGGTCTCGCGGCGGCGCCAGCAGCCGACCAGACGCCGTAGGCGAGCAGCACGACGCGAAGGCGGCGCCGAGGTAGTAGCCGGCGGCCGGCACCGCGCCGTCGCCGGGCGCGAGGCGGAAGTCCCCCGAGGGCCAGATCCCGAGCGCCTCGAACGGCGAGACCTGGCCGAAGAGGTTGCCGAGGCCCGGGCCGTTGGGGTCGAAGGTTTCGAAGTTGTGGAAGTCGATCATCCGCCCGATCTCGGGGGCGACCAGGACGACGAAGACGAGCAGCCGCCAGCCCGGCGGAGCGCCAGGCTCGAGCCGGCCGCCGCCCGAGCGCCAGCTCGACCAGCGAGCCAGACCACCGCGGTCGCCGCCCAGCCAGAGCAGCCCGGGGAAGCTGTAGACGTAGACGGCGCCGACCGCGATCAGCGCCGCCGGGACGAAGCGCAGCGGCAGCCCCGCCCAGGTCGCGCGCCGC
The DNA here is from genome assembly GCA_963729055.1 of uncultured Actinomycetes bacterium. Lineage (GTDB taxonomy): Bacteria > Actinomycetota > Thermoleophilia > Solirubrobacterales > 70-9 > VAYN01. Next base: position 129,160 of record CAVSMQ010000010.1, on the reverse strand, counting down.
CTCGCGCAGGGCCAGCGACGAAGCCGAGGAGGAAGAGCGCCTGCATCGTCTCCTTGAAGGCGCCCTGGGCGAAGTAGGAGGCGACGACGTAGGCGAGGCCGACGACCAGCGCCGCGGCGGTCCGCGGCAGCCGCGGCAGCTCGCGGAAGGCGGCGAGCGCGGTCAGCGGCGCCAGCACCGCGACCGCGACGGTCAGCCCGCTGAAGCCCTGGACCAGGCCGATCCCCAGGCCCTTGTTGAGCGCGACGACGATCGCGTGCGGGCCCGAGCGGATAGCCCTGGTGGAGCAGCTGCGAGCCGGTGCCCTGGGCGAGCCGGTCGGTCGCCAGCAGGTGCTGGGACATGTCGGGGTTGAAGCTCGTGCCGAGGATCCCGAAGTGGCCTTCGACGACGAACGGCAGCGAGGCCGCGACGCAGCGCCGCGAGGCCACCGGCCAGCCCGCCGCGCAGCGCCTCCGCCCCGCCCCGAGCCGCCCCCGCAGGTAGGCGAGCGCAGCCGGCGACCAGCACCAGGACGACGATCGCCGAGACGACCCGTCGCCCGGCAGGCGCACCGTCCCCCAGCAGACCGCGCAGAGCAGCGCCAGGCCGACCGGCGGCGAGAGCCACGACCAGCGCCGCCCCCGCAGAGCGAGATCGCCGCCTGGCCGATCGCCAGCGAGGCGACGCACACGGCGAGGGCCGCTGCGTAGGTCCCGATCACGGCCGCGAGCCTAGACTGCGGAGATGGCGTTCGTCCCGCCCGCCCGCCACCTGCTGCGCGCCAAGGACCTCGCCGACGCGCGCTACGCGGAGCCGCTCGGGGTCGAGGAGATGGCCGGGGCGGCGGGGCTCTCGCGCGCCCACTTCAGCCGCGAGTTCCGCGCGCCTTCGGCGAGTCCCCGCACGCCTACCTGCTGACCCGCCGGCTCGAGCGGGCCGCGGCGCTGCTGCGGACACCGACCGCTCGGTGGCCGAGATCTGCCTCGACGTCGGCCTGCACAGCGTCGGCTCCTTCACCACCAGCTTCAAACGCACCTTCGGCAAGACGCCGACCGCCTACCGCGCCTCCTTCCCGCCGGCCTCCGCCTTCGCCGTCGTCCCCGGCTGCGTCGTCCGCGCCAACGGCCGCCCGCAACACCGCACGTTTCGAGAAGACAGCGAGCCGGCCCGCTCCTAGAGTCGTCGCACCAGTCGCAACGACGAAATCGACGAGCACAGGAGAACGAGATGAAGATCGCAAACGCGCAGCTCTGGGTCCACGACCAGGACGAGGCGCTCGCCTTCTGGACCGAGAAGGTCGGCTTGGAGGTCCGCGCCGACGTGACCATGCCGGAGATGGGCGACTTCCGCTGGCTCACCGTCGGCCCCCCCGGCCAGGAGGACGTCTCGATCGTCCTGATGGCGATCCCGGGCGAGCCGGTGATGGACGACGAGACCGCAGAAGCAGATCGACGACCTGATGGCGAAGGGCTTCGCCGGCACCGTCTTCCTCACCACCGACGACTGCCACGCCGACTACGAGACGCTGCGCGAGCGCGGCGTCGAGTTCACCGAAGCGCCGGAAGAGCGGCCCTACGGGATCGACGCGGGCTTCCGCGACCCCTCCGGCAACAGCATCCGGCTGACCCAGGTGAGGATCCCGCTCAGCGCCTGAGCCGCGGAGTAACCTCGCGCGTAGCCGGCCGATGGCCGGCTTTCGCGCTAGCCCGGCGCTTCGGGCTAGCGCCGGAGGACCATCGTCTGCTGCAGCTCGCGGCGCATCAGCTCGCCGCGGGAAGGCGTCGAGCACCGAGTCGGTGTCGGCTCGCCTTGGAAGCCGGCCCGCTCGTAACAGCGCGCCGGGTGCCGACGTAGGCCATCGTCAGGTCGACCTTCTCGCCGCGGTTGTCGACCGGGTAGCCCTCGATTGCCGGCGCACCGCGCTCGCGCGGCGAAGTCGACCGCGCCCCGCCAGCAGCGTGGTGCGAGATGCCCTCGCCGCGATGTCCCGGGCCGCACGCGGATGCGCCACACCGACCTGACGGCGCACGTCGTCGACGTGCGGGATCTTGCGGTTGCGGGCGAAGCTCGTCTCGGCGCGGGCGCGCACCGCGGCCCAGCCGACCACCTCGTCGACCTCGTAGGCGAGCACGCCCGAGCGGCCCTTCCTCCAGCAGCTGCTCGACCCTCTCGCCCGCGCGCCGTGCACGGCACAGGCCGGTGGCTCCGTCGAGAGGATGCGGTAGCTGAGGCACCAGCAGACGTCGGCGTCGGGCCGCTTCGGTCCGACCCTCAGTCCTGACGTCCTCGAATCGGTCGCGGGGCGAATATCGAGCGCCATCGGGAATGGGCGTTACTGGGCTCGAACCAGTGACCTCCAGCTTGTCGAGCTGGCGCTCTCCCAACTGAGCTATACGCCCGGGGCGCTGAATCTAGCAGCGGGCAGGGAACGCCGGCTGGTGGACGAATGGACTAAAGGCTCTGCCCGCAAGCGCCGATGCAACCGGTGCAACTTTCGTACCTCCCCGGTGTTTAGGAGGGGTCGCGGGTTGCGACACATAGAACTTCAAAGCTTGAGGACCGACGAGCCAGCGACCTAGCACTCTCTGGTGGTACGTCCTTCGGAAACAAAGGGCCCCTTTCGGGGCCCTTTTCCGTTCTCCCGGCCATCGCCGCGCTCACCGCTAGACGTGGTCGCTGGGCAGGTGCCAGCGGCGCGGCGCGATCAGCTGGTCGGCTCGCGTCCGGGCCCCAGGAGCCGGGCTCGTAGGCCTCCACCGGCGGCGGGTTCTCGAGCACCGGCTCGGAGATCTCCCAGAGCCGCTCGATCGCCTCGGAGCTGGTGAAGAGGGTGCGGTCGCCGAGCATCACGTCGTGGATCAGGCGCTCGTAGGGGTCGAGGCGCCTGCTCGTCGCCGCCGAAGGTGTCGGCGTAGCTGAACTGCATGTGCGCCTCGCCGAGCTGGATCGTCGGGCCCGGCACCTTGGCCAGGAAGGAGGCGGAGATGCTGCCCGGGTCGCCGAGCTCGAAGGTGAGGTGGTCGTGGCCGAAGGACTCGGCGATCTGGTCGCAGTCGAGCGGGAACATCCGCCGCGGCGGCTGGCGAAGGCGATCGTCAGCAGGTGCTGGCTCTCCGCCATCCGCTTGCCCGAGCGCAGGTAGAACGGCACCCCCTCCCAGCGCCAGTTGTCGACGAAGGCCTTGACCGCGACGAAGGTCTCGGTGTCGGAGTCGGCGGCGACGCCGTCCTCTTCGCGGTAGCCGCGCGTACTGGCCGCGGACCACGTCCTCGGGCCGCAGCGGCGGCATCGACTCGAAGACCTTCTCGCGCTCGATCCCGAGCGGTTTCGGCTCCAGCGAGGTCGGCGGCTCCATCGCGACGAAGCCGAGCACCTGGAACAGGTGGGTGACGACCATGTCGCGGAAGGCGCCCGTTTCCTCGTAGAAGCTGCCGCGCATCTCGATCGAGAGCGTCTCCGGGATGTCGATCTGGACGTGGTCGATGTGGTTGCGGTTCCAGACCGGCTCGAACATCCCGTTGGCGAAGCGCAGCGCCAGCAGGTTCTGCACCGCCTCGCGGCCGAGGTAGTGGTCGATCCGGTAGATGCAGCTCCTCGGCGAAGACCGAGTGCAGCTGCGCGTTCAGCTCGCGGGCCGAGTCGAGGTCGGTGCCGAACGGCTTCTCGGTGATCACCCGGGCGCCGTGGCCGAGCCCGAGCGCGCCGATCTCCTCGACCGTGCCGGCGGCGGCCTGCGGCGGCAGCGAGAGGTAGAAGAGCAGGCCGGCGTCGCCGCCCAGCTCCTCGCGCGCCGCGTCGACCGCCGTCGCCGAGCGCGTCGAAACCGTCGCCGACGCCGGCGAAGCGCAGCGACTCGAGCGAACCGCTCCAAGGCCTCGCCGTCGCGCGCTCGCGGCTCGAGCCTGCGACCGACTCGCGCGCCAGCTCGCGGAACTCCTCGTCGCTCGATCGGCTTGCCGGGCGGCGCCGATGATCCGGAAGCGCTCCGGCATCAGCCCGACCTGGGCGAGGTGGAACATCCCCGGCAGCAGCTTGCGCTTGGCGAGGTCGCCGGTCGCGCCGAAGAGGACGATCACCTGGTCGTCGGGACGCTTCGGCGGCCTGCCTGCCGCTGGCGCTGGCGGTGGTGACGCTCACGCCTGCAGGCTACAGATGCGTGCCACCCGGCGCTATGCTGGCGGCAAGCCGATGGCCGCCAAGACCGAGGGCGGAGTCGAGCTACGACTCGGCGGCGCTGGACCGAGTCGAGCGCCGCTTCTGGCGCGAGATCTGGGAGTCGGTTCCGGCCGAGGTCGCCGCCGAGCACGGGATCGAGCTGCGCGAGTTCGGGCCGGTCCAGGCGACGGTCGTCGCGGCGCTGCGCCAGGTCGGGATGCTGAACCTCGTCCTCGGCGCCGCCGAGCCCGGCGCGGTCGGAGCGGCGATCTCGAGGCCGCGGTCGCCTGGGCGCGAGGACGCGGCGTCGACCCCCTACGTCCCGGTCACCCCCGGCCTGCCCGGCAGCCGGCGCGGCGGAGGCTGGCTCCGCGGCGACCGGCTTCGAGCCCGCCTACGCCTGGATGAAGTTCGTCCGCGACCCCCACCCGCCGCGCTTCCCGGCGCCCGACGGGGTCGAGGTCGTCGAGGTGACGACGCCGGCGAGGAGCCGTTCGGGACGATCGCCGCGCTCGGCTTCGGCCTGCCGGCCTGGGGCGCCGAGCTCTTCGCCCACCTGCCGGGGCGGGACGGCTGGCGCTGCTACGTCGCCCGCGTCGACGGCGAGGCGCAGGCTGCGGGGCGATGGTGATCGACGGCGGCGTCGCCGAGCTCGGGATGGCGGCGACGCTCGAGCCGGCGCGCGGCCGCGGCTGCCAGACCGCCCTCCTGCGCCGGCGCATCGTCGACGCCGCCGAGGCCGGCTGCCACACCCTCTTCGTCGAGACCGGCGAGCGCGTCCCCGACCGACCCTCGACCAGCTACCGCAACATCCTCAGGGCCGGCTTCGAGGAGGCCTACCTGCGGCCCAACTGGGGGGCAGACGCCCGAAACGGCCCTCAGCGGGGGTTTTCCGTGACTTCGGTCACACGAGGGGGTCAGTGTGACCGCGCTCACAAACGCATGTTCGCTCCTGCGCGAAGCTTGTATACAAGCAAGATTTCCGACCCCGAGGAGCTAAGACCATGAAGAAGTGGAAGTACACGAGCTACGAGAACGGCCACCCCGTCACCCGGTCCGACCTCTCCTGGAACGAGGCCGTGCGGGCGATCGAGCGGGCGATGGTCGGTCGCCAGCCGTTTGACGAGGACGAGGAGCGCGAGCCCGGCACCGCCGAGCACCGGATCGCCGCCTAGCGGGGCCGAGGTCGCGCGACGGCTCTGGATCCATTGCGCGAGCCTTCCAGACAGTGCCTGCGCTCAGTCCTCCTAGGGTGCAGCGATGGATGTGCGCTTCGCGAGTTCCGATGATGCGGCGACGATCGCGCCGCTGCTGGCCGAGCTCGGCTACCCAACCGAGGTCGAGGCGGTGCGGGCGCGGCTCGAGCGCATCAGCGGAGACGCCGAACACGCCGGAGTGCTGGTCGCCGAAACAGACGGCAGGCCAGCGGCGCTGATCGCCTACCAGCTGATCGAGCATCTCGAGCGCGCGGCGCCGACCTGCCGGATCACTGCGCTGGTCAGCGATCCACAGCACCGCCGCCGCGGCGCCGCGGCTCGGCTCCTTGCCGCAGTCGAGGAGCTGGCGCGCAAGCGCGGCTGCGACCGCCTCGAGGTCACCACCCGCCCCCGCCGCGAGGACGCCCTCGCCTTCTACCTCGGCGCCGGCTTCACCGAACGGCCACGGCGACTGGTCCGCTCACTGGCCTGATTCGGCTGCCGCCGCCCGCGCCGCTTCCAGCTCGGCCTCGACGACGCTGGTCTGGTTCGGGATCAAGAGCCGCTGTTCGAGGATCGGGACCGCTTCCGCGGCGCGGCCGCTGCGCAACAGGGCGTCACCGAGGTTGAACAGCGCAAAGGCGTAATTGATGTCGTCGGTGCCGGATGGGAATGAGCGAACCGATTCTTCGAGCACCGGCACCGCCTCGTCGTAGCGCCCGGCCTGGATCAGTTCAAAGCCTTGTTCGTTGAGGACGCTGCCGCTGGCGGCGTCAACGCCGCCTGGCGCGGGCGGTTTCGGCTCTTCAATGGTTTGCGGCGCGCCTTCCGCTGCCCCCGCGCCCCCTGCCTCTTGCGCAGCCGCCGTGTTCTGAGATCGCGCTGCCTCCTCAGCGTCGCCGCGCTCTTCCCCGCCTCTTTCTGGCCCCACGGCTTTGGCTTGCGCCACCCCGGGCGAGTCGCCCTCCGATGTCGTCACCGCCAAGCGACGCGACCACGACGACGATCGCCGCCACGGTGACGGCGAGCAGGCCGAGGGCGACTGCCCACGAACGCCGCCGGTCACGCCGCGACCGCAAGTAGGGCCGGGCGGGCTCGGCGGCCGGCTCGCCCGGCTCCAGCGGTTCGAACTCCTCGGTGTCGCCCAGCGGCTCCGCCAGCGCCGGTTGCACTGCCGGTGGCTCGATCGGGAATGCCGAGGTCACCTCGCCGGAGGCCCAGTCGCCGCCTCGGTTTCAGCCGCCTCCGCAGCTTCGAGATCGTGCAGCGCCGCCCGGGCCGAGGGCGGGCGGAACTCCGGATCCTCAGCGGTGAGACGGTCGGCCCGCGCCGCGAGCACCGACGTCCCCGGCCCCTCGCAATTCTCGAGCACGAGGCCGCACGAGTAGAGGTCGGAGCGCACACCCTAGCCGGCTTGCCCCGCATCACCTCGGGCGCGGCGAAAGGACTTGGTGGCGATTGATCAGGCCGGTGCTGGGTCAGCGCGGTCGCGTCGGGCGGCAGGGCGATCCCGAAGTCGATCAGCTTGGCGTTGCCGCCAGCCTCGATCAGGACGTTCTGGGGCTTGACGTCGCGATGGACGATGCCCGGCGCGAGTGGATGTGGGCGAGCGCCGCCAACAGCTGCACGGGCGAGCCGGCCGCGGTCGACCTCCTCCCCGCGCGCGGTCAGCGCGCCGAGATCGGCGCCCGGCACCCAGCTCCATCACCAGGTAGGGCCGTTCGCCGGCCTCAGCGAAGTCGAAGACGCGGACCAAGTTGGGGTCCCACGAGAGCTGGCCGCGACCTTCGCCTCACGCCTGAACCTGGCCAGGTACTCGGGGTCTGAGGCGATCGTGTCGGACAGCACCTTGACCGCGACCGAGCGGTCGAGGACGCGGTCGTGGCCGCGCCAAACCGACGCCATTCCCCCACGACCGAGCAGTCGGTCGAGTCGGTAACGGTCCTTGAGAACCGCCCCGTCGCAGATCTCCATCACCAAACCCCTACCCACTCGCACGGGACTTGCACAACGCCCCCGACGGCCGGATCCGGCAGGATTGGATGGCGCCGCCCGCTGCGGGGCCGGCAGCGAATCGTCCACGAGCCAAAGGAGTGCCCGAGTGTCTGGGAACGCCCTGCGCGTCGTCGCCGGCGTCGTCGTGATTGCGCTTGCCGTGCTGCTCTACGTTGTCCTCTCCAGCAGCGACGACGAAGAGACGATCAGCAGCGCCGCGAAGGGGGTGCCGCTGGTCGTGGTCGAGGACGGTGAGCCGCAGGGCGGTATCAAGGAGCTGACCTACAACTCCGGCGAACCGATCCGCTTCCGGGTCGAATCCGACGTCGCCGACGAGGTCCACTTCCACGGCTACGACGTCGGCAAGGACGTCGAGGCCGGCGGCGCGTCGGCTTCGATCTGCCGGCGACGATCCCCGGCATCTTCGAGGTCGAGCTCGAGGAGGCGAAAGAGCAGATCGCCGAGGTGACGGTCGGCCCTGGAGGGCTGGCCTAGGCGATGTGGCCGGCGGCTTGTCGTTCTCGACCGCCGGCAGGTCGAAGGCGCGCAGGACCGTTCGGCGACCGCGCGCCAGGTTAGAGGTCCGAGTGGCGGCGCGCCGCCTCGCCCATCCGCCGCGCCGTCTCGGGATCGGACATCTCCGTCATCGCCCGCAGCAGACCGGCGTCGTCGTCGGGCCCGCCAGTAGCCCCGACCCGTCGACGGCGTCGCGGGCGCCGCCGCTGGTCGTCGCGATGCACGGCATCCCGGCGGTTGCCGCGTCGAGGTAGGCGATCCCGAGCGGCTCGAAGCTGGAAGGCATCACGTAGCAGGTCGACTGGCGCAACAGGTCGTAATAGATCCGTTCACCGCTCTCGGAGCCGAGCGGCAGCCGACCATGGCCGTCGATGCCCGGCGCTTCGATCGGCGGGTGGCCGCCGACTAGGTCGAGCTCCGCCTCCGGGTGGGTCTCGCGCAGCTTCTGGAAGGCCTCGACGATCGCGCCGCCGCGCTTGCGCTGCCAGTCGCCGCCGACAAAGAGGAAGCGCGGCACGCTCCAGTCGCGCTCCGGCATCTCCATCTCGACGTTGTGGCCGAAGCCGACGACGTGGATCTTCTCGGCGGGCACGCCGTAGTCCTCGTGGATCGACTCGGCTGCCCAGCGGGCGGCGGCGCAGCAGGCGTGGGCACGGTCGTAGATCTTCTGCTGGCGCGCCCGCCAGCGCGCTGCGGCACGCTCGCTGAGGCCCTGGTAGACGGGGTCGTCCTCCTGCCGCATCGCCTGGGCGACGGTCATCTCGTCGAAGCTGACGACCGGCACGTGGCCGCCGATCAGATAGCCGCTGTCGAGCGCGATCGCCCCTCGTCGCCCCGGCGCCGGCGAGCTTGCTGCGCACCACCAGCCCCGAACCGGCAGCGAAAGCGCGGCTCGCTTCTTGGTCGGCCCAGGTCATTCTTGAGGCGATGGCGGAGCGTTCTCGCCCCGCGGCACCTCGGCGTTGATCGGCACCACTTCGCAGCCGATCTCCTCGAGAGCGTCTGCCAGCTTGGAGGGCACACCGGACCAGGAGCGCGGATCCCTCGGGTCGCCCTTGAGAACCAGGGCGAGGCGGGCTCGCGGCGCGGCGCCCTCCGCACTCACAGTCCCAGCACCACCTTCTGCGCCTTGACCCCGCGCCCCTCGAGGCGCACTTCGAGGCCGCTCACCGCTCGCTGCTTCGAGCAGCTGCATTGCTGCAGGGCCGAGTGCGATCCGCAGCGTCTGCGAGCCGCCAGCCGAGATTTTGAACCGCGATTTGCCGATCACGTAAGTGCGCTGGAAGACTAGCTTGGCGAGTGCCCGAACAGCGAGCCAGCACAGCTGCAGTGCAGGGCCAGCACCGCCTTGCCGTTGCGGACCGAGGCGACGCCGGAGAGGCGCGCGAACACCGTCGGTTTCGTCTTGCGGCGGCTTCGGCTTCGGTTTCTGCGTGCTTCGGGGTGCTCGATCGTCGGCGGCGCCGAACCACCGCCGGGGCGGCGTCGGAGTGGCCTGCGGGGCGGTCACGGTAACCGTGCCGGAGCCACTGGTCACGTTGCCGAGGGCGTCGATGCTGCCCACCGTGACTTGGTAGGTGCCGGGCTGGCTGTAGGCATGGGTGACGCTCGTACCCTGGCCGACGCTGCCGTCACCAAAGTTCCAGACTGGTACCGCCGATCGCGGCCCAGGCGTCGGAGGGCGCGACGCTGAACCCGAGCGACTGGCCGGGGGCCCAGCGGCGGGGATCGCAAGGTTGTCGAGCCGCGGCCCCACGGCATCGAAGCCGACGGCCTGAATGCGCTCGTCGACTTTGTCAGTTTTGACCGCGCGCCAGGCGACGAGGCCATTGCCCTCGGGATCAATCGCCACCGCCGGTTCGACCGCCCCGGCACTCGCCGCCGAGAGGAGTTTCGCGCCGGTCCAGCCACCGCCCGCCGGGCGGACGTTGCCTTCGACGACGTTGCCCGAGCCGGTTGGCAGCTGCCAGGCGACGGTTGCCGAGCCGGCTGGGTTGATCGCGACCCTGGGCAGGCGCGGAGTTTTTTGAACGGAACTTCAGCCGAGAGGCTCTGCGCCGGCAGCCAGGTGCCACCGGACCTGATCGCTCCTTGCACGGCGACCGGGCTGTTTTCATCGATCGCGGCGAGCGTTTCCCAGACCGCCACCGCTTCGCCGCCGGGGGCGACGGCAAGGTCCGGCTGGAAGGCGTCGTAGCCGTTGCTCGAGAGGTGCTGCGGAGCCGACCAGGTGCCGCCGCCCGGCGCGGCGGTCGAGCCGGAGACCCAGAGGCCGGCGTCATTTTCGTCCCAGACAGCGATCGCGGTACCGTCGGCCGCGAAGGCGACCTGCGGCGACCCCGACGTTTTCGTCGAGAGCGTGTGATCTACCGGTTCCTGCCCCGCCCGCTTGAGCGAGACGTAGGCGCGGTTGCCTTTCATGTCCTCCCAGGCAACCGCGATATCGCCGGACGGGTTAATCGCGGCCGAGAGCTTCTTCGCGTTTTCGGTCGTACCGGTGGTCACATCCTTCGGCGTACTCCATTCGCCGCCGGCCATCCGCACCGAGGCCCGGACCACGTATTCGCCTTCGTTGTGGAAGCACAGGGTTTTGTCGGCCGGTGAGTAGCCTTCCTGCAACGACGATCGCGTCGCCCGCCGAGTCGACGGCCACGCGCGGGTAATAGGCGAACTGCAATGGGTTTTTTTGTCTTTCGGCAGCGGCGCGGCCGACGACCACACTCCATTGGTGCGAACGCTCGCCTCGATGTAGGAGCCGTCCGGCGATTCTGGAACGTCGTCGAACTCCCAGGCGACCACGGCGGTGCCGTTGGCGCTCACGGCCAGGTCCGGCGTATTGGTGCCGTCGACCTGCAGGTTTTTGACCGCAGACCATTCGCCGGCGCGCGGCCGTTCGGAGATCTGGGTGGTGTCGCCGGTGGTATCGGTAGCCCCGAACCAGCTCGTCACCGCCTGACCGCTGCCGTCGAATCCGACCCGCGGGCTAAAGGCGCCAAAGCCTTTCTCGGAGAGGTTCTTCGGTTCCAGCCAGGTGGGAGCGGCGAGCGCCGTTCCGCTGCACGCGAGAGCGAGTAGCGAGGCGAGGACGATTACGGACAGGACCTTTCGCGGCACGGGGGGATTGCCTTTCGTACAACTTCAGGGGCTCCCTGTACTTCCCCCCAGCGCACCACCCCACCTCGCTGAGTGGGGGTGGAAATTAGCACCGAAAAAACCGCTCGGACAGATTCGAGTTACGGGACCCAAAAAATCGGCCCCGGCTGCACATAGCATTCGCCGCCATGCCTTCTTTTTTCAGTCAGTTGCCGCGGCGACCTCTCAGGCGGCGCGATCACCCAGCTCGAAGTTGTCGGCGTCTACCGCTTCGCCGAGCGCGAGCCGGGCTTCGCCGGCGACGAGGGTCTAATCCGCCACCACCTCGAGATCGACGCCAGCAGCCCCGACGACGCGATCCTGGTGGCGCGCGGGGCGCTCGCCGTGGACCGGTGGCGAGGGCACCGACTTCCAGGTCGAAGAGGCGCCGGGCGGCTGAGCGGCCGGCGCCCACGGTCAGGTCTCGACCAGCGGCGGCTCGGCCCCGCCTGCAGCTCGGCTCGGGCGGCAGGTTGCGGGTCGCGAAGAAGGCGGCCAGGACCAGCGCCGCGGCGAACAGGAAGGCGATCTTCAGCGCCTTGAGCTGCGCGTCTTCGTAGTCGGCGACGAGCTCCGCGGTCGTGGCCGGGCTCGACCCCCGCCTCCTGCGCCGCCGCTTCGACCTGGTCCGCGGCGACGAAGCTGCCGCCGGCGCTGAGCCTGACCTCGACCTGCTGCTTGACGCTCGTCGGCGATCTTCGGGTTGGCGGCGACGTTGGCGGAGAAGGCGCCGATCAGGCCGCTGATCACGATCGCGCCGAGCAGCGCGGTGCCGAGCGAGGAGCCGAGCTGCTGGGCGGTGTTCTGCAGGCCGCCCGCCTCGCTGCGGTCGTCGCTCGCCGACCGAGGACTGGACGACGTTGCCGAGCTGGGAGACGATCAGCCCCATCCCGACCCCGAGCACGCCCATCGCGATCAGGAAGGAGGCGTTGTCGAGCTCGGGCTCGATCGTGTCGAGCAGCAGCAGGATGGCGACGAAGGTGATCGCCGAGCCCGACGCGGACCAGCGTCCGCGCCGGGAAGCGCTTGGCCAGCGCCGAGCCGGCCAGGGCGGCTGACGAAGAGGCCGACCGAGGCGGGCAGCATCCGCACCCCGGTTTCGAGCGCGTCGAGCCCCTGGACGATCTGGAGGAAGAGCGGCACGGTGAAGAAGACGCCCATCAGGATCAGGTTCTGGGAGAGCAGCATCACCACGCCGCCGCGCAGCCGGGCAATCGCGAGCAGGCCGAGGTGGACGAGCGGGTCCTCGCCGCGCTCCTCGCGGCGCCGCTCCCAGCGCGGAAGGCGGCGAGGACCACGCCGCCGGCGGCGATCACGAACGGGGTCAGCGAGAAGCCGAAGGGCTCGATCGGCGAGCTGCGCGGCTGCAGCCAGCCCCAGTTGCTCGCCTGGAGCACGCCGAAGACGACCAGCCCGAGGCCGAGCGCCGAGAGGACGCCGCCGACCCAGTCGAGCTGCGGCCGGGCGCCCTCGACGCTCCGGCGTCCTCGAGCAGCCGCAGGCCGAGCAGGATCCCGGTCGCGACGACGACCTCGCCGGCGAAGACGACCCGCCAGCTCAGCTCGGTCGTCGCCCAGCCGCCGAGGATCGGGCCGACCGCGATCCCGGCGCCGGCGACCCCGCCGAGCACGCCGTAGGCGACCGCGCGCTCCTGGCCCTGGAAGTTGCCGGCGACGAGGGCGACCATCGCCGGCAGCACCAGCGCGGCGCCGATCCCCTCGAGCACCGACCAGCCGAGCATCAGGCTGGGGACGTTCCAGGAGACGGCGGTCAGCGCCGAGCCGGCGGCGTAGATGCAGAGCCCGATCGCGAAGGCGCGCCGGCGGCCCGAGATGTCGCCGAGCTTGCCGCCGGTCAGCATCAGCCCGGCCATCACCAGCGCGTAGAGCGCGATCACCGCCTGGATCGTCGTCACCGTGGTGTCGAAGTCGGCGACCAGCTGCGAGATCGCGACGTTCATCACCGCCTGGTCGAGGACCATCAGGAACTGCGCGGCGCCGAGCACCGCGAGAACGCCCCACTTGGCCATCGCGGCGCTCAGCCCAGCAGCTTGTCCTTCGCTTTCTGGAACTCCTCCTCGGAGAGGGCGCCGTTTTCCTTCAGCTCGTTGAGCTTGTGGAGTTCGTCGGCGGGCGTCGTGTGGGCCTGGTGCGGACGTAGTCGTCGAAGTGCTTTTTCGCCTCGGCCTGGGCCTTGATCGTCCGGTCGCGCATCCCGTTGCCGCGGGCGATCAGGTAGACGAGCGCGGTCAGGAAGGGGATGAAGACGAGGAAGAGGATCCAGAGCGCCTTCCCCCATCCCGACATCTCGTGGTCGCGGAAGAGGTCGGTGATGATCGTGAAGAGGATCCAGATCCAGATCACGAAGAAGAAGATCCCGACGACGATCAGCAGCAGTTCGCCGAAACTGATGTCTGCGAGCGGGAGCATGATTGGTCCTTTCTAGGGGGGCGCCGGCGGGGGTCAGCCGGCGAGCAGCTTCGCCTTCTGTTCGGAGAACTCCTGCTCGGTGAGCACGCCTTGGTCTTTCAGTTCACCGAGCTGTTTCAGCTGTTCGAGCATCGAGGCGCCGCCGGCGCCTGGGCGGGGGCGGGTGCCGGCGCGGCGGCTGTTCCGCGGGCGCGGGTGCTTCCTGCGCGGCCCAGCGTTTCTCCTGGTGGTGGCGGACGCGGCCGCCGACGGCACTGGCGGTGCCGGCGATCGCCGCCGTCCGGGCAACTCCACGCAATAGTCCTGGCATCGCTCCTCCTCCTTTAGGCCTCGGCCGCGTCGAGCGCGGCGAGGACGTCTTCGACCGGGATCCGGCCGCTGGCGACGAGCTGCCCGCCGGAGCGCCTGACGGCGCTGGCGAACGGGGCCGCCCAGGCGTTCTCGTAGACCAGCAAGGCGGCCGCGGTCCCCGGTTCGAGCGCGGCCCCGGCCTGATCGACCTCGTCCTCGCCGATCAGGCCCGACGAGGCGCCCTCGAAGACCGCCAGCTCGACCACCTCGCCGCCGACCTCGGCGATCTCGAGCGCCGCCACGTTGCCCTCCTCGTCCTTGGCGATGAAGGCGAGATCGAGGATCCGGATCAGGCCGCGATCCACCAGGTCGACCAGGTGCGGCGCCAGCTCCCCGTGCGGTCGCCGTCCCGGCCACTCGACCAACACGTAGTCGATCGGGCCCATCTCTTCGTTCGCCTGCATTCGACCCTCCGTTCCGTTTCCCCGCCGATCCTATCCGGGCGAGCACAACCGGAATGAAATTCCGTTGTGATCGGCACCCAGGGCAACGGGATAGGGACGCATCTAAAGGGGAACCGTCCGGCGCAGTTGGCCCCGGAAATCCCCACCCACATGACACCCGATGTCCCTTTTTTTTTTTTTTTTTTTTTTTTTTTTTTTTTTTTTTTTTTTTTTTTTTTTTTTTTTTTTTTTTTTTTTTTGGAACGATGCCGGATATGCTTTGTGAGTTTCATGCCTTAGATCTCGACCCCTCCTAAAGACGTAGTGGGGAAGGATTACGGCGGTGACGACATACCACTACCCTTTTAAACCCTTTTTTTTTTTTTTTTTTTTTTTTTTTTTTTTTTTTTTTTTTTTTTTTTCCCCCCCCCCCCCCCCCCCCCCCCCCCCCCCCCCCCCCCCCCCCCCCCCCCCCCCCCCCCCCCCCCCCCCCCCCCCCCCCCCCCCCCCCCCCCCCCCCCCCCCCCCCCCCCCCCCCCCCCCCCCCCCCCCCCCCCCCCCCCCCCCCCCCCCCCCCCCCCCCCCCCCCCCCCCCCCCCCCCCCCCCCCCCCCCCCCCCCCCCCCCCCCCCCCCCCCCCCCCCCCCCCCCCCCCCCCCCCCCCCCCCCCCCCCCCCCCCCCCCCCCCCCCCCCCCCCCCCCCCCCCCCCCCCCCCCCCCCAAAAAAAAAAAACAAATTTGTGCCCACGTCCCGCTGGACCACCAAACCCCCTCTTCGATCCCGGGCCTTTTTTTTTTTTTTTTTTTTTTTTTTTTTTTTTTTTTTTTTTTTTTTTTTTTTTTTTTTTTTTTTTTTTTTTTTTTTTTTTTTTTTTTTTTTTTTTTTTTTTTTTTTTTTTTTTTTTTTTTTTTTTTTTTTTTTTTTTTTTTTTCAATCGAGAAGGCCAGGCTGACGCTCTTGGTCAAGCAAATCATAGACGAGGCCTTTTAGCAGACCATCTAATTCACGATAACCGAGATCATCAAAAGCGGCTCGAGCAGGCGGACATTTAGGTCTCGTCATTTTTCTTTTTGCGACATCTTGATTTTTTTTTTTTTTTTTTTTTTTTTTTTTTTTTTTTTTTTTTTTTTTTTTTTTTTTTTTTTTTTTTTTTTTTTTTTTTTTTTTTTTTTTTTTTTTTTTTTTTTTTTTTTTTTTTTTTTTTTTTTTTTTTTTTTTTCTCAAGCGACGGTCACGGGGTGCCCGGACGACGGCCCAGAACTGGTAGCCGTTGCCGTTGAACGGCACGGTGTCGGGCTGGGCCGTGTTCTCGGTTGTCGGTCGCGCGCGCGAGCAGCTGGTAGCTGCCGGGGCCCGGCGGGCGCCAGTCGATGCTCCAGCGCACCCACGCCTGCGGCAGGTTGGGGCCGTGGAGGGCGGTATTGCATTTATCTGCGCGCGACTGCAGCCCCACTCTTTCCCCCCCCCCCCCCCCCCCCCCCCCCCCCCCCCCCCCCCCCCCCCCCCCCCCCCCCCCCCCCCCCCCCCCCCCCCCCCCCCCCCCCCCCCCCCCCCCCCCCCCCCCCCCCCCCCCTTTTTTTCACCCTCCACGCTTGCACCTCGACGCGCTCGATCGGCCGGGTCGCCCGACCACGATCGTCCCTCGAGCCGCAGCCGGCTAGGCCGGCCGGCAGGGTGGCCGGCCGCGGCAGCTCGAAGGCGCTCTTCACCTCCTGGCCGGTGAGCAGCGGCCAGTCCGCCGGGTAGCCGCCGCCGACCAGCCGGTACTGGGTCGTGTTCCAGGCCGACACCAGCGGCTGGTCGGGAGACCTCGATCTGCCCCAGCCACTTGATGCTCGCGATGCCGATCCACGACGGGACGACGAGCCGCACCGGGAAGCCGTCGTCGGGCGGCAGCGGCTTGCCGTTCATCTCGTAGGCCAGCAACACATCCGTCCAGGGCCTTCCCGACCGGCAGCGGCCGGCGTTACGTGCCCCTGGTTGACGCCGCTCGATGACAACGTCGCGTCGAGCCCTCCGGCATCACGTCGACCGCGCCGCGGCTTGATCCCGGCCGCTCGAGCACCTCGCGCAAGCGGACGCCACGCCAGTGCGCGACACCGACAGCGCCGAGCTTCCACGCCGTCCCGGTGGCGGGCTGTCCCTGTTGCGTGGTGAAGAAACTGCGACCGTTGCAGGCGCATTCGAGGAACACGGGACGACGCTCGTAGGGTAGGCAGTGCGCAGGTCGTCGTAGGCTGAGCGAGATCGCCTCGCTCTCGGGTGGGGCGCAGGCCGCTGCCGAACACGTTGGAGTCGCCACCTGGTGAGGTCGACCAGCTCGGCGTCGCGGTGTGGTCGCGGACGAAGAAGGTCGATCGTCGGGTGTCAAGTATCCCTCGTCGGCCATCGCTTCCCACCGCCTCTCGGCGTTGGTCCCGATCGGGAGAACCACTCGGGCGGGAGTGGCTTGACGATCGGCGTCGTAGCGCCCTGCGCGACCGCGCGCGCCGGCGCGCACGAGCCCGCTCCCGCCGGCGAGCAGGAGCGAGCCTGCCGCGGCGCCGAGCTTCAGTATCTGTCGGCGCGAGAGACCGCGCTCGCGCCGCAGCGTGCGGGCGAGCTGCTCGTCGCGGGTCTCGAAGTACTCGGCTTCCGTCAGTCGGTCCCATCCGCTCCGTCCTATTTTTTTTTTCCCCCCCCCCCCCCCCCCCCCCCCCCCCCCCCCCCCCCCCCCAAAAAAAAAAAAAAAAAAAAAAAAAAAAAAGACGTTCATCGACCCTTACCCCGCAAGGTGCCCGACGCGATGCAGGTGATCCCGCGTGGCCCCAAAGCACGGGCGGTCACCTGGTCGGCGCCACCCAGATCGCGGAGCCGCCGTTCGACGTCGATCGAGCCACCGCCATCGCTGCGAACGCCGCCCCGCCAGGCGACCCGGCCCTCGTGGATGAGGGCGACCGGCCAGCTTGTGTGCGATCGGTTCGAGTCCGCCACTGGAAGCGGACCCGGAGCGATCCGTCATCCGCCTTCACCCTCACTTCGGAGCTCGCACCACGCCCACAGGAGCCGGCAATCCGAATCCCCTCGATCGGAGGCGCGGGCGACAGCGGCAGAAGAGAGCGAAGCGAGGGCGACCACCAAGAAGCGCCGCGAGGCAGGTGAAGGGCCGCCGTGGAACCCACTTGAGATGAATGCGATCGGAAGGCTCGGCATCGACCATGCACTGTCGTGCATCCGTGGTCCCGCCTGCAATTGGACTTTGGTCGGGGCTCGGCCCTAAGCGCTCGAGCCGAGACCGTGACGCTCTGCCCAGAGCGCGGCCTGGGTGCGATCGCTGACGCCAATCTCGCGGAAGATTCGGGTGAGGTGGGCCTTGACCGTCTTCTCGCTGATCTCCAGCCGGCGAGCGATCAGCTTGTTCGGGAAGGCCCTCTGCCAGCAGGGTCAGGACCTCCAGCTCCCTCGCCGAGAACGCCGCCAGTGGGTCGGGCTCGGAGCGCGCGTCCAGAACGGTGCGGGCTGCGCGCGGGTCGAGTGGCGACTCTCCTCTGGCTGCGGTTCTGATCCCCTCGGTCACCTCCTCTGAGGAGGCGTCCTTGAGCAGGTAGCCCGCGGCGCCGGCCTCGATCGCGCCAAGGATGCGCGGGCGGTCCGAGAAGGAGGTGAGGACGAGAACGGCAGCATCCGTTTGCTCGGCGACGTTCCGACGGGTGGCCTCGACGCCGTCCAGGTTGGGCATGTCGAGGTCCATCAGGACGACGTCGGGTCTCAGCTCGCGCGCTCGCTCGACCGCCTCCTCGCCATCGCTTACAGCCCCGACCAACTCGATGTCCTCGGTCGCCTCCAGCAGCCGGCCGAGGCCGTCCCGGACCACCCCGTGGTCGTCGGCGATCAGCACCCGGATCATCGTATCGGCGCCTCCAGTTCGACCCCAGTGCCCTCGCCGGGACTGGACTCGATCTCCAGAACTCCCACCGATCTGCCCTGGGCAAGCCTTCAAGCAGCGAGAGACCGAGGTGCCCAGCGGCGGCACGCTGGTCGCGGACCTCCGGGCCGAACCCGCGCCGTCGTCCTCGACGATCACCTGCACGGTCTCGTCCTCCCGCCGGGAGACGAGGACCCTCACCCGGCTGGCGTCTGCGTGGGCACGGACGTGCGGATCGCCTCACTGGCCACTCGGCAGACAGCGCATCGCTGCCGGCTCCGCTCGAGGTTGCATCCTCCACTTTCAGCTCGACCTCTACCCCTTCGCCCTCCAGCGGACTCAGCAGGTCGGTGAGCGCCGCCTCCAGCCCGGTGGAATCGAGGTTGGGTGGGTGGATCTCGACCAGCAGCGTCCGCGAGCGCGAATCCCCTGCCGCAGCCGGGCATCGCGCTACGGAGACTCGAAGCCTCCGCGGTGGCGCCGCGGCGATCGGCCTCGTCGGCAAGGGGCGCCATGCCGAAAGCGACCCCGACAGGTCCTGAACGACCCCGTCGTGGAGGTCGGCGGAATCCGCTGGCGCTCCTGAGCCGAGGCGTCGACGGCGCTCTCCAGGAGCCGCTCGCGATCGCCATGGCCGCGCTGAAGACGACGGGCCATCGACCACGCGAGCGGCACCTGGAGGAGCAGCAACACCGCCAAGCCCGCGAGCAGCGGCGGGGCGAGGGCCTTCAGCAGTCGTTCGCCGCTCGCCTCGATCGAGTCGACCCGCTGATAGATCTCGAACAGCACCGGGGTTCCGTTCGGAGTACGGATCGTCGTATACGCCTCGAGCAGTTCTCCCTCTGCGCGCTCGAAGCGATTCTCCGGCTCGGAAAGATCGCTGAGCTCGGCGTCGGCTCCGCCTTCGCGGAACAGGCTTTGCTCGTCCGCGCCGAGCCGGTAGCGCTCACCGATCAGCGCGGGCTGGTCGGAATAGAGGATGCGCCCGTCTCGCGACCAGATCTTCACCCGCATCAGTGAGCTGTCGAGCACCTGCCCAAGCACCAGCGCTTCGAGCCGGGCGAGCGCGGCGGGCTGGCCGCTCAGAACTCCGTCGCTGAGACCGGCGGCCTCGACTAACGCACCCTCGAGCTGGACCCGTTCGCGAGTGTTCTTTTCCGCCTCCTCGGTGGTGATCGAACGCAACGCGAAGTAGCCCCCGACGGCGACGACAGCGACGGCGAGAAGGCTGCCGACGACGAAGCGAGCCACCGCCGCGCCGGTGCTCGGGGGCGGCGGGATGCCGGCGCCGGGACTCTTGCGTCTCTCGTACACGGCCTCATCATCGCCCGCCGCCGGTCCGGGAGGTACCGCGACCTTTGTCCCATTGAACTACCGACCGGCTCAGCCCGAGACTGCACCCCGTTGCCGCACGAAAAAAGATCGCAACGGCATTACAGAAAGGCAATTCTCATGAAAAGCAAGCGAATCGCATCGATGCTGCTCGCTGGAGCGGCAGCAATCCTCACGCTGGCGCTGCTCAGCGGGCCGGTCGCCGCGAAGCCGAGCGACGGCACCCGCAGCTTCGACGGCACCGTCGCCAGCATCGCGAAAAACGGTGGTGCACTCACCATCAACCAGGCGGGCGGGTCACAAACCCGATTCGTCGTTCGCTCCTCCACCACCTACGAGCACATCTCGGGGCTCTCCGATCTATCCCGCGGAACCCCCGTCGAGGTGCACGCGTTCCGGTCGGGTGACCGTCTGATCGCGACCAGGATCGAGGCCAATCCCGGCGGTAGCCGCTCCGATGACTCCCGCGGCGGTGGCGACGATCACGGCAGTGGCGGACACGGCTCCGACGATCCTCCCGGTGATGACCACGGCAGCGGCGGTCACGGTTCCGACGACTGAGCCTAGGTCCCTTGCCTGAACCGTCCGGCCCACGCGGGCCGGACGGTTCACTCAGGCTTCCGCCTCGAAGGTCCGGCGGACACGACCTCTAGCGAGTCGACGCCGTCGACGAATAGGTCACATGACTGCAACGAGTCGCAGCCGCAGTTGCTCGCCGTGGTGAGCCAAGCGCGCATCGCCTCGGCCCGCTCGATCAGTGCCTCGACTTCGGGCAGCTTGCGGGCGGCGAGCGCCTGCAGCTGTTCGTGAGCGGGAGCGCCCTGGTCGATCGAATTGAGCAGGACGCCAACCTCGCCCAAGGTGAACCCCGCTTGCTTGGCGACGTCGATGATCCCGAGTCGCTGCACGGTGTCGGCGGTGAAGCGTCGCTGGCCGCTGACCCGCTCGGCCTCCGGCAGCAGGCCGTTGCGCTCGTAGAAGCGGATCGCCGAGACGTTGATCTTCGCCTGCTCGGCGACTTCCCCGATGGTGAGCGTTGCGTCAGTCATTTCGATCCTGCCCTTGACCTAAACCCAGGTTCAGGTTCAACACTAGCGAGACCAGGAAACCGATCCGCAAGGAGAATGAGAAATGACTGACGCCGAGCCCATCGCCTGCTCCCTCGGCGCGAGCGATTTTCAGCAGCGCCTGAGCGAGATCGCCGAGGTCGGCGCCGCAAGCCTGATCGGTCGCGAGGAGGAAGGCGGGCGCCACATCCTGCGCTTTCGCTTCGACCCGACGACCCGCCACCGTCTGGCGCAGATCGTCGCCGCCGAGGCCGAGTGCTGCTCGTTCCTCGACCTCGCCCTCACCGAACACGACGGCGAGCTGATCCTGACCCTCGCCGCCCCCGCTGAAGCCCAGCCGGTCGTCGACGAACTGGCGGTCGCCTTCGCTGAGGGATCGCGGTGAGCGCCGAGCAGTCCTGTCCGTGATATCGGGTCCAGCGTGGAGCGCTCCGAGGGCGACCACGATGAGGAAGGCACCGCCTCGTCTGTCAAGCCAAATCTTTGATGGACAGCGAAAAGGCGCCTACCGGAATCGAACCGGTGTAAACGGCTTTGCAGGCCGCTGCGTAGCCACTCCGCCAAGGCGCCAAAAGGACCCGTCGAAAAACGGGTCCAAGCGCTCGAAAGCTTAGAGCGTCGCCGGCTGTCTCGGCGCGCTACTCGGTCGCGGGGACCGCATGGACAGAAAAGTGGGGAGAGCAGCCCCGAAGATCCCAATTTTCGCGATACCGCTGGCGGCAAGGCATTGAAAGGCTTTCCGGTAAGTCGTTGTGACCAGGGAAAGCTATGCCGCTTGAAGAGTTGAGAATCGTCCGCGAAACCGCCGAGTGCCTCCGGGCGCGTCCCGAGAGCGACGCCGCGCTGCGTCGCCGCAACGAGTGGATCCGGACCGCCGCAGCCCACTACTCGCTCAATCAAGTCGCTGAGGCCGCCGGCCTGCCGCCCCAGGAAGTCGACCTCGTGCTGCAGGGAACCAGGGACGATTCCGAGCCCGGTCCGCACCGCGCCGCGGCTGGACTTCGGACCAGATTCCGCAGCTCACCGGCCTAACTTCGCGACCGGGGTCCGGCCACCCACCGGACGAGAAACGCACACAGGAAAAATGAAGGTAAAGAGGCGCCGGGCGGGTACCTAGCGGATTGGGGGTCTTGGCTCCCTTTGTTAATCGCTAGGCGCGTCGTCCCGGTTTGGGCGGCGCGCCGTTTTGCAACCGGCCGAGGTGGCGCTCAGTCGGTGTCGGCTTCGTCGTACTGCGAGACCGTGCCGTAGTCCTCGACCGTGCCACCGTCGCGCATCGAGGCGTCGTCCGGGTTCTCGCCGTACTGGCGCAGGGCGCGGCGCTGGCGCAGGTAGTCCCAGGCCTTGTCGAGCTGGACTTTCAGCTCCTCCATCCGCGCCTCCTCTTCGGAGTCGAGCCCCTCGGACTCGTGGCGGTGGAGCAGCTCCTCCTCTTCTTGGACCAGCTCGTCGATGCGGTTGAGAATCTGTTGGTCGTCCATGGCGCCTAGGGTACCGGCGCTTTAGCGCTGCTACGCGCGAGAGCCGGCCAGTGCGTCCTGCGCGGCCTCACTCGAGTTGATCGCCTGCTCGGCGACGCGGCCGAAGCGCATCTGGTCGTCGACCGGCCCGTGACGAAGGCTGCGCAGGTCGAGCGGGTAGTTCTGGCGCAGTTTCCAAGGCTCCTTCGAGCCCTGCTTCGGCAGCTCGGCTAGCGAGCGCAGGACGTAGCCCGAGGTGAAGTCGAGCAGCGGCTCCTCATCCAGCGAGGGGTCGCTGACCTCGGGCGCGCAGAAGTCGTAGCCGCCGGTTTCAATGTGGTCGAGCAGGCGGCAGCCGTATTCGGCGACGAGGTCGGCCTTCAGCGTCCAGGAGGCGTTCGTGTAGCCGATCGTGAAGAGGAGGTTGGGGACCCCGCTCAGCATCATCCCCTTGTAGGTGAAGCGGTGGCCGAGGTCGACCTCCTCGCCGTCGATCGTCAGCTGCGTGCCGCCGAGGAAGAGCAGGTTGAGGCCCGTCGCGGTGACGACGACATCGGCCTCAAGCCGACGCCCCGACTCGAGCTCGATCCCGCCCTCGTCAAAGCTCTTGATCGTGTCGGTTGCGATCTCGGCGCTGCCGTCGGCGAGGCATTTGAAGAGGTCGGAGTCGGGAACCAGGCAGACGCGCTGGTCCCAAGGGTTGTAGCGCGGGTTGAAGTGGGTGTCGACGTCGAAGCCGGGCGGCAGCGCGCGGACGACGCCGCGGCGGATCACATTGCGCATCAGCTTCGGCCGGCGGCGACTGACCCGGTAGAAGAAGCTCTGCAGGCCGACGTTCTTCCAGCGCACCAGTGCGTAGGCGCGGCGCTCGCCGATCGTCCGCCGCAGCCAGTTGGCGATCGCGTCTTCGCCCGGAACCGAGACGATGTAGGTCGGCGAGCGCTGCAGCATCGTCACCTTGGCCGCGTCGGCGGCGAGCGCCGGGACCAGGGTCACCGCGGTCGCCCCGGAGCCGACCACGACGACCCGCTTGCCGGCGTAGTCCGCGTCCTCGGGCCAGTGCTGGGGGTGGATCACCTCGCCACCGAAGCGCTCGATCCCCGGGAACTCGGGGGTGAATCCTTGGTCGTAGCGGTAGTAGCCGCTGCACATCCAGACGAAGCTGCAGGTGATCGTCTCCCGCTCACCGGCGCTGCTCTCGACGGTCACCGTCCAGAGCGCGTCGGCGCTCGACCAGGAGGCGGCGACGACCCGGCGGTCGAAGCGGATCTTCTTGTCGATCCCCGCCTGGCGGGCGGTTTCGCGCACGTAGCGGAGGATCGAGTCGCCGTCGGCGATCGCCTTCTGCTCGACCCAGGGCCGGAAGCGGTAGCCGAGCGTGTGCATGTCGGAGTCGGAGCGGATGCCGGGGTAACGAAAAAGGTCCCAGGTGCCGCCGATTGCCTCGCGGGCCTCGACAATTGCCCAGCTGTCGCGCGGGCGCTGCCGCTGCAGATGATGCGCGGCGCCAATGCCGGAGAGACCAGCGCCGACGATCAAGACGTCGAGGTGCTCGGTGGGGGTACTCGCGAGTCTCATCGGACCCGGAACGATATACCCGCGTCGCGGACCCTTGTGAGAAGCATGTCACCCATCGCTGCAACGGTAGTTAGTTGGCCGCCGGCGTCGGGCAGGTCGTCGAAGGCCAAACAGAGGGCCGACTCGGCGAGCATCTTCGAGGTCTCGCCGTAGCCGGGGTCGCCGCCGCTGACCTCGGTGACCACCCGCTCGCCCCCGCCTTCGCCGACGAAGGTGAGCTTGAACCAGCTGCGCGCCCGGGTCGCTTCGTCCGGCCCCTCCCCCGGGTCTTTCAGCTTCAGCAGCAACTTGCGGGCCGGCGGCAGCGGCGCCAGCAGGGCGACGGTGCCGACCCCGCCCGCCATCACCGGGATCGTCGCCAGGTGCTTGGCGACGAGGTTGTGGCCGTAGGTGAACGCGGGGCCGTAGCGGGACACCGCGGCGGCGGAGCGGCGGATCACGCTGCCGTCGATCGTCGGCAGCGGTGCCGTCCAGCCGCCCACCTCGGGGATGCGGCGAATCCGCGGCGAGGCGGCGTGGATCTTGCGGGCCGGGTCGCGTAGCTCGGTGCGGCGGCGGGCTTTGGCGGCACCGATCGTCTCGCGGGCGCGGCCGAAGCCGTTGACCGCCGAGTGGAAGGTGCCGCCGGAGAACTGGGCGTGGATGTGGACGTAGCCATTGACGGTGAGCGGCACACCCTCAGGCAGCTGCTGAACCGTGAAATAGGCACCGAGGTCGTGCGGAATCGAGTCGAAGCCGCAGCAGTGGACGAGCCGGGCGCCGCTCCGCACCGCCTCCTCGTGGTGGTCAAGCCAGGTCCGGTCGACGAACTCGGGCTCACCGGTCAGGTCGCAATAGTCGGTGCCGGCGGCGGCGCAGGCGGCGACCAGCGGTCCGCCGTAGAGGGCGTAGGGACCGACGGTGGTGGCGATGACCCGGGTCGCGGCGGCGACCTCGGCGAGTGACGCCGGGTCGGCGGCGTCGGCGACGAGCACCTCGGGCGGCGGCGCAGCTCCCTCGCTCGCCGCGAGCTCGGCGGCGAGCGCCTCGAGCTTGGCGCGGCTGCGACCAACGATCGCCCAATTCGTGTTGGCCGGTGCGTTGGCCGCGAGGTAGCGGGCGGTCAGCCCGCCGGTAAAACCGGTAGCCCCGAATAACGCCAGGTCGAATCGCCGGCTCGCCTCCACCGGAGGATTGTATGCGTCCTGAGGCGTTCCTAGTCTTAGCCGATGCAGTACCGCTTCGGTCGTGGCTCGGTAGTGACGCTCCTGCTGACGGCAGGTATCGCCCTCCTCCTCGGGGTATTCGCGGGCACGCCGACCGCAAGCGGCGCTCCGCCGCCGATACCGCCGAGCGTGCCGAGCAGGGTGGAAGCGACGCCGTTCGTCGCCCGTGAAGTCGGACCGCACACGCTGGTCGCCCAAGTCACCAGCGGGTACTGCCTCGGCGCCCCCTATCGCCCCAGCCTGGAGCGAGTTGCAATCCGCTGGCGCCATCTGAGCCCGACGCGGTTCGCCGCCGAGCTCACCGCATTCGTGCGCACGCCCGTCGATCCGGCCTCGCTGCGGGCCGGAGAAGGGCCCGACAGCGTCCAGGTCTGCTCCGGGGTCGCGTCGCAGATGCGCGCAAAGGTTGTGCTGCCGCAGCCGCTTTCCCGGACCGTGCTCTTCGACGCTTCCTTCTCGCCGCCCCTTCGCTTGCACCACCACCCGCCATACTGGTTCGCCGGCTTTTCTTGACTAGCTAGATCGACAAAGCGCTGGCCGAGGCGCTACCTTCCCCTCATGCTCTTCCGCCAGATCATTCACGAGGACCTTGGCTGCGCCTCCTACCTAGTTGGTGACCGTGAAGCGGGGGTCGCGGCGGTGGTCGATCCGCAGTGGGACGTCGAGCCATACCGGCGGCTGGCACGGCTGCACGGGGTGCGGATCGGGCACGTGCTGGAGACCCACAACCACGCCGACCATGTCTCCGGGCATGGGCGACTGGCGCGGACGACTGGGGCGACGATCCACGTCCATGAGCAGGCCGAGGCGCAGTTCGACCACGAGCCCTTCGCCGACGGCTGGGTGCTGGAGCTCGGCGAGGTCAGCGTCGAAGCGATCCACACGCCGGGCCACCGGCCCGAGCACACCGCCTTCCTGCTCCGCGACGACAGCCGCGGCGGGGCACCGTGGGCGCTCCTCAGCGGCGACTCGCTGTTCATCGGCGACGTCGCCCGTCCCGACCTCGCGGTCGAGCCGCGCGCGGGAGCGCAGGCGATGTACCGGTCGCTGCAGGAGCGGCTCTTGGAGCTGGATGACGAGGTCGAGGTCTGGCCCGGCCACCTCGGCGGCTCGCTCTGCGGCGGCTCCGGGCTCGACCTCAAGACCTCCTCGACGATCGGCTTCGAGCGCCGCCACAACCGGGCGTTGGCCTTTGCCGACGAGGCCGAGTTCGTCGCCGATGCGATTGGCTCACTGGGCGACAAGCCGCCCAACGTCGAGCGGATCGTCAACCTCAACCGCGGCCCGCTGGTCGAGCACTTCGGCACCCCCCAGGCGATGACCCCGCACGAGGTCGAGGAGGCGGTCGCCACCGGCGCCTGCGTGATCGACGGGCGTACCAACGAGGAGTTCGACGAGTCGCACATCGCCGGCGCCCTCAGCACTTCTTCCTACGACACTGGCTTCGCGACCAAGGTCTCGCGGGTTGCCCCGAGCGGGACCGAGATCATCGTCGTCGCCGCCTCCGATGGCGACGAGCGCCACGCCGCCGAGCTCTTGGCCTCGGTCGGGATCAAGGTGCGCGGCTTCCTCGAGGGCGGGATGACCGCCTGGCGTACCGACGGCCGGCCGGTGATGCGAATCGAGCTAATCGAGCCGAACGAGCTGCTCCGTCGGGCCGAGGGACCGGCGGCACCGGTCGTGCTCGACGTCCGCGCCGCCTCCGAGTACGAGGCCGAGCACATCCCCGGCTCGCTCCACATCCCCTACGGCGACCTCGCCCAGCGGCTCGAGGAGCTGCCCCGCGAGCGGCCGATCGCGACGATCTGCCGCGGCGGTAAGAGGTCCGGGCTTGCAGCCTCGATCCTGCAGCGAGAGGGATTCGACGACGTCGTTCACGTCGGCCGCGGCGTCGGCGCCTGGCGGGCCGCTGGCGGTCCCGTCGAGGCCGGCAGCGTGCCAAGCGCCGCCTAGCGCGGGCCGGCAGCGATGAGGTTGCCTTTCGCCGCCTATAGGGCGGCAAACGGCAACCTCGCGGAGGAACCCTTGCTACGGGCGGCCGTTGAGGTGACGGTCGGCGCGGCCGTTGGCGGTCGCGATCGCGTCCGCCTGGCTCTCTGGGCCCCAGGGGTTGCGTTCGTGCGCCATCGCGTCCTGCACCGCTGGCTCCGGGTTGGCGTGGAAGGGGCCGCGCCAGCTGCAAGAGCACTCGGCGTGGTAGCCCTTCTTCAGCAACTCGACCTTGGCGATGTGGGGAAGTTGAGAGGTGTCCACGATTGAGTGATCGGCAGCCTGGCGCCGCAGCTTGAGCTGGTTGCAAAGATGCGTGGGTGAGCTACGTCGCCGCCCCCGACCGCTACGAGGGGACGATGCGGTATCGCCGCTGCGGCCGCAGCGGCCTCGACCTGCCAGTCCTCTCGCTCGGCTATTGGCACAACTTCGGCGACGACCGCCGATTCGAGACCCAGCGCGCGATCGCCCGCCGCGCTTTCGACCTCGGCATCACCCACCACGACCTGGCCAACAACTACGGCCCGCCCTACGGCGCCGCCGAGATCAACTTCGGTCGCCTAATGCGCGAGGACTTCGCCCCCTACCGCGACGAGATGATCATCTCGACCAAGGCCGGCTGGGACATGTGGCCGGGGCCCTATGGCCAGGGCGGCGGCTCGCGCAAGTACCTGCTCGCCTCGCTCGATCAGTCGCTGGTGCGGATGGGGCTCGAGTACGTCGACATCTTCTACTCGCACCGGCTCGACGCGACGACGCCGCTGGAGGAGACGATGGGCGCACTCGACGCCGCGGTGCGGGCGGGCAAGGCGCTCTACGTCGGCATCTCCTCCTATGACGCCGCCCGGACCCGCGAGGCGGCGGCGATCCTGCGCGAGCTCGGCACCCCGCTGCTAATCCACCAGCCCTCCTACTCGATGATCAACCGCTGGATCGAGAGCGACAGACTGCTCGACACCGCGGCCGAGCTCGGCTTCGGCGTAATCGGCTTCACCGCCCTCGCCCAGGGACTACTCACCGACCGCTACCTCGAGGGCATCCCCGCCGACTCGCGGGCCGCCCGCAACCGGGCCGATTACGGCGCCTTCGAGCAGGACTGGCTCGGCGAGGAAACGATCGCAATGCTGCGCGAGCTGAATCGGGTCGCTGAGCGCCACGGCCACTCGCTGGCGCAACTTGCCCTCGCCTGGGCGCTGCGCGACGAGCGCGTCACCTCGCTGGTGATCGGCGCCTCCTCGGTGCGCCAGTTGGAGCAGAACGTCGCCGCGCTGGAGAACCCCGAGCTCTCCGACGCGGAGCTGGCGGAGATCGACGAGATCATCGCTGGCAACCCCGGGATCAACCCCTGGCAGGAAGCCCAAGAGGGTGACCTCTAGGCCGGGCTAGAGCTTGCGCGCCTTGACGGCGGTGCCGTAGGCGCAGATCTCGGTCCAGGTGGAGCCGAGCTCGGAGGAGTCGAAGCGGAAGGCGAGGATCGCGTTGGCGCCTTTGCCCTCGGCCTCTTCGATCAGCCGTTCGGTCGCGTGCTCGCGGCCTTCGACCAGCATTTTCGTCATCCCTTTGAGCTCGCCGCCTTTCAGCGATTTGAGCCCAGCACCGATCGTCGAGCCGATGTTGCGCGAGCGCACGGTAAGGCCAAAGACCTCGCCGAGCACCTCGCCGACCTCGTAGCCGGGCAGATCCGTGGTGGTGACGATCAGCACGGCGGCAGCATATGGGCTGCTCGCCGGGAGCTGCGGTCAGGCGCTGTCGGCGCCCTGCCGCCGTGGCGGCATCTCGAACTGAGCATGAAAGGCGATGCCCGGAATTCGTGGCTCCTCGCTCCCGATCGAGCGGAGGTCACTCTCAGTGCAGATCTCCATCATTCGTTCGAGCATCTCGCGGTGCAGCTCGGAAAGTTCGTTCCAGCCCTGCTCGTCGACCTTGAACGGCACCCGGGCGATGTGATGGTTGTTGCGCTCGCCGAATTTCTTCGTCTCCAGCGAGAAGCTGGCCTCGGCGGCCGCCAGCTGGAAGGCCTGACGGGCGAAACCGACCTTTTGCTCGAGGGACAGGCCTTCGTATTCCTCCTCGCTGAGGACGATGTTGGTCAGCACCGCGCGGTAGAAGTGCTCGGTCGACCCACGCACCGGCCGCTCCTCGACGAGTTCAATGATCCCTGCGTCCTTCAGGGTGCGAACGTGGTAGCTGACGTCGCCGACCGGCATTCCGAGCTCCTGGGCGATTTCGTTGGGGCTTGCTACTCGGTCGGCGAAGATCGCGATCAGCCGGCAGCGAACCGGGTGGGACACGATTGCGCCGAGCGCCGCGTCGGAAACACCGCGCCACTTACCCCGCGTCGCTGCATTCATTGGTTCTCCATTTTCGAGTGACAAGGAAGGTTTGGAGCATAAACGCTTCCTTTCCCGACAGTGCGGTTTTTTAGGGCCACGCGTTCCAATGGTGGAATCCATTCCAGCATTTAAGGGGGTCGAACGCCGGTAGGGATAGCCGCTTATGGGAGGGGGTGAGCTGATGACTCTGGCTGCTTGCAAGCAGACGATTCCCACGGTCGCGATAGGGAAGATCGCCTAGTCAGGGAATGGACCCGAGCCCGGCACACGACTCCTGGGAGAGCGAGTGCCGGGCTCATCCGCCAGCTCATCTACCGCGCAGCCGGGTAGCGTTGACGAGATGGCGATAGATGCAGAGACCAGCAGGGAAGCGCAACACGCGCGGTTGATGGAGGGGCTCGCGGCCTCGATTCGCGAAAATGGCCTGGCGCGAACGCAGGTCACCGACATCGTCCGCCACGCCCGGGCTTCGCGGCGCACCTTCTACAACCACTTCGAGGACAAGGAAGCCTGCTTCGTCGAGCTGATGACGGCGATGTCCGATGCCTTCCTCGACGAGGTCGACCGGGCGATCGACCGCGACGCCCCGATCGCGACCCAGATCGACCAAGCGATCGACACCTATCTGGGCCTGATTACCAGCGACCCGGGGCTGACCCAGACCTTCGCCAGCCCCTCGCTCGGCGAACGGGTCGTGATGGCGCAGCGCGAAGGCTTCGAGCGCTACGCCGAGCTGATCGTCGCGGTTATGGAGGGCGATTCGGCCCGCGACCCACGGCTCGAGCCGGTCTCGATCGAGCGCGCCTACATGCTGGTCAGCGGGCTACATCACACGCTGGTGCGGGCGCTGGTCCGCGGCGAGGAGCTCGAGCCCGTCTCCTCCGAGTTCAAAGCGGTGATGAAGCTGGTGCTCTCCGGGTCGACGGCCTGATCCTCCCGCGCCTGCGGGCGACGGCGGCGAACGACGGCGACGCCGCCCTTGCCCGGCGCAAAGGCGACGCCGCGGAAGCTTTCGCGCTCAGGAGGGTTGTCGCTCGGCTGCAGTTCAAAGCTGCGCAGCATCGTGCGGAGGACGATGTCGATCTCGAACTGGGCAAAGGCAGCGCCGAGGCAGCGACGGACGCCGCCGCCGAACGGGATCCAGGCGTAGGTGTCGGGCTTGCGGCCGACGTAGCGGTCGGGGTCGAAGCGTTCGCCGCCCTCGTGGAAGCGGCCGTCTTCGTGCAGCGGCACGATCCCGGTGACGACCCGCGAGCCGGCCGGCAGCCGCCACTCCCCCACCTCGAACGGCTTCATCACGTAGCGCCCGGTGGCGCTGATGATCGGCCGCACCCGCAGCACCTCGTTGGCGGTGGCGATCCGCAGCTCGTTCTCCTCCCCCTCGGCCTCCGCCTCGAGTCGCCGCAGCACCTCAGGGTGGCGGCTCAGCCGCTCGACCGACCAGGCAAGCGCCGAGGCCGTGGTCTCGTGGCCGGCGACCAGCAGGGTCAGCAGCTCGTCGGCAGTGTCGGCGTGGTCGACCTCTTCCCCCTCCTCGAGCTGGGCGCGCAGGATCAGCGCCAGGATGTCGATCCGCTGCTCCAGCTCGGGGTCGGCGAGGTGGTCGTCGATCAGCGTGTCGACCAGTTGCCGGTAGCGGGCGCGCATCCGCCGCCAGCGCCCGCCGGGCGACCAGCGGCCGTAATCGCGGCGCAGGAACGGCGCGGTGACGAGCCGCTGGCCGAGCGCGGTCATCGGCGGCAGCAGCTTCTGCAGTTCGGCCAGCTCGCGGCCCTCGGCGCCGAACACCGCCCGCAGGATGATCCGCAGGGTGACCGTCTGGAACGAGTCGATCGTCGCGAACGGCTTGCCCTCGGGCCAGGTGGCCAGCGCCCGGTTCGCCTCCTCTTCGATGATCGCTTCGTAGGAGCGCATCCGGTCGCCGTGGAAGGGCGGCAGCAGCATCCGGCGCTCGCGCAGGTGGCGCTCTTCATCCATCGAGAAGAGCGAGCCGGGACCGAGGATTTCGCCGAGCGGGTTCTTGCCGCCGTGGAGGACGTCGGGCTTGGCGGTGTAGACCTGTTTGACGAGGTCGGGACGGGAGACCAGCACCATCCTGCCGAAACCCGGCATGTCGATCGTGAAGGCGTCGCCGTAGCGGCGCTGCAGGCGGCGGATCATCGCGTTGCGGGCGGCGAGAAAGGCGATGCCGTTGTAGAGGCGGGGCGTTTTCGGGCCTGGCGGCAGGCGGTAGGTCGTCGTCATGCGGGCGATGGTACTCGCTAGTACCGGCGCCTGCAACGGCAACCGGTGATCCGCTCGAGCCCGCCGGCGCGTAGGAGCGGTGTATGGGGGAATCGCGCCGCGAACCGAAGACGTCGAAGATGGTTGGCGATGGCCGCTGATCGCCAGAAGGCTGAGCGCCTCGCCGACGAGGAGCTGATGCCGCTGATCGGCGGCAAGGACCCGGAGGCGTTCGCGGTTCTCTTCGACCGCCACGGCGGCGTCGCCTACTCGCTCGCCTACCGGATCGTCGGCGAGCGCGACGCCGCTGAGGACGTCACCCAGGAGGCCTTCATCTCGGTCTGGCGCTCGGGCGCTCGCTTTGACCGGGCCCGCGGCAGCGTCCGCTCCTGGCTGCTCAGCATCGTCCGCAACCGAGCGATCGACGCGCTGCGCGCCGGCTCCGGCAAGGCGCCGAAGCTGAACTTCGACGACGAGGCGATCCTCGAACAGCGGCCGGCCGAGGAGCAGACCGAGGACGAGGCAATCCGCCACGAGACGGCGAGCGAGATCCGTGGCGTCCTCGAAGAGCTGCCGGGCGAGCAATCGCAGGTGATCGAGCTCGCCTACTTCGGCGGTTTCAGTCAGTCCGAGATCGCTGGGATGCTCGGGCTGCCGCTCGGCACCGTGAAGGGGCGGATACGTCTTGGCCTGAGGAAGATCCGTACCGAGCTGGCGGAGGGATTGGCATGAGCGAGATCGAGCACGAGCGCTGGAACGAAGAGCTTTCCGCCTACCTGCTCGGGGCGCTAGAGCGCGGCGAAGCGGAGGCGCTGGAGCAGCACCTCGAGGACTGCGAGCGCTGCCGCCAGGAGCTGCGCTGGCTGGCGCCGGCGCTTGACGCTCTGCCGGCGACGGTCGCGCGGCTGCAACCGCCGCCGCAG
The DNA here is from genome assembly GCA_963729055.1 of uncultured Actinomycetes bacterium. Taxonomy (GTDB): domain Bacteria; phylum Actinomycetota; class Thermoleophilia; order Solirubrobacterales; family 70-9; genus VAYN01. The sequence goes on along the minus strand of CAVSMQ010000010.1, from coordinate 97,007 downwards.
CTGCGCGAGCGGCTGCTGGCCGAGGTGCAGGAGGACGCCCGGCGGACCCACGGCGACGCGCCGGAGCGGCGCCGTGTGCTCGACCGGCTGCGCGACTTCGCCGGTCCCCGCTGGCGGCCGCTGGCGGCCGGCGCCGCGGTGCTGCTGATCGTCGCCGCCGTGGTCGGCTACGAGGTCGGCAGCGGGGACTCGGGGGGCGGCGGTAGCAACCCGGTGACCGTAGAAACCGAAGAACAGACCGGCCTCGTCGCCGCGGTCTCGATGGAAGGGACCTCGCATGGCCGGATCGAGCTCCGCAACGTCGAGCCCCTCCCCACCGATCACGTGCTCGAGGCCTGGGTCGAACGCGAAGGCGAAATCGAAGCGATCCCGACGCTGTTCGTCCCCAACGGCCAAGGCGAGGCAACAACCACGCTTGGCGACATGCAGGGCGTCTCAACCGTGATGGTCACCGCCGAGCCGCCCGGCGGGAGCGAGTCACCGACCACCGCTCCGATCGCCACGGTCGAGATCCCGCCCTCCTAACGTCTGGCTGTTCCTTATGTCGGAATGGCCGACATAAGGAACAGCTCCACGGCTAGGGGGCGTCTGGCTCGCCCCAGGCGGTGGCGACGACCGTCCGCGGGCCGCCGCGGTCGCGGTGCTCGCAGAGGTAGATGCCCTGCCAGGTGCCGAGGGCGAGCCCGCCGCCGCTGACGGGCAGGGTCAGCGAGGGACCGAGCAGCGCCGCCTTTATATGGGCGGGCATGTCGTCCTCGCCCTCGAGTGTGTGGGTCCAGTACGCAGCGCCTTCGGGCACCGCGCGGTCAAACCAGGTCTCGAAGTCACGGCGCACGTCCGACGAGGCGTTCTCACTCAGTGCCAGCGAGGCCGAGGTGTGCTGGATCAGCAGGTGGAGGATCCCGACCGAGAGCTCGCCAAGCTCGGGCACCGCCTGCAGCACCTCGCCGGTGACCAGGTGGAAACCGCGCGGGCGCGGCTCAAAGCGAATCTCGCGCTGGGCCCAGATCAGGCGGCGAAGCGCGCTTCGGCCCGGGCGCGACGGCGAGCCGCCTCGACCTCACGGTCCTTCGGCGGGGCCGAGGTGACCAGGTGGTCGAGAAGCTCCCGGGAGACCTCGGTGACCGCGGTCACCGCCGCGTCAAAGGCCTCCTGGTTTGCCTGCGAGGGCTTGTTGAAGCCGCTGATCTTGCGCACGTACTGCAACGCCGCCGCTTCGACCTCGTCCTCGCTCGCTGGGGGCTCGAAGTTGTAGAGGGTTTTGATGTTCCTGCACATGGGGACGATCGTAGGGCAAGCAGGCGTGCCGAGCGAGCGGCGTTGCGAAAGGGCGGTCCGGGAAGGAGAAATCTCGGGGAATTTCGAGATCGAAACCCGGACCGCCCACCCTGCGCTCGCCGACGACAGAGGGCCCACTTGCCGGCGAACCTTCGCGCCTACCGCCGCGAAGCCATCACCGGCCCCGGCGCGCCGCAGTTACGCGGCGCGCCGGAAGCCGGGCTCAGCCCTTCGGGGTGCAGCTGCGGATCACTTCCGTAGCGGCCTTGGTGCCGTCTGCGAACTTCGCTTCGGCATGGACCTGGAGCTTGCCGTCAGTGCATTTCGCTTCGATCGGGTGGTAGGTCTTGCTGCCCACCTTGACGTTCTTGTCGACCGTCAGCTGGAAGCTGATCGGCGACCCGGCGCCGCCTGCGATCTTCGGGATCGAGGCGACTGAGTAGGTGCCGTAGCGCCCGTTCTTTTTGTTTTTGATTTTCACCGTGGTGACGATTGCCCCGGTGATCGGCGCGTTGAAGTACGCATGGACGTACCAGGTGGTCGTACCGCCGCTGGAGCCGCCGTTGATCAACAGCAGCTTCGAGTTGACCAGGATCGGGGGCTGTTCGGGGAATTCGACCTCGACGGTGGTCTTGCCTTCGCCGATGATCGCGTCGCCGCAGACCGATTCGGCGGTTTTGGTATCGCGCGACTGAAGCTCGCCCGAGGTGCAGACCGGGATCCCCTTCGAGTCGACGACGGCGTTTTTGTCGCCTTCGATGATGATTTCCTTCGCCGCCGGCGGGTGGGTCCCGTCAAGCGTTTTGATCTTCCCTTCCACCTGGAGGGCGATCGGTTCGAAAGTCTTCTTCGACAGCGCCTTCGGCGTGAAGCCGCCGTCCGCGATCACTTCGAGGTTGCCGACCCGCACGGAGACCGGACCTTCCCCAGCCGCGCTGGCAAAGCCGACCGCCGTGAGCGCCAGTGCAGCGCAGAGGGCGGCCATCAACGTCAAGAGCTTGCGCATCCCTGTCCTCTCAGAAAGGCTCGCCGCAGGGCGAGCAGTTGCGTGCCGATCCAAGACCGGCGAGTTCCCAGGGCGGACGGTATCAGCCCTGTTGCCGAGTGCGCGAAATTGAGTAGACCAGCAGCGACTCGCCGCGCTCAGGTGTGGTTCGGCCCGTCGTCGCCGCCGTGGCCGCCGTGGTCGTCGCCACCGTTGTCATCGCCACCGCCGCCGCCCTGGGTCTCGACCTGCTTGGCGAGCAAACCGTTGCTGGTCTGCTTGGCGTCGACCTCGATTGCCAGCCCTTGCCGCAGGCCGCCGAAGCCAGAGATGCGCTCGAAGACCGTTGCCGCGTCGACGCGGATCCGCAACGTGCCGCTCTGGGTGCTGAGCTTGAAGCTGTGGTCTTTGGCGTTCTTGGAGACGACCGTGCCGTCGATGTGACGGATCGCGGCGCTCGCCGGGGTGGCGAGGACCGCGGCGATCAGGACGGCGGCAGTGGCGGCAATGGCTAGCAGGGACGAAACACGCTTGACAGCCAAGACGGTTCCTTTCGGCTCGGAGTTGGACTTGTGGATACGGGCTACCCGCTTCGCGGGTTCAGACGCTACGGTCGAGCCGATGGCGACCGAGGCGACGATCGTCGAGGCCGGCGCTCGCCAGGTGCGGGTCTCGAATCCCGACCGGGTGATCTTCCCGCCAACCGACGGCTCGCCCGCGTTCACCAAGCTCGATGTGGCCGAGTACTACCTGGCGGTCGGCGAGGGGATCATGCGGGCTTTGGCGCGCCGGCCGACGACCCTCGAGCGCTGGCCCAAAGGCGTCCATCCCGGGATCGTCGTCTCGACCCGCCAGAAAGGCGGTGGCGATGCCTTCTTCCAGAAGCGGGTGCCGCGGGGCGCGCCGGACTTCGTCCGCACCGCCCGCATCGACTTCCCTTCGGGCCGCCACGCCGACGAGGTCTGCCCCACCGAGCTCGCCGTCGTCGCCTGGGCAGCGCAGATGGGGACGATCACCTTCCACCCCTGGCCGGTGCGCGAGGACGATGTCGATCACCCCGACGAGCTGCGCCTCGACCTCGACCCCCAGGACGGGACCGATTTCGCCGACGCAGTGCGGGTCGCCGCCGAGGCCCGGGTGCTGCTCGCCGACCTCGGCTACGTCGGCTTCCCGAAGACCTCGGGCGGACGCGGCATCCACATCTACGTACGGATCGAGCCGCGCTGGACCTTCACCGAGGTCCGCCACGCGGCGATCGCTTTCGGCCGCGAGCTCGAGCGGCGCCTGCCCGGCGAGGTGACGACCAAGTGGTGGAAGGAGGAGCGCGGCGAGCGGATCTTCGTCGACTACAACCAGAACGCCCGCGACCGTACGATCGCCTCCGCCTACAGCCTGCGCCCGAAGCCGGGCGGGCCGGTCTCGGCGCCGCTCGAGTGGGACGAGCTGCCCGAGATCGCCCCGGAGGACTTCACGATCGCCACCGTGCCGGAGCGCTTCGCCGCGATCGGCGACCCACACGCAGCGATCGACGACGTCGCCCACTCGCTCGAGCCGCTGCTCAACCTCTACGAGCGCGACGAGGCCGAGGGCGAAGGCGACATGCCCTACCCCCCGTCCTACCCCAAGATGGAGGGCGAGCCGAAGCGGGTCCAGCCCTCGCGCGACCGCGACCGGCGCCGCGATTGATGAATTCGCGTGGCTATAGCAACGTCAATCCACCAATGACGGGCTAGGGCGACTGGGGGAGTTTGGCGGCGCCGCGTTTGGTGACCGGGGCCGAGGGCGGCGGGACGACTGGGCCGATGTCGCCGTCGGGGGCCTCGTCGAGGTCGACGATCACCGGCGCGTGGTCGCTCGGGCCTTTGCCTTTGCGGGCCTTGCGGTCGACCCAGGCGGCGCGAACCCGCGCGGCGATCGGATCGTCGGCGAGGATCAAGTCGATCCGCATCCCGAGGTCACGGTGGAACATCCCGGCGCGGTAGTCCCAGAAGGTGAAGACCCTCTCCCCCGGCCAGCGGTCGCGGACCACGTCGTGGAAGCCGAGCGCCTGCAGTTCCGCCAGTGCCTCGCGCTCGGGCACCGTCACGTGGGTCTCGCCGGCGTAGGCATCGGGATCGAAGACGTCCTCGTCGGTCGGGGCAATGTTGACGTCGCCGCAGACCACCGTCGCCTCCGGCCCCGCCGCCAGGACCACCCGCAGCGCCGCCAGCCAGGCCAGCTTGTACTCGTAGTGCTCGGAGCCGGGCTCGCGGCCGTTGGGCACGTAGACGGAGAGCACGCGGACGCCGTCGCAGGTCGCGGCCAGCGCCCGCGCCTCCGGACGCGGGAAGCCCGGGGCGCCATCAAGCCCAGCGACCACGTCTTCCAGACCAACCCGCGAGAGAATCGCCACCCCGTTCCAGCTCGCCTCGCCGTGGGCCGCTACCTCGTAGCCGCGCTGGCTGAGCTCGTCCTGCAGCAGATCGCGGAAGGCGTCGTCAGCAAGCTTCGTCTCCTGCAGGCAGACGACGTCGGGGGCGCGTTCGTCGAGCCAGGGCAGCAGGCGCGGCAGCCGTTGCTTGACCGAGTTGACGTTCCAGGTCGCGATCCGCACCGGCCGAAACTACCGGCCGGGTTCGCCGAGCTGGTAGTGGGCGACGGTCTCGTCGCGATCGAGCAGATAGGGGTCGTCTTCGGGGTAGTACTTGGCGACCGAGATGTCGTCGCCGGCGAAGGCGCGGATGTTCTCGAGGCCGTCCCACCAGCTGAGGGTGATCAGCTCGCTGCGGCCCTCGCCCAGGTCGCGGGTCAGGAGCTGGGCGCCGCGGTTGCCCGGCGTCTGGCGCTGCTCGGCGAGCCCGGTGCGCTCGACGATCTCGGCGTACTCGTCGAGCAGCTCCGAGCGCACGATTCCGCGCCACATCCGGACGATCACGGCGTCAGCTCCTGCTTCATGCCCCAAGGCTCGCACGGATCGTCCTTTCAGGCCAACTTCGGCTCCGGCGCGACCGTCGGCCGGTAGCCGAGCAGACGGCCGAGCGGGGCACCGATGGCGAGCGCGGCCCGCTGCATCCAGGCCGGCGGGAAGGGCAGCCGTACGGTCTCGAAGTGGGCCCGGGCGATCACCGCCAAGTTGAACGGATTCGGCATCCCTTTGCGGTTCGTCCGCCCCTCGGCGGCGAGGGTGAACATCGTCTCGATCAGCGACTCGAAGTCGAGCGCCGGCCGCACCTCGCAGACGAACCGCGCCTCCTCCTCGCCCGCGTTCCAGAACCGGTGCGGGGTCCCGGGCTCGACCGTGTGGACGTTGCCGGGGCCGGCCTCGATCTCCTCGCGGCCGACCCGCAGGCCGAGGCGACCGGCGAGTACCTCGAAGCGCTCGCTCTGGTGCGGGTGGACGTGGGCGCCGGCGACGAAGCCGCCGGGGCGGACGATCGTCTCGACCACGACCGCCTCGCCGTCGGTGTCGGCGGCGGTCTGATGGAAGATCAGGACCTCGCCGGTGACGGGGTTCTCGAGCTTGTCTCCAGCCTGGATCATGCGGTTCCTTTCCTCTGGCCCGGGGGCCGTTTGCGGTGTGATCCAGACTTCCGCGACGCCACCGCCGGGTCGTCACACCGCGGCTTGAACCTGAGGCCCCGCCGCGGGGGGACCATCGCCCTCCTCAGGGGGTACGGCCGGGGGTACGGCGCAGGCGAGAGCGGCCTTCACCTCCCCCCACGGGAGGACGGCGACTCCGCCCGCGGGGAGACTCGGCGACGGTGGGTACGGCGCTACCCTCGCGGCGCGGTGACTTCGTCCCCCGAACAGCCCTCGACGAGCGCCTACGAGACCCCGGCCTGGGCCTACCCGGCGTTGGCACTGGTTTGCTTCGTCGGTACGGTCGGCCTGCTCAGGGTCGGCGATAGTGGCTTCTGGTCCGAAGGCGCCGGCACCGTCGCCCTCGGGCTGGTGCTCGCCGCCGTCACCTCGCTGCCGCTTCCCTACGTGCGGCGCTGGCCGCTAGGGGTGCTCGTCCTCACCGCGGTCGCGCAGGCGGCCCTGCAGCTAGTCGCCAGCCCTGGCGGCCCACCTCTCGGCCCAACCGTCGCCGTCTTTTTCGTCGCCTTGCTCTCCGACGGCTCGCGCGAGCGGACCCGCCTCTCGCTCGGTGTCGTCGCTGTCTTGCTACTGCTTCACGCCGCTGCCAACGCCGTCGGCGAGGACCACTTCCCGGGCGCCGAGCTGCTCTTCGGAACCTTGCTCTGGGGCATCGCCTGGCTGGCCGGCGACCGGGCACGGCTGCGGGCCGAACGGATCGCGGCGCTCGAGGAGCGGGCGCTGCGCGCCGAGCGCGAGGCGGAGCGGGAGCGCAATCTCGCCGCGGCCGAAGAGCGGACCAGGATCGCCCGCGACCTGCATGACTCGGCGGGCCACGCGATCAACGTGATCCTCGTCCACGCCGGCGCCGGCCGGCTGCAGGCCGACCGCGACCCCGAGCGGGTGCGCGAGGCGTTCGGGACGATCGAGGAAGTCGCCCGCGAGACGGTCGGTGAAATCGACCAGATGGTCGGGACTCTGCGCGAGGGCGAAAGCGAGGTCGAGCCACCGCCCGGCCTCGCCGCGCTGGAGACCCTCGCCGCGCGCCACCGCGCAGCAGGGACCGAGGTGACGATCGAGCGCCAGGGCGAGCAGCGGACGCTGCCGGCGGCGGTCGAGCGCGGTGCCTTCCGCATCGCCCAGGAGGCGCTGACCAACGCCGCCCGCCATGGCGCTGGCCCGGCCCGGCTCGAGGTCGACTACGGGCCGCGCGAGTTGGTCGTGACCGTGAGCAATCCCGTCAACAGTGACGCCCGAGGCCGGCTCGACGGCGGCCACGGGCTGATCGGGATGCGCGAGCGGGCGCTGCAGCTCGGCGGCAAGCTCGAGGTCGAGCCCGGGGCGAGCACCTTCCGGGTCCGCGCCCACCTGCCGCTCGCCGAGGAGAGTCCGTGAGCGAGCCGCTGCAGGTGCTGATCGCCGACGACGACGCGTTGATGCGCGCCGGCCTGCGCAGCATCTTCGAGGCCGCCGACGGCATCGAGGTGATCGGTGAGGCCGGCGACGGCCGCGAGGCGATCTACCTCTGCAAGTACCGGCAGCCGGACCTCGTCCTGATGGACGTGCGGATGCCCGACCTCGACGGGATCGCCGCCACCCGTGAGCTGCTCTCCCTGCATCCCGAGCTGCGGGTGATGGTCCTGACCACTTTCGAGCAGGACGACTACATCTTCGGCGCCCTCGCCGCCGGCGCTTCCGGCTTCCTGCTGAAGCGGACGCCACCGGAGGAGCTGGTCGCCGCGGTCCGCACCGTCGCGGCTGGCGACTCGCTGCTCTCACCTTCGGTGACGAGCAGGGTGATCTCGCGGATGGCCGGGGCGCCTGCGCCCGACCCGGAGCGCGAGCGCCGGCTCGAGGAGCTGACCCATCGCGAGCGCGAAGTGCTGGTCCTGATCGCCCGCGGCCGCTCCAACGGCGAGATCGCCGAGGACCTGGTGATCGAGGAATCGACCGTCAAGACGCATGTCAAACGGGTGCTGCGCAAGCTCGCCGCCCGTGACCGCGTGCAAGCGGTGATCCTCGCCTACGAGGCCGGCCTCGCGACCGGCCCCGCAGGCGAGGATTAAGCGGCCGTCCTAGCGACGGCCGTGGCCATGGCCGTGATGGCCGCCATGGCCGTGGCCGTGGTGGCCGTGACCATGTCCGTGGTCGTGACCGCCGTGCTCGTCGTCGCCATCGTCGTCGTCACCCGGGTTCCAGGGCAGCTGGTAGGCGCGATAGCTCTTGACGCCATCGGGGAAGCGGGCGTTCCACAGCAGGTCGCCGTCGGCGTTGAACTTCGAGACGTACGGCAACGAGCCCCAGCTGATTACCTGGCCGCCGTCGGCAGTGTTCTGCGCGTTGCCCGACGAGGTCGCGGTCAGTCCCTCGGGTTGGTTATAGGACCCGATCAAGGTCGCCGTGCGCGAGCGCGGGTCGATCTGGATCCGCACCGTGCGGCTGAGGCCGTACTCGGAGACAGCGTCGTCCCCGGTGTTGGCGGTCCCAGCCGCCTCGTTATCGAACACCGTGTAGACGTTGTTGCCGAGCGCCTCGGCGTCGTGCTGCCAGGCGAAGATCGCACCGGCGTCATTGAGGCTCTGGCCGGGGGCCGCCTGCAATTTGAAATCGCTGGCTTTGCCACCGAGCTGCCAGATGATGTTGCCGCTGGTTTGATCGACCTTGTAGAAGGTCCAGGTGTTGCGGGCATCGATCAGCAGGTTGCCGTCGGTGTCGAGCTTTACCGCGTTGACGTGGAACCAGTCCCAAGGCTGCGAGGGTGAGGCCGGCAGCGGTTGCTCGCTCTCGCTGTAGGGGACGTGGTCGGCGCTGTTCCACTCGAACAGGACCTGGCCGGTCTCGATGTCGATCTCCTGGACGACGCCGTTGATCACCGTCTGGTTCGGCGGCCCGCCGATCGAGGTGAGGTCGGCCGTCCCGGTCGTGTAGGCGAGGACCAGGGCAGTGTCCTGCGGGGTGATCAGGAACTCGTGGCCGTCGGTGCTGAGGCCGTTGCCGGCGTTGACCGCGGCGATCTGCTGGTAGTCCTCGTTGTAGATGTAGTTGGTGCCTTTCGTCAGGCTGCCGAAGCCGGTGCCCTGCCACCAGGTGAGGACCGGCTCGCCTTTGTAGGTCTGGGTGCGGAAGTCCGTCGCCTGTTGACCGGCCGGCACCGGGTGGAACCAGACGACGTTGCCGTTGGGGTCGAGGATCTCGGGGCCGTTGGCGTATTTGTCGGCGGCGCCGACGGGCGAGACGAAGAAGTCGTCCTGGCCGGCGTTGCCGTGGGTGAGCACGGTGACGGGCGGCGGCGCGGTCGGGGCGTCCGCGCTTGCCGCTGAGGCGCCGGCGGCGAGCGCCGTGAGCGCGGCCGCCGTCAGCGCAGCGGCCACTCGCCGCCATCGCCAAGCCAATCGTGCATGCCTCTTCTGGGGGAGATCGAACATGTCCTGGTCCTTTCGCTTTTGGGGGTGCTGTGGTCGGACGAGACCGGCCTGTTCGAAATGGCCGAGCGCGCCAACCTAGCAAAAGTCGACAATCTTGATCAACTTTAAGAATATTCGTCCTGCCCCGAGCCCCTTGGCCCCCGGTGTCACAGCCGCGGCCGCTGCCTTGTCCTTGCTGCACAAGGGCAACAGAGACCAAGGAGCTGGCGATGAGGATCTTTCTGGCAGGCGCGACCGGAGCAATCGGGAAGCAGCTGGTGCCGCGCCTGGTCGCGGCCGGGTACGAGGTGCACGGGATGACCCGCAGCGAGTCGAAACGGGCAGTGCTGGAGGAGCTCGGCGCGGTGCCAGTCGTCGCCGACGCGCTCGACGCCGACCAGGTCGCCGAGGCGGTAGCGCGGGCGCGGCCCGAGGTGATCGTTCACGAGCTGACCGCGATCCCCGAGTCCCCCGACATGCGCCACATCGAACGCGAATTCGAGCTGACCAACCGGCTGCGAATCGAGGGCACCGATCACCTGCTCTCGGCCGGTCAGGCGGTGGGCGTGAAGCGGTTCGTAGCCCAGAGCAACATCGCCGGCTACGCGATGGCTGGCGCGGCGGTGAAGAGCGAGGAGGACCCGTTCGCAAATGACTCCGGCGGCCCGGCGGCGGCGAACGTCGCCGCGATCCGCCACCTCGAGGAGGCGGTGCTCGGCGCTACCTGGACGGAGGGGATCGTGCTTCGCTATGGATGGTTCTACGGTCCGGGGACCTCGATGGGCCCAGGCACGGAGATCTACGAGATGGTCAGCAAGCGCAAATTCCCCTTGGTCGGAGGCGGAGCCGCTGTCTGGTCGTTCATCCACATTGCCGACGCCGCCGAGGCGACGGTCGCGGCGATCGAGCAGGGCAGCCGCGGCGCCTTCAACGTGGTCGACGACGAGCCCGCCGAAGTCGCCGAGTGGCTGCCGGCGCTGGCCGAGCAGCTCGGGGCGAAGCAGCCGTGGCGGGTGCCGCGCGTCCTCGGCCGCCTCTTCGCTGGCGAGTTCGCGGTGGTGATGATGACCGAGCTGCGCGGCGCCTCGAACGCCAAGGCCAAGCAGGAGCTGGGCTGGCGGCCGGCCCACTCGAGCTGGCGGCAGGGGCTGGTGGCGGCATGACCGACCGCGAGCAGCTGCTCGATGAACTGCGGCCGGTTGCCTTCGCGATCGCCTACCGGATGCTCGGCAGCGTCTCCGAAGCCGAAGACGTTGTGCAGGAGGCGCTGCTGCGCGTCCACCAGACGCTCGAGTCCGGCGAGCGGATCGCCTCGCCGCGGGCGTTCGTCGCCACCGTTACCACCCGCCTGGCGATCAACGAGCTGCGCTCGGCCCGCGCCCGGCGCGAGCAGTACGTCGGCGAATGGCTGCCGGAGCCGATCATCACCGGCGGCGAGGACGACCCGGCCCAGCACGCCGAGACCGCCGACTCGCTCTCGCTGGCGATGCTGGTCCTGCTCGAGAGCCTCTCGCCCGAGCAGCGAGCTGTCCTGCTCCTCCATGACGTCTTCGATTACGGCTACCCGGAGATCGCCGAGATCGTCGGCAAGAGCGAGGACAACGTGCGCCAGCTGGCGACCCGCGCCCGCCGCCACGTCGAGGCCGGCCGGCCCCGCTTTCAGACCAGCGAGGAGCAGCGCGACGAGCTGACCCAGCGTTTCTTCGCGGCCGCCCAGCAGGGCGACCTGGCCGGGCTCGAGGCGCTGCTCGCCCATGACGTCGAGCTGACCGGCGACGGCGGCGGCAAGGTGCCGGCCCTGGCGCGCTCGCTGCACGGCCGCAACCGGGTCGCGCGGGCGCTGATCAACTGGTTCCGGATCGCCGGCCGTCTGCCGGGCATCGCGGTGCGGCCGGTCGAGGTCAACGGCGGCCCGGGAGCGGTCTACCTCGATGCACAACAGCGCTTGCTCGGCGTGGTCGGGCTCGAGGTCGCTGGCGGTCAGATCACCGGCATCAACTCGGTGGTCAACCCCGACAAGCTGGCGCACCTCGGGCCAGTCGCCGACTTAAATGCCCTGCTGCGCGAGGCGAGGTGATAATTGCGGCGGTGGAGGATCGGCATCTCGACTGGGAAGGCTGCTTCAACAGCCGCGACCTCGGCGGGCTGCCGACCGGCCAGGGCGACCAGACGCGGTTCGGCCGGATCGTCCGCTCCGACTCACTTTCGACCCTGGCGCCGGCTGGCTGGGCTGCGCTCGAGGCCTACGGCATACGAACCGTCGTCGACCTGCGAAACGGGGATGAGATCGACGCCGACGTGGCGCCACGGCCAGCCGCAATCAAGACGATCCAGATCCCGCTCGACGTCAGCGAGGACCGCGAGTTCTGGAAGGTCTGGGAAACCGGCTTGCAGTTCGGGACCCCGCTCTACTACCGGCCGCACCTCGAACGCTTTCCGCAGCGCAACGCCGATGTGATCCGGGCAATCGCCCGGGCGGAGCCGGGCGGTGTCGCCTTCCACTGCGTCGGCGGCCGCGATCGCGCCGGTCAGGTGGCGATGCTGGTGCTCGCTCTGGCCGGGGTCGAGCCCGGGGAGATCGCCCGCGACCACGGGCTCAGCATCGAGCGACTCGGTCCGCTCTACGCGGCGCGCGACCAGGCTAATCCGGAGCCGGAACTCGAGAGCTACCTGCGTCAGCGGGGGACGACCGCGGCCGAGGTGATCGTCGAGACCCTGGCCGAGCTCGACGTCGAGGCGACCTTGCTGGCGGGCGGTCTGGAGCCGGCCGACCTCTCCCGCCTGTGTCAGCGGCTACTCGGCGATCCGGGTTGATCGCGGCGTGCACTCTGCCTCGCGCAGCCGATTGACATACCGTGACCGCAGGCATGGCCGACCGCGGTGACCTCGACTTCACCTATTCGCTGATCGATCGGATCTTCCGGCTCAGTCTCGGTGAGCTGGCGGACTTCAGCGGTGCCAAATACGACGGTGACTTCTCGCTGACCCTCGAGCAGGCGCAGCGACGCAAGCACGAGTACGTCGGCGAGCAGATCGGCATCGAACCCGGCAAGCGCATCCTCGACCTCGGCTGCGGCTGGGGACCCTTGCTTGCCTTCGTCCGCGAGCAATCGGCGACCGGGGTCGGGCTGACCCTCTCCTCGGCGCAGCTCAAGGCCTGCCGGCGCCACGGCCTCGACGTCCGTCTCGGCGACGCCCGCCGGGTGAGCCGCGAGGAGGTCGGCCCCTTCGACGCGGTCGCGAGCCTCGGCGCCTTCGAGCATTTCTGCTCGCCGGCGGAGCACGCCGCCGGCCGCCAGGACGAGATCTACCGCGACCTCTTCGCCCGCACCGCCGAGCTCCTGCCGAGCGGTGGCCGCCTATACCTGCAGACGATGGTCTACGGCCGCAAGATGATCCCGCTGGAGGAGGTCGACATCGATGCCCCGAGCGACTCCGACGCCTGGTACCTGGCACTGATGGCTCACCAGTTCCCCGGCTCCTTTCTCCCGTACGGCCAGGAGCAGGTGGTCAAGAGCGCCGAGCCCAGCTTTCGCCTACTCGAGAGCAGCAGCGGCCGTCTCGACTACCTCGAGACGATCCGCCAATGGCGCCGGCGCTTCGCCGCGCCGAGCTGGCGCAAGACGCTCCTCAAGGCGCAGCTCGTGCCCCGCTGGTTGACCAGCCGCGATTTCCGCCGCGCCTTCACCTCCGGCGTCAGCGCCAACAGCGTCTGCTTCGAACGCGAGCTGATGGACCATTTCCGGCTGGTCTTCGAGAAGCGGACGTAGCGACCCAGGACGCGTGTATCTTGCAGCTGTGGGCCGCATCGCGGCCGACACCCGCACCACCGCAGGAGGGCAAACCTGAGGTCGGTCCCGAAGACCGGCAGCAGACCCTGACTTCCCGCGTTCGAGGCATCTCGGCCGATGGCCGACCGCCTGCAAAAGCGACGCCCCGGAGGTTGGAAGGATGAGCGCAACGGCACCCCGTGCCCACTGGCGGGACTCTGTTTCCCGGTACGAGCGTGCCTCGACGCCCGCCGCCTTCCTCGACCTGGCCAGCTCGCTCGGCGCCTACGCGGTGCTGACCGTGGCGATGTACCTCCTCCGCGACGTCTCGATCTGGCTCACCCTGGCGCTGGCGGTCCCCGCCTCCGGATTCCTCCTCCGCACCTTCATCGTCTTCCACGACTGCGCCCACGGCTCGTTCATGCCAACCAAACGCGGCAACCTCTGGATTGGTCGGCTGACCGGGCTGGTCGTCTTCCAACCGTTCGCCAACTGGCGCCACAACCACGCCGTCCACCACGGCAGCTCCGGCGACCTCGACCGGCGCGGGACCGGGGATGTCGAGACGTTGACCGCCCAGGAGTACGCGGCCCGCTCCTGGCGCGGCCGGCTTGCCTACCGGCTGTTCCGCAGTCCGGTGGTGCTGTTCACCATCGGACCGATCTGGTCGCTGATGATCGGGCCCCGGTTTTGGAACAAGCGGATGCGACCGCGCCAGCGCCACAGCGTCTGGCTGACCAACCTGGCGCTCGCGGTCTGGCTCGGAGCGTTGATCTACGTGGTCGGCCCGGTCGCCTGGCTCGAGGTGCAGATGCCGACCGCGATCCTCGCCGGCAGCGCCGGCGTCTTCCTCTTTTACGTCCAGCACCAGTTCGAGGACGCCTACTGGGAGAGCGGCGAGAGTTGGAGCTACGCTGACGCGGCGCTAAAGGGGAGCTCCTACCTGAAGCTGCCGAAGGTGCTGCAGTTCTTCTCCGGCAACATCGGTCTCCACCACGTCCACCACCTGAGCGCCAAGGTCCCGAACTACAACCTGCAGCGCGCCCACGACGAGATCCCGATCTTCCGCGACGTTCCGGTCCTCACCGTCGCCGACGGCGTCCGGGCGCTGCGCTTGAAGCTGATCGATCCCAGCAGCGGCCGGCTTTTGACCTGGCGCGAGGCGCGCCAGTTGACCGCCCGGGTGAGCTCGCCCACGGCGCCTGCGCGCGCGCCGCTAGCGGACTAGCTCGGTCGGGGCGAGGATGAAGACCTCGCACATCATGTCGGGCTCCTGCTGGTTGCCGCTCATGAAGCCGATCACCTTGCGGCCGGTGGCCCGTTCGACCACCGCCTCGAAGCGGTCGCGCATCAGGTCCTGAAACTCCATCCGCTGCCCGATCACCGCGGCGCTGCGGCCGCCCTCGAGCAGCGTTTCCTCGACCCGGGTGAAACCGCCGCGAAGGATGCAGACGACGAGGTCTTCCTGGAAGTAGGACTTGGCCTCCGTCGGGCCGCGCCCGTAGTACTCCTTCAGCAGGGTGACGAGGCCGTCGGAGATCGCGGTGAGAACGTCGCCGTGCCGCTGTTTCGTCTCGTCGGTCAATTTCGGAGCTCGCTCCTCCGCCATCTTAGGGTCGAGCGCTAGGCTGGGTGAAGGCCGTTCGTCGGGTTCTACCTCTGCCTCGCGCGCGAATCCGTCAGGGGGAGAGAGAGCAGGCATGCGATGCCGACCCAGGAGCCCCCGCTGTGCGGTGAGGAGCTGCTCGAGGCGGTGACCGAGTCGATGGTCGCCCTGCACGAGCACTACTACCACCGCGCCCCGGTCAGCGCCAAGACCCAGATGTTGGGCGACGAGGTGCTGGTCTGCGTAATGGGAGGCGTCTACACCGACGTCGAGAAGACGATGATCGAGTTGCAGCGTGCGCCCGTCGTGCAGGAAACCCGCAGCGCCTTTCAGGAGGCGATGCAGCACAAGTTCATCGACGAGGTCGAGCGTCTCTGCGGGCGCACGGTCGCCGCCTTCATCTCCAACCAACACGTCGGCCCGGACATCGAGGTCGAGCTCTTCGTCCTCCGCGACGTAGTTCAGTCGTGACGAGCGTGCTGAGACGAAACAACGTGCGCGGAACGCTGCCCCAATTTCAGAAGCGCGCGGAGGCAGACGACATCTGCCTCCTCGCACTCACGTTGGATCGCCGGGACTGAGCCCGGCAGCTGCGTTCGCTCAGTCGACCTGACGGACGTTTACGGCTTTCGGCCCTTTGTCGCCCGCTTCGGACTCAAAGGTGACCTTGGCGCCTTCGGTGAGGGATTTGAAGCCCTCGCTGTCGATGTCGCTGTGATGGACGAACAGGTCCTTACCAGCGTCGTCAGGGGTGACGAAGCCGTAGCCTTTGTCGTCGCTAAACCACTTCACGGTTCCGGTTGCCATTTGCATGCCTCCGTTGCTTGTGTGCTGCGTACGCGGAGGGATGCTGATAAGCAAACGACTACGAGCGCCAACACTGCTTTGCCGGGGTGTTCCCAGCTCGAATGAAATTCAGCCTAGCAGTGCTTAAGCCTCTAGGCGGACGCCGCAGCCGGCTCGGGCTCGTCGGGGATCAGCGCCGGTCGCTCCGCCAGCGCCCGCCGCGTCAGCTGCACCAGCCCACCGTCGCCCGGCGTCACCGTGATCATCCGCCTCCGCATCCGCTGCCGTGGGCCGGCAGGGGCGAAGTCGAAGCGGTCGATCGCGGCGCGCAGCACGATCCGCATCTCCAGCAACGCGAAGGAGGCGCCGATACAGCGCCGCCGGCCGCCGCCGAACGGGAGCCAGGTGTAGGTGCCGGGCTTGACGCCGACGAAGCGCTCGGGGCGGAACGCGTAGGGGTCTGGGTAGATCTCGGGGTCGTGGTGGACCAGGTAGGCGCTCGCGAACAGCACCACGCCCGGCTGGTAGGTCCAGCCGCCGATCTCGATCTCCTTCTTGACCAGGCGCGGCTCTGGTTGGGGCAGCACCGGCCGACGCCGCAGCACCTCGTTGACCGTCGCCTCGAGGTAAGAGCCGTCCTCGTCGGCGGCCAGTCGCTCGCGTGCCTCCGGAGCGCGGGCGAGCTCTGCAAATGCGAAAGCGAGCGAGGACGCGGTCGTCTCGTGCCCGGCGACCAGGGCGGTGACCAGCTCGTCGCGGATCTCCTCTTTCGACATCGGCGAGCCGTCGCTGTGCTCGGCGGCGATCAGCATCGCCAGCACGTCGTCGCGCTCGCTGTCGTCGCGGCGGCGCTCGTCGATCAGCGCGAACAGCTCGCGGTCGACCTCCGCGCGGTCGCGTTCAAAGCGGCCGAACCGGCCGCGGCCTTCGAGGGCGTTCTGGAGGAAGGGCAGCATCGAGAGCGGGGTGTCGCCGAAGGTGAGGATCGCGCTCAGTCCCGCGCGCAGCCGCTCCAGCCGCGAGCCCTCGTCGAGGCCGAAGACGGCGCGCAGGATGATGTCGAGGGTGAGTTGCTGCAGGCGCGAGTGCAGCGCGACCGGCTCGCCGACCGGCCAGCTCTCGACCTCGCGCTCGGTCAGCTCGGTCATCAGGCCGGTGAGGCGCTGCATGCGATCACCATGGAAGGCCGGCAGCATCAGCTTGCGCTGCTCCATGTGCGGGGCCTGGTCGAGCAGGATCACCGAGTTGGGACCGACGATCGGCTCCAGCAGGACCGCTCCCTCGCCGGGGTGCAGGACGTCGGGTGGCGCGGTCAGCAGCGCTTTTACGTCCTCGGGATCGGAGTGGATCACCGACGGCGGCTGACCGAGCAGCCGCATCGTGAAGGTCTTGCCGTAGCGCTGGCGCAAATGCTCGGCGTAGCCGGTCGGCCGATTCCACCAGCCGATCGTCTGCAGCGCGGCTGGCATTCGCGGTCCGGGTGGCAGCTTCGTCTGCATTGGCGTTCCCCTCTGACTAGGATCCTGAGCGTTCGAATGAGTATATATACTCATAGGTATATTTCAACCGTGAACCTTGCCGAGGTTGCCCACTGATGCCCCGAGGAACGTTCGACCGCACCGAGCGCAAAGCCGCGACTCGCACCCGCCTTCTCGATGCCGCCGCCCGGGTCTATGCCGCGCACGGATTCTCCGGCGCCACCCTCGACGACGTTGCCGAGGAGGCCGGCCTGACCAAGGGCGCCGTCTACGGCCACTTCGGCTCCAAGGACAACCTCCTGGTGGCGCTGATGGAGGAGTACCTGGCGGCCGAGCTGGCCGAGCAGATCGGCCTCTTCGATCGCGATGAAACGAGCTGGAAGCGACCGTGGAGCGGCAGCGACCGTTGGATCGAGGAGCTCGACGAGTCGCCGGACGCCTTCCGCCTGCTGATCGAGTTCTGGCTCGCCGCCGGGCGCGATGAGCAGCTGCACGAGCGCTTCATCGTCGGCCTCGAGGCCCTGCGCGCGACCTTTGCCGAATTCGCGGCGAAGAGCTCAATCGATGCCGGCACGCCGACGACGGCGGCCGGCGCGCGCCATTTCGCCAACGTCACGCTCGGGCTCAGCATGGGACTCGGAATCATCCGCGTCGCCGACCGCGACAGCGTCTCCCCCGCCCTGCTCGGCTCGGCGCTATCGGTCCTGATCCGCGGCGTCGAACGCGATCCCGAGTTGCGCGAGGAGATGGCGGAGCCGGACGCGCGGCGCCGCTAGCCGCCGTCGTGATGCCGGCGGGTGCTCAGGCGGTCTCGCGCGGAGGGCCCTTCGGCTCTCTGAGCGATGTACTGCTGGGCAACCGAAGCTAGTACCGCGGGCGGCACCGAGCCCGGGGTCGTCGACCGCCGCCGGTCTACGATCCGGAGATGAGGACTCGGACCGTCGTCCGCGTCGCATCGCCGTTGGCGGCGCTGACCGTCGCGGCGCTCGTCGCCGGCGGCTGCTCCGACTCGTCGGCGACGGGCGGCGGGTCGTCCCCGTCGGTCGGCGATCGCGCCAGGCAGGGCCCTCGCCTCGAGCGGGTGAGGAGCAGCGTCAACTACCTGCCGCTGGGGCGTGCCCGCCTCGACCTCGTCTCCCACCACCGGGCCGGCGCGCGCTGGGGCGGACGGACCGTCCACTGGTACCTGGGCGCTGGGCGCGACGGTCCCCTGCGGCGCGTCCGGAGCGGACGGACCCGGGAAGTCAGAGCCGGGGTGACGCGGATGACGGCGACCCTCTCGCTGCCGCGGGCGGGCGCCTTTCGATTTGCCGCCTGCTTCAGCGCCCCGCGGCAGAACGCCCTCGGCCTGGCCGGCTCGCACGGCCCCTGCGGTGCCAAGCACTTCCGTGCCTCGGCGAGCTCGCCCTACGTCGGGACGGCTGTCGCGCCGCGCGGCTATCCAGGAGCCGGGGCGATTGCCGCCGCCTCCTCTTATCTCGACGACCGCAGCGCCTACACCTCCTTTGCCGTCATCGACAGCGAGGGAAGGATGCACGGCAGGCACCTGCACCGAACCTTCGACAGCGCCAGCGTCATCAAGGCGATGCTGCTCGTCGCCTACCTGCGCAAGCTGGCGGCCGCGCACGACGCCCTCGATGCCACCAGCCGCACGCTGCTCGAGCCGATGATCCAGCTCTCCGACAACGACGCGGCGACCGCAATCTGGGAGCGCGACGGCGATTGGCGGCTGCGGGCGCTGGCGCGCGCCGCCGGGATGACCGACTTCTCGATCGAAGGGGTGTGGGGCAACGCCCAGATCAGCGCCGCCGACCAGGCTCGTTTCTTCTTCGCGATGGAAGACCTGATCCCGTCACGGTTCCGCCACTTCGCCAACCACCTCCTCTCCCACATCGTCGGCTACGAGAGCTGGGGAATCCCCGCCGTCGCCCGCCCGCGCGGCTGGACCGTCTACTTCAAGGGCGGCTGGCGGGGGACCGAGCGCGGCCAGCTGGTCCACCAGATCGCCCGGCTGCGGCGGCCCCGCGAGCGCCTGGCGATCGCCGTGATGACCGATGGCGACCCTTCGATGAGCTACGGCATCGAGACGATCGAAGGCGTCGCAAAGCGTCTATTGCGCGGGCGGCTGAGATAGAGCGGAGCCCTTACGCCAACCAGCGAAAGCCGGTGGCCGCGGGGCGCGGCGTCAGCGGGCTGGTCGGCAGGCTGCCGGCCGGGTCATCCTCGTTGAAGGCGCTCGGCGCCACGTCGTTGGGCGCGTCGGCGTGGAACAGGGCGGCGAGAAGCTCGATCTGGCCGCGGCCGACGCCGAGCTCTCCCATCCCACCGCCGTACATCGGCCGCTGCTCCCGGGCGCAGCGGGCGTAGACGTCGAACAGGTCGGGCAGGCTGCCGATCCGCGTCGGCTTGATGTTGACGATGCGCGCGGGGCGCGGCGTGGCGCCGATCGCTTCGGCGTTTTGGATCGGTGCGTCGTATGACACACGCTCGAGGTGATCGCCGAGCTTCGGGGTGATCTCGGGCAGGTCGTGCGGGTCCTCCAGAATGGCGTCCGGGAAGGCGGCGAGGACGCAGTCGTAGAGGTTCGCGAGCGCCTGCGGGTCTTTGACCTCGATGCCGTAATGACCCTTGAAGTCAATCGTTTCGACGCTGCCGGCGGCCGCGATCTCAGCGACTAGCTCAGGCGACCAGGTCACCTCGGCGTCGAGCTTGAAGCGCACCCCCGGAGAGCGCGCCAGGCGGCGGCGCACCGGCTCGACTGACGGCTCTTTGCCGAGGCCCAGCGAGTTGACGAACACCACCGGCTGCGGGTCGAGCTCCAACACCTCGTGAAGCGCCCGGCCGGCCTGGCGCAGGGCCAGGTCCAGGGCGGCCGACTCGAACGCCCAGCGGCGCCAGCGGCGCGCTGCCTCCCACCCCGGCGGCTCGACGAACAGGTCGAGCGTCGCGAGATGGTCGGAGAAGCTCGCCAGCGTCCACTCGCCGTCGAGCCCCAGCGCCGGCCGCACCTCGTGCAGCGAGGTGCCGTCCTCCTCCTCCAGCGAGACGTCCTCGCCGAGACCGTCGGCGCCGCCGCCGATCAGGCGCACATGGGTGGTGACACGGTTGAACCCGTGGGCGAGGACCGCCTGCAAGCGGTCGTACTCGCACGACTCGACGACGAGCGGGAGGTCCGCCAGCCGGGGCCAAAGCGATTCCATGTCAGCCATCGTCGCAGCCCCTCGCTTGGCCGTGCCCGCTGCTCGACTATGGGATGACTTTTCGACGGCGCAGTTCGTCGAACCGCTGGGTGAACATCGCACCGGTTTCGAGATAGTCGTGGAAGCCGAGTCGGCGAGCCTTGGAGCCATCGGCGATCAGGTCGTAGTCCCAGGAGAAGACCGCGTCGGCGAACGCCCACGAGGAAACCTCGTCAAAGGAATGCTCGAGACCATGCTCAGCGGCCGTCTCCCGCCAGAGCGCATCCTTGTCGGCCATCGTCTCCGCCAGGGACATCTGCAGCGGCGGCGCCAACTCGAGATCGAAGTAGGAGGCGATTTTTGGCCACATCTCGCTCCAGCGGAACAGGTCACCGTTGGCGACGTTGAACGCCTGGTTCGTCGCCCGCTCGTCGGTAGCCGCCCAGACGGTCGCCCGCGCCAGCAGGTCGGCGTCGGTCATCTCGATCAGGCTGTGGTAGGCGCCGGGCTTGCCCGGAAATCGAAGCGGCAGTCCCAGCCGCTTGCTGATTGAGGCGTACACGGCGATCGCATTGACGAGGTTCATCGGGGTGCCGAGCGCGAACCCGCAGACGACCGACGGGCGCAGGGCCGACCAGGTCCACGTCTTGCCGCGCTGCCGATCTTCGAGGAACTGCTGCTGGTCGACGTTGAACTCCGGCGGCATGTGGGGCGGGTCGTCCTCGCGGGCGGGCGTCTTGAACGGCCCGAGGTGGGCTCCATAGACTTTGTAGCCCTGCATCAGACTGACGTGGCGCAGGCCGGGAGCCACCCGCTCGATCTCCGTTACCACGTTCTTCAGCATCGCCAGGTTCGGCTCCACGAGCTCGGCCCAGGTCGGTCGATCCTGGTAAGCCGCGTAAAAGACGTGCGTGACGTCCTCGAGCTCGCCGAGCTTCGCTCGCGAGTCGTCGGGGTCCAGGAGGTCGACGGCGATGTGCTCGACGCGATCCTCGGCCTCGCCGCCCCGCCGCGAGAGGCCGACGATTTCCCAATCGCTCAGCTCCCGCAGGTGCTCGACCAGTTTTCCGCCAATCACCCCTCGGCCCCCCACCACCAGCGCCTTCTTCAATTCCTGCTTGGCTCCCATCACACACCTCGATCTATTCATCGCGATTTACCGATGCAATGGACCGTAGCAGCAATCGGCAAATCGGGATTCCCCGATACACTTGCCCGTATGGCAACCGCGTCTCGCAAGCAGGACGACGAAGAAGAACTGCTCGAGCTCTTCAAAGCCCTATCGAACCCCACCCGGCTGCGGATCATGCACTGGCTCGCCGAACCGGAAGCGTATTTCGCTCCCCAGGAGGAGCCGGCGAAGGAGGTCGGCGTCTGCGTCAAGCAGATCCAAGAGAAGGCGGGGATATCGCAGTCCACCGCCTCTCAGTTCATGGGCATCCTGCAGAGGGCTGGGCTCGTGTCGAGCAGGCGGATTGGCCGCTGGACCTACTACAAGCGCGAGGACGAGCGGATTGCAGCGCTGCCGAGCCTCGTTGGGGAGATTTAGGGACGCCCGCGCGACCTTTGTGACCGCCTCGCTCCGCCGCGGGCGACCCTATTGTTGCCCGCCCTTGTACGACGCCTCTCGGCATTTAATCGGCGGCGGGGCGCCCGCCCGCTCGCTTCCGGACTGGCCCGCTGCCCGACCCCTCCGCTCCTGGCAGGAGCAGGCGACCGAGGCCGTGCGGGCGCATTCGGCCACCAGTTTCTTGGCCTCGGCGACGCCGGCGGCCGGCAAGACCACCTTCGGCCTGCACATCGTCCACCGGATGCTGAGCGCCGGCTTCGTCTCGCGCGTCGTCGTCGCCGGTCCGACCACCCACATCTGCCGCCAGTGGGCTGCCGACGCGGGGCGCTACGGCATCGACCTCGAGCCGAACCGGCCGAACGCGGACGGGCCCGAGTCGACCGACTTCCACGGCGTCGCCGTCACCTACCAGACGATCGCGGCCGGCCCGGAAATGCACCGGCTGGCCGCCAGTCGCCGGCCGACCCTGCTGATCGCCGACGAGCCGCACCACATGGGCGATCAGGCCGCGTGGGGCCTGCGAACCCGCACGGCCTTCGACGGCGCCCGCTTCCGACTGCTCCTCTCGGGCACTCCCTTCCGCTCTGACAACTCGGCCATCCCCTGGGTCACCTACGACGAGGACGGCCTCAGCCGAGCCGATTACGCCTATGGCTATCCGCAGGCGCTGGTCGACCGGGTATGCCGCCCGATCACCTTCCTGCCGTACGACGGCGAGATGGAGTGGGTCTCGGACGGTCGGCTGCGCAGCGCCGACTTCGACCTCGTCTTGCCGGCGGTGGAGTCGGCCCGGCGCTTGCGGACGGCCATCAGCCCGGATGGTGAGTGGATGGGCGAGGTGCTGCGCGACGGCGATGCCAGGCTGAGCGAGGTGCGCGCCGACGGGCACCCAGACGCGGGCGGTCTGGTCATCGCCTCCGATCAGGATCACGCCCGGGCGATCGCGGCGCGGCTCGGGTCGGTTGCGGGGGAGCAACCCGAGCTGGTGATGAGCGACGAGCCCGGCGCCAGCCGGCGCATCGCTGAATTCGCCTCCTCCGATCGACGCTGGCTGGTCTCGGTCCTGATGGTCTCAGAGGGCGTCGACATCCCCCGCCTGCGGGTCGGTGTCTATGCAACTGCGGCCCGGACCGAGCTCTTCTTCCGCCAGGTCGTCGGTCGCTTCATCCGCGCCACCCCGAAGCCGCGCCGTCAGATGAGCTATCTCCTGATGCCCGCCGACCCGCGACTGAAGGCACTCGCCCGCGAGATCGAGCTGGAGCGCCGCCACGCGCTCGACCTCTCGCCGGACGCCGAGGAGGAAGAGGAAGGGTTGGACGACTCCGGGCCGGACCGGGGCGAGCCGGGTGGCGGCTTCGCCGCCCTGACCTCGGGCGACGCCGAACTGGATGAGGCGATCATGAGCGAGACCACGCTGCAGCTCTTCCCGACCGATGACCCCGAGCCGCAGGCAGCAAAGGCGGCCACCCTCGCCAGGCCCGAAGCCGTCTCGGAGGACCCCGAACCCGAGCGCGAGTCGGCCTATGCGACCCGAGAGCGGCTGCGCGGCGAGCGCAGGAGCCTGGTCGCCGACGTCGCCCGTCGAACCAGCAAGTCACACCGGGAGATCCAGGCCCGCATCAATCGCGCCACCCGGGCGCGCTCGGTCTCGAGCGCCACCATCGAGCAGCTCGAGCGCGGCAATGCTCTGCTGCGCCGCGAGCTGTGGAGGTGATCGCGCACTCGTGTTGCCTGGCTTCGCTTGCCCACCCGCATCGGCCTGGGGGGCAGTGGTCAAGCCTGCGTCAACTAGTGAGATGTGGCACCCGACTGGCGCGCTCATCGAGAGGCCGCTACCGCGATCGTCCGACTCGTCTCCGTTCGCGCAGCGCTCGACGCACGCAGGCCTAAACGGACTCGGCTTCTGGCGGAGCTGCGAGGATCGGAGACCGACCCCGGAGCGGGCAAGGCTGAGTGGTGGGAGCGCCTGGAGGGCCAGATCCTTGAAGGCAGGAACCGCGTCTTCTCCAGTCGCGGGCCGCACCGTGGGATGTCCTCCGGTCTCGCGGAGATCGAGCAGGCGGTGCATACTCTCTGGGCCAGAGGCCGCGACGGCGAGGGCAACGTTTCCAGTCAAATCGACTCGATAGCGACTGGGCTGCGCGATCGCTTCGAGGTCGCCCTCCCCAGAGCGCAGGACCTCTTCGAGACCTCGCCACAACAGCAAGCCCTGCTCTTGGTCGAGGCCAAGGTTCAGGCCCAGCGGGTGCTCGCCGATCAGATGCACCTCGAGGCTCGTGCCGAGACCAATCCAGAACGAGCCCGCGCGATTGGTAGCGATGCTGAGCGCTTCGGCAGCGCAGCCGATAACAATGTGACCCTTCAGGCCCGGATCCTGGCGGGCCGCGTCCCAAAGGACGAGGCACTTGGCCTGATGGCAGACAGAACGGAGGAGCACGGCCTGCGGGACCTGACCGTGTGGCCGGGAATCGTGCCCGACAATCTCCTGCTCAAGCGGGCCAAGGCCGCCGACTTGATCGCCAAGGAGGTAAGTGAGGCTCGACGCGCCTCGCTGGCGGCCGGCGACGAGGCAAGGCCGGAGGTCGCGACCTTGGTCTCCCGCCGCTTGGCTACGGGCTTGGCAGAGACGCGCGACTATCCGCGCGTCGTCGAGGCCCTTGCAGAACCGGCAGCTTGGACGATGGATGCGACGAGCGAGGACGCCCTCGCCATGCTGCGAATCACGGCGCGCTGGGAGCATGCCGACCATCGCCTCGGAGAGGTGGCGGCCTTGGTGCGCCAGGAGTTCGGCTTCAATGATCGATCGCTCCCCGAGCTTCCCGAGGAGGCGCAGTCGCCGCGAGCCGAGCGACTCGAGAGCGACAGCGCCGAGCCAGCGTCCCTCGATGACTATCGCGATGCCGCAGACGTGATTGGCGGTGAGATCGCGCGAGCGCGCCGCCGGGCTGTTGGCGCCGCCCGTGACGACCCTGAGCTTGGGCCGTTCATCCGGGACGAGTTGGAGATTGAGTTGGAGCGAGATCTAAAGGCCGCGCAAGAGCAAGCGGCCGCCGCCGAACCCCTCCACTCGACTGCTCCCGCGTCCTTGGCCAGCGTCCGTTGCATCACCAGCGGTTGGACCGGGGTCAGCTGGAGTGATTCCCCGCTCGCCCTGCGATCGCTCGCAGCCCTCGATCGACAGGTCAACGCTGAGTTCGGGCGCCGCCTCGGCCTCGGGCAAGAGGCCGGAGTCGGCATGTAGCGGTCCCTACACCCCCATGCCGGCGCCGGCAAGCTCCGGCTCCTTTGTGACAGTCCGCTGCGGATGCTGTGCCTCCCGCTCGAGCAACTCGGCCTCGTGCTCGTTGTGTGCGTTCCGCAGGTTCTGCAGAGCCACGGACTCGGCGACGTCCTCGAGGTCCGCTCCCTTCAGGCCAACGTCTTTGATCCTCCCATGCAGCTCCCTGGTGCGCGCCATTCGCTCTTTCTCAGGCATCGATGCGAGCTCTCCCGTGCGCACCGCCGCCCGGCGACCGACCTCGGCCGCGACCTTCCTGCCGCGTGTGTTGCGCACTGCCCCGAGCGGATTCGGGGAGAGTTCGCCTCGGCGGGCAACCTCCCGCTGCGCTAGGTCGGCAAACTCCTTCTCGGCCTTGGCGGCCAGCGTTCCCTCGACCGCCGTCCTGAGGACGATCCTGTCGCCGTCGTCGGCCCACCACCTGCTCAGCGCCTTGCCGTCGGGGCCGGCGCCGGGGGGCATCTTGTCGAAGGGGTTCTCGGTGCTGTCGAGCAGCCTGCGGAGGTCCTCCTCGGGCAGGCGGTCGAGCTTGTGCTGCTTGGCTTTCCTCTGGGCCCGCCGCCTGATGTTCTCTGCGGCGTTCTCGCCGATCACGTCGATGTTGGCGCCGAGGCTGTCCTCGACGGGTGTGCTGAGAAGACCGGGAAGCCTGGCGTCGCCCGCCACCGCCGCCGCCTCGCGGGCGGGCCCGGCAACCGCCTCAGGCGCCTCGGTGGCGGGCGCGGCGACCGCCTCGGGGGCTTCGGTCTCCACCGCAGGCGCCTCGACCTCCGCCTCACTCGCCTCGACCTCCGCCTCACTCGCCTCGACCTCCGCGGTCTTCTCCGTGCCGCCGAACTTCTTGTCGAGATAGTCCGCGACCGTTGCCACCGCCTTCTCGAATTTGCGGGCTTTCCGGTTGGCATACGGGCTGACGAGAACCGTCTTCCCGTCCTTCCCCACCCCCTCGGCCCCGAAGGCGATCAACTCGACCTGGACGACCGCGTTCTCTCCTTGGCCGATACCGGTCACCCTGGCGGCACCGGCGAACCGATCGGTGCCTGCGAGCTGCTCGACCCCCGCCCCCGCCTCGTTGATCAACTGGGTCCGCAACTCCTCCCACCGCTCGGCCTTCATGACCGGGTTGCGGCACTCCGCCGCGAGGGCCTCCGACGGCTCGTAAACAGTCCTGACGCACCTCACCCCGAAGGTCGACTTGCCGTCCAGCTTCAGGTTGGTCGGCTTGCGGAGCTCCTCTTCGGTCTTCGCACCGCGCCCGCGCATCACGCGCATCAACTCATGCGGGGGAACCGTGGAGCCCGCTGGGGCGTCGATCTCGTAACGGTCGAGGGTCTCCTTGTGGCCCACCAAGCGCCAAACCTCGGAGGGGTCGGGCTTGGTCTTGGGGTCGAGCCGGATCGGGTCGACGTCGAGCCGCCGTGCCTTGAAGACCGGCATCTACCGGCCCTCCTTCCGCTCCGGGCTCTGCCCGTTCCCACGGTCATCTGTGGCGCTGCGCTTGTCGGCCACGGTTCTTCGATTGAGCCAGGAGAAATTCCCGCCCCCTGAGCTGCAGGCCCGGCTTCCGGCTTTCCGTCCCACGATTTCTTAACTGCACCGGCAGCCCAGATGAGAGGATCAGAGCAATTCGCCCAGTCTCGGCCAATCGCGTCCGACTCCTAGACGAAAAGAGGCCCAAATGAGCGACCTACCGAACGTTGTCCTCGTCCATGGTGCTTGGGCAGACGGCTCCTGTTGGAACTCGGTGATTGGGACGCTGCAAGGAAGAGGCTATGACGTCATGGCTCCGCAGTTTCCCGAGACCTCGACCGAGAATGACGTTGCCCGCCTGCGGCAGGTCCTCGCACGGGTTGAGGGTCCGACGATTCTCGCCGGGCATTCCTACGGTGGTCAGATCATGACCGCGCTCGGCGCTCACCCGAACGTCGTCGGGCTGGTCTACGTCGCCGCCTTTGGCCTCGATGAAGGTGAGTCGATCGGACAGCTGCTGAGCGGCGGACCACCGATGCCTGCGCTGGCCAATGTGGAAGTCGACGAGCAGGGGTTTGCCTGGTTGCCCGAAGCCGACTTCCTCGGTCACTTTGCCGCCGATGTCGATCCGAGCAAAGCAAAGGTTCTCTGGGCCGTACAGCAACCGCTGTCGATGAGCACCTTCGATTACACGATGGGCGAGCCAGCGTGGAAATCCTCGCCCTCCTGGTTCGTCGTTGCTGCGAACGACGAGGTGATCCCGCCCGACGCCGAGCGGCAATTCGCCGCCCGTATGGGAGCAACGACAGTCGAGGTTACGGCCGGACACCTGGCGATGGTCACCCATCCGGATACCGTCGTCGATCTGGTCGAGCAGGCCGCAGCGGGGGTCACGGGCGAATGAGTCCTACCGCAACCCTTCTGATCTGGTTTCAGCTGCGCTCGCCGGAGCTGGCCGAGGACTTCGAGAATCTGATGGC
Source organism: uncultured Actinomycetes bacterium (assembly GCA_963729055.1). Taxonomy (GTDB): domain Bacteria; phylum Actinomycetota; class Thermoleophilia; order Solirubrobacterales; family 70-9; genus VAYN01. Next base: position 69,666 of record CAVSMQ010000010.1, on the reverse strand, counting down.
GGGGGATCGCGACATCGTCCGCGGGTCGCTGGACACGGTGTCGGACTGGCGCCTTTTGCGGCCGGCGGATGTGCCCGGACAGGCGATCGGTCAAGCCGACTACGTGCTGATCGCGGAGGTCACCGGAGTCGAGCGTTTCGAGCAACAGGCGAGCGAACACGTCCAACGCATGGCGGATGACCTGGAGCATCTCGTCTCGGGTCAGGGGATGCTCGTCTTGCGTTCCGCCCTTTGACCGCGGCGGTGTCGGATCGGGGCGGTGCTGTTCGTGGTAGGGGTGAGGCCGCCCACGAGGGGCGGCGCCAGCGAAAGGAACGCAATTATGAAACTGACGACGATGACTCAGGTCACCATCGATGGAGTGATGCAGGGAAACGGCGCCACGTCGGATGACCGCAGGAACGGATTCGAGCGCGGCGGATGGGCTCGCGGGAAGGGCGACGACGAGACCACGACGTTCATCAAACAGACCTACGAGCGCGCCGACGCGTTCCTGTTCGGCCGCCGGACCTACGAGCTGTTCGCCAGCACGTGGGGATCCTGGACGCCGCAGGATGCCCCTGGCTGGGAGCCCGTCATCCGGGCGTTGAACAGCCGGGACAAGTACGTCGCATCGACCACCATCGCCGATCCGGCATGGTCGGGCACCACCGTCCTGTCAGATGACCTTGCGACCGCGATCGCGGACCTGAAGGCCAAGCCGGGTGGCGAGCTGCAGGTTCACGGCAGCGGGGCTCTGATCCGGTGGCTGCTGGAGAACGACCTGGTCGACGAGATGACTCTGCTTGTCGTTCCCATCGTTCTCGGCCAGGGCGCGCGGTTGTTCCCGGACGCCGGTCCGGATCTTGCGCTCGACCTGGTCGAGTCGCGAGTCGACTCCAAGGGCATGGCGACCCAGGTCTTCCGGCCGGCCGGACGCCCGCAATATCCAAAGGCTTGAAGTCCCTGCCCGGCATACCACGCTGCCTCGACACCACAGGAGGTGATCATCAGATGCAGTACCTGCTTTCAGTGATCCACGAACCGGAAGGTGTCACCACCCCGGACGAGCACGCTGCGATCGACGTCTTCAACGAGCGGCTCCAAGCCGAGGGCCACTGGGTCTTCGCCGGCGGCCTCGCCTCGCCCGACACGGCCACCGTGATCGACAACCGGGGTGCGGATGCGATGCTCACCGACGGGCCCTTTCTGGAGTCCAAGGAGTACCTCGGCGGCTTCTGGGCCATCGAGGCACCCGACCTCGACGTGGCGCTCGAGCTCGCCGCCCAAGGGTCGAAGGCGTGCAATCGGAAGGTCGAGGTGCGGCCGTTCGCGTGAACAGGGTCGAGGTCCACGCAGAGGTCACCCGGGCACACCACGAGGAGTGGGCCCGGGTGGTCGCCGCTCTGACCAAGCGCTTCGGTGACCTCGGCATCGCCGAGGAGGCGGCCGCCGAGGCGTTCGCGACTGCGGTCGAGCGGTGGCCCGCCGACGGCGTGCCCCCCAACCCCGGCGCCTGGCTGACCACCACCGCCAACCGCAAAGCCATCGACCGGATCCGACGCGAGAACAAGCGCGACGACAAGCAGAAGGAGGCGCAGCTGTTGTACGACGACGGCGACCCGCCCGAGCCTCCCGGCGCCATCGACGACGACCGGCTCCGGCTGTTCTTCACCTGCTGTCACCCGGCGCTGGCGATGGAAGCCCGCGTGGCGCTGACGCTGCGCATGGTCGGCGGTCTGACCGTGCCCGAGATCGCCCGCGCCTTCCTCGTGCAGGGGACCACTTTGGAACAGCGGATCACCCGCGCGAAGGCCAAGATTAAGGCGACTCGCATCCCCTATCGCGTGCCGTCCGCCGAGGATCTCCCGGCCCGCGTCACCGGCGTACTCGCCGTCCTCTTTCTCGTCTTCAACGAGGGCTACCTGGCGACCGGCACCGACACCGACCCCGTGCGTCACGACCTGACCGCCGAGGCGATCCGGCTCACTCGCCTGATCCGTGCCCTCCTGCCGGACGACGGTGAGGTAGCCGGACTGCTGGCGCTGATGCTCCTGATCGAGGCCCGCCGCCCGGCCCGGGTTTCGGCCGGCGGCGAACTGGTCCCCCTCGATGAGCAGGACCGTGGGGCCTGGGACGCGGCGCTGGTCGCCGAGGGCCACCGGCTGGTGCGCGAGCGCCTCGCCGCTGCCGCCGCCGGGGTGGCTCCGGGTCGCTACCAGATCCTCGCCGCGATCAACGCCGTACACACCTCCGCCCGCGACATGCGCGACACCGACTGGTCACAGGTCCTCGCCCTCTACGACCAGCTCGTCCGCCTCGATTCCTCCCCGATCATCGCCCTCAACCGGGCCATCGCGGTCGCCGAGCTCGACGGCCCGGAGGTGGCACTCGCAGTCGTCGATCGTCTTGAGCAAAGGTTGGTCGGCTATCACGCCTACCACGCCACCCGCGCCGACCTGCTGCGCCGACTAGGCCGCAGTCAGCAGTCACGTGCGGCTTACGACATAGCCATTGAGCTGGCGGGCAACAGGGCCGAGACCGCCTACCTGACCCGCCGCCGCGATCAACTGCAGTAGCGCACCGTTGGCGGGCCACAACTGGCGCGATAGGATCGGATCGCTTTAGACGTCGACTATCGGCCACACCAATCATCATCGCCGGAGTGAGCCAGAAAATCGCCTTGTTCGCCGCGGTCCTGGCGGCCGCGGTTGTCGCCGCGCAATTCACCGGCGGAGCCGAGGCGACGCAGCTGCCGTGTCCGTGCCCGGGGCAGGGCAATGGTGCAAAGCACGGCCAGAAGCCGGAAAGTCTCGTCGGGAGATATGAGGGAACGACCGAGGAGGGTGGCACTGTGAGCTTCCAGCTGACGCCCGACGCCAAGATCGTCAGCTTCACCCTCACCGGCGCGACGCTGTACTGCACGAGGGGATACCCAAGCGAGCGGGTGACTTACTTCCCGGACTACACGAAGACCGCCACGGTCACTCACCGAGGTCCGATCCCGATGCGGAAGCTCTCGAAAAAGAACCCACAGGGAAAGGAGTTCTTCCTCGACGAACCCTCGCCCGAGAACCAAGCCCGTGAGACGGCCCTGTTCAAAGGCAAGGCCGTCGCGCTGTCGAAACCGACCGGCGAAGGTGGCGCGATCGTGCTGCCCAACAGGGGCTTCGAGGGCGAGGTCGAATACGAAACCGCCGATGGGCCCACTCCGTTCCCTTCCTCGGCGAACCCGACCCCGGAATGGGATCCCGACAGGGAGTGGTGCGTGACGAAACCGATTGACTGGTCCGCGAAGAAGCCGGGGGCTCCCGGCCTCCTCCCGCGGTACTGACAACGGGGGTCAGCACCCACTCGCCGTCCATGTTCTCGGACCGCTGGAGCCGACCGACCCAACAGCGTCGGCGCTTCGCGTACCCGGAAGCGCCCGATGGAAGCCGTCGGTGGCCTTGGGTTTCTGCGCAGGAAGGTCCCTCCTGCGTCATGCGACACCGCCGCTGACTCGGCGATCGCCACCGACCAGGTCGTCGAGCGACCGCTGGGGATCCTCCAGGATCAACGCCAGGATCGCCGCGTAGGAGGCGGCCAGCCGAGATACGTCGGCCTCCGAGATGACGGCGGTGGCGTACTCGACCGAGGCGTGCGGCGGGGAGCGCAGGCTCTTGATGAACAACGTCAGGTCGACTGGCGAGGAGTTGGTGTCGAGATCCTCGAGGTCAAGGCAGATTCCGGCTCCGACTGGGCCGCTCGCGACCAGGTCGTCGTCATTCGAGAAGACGACTTGGACAAGCGGGTGGCGAGAGGGATCCCCCGGGAGAGATAGCTCGCGAACCAGGTCCGGAAGGTCGACGGAGGCATGCTCAACGACGAGCGAGACCGAGGTCTGCAAACGCCTGGCGAAGCGGCTGAAATGCTCGCGATGGTCGCCGACGAAGATCCGGACTGGCAGCAGCTTCGCGCAGAAGCCGACCACGTCCTGGAGCTCGGGCCGGTTGCGTCCCGCGAGCGGAATGCCGATCAGGAAGTCGCGCTGTGCCGTCTGGCGATGTATGCACAGAGCGAAAGCGGCAAGCAGCAGGGTGAAGGGCGTGACGGCATGCCCACGGGCAACCGCTCGCAGGCGCTCCGGGTCCACCGGCTCGAAGTTCAGCCGGGCGCCGGAGAAGGACTGCAGCGGCGGCCGCTCCATGTCGCTGCTGAGCGTCAGTTTCATCGGCGCGCCAGCCAGGTAGTCCCGCCACCACCGAGTGTCCCGCCCCGCCCGCGCCCTCCTTTCGCGGGCCTCCGCCTCGACGAAGGTCTCGAACGGCTCGGTTGGCAGCTGGGTTGGCTCGCGTTCCTCGAGCGCAGCGCGATAGCGGCTGGTGATCTCCGCGCAGATCAGACCCAGCGACCAGCCATCGAGGGCGATGTGGTGGGCAACGAGGACGAGGCTGCAGAGGTCGTCGCGCCGCCGGACAAACGCCGCTCGCAGCACGGGTCCGCACTCCAGGGAGAGCGGCGCGCAGGCAGCCCCAGCCGCAAGCTGCCGATAGGCCGCTTCCCCGTCGGCCGGGCGGTCGCGAAAGTCGTACCGGCTCAGCTCCATTGAGTCGTGCGGCAAGACCATGCGGATCAGGCCCTGGTCGCTTTCGCGAAAGATGGTTCGCAGTGACCCGTGAGCCACCAGTGTCGCCCGCACGGCCGCGGCCAGCTTCTCGACCTCCAACTCGCCAGCGAAGTGGACGGCGGAGGCGATGCTGTAGAGGCCCGGCTGATCCGCGAGGGCGTCGACGGACCAGAGTTGCCGTTGACCAAATGAGGCTGCGTCAGGCGGCCTGCTCAGGTCGTCGGCGACCTCGTCGGCGGACTCTGGCGCGGTCGCCTTCGCGATCGCCTGCTCCATGCTCTCGGCGGAGAGCAAGGCATCCGCCTGCAGCCGCACACCTAGCTGGCGGCGCGCCCGCGCCGCCGCCTGCATGGCGCGGATCGAGTCCCCTCCGAGAGCGATGAAGCCGCGCGAGGGATCGGCGGGCACGTCGAGCAGATCGTCGAGTATCGCCAAGACCCCGACCCTGGCCTCAAGCAACGAAAGGGTCGATGCCCTACTCGGATCCAATGCTCTCTCCGAGCAATCGACGCAGCTCCGACGAGTCGACCTTGCCCACCACCGAGGTCGGCAGCCGGTCGATCGGGACGATCACCGAAGGGATCATGCAGGCGGGCAGCTTGAGCGCGAGTTCGCCGCCGAAGTCGGGCGAGCCCTGCCCGCTCCCTCGCTCGAGCACGACAGCTGCGCCCAGGCGGCCGGTGGTCGGATCGATCACCACCGCGGCGGCATCGCGTATCCCTTCGAGCGAGCGCAGCACGTGCGAGATCTCCCCAAGCTCGATCCGGAAGCCGCGGACCTTGACCTGGTCGTCGGTCCTCCGCAAGAACTCCAGGGCGCCGTTCGGGAGCTTGCGGACGAGATCGCCGGTTCGATATTTCCTCCCCTGACCGCGCGCTGCGTCGGGGGGGAAGCGCCGGGCGGTCAACTCGGCGTCATTGAGATACCCAGCCGCGAGCAGGTCCCCGGCGATGTACAGCTCGCCGGCCTCACCAACCTCGACCTCACAGCCACTCTCATCGACGACGTAGAGGATGCGGCCCGGAAGCGCCCGACCAATTGGCACCGAAGCGACTCCGTCGGGTAGTTGGGTCTCCGGGCCGAGGGTGAACGACGAAGCAGTCACTACCGCCTCGGTCGGTCCGTATCCGTTGTTCAGGGTCACCTCGCGCAAGGGGGACTCTCGCCAGGCCCGCAGATCGTCAAGCCGCATCGCTTCGCCGCCGGTGTCGAGGTACCGCAGTGCGTCCAGCCCAGCTGCAGGGAGTCCGTCGAGGAACTCGTGGACCAGCGCGCGCCAGTAGCCGATCGGCATGTGGAGGACGCTGACGCGATGCTCGATCATCTGCTCGACGACGCCGGGGATGTCGAGGATGCCGTCGTGCGGCACCGTCAGCATCGCTCCCGCCGCCAGGGTCGACCACACCTCCTCGATCGAGGCATCGAAGCTGGTGGAGTGGATTTGCAGAACCCGGTCCTCGGCTCTCAGTCGGAGTCGACCCACCGTGTGTTGCACCACAGTCGCCGCCGGCCCCTGACCCACCCCAACTGCCTTCGGTTCGCCGGTAGAGCCCGAGGTGAAGATGACGTAGGCGAGCCGATCGGGATCTTGGACGGCTGGCTCGGGACAGGGCCGTCCGACCGCTGCCACCGCTTCTCCGATCAGCTTCGAGCCGCCAAACCAGCTGCCGCAGTCAGGCTCAGCGTCGACTAGGAGGCACTCGCAATCGAGGACACCAGTCATGCGGCGCAGCCGCTCTTCGGGCAAGCAAGGGTCCAACGGCAAGTAGGCACGCCCCGCTCGCATCACCCCCAGCGCCGCCACCGTCGTCCAGGCGCTGGGCGCCATCAGCACCCCCACGACGGGGCTGCTGCTGGATTCCAGAATCGCCGCGGCAGTGCTCTCCGCCATCGTCATCAGTTCCAAATACGTGAACCGGCGCTCCCCGTCGACAAGCGCCAAAGCGTCGGGATCCTTGGCGGCAGCCGCTTCAACCAATGCCGGTATCGAAGCGGCCTGCATCCTCACGGGCTCTCACGCAACAGCGATTCGCTGTTCATCCACGCGGCGGCGTCGAATTCGAACTGCCGAACCTCATGCGGGCGAGCCGACACGGCGAGAGCAGCGAGAAAGTCGGGGCCCGGGTCGAGTTGGCGCAACCACCAAGCGTCGCGGCGGGGACTCGACCTATCTCGCACCGGCTGCCAGCCTTCGGTCTCAGGCTCGCCGAGCTCGACTTCGCGTGGATCGGTCGCCAGCCCCACCCCCACTCCCTTCAGGTAAGCCTCCTTTCTCGTCCATGCGGAGAGGACCAGGGATACACGCCCGGCCTCAGGACAGTGGTCGAAGCGAGTCAGCTCGGAGGGACTGAGGGCCATCCGCGCCACACTGTTTGGATCGCGGAGGCGCGCGCCGTGCTCGACATCGACGCCGAGCGGAGCGTCGGCGACCGCGACCACAGCCATCCCATCGGTACGGGAAAGACTGAACTCCAGCTCGCGGTCGACCAGGAATGGTCGGCCATGGTTCTCATCGCCGCAATGCAGGCACCTCCGTGAGAAAGTGAGCTCAGACGGAGCTGTGTCGGCGTACCGCGAGAGCACCGCTCTCAACAACCCGCGCGAGCGGATGAACTTCTCCGCCGTCGCAATCGGCATCCGCACCGCCCGACGGCGTTCGTCGATCGACAGCAGCCGCGCCGCCCAGGCGCAGCCGCCCCTGGCTGGTGCCCACCAGACCTCGACCCACCGCGGCGAGACGCCTGCCTCGACGCCGATCAGCCCCTCGCCATGGATTGCTTCTCGTCGGGGCTGAGAGTCTCACCCGCAACCTCATTCAGACGTGGCACCCAACCTTCATATACCGGTCGCCGAACTCGGCCAATTCGCAGTTCTCACCAGGAGTTGCGAAATGACGACTTTCTCACGCCGATGCGCCGGCTCCCGAGGTGATGTGGTCGATCACCGGCCGAAACTCCTCGGTCGGTGAGAAGTCGACATATTCGGAGTCCTCGAGCGCCTCGGGAGCGTGGCCTGGGGCCCAGTAGAACGCTTCGCCTGCGGCGAAGTCCCGATGCCCGTCCAGGGTGTGCATCCGTACCCGGCCCTTGATCATGTACCCCCAGTGCGGACACGGGCAGAGGTCATCCGGGAGGCCCTTGGTGGCAGGGCGCAGGTCGGCGCCGGCTGGCAGCCGCACGAAGCCGACGGAGAAACCGTCCTCGTCGCGCAAGCGGACCTCGACGCCGTTGTCGTCGATGACGACCGGGACGTCCTCACGTGGGATGGTTCGCATGGTGTCCTCCTCCTGTTAGGTGAGTAGCTCTGCGATGCGTTGCGCCGCCAGGCGGGCGCCATCCGTCTCCACCGAGCGATAGTCGACATCGCATCCGATCTCCTCGGCGATGGCCTGGGCGATGACGTCAGGGGTGGCGCTTTCGAAGTCCATCCGGCGGCCGGCTCGGTAGCGGTCGAGCCGGTGGGCGACGTGGAAGCGCTGCTCGAAGTGGTGGCGCAGAGGGAAGTAGAGGAACGGCCGTTGTGCGGCGGTCAACTCCATGGCGGTCGTCAGCCCGCCCTGAACCACAGCGAGGTCGCAGGCGGCGAGGTGGCGGTAGAGATCCTCGACGAAGGCACGCACCTCCAAGCCGTCGGCCGCGGGCAGGGTTGCCGGGTCGATACGCGGTCCGGCGACGACGATCATCCGCAGCCCAGGGACGAGATTCGCTGCGGCGGGGAAGGCCGCCATGACCCGGCGCAGCAGGCTCGCGCCCACGCCCGAGCCGCCGACCGTGACCAAGCAGACGCGCTCGTGCGGGCGGTAGCCGAGCTCGGCGCGCAGGCGCTCGCGATCTCCCAGCTCTGCCTGGTCGAAGCCGGTGACGTAGCCGGCGAAGTCGAAGTTGCGTTCGGTCCACTCGCGGATCCCGGGGAGGCCCGGTCCGAGGCGCTCGCCGATGATGTCGTCGGCGTTGCCGACGAAGATCGCCCGGTCGCGGATCTCCGGATGGTCGCGCACGTGCTCGACCATCTCGGCGTTGTAGTCGGCCGCCACCGATGCCTCCCGCCCGCCGTTCTCGGGCATCGGCAGCCAGCCGACGAAGTCCGTCAGCCAGGCGAAGGGTGCGCGCTTTCGGTCTGGGTTCTTGTGCAGGTGGTAGTCGAGCTCCCAGGCCTCGTCGCCGATCCAAAGGTCGTACGGCGTCTCGCTGACGACGTCGTCGAAGACCATGTAGTTCGCGGCCAGGATCTCGTCCATGCGCCGGATGGCCTGGAAGCACTGCAGGCCATGCTCGGCGGACTCCGATTCGATGTGGGCCGACTCGTTGGCCAGGTGCGCGCTGGCGGGGTGGATTCGCTCGCCCTCCGCCTCCAGCACGCGGGTCACCGGGTCCTGGGCGAGCCAGTCGATCTCGAGGTCGGGGTGCAGCGCCCGCAGCTCGCGGGCGATCGCGACGTCGCGGCGGGCATGGCCGAGACCGATCGGAGAGCTGACGTAAAGCGCGCGCCGTCTGCCGCCCGACCGCTTGACCGGGGGATTGCGGCGGAAGGAGGGATCGACGAATTCACGGATTGCGAGGTTGACCGTGACCGGTCGCCGCCCCTCGGGGAGGTGATCGCCGCCCTCGATCGCCAACAGCTTTCCGCCCGTCGCCTTCGCCAGTGCCCTGGCGTCGGCGTGACTCGTCACCTTGTCCTTCTTCCCGCTGATCACGAGCACGGGGCACTGGACGCGGCGGGCGAGCGCCAACTGATCGCGGCGGGTGATCGGCGCGGCGGCGTCGGCGAGCACGGTCAGGGCCAGCGTGTCCGGATCGGTTTCGAGCCCCCATTCGACGACGTCGTCGAATCCCTTGGTCGAATGGGCCTCGCTGGTCACCATGCCAGCGAACCACTCGACGAAGTCCCGAAAGTCGCGACGAAAGTGCACTGCGTTGAACTTCGCCCAGCTCCGCGTCGTGATCGGCCTGCGCGTGAAGTTCGACCGCATCCAAGGCTGAGACATGACCCGGTAGCGGACGCCGCCAACCGAGCGGCTGGCGGGGAACCACGGGCCGATCAGCACCACGCCGAGAACCCGCTCGGGGTGCTCGGCGGCAAGTAGGAGGGCACGCTGAGTGCCGCGGGAGAGGCCGACGACGACCGCCTGCTCGGTGCCGGTCGCGTCGAGGACGTCGAGCGCATCGCGGGCGAACTCCGACTCGGCATATGCCTCGAGGTTAGGCGGCCGAGTCGCTCTTGCCGTTGCCGCGCGGGTCGAAGACGACCACGCGGTGGTGGCGGGCGAGATACGGGATCTGCATCTTCCACACCCGCGAGTGCACCAGCGTCCAGGTCGGGCAGAACAGGATCGTCGGCTCGCCGCTGCCGTAGACCTCGTAGAAGACGCGCACGCCGTCGCGCTCGATGTAACCCTGATCGTCCGGATACCGCGCTCGGGTCTGCTCGTCCGTGTCTGCCTGCTCGTTTGTGACCTGCTCGGCGATGGTCATTGCTCTCTCCGCTCGGCGATCTATCGAAGTGCACTTGTCTCAGTGCTTGGTCGGACGACCAACTAACTTCTATCGTATACTGCGACCCGATGTCAACCGCTGACCCCGACGTGGGTGCGAAACCAGCGCCAAGTGGGGACCTCCGAGTCGCGCAGGGCCAATCGACGCGCGCGCTGCTACTCGCCGCCGCCAGTGACCTGCTGCGCGAGGAGGGCTACGCCGCGACCTCGACCCGCGCTGTCGCCGAGCGCGCGGGGGCGCAACTCTCACTGGTCCATTACCACTTCGGCTCCAAGCGCAGCTTGCTGCTCGCGGTTCTCGAGGACTTCAACGAGCGTCTACTAGACCGCCAGCGGGCGATGTTCAACGATGGTCGGCCCTTCACCGAGCAGTGGCGCAGCGCCTGCGATTACCTGCGCGAGGACGTCGACTCCGGCTACGTGCGGATCCTCTGGGAGCTGTGGGCTGCCGGCCTTGCCGACCCCGAGCTCGCCGAGCGTTGGCGCGCCACCCAACGCGCCTGGCGCGACCTGATCGAGGCCCGCCTCGAGCGCCTCCAGACCGAGCGCGGCGCCGACCTGCCGATGCCCCCCCGCGCCCTCGCCACGCTGATCGGCAACCTCTTCGAGGGCGCGGAGGTCGAGATCCTCGCCGGCGTCACCGAGGACGAAACCCCACACCTTGAAGCGCTCGAGGCCTGCGCGGCGCTGATCGCATGGGCCGAGCGGTGATGACCCATTAGGGATTCGGCACGGTTTCGCCCTGGCGTACCCGTCGTCCTCGACGATCCGAATAGCTAAGCGCCCCTTCGGGTAGCGGCTACCAGCGGTCGGCACCAGAGGGGTCCAGCGGAGGACCACGTGCCTCGATCGCGTGGCCGCGCTCGCGGTCCAACCGAAGGAGTCCTTCAGATGATCATGCGACTCGACCGCCTGCAGGCGGAAATCCCGCCGCCCTCGGACCCCGACCCCAACGGGGCATCGCTTGTCCAGGAGCTGCTCGGCGGGAAGTTCGGCGAGATGTCGACCTTCATGAACTACACGTACCAGTCGTTCAACTTCAGGAACCGCCAGGGCGCGCGGCCGTTCTATGACCTCGTCGCCTCGATCGCCGCCGAGGAGTTCGGCCACATCGAGCTGGTCTCGACGGCGATCAACACGATGCTGACCGGGGCGGCGAAACGAAAAGCCGGCAAAAAAGGTGCGCTAAAAGAGGTCAAAGAGGCACGGAACTCGCAGCAGTTCCTCGCCGGCGGCGCTGCGGCGATGGTCCAGGACTCGATGGGCAAGCCCTGGAACGGCGACTACGTCAACGCCAGCGGCGACCTGATCGGCGACCTCACCCACAACTTCTTCCTCGAGACCGGGGCGCGGGCAGCCAAGCTCAAGGTCTACGAGGCGGTCGAGCACCCCGCCGCCCGTGCCCTTACCGGATACCTCCTGGTCCGCGGCGGGGTCCACCAGGTCGCATACGCCCGGGCGCTCGAGAACCTGACCGGGGCGAAGATGGAAAACCTCTACCCCACCCCGCGCGTCCCCACCGACAAGATCCCGGAGTGCAAACCGCACCTCAAACGCGGTGAGCACCTGAAGCTCTACCGCTGGTCCCCGGATGACTTCAAGGAGCTGGCGGCGGTTTTCAACGGCCCCCACCCGGAAACCGGCGAGGAGCTCGAAGTCGCCGAGGAGCTACACCCCGAGGGCGCCCTCGCCTACGACTTGCCCGAGCAGCCCGCGGTCTTCGCGCCGGGGCCGGAGTCGGGTGAGATCGAAGAGATCGCCCAGAAGCTGCGCGAGGCGGCCGGGCTGCCGAAAGAGCCGAGCGGCGAAGTCGCCAACAAATAACGAGTCGAGAGACGAGAGGACCAACGAGATGGCCAAACAGACCAAAGCAGACCGCATCGCCGCCGCCAAAAAAGGCGCGGCGACGCGGAAGAAGAACGAAGCCAAGAGCACTGGCAGCGATGCCAAGGGAGCCGCCAAAAGCACGGCCAAAGCGGCCAAAAGCGCCGCCGAGTCGGCCGCCGGGACTGTGAAGAAAGCTGCGCAGGCGGTGTCGAAACGGGCGTCCTAGTCGCGGTGAGCAGCAAGAGCGACATCGGCCGCTACCGATCTACCTCAACGACCACCTCGCCGGCGCGGCCGGCGAGGTGGTGATGGCAACGAAGGAGATCGGAGTGGACCGCCCCGTTGGAAACCCTGCTGCTTGGTGTCACCGGCAGGCTCTGGCGGCTGCTCGAGGAGCTGGTCGGCGAACTCGACACCGTGGACCTCGCCGAGTTGAAAGCCGGAAGGAGCAGCGCAGCCGGCTCGAGTCGCTGCAGGAGCGCGTCGCCCACCTGCCTCAGCCCTGCCGTCGACACCAGCCTGACCACGTTGACCTATCAGCCGCCTGGCTCTAGCCTGCCCAGTAAGGGCTGGGCGCGTTCCCTAGGTTCGTCCACCCCGGGCTGCACGCGAGGGTCGCGACAGGTTCGCGGCTTGTGTTAGCGGCCGAAGCCGAAACCGGCGGCTCTCCAGGGGCAGCAGGCAGCCACGGAGCCAGGTTTCGGCCAAATCGCCTTTTACGCTTCCGGAAACGAAATCCCGCTCCAGGGCGGGATTTCGAAGTGCGGCTGATGGATTCGAACCCACGTCCTTCTGCATGGGCGTAAAACGCAGCGTTGGAGCGCTCGGCACGCCCAAGCCGATTCCTTGCAGGGCGGATGAGCTGGCTGCTCGCTCATAGTGCTGCCCCCGCCTCGTGGATATTCACACACCCTCTCTTCCACAGCGGGCGGGATAGAGCCCGCGAATATTGGGTAATCTCGCGGCCGCCAGAGACTCGCTTCCGCTGACAAGGGTTGCGCATGCCCAAAGGACTCGCGCCCGTCGTCGGCGCGCGGGCAGACCGAGGACCAAACGGAAGGAGACCTTATGTCCGAAGAAAAAACGGAGTCGCTTACCCGTCGCAATGCCCTGCGCGGTGCCGCAGCCGCGGGCGTCATCGGGACGGCGGGGGCCTTGACGGCGGGAGCCTCCGCCGCCGCATCCGATCGCCACGAGACGAGCGTCGGCGCGCTGCACGTCCGCAAGCAGCTTCAGCTAGTCGATCAGGAGGGCCAACAACGGTTCCTCCATCAGAGCACCAAGCCGCCCATCTTTCTCAACGGAGAAGTCATCCCCGCTGATCAGCGATCTGGCCCCGACGATGCCAGCTATTTCATCTTCAACGACCAGAATCAGTCGGAGAAGGGTGGCATCACTGTCGACTCAAACTTCGCTCAGCTCTCATTTGATTATCCGACCGTCGACGCCCTTCATCTGAGCGCAGAAAACGAAGGTTCAGTTGGGGCAGCTCAGCTTTGGATGCGCCAGATGCCAGACCCTTCGATCCCGCCCGAAGAACTGACCCCCGAGGACGCGCCGCAGCGCGTTTTGCTCGGGACCGACAACGTGGGCGACGGGGCGCTGCTCTTCCTTTACGACTCGAAAGGGCGTCCGCGGATCACCCTTCAGGTCGATGGCGACGACGTACCTCGCATCCAGATCCTCGATGCCGACGGCAATGTCGTCGCCCAGCTACCTCCGGCGGAGGAAACGCCGGCGCAATCGCGTCAGCCAGAGCTTTCGCCGCTTCTCGGTGCGAAGCACCCGAGCATGTAAGGGCTGCGACCAAGTTGAGACGGGTCCCATCTCTGGGACCCGTCTCCATAGCGAGGACGCGAATCGAATCCAGAACTGCGACCTGTTGACCTGGGCGTCTGACCCGAGACGAAAAACGCCGCCTCCCGGGCGGCGCATTCGGCTCTGCAAGTGGAAGCGGCTGATGGGATTCGAACCCACGACCTTCTGCATGGCAATAAACCCCGCCTCGGAGACACCGCCGTGCAAAAGTGGCCGCTTTGCAGCGACTTCCTGATCAGCCGCAAACGGCGCCGCCGCGAGAATGTGCTGCGATATGCGCGGATACGCGGGCATTCGGGCACTTCCGGCCAGAAGTGCCCGGAGCCGGGAGCGTGAGGCAATCCGAGTTGAGCCGCCCATTGCCGCCGCCGCGAACGGCGACTTGAGGTGAGCCGTAGCAGTCATTGGTCTGCAATTCATCACCGCCATCGGATTCGTGGTGTCGATGAAGATGTAGAGCCAATTAAGAAGCGCCTGGATGGGCGGCTTGGCTTTTATTGTGGCTCCTGCCCATATCGTCGGTCGTGAAGCTGCTCGATTCGCTTCCAGGTCTGGGCGAGTTCGATCTCTTGCCCTCCCTCTCCGCCAAACCATTCGTCATCGCCTGAGCCAACCGTCAACCAGAACCCACTCAGATCAAGTGTCGATTAGCCTCCGGACCATGACACCGAAATCCAGTCGGCGTGGTCGGCCCAGAATCAGACGCCTCGCTCTCGTGGCGACCGGACTGCTCGGCTTGTCGGTCCTTGCAGCTTCCTCGACCACTCAAGCCAGCGTTTCGAGCAAAGGGGGGCTGACCGCCTATGTGACGAACGCGGAGGACGAAGGCAAGGCGCCGGGGATGGGCACAATCATTCCGATCAACCTTACGAGCAATAAGCCCGAGACTCCCATCAAGGTCGGCCGGGGGGCGGGGACCAATGACCTGGTGGTCACCTCGGACGGCAAGACCGGATATGTGACGAATGAGGGCACCAATACGGTCGTGCCCATAGCCTTGGAAACCGGACGGCTGGGAAAAGCGATACCGGTGGGCTCCAAGCCCGTCGCTATCTCCTTTGTTCCTCATACGAACGAGCGGTGGGCCTGGGTCGCGAACTACGGCGGGAAATCGGTGTCCACGGTAAACGTGGTCACCGGACGACTGGGGCAAACTATCTCGGTGCCCGAGGTCGGGCCCAACACGGTCGCCTTCACTCCAGATGGGCAGACTTGCTATGTGGCGAACTGGGGCACGGAAGACGCGGCCGGGAGCACCGTCACCCCGATCCATGTCACTCATGGTGGCGCCCGCGGTCGGGTCCTACCCTCGATCAACGTAGGCCTCCATCCCAATTGGGTCGCGGTAACCCGGAGTGGCGGAACCGCCTATGTCGCGAACAAGGGCAGTAACTCGATCACCCCCATCGACGTGCGCAGCAACACTGCCGGCGAGGCTATCCGAGTTCCTGGTCCTCCGATCGAGATGGAGATATCCCCCGATGGCAGGACCGCCTATGTGGCGATCGCCGGCAGCTCACCTGAGATCGACGAGGTCATACCCTTCGATCTCACGACCACCCCGGTGACGGTGGGTTCAGCCATAAAACTCAAGCCGAAATCACAGCCCCATTGGATCGCCTTCACTCCCGACGGCCAGACCGCCTATGTCGTCGGCAACGGCAACAGCACGGTGACGCCGATCACGGTCGCTACCGGTAAACCCGGGAGACCCATACAGGTAACAGCCGACCCGGACTCCGACCTACTTGCCATCAGCGTTATTCAAGCTCAGAACTGACACGCACCTGCGCTGCACGCTGGGAGTGGTGCCTGGAGACTCCAGCACGAGTGCTCCTTCGCGCGAAAAGCGGGAACCATTCCGTGGGAGTCCGATGCGGGTCGTCGAAACCTCCTGCCGAGCGCCCACGGAACTGGGCGCTCGCGGAACGCCCAATCCATATCTGAAGGCAGAGCGCGAGTTGAATCTAGCCGCGCTCTACGGGACACGCAGAAACGGCGACCCCAACCAAAACCTCGAGTGGTTGTGACGTACTCGAGCCAGAACTCGAAAGAAAGGACTTAGCGAAGCGCTCGCCGGAAAGTCTCGGCAATCGTCGAGCCGATCTCGTTAGGTCACCGCTTGATGGTCAATCCAAGATCCTGCATCTCGCGCTCCGACTTCTCGGCCAGCTTGCGGCCAAGCATCGGGCGTCCATCATCGTGTCTGTAGACGCCTGACGGCTCGCTTGCCAGCGGCTCCTCCCAGGCGCGATAGAGGGCGATCACCCGGAAGGTGTAGCCGACCGCGAGCGCGATGCCTGCCGATACCCAGCTGTTCAATCCGATCGCATCGCAGCCGATCCAGATTCCTCCGGTCAAGACCGCCGTTACGACGAACCACTCACCGCGGATGAACTGCTTTGGCTCGACCCCGCTGCTGACGTCGATCATCCAGCGGCCCGCGGTGGGACCGACGATCGCCAACGCAAGAGCCCCGAGAACGGGCAGCCCTGCTTCGACCGCCTTCTGCGCGCCGACGATCGCGTACAGGGGTAGTGAAAAGGAGGTGGCAAACTGGAACAGGCCCTCGCGAAACAGCTGGCCTTCGGAGTAAGCGATCTGGTAGCCGACGACCCCGGCGAGCAGGCAGAGCGTGATGTAGGCGGGATTCGTGAGCGCTCCCGGCACCTGACCGAGCAGGACGTCACGGGTCACTCCGCCGCCGATTCCACCGATGAGTGCCATCAGAAGGATCCCGATGATCGTGAAATTTTTGTAATGGTCGGGACGGCGAGCGAGGAGAGCGCCGTTGAGCGCGTTGGTCGTCGCCGCGAGCAGGTCCAGGGTCGTGAAGTTCCCGGTGAAATCGAAGCCACCGAAGGTGACCGACCCAGTCGGAGGCGCGAAGGACAGGAGGTGGGTCAGGTCCATCGGGATCTGACCCTCGCGGTCACAAGCTCAAAAGCGAAGGCAACGTTGGCGCCGCGCAAACCCCGACCTGCCGACACGAGAGCCCGGAGCCCGGTGTTCGGATCGTGCTTTCGCTGTGGCCGAGGCGAGGTCCGCTGACGTTCCATCACTCCACCAGATCGTTTGAGAGTGGCGACGTGTTTGAAACGCCCCCGAGCGGCGCCAGAATGCCAGTAACAGCTTGATGTTGAGTTGCGGCCAAAACGATCAGCAGCACCGAAGTTTGAGGCCGCAGAACCCCGCTCAGCCACTCGCGAAACTCCGGCTCGATTCCATCTGCCTCAGTACCGTCGTGGAGGCTCCCCTGGAGGGCGGTCCAGAGCTTGCCCCAGGAGGCCCCCGTCGCTGGCTCACGGCTGCTGGTCAGCTGCCGGTTTCCATCGGAATCACAGACGGCCACTGATAAGGCGACGTGTTCGATCAGATGCTCCTCCGCACTTCGATCCAGTTCCTCCGCTGCTTCGGCTGCGAGGAACTCCTCGGGGTACGCAATGGCGACTAACTGGAGTCTCGTTGACATCCTTCTCCCCGGAATGACGCCCAACGGCACCTCTCGCCGCAATTGCGGGCGGTGATCATGACCACGAGACCACCGTTGAGGAGATCGTTGATGAGGTCTTGCGTTGTCGAGGCGCGAGCCACATGTCGATCACTGCACGATTCCCAGGACGGCGCCCTCGCCCACCGGATGGAAGCTCAGCCCAAGGCGCTGCGAGCCGCCCGGCGCCCAGCGCTCGATCGCCTCTTTGCTGAATGCGCCCTCCGCCCAGGCAACCGCCAGGGAGGTGCCGGGCGGCACGAAGGCACCGAGCCCCTTTAGCCGTCGCGCCGAGAGGCCGCGCCCCGCCCAGGTGCCGTAGAGCGCACCGGCGAAGGTGCCGAATAGACCCCAGAGCAACCCGACCAGCAGGCCGCTCTCGATCGAGCCGAGGAGTCCCTTGTCACCGGCTATGAAGCCAACGATCAGCCCGTACACCAACCCGAAGGCCCCCCAGCTGATCGTGTCGCTCTTCGAGAAGGCGGCGGTTCCGGTCTTGGGGGCACTGACCCGGCGGCGCCCGTGCTCGTTTGATTCGATGAAGAGCTCGACTTGCGGCGTTTTCGAGTCCCCCTTCGCGGCGGAGGCCGACGTCGCCAGGGCCTGCCGGGCGCCGTGCTCCCCGGTGAAGCGCACCAAGAGCATGTTCAGGACGGCGCCCTTGGGCGTTCCCTGCACGGCGGCGTCGCTGTGGACCTTCGCTGAGAGGTCCGCCGCCACCGCGGCGACGCTCGCGCTTGCGGGCTCTAAGGATTCCGCCGCAGTCAAGATCCGCCGGGGGTCTCCCGCGCGCACGAAGCTCAATAGCGCCGAGGAGTCGCCCGGCAACCGGCTGCCGAGGCGCTTCAGCTCGTTCTTTGAGAGCAGATGCTCGAAGTAGTAGGCGTAGAGCCCGCCGCAAATGGCGCCGACCACCGCCCAGACCGCCAGGCTCTTCAGCCCGCCGGCGGCCAGGCCGAAGAGACCCCAGGTGAGCACCGGAGTAAGGATCCCCGCCAGCGTCCGCTTTGGGTCATGAACCGCTGCCCCATGCTTGGCGCTGACCTTGAGCACGACCTGATCGAGGATCGCGTCCCCGTCCTGAACGAGCCGCTCGTTCAACGGCCGGCGGGCCTTCCCCGCTCGCCCGGCACCTGCAAAGCAAGTCAGCAGAACGCATTGCTCGGCGCTGCTCGACCTCTCTGGCGGTGTCCCCGCCGCCATCTCGGCTGCAGGGTCGGCGGTCATCCCGACTGGTGCTCGATCCCGTGGTCGGGGTCGGGCGGCTCGTCGTGCGAGCGCACCAGCATGGTCGTGTATTGCATGACCGGCCCGACCTGCAGGTGCGTCTGCGGCAGCAAATCACCCGGCTTCGGAGGCACGTAGGGGTCGGGAGTGCCGGGTTTGATCGGTGGCTCCATCACCAGCGATTTCAGGAATGCGCCGGCCGCGGCGGCGACCGGGTGAACCACCCACGCATGCGGGAAGTCGACCTGATGTTCCTCGCGCGGGTCCCACTCGAGGTTGTAGAGGATCGGCACGTTGTTCGGGACCCACGTCGAGTAGAAGTCGTCCTGCTGGAAGAGGTGGACCTTCCACTGTTTCCACTTTGCCGCCTGCAGCCGGTTGCCCTGCAGACAGAGGATCATGTCTCGGCCCGACTCCTCGGCATCGCCGAGCAGGAAGTCAGTCATGTCCATGCCGTCGATCAGGCGGTCGTCGGGCACCGCGGCGCCTCCCGCTTTCAGAAGCGTCGGGAAGAGGTCGACCTGGTGCACGATCTCGTTACTGACCCGCCCGGCGGGCACCTTTCCGGGCCAGCGCACCAGGCAGGGGGTCCGGTTGGAGCCCTCCAGGGAGGTGAACAGCCCACCCCGCCACGGCCCCGAGAAGCCGTTCCACTGGCCCCCGGTCGGAGACGGGTCGGTCGACGGGAAGCTGTAGGTGGTGTCGGCGCCGTTGTCGGAGGCCCAGACGACGATCGTGTCATCGGCGATTCCCAGCTCATCGAGCTTGTCGAGGACCATCCCGGTGAAGTCGTCCATCTGGGTCAGGAGGTCGGCCCAGTTCCCGCGCTTGGACTTACCCGCGTACTGGGGATCGGGGATCGGTGGGATGTGGACCTGCGTATAGGGGAGGTAGGCGTAGAAAGGCTTGCCCGCCTCTTTGGAGCGGGTCATGAAATCGCAGGCCCATTCGGTGATCCTGCGGTCGAACTCGGCGCGGAACTCGGCGTCGTAGGTCGAAATGACTTCGGATTTCTCGCCCGCCTTGCGCGAGTGAATCGGCTCGGGCTCCAATGGGATCTCGGTCTCACCCGCGTAAGGGGTGGCGGTCACTTTGCCCTCGGGGAAGTAAGACTGCATCGTCCAGAAGACCTCGTCGGCCGTGCGCGGGCTCCATACCGCCTCGTCAAAGCCGAAGTCCACTGGACCGCGCGCCTCGGGGTCGCTGCCCAGATGCCACTTGCCCCACATGCCGGTGGCGTAGCCCGCGTCAGACAAAGCTTGGGCACTCGTGACCTCCCATTGGGTCATCCCGTCAGGCCCACCCGCAATGGGGACAGTCTGGGTGCCCGAGCGGATCGCGTGGCGGCCGGTCAGCAGGGCAGAGCGGCTCGGCGTGCACTGCGCTTCGACGTTGAAGTTCTGCAGCTTGAGACCTTCATCCGCGAGGGCATCGATTCGTGGCGTCGGAGCACCTCGCAGCTCCCCTCCGCCGTAGCAACCAAGCTCCCCCCAGCCGAAGTTGTCCCAGAAGAAGACGACGATGTTCGGCTTCTTGTCGGCCATGGAAAACCTAGCCTTTCGCGTTGGGGAGAACCTGGCGCGAGCCTACGTCATCGACTTTGGTCCGCGCAGGATTTCTTTTTGAAGTGCGCCCTCAGGACCCCTGCCCCAGCATGCGTTTCGCGATGGCACGCTGAGCGATCAAGGTGACCGAGACGCCGACGGTCATCATCGCCACGTTCGCCGCTAGTACAGCCAGTGCACCAAGGGCATTCCCGGTGTCGCCCAGGCCGACCGCAACACCTAGGTAGGCCGCGGCCGGTCACCGAGATCGCCACGCCGACTGCGGAGCTGCCGCGCGTCTCCAACGCCAAGATGCCTGCGATTCCGGCCGCCAAGGCGACGCTCAGAGTCTCGTCGTTGACTCTGGTGAGGTCACCGAGGACGGTCGACGACGAGCTGAGGCTGAATCCGGAGGGAAGCAGGCCGAGTTGATTCTGAGCCAGGGCGAAGAGCGCCGCCGCAGCGGCTGCTGCCGCCATTCCCAGGGGTCAGGGTGATCAGACCTCGGCGAGCGATTCCAAGCTGACCACTCGCCACGCCCACGCCGGTCGCCGTGATCGGAAGCAGGTCCGGGCTGATTGCCATTGCTCCGACGATCAGGATCGCGTTGGCGTCGACAACCCCGTAGCAGCCGATCACACCGGCCACGGTGACGAAGACGAGGCGCCGCGGTCCCATCTTCGCGTTCTGGCGAGCCTGGGCGACTACGTCAGCCCAGATGATCTGCGGTCCCCTGCGACCGCTGACCTTCGGTGCCAACGATTCGATGCGGGTTAAAGCAACCTCGTCATCTGGCACCTCCAATCTCCTGATTTCAGCCAGCAGTTGATCAACTGCCAGCGGGCGCACGACGGCCGAGACGATCGAGTTGCCGGGCGGAGTCGTCTCGACGCACATGACCCGGCTCACTCCGTCGATCTTGTCCATCTCCTCCGCGACGGTCGTCATCGACGCTGAGGGGCCAGAAACTTCCAATCTGATCATCGACTGCCCGATCTGGGTTGAGGTCCCGCCGAGCGAGCGTATCGGGCCGCCAGACTGCAACCCGGCTGCAACCTGTTGACCTGGGCGTTGACCCGAAACGAAAAACGCCGCCCCTCAGGCGGCGCATTCGGCACTAGAAGTGGAAGCGGCTGATGGGATTCGAACCCACGACCTTCTGCATGGCAATCAACCCGGCTTCGGAGGCCCCGCCGCATCAAAGCAGCCGATTTGCAGCGCCTTTTCTGATCGCCGTAAACGGCACCGTCGCGAAAGTGTGCGTCGATATGAGTCGGTATGCGGGCATTCGGGCACTTCCGGCCAGAAGTGCCCGATGAGGCGCACTCGGTTTGAATCTCGTGGTCCGAACACATGATCGCTGACGGGCCGGAGCGGCAACCGCTAAGGGTGACCCCATAGCCCTCAGCCGGGTCAAGCGATCTAAGCTCTGATCCATGGGCGAGGCGGACCCACTACTAAGCGCCGCCGGCGTCTCTCGCCTCTACGGCACCGGAATCTCTACGGTCACCGAGCTGGTCGCCGAAAGCAAGCTACCGACGCTCGACGATGGCGCGCTAATCGCGGCCGGACGACTGGATATCCCGCTCATCCGCACCTCTTGGGCAAGGGCCCTGCAGCGTCCATCGCCGGGTGCCGAGCGGATCATCGATCCGCCATCCGGGGCGCTCGTACACCCGGCGATTGAAGCCGCGGCCGATTTTCATGAGGCGCTGCAAATTGGAGATTCGGCCGTCGCCTACGACCGCAGCTCACGAGCGAGCCGACGGGGACGCTCACCCGGTGAACTCCTCGCCCGCTGGATGGAGATCTTCGGCGAAGTCCCCGAGGACTCTGGTATCTCAAGCGTTGCTTACTCACTCGTGCCGCTCCCGGCCCTCGCCGCACGGGTGATGGCAGAGGCGCCGCTCTTGCCGCGAGTAGTCAATCGCCCGACGCCAGCGAGGATGCTCGCTGTCCTGCCGATGGTGCTCGAGAATGGCGCCTGGCGGGTTGACCTACCGCTTTTCGAAGGCTCGGAGAACCTAATCGAACTGCTCGCTCAGCCACTTCCTCCTGACGCCGCTTCGGCAAGCTCGGAGGAGAGCTGATGCTCGCGCAGTGCGAGGTAGGGCAGCGCCAGCACCAGGAAGCCCTCCCCAGGCTCCCGCAAAAGCCCCGCGGTTAAAGCACTCGCAAACCGCTCCTCGACGAGGGCGAAGGCAAGAAAGGTCGCCGTAGCGACCAGACCAAGCAGCCCCGCCAGCTTCAGGTACGGGCCGCCGTAAAGCGTGATCGTCGTGACCACCAAGTCCAGATGGACACTTGGAAGCGAGGCACCGCTCCAACGCTCAGCAAGGGGGCCAGCGACTACGGCCGATGAAAGGAGATAGATGTAGATAAAGAGCAGGACGCCGACGACGGCGATGGTCAATAGAAGGCGCGCGGCAAGCGGTCGACTGAATACATTGCCGGTCGCCGAGAAGAGGTATGGCGCGTATTCTGCCCCCTCCTTCGGCCACGCCGCTTCGAGCTCCTCATCACTGAAGTCGCGCAGCCATTTCGGGTTTTCTTCATCGAGCGCGACTTCGAGGCCTGAACGAGTCCGCCCCCCTCGTCCGCCCAGCGCCCCAAGTGCTGTGGCACGCTCTGCCAGCATCACCTCGACCTCCCTGCCGAGCTGCATGCGTACGACTGCAAAGAGTAGGCCAACCGAGAGCATCCCGACGCAAACGAGCGACGTGAGCGAGATCTGCGCTGCCACTTCCCAGACATCCCGGCTGAGCGCGGGTAGAAATAGCACGATCACGACTACCGGTGCAAGCAGTGGCGCGCTCTTGATCACACCGGCGAGCGCGAGAGCAAGGTCCTCGGCATCGCGCACCCGAAGTGCCCAGCTGCTGACGAAGTAAGAGATAACTAGGGCGAGGGGAACCAGGTAAGCGATTGCATAGGAACCAATTTCGCCTTCCGATAGGGAGACGACCCCAGCGGCGATCCACAGCAGCGTAAGCACGCCACCGATCAGCGGTGATTCGCCAAGCAAGGCGACCGCCGCCGCGAGCGCCACCAGCACACCGACCAATACAACCGGGACGAGGTACCACTCCACTCCTAGCGCAAAGGCTGCGCTCGCGGTGAGACCCCAAATCAGCTCGAAGGTGATCACCCAGCCGGCTCGACTGCCGCTGCCGCCCTTCTCGTCGTCGACTGGCTCGAACACGATCATTCCGAATCCACGCCGTGTCAGGGCTTTGCCGAGGAAGGTGCGCAAGACCACGGGTGCGAGCTCGGCACGCTGGCGCGCAAAGCGTCCAATCCCCTCCCAGTCGGTCTCCCCTGCACCCACGACGGAGATCAGCCTATGCCGTCGGTCCGGTGGAGCGCCAGACGATCGAGGGACACAACACACCCTGTCCTGTGATCCAGGCGAGTATGGGGCGCATCACGACCTAATGAGCCCTTCATGCATTGGCCAGTTGCTGGTGGAGGGACTCGCAGAAGGCGGACACCGGCCGATCCTCGGGGCGTCGGCAGGTCCCGCGCAGGATCAGCGCCTGTGGTGACGAACCTTCGAACGTCGGACGTCGCGATCCGACTGGGCAACGACTCGCCGTTCTGGGAGGAACGAGGATCGCGCTATGCCCCAGATCGACACTTTGCGACTGATCGCCGGCGGCACCCAATCGGGCAGGCTCGGGATCCTTGGGACGGCGCCGCATCCACTGCCGCAACTGACCCGCCGACCGGGCGAGCACCTTGAGCTCTACGAATTCGGCCCTAGCACCGCGTTAGCCCCGATTCGGAGGGAGGCGCGCAGGCAGTACGTCGATGCTGAGATGGCTCTGGCAATAACGATCGAGCGAGCGCTGGCGGCAAACGAGATCCGGGCCCGCGCCGGGGCCGCCATGCTCGCAAGGCTCGACCAGCGAAGCACCGAAAGCGAGGTGCAGATCGGCCTGTGTAGCGCCCACAGCTCCTACCTCCAGCACCTGCTGGGCCGCCATCCGGCCGTCGCTTCCGAGCGCCCCCTCCACTCGCCGCGGGTCGCTCTTCCAATGCGCCTGGTGGATCGGCTGGGCGGCGGCGACATCGACCTTGATGACGAGCCCGAACACCAGCTCGCCGCTGCGGTTCGGTGGGAGATTGCGGCATTGGTGGCCGGCGAGACGATCAGCGAGTGGGCCTATCGGACCCTCGCGCTCGAGCTACTGGGCTAGGCGGCGCGCGGAAGCCAGAGCGAGGACGGGATCTCGATCCGCTCACCGTCGGATGGGTCGACGGTGGCTTTGCCCCAAGCCGGCTTCAGCTTGCCGAAGCGAAGGTCAGCGCGTAGCGAGCGCGCTTCGCGAACGATCTCCGCCAGCTCGGCGGTGGTAGTGACCGGATTGCCGACAATTGCGCCCGCGCCTAGTCGCTCTGACCAGACGGCGTTGTGACGTAGACGCTCATGCTGGCCTTCGGGTCGCTCGGTGGGGTTGTGGTTTTCGCAGTCGCAGGGATGGAGCTTGTAGAGCAGGCGGGCGGCACGCTCGAAGTCTTCACCTAGCGGAACGGCACCGCGGATCGCGGGATGGAAGTCGTGGATGCCGAAGCTCGCGCCCTTATTCTTGCCCGGCTCTGGGGGCGGGAGGGGTCGCGGCGGGAACCACAGCTCCCCCCTGCCCCAGCCCACACAGGCAGCGGCAACCTGATTGCGGAGCGCACCCTCGGCCAACGAGCCGAAGCCGCAGAGCAGGACGGGCCGGCCGCCGCTCTCGCGCTGCAAGCGCCGGGCCAAGTAGCGAACTGCCTGGTAGTGGGATGCAGCACCGTTGAAGTTCCAGGCATCGAGCCAGAAGATGTCGGGGTCGAGTTCGGCGTAGGCCTTTGCGATTGCGACGATCGTGTGCTGGCGCAGATCGCGGGGGTCGATAGTGAGCCCGATCGCGACGCCTCGGGCCTCTCCCGATCCAGGCGCCGGGTGGGTGGCGCCGCTCGCACGCGCGAGCGCTAAGAACTCGCCCGCGAGCTCATGCTCGGCCTGACGCCCCGGGCTCAGCTCGTAGCCCTCGGTAACGCGATGCCCGCACCACCGGAAGATCGTCGCGCCCCCGGCGGCCTGCGCGTCGCGGTGACGCGCCAGTAGGTCGGAGCGCCCTTCGACCGCGAGCTGTTGCTCATCAGGATTAAAGCGCTCCTTTAGCCAGTCGAGCGCGGCGCCCTTGAAAGCGTCGCAACGCAGGCGGTGGTCGGTGGCGAACTGCACGCGGTGGGGCTCGGTGTCAACGACAACGCCGAACCCACGCTTGCGAGCGGCGCCAAGCACCGCATCGAGCGCCGCCGCGTCTGAGATCGAGGTTCCAATCGCACCGATGGGTCCCCGAGGGTCCATCTCCTCAAGCAGATAAGGGTTAGAGCGCCGCAACCAATGAACGAGCGGGCGCGAAGCGATGTGAGTGCGATCCGGCACACGGCCATCATGGAAGCGGGATCGGACGGTACCCAAAGTCCTGCTGTGGAGAAATGGCCCGAAATGGGCAACACCTGCAAATGCGCTGTTGGGCTTCGACCTATCGGCGACGTGTGCGCGGGTCAGGAGCACCGGCACAGTGGCGATATCGCCACTGTGCCAAGCGGAAGGACCCGTGGCTCAGTCTTCATTCGTACTCGCCTCGATCTATGCGGCGACCTCACAAGATCAGGGTCGCGGTGCAGCGGGCAACGCACCCCGCGGGCTCTCACCCCATCGTAAGGAGTGCCAGACGGGGCGCGAAGTGGTTTGGCCGCTCGATAGGCGTGGTATCGGGGTGACGTTCCCCGCCGGTCGGGTGGGGCCGTGGGACGGGAGTCACCGGCATGGGATTAAGGATTCGCGGGTTCTTCAGCTGGCTCGACCGAGCGCCAATGCGAGTCGCGGACTACTTCTACGTGCTCGCCAGAGGCGGAGAGGGGTTGCGGCGGTCGCGCGGTCGCGAGCGTGAGGGCTTCGCGCTCTACTTCTTCTTCCTCGCGGTGGAGGTGTTTCTCGGTGGCGCCGCGCGCTGGCTGATGACCCGCGGGGCGATGATCTGGATCGATTTGGTCGTCCCGCTCGGGGGTTCGGTTGCGGTGGTGCCCTGGGTCGTTGCGTTGACGCGACCGGTCTGGTCGGTGGCGGCGCTCGCCCGCGTCGGCGGGCACGGCGACGAGCGCCTCGACACCGACATCGTCCACCGGCCCGACAAGGTTGAGCGACAACAGCTCTTCTGCGCGATGGCCGACCTCTGGACATTCGACCTCGACGTCCCCATTCCCGAGCGGGTCGCGATCGTCGAGTTTCCGATTGCCGGGGCAATGGTGCGCCACGACACGCTGCTCCTCACCACGACCGCGATGCGGTCCCCGGTGCTCCCGGCGCTGCTCGGCCATGAGCTCTCCCACCTCCGCTCGTCGGATCCTTGGCTCGGGGTTGCGGTCGCCCGGCTGGGAAAGGGGATCGACCCCTATCCCGGGATTCAGCTCGAGTGCATGCCCGGAGCGTGGAAACTCCTCGGCCTGCTCTGCCTGCCCGGGCACTGGGCGATCTGCCTGGCACGCGGCGGAATGGGGGAGCGGATGCTGTCCAGCCGTTGGACTGCCTACAAAGTGGCGCGCGAGCTCACCGCGGACGCCTACGCAGCCTCGCTTGGCCAGGCCGGGCTGACCTGCCGGTACTTACGCTCGGTGCGACCCGTAGATGATGGTCCTTCCCGGTTCATCGACGCGCTCTCCCTCCACCCTCCGGTGGCCGAACGGATCGCCCGTCTGCAGGCACTGCCGCGGCCGGTCCCGTTCGCCGACCTCGAAGACGACCCGGTCGCGGCGGCGCGGCCGCGCGAAACGATCCGCAGTTCGGTGGCAGCCTCAGTCTCTTGAGCGCGGCGGAGAGTCGGCCCGGCCTCGACGGGGCCTATGTTAAGGCGGTCCGATAACGCCCCAATACGTAGACACCTCCCGGCGGACCGAGGGATCACTCCCGGTGCCTCGGACCAAGCAGAGGCTGGCCGACACTCGCTCTACATGTAGAAGGCGTAGCGCGCGGCCACGGGATCGTCGCTGTCGAGAAAGCGAAGGATTCCGCCGACACGTTCCGCGGTTCGCAGGGTGATCGGGTGGCGACCGTCCATGCGGGTTTGATTCCAATTCAGCTTCGTGAGCGCCAGCGTCTCAGCAGCGATTTCGGTGGCCGACCGCGACGATGTCTGCAAATGAAGCGCGAGCGGCTGCGGCACATACATGCCCGGATAGGTCGCGTAGAAGGGCACGCTCCCGCGCGTGTAGAGAAGGTGGTCGCGCTCATCGAGGCTAAGGATGGTTCCGCGAAGTGGAGGATTTGAGCCCTTCCGGTAAAGGCGCCCCGCGTCGCTCCGCGAGACCCAGATGAGCTCGACTCCGTCAAGGCGCTCGGCGTCAGCGCCCTCGTGAAACCCCGCGATCTCGGCAGCATCGAAGCGCGAGGACTTGTGAAGGACGACTCGCGCGGGCCTGGTGCGATGCTCGCGGTGGTAGCGGTCAATCGCGTCGATCAGCAGGCCTTTGGCGTCCTCGGAGCTGAGATGCGGCTGGCGGTCATCCTTGGAGATAGTCGCCTGCTCGCCGCGGACGATGACGCCGTCGCCGCGCTCATTGAACACCTGGGCGACGCTCGTGTGCAGGGCCTGTTGGTCGAGGCTGCGAAAGAAGGAGACACCGATGAAGCAGGTTTGAAGATCCGTCGCCTCGCGCCTTAGCCGCCACGGAACACCGCCCGCCTTGTAGTACAGGGCGGTGTGAAGGTTCCACGCTCGTGAGGCCTCGTCCTGAAGCTGGCGACGCTTTCGCGAGTCGTGCGCCTGGTCCCGCGCCTTAGTCGGGTCCCAAGTGGTTGGGCGAACGATCTGAATCGGGACGCGGTACCTCATTGCCCTGGCCTTAAGCAGATCGTGAAAGTCGATCTGGCCAGGTGCCGCCCTGCGGGTACGTGGTCGTGGTCGTGCCCCATCCTCATCATCCTCATCCTCCTCGTCTCGGAGTTGAGGCGGGCGTGCACACAGAATCACGTCGCAGCGGCCTCCCTCAGCCAGAGACTCGATCTCCGCGCAGAAGAGGTCGACGGCCTCGCGGATCGCGGTGTCGCGATCCATGCCCGCGAGCCGATCCAATAACCGAGGAGGAAGCAGCCTCTGCAACCGGCCGTCGAACGTAACTTCGCTCGCGAACGGCCCCTCTGGAGTGAAGCCAGGGAATGATGGAAACAGGTTTTCGAGGTGCGTCTTGCGCGCAGCGACCGGCTCGCGACAAGCGAGCAACCACTCACGTAGCCCGTCGACGCCGGCGGCATCTCCGACCACACCGACGCGGATGACCGAGGGCGCGCCATTCGTCGCAAAGTCGGCGGGGCCATAGGAAACCAGGCCGAAACGCGGATCCAGGTGCCTCCCTCCCCCACCGAACTCGAGCGGTGGCTCCTCTAGGACCGCCGCCCTCATGCCGCCTCAAACAGTCGCGGCTGGTCCGGCAACGAGGCGACCTCCTCCGGCTTGCGCCAGGCCTCATCGTCGATTCCAGCGTTGACCTCAAAGGAAACGAGGTTCCCGAAGCGTCGCGGCTCTTCACCGAGGCGGCCCACAAACTGGTGACAGATGGAATCTGGGCTCTCCACGGTGACTACCAGCCTCTAGGGCTCGACGTGCGTCCGGCGCAGGATGCCTATATCGGCACGATCGACTCCCCGAGTAACAACCACTACGACACGGACGGCAAGACGGTCGTTGGCGTCATTCGGACGAGCCACTTCATCCGGGCCAACTGGGACGGATCGGTCGCCGTCGGACTCTGGTCCGCCGACGATTTCGCACCCAGCGTCACCGACCCGGAAGCCCTGATCACCGAGTGCTGGGCGATCGCCGCGAAGATAAACGCGCAACTCGGCGGCTACGGCCCCGCCTACCTCAGTGTCCAAGTCGTGGTGGCGAAGAGCGGCGAGGTCGAGGTCGTCGGCCAGCAGGCCCGCGCGGCGGGGCGACCTCCGCCTCCGGGCACGGTCTACGCCCGCCTTCCTGAGCTGACGATCATCGGCCGCCTGCTCGACAGCGCCGAACCGAACTCGACGGTGGTCGAGTCGATCGGTCGCGAGATCCACAGAGCCAGCGGCCGTCGGGCTGACGAGCCGGGCGAGAGGGAGCAGGGCGAGGCATCCGGTTCTTCGCCCGACGAGGCAGGACAGGAGAGTTAGGCGGCCAGGGGTTCGCTCCGGCCCTGGGCGGCAGGCGCCTCGACGGGGCTCCGCTGTGGCATCGACATCTACGAGGTCGACGACCACGGCGCCGTGACGAAGCTCGACGGCTAGTCGGGCTTCCCTCGTATCTGCTGGCGCGCGGCCTCCGGCACGCGCTTATCCTCGGCTGCATGACCGATCAAGACGAACTACTCGAGCCTGTCCTCACCGAACGGACCGACTTCACGTTCGGCGACCTCTTCGGCGCGGACGACCCCGTGGCGGCATGGCTCGTCAACCTTTCCCGCGCCGTCGACGACCTGCTGCTCGCCAATCGACGGCTGGCCAGGAACCTCGCGCGCTCAGGCCCGCAGGAGGAACCGGAGCCGCGCAACCACGAGGTCATCTACGACATCAAGGCGGTCGCCTCCCATGCGTGGGAGCTGGCGAAGTTCATCCAGCTGGAGAGCAGTAACGATCCCGCAATCGCCGGATTCATCGAGTCCCGGGTCCCGGAGCAGGCCCGCACCGATCTCGCCGACGCGCTTGCCGTGCTGGAACCCGACGACGACGATCCTCCGAATCAGAAAGCGTTCAAGGCGACGCTCGCCTCAGCACGCGACCAGGCGAGCCACTACTCGAAGATCGACCACGGCCTGGTCAAAAAGGCGCTACGCGACGTCGAAACCGACTTCGAGGGAAAGCCAAACGAGACCTCGCTCCTCCTCGGCGAGAACTTCAAAGACTTCTATGCGCCCTATGCCACCGAAATGGACTGGCAGCTCTTCCACCCGATCGGCGACGGCAACATGGAAGCGTTCAAGAGGTTCAACACCCGGCTGAAAGAACTGGTCGGGCGATTGATCTGCTTCTCCACCACTGCCGTCCACTCCTACTTCAGGGATCACGAGGCCGACACCGAGATGGTGCTGCTCGATGCTCCCGCCGACGGGCAGACACCCTCCTCGGTCTGAGGTCGTTGGCGCCCCCGGACCGCCGGGGCCCTCACGGCGGTGCTGAGCTGGCGCCCAGGGTTCGGTTGCCGGGACTGCAATCCTCATACCCGTGCCGGGGACGAAACTCAAAGTCGACTTCAAGCGCTCCGAGGTGCTGATCCCGGCGGGCAATGGCTCGCCGATTCGAAAAGCACTGCCGTTCGTGGTGCCGGGGAAGGTGGCGTTCGAGTTCGCCGAATTCGACCCGCGAAGTGACCTGATCGAGTTCGTCCACCAGAACGGAACCCGCGTGGGCGCCGAGATCACGCCGCTAGGCTCGGGCGCATCGGCGGTGGCAGATCGTCCTGTCGTATATCTCGACCAGTGCCACTGGATCACCCTGGCACGACAGCTCTGGGCGCCCGAGAAGGTTCTGGAGCGCGAACGAGATGCTGCGGGCGAGTTGATCAAAATGGCGCGGGCCAGAGAAGTGATCCTGCCGATCTCCTCGGCAAACCTGACGGAGATGACGCCAGCCGATGGCGCCTTTCGCCGAAACCTCGGACTCACCATGCTCCAGCTGTCATGGGGTTGGCAGATGCGCAATCCGGTGCATGTCAGGGGAGCCGAGCTGCGAGCCCTGTTCGCAGGCGAAAGGCCCTTGGCAAGCGACGTCTTCACGCTCGCACCAGGCGCGCTCTTCATCGGCGAGACACCGCTGGTCGCGCCTCTCGTGCGCGACCCGATCGCCACCTTCACCCAGCGGATGAGTGAGGTGTTCGCGATCTATCAGGTCGCGGTGGAGGACGAGAAGATTCCCAACCCCGAGGGCAAGGAAATGGCCCAAGCCTGGGCCCAGGAGCAGCGCCGCTTCGCGCTCCTTCTTCGCAAGGACAGGGTCGGCGCCGAGAAGGTGGAGCACTACGCTGCCGCCCGCCTGGTGCATGACCTTGCCGAGGAGGTCCTCGCCGCCGCTCGGACAGCCGATCTCTCCGATGAGCAGATCGAACTCTGGCTTGCCGAGAAGCTCGACGACGACGTGAACGAGATGCCCTCCCTCGGCACTTTTCACCGCACGATCTTCGATCGGGTGAAGAACCCTGAGGCCAAGTGGGAGGCCAACCATTTCAACGACATCCAGTTCCTCTCCTGCGCAGCCGCCTATGCCGATGTCGTCGTCGGCGAGAAAGAAACCACCGAGCACCTGAGGCACGCCCAGCGCGGGCGTGCAGGGGCGAAGATTTGTCGCAAGCTCCCCGAAGCGATCGACCAGCTGGCCTGCATCGCGCAGGCCGCCTAGACCGCTCTTATCCTTGGCCGGCCCCCCATTAGGTCTCCTCCCTCTCCATCGCGTCGCGATGCTGCGCGTCGGCCTCGCCCGCCGCCCAGCGCGCCGCCGTTCGCCCCTTGCGGAGGCCCTCGCGCAACTCGGCAGCCTGCGCCGCCCGGGCGGGCACCGCACTGCGGCCGCCGGAGGGGATCTCGGGAGTGAGGAGCTCGACCAAGATCTCCTCGACCGCGGCGGACTGGGTCTCGGAAAGCTTCCCGCGGTGATATTCGAGTTGCGCCCAGATACGCACGGTCTCGCGCACCATGGGGTGATCTCCGTGGGCCTCCAGTAGGGCTGCGAGACGCCCCGGCCACCCCGGGAACCCGAGCATCATGTAGAGCATCGTCCCGAGGAGCGCATCGGCGGACTTCGCCATGAAGTCCGGGTCGTCAAGGATCTCGGCGAGGATGCGCTCGTGGTGGATGGTGCCCGCCTCGACGTAGAGGTTGACGCTCATCAGGTTGACGATGAATAGCCGTGCGACATGCTCGACCATGTTCTTGCGGCGCTCCGGGTCCCCGCCACCATCGAAAAGCGGCTCGATCAGCTCGTGGATGCTGCGAAACATGTCCTCCTCCAATGCGAAGAGAACCGTCATCGCACTCCAGCCGTCGATCACCTCACCGAGCACGCCGCGCCGCAACTCCAGGTCCCTGACGAGCTCGGAGCTCTGCAGCACCGAGGCGAGGAGGCTGAAGGCGACCCCGAGCTCTTCCACCGGGGCCTGCGGGTTTTCGCCAGCGAACGGACGCGGCTCGACCGCGTCGGCGGGCTCCTCGACCACCTCGTCGTAGATCTCGTCGAGTTCGGACTCTGAGGGCGGCTCGGGGGGACGGCGTACCAGCTCGCGGGCGTGCTCGAGGCTGCGCACACGCGACCAGCCGTACTCGTCGGTGATCAGGTCGAACTGCTCGACCTCCACCGCCGGGGTGGCCTCCTGGCGCACCGCGCGGGCGTGCTCCGCGACGCGGGCGAGGATCTCCGCGTCGTTTCGCTTCAGCCCGGCAACGTGCTTGATCACCGGCGCGTACTTCGTCATGTCGGCAAAGATCATCGCCTCGAACTCGGGGTCCTCAGAGGCGGCCTTCGCGGCGAAAAGGTAGAGAAGGGCCGGGTATCGGAAACCGACCCCCGACTCGTCCTGGGCGAGTACCCGGCGGCGAATCAGGCCATCCACCTGCTGGCCTGCCGAGCCCGCCTGGTAGCCGATCGAGCGGAAGTAGTCGATCACCAGCTCTTCGAGGTCGAGCCGCGGAATCCGGCTGAGGTCCTTCTCGACGCAATGGCGGGCGATCTCCTGGAGCAGGTGCTCGCGGCGGCGGTAGTCCATGTTGAGGCCCTCGGGGTCGACGACTGCGGGGTTGTCGAGCAGGACCCCGACGTAGGACTGCAACAGGCCGCTTTCATTGATCGCGGTCAGGTTCGGTTCGCGCACCATCACGGAGATCAGTGCCGCGACGTTGAGAGGGTTTCGTGGCAGACGCTGGCGATGGATTACGTCGAGCACCCGCCCGACGAGGTCGGAGCCCTCGGCGCCGACGATGCGGGCGACGAGCGCTCGCAGCTCGCGGCGCCCGAACGGACCCAGGTAGAGGTCTCCGCTCGCGATCTCGCGGCCCTGCAGCGCCCGCGCCACGGCCGCGTGGTCCTCGCCGTGACAGCCGAAGACGAAGGTGACTTCGGGGTTCTGGTCGACGAGGCGGATCAGCCGGCCGAGCGCCCGTTTGTCGGCCGGCGCAACATCGTCGACGGCGACGAGCACCGGACCCCCGCCGGCGCGCTCCCTGGCCCCGGCGATCGTCCGGTTGATCCGACCAAGGCTGAAGCGCGGATCGCTCTGTACGTATGCGGGAACATGCGTCCCGACGCGGCGGAAGTGCGCCTCGAGGATCCACAGCAGCGAGGTTGAGACCCCCGACATGTTGGGCCCCGAGACGATCGCGACGCGGTTACTGCCGAGCACCTCGAGTGGGTCCACGGCGTTCGGGCGCGCGCCGCGATCCGCCGAGCGGTCGAAGACCTCGCTGTGAGGGATTGGCCAATAACGCGGCGCCACCGCCACGTCGCTGACACTGTCGGGGGTCGCTGCGTCGATCGTCTCCGCGAGCACGCTGTGCTCCTGGGCGATCGCCGCCAGCGGCCCGATCGCCTGGGCGTCGCTGAGGCGCAGCGGCAGCGCCACTTGGCCCTCCCTCACAGGCCAGGGGAAGCTGGTCACTGCCTGCTCGCCGGTAACGGTGTCCGGGCCGAAGATGTCGTTCTCGGGCTGCCAACGCCGGAGCGCGACCTTCGTCTCGCCCCGGCTCGGGTCGATGTCAATGATCGCGTAGCCGTTGGGGTGCTCGACGCTGTCGAAGGAGCTTGACGTCCGGCAGTGGAGAGCAGCCCCCCGCGTCGTCATCTCCAGCGAGGGGTCGGCGCGGTGCTCGTGGCCGGTGAGCACCAACGCCCCGGCCCGCTCAAGCGCGCCGAGCGCCGGCTGGCGGTCGAACTCGATCAGCCAATCGACCGGATGGTGGAAGACCACCAGGCGGAGGTCGGCGCCCTCAGCGCCGCGCAGAAATTCCTCGAGGAAGTCGACGCCGACGATCAGCTGACCCTTGTCCTCAACGCCGCCTTTCGCCCGCCAGGCAGAATCGAAGGCGCCGATCGCGACGTCGAGGCCGTTGACCTGCAATCGGTAGCGGTGGGACCCCGGGGAGAGTGGCTCCGCCTCGGCCCCCACCTCCCATTCCGCCGCGATGCGGTCCCAATGCGCCAACCTCGAGCGCGCCTGTTCTGCGTTCCCCTGGTCGGCGAGCCTGGCGACGACGCTCTCGCGGTCGGTCAGCGCACCGGCAAGGCCGAGCTCTACCACCTTGTCGATACGGGCACGCTCTACATCGTGGTTCCCCGGGACGCTTAGGATCGGGATCCCCGGGAAGGCGCCACGAAGCGGGTCGAGGAGGATCTCGCGACCACGGCGCAATGCGGCCTCTGAACCGTCGTAGGAGAGATCCCCCGAGAAGACGATGATGTCGACCGCGCGCTCGCCTGCCTGGCCCTGTAGGTCGGAGACAAGGGCCCGGGCCACGCGCTCCTGGGCGAAGTACTGATCGCCCTCGGTGGCAACGGCGTGCAGGTCGGAGAGATGCGCGACCCTCAACTCACCACTCTCGAACTGTCTACTTCGCCGTTCGTCAGCGCGTCGGGTCAACGACATCAGCCTCCTCTTTGACAACCTCCCCGAAGACCTCCTCGATGCCGGGGTTCTTCGTGCCTTTGCTGAAGAGGACCTCGTAGGTGTGCCCGGCGCTGAGATTGACGTCTCTCTCGGTAAAGACCCAGCCGACTTCCTGGTAGTAGGGGCTGCTCGGTGACTCGACTGAGTAGCGATAGGCGTTGAGGCGCTGGACGCGCATGTACTCGGACTTGTGGACGTGGATAGTCACACGCTGTCCGTCCATCTTCACGCTGCCGGCGACGATTCGTTTCGGGGTCTTTTTCCGGCGCAGCTTCGCCGGCGCGAGGGTCGGATTACTGGCGATCTTCGCCGACTGGCGGGCGAGCTCGTCGACGGCCTTATTGTGCGGGTTCTTGCTGTGGCCCTTGACCTTCCGGATCTCGAACCGCTTGCCGATCCGCCGCTCGAGGCGCAGCAGTTCCTTCCACTGCTCGGCGTTTTTCACGGGCGTCCCGTCTTGAGTCATCCACTTGTTGCGAGGCCATGCGCCCTTGGCGGCCGGGTGACCGTCAACCAGGTACATCGCATCGCTGTAAACGATGATCTTCCTGTAGAAGCTCGCGGGCACCGGCGGTTCCCGTCGAGTCAGGAGCCGCAACGCCTCGATGACTGCTTTGAGCTCCATGAGCGGCACGGAGACATCGAAGTAGCCGGGCGGGTTGTAGTCGAAGTGTTCCTCGTGACCGAGAAGATTGGTCCAGATCAGTCGAACGCCGATCCCGCCCTGACGACGGGGCTTCGAGAACATCGAGCCGTCGGTATAGATAATCAGCGCGCCTTCGTCGTGAAGCTCCATCACGTCTCCGAGCTCTGGATCAAATCCCAAGACGCGGATTTGGGGCAGGGGAGCAACGAGCGGCGAACGCCACCCTCGACTCAAAGTTCTGATTTTCCGTCATCTGGGTCGCATACCTTTCCGCCCGTCCAGTTGGTTGCCTTTCGAAGATCCTCACCGCTTCCGGAGGCATCCACGAACGGTGCGCCATTCGGCGGACGGAATAGCGCGCCCAGACTCTCCGAAAATGCGGGTTTGAGATGCCCGTTTCGGAGCCCGAAAGCGCGGGCGGCCTTCGAGTCGGCGGATTTGCTCGCAGATTGAGATGAGATCGAGAGCTGCGGAAATTATTCCCAGTGCGCTGGCGCGTTGGTCGAGTTCTGCGATGCCCTCCGAAACGATCTAAGCGAGGCAAGGGGCCGGGCCTTAGGCGATCGGGCGGGGGGTCGACATCTCTATGTACCGGCTGTCGGTCGATTCAGTTGCCCCGCGGCGTCCAGTGCAGCCTCCCAGCTACCAAAGCGGTTATAGACCGTGTTCGCCGTGGGCCACTCGTCAGAGGCCGTCTGCCAATCGGTGGGTCGCGGCCAACGTTCGACTTCGCGGCGAAAGTCACGAATCGCCGCGATGATCGCCTCGGTGTTCCAGCGCCTTCCCCGAGG
The DNA here is from genome assembly GCA_963729055.1 of uncultured Actinomycetes bacterium. Taxonomy (GTDB): domain Bacteria; phylum Actinomycetota; class Thermoleophilia; order Solirubrobacterales; family 70-9; genus VAYN01. The sequence goes on along the minus strand of CAVSMQ010000010.1, from coordinate 33,581 downwards.
CTCCAGCCCCGCAGCCCGCAGTCCGGCAGTAAAGGAGCCAAAGTGGCGGCGCACGGTGCGCGCGGAGGGGTAGCCGGCGGGCGGCAATTCGAGCTCCGGCTTGGCAGGCGGGCATCCGTGCTCTCGCGCGTAGTCACGAAGCGCGGCGAGGATCGACTCCGGCTCCCAGCTCGGCTTGTTGGCGCCGACATCGGCCGCCTCGAGCAGGCGGCTCCAGCCGCCGAAGACGATCCGCCCAACGCTGCTCGGTGGCCAGTCACCGAACTCCTCCTCCCAGCGCGGCGCGCCGCCGTGACGACGGGGTCGCCAGTCGGTAAGGGTCGGCGCGCGGCCTTCCAGCCGCACCCATCTTTGGACGGCCGCGATCACCTCCTCGCGGCCCCAGCGCTTCGGGTTCCCCTGCCGGGTGCCGCAGACATGGCAGAGCTTGGAGGCGCCGACGACCGGCCCGCCACAGGTGCGACAGGCGTGGGTTTTCAGGTAGCGGCGGACCGTGTCCGGCCTAACACCGATCGCGTCGGCGATCGCGCGGACGCTCTGGCCATCCGCCTCGAGCCGACGTGCGGCGGCAACGCGCTCGGCGACGGTGCCCGGCGGGCGGGGCGGCCAGAGCGGCACGATCCCGGCGGCTTCCAGCGCCGCCGGCCAGGACTCGAAGTAGCGGTAGACGGTCGAGTTCCCCGGCCACCGTGGGTGCTCTCGCTCCCACTTGCACTCCTGCGGCCCCATAAGGCCGGCGCTGCGAGCGGAAGCGGGACACCACTCATAAGATCGCGGCGGCAACCCGACCTCCTCGGTCCACTCCTGGAGCGCACCCACGATCCGCTCCTCGCTCCAGGTCTCAGGCTGGGCGTGGTAGCGGCGCGTCGTCGAGCGCCGTGGCGTTATCTGCCGCGCCAGTGGGTGCCTCCCGTTTCCCACGGCCCAGACTCTACGTGCGGCGAGTGGTGCCGCGCGAAGATGATCGCGCGTGAGCGCCACGCTCTGTAATGCCGAGGTATGTGTAAGACCAGCCCCGAATCCTCGCGGCGCCAACTAGGCCAACCAAATCAAGAGCTCGACTACGCCGGTGCGGACCGCCAACACTGCCTCCCCGTCGTCGTACCAACCCGCGCCCCGAAATGCGCTCTCGGCGAGAATGAACGTGCTCACCTGCCGCCTTTCCTCGTCCCCGAGCATGAACATCACCGCGTCGGCAGGCGCCGAGCGGCTGCTGAGCTCGTCCCCTCGAACAAGACGACCGTGCAGCTGCGCTACAAACGTCGGTGCCGCACCATTGGCCCCGCATAGACCGACCTCCACCTCGCGACCGAGCCAGGCCGTCAGGGCCGAGAGAGCCTGTCCGAAGCTCATCGGCCAGGATTTAGCCTCAAATTCAGTTTCAGGCTCCATGACCTCGTCGGCGACGGCCTCATGGTTGTGCGCCCGCAACACGAAACCGCAGATCGGCTCGGAGTCAGCGCTCGCCGTCGCCGAGCCGGCTGGTCGTGGTGATGGGATCTGATTCATCGTTGCCTCCATTTGGTCTACTTCGACGATCAGCTGCGGCGGGTCAACTTGCCAGCCCACCCCGTCGAAAAATGCCTCGGCACTTACCCCGAGCGCCCGCGACAGCCGGGCAATAACTTCGGCCTGGGGCTCGGTCTCGCCGCGCTCGTAGTTCGAGATTTGGGTTCGATGACGTGCGACAGGAGCATCAGGCCCTCCTGGGAGAGCCCCGCCCCCAACCGGAGCCGCCGGAGATTGCTTCCGAATCGAAGTTGAATGCGCCCGGGATTCACTTTCGGCTCCGGCGCCTCTCGCCCGCCTCGATCGGGACTGCCCAGCCGCGGGTCGGATCGAGCCATGCAGGCGCCCAGCAGCAGAAGATGTGTCGTGCGAGCGCGCTCTTGTATTCCTGGTGGCGAAGCCCGTAGTGCCAATGGCCAGCGAGCCACAGACAGGCACCGATGCCGGCGACGAGAACGCCACCGCCCTCGCCTAGCACGGTGAGAGCGATGATCCCGGCCAAGATCAAGAGCGCCCCTGTTGCGCGCAGCAGAAACCCGCCGACCCACCAAGCGATCAGGAGCCCGAGGGCCACGGCGCCGACGGTGAAAATCATCGTGAACCTCCGTTATTCGAGTCTTTCCTCATGCCGCTATCCGCTCTGGTCCACGCTGGGCATCCGCGGCGGAGCGGCTGCTGGCTTCCGCGATCCGGCGGCGGGCGGCGCCGCCCGCGTTCGCCCAGCCGCGCTCGGTCAACGCCCACTCGCCGCAGCGAGCGTTGCGCTGGAGCCAGCCGCGCTTGACGAGTCGTAGGCGCGCCTTGTTCAGGCGGGGTTGCCAGCGCGGTTCGCCGCTTGCCAGCACCTCCAGGTCCGCCGCACCGTGGCGGTCGGCCAACAACTCGCGAACGACCGCCAGGATCTTCCGCCTCGGCGCGCGGCCCCCACGCTCGGCGAGCGTGCCGACGATCGGGGCCTCGTACTCGGCGAGATCGACCGGCTTCGGCGCTGGCGCCTGGCGGGCGATCACTCGCTCACCGCGGGCCAGTGCCCGCAAACGCTTGCGGTCCTCCGGCTCCCGACTCATTATGTGGGCGTAGACGCGAAGGGTGAACGCCGGGTCCCTGTGGCCGATTTGGCGCATCACCGAGATCGGGTCCTCGCCGAGCGCGATCAGCACCGAGGCGAACGCGTGACGCAGTTTGTGAGTGGTGAGTTCGCGCGGCAACGGAACATGCCCGCGGCTCTCGAGGATTTCGTCGGCGCTTTCGAAGACCGGCGTAAGGACCCGGGAGAGCAGGTTGTCGGGCGTGCGGCTGGTCCCTCTTTCGGTGGGGAAAACCTCATCGTCAGTGTTACCGCGGTAAACGATCGTCTTGTACGCGGCGAGGACGTCGCGCAGGATCGGCTGCATCTTGATCTCCCGAAGCCCGGCCGGGGTCTTTGAGCGGCCGACGAAGATGCGGGCACCAGCGAGATCAATGTCGCGCCACAGCAGATTGCAGAGCTCGTGCGCGCGAGGACCGGCAAAAATGAACGTGGCGACAATCGCTTCGCGTTCGCACAGTTCTTTCTGCGGGTCGCGATCCAGTTCGGCCGCCGCCTCGAGCAGCGCCTCGATCTGCGTGGCGCTGTCGATGTAAACCGGGGGCTTTCCGCTCGTCGGGAGGCGGCGACGCTTACCTTCCGCCTCGTTCTCCTCGATCCCGAACCGTTTGTATTCGATCGCGATCGAGAGCACCCATTGCAGGTGATCGATCAGTCGGTTAATCGAGCCGGCCGAAAGTGGTTTCAGGATTTGGCCGTGCTTGTTTCGCTGCGGCTTGCCCCGCTCGATCGCCCGCGCTCGCGCTTCTGACTCCTTGACCTTGAACGAGCGGAAGCTGTCGATGCCCTCGGCGTTGATCTCGATCAGCGGCCAGTCGCCGAAGAACGGGATCAGGTGACCGAGCGCCCAGTGCTCATGCTTAGTGGTCTTCTCGGCTACCTGGCCCTCGCGCTCGTCGGTGAGCCCCTTGGCGAACGGTCCGAATAGTGGAATCTCGCGGGGCGCTGCCTCACTGCGACCCCCGCCACGCCGTTTCTTCTTTTTCGGCGGCACCCACAACCCGCGGCGGACGTCGGCGAGGATGTTCTCCAGTTCCTTTTCGGCTTTGTCCCAATCCCAGCCGTCGTGCTCATACCCGAGGGTCACGTAGTGACGCTCGCCGTAGGCACTGACTCGGAGCGCATAGCCGCGACCGCGCTTCCATTTCCGTTCCAGCACCCGGCCTTCCTTGCGGGCGGCCATCGTCAGCGCCCCGCCCTTCTGTTACTTCCGCTGCGGCGGTCTGCGGGATCGCCGGCAACGAAGCCGCCGCCGAGGACGATTAACGCCCTCTCCGCCGGGGTCAGGCTCCAGCAGTTGCAGCCGCCGAGCGAGCCCCCGCCGAGGCCCCCCGTAAGAGCGACGGGGACTCGCTCGGCGGCAGCAGTGGCGCAGCCCTCGCGATCGGTGCCGAGCGCTAGGTAGTAACGCCTGCCGGCGAGAGTGAACCGAAACCCGTAGCGGGTCGCGCCCCCTCGCCCCCGCTTCACCAGTTGCCCTTGAGCCCTACTGCTCATCGCCTGCCTCCTGCCTTCCGGCGGCCGGGCAGTTAGGGCAACTCGAGGACTCCGCGCTGGATACCCTCTTCATTGCGCCGCCTACATCGGCGCCGGGTCGGGGGGCGTTTGCGCGCCGCCCCGGCCGTTTTTTTGCTTGCCGACCGACGATAGCTCCAGCGGGCGACGAAATCGAGTCGGTACTGCAATCGCCGCGCATCGCCGCCGATCGGCGCGTACCAGCGCTGCCCGGCCCCGAGCCCGGGGGCTCGCCGAGCCGTTCGGCGACCTCATCAGGATCAAACCGAAGCCGCGGGCGCCGACCGCCACCGAGCCGCCGCGCGCCGAGCTCATCGGCGTGCTCGTAGACCCAACGGCGGTGTACCCCCCAGAGCTGCGCCACCGCGGCGGCCGAAATCCGCTCTCGCTGGCGGGGAGGGTCGCGGGGCTCCATCAGCTCGGCCAGGCGAACCGCTAGCGCCTCGATCGACTCGGGGGCGAGGCGGAGTTCGCCTTGCTGTTCGTCGCCACCGCTCATCGGCAACGCTGCCTGTGGACTAAAGGGCGGCATATACGTCCCGACGTCGATCGCTCTCGCCGGCTGTGGTGGGCTATCCGGGCGGACATGATTTCGACGTAAGAGGGGTCGACCTCGATGCCGATGAATCGGCGCTCCTCCAGCGCTGCCGCCGCCCCGGTCGTACCCGAGCCGGCAGTAGGGTCGAGAACGAGACCACCGGGCGGGCAGGCCAATCGCACCAGCCACCGCATCAGCGCCAGCGGCTTCACAGTGGGGTGCGGGTTTCGGGTTCGAACATCCCCCGCCCGCCTGCCGGCGTTCGGAAAGAGGTCAAGCGTCCGCGCCGGCAGCGCCTCGCACCCGGCTTCGCGCTCAGCTCGACTCACCTTCGGGCAGTACAGGAACCGACTCGGTGCCAGCCGACTGCGGCCAGCACACGCATCGAGGGCGGCGGCCGTGCAGCCCGGCACGCACCGCCCCGGTCGGCAATCGGGCTCGTGCTCGAGAATCACGTTTGCCGGATGGCGGCCCTCGATCCGGCAGTCCTCGATGTTGAGAGCGCCGGTACCGAATCGCTCAATGGTCTCGGCGGTCGTGCCGGCAATTGGACGTCGCGCCAGTACGATCGGCTCATACGCCGGCTTCAACGTCGTACGCCGACCGCCGGGGTAGCGGTGTGAGTGCGCAATGCCCTGGCTGTAGAGCCACATCAGTCGGTCGCGGATCTCGAAACCGGCATCTTCGATTCCGCACTCGAGCCGATGGACGGTTTTCGGCGAGCCGAAGGCGAGTAACTGACCGCCCGGTTTGAGCACCCGGAGGCACTCTTCGCCCCAGAGTTGACACCAAACGCCAAACGCCTCGTTGGGACGCAGTCGGTCATAGCCAGCCTCGGCTACGGATTCGCGGATCGAAGTCGAGTCCCACCGCACGCCTTTCAACCCGATTCCGTAGGGCGGGTCGGTGACGATCGCGTCGACGCTGCCCGCCTCAAGCGTCCCTAACACCTTGAGACAGTCACCCTCAATGAGGCGACTCTCAGCACCGCCACAACCGCGGCGCTGCGACCCGCGCTTGGCGTGGCCTCGATCGCGCACGTCAGGCGCCCCCCTCCTCGTCCTCGGGCATGAGCCAGCTAACAGGCTGCTCGGGACGCTTGAGGTCGGTAAATATCGGCTTGAACGGTCCGTGCGCCGAGAGATCGTCAGCGAGACAAAACCGGATTGAGAGTGCAGTGCCACTCACCTCGGGATCACCGCCGAGAACAGCAACGGTCGCATCCCGGCGCCGCTCCAGGGCCGACCGGGACGCGCCGGCTAAAGCACACAGGATCGGCGGGAACGATGAGAACACCGACTCCCACACAGGGCAGCCACGGTCCTCGGCACGCAAAAGGCGACCGTACCGCGCGAGCTCGGCGGCCAGGCGGTCGACCGAGAGGGTCGCGCGATCGAGCTCGAGGAACCGCTGCTCGACGACAACTTCGGTTGCCGTCAGTCGCAGATAGGTAAGAACGGCATCGGCGACGAGCGCCCGGCCGCGACGCCGACGGCCGAGCCAGAAAGGAACCTCATGGCGCCAGGAGAGCGGGCCGCATTCGTCGCCGTGCTCGCTGGCTGCCTTCACGAAGGCGATGCCGGCGTCGTTCACCGCCAGGGTATGTGCCTGTAGCGGCCCGGCGGCTGCCTCGGCGTCGATCAGCCGAGGCATCGCCTCAAGCGCCCCGGCGTCAACCGCCACTCGGGCGCCGCGCTCGGTTGCGAACCAAAGCCGCCGCGGCGACCCGGCGGCGCCCTGGCTCGGGATGAAGTCGATTAGCCCGGCAGCAGCGAGGCGGGCGAGCACGTCCTGCGCCCAGCGGAGGCTGCGACCGGGGAAATGGATCGCCTGTACCTGCGGCGTCGAGAGGACCCGATGCTGAGCGACCGAGGCGACCACGTCGGTCGCCTGCACAGGCAGACGCCGCGGCGCGCTCATTTCGCGTCCGTCCTTTTCGCACGAGCGGGCCCGCGCGAGCGCGAATGCGCCCGCCCTTCGGGGTGCCGGCTGCGCTGGTTCTTGAGCGCGGCCAGGATTTGGTCGTCCAGCGTGTCGAGGTGCTCGATGACGTCGGCGGCGGCGCCCGGATCGGATTGCGATCCCCGGGGCCCGTCTCCGCCGCTGGCGCCAACCTCACCGAGGGCGTCCTCGACACGGACGCCTCCAATCGCGAAGGGCGGGCTGAGAGCGTCCCGGAAAGTGACTTGCGCGATGAAGCGGTATTTCTGCATCCGCGTCAGCGCCTCCGGCGCCGGCTGCTTTCCCCACTCCTTGGTGACCAGCGCCGCGGCGTGAGAATTGAGCGCGCTGGCGAGCAGGTGCGAGCGGTTCGTCATCAGCGCGTTCAACGTCGCGGGCGACAGACGCTCGGGGTTCTGGTTCAGCAGTACGCCCTTGATCCCGAACTTGGCGCTCTGCTCGAGCAGGCTTGCGAGGTTGTCCGAGGCAGCGCCGTCGTAACTCTGCACCTCGTCGAGGAAGATCCAAAACGGGCGCCGCTGAGCGGCCGGCACGTCAGCCCGACCGAGTGCGGTGTGCAGGAGGTCAAAGAGAAAGAGGTTCGCGATCAGCCGCTCACGAACGCCGCCGCTCCCCGTCGTCACGAGGACGACCTTGCCCTGATCCATCGCCTCGCGAGCTCGGTAGCCGCCGCGGCTGCGACCGAGAAGCGCCGTCGTCGCGGCCGAGGCGCGGAGTCGATCGACCATGTTGGTTACCGGCGTGATCGCCTCGCCCGCCAGCAGCGGAAAGCGGTCGGTCCAGAACCGCTGCGAGGCGCGCGGCAGGAGCGGCAACGCCGCCCGCCGCCACTCGGCGTCCCCGAGCAGGGTCGGAATCTGGAAAATCGTCGGCGCCAGGTCGCGGTCGCCGAGCCTCGCGCCGATCGTCGTCAGCGCCGCTGCCGCCTGCGCGGTGAGGTTGATCGCGCGGGTCGAGCGCTCCCGCCATTCAAGAGCCGAGGCAAAGGCATCAACGACAGCGTCAGTCCGGGCCTCCACCGTCCCGGCCACCGAGCTCGAACAGGTTCCAGGCAGGCAGGTCGGCGGGCGAGCTACCCGGCCCAACATTGATCCGCACGACCCGGCCCGCCTCGTCGGCTTCTTGGAGATAGGGCGCGAGCCGCACGATCCCGTCGCCGTGGGGGTCGAGGAAAAGGCCGCCGTGCCCGGCGCGAACGAGGTGGGCGAACTGCGCGACGGCCGCCTCGGTCTTGCCGTAGCGAGTGCGACCGGCGAGGTAGCTGAAAACGGTGTCGGCGATCGGAACGCCGACGATCCGCTCGCCCGACTCGTCGGCCACCCGGCCGAGCGGGATCAGGTCGGTCCGGGTCTCCGAGAACGTCGGCAGCGGTGGCGGGGGCGAAAGTAGCGCGCCGCTGCGAAGCACGTTCCGCGGGCCGCAGTGGATGGTGGGCGGCTTCAGGAACCCGTACACCTCGCGGGCGGTGAGGATCGACTTCCTCGCCGGACGAAAGAGGCCGGTTCGAAAGCGCAGGTCAAAGCGCCGCCGCCGAAACGGCAGATCTGACCCGAGAAACGCGAGGCCCAGGATCGAGACACCCGAGGCCCGTAGGTAGTTGCGATCGGCCAGCGGGCGGAAGGCGGCGAGGAGCCCCGACATTGCCGCTTCGGCGCGCCCCCGGTTCGCGGCCTCGCAGCGTAGGAGGATTTGAGTCTCGAAGAGCTCGCCGCCCTCGCGCAGCTTTGCGTCCAGGGCTCGCACCGATTCCCGCCGCTCGACCCGCTGCGCTGGGTCGGGGGGACCCGGGCTCCGCCGATCGTTGCTCAATAGCGCCGACCAGTCGCGGCGGTCGCCGTGGATTCGCCTCGCCTCGCGTTTCAGTCGCCGCCGCAGCCGCGCAGCGCGGAAACCGCTCGCCGGCATCAGGTCGAGGCAAACGGCCGCAGACTCGTTGTCGCATCGCAGGGCGGCGACCGCGGCAGCAAACGGCTGGAGTGGATCGGGGTTCCGTGCGAGCCGCGCCAGCGGCTCGACGCCAGGCCGCGCAAGCACGAGCTCGGTTCGCAGAACGACCCGCCCGTTTTCCTCATGATCCTCACCCGGTAGCACCTCCTCCACCGGGCGCAACTCGACGCCGTCATAGGTCTCGAACGCGGTCCGCAGCGCCCGCGTGGCCCTCTCGGGAACCTCGACCAGATAAGCGAGGCGCCCCTCAGCGTCCCCGGCCAGCCTGATCCGAATCGAGCTCGCGCGCCTGTCCAGCCAACCGCCGATCCGACGCTCGGAGGCGGCGATCTGCGAGGCGAACCGGACCACCGCCTCGGGCTCCGGGTCGAACTCATCGGCGGGCACCACCGCAACGGCCCGCCGCGAGCGCAGCGTGCGGCGAGTCGTGACGATGCGGTGCGTAGCCAGCGCTGCGGCGATAGTGAGGGCGACGGGCGCGAGGGGCGCCAGTGACGGCAGCAGGCCGAGGATGCGATCGACGTCGATGCCAGCGACGAGCCTCCACAGGGCGAAGGCGACGGCAGCGACGAAGATCGCGATCATCGGCCGCGGATCAGAGGGGTCGAGCTTCGAGTTCACAGCAGACCTCCAGACGACGGGGGGGATGTCGGCAAAACGCGACCGCCGGATTCGCTGATGGCAGGCGGCCTGGCGCCGGAGCGGCGGCGGTTGATTGCGAAGAGCCAGTCGAATAGCCAGTCGAAGGGCCAGTCGAAGTCCCAACGGCAGGGATTTGTCGGGGCGCGGTGCGACCTAGCCACGACTCCGGCCTCCCGTCCTCGGGTGGACGCGAGGAGCGGACACGCCGCCGCCGCTCTTCATCTGGCAACTCGAGCAGAGCAGCCCCGGCCGGGCCGCCGACCCAGCAGCCTGGTTCCCCTCGCGGTCATAGCCTCCCCAGCGGCACCAGCGGACGCCGCGAGCCTCGGCCTCGGCCTCGAGGGCCTCGATCGTCTCCGACCACCACTTCGGCCAGAAGGTCTGCATCAGCGCCCGCTCCTCCTCGGCGCGAGCGAAGGCGCCGCAGTTGCACTCGCCGGAGCGGTGCAGAATTGCCGCGACGTCGGAGGCGGGCAGCTGGTGGTGCGTGCCGTAGGCAGCGACGTCGGCGGCGGTCCAGTCGATGATCGGGTTGCAGAACTTGGCTGAGCCGCGCTGGCTCAACGGCTCTCGCTTTGCTCGGCGAGCGCTCTCGCTGCGGCGGACGCCGGAGAGAAAGAGGACCGCCGCGGTTCGCGGCTGCCCCGCCTTGGTCTCCCGGAGCACGTCTTCGAGGCGGCGCTCCTTCAGTCTGGAGTACGCCTTGCCGTGCTGACCCCGCCCCGGAAATCCGAAGGGTGGCTGGCCGTAGCTCTTGCTAGCGGTCCGCCCCGCGGCCTTATCGGCGGCGATCATCGCCTCGATCGCCAGCCCGGGATTCTCCGCGGCCGCGGCGGAGAACCTCCGCCACCAGAGCCGGTCACCGAGAACCATCGTCCGGTATGCCTCGCCGGAGCGTCGAATAATGAGCGGCTTCCCGAGCCAGTCGGCGAAGGCCCGAACGTGATCCTCGACCCCGGTGATCGCCGGTGCCTCGGTGCTAGGAATCGCCGTGCCGGTGTCGATGAAGAGAAGGGCGTCGTAGTGATCCCGGCAGCGGTGAGCGAGCACCCCGGAGTCAGCGCCGCCGGAGTAGAGGCAGAAGGTCTTGATCGGCGCCCAGCGACGCTTCGCGGTCACGATCAATTCCTCGGGGCCACGGGCGACCTCGGCCGTCCACCCCACCCGGGGCCGCGCCCGAAGCGCGAGCTCGCGGCGTTCGAACCGTGACGGCATCTCAGCCACCGTTCGACCGTCCTCGCCGCGAGCCCGAGAGCCGGCCATCAGGCCCGATCGCGAACACCTCGACCCAGCTGGCCGGTTCGTAGCCGTAGTGCGGCCGGCTTTCGGGCTCGCCTTCTGAGGCGGAGGTCCGCCAGGAGAGATGGAGGTGCGCGTTGCCGCCACACAGACAATGGCTCGGGTCGCCGTGGCCCGAGTACTGGTTGTAGCCAATAAACCGAAACGGCGAGCGGGCGCAGGCCGGCACTACCCCCGAGGCCCCGCACTCTTCCTTCCAACCCAGCGCTTCGGCGGTGTGGCGAGTCCGCTCCCAGTCTCCGTCCTTCGGGACCGCGTCGATCGCGGTGCCGAGCGGGTGCTCGCCGCTCGCTGCGTGCCCCGATGCCGAATAACAGGCGGTGACGAGGAGGCCAAAACGGCGCGCCAGGTAGACGACGTCGGCGACGATCCGGGCGTCGCACTGCTGACCCGGGCCGATCGCGCTCGGAAGCGGCGCCAGGTGCCGGGGCGAGCTCGCCTTGTAGACCGCGCCCATCGCGCCGGATCCACTCGGCTGCTCGACGCCGCCGCAGGTCGCGCCCTTGCTCTGGTAGCCCGCGGGCTGGGTCGCGGCGGGGTGGCTCGGCCCCGGCGGCCCCTTGCCTTGGAAGCCGTACTCGACCGCCCGCTGCATGACCTCGTCGGCGTAGCTGACGAGCGAGTCCGCACAGGCCCCGTAGTAGTTGCAGGCTGCCTGCCGGTATGCGGCGTAGGAGCCGCCGATCGGCGGCGCCCCCATCACCACCCGCAGCAGTCGGGCGGCGGTGAAGATCGCATCAGCGAGGCTGAACGGATCGGCCTCGCCGTCGCCCGTGGCATCGACGCCGTAGCGTTCCCAAATAGTCGGACCCGACCCGGGGCTACACGCCGATTCGCGGACGATCGCGATTTGCATAGGCCCGCCACAACCCGAGGGGTAGACCTGGGCGCAGAGGCCGGTCCCGCACTCCTGGTAGCCGATCGAGGCGAGGACCGTCCAGTCAACGTCGAAGCGCTTGCCGGCCTGTTGGTAGAGGCGAAGCCGCGTCGGCGGAATCTCCCGCACCGCAGCGCGGGTCGGCTGCTCGAGGAAACCGGTGGCGCTACTTCCGCCGCCGAGACAGGAAAGCTCGCTGCCGAGGACCGCAATCAGCGTCCCGGCGAGAACCGCCGCCACAACCGCGAGGAGGACGCAGGCGACCGCGATCAGGACGGACCGGCGCGGACGACGTGACTGCCCGCTCATCGACCGCTCCGTTTGCGCCGCCACCGCCGGCGCCTCCGCTTCGGTCGCGGCGATCGGCCAAGCTCAGTCGCTTGCTCCGGTACCGGCTGCGCAGAGCGACGCAGTGCCTCGCGCTCCTCCTGCAACTCCTCGCCGAGCCCGGGCGCGCCCTGGCCGGTCGTCGGCTGCGATCCCACTCGGCCCGATACATCTGCTCGGGCGCGTCCCGTGTCCGCCCCACTGGCGGGCCGTTCGGTCGGCGACTTCGAGACCTCCGCTCGCGCCGCCCCCTCGGTGTCCTGAGAGCGGCGCCGGGACGGCTGCCGACGACGGGCTGCCGCCGGGGGCCTCGTTCCCTGCCGCTGTTTCGCCGCTTTCACCCCCTGCCGCCGCCGTGCGTCTTTCGCCCCCTGCCGACTCTTCGCACGCTTGTCGGCCGCTCGGGCGTCCGGCCGGGGCCTGCCGCCCTCGCTGTCACGCTGGCCTGCCGCCCGAGCGGCCTCTGGAGTTGGTTTTTTCGCAACGCCTGCGTTGCCGCCGCTGCCCCCAGAAGACGACCCCGCCTTCGCTTTCGTCGTCGATTGCGCCCGCTCGGTCGGCCCCGGCTCTGCCATGTTCGGGTAGCCGCCGCCGACCGGAGCGCTATAGCTGGTGCCGAACCGGGGCGTCCGCCGCAGCCCGGTTGGGCCGGGTTGCGGCTCACCGCGGCGTCCGAAAACCCCGCCGACGAGGCGCCCGGGAACCGACGCCGCGGAGCGCCCGCCGCGGCGAATCGGCCGCAGGACTCGCTCACCGGCCCGCGCGCCCGCGTACAGCGCAAGCACCCGCAGCGTGGCCTCGCGCCCCGGCGCCCCCGGTCCGGTCGCGATCCCGATCAGGCCCTCGACGAGCGTCCTTCGCTGCAAGAAGACGGTCCAGAAGAAGAGCGCCTGCAAGCCGAACGACATAAGCCAGCCCAGCTGCGCCGTGGCGCTCGCAAGCGCTCCGTTGACGGCGAGCAGAGTCGCCAGGATCAGCGAGTACGCGGCCTTGCGCAGCAGGAAACCAGCGAGCTTCTCGAGCCAGCCTATGAAGAAGTCGTGACCTCGGCCGGGGATCACCGCTGCGACCAGGGCGACCGGGGCGAACGCGAGCAGCAGGAGCAGGAGAACCTGCGCGAGGATCATCCCGACCGAAAGCGAGCCGAGCAGAAGGAAGGCGCCGAGCTCGGCGACGAAGACGACGATCGCGATCAGGAGGCGCTCGTACTGACCGCCCTCCTCCATCGCGTCGGTCGTCGGCTTGTCAGCGACCCCGAGCCGGTAGCCGGATTGTTCCCTATCTGCTTCCGGCAGCTTCGAGGAGTCGCCGTGGTTCAGCGCGTCGTACTCGGCCTTTCGTTCGTCGGAGCCGAGGCCGAAGTGCAGAAAGTGGGAGCCGTACTTGTTGGCGTTGTTGACGCAGGTCTTCCCGTCCGCGGTGACTTCAGTCCCGCTCGCCAGGCGCCGCGCGAGTTCGGCGTCACGGCTCGGGCTCTGCGAGAGCGGCCGGACCGGCGCCGATTCAGGATCGGAGTCCTCGTCTCCGGTCCCGGAGAACGACGCAGTGTTCGAGGCCGCCGAACTCGAGGACGCCCACGGCCTGTAGACGAGGAGGTCGAACAGCTGATCGGCGGCGGCGTCCTTCGCCTGATCGCCCCCTCCGGGTTCGCCATGGTCGGCGATCGAGAGGAACGCGACCGACATTTGGTTCGTCCACTTCGAGACGGTGCCGATCGTCGTCCCGGGCTGAACGACGAAGAAGAGGGCGACGACGATGTAGATCACGGACAGCGCGAGCGCCCCGGCGGTCTCCGAGTAGCGCCGTTGCACTAGCGCCTTCCACATCGCCCACGCCCCGGCGACCGAGACCGCGAGCGCCAGCCACGGCGCTCCGAAGACGTTCGCGTATATCTCGTGGATCGCGCGGGAGACGGGAGCGAGAGCACCGGCGCCGCCGGTCGCCGCTGAGCCGTTGACGAGATCGAGGCTGAAGGCCCACGCGAAAAGTTCGATCAGCCAGCTCGCGAGGAAGCTCGTCACCAGCCAAAGGAGCGAGGCGAAGAAGTAGGCGATCATTGGCAAAAGGCCGGAGACATCGACGCCGCCGGTCAGTGACACCCAGACGGCGTCGAAGTGCTGGTCGAGCGTGTAGTGATCGAGCGGGTAGCGGTGAAACAGGCCGCCGGAGCCGAGCGGCGAGGCCGGCGCGACGTTGCCCCAAAGGTCGCTGCCGGCGAGCGCCAGCGGATGCGCGACCAGAATGAAGCCGCGGCAGAGCGCCAGGGCGACCGCGAATTGCCGCGCCCGCCGCCTCACCCGCGTTCATCCCGCGGCGTCGTGTCGAGGGCCTCGAAGAGCGCCGCGAACACCGGGTCGATCTGCGCCTCGCCGACGCGCCCGTCGAGATCGCGGACGATGCACTCGCCCCGGCGGTATTCGGTGAGCCGATCCGAAGCGCGCCTCGGAGTCGAGGCCGATCTGCGCCAGCCCCGCCGCGCTTCGCCTCTGCGTCTCCTGGCCGAACAGGAGATAGACCCCGAAGAGCTCGGAGAGATCGCAGAGATCGCCGAGCCGCTGAGTCGCGACCAGAACCGTCGCGTTGAAAGCCCGGGCGAGTCGGATCAGGCGGTTGAGGAGAGCCCGGCCCTGCGCCGAGCTGAGGAAAAACCACGCCTCGTCCAAAAGCACGATCTTGTGTCGATTGCGGTTCGTGCTGACGAGGCGCAGAGCTTTGGCCGCGACCAGAGCGAGCGTCGCCACGGAGACGCGCTCGGCGCGGGTATAGGTCTCCCGCGAGGCGCCGGGCTCGGGCAGCGAGAGCCCCGGCGTGCGGATCGTGATCACCGAGGGCTCTGCCATCTAGGCGGCCTCCTCGATCGGAGCGAACCCAAGCCGGGCGAGACCGAAGTCCGAGAGCACCTCCAGCGCCTCGGCGGCATCGCGCCCGGCCTCGCTCCTGCCTCCGCGCAGGCGGTGGATGACGCAGAGCAGGATTCCTCTCCGGCTCGCACCGCATCGCGCACCGCGCGGTCGATCGCGTTCTCCCAAGCCGGCGGCGGATCGCGCAGCAGCTCCAGCAGGTAGCTGGATGCCAGCTCCTCGCGCAGCTCGGGCAGCCCGATCCGCAGCGGGTCGAGTTTGCCGCGGTGCTCGGGATCGCCGGAGAGCTCGAGCACCTCGACCTCGCCGGCTAGCTCCGGTACCCGGTCGAGGCCGTGGTCGGGCTTCGGGTCGAAATCGACCACCAAGCTGCCCCGCCGCTGGGCGCCGAAGGCGATCGCCTGCGCGGCGAGCGTCTTCCCCGACCCGAGGGTGCCGGCGAGGAGAACCCCGGAGGGCCGGGCGGTCCTGGGCGCCTCGGTCGGGTCGAAGCGGACAGGCCGACCGGCGCCGCTCGGAGAATGCCCCATATATAGACCGCCCTGCGAGCCGACCTCGGTACTCGCCGTCGCGACCATCGCGCCGAACTGCTCGACGGTCATCTGCTGGCGGTAGTCGGAGACCGAGCCGCCGCCCGGCTGCGGGAGGTGATCGGCGAAGAGGGCGTGCTGCAGGCCGCGGGGCCGGTGCAGGGACACCTCGCCGAAGCGCTCGCGGAACGCCGTCACCCGGCGCTCAAGCTCCTCGCGATCGCTGGCGCCGACAGCGAACGAGAGCGAGGCGCGCAGCATCGGCGGGTGCGCAGAAGACTGCAGGACCGCCTCGTACTCCCGGGCGAGCTCACGGTCCTCCTCGGCGAGGACGCCGGGGCCGCTGGCCGCGTGTAGCTGGTCGCGGTAGCTGTGCTCGACGTCGAGGACGCGCTTGCGCACCTGGGCGAGGGCGGTGCGGTTGCCGATCCACTGCGCGTAGAGGACGGCGTCGACCGGGAATCCGGCTGCCTCGGCGGGCGCGAAGAGGAGCTCGGCCGCCCCCGGGGAACTCGGCTTCCTCAGCAAGCGAGCCGGCGCAGAGGAACGCTTGGTAGGAGATCCCCTCCTCGGCCTCGACCATCAGCGAGGGCGGCGCCGAGACGTCCTCGGTCGCGGGCGCATTCGCGAATCGCCAAAGGTCGTGCCCCAACGGTTCATAGGCGGCCGAGCCATCCGGCGCCAGCAGGACCAGAGCGTCGGGTTGCCAGTTCCCATCGACCTCGGGCTCGGCGACCCCCCGGCAGGCGCGCGCGCCGCAGGAGCCACTGGAGCTCCCGGGTGGTGGCACGGTGGAGGGCGAGCGCCCCGCTCAGGCGCTCAAAGGTGCGCTGCTCGGCGACCGCGAGGGCCTCCATCTCGGCACCCGAGAGCGGCCGCGGCGCGCCCACCCCTGCCAACTCCTCGAGCCGCCGCCGCGCTCGATCGAAGTAGCGAAGGACGCCGGGACCACTCCCCTCCTCGGCCAGGGAGACGGCGATGTAGACCTCGGGGCTGTGGGATTCGAGCTCGCGGAGACGCGCCTGGTGGCCCTCGAGGTAGCGGCGCCAGCCCTCGCGGTCGCCGTGCTCGGCGTCGAACAGCTCGGCAATTTCGGCCGGATAGCGCTCGGCTGGGTAGGCGCGCCGCACCCGCCAGAGGGCGAAGTCGGCGCCGGCCAGGTGTGCGAACCTCTCCAGCCGCGCGAGCAATGCCCACTTCTGCTCGACCGACAGGAACGGATAGGCGACGGTGTCGGCGCGGTAGAGAGCGGCCGCCTCGCCGCCGGGGCCGATCAGGATGTTGCGACGCGCGTAGCGAAGCGGCAAGCGGGTCACGGGCGCACCTCCAGCCTCTCGCCCTCAGCGAGGACGAGCCGCCGCGCCTGCTCGAGGCCGCGGACCTTCCTGCCCCAGCGCTCGAGCGGCCGCACGACAACGCGACGGCGGCGAACACCGACCCGACGCGCGGCGACCGGCAGCCCGAAGTAGACGATCGCCGGACCACTGAGGCGAGCGCGGCGAAGCGCCGGCTGGCGCTCATCGGGCGAGACCCAGACCTCGCCGCTGAGCCGACGCGGGTCACCAGCCGGCGGTAGCGCCCGCCCGAGCGAGCGTCGAGGCGGGGCCAGCCGCAGGGCCGCCCACGATCGCGCATAGCGATCGGCCCGGCGCCCGTCCGGCGTTGCCTGGGTCGCCAGGGTCGCGAGAGCGGCGGGGACCACCACCAACCGGAGCGGCCAGTCGATCAGCGCCAGCGCTTCGGCGAGGAACCAAGTCCCGCCGCCGCCGCCGATTGCCCCCATCGCGGCTCCGCTCCGACCGCCGATGCTGAAGCCTGCAACCGCGGCGATGACGGCGGCGAGGACCGGGACTGCGGTCGAGCCGGAGCCGAGGGCGAGGACGGCGAGGAGGCTGCCGACCGCGTAAGCGAGCCAGCGGAGCGGTACCCCGCCGGGGATCGGCAGCGAGCGACCCTCTATCTGGTAAATCCGCCGCTCGGGACGGAAGATGCGCTGGTAGCTGCGAATCGGCTCGCTCACGGCAGAATCCGATCCCCGAGAGCGCGCGCGGCGGCGGCTACCTGATCCGGGCTGAAGACAAGCCAGCCGACCAGGACCGCGGCGAGCAGGAACATCGCCAGCTCCGTGAACCTCCGGTTCAGGAGGAAGACCAGGCCGACGATCGCGATGATGCCGCCGTAGGCCGAGCCCGCGAACTGCCGCAGGGTCGAGCCGATGTTGCGGCCGACATCGTTGCCCGCGGCGAGCGCGGCGGCCGGAGCCAGGAGCAGGGCGGCAGCCGCCAGGGCGACCAGGAAGGCGAGGCGAGCGCGGCGCTTCACGACAGCGCGCCTTCCACCCGCTCGACGTACCAGCGCCCGCGCCGGCTTAGCGAGAGCTGGTAGGCGAGCGTGTAGGCGGTCCCGCTCTGCGGGTCGCGGACCCGTACGGCCGCGATCACTGATCGGCGGGCGCCTTCGCCCGAGCCGACCTGCTTGACGTTCCGGACGCCGAGGAGATCCAGCCCGCCGGGGGGCGGGGTCACCTCGGCGCCGGGCGCCAAGAGATAGGAGAGGTCGGCCGCGCTCGCGGCCGAGAAGTAGGCCGGAAGGAAGCGCCGGACGAGGTCGGCGATCGGGAGCGCATCGTCACCGACGAGCGGCCGGGGCAATTCGATGCTCGCCCCGGCCACCGCCGGACCCGCGACGATCGCTGGCGCGCCCGCCGCCGCCACCTCGCCCGCGCTCGCGCGGACGATCGGGACGGCGAGGTAGAGGACGCGCCCGTCGTCTAGCTGACAGGCAACCGTTACGAGCGATTGCCCGCCGCCGAGGCCTCCGAGCCCCGCGACCTCGGCCTGCGCTACCGGGTCCCCGCTGCCTTTCGAGGCAGACGCCACCGGGGCGGCGCCCGGCGCGAAGAGAGAAGTCAGCTCCGGGGAGCCTCGGGTCGCTCAGGTAGAGGCGGGCGAAGCGGACGGCGAAAGCACCGACCGCCGGATCGACAGCCGGATTCCGGGCGCCCGCTGAGGCCTCGTCGCTTCGCCGGCTCGGCGAGGACCGAGCCGGCCCCGCGGAGGAGCAGAAGGCCGACCACCGCCCACAGCGCCATCCGGCCCGCAGCGCGGAGCGTTGCTCCCACCGTGCGGCTCCCTGCCGGCCGCTCGGTTTTCCACCTAACACCTCTTGCCACTTCCAAACCACCTCCGTCGTCGTCTCTCTTGCCGGCCGTTTTGCCGGCTCTGCGACAACAGAGGGATGAGCGAGGAAAGTGACTGCAACCGAAGAGTTGCCTAGTCGGCCTTAACGGCGATGCTGGGAGCGATCTGCTCGATCAGCCACCAGCAGGTCCAGTCGCATAGCTCGAATTCCACCCGCGTCCCGACCTTGCGCCGGCTGACGATCCCGGCCTGGTGGAGCACTGCCAGGTGCTTGGTGGTGTTCTGGCGGGTGGTGCGGAGCTGTGCGGCGAGGAGTTGCACGGATGCGCTGCCGCGGTTCAGGATCTCGATCAGGCGAATGCGACTTGGCTCCGCGACTACCTGAAGCCATGCGGCCAACGACTCGACCGCATCCGGAGATAAGGGCAGACGCTCGGCGGCGCCTCGTAAGGTGCTATTGCTGCTATTCAATTGTTGTGCTGAGTCTTGGGTCATGCCTAACAGAGGGAGTAACGGTGAAAGTGCTCCCCCCATTCGTCGAAAAAGGGCGGCAGAAAACGATCCCGCCCCCGGAGAGGCGGGATCGCTAACTCCATATGCGACCTGCTCCGCGCCCCGGTGGCGCGGATGGTCCTTCGCTGAGCGGCTAGCCGAGACGAAGCACGGTGCCGACCAGGACCAGGTTCGGGTCGCCGGTGCCTATCCGATCTTCGTTGAGGCGCCAGAGCCGCTCGACCTCGGCTGCGATCTCCGCGTTGCTGGCGCCGCTCGGGAGCAGAGCCTCGGCTATCGCCCAGAGGCAATCGCCGGGACGCACGCTGTAGGAGAACCTGCCAGGGACGGGTCGCCCGAGGCTGGATGAGTTGGTGTCGGGAGGCGTGGCAACGGGCGCGGGCACCGAGCGGTTCCGATTCCTGGCTCGAGGCTTCTGGAGGAGGAGCTTCGGTGACCGCTTCGGGGGAGGCTGCCGGCGGCTGGGGCGCTGCGGGGTGCGGTGCCGATGGCGGGTCCTCAGCGGCGCCCGGCGGGGCGACGATCGCATCGTTCTCCATTGGTTCTGGGGGCGGTTGTGGCGCCGCTTCGTAGCTCGGAGCAGACTGCGCCGGTTCGTACGATGGCGGTGGCGTCGATTCATCAGGCGGCGGCAGGGGCACTTCCGGGGCCGGTGCGGGGGGCGAAAGTTCCGCGGTCGCGACTGGCGCTGGCGCCGGTTCCGTGAATTCCGGCTGTTCGATCGGTTCGGGTTCGACAGGCGGTTCTTCGCCGTCTCCTTCCGACCCTTCCGCCTCGGAGTCGCCGGGAAGGCCTTCGAGGGCCGTTTCTTCGCCGCCAGGTTCGAAGCTCGGATCTTCGAGCCCGGGCGGCGCGCTGCCTTCGCCTTCGCTGTCAGCTTCGGCGGCGAGCAGCCCAGCGCGGCGCGAGCTGCCGGTCAGCAAGAGCGCCGATCGAGACGATCGCGAGAGCGCGTTTCGATCCGGGGCGCCTCTGTGAGGACGACTCAGGATTGCGATCAGAAAACCGATGAACCGCGCCATCGCGTAGCTCCTTTGGGGTGATGCTGTTACTTGTGAATGGTTCAATTGAGGGGATCGGCCACGCAGCGGTAGCTCTTTGCGCCGGCAGCGGTGTCGGGGGTGAGCGCGACGTGGCCGACGTGTCGGTGATGTACAGGGCGTCAATGTGACCCGGGCGCGCTGGTCGAGGGTAACACTCGCTGGTGAGCTCGCCTCCGGCGGAAAGTTGAATCTCCTGATGTTCGAGCGCAGTCAGCTAGCTCCCCATAGCTTGGGAAGCCGCCGCCCAGGCGCCGTTGATTGTCAGTGATTGCGCATTCATGAATCGCACCAGCAAGAGCCGGCAGGCGGGCGGGCCTGCGTCTCAATGCACACATCGGCGGCCGGGATAGTCCCTTCCGGGCAATGGACCAAAAACTGGCTCGCCGTCAATCCGCCAAGACGCGCAGAGTTTCAGTGCCCGAGGAACCGGCGAAGAGACTTCTCATTGATCACGCGCCCGCCGACCGAGTTCGACCTGAGGTTATTCCCGGTGAGGTGTGCTTTAGCCACGTCCCTGCCGGTGATCTTGAGGGCGGCGATCGAGGTGCCGCCGAGCGCAATGAACACGCGCCACGGTGGCCATCACGTTCGCGTAAGTGACTCGGGCACGAAGCGCTTTCAGCATCTTGGTTCCTCCTGGGTCGCGGTCCTCCCCTTTAGCCGGTGGCGCACGGCTCTCCCTTCACTTTTACCTTCAGGGCGGCTCGTTCCGAGCTTCAACGGAATACCCCGCCTCCTCCGGCATTGGACTAGACGGAAGGGGAATAGCGCGATCCCGCAGGTGCGCTTGAAGTGAGTAGGTGATGCTCCAACGTCCGTAGTGGTTCGGTGCGCGCGGTGCGGAAAGTCTGCCACTTGCCCGATGAGGGGAGGAATTGGAGCTCGACGAGCTTCCCGTTCGGCGGCAGCGGACGGCCGCGGACTTGGCCGCTGAATTCGACTGATTGCCCGTTCAGGACGTGGCCGTGATTGACCTTGAGACTTGAAGCGCCAGAAACGTCGAGGCTGGCAGCCCCCTTCGGCCGGGAGGTGGGTCGAGTCCCCGGCGTAATGTGAACCGGACTTCCTGCGATGCTGCTGCCGCCATTTCATAGCCGAAACCTCCCCTCGCTGTCCGTCGTCAAGGTCGCCACCTGCTGTTCCGCACCTTCCTTCGGCAGCGAGAAGACCTGCACTTGGGCGCCCCCGAGCGGGTTACCGCCGGAATCGACCAGATGGCCGACGAAGGTCACTTTCTTCCCGTACTTGACCTGTGAATGGGCAGACAAGGCGGGCACTTTCGGAGCCTTGCCGCCGTCATGGTGCCGTGATTCACGCGGCGCTCCTCCAGATTCCCGGCGCCGAGCGACATCGAAGTCCGCAGCGGCAGCGTGACCTTCATCGGCTGGCCATCAAGTCGCTGGCTGGTGCTCGCGAGATTGCCGGCCTGATCGCGGGCGGTTGCCCTAAGTTCGTATTCGCCCGGGGGCACTGATGCGTCGTCTATCCGGGTGGTGAGGTGTCCGCCTTCCTGCGGTCGTCGGCAGCACCTGCCAGGTGCCCGAGCCGACGCGGCTGATTGCGATCTCGCCTCCGCCGACCCCGGATAGCGCATCGGTCGCCTGGACTGAGACGAGCGTCGGGTCGCTCGAAGACGGCGTCTCGAATCCGAGTTGTGGCGGTTCCGGGTCGAACCGCAGCTTCACCGGGATCGAGGCGTTTTCGGCCTGCTGGTTCCCGGCGGCGTCCTGCCGCCACATCGTCACTTCCCATTCGCCTGGAGCGGGAACGCGAGGTTGCCGATCGCGGTAACCCCGGCCCGAGGCGTTTCGCCGCAGCGAGCATTCATGAGTCCCCGCGCGACAGAGCCGGTAGTGCGCGGCGACGATCGGGGCGCGATCGACCTCGGCCGGGTTCTGCCACGCGAGGTTGTAGCCGTTTCGGTCTCGCCATGCTTCGCCGCCTTCGACCGCCGACTGGCACAGCGCCGGGTGCCGCATTGTCGATGCGGATCGTGGACGGCGAAGAGTCGGACTGATTGCCAGCTGCGTCCTTCGCCGTGACGTGAAGTTCCTGGGTGCCTTCCGGCAGGTTTGCCGTTTCGACTTCGAGTCGGCCCGCGCCGCTCGGGCAGGGAATCCGCTGAGCGTAGTCGCAAGCGCGGGCTTCTCCGTGTCCCGCACCGGCTGCCGACCACACGGCCAAGCTTCTTTGATCCCTACGTTGTCGCTCGCTTCAAACCCGAGTGCCTGCCTGCCCCCGACCCATTCGCCACGGGCCAGAGGACCGTCCGGGGTGATCGAGACCGAAGGACCGGAGTCGTCAACGACGGTCGCTTCGGCGGTGAAAGTTTGGATGTAGTTCTGCCCGCGCGCCGAACAGTTCTGCTGGCCCGAGCCGCCCATGCAGACGACTCGCTGGACGATCCGCGTTGCCCCGCCAAGGTCGTAGGCTCGCGGGCGCGGCCAGCCGTTCGCCTGCGCGCCACCGGGACGCGGGCAACTGCGGTTCGCCTTTACGTTCTTGATCGGCACCGCTGATTCGTCGGGGTGGATTGCGTAGAGCTGGAGGGCGATATCCGCAGTCGCGGCGGTGCATTGCGCCCGACCAACGGAAGCGGGAGAAAGTGGTTCCGGGAGGCGCGTCGAGGACAAAGGCTGATTGAGCACCTTCGGCGACGTGGCCGCTACCGACCACATTGCTGGTGACAAGGCCACGTAGGCCGGGGCCTTGCGGGTCGCACGCGCGTCGCCAGCGCATACCCCGCGACGCGAACTCTTCAAAGGCGCTGGTCGCGTAGCCGCTGTGATCTGCGGCGCAATCAGTGATCGTGAATTCGCCAGCGGTGGCGCGGCCGGGTGAGGCCATGTTGATCGCGATCAGGACGAGGGTGGTCGCGGGCAGCGCCCAGCGGCCGAGACGATGAGCGTGCATGTGCGGTTACCTCGGCTTCATGGTTCGAACTCTCCCGCCCCGGGGCTCGATTGAACCGGGGCAGGCTGCTTGGCGGATTCAGTTGGTTCGCGGCGTGGTGTTCGGCTTCTGTCCGGGGCTGCCGTGTGGGTTCCGGTTCGGGGGCCGCTTCTTCGAGTCGGTTCGAACTCCCCTTCCGGCTGTGCTTCGGGCTTCCGCGTGGTCGGTTCGGTTCGTGTCGTTTCGGCCGGCGTTGGGGATTCCGGCGGGGGAGCTTCTTCCGTCGTCGTCGGCCGCTTCTTCGGCTGCCGGGCGGCGGTTGCGATTCGTAGCTCGGTTCGTAGGCCGGCGTCGTCGGTTCCGTTTGTGGCGATTCCGCAGGCTGATTCGAGGGCGGCGGTTCGGTTCGGCGATCTTGTCGCCGTCGACCAGCCGATCACAGCGCCGATCGGATCGAGGCTTTGGTTCGCGCAGTAGGCAGCCGCGCCGCCGCCGATCGTGAGGCAGCTCGCCACCATCGCGGCGACCGCGCTCGGCCGGACGCCGGCCAGGGGCGTCGGATCGACGGCGCGATAGTAGGTCGCGCTCGCCTGCTGCTTCGCTTGGGCGCCGACACCGAAGATCTGCTGCTTGGCCGAGCCAACCGCGTCGGCGACTCTCTGGCCGACCCGCTCGAACGTGCCCGGGCTCGCCGCTTCGATCGCTGGGCTGCCGGCAGCATCGTGGCCGCTTTCTCCCGCCATTCGACCAAGCGCTCGTAGAGCCCTCGCAGCGGTGGCAGCGCTTGAGATGAAGGCGCGCCTGCGCTGCCTCAGCGGAGCTCGCGAGCCCGTAGACGAGTCGCAGCACCAGCGGTTCGCCGACGATGCAGCCTCCCCCGAGCCTGCTCGGCGAGGACCGCTCGGGCCTCGTCCATGATCTTCAACAGCTCGCGCTCGACCGCGCGGACGCTGAGGCCGAGACGCTCGGCGATCTCGGCCGCTTGCAGCCGGCGACGTAGAGGGCGAGGATCTCGCGGCGGCGCTCGGAGAGCGAATCGGTCACCTCTCGGACCAGCGCCTCCATTTCGTCGGTCTCCTCGCGGGCGATCACCTCTTCCGCCGGATCGGCATCGCTCGAGGCGGCCGCCTGCTCCAGAACCCCTTCGATCGGATCGACTGCGATCTCGCGCGTGCCACGTTCGTCCTGTTCGTTCAGCAGGCGGTGGGCGGTGGTGCGAATCCACGTGTAGACCTGGCCGGGCTCGGTGACCTCCGTCGCCGTCTCGACAAACCGCTCGCAGGCGCCCTGGACCGCGTCCTCGATCTCCTCGGGGGAGAGGCGCGGATGGCGCTGAGCCAGTTCGGCTCGGAGCGCGCAGCCTCGTTGGCCACCGACGAAATCACGAAAAGGTACCCGGCATGGCCGTGGAGGTAGGCGGGCGATTGGGCGAAAGCAGAGTCCATCACCCCAACAGAGGGATAGGGTCGGAAAGTGCTCCCCCCTTTGGCCGAAACTTTCATCGAAACTGCGACCTCCGCTAATTGGTCTACCGCGCTCTACCGCGAGGGATAGGTAGACCGCCGCGAGATCGCTATACCCAAGTTGGAGCCTCGTAATCATTCGAGTCGGCATCCCACTGGGACCGATGGCGGAGAAACGACCCTGATCATCCGGCCCAAGCAGCTCGGCCCGGCGCATCTCCATGTTCTATGCGAATGATCCGGCGATGTGGGGGATCGGTGGCACTAGAGGCTGCCTGACAGCCGTTTTCATAGCGCTGGCGTTGGCGCTCACCGCCCCGAGCATCGCCCTTGCGTCCCCCGAAGAGGGTTGTCCAAAAGCCCGAAGAACGGGTCGCTCTGGAACTTCCGGTCAGGCATGGCTATCACGCCTTTCTCATGGCCTACCCGCTCGAGGGAGTGGCGCTGGTCGAGATCGAAAAGGGCGAGTGGAGAAGCAGGCACGGGCGCTGGAGCGGCGGCGCCTTCGCCGTTCACACCGCGACCGGCTCGGCGGACGACGGGATCTATGCCCCCTTCGGGCCGATCGGCACCGTCAGCGGCAACATCGAGGTCTCGGGTCCGGGTCAGAAGGAACCCGGTTTTGGCCCTCAGGAGGGGTGCCGCGGCAAGCAGCCGCTCTACTTCGACGCCAGCTTCAGCGGCACGATCGCGCTCCGGGTCAAGGGCGGCTTTTTTCGGGTCGATGCCTCCCAGGCCAAGGGCTACGTCTATCGCAGCTACGAACTGAAATGCGCAAAGGGAAAGGCCCACCACCCTGGCCGCGATCCCCGGGAACCCTTCAGCTACCTCCCGCGTCCGGCGCAGGAATCGTCCCCGGCGGCGATCCGCGTGGTGGATAAATCCTGCGGCTCGATCGGTCTGCATGGCGGGTCCCTCCGGCGCCCACCACCGCCCGGGCTCACGAGCGGGGAGACGATCGGCCGCGAGAATGGAACCACTGGTAGATGGTTGCCACCACGAGCACGACCAAGACAACTTTCGCGAGCGTGTAGGGGATCCACACCACCCACCAGAGAACGTCTACACCAGCGCTGTCACTGCCTTCACCATTTTGCCACCTCGTAACGAGGCCTACGAGGAGAAGAAGCACCGCAGTTGCGATGGCCACCACAGCAAGGAGAGACTGCAATTTAACCACGGGACGAGAGCTAGACCGATAGATCCCTAACCGAACAAGGCGACGGTCGGTTGAGGCAATGATCGAAGAAGCACTCAGGCCTGAAGCTGGCTCACTCCTCTGCATTTATGGGCTCCGACCAAGCAGGTTCTCAGCACATTTCCCTGCGGCGTAGATCCCGAGCCCAAGCCTGGCTCGGGCATTGCCCTCGCCGGCGGCTGCCACGATTCCGCCGAACTCTTCAGCCCCATGAATTGTCTCACTAGCGCACGCTCGGAGTCGACCCTTCTCGCCTCCAAGAGCTTCGTCTATCACTGGCTTAACGGCGTTCATGAGCGCATCGCCAATGATGCCATAGCTGGAGACGGGATGAGTCAAACGATGAGTGGCAGCCTTTACGAGCTTTGAGGCAAGACTGGAGAGGTCAAGGCCGCTACCCCCACCCACCTGAGCTGAGTAGCAGCCCGCCTTTCCGACGCAGATGGTGTGGAACTGCTTGATTTCAAGCGATGCAGCTTCCCGACGGCCGCGCTTAATCGCTCGATGGAGCTCTCGCCTTTCCTGCTTACCGTGACAAAGACGGTGGCCTTTGATGTCGTGGCAGCGTTCACCCATGAGGTCGAAGCCATTTACCGGGTCCTGACCCGCGTAGTCGTAGGCATTGGGAGAGCCGCCTTGAATGGGGTCCGGGCTAAGGAAACGCCCGAGGGCGGGCGCGTAGCTGCGCACCCCCATCTGAATCACCCCTGAGGGCAATTCCGTGCGGCGAGACTTGCCACCGAGCCACCCGTATCGCCCAGCCGCGCCGGCGACAGGGTTCCCGAACTCATCGAAGCGGAAGGTCGCTTTCAGTTTCGTTGCGGTTGGACTTTGTTCAGCCGTGGCTACGACATCGCCGTGGAGGTTCGTTAGCTGAAAGGTCGTGCCGGACCCGCTCTCCTGAATCGCCGCAAGGTCTCCTCCGATACCGCCGATGCTCCGCGTCCAAGTCGAACCTCGCTCGCTCCAGGACACGGAGTCCAAAGCACCGTCGTAGTGCAAAATTTCCGTGCCTTCCAAGCCGCCGCCGCCTTGAAGGCGCGCTCGTTGACGGCCGTCGGCGTCAAGCTGAAAACTATTCGTTATCCCGCCCTGGGTCTGACTCGCGACCATTTCATTTGAGAAGTAGGTCGTACTCAGTGCTTTCCCGCCAGCAAATTCAGCCGGAAGGCTTTTGATTCGACCCCAGGGATCGTAGGTTGGGCCTTCGAGCCGATCCGCTGCGTCATAGCTGTATTTCTGTTCGGTTCCGCCAGAGGTCGGGCAGACGCCGCCGATTGCAGATGCTCGTGCCACCATCGACAGCCGGTTGGAATCAAGGTCATATTTGTAAGTCCTCGTCTTGCAAAGGCCGCCCGCTGGCGTTTCGCGAGCTTCGAGGAGCCTGCCGGCCTTGTCGTAGGAATAGGCAGTGTTAACGAGGGTTCCATTGTCCGTAGCGATCTGACCGTTGATCGAATGCTGAAGAGTTTCCTGGAGCCAGGTGCAGCTGGAGCCGCAGAACGTCGTCTTCGAGTATTTGAGGCTGATCGGCTCTCCTGCCTGGTTGTAGCCGGTGGTGGCCGAGATCCCGTTGGGTAGACCTCTTTCAATCATCTTTCCATCGGCGTCATATTTGGCCGTGAATACCCCGGCAGCGGAGTCGGTGAGTTTGGTGACCAAGCCAGATATCGGATCGTAGACCTGAGTCTGCGACCCCTTGGCATCACTGACAGATTCCACGCGTCCGACAGCGTCATAGGCAATTTTCGTGACATTCCCGTCTGCGTCTTCATATTGCACAGGTCGTCCGAGCGAGTCGTATTTCGTCTTGGTTGCCTGACTGTCGAAGCCAGGACCGCATTCCGCTTTTTCACAGACGAAGCGCTGTTCTTCGGGAAACCCGAGCGTTGGGTGGTAAACCGTTTCTACCTTAGGAACGGCTTCTCCTCCATCTTTGGTCTTCTGGGTGATTGGCTTACCTGACTCGTCGTAGGTCATCGTCGTCGTACGAAGGTCCTGAGTTCCGCCGCCAGGACTCTCGACAATTTCGGTCGGCTCGTCGAGGTTGTTATAGGACTTGAAAGTCTTGACGAGCAGTTTCGGCCGGCCGGCCCCTTCGGCTTGGCCCATTGGAATCACCTTGCAAGGAAGCCCAGCGTAGCGCGCCGATTCACACTCGTCAGGCAACAAGCCGAAGGGGAAGTAGTAAATGGTCCTAGTGGCCCCGGCATCCCCGCCCGCGGCACTTTTCGGCTGTCGCGTTTCGATCACCTGTCCTTGTTGGTTGTAGCCGGTGACCGTGCGGATGTTGAGGCCACCGGGGTCGACGATGGTTTCGATCGGCTTGCGTAGAGCTCCAGTCGTACCGGGTTTCGGTGACCTGGGAGTCGAATTCGCCTTCTTTCCCAGGCACCACAGCCGCCACGGTTTCCTTCGTCGGCAGATATGCAGGTGGCGTTCCGGCCGGGGGAGCGGGTGCATCCTTGTCGTATTCGACCGTCGTGTGCTGCCGAGCTTCTACGGTTTCGCCCGATCCGAGGCGGACCGAATGCAGCGGCCCCCAGGATTGGCGCATCTCGGTGCCGAGACCGTTATAGACCGAGTGAACGTCGAGCTCGCGCGAGCGGGTCGACTGGGTCCGGGGCTTTCAGGGCTTCAAGCCGCGCCTGAGCGCTCAGCTCCCGGACAACGTTGCCGTGAACGTCGGTTTCGCTGGTCGTTATCGTCGCGCCTTCGACGCCCGGGCGACGATGGCGAGTGCGGTGTTGACCTCATGGCCTTCGGGGTCCATGTAGTGGATCGTCGCGCCGGTGTAGTCGGTGCGGCGGATACTGAGCAGGGACGTGCGTCGGTGGGAATACCGCGGTCGCGTCGACCGGGATGTCGGTCTGGCCCCACTGTCGCGACAGACGACGGGCTCATGCGTAGGGGGCGGCGCCGCCCGCAAGCGGGGCGCCGTACGCGATCGTCGTCGTCGCCCCGGCACGACCGACAGACTTCAGCGTCGTGGGCGTGTTGGCGGTGCCGGTCGTGTAATCGAAGGACCAAGGCACCTGACCTGGCGGGGTCAGCGATGAAAACAGATAGTCTTCGCCCGTCCATTTGTAGGAGTATTTCTCTTTGAGATTCGGCAGAGCGCGGGTCCCACTCCGAGATCAGCCCTTCAGTGAAGACGTAGCTCACTGTCAGGCTCGAGGTGAAAGCGCTGTATGCCGTCGTATTTGTACTGCGCGACTGCGGTCGCGTTGGCTTCAACTCCGGTCGGTCCGAAATACTGAATCGAGTCGAGCGAGTTCCAACCCGGTCGCTGATAGTTGAACTTCAACGTGCGGCACCCTGCCTGTTTGATCGAGGTTTCATCGCCACACTGTTCCAGTGCGTTTGCCGGCGTCGGTGCGATCTCACGGGAAGTCGCCAGCCTGGATTGATGCCATAGAAGATCTGGTCAGTACACCATGCGCATGCTGTTCGGCGACGCCTGGAACGAGATCGATTTTGGCGTCCAGATCCGCGGTCCGATTACTTTTGAACGTCGTGTGGGTCCCATTCGGGTAGGCCGAACATGATTCGCTGTCCGCCTTCTTCGTGCGTCAGCTTGATTTCTTTCGCGAAGTCCGGAGCGACATAGGTATTGCCGTTGACGATTTCGAATGGAATCGCCGCGCCTTCGTTGTCGATCAGTTCGATCCACTTCAGTTCCGGTTGTTCTTCTTCGACGATCCATTTTTCGCAGGACGCGGGCGGGCATGGCCCGGTCTCGTCGTCGCCGATGCACCCAACTTCCACTTCTTCTGGTTCTTCTTCTTCGTTTTCAACGACGTCCCAGCATGCCCGGTCGTGGACAGCCGGGTGGTAACGGGATCACCTGTTCTTCGATCCTCGTCCATGCTTCGCCTTCGAATTCGGCTTCCAGCGGCGTCGAGGGCTGCCAGGCGCCGCCCAGCACCTCGGAGGTCTGAGGCGTGGACGGTCGACGGGCTGGAGCTGTAGACGCGGGTGAATTCGAGGTTTGCTTCGTATCCCGGCACCGGGATCGAGACATCCGTGCTGCTCACGGTAAATGCGCCGGTGAGGAGATCGAGCGGTCGCCGGCCCGACCGTTTCCGTCGCGTCGGTCGGGACCCGGCTGCCGCTATGCCTGTAGGCAAATTCCGTGACCACGGGCTCGCTCGCGCCCGCCACAGCAGGGCTGCCCTCGAACACGGCCCGGAACTGGATGTCCTTTTCCGGATAGGCGACGGCCGAGAACCAGGCGCATCCGCGCATCTTGAGATAGACCGGACTGTTGTGGCCAGGGTGGCTGCGGGCCGGTAGCGGCCAGGTCACTTCGCGGCCGTGCCCGTCGATCGTGCATTCGGCTGGGACCGTGTGGAACATGTCCCAGCCAGGGAGCTTCATCTGGAAGGAGACTCCCGTCACCTCTTTGCTCACCCATTCGCGCCTCGAGGGTGTAGTAGCTGGCGGTCGTCTTCCCGTTTTCGGGATAGATCAGCTTTCCGCCTGGGGCGCAGGAGCAGCGGATAGACCGCGTTGTTGAAGTGCCACCTAGCCGGCGTCGGGTCGATTTTGTCCTTCTTTGTCGACGGCCGCGACGAGGAGGGTGTGCCAGTCCTCGCCGAGGTGATCAGGCAGTTTGAAGGACGAGCCATGCAGGGCGTCGTCGGGACTTCACCCGTTTCGTCGAAGGAGCATTTGAACGTGGCGCCTTGGACCTCCGATCCTTCCCTGGTCGCCTTGAAGCTAATCGAGTGACAGGCCGTTCCCTGCATAGCTCGGATGCGGCGAGGTGAACGAGGTCTGCAGCGGTTCCTGGCCGAGTTCGATTTCGAGGGCGGTCGTCGCGATTTCTGCCCGACGGCATCGGTCGCGAGCACTTCGACTTCGTGGTCTGCCGGCCGTGTATTCCGCCGCTTTCAGGGTCCAGGTGCCGGAGAAGGAGCAGTTCTGGCTCTGGCAGTTGGGGTTCCACGCCGATTCTTTGGGCATCGTGATTTTTTTGCCGTCGACCTTGACTTCGACTTTGGCGACGCCCGACTGCGGGGCGTTGTTGGCGCCGTCTTCGGCGCTGATCGTGAGCTGGGTATTCGGAGCCGAGCGTGCCGGGAAGTCCTGTTCGGTCAGCGGGCCCGAGAGCGTCAGTTCGGGCGCGGTGTTGTCGACCGCGACATAGACGGCACTTTGCGCGGTGTGCCCTTCTGCCCAGGTCGGATCGCCGACTATGACTTCGAGCCTGTCGATGCCGGTCGGAAGCTGGCTCGGGACATAGGTCAGAGCCGGCCGCCCTGGTTCGCTCGATTTCGCCAGACGCGGGCAGGGGAGCGTCGCGGCTCCCGAGCAGCCGAAGTCGGTGCCCCAGCGCCATTCGGTGTCGCCCGTCAGGCGGACGGCCGCGGAGCGGACCCCGAGACCTTGGTCTTCAAATGAGTAGGGGATCGGCAGTGGATTGGCCCCGGTCTTCCATCCGGAGACCGATAGGGGTTCGAGGATTTTCGGTGCGTCGTTGTCGACGACTGCGATCGAGGCATAGGCGATATAGGTGTCGCGGAGTTTCGCCTGCGCTTCGTATTCGTAGGTGACGAGGTTCATGTCGGCGCCCTTGACGTTGGCGGCTTCGGTCGGGTTGCCGATGTAGTACCAGTTGGCCCAATTGTTCATTTCGCCTTCGCCGCCGTAGTGAAGGGCGGCGTAGGGTGCCCAGCCGACTCCCGGGGCGACGAGGCCGAGGACGAGCGCCGGGTAGTTCGCGGTATTGCCCCACGGGAGGAAGAGCACGCCTTCGGCATAGAGCCCCGATATGAAGGTGGTGGGTGGCGAGCCGAATTTTGCGATGTCGTGCGGAGTAGCGAGGCACCCAGTAAGACCAATCGGCGTGGGTTCCCGAGTAGGCGGGTCCCGCGGCGCCCGAGGTGAGATCGAGGCCGGGATAGTGGGCTGGGTCCCAGCGCGTAAATGGCCGACCGGCTGATAGGACGGGCATTGGTCGATCGCCGATCCAGGTGGCGACGCCTTCACGCGGCATGACCAGTGCCAGCTTTCGACGATATAGGCGGGGTCGACCAGAAGTGGGAAAGCTGGTTGACGAATCCGGCGAGACGGTCACCGATAGCTCGGTGCCCTCGACGTGCATCTCGACCGGCACCGATTCCCCTCGAGCGTCGGTCGCGCTCGGCGGCGGGATGACGACCAGGGCTTTGCCGTTTTGGACCACCTGCGCCCCTCCTCCGGGAGTGGCCTCCAGAGCTGTCTTCCGCGGGCAGCGTGAGGCGGTAGGTGGTGGTCCGCGGTGCTTCGGCGCTGCGGATCTGGGTCATCGTCTCGACCCCGGTGGCGGTCGGCGAGACGATGAAGTCGGTGTTTTCGGCGGTGTTCGGGTAGAAGGCGTATTCCTCGTTCGACGTTCGAGGGCGCCTGGTCCTCGGGCGCGCCGACGACTTCGATCTCGACCCCCGCGTCTGGCAAGCCGATCCCTTCGCCGAGCTGGGCGGGGATTTCGAGGTTGGTCAGCGGATTTTCGGGCTGCAGTTCGCCGCCTGATCCCTCCGGGCTCTGCAGGGTGAGGTCGACCGCTTCTTCTTTCCCGTCTGCCGACTCGGTGCGCAGTGGAAGGGTCGATTCGACCACGACTTGACCCTGCGCCGGGCCTTCGCCTTGGGAGTCGCCGTCTCCTTCTGCGAGCGCTTCGGGCAAGGCCGAGCTGGGAATCACCGCTGCGTAGTCCGACAGGAACCTGGTGGGTTCGAGTTCATCGAAGATCCCGGCCGTGTTTTCGAGTTCGGCTCCGAACACTTCGTCGGCGAGCTCGAGGGCTTCGTCGGGCTCGAGGTCGCGGTGCGGGAGTTCCTGCGCTGCTTGCGGATCGGTCTGCGGACGCTCGTCGAGTCGCGGCGTGCTCGGATCTTCGAGCAGTTTTTGGGTCTGCTCGGGAGTCGGAAGTGAGGCCTCTTGCTGACTCGCGGCTTCGTCGCCCTTCGCGCGGCGGGCGTCGACGCCGAGCGCCAGCGCGACAGCGACGACGAAGACGAACAGTGCGATCAGGCGACTCGACTGCAACGAAGACTTGGACAACTTGCTGCTCACCCCTGCCGCCATCTCCCCTACCTGACTGACGCCGGAGCGCCGATTGTTTTCATCAGTTGTGAACTGCTGGTTCTGCGCAAGGCCGCCCCTTCGCATAACTGCGACGTTCAATGACCCCTGCCGGGTATCGATGGAGCTGCAGGTCCCAAAAATGGAACGGGATGGTTCTATCAGGAGTGGGACCGCGTGCTAGCAGGTGAAGCAATCTTTTACGGTTTTTTGGTACTCAAAGCCCCCATCGGTGCAAGTGGTTGCACCTTCCATTGTTTGGCTTCTGGTGCTTCGAGGGCTACTGGCCAGATCGGTTCCGCGCTGACGCACATGCGTTGGCGTCACGACGATTCGGTCGGCACGGGCACTCGTCTGGTCGCTGAGTGCTGGGGCCATCGTGACCTCTAGCTTTCTCATCACAATCAGACCGGAAGGTGGCGCCAACCGATCGGGACAAGGACACGCTCACCCTCGCGTCTACCCGGCCGTCCAGCACGCGGGAAAGGGTCGGCTAGGAACCCGCAGACACGGCAGATAATTTCCCGAATGACTGGCTCGTGCTCGACTGCCACAAGTTCCGCCTCGTTTGAGGCGGAACTGCGATTGCCTGATCAATCGCCGGCCATCACTGCCCCTCATTGCCATTGAGCGGCAGACCAAGAACTTCGCGCACCCAGATTGTGCCAATCACCGTCGTATCGTGAGAGTAGTAGTGCCGCGTCGTGCCTCGGACCGGCTGCGTGTCCACGAGAATCAGGGCGCCCACCTTGTCTAACTTCCGAACGTGGTAGCTCAGACGGTTGAGATACTTCGAGTTCCTTGGCAAGCGAAGTTGGACTGACCGGTTCGCCTTTCTGGATCACACGTTTGAGGATTGCTCGGCGCAGGGGGTGGCGCAGCGCGCCGAAGATCGCGTCTTCGTTCACGACACCTTGTTGTCCACAAAGAAGGCGCCTGCCTCCGGATCCCTTCCTGCCAGCGCCAGTTGATGCCGGCCGTCAGCTCGTCAATCCCCGCGTCGAGCCCGCGGCGAGCTTGACGACCGTGCCCAGCTTCAGGCTCGCGAATCCCGCGCTCCAATAAGGAGACCTCCGAGAGATGAAGCCCGCTGATCCTCGCGAGTTGTCTCTGCGAGAGACCTGGGCACTAGCTCCGGAGGCGCCGCAAGTTGGCGGCGAATCGTTCGCG
>CAVSMQ010000009.1:0-105387 GCA_963729055.1 uncultured Actinomycetes bacterium | reverse complement strand
CTCCCTAGCGCTTGACCGAGAAGAGGGCCGTGCTGGTCGCCTGTTCGGCGATGCCGCCGGTGACGGTGGCGAGGAGGCGATACTTGCCGGCCTGGAGCATGCCGAGCTGGAGCTTGACGGGGGCCAGGCCGGGTTCGAGTTTGCGTTCGGGCAACTGTTTGACCTTCTTCCACTTCTTCCCGGCACGACGCTGGAGTTTTAGCGAGAGTCTCTCGACCGGGCCGCTGGTGCCGACCAGGAGGTAATTCGTGAGCGCTCCGCCGCCTCGCATCTTCTTGTTTAGGAGTTGCGTGGTGACGAGGCGGAGGGCCGGCTGCGCTGCGGCGGGTTCGGTGGTGACCGCGGCCAGCACCGCGCCCGTGGTGTCGACCGCGCCGGTCGTCGGCGAGGCCGCGTTGGGGTCATCGAGCGAGGGCAGGCCGCCGACCACCGTGTTCTCGCCGACCCCGGCCCTCACCATCAGCGCCCGCGACTGCTCCTCGGTGCCAGAGGTCGACAGCGGCGCGTCGTCGGTGAGGTTCCAGATCGCCGCTTGCATGCCCTCGATCGAATCGTCGAGTTTGGGCTGCAGTTCGGCGTTCAGCCGCAGCAGTTTCAAGACGCCTTCGTAGCCGGGCATTTCCCCCGCCGCCGGGCCGACGTCGAAGCTCTCGGTGAACGGGAAGGTGCGATCGTGGTCGAGGCAGTAGACGGCGATCCCGTTGGCAACAGTGGTCGACCCCGGGGCCGCAAAGACGAGGGTCTTGAAGGCGATGCCGAAGTTCTGGCTGGACTGGTTCTTGTTGAGCAGGAGTTCGCCCGGTTCGGCGGTCACCAGGGTCCCCGCGTTGGCTTCGATCCATTCGACGTCTTTCGGGTTCAGATGGCGACAGGGCTTGCTCTGGCCGTTGCCCATCATGTCGCAGGGATCGGAACCCGGAAGGCCCTCGCTGAAGACTTTGCCCGCGGGCGGCGGGGGCACCGGCGGTTTCAGGCCCTTCAAGTACTTCTTCAGTTCTTTCGGCGACATCGCTTTCGTCGGCAGGACGATTTTCTTCTTGCCATAGCGGTAGATGTCGATGTACTGATCGTTGAGGCCGACGACGTGCATCATCTCGTGACCCATGATGAATGGATCCAGATTTGCAGTGGAGAAGATGCCGCTGATCGCGGTTTCAGTGTTCGGAACCGGCTGGCCGTAGATCCGCGAGCGGAATTGCAGGTTGGGGTCGTCTTTCAAGTCCTGCGCGGGGTCGATGATTTTGATCTGGTGGTAATTCGAGTGCGGGCCTTCCTCAGGTTCGCGGTAGTGGGGTTCGATCTTGAAGCTGATCGGGTCGCCGTCGCGGGTCTTGTAGTTCGGCTGATTCATGTTGGCTTCCGTCTGATTCCACAGGTTGGGAAGGAGGTCGCGGATCGCTTCGCGTTCAGGAGCGGTCATGCGTTCTGGAACGGTCACCTCGATGCGGACGGTCACCGACAGCGGCCCCCGTACTTTTTTCGACCCGTCGAGTTCGAGTGAGACCACATCGCCCTGCCCGCCGCCCTTGGCATCGAGTTTGACGACTCCGGCTCGTGCCGCGTTGGGGAGCGAGATTTCGCGCGTGACCTGGGTCGGCGGCGGCACCGCCGGGAAGTAGGCGAAGGGGACGGCTCCGGCGGAGCCGACCGGGCCCGCCAGGACGAGCAGCGCGAAGATCGAGAGGACGAGTGGGACGAGACGCTTCAGAGCTTGACCCTACCCGGTGCACAGGCACGGCGGTAACGGGCCCGCCGGGGCGGGCGACCTCATCCAGGACCTCGGACCCGACCCGTCACAGCGGCCTGGTTGGAGATGAGATCCCGGAAGTGCGACTTTGGTAGAGCCCGAATCCCAATGATCGGCCTGGAGATCGATGTCAGGCTGAAAGAGAGCTGTCGATGGCTGCCCCGAAACCGATGTTGAAAACCGAGATTGTGCGGCGCGAGGAGATGGCCCTCATGGACATTGCCGCCACGGCTCGCTACCACGCGGCCCGCCTGCCGAGCACTTCCAAATGGCATGGGACCTTCGCCAAGCTCGCCGATCGGCTCGAACCCGTGGAGGAAGAGGACTGACACCAAGCGCCAGTCCTCGGGCCGCCAGGCCCGGGGAGTGGAGCGATCAAACGGAAGAGCGACCCCGGGCGGGTCGCGGCACCTGAGTGATTTGGCCCTCATGGTCCAGTGAGAACAGGTCCCAATCCCTTTGGCGTCCTCTGGGCCGAGACATGTACCTGCCCGCCGGCAGCCCTCCGGCGGCGTCTCCCATGGCCCGGAATGCGGCAGCACGATTGGCGCCCCTCTTGTGCCCCTTGGACTCCCACTTCCCAGCCGAATTCCTGAATTTAAAGTCGAAGTCCATGCCAGGGAGCGTAGTGGTTCGCGGTTCAGCCTGATTTCGCACCGAGCAGATTGATCCTGTGTTCCAAGTGCGGCCGCAGCACCTGCTCCATGCTGCCGGCCAGCTGTTCGTATTCAGCCCGGCAGGTTTCCAGCCTCGATTCCGGCAGCGCTTCGAGTTCGGCGACTTCGTCGAAGGACTGTTCGCTGGAGCCGGCGGTCCAGCAGAGGATGTCGAAGGCGCGCTGAAGGTCGAGTGAGTGCTGGTCGGCGTATTCGAGGACGGCCGGTGGTTCCTGACGATTTGAGAAATCGGCCCAGAAGGAGGCAGCCGAGGCGGCGTATTGGGCACCGTTGGGAACGTTGAGCAGAACCACGGTCGAAATCGCGTCGGCCGCATCCTCTTCTTTTCCCAGCACCGGCAGTTCGTAGTTGGCGATCAGGGCGTGTCCGAACTCGTGAGCGAGGATGAAGGAGTTGACGGCGCCGATCCGTTCGCCGATTTCGTATTGGCTCTCTTCCGGGTTGCTTTCGGCCTCGAGTCTGTAGATCAGAGCCGCGAACCCGTAGGGGAGGGTGATCGAGTTGTCTTCCGGGTTGTAAAAGGGACCGCCGCCGAGCCCATTCACTCCCTTGACGGTCAGCGGGTTCGGCAACTCGAAGGTCTTGGCAAGGGCGCTCGCGACCGCCTTGGTTTCACTCGCCACCAGTAGTTCCTTGCCGATCTGGTTCTCTTCGCCGGCCGGCTTCTGGTCGACCACCGTGACCAGACCCCTTGGCGGCCCTTCCTCGTCGGAGGAGCTGCTGCTCGAGCTCGAACCCGAGCCGCAGCCGCTGAAGAGCATCAAAGACGGCACCGCAAGGGCGGCGATCGCAAACAAGCTCAGCCTGTTGGGCGTGGTCACCAATCGCATCGTGCCTGCTGAATCGACTGCCGCCGACCCAACCTTGAGAAGCCCGGCCGAGATCGTGTCCCGGCCGGGGTGGTTTGGATCTCGGGATGCTGCCTCAGTTCGCCGCCGGCTCGATGTTCTGGTTGACCCGGAAGAGGTTGGTCGGGTCGTACTTGGCCTTGACCTGGGCGAGGCGGTCGTAGTTGGCGCCGTAGCTTGCCTTCACTCGCTCCTGGCCCTCGTCCATCATCATGTTCACGTAGGCACCGCCGGCCGAGTAAGGGTGGAGGGCCTCGAAGTAGTCGACGGTCCACTCGCGGATCGCGTCGGCGTTGGCGGGATCCTTGTCGACGCCCGCGAAAACCGAGCCCCACTGCGCGTCGCGGTAGGCCCAGGCGGTCTCGGAGCTGCCGACGTCGTGGGCGGCGCCGTCGATCGGATAGAGGTGCATGGTCGACTGCCAGGTCGGCATCGCAGCGCCGAACTGGGCGTGGGCCTCGACCGCCGCGTCCGGGATCTCCTTGACGAAGTCGGCGCGCCAGTACCACTGGTCGCCGGCCGGATAGACCGGGTCGAAGGCGCTCTGGAGCGCGGGTAGCGGCATCTCCTGCGGCGCGTGGAGGATCGGCTCGGGGGTCGCCTCCAGCAAGGGGGCCATCGCCTCGGCGGCGTCGGCCGGGTCGCCCGCGTAGCACCAGACGACGCCGCTCACCTTGCGCAGGTGGAGCTCGTCCGGGAACGGCGGCGCCGGGGGGACCGAGGCGAAGGCGAAGAAGCCGTTCAGCTCGCGGGGCGCGTTGGGGAGGAAGTCGCGATAGGCCGCCAGCACCTCGGCGCCCTGCTCGACCGGCCAGAAGGTTGGGCCGCCGACGATCGTCCCTACCTCGTGGAGGCGGAAGACGAACGAGGTGACGACGCCGAAGTTGCCGCCGCCGCCGCGGATCGCCCAGAACAGATCCGGGTTCTCGTCAGCCGCCGCGCGGACGCGCTCTCCGCTCGCCAGCACGACCTCCGCCTCGATCAGGTTGTCGATCGAGAGGCCGCACTTGCGGGTCAGGTGGCCGATGCCGCCGCCGAGGGTGAGGCCGCCGACCCCGGTGGTGGAGATGATTCCGCTCGGCGTCGCCAGGCCGTGCTCGCCGGTCGCGGCGTCGACTTCGCCCCAGAGACAGCCGCCGCCGACCCGCACGGTGCGGGCGCCGGGGTCGACCTCGATCTGCTTGAGATTCGAGAGGTCGAGGACCACGCCGTCGTCGCAGGTACCGAGGCCGGCGCCGTTGTGGCCACCGCCGCGAACCGCCAGGAGCAGCTCGTGGGCGGCGGCGAAGGAGACGACCTTGGCGACGTCTTCGGCGTCGGCCGGGGTGGCGATCAGCGACGGACGCCGGTCGATCATCGCGTTGTAGACGGGGCGGGTCTCCTCGTAACCCGCATCGTCGGGGCCGGTGAAGCTGCCGGCAAAGCCGGGGATCTCGGTGCGGGCGCTCTGCATCAGAGCGGCGGGGGCGTTCACTGCGAACCTCCTGGGTCTGGATCGACTTGTCTGCGCCGACAGTAGGAATTCAGCCCGTCCCTGTCATGACCTGACCTGACCCACATTTCGTGTCGCCGGTAGGTGTGAATTCCCAGCCGCACTAGTCAATGCTGACTATGTTCTCTGCATGGACGTTGAGAACCCGGACATCCCGGGCTCGCTCCGCTCGACCTCCGCCTCTCCCTTCGTCGGCCGTGCCGCGGAGCTCGAGAAGCTGCGGACGCTGATGCCCAAGGTGGGCGGGGAGGGAGGCCGGGTGGGCCTGGTCGCCGGCGAGCCGGGCGTCGGCAAGAGCCGCCTGGTGCGCGAGTTCGCGGTCACGGCGGCGGGCGACGGGGCGCTCGTCCTCTACGGGTCCTGCGATGCGGCGGTGAGCACGCCTTACGGTCCCTTCGTCGAGGCGCTCGACCACCTGCTGCGGGTGATCGAGGTCGAGGAGCTGCGGGCCGTCGCTTGGCGCCGGGGGCGGCGAGATCGCTCGGCTCGTCCCCGAGCTTCCGGCCCTGGTCGGCGAGCTGCCAACCCCTGCTGCCGCCGATCCCGACACCGAGCGCCACCGCCTCCACATGGCGGTCGCCGACCTACTCGCCAACGTCAGCCGGTCACGGCCGATCCTGCTCGTCGTCGAGGACGGGCACTGGGCCGATGCGCCAACCCTGCTGCTGATCCGCCACCTCGCCCGCGCCGCCTGGAACGCGCGCCTGATGCTGCTGATGACCTTCCGCGACACCGAGACCGAGCTGGCGCCGGAGCTGGCGGAGACGCTCGCCGATCTGCGGCGATCCGAGAACGTGCTGCGGATGCGGCTCCCCGGCCTCACCGGGGCAGAGATCTCGGACCTGGTCAGCCGCGCCGCCGGCGGTGCCAGCGGCCAGGACCCTGGGCTTCGCGAGCTGGCCGACGCGATCCACGAGCTCACCGACGGCAACGCCTTCCTCGTCTGCGAGCTCTGGCGGGACCTGGCCGAGACGGGAGCGGTCGAGGTCGCCTCCGGCCGGGTGAAGCTGACCGCCCCGCTCTCCGATCTCGGCACGCCGGAGAGCGTCCGCGAGGTCGTCAGCCAGCGCCTCTCGCGGCTGCCGCCGCGGACCACCGAACTGCTCGAGCTGGCCGCTGTCGCCGGGCCGGAGTTCGATCTGGAGTCGATTCAGCAAGCGGCCGGACTCTCCGAGCCGGACCTGGTCGGCGCTCTCGAGCAGGCGGTCGCCAGCGGCATGGTCGAGGAGCTTCCCTCGCGCCGGCTCGCCTTCCGCTTTACCCACGAGTTGGTGCGCCGCGCCCTCTACGACCGCCTCTCGCGGCTGCGCCGGGCCGAACTTCACCTCCGCGTCGGCCAGGCGCTCGAGCGCGGTGGCGATTTCTCCGGACGCTCGCTCGTCGACCTCGCCCATCACTTCGGCGCCGCCGCTCAGCTCGGCGGCGGCGAGCGGGCGATCGAATACAACCTCCGCGCGGCGAGGGCCGCGAGCGATGCTCTCGCCTTCGCCGATGCCGCGGTCCGGCTGCGCACCGCAATCGAGCTGGGAATCGAGGACGAGCCCGAGCGCGCCGCCGTGCTGCTCGAGCTCGGCGCCGCCAGCCACCGCGCCGGCAAGGCGATCGACGCCCAGGAGGCGCTTGCAGCGGCGGCGCAGATCGGTCGCGAGCACGGCGACCCGGCGGTGCTGGGCATGGCGGCGATCGGCTACGAGGAAGCCTGTTGGCGGCCGGCGCTGCCAAACGGCGAGGCGGTCGTCATGCTCGAAGAGGCGCTGGCCGCAGTCGACGCGGCCGACGAGGGCTACGAAGAACTGCGAATCCGCTTGCTTGCCGGGCTCGCTCGCGCGCTGGGGTTGCAGGGCGACGCCGAGCGTGGTGCGCTCGTCCGCGACAACGCCGTCGCCTTGGCGCGGGAGATCGATGACCGTCGCGGGCTCGCGAAGGTGCTGGTCGGCTCTTACTGGTCCCGCGGGGCGACCCCGATGGAGGAGATCCTCGCGATGCTGACCGAGGCGCGGGACCTCGCTTCGGAGCTCGGCGATGCCGAGGGTCACGCCGAAGCGATTGCCTGGCGCGTGCCGACCTTCGTCGCCCTCTCTGACCTCGAGGAAGCTCGGGCGGAGGTTGCCATCCTGCTGGAGCTGGTGGAGCGGACGGCGCAGCCGTTCATGAACCATGTGGCAGAGCACTACGGAGCGGCGATCGCGCTAGGAGACGGCGCGCTCGCGGAAGCCGAGGAGCGGGCGATTCGCTCCAACGAGTGGAGCCGGCTGCTGTCCGGGCGCGACGCCTCGGGGACGTTCGGCATCCAGATGTTCGGCATCCGCCGCGAGCAGGGTCGGCTCGCCGAACTGGCGCCGGCGGTGCGGATCCTCGCCAGCGACCCCGACCGTAAGGGCCCATGGCAGCCCGGACTGGTAGCCGTTCTGGCCGAGCTCGGGATGGAGGTGGAGGCGCGGCAGGAGCTCGCGAAGCTCGCCTCTACGGGGATCGAGGAGTTCCGAGCGTCGCTGTGGCTGGGCACGCTGATCTACCTGACCGATGCCTCAGCGGCGCTCGGGGATGAGGCAATGGCAGCGCTCCTCTACCCCGAGCTCGAGCCGTTCGCGGGGGAAAACGTGATGATCGGGCATCTCGTCGCCTGCTACGGCTCCGCCGACCGCTACTTGGGAATGCTCGCAGCAACGCTCGGCGACGCAGCGCTGGCCGAGCAACATTTCGATCGCGCGCTCGAGCAAAACCGCGGGATGGAGGCGCGGACCTGGTTCGCCCACACCGCCTACGAGTACGGGCGCTTCCTCCGCGGGCGCGGCGCCGGGGTGCGGGCTCAGGCCGACGCCCTGCTCGGCGAGGCCGCCACCTTGGCGGAGAGCATCGGGATGGCCGGGCTGCTGGCGAAAATCAGCAGGCTCGGCGTGCCGCAGCCGGTTGCCGGCCTGCCCGCTGGGCTATCGCCGCGCGAGGCACAGATCCTGGCGCTGGTCGCGAGGGGCTTGAGCAACCGCGAGATCGGCGGCGAGCTGTCGATCAGCGAGCACACCGCCGCCAACCACATCCGCAGCATCCTGCGCAAGACCGAATGCGCGAACCGCACTGAGGCCGCCTCCTTCGCCCACCGGCACGGAATACTTGCCCAATAGGCGTTGAAACCCCGCTACGATCGGTTGCGATGGCTCTCTACATGATCGAGCGGGGCTTCGCGGAGCAGCTCGACCTGACCGAAGGCGACGTCGAGCTGATCGAGGAGGTCAACGCCGACGAGGGAGTTCGCTGGCTCTTCTCCTTCCTCAGCGCCGACCGGCGACGCACCTACTGCCTCTACGAGGCGCCCTCGCCCGAGGCGATCCTGGCAGCGGCTCGCCGCGCCGACGTGCCGGCCGACGAGATCGTCGAGGTCAGCGCCGCAACGCCGCAGTTCTCCGACCGCCTGCGCGACTGGGCCGACGCGGTCGGCTGAGCCGCGGCCGGCTCCCTGGCGCCGTGCACGCACCTCGGGTGCGATGAGCGTCGCTCCACTCGCATTGCTGCGGCGGCCGCTGAGCCGCGTGTCGCCTAGAAATCGTTTGCGCCGATCGGGGGTTCGGCCATTCCTATTTGACGGGACCGAGTAGGACGCGCACCATCCGCGGACCATTGATGAGCAAACTGGTCAACATTGCGGAGGTCACCGGATGAGCGAGCTAGGCAGGGAGAGGCCGATTCGCCTCAACGCCTTCGACATGAACTGTGTCGCTCACCAGTCGCCCGGGCTCTGGCGCCACCCGGCCGATCGCGCCGCCGACTACCGCAAGCTCTCGTACTGGACCGACCTCGCGCAGCTGCTCGAGCGCGGTCGCTTCGACGGCCTCTTCATCGCCGACGTGCTCGGCATCTATGACGTCTACGGCGGCGGTCGCGACGCGACGGTCCGCCAGGCCACGCAGGTCCCGGTCAACGACCCGGCGATGCTGGTCTCGGCGATGGCCGCGGTCACCGAGCACCTTGGCTTCGGCCTCACCGCCTCGATCTCCTTCGAGCACCCGTACCCGTTCGCACGGCGGATGTCGACGCTCGACCATCTGACCGAGGGCCGGGTCGGCTGGAACGTCGTCACCTCCTACCTCGACTCCGGCGCCCGCAACCTTGGCGAGTCGGCGCAGCTCACCCACGACAACCGCTACGACGTCGCCGACGAGTACCTGGAGGTCTGTTACAAGCTCTGGGAGGGCTCGTGGGAGGACGACGCGGTATTGCGCGACCGCGAGTCCGGCGTCTTCACCGACCCGTCGAAGGTGCACGGGATCGGCCACGAGGGCGAGTTCTTCAAGGTCCCGGGGATCCACCTCTGCGAGCCGTCGCCGCAGCGCTCGCCGGTGATCTACCAGGCCGGCGCATCGGCTCGCGGCCGCCAGTTCGCCGCCGAGCACGCCGAGGCGATCTTCACCGCGGCGCCGACCAAGGAGCAGCTGAAAGAGGTGGTCGGCGACATCCGGGGTCGGATGAAGGCAGCCGGCCGCGACCCCTACGACGCCCGCATCTACACCCTGATGACGGCGATCGTCGACGAGACTCGCGAGAAGGCCTGGGCCAAGCACGACGAGTATGAGCGCTACGCCTCCGACGAGGGCGCGCTGACCCTGTTCAGCGGCTGGATGGGGATCGACCTCGCCGAGTACGACCTCGACGACCCGATCGGCGAGGTCGAGTCGAACGCGATCCACTCGGCGGTACGCGCCTTCCAGCAGGCCGATAACGACGGCCGCGAGTGGAAGGTCCGCGACATCGCCCGCTGGGGCGGGGTCGGCGGCCTCGGCCCACGAATGGTCGGCTCGGCCGCCGAAGTCGCCGACCAGATGCAGGAGTGGATCGACGTTTCCGATGTCGACGGCTTCAACCTCGCCTACGCGATCACCCCCGGGACCTTCGTCGACCTCGTCGAGCATCTGATCCCGGAGCTGCAACGGCGTGGCGTGGCGCCAACCGAGTACCCGCCGGGGACCTTGCGCGAGCGCCTCTTCGGCGAGGGCCCGCGGCTCCCCGAGCGTCACCCCGGCGCCTCCTACCGGCACCTCGGCGCTCCAGCTGTTCCTTATGTCGGCCATGCCGACATAAGGAACAGCTCGGCGGCGGTGGCTTGAGGGACGCGATGGCCGACTTGCGCTTCCACTGGTTCCTCCCCACCCAGGGCGATGGCCGCGGGCTGATCGAGACCGGCGAGCCGCCGCCTGACGGCGTCGCGGGCGGCCTACGCGAGGCCTCGATCCCCTATCTGACCCGGGTCGCGACTGCGGCCGAGGACCTTGGCTTCGAGGCGGCGTTGACCCCGACCGGCGGCTGGTGCGACGACGCCTGGGTGGTGACTGCGATGCTGAGCGAGACCTCCGAGCGGCTCAAGTTCCTCGTCGCATTCCGGCCCGGGATGGTCTCCCCGACCCTCGCCGCGCAGATGGCGGCGACCTTCCAGTGGCACTCCGGCGGCCGCCTGCTGCTGAACGTGGTGACCGGCGGCGACGCCGACGAACAGCGCGCCTTCGGGGATTTCCTGCCGAAGGACGAGCGATATGGCCGAACCGGCGAGTTCCTCGAGATCGTCAGGCGACTGTGGGACGGCGAGCGGGTCGACTTCGAGGGCCGCCACCTGCGGGTCGAGGGGGCGACGATCCACCGCCTGCCCGAGCCGCCGCCACAGCTCTACTTCGGCGGCTCCTCGCCGGCGGCCGGCGCGGTCGCAGCGGAGCACGTCGACGTCTACCTGACCTGGGGCGAGCCGCCCGCTGCAGTCGCCGAGAAGGTCGAGTGGATCCGGGCGCTGGCCGCCGAGCGCGGCCGCGAGATCCGCTTCGGGATCCGCCTGCACACGATCAGTCGCGACCGCGCTGAGGACGCCTGGGCGCGGGCCGAGGCGATGCTCGAGGCGCTGCCGCCGGCGCTGATCGCCCAGGTCCAGGCGAAGCTGCGCAAATCCGAATCCGAGGGCCAGCGGCGGATGCTCGACCTGCACGGCGGCACGGCGGCGAACCTCGAGGTCTCGCCCAACCTCTGGGCCGGGGTCGGCCTCGGCCGCGGCGGCGCCGGTACGGCGTTGGTTGGCAGCCACGAGGAGGTGGCCGAGCGGATCGCCGAGTACGGCGCGGCGGGGATCGGCGAGTTCGTCCTCTCCGGCTACCCGCACCTGGAGGAGCTCTACTGGTTCGGCGAGGGCGTGCTGCCGCAGCTCGAGCGGCGCGGGCTGTGGCGCCGGCCGGCTGAGGGCGGCGGGCGAGAACCGGCGGCCAGCGGCCGCGAGGGCTCGGCGGTCCCCTTCGCGGTGGGAGCGCGGCGATGAGCGCCGGAGCGGTGCAGCGCGTCGCGATCGTCGGCGGCGGCGCCGCCGGCACGATCGCCGCCGCGCATCTGCTGCGCGTGCCGCGCGAGGACGCCCGGCTCGAGATCGAGCTGATCGACCGCAGCGGCAGTTTCGGGCCCG
Organism: uncultured Actinomycetes bacterium; assembly: GCA_963729055.1. Taxonomy (GTDB): domain Bacteria; phylum Actinomycetota; class Thermoleophilia; order Solirubrobacterales; family 70-9; genus VAYN01. Next base: position 94,196 of record CAVSMQ010000009.1, on the reverse strand, counting down.
GAGTTGCCTACGCCACCGAGGACCCGTCGCACCTGCTGAACGTCCCTGCGGTGCGGATGGGCGCCGTCGCCGGCCACCCCGAGCACTTTCACGACTGGCTGCTCACGAACGACCACCAGGTGCCCGAGGAAGCGTTCATGCCGCGCAGCCTCTTCGGCACCTACCTCTGCGACTTGCTCGAGAGCGCCGAAGCCGCCTCCCCCGAAGCGCCGGTGCGCCGCCGCGCGGATGAGGTGGTCGCGGTCGCCGAGCGGTCCAGCGCCAACGGCTCCGGCGGTGCCCTCGTCCTCACCCTCGCCGACGGTGCTGAGGTCGAGGCCGAGAGGCTGATCCTGGCGCCGGGCCCGCTTGGGGGCGGCGATCCGATCCCGATCCCGGCCGAGGTCCACGACTGCGGTCGCTACGTGGCGGACCCCTGGCAGCCGGGTGCCCTCGACCGCGCCCGCCGCGAGCGCGAGGTGCTGATCATCGGCACCGGGCTGACGATGGTCGACGTCGCGCTCTCGCTGTGTACGGGCCAGCGTGGACCGCGGGTGCGGGCGGTCTCGCGTCACGGCCTGGTGCCGAAGCGGCACCGCCGGGACCTCACCCGCCTGCGCCGCTTCCCGCTGCCGACCGCCTCCGGCGAGCTGGCGCCGGTGATGGCGGCGATCCTCGCCCAGGTCGGACGCGTCGCCCGCACGGGCGACGACTGGCGCGATGTGATCGACTCGATGCGGCCGGTCACGCCGGCCCTCTGGAAGGCGCTGAAGACCGAGGAGAAACGCCGCTTCCTGGACGAGCTGCAGCGACTCTGGGACGTCCACCGTTTCCGCATGGCCCCTGACGTCGCCGACCGGCTCGCCGGGCTCGAGGCGGCGGGCCGCCTCTCCTTCGGCGCCGGCTCGATCGTCTCGCTGGAGTTATGCGGCGACGGCGTCCGGGTCTCGCTGAGGACGCCCGGCTGCCACGACCTCACCGTCGTCGACGCCGGCGCGATCGTCAACTGCACCGGCGCCGGCTGCGACCTGCGCCGCGGCGCCCCGCCGCTGCTGCGCTCGCTGCTCGACGCAGGCGCCGCCCGTCCCGACGAGCTGGGGCTGGGCCTCGACGTCGCCGCGGACGGCGCCCTGCTCGACGCCGAGGGCCGCGCCTCGGAGCGGATCTACGTGGTCGGCGCGCTGCGCAAGGGCGTCGAGTGGGAGGCGATCGGGGTGACCGAGATTCGCGACCACTCGGGGGCGATCGCCAGCCGCATCGTCGCCGCCGCCGAGCGCGCCGCCCGCGCCCAGTCCGAGGCGCCGACCCTGGTCCAGCCGCTGCCGCCGGCCGACATCGGACCCGCCGGAGCCCCACTCGGAGAGGCCGCCGCATGACCCCCCGGACCCACGCCGCTCGTCCCCGCGAGGTTGCCGAAAGACCCGGTATGCGGGTCAAAAGGCAACCTCAACGGTCCGGGGTCGAGGCTGCGGTGGCGGATCTCGCCGCGGGGCGGATGGTGGTGCTTTGTGACGACTCGGACCGGGGTGGGGAGGGGGACCTGTTGATCGCCGCCGAGCGGGCCGGGGCCGAGGCGGTCAACTTCATGGCCAAGGAGGCGCGCGGACTGATCTGCCTGGCGCTTGCCGCCGGGCGCGCGGACGAGCTTGGCCTGGCACCGATCGGGACCCGTGGCAACTCGCGGCTCGGCGACGCCTCGATGGTCTCGATCGAGGCCCGCGAGGGGGTCAGCACCGGAATCTCAGCCGCCGATCGCGCCCGCACGATCGCCGTCGCCGCCGACCCCGCCAGCCGCGCCGAGGACTTGGTCCAACCCGGCCACATCTTCCCGCTGCGGGCTCGCCCCGGCGGCGTGCTCGAGCGCGAGGGCCGGATCGAGGCAGCGGTCGATTTGGCGGTCACGGCGGGGATGCTCCCCGCAGCCGTCCTCTGCCAGGTGATGCTCGACGACGGCCACATGGCCCGTGGTGAGGACCTCGAGCGCTTCGCCGAGCACCACGGCCTGGCGATCGTCCGCGTCTCCGAAGTTGTCGCCCAGCGGCGAGGCACCCAGCCGCGCCCACCCACCGAGGTCCCCGATGCCGGCTGCCAGATGCGCGAGGTGATGGGACACTTCGCGACCGGCGTCACCGTTGTCACCGCCCGCGGGGCCGACGGTGCCCCGGTCGGGACCACCGCCAACGCGATCTCCTCGGTCTCGCTGCGCCCGCCGCTCCTCCTCGCCTGCCTGGCCGAGAGCTCGGAGACGCTGGCCGCGATCCGCAGCGGCGGCAGCTTCGCCGTCAACGTGCTCGGCCGCCACCAGCGCGACCACTCCGACCGCTTCGCCGCCAAGGGCGACGAGGCCCGCGCTCACGAGGTCGCCTTCGACGAGCACGCGCTCGGCGTCCCGGTCCTGCCGGATTCGCTGGCGACGATTGCCTGCGAGGTCGAGGCGATCCACCCGGCCGGCGACCACCAGATCGTCCTCGGCTTGGCGCGCTCGCTGGAGCGCGCCGACGCCGCCGCCGCCGAGCCGCTGCTCTTCTACCGCGGCGCCTACTCGCAGCTGACCCTGGAGGAGGACGAGCTTGCCGCCTGAGCAGCCGCCCCAGGTGGCGATCGTGCTTGGTAGCGTCACTCCGCCTGGCCGGCTGCGGGGGGCGCTGGCGGCCGCGAGTGAGCGCTTCGCCGCCGCCGACCTCGAGCTGATCGACCTCGCCGAGCGGCGCATCTCCTTCGCCGACGGGCGCGATCCGGCGACGCTCGACGACGACACGGGCGCCGTGGTCGAGCGGATCTCGGCGGCCTCGGCGGTGGTGTTTGCGACGCCGGTCTACCGCGGCTCGCTCTCCGGCGCGCTGAAGAATCTGATCGACCACCTACCGGTGCCAGCGCTGGAGGGGAAGCCGGTCGGGATCGTCGCGATGGGCGCCAGCGACCACCACTTCCTCGGTGCCGAACGGCACCTGCGCGACGTCCTCGCCTTTTTCGGCGCTCGCCTGGCGCCGGTCGCCGTCTACCTGACCGGCGCCGACTACGACGGTGACGGGGTCGCCGGCGAGCGGGCGCTGAGCCTGCTCGAGCAGCTGCTCGCGACGCTTGTCGCCGACGCGGAGGCGACGCTGCCGAGCGGACCGCCGCCGCTGGCGGCGCGCGTCTGAGCAGGGAATCGGGCCGTGGGGCTCACCGCGTCCACTCTAGTTGGTATTGTTGATAAAATAGATCAAGTTCATAAGGAATGAGTTGAGATGAGAATAGAGCAGCTCGAATACCTCTCCGCGGTCGCCCGCCTCAGCTCATTCCGCAACGCCAGCGAGGAGCTGCACGTCTCGCAGCCGGCGCTCAGCGAGACCGTGCGGAAGCTGGAGGCTGAGCTCGGCGTCTCGCTCCTCGACCGCGGCCGTTCCGGCGTCTCGATCAGCACAGAGGGGAGGGAGATCCTGCCCCACATCCACGATGTGATCGAGTCGGTCGACCGCCTGCGCCGTGCCGCCGGCGACGGGCAGCTCGGCAGCCGCGTGGTCCGACTCGGGGCGACTGCGGCGGCGACGGCGCCACTGCTGACGCCGACCATGCGGCAGTTCGCCGAGCGCCACCCGGCGACCGAAATAGAGATCGTCACCGCGCGCCAGCGCAGCATTCACGAGGACCTGCGCGACGGCAACCTCGACCTCGGCCTGGTCAACTGCTTGGCCGGCGACGACCTGCCGCCCGATCTTGAGTCGACCGAGCTCCTGCGCGGCAGCCCGGTCCTCTGCTTGCACCCCGACAGCCCGCTCGCCGATCTGCCGGGCAAGGTTGCCCCCGCCGAGCTGACCGCCGAGCCGCTGATCGCGATGCGCAGCGGCTACGCGATGAACCGCTACGCCCACCGCTTGCTCGACGGCTTGCCGGCGCGCTTCACCTACGCCGCCGACGGAGCCGAGATCGGCAAGCTGATGGTCGCCGAAGGCCTCGGCGCGACGATCCTGCCCGGCTTCAGCGTGCGCGGCGATCCGCTCGAGCGCAGCGGCGCGATCGCCGTGCGCGAGATCGACGACGAGACCGAGGTCGTGATGATGATCCAGCGACGCCTGCGCCAATCCTCGGCCGGCGCCGCCAACGATCTGCACGAGCTGTTCCTCGCGCGCGGTCGCGCCTTCATGGCTGCGCTGTGAGTGCACAAATCGGCACGGTGACTCCCGGTTATTCGAGTCCGGGCCGATTTGTGCGCGAACGGTGATGGTGTGACAGTGCCGACAGCCGTTCCGCGCCTTGGGTCGGGGAGGGTCGTCACTGCCCTGGTAACGGCGGCGATGTTCGTCGACGCCGTCTTCTTCGCCCTGATCGCGCCGCTCTTGCCGCTCTACCGACTCGGCTTGGTCGATGGGCTTGGCGGTGGCGCTGAGCGGCGCTTCGGTGGCCTCGATGTGGCCGCTGGCGACGGCCCTGCTGGCCGACGAATCGAGCCGCGAGAACCGCCCCGCGGCGGGGGTGTTCGCGGCTAGCGTGGTCGCCTGGAGCAGCGGCCTCGCGGTCGGCTCGCTGCTTTGCGGGGCGCTCGCCGAAAGCGCCAGTGACGGCGTCGCCTACTCGGCGCTCGTCGTTATCTGCCTGCTCGCCCTGGTTGCCCTCGCGACCGCTCCCAGCGCCGGCAAACCCGCTCCTCATCCAGAATCCAGCTTTTCTTGATCAACTTAATAGGAAAAGCGGATCAGGGCGTCGAGAAGTCCTATTTGACGGACACCCGCTCGACCCACATCCTTCCCCGCCATCACCACCCCCGGCAGTCCCGTCTCGCACACCTCAGGAGAACCCACACGGATGAAACGCACTCTGCAACAGCGCCTCACTGCCTTGGTCGCACTGCTAGCACTTGGCGCCCTCAGCGTCGCGCTGAGCGCCTGCGCCGGTAGCTCGTCGACCGCTGCCGGGACCCCGACCAACTACGGCGTCGGCGAGGGCGCGGGAGTGAAGAAAGTCGAGGGCAAGCCGGTCGAGGGCGGAACGATCGTTTACGGCACCGACCGCGAGCCGCTCTGCCTCGACCCTCACAACCTCGGCGACATGCCGCAGACCTACGTCGCGCGGCAGTTCCTCGACTCACTGGTCTCGATGCAGCCGGACGGCACAGTTGTCCCCTGGCTGGCGACCAAATGGGAGATCTCCGACGACGGGCTGCAGTACACCTTCCACCTGAAGAATGGTGTCAAGTTCACCGACGGCACCCCGTTCGACGCCGAGGCGGTGAAAGCGAACTTCGAGCAGACGCTCGACCCCGAAACGCAGTCCTCGACGAACCTCGTCTACCTGCTGCCGATCTACAAGGGGATCGACGTCCTCGACAAATACACCGTCCGGGTCAACCTCAAGCGCCCGTACTCGCCCTTCCTCGACGTGCTCAGTCAGGCGTTCTTCGGAATGGAGTCGCCGAAGGCGATGGCGCGCGGGATCAAAGCCAACTGCGTATCGCCGGTCGGCACCGGTCCCTTCATTGTCAAGAAGTGGACCAAAGGCCAGCAGATCGACCTGGTCCGCAACGACGCCTACAACTCGCCGCCGGCCGACGCCAACAACCAGGGCCCGGCCTATCTGGAGGCGATCACCTGGCGCTTCCTGCCCGACCCATCGGTGCGCTTCTCGGCGCTGCAGAGCAGCGAGGCGAACATCATCTTCAACATCCCGCCGGAGGACTATGGCGCCGCAACGTCGGACCCGAACATCGAGCTGCAGCGGTTCACCCACGCCGGGATCGGTCACTACATCGTCCTCGACAACTCAGAACCGCCGTTCGACGACCTGAAAGTGCGGCAGGCGTTCAACCTGGCGGCGAACACGCCGGCAGCGGTCGAGAGCGCCTACCAGGGTGCCTACCCGGCGGCGACCAGCGCGATCAGCTCCGGCACTCCGTTTTACACCGACAAATTCGCCAACCTCTACCCGTTCGACATCGAGAAAGCGAAGAAACTGCTCGACCAGGCGGGTTGGAAAGAGGGACCGAACGGCGTCCGTGAGAAAGACGGCAAGCCGCTGACGGTGAAATTCATCTACGGCTCGGGCCCCGGCGAAACTCCGCCCGCCGAGCTCACCCTGTACCAGAACGTGCAGGCGGCTGTGAAGGAAGCAGGGTTCGACGTGAAGTTGGTGCCGACCCCGCAGGCGCAGTACTACGAACAAGCCAATGTCCCCGCTGAGTTCGACGCCGAGCCGACCTACTGGAACTGCCCGACGCCGATGTGCATGTACATCGTCGCCTCCGAAGAGACCTACGACCAGCCCTTCGCGAACATGGCGAAAATCAAAAACCCGGAGCTCGGCAAAACCCTGCTGGCGGCGGCGGCGACCACCGACCGGGCCGAGCAGCAGAGACTGTACGAGAAGGCACAGCAGATCATCGCCGAGAACGCGTACTGGGTGCCGATGTACCCGGAGCAGACGCTGCTCGGCATCAGCAAAACCCTGAAGGGCGTCTGGATCGAGCCCTCCGAGGGTGAGCCAGTCCTCTCCGACGCCTGGCTGGAGCAGTAGGGATGAGCTCGGCGGCAACTCCGTCCATCACTCACGGGGGGGCGCTCGAGGCGCCTCCCCGGCGCCGGCTCCCCTGGCAGACGGCGGTCAAGCGGGTCCTCGGCGCGATTGTCGTCCTCTGGGCGGCGGCGACCCTCTGCTTCGTCCTCCAGGAGCTCTCGCCGGGTGACCCGGCGATCGCCATCCTCGGTGGCTCCGGCGCCCGTCCGACCGAGCAGCAGCTCGAGCAGACCAACGAGAAATACGGGCTCAACGACCCAGTGCTGGAGCGCTACGGCCGGTTTATCTCCAACCTCGCCACCGGCGACCTTGGTACCTCCTACCAGTACAAGCAGCCGGTCACCACGGTGATCTCCGAGCAGGTCGGGCCGACCTTGGTGCTGATCTTCGTCTCGACCCTGCTCGCCTGGGTGATCGCGGTGCCGCTGACGCTCCTGACCGCGGGGCGGGGCAGAGCCCGCTCCTCGTTCGGCTCCGGGCTCGAGGCCTTCTTCGCCGGCATTCCCCCCTACTGGCTGGGGCTGGTGCTGTTGGTCGTGTTCGCCTTCGAACTCGGCTGGTTCCCGGTCACCGGCGGCACCTCGCCCGACGCCCTGCTGCTGCCGGCGCTGACCTTGGCGCTGCCGCTGGCCGGCTTCCTCGGCCAGGTGACCCGAGACGAATTCGAGCGCGGCCTGAAGCAGCCGTTCGCGATCTCGGCCCGCACCCGCGGCGCCAGTGAGGCCGAAGTGCGCCGCCGCCACGTCCTCCGCCACGCGATGCTGCCCGGCATCACGCTGACCGGATGGGCGATCGGGGCGACGATCTCCGGCGCTGTCCTGGTCGAAATCATCTACGCCCGGCCCGGGCTCGGCCAGATACTGGTCAACGCGGTCTCCAACCAGGACCTGCCGGTCGTCGTCGGGGTGACGATGCTCGTCGCCCTGATCTACGTCGTCGTCAACCTGCTGGTCGACCTCCTCTACGTCGTCGTCGACCCGCGCCTGCGCACCGCTGGGAGGGCTGGTTGATGTCGACGGCGATCGATCCCACCTCGATCGGCGCGCCGCTCCCCGGCGGCGCGCCGGCGCCCGCGGCGGGCGGACGGCTCTCGGCTCGGGTCCGCGGTGTGCGGCCGGCCGTCGCTCTCTCGGTGCTCTTCCTCGCCCTGATCGCGATCGCCGCGGTCGTTCCCTCGCTGCTGACCAAAGGCGATCCGCTCGGCGTCAACCTCGCCCACAGCCTGCAGTCGCCCTCGCTTGAATTCCCCTTTGGCACCGACCAGTCGGGCCGCAGCGTCTACACGCGGGTGATCTACGGCGCCCGCGAGTCGGTCCTGATCGGCCTCGGCGCGACCGCGGTCGGCCTCGGGCTCGCCTCCCTGCTCGGCGTCGTCGCCGGCCTCGGCGGCAAAGTCGTCGACGGCGGCATCAACCGCCTGCTCGAGGTCCTTTTCTCATTCCCGGGCTTGCTGCTGGCGCTGTTTCTGGTCGCGGTCTTCGGCTCCGGGGTCTCAACCCAGATCATCGCCGTCGGCATCGCCTCGGCGCCGGGCTACGCGCGGATGATCCGCGCCCAGGTCCTGCAGGTGAAAGGGGCGGACTACGTGATCGCCTCGAGGGCGCTCGGGCACAAGCCCTGGCGAACCCTGCGGCGGAACATCCTCCCCAACGCCTTCCGGCCGCTCGTCGTGCTGGCGACGCTCGGGGTCGGCCAGTCGATCGTCTGGGCCTCGGCGCTGAGCTTCCTCGGCCTCGGCGTCGCCCCGCCGGCGCCGGAGTGGGGGGCGATGCTCGACGCCGGCAAGGACTACATCCAGACCGCCTGGTGGCTGACGCTCTTCCCCGGCGCGGCGATCGTCGCCTTCACCCTGGCCGCCAGCTGCCTCGGCCGCTACCTGCAACGACGGATCGAAGGAGAGACCTACTGATGAGCGAGCAACTGCTGCGCGTCGAGAACCTGACCGTCGGCTTCGGCCCGCGCGACAAGGTCAACGAGGTCGTCCGCGGCGTCTCCTTCGGGGTCGAGTCGGGACGCTGCCTGGCGATCGTCGGCGAGTCGGGCTCGGGCAAGACGGTCACCGCCCGCACCCTGGTCGGGCTGACCGGCGAGCGCTCGCACGTCGCCGCCGACCGGATCGAGCTCGGCAGCCAATCGCTGCTCGGTCTCTCCAACCGCCGCTGGCGTTCGGTCCGGGGCGCCGAGATCGGCTTCGTCTTGCAGGACGCGCTGGTCTCGCTCGACCCACTGCGCAAGGTCGGTAAGGAGATCGCCGAGCCGCTGCGGATCCATGGTTACGGCGACCGCGCCAAGCGCGAGGAGAAGGTGATTGAACTGCTGCGCGAGGTCGGCGTTCCCGAGCCGGAGGTACGCGCCCGCCAGCTCCCGCACGAGCTCTCCGGCGGCCTGCGCCAGCGGGCGCTGATCGCCGCGGCGATCGCGATGGACCCCGGCCTGCTGGTCGCCGACGAGCCGACCACGGCGCTCGACGTCACCGTCCAGGCGCAGATCCTGGCGCTGCTGCAGAGCGACCAAGGAGCGCGGCCGCGGACTGATCCTGATCAGCCACGACCTCGCCGTCGTCTCCCGCCTCGCCGACGAGGTGGCGGTGATGCGGCTCGGCGAGATCGTCGAGCAGGGCCCGGTCGAACAGATCCTCCGCGCCCCGCAGCACCCCTACACCAAGGCGCTGCTCGACGCCGTCCCCGCCGCCCACTCGAAGGGGACGCGGTTGGCGCCGTTGGTCGAGGGCGCCTACATCCCCGCCGGCGACCCGCAAGTGCCGACCGTCGCCGGCCGCAACCCGATCATCGTCGCCGAGGACCTGGTCAAGACCTTCCGCGGGCCCGACGGGACGGACCGGGCCGCGGTCGACGGCGTCTCGCTCGAGATCCGCCCCGGCGAGACGCTCGGGATCGTCGGCGAGTCGGGCTCGGGCAAGACGACGACGGCGCGGATCGTCCTCGCCCTGCTCGACCCCGACAGCGGCAACGTCACCCTGCGCGGCAAGCCCTGGACGACGCTGAAGGAGAAGGACCGGCGCCAGCGGCGGCGGCGCGTCTCGGTCGTCTACCAGGACCCGCTTAGCTCCTTCGACCCGCGCTGGACCGTGCGCCGGATCGTCGACGACGCGATCGCCGAGGAGGACTACAAAGGCAAGGAGCAGCGCCTCGGCCGGGTCAAGGAGCTGCTCGGTCACGTCGGGATCGGCCCCGAGCTGCTCGACCGCCGGCCGCTGCAGCTCTCCGGTGGCCAGCGCCAGCGCGTCGCGATCGCCCGCGCCCTGGCGCCAGAGCCCGAACTGATCGTCTGCGACGAGCCGGTCTCGGCGCTCGACGTCTCGATCCAAGCCCAGGTCCTCGACCTGCTCGCCGACCTGCAGTCGGAGTTGAAGATCGCCTACCTCTTCATCTCCCACGACCTCGGCGTCATCTACCACGTCTCCGACCGGGTGCTGGTGATGAAAGACGGCCAGGTGGTCGAGTCGGGCAGCGCCGACGAGATCTTCAAAGCGCCCAAGGCCGAGTACACCCAGAAGCTGCTCTCGGCGCTGCCGCGGCTGGAGCGAGCCGAGACCGAGAGAAAGGCAGTGCCCGCATGAGCTCCGCCTCGCGTCAGATCCGCGTCAACGCCTTCGACATGAACTGCCCGACCCACCTGGTGGCGGGCACCTGGCGCGACCCCGAGAGCCAGGCCTCGCGCTACAAGGACCTCGACTACTGGACCGACCTCGCCCAGCTCTGCGAGGGGGCCTTGTTCGACGGCATCTTCATCGCCGACGTGCTCGGGGTCTACGACGTCTACGGCGGCTCCAACGACGGGGCGCTGCGCGGCGGCGCCCAGGTCCCGGTCAACGACCCGGCGCTGGTGGTGCCGGCGATGGCGGCGGTGACCGAGCACCTCGGCTTCGGGATCACCGCCTCGACCTCCTTCGAGCACCCCTACACCTTCGCCCGCCGGATGTCGACGCTCGACCACCTGACCAAGGGCCGGGTCGGCTGGAACATCGTCACCTCCTACCTCGAGAGCGGCGCCCGCAACATCGGCATGGACGGGCAGATCCGCCACGACAACCGCTACGACATCGCCGACGAGTACATGGAGGTCCTCTACAAGCTTTGGGAGGGCAGCTGGGAGGACGACGCGGTGGTGGTCGATCCCGAGCGCAACCTCTACACCGACCCCGAGAAAGTCCACCCGATCGAGCACGACGGGGAGTACTTCAAGGTCCCCGGCATCCACCTCTCGGAGCCCTCGCCGCAGCGGACGCCGCTGCTCTACCAGGCGGGCCAGTCCAACCGCGGCAAGACCTTCGCCGCCGAGCACGCCGAGGCGGTCTTCATGGGGGCGCCGCGGGCCGAGATCCTCGGCGCCAACATCGACGACCTGCGGGGCCGCCTCGTCGACGCTGGCCGCGACGCCCACGACATCCGCGTCTTCTCGAGCTTCTCGACGATCGTCGCGCCGACCACCGCCGAGGCCGAGGAGAAGCGCGACCGCTACCGCAGCCTGATCGACCCGGAAGGGACGCTGGTCCTGTGGTCCGGCTGGCTCGGCTTCGACCTCTCGCCGTATGAGCTCGACGAGCCGCTGCGTCACGTCCCCAACGAGGCGATGCAGTCGACCAACGAGACCTTCGGCGACGGCCAGTGGACGGTCCGCAACCTGGTCGAGGAGCTCGGCTTCGGCGCCGATGGCCCGAACGCCAGCGGCGACCCGGTCGAAGTTGCCGACCAGATCGAAGCCTGGGTCGACGCCACCGGCGCCGACGGGCTGAACCTGAACCACGTCGTCACTCAGGCCAGCTACCGCGACTTCGCCGAGCTGGTCGTCCCCGAGCTGCAGCGGCGCGGCCGCTACCGCACCTCCTACGAGGAGGGGACCTTGCGCGAGAAGTTCTTCCGGCGCGGAGCGCGCCTGCCCGAGACCCACCAGGCGGCCCGCCACCGCCGCGACCCCGCAGGAGCCCCCGCATGACCGTTCAGCTGCCCAAGGACCAGGACCAGGGAGCTCGCGGCGCCGACCCGGCCGCGCTGCTCGCGCCCGGCTCGCCCGAGCTGGCAGCGCTGCTCGAGGCGATCGGCGAGGAGTCGGCCGTCCGCGAGCGCGACCGGATCGCGCCGCACGAGCAGATCGACTTGATCCGCGCCGCCCGCTTCGGGGCGCTGCGGGTGCCGGTCGAGCTCGGCGGCGCCGGGACGACGCTGCGCGAGACCTTCCGCCTGATCATCGCGCTCGCTTCCGTCGACTCCAACGTCGCCCACATCCTGCGCTCGCACTTCTCCCACGTCGAGGTGCTGTTGCGCGCCACCGACCCGGCGAAGCGCGAGCGCGGCCTGCGCGAGGCGGCCGCCGGCCAGATCGTCGCCGGCGCCGCGACCGAGCTCGGCGCCCACAAGGTCGGGGCCGAAAGCCTGGCGACGACGCTGCGCCGCGACGGCGAGGGCGTCCTGCGCCTGAACGGCGTCAAGTACTACTCGACCGGCAGCCTCTATGCCGACGCGCTGATGTTCACCGCGCTCGACGACGACGAGAAGCTGACCGCGGTGGTGGTGCCGGCCGCCCGCGAGGGGATCACCCTCGAGGACGACTGGGACGGGCTCGGCCAGAGCCTGACCGGGACCGGGACGACGCGGCTCGCGGAGGTCGCGGTCGAGGACGGCGAGCTGCTCGACCTCCACCTGCACGAGGACGGCTCCTTCCCGCGCTGCGGCGTCCTGCAGCTCTACATCACCGCGGTGATCGCCGGGGCGCTCCGCAACGCCGCCAACGACGCGATCGACCTGGTCCGCAGCCGCGCCGGCCGTCCCTTCGCCCACGCCGCCGCCGAGCAGCCGGCCGACGACCCGCTGCTGCAGGAGGTGGTTGGGGAGCTGGTCAGCGCCGCCTACGCCGCCGAGGCGACGGTGCTGCGTGCAGCGGAGGCGCAGGACGCCGAGGCCGACTCGGTCGTCGACGGGCTGCCCGACCCTGAGCTCGCCGACCAGGCCTCGCTCGAGGCGGCGCAGGCGAAGGTCGTCGTCGACCAGCTCGCGCTGTCCGCGACGGCCCGGATCTTCGACCTCGGCGGCGCCTCGGCGACCAAGCGCGAGCGCAACCTCGACCGCCACTGGCGCAATGTCCGCACCCTCTCGACCCACAACCCACTCGTCTATAAGGCGCAGGCAATCGGGAACCTGTCTCTGAACGGCACTCCGCTGCCGCCAAATTGGTTCTTTTAGCCCGGCTGACGAGGAGGTTGGAATACCTATGAGCGAGACCACGACTTCACACCCAGGGAGCGCCGCGAGCGCGACCGCCGCGATCGGCTACGCCGCCGCGTCCCCCGAGGCGCCGCTGGCACCGCTGCGCTTCGAGCGGCGGCCGCTCGGCCCGAGCGACGTCCAGATCGAGATCCTCCACTGCGGGATCTGCCACTCCGACCTGCACACCGTGCGCAACGAGTGGGTCGAGACGCTGGCCGCGACGACCTACCCGGTCGTCCCCGGCCACGAGATCGTCGGCCGGGTGACCGCGGTCGGCGCCGAGGTCGAGCGCTTCGCGGTCGGCGACCACGCCGGGGTCGGCTGCATGGTCGACTCCTGCCAGCGCTGCGAGTCCTGCGCCGAGGGCCTCGAGCAGTACTGCGAGAACGGCGCCACCTTCACCTACAACAGCCCCGATCTGCAGAGCGGCGGCTCGACCCACGGCGGCTACTCGAGCTCGATCGTCGTCGACGAGGGCTTCGTGCTGAAGATCGCTGACGACGTCGACCTGGCGGCGACGGCGCCGCTGCTCTGCGCCGGGATCACCACCTACGCACCGCTCCGCCACCACGGGGTCGGGGCAGGGACGCGGCTCGGCGTGGTCGGGCTCGGTGGCCTCGGCCACGTGGCGGTCAAGATCGGCGCTGCGCTCGGGGCCGAGGTGACGCTGTTCACGACTTCGCCCGAGAAAGCCGAGGAGGGGAAGCGGCTCGGCGCCACCGATGCGGTCGTCACCACCGCCGCGGGCGCTCTGGCGGAGGCCGCCGGTGGCTTCGAGGTGATCGTCGACACCGTTTCCGCTTCGCACGACCTCAATCCCTACCTGGGCCTGCTGCGCCGCGACGGCGCCCTCGTCCTGCTCGGCGTCCCCAGCGCGCCGCACCCCTCGCCGGCGGTGGCGCCGCTGCTCGGTCGCCGCTCGCTGACCGGCTCCAACATCGGCGGCATCGCCGAGACCCAGGAGATGCTCGATTTCTGTGCTGAGCACGGGGTCGTCGCCGAGATCGAGCCGATCGCGATCGACCAGGTCAACGAGGCCTACGACCGCCTCGCCGCCGGCGACGTCCGCTTCCGCTTCGTGATCGACATGTCGACGTTGGAGTCGCCATGAGCAAGGAGGTCTCCTGACCGATGGCCCGGCTGCGCTTCAACGCGTTCTCGATGAACTGCGTCTCCCACATCCACCACGGCCAGTGGGTGCGGGAGGACAGCCGCCAGCTCGAGTACAAGAGCCTCGACCCTTGGCTCGAGCTGGCGCGGCTGCTCGAGCGCGGCAAGTTCGACGCGCTGTTCCTCGCCGACGTCGTCGGCACCTATGCCAGTTACCGCGGCAGCCGCGACGTCGCCATTCGCGAGGGGCTGCAGACGCCGGTCAACGACCCCTCGCTGCTGATCCCGGCGATGGCCAGCGTTACCGAGGACCTCGGCTTCGCCTTCACCCACTCGGTCCTGCAGGAGCAGCCGTTTAACTTCGCGCGGCGGATCTCGACCCTCGACCACATCAGCGACGGCCGGGTCGCCTGGAACATCGTCACCTCGTACTTAAACGATGTCGGCCGCAACTACGGCTTGGGGCGTCTGCCCGAGCACGACGAGCGCTACGCCCGGGCCGAGGAGTACGTCGAGGTGATCTACGAGCTGCTCGAGGGGAGCTGGGAGGACGACGCGGTCGTCGCCGACCGGGTGCGGGGGATCTACACCGACCCGGCGAAGATCCACAACATCGACCACAGCGGGCCGTTCTACCCCGACGTGGTCGGGCCGCACCTCTCCGAGCCCTCGCCGCAGCGCACCCCGGTGCTGTTCCAGGCTGGCTCCTCGGAGCGGGGGCGTGAGTTCGCCGCCCGCAACGCCGAGGCGATCTTCATCGCCGCCCGCAGCCCGCTCGGGGCGCGGACCCAGATCGACGACGTGCGGGCGCGGGCGGAGCGATTCGGCCGCCAGGGTGGTGACATCCTCTTCTTCCAGGGGATCAGCGCGATTGTCGGCGGCACCGAGGAGGAGGCGCAGCGCAAGGAGGCGGAGATCGACGAGTACGCCAGCGACGAGGGCTACGCCGCCCACATGGCCGGCAACCTCGGCATCGACCTCGCCGCGATCGACCTCGAGGCGCCGCTGGCCGAGCTGCCGACCGCCAACGTCCAGGGCGTCGTCCGCGGGATGATCGAGTCGGCGCCGAACCAGCAGTGGCGGTTCGGGGACCTGCTGCGCTACGTCACCGACCTGCGCCTGGTCGGGACGCCGGAGCAGATCTCCGATGGCCTGCAGGAGTGGGCCGACGCCGGCGTCGACGGGATCAACTTGATGTACCACGTCACCCCCGGCTCCTTTGAGGACTTCATCGACGGCGTGATCCCGGTGTTGCAGGACCGCGGCCTGGCGCAGCGTGAGTACCGCCCCGGGACGCTGCGCGAGAAGCTGAGCGACGGCCGCTCCGGCCCGGGCCTCGACCCGAGGCACCCCGGCGCCGCGGTGCGGCGAGCGCGGCTGGCGAGCGCCGGTGCGGAGGTGACGGCGTGAACCGCGTTCGTCGCTTGGACGACATACGCATCCAAAGGACGAACGCGTGACGGTTGCCGCCCCCGAGGCGCGGCGGATTCGCTCCGAGGAGGAGGCGATCGAGGTCGCGAGGGTCTACGCCGACTCGATCGCGACGGGCGCGATCGACCGCGACCGCGACCGGCTGGTTCCGGTCGAGGAGTTGGAGCGGCTTGGCCGGACCGGGCTGCTGGCGCTCGGGGTGCCGGCCGAGCGCGGCGGTGCGGCGGCCACGGTCGAGACGATCGTCGAGGTCTTCCGGCTGATCTCGGCCGCCGACCCGGCGATCGGCCAGATTCCGCAGAACCACTTCCAACTGGTCGACGCGATCGTGCGCTACGGCGACGTGGTGCAGAAGGAGCTGCTGCTCGGCGACGTCGTTCGCGGCGCCCGTTTCGGCAACGCCTGGTCGGAGCGCGGCGGCAAGCACCCGATGGACCTGCGGACGGTGCTGCGCTCCGACGGCGAGGGCTACGTCCTCAGCGGCCGCAAGTACTACTCGACCGGCGCGGTTACCGCCCAATGGGTGCCGGTGATAGCCAAGGACGAGGGCGAGCGGATCGCCTTCGTCTACCTACCGCGCGACGCCGAGGGGCTCGAGGTGATCCAGGACTGGACCGCGTTCGGCCAACGGGCGACGATTAGCGGCACGACGGTGCTCGAGGAGGTCGCGGTGCGGCCGGAGTGGGTGCTGTTCGTCCCCGAGCGCGAGGAGGCCGACACGTTTGCCTCGTTCGCCCAGGCCCTCCACGCCGCGGTCGACGTCGGGATCGCCCGCGGGGCGCTGGACGAGGCGGCGCGCCACCTACGCGAGCGCGCCCGCCCCTTCTTCGAAACCGACCTCGAGCGGGCCGCCGACGAGCCCTACGCGGTGGCGGCGTTCGGCCGTTTGCAGGTGCAGGCGCGGGCCGCCGAGGCGCTGCTCGCTGAGGCGGCACGAGCGCTCGACGCGGCCGCCGCCGCACCCGACGACCAAGCCGTGGTCACCCGCGCCCGGCTGGCCGTCGCCGCGGCCCGCGCCTGTGGCGCTGAAGCGGCGCTGACCGTCTCGAGCGAGGCACTCGACGCGCTCGGCTCCTCGGCCGCCGACGCCCAGTACGGCCTCGACCGCCACTGGCGCAATGCCCGCACCCACACCCTCCACGACCCGACCCGCTGGAAGCACGTCCACCTCGGTCGCTACGTCGTCGACGGCGTCGTCCCCGGCCCCAACAACTACTTGATATGAGCGCGGAGCGACCCCAATGAGGCATCTCTGGT
Organism: uncultured Actinomycetes bacterium; assembly: GCA_963729055.1. Lineage (GTDB taxonomy): Bacteria > Actinomycetota > Thermoleophilia > Solirubrobacterales > 70-9 > VAYN01. Next base: position 77,706 of record CAVSMQ010000009.1, on the reverse strand, counting down.
TCTTCGCGCCGGGAGCGGAGCGCGAAATTTATGTCTAGCGTTCGACTGCACTGGTTCCTGCCGACCAACGGCGACTCGCGCACCGACCTCAGCCTCGGCAACGCGGTCGGCGCCCACGGCAGCCGGATCGAAGAGCGGCCGGACTCGGCTCGGCCCGGCGACATCGGCTACATGTCGCAGGTCGCGCGAGCGGCCGAGCAGCTCGGCTTCGAGGCGGCGTTGACCCCGACCAGCTCCTGGTGCGAGGACGCCTGGGTGATGACCGCGGCGCTGAGTCAGCTCACCACCCGCTTCAAGTACCTGGTCGCCTTCCGGCCGGGGCTGGTCTCGCCGACCCTGGCGGCGCAGATGGCGGCGACCTACCAGCGCGTCTCCGACGACCGGCTGCTGCTCAACGTGGTGGTCGGCGGCGACGCGATCGAGCAGCGCCGCTACGGCGACTGGAGCGAGAAGGACGAGCGTTACGCGCGCGCCGGCGAGTTCCTGGCGATCGTCCGTGAGCTCTGGAGCGGGGAGGAGGTCAACTTCGCCGGCCGCCATTTCCAGGTCGAGGGCGCTCGCCTGCTCGATCCGCCCGCCTGGCCCGCGATCTACCTCGGCGGCTCTTCGCCGGCGGCAATCGAGTGCGCCGCCGAGCACGCTGACGTCTTCCTCACCTGGGGAGAGCCGCCAGCCCAGGTCGAAGAGAAGCTGACGGCGGTCAGCCGGGCCGTCGAGCGGGCCGGGCGCGAGTTGGGCTTCGGGATCCGCCTACACGCGATCAGCCGCGACAGCGCCGAGGAGGCTTGGGCGGTCGCCGACCGCATGCTCGCCGGCCTCAGCGAGGAGCAGATTGACGAGGCCCAGGCGATTCAACGCCTCTCCGAATCGGAGGGTCAGCGGCGGATGACGGCCCTGCACGACGGCAGCACCGCTTCCCTTCAAGTCTCGCCCAACCTCTGGGCCGGGATCGGCCTGGTCCGCGGTGGCGCCGGCACGGCGCTGGTCGGCAGCCACGACGAAGTCGCCGACCGGATCGCCGAGTACCACGAGCTCGGCATCGACGAGTTCATCCTCTCCGGCTATCCCCACCTCGAGGAGGCCTATCGCGTCGGCGAGGGCCTGCTGCCCGTCCTGCGCGATCGCGGTCTGCTTCCAGGGCCAGCCGCATCTGTCGTCGCCTGACCACAACGGTCAGTACCAGTGCCGTACCGGAGTGACCGAAGTCGAGTATCTTTACTCAGGCCTGGGAGGCAGGGGAAGGCAATAACCCAGGCAATGCCGCCATGCTCCGGATAGATGCTGGATTTCTCGCCGACGTCCATCTCGATCGTCTCCCTCGAGAGGAAGCAAACCTCATGCTCCGGCATGTCTACGAGACGCTCGAGGAACGTGTCGGGATGCGATTGGCGTACGCAATGGACGAGAAGGACCTAGACGAATTCGAGGCGTACTTCGAGGCCAAGGACAACGACGGCGCTTTCGCTTGGCTGTCCGAGCATTTTCCCAATTACAGAGAGGTCGTAAAAGAAGAGTTCGACAGGCTCCAGAGTGAAATTAGGCAGATGGCGCCAATGATCCTGGCGAAGAGTGGGATCGTGGGGTAGCAGGATGTTTTTGGCGCGAACGGACGAGCAGCGACGGTTTGAATCAGCGCTCGAGGAGATTCGTTCTGGCGACGTGGACGGGCCGTCGCAGGTTCTGCTTCTGCATGGGTTCGGCGGTATGGGGAAGTCAGAACTGTGTCGTCGCTTCGAAGCAATTGCCCACGGGAAGGTCTCCGACACCGCCCACAACCGTCACCGGTTCGTGGTGGTGACGGTGAATTGGCAAGAGGAGCGCGAGAACCATGTCTCGATCACGCCCAGCGGGATGTCCATCGGGCCCCGTGAGTTGTTCACGGTTCTCTACGACGCGATAGCCAGCGACAACGACCTGAACGCCAGCGGGAAACTCCGCCGCCGCGCGACCCGAGCTTTCGATGAGTACCGGCGTGTCGTCGCCCATCTTCCAGACGTAGACCTTCGCGCCGACGTGCCCGACGATGCGCTCTCGGCAGTCGGATCCGGTCTGCAAATCGCCGGCAAGATGGGAGATGCCGTCACCGGCCTGCCGGTTTCTACCGCCACCGACGGGCTCGGACGAATGGCGCGGGCGGCGCGGGCGAATCGGAGTCAGCTTGGTCCGAATGAGATCAGCTCGGCCTTGCGCCCGGAGGAGTCCCTGTCTCGAGCGTTCGCTCGAGGGCTGCGAGAGGTCAGCGAGGCGCGACCCGTCGTCGTGATCCTGGACACCTACGAGATTGTTGCCGGCTGTGGGGCATGGATCCGCCAGGTGATGCGGAGCAGCGGTGGCCGCGTGCTCTGGGTGGCAGCGGGACGGCTCGAGCCCGAGAACGAGGCCGGATCCAGCGGTGAGCTTGCCGCGTTTCGCCGGGAGATTCCCGAGGATCGCCTCCGCGTGATCGCGATGACGCACTTCGGTCGCGAGACGATTGCCGAAGAACTGACTCAGCGGGGGGTGCGCGGAGACGACGAGGTATCGACGCTCGACGCCGTTGCCGCCCTCACCCGCGGGGTCCCACTCGCGGTCGGGATCGTGGCCGGAATGCTCGCCCAAGGCGAGACGCTGGAGGAGGTCGCGAAAGCGGTGACGGCAAAAGGCGACACCCCGAAGCTGGTCCGCGAGCTGACCGAGCGCTACCTGCTGCACGCTCTCGGTGACGCCTCCCTGAGAGAGGACATCCCGCTGCTCTACGGCCTCAGCCTTCTTTACACGGACCAGTCCGACCCGGAGATCCTTGCCGCTCTTTGGGACTGCGGCGACGACGTCGCCCGAGTCCAGGACGATCTCGCGCAGCGACACGACTTCGTACTGACCGGCAGCCGGCGTCTGCACCAGGAAGTTCGAGACACCTTCAGGCTCTATCTGCTCGATGGGTCGCGACGAGCGAGCCTGCGCGAGGCCAATCAGCGGGCAGCGCAGATTGCCCTGCTGCGGGCAAGGAGTCATGTCGGGAGTGGCTCGAGCGAGAAACGCGTTGCCAGCGACCAGTGGCGCGCGGCCGTCGCAACCCTGGTTTGGCATCGCCTCTGGGAGAGCAACGATCGCGGCCTCGAGATCTTGGTGGAGGTTTTGCCCGAGGCGATCTTGATGCATCGCGGCTTCGCCAACGAGTTGCTGGGGCTTGCCACCTTTTTTGAGGAGACCTTCACCCCCGAGCAGAGTGCGCTGCTCGAGGCCTTGACCTCTCTCCTCTCCCTCGGAAGCTTCCTGGACGACTGGCTGGCAAGGCGCCGCGACTGGCTTCTCGGTGGCACCTTGGAGCCGCCGCTCGCACACGCCGAGGACGCCGATACCAGCGTTCGGGAGCGAGCAGTCGAGGCTCTTCGCGCACACACGGACCAGCAGACGCTGCTCCCGGCTCAACCTCCGAGGAAGGCTGTCGTCGATCTCCTCATTGCTGCCAGCAACGCCAAGGTCGATCCGGCCCAGGCGCTGGGCGACCTCGAAAGCGCGACCGGCGATATACCCGTCGGCGACGGTCCCTTGGCGGCGGTGGTCGGTAGAACCGCCGGGCAAATCACTCAAGGGCTCGGCCAGCCGAAAGGCAACGAGAAACCGTCTACCGACGCGGCGAAGTCAGCTCTTTTGAAGGTCCGATACGAACCCGATTCACCAATCGCATGGTTAGGTTTGGGCCGGGTCTATTCGATCCTCGGTCAGTCGAGCGATGCGATCGGTGCTTTCGACGAGATGCTCGAGAGGTTCGGGGCGGATCGAGCGGCAACCACGCGCCGGTTCGTCGCCGAGGCGCTGCTCGCGAAAGGGGTCACTCTTCATAACGTGACGAAGCTCGACGACGCGATCGAGGTCTACGACGAGATGGCGGTGCGTTTCGAGGACGACGACGATCGACAGATCCGGCGCCTGGTGGCGAAAGCGCTCGTATACAAGGTGCGAGCCCTCGGCTCCGATTCACGAACGTCCGGCGATTACCTCGCGGCGCTCGGCGAGGTCGTCTCTAGGTTCGGTGGGGACGCCGATCCAGAGCTGCGAGGGGTAGTTGGAGAGGCGCTCTTCAACCAGGGGAACAGGTTGTGGGATCGGGGCGACGCCGTCGCGGCCGTGAGCGCTTATGACGGTGCGCTCGAGCACCTGGACGACGCGACTAGTCTCGATCACCGCCGGCTCGTCTACAAGGCGTTGGTCAACAAGGCGCTGTGCCTCCGTGACGACGGTGTCGAGGAGGCAGTAGTAGTACAAGCCTATGACGAGGTGATTGATCGGTTCACTGGCGAGGATCTCGATGAGTTTCGTGACCTTGTCGCACGAGCAAGGTTGCAAAAGACGTGGATCTTGTGGGAGGCCGATCCCACTGCCCTCTCAGAGGACGAGTTGGAGGCGATCGATGACGAGGTCCGGAAGGTCGTCACCGAGCTCGAGAGACCGTCCGCGATCCTAGTCGGCGCCTTCGGGTTGTTCCTGGCCGACATCAAGGAAGACCAGGCCGGCGCACGACAGGCATATGAACAGGCCGTCGAGCTGGACCCGGAGAACGCGAACAACCTAGGGAATTTCGCTCGCCTCCTCTTCGAGGACGGTGAGATAGTCCGCGCGAGTGAGATCACCGAGCGGGCGAGGAAATTCGCCAGTGACTCTCAAGACGCCCTGGACTTGGAGCTCGACTTCTACGTCATCTCCCTCGGCTCAGCCGATCTCTTCGACCATACCCTCGATCAGATACGGGACCTGGTCGGGAGAGGGTCCAGCTCTCCCGGTTGGCGCTTCGATCGGATCCTTGCCCGCGCCGCAGAGGAAGGCCGGGAGGACATCGAATGGCTTCGGCTTCTTGCTGAGGTCATCAATGGCGACCGGTCGCCAGAGGTGCTCGATGGATGGTCGGCCTGGCAGGAGGCCGAGCGCCTTACCTGAACGCGCGCTAGTCAGCCCACCAGTCGCGCTTGCCTTCGACGTCCTCGCGCGGCGCGTCGCCGAGATTGGGCGCACCGATGACGAGGATCTCTAGGCCCTCCGGACCGGCCTCGTAGCCTCGCCACGTGCCGGGCGGGATGCGCACCGCGTCCCATTCCTTCAGCTCGACGATCTCGTCGTCGAGCTTCATCCGGCCGCTGCCGCGCAGGACAACGTAGACCTCCTCCTGCGTCTTGTGCGTGTGGCCGTACGGAAAGCGATAACCGGGCGGGACGCGCTGGTAGCCCAAGCCTGATTTCTCGAGCTCGAGCGCCTCGGTCGCCAAGCGGAACTCCAGGTCCGGCGAGCCGTCGAAGTTGGACCCGAGGTCCGCCAGGTCCTCCTTGAGGTTCCTGAGAGTGAACGGCACGGCGCGATTCTATGGCGCACGGCTAATGGGCGGTGCGGCAGCGACGTATCGAGATTCCTTACGATCGCTCGGAAGGCGATCCAGCGGATGGAACACGTCGGCATCGTGGTCGAGGACCTCGCGGCCGCGACCGAGTTCTTCGTCGAGCTCGGGTTGGAGCTGGAGGGCGAGATGTCGATGGACAACCGCGCGGTGGACCGGATCGTCGGGCTCGAGGGCGTCCGCACCGATGTCGCCTTCGTGCGCACGCCGGACGGCGACGGGGCACTCGAGCTGATCACGTTCCAATCGCCGCCGGCCGAGGGCGGCGACCCGCAGGCGCCGGCGAACACGCCGGGCCTCCGCCATCTTGCCTTCACCGTCGATGACGTCCACGCAGTCGTCGCCCGCCTGCGGGACCGGGGATATGAGCTGGTCGGCGAGCTGGAGAACTACGAGGGCAGCTACTGGCTCTGCTACGTCCGCGGCCCGGAGGGGATCATCGTCGAGTTGGCGGAGAAGATCGGGAAATCATAAAACTATCTTGACTAATTAACTCGTCGCCGCCAGGATCGATGCAATGGGGAGAGCCCAGCGGTGTCTGCGCGGGGGGCGCGGGTGGTCGCTGTCGACCCTTAGCCGGGGGAAACAGACAAGGAGAACAGCGATGACTCGCAAGATGATCCTGGCCCTGCTGGCATGCGCCGCCGCCGTTGCGGCATTGAGCGTGGTCGGTGTCAGCGGCGCCGCGGCAAGCACAACACACGAGTGCAAGATTCCGGGGGAAGAATCGTTCACATCTGGCCACTTCCTCGACGCGAACTGCGAAAAAAAATCGGGCGCCGAAGGCGAATATCACACAGTCCCCTATTCAGAAAGCACCACACTGAAACGGACAAACACAGGCAAAATCGTCATCTCCGGCGAAGTCGTTTCCAGCCCGTTCGAACTCAACTGCGAAACGCTGGGCGGCAACAAAACCGTCTCGAACTATGAATTCGGAGAAGTGATGGGGTTCGTAGGCGAAGGCAAAATCCTTTTGTCGAGCTGCAAAATGAGCAAACCGGCCGGATGCACGTTGAAATCGACGATCGAAACGGTGCAGCTGAGCGAATCCTCCGAAGACCTGAAAGAAGTCCTGCGCACGCTCTTCGTGCCAAAAGAAGGAAGCAAACTGGCCACGATCACGATCGAAGGCTGCGCGATCGCCGGCTCGTACTCCCTAGAAGGCAAACTCAGGTCGCAGGCGGCCACTATCTACAGCGAGGAATTCACCGCCAGCAGCGGCTCCGAACTGACGGTCGCCAAAAAACCGGCGAAACTGATCGGCGCTTTCCACGACGCGACAGAGGCCACCGGCAAGACAGTCGCCCGCGAGCTGCCGTAGAGCAGGACGTCCGCGCTTATCGGGCAGGGCTCGGCTCGCCTCTCGGCGGCGACGCCGAGCACTGCCAACTCATTTGCTCGCCGTCACCGTGCCTGAGGTATAGCCGGTCGAGGCCAGGGTGATCGTGTGGGTGAAGCTGCCACTGGCCGGCGCGGTGTAGGTGAATTCGGTGCCGGAGGTGGCGCTGCCGGTGGCGGGTACGGTGAGCGGCGAGCCAGCGATCGTGCCGCCGGCGGTGACGGTGATGGTTACGGTTTTCGCCGCCCCGACGTTGGTGATCAGGTTGCCGCTGCTGTCGGTGATCACGGCTTTGGCTTTGACCGTCCCCGAGTTGGGGAGGGCGGTGACGGCGCAGGTGAGCAGGCATGGCGAGCCGATCGAGCCGCCGCTCGTGGTCAGGCCGGTGACGCCGACGCGGTTGGCGGCGCCGACCGCGACGGTGAGGGCGAGCGCCGCGCTGGTGAAGGTGCCGTCGCTGGCGGTGACCGAGGTGGCGCCGGCTTTGGTCAGTTTGGCGAGGCCGTTTTTCGAGGCGCTGACGGCGGCGACACCGTTGGTGAAGGTCAGCGCCGTGGCAGTGCCGAAGTTGATCGCGGTGCCGGCGCTGTTGACGACCGTGGGCAGGGCGCCGCTGGGACTTGCTTCGGCGCCGCTGAAGGTGATGTTTTTGCTGCCGGTGTAGGAGGTGGCGGTGTTGCCGTAGACGTCCTGCGCGGTGGTGGTGAAGTTGAAGGTCGACCCCGCGGTCGGCGTCGCCGTCGAGGAGGTGAGGACTAGTTTGGTCGCCGCGCCGGGCGTGGGGGTGATCGTGAGGCCGGTAGGCATCGTCACCGTCGTCCCTTCGGCGACTTTGACCGCGGAGGCTTCGGCTTTGTAGAGGACGGCGGTGCCGGCGGCGGTTTTCGTCGGGTCGGCGACGCCTTCGGTGAATTCGATCGCGGTCGCGGTGCCGAAGGCGATCGCGGTGCCGCTCGAGTTGGTGACGGTCGGCACGTTGGTGCCGATCGTGCTAGCGCCGGAAAAGGTGAGGTTTTTGCTTCCGGTGTAGGTGGTGGCCAAGTTGCCATAGGCGTCCTGGGCGGTGATCGTCAGGTCGTCGTCGGCGCCCGCGGCGGGAGTCGTCGACGCCGCTTTGAGCACGAACCTGGTCGCCGTCACGCTGACGGTAAGGGCGAGCGGCGTCGGGGTGGTCAGGGATCCCTCCGTCGCGGTGATGCTCGCCGCGCCCGGCTTGTAGATTTTCAAGACGCCGTTTTTCGCGCTGCTGACGCTGGCGACGCCGTTGGTGAAGGTGAGGGCGGTCGCGGCCCCGAAGGCGATTGCGGTGCCGGAGCTGTTGGCGACGGTTGGAGCGTCCCCAAGGGGGCCGGCTTCGGCTCCCGAGAAGATCAGGTTGTGGGCCCCCGTGTAGCCGGTGACGGTGGCGTTGCTGACGTCTTTGGCGGTGATCGTCAGGTTGACCGCGCCGCCGGTTGCCGGCGTCGTCGTGTTGCCGGAGATCGTGAATTTGACCGCTTCGCCGATCGTCACTTTGGCCGTTTTGACAGCGCTCGTTTTGCTCCAGGTCTCCCAGGCGGCGATGACTCGGTAGCTGTGTTCGCCGATCGGCACTGCGGCGTCTTTGCAGGTGATGACGGTAGCCGGCGCTTCCACGGTCGGGCAAGTGCCGGCCGGTTTGCCGCCGTCGCGGGTGACGTAGTAGCTGACGGTGCCTGCGCCGGGGGGCGTGACCGCCCCCCAGGTCAGGGTCACGGTGCCGTTGGCCGCTGGCGTCGCGGCGCTGATCGTCGGCGCCGTTAGCGAGGTGACCGCCGCTGAGGCCGAGCCCGATCCGGGCCCGCTGAAGTACGCGAACGCCCTGCCGCCGACAGTGATCGCGAAGACGGCGAGGACCGCGACGGCCAGTAGGGCCGGAACCCGGCGCCTCATCCGTGCGCCTCGCCGCTGAAGACGAGCGGGATTTCAGTCCCGCGACAGGCGTCCTGTTCGACCGGCAGGTCGAGCATCTGGATCGCCGGCGCCTCCAGTCCGTCGCCGGGCAGTTCGGCGCTGCTGTTGGCCGGCACTACGAGTGGGGCCTCGGGCGAGACGCCCGCGGCGGTGAACTCGAAGTTCTCGGCGCCGCAGGTATCTGGCGGGTCGTCGATCGCCGCCGTTATCGCGGTGACTTCGATCGGGGCGTCGTTGGGGTTGACGACCTGGACCGGGATCGGCGTCGGCGCCAGCCCCGGGTAGAGGTCTTGTGGGTTGCGCAGCGAGACGATCGTGAACTGCATCGGCTCTGCTTCTTCATCTTGCGCAGGTGGTGCCGCGACTTTCTGCGGCGCGACCGTGGGCGCCATCTGGCGCCAGTCGAAGTCGACCGGTTCGCCAGCCCGATCTTCACGGTTGAAGACGCGGACCGCGAAGTGGTGAGAGCCCGGTGCCAGGTCCGTGAGCCGATAGGGGGACTGGCAATCGCTCCACGTCTCGCCGTCGACCCGGCACTGGAAGCGCCGCGAGGAGGTGTCCACCACCGGTGCTGGCGTTGGCTCGGTCGGCGGCGGTGATGATGGCGACGGTTTGCGCGGTTGCACGTGGAAGCGGAACTGGACGTCGCCTGCCGGCGTCGCTTCCGACGGAGCTTCAATCAGTCGTGGACGCAACAGCCGTTCCCTCCGGGGCGAGGCTGCCCTCCCGCCCGGGCTGTCGGGAGCAGACCCGGACGACTGCTGCACGGCGCGCTGCTCCCCGAGGCCCTGGTGCCCCCCGCTTGGCTGGGTAGCCGCGTAAGCGACCACCGCGCCGAGGCAGGCGATCGCAACGGCCAGGGCGATAGACACCCTGGCCGCGCGACGCCGGCCAGCCGCGATGCGGCTAGGAGACATGGGCTGAATCGGGTCCTTCAGCTAGTTGCTTTTCAGCGCCAGGGTCAGCGTCGCGCCCTGGCAGGCGTCCTGGCTGACTCCGGTGTCGTTCATCGCCAGCGAGCCGTTAGGCGTTACCGCCTGAGCGGTGCCGGGCCCGAACACTTTGTTGACGACGATGTCGGCCATCGTGAAGTCCGGGGTGCCCCCGGTGATCACGACCGAGCAGGTCGAGTGGCCGGCGTCGGGGGTGATTTTTTCCAGCGAGATCGTGCCGACCCGCTGTTTGCCCGTCGAGTTGTTGTCGATCGTCAGGTTGACCGGGGACGACGTCCCTGGATAGAGATTGCCAGTAACCGTGCCTTTGATCACCAGGGCGGTGCTGCTGCCGACGGTCGCGGTCGCGGTGCCCGACCCGGTGGTCGTGAAGTACGCGTATGCGCCCGCCGCGATCGCGAGGACGCCGATGGCCGACAGCCCGGCGACCACCTTTTTCTTGCTGAACCGATTCATACCCATCTCCTTCAATCTTTCGGCCACGTCGTTTCGTGGCGACTCGGATATGCGTCGGTTCGTAAAGCCGTGGCCTTGAGCCAGAAATGAGGAAAATGTCTTCACCGATGCGCCGAAATGTCAAATAGCCGTCCCGACTCGCTCATACCGGCCTGATACCGAGTCTCCTCGGCGGTCCTTATCCTTCGCCGCGAATGGCGCTCGAGGAGGCAGAGAAGCAGAGGGTCGAGGCAGCGGTGCGGCAGATGATCGCCGAGCTCCGGGTCAAGCCGACCCAGGCGAAGGAGGACAATCTCGGCCTCGCGATCGCGATTCTGCCGCCCGAGGAGCGGGAGTACGTATCGGCGGTCCTGCTGCGAATCGTCGTCGAGGAGCGCGGCGGCTAGGTCGCCTTAGAGGTGCGAGCGGGCAAAGATGGTGGCGCCGAGCGCGAGGGCCGGGACGGCGAAGACGATCAGCGCGATTGGTAGCGAGCCGGTGGCAGCGCCGACGATCACCGCGACGATGCCGATAACGACGAAGGCGTCGTAGCTCGGCCGCGTCTCGACGACGGTAGAAACTCGGTCGCGGCTGGTCGGTTCATGTGCCACCTGTCACTTTTCGGCACGGCGAAGAAAGTTCTTTAACCGAAATTGCGGGAAAGTCGAAGAGTCGGGTGGCTCGGCAGAATGTGGCCCAGATGCGCCTCGCGATTGACGAGCGACTTCACCTCCGGCCGGTCGAGGCCGGCGACGCCGAGCCGATCTACGCGCTGGTCGACGCCGACCGCGAGCGGCTGGCCAAGTGGATGCCCTGGGCAGCGCAACAGACGCTGGCCGGGACGCGCGAGTTCGTTGCCGAATCGCGCGCCCAAGAGGAGCGCGGTGACGGCTTCCAGGCGGCGATCGTCCGCGCCGGCGAGATCGCCGGCGTCGCCGGCTACCACCGAATCGACCGCCTCAATCGCTCAACCACGATCGGCTACTGGCTCGCCTCCCACCACCAGCGGGAAGGGGTAATGACGGCAGCAGTGAGGGCGCTGATCGACCACGCCTTCGCGGCCTGGGACGTACACCGGATCACGATCGAGGCCGCGGTCGACAATCGCCGCAGCCGGGCGATCCCCGAGCGGCTCGGCTTCAGCGAAGAGGGCGTCTTGCGCGAGTCCGAGCTGGTCGGCGACCGCTTCCTCGACGGGGTCCTCTACTCGCTGCTGGCTACAGAGTGGGAGAGCGGCTCGCGGCGCTGAGGGCTCAGTCCCCGGCCTCGACCGGAGGCTGCAGCGTGGTCGTCGGCGGCGGCGTCCCGGGGCGGGCACGCAGTCGCCGCACGCTCGGCACCGAGAGCGTCGCGAACTGGCAGGCGAGGATCACCGCGGCAGCGAGCCAGAGGGTCGTAGAGACGCCGACGCCGGCGGCGATCGGGCCGATCAGCGCCAGCCCCAGCGGCTCCAGCGCCAGCGAGCCGAACCAGTCGTAAGCGGAGACCCGCGAGCGAGCCGCTGCCGGCACGTGCTGGACCCAGGTCGACTCCCAGAGCACGGTTGCGTAGGTGCCTGCGGTGCCGGCGAGGAGCGCCGCCAGGGCGATCAGCACGGTCGGGCCCGGCAGCGCGAACAAGGCGATCGGCAGCGGCAGCGTCAGCAGGATCGTCTCGCCGGCGAGCAGCGGCCGGCGCGGCCGCAGGGCGAGGCCGAGCACGGCGCCGAGCACCGCGCCGAAACCCATCGCTGCGGCGATCAGCGCGAAGGCGCTCGAGCCTCCGAGCTCGGCCTCGGCGACGGTCGGGCCGAGGACCTGGAAGGCGGGAAAGTTGACTGCATTGCTGACCGCGGCGGCGATCGTGATCGTGTACAGCCAGTTGCGCGCGGTGAACTCCGACCAGCCCTCGCGCAGGTCGGCGAGGAAGCTGGTTGTCTCTGGGCCGGATTCTTCTGCGGCGCTGGGCTGCGCCGTCGCCGGCACGCGCAGTCCGAACAAACACAGGGCACTGACGCCGAAAGTGAGGGCGTCGATCGCCAGCGCGTCGCCGGGCGAGCCGAGGGCGAGGGCGATCCCGGCCAGCGCCGGTCCCACGAAGCGGCCTGCCGAGCGAGAGAAGTTGATCAGCGCCGAGCCGTCCTGCAGTCGTGCCGAGGGAACCAGTTGCGGCAGCAGCGCGTCGGAGGCCGGGTTGAAGAAAGCAGTGGCGGCGCCGTCGACGGCGTAGAGGACGACCAGCTGCCAGACCTCGGCGCTGCCGCTGATCAGCAGCGCGGCCATCAAGCCGGTCGAGACGACCCGGACCAGGTCGGCGCCGAGCATCGCCAGCCGCGGCGAGAGCCGGTCGGCATAGACGCCGCCGACTAGGACGAGGGCGGTGAGGACGAGGCTGTGGGCAGCGAGGACGAGGCCGAGGTCGGTCGCCGAGCCGGTTAGGTCGAGGACCGCAAAGGCGAGGGCGACGGGAGTGATGCCGTCGCCGATCAGTGACGCCGTGCGGCCGACAAAGAGCCGCCGGAACCCCGTTTCGCGGAGGACGTCAAGGCGGCGGCGGATCGGCATCCGCCCAGCTTTTCAGCCGCTCGCCGGGGCGTGCCCGGCGAGGTCTCAGCCTTTCCTGGCTAGTGGGGTTTCGGGATCTTCAGGCGGCGGCGCGCCGCGGCAACCGCGGCGACCGAGGAGCGACAGGTGCGAGCGATCTCGCCGTCACCGTGTCCGGGGCGGCGCCGCACCTCGAACTCGATCAGCGCCGAGCGGCGCAGTTTGGCCCGCTCTTCGAGGCCGCTGTTCTCGGGCGCGGCGTCGAGCGCCGCCTGCGCGGCGCGCTCACGGCGGCAGATCAGGCAGTAGGTGCCGTGACTGTCGCTGATCCAGCAGTCCGGCAGCTCGACCTTCTCGCCGCCGATCTGGCTGACCGAGACGCCGCAGCTGTCGCAGGTCCAGCGCTTGGCGAGCTTGGACTTGGATTTGGCCCTTGGCTTGGGCTTGGTGGCAGCGCTGCTCACGCAACCACCCCCGCGGAGGCGGATTGGCCGAGGTCGGCGGGCGAATTCAAGACTTCGTGCTCCTTCTTCTTGCATCAGGGGAGATCCGGCCCCCGGGACGCGAGCGCGTAGAAAGGGAAGGAAACTCCTCGGGCGGCGAACATTCGGCTCGACCCGACGTAACAACGGTAGCAAACCCGACCTTTTTCCCTGCTAGAACCGCCATTCCATGCGGATTCGCGAGGCAATCGAGGAAGACGCGGCCAGAGCGGCGGCGCTCTGGACCGAGGCATATTCCGCCCAGAACCCCGCGGAAGGGCGAACTGAGCCCTACAGCGAGGGCGAGCTGGCCGTCGCCGCGGCGACGGCCACGGTGCTGGTCGCCGAGTCCGCGCCGGGGGAGATGATCGGGATCATCGCCCTGGTGGCGGCCGACTCGGGGCGGGGAGCGGTGGCGCGGCTGGGAGAGGCCGAACTGGCGCGGCTGGCGATCGCGACCCAGGCCCGGGGGCGGGGCACTGGCCGGGCGCTGGCGGTCCGCTGCCTAGAGCTCGCGCGCGAGCAGGGGGCGGCGGAGATCGTGCTGTGGAGCCGTCCCTACCAGCTTGCGGCACACTCTCTCTACGAATCGCTCGGCTTCCGTCGCACGCCTGAGCGCGACGAGCGCGACCCCGACGGCCGTCGCTGGGTTTTCACCCTCGCGCTGGAGTCGAAACGCTAGGGTGGCGCCGTGATCATCGTCACCACCAACGGGCTGCCAGGCTATGAGATCGAAGAGGTCTTCGGCGAGGTCTTCGGCCTCACGGTGCGCTCGCGCAACATCGGCTCGCAGATCGGTGCGGCGCTGAAGTCGCTGGGTGGCGGCGAGCTGAAGGGGATGACGAAAATGCTCGAAGAAGGTCGCGAGCACGCGACCGAACGGCTGATCGAAGAGGCGGAGGAAAAAGGCGCCAACGCGATCCTCGCCTTCCGCTTCGACACCTCGGAGCTGGGCGAAACCTGGACCGAGATCTGCGCCTACGGCACCGCCGTACGGGCGCGCCGAACCTGAGAGCACCGACGCCGCGAGCGCCGCTTGCCGCGCCGCCGCCGCCTCGCCGACCCGGCAGCCCGCCAAGCCGGCTTCCCGCGCCGCCTACACTCTCTTCCAATGAGCCCGGAAGCGGCCCCCGAGCCCACCTACACCCTTTATCGACGCGGGATCGAGCTGCTCGAAGACGGCGACTTCGAGGACGCCACCGAGCCTCTCGCCGAGGCCGCGCGGCGGGCGCCGGAGAAGGCCTCGGTCCGCGAGGCCCTCGGTCGCGCCTACTACCGCGCCGGCCGCTTCCGCCAGGCAGCGGTCGAGTTCGAGGCGGTAGTCGAGAGCCACCACGTCGACGACTACGCCCACTTCTGCCTCGGCCGCGCCCTTAGCCACACCGGCGAGAAGAAGCGCGCCCGCCACCACCTGGCGCTGGCCTCGAACCTCCGCCCGGACCGCAGCGACTACCGCTACTACCGCCGCCTGCTCGACGCCACGGCTTAGTAGCCCCGGACCAGCTTGCCGACCGTTTCCTCCGTGAAGTAGGGGCTGAAGGTGCGGCTCTTGTTGGCGAGCATGACGTAGCTGGTCAGCCCGTTGATCTCGCTGCCGTCACCGATCAGCCAGCCGCCGCCGCTGGCGCCGTGCGCCCAGCGACACTCAACCGCCATCGTCGGCGGCCCTGGGAACCCGTAGGTGAGGTGGTCGTCGCCGACATAGGGAGATCGGCACTTCTTCATGCTGTTCTTCCCGCCGGGATAGCCGAAGGTGCGGAAGATCTGGTGGCGCGTCTGGTCGAGGGCAATCGTGGCGCCGCCGCCGACCGCGTCGGCGACGTTGACGCCTTCGGAGTTGGGAAAGGTGAGAAATGCGCCGACGTCGTAGTCGGGGTTGCCGAGGTTGATCCACTGCGGCAGCGCCCGAATCGTCTTGCCGCGCGAGACGAAGACTCCGAACGGCGCCTGGCCGTCGCTGTATGCGGGGACGAAGACGAGCAAGTTGGAAGCGAGCCGCGGCCCCTCCTCGCGTGGGCCGCTGTTGATGCAGTGTCCGGCGGTGAGGACGAGCTGCCGGGTCGGGCTGTTGATCGCGGTGCCCGAGCAGTAGCCCTCGAGGCCTCCCTGCTTGAGGAAGATCCGGCCCTCGACCGAGTAGGGCGGCCGCCGCGGGGTCGCCACCGGCGCGTAACTGGCAGCGGCGCCGGCAGCCGATTCCGGCGCACCGGCGCGCAGCTGCGGCGGGTTGCGGCCGTCGCTGACGTAGTCGAGCGGCCGCGCTGCGGCCATCCGCTGCGGGGTCCAGAAACGTTCGACCCGGGCGATTTCGGCGGCCGCGGTGAGCGAGGGACCGCTGCTCGGCGCAGGAGAGGAGGGGTTGGCGACGGCTGGCCCGGCGGCGATCAGCGAGGCGAGGAGGGCTGCGAAAGCCGCGAGCGCGGCCAGCCCGCGCGGTCCGATGCGGTACTGCCTAGACATCTACTTTGAGAATAGAGATGCGCTGCGGCTGGGCTCAGCTGACGAGGGGGATGACGCAGCGGAAGGGGCGAGGCACCTGGTGGAGGCCTGAGCTGACCGCTCCTGACCGCAACACAGTGGCAACGGCGTATTGATCGACTCCAGAGACCACGGGAATCGTCATTCCCGACCACTCACCTTCAAGCGCCAGCACCACCCCCGGCTGAGCGCCGAACGCCGCCAGCGCCAGCGCCGCCGGCAGCTCGCCGCCGTGAGCGGCGCAGACCGTCGCCGCCTGTGGCGCTGGCATCGCTGCCGTCAGCTGCAGCTCCCAGCAGGCCCCGGCGAAGAGGCGCTGGGTCGCCGCGCAGGCCGCCACGTGCCCGTTCAGCCGCGACGCTTCGCTGGCCGAGGTGGCGGTGATCGCGGTATTGGCGCTGCGGGCCGTCGCGGCGGAATCGGCGCGGCTCGCTTCCGGCACCTTGCCAAGCGTCGCCGCGTCGACCTGGACGCCGGTCAGCGAGCCCGACGCGATGCGGCCGCCGCCGACGCTCCCCGGCTTCAGCCGGTTGCCGGGCACAGACGTCCGTTCGAGCCGGTTGCCGGGCAGCGATTCCCGCCGTACCGTGTGGCCGTCGATCTTCGCCGCTGCGTAGACGCTGCCGCCGAGCGCCACCATCAGAGCCAGGCAGGCCACCGCGAACGTCGGTCCCTGCCGTCGAATCCAGCTTCCCATTCGTCCTCCCCTTCCGACGCCGAGCACAGCGGACGAGATGCCATGAGTGCACGGGAATCCCCGAGCAGTGTCAGCCTAGATGATTGGTTTCCACGACCAGGCCCACCTGGATAACGCGCCGCCCCCAGTCAGACCTCGCCGTGGGATCAATCATCTAGCGCCGAGTGGGCGGGATAGACTCGGCCGCGACAGAAATACGGTCGGTGGTCAAGGGAAGTCCGGTGAGAGTCCGGCGTGGTCCCGCCACTGTGACCGGGTCGAGGACGTCGCGGGTGCCCACCGGGGGTGGGCGCAGGCCACTGGGGAGGATCGATTCCCCGGGAAGGCGCGGCCGTCCCTTTCCCGGAAGCCAGGAGACCTGTCCCCGGCCAGCCAAGACGACCCTCGAGGAAAGGGTGGCATCAATGCCAAGAAGCATCCGTAGTCGGGCCGTGAGCGCGTGCGCGCTGGCTCTCGTCCTCTCCCTGGCCCTGGCTGCGACGGCGGTCGCCAAGGGAACCGAAGCCTCGCTCCGAGTCGTCGGCAGCGGCGGCAAGATCCTCACCGAACAGACGCTGAAAACGGGCACGATCAGCATTAAGACCGACCCCCAGGCGACCTGCTTCGGTGCCGGTTCCGGCGGCAGCGGCAAAGCGGTGACGGTTCGCGGTGCGACCGCGCTGGGCTTGCTGGCCCAGGCCTCGAAGACGACCGCCGCGCTGCAACCGCTGCGGATCACCGACGCCTTCGACTTCGGTCTCGGCGTCTGCGGCATCGGCGGCAGCAGCGTTCACGGCAAGTCGTCGTGGTACCTGAAGGTCAACCACAAGGGGCAGCAGGTGAGCGGCGACGCGGTGAAGCTGAAGCCCGGCGACGAAGTGCTGTGGGACCTGGCGTCGAGCTACCCGTACCCGAATGAGCTCGTCCTCGAAGTGCCGGACTCGACTACCACGGGCACTCCGTTCACCGCCCACGTCTTCTCCTACGACGAAAAGGGCAAGCGCAAGCCGGTTGCGGGGGCGACGGTGACCGGTGCCGCGGCGCCGACCGGCGCCGACGGCAGCGCCACGGTGACGGTGACGGGTCCGACCCTGTTGCAGGCCAAGCACGGCAAGGAAATCCCCTCGGCGACCGTCTGCGTCGCGGGCCAGTGCCCGATCCGCTGAGGTGATTCGGGGAGGCCGCGGCACGGCGATCGCGGCGGCGCTGCTTCTGGCGGCGCTCGCGATCGCCGGCTGCGGTCTCGGGCCCGGCGAGGACGTTGGCTCGGTCGAGCTGACCGTGAGCCGCGAATTCGGCACCGAGCCGCTGCTTGCCGAAGACTCGATCGAGGCGAACGAATCGGACACGGTGATGCGGGTGCTCGAAGGGAGCGCCTCGATCGAGACCCGCTACGGCGGCGGCTACGTGAAGTCGATCGAAGGGGTGGCGGAAACGCAGCGCGGCGGTGACCCCTACGACTGGTTCTACTTCGTCGACGGGATCGAGTCGCCGGTCGGCGCCGCCGAGTACCCGCTGCGCGGAAGCGAGCGGATCTGGTGGGACTTCCGTGACTGGAAGGCGACGAACCATGTGCCTGCGGTAGTGGGTTCGTGGCCGGCGCCGTTCAGCGACGGCTACGAAGGCGAACGGCATCCGGTGGTGGTCGAATGCCTGGGAAACGGGGTGGAGTCCGCTTGCGAGGAAGTCGAAGCCGCCCTCGAAGACGAGGGCGTGAAGTTGGCGAAGGGGTCGCCCGACGCGGCGATCCGGGTCCTGGTCGGTGCCTGGGCGGACCTGCGGTCGGATTCGGCCGCTGCGCAGCTCGAACGTGGCCCCGCCATATCCGGGGTCTACGCCGAGTTCGAGCCGGGGGAGGGCGGATACCGGCTGGTCGGCCTCGACGCCGACGGCGAGGCCGTCCGCCAGCTTCAGCCCCTGACGCTGGCTTGGTGGCGGCGACGCGTGAACTCGAAGGGCCACCGGTGTGGGTGGTCAGCGGCCTCACGCCGGCCGCCGTGCAGGCCGCAGCAGGGCTGCTCGACGGCGACGATCTGCGCGACCATTACGCGGTGGCGAGCGAGGGCGGCGAGGTGACGCCGCTGCCGGTGCGATGAGATCTCCCTTCGCCTACACGCCGAGGAACCGGCCGCTGCAGGCGGCCTCGCCCGGTGCCGCGGTGGCCTACCTGGGGGCGCTGCTGGTCGTCGTCTTCCTCTACTCGAGCCCGCTGGTACTGCTGGCCGCCGGCGCGGCGGCGGCCGTCGCCGGCCTCCTCGCCGGGGCCGGGCAGGCGGTGCGGGTGGCGCTGCGGATGGGTCTGGCCCTGGCGCTCCTGATCGTCGTCGTCAACGCGCTGGTCGTCGACCGCGGCGAGACGGTGCTGGCGCGGCTCGGCGACTGGCCGCTCTTCGGGCGGGTCGACATCACCCTCGAGGCGCTGGCGGCGGGAGCGGTGATCGGGCTGCGGGCGGCGGTCGCGCTGGTGCTCTTCGCCGTCTACTCGGCCTGCGTCGATCCGGACCGGGTGCTGCGGGCACTGCGGCCGCTGGCCGGGCGCTCGGCGCTGACCGCAACGCTCGTCTCGCGGCTGGTGCCGGTGGCGGCCGCCGACGCGGCGCGGCTGCGCGATGCGGCGGCGCTGCGGGGGCCGGGGGCGGCGGCGGTAGGCAAGGCGGCGCTGGCCCGTCGCCTGCTGGCCGGCTCGCTCGACCGCTCGGTCGACGTCGCCGCGACGCTCGAGCTGCGCGGCTACAGCCTCGACGCGCCGCGGCCGGAGCGGCGCCGGCAGCGCTCGCGCTACGACCGTCGCTTCTACCTGGTGGGGGCGGTCGTCCTGGCGGCGGCGATTGCCGGCAAGCTCGTCGGCGCCGACGAGTTCCAGACCTACCCGACGATCGAGGTTGGGGTGAGCGCGGCGACGCTTGTGTTCAGCGGCCTGGTTGCGGCGAGCGGCTTGGCGCCGCTGCGACGGCGCTCGCGGCGTGGTCTGCGCGCCTCGACTCGCGCTGGGCGCGGCGGGCGGACGGCGACGCTGGAGGCGGGCCGTGTCTGAGCTGGCGATCCGTCGCGGCGCGGCACCCGCCCTCGCGATCGAGCGACTCGGCTACTCCTATCCGCACGCCGAGCGGGCAGCGCTGAGCGAGGTCTCGCTGAGCGTCGCGCCCGGCGAGTTCACGCTGCTCGCCGGGCGCTCGGCCTCCGGCAAGTCGACGCTGCTGAAAGTCGCCTGCGGCCTCGTGCCCCACTTCCACGGCGGCGAGATCGAGGGCACCGTCACGGTCGCCGGCCTCGACGCGCTCGCCGCCGGGCCCGGCGAGCTTGCCGCTGCGGTTGGCTATGTGGCCCAGGACCCCGAGACCCAGGTCGTCTCGACCACGGTCGCGGCCGAGCTCGAGCTGCCGCTCGAGCTGCGTGGCGATGCCGCAGCGGACCGCGCCCGGGCGGTCGAGGAGGTGGCGCTGGCGCTGGCGATCCCGCACCTGCTCGAGCGCGCGGTCGACACCCTGTCGGGGGGCGAGCTGCAGCGGGTGGCGTTGGCGGCGGCGCTGGTCACCCGACCGCGGCTGGTGCTGCTCGACGAGCCGACCTCGCAGCTCGACCCGGTTGCTGGCGACGAGCTGATCTGGCTGCTGCGGCGGCTGAACGAGGAGTGGGGGGTGGCGGTGCTGCTGGCCGAACACCGGCTCGAGCGCTGCCTCGCCGCCGCCGACCGGGTGGTGGCGATGGAGGGTGGCGGGATCGGCTTCGACGGCGCGCCAGCCGAGTTCCTCGCCTGGGCCCAGGAGGCCGACCCGGCGCTGGAGACGCCCGCCGCGCGGCTCTTCTCGCTGGCCGGGCTCGAGCCGCTGCCGGTCGGCGTGCGGGCAGCGCGGCGAGCGCTCGACGCGGCGGGCATTGGCGCCTTCGGTGAGGCCGCCGGCTTCGCCCCAATCACCCCTGTCCCCCACCCGGGGAAGGCGGCGGGGGCGAAGGCTCGCCCCCCCAAGCCCGCCGGAACCCCGGTCCTCGCGGCGAGAGGTCTCTGGATCGCGCGCGAGCGGGGGGAGGAGGAGGTCGACGTGCTGCGCGGCATCGACCTCGAGATCGGCCGTGGTGAGCGGGTCGCCCTGATGGGCCGCAACGGCGCCGGCAAGAGCACCCTGCTCCGCACCGCCGCCGGCCTCCTCGACCCGGTCGCGGGCAAGGTCGGGGCCCCCGCCGGGATCGCACTGCTCACCCAGAACCCCGGCGACTACCTGGTCCGCGAGCGGGTCGCCGAGGAGCTCCCCGGCGCCGCCGGCGCGGCGGCCCTCGCCGCGGTCGGGCTCGAGCACGCCGAGGACGCCGACCCCCGCGACCTCTCCGGCGGCGAGCGCCAGCGCCTCGCCCTGGCGATCGCCCTCGCCGGCCGCATGGAAGGCGAGCAACTGCCCGGCCTGGTCGCCCTCGATGAGCCGACCCGCGGCATGGACCGCGCCCGCAAGGACGAGCTCGTCGGCTTGATCTGCCGCCTCGTCGGCGGCGGTGCCGGCGTCGTCGTCGCCACTCACGACGTCGAGTTCGCCGCTGCCTTCGCCGGCCGCGTCGTCCTGCTCGGCGACGGCGTCGTGATCGCCGACGGGCCCGCCGCCGACGTCCTCTCCGGCGGCTGGTACTTCGCCACCGAGGTCGCCCGTGTCCTCGACCTGCCCGGCGTCGTCACCCCCGAGCAGGGCGCGGCAGCGCTGCTCGGCCCGCCCGGAGGCGAGCCGCGGTGAGCTGGGAGCTCGCCAGCTTCCTGATCATCGCCGCCGTCGTCCTCGGCGGCTTCGCCTGGTACGAGCGCTCGCGCCCGCCGGCGCAGGTGGTCGCCCTGGTCGCGGCGCTGGCGGCGCTGGCGATCGCCGGCCGCATCGCCTTCGCCGCCTTCCCCAACGTCAAGCCGACCACCGACATCGTCATCTTCGCCGGCTATGCGCTCGGCGGCGCCCCCGGCTTCGCGGTCGGCGCTCTCGCCGCGCTGGTCTCCAACTTCTGGTTCGGCCAAGGGCCCGTGGACGCCATGGCAGATGGCCGGCTGGGGGCTCTGCGGAGTGCTCGGCGCCGCCCTTGCGCTGGGCGGCCGCAACACGAACCGCTTCGTCCTCGCCGCGGTCTGCGGTCTCGCCGGCGTCGCCTACGGCGCTCTGCTGAACTTCTCGCTGATGGCGACCTACGGAGGCGAGCTATCGCTTGAGCGCTTCGGCGTGCTCGAGGGGCGGGCGATCCCGTTCGATGCTGCCCACGCAGGCGCCAACATCGCCTTTGCTCTGATTGCCGGCCCGGCAATGCTGCGGATGCTGGTCCGCTTCCGCGAGCGCTTCGAATGGTCGCGGCGGGGCGATCTTCCGGGCGGAGCCGACGGTCCCGGCGGTGGCGGCTTGGGTAGCGGCGGTGCGGGCGACGACGGCCCACCTCCTCGCCGCGGGCGCCTCGTTCCTGGGATGCGCGGCGGCGCGGCGGCGGCCTCAATCGTGCTGCTTGCGCTCGCCGCCTTTGTTCCGGCGCCGGCCCACGCCGCGCAGAAAGACGCAATCAAATGGCTCGAATCCGTGCAAAACAGCGACGGCGGCTGGGGCGACTCGCCCGGCGACGACTCCGGCACCGCCACCACCGACTGGACGATGCTCGGCCTCGAGGCAGCCGGGGTGAACCCACTCGACGTCACCAAAGGAGGCAACTCGCCGGTCGACTACCTGCACGCCCGGGTCGATTCGCTGAAGAGCCCCGGCGCGCTGGCCCGCACGATCCTGGCCCTCGGCTGGCGCCGGCGTCGATCCGCGCCACTTCAGCGGCCACAACCTCGTCGCCGAGCTCTCCGACAAACGCCGCGACAACGGCTCCTTTGAAGGCTGGCCCGGCTCGACCGCCTACGCGATCCTCGCCCTCCGCTCCGCTGGCGCCCCGGGCGCCGCCGAACCCGCCGCCGCCTGGCTGCGCAAGGTGCAGAACGACGACGGCGGCTGGGGTGACACCCCCGGCTCGCCCAGCAGCAGCGACGGCACCGGCGCGGCGATGCAGGCGCTCGCCGGCTCGCAGGCCGCCCAGCACGCCCTCAACTTCCTTCGCAACGGCCAGCGCACCAACGGCGGTTTTCCGCTCGGCGAGAGCTTTCCGGTCAACACCCAGTCGACCGCCTGGGCGGTGCAGGGGATCATCGCCACCGGTGGCAACCCGTCCTCCTTCAAGCCCGCCGGCAAGACCCCCTTCGACTACCTCGCCATCAACCAGCAGCCTGACGGCCACTACCGCTACGCGATCCCCGGCAACGGCACCTCGTCGCTGGTCGCCAACCAGTCACCGGTTTGGACGACCGCACAGGTGCTCGCCGCGGTGACCGAAACGCCGTTCCCGATCGCCGACGTGCCGGCGGCCAAGCCGCCGAAGTCTCCGCCGCCGACTTCGACCACGCCGCCGACGCCCAGTACGCCGCCGATCACGCCGCCATCCAGCTCCAGCCCCAGCGGCGGCTTGCCGCCAGGGGTCCTCCCCGAACTCCCGCCCGAATCGAGCGGAAGCTCGCCACCGGCCGCGAGCGGCGGCGGCAACCCTGGGTCGCCCGGTGAGGGCGTAGCGCCGAGCCAGGTCGTGCCGTCTGGACCCGGGGAATCGGAGACCCCGCCCGGGGCCGACGGAGGCGCCGCGCCACCGGCCGATTCCTCCGGTCCCGGCGACGAGCCACTGCGCACGACCGAGCCCGAAAACGCCGACGACGATGGCGGCGGCTCAAGCGGCGTCGCGGTCTCGATCCTCACCGGCCTGCTCGCCGGCTGCCTCCTCTTCGGCCTCGCCTGGGCCGCCCGCCGCGGCTGGATGCACTGGCGCTACGGCCTCTAAATTCGCTTCACCGGTCCGCCAAATTGGCGTTGACAAAGACGGGATTTGAGTGCACCCTCTTCGGAGGGGAGCCACCCAATGTCAAGGTGGCTCTACAACTCGACACCTAGGTCCGGTCCGCGTCCGATAGTCGCGCCATGACCTGGCTGTGGCAGCTCTTTTCCTCTTGGCCTCCCGTCGTCGCGGGAGTCGTCGGCTTCGTCATCTGGGCGCTCGAGCGGGGCCCGGCGATCGGCATCAAGTGGATCGAACTCGCGGAGCGGCGAGAAGCCCGACGCGCTGAGCGCGAGCGTTCAGGTCGTCGATAACGAGTCATGCGACCACAACTCGTCATTGGAGCGTTGACGTGCCTATGTCCACGCGAATGCTCCAGCGAACGTGGCACTCGCTGCGCCCAGTCCGCGAGACTGTGGGGATGGATGTTGAGACTGCGATCCGTACGCGCCGCACGCACAAGGCGTTCACCGATGAGCGGCTGACGCGGGGCGAGCTCGAGGAGCTGCTCGAGCTCGCCAACTGGGCGCCGAACCACAACCTCACCGTGCCCTGGCGCTTCCGCGTCGTCGGGCCGGCGACGCTGGCGCGGCTGAAGCAGGCGGCGGGGCCGGAGGGCGCCGCCAAGCTCGACCGTTGCCCGACCTTGATCGCTGTCTCCTGCTGGCTCAGCGGCGACCCGGTGCAGGACGAGGAGGACCTGCACGCGACCGCCGTCGCCTCCTACATCGTCCTGCTCGCCGCCCACGCCCGCGGGCTCGCCGGCTACTGGCGGACGCCCGGCTTATTGCGCAGCGAGGAGGGCCGCGCCGCCCTCGGCCTGCCGTCCGAGGAGCGCTCGGTCGGCCTCCTGCACCTCGGCCACCCGCGCCAGGAGCGCCCGGTTCCCGAGCGTCCCGCCGCCGCGACTGTCACCTTCCTCGAGTGATGGGGGAGCGGGGAGAGATGCGGCAGCGAGTCCCGATCCGGAGTCGAGACCGATGCTGAGCCGCGCCCGCGCGATCGAGGAGATCGCTGGCCAGCGCTTCGAGGTGGTCGTGATCGGCGGCGGCATTACCGGCGCCGGCGTCGCCCTCGATGCCGCTTCGCGCGGCTACTCGGTCGCCCTGCTGGAGCGAGGCGACTACGCGCTCGGCACCTCGAGCCGCTCCTCGAAGATGATCCACGGCGGCCTCCGCTACCTGCAGAACTTCGACCTCGGCCTGGTCCGCGAGGCGCTGCTCGAGCGCCAGCTGATGGTCCAGTTGGCGCCCCATCTCGTCTACCCGACCCCGTTCCTGGTTGCCAGCTTCGGCGAGGATCGCCGCGACCGCAAACTCGGCCTCGGGCTCAACATGTACGACGTGATGGCGACGACGCGGGTCGGCCGCAGTCGCCGCGAGATGCGCGCCTCGCACGACGGCGACGAAGACTTCTACTGGTCGCCCGACCGTCACCGGACGATCAGTCGTGAGGAGGTGGCGGAGATGGTGCCGGCCCTCGCCGCCCGCGAACCGAACGACGCCTACCTCTTCTACGACTGCCAGACCGACGACGTCCGCCTCGTCCTCACCGTGCTCGGCGAGGCCGAACGGTTTGGCGCGCTCAGCCTCAACGGCGCCGAGGTGATCGAGGTGCTGACCGACAACGGCCATGCCGCCGGGGCCGCCTTCGTCGAGGCCAGCTCGGGCGAGCGGCTCGAGGTCTACGCCGACAACGTCGTCAACGCGACCGGCGTCTGGGCCGACTTGATCCGGCCTGAGGTGGTGGAGGAGGAGGACGTGCCGCGGATCGCGCCGAGCCGGGGTACCCACATCCTGCTCGACGCTGCCGACCTGCCGATGGGCCGCGCCGCCTGCATCGTCCCGGCCGGGGAAGGGCGGATGATCTTCTCGCTGCCCTGGTACGGCCGGACTCTGATCGGCACCACCGATAACGACTACGACGGCGACATCACGGTGCCGCGGCCGGCCGAGGCGGACATCGAGTACCTGCTCGAAGCCGTCAATACCTACTTCGGCACCTCGCTCACCGAGTCGAGCCTGGTCGGCGCTTACGCCGGGGTGCGGCCGTTGATCTCCAGTGGCGATCCGCGCAAGTCCGTTGACATCTCGCGCAAGGCCGAGCTCTATGAGACGAGCTCAGGGATGCTGACGATCACCGGCGGCAAGCTGACCACCTGGCGGCGAATGGCGAAGCAGACCGTCGACCGCTTGGTCGAGCGCAGCAACCGCGACGCCCCCTGCCACACGGCCGAGATCCCGCTCGGGATGGAGGCGCGCCCGGCCGACCTGGAAGGGCCGGAGGGGGTGGGGGAGGAGGCACTCTCCCAGCTCGCCTTCCGCTACGGCCACGCCGCCCGCAAAGTGCTGGCGCTGGCGGCCGAGCGGCCCGAGTTGGCGGCACCGATCGTCCCCGGCCGCCCCGACCTGCTGGCCGAGGTCGCGATCGCCGCCCGCCACGAGCAGGCACGGAGCGTCACCGACGTGCTGCTGCGCCGCACCCGGCTCGGCCTGCTGGCGGCGCCCCAACTGCGCGACGCCGAGGCGGTGCGGCCGGTGGCGGCGGTGTTGGGCGAGGAGCTCGGCTGGTCGGCGGCCGAGGTCGAAGCGGCGGCCGAGGCATGGCCGGAGGCCGCCGTAGCGGAGGGAATCGACCCTGCCCGCGCTGCCCGGGCCGCTTGAGCGCCTCTCGCAGCCTCTGCTCGTCCCCGGAGGAGCGCTTGAAATAACCTGCGGCCGATGACCAAAGCCGAGCTCGAAGCCAAGCACTTGTCCGACCTCCACCTGCTCGCCGCCGACGCCGGGATCGAGCGTTACCGGATGCTCTCCCGCAGCGAGCTGATCGACCGGCTCGCCGACGGCGACGGCGGTGCGAGGGACGGCGCGTCCGCGAGCCCCGACCGGGAGCGCGAGGACCGCCCCGCCCGGCGCCGGCGCCGGCGCCGCCCACGCGGCGACGGCGGTCCCGACGAGGACCCGCGCGAGCGCGAAGAGGAAGGCGAGGCGCCCCGGCAGCGGCGCGACCGCTCCGAGAGAGCCGCTGCCCGCGAGTCCGCTCAGCGCGATTCCGCCCCTAAGCGCGAGTCTGCCCCCGAGCGCGAGCGTCCTCCTGAGCGCGAGCGCGCCCCCGAGCCTGCCAGCACGCCACCGTCCGCCCCTGCTGCCGACGCCGGCGAATCATCCCGACCGCGCCGCCGCCGGCGCCGCCGCTTTGGCCGCCGCGGCAAGCAGGAGATCACCCTGCAGGGACTGCTGCTGCCGCCCGAGGCGGGCCGCCAGGCCGTCCTCTACGCCGAGACGCGCGCCGCCTGCTCGGCGCTGCTGCACGCCGTCGCCGCCGACATCGCCGCCGACTCGAAGGGCCCGGACCCGATCGCGCTGCTTGATCGACCCCAGCCCCGAGGAGCTGGCCGACTGGCGACGCGACGCGCCGGCCGCCGAGATTGTCGCCGCCGGCCAGCCCCGCCACGCCAGCGACGCGCTCGCCCAGGCCGCCAATCGGGCCGGCAGCGGCGAGGACGTCTTCCTCCTGGTCGACTCGCTGACCCGCCTCGCCGAGGCCTACGGCGATGCCGACGCGGCGAAGGAGTTCTTCGACGCCGGCCGCGCCCAAGGCGACGCCGGCGGCGGCTCGCTAACGGTGGTCGCAGCGCTCGAGCGTCCCGCCGGCTAGCGACTGAACGCTTCCGGCCAAGCAGTTCAAGGACGCAGGGAGCGAAGCGTGCTCTGCACGTGAGCGACTGAGGACGCCGAAATGCGCCGGCCGGAGGCGTTCAGCGCCGGTAGGCGATGCGACGCCAGCTGGGCTCCTTGGAGAGCTCGATCAGCTCGTCGCTGCGATCCGGCTGGACGTAGCCGAAGGTCTGGGTGCGCTCGTCGAAGACAACGTCGAGCTCACCCTCCTTGACCCGCTGGTCGAGCCAAGCGCCGCGGAAGACGAGGCGGCGGATCCAGTGGACCAGGCTGCGGTTGGAGGGGCCGACCAGGTCCTCCCAGTTCTCGTTGATGTGCTCGCCGAGACGCGAGCTGGGCTCGGCGATCTCGCCGCTGACCGCGAGGTCGAGGAGGTCGTCGATCTCCTCCCGGCTCAGTCCCTGGTCGACGAAGGCGAGCTTGACGGCCGCCTGCTCGACGCGCTGGGCGAAGTCCTCCTCGTTGAAGGCGAAGCGGAGCTCGCCGTACTCGAGGACGTAGTCCGAACCAGACTCGTAGTTCCCTCTGCGGGTCGTTTTCTTATCCATTTGAGTTGAAGCCCATCCCACCCGCGCAAGCCCAGCGCGAGCAGGTGCATGATCCTGCCAAGCATCGTAATCCCGTGCCTGTTCGGGCGGGCCTCTGAACGCCCGTTTGCACTTCGGAGGATTTTTGGCAGCGGCGTAGGGGGGAGAGTTCGGGACCGCCGACGCCTTGTAGTGGGGTGGACGCGAAGAGACTGAGTCGGCTGCCCCGCGCCGAAGTCGGCGGGATTCGCTTCCCGGTCGCCGTCGACCGGCGGGCGCGGCTGCTCGGCCTCGCGGGTCTCGACCGCGAGGAGGCGCAGCCGGGACTGCTGCTGCCCGGCTGCGCCTGCGTTCACACCTTCTGGATGCGCTTCGCCCTCGACCTGCACTTCCTCGATCGCCGCGGCACCCTGCTCGCCGAGCGCCTCGCGGTGCCGCCGCGGCGCATCGCTTACCAGCAAGGTGCGGCAATGGTCCTCGAGCGGCCGGTGGGGCAGGGGGGAGAGTCCGCGCCCCTGCCGGCTTGGGGAGGCTGAGTGTCTATCCGGAACCCCCCACGCACGCCTGGCGGCACCGCACGCACTTCGCGTGGCGTCGTCCTCAGTCGGCCAAATGGCGCTGCCATTCGGCCTCCCTGCGTCCTAGCCCCGCTCGGTGCTGTGCTCGCCAACCGCACGCGCGGAATTCCGGATAGACACTGATGCTGCCCGCCCGCAACGAGATCGCCCGCCTGGTCGTCTGCGAGGACGACCCACTGACCCTGGAGCTGCTCTGCGACCACCTGCTCGCCGACCGCTACGGGGTGCTGCCGGCGCCGAGCGCCTCGGACGCGCTGCGCCACTGTCGCTTCAACCAGCCCGACCTGCTGCTGCTCGATCTTGGCCTGCCCGACGCCTCCGGGCTCGACGTCCTGCGTGAGATCCGCGACGCCGACGGGATCGAAAAGCGCTTTGACCCGGGCCTGCCGGTGATCGTCCTCAGCGGTCGCGGCGACCACACCGACCGTATCCGCGGGCTCGAAGCCGGTGCCGATGACTACCTCGTCAAGCCCTTCGTCCATGGCGAGCTCCGCGCCCGGATCGACACTGTCCTGCGCCGCCGCGAGCCGCGTCGCGAGGGGCCGACCCGGGTTGGCGACCTGGTCGTCGATCCGGCCCGGCGCCGGGTCAACGTCGCCGGCCGCGAGGTGCGGTTGGCGAAGAAGGAGTTCACCCTGCTCCGCGTCCTCGCCGGCGACCCGACCCGCGTCTTCTCCAAGCAGGAGTTGCTGCAGGCGGCCTGGGGCTTTCGCAACCCGAGCCAGACCAGGACCCTCGACTCCCACGCTTCCCGGCTGCGGCGCAAACTCGATCCCGAACACGGGCGCTACGTCCAGAACGTCTGGGGAGTTGGGTACCGGTTGGTCGAGGGTTGAGGCCGGGGCGCGTTGACAGCCGCGGTCGAGGCGACGACGATCCCGGCGTGGCTTCCTCCGAATCGGACTGCGTGGTTGTCGGCGGCGGCGCGGCCGGGCTCAGTGCCGCGCTGGTGCTGGGGCGAGCGCGGCAGCGGACGCTGCTGCTCGATGGCGGCCAACAGAGCAATCGGGTTGCCGAGGGGATCGGCGGACTGCTCGGCAGCGACCGCCGTCCGCCGGCCGAGTTCTATGCCGCTGGGCGCGCCGAGCTGGCGCCCTATCCAAGCGTCGAGGTACGCGACGTCGAAGCAATCGACGGTGCTCCCGGGGAGGAGGGCTTCGGGCTTGAGCTCGGGGACGGGAGCAAAGTGCGCGCTCGCACGGTCCTGCTCGCGACCGGGATGGACTACCGCTACCCCGACCTGCCCGGGGCCAGCGAGCGCTGGGGGCACTCCGTCTTCCACTGCCCTTTCTGCCACGGCTGGGAGGTTCGCGACCAGCCGCTGGCGGTGTTCGGGCACGACGAGGCCGCGGTCCACCGGGCGCTGATGTTGTGCAACTGGAGCGAGAGCGTGGCCTTGCTCAGCAATGGCGCCGCCGAGCTACCGGACGGGGCCCGCGATCGGCTCGCGCGGGCCGGGATCGAGGTTGACGAGCGACCGCTCGCCGAGCTGCACGGCGAGGGCAGGGAGCTGTCCGGGATCGGCTTCACCGACGGCTCCGAGCGCGCCTGCAGCGGCTTGCTGGTGCCGATCACGCTCGAGCGCCGCTCGCCGCTGCCGGAACGGCTCGGCGCCCGCCGCACCGCGCCGAACCTGCTCGGCAGCGACGGGGTCGAGGTCGACGCGACGCAGAACGCAGGTGTCCCCGGCCTCTACGCGGCCGGGGACCTAACTCCCAAGGCTCCCTCAGTGGCGGCGGCGGTCGCCTCCGGCGCCCTCGCCGCGGCCGGCATCGTCCACGCCCTGGCGGAGTAGTCCCGCTTAGGACTCGCGCTTAGGACTCGCTCGGCGTCTCGAAGTGGAGGATCGCCAACATCGTGCTGACCGACTCGCTCTTGTCTTGGTTGAGGCGGTTGGCGGCTTCCTCCTGGATCGTGTTGGCACGCTCGAGGACCTCCTTGAGGACGTCGCTGAGGTCGCTGAAGCCCTGCTCGTCGAGGGCTAGTGGCGTGCGGGTGATGTGCGTATTGGTGCGGCTCTCGATCGTTCCCTCGAGCAGGGCGCGGGTGGCGTCGGCGCCAATCGACTCGAGGACCACGCCGCTGATCCCCTTGCGGGTCGACTCCGGGATCCGCGCCCAATCCTCGTCGCTGAGGAAGGCGCGCTCGGTGGCGCGGTAGAAGTGCTCGACGGCGCCGCGGCGCGGCTCGGTTTTGACCAGTTCGATGCAGTCGTATTCGAGCAGTGTTTTGACGTGGTAGCTGACGTTGCCGAGCGGCTCTCCGAGTTCCTGGGAGAGCTGGTTGGGGCTCGAGATGCCGCGGTGGAGCGAGGTCAGGATCTGCATCCGCAGCGGATGCGCCAGCGCCTTCGCAAGTTGTTGGGTGATTCCCTCGGGTGAGGTTCGAGTCTGAGGCACGGGGGGATTCTCCGATCTCGTATTTTTGAGAACTCCGACGTAGGTGCCGCTGAAATTCCCGGGTTCGTCGATCAATTATTCCAAAACGTTCCCCTGTTCCTTTGCGCAAAGCCAAATTCGTTATTTAGGAACGGAACGAATCCTAAGGATAAGAGGTCTTATCCAAGCGCACCTGCGCGCTCCGTAGCGCCTGGCCGAGACCGCATCGGGGTGCCAGGTGCGCATTTTGCGTTTTCTCGGCTTCGCGCTGGGGGAGAACCGCGGCAGGCCTGCCCTTGAGGGGGCATGCTCGCCGCGTCCCCCGTGCCGAACTGACGTGTTCGTCGCCGGCCTTCGACCAGTTCGTAGGTGGCTGGCCGTGCGTGCTGGCGATTGCCGCGATCGGCGTCGCCGGGGTGCGCGAGGCGCGGCGGCGGACGGCCCTCAACGAGGCGCTGCACGAGGTGCGGCGACCCTTGCAGGTGCTCGCCCTGACCGCGCCGGTCGCCGGCACGCCCGCGGGCGACTTCGAGGGGCCGGTGCGGATGGCTGCGGCCGCACTGGAGCGGCTCGAACGCGAGATCAACGGCGGCGGTGCGCCGAGCACGGTGCGTGCCACCGTGGCCGCGGCACCGTTGCTCGAGGCAGCGATCAGGCGCTGGCGGGCGCAGGGCGGCGCTGGCCGGTCGCTCGCTGGAGCTGCGCTGCCGCTGTGGGACGGCGGCGGTCAGCGGTAGCCCGGCCGAGCTCGCGCAAGCCCTCGACAACCTCCTGGCCAACGCGATCGAGCACGGCGGCAGCCGGATCGTGGTGACGGTGAGCGCCCGCGGCGGCACTCTGCGGATTGCCGTCGGCGACTCCGGGTCCGGCGCCCAGCGGCCGGGGGGACGGCGAACCCGCAGTGGCCTGGCGCGGCGAATCGCTGGCGGCGAGCGCCGCGGCCATGGTTTGCGGATCGTGCGGCGGATCGCCGCCCAGCACGGCGGCAGCTTCGCCTTTCATGCGGGCCCCGGCTGCACCGAGGCGGTGCTCGAGCTGCCGCTCGAGCCGGCGGCGGTGAGTGTTAGTTGAGCAGGCGCGGGCGGGCGATCGCTTTCGGCGTCGCGGCACTGGGTGCGGCGGCGATCTCGGCTGCGCTCGCCGATGGCTACGGCGAGCGGGTGGCGAGTGGCTACGGCGAGCTGCGGCCGGTGGTGGTTGCCGGGACCGCGCTCGCGGCCGGCGAGCGGATCGACCCCGAGCTGGTCGGCGAGCTCGAGGTGCGGCGAGTGCCGGCCCGCTTCGTGCCTCCGGGGGCGCTCTCGACCCCACCGCAAGCGCTCGGGCTGGTCGCGCGGGCACCGGTGCCGGCGGGCTCCTACCTGCTCGCCTCGGAGCTGCGCCCGCCGGGCGCCGGCTCGAAGCCGGGGCTGATGCTCGGCCGTGGCCGCCGGCCGGTGCAGATCGGGGTCTCCGGCGCCGGCGCCCTGCTGGCGGCCGGCACGCCGCCGCGGGGGACCCTGGTCGACGTCGTCGTCACGGTCGAAGCGAAGGACGCCGGGGCGGGGCGCACCTACGTTGCCGCCCCGGCGGTACCGCTGCTGGCGCTCAGCGCCGGTGCCGAAGCCGAGGCGGCGGGCGAAGCCGAGGCGACCTTGGGTCTGACCCGCGCCCAGGCGCTCGAGCTGATCCACGCCGAGAGCTTCGCCCGCCAGGTGACGCTCCTCTTGCGCGGATGACGGCCGCGGCGCGGGAGCGCAACGTCACCGCTTTGGCAGTCGCTCTGCGCGAACGGCTGGTCGAGCGGCGGCGCGAAGAGGCAGCGGCGGGCCGCGTCGGCGGCGAGCTCAGCGAAGCGGTTCGCGAGCTGGTCGCGGCCGAGGCGGGGGTGCTCGGGGAAGTGGATCGCGAGGAGCTGGCCGAGCGGATCGTCCGCGACAGCGTCGGCCTCGGGCCGCTCGAGCAACTGCTCGCCGACCCCGAGGTCGAGGAGGTGATGGTCAATGGGCCGGAGCGGATCTACGTCGAGCGCGGTGGCATCGTCGAAGCGACCGAGGTGCAGTTCGGTGACGAGGAGGAGCTGCGCAACGCGATCGAGCGGATCCTGGCGCCGCTCGGGCGCCGGGTCGACGAGCTCAGCCCGATGGTCGACGCGCGGCTTGGCGACGGCTCGCGGGTAAACGTGGTGATCCCACCGCTGGCGATCGACGGTCCCGCGGTCTCGATCCGGCGCTTCGGGGTGCGGCGCCCCGGGCCCGGCGAGCTGGTCGCGCTCGGCACCCTCAGCCCGGCGCAGCGGGACCTGCTCGAAGAGGCGGTCGGCGAGCGGCGCAGTGTCCTCGTCAGTGGCGGCACCGGCTCCGGCAAGACGACGCTGCTGAACGCGCTCTCGAGTTTCGTCGCCGCCCGCGAGCGGGTTGTGACGATCGAGGACGCGGCCGAGCTGCGGCTGCAGCAGCCCCACGTGGTGCGGCTGGAGAGCCGGCCGGCCGGGGTCGAGGGCCGCGGCGAGGTGACGATCCGCGACCTGCTGCGCAACGCCCTGCGGATGCGACCCGACCGGATCGTGATCGGCGAGGTGCGTGGCGCCGAGGCGCTCGATCTGCTGACCGCGCTCAACACCGGCCACGACGGCGCCCTCTCGACCGTCCACGCCAATTCACCCGCTGATGCCCTGGCGCGGCTCGAGACGCTGGCGCTGATGGCCGGTGTTGGGCTGCCGCACGCGGCGATCGCCGAGCAGGTGCGGCGCGGGATCGACCTGATCGTGCAGATGGAGCGGCGAACAGACGGCGCCCGCGTGGTCAGCGCCGTCGAGGAGGTCGGGGCGACGTCAGATGCCGAGTCGAGGCAGCTCGATTGATCGCCGGCGGCGGCCCGCTGCCGACTTTGCTCGGTGCCCTCGCCGGCTCGCTGCTGGCCCTCGCGGCGCGCGAGGCACTCCTCGCCAGCCCGGCGGCCGCGAGCTGGGTGCGGCAGGCGATCGAGCCGCTGCGGCGGGCCGGACGCGAGGGCTACGCGCCGTCGAGCGGCGAGCGGCGACGACTGGCGGCGCTGGCGGTGCTGATCGCGGTGGCTTCCGGTTGGTTGCTCGCCGGGCCGCAGGTGGCGCTGCCGCTGGCGGTCGCGGCGCCTGCGGCCGCCGGCTGGGCGATCGCGAGCCGGCGCCGCCGCTACCGCGAGGCGGTCGAGCGCTCATTGCCCGAAGTGGCGACCGCGGTCGCCGACTCGCTCAGCGCCGGGCGCAGCCTCCGGGCCTCGCTGCCGGCCGCGGCCGCTTACCTCGACGGCCCGCCGGCAGCCGAGCTGGGGCGGCTCGGCGCCGAGCTCGACCTCGGCGCCCCGACCGCCGAGGCGATCGCTGCCTGGCGGCGGCGGATGCGCTCGGAGCGGGTCGATGCCTTCGCCGCCGCCCTGCTCAGCCAGCGGCTGGCCGGCGGCGACCTTGCCGGTCTGCTGCGGCGCTTCGCCAGCGGCGCCGCCGAGCGCGACCGGGTCGCCGAAGACGCCCGCTCGGCCACCGCCCAGGCCCGCTTCACCGGCCTCCTGGTCGTCGCGATGCCGAGCGGCGGCGCCCTCTTCGCCGAGCTGCTCGAGCCGGGTTTCCTCGCCACGCTGCTCGCCTCGACCGCCTCGGCGGCACTACTGGCGGTGGCGGCGGTCCTACAGCTAGTCGGGTTCCTGGCAATCCAGCGTCTCTCCCGGGTGGTCGAGTGACCGCCCAGCTGTTCCTTATGTCGGCCATTCGGACAAAAGGAACAGCCCGATGAGCGGCGTCGGCCTGCTGGCGGCGCTCGCCGTGCTTTGCGGCTTCGCCGCGGCCTGGGAGCTGTTGCGTGGTCGCGGGACCGGGACTCGGCGGAGGCTCGGCCTCCGCGGCCGGCCGGCGCAGGCGGCGCTGCGTCTCGGGTTGCCGGAGCGGCTGCGGCGCTCGGGCCTGGAAGCGCGCTACCCGTTGCCGGCGGTGATGGTGGCGAAACTGGCCGGCGCCGCCTGTGGTGGCCTCCTTGCCACTGGCGCCGCGCCGGCAGCGCCGGGACGGACGGCGCTGCTGGTCGCCGTGCTGCTGCCCGCCGCCGGTTTCTTCTTTCCTGACGCACTGCTCGAGCGCGAAGCTCGGCGCCGCCACCGCCGCCTGGTCACCGCGCTTCCCGACGCCCTCGACCTGCTCGCGGTCAGCGCCGCCTCCGGCCGTGGCCCGGCGGCCGGTCTCGAGCAGCTGGCGCGGAGCGGGGAGGGGCCGCTGGCCGAGGAGCTGCGGCTGACCGTCGCCGAGGTCTCCTGCGGGGCGCCGCTCTCAACGGCGCTGGCCGCGCTGCGCGTCCGCGTGCCCGGCAGCGAGGTGGCAGCCCTGGTCGCCTCGATCGAGCGCTCACGGCGCTTCGGCTCGCCGCTCGCCGACCAGCTCCGCCGCCAGGCCAGCGCCATGCGCCGCGACAGCCGCCGTGCCGTCGAGGAGCACGCCGCCCGCGCCGCACCGAAGATCCAGCTGGTCGTGGCGCTCGTGCTCGTCCCCTCGGTGCTGCTGATGATCGCGGCGGGTCTCCTCGCCAACGCCGGCACCCTGCTGCAGGGCTTCTAGCCCGGCGACTGGCTCGTCTCGCCGGCCTCTTCGCGCAGCCGGCGGGCGACGGCGGCGGTGGCAGCGCTGATCGTGTCGAGGTCGGCGGCGTCTTCCTTGTGGCCGCTGACGTAGCAGCAGAGGTTGCCGCCGACCAGCTCGAAGGCGAACTTGGGCGGCGCTTCGTCGGTCAGCCAGACGATGAAGGTGGGGGCGAAGAGCTGGCGCAGCCAGTTCGCGTCCTGGTCTTTGCCGGCGAAGATCTCGTACTTGTCGTCGAGCGCTTCGCTCTCAAGCTTGACCCGCTGCTTGGAGCGGCGGAAGACGTCCTCGAACTTCTCCAGGGCGCGGAGCCCGAACTTGCGCTGGCAGTAGAGCTCGGGGACGAAGGTGACGCAGTCGGGGACTGCGGTGAGGCCGAGGGTGTAGTGGTAGTAGCTGGTCTCGCGGTTGCCGTTGCTGTCGGTGTGCTCTTCCTCGTAGGTGAAGAGGGCGAGGGTGCCGTCGCAGTCGGGGGCGAGGCGGCCGCTCAGGGTGCGATCGGCGTAGCGGTCATCACCCTTGCGCAGCAGGGGGGTGAGCGGCGGCAGCGGCGCCTTGCCGCCGAGCTGCAGGCCGTGCTCGGAGGCGTAGAGGGAGAAGAAAGCGTCGGCGGCGCGGTTGTCGGCGACGATCCAGGCGATCACGATCCCGACCAGGACCAGGCCGACCAGGGCGGCAGCTCCGATCAACGGGTGGAGGAGGGCCGCGACGATGGCGGCGATTACGACTGCCGGGATCAGGATCAGGGCCCAGGTCTTGCCGGCGCCGATCAGCAGCTTGAAGTGGTAGCCGCGCAGATCATTGGCGT
Organism: uncultured Actinomycetes bacterium; assembly: GCA_963729055.1. Taxonomy (GTDB): domain Bacteria; phylum Actinomycetota; class Thermoleophilia; order Solirubrobacterales; family 70-9; genus VAYN01. The sequence goes on along the minus strand of CAVSMQ010000009.1, from coordinate 42,164 downwards.
CGTCGGGCGGTGCAGGGGGCGTACCGGGCGCCTCGGAGGCCGGCGCCTCTGGCGCCGTTTCGTCCGCCGGATGTGCTCCCTCGCCCTCAGGCACGAAGCGGACCCTAAAGCGCCCGGGCGGATGCAACCGGGGTTGCAGAGGGAGGAGGTGTTGCAAAGTGGGAGAGAGTGGGGTACTGTGGCGCTCGAGTTGAAGCCCAGGACCGGGGTGGTGAGGCTCCTCCCACCTCATCACTCCGGTCCTAACTCTCTTCCGCCCTCCCAGTGAGACCGCTCAGAAAGGACCATCCGAGTTGGCATTCCGGGGCATCTACGAGCACAGCCTCGACGCCAAGGATCGGCTCACGGTTCCCTCACGGTTCCGCGCCTCTCTCGCCGATGGGGTTGTTCTCTCGAAAGGCTTCGACCCCTGTGTCTGGGTCCACACGACGGACTCCTACGAGCAGCTCTCCGAGCGCTTCCTCGAACCGCACAGCCCCTTCGGCCGCGACGCCCGACTGCTGCGCCGCCGCTTCCACGGCGGCTCCTTCGACGACACGCTCGACTCCGCGGGGAGGATCAGGTTGCCCAAGCCGCTGATCGAGCACGCCGGCCTGTCCGGCAACTGCGTCGTGGTCGGCGCCGGCGAGTACCTGGAGATCTGGGACGCCGATGCCTGGGCCAAGCAGGAGGAAGAGCTCGACGCCGCCGCCCCCGAGATCGCCGAGGGTCTGGCCGCAGCCGGAGCCGCGTAACCATGAGGCTTAATGCCGCACGCATCCCCATCTCCCACGGACCCGCCCTCGGGCCGGCGGCTGCGCTAATGAGCACCGAGCACGAGCCCGTCCTCGCCCCCGAGCTGCTCTCGCTGCTGGCGCCGGCTGCCGGTCAGACCGCGGTCGACTGCACCTTCGGCGGCGGCGGCCACGCTCGCCTCGTCGCCGAGCAGTTGGGACCGGAAGGAATGCTGATCGGGATCGACCGCGACCCCGCCGCCGAAGCCCGCTTCGCCACCTTCGCCGCGACCGCGCCCTGCCGCACCCGCTTCGTCGCCGCCGACTTTGCTGCAGGACTTATTGCACTGCAGGGCGAAGGGGTGCGCCCAGAGATGGTCTACATGGACCTCGGCATGTCTTCGATGCAGGTCGACGCCTGGGAACGGGGTTTCTCCTATTCCTACGACGCGCCGCTCGACATGAGGATGGACACCCGCCAGCGCTTCGACGCCGCCAACCTCCTCAACGAGTGGCCGGAGTCGCGGATCGCCCAGGTACTGCGGCGCTTTGGCGAGGAGCGCTACGCCGGCGGGATCGCCCGCGAGATCGTTCGCCGCCGCCCGCTCTCGACCACCTCGGAGCTGGTTGCCGCGGTCAAGGCGGGGATGCCGGCCTCGGCCCGTTTCGCCGCTGGCCATCCCGCCAAGCGCAGCTTCCAGGCGATCCGGATCGCGGTGAACGGCGAGCTCGAGGCGTTGAACGAGGCGCTGCCGTTGGCCTGGGAGCTGCTGGCTCCCGGCGGCCGTTTCGCCGCGATCTCCTTCCACTCACTTGAGGATCGGCCGGTGAAGCAGTTCCTGGCCGCGAAGGCGCGCGGCTGTATCTGCCCGCCGGAGCTGCCGGTCTGCGTCTGCGGCCACGAGCCCGAGGCCGAGCTCTTGACCCGCCGCGCCGTCGCGCCCGGCGCCGAGGAGGTTGAGGCGAACCCGCGCTCGCGCTCCGCCCACCTGCGCGCCGCGGTGAAGATCGCCGAGCCCAACGGCACCGCGGAGGGGAGCGCCTGATGGCCGTCGCTGCCCCCGCCCGCCGCTCGACCGCGCCTGCGACCGCACCGCCGCCTTCGCGGACCAGCCCGCCGCGCCCGCCCCGCACCAAAAAACGGGCAGCGAAAGGCGCCGTCGCCGCGCCGGCGCCGGCCCGCCGCAAAGCCCCCTCGCGCGCCCCTGCCCGCAAGGCTCCCGCTCGCAAGCCGACGCGCCGCGCCACGCCTGGACAGCGGGTCGCCGCCGGCGGCCGCCTAGCTGGGCACGCGGTCGGTCGCACCGCGGTCGCGGTCAGCGAGCTGCCGGACTCGGGACTGGTCGTGCGGATGACCCGCGGCCGCGCCTGGATCGCGGTGCTCGGGGCGATGCTGGCCGGGATCGTCGCGCTCAACGTCGTCACCCTCAGCTTCGCCGCCTCCTCGAGCAAGGTCGACGAGCGCAACACGACGCTCGAACAGGAGAACTCGATGCTCGAGAGCCGGGCGGCGCATGAACTGAGCGGCAAGAAGACGCGCCACGAAGCGACGGTCCTCGGCCTCGCGATGCCGACCACCGAAGAGCCGACGGTGATCAAGGTCGGCCCCGACGTAGTTGCCAAGGCGGCCCAGCGCCTGGCGGCAGCGGGGTAAGTAGGTGCGCCTGATCGACCGCCGGATCGGGCTGCTTTTCGCCGGCTTTCTCCTCGCCTTCCTCGTCGTCGTTACCCGCGCCTTCTGGCTGCAGGGGGTACAGGGCTCGCAGCTCTCGGCCGAGGCGATTTCGCAGCAGACCGAGACGGTGACGGTGCCGGGCCTGCGCGGCAGTCTGCTCGATCGCAGCGGCAACCTGCTCGCCTCCTCCGAAGACGCGGCGACGATCTACGCCACTCCCTACCAGGTCAAAGACAAGGCGCAGGCGGCGAAGAAAATCGCCGCGATCCTCGACTTGAAGCAGAAGGAAGTGCTGGAAGCGCTGACCGAAGAATCGGGCTTCGCCTACATCGCCCACAAAGTGCCGCTGACGAAGGCGGCGAGGATCGAACGGCTACACCTGGAAGGGATCGGGCAACTGCCCGACAGCCGCCGTGTCTACCCACAGGGAGAGATGGCGGGGCAGGTGATCGGCGTGATCGGCTCGGAAAACACCGGCCTGACCGGGCTCGAGGAGGGCGAGGAATCGATCCTCGGCGGCACCGACGGCGAACGGCGCGTGGTCAGCGACGCGCTCGGCGACCCGATCCGGCTGGAAACCGTGAAGCAGGCCGAGGACGGCGAAGACATCCAGCTGACCCTCGACCCGGTGATCCAGCAGAAGACCGAAGAAGTGCTGGCTGGAGTCGGCGAAAGCTACTCGCCAAAAGGGGCGACGGCGATCGTCATCGACCCGCGCAATTCGCAGATCCTGGCGATGGCCAACTGGCCGCCGGTTGATCCGGGCGACTTCTCAGAAGCGAGCAACGAAGACTTGATGAACAAGGCGACCAGCCTCAACTACGAACCGGGCTCGACCTTCAAGGCATTCACGGTCGCCGCGGCGCTGGAAGAAAAACTGGTCACGCCGAGCACCGAATTCACCCTGGCGCCGCAGATCCAGGTCGCCGACCGAACGATCGAAGACGCCGAGGAACGCGGCACCGAAACCCTGACCGTCGCGCAGATCCTGGCGCATTCGTCGAACGTCGGCGCGGTCACTATCGGGCTCGAGGTCGGCGAAGACAAATTCAGCAAATGGATCGAAAAATTCGGCTTCGGCAAGCCGACCGGGGTTCAGTTCCCGAACGAGGAAAGCGGCATCGTGCCGAAGCTCGACGAATGGTCCGGCTCCTCGATCGGCAACATCCCGATCGGGCAGGGACTTGCGGTGACGCCGATCCAGATGGTCGCCGCCTACACGGCGATCGCCGACAACGGCTACCTGCGGCCGCCGCAGCTGATCAAGCGGATCGGTGAAGAAACCATCCACGAGCCGAAAGGCAAGCGGGTGGTGAAACCGGAGGTCGCGGCGGAGATCCGCGAAATGCTCGAGGGCGTGCTCGAATCCGGCGGCACTGCCTCGGCGGTCAGCGTCCCCGGCTACACCCTTGCCGGCAAGACGGGAACCGCGGAGGTCGCCGAAAACGGTGGCTACTCGGAGACCAAATACATCGCCTCCTTCATTGGCTTCGCCCCGGCCCAGAACCCGCAGCTGCTGGCGGCGGTGATCGTCGACGAGCCGCAGGGCGAAATCTACGGTGGCTCGGTGGCGGCGCCGGCGTTTGGGCAAATTGCGGAATTCGCTTTGCCTTATCTCGGCGTGCCGCAGGAATAGGGACGGTGTTGCACGATCGGTGAGGGCGTCGGGTGCCCCTCCCGAAAACGCTCCGCTGGCGCTCCGCTTGAGTGTTTTCGGGAGGGGCACCCGACGCCCTTCGGTCGCCCGGGGTCGTACCTAGACTTGCGGGCGATGAGACTCGACCACCTCCTTGGGGGAGCTTCTGTGGGACGGATTGTGGGTGATCCGTCCGTGGAGATTTCTGACCTTGCTTATGACAGTCGGAAGGTTGGGCCTGGGACGCTGTTTTTCTGCGTGGTCGGGGAGAAGCGGGATGGGCATGAGTTTGCGGCGCAGGTGGTGGATGCGGGGGCGGCGGCGCTGGTGGTCGAGCGCGAGCTGGAGGTCGCGGTGCCGCAGGCTGTGGTGGCGGACGCGCGGGCCGCTATGGCGCCGATTGCGGCTCGGTTCAACGGCGATCCGACCGCGGAGCTGCGTGTCGCTGGGGTGACGGGGACGAACGGGAAGACGACGACCGCCTTCCTCCTGCGCGAGATCCTTGAGGGTTCCGGCACGAAGTGCGGGCTGCTCGGCACGGTCAAGCAGGTGGTCGGCGGGGTTGAGGAGGAGGTGGTGCGGACGACGCCGGAGGCGATCGACCTGCAGGCGACCTTCCGGCGAATGTTGGCGAAGGGCGACCGAGCCTGCGCGATGGAGGTCTCCTCGCACGCGCTGGTCCTGCACCGGGCCGACGCGATTCATTTCGAGGTGGCGATCTTCACCAACCTGACCCAGGACCACCTCGACTTCCACACCGACATGGAGGACTACTTCCTCGCCAAGCGCAGGCTCTTCGCCGAGCTCGCGCCCGCCACCTCGATCGTCAACCTCGACGATCCCTACGGGCGGCGGCTGGCGGAGGAATTCGAGTGCGTCACCTTCTCGGCCGAGGGTGCCGCCGCCGATTACTCGGCGCGCGACGTTGCCTTCGACGCCGGCGGCGCCAGCTTCGCGGTCGGCGAAATGGAGCTGCGCACCGGGCTGCCCGGCCACTTCAACGTCGCCAACGCGCTTGGCGCCTTCGCCGCGGCGCGGGCGATGGGGGTGAGCGCCGAGCAGGCCGCCGCCGGGCTGGCGCGTGCGGCACGGGTGCCGGGCCGCTTCGAGCCGATCGACGAGGGCCAGGAGTTCGCGGTTCTCGTCGACTACGCCCACACCCCCGATTCGCTCGAGAACGTGCTGCGGGCGGCGCGGCGGCTGACTGCCGGCCGGGTGATCTCTGTCTTTGGTGCTGGCGGCGACCGCGATCGCGACAAGCGGCCGAAGATGGGACGGGCCGGGGCCGAGCTCTCCGACCTGGTGATCGTCACCTCCGACAATCCGCGCTCCGAGCAGCCGGAGGCGATCGTCGCCGCAGTGGCGGCGGGGGCCGAGTCGGCATCGGAGCTCGAGGTCGAGGTCGACCGACGCGCAGCGATCGCGAAGGCGCTGGCGCGGGCCGAGCCCGGCGACACGGTCGTCATCGCCGGCAAGGGTCACGAGCAAGGCCAGGAATTCGAGGGCGGGCGAAAGATCCCGTTCGACGACCGCGAGGTCGCCCGCGAGGAACTGCGGCGGCTCGCCGAGCCGGCCCAGCGGGCAGGCACGGCGTGAGGCTGGGTGGCCGCGAGATCGCCGCCGCGACCGGGGCCGAGGCGCTGACCGAAGGCGCCCCGACGCCACCGCGACGGGCGACGATCGACTCTTCGCAGAGCGGCCGCGGCGACCTCTTTTTCGGTCTGCGCGGCGAGCACCGCGACGGCGGCGAGTTCGCCGAGTCGGCACTGGCGGCAGGGGCGTGGGGGGTCGTGATCGGGCCCGAGCACGCCGCCGCGCTTGCCTCCTCGGGGCTTGCCGGCGGCGCTGGCGCGACCGCCGACATGGCGCCGCCGGCCTGGGTCTTCGCCGCCGACGATCCGCTGTTGGCGATGCAGCGGCTGGCCAACGCCTGGCGGCAGGCGCTCGGCGCCAGGGTGGTTGGCGTCACCGGCTCGGTCGGCAAGACCTCGGTCAAGGACATCGCCCGGGCGCTGCTGCCGGGCCGCGTCCACGCCAACCGCGAGAACCTCAACACCGAGATCGGGTTGCCGCTGACCGTGCTCGAAGCCCCCGATGAGACCGAGACGCTGGTGCTGGAGATGGCGATGCGGGGGGCCGGTCAGATCGCCGGTCTGGGGGCGATCGCCGAACCCGACGTGGCGGTGATCACCAACGTCGGTCCGGTCCACGTCGAGCTGCTCGGTTCGGTCGCGGCGATCGCCGCCGCCAAGGCGGAGATCCTCGACTCCCTTCGCCCCGGCGGCACCGCCGTCGCCCCCGTTGACGCCGGCGAGCTCGAGCCGCACCTAAAACGAGCCGAGCGGCTGCTGCGCTTCGGGCCCGGCGGCGACGTCTTCGTCCTCGATTCGCGGGTCGCCGATGGGGTCACCGAGGCGACGATCGCGACGCCGCTCGGCGAGCAACGAATGTCGTTGCCGTTCGCCGAGGCCCACAACCTGACCAACGCCCTCGCCGCGATCGCCGCCGGCGTCGCGCTCGGCGTCTCCCCGGCCGAGATGGCCGAACGCGCGACGCTCGGCATAGGATTCTCTCGCTTCCGTGGCGAGCGTCTTGCGCTTCGCGACGGAATCGTCCTCGTTAATGACTGTTACAACGCCAACCCGGTGTCGATGCGCGCGGCGCTCGACCACCTGATGACCCTGGACGCGCCGCGGCGCCTCGCGGTGCTGGGCGAGATGGCAGAGCTCGGCCCCGGCGCCCCCGCCTACCACCGCGAAGTCGGCGAGCACGCTCGCGAGGTCGGGGTCGACCTCGTCGTCGGGGTCGGCGAGCCGGCCCGCGAGTACGGCCCCGACGAGCTGGTCGCCGATCCCGCCGAGGCCGCCGAGCTGCTCTCGGCTCACCTTGAAGCGGGCGACGCGGTGCTGATCAAGGGCTCGCGCTCGGCTGGGCTGGAGGGAGTGGCCGAAGCGCTGATGGAGAGTGAAGCCGCCCCCGGACGCGGAGCCGAGGGCGAATCCATATCTGATTCTCTTCGCCCTCGGCGGAGCAGAGGAGGCGGCGCCTGATATGGGCGAAGTCTTGATTGCCGGCATGGCCGCGATGCTGATCTGCATCTTCCTCGGCCCAAAATTCATCGAATACCTGCGGGTTCGCGAGTTCGGCCAGCACATCCGCGAGGAGGGCCCGCAGGAACACCACGCCAAGGCCGGCACGCCAACGATGGGCGGCCTGATCATCTTCGCCTCGATCTGCGTGCCCTATCTAGTCCTCTCGGATCGCGACGCGCAGAGCTTGGCGGTCTTCGGCGTCGCCCTCGGCTGCGCGGCGATCGGCTTCGCCGACGACTACATCAAGATCGTCAAACGGCGTTCGCTGGGCCTCTCGGCGCGCTACAAGATCCTCTTCCAGATCGCTCTCGCCCTCGTCCTCTGGTGGGTCGCCCGCCACGAGGTCGGCCTCGAGCCGATCCTCGAGCTGCGGATCGGCGGCGGCTCGCTCGACCTCGGTCCGATCCTCTACTTCGTCCTCGTCTTCCTCGTCCTCGCCGGCACCTCGAACGGGGTCAACCTGACCGACGGCCTCGACGGCCTCGCCGCCGGCTCCTGCGCGATCGTCCTCCTCGCCTACACGGCGATCTCGTTCATCGCCAACCAGCAACAGGATCTGGCGCTGCTCTCGGCCTGCCTGGTTGGCGCCTGCATTGGCTTCCTCTGGTACAACGCCTTCCCGGCCTCGATCTTCATGGGCGACACCGGCTCGCTCGGCCTCGGGGGGGCGATCGGGGCGCTGGCGGTGATGACTCAGACCGAGGTGCTGCTGTTGATCATCGGCGGCATCTTCGTCATCGAGGCGCTCTCGGTCGCGATCCAGGTCTTTTCCTTCAAGACCTTCCGCCGCCGCGTCTTCCTGATGGCGCCGTTGCACCACCACTTCGAGATGATGGCCTGGTCGGAGACGAAGATCATGCTGCGCTTCTGGATCATCGCCGCGGTCTGCTCCGGAATCGGCTTCACGCTGTACCAGCAGTCGATCGGCCGCTAGGGGAGTTCACTTCAGGGGTGCAGCGGTCGTCTTGGGGTGCGAGGCTCGGTCTCAACTCGTACTGAAAATTCGTTGTCCAGCCGTCCGTTTTTGGGACCCCTCAGCTATTTCTTTCCTTGACGGGACACATTGGTTCTTATACGGTGCAGACTCCGGTGAGACGGAACCCACCGGTAGGGAGGAGGCGAACCTTTCATGGCGCCTCCGGGGGTAATTGGTCGGCGTGTCCTCGCCATCTACGCCGACCGCGCCAAGGTCGGGGGGCCTTGCGACGAAAGACGGCGGGGATGCTGGGGGTGGCCGGGGGGCCCGCCCCCAGCTTTTCTTTTGTCGGGGCGGCGTGGAGACAGGCGCGCGCGCCTGGCGGCGGCGGACGCTGCGCGGGGCAGCGTCCTCGGTCGGCCAAATAGCGCTGCTATTCGGCCTTCCTGCGTCCTTGCCCCGCTTGGTCCGGCGCTCGCCAGCCGCACACGCCTGTCTCCACGCCGCCCCTCCGATTTGGGCAATTATCAGAGGGAAGCAGGGTTTGGACAGGGACGGCGGGGGCTACCGCGAAGTTATGTGAACTGTGCCACCGAACGCCATGTTGCCGCCCAAGGAAGTACGGCCGCCGTTGCCGCGGGGGCCGGTTTTGGTGGTTGGGTTGGCGCGGTCGGGGCAGGCGGCGGTGCGGCTGTTGGTGGGGCGGGGGGAGAGGGTGCGGGCGGTTGATTCGGATCATCCTGAGGGGGCGGCAGGATTGGCGGCGCTTGGTGTCGAAGTCCACCTGGATACGGATGGACTTGCACAGCTCGAGGGTATGCATACCGTCGTCAAGAGCCCGGGAGTTCCCCGGGAGGCGGCGGTGATCGCGGCTGCTCGGGAGCGCGGGATTGGGGTGATCGGTGAGCTCGAGCTGGCCTGGCGGGCGCTGCCCAACCGCACCGTCGCGGTGACCGGCACCAACGGCAAGACCACGACGGTCGAGCTGCTCGGGCATCTTTGGCGCGCCGCTGGTGAGCCGGTCGCGGTCGCTGGCAACGTCGGCACCCCGCTGGCCAGCCTGGTCGGTGAGATCGAGGCCGACGCGACCGTCGTCTGCGAGGCCTCGAGCTTCCAGCTTGAAGACACGGACCTCTTTGCGCCGGAGTGTGCCGTCTTCCTCAACTTGGCGCCCGACCACCTCGATCGCCACGGCACGCTCGAGGACTATCTCGCCGCCAAGCTGCGGATCTTCGCCAACCAGGGCAACGACGACGTCGCCGTCTTCAACGAAGACGAGCCGGCGCTGGCCGGGGTCGACCTCGGCGGCTGTGCGCGGCGGGTTGGCTTCTGCGTCGGCGCTGGGCCCGACTGCGAGGTCTCGTTCGCCGAGGGGACGATCTTCTACGACGGCGAGCCGCTGCTGGCGGTCTCCGAGCTGGGCCTGTTCGGCGAGCACAACGTCGCCAACGCAATGGCCGCCGCCGCGGCGGCGCTCTCGATGGGCCTCGACCGAGAGGCGGTCCGCGAGGGGCTGTGTAGCTTCGCCGGCGTGCCGCACCGACTCGAGCGGGTGGCGACGATCGATCGGGTCGAGTTCGTCAACGACTCGAAGGCGACCAACGTCGCCTCGGCAACCGTTGGCCTGCGTGCCTTCATGGGCGGCGTCCGCGTGATCCTCGGCGGCAGCGACAAGGACGAGCCGTTCGCGCCGCTGATCGAGCCGCTGCGCGAGCACGCCGTCGCTGCTTACCTCGTCGGCGCTACCACCGAGCGGATGGCGAACGAGCTGGCGCCAGCGGTCGCCGCCGGCGTCGAGCTGCACCGCTGTGCGGATCTCGAAGACGCGGTTCGCCGCGCCGCCGCTGCGGCCGCGGCCGGCGAGGTCGTCCTGCTCTCGCCGGCCTGCGCCAGCTTCGACGCCTTCTCCGGCTTCGAAGCGCGCGGCGAGCGCTTCCGCGCGATCGTTGCTGTTTTGGAGGCCGCGGCGTGAGCACCGACGCGCTCCGCCTCGGGCGCTTCGGTTTTGGCGGCGGCAAGGCGTCGAAAGGGAAGGGGAAGGGCGCGAAGCCGAAGCGGCGGGCCCGCGGCAAAGCCGCCTCGACCGAGTACAACATGCTGCTGACCGCGACCCTGTGCCTGCTGGCGCTCGGCGCGGTGATGGTCTTCTCGGCCTCCTCGACGACCCGCATCCTGCAGAACGGCGGCCTCTCCGACAGTGCCTTCTATCTGAAGCGGACGCTGATCTTCGGCGCGATCGGGCTCGCGATCATGCACGTGGTCGCGCGCCGCGGCCTATCGCTGGTCCGCAACGCGACGCCGCTGCTGCTCGCCGTAGCGATCTTCCTCCTGCTCGCGGTGCTGGGGATCGGCACCAACGTCAACGGTGCCACCCGCTGGATCGGCGGCGGTTCGCTGCAGATCCAGCCTTCCGAGCTGGCCAAGGTGGCGTTGATCCTCTACGCCGCCGACGTCCTCGCCCGCAAGCCGAAGCGGGCACGCACGATCGAGGGCATCATGCCGGTCCTCCTCGTTGTCGGCATCTCCTGCTTGCTGATCATGGCCGAGCCCGACATGGGGACGACGATGGTGATCGCCCTGGCGACCGGCGCGACCCTGATCGCCGCCGGCGCGCGGCCCCGCGACCTCGGCCTGATCCTCTTGGTGATCGGCGTCTGCGCGCTGCTGATGACGATCATCGAGCCCTACCGGATGGCGCGGCTGACCGGTTTCCTCAACCCCGGCGACGCGGCGGAAGGGGCCGGCTTCCAGGCGGCGCAGGCGAAGATCGCGCTCGGCTCCGGCGGCCTCTTCGGAGTCGGGATCGGCAACGGGGTGCAGAAGGCCTTCTATCTGCCAGAGGCCCACACCGACATGATCTCGGCGGTGATCGGCGAGGAGCTGGGGATGGCCGGGATCGTCGGCGTTGTCGGGCTGTTCGCGATGTTCGGCTACGCCGGTCTCAAAGTCGCGCAAAAAGCAAAGGACAACTACGGCAAGCTGCTCGTCGCCGGTCTCACTTCCTTGATCCTTGTGCAGGCATCTGTGAATCTCTTCGCGGTGATGGGCCTGGCGCCGCTGACCGGTGTACCGCTGCCCTTCGTCTCCTACGGCAACAGCAGCCTGATGGCGACCCTGTTCGCGGTCGGCTTGATCCTCAACGTCGCCCGCGGTGGCAAGGCGAGCGCGGCGCGCGGCTCGGGGACGGGTGGCGGCACTGGCAAACTGCGCGTCGTCGAAGGCGGTCGCGCCAGCGCCCGCGAAAGGGCGGACGCCCGTGAAAGGAGCCGAGCGAGCGGTGCCAGAGGAGCCAAGGGTCGTGGTGGCGGCGGGGGGAACCGCGGGGCACGTGGTACCCGCAATGGCCGTCGCCGAAGAGCTTCGGGCTAGCGGCGCCCTGGTCACTTGGCTGGGGACGCGCGAGCGGATCGAGGCCGAGCTGGTGCCGGCGGCGGGCTTCGAGATCGACTTCGTCCGGGTCCGGGGTATCGACCGTCGCAACCCCCTGCGCGCTGCCCGGGCGGGGGTCGAGGCGCTGGGGGCGGTCGGCGCGGCGCGATCCGCTTTGCGGCGGCGCCGCGCCGATGTGATCCTGGGCGGCGGCGGCTACGTCGCCGGTCCGGCCGGGCTGGCAGCCGCACTGACCCGAACGCCGCTCGTCCTCACCGAGGCCGACAGCCACCTCGGCCTCGCCAACCGGCTGCTCGCCGGACGGGCGCGGCGGGTCTGCCTTGCGTTTCCGATCGAGGGGCGGGAGGGAAAGCGGTATGTGGTGACCGGGCGCCCGGTGCCCGATGCGGTCTTGGCCGCGGACCGGGAGGCGGCGCGTCGGCGGTTTGGTATCGAGCAGGGCGCGCGGACCGTTCTGGTGATGGGCGGCAGTCAGGGGGCGCGCTCGCTCAACTTCGCCGCGGTTGAAGCCTTCGCCGAGGGGGAGAGCGCCGGTGGGCGCGAGTTCGAGGTCCTGCAGCTGGCCGGGCGCCGCGACTACGCGGTGCTGCGCAACCGCTTGGCCGCGGCGCCGCATCGCCAGCGCTACACGCTGCTCGAGTACGAGCCAAACCTCGGCGATGTCCTCGCCGCCGCCGACCTCGTCGTCGCTCGCTCCGGCGGCTCGGTCTTCGAGGTAACCGCGGTCGGCCGGCCGTCGATCCTCGTCCCCTTCCCGCACGCAACCGCCGACCACCAGACCGCCAACGCGCGCTGGCTCGAGCGCGGCGGGGCGGCGACCGTGGTTGCCGACGCGGACCTGACCGCGGCGCGGCTGGGCACCGAGGTCGCGGCGCTGCTCGGCGACACGGCGCGGCTGGAGTCGATGTCGGCCGCGGCGCGGGCGATGGCGAAGCCCGACGCCGCGCGCCGCATCGCCGACGAGGTCCTCGCCGCAGCGTGGTTGTCCTTAGGGCCGGTTAGCGGACCGAAGGACAACCACGAGCCGGGAAACGGACCGAAGGACAACCACGAGGCGGGGGGCGGCGGTGGCTGAAGGCAAACGCGACTGGTCGGCGCGGCGGCTGCACTTCATTGGCGCTGGCGGCGCCGGGATGAGTGGGCTGGCCCTGGTCTGTGCCCGGCTTGGCGCGACGGTGACCGGGTCGGACCGCAGTGACTCCTCTTATCTGGAGCGGCTGCGGGGCGCCGGGCTCGAAGTCGCGGTCGGCCACGACGCCGCCAACCTGCCGGCAGGCGCCGAGGTCGTCGTCTCGACCGCGATCGCCGCCGACAACCCGGAGCTGGTCGCCGCCCGCGAGCGCGGGGTCGAGGTGATCCACCGCGGTGCGCTGCTCGCTGAGCTCTGCGCCGAGAAGCGGCTGATCGCGGTCGCCGGTACCCACGGCAAGACGACGACGACGGCGATGATCGCCTGGGCGCTGCGCGGCATCGGCGCCGACCCGGCCTTCTTCGTCGGCGGTGAGGTGCCGGGGCTCGGCGGCGACGGCGGCGCCGCCAACGCCGGCTGGGGCGAGGGCGAGTGGGTTGTCGCCGAGGCCGACGAGAGCGATGCCAGCTTCCTCGAGCTGCAGCCGGAGGTCGCGGTTGTCACCAACGTCGAGATGGACCACCACAGCCGCTGGGGCTCGCTGGCCGAGCTGCACGCCGCCTTCCGCCGCTTCCTTGAGCCTGCCAACGCCGCCGTGCTCCCCGCCGACGGTTCGCTCGATGCACTGACCACGGAGACCTCGGCGGGAATCGTCGGCTTCGATGCCGAGGGGCCCGGACCGGCTGGGCTCGAGCTGGCCATCCCTGGCCGCCACAACCGCCTCAACGCGCGCGCCGCTCTCGGCGCGATCAAGGCGGCGAGCTTGGCAAGCCAGGGCGGCCCCGACGTGGGGGCCGCCGCCGCGGCCCTCGCGAGCTTCCCCGGTGTCCGTCGCCGGCTTGAGCGCAAGGGCCGGCGCGGGGGAGTCCATATATATGACGACTACGCCCACCACCCAACCGAGGTTCGCGCCGCGCTCAGCGCCCTGCGCGAGCTCAACCCACCGCGCCTGCTCGCCGTCTTCCAGCCCCACCTCTACTCGCGCACCAAGGCCTTCGCCGCCGGGTTCGGCGCGGGGCTGGCGCTCGCTGACGAGGTCGCAGTGCTCGACGTCTACCCGGCCCGCGAGCAGCCGGTCGGCGAGCTGGCGGGGGTCAGCGGCCTCGACGTCGCCCGCGCCGCCGCCGACCGCGGCAGTGGCCGGCCGGTTTGGTGGCTGCCGGACGCGGGCCGCGCCGAACGGGCGCTAGCCGAGCGGCTCGATCGCAATCCCGACCTCTTCCCGGCGGGCTCGGTACTGGTGACGATCGGCGCCGGCGACATCTTCCGGCTCGGGGAGGCGCTGGTGCGCGAGGAGGACGCGTGAGCGCCGCCGCGCCGCCGGCCGGGGTCGAGCGCGACTATCCGCTTGCCCGTCTGACCACGGTCCGCACCGGCGGTCCGGCCGACTGGTTCGCCCGCCCCGAGGACGAGGACTCGCTGGTCGCGATCCTGCGCTGGGCGGCGGCCGTGCGGGTGGCTGTAGGAGTGGTCGGGTCCGGCTCGAACCTGCTGGTAGCCGACGATGGATTCCACGGCATCGCGATCAAGCTGGACGGTGGGCTCGCCTCGATTGAGCGCGAGGGGGAGACCCTGCGCTGCGGCGGCGGCGCCCGGCTGCCCTCGGCGGCGGCGAAGACGGCCGGCTGGGGCCTCGCGGGGCTCGAGTTCGGGATCAACATCCCCGGCACCGCGGGTGGGGCGGTGAAGATGAACGCCAATGCCTATGGCGGGCAGCTCGCCCAGGTGCTCGAGTGGGTTGACGTCGCGACCGGCGCGGGGGTCGACCGGCGCGGGCCCGAGGATCTCGGCTTCTCCTACCGGCGCTCGAACCTCGGCCCGGGCGAAGTGGTCGCCTGCGCCAGCTTCCGGCTCACCCCGGCAGACCCGGACGAGATCCGGGCGACGCTCGCTTCGATGCGCGGTCGCCGCCACGAGGCGCAGCCTTCAGGGATCAAAACCTTTGGCTCGACCTTCAAGAACCCCGAAGACCCGCGCGCCGAGGGACGCTCGGCTGGTCAGCTGCTCGAGGCGGCCGGCTGCCGCGGGCTGCGCGTCGGCGGTGCGCGTTTCTCCATCAAGCACGCGAATTTCGTCGAGAACGATCGCGAGGCGACCACCGCCGACGTGCTGGCGCTGATGGCCGAGGGCCGCCGGCGGGTCCACGAGCGCTTCGGCGTCGAGCTGGAGCCGGAGGTCCAGGTGCTGGGCGCGGCGGAGCCGCCCGGCGGCTGGAAGCTGTGAGGCGCCTGCTCGCGGCGGTGGTGATCGTCGTCGCCGCTGCGGTGGCGATCTACTGGTTCGCGTTACGCGACAAAACGGACGTGGCGACCGTGCACGTGCCGCAGCTAGCGGCCCAGATCGGCGAAGGAGAGGACGCGGTGCCCGTCGCCGCCAACGGTGAGGTGATCCGCTGGGACTACGACCCAGAGCACCTCCACCTGCCGGTCCTGCCGCTGAGCGAAGCGCCGCAGGACGGGCAGCTGAAGGGGCCGGCCCTCGAACAAGCCGAAGTGCTGGGGGCGGTGCTGCCGGCGCTGCGCCGCTTCCTCGCCTCCAGTCGCTACGGCGAAAGCGGCGTCGACGTCGAACTGAGCTCGGGGATCGAACTGCGCTTTGGCGACTCCTCGCGGGCGGAAGAGAAGTGGCGAGCGGCCGCGGCGGTGCTCGCCGATCCCTCGGTGACGACGCTCAGTTATGTCGACCTGCATGCGCCCAGTCATCCGGCAATCGGGGGCGAAGAACACAGCCTGCCCGAATAGGGAGGTCGAGGGTTTGGCGGCGCGCTCGCCACGGGTGGCCGCCCCCGCCGAATCATTGCCGCAGAGCGGCTGGCGCTTGCCGCCAGGGCTTTCAGGGCGATTCTCACGATGTCTCAACTTGAGGGTGAGGGTTCCCAAACCCTCAAGTCAGGGTTGAGAAATCCACTTTGCAGGATGCCTCCCGGGCGTTTGACACACCCCCGAGAATGCCCTACGTTGAGCGCAATTTCCGCGACTGAAGCGAAAGCTTGAACCCTTGAGCATCGCTACAGGCTCGGACAGAACTAGGGCTCAACTCAAAACCAAGACTTCAAGAAACGGCTACCGCCCGCCCCCCGGGTAGGCGAGCTGGAGATTCGGGAGATGGAATCCACTTACCTAGCGGTCATCAAGGTCGTCGGCGCCGGCGGCGGCGGAACCAATGCGGTCAGTCGCATGGTCGATGCCGGCATCCGTGGCGTCGAGTTCGTCGCCGTCAACACCGACGCGCAGGCCCTGCAGGCTTGCGACGCCGACATCAAGCTGTCGATCGGTCAGGAGCTGACGCGCGGCCTCGGTGCCGGCGGCAACCCTGAGGTCGGCGCGGGCGCTGCGGCGGAGAGCCGTGACGAGATCAAGGAGGCGCTGAAGGGCGCCGACATGGTCTTCGTCACCGCCGGCGAGGGCGGTGGCACCGGCACCGGCTCGGCCCCGGTGATCGCCGAGATCGCCAAGGAAGAGATCGGCGCCCTGACCGTCGGCGCGGTCACCAAACCGTTCGAGTTCGAGGGCAAACGGCGGATGCAGCAGGCGCTCGAGGGGATCGAGAAACTGCGCAACAACGTCGACACCCTGATCATCGTTCCCAACGAGAAGCTGCTGCAGGCGGTCGAGCGACGGACCTCGGTGCTCGACGCCTTCCGCCAGGCCGACGACATCCTGCGCCAGGGCGTGCAGGGGATCACCGACCTGATCACGATCCCCGGCCTGATCAACCTCGACTTCGCCGACGTACGGACGATCATGCGCGACGCCGGCTCGGCGCTGATGGGGGTCGGCACCGCCTCCGGCGAGAAACGCGCCCTCGACGCCGCCAAACTGGCGATCACCTCGCCGCTGATCGAGGAGTCGATCAAAGGCGCGACCGGGATGCTGCTCAACATCACCGGCCCCGAGGACCTCGGCCTGTTCGAGGTCAACGAGGCGGCGCAGCTGGTCCAGGCTGAGGCCGACGACAACGCCAACATCATCTTCGGCTCGGTCGTCGATCAGTCGATGCGGGACGAGATCCGAGTGACGGTGATCGCCACGGGCTTCGAAGGCTTTGAGCTTCTGGCGCGTTCACCGCAAAGGGTTCGTCGCCGGTATGAGTCGCGGCCGAGGGTCGATGCGGAGGACCGTGAGATCCGCAAACTGCGGGTCAGCGACGACGACATCGACGTTCCGGGCTTCCTCAAAGACTGACGCCGTCTGCGCGGGCCGTGGCATACGCTGCGGCTGTGAGCGACGCGGCGACGATCCTGAGGCGAACCCCGCTCCACGACGCCTGCGCCGAGCTTGGGGCGAAGCTCGTTCCCTTCGCGGGGTGGGAGCTTCCGGTGACGTTCGAGGGGGTGCGGGAGGAGCACACGGCGGTCCGAACTCATGCGGGGATGTTCGATGTCTCGCATATGGGCGAGGTCGAGGTCGAGGGGCCCGGCGCGCTCCGCTTCCTTCAGCGCGCGGTTTCGAACGATGTCGCGAAAGTCGAGATCGGAGGCGCTCAGTACCAGTTGCTTTGCAATGAGGACGGCGGGGTGATCGACGATCTGTTCCTGTATCGGCTTGGCCACGATCGTTACCTGATCGTCACCAATGCAGCCAATCACGAGACGGACTTGGCGCAGTTGGGGAGGGTTTCGCGCGAGTTCGATGTGGCCGTGCGGGATGTCGCCGATCGCTACGCGATGTTGGCCGTGCAGGGGCCGCACGCGCGAGGCGTGGTCGAGCGAACGCTGAGGATCGATCTTCCACCCCGGATGCACGTCGCCGCCGTTCACGTCGGGCGTAGGCCGGCGATCGCCTGCGGCACCGGCTACACCGGCGAGGACGGGGTCGAGTTGCTGATCGATCCCGAGGTCGCGGCGCCGATTTGGGCCGAGCTGCTCGAGGCGGGGATCGTGCCCTGCGGGCTCGGGGCGCGGGACACGCTGCGGCTCGAGGTCTGTTTCCCGCTGCATGGCAACGAGCTGACTCCCGATCGCAACCCGATCGAAGCCGGGCTCGGCTGGGCCTGCAAGGAGGCGACTGGGTTCGTCGGCGCCAAGGCGGTCGCCCGCGCCCGCGCCGAGGGCACCGCCGAGAAGCTGGCGCCGTTCCTGATCGAGGGCGCCGGGATCCCACGCGCCGGGAATCCTGTCCTTGCGGCCGGCGACGAGGAGGTCGGCACGGTGACCAGCGGCACCTTCGCGCCCTCGCTCGAGAAGGGCGCCGGGATGGCCTACGTGCGCAGCGATCTTGCGGCGCCCGGCACCGAGCTCGAGATCGACGTCCGCGGCAAGCACCGGCCCGCCCGCACCGCCAGCAAACCCCTCTACAACCCCAACAGAAGGAGCTGACCTTGGCCGAGGCCAACTATCCCGAGGAGCTGCGCTACCACGACGAGCACGACTGGGCGCGGATCGAGGGCGACGAAGCCACCTTCGGGATCACCTGGTACGCGCAGGACTCGCTCGGCGAGGTCGTCTTCTACGAGCCGCCGGAAGTCGGCAAGGTGATCCAGAAAGACTCCTCTTACGCCGAGGTCGAGTCGGTGAAGGCGGTCTCCGACGTGATCGCGCCGCTCTCCGGCGAGGTGACCGCGGTCAACGAGGACCTCGGCGACGCCCCCGAGCGGATCAACGATGACCCCTACGGCGAGGGCTGGCTGATCAAGGTCAAGCTGAGCTCGCCCGAGGAGACCGAGACGCTGCTCGACGCCGACGAATACCGCAAGCTGCTCGAAAATCTGTAGGGATGGTCAATCATCAATTCGCGTGCGACCGGGGGCGTGCCTGGCCGAGCAGATCAAGGACGCAGGGCGCTGCCTTTGCCGGTTGGCAAAGGCAAGCCCGAGGACGCCGAGATGCGAATTGCCAGGCTCGTCATCCGGGTGGGCGGAAATTGGTGATTGACCATCCAGCCGGACCGGTCGCTTCCCTAGCCTTAGCCCGGTGACTCGTTACACGTCTGCAACCGCCGAGGACCGAGCCGAGATGCTGGCGGCGATCGGCGTCGACTCGGTCGACGAGCTGTTCGCCCAGATCCCCGCCGAGCTGCGGCTCGACCGTGAGCTGCAGCTGCCCGCCGGCAAGAGCGAGGCCGAGGTCTACGAGCAGCTGGCCGCGCTGGCCGAGCGCAACGCCGACGCCGAAGCCGAGGTCAGCTTCCTCGGGGCGGGGATGTATGACCACTACGTGCCGGCGATCGTCGACGCGATCACCAGTCGCTCCGAGTTCCTGACGCCCTACACGCCCTACCAGCCGGAGATCTCTCAAGGCGGGCTGCAGGTGATGTTCGAGTTCCAGACCGCGATGTCGGAGCTGACCGGGTTGCCGGTCTCCAACGCCGGGCTCTACGAGGGGCCCTCGTCGGTCGCCTCGGCCGGCTACCTGGCCATGGGCGCGACCGGGCGGCGGCGCTTCGTCGTCTCCCGCGGCCTGCACCCGCACAGTCGCGAGACGCTGGCTACGTACTCGCAGGGGTTCGGCACCGAGGTGGTCGAGGTCGGGCTCGAGGGCGGGCTGACCGACGCGGCGGCACTGGCCGCGGCGGTCGACGGCGAGACCGCGGCGGTTTTCCTCCAGAACCCCAACTTCCTCGGCGCGGTCGAGGACGTCGAGGCGCTTGGCGCCGCGGCAAAGGAGCACGGGGCGCTCCTGGTTGTCGCCTGCGACCCAATGACCCTGGGGATTCTCAAGCCGCCCGGCCAGTGCGGCGCCGACATCGCCCTCGGCGAGGGCCAGCCGCTCGGCAACCGCCTCGACTTCGGCGGCCCATCGTTCGGCTTCTTCTGCTCGACCGAGGATCAGATCCGGCGGATGCCGGGGCGGATCGCCGGCGAGACCGAGGACGTCGACGGTCGCCGCGGCTTCGTCCTCGCGCTGCAGACTCGCGAGCAGCACATCCGCCGCGAGAAAGCGACCAACAACATCTGCACCGCGCAGGCGCTGAACGCGCTCGGGGCGATGGTCCACCTCGCCTGGCTCGGCCGCGAGGGCTTCCGCGAGCTCGGCGAGCTGCTGGTGCGGCGGACCGCCTACGCCCGCCAGAGGCTTGCCGCGGTCGAGGGAGTCGAGCTGCTCCACGAGGCGCCCGTCGCCCGCGAGTTCGCGGTCCGTCTCGACGCTCCGGTTCACGCGATCTTGGAGCGCTGCGCGGAGCGAGGCGTTGCCGCCGGCTACCCGCTCGGCCGCGAGTACCCGGAGCACGAGAACGGCCTGCTGATCGCGATCACCGAGCGGCGCTCGCCCGAGCAGATCGACGCCCTCGCCGAGGCGCTCGGCGCCGCGGTCGCCGCCGAGCGGGGCGCCTTTCTCTCGGATAGCGAGAGGAAAGCGCCCCAGGGGGTCGCGCAATGAGCCTGGTCGAGACGCCGATGCAGCGCGAACGGGCGCAGACGATCTACGAGAAGTCGAAGCCCGGCCGCCGCGCTGCCGTCATGCCCGCGGCGGGCGTGCCCGAGCCGCCGCTCGAGGAGCTGATCCCGGCCAATCTGCTGCGCGCCGAGCCGCCGGCGCTGCCGGAGATCGCCGAGCCGGAGATCGTCCGCCACTACAACCGGCTCAGCCGCCGCAACTTCGACCTCGACTCCGGCTTCTACCCGCTCGGCTCGTGCACGATGAAGCACAACCCGCGGCTGAACGAGCGGGTCGCGGCGCTGCCCGGCCACGCGCGGCTGCACCCGGCCCAGGATCCGCGGCGCTCGCAGGGTGCGCTGGAGCTGATGTGGCTGCTGCAGGAGAGCCTGGCCGAGATCTGTGGCCTGCCCCACGTCAGCCTGCAGCCCTCGGCCGGCTCCCACGGCGAGCTCGCCGGCCTGCTGTTGACCCGCGCCTACCACGCTGACCGCGGCGAAGAGCGCCACAAGGTGCTGGCGCCGGACACCTCGCACGGCACCAACCCGGCCTCGGTGACGATGGCCGGCTACGAGGTCGTCAAGGTCGCGACCAACGAGCGCGGTGGGGTGGAGATGGACGACCTGCGGGCGAAGTTGGCCGAGAACCCCGACGACGTCGCCTGCCTGATGCTGACCAACCCGAACACGCTGGGGCTCTTCGACGAGAACATCGCCGAGATCGCGAGGCTGATCCACGAGGCTGGCGGCACCCTCTACTACGACGGCGCCAACCTCAACGCGGTAATGGGCCACTCGCGCCCCGGCGACATGGGTTTCGACATCGTCCACGTCAACCTCCACAAGTCCTTCAGCCAGCCGCACGGCGGCGGCGGCCCGGGGGCGGGACCAATAGCAGTCTCGGAGCGGATCGAGCCCTACCTGCCGCGCCCTCAGGTGGTCCGCCGCGAGGGTTCCAACGGTCACGGCCCGCGCTTCGACCTCGACCTCGAGCGGCCGAAGTCGATCGGCCGCCTGCGCGGCTTCCAGGGCAACTTCGGCGTCTTCGTCCGCTCCTACGCCTACATCCTCAGCCTCGGCGCCGACGGCCTCGCCGAGGCCTCGGAGACTGCTGTCCTCAACGCCAACTACCTCAAAGCTCGCCTCGCCGAGGGCCGCGCCGGCGAGCGCCTGCCGATCGCCTTTGACCGCCACTGCATGCACGAGTTCGTCCTCTCCGGCAAGCCGATGAAACGCGAGCTCGGCCTCGCCACCCTCGACCTCGCCAAGCGCCTGCTCGACTTCGGCTTCCACCCGCCGACCGTCTACTTCCCGCTGCTGGTTGACGAGGCGCTGATGATCGAGCCGACCGAGACCGAGACGAAGGAGAGCCTCGACGCCTTCGCCGACGCGGTCGAGCAGATCCTCGAGGAGGCCGAGGGCGACCCCGAGCTGGCGAAGAACGCCCCCTACACGACCCCGGTCCGCCGCCTCGACGAGGTCCGCGCGACCCGCAGGCCGGTGGTCCGCCAGCCGCTCGGCGCCGCCGCCGACGACTGAGGCGGCGATGGCGGGGTTGCGGCCGCGGGTCGCCGCCGAGGCGGACCTCGATGCGATCGCCGAGACCCTCGCCCGCGCTTTCGAGGACGACCGCGCCTGGGGTTGGTGCTTCGAATCCGAAGGAGGGCCTGCCGACCCCGAGCGCAAGCTGGCGGCGCTGCGCGCCATCTTCCGCTTCTGCGCCGCGGCGGTGCTCGACTACGGCTGGGTGCGGGTCACCGACGGCGTCGAGGCGGTCGCGCTCTGGATCCCGCCAGGTGAGCCGGGAATGTCGCCAGCTGACGCCGAGCGCTTCCCGGCGGTGATCCGCGCCAGCGCGGAAGACGAGGCGACGGCCGAGCGGCTACTGAGGTTGATGGAGGGCTTCGACCGCGACCGCCCGACCGAGCCGCCGCATTACTTCCTCGACGTCCTCGGCACCCACCCCGACCACGCCGGCCACGGCCACGGCCTCGGTCTCCTTGCAGCCAACCTCGCCGAGATCGACGCCGCCGGCGGGGCTCCCGTCTTGCTCGAGACCTCGAAGCCGCACAACGTCCCCCTCTACGAACGGGTCGGCTTCCGGGTCGAGCGCGAGGTCGAGGTCGTCCCCGGCATCGCCTCGACCCACATGTGGCGGCGCCCCATCGGCCGCTAGACCGCGAGCTCGGGCAGGTCCTGTTCGAGCTCCAGCACCGGGGCGAAGAGGTCGCCGTGCTGCTCGATCCGCTCGAGAACGGCGTCGGCCTCGAAGACCAAGGTCGAGCCGTCGCCGGAGTCGGCGACGCTCCCGACCTCCTCCCAGCTGACCGGGGTCGAGGCGGTTGGTTGTTCGCGGGCGCGCAGGCTGTAGACGGCGATCGTCGTTTTGCGTTCGTGGTTCTGCGACCAGTCGACGAAGACCTTGCCCTCGCGTTCGACCTTTTTCATTTTCGAGACGACCAGGTCGGGGGTCTGCTTTTCGAGCAGCTGGGCGATCGCTTTGGCGAACGGTTTGGTCACCTCGTAGGAGTTTTTGTTGTTGAGCGGGATGTAGACCTGGAGGCCCTTCGAGCCCGAGGTCTTGGGGAACGACTCGACGCCGAAGTGGCCGAACATGTCGCGCAGGCGGAGCGCCACGCGGCAGCAGTCAACGACGTCGGCGGGCGGCCCGGGGTCGAGGTCGAAGGCGAGGACGGTCGGCCGTTTCGGCGCTCGGGTTTTCGAGAGCGAGGGGTGGAGCTCGATCGCGGCCAGCTGGGCGAACCAGATCAGGGTCGGCAGGCCGTCGCAGACGCAGAAGTCGATCTTCCCGGTCTCCGCCTGGACCGGGGTCGTCTTCACCCATTTCGGCCGGTGTTTGGGACAGCGCTTCTCGAAGAAGGCGGCGCCCAGGTCGTCGACCCCTTCCGGGAAGCGGCGCAGGGTGACAGCGCGCCCCGCCAGGTGGGGCACCATCGCCGCCGCCACCTTGGCGTAGTAGTCGACGACCTGGCCCTTGGTGAAGCCGGCCTTTGGGTAGAGGACCTTGTCGAGGTTGGTGAGCTTCAGCTCACGCCCGTCGACCTCGACCACCCGGTTTTCAGCCACGGGCTATTTCGATTTCGCTTTGGCGCGGCCCGAGCTTTTCGATTTCGATTTGGCTTTCGATTTCGATTTGCTCGATTTCGCCGCGCTTTTGCCTTTTTTCGACGATTTGGTCGAGGAGGAGGATTTCGCTTTCGCTTTTGCTCCGTCCCCGTCTTCGCTGCTCGTCTTGCGTCCTTTGACCGCGGCGATGCTCTCCTCGAGGGCTGCCATCAGGTCCGGGGCCTTGGTCGGCTCCGGCTCCTCGGTCTCCGGGGCAACGATCTCCTTGCCCTCGGCTTTGGTTTCGATCAGCTCCAGCAGCTGCTCGCGGTACTCATCGCGGTAGCTCGACGGGTCGAATTCCGTGCTCAGGCTCTCGATCAGTTTTTCCGCCATCTCCTGCTCTTTCTTCGCCACTTTCCCCTGCTTTTGGGGGAGGGCGTCGTCGAGCTCGGAGGCGGGGACGACCTCATCGGCGAAGCGCATCGTGGTCAGGGTGAGGACGTTTTCTCCGGCGCGGATCGCGGCCAAGTGCTCTTTGTTGCGGAAGACGAAGCGGGCGATCGCCGCTTTGCCCGACTTCTCCATCGCCGCGGCGAGCAGCGAATACGCTTTCTCGGCGCCGTCGGCGGGTCCCAGGTAGTAGGGGCTGTCGAAGTACATCGGGTCGATTTCCTCGATGTCGACGAAGTCCTGGACTTCGATCGCTCGCGTCTTCTCCGGCGCCAGCGCCGACATCTCGTCTTTGGTCAAGGGTACGTAGCGCCCCGGGGTGATCTCGTACGCTTTGACGATGTTCTCGTAGGGGACCTCATCGTCGGTCCCCTCGGCGACGCGGCGGTGTTTGATCCGGGCGCTGTCGGACTCGCGGATCTCGCGCAGCGCGATGTTGCGGCGCGCCACCGCGCTGTACAGCCGCACGGGCACGTTCAACAGCCCGAAGCTGATCGAACCGGACCAGATCGCTCTCGCCATCGGGCGATTGTTCCAGTCGCGTCGCTGAATGGAAAGCTGGCATCGACCCGAGCAGGCGATCTTGCGAGACTCGGCGGTCGTGTCTCGCACGCAGCGCCTCACCCTGGTTGCGACGATTCTCGGCTCGACCGTCGTCTTCCTCGACGCGACCGTTGTCAACGTTGCCCTGCCGGCGATCGGCGGCGACCTCGGGGCTGGGCTGGCAGGACAGCAGTGGGTGCTCGAGTCCTACATGCTGGCCCTGGTCGCGCTGATCCTGGTCGGTGGCAGCCTTGGCGACCAGTTCGGCCGGCGGCGACTCTTCCTGATCGGCCTGGTCGCCTTCGGGATCAGCTCGGCACTCTGTGCGGTCGCCCCGAACGAGGAGTTCCTGGTCGGGGCGCGGGCGCTGCAGGGGATCGCCGGGGCGCTGCTGGTGCCCGGCTCGCTGGCCCTCGTCGCTGCCGCGTTCGAGGGCGAGGAGCGCGGCAAGGCGGTTGGCACCTGGACCGCCTGGACCGGGATCGCGACCGTATTCGGGCCGGCCGGCGGCGGCGCCCTGATCAGTATCAGCTCCTGGCGGGCGATCTTCGCGATCAACCTGCCGCTGATCGCCTTCACCATCTACCTGACGTTGCGCGCGGTCGAGGAGTCGCGCGACCCCGACGCCTACCAAGGGCTGGACTGGGTCGGCGTCGTCCTCTCGGCGGTCGGGCTCGGCGGCCCGGTCTTCGCGCTGATCGAGCAACCGACGCACGGCTGGGGCGACCCGCTGGTCTGGGTTCCGCTTGTCGTTGGCGTCCTCTGCTTCGCTGCCTTCCTCCTCTTCGAGGCGCGCGCCCGCCACCCGATGCTCGACCTGACCCTGTTCCGGATTCGCAACTTCGCGGTCGCCAACATCACCACCCTCGCCGTCTACGCCGGGCTCAGCGGCGGGATGCTGTTCGCCACCCTCTACCTGCAGCAGGTCGCCGGCTACACGGCGCTCGAGGCGGGTCTCGCCACCACCCCGATCTCGATCCTGCTCTTCGCCCTCTCGCCGCGCTTCGGCCGCCTCGCCTCGGGCACCGGCCCGCGGTTGCCAATGACGGTTGGGCCGCTGACCGCGGGGGTGGGAATGCTGCTCTTCCTGCGGGTCGGCTCCGGCGCCTCCTACTTCGCCGACGTGCTGCCGGCAGTGATTGTCTTCGGCCTCGGGCTCTCGGCGACGGTGGCGCCGCTGACCGCGACCGTCCTCGATTCCGTCCCCGAACGCCGGGTTGGGATCGCCTCGGGGATCAACAACGGCGTCTCGCGGGTCGCCGGCCTGCTCGCGATCGCCGTTCTCGGCGCCGTGATCTCGGCCCAGTTCGGTTCGGTTCTCGACACGAAGCTCGACGATTCCGCCAACCTCAGCCCGGCGACCGAGAAGACGATCGCCGAAGCCAAGGAACAGCCGCTGGCCGTCCCGGACACCGACGAGCTGGGCCCCGGGGAGGCGCCGCGGGTCCGCGCCGCGGCGACCGACGCGGCCACTTCGGCCTTTCACCTCGGCGCCGTTCTGGCGGCGCTGTTGGCGTTCGCCGGCGGCCTCGCCTCGGCGCTTGGGATCGAGAATCCGCGCAAGCGCGGGGCGGGAACTGCGGAAGAGCCAGCGGCCGCGACCTAGATGTTTGATTCCACGACCAGGCCCACCTGGATAACGCGCCTGGCACCCTGCGCGGCTCTGCGTCCTCGGGTTTGCGTTTGCCAACCGGCAAAGGCTGCTCCCTGCGTCCTTGATCCGCTTGGCCAGGCGCGCCCCCAGTCGCACCTCGCCGTGGAATCAAGCATCTAGCGGCCCCCCGGGTCGGCGCAGCACCATCCCTCGACCTGGGGGAAGGGAGCTTCGCGCTCGCCGGGAGCGAAGGCGGTGGAGATCCCGACCAGCGAGCGGCCCTCGACGCCGTGGGCGACCGGGAGGAAGAGCCATTGGTCGAGCCGCGGCCAGGCGATCAGCAGGCGCTCGGAGTCGGGCGAGAAGGCGAGCTGGGTGAGCGCGCCGGGGAGGGCGAGGAGGCGGCGGCGCGAGCCGTCGCCTGCGTCGAAGAGATAGACGGCGTCACGGGCTGGGACACTGGGGTCGGACGAGCCGGTGAAGCTCGTCGCCGCGGCGGTCGGGCCGGCGGGAAGAGTGACCGAGGCGGCGACCGTGCGGCCATCGGGCGAGAGCGCGGCGGCGATGACGCGGGCGTCGCGCGGCAGCTGCAGGCGCAGGTTCGGGAGCATCATCGCGATCTGGCGTGGGCCGGCGCTTGGAGGTGCGCCGGAGGTGGAGACGCGGCGTAGCCGCAGCTCGAGCGGCGAGGCTTCGAGAATCCGCTTTCCCTGCCAGGCGATCGTCTTCGTCCCTGCCAGTACCGGCCCGAAGGAGCGCGAGCGGCGGCGCTCGCTGTCGCCGACGCGGAGCTCGCCGCGAGCGCCGACATAGGCGAGCAGGTGGCGGTGCCGCGGGTCCCAGGCGGGGGCGACCGGGGCGACGGCGGGGGCGAGGAGGCGGTCGGCGCTGCCGTCTGCGGCGGTGACCCGGAGGCTGCGCCCGCTGCGGTAGGCGATCCGGTAGCGCGAGGGCGCCCAGCGCGGGTCGGCGACCCGGCCAGGCGCGGTGATCGTCCAGCGCGGCGTCCCGTCCGGCTCGACCGCTGAGAGCTCGTCGCCGGCCGCGACCGCGACGAAAAGGCCGCGCGGGGACCAAGTCGCTTCGTCGTAGGCGCCGAGCAGGCGGCGCGAGCCGTCAGCGTGGACCACCCAGGGGCCGGCGTGCGATTGGACGAGGAGGGTGCCGCCGCCGGGAATCCCGGCCAGCCCGCGCTCGGGACGCGGCGTCTTCGAGGTCGCGAGGACGTCGCCGACCCATTCGCGAACCGATGCACCGGCCGGCGAGAGGACGAGGGCGGCGAGGAGCGCCGCGAGGACGAGGCCGAGCGCGGGTCGGAGGGTCGCGCGGCGCTTGGAGACGGCTCCGCGGCGGGCCCGAGCCGCCCGCTCGGCGTAGGCGGCTTCGACCACCTTGAGTCCGCGGCGCTCGGCCTCCGCTTCGTCTGGGACCGGCGCCTCGCGCAGCATCTCGCGCAGTCGCGTCTCGTTCATCACTCCTCCTCCAAGCGGTCCCCGAGGCTGTCGAGGGCGCGGCGCAGGCGCGAGTTGACCGTCCCTCGCGGCACTCCCAAAATGCGCCCGATCTCGCCTGGCGTGTACTCGAGGAGGTAACGGAGGACGACAGCGGCTCGCTGCTCGGGCGGCAGCTCACGCAGCGCGTTCATCATCTCGTCGCCGAGTTCGGTCCCCGCGGCGGGGTCGGGGGCGGGCGGCAGCTCGCCTGCGTCGTCGGCGACCCGCCGGCGGAGCGACTCGCGCCTGGCCCAGTCGAGCGCCCGGTTGGCGACGATGCGATGGAGCCAGGGGCCGAAGGGACGGCGCCAGTCGAAGCGGTCGAGGGCCTCGACCGCTGCCAAGAAGGCGTCCTGAACGACGTCCTCGGCGGCTGGGGCGTCAGCGACGATGAGGTAGGCGGCGCGGAAGCTGCGGCGCCAGTGGGTGACGTAGAGCTCGGTGATTGCCGGCTCGGAGCCGCGCTGGGCCTCGCGGACCAGGCGCCGCTCCCGGCGCCGCGCCGGTGGCTCACCAGCCGCGGCCGGCTGATGCCCGCTCGCCCAATCGATCCCTCCTTCAGCTTCCAACCGGCTCCTCCGGGCTCGCCCATCTCAAACTCTGCCCACTTCCCGCCCGACCTGCACGATGGCCCGCTCGAGGCGCTCCTCCAGACGCGGCGCCAGCGGGCCGTCCGGGAGCTCGACGACGAAGGAGGCGGTGCCGGGGAAGTGGTGGTTCTGCCAGTTCGGGGCCGTCCCGTCCTGCCACGGCATCAGGCGGAAAGCGATCCCAGCCTGCTTGGCGTAGCGCCGTCCGGCGGGCACGCTCCCGCCCCAGGCGCGGACGAAGGGTCGGCTGCCGGGGAACTGATGGAACCAGAGGGTGACGCGGGGGCGGAGGCCCCGGACGAGGCGCGCGGCGAGCCGCGATTCCGGCTCCGAGAATGATCGCGGACCGGCGTATTCGAGGTCGCCGGGCGATCCGATCGGCCGCCAGGAGGCCGGGAAATTGCGGTTGAGGTCGACGCCGCGGCCGTTCAGCCGAGTGCCGAGAGTGGCTCCGTCCGGGTTGAGGCTAGGGACGAGGAAGAGGTCGGAGTGCGGGTCCGGGCAGCCGTTCGTCAGCGGGTGAAGGTGGCTGGCCGCGCACTCGTCGCCGTGGACGCAGCCGAAGACGAGGACGCGGCCGTCGAGCTTCGGATCGCCGAGGCGGAAGATGTCGATCGGCCGACCGCGGACGGATTCGCCGACGGTGTCGCGGTAGGCGCCGACGGCGCCGGCGGGCGCCGGCCCGTGTCCGAGCAGGGCGGCGAAGTCCGGCACCGGTTCGGCGGGACCGCCCGCGGGAGCCCCGAACCCGGAGGCCCCGCTCCCGGCTGCCGCGATCGCCGCTGCTGCCAGTAAGGAGGCCGCCAGCGCAACGGCTTTGGAAACGGTGTTCATACCTCCTCTACGAACGAGCGCGCGGCAGAGGTCCCGCGCTGCGTAGATTTCCGCCGATGAGCCCCGACGCCAAGCCGATCATCTTCTCCGGCATCCAGCCGACTGGCAGCAAGCACCTCGGCAACTACATCGGCGCGATCCGCCAGTACGTCGAGGGCCAGGAGCGCGGCGAGCCGGCGATCTTCTGCGTCGTCGACCTGCACTCGATCTCGGTCGCCTACGACCCCGGTGATCTGCGCGAGCGCGTCCTCGATACCGCCGCGATCCTGCTTGCCGCAGGGCTCGACCCCGAGCGCTGCGTCTTCTTCCGCCAGTCCGACGTTGCCGCCCACACCGAGATGACCTGGCTGCTCTCCGCCGTCACCTCGCACGGCGACCTCAACCGGATGACCCAGTTCAAGGAAAAGACCGGCTCGGCGCGCGACCTCGCCTCGGCGGCACTCTTCTACTACCCGGTGCTGATGGCCGCCGACGTGCTCGCCTACCGCGCCACCGAGGTCCCAGTCGGCGACGACCAGCGCCAGCATGTCGAGCTGATGCGCGAGATCGCCCGCCGCTTCAACGACCGCTTCGGCGAGGCGCTGGTCGTGCCCGAGTTGATGGTCCCCGAGGTTGGGGCGCGGATCATGGATCTGCAGGAGCCGGCGGTGAAGATGTCGACCACCCAGGGCACCGAGAGCGGCACCGTCCTCGTCCTCGACGACGAGAAGACGATCCGCAAGAAGGTCGGCAGCGCCGTCACCGATTCCGGACGCGAGATCGTCGCCGCCGCCGACAAGCCCGGCGTCACCAACCTGATCGACATCCTCGCCGTCGCCCGCGGCGTTGGCCGGGCCGAGGTCGAAGCCGACTTCGAGGGTGCCGGTTACGGCGACTTCAAGCAGGCGGTCGCCGACGGCGTCGTCGAGCTGCTCGCCCCGGTGCAGGCCCGCTACGCCGAGCTGCGCCCCGATGAGGCCGAGCTCGAGCGGATCATGGCCGCCGGGGCCGAGAAGGCGGCCGCGATCGCCGCCCCCGTCGTCGCCGACGTCCGCCAGCGGATGGGCTTCGGCGCCGTCCCGCCACGGGGCTAGTCTGCTCCGATGGCGCTCGCGGAGCTCGATCTCGACCTCGATCTGGAGGTCTTCGCCGGCCCCTTTGACCTGCTGCTGGCAGTTGTCCTGCGCGAGGAGGTCAGCCTGCTCGAGCTGCAGCTGGGCGAGGTCGTCGTCGCCTACGTCGAGCACCTCGACGAGGAGGGCGAGCTCGAGCTCGAGGTGGCGACTGAGTTCCTGGTCCTGATCGCGGCGCTGCTGGAGCTGAAGTCGCGGCTACTGCTCCCTGCCCCCGATGACGGGCTGGAGGAGATGGCGCCGGAGGAGGCGGTCGAGGAGCTGCTGGCGCGGATGCTCGAGTACCGCCGCTACAGCCGCGCCGCCGAGGAGCTGGCGGCCCGTTTCGAGGCCGAGCGCGGCTACCTCTACCGCTCGGCGCCGCTGCCGGCGGCGCTGCGGCGGGTAGCGGTCGACGCGGCCGCCGCCGTCTACGACCCCGACCTGCTCGGCTCGGCGCTCGGCGACCTCCTGGTCGAACCCGAGGACGTCGACATCAGCCACATCCGGCCGACGGTCTCGCTGCAGCGGCGGCTGGCGGCGCTGCGCGACGCACTCGGCCGCCGCACCGAGTTCGACTTCGATGACGAGTTCGGCGGCGAGGATCGGCTCACCCAGGCGGTGACCGTCTTCGCGATGCTCGAGCTCTACCGCAAGGGCGAGGTGACCTGGGAGCAGGACCGGCCGCTGGGGCCGATCCGGGTGCGGCGGCAGCAGCCCGGCACCGTCGGCGGCCGCCCGGCCGAGGGGGCGGGACCGTGAGCGACCTCTCGCGCACGGTCGAGGCGCTGCTCTTCCTCTCCGCCCAGCCAGTGAGCGTCGCGGACCTGGTCGAGGCGACCGAGGCGACCGAGGGACAGGTCGGCGAGGCGGTTGAGCTGTTGCGCGAGGACCTCGCCGAGGGCAAGCGCGGCGTGGTGCTGCGCGAGATCGGCGGCGGCTTCACCCTGGCCAGCGACCCGGCCAGCGAGGAGGCGGCGCGGCGCCTCTTGGCGAAACCGCGGACGCCGCCCTTGACCCAGGCGCAGGCCGAGACGCTGGCGATCGTCGCCTATCTGCAGCCGGTCTCGCGGCCGGAGATCGCCCGCATCCGCGGGGTCAGCTCCGAGTCGGCGGTGCAGACGCTGGCCGAGCGAGGGTTGATCGAGGAGTCGGGCCGCTCGCGCTTCGGCGCCGCGATCTTCAAGACGACCGAGCTGTTCGAGCGCCTTTTTGGGTTGTCCGGGCTTGACGGGCTGCCGGATCCTTCGAAGTTCGATCCGACGCCGGAGGATGAGCGGGAGTTGCGGGAGCGGTTGCTGAAGGCGGGGGAACAGCGAGCAGAGTGATGCGGGGGTGGGCGACCGGGGGTGGTCCCGCCGGAGCAACAGCATGAGGCTGGCGAAATACCTCGCCCACGGGGGGATAGCTTCGAGGCGGCGAGCCGAGGACATCATTGGCAAGGGGCTGGTGACGGTTGATGGGGAGGTGGTCGTCGATCCCGCGCGCGATGTGGGCGAGGGCAACGATGTGCGGGTCAATGGTGCGCCGGTGGGGGCGGAGGCGCGTGAGGTTTGGGCGGTGAACAAGCCGGCAGGCGTTGTCTCGACCGCTCGCGAGCCAGGGGCGCGGCCGGCGGTCGTCTCGCTGGTCGACTCGCCGGCCCGGCTCTATCCCGTCGGCCGCCTCGACGCCGACTCAACCGGACTCTTGCTCCTGACCAACGACGGCGAGCTCGCCAACCGCCTCACCCATCCCCGCTACGGGGTCGCCAAGACCTACCGGGCGCGGCTCGCCAAGCCGATCGGCAGGGCCGAGATCGCGCGACTGCGGGCTGGGGTCGAGCTCGAGGACGGGCCGACCGCTCCGGCTGGGGTCGAGCAGCTGGGCCCGCGTGAGATCGAGCTCGAACTGCGCGAAGGGCGCAACCGGCAGGTGCGGCGAATGGTCGCGGCGGTCGGCAACCGGGTGGTGGCGCTGCGCCGCATTGGCTTCGGCTCGCTGTCGCTCGGCACCCTGCCCGAGGGCAAGGTGCGGCGGTTGGGGGAGAGGGAGATCGCCAAGCTTTGGAAAGATGCGGAGCCGTGATGGAGACCGGTAGCTACGAAGCCCCGCAGCCTCGCCTCTTCGCCGCTCGCGGCGCGGTCCAGGCCGCCGCCAATGAGAGCGATGCGATTCTCGACGCGACCGAGGAGCTGATGCGCGAGCTGATCGACCGCAACGGGCTCGAGTCCGAGGAGATGGTGAGCTGCATGTTCACCACCACCGACGACCTCGACGCCGAGTTCCCGGCGGCGGCGGCGCGGCGAATCGGCCTCGACGCGGTCCCGCTGATGTGTTCGCGCGAGATTCCGGTGCCGGGCTCGATGCCGCGGGTGATCCGGGTGATGCTCCACTTCTACGCAGCGCCCGACCACGAGACCGCCCACGTCTACCGGGGTGAGGCGCAGAAGCTGCGCACCGACCTCGAGGCGGCACAGTGAATGCGCGCCTGATGGTTTCGAGTCGATGACCATCACCTTCGCCGAGAAGCTGGCCCGCATGCCGGGCTACCAGGCCGGCGTCCCGACCGGTCAGGCGCCGGAGGCGATCGCCGCCGGCGAGATCGCCCAGCTCGCCTCCAACGAGTCCTCGTTCCCGCCGCACGAAGCCGTGGTCGAGGCGATCCGCCGCGCCGCGCCCTCGATGAACCGCTACCCCGACCCCGACGCGACGCTGCTGCGGCGCCGGATCGCCGAGCGCTACGAGACCGAGCCAGGCCGGGTCGCGGTCGGCAACGGCTCCTGCGAGATCCTCCTCGCCGCCGCCGAGGCACTCTGCGAGCCGGGCGCCGAGATCGTCTACGCCTGGCCGAGCTTCTCGATGTACCCATACCTGCCGGCGTTGACCGGCGCCCGCGAGGTCCGCGTGCCGCTTGCCGAGGGCGAGGTCCACGACCTCGAGGCGATGGCGACCGAGGCGACCGCGGCGACCCAGCTACTGATCGTCTGCAACCCCAACAACCCGACCTCGACCCACCTGCCGGTGGCCGAGGTCGGTGCCTTCCTCGAGCGGGTGCCGCCGCACGTGACGGTGATCCTCGACGAGGCCTACATCGAGTTCCAGACCCACGACGACCCCGACACCTCCCTCGACTTAATGCCTGACTTCCCGAACCTCGTCGTTCTCCGCACCTTCAGCAAGTGCTATGGCCTAGCCGGGCTACGGACCGGCTACGCGCTCGGCGCCTCGACCTTCCGCGCCGCGGTCGACGCGGTGCGCCAGCCGTTCAGCGTCAACGCCCTCGCCCAAGCGGCCGGCGCCGAGGCGATCCTCCACCAGGACGACGTCACCCGCCGGGTCACCGCGACGATCGCCGAGCGGCTGCGAGTTGAGGAGGGCGTCCGCGCTCTCGGCCTCGAGACCACCGAGGCCCAAGCCAACTTCTCCTGGATCGACCTCGGCGACAACGACGAAGTGGCGGTGATCGCCGGCCTAGCCGAACACGACATCGCCGTCCGCCCCGGCGCCGCCCTCGGCGGCCCCGGTCACATCCGCGTCAGCTACGGCACCGCAGCCGAGAACGAGAGGTTCCTGGCGGCGCTCGGCGCACTCGTCGCCTAAGGCGTTTCGCTCGACGGAAGGCCGCTGCTCTGGTAAAACACTTGCAGTGAAGTACGAGCCCAAATCCGACGGCATCACCGCGCTGAGCGCGCCCGTCGCTTCGGGCTCCTTCACTACTTATTGGCGATTTATCTAGGCGTCCGGCTTCGCGCACAGCTGCGTTCGTTGCCGTCAGATGCTCCCGCGCCCGGGCGCCTCTCCCACGTTCTCGTACAGTTCCAGGCGGTTTGGAGAAGGAAGGCAATATGTTCATCGGCATGGAGCAAGGGGCCAAACACGATCGGGTCCGCGATCAGCGCATCGCGAAAGTCGTCGAGCTGGTCCCGCCAGAGACTCTGCTGAAGGAGCTGCCGCTCGGCCCGGAGCGCGCCGCGGCAGTTGTCAAGGGGCGCGAAGAGGTCGTCGACATCCTCCACGGACGCGACCCGCGGCTGCTTGTCGTCGTCGGCCCCTGCAGCATCCACGACCCGAAAGCGGCGCTCGAGTACGCGACCCGGCTGGGCGCCGCCGCCGAGCAGCTGCGCGACAAGCTGCTGATCGTGATGCGCGTCTACTTCGAGAAGCCGCGGACGACGACCGGCTGGAAGGGGCTGATCAACGACCCGCACCTCGACGGCTCCGCCGACGTCAACGCCGGCCTGCGAATCGCCCGCAAACTGATGCTCGACGTGCTCGACCTCGGGCTGCCGATCGGCTGCGAGTTCCTCGACCCGATCACCCCGCAGTACATCTCCGACGCGGTCGCCTGGGGCGCGATCGGCGCTCGCACCACCGAGAGCCAGACGCACCGCCAGCTCGGCTCTGGTCTCTCGATGCCGATCGGTTTCAAGAACCGCACCGATGGCAATATCCAAGTCGCTGTTGATGCGGTGCGGGCTGCCGCGGCGTCCCACGCCTTTGCGGGAATCGATGACGCCGGCGCACCGGCGATCCTGCACACCACCGGCAATCCCGACTGCCACATCATCCTTCGCGGCGGCCACGGGATGCCGAACTACCACGTGCCCGACGTCGAGGACGCACTGGTGACGCTCGGCGTCGCCGGACTGCCCGAGCGGCTGGTGATCGACGCCTCGCACGACAACAGCGCCAAGGACCCCGAGAAGCAGTTCTTCGCCACCGGCGAAATCGCCGACCAGGTCGCCGACGGCAACAAAGCGATCGTCGGGATGATGATGGAGTCCTTCCTGGTCGAGGGGCGGCAGGACCTGGTGCCCGGCGAGAAGCTCACATATGGGCAGTCGATCACCGACCCCTGCCTCGCCTGGAGCGACACGACGACGGCGCTCGAGCGCCTCGGCGCCGCGGTCGACGCCCGGCGCGGGGTCGCCGAGTAATCACTTGAAGGACGGCCCAGCGAAACGTGTCGCCGTCCTCGGCGTCGGCTTGATCGGTGGCTCGATCGGGCTGGCGACGCGGCGCCGGCTGGGGGTCGAGGTGGTCGGCTACGACCCCGCCGCAGCGACGGTCGCCGAGGCGCGGCGCAAGGGAGCGATTGGCCGCGGCGCCGGCAGTGTCGAGGAAGCCTGCGCAGGCGCCGACGTGATCTTCTGCGCGGCGCCCGTGGGAATGCTGCCGGAGCTGGCACGAGCGGCGCTCGCTGCCGCCGGGCCGGAGGCGGTAGTGACCGACGTCGGTTCGACCAAGCGCGGGATCGTCGCCGCGCTTGGCGAGGACGAGCGCTTCATCGGCGGCCACCCGCTGGCCGGGGCGGAGACGGCCGGGGTCGAGAACGCCCGCGTCGACCTCTTCGACGGCGCCCGCTGGTACCTGACCCCGACCGAGCGCTCCTCGGGGATGCTCTACGACCGCCTGCAGCGGACGGTCTCGGGGCTGAGTGCGCGGCCGCAGGCGATCGATCCCGAGTCGCACGACCGGGTGATGGCGACCGTCAGCCATATGCCGCACGTGCTTGCCAACGCGCTCGCCGCCGAGGCGGCGACGGCGCTGACCGGCGGCGAGCGGCTGCCCGAGGTTGGGCCGAGCTTCCGCGACACGACCCGGATCGCCGGCGCCAACCCGCCGATCTGGGCCGACATCTACGCCGCCAACGCCGACGCGGTCGCCGACTCGGTCGAATCGGTGGCGCGGCGGCTGGGCGAGGCGGCGCAGCTGCTGCGCGGGGGCGACCGCGAGGCGATCCAGGCCTGGCAGACCGAGGCCGGCGAAGATCGCCGCCGCCTGCTCGAGCGCCAGCTCGACTCGGGCCCCCTACGCGAGCTACGGATTGTCGTCGCCAACGAGCCGGGGACGATCGCCCGCCTGGCGCTGGCGCTGGGCGAAGCCGGCGTCAACATCGAGGACATGGCGTTGCACCCGGCGGTCGACATGGAGTCCGGCTCGGTCTCGCTCTGGGTCGCCGGCGAGGAGCAGGCGCGCCGCGCCGAGGCGCTGGTCCGCGAGCGGGGCCACAGCGTCACCGTGGTCGGGGACGGGGGCTGAGTGGCGGTGGCCACCGCCCGGTTCGAGCCCTTGGGCCCGCTGCGCGGTTCGATCCGACCGCCCTCCGACAAGTCGATCTCCCACCGGGCGGCGCTGATCGCGGCGATGGGGGAGGGGACGACGCGGATCGAGGGCTATCTCGACGCTGCCGACACTCGCTCGACTCTGGCCGCAGTGGCGGCTCTGGGGGCGCAGGTCGAGGCGGGGGCGGAGCTGGGGAGCGAGTTGAAGATCACCGGCGTCGGGCTGCGCGGGCCGCGGTCGGCGGCGATCGACGTTGGCAACGCGGGGACGCTGCTGCGGCTGCTGCCGGGCTGGTTGGCCGGGCAGGAGGAGGGCGAGTGGACGCTCGACGGGGACGACTCGATCCGGCGCCGTCCGGTCGACCGGGTGGCGCAGCCGCTAGCCGAGATGGGCGCCCAGGTCGAGACCCGCGAGGGGCGGCTGCCGCCGCTCAGTGTGCGCGGCACGGCGCTGCGCGGGATCGACTATGAGATGCCGGTCGCCAGCGCTCAGGTGAAGAGCTGCCTGCTGTTTGCCGGGCTACTTGCCGAGGGCGTAACCCGGCTCAAATCCGAGCACTGCCAGCCGCGATCACACCGAGCGGATGCTGGCCGCCGCCGGCGCCTCGATCGAGCGGGCGCAGGCGGCGGTGATCGTGCGCCAGACCAAGCGCCTGCGGCCACGGCGGATCGACGTCCCCGCCGACCTCTCCTCCGCCGCCTTCTTCATCGTCGCCGCGGCGCTGGTGGCGGGCAGCGAGGTGGTGCTCGAGCGGGTCGGCGTCAACCCGACCCGGACCGGCGTCCTCACCGTGCTCGAGCGGATGGGGGCCGATGTCGAGGCCCATCCCGAAGGCGAGCACGGCGGCGAGCCGGTGGCGCGCCTGGTCGTCCGCCCAGCGCCGCTCCAGGGCACCGAGGTCGGCGGCGAGGAGGTGCCGCTGGCGATCGATGAGCTGCCGCTGCTGGCGCTGGCCGCCTGCTTCGCCGAGGGGACGACGACGATCCGCGACGCCGAGGAGCTGCGCCGCAAGGAGTCCGACCGGGTCGAGACCGTGACCGCGGCGCTGACCGCGCTCGGCGCCGACGTCGAGTCGACCGCCGACGGGATGGTGATCGAGGGAACTGGCGGCCTGCGCGGCGGTGCCGTCTCCTCCCACGGCGACCACCGGATCGCGATGCTCGGTGCCGTCGCCGGGCTGGCCTCGGCCGAGGGGGTCGAGGTCGAGGGGATGGAGGCGGCGGCGGTCAGCTACCCGGGCTTCGAGGCGGACCTGCGCTCGCTGCTCGGCGGCTGAGCCTGAGCGTTGGCGCCTTTGTCCCCCACGTAGGGGTAAAAGGCGCCAATCAAGCTGCCTCCATACGCTGCTCGCCATGGTGATCGCGATCGACGGCCCCGCCGGGGCCGGCAAGTCCAGCGTTGCCCGCGATGTCGCGGCGCGGCTCGGCTTCACCTTCCTCGACTCGGGGGCGATGTACCGGTGCGTCGCGCTGGCGGCGCTCGAGGCCGGGGCCGACCCTGACGACGGCGAGGCGGTGACGCGGCTCGCTGCCGGGCTCGAGGTCGGCTTCGACGGCGGCCGGGTGCTGCTCGGCGGCCGCGACGTCAGCGCCGAGATCCGCACCCCGGCGGTGACGGCGGCGGCCTCGCGGGTCTCGGTCCACCCGGGCGTGCGGGCGGCGATGGTCGCACGGCAGCGGGCGCTGATCGAGGCCGGCCCCTTCGTCGCCGAGGGCCGCGACATCGGCACCGTGGTCAGCCCCGAGGCGCCGCTGAAGGTCTTCCTCACCGCCTCCGACGAGGAGCGGGCGCGGCGGCGCTCACGCCAGAGCGGCGAGGACGTCGAGGCGGTTCTGGCGGCGCAGCACGACCGCGACGCCCGCGACCGCGAGCGCGAGCACGGCGCGCTGCGAGCGGCCGAGGACGCGGTTGAGCTCGACACCACGGCGCTAAGCCGGGACGAAGTCGTCGCCCGAATCGTCGCCCTTGCCCACAACCGAGGCCTCGCATGACCGCGCTGTTCTTTATGTCGGCCATCCCGACAAAAGGAACAGCCCGGTGAGCACGCCGACGGTCGCCATCGTCGGCTTTCCCAACGTCGGCAAGTCGACGCTGATCAACCGCCTGGTTGGCGGCAGCGAGGCGGTGACCGCGGCTGAGCCGGGGGTAACCCGCGATCGCAAGCGGCTCTCGACCGAATGGAACGGCCGCAGCTTCGACCTCGTCGACACCGGCGGCATCGACCTCGAGGACGAGGCCGAGTTGGCTCGCGACGTGCAGGCACAGGCCCGGCTGGCGATCGCTGAGGCCGACCTGGTGCTGATGGTGGTGGATGGGCGCGCTGGGCTGCGGGCGGGCGACGCCGAGCTGGCGCGGACCCTGCGCGGCGGCAAGGTCCCGGTGCTGGTCGCGGTCAACAAAGTCGACCGCCCAAACGACTACGCCGCCCCCGCCGAGTTCCACGCGCTCGGGCTCGGTGAGCCACTCGCTGTCTCCGCCAGTCACGGGCTCGGCACCGGCGACCTGCTCGACGCGATCGTCGCCGGGCTCGGCGAGGTCGAGCCGAAGGAGGACGACGACAACGCGGTGCGGGTCGCGGTCATCGGCCGCCCCAACGTCGGCAAGTCCTCACTCGTCAACGCTTTCCTTGGCTCCGACCGGGTGATCGTCTCCGACCGCGCCGGCACCACCCGCGACGCGATCGACACCGAGCTCGAGGTTGAGGGGCGGCGGGTGATTCTGGTCGACACCGCCGGGCTGCGACGGCGCTCGAAGGTCGCCGGCAGCGTCGACTACTACGCCCAGCTGCGCTCCGAACGGGCGGTCGAGCGGGCCGACGTCGCGATTGTCGTCTGCGATGCCTCCGAGGGGGTCACCTCCGAGGACCTGCGGGTGGCGGAGCTGTCGATGAAAGCTGGCTGCGCGACCCTGCTGGTGCTCAACAAGTGGGACATCGGCGAGACCGACATCGACGACGCCCGCGCCCGGGTCGAGCGTAAATCGAGGCTGCGGCCGGCGGTCATCACCAGCTCGGCGACGCGCGGCCGCAACGTCGGCTCGCTACTGCCGAAGGCGCTGGCGCTCGCCGACCGCGCCGCCGAGCGGATCCCGACCCCGGAGCTGAACCGCTTCGTCCACGCCGTCGTCGCGCGGACGCCGCCGCCCTCCAAACGCGGCAAACGGCTGAAACTCTTCTATGCCGCGCAGATCGGCGAGCGGCCGGTGCGGGTGGCGATCCAGGTCAATGACCGCAAGCTGATCAGCCGCGACTGGGCCTACCACCTGGAGAACCGGATGCGCGAGACCTACGAGCTCGAGGGCGTGCCGTTGGTGATCGACTTCGTGCCACGCAGCGGCCGACGGACGTATTCGTAACGGCGCTCGGCCCGGCCGTGCATTCGTGACTCGGCGGCGTGCGCCGGGCCGCTAAGGTTCCGCGCCATGTCGAACAAACCACTTGCCGAGGTCGAGCACCTCTTCACGTCCGAGTCCGTCACCGAGGGTCACCCCGACAAGGTCGCCGACCAGGTTTCAGACGCCGTCCTCGACGCCGTCATGAGCGGTGACCCGGAGGGCCGGGTCGCCTGCGAGACGCTGGTCAACACCGGGATGGCCGTCGTCTCCGGCGAGATCACGACCAACGTCCACCTCGACATCCCCGAGCTGGTCCGCGAGACGATCCGCGAGATCGGTTACGCGGGCGGCGGCCAGTACGGCTATGACTGCGACCACATCTCGGTCCTCGTCTCGCTCGACAAGCAGAGCCCCGACATCGCCCAGGGCGTCGACGCCGCCTACGAGACGCGGACCGACCCGACCGACGACGACGAGTTCGATGTCGCCGGGGCCGGTGACCAGGGGATGATGTTCGGCTACGCGAGCGACGAGACCGAGGCGCTGATGCCGATGCCGATCCACCTCGCCCACCGCTTCGCCGAACGGCTGGCGGCGGTCCGCAAGGACGGCTCGCTTCCCTACCTCGGTCCCGACGGCAAGACTCAGGTGACGGTCCGCTACGCCAACGGGCGGCCGGTCTCGGTCGACAAACTGCTGATCTCGACCCAGCACGACGAGGGGGTCGAGCAGGCGCGGATCAAGTCCGACCTCTGGGAGGGCGTCGTCCTGCCGGTTCTCTCCTCCGAGGTGCCGGGACGCTACGACGAGGCGGAACTGCTCGAGGACTTCCTCGTCAACCCGACCGGCAAGTTCGTCATCGGCGGCCCGGTCGGCGACGCCGGCCTCACCGGCCGCAAGATCATCGTCGACACCTACGGCGGCATGGCCCGCCACGGCGGCGGGGCCTTCTCCGGCAAGGACCCATCCAAGGTCGACCGCTCGGCCGCCTACGCCGCCCGCTACGTCGCCAAGAACGTGGTCGCCGCCGGGCTCGCCGAGCGCTGCGAGGTCCAGGTCGCCTACGCGATCGGTGTCGCCCACCCGGTCTCGCTGATGATCGAGACCTTCGGCACCGGCAAGCTCCCCGACTCCCGCATCTCCCAGCTGGTCGAGGCCGAGTTCGACATGCGTCCTGGCGCCTTCCGCCAGTACCTCGACCTCCACCGCCCGATCTTCCACAAGACCGCGGCCTACGGTCACTTCGGCCGCGAGGACGACGACTTCACCTGGGAGCGCACCGACCGCGCCACCACCCTCCGCGATGCCGCCGGCCTAGAGACCCCAACCACCGCCTAAAACCCACCCCTCCCCGCGGACCAGGGGGGAGGAAATATGGGTACCGATCTTTCCCTGGCTATGGCCCGGGAAAGATCGAAGTCGCGGAGCAGTTTGGCGTGGGAGTTGGCTCGGGCGCAGCATGGGGTGGTGACTCGGCGGCAGTTGCTGGCGCTCGGGTTCTCGGAAGAAGGGATCGAACACCGGCTGCGCACGGGGCGGCTGCATCGGGTGATGCGGGGTGTCTACGTCGTCGGCAGGCCGGGGCTTACCCGCAAGCAGCGTTGGATGGCGGCAGTGCTCGCTTGTGGCGACGACGCGGCGTTGAGTCACCTGAGTGCTGGCGCCTTGTGGGGGATCGCGCGGGAGGGTGATGCGATCGACGTCAGCGTCATGCGCGAGAAGCGGCGCCCGGAAATCCACTCGCGGATACGACCCGGTCTGCCGCCGCCACAGACCACGCGGCATGACCGGATCCCGGTCACCACGCCCCTCCAGACCCTGATCGACATCGCCCTCGAACTGCCGGCCAACAAGCTCGAGCGGGCCGTCAACGACGCCGACAAGCTCGAACTGATCGATCCGGAGAGGCTCCGCACTGGGCTCGACGCGCACGCCGGCGAACCGGGCGTCAAACCGCTCCGCATCCTCCTCGACAAGGACACCTTCGTCCTCTCCGACACCGAGCTCGAAGTCCTCTTCCGCCCGATCGCCGTCGCCGCCGGCCTCCCCGCCGAACTCACCAAACACGTCGTCAACGACTACCAGGTCGACTTCTTCTGGCCCTCCATCGGTCTCGTCGTCGAGACCGATGGGCTCCGCTACCACCGCACCGCCGCCGCCCAGCGCCGCGATGCGATCCGCGACAACGCCCATGTCGCCGCCGGCTTCACCCGCCTCCGCTTCACCCACTACCAGGTCAAGCACGAACCCACCTACGTTCGCGCGATCTTGGCGCGGACCAGGCCACACCTGCGCCCGTGCTAGCCGGGCGGCTGCGCTTCGCCCAGCCGTGCGACCCGGCGGTACCGGCCCCGGTCGCCCGATCCACCTCGTGCACCACGTCGGCCGGGTTCGCCACGCCGTAGAAAACGAAGTTGTAGTCGTCGGTCGCCGCCGTATCGAAGTCGACGTCGCCGATCTGCATCAGCCGCTGGTAGACGCTCTGCTTGTAGTTGACGTTCTGGACCCGCTCCAGCCGCGTCTCCTGGATCTCGCGCGAGATGATCCCGCGCTTGATGTTGAGGCGGCGGTTGGTGATCGTGTACGTCGTCGCCACCCGTTTGATGAAGCCGATCAGCACGGTCAGGGCGATGACGACGAGGACGATCAGGAAGACGACGCCATTCGAGAGGTCGATCAGCTTCGCGATCGCGCCAAGGATCGCCGCCAGGACGATGCCTTTGAGGTAGAAGCCGAGGATCGCGCGCCAGGAGGGGTGGCCCTCGAAGATCACCTGCTCGCCGGCGCTCAGGTTGAGGCTCACGCGGGCCAGCATAAGCCCTGTGCCGGCCGCTCGCCAGGCCCGCGCAGCCGGTCGTCCCCGCCCCCGCATAACCTCGGACGCATGTCGATTCTCCGGGTCGAGCCGCTGACCACCGCCCGTGCCCTGCGGGGGCCGTTCGACTACCGGCGTCCGGAGGCGATGAACGACCTCGAGGTCGGCAGCGTCGTCCGCGTGCCCTTTGGCCCGCGGCGCATCCTCGGCGTCGTGGTCGAGGTCGCCGAGCGCTCCGAGCTGCCGCCGGAGCGGCTCGCCGAGCCGCTCGAGGCGCTCGAGGCCGGCGCCCGCCGGAGTTGGTCGAGCCCGGGCTCTGGGTGGCCCGGGAGTACTGCTCGACCCCCTCGCGCGGCCTGCAACTGGTCCTGCCGCCGGCACCGGGACCGGCGCCGGCGCTCGCACCGTGCGCGCCAAACTCGAGCTGCGAGCCGAGATC
>CAVSMQ010000008.1:0-24380 GCA_963729055.1 uncultured Actinomycetes bacterium | reverse complement strand
AGCGATTCGCGCAGGCCGCGGGTCAGCGGCTCGTAGCCGGGGTCGGCGAGGTGGGGGTCGAGCCAGAGGACAGCGTGGGCGGTGCTGCGCAGGCGGGCCATCTCGGCGGCGAGCAGGCCGGGCTCGCCGCGGTCCCAGCCGTCGGAGAGGACGACGACGACCGCGCCACGGCCGAGGCGGTGGCGATGCTCGCGGTTGAGGGCGGCGAGGGCGGTGCCGATTCGGGTGCCGCCGGCCCGGTCGGGGGCCTTGGCCTCGGCGGCGGCAAGGGCGGCGGCCGGGTCGGCGGCGGCGAGCTCGGCGGTGACCCGGGTCAGGCGGGTGGCGAAGCAGAAGGCCTCGGCCCGGCCGCCGGCACGGAGCACCGCGTGGACGTACTCGAGCGCCATCGTCGCGTAGGGGGCCATCGAGCCGGAGAGGTCGCAGACGAAGACCAGGCGCCGCGGGCGCTGGCGGCGGCGCAGGTAGCGCAGGTCGCGGACCTCGCCGCCGCCGCGGACGGCACCGCGCATCGTGCGGCGCAAGTCGAGCCGCGGCGCCGCCCCGTGCGTCCGCCGCCAGCGGGCCGAGGGACGAAGCGGCAGCGTCCGCGCCAACCGCCGCAGCGCCTCCCGCGCCAGCCGCCGATCGCTCGCCGTATAGGCCCGAAACGATTTCTCCCGCAACAGCTCGATCGCGCTCCACCGCGCCAGCCGCTCCGCCTCCTCGTCCTCTTCCTCCGCCTCCTCCGATCGTGGTTGTCCTTTGTGACCCATAGGTCCACTAAGGACAACCACGCCGGGGTCGGCGCCGCGGTCGGCGGTAGCGGTTGGGCTTGCGGCGCTCTTGGCGGCGGTGTCGCTCTTGCCGGGGTCCATCGGTTGCGGCGGCTCGTCGGCGAAGATCGCGTCGAAGGTGCGGTCGAAGACCTCGAGGTCGTGGCGGCTGGAGCAGAGCGCGGCGCGTAGCGCCGCGCGGGCCTGGGGGCGGCGCGGTTCGACCGCGGCCAGCGCCCGGTGGGCGGCGATCAGCTGGTAAAGGCCGCACTCGACGCCCTTGGCGCGCAGCGCGGCGGCGAGCTTGGCCAGCCGCAGTGAGACGCCGGCCGCGACCGGCTCGCGCCGGAGCGGCGCTGGCGCGTTCGTCCCTTTTCCCGCCTGGCGGGAAGAACGACGAACGCGGTCCGGCCCCTCACCGCCCATCCCAGGCGCCGGCGCCTCGCTCACCTCAAGCCCCGCGGAGGACGTCCGCTTCGCGCACCCGCTCGACGTCCTCGCGCACCTTCAGCGCCGCGCCGAGCGTCGCGTCGAGCTCGGCCTCGGCGCCGAGTGCGTCGAGCGCGCGGGCCCAGGCCAGCGTCTCCCCCACCCCCGGCGGCTTGTAGAGGTCGGCGCCGCGCAGCCGGTCGACCGCAGCGCAAACCCGCTCGGCGATCTCGGCGGCGACGCCGGGGCAGCGGCTGCGGACGATCTCCAACTCGCGCTCGCGGTCCGGGTACTCGATCCAGTGGTAGAGGCAGCGGCGCTTCAGCGCGTCGTGCAGCTCGCGGGTGCGGTTAGAGGTGAGGACGGTGTACGGCGCCCATCGCGCCCGCACGACTCCGGCCTCGGGGATCGTCACCTGGTAATCGGCGAGCAGCTCGAGCAGCAGCGCCTCGAAGTGCTCGTCCGAGCGATCGACCTCGTCGATCAAGAGCACCACCGGCTGCTCGCTCTCGAGCGCCTCGAGCAGCGGCCGCCGCAAGAGGAACTCGCGCGAGTAGAGCTCGCTCGTCCCCAAGCCCTCGCCGCGGGCGGCGAGCAGCTGGCGGCGGTAGTCCCAGTCATAGAGGGCTGAGTCGGCGTCGATTCCCTCGTGGCACTGCAGCCGCACCAGCCGCGAGCCGCTGACCTCGGCCAGGGCCCGCGCCACCTCGGTCTTGCCGACCCCCGCCTCGCCCTCGAGCAGCAGCGGCATCGAGAGCCGAGCGGCGAGAAAAAGGGGGACCGCGAGCTGCTGGTCGGCGAGGTAGCCGGTCTCGGCGAGGGCCGCGGCGACCTCCCGCGGTGAACTGAGCGACTCGGCGCCTGGCCAGGGCGCGGTCAGCGCGACCGCCACCTCAGGAACAGGAAGGCGGCGAGGGCGACCGCGAGGATCGGCCCAACCCGCTTCAACACCGGCACCGCCCCGACCGCAGCGAGATCGAGTGGCTCCGCCTCCCCCGTAGGCTCCCGCCGATGGGCCGAAAACACACCTGCATCAGTGGTTTTCGGCCCATCGGCGGGCGAAGACTCGTCGGCGTTGAGAGGCGCAGCGCTCGCCGGGGGCTCGTCCCCCGCCGGCACCGCCGGCCCCGCCAGCACCTGCTGCTCCAGATTGGCGACGAACTTTTCCGTCAGACGCGAGCTGACGTCGCTGATGATGCCCCGGCCGAACTGGGCGATCCGGCCGGTGACCTGGACGTCGGTGACCATCTCGGCGGTGGTCTGCGCCGCGTCGCCGCTCAGCGTCGCCGTCGTCGTCGCGTCGACCGCGCCGGGCCCGCGCTGCTCTTTGCCTTTCACCTTCAGCACCGCGCGTTTCGCCGCGTCGTCGCGCTCGGCGAAGGTGATCGTCGCGTCGTAGGTCATCTGGATCGCCCCGACCTTGATCTTC
Source organism: uncultured Actinomycetes bacterium (assembly GCA_963729055.1). Taxonomy (GTDB): domain Bacteria; phylum Actinomycetota; class Thermoleophilia; order Solirubrobacterales; family 70-9; genus VAYN01. Next base: position 21,767 of record CAVSMQ010000008.1, on the reverse strand, counting down.
ATCTTCCCCCGGTAGTCGGGCTCGTCGACCTCCTCCAGGACGAAGCCCGGCACGCAGGGGGCGATCTTCTCGACGTCGGTCAGCACCTCCCAGAGCCGCTCGGGAGGGACATCGACCGTAAAGGTGTCTTTCAGCTCCATCGCGTACCTCGCTCTCGCCCCACCTGATCACTCACTAGATCTCCAACAACTCGCGGGTCGCGGCGGCGATGCTCCCCGCCGCCGGCAGTGCCGCCTCCTCCAGCGGCGGGCTGTACGGCGTCGGCGCCGTCACCGCGCCGAGCCGGCGGATCGGCCCCTCGATCTCGTACAGCAGCCGTTCGGTCAGCCGCATCGCGATCTCGGCTCCCGGCCCGAACGACTCGACCGCCTCGTGGACGACCAGCGCCCGCCCGGTCTTCGCCACGCTCTCGGCAGCGGTGTCGAGGTCGAGCGGGACCAGCGTCCGCATATCGACCAGCTCGACCGAGAGGTCGGCGAGCTCCTCGTCGCAGGCGCGGGTCGCCTCCTCGACCATCCGTCCCCAAGCGATCAAGGTCAGGTCCGAGCCCTCGCGGACCACCCGCGCCTTCCCCGGCGGCAGCGACTCGCGCTCGTGGTATTCGGGGTCGGGCCGGTTGTAGAGCCGGCGGTTCTCGACGAAGACGACCGGGCCGTCGTCGCGGATCGCCGCGCTCAGCAGGTCCTCGACGTCACGCGCGTTGGACGGCAGGTAGACCTTCAGCCCCGGCACGTGGGCGACCACGCCCTCGAGGCTCTGCGAGTGCTGGGCGCCGCTCGAGCGGCCGCCGCCGGTCTGGGTGCGAAAGACGATCGGGATCTCGACCCCGCCGCCGGTCATGTAGCGCAGCTTCGCCGCCTGGTTGACGACCGGGTCGAGACAGACGGTGAGGAAGTCCATGTACATGATCTCGGCGACCGGCCGCAGCCCCGCCATTGCGCCGCCGACCGCGGCGCCGAGCAGCCCTGCCTCGGCGATCGGCGAGTCGATCACCCGCTCCGCCCCGAAGCGGTCGATGAGGCCCTTGGTCGCCCCGTAGACCCCGCCGCCGGCGCCGACGTCGACGCCCATCACGACGACGTCCTCGTCGCGCTCCATCTCGTTCGCCAACGCCCGGCGGATGCCGTCGATGTAGCGCGGCGGCCGCTCCTCCTTCTTCTCGGCGGGCGCGATCGTGCCCGGCTCAGGAGGCATAGACGTCCTCCATCACAGTCTCGGTCTCCGGGTAGGGCGCCGCCAGCCCCTGCTCGACCGCCCGGTCCATCTCCTCCTCGGCGGCGGCGACCGCGGCCTCGGCCTCCTCGCCGCGCCCTTCCTCGCGCAGCGCCCGCAGCGCCAGCTCGAGCGGGTCGCGGTCGAGCCACTCCTGGAACTCGGCATCGTCCCTATATGGAGTGGCGTCGCCCTCGTAGTGGCCGTGGACGCGGTAGGTCATCGCCTCGATCAGCGACGGTCCCTTCCCCTTCCGCGCCGCCTTGACCGCGCGCTCGGTCGCCTCGCGCACCCCGGCGACGTCCTGGCCGTCGACCCGCTCCGCGCCGGCGACCCCGTAGTCGAGCGCTCGCTGGACCAGCGAAGCGCCGCGCCAGATCTCGTCGCTGCGGGTGAACTCGGAGAACTGGTTGTTCTCGATCGCGAAGACGACCGGCGCCTGCCACAGCACCGCCAGCGTCAGCGCCTCGTGGAAGGGCGCCGCCGTTGACCGAGCCCTCGCCGGCGAAGGCGACCGCGACCGCGTCGGTGCCGCGCCGCTGCGCCGCCAGCCCGGCGCCGACCGCGAGCGGCAGCCCGGCGGCGACGATCCCGTTGGCGCCGAGGATCCCGAAGCGGGGGTCGGCGATGTGCATCGAGCCGCCCTTGCCGCCGCAAGTGCCGCTGGCGCGTCCGAACAGCTCGGCCATCATCGCCACCGGGTCGGCGCCCTTGGCGATGCAGTGGCCGTGGCCGCGGTGGGTGGTGGTGATGTAGTCGTGCTCGCGCGAGGGCCGAGCAGACGCCCGCGCGCCACCGCCTCCTGGCCGATCGAGACGTGGACGAAGCCGGGGATGTTGCCCTCGCGGAACTGCCGCGCGACCCGCGTCTCGAAGGCGCGGATTCGCGCCATCGCCCGCAAGTCCTCGAGCAGCGCCTCGGTTGCTTTGGAGCTCACGGTGACCATCATGCCGCGCCTTCGCGCGCAGTTCGTCACGCAATCTGTACTTCTGGACCTTTCCACTGGCCGTCTTCGGCAGGGCCTTGACCTGCAGCAGCCGCTCCGGCAGCTTCTGGTTGGCGACCGACCGCGTGCGCAGGTAGGCGACGAGGTCGTCGAGCTCCAGCGCCCGCGCCGCGACCACCACCGCGCACGATCTTTCGCCCAGCACCTCGTCGGGGTAGCCGACGATCGCCACCTCCTCGACCTCGGGGTGCTCGAACAGCAGGTCCTCGATCTCCTTGGCGCTGAGGTTCTCGCCGCCGCGCACGATCATGTCCTTGGCGCGGCCGGCGATCCGCAGGTAGCCGCTGCTCGTCGGCGATCGCGAGGTCGCCGGTGCGGAACCAGCCGTCGGCGGTGAAGGCCTTCGTCGTTCAGCGCCGGGTCGAGGTAGCCGAGGCAGAGGTCGGGCCCGCGCACCTGCAGTTCGCCGCGCTCGCCGGCCGGCAGCGGGCCCCGTCCTCGTCGACGACCCGCACCTCGTCGGCGCCGATCGGGGCGCCGTCGGTGGTCGCGTGGCGGTCGACCGGCGCCTCGATCGGGGTGCCGGTGACGGTCGGGCACTCGGTCGAGCCGTAGACGCGGCTGGCGCGGATCCCGAGCTCGCGCTCGGCCTCCGCGATCAGCGCCGGCGGCACGTCGGCGCCGCCGCAGCCGAAGATCCGCATGCTCTCGGCGCGGCGCTCGGCGTTGACGATCCCGTGCAGGAACGGCGTCGCGCCGACCGCGAAGCTGAGCCGCTCGCGCTCGATCAGCTCGACCGCCAGGTCCGGGTCCCAGACGTCCTGCAGGACCACCCGCGTCCCCAGCATGAACGGCAGCAGCACGCCGTAGAGCAGGCCGGTGATGTGGGTCAGCGGCGAGGGCATGAACACCGCGTCCTCGCCGCCGAGCCGGTAGAGGTCGATGATGCTGCGGCACTCGTAGGCGAGCGTCTCGTGCGAGTGCAGGACGCCCTTCGGGTTGGCCTCGGTGCCCGAGGTGTAGAGCAGCAGCACCACCTCGCCGGGGTCGCGCTCCGGCGCCGCCGCCAGCGGCTCGGCCCCCTCGAGCGCCGCCGCGAAGGACTCCATCCCCGCCGAGCGGCTCGCCGACCACCAGCACGTGCTCGAGCGCCTCGCACTCGGCCGCAGACCGGCCGCCATCGCGCGGTAGTCGAAGCGGCGGAAGACGTCGGGGACGACGAAGACCCGGCTGCCCGCCTGGCGCAGGATGAAGCCGAGCTCGTGGCCCCTATATATGGGGATGATCGGGTTGCTGACCGCGCCGAGCAGGGCGACCGCGTGGTGGACGATCGCCGCCTCGGCCCAGTTCGGCAGCTGGAAGGAGACGACGTCGCCGCGGCCGACCCCGCGCGCCGCCAGCATCCCCGCCGCCCGCTCGATCCGCTCCCACAGCTCGCCGTAGGTGAGCCGGCGCTCGCGGTCGACCAGCGCCAGCCGCTCCGGGTGCGCGGCGGCGCCGCGGCGCAGCGGCTCGTCGAGCGTCTCCGGCAGCCACAGTCCGGCCGCCCGGTAGGCCTCGGCGTCGGGCGAGGGCCGGGTCGCCGCGAGCCCGCCCGCGGCGCGGCTCACCGGGCGTTCCTTTTGTCCGACAGGTCGACATAAGGAACAGCCCGACGGTCACGGGGCCGGCTCGCCCACCCAGTCGAGGATCCGCTCGGGGGTGGCGGGCAGCTCGGTGACGCGGACGCCGAACTCGCGCAGCGCGTCGTTGATCGCCGCGGAGATCGCGGCCGGCGCCATCATCCGGCCGCCCTCGCCGCCGCCCTTGATCCCGTGCGGGGTGAACGGCGAGGGCGTCTCGTCGTGGCCGATCTTCAGCTCCGGCACCTCCATCGCGGTCGGGATCAGGTAGTCCAGGTAGCTGGTCGTGAGCAGCTGCCCGTCCTCGTCGTAGACGAACTCCTCGAGCAGCGCGGTCGCCATCCCCTGGGCGGTGCCGCCGACGATGTGGCCGGCCAGCGAGCGCGGGTTGACCAGCGTGCCGCAGTCGTGGACGGCGGCGTAGTCGAGGATCTCGACGCCGCCGGTCTCGAGGTCGACCTCGACCACCGGCACGTGGCAGGCGTGGCCCATGAACGGGTAGAAGACGCCGAGGTCGTAGCGGTCCGTCGAGGGCATCGTCGTGTACGGGTGGTCGTAGACCTTGGTCGCCTCGAGCCCGCTCTCCATGTCGTCGGGGAGCTGTGCTTGAACAGGTGCGCAGTCATCGCGATCTCGGCGACCGGCCCGCGCGGCGGGCGAGCCGCCCACCTGGAAGCCGCCGTCGGCCCACTCGAGGTCGTCGGCGTCGGCCTCCAGCATCTCGGCCGCGATCCGCAGCGCCTTGTCCTTGATCTTGCCGGCGGCGCCCTCGACCGCGCCGGCGAGCATCACCGTGAGGCGGCAGCCGCCGGGGCCGGTGGCGGGCAGCCCGCCCTTGCTGCCGCCGTACACGACGCTGACCGTCTGCGGGTCGCAGTCGAACTCCTCGGCCACGAGCTGCGCCACCATCGTCTCCGGGGAGTTGCCCCAGAACGGCGTCGAGTAGAGCGTGATCGCGGTTCCCCATCGGGTCGACGACCAGCGTCACGCTCTCGGCGGTGCTCGTCGGTCGGCCGCCGGCTCGTCGAACCAGAACCAGAACTCGGTGGCGCAGAAGACGCTGCGCTCCTGGCAGTGACCAGCCCGATGCCGATGTAGCGGCCCTCCGCGCGCACCTTCGCCTGCTCGGCCCGCACGCGGCGTAGTCGAACTGCTCCAGCGCCTTGTCCAGCACCCGCTCGTAGTCGCCGGAGTCGTAGACGTTGCCGGTCGGGATGAAGTACGGGAACTGCTCGGGCGGATGAAGTTTTGCGCCGCAGCTCGACCGGGTCGATGTCCAGCTCGCGGGCGGCCTTGTCGACGATCCGCTCGAGCATCCAGTTGTCGACCTCGGAGCCGAAGCCGCGGTAGGCGCCCTGCTGGCTCTTGTTGGTCAGCACCGCCCGCACCCGGTACTCGGTGCTCTGGATCGTGTACGGACCGACGACCTGCGCCAGCGCGTTGCCGTGGTGCCGACGCCGAACTGGATGTAGGCGCCGTAGTCGTCGACGACGTCGATGCGGAAGCTCCGGAACATCCCGTCCCGCTCATCGCCAGCTCGACCTCGTAGTAACGGTCGGAGCCGTGGTGGTCGCAGTTGGAGATGTTGTCGACGCGGTCCTCGAAGTACTTCACCGGCCGCCCGTACCTTCGCCCCAAGCGCCGCGGTGACCGCCGAGCGCCAGTTCGAGAAGCGGGCGCCGAAGCTGCCGCCGGCCGGATGCGGGACCAGGTCGAGCTTGTTCGCGGGGACCCGCATCGAGGCCGCCAGCCCGAACAGGAACGAGGTGATGCTGAGCTGTTGGTGTGGACCGTCATCTCGCCGGTGCCGGGGTCGTAGATCGGCGATCGCGCCGACGGTCTCCAGCGGCTGGCCGCCAGAGCGGTGCCAGCGCAGCCGGTCCGTGATGACCACGTCGGCCTCGGCGAAGTCGCCCTCGACGTCGCCGAAGTTGAAGGTGCGCTCGTAGGCGATGTTGGTGCCGAGGTCGTCGTGGACGAGGTTGCGGTGTCGGCGAGCGCGACCAGCGGGTCGACGATCGCCGGCGAGCGGCTCGTACTCGACCTCGACCATGTCGCGGGCGTCCTCGGCCAGGTAGCGGCTGTCGGCGACCACGACCGCGACGCCCTCGCCGACGTAGCGGACCTTGTCCACGGCGAGCACCGCCAGACGTGCTGTTCGGGCGACGGGCCCGAGTCCGGCAGCGGGTCGACGAGCTCGGCCGCCTCGGCGCCGGTGATCACCGCCCGCACGCCCGGCATCGCCTTCGCGCGCCGCGGTGTCGACGCGACGATCCGGGCGTGGGCGTGCGGGCTGCGCAGCACGGCGGCGTGCAGCATGCCGGCGAACCCGATGTCGGCGATGTACCCGCCGAGCCCGCGCAGGAACTTCGGGTCCTCGACCCGCCGGACCGACTTGCCGACCCACTTCAGGTCGCTCGGCTTCTCGACCGGCAGGATGTCGGTGTTGGTCCTCGGGTTGGTTGCCACGGTCGCTCCTCCTAGGGATGCGCGGCCGGCGCGGGGTTGGCGTGGTCGTCCTCGGCGCCGGCTTCCTCGGCGCCGATCAGGGGGCGCACGTGGCCGTCGGGCTCGCCCTCGCGCAGCCGCGCCGCGGCGTCGATCACCGCGTCGACGATGAACTGGTAGCCGGTGCAGCGGCAGAGGTTGCTCGAGCGATCCCTTCGCGCACCTCCTCGCGCGTCGGGTCGGGGTTCTCGCGCAGGATCTCGACGGCGCGCAGGAGCATGCCCGGGGTGCAGTAGCCGCACTGCAGGCCCTGCTTCTCCCAGAACGCCTCCTGGATCGGGTGCATCTCCTCGTTCGAGGGCGCGATCCCCTCGATCGTCGGATCTCGGCGCCGTCGGCCTGCACCGCGAAGATGATGCAGCTCCGCGCGGTGGCGCCGTCGAGCAGCACCGTGCAGGTGCCGCAGACGCCGTGCTCGCAACCGAGGTTGAGCCCGGTCAGGCCGAGGTCCTGGCGCAGCACGTCGGCGAGCAGCTTGCGCGGCTCGACCTCGACCTCGCGCCGTTCGCCGTTGACGGTCAGCTCGATCGTCCGCCGCTCGATTGTCTCGCTCATGACCTCCTCCGCGCGGTCGAGTGCCTTGGCGATCGCGCGGCGCACCTGGGCGCGGGCGACGCCGATCCGGTACTTGGTGCCGCCGTGCATGTCGGCCGGCGGTTCGATCCCCTCGACCGCGGCGACGGCCGCCGCGGCGATCGTCCCCTCGTCCGGCGTGGCGCCATCCAGCGCGCGCTCGGCGGCCGCGGCGCGGAGCGGCACCGGGCCGACCCCGCAGAGGACGACCCGGGGATCGGCGACCTTGCCGTCGCGCAGCGCCAGCGTCACCCCAGCGCCGGCGATCGCGAAGTCGCCGTGGCGGCGGGCGAACTCGACGAAGCCGTAGCCGCTCCCCGGCGCCGAGGCCGGGAAGGCGACCTCGGTCGCAGCTCGCCCGGCTCGATCGCCGTCTCGAACGGGCCGAGGAAGAAGTCCCTCGCGGCGATCTGACGCTCGCCGCCCGCACCTCGCAACGTCACGGTCGCCTCCAGCGCCAAGGCGACGGCCGGCAGCTCCGCCGCCGGGTCGGCGTGGGCGACGCTGCCGACCACGGTGCCGCGGTGGCGGATCGGCGGGTGGGCGACGAAGGTCAGCGCCTCGCGCAGCAGTGGCAGGTGCTCGGCCACCGCCGCGTCGGCCTCGACCGTCGACTGCCGCGCCATTGCCCCGACCCGCACCGCGGAATCCGAGTCGGCCCGCACGTAGTCGAGCTCGCCGAGCCGGTTGATGTCGACGACGTGCTCGGGCTGGGCCAGCCGGAAGTTCATCAGCGGCACCAGGCTCTGGCCACCGGCCAGGATCCGCCCCTCGTCCCCGAGCCGCTCCAGCACCGCGACCGCCTCCTCGGCGCTCTCGGGCCGGTGGTAGGAGAAGGCGGCCGGTTTCATCGCGCCGCCGCGCTCACTTCTGCCGGCGCCAGCAAGTGCTCTGCGAACCAGTCGCGCGCGGCGCTCGCCGCCTGCTCGAGCAGCGAGCGGTCGCTGTACAGGGTCATATGAGTGGAGTCACCGACGACCACCAGCTTCTTGGTCGCGGTCGGCAGCTGGTTATACGCGCCGATCTCCAGGTCCCAGAGCGTGAGGTCGTCTTTCTCAGCGACCACCACCAACGTCGGCGTCTCCAGAATCCGCGCCAGGAACGGTTCGACGTTGTAGGACATCAGCAGCTCGGCCGACTCGATCGTGCTGCGGTTTTCGTAATTCGGCGCTTCGCGCTGCTTCAACTCGACGAAGGTCTCGTAGGTCTCCGGGAAGGGCCAGGTCGAGACCTCGGTGGTCGGGTCCGGCGCCGCGTGCGGCAGGTGTCCGCCCTCGCCCTCGCGGAAGCGCCGCCGCCGGTCGTCGATCAGCAGCTGCTCGAAGGCGCGGAAGCCAATCGTGCCGTGGACTCGGCGCATGTTGCGGTAACCGTCGACGACCGGGATCTGCGAGGCGATGCACTTCACCCGCGGGTCGCTGGCACCGACGATCAGCACGTGGCCGCCGCTGTACGACAGCCCCCAGACCCCGATCCGCTCGGCGTCTACCTCCGCCTGCGTCTCGGCGAAGGAGATCGCGTTCTTGTAATCCTCGACTTGCCAGGTTGGGTCGATGTGTTGGCGCCGCGCCCCGTCCGACTCGCCGAAGTTGCGGTAGTCGAAGAGCAGCGCCGCCAGCCCAGCCTCGGCGTACATCTCCGCGTAGTGCGGCTGCACCAGCTCCTTCACGTAGCACCAGCCACCCGCCATCACGATGCAGGGAAACGGCCCCTCGCCCTCGTCCGGCGTGTAGAGCCAGCCGCGAATCGTGTCGGTGCCGCTAGTGAACTCCACGTCGCGCCGCATGGCTCGAAGCTACGGCTGGGCAGGCGGGGGTGGCACCGTCCGAACGGAGGTTGTTCGGGGGGGATGCGGGGGGAGGGATCGGGCACCCCTCCCGTACGCCTATCCACCGGCAGAGCCGGTGGAACCTGGATTGCCGGCTGCGCCGGCAAAGGGTTACGCAACGAGTTGTAGAGGCTAGCGGGAGGGGTGCCCGATCCCTCCCCAACGAACCGCGGCAAACTCCGTTTGGAAGGCACCCACCCCACCTGGTGACGGAAATGCTCCCAAACCTCGAACCGCTCCATGAAGCTTCACAACACGAGGGGGGCGGCCCCTCATTTCTGGGTCACGGAGCTTCCGTTGTGCGGGAGCTCTGTGGTGGGGCCATCGGGTGGGCCTCCCTCTAGCCTCCACAGCTCGCTGCATATTCCCCGGGCCGTCAGGCCCGGTCCTCATTGCACCGGCTCTGCCGGTGCTAGGCGTAAGGGAGGCCCACCCGATGGCCCCCTACCGCAACGCCCCCGAATCTCGTCAGAGCAACCGGAGCTCTGACAGCTTGAACACAGCCTCCACTCGATTCCGCGCCTCCAACTTCCCCAGCGCACTCTGCACATACGACTTGACCGTCGTCGGCGCCAAGAAGATCGCGCTGGCGATCTCGGCGTTGCTCTCGCCGCGGGCGGCACGGCGGATGATTTCGTGCTCGCGGGGGGTCAGCGGGGCGCAGTTGAGCTTGGCGGCGGCGCGGCGCAGGGCATCGCGCTGCTCGACTTCGAGCATCCGCTCGCCGCGGGCAACCGCCTCGATCGTCGCCAGGAAGTTGGCCGGTGTCGCGTCCTTGCCGAGCAGACCGTGGACGCCGAGCCGGGCCGCCTCCTCGTGGATCGAGGGGGTGATGTGGGCAGGGAAGATGACGATTCGCGAGGCCGGCGAAACGGCGCCGATGCGCCGCACCGCGTCAGCCAGCAACAGGTCGGCCAGTGAGGGGTCGAGGAGGACGAGGTCGGGACGCTCGCGGCGCGCCAGTTCGATCGCCGCCTCGCCGCCGCCCAGCGTGGCGATCACCCGACAGGGCCGCCGGCTCTCCTTGGCGATCAACGAGACGCCGAGCTGGACGATCGGCTGTTCGTCGACCAACATCAGGGTGATCCGGCGCAGGCGCGGGTGGGCAGTCTCGCTCAACGCCGCGGTGCCAGCCCTGAACGACCCCGCGTCACCACCGTCGAAAGGAGTCGGATTCGGCTCCACAGCGGGCGCAACCGCGTCTACGGTCAACGACTTCGACATGCTTTCCCTCCGTCCCTCGGCAGCTTTACTACCACCGTGATCATCGAGACTGTACTAAATCGTTATTGAAGCTGCACAAAAATTCAGGGACGCTGCGAATCGGGGGCGGGGCTGGTCATAATGGGGGCCGGATGGCGCAGGAGCAGCGGGATCAGCCTGTGGACGGCGACACGGCGACGGCGGTGCGGCCCTCGTTCGGCGAGGCGCTGCGCGAGCGCCGCCGCAGCAACGGCATCAGCGTGCGGGCCCTGGCCTCCCAGGTCGGCGTCTCCCCGAGCCTCGTCTCGCAGATCGAGAACGCCAAAGTCAACCCCTCGGTCGACACCCTGGTGGCGCTGGTCACTGCGCTCGGGCTCTCGCTCGACGAACTCTTCCTCGACGTCCCGGCGAAGGCTGGCGAGCCGCTGCCCCAGCCCGGTGGCACCGGCGTCGTCCGCGAGGGCGAGCGGCCGCGGATCGAGCTGGCGACCGGGGTCAAGTGGGACCGCCTGACCCCCACCCACGAGCAGGGGGTCGACTTCCTCTACGTCGTCTACGAGGTTGGCGGCGCCTCCTGTGCGCCCGGCGCCTACATGCGCCACCACGGCCGCGAGTACGGGCTCGTCCTCTCCGGCCACCTCGGCGCCGCGGTCGGCTTCGAGAGCTTCGAGCTCGGTCCCGGCGACTCGATCGTCTTCAACGCTGACACCCCCCACCGGCTCTGGACGATCGGCGACGAACCGGTGACCGCGACCTGGACGATCATCGGCCGCAGCGGCGACGAGCGGCTCGGCAACAGCTAACTACCTCCGAAGGGAGGTTGCCGCCAGCCCCACGCGGGGAGAATCTCGACCGGTCCGCAGAGGCGAGGATCGGAGCGAGATGGAGCAGTCGCCGCAGGCGATCGAGGAGATCAAGCAGCTGAAGTCGCGCTACTTCCACGGCATCGACGAGAAGGACTGGCAGCAGTTGCGCGAGACCCTCAGCGACGACGCCGTGCTCGACTTCAGCGGCGAGGTCGAGTTGCACGTCGGCCACCACGGGGTCGAGACCGCCGACGATCCGGCCGCCTGGATCCTCCACGGCGGCGACGAGGGGACCGAGAAGATCGCCGAGATCGTCGGCGCGATCGTCTCCACCCACCAGGGCCACGACCCGCAGATCACGATCACGGCCGAGGACGAGGCGCGCGGGATCTGGTCGATGTACGACTGCCTCGACTACGGCGAGGAGGTCTTCTACGGCTACGGCTACTACCACGAGGAGTACCGCCGGGTCGGCGGCCAGTGGCGGATCTCCTACATGAAGCTGTCGCGGCTACGGACCGAGTGGCGGTAGGCGGGCGCGGCGCTCCGTAATACTTCGCCGGCCGCGAGTTTGAGGAGACGCCGCGGCGAATCGCAAAACCGAAGAGAAAGGCAGAAGCATGCCCGCAGCACCTGTGCCCCAAGACGTCTCCGAGTTCCTCGCCGAACCGAACATCGCCGTCGTCGCGACGCTGAACTCGAAAGGCTCGCCCCACACCGCCGCCACCTGGTACGACTGGGGGGACGGTCGCGTCCTGCTCAGCATGGACAACTCCCGCCTGCGGCTCAAGCACCTGCGCAACGATCCGCGGATCGCGCTGACCGTGATCGACACCGACGACTGGTACCGCCACATCAGCCTGCTCGGCCAGGTCGAGGAGATGTACGAAGACGAGGGCCTCGCCGACATCGATCGGCTCGCCCGTCGCTACACCGGCGCCGATTACGAGACCCGCGACTCGCCCCGGACGACCGCCTGGGTGCGGATCGACCGCTGGCACGGCTGGGACGCCTCGCGCAGCAAAACGACCCAAGCGGCCTGGCCGACCAACTGAGCCCGACGAGCTCCGCTGTTCCTTATGTCGGTATCGCAGACATAAGGAACAGCTGGACGGTGTCCTAGCGGACGGTCCAGCCGCCGTCGATCACGTAGGCGGCGCCGTGGACGAAGTCGGATTCGTCTGAGGCGAGGAAGAGGGCGAGGTTGGCGATCTCCTCGGGCTGCGCGTAGCGGCCAGCGGGGACCGAGTTGACCGACTCCATCACCTCGGCCTCGCCGGCCTCGAACAGGGCGTGGGTCATCCCAGTCTCGACCGCGCCGGGGCAGATGCAGTTGGCGCGCACCCCCCGCGGGCCGAAGTCGAAGGCGAGCTGGCGGGTCAGCCCGATCACCCCGTGCTTGGCGGCGGTGTAGGCGGCACCGCCACCGCCGGCGACGAGGCCGGCGATCGAGGCGGTGTTGACGATCACGCCGCCGCCGCTCTCGATCATCTGCGGAAGCAGTGCCCGCGAAGTTAGGTACATCCCCTTGAGGTTGATCGCGAGGACGCGATCCCACTCCTCCTCGGGAGTCTCGAGCACCGAGTGGTAGTCGTCGAGGATGCCGGCGTTGCTGCAGAGCACGTCGACGCCGCCAAGCTCGCCGAGCGCTGCCTCGACCGCGGCGCCGACCGAGCCGGCGTCGGCGACGTCAACCGCAAAGGCCGCCGCCTCGCCGCCAGCCGCCCGGATCTCCTCCGCGGTAGCACCAGCGCGGTCTGCGTCGATGTCGGCGGCAGCGACATTGGCGCCCTCAGCGGCGAAGCGCCGGGCCATCGCCCGGCCCATGCCGGACCCGGCACCGGTGATGAATGCGGTCTTGCCCGCCAGCTTGCCGTCGCTCTCAGCCGTGCTCACGGCGGGGAGCTTGCGCCACCCGACGCGGCGCGTGAACCCTCCGTCCGGAGGTTCCTGCCGGCGCCATCGCAGCGGATAGCCTTGGCCCGGTGGCGGGGGGAGTGATCGAGCCGGTGGAGGCGGGCGACCGCGCGGCGGTAGCAGCGGCGCTGACCGCGGCCTTCATGGACGACCCGGTGACCAACTGGGCGGCCCCGTCGGATCGGCACCGGCCGGCCGTGCTGCGCCACTTCTTCGGCTGCTTCGTCGACATCCACGTCGGCGCGGGGACCGTCTACGCCGACGGCGACTGTCAAGGGGCGGCGATCTGGGCGCTGCCGGGCAGATGGCGGACGACGGCCGGCCAGGACCTGCGGATCGCCCGCGCCTTCGCCCACCCGCGCCACTGGCGCCCGGCGCTGTCGCTCCCTTCCTACGCCTCAGCGCCAAGGGCGATCCGCTCTGCGAGGCCCGCCGCGTCCAGGTCCACGTTGGCGAACGCGATGTCCGGCTCCACCTCGACGGCGACTGCAGCGATGCCGCTGGCGCCGCCGGCCGACTTTACATCGGCGGTCTCCTCGCCCCCTGACACCAACCCGGCTCCGCCGGGGTCTTTACCTGGGGTTCACCTGCGCTGAAGGATGGCGCGCGACTCTCGCTTTGGACAACGCCGAGAGGAGGATCGAGATGCCGCGAATTTTGATCGTCACCGATACCGGGGACGCCGGCGAGGTCGTCTACAGCGAGAAGCTGGTTCCCGCTCACCTGCAGTCCGAGCATTCCGGGCGGCTGCTGGTCGAGCGCCTCGCCTGGGCGGTCGAGGACGCGCGGCGGGTTGAACGGAAACGGCCCAACACGCGTAAGGCTCCCCGCAAAGTCGATCTAGAGGTTGTAAAAGAGGAGCAAGCATGGATACCTACGTAATCCTTCGCCGCAGCGGCTGGCGCTCGCCCGCCGAGTTGGAGGAGGCGGCGCGACGCTCGGCCCAGGTCGGCGACGAGCAGATGGCCGACGACATCCGCTGGATTCGGAGCTACGCCCTCGAGGAGGGCGACGGCTCGGTCGGCACCGTCTGCATCTATCAGGCGAGCAGCCCGGAGGCGATCCGCGAGCACGCCTCGCGCGCCGAGCTGCCGGCCGACGAGATCATCAAGGTCGCCGACACGGTGATCGTCCGGCCCGATCCGGAGGGGGCGGCGGCCTAGCCGCCGCGAGGAGCTCCGATGGCGGACGTGGCCGCAGAGAACACCGAGACCGCCGAGGCTTGGAGCGGGCCGCTCTTCGACCGCTTCGTGCGGTTCCGGTCGACCGTCGTCGAAGGGCTCGCCGCCCACGGCGAGGTGGCGATCGCCGCCCACCCGCCGGCGCCCGGCGATCGCGTCCTCGACCTCGGCTGCGGCTTCGGCGACACCACCCGCCGCCTCGCCGGTCTGGTAGGGGAGGGCGGCAGCGCGGTTGGCGTCGACGTCGCCGAGCCGTTCATCGAGATGGCCCAACGCGAGGCCGAGGAGGCCGGCGCCGCCAACGTCGAGTTCCACGTCGTCGACGTCCAGAGCGGTGAGCTCGGCGGTCCCTTCGACTACGCCTTCTCGCGGATGGGGATCATGTTCTTCGCCAACCCGGTGGCGGCGCTGCGGAACATCCGCGGCGCGCTGCGGCCCGGCGGCACCCTCTGCGCTGTCGTCTGGCGCCGCAAGCTCGACAACGACTGGGTCCACCGCGCCGAGCTGATCGTCGAGAAGTACCTCGAGCATCCGGAAGAGACCGAGGAGCCAACCTGCGGCCCCGGCCCCTTCTCGATGGCCAACGCCGACACCCTGACCGAGCAGCTGAAGTTGGCTGGCTTCGAGCAGATCTCGTTACGGCGCTGCGACCTGCCGATCTTGCTCGGCCTCGACCTCGACGCCGCGGTCGAACTGACGATGGCGCTCGGCCCAGCCGGCGAGGTGCTGCGCCTGTGGGGCGACCGTGTCGACGAGATCCGGCCGACGATCGCGGCTGAAATTCGCGAGGCGCTGGCCGAGTTCGAGGGCCCCGACGGGGTGCTCGGCCCGGGATCGACCTGGATCGTCAACGCCCGCGCCTGAAAATCACGCGTTCGCTTCGACCGCGTCCGCTTAGAAGAAGTCGTATTCCTGCTTGGAGAGGAAGAAGCCGTGTCCCTTGCGCACGTTGACGCAGCGCATCCCGGCTTCCTGGCTTTCACAGAGCATGTGGCCCATGTGGATCGTCTTGCCGTAGCCGAGCTTCGAGCCGGCTCCAAGCGTCGTATCGCCCGCGCAGAGAAAGTGCCCGCGACCGCTGCCGACCGCGACAGCGCCGCCCCAGTCGAGGTCGCAGCTGTTCGGCTTCGGCGGAGCGTGCCAGGAGTAGTTGCGGATATCGCAGCGGGCCGAGCCCTTGCTGATCACGCAGCCGATGTTGCCGCTGGGCGAGCTGAAGCCCCTGAAAGCTGAGGCCGAGGCAGCCGTCGCCAGCCCAATCAGGGCGACAAGAACCACGCTGAGAAAAATGCGTCTGGCCGAGCGCACGCGCACATAATAGTGGGTAGTGCTGCGCCGTGCGTCGCGGTGGACGTTCATTCAGCTAGCCCGCGCCGAGCTCGTCGAGGTAGCTCTGAGCGAGCCGTTTCGGCGCCCGCGAGAGCCAGGCCTCAGTGACCAACTCGCGCAGGTCCTCGGCGCCGATCCGCTCGAGTTGGACCAGCACCGACGGGTAGCCGTCGAAGTGCGCGGTCGTGAAGTAGAGATCCGGCTCGTCGGCAAGCAAAGCCTCCTTGGCGACCAGGTCCTCGACCCGGGCGCCGAGGATCGGCCCGTCCGGGGCGGCCGCCCCGAGCTCTTCCAGCTCTTTGTTGCGCAGTGGCCGTTCCCAGACGAAGAGCTTGTCGCGGACCCGCCAGGCGGTGTTGCCGTAGGCGGGGCGCTCGCTGGTCTCCGGCAGCGCCAGCGCGATCCGCCGCACGTCGCCCCAGCTCGCCACTACCGACCTGCGGGCTGCTGCAGTTGCCAGCCGTTGCCGTCGGGGTCCTGGAAGTAGGCGTGGCGAGCACCCCAGTCCATGTCTTCGACCTCGCTGATCTCGACGCCGCGCTCGAGCAGCTCAGCGCGGGCGGCGTCGATGTCCTCGACCACCAGCAGCATCCCTTCGGCCGAGGCGGGAGGTGCTTTGGTGATCCCGGTGCCGATCACGATCGAGCAGGCCGAGCCGGGCGGGGTGAGCTGGACGAAGCGGATCTCGTCGCTGAACTGGTGGTCGTGGTCGGCGACGAAGCCGACGGCGTCGACGTAGAAGGACTTGGCGCGGTCGACGTCGGCGACGGGGATCGGCACGAGCTCGAGCTTCATGTCCATCGTTCTTCCTCCTGACGAGGGGCAGGCGTTTGAAGTTCACCGCCGACGCTACCGCGCCGGCCTGCGGGCGGCTAGCCGAGCTCGCGCAGCAGGAGCAGCAGGCCGATCAGGGTGGTCGCGTCGCGGATCTCCGGCAGGGCAGCGGGAATCTCGGCGATCGGCAGCCGCACGACCTCGATCTGCTCGTCGGCGTCGCGCTGACCGCTGGCCGGCGAGAGGCCGGTGGCGGCAAAGATCCACTCCCGCTCGCTGAGCACGCCGGGGCTGGTGTAGATCACCTGCAGCTGGCGCCACTCCGCCGCCTGCAGCTCTGCCTCCTCGGCCAGCTCGCGCTGGGCGCACTCGAGTGGCGTCTCCTCGGCGACGTCGAGGGTGCCGGCCGGGATCTCGAGCAGGCGGTCCTCCTCGACCGCCTCGCGCGGCTGGGCGACTAGATAGACGAACTCCTCGTCGTGGGCGAGGACCGCGACCGCGCCGGGATGCTCGGCGACCTCGCGGACGACGACGGTGCCGTCCTCGCGGCGATAGGTCTTGCGGACGAGGTCGAGGGCGTGCCCCTCGAGCAGAACCTCCGAGTCGAGTAGCTCCATCGCCCTAGGATCTCAGCGATGACCGACGCATCCTCGCCGTCCGCAATCGAGGTGAGCGACGACCGTGAGGCGGAGCGCTTCCTGATCGCCGTCGATGGCGAGCCCGCCGGATTTGCCCAGTACCGCGACCGCGGCCGGGCGCTGGCCTTCGTGCACACCGAGATCGACGACCGCTTCGAGGGACAGGGCCTCGGCGGTCGCCTGGTCTCGGCGGCGCTCGACGACGTCCGCTCGCGCGGACTCGTGGTGCTGCCCTTCTGCCCCTTCGTCAGGGGCTATATCGCGCGGCATCACGAGTACCTGGATCTCGTCCCCGAGAGCCAGCGAGCGCAGTTCGGGCTCTAGCCCGCCGTCCCGGTCAGTACCACTTGCCCTTGGCGAAGCCGCCGAAAGCGATCAGCCCGATCAGCAGGATGATCAATCCGATCCAGAAGCTCCAGACGATCATCAGGACGATGCCGATGATGACCAGGATCCCCCCGACCGAGATCCCGCCGATCCCACCTTTATCTGCCCTCGTGCTCATCAATTCCTCCTTGTCGGGTTTGGACATCCATCCTTTACCCGTCCGGTGTCCGGCCCAACCGAGGGATAGACCACATTGAGCAAAGTTTCTTGACCGCGAAACGCCTCTGATGTAGGGCTACGCGATCGATCGAAGTCGATCGATCGGAGGGCCGGCCTGCCGCCCAGGTGATTCGTCTCGCAGGCACCCGGCTTCATCTCGCTTAAGGGGGAGGAATAGACATGAGGGGATGTAATGCCATCGTCGGCGTCGGGTTGCTCGGCGCGCTGCTACTGAGTGCCCTCTCGGCCACCGGTGCCGCAGCCGAAGACCGCGCCTACACATGCACCAAAGCGGCGCCGGTCAAGGAATACACCGACGCGCACTGCGTTGCCAAAGCGGGATCGGCTTTCGGCTATGTACTTATCAATCAAGGGGCAGACCCAACAATCCTCGGCAGCGACGAGAAAACCGCGGTGGGCACAATGGCCGCTGCGGTCTGGACGCTGAGAGGCACGCTTACCGGCGCCCCGACGGAAGTTCAGTGCAAAGCGATCGAGATGCACGGCACGTTGAACAACGCGGCGAAATCTGTCAGCGGCACCGGAACCATCCAGTTCAACGGATGCACCGTCACCGCCCCTTTCGCGAAAAACTGCATGGTCGTCGGCGGTTCGTTCATCTCCAACAAAGTCGCATTCACGACTATCAGCCAGGCCGCGGGCAACCTGAGATTCGAACAGGCTGCGGGAGAACCCCGGCTGGGGACGATCCCGATCAAAGGCTGCGAAGGAAACCAGCCGCCAGCCAACAACTACTCGATCACGGGCAAATTCACCGCCAGTGCGAGTGGAGCGACATTTACCACGACGCAAAATGACGTCACAACCCAGAACGAACTGAAATGGGGCAGCGTCAAAGCCGGCATCGAGAGCTCGATGACAATGACCATGGCGGAGGGCACGGATCCAAACTTCACCGCAGGTGAAGGGATCTTCCTGAAATAGGAATCGGTGACTCGGACTCATTTAGGGAGGGATAGACATGAAGCGACGTAAAGCTAGCTTCGGCGTGGCGGTACTGTGCGTACTCGTGCTCACTGCCCTCGTTCCGACCACTGCCGCGGCGGAACAGCGGGCATACACATGCACCAAAAGCGCGTCGACCAAGGAATTCAGCGACGCACATTGCCTCAGCAAAACTGGAGCGGAATTCGGCCATGCCTTGGTCAAAGAAGGGGAAGTAACAACAATCGTTGCCACTAACGGTAAAACGGCATCTAATACAACCGCATCTTCGGCTTGGAAATTGAGGGGAAAACTGACGCTGATCTCGACTGAAGTGCAGTGCACCGGCGCGCGTTTCCACGGCACGCTACTCAATGCTCGGCCTCGGTGAGTGGCACCGGCACGATCGTCGCCACCGGATGCACCGTCACTGAACCTGCAGGTAAAGGATGCAAAGTCGTGGGTGGCAAAATCACCACGACTGAACTCCTTGTAACGACGGCTGGGCAGGCGGCGAACAAGCTGAAAGTCTCTCCCGCCCCAGGCTCACCGTTCTTTAATCTCCTCATAGAAGGTTGCAAAGAAGAAATGCCGCCTGCGTTGAGCTATCCGGTTGGAGGTAGCTTTGTCGCCAATCTGAGCGGTGCGACAGTCAACACCACTCATGCGGAACTCACAGCGCAAGGCACGCTTGGGATCGTCGGCTTCAAAGCCGGCATCGAAAGTTCCCTCACAATCAGCATGGCGGAAGGCGCGACACCAGCCGTCACCGAAGGCGAAGCGATCACCTTTACATAGAAGTCAGTGGGTTTTAGGGATCTGGAAGGTACATCCAGGGCAGGCCGGCAGAAGATCCGGCCTGCCCTCTTCAAGGCCTTAGACGTCGGCGGCGACGCGGAAGCCCGTATTGCCCGAGGAGCTTCGGCCGTGTTCGAGGTGCGGGCTGCGACGCGGTAGCGGTTGCAGTAGGAGTCGTGGCAGAGGTAGGAGCCGCCGCGGATCGCTTTGCCGGGACGGCGCCGCGGGGGTCGCGGAAGTCGCCCTGCACCATTCCCACACGTTGCCACTGGTGTTGTGGAGTCCGTAGCCGTTGGCCGGGAAGGTGTCAACCGGGGCGGTCCCGAAGTAGCCATCGCCCATCGAGTTGTCGAGGGAAAGGCCCTGCCAGACGTTCATCCGATGCTCGCCGCCTGGCTCCAGTTCGTCGCCCCAGGGGAAGCGCTTCTGAACCAGCCCGCCTCGAGCGGCGAACTCCCACTCGGCCTCGGTCGGCAGCCGGGTCCCCGACCAGGCGCAGTAGGCACGCGCTCGTTCCAGGAGACGTGGACGACCGGGTGGTCCTCGCGCCCCTCGAGCGAGGAGCCCGGGCCCTCCGGCCGCCGCCAGTCGGCACCGAACACCTGGCGCCACCATTGCGCGCCGACCCCGCTCGGTCTCCGGGAACTCGTCGGGCAGGAGGCCGGCGAAGACGAACGACCAGCCGAAGCGCTCAGCCTCGGTGACGTAGCTGGTGGCGGCGACGAACTCGGCGAAGCCCTCGTTGGTGACCGCGCAGGGGTCGATCGCGAAGGGCTCGAGGATGACCTCGCGGACCGGGCCCTCGCTGTCCTGCGGGTAGCCCTCGCGGTCCTCGGTTCCCATCAGGAAAGCGCCGCCCTCGAGCTCGACCATCCCCTCCATCGTCAGGCGATCAGCGCTGCGGCCAGCGCCGTCCACTCGGCACGCGGCAGGCCCTCGCTGCCGACCGGCTGCAGGGCGACGTGGTCGGCGCCGGCCTCGAGGTGGGCGCGGGCGGCAGCGGCGACCTGCTCGGCGGAGCCGTGCGGGACGACGGCATCGATCATCTGGTCTGAGCCACCGGCTTCTAGGTCCGCCTCCTCGAAACCGCTGCGCAGCACCGCCTTGCGGTAGTTGGTCAGCCCCAGGTAAAGGGCGGCGAAGTCCCGCGCCTTGGCTCGGGCGCGCTCCTCATCCTGGTCGAGCACACAGGCCATCTCCGGCGCCAGCAGCGGCCCCTCGCCGAGCTGCTGGCGCGAGAAGCGGGTGTGGCCGACGGGGACGATAGGGAATCGAGCCGGCGGCGCGCGAAGTCGCGAGGTCGATCATCCGCGGCGCCAGCGCCGCCAACAGCCGCCGCTCGACTGGAGGCTGGCCGGCCTCGTCGAGGGTGTCGAGGTACTCGCGGACGGCACTGAACGGCTTGCTGTAGTCGCCGTCCTGCTCGGGGTGGCCGACCCCGATCCCGGCCAGGGCGCGCCCGGGGAAGTCACTCTCCAGCTGCTCCCAGTCGGCCGCCATCTCCGCCGCGCCGTACTTCCAGACGTTGGCGATGCTGGTCGCGACGGTCAGCGTCTCGGTCGCCTCGAGCAGCGGACGAAGGTCGGTGAGGCGCGGCGAGCCGCCGACCCAGAGCGCACCGAAGCCAAGCTCCTCGAGCAGCCGGGCCGCCCCCGGACCCTCGTCGCCGAGGGCTCCTTTGGTCGCCCAGATGCCGAACTCGGTCAGCGCCACCTGGGCGATTCTCGGGACGGCGGGCTGCCGGCAAATAGGATGGGACCTTGCGACGCGTCAAGCTCCTCGGTCTCCCGCTCGTCGCCCTGGCGCTGGCGCTGATTGCCGCCGCCACCGCGGCTGCAGCCCCGAAGAGCGGCGGCGAACCGTTCTTCCCCCACGCCGGCAACCGCGGCTACGACGCCCTCAATTACCACGTCCGACTCGTCTACGCGCGGGGCGGGACGATCAAGGCCGTGATGTCGATGCGCGCCCGGGCGCGGACGCGGTTGCGGCGACTGACCCTCGACCTCGACGGCCTCACCGTCAGTCAGGTCAAAGTCGACGGCGGCGGTCAGGATTTCAACCGCGGCCGCGACAAGCTCGTCGTCCATCTGCTCGACCCGATCACGCGGGGGCAGCGATTCAAGCTGACCGCCTTCTACTCGGGCCGGCCGCGCACCGTGATCGACGAAGACGGCTCTGCCGAGGGCTGGTATCCGACCGCGGACGGGGCGCTCGCGGTCGGCGAGCCGCAGGGGACCGCCGCCTGGTTCCCGTGCAACAACATCCCCAGCCGACAAGGCCAGCTTCGCCGCTGAACTGATCGTCCCGCGCGGAGCTGACGGCGGTTTCCAACGGGCGCCTGCTGAAGGCTTGGTTGCGAAGCCCGGCCGCACCAAACTTCCACTGGGAAGAAGCGGCGCCGATGGCCACCTACCTGGCGGTCGTCGACATCGGCCGTGGCAGGCTGGTCCACGCCCCGATTGCTGGCCACCCCGGCTGGACCATCGTCGACCCGAAGCTGGCCCCAGCGCGCCCGCAAGGTGCTCTCGCACCTGCCCGAGATCGTCCGCTTCGAGAGCTCGCTCTACGGGCCCTACCCGTTCGACGCCGCCGGCTCGATCGTCGACGACGCGCCCGGCCTCGGCTACTCGCTCGAGACCCAGAGCCGGCCGATCTACGCCTACGTGCCCGACTTGACGACGGTCGTCCACGAGACCGCCCGCCGAGTGGTTCGGCGACTCGGTCGGGCTCGAGCGGTGGCCCGACATCTGGCTGGAACGGGAGCTTCGCGACCTGGACCAAGTGGTCCTTCGCCGAGCGCCACGGCCGCCGCAGCGCGGCGGCGATCTTCCGCCAGCTGCTCCGCGTCCCCGCCTCGAACTAAGGAGTTTAAGGACCCGCCGACTGGCCGCCCCGGAAATCCCCAAGCACCTGTTCGGGCCGTCGGTGTACGTTCGGGGGG
>CAVSMQ010000007.1:0-324286 GCA_963729055.1 uncultured Actinomycetes bacterium | reverse complement strand
AGCGGTGGCGCGGATGCGGCGGGTCACCGCTTCGACCCGCGCCTGCGGCGAGGGCTGCTTACCCAGTACGCCGCTGGCCAGGACGAGCGCCGCGAGGCCGCTGACGTGGGCGGCGGCCATCGAGGTGCCGACGTAGTTGTTGGGGATTGCGAATTCGTCGGTCGTCCCGGCGCGCAGCGTCACCTGGTAGATCGGGCGGGCCGAGATCGAGGTGCAGCCGCTGAGCGGGTTGCCGCCGCCTGGTGCCAGCACGTCGATCGCCGTCCCGGCCAATGAGTAGTAGCCGAGGCAGCCGCCCTCGCTGGTGCCGCCGACCCCGATCACCCGCGGTCCGGTCGCCGGCTCTGAGACGCAGGTCTCCGAACCCAGGTTGCCGGCAGAGGCGACGGTGATGACGCCGCGCGCGTAGGCCTGCCGCAGCGCTTCGTCGACCGTCGGCACCCGCTTGTGGCAGCCGAAGTTGAAGCTCATGTTGATCACTTGGGCGTGGTGGGCGACGGCGAAGCGGATGCCGCGGGCGATGTCGGCGGCGTCGCCGCGGCCGTGGGCGTCGAGCACCCGCACCGGCATCAGCTTGGCCCGGTAAGCAAGCCCGGTCAACCCGATCCCGTTGCCGGTCTTCTCGGCGATCGTGCCGGCGACGTGGGTGCCGTGGCCGTTCTCATCGAGCGGCACCCGATCGCGGTCGACGAAGTCGTAGCCGTGGACGAACTGGTTAGCCGTGAAGTCCGGGCTCTTGCGGAAGCGCGGCCCGTCGGAGCGGTAGGCGACCCCGGTGTCGAGCACCGCGACCGTCACCCCATCCGCGCCGGGCCGGCCGGCCGCTTCGAGGTGCTGCCAGGCACCGACCGCGTCGATCCCACCCGGCGAGATCGGCAGTCGCGCCGTCCCCGTGCCTTCGTAGTCGAGGAAGTTCCACTGCTTGATCGTCCAGTCACCGAGCGGCGTCGCCGCTTCGGCCGGGCCGCCGAGAGTGCCGGGATCGTTGGGGATCTCGATCGCTGGTTCCGCCGAGGTGCCAGCGCCGTTGGTCGCCGAGGCGGTCGCGATGTAGTTCGGGACCGCGTAGTCGACCCGCGGGCTCGCCCGCAGTGCCCGGGCCGCCTCGCGCACGCCGACCCCGAACGGCAGCCTCACCGCTCGCCCCCGCGCCTCGCCATCCATCTTGACCAGCAGCTGGCGCGGCGCGAATTCGCGCGCCGCCGAGAGGCCGACGGTGCCCGTGGCGGTGGATGCCGCGGCAGCGGCGCCGAGCAATGCGAACGCGGTCGCAGCGGCGAGGATCGTCTTCGGTCGATTCATCGTGGCGATTCATGGCCAGCCGCACCTCGATACGGCCGGTTACTCAGCTAACACGGCGTCTGGCGCGAAGTTTTCCGCTCCCCGCGACCTTCCCAGCCAGACATACTCCCGGATCGATGGATCCGCATCCGGCCGAACCGACCGCGGCAGTTGCAGCCCAGCACCAGGAGGCGATGGGAATCGCCCTCGAGCAGGCGCGCCGTGCCGCGCAGCACGGCGACGTCCCGATCGGCGCCGCGATCCTCCGCGACGGCGAGCTCCTTGCCGCCGCCGGCAACGAGCGCGAGCTGCGCAAGGACCCAACCGCCCACGCCGAGGTACTGGCGATCCGCGGGGCCGCCGCAGCGCTCGGTGGCTGGCGCCTGCCCGGCACGATCCTCTTCGTGACCCTCGAGCCGTGCGCGATGTGCGCGGGGGCGATCGTCCTCGCCCGCATCCCCACCGTCGTTTTCGGCACCACCGACCCCAAGGCCGGTGCCGCCGGGTCGGTGATCGACGTCCTCGCCGAGCCCGCCCTCAACCACCGCCCGCGGGTGATTGCCGGCGTCCGTGCCGCCGAGTCGGCCGCTCTGCTCCGCGAGTTCTTCGCCGCCCGCCGCCCCAACGCCTGAACCGTCGTCAGCACCGCGAGCTACGCCAACGGCAGCGTCGTCTACCAGATGACCGACCGTTGATCGCTATGCAGTCGCGCCGGCGTGGCGCCGGGCATGCGCATAGAGCGTCTCGGGCGCGATGTCTGCTTCGTTGGGCCAGATGATCGTCGCGCCCTCGTCATCGACGCGTAACTGGGCAAAGAAATCCGCATCGCGAAGTGGCTCGAATACGCCGCCATACTCGCGCAGGTAGGAGAGGTCGACCTGGGCGTCGGTTCCGTCCTCGAAGCGAACGTGGACGGCGTAGCTTCCATTCGGCTTTGCCTCTAGTAACCGTGGAGTTCCGCGCATCAGCTCATGGTAGGGGGTCGATCTTCTGCAGCGGCTGGTGTTTGCGGGCTCGACTCCAATTTTCCCGCAGCTCGTTGCGGTGCGCCAGGCCCCACTTGAGTACCAGCTTGCGGGCGCGGGTAGGTGGCTCTCGTCGTGGTACATCGAGATCACGATTCCGTAGAAGCTGCTTATGCGCGGCATCGGGAGGGGCCTTCGATCGAGGCCTCCCCCTAAGGGCGGGAACCGCTTTTTGTCCTCCCGGTCAGGCCTGGAAAAGCCTGCAAGCTGGGAGTCGAAACTGAGAGCGGAGGGGGTGGGATTCGAACCCACGAGCGCCTTGCGACGCCAACAGTTTTCGAGACTGCCCCGTTCAACCACTCCGGCACCCCTCCAAGGGCCCTACGGGACCGACGATTGTAGTGCCGCGTCCGCCGCCGGTCACCCTCCTGGCTTGCCCTCACCGCGCCTGCCGGCGTCCTCGACCGCTCGGCGTGGCGCCGCCACGCCTTCGGGTCTGCGTCTTTGGCAGCCACGGCGATGCCTGCGCCAGAACCGGGTGAGCGTCGCCGAACGCGGCACTAGGGATGCGCGGCTAAAAACCTCGGGCCGCGCTGCCGACAAAGGGGTGTGGACCGAAGTGAGCAGACGCGCGCGGGGCGGTTCTTTGACCGCCATACCAGGCTGCTCCGAGGGCTGGTGCTGGTCGCCCTGGTTTGGGGCATCGGCTACCTGACCTGGCGAGTCGGGTGGAGCTGGAAGGGGGCGAGTCCGGTCGCTTTCGCGATGCTGCTGGTGACCGAGGTCTACGGGATCTACGCGCTGGCGACGCTCGCCTGGTTCTCCTGGTCGCGACCGCCGCGGCGGCGGCCGGCAACGACTCCGGGCCGCTCGGTCGACGTCTACGTCTGCACCTACGACGAGCCGGTCGAGGTGGTCATGGCGACGCTGGCCGGCTGCCGGGCGGTGACCTATCCCCACACGACCTACCTGCTCGATGACGGGCGGCGGCCGGAGATGGCGGAGATCGCGGCGTTGGCGGGGGCCGAGTACCTGACCCGGCCAGACAACTCGCACGCCAAGGCCGGCAACCTGAACGCGGCGCTGCCGCGGACGGAAGGTGAACTGGTCCTGATCCTCGACGCCGACCACGTGCCGATGCCGGACGCACTCGATGCCTTGGTCGGCTACTTCGATGACGGGCGGATGGCGGTGGTGCAGACGCCGCACGACTTCTTCAACCACGACTCGGTCCAGCACTACGTGGTCGGCCGCCACGAGCAGTCGCTCTTCTACCGCGTCGTCTGCCCAGGCAAGGACCGCCACGGTGCCGCCTACTGGTGCGGCTCGGCGGCGCTGATCAACCGCGAGGCGCTGCTTTCGATCGGCGGCGTCGCCACCGAGACGATCGCCGAGGACTTCCACACCACGATCCGGCTGCTGCGCCACGGCTGGCGCAGCCGCTACCACGACGAGGTGCTGGTCCAAGGCCTCGCCCCACACGACCTCGACGGCTACCTGCTGCAGCGCGACCGCTGGGCACGCGGCAACCTTGCCGTCTTCACCCTGCCCGAGTCGCCGCTGCGTGCCCGCACCCTGAGCTGGCGCCAGCGTCTGTCCTACCTGGCCAGCCTGCTCGCCTACCTGGCGCCGCCGATGCGGCTGCTCCTCCTGCTCACCCTCGGCCTCGTGCTCTGGACCGGCGAGCTGCCGATGCAGGTCAGCGTCGCCGCCCTGGCCGCCCTCTGGCTGCCGTATGTGGTGCTGAACCTCGGCGCGGGCACCGCGCTCGCCCGCGGCTACATGCGGATCCCGGAGACCGCCCACTACGAGCTGCTGACGATGGAGATCTATACCCGCGCCCTGCGCTGCGCGGTCCTGCCGGCCCGCACCAAGTTCAAGGTGACGCCGAAGCAGGGCAATGACCGCGGCGGCTGGGAGTCCCTGCGCAAGCTCCACCTGGTCCTCCTCTGCACGGTCCTAGTTGCGGGCGGCACCTTGCTGCGTCTGCTCGATCTCGCCGGTGTCGGGCCGCTCCCCGACCTGCCAGGGATCGCCGCGGTGATCGTGCCGCTGCTCGGCCTCTACGAGCTACGCCGCCTGCTTGGCACCGTCCGCGCCGTCGGCCGCCGCCGCCAGCGCCGGCTCGTCTACCGCTTCCAGGGCGAAGCCGAGGCCCACTGCTACGAGCCAGACGCCTACACCCACGCCCGCCTCGTCGACGCTTCCGCCTCCGGCCTTGGCCTGGTCGCCGACGGCCCCTTCACCGTCGGCGCCCGGCCGGCGGTGCTGCTGATGCTCGAGGACGCCGCCGGCGAGCGCCACGAGGTGGCGACCCAGGTCGAGGTGCGCAGCTGCCGCGAGTCCGAAGGCCGCCACCTGGTCGGCGCCACGATCCTCGACATCGACCTCGACTCGCGCCTCGCCCTGATGGAGTGGTGCTACGTCGTCTGCAGCCACGAGAGCCTGCGCGGCCACCGCCCGTCCGTCGCCGTCATCCCGGAGTCCGAGGCGATCGTCGTCTCCCTCGACGACTACCGCGAGCCGGCGCCGGAGCTCGAACCCGAGCCGGCCTTCGGCCAGGCGTAGAGCGTCCCGCGCCGCGGCAAGTGCATGCCGCGCTGCGACTTGAGCGTCCCCTCGGCGCGGCCGCAGTCCGGCGCCACGGCCTTCCGCCGTTCTGGCAAAGCCGGGCAAGGAAGCAGGGAGCGCCGTGTGCTCTGCACACAAGCGACCGATGACGCCGCCAGGCGAAGCCAGAACGGCGGAACGGAGAGGGAGGGATTCGAACCCTCGAGACGAGTTAACCCCGCCCACGCGATTTCCAATCGCGCTCCTTAAGCCACTCGGACACCTCTCCGGGGTGCTGCCGAAGCCTAGCTCGGCGCGCAGGGCCTGGTCGCTCAGCCCGCGGCCAGCTCTTCGCTCGCCGCCTCTTGCCCCTCGTATGGGAGCACGGCGAAGTACATCAGCGAGGGCAGCAGGGCCTCGAGCTGCTCGGCCTCGCCGCGGCAGAGGCGAGCGTAGAGGACCGCTTCGATGCCGCCGACGACGCCGGCAGCGGTCAGCGGCGAACGGTCGGGGGGGTGGGGGAGGAGCTTCCGGGCGGCGGTGTCGAGGCAGGCGGCGAAACCGTCGAGCAGCTCGATCCGGCGTTGGGGCGCCTCGCCACTGGCGGCGCGGGCCTCGACGATCAGGGTGCGGGCGGTCTGCGGTTCGACGCTGGCAAAGGCGAGAAGGGCGGCGAGCGCGAGGCGCAGCCGCTCGCGCCAACCCTCGCCCATGGCCGCTGCGTTGGAAAGGCGGGTGCGCAGCCGACGGGCGCCGGCGTCGAAGGCGGCGAGGAAGCAGTCGTCTTTGTTGGTGAAGTGCTCGTAGAAGGTCGGCCGCGAGACGCCAGCCCGTTCAATCACGTCCTGGACGTTGGTTTCGCGGTAACCGCGGGTCGCCGCCGCGTCGAGCATCGCGGCAATCAGTCGCTCGCGCTGTATCGCTCGCACCAGCTCGACCGGCAGCTTCCGGGTCCCGGAAGGAAACCTGCCTTCGGAGGCGGCCAGCAGCGCGATCGCCGCATCGACCTGGTCGGTCGGCCAGTCATCCCCGATTGCTTCAACGAGGAGGTCCGGGCTGAGTTGGACACGATTAGGGGACACCTGGAAACTCACAGGTTTCTAATAAAAACCAACTAAGTTTCCCCACGGTACCAGAACAGAAGGACGTGTGGGGGATCGTTTGGAGACTGAGGCTATTCTTTGAAACATGCTCCCACCAACGTCTTGGGAGCTTCGGTGACCCCGGCTCGGCCAGCCTTACCCCGCGAGTTCGTAGCGGAACATAAGCGCCGCCGCATGACGGATGCGATGGCGGAATTGACTGCCGAGCGGGGGTACGGGGCCACCAAGATTGCCGATGTCGTGTCTCGTGCCGGCGTCGCTCGCAAAACGCTGTACGACAACTTTTCCGGCAAGGAGGAGCTGTTCCTGGCCGCGTTCGAGACCGCCGTGGCCGAAGCGCGGGAGTCGGTCGAGGCTGCCTGCAGAGCGGTCGCCGCGGTTAACGGCGAGGGAGTCGAGGCCGGCCTGGAGGCGTTGCTTGAGTTTCTCGCCGCGCACCCTGCTCAGGCACGGATGTGCATGGTCGAGGCGCTCTCGGCGACGCCGGCCACCGCCGCTCAGTACGAGCGAGCACTTCAGGGGTTTGTCGAGCTGCTGCGCGACGGGGCGCCAGCGGCGCAGGATCGCCCCAACACGCTGGAGGAGACGCTTGTCGGTGGCGTCGCCTGGATCCTGCAGCAGCGGATTCGCAACGACGAAGCCGAGGTGGTAAGCCGCCTGCTGCCCGAACTCTCCGGGTTCTTGCTTTCACCGTACCGTGGTGTAGGAAAACCAAGCAGCTGATCGCGAGGCGAAACTGACAGTACGGTGGCAGACTCCTTTGCTGGATGGACCGACTGCCTCGCGGACGACATGGCCTTTCGCCAGAGTATGTAGCTCAGAATCAGCGTGAGCGGCTGATCGCCGGTCTGATCGAAGTCCTCTACGAGGTTGGTTACCAGAAAACCACGGTGTCACTGATCGGGCGCCGGGCGGCCGTCTCCAAGAGTGACTTCTACAAGCACTTCGAGAGTAAGGATGATTGCTTCTACGCGGCCTACGACGCGGCGATCGAGCGGATCCGCGAGCAGGTCCAGGCTGCCTGCCGGCGGCATGCAGACGACCCCTGGCCGCCGCGGGTGCGTGACGCCCTTGCCTCCTTGCTCCTCGCTCTCGCCGCCGACCCGCCGCTGGCCACCCTCTCGCTCGTCGAGGGCCTGCGCGCCGGGCCCGGGATGTATGACCGCTACCAGGCGGCGCTGGAGGGCTTCGTCGCTTTTTTGCGCGAGGGTGCCCCGCCGGCGCCCAGCGGCGGCGAAGTCCCCCGCGCGACCGACGAGGCGATTGTCGGCGGTATCGCCGCCCTGCTTGGGCGCCGGGTCCAAGCCGGCGAGACCGAGGAGATCGCCAAGCTCCTGCCGCAGGTGGCCGAGTTCGCGCTGACGCCCTACGTCGGCACCGACGAGGCGCGGCGAATAGTCTCTGCTGGATGACCGGCGGCGTCCTGCCCTCGCAAGATCTCGAGCGGGCGATCGAGGCCGAATGGATCAGCTCCGGCGAGTACCGGATCCGGCCTGAGGCGGTGCAGCCCGCCAGTATCGACCTGCGCCTCGGCGACCGCGCCTGGGCGCTGCGCTGCTCCTTTCTCCCCGACGTCGACTCGACCGTCGAGGAGAAGGTCGACGGGCTCGCCTTCCAGCAGGTCGACCTCCGCGACGGCGCTGTGCTCGAGCGCGACCGCCCCTACCTAGTGCCCTTGATCGAGGAGCTGGCGCTGCCCGAGGACGTGCGCGCCAAGGCCAACCCGAAGAGCTCGACCGGCCGTCTCGACGTCTTCACCCGGGTCATCACCGACCGCCAGGCCCGCTTCGACGACATCCGCCCCGGTTACCACGGCCGTCTCTACCTCGAGGTGGTGCCGCGCTCGTTCGCGATCCAGGTCCAGACCGGGCTTTCGCTCAACCAGTTGCGCCTGGCCCGCGGCAACGTCCGTCTCGACGACCACGAAATCCGCCAGTTGCAGGACTCCTCACCGCTGCTCCTGCTCGATTCCGAACCGCTCGGGCAGGAAGAGCTCGCCGTCGCGGATGGCCTCTTCCTCTCACTTGACCTCTCTGGGCCGGAGGACCGGGTGGTCGGCTACCGGGCGAAGAAGAACAGCCTGCCGGTCGACCTCTCGCGGATCCGTGCCTACCGCTGGAATGACTACTGGGACCCGGTCTACCCGGAGGCTGGCGGCCGGGTCGTGCTCGAGCCGGAGATCTTCTACCTGCTGATCTCGGCCGAGGGTGTCTGCATTCCGCCGCAGATCGCCGCCGAGATGATGGCCTACGACCCGACCGCGGGCGAGCTCCGGACCCACTACGCCGGCTTCTTCGACCCGGGGTTCGGTTACGACCCGACCGGCGAGCGGCCAGGTAGCCGCGCTGCGCTCGAGGTCCGCGCCCGCGACGTCTCGTTCATGGTCGAACACCGCCAGCCGGTCTGCAAGCTCGGGCTCGAGTGGATGGCAGCGCCCGCCGAGCGCCTCTACGGAGCCGGCCTCGGCTCCAACTACCAGGGGCAAGTGACGATGCTCAGCAAGCACTTCGCCGAGCAGACGGCGGGGGCTCCGGCGTAGGGACTTGTAGGGACCGAGGTTTGCGGGGAGGGCTGTCGGCACTCCTCCCCGGGAATTGAGTCGCTCGCCCCCCTTTGGGGGCTCTGCTCCGATGTTGGAGCGCGCCTTCGGCGCGCAGAAGACAGATTGCATATCGCCGCTTCGCGAACATTCCCGGGGAGGAGTGCCGACATCGCTCCCCCCGAAGCTGGCATCTACAGCTAGGAACGAAGCGCGACAGGGTCCGCTGGGGCTGTTCCTTATGCCCGCCTGACGAGCAAAAGGAACAGCTCACCACGCCTCCCGGCTAGCTCGCCGCCAGCTCATCGGATCTCCCCGGCCAGCTTCCGTCCCTTTCAAGCTCAAAAAGAGATGGGGGGATTGACCCTAGGCCGCTCGCTGGAGCTCTTTTCGCTTGGGGCGAGCGTCGGTAGGACCCCCGAACGTTTTGCGACTGAGGAGAACGGCGCTTCGGGCGACAGCCGCCACTCCGATCGACGACAGGTCGAGAGAGGGGGTCCTGCCGGCGATCGCCCCCGCCAACCCTGATCCCTAGGAAGCCGGCTCCCGCTCCCCCCGCAACTCCCGCATCAGTTCCCGGACCCTCTTACGCCGCGCCACCAACTCGTCTTCCAGCCTCCCGATCTCCTCGCGGCGGCGGCGGGTGAGGTCGAGTTGGCCGGTGATATAGCCGAGTGACTGCTCGAGGATCTGGCGGCGGCGGACCGGGTCCTCGACGCCCTCCTGCCACTCCCGGCGCAGAGCGGCTCGCGCCTCCTCGGCCTCGAGCAGGTCCTTAAGCTCCTCGAGCGAGAGCCCGAGCAGGCTTTTGAGCCGTAGGACCTCGGTTAGGCGTTCGACGTCGGCTTCGTCGTAGGTGCGGTGGGCGCCGGGCTGGCGGCCGCCGGGAGAGGGGAGGAGGCCGATCTCCTCGTAGTAGCGGATCGTCCGCGGCGTCGTCCCGGCCAGTTTCGCGACCTCGCCGATCCGCAGCCCGCTCGATTCGCCCGCATCCATGCTCATGGCGTCGCCTCGATCTCCTCTGAGATCGCCTCCTCGAGCGCCAGCGTCCGCTCGCGCTGGCGGCGTGGAGCCGTCGCCACCACGCCCTCGTCCTTGGGCCGCAGCAGCGAGACCACCGCGCCAAGGACCGAAGTCGCGGCGAGCACCCAGAGTGCCGTGTGCATGTTGTTGATGAAGGGGCTGAGCTGGGTTTCGGTGAGGCCCGAGGCGAGGCCGGAGAAGATCTTGAAGAGGACGTCTTTCGGCACCGCGGCGGTGACGATCGCGAGCACAAAGGCGATCGAGATCACCGCGCCGGTGTTCTGCAGCATCGTCCGCGCTCCGGCGGCGATGCCGCGCCGCTCGGTCGGCACCGTGCCCATCATCGCCGCCGTGTTGGGCGAGTTGAACATCCCCGAGCCGATCCCCACCAGCAGTAGCCAGAGGCCGCTCTCCCAGTATGCGGTGCCGCCCTCCAGCGTGGTCATCGCGGCAAGGCCGAGTGCGGTGACCAGCATCCCGCCGGCGGCCAGGATCCGCGAGCCGTGGCGGTCGGCCCAGACTCCGGCGATCGGGGAGGCGATCAGCATCCCGATCGCCATCGGCGCCAGCTTGATCCCGGCGGTAATCGGGTCGTCGCCCTGGGCGCCCTGGTAGTAGAAGACGAAGATGAACAGCAGCGCGAAGCGCGAGAGGCCGTTGATAAAGGCGGCACCGGTCGCCGCAGCGAAGAGCCGGTTCTGGAAGATCGTCAGGTCGAGCATCGGAGCTGAGCTGCGGTGCTCGATCAGGACGAAGAGCGGCAGCAGAATCGTCCCGACGACGAGCGAGCCGACAACCAGGGTGTCGTTCCAGCCCGAGATCCCGCCGCGCGAGATCCCGTAGACGAGCCCGGTCAGCCCGACGACGAAGGTCGAGGTGCCGAGCAGGTCGAGGCCACGGACGGTGTCGCGCTTGGCCAGCTCGCGCAGTGCATAGGCGGCCCAGAGTCCGCCGACCAGGGCGAGCGGCACGTTGAACCAGAAGACCCAGTGCCAGGAGATCCCGACCAGGGCGCCGCCGAGCACCGGCCCGATCACCAGCCCAATCGCGGCGACCATCGTGTTGGTGCCCATCGCCAGGCCGAGTTGGTCGCGAGGGAAGGCATCGGTGACGAGGGCGGGGCCGTTGGCAAAGATGAAGGCACCGCCGATCCCCTGCAGGATCCGCCAGAGGATCAGCTGGGTGCCATTGGCCGCGAAGCCGGCGCCAAGCGAGGCGGCGGCGAAGATCGCGAAGGCAGCGACGAAGGCGTTCTTGCGCCCGAACAGGTCGGAGAGTCGGCCGGCGGTGAGAACCAGCACGGTCGAGGAGATCATGTAGGCGAGGATCACCCAGACCAGTTCCAGCAGGCTGGTGCCGAGCGCCCGCTCGAGGTCGGGGAGGGCGATGATCAGGGTCCCCGAGTTGGTCGCGACCAGCAGCATCCCGAGGCTGGTGCAGGAGAGGGCCCACCACTTGTAGTGCTCGTGGCTCGAGTCGACCCCGCCTGCGAGAAACCTCTTTCTTACGTTCACGTCAATTATTGTAGCGGACTTGAGACTGAGTATCAAACGCAGAGAACTGCATCTGCTACCTCCTCGGTGGCGAATGCAGTTCTCTCGGCCGACCGGCCTACGCCTGACCCGGCGGCTCAATCGGTTCGATCTCGTTGAACCGGACCGCCGCCGGCGTCGCGAAGATCTCTTCACCGTCGACGCTCAGCAGTCCCGCTCCAACCAGCGCCGCCACGGCCCGCTCGAGCTCGATCGGCTGTGCCACCACGCTTCGCGCCTCTTGCAGCGTCAGCCGCCGCGGGTGCTCGACCAGCGCCAGCGCCAGCACCTCCCGTTCGAGCCGCCGCTCCTCCTCGTCTTTCGACTGTCCTCCTCTGGTACGCATCGGTCCTCCGCAGTTTGAAGCTTGACCGGGGACCTCGTCCGGCATTGTTGCAAATCTATGCGAACATATGTTCGTGTCAGATCGAAACTCGAGGCACCGATGAGGTGGGACGAGCAGCGGGTCGAGAACGACCTCCGCCTCCCTGGCGTCGGCGACGGCACCGTCGTCCGCACCTTCGACGCCCCCGAGGCGATGGGCATCAACTTCCACGAGGTCCGCGCCCGCTCGGCCCTCAACCACGTGCCCGGCGATCGCTACGGCTTCAGCTGGACGATCAACCCGTTCCGAGGATGTACTCATGCGTGCCTTTACTGCTTCGCCCGCCGCACCCATATCTACCTCGATATGAACGCCGGTAAGGACTTCGAGCGCGAGATCGTCGTCAAGGTGAACGTGCCCGAGCTGTTGCGCGCCGAGCTGGCGAAGCCGAGCTGGAAACGCGATCTGGTCGCGCTGGGGACGAACACCGATCCCTACCAGTGGGTCGAGAGCCGCTACCGGATGATGCCCGAGATCCTGGCGGCGCTGGAGGCGGCGCGGACGCCGGTCTCGGTGCTGACCAAGTCGCCCCTGGTGATGCGCGACGTCGAGCACTTCGAGCGGATGCGGGACGCGGGGCTGAAGGTCTCGGTCAACCTCTCGGTGCCGACCCTCGACGAGGCCGCCTGGCGGGCAACTGAGCCGCACACCCCGAGCCCGGCGGCGCGGCTCGACGCGGTCGCCGAGCTGCGGCGGCGGGGGATCGACTCGGGGATCCTGATCGCGCCGCTGATGCCGGGGATCAACGACAGTCCGGAGCAGGTCGAGCCGATCGTCGCGCGGGCACGCGAGGCCGACGCGACCTTCCTCGGCGGCGTCGCTCTCCACCTGCGCGATGAGGTCAAGGACGTCTTCTACGGCTGGCTCGCCGCCAAACGCCCCGACCTCCTCCCCAAATACGAGTTCCTCTACGGCTCCCGCGCCTACCTCCGCCCCGAGCAGCGCAAGCGGGCGACCCGCGCCGTCAAAGGCTGGGGCTCGAGCAAGATGCGCAGCGCCCGAGCCGACGGAGGCTCTTCAGCCAATGGAGGCTCCCCAGCCAATGGAAGCTCCCGCGCACCGGTACCGGGCAGCTCGCCGTCTAGACAAGCGGATTCTCGGGCGGGTGGCGGCGGGGAGGGATCCTCGGCCGGCAAGGCCGAGGAGGTCTCACCGCCGACAGGACCCGCCCGCCAGCAACCCCTCTTCTAGCCCCCTTCGTCGAGCTGCTCGAACCTGCAGTCCCGCGGCTCTTTGTCGTCGCGGAAGCGGTGGAACCTGGCGCCGTGGCGGATGCGGCCGCCGGCGGCGTGGTCGTAGCCGACCTCGATCACCAGCTCCGGCCGCAGCCCGACCCACTCGAGCTCCCGGTCGCCGGTCCAGCGGCTTGGCTCGGCACCGCCTTTCTCGCCGGTCTCGAGCGGGGCCAGCATCGAGCGCATGCTGCGTTTGGCGGAGCGGCTGAAGCCGGAGATGTGGCCGACCGGGCGCAGGGAGTCACCCTCGTAGAGGCCGAGGATCAGCGAGCCCACCGTGCCCTCCTCTTTCCCCGGTCGCCAGCCGAGGACGACGCAGTCGATCGTCCGCTCGCGCTTGACCTTCGCCATTCCGCGCCGTTTGCCGGGCTCGTAGGGGGCGTCGAGCTGCTTCGCCATCACCCCCTCGATGCTTCCCAGCCAGCGCTCGGCCTGTTCGGCATCCGGGGTCAGCGGCGTCAGCTCGAGGTCGGCCTTCGCGGCGATCTTCTCCAGTCGCGCCCGCCGCTCGGACAAGGGCGTCTCCAGCAACGACTCGTCGCCCTCCGCGAGGAGGTCGAAGACGATGTAGGTGACCGGGATTTTCTCCGCCAGCATCTTGATCCTCGACTCCGCCGGGTGGATGCGTTCCTGCAGGGAGTCAAATTCGAGGTTGCCGTCGGCGTCGCGGATCACCAGCTCGCCGTCGAGCACCCAGCGCCCCGGGGTGAAGCTCAGCTCCGGGAAGTAGCGGGCCAGTTCTTTGCCGCCCCGGCTCTGCACGTAGACCTCGTCGCCATCGACGAAGACGATCGCCCGGAAGCCGTCGAGCTTCGGCTCGTACGCCCACTCCTCGCCGGCCGGCAACTCTTTGCGAGTCAGCGCCAGCTGCGGTTTGATCGGTGGCGAGAGCGGAAGCGTCACGCTGCGCGCCGCGCCCGGCTCTCGCGCGGGTCGGGGATTGGCACCGCGGCGAGCAGTCTCTTGGTGTAGTCGTCGCGCGGCGTCTCGCAGACCTGGTCGGCGGTGCCCTCCTCGACGATCTTGCCGTTGTGCATCACTGCGATCCGGTCGGAGATGTGGCGGACGACGCCGATGTCGTGGGCGACGAACAGGTAGGTGAGGCCGAGCTCGTCCTGCAGGTCGTCGAGCAGGTTGATGATCTGGGCCTGAATCGAGACGTCAAGTGCCGAGACCGGCTCGTCGGCGATCACCAGTTTCGGCTGCAGCGCCAGCGCCCGCGCGATCCCGATCCGCTGCCGCTGACCGCCCGAGAACTCGTGCGGGAAGCGGTTGTAGTGCTCGCTCTGCAGGCCGACCCGCTCGAGCAGCTCCTGGACCCGCTTGCGGAGGTCGCTGCCTTTGGCGACTCCCTGCCGCTTCAGTGGGTCGGCGACGATCTGCCCGACCCGTTTGCGCGGGTTGAGCGAGGCGTAGGGGTCCTGGAAGATCATCTGCATCTCGCGCCGCAGCGGCCGCATCTGCCGCCGCCCGAAGCCGGCGATCTCGTGGCCCTCGAACTTGACCGAGCCCGAGGTCGGCTTGATCAGGTTGAGGACGGCGCGGCAAGCGGTCGACTTGCCCGAGCCTGACTCGCCGACTAGCCCCAGCGTCGTCCCGCGTTCGATCGAGAAGCTGATGCCATCGACGGCGCGAACCTGATCGACCTCGCGGTCGATGATGATCCCCTGCTTGATCGGGAAGTGCTTGACGAGGTCAGTCACCTCGAGCACGTTCTCGCTAGGCATTTCTCACCACCTCGGGCTCTTCGAGTCCGATCCGCCCCTCGATCTCGCGCTTCGCCCGCTTCTCTTCGGGGCTGAGCCAGCAGCGGTCGCGGTGCTCGGGCGCCTCGGTCAGTTTCGCGTCGAGCGCCGGCAGCTCAGCGCATTTAGCGAACTCATGCGGGCAGCGGGGCCGGAACGGGCAGCCCTTGGGCAGGTCGAGCAGCGAGGGCGGCGCCCCTTTGATCTGCGGCAGTCGCTCCGGCCGGGGCTGGTCGAGCCGGGTCAGCGAGCCGAGCAGGCCCCAGGTGTAGGGGTGCTGCGGGTCATAGAAGATGTCGTCGAGCGTGCCCTGCTCGACGACCCGCCCGGCGTACATCACCAGCACCCGGTCGGCGATTTCGGCGACGACGCCGAGATCGTGGGTGATCAGGATCGTCGCCAGATTGCGTTTGCGGTTGAGCTCCTCGAGCAGCCGCAGGATCTGTGCCTGGATCGTGACGTCGAGAGCCGTCGTCGGCTCGTCGGCGATCAGCAACTCCGGTTCCAGTGCCAATGCCATCGCGATCATCGCCCGCTGCCGCATCCCGCCGGAGAATTCGTGCGGGTAGTCGTCGACCCGGCGCTCGGCGTTGGGGATGCCGACCGCGTCGAACAGCTCGATCGCCCGAGCCCGCGCCTCGGACTTGGAGACGTCGCCGTGCGCCCGCATCGCCTCGGCGATCTGGCGGCCGAGCCTGTAGACCGGGTTGAAAGAGGTCATCGGGTCCTGAAAGACCATCGATATGCGGTCGCCGCGCAGGCGCCGCAGTACGGCGTCGGATGCGTCGACCAGCTCCTCGCCGCCGAGCTTCACCGATCCCTCGATCCGCGAGTTTTTCGATCGCGTCAGGCCCATGATCGTCTGCGCGGTGACGCTCTTGCCCGAGCCCGACTCGCCGACAATCGCCAGCACCTCGCCGGGGCTGACGTCGAAGCTGACCTGGTCGACTGCCTGCAGCAGCCCGCCTTCGGTGGCGAAGCCAACGCGCAGGTCGCGCACCTCGAGCAGCGGACCGCTCATGACGCCGCCGTCCCCAGCCGCACCCGCGGGTCGAGGTAGGCGTAGGCGATGTCGACGCAGGCATTGATCGCGACGACGAAGAAGGCGCCGTAGAGGGTGACGCCCATGATCGGCGGCAGTTCGAGTTTGGCGATCGATTCCACCGCGTAGAGGCCGACGCCTTCGTAGGAGAAGATGAATTCGGTGATCAGCGCGGTGCCGGCGATCGTCGCGCCGAAGTCGAGCCCGAACAGGGTGATGATCGGGATCAGCGAGTTGCGCAGCACGTGGCGGGTCATCACCCGGCGCTCGGAGAGGCCCTTGGCGCGGGCGGTGCGGACGTAGTCCTCGTTCATCGAGTCGAGCATGTTGGAGCGCAAGACGCGGCTGTAGAAGCCGATCGAGAGGATCGCGATCGTCGTCCAGGGCAGGATCAGGTGCTTGAACCAGCCCCACGGATCTTCGGTCAGCGGGACGTAGCCCGCGTTGGGTAAGAGTTCGATTTTGTAGGTGAGGAAGTAGATCAGGACCGGGCCGATCAGGAAGACGGGGATCGAGACGCCGGCGATCGCGAAGCCGGTGAGGAACTTGTCGAGCCAGCCGCCGGCCCGGACCGCCGAGAAGTAGCCCAGCACCATCCCCCAGAAGAGCCAGATGATCCCGGCGCCGATCGCCAGCGAGAGGGTCGCGGGGATCCCGTCTTTGATCCGGTCCTCGACCGAGACCCGTGGCGAGTAGGAGATCAGTTCGTTGGTGAAGACCTTCTTCATCATCGTCACGTACTGCTCCGGCAGCGACTCGTTGAAGCCCCATTCTTCTTCGATGCTTTTGACCAGCGTCGGGGTCGCGTTCTTGCCGGCCAGGCGCTGCGCCGGCGGCGAGTTGGGGATCACGTTGAAGATCAGGAAGACGAGGATCGAGACGACGAAGAGGACGATTACCATCCCGATCAGCCGGCGGACGATGAAGCGGGCCATCAGTGCCCCCTCCGGCGAATCCCGGCACCGGTTGGGCGGCTGCAAATCGGCGCCGGCTTGATTTTCGCTCGCCGAACCGGCACCGGACTCACCCGAGGGGGCACTAGACCTTCGCTCCCTCGGGCTCGACCATCCCGGCGTGCGCCTCGAGCCGTACCTTCGAGCGCGGGTCGAGCGCATCGCGGAGGCCGTCGCCGACGATGTTCAGCGAGAGCACGGTCAGCATGATCATCACGCCCGGGATGATCGCCAGCAGGGGCTGGGTGGTGAGCAGCTCGACGCCGACCGAGATCATCGTTCCCCAGGAGGAGTTGGGCGGCTGGACGCCGGCGCCGAGGAACGAGAGCGCCGCCTCGAACAGCATGTTGTTGGCGATGTTAAGGGTGAAGAAGACGATGATCGTCGAGGCCAGGTTGGGGAGGATCTCGCCGAACATCAGGCGCAGCGGCCCGGCGCCCTGTGCCTCAGCCGCTTCGACGAACTCTTTCTGGCTCAGCGCTAGCACTTCACCGCGAATAGGCCGAGCTATGTATGGCACGGTGAAGACGCTGATGACGAAAATCGGAATCCAGTTCGACCCGGCTTGGATTTCGAGTGGCCCGATCCCGAGACCGCCGACCTGCAGCGAGACGCCTAACGCGATCCCAAACAGCAGCACCGGCAGCGACCACAGCACGTCGAGGATGCGGGCGATCACGGCGTCGACCCAGCCCCGGTAGTAACCGGCGAGCAGGCCGAGGCAGACCGCGACCAGGGTCGTGATCAGCCCCGAGACCACGCCGATGAACAGCGAGGTGCGGCCGCCGTACATCAGCCGCACCATCTCGTCGCGGCCGAGCCGGCTGTCGGCGCCGAGGAAGAACTTGCCATCAGCTTCGAACCACTGCGGCCCGATCGGCCGCCCTTCCGGCGTCACCACTTCGCGCACTTCGTCGCCGACGCGGAGTTTCTGCAGGGTGTGCGACTCGTTCGGGCCAGTGTGGGCGACGTTGTTGGCCCAGATCGGCGCCGCCAGCACGAAGATGACGATCAGGATGAAGAGCCCGAGGAAAGAGACCGCAAGCTTGTTGCGGATGAACCTTTTGAAAGCGAGATACCAGGGGCTTCGATCGCTCGAGACCCCCTCCGGCGTAGCCGGAAACGCGGGATCGGGACCCCCAGCCACCGGCACCACTTCGGGCTGGGGGTCAATTGCCACGTCAGGTTCCGATCTACCGCTCGGCCCTATTCCTTGAATTCGAAACTGGTCAGATACTCAAAGAACGTCGGGCTGTAGATGATGCTGTCGAGTTCGATGTTGTCAGCGACGAAGGTGTCGAGCGTCCGCGTCCCGTACGGGGCCCAGGGCGCTTGTTTCATCACTTCTTCGTCGAGTTCTTCGTAGGCCGTTTCCTGCTCGGGCCCGAGCTGTTCTTCACCGAGCCTGGTGATTTCTTTGTCGACGTTGGGGTCGCTGAAGTTGGCGAAGTTCCCGTTGTTCGTCTGCAGGATGCTCGCCTCGGCGAGCAGTGGTTGGAAGAAATCATTCGGGTGCGGATAGTCCTGGAACCAGTCCGACCAGCCGGTGTCGAGATTGGCCGTCGACTGGTTGCCGATCACGGTGAAGTAGTTGTCGGCGTTGATGATTTTCAGCGTCGTGTTGAAGCCGAGTTCTTTGAGGACGCCGTCGTAGTATTCGCCGGCTTCGTTGTTGGGCGATTCGGTGTCGGTCCAGACAGTGATGTCCATGTCCGACGGGTTCGCTTCTTTCAGCAGTTCTTTGGCTTTCGCCATGTCGTGCGGGTACAGTTCGAATTTCGAGTACCCCGGCATGCCGGGCGGCAGGACCTGCTGGGTGCCTTTGATCTGGCCCGAGTAGATCCGTTCGAGTGCCGCCGGATCGACCGCGTAGTTGATCGCTTCGCGGACTTTTTGGTCGTCGAAGGGCGCCCGGTCCGTCTTCATCCAGAAGTAGTAGGTGCTGAGCGTCTCCCGGACGAGGAACTGGCTGCCTTCGAATTTTTCTTTGACTTCGGTGTAGCGCGCGGCCGGCACCGGGTTCTGCATCCAGTCGTATTTGCCCTGTTCGATGTCGTTGACCTGGGTCTGCGGGTTGCGGATCACGTCGACTTCGGCCCCATCGATGTGGCCGGTCGGATATTCCGGCATTGCTTTCGAGTTCGCTTTCGCCCACTCGGGGTTGCGTTCGTATTCCCAGCCCTGACCGGGTTTGACGTTGATCAGTTTGTAGGGGCCGGTGCCGGGAGGCGGGTTGGCCGAGAGGTCTTCGTTCGGCGTGCCCTGCGGGACCGGCGCCGCGAACATCAGCGCTAGCTCGTTCTGGAAGGTGCCTCGCGGTTTAACCAGGGTGATCTGGATTTCCCCGGTTTTGTCGTTGGTTTTGATCCCGGGGATGCCGCCCTGCTTGGTTTTCGAGAACTGTTCGGCGCCAACGATGCTGGTGTAGAAGACCGAGCCGCCGCCGTTGACCTTGAAGAGGCGTTCGATCGCGTAGGGGAAGTCAGAGGCTTTGACCGGTTTGCCGTCGGAATATTTGAGGCCAGGCCGGAGGAAGAGCGTGTAGGTCTTTTCGCCGTTGCTGATTTTCGGCAGTTCTTTTGCCAGGCCAGGGACCACCTCGGTGCCTGCTTGGCCGGTGGCGTGTTTGTAGGTCAGCAACGGAATGTAGACCTCGCCCATCGCGGTCCAGCCTTCCGCCGTGTAGGAGAGCTGCGGGTCCATGTAGTCGGGGAATGACGCGTAGGTGGCTTTGAGAATGCCGCCTTCCTCGCCTTCGCCTTCACTGCCTTCGGCACTGGTGGCGCTACTACCGCCGGTCGTGTCGTCACTGCCGCCGCAGGATGAGAGTGCAAATGCCCCCACCGCTGCAAGCGCGACAACCAGAAAAGTCAGAACGATCTTCTTCACAAAAAGCCTCCTCTTTCACCGCTTTCGACCGGGGTCGGACTGCCCTGGCGCGTTCCCGGGGAGCAACTCCAGCACAATTTTGTTACCCCCGTCAAGCAAAGACGAACTAGGGGATTTTCGGTAACCAGGCCATTTCGTAGCAATGATCGGGACCATCAACGCCACTATGGCGAAGATGCCGAGGCCGGCCACGAGGAAGGTTGAGCGCGGGCTGAGCAGCGCCGCAATCACCCCTCCGATCGCGAATCCGATCCCCGGCATCGCCGCCCCGATCGACTCCAGCACGCTCATCACTCGGGCCTGCATCTCGGCCGCAGTCAGCTCCTGAACGGCGCTGATAGCCGAGACCCACTGCACGCCATTTCCCGCCCCACCGAGTACCGAGGCGGCGCAGGCGAGGGCCAAAGTCGGTGCTGCGGCCAGGCCGAGGTAGCCGGCGCCGACCGCCAGCGTGCTGAACAGCAGCAGGATCTGCAGCGAGGTGCGGCGGACGGCGGCGAAGATGAGGCTGCCGAGGACCATGCCGACCCCCCAGCTGGCGAGCATCACGCCGTAGCCGGTGTCGGTCGTCCCCAGCGTTTCCTTCGCGTAGACGACCTCGACCGGGATCACCGCGGCGAAGAAGATGAAAGCGCCGCCCTGGGCGATCAGCAGCCAACGCAGCGCCACCTTCTGGCGCAGATAGGCGACTCCGGCGCGGACCCGGTCGCGCATCCGTCCCGGTTCGGGCTCGGCTTGGGGGAGCGGCCCCGCGGTCAGCAGGATCCAGGCGATCACGTAGAAGGAGGCGGCGTCGAGCAGCAGCGCGGTCTGCACGCTCGAGCCGGCGACGATCAGGCCCGCCAGCGCCGGGCCGACCGCGGCGCCGCCGGTGAAGGCGATGTTGAGGAGCGCGTTTCCGGCCCGCAGTTCGCCAGTTTGCTCCAGAAGCTCTGCAACGACCGAGCGAGTCAGTGCACGGCCGGTCAGAGCCAGTGCACCGTCGATCGCCGCCACCGCGATCACCGCCGCGAGCGAGAAGTTCGTGGCCAGCAGCGCCAGCCCGCCGAACGCCGCGGCCTCGCCGCAGTAGATCACCGGCAGCGCGTAACGGGGCGGTGGCTTCTCTGCCCTGGTGGTCAGGATCGGCGCAAAAAGTGCTGGAAGGAAGCGGGTTCCGAGGAAGAGACCGGCGGTCGCGAGGGCGCTGTCGGTCTGTTCGAAGACCAGCACCGAGAGGGCGATGATCCCCATCCAGTCGCCGAGCTCATTGACCGCGTAGGTCGCCGCAAGCCGCCTAAAGAGCGGTCTCCGCAACGGCGCCATGAGCCCCTGTCTAGCCATGCCTGGACGCCTGTCCTACTGGATTTCTGCACAAGTTTCCGTGCAGAT
Source organism: uncultured Actinomycetes bacterium (assembly GCA_963729055.1). Classification (GTDB taxonomy): domain Bacteria; phylum Actinomycetota; class Thermoleophilia; order Solirubrobacterales; family 70-9; genus VAYN01. The sequence continues at coordinate 303,673 of CAVSMQ010000007.1, read as the reverse complement.
GCACAAGTTTCCGACTGGTTGTGCCACAATGCTGCAAGCGATTAGCAAGATTTTGGAAAGAGCGCACAGCTAGATCGGCTTCGACCGTTGAAAGGGGACAAAGACATGGGCTTCAAACACTAAGTTCCCTCAATCGCCGGAAAAACGGCGTTTTGAGCGCCTAACCGGCGAATAAAGCTTTTCGAAGAGGCGTCCCTATCGGACGCCTCTTTGCATTTCTGGAAGCGGTCGCGCACTCCTTGCACGACGCCAGTCATACGGCTAGATCGCTTGTAAGGGCTCTCTGAGCGGGGTAATTTCGCTTCTCCATTGCCCAGAGCAGGCGCAGGGAAAGACGAATCCCTGCTGAACTTCCGATCGGGAGAGGCAGCACCTGCCATCCCTACCCCGCCGATGGAAAGCAATCGCCCCAGCCCGTTGATCACCGGCCTGCAGGTCGCAGGATTGCTCGCGGCCGTCGCCGTCGGGGTGCTGACGGCAGGCACTGCTGATTGGGACATGGCGCTGTTCGGGATCTTGCTGGCCTTCTCGGTCTTCAGCGATCTGACCGTGATCGAGACCAACTCCCGCGTCAAGCTCTCCGGCAGTTTCCTCTCGATCGTCTTGGCGATGGTTTTCCTCGGTGGTCCGCCCGCGGCGGTGATTGGCGTGATCACGATTTCGATCGGCACTCTCGTCAACCAGAAGAACGCCTTCCACTTCTTCCTCAACAACCTCTTGACCTACGCCGTCTTCCCGCTGGCCGGCGGGCTCCTCTTCCACGCCGTGGTCAGCGCCACCGGCGTCACTGCCGCCGACGCCTGGTACTACGTGATGATCGTCGGGCTGTTCCAGGTGGCCCTCGGGATCAACTTCCTGATGATCGCTGGTTACGGGAGCTACGTGCAGCGCACGCCCTTCTCGGACACGCTGCGGGTCCTGCCGCCGGTGCTTCCCTCCGAGTTCGCGAGCGCGATGCTGGCCATGGCGGTCGCCTTCGTCTATTACAAGATCGGGCTCGCCGGAATCGCCTTGTTCGGGGTCGTAATCGTCACCTTCCAGTACCTGCTCGGTGCCCTGCTCGTCTCGCAGGAGCGGGCCGAGGAGCTCGAGGTGCGCTCGAAGCAACTGGCGAGCTTCCAGGTCGGGGTCTTGAGCGCGATGCTGCGGACGCTCGACCTGCGGGACCAGATGACCGCGCGGCACTCGGCCGCGGTGGCGCGCTACTCGCGGGCGATCGCCCAGCGGGCCGGCTTCTCGCGGCGCGACGAGGAGCTGGTGCACATCGCCGCGCTGCTGCACGACATCGGCAAGTTCATCCTCCCCGACCGGATCCTCAAGGCCAATGTGCCGCTGACGGACGAGGACTGGATGCTGATCAAACGCCACCCGCAGCAGGGCGCTCGGGTCGTCTCCTCGCTTGACGGCTACGGGCCGGTGGCGGAGATCATCCTCGCCCACCACGAGCGGATCGACGGCAAAGGCTATCCGCGCGGCCTGGTCGGGGACGCGATTCCCGAGCTGTCGCGGATCATCTCGGTCGCCGACACCTACGACGTGATGACGGCGCGCGACTCCTACCGCACGCCGATGTCGAGCCACGATGCGATCGTCGAGCTGCGGCGGGTCGCCGGCAAACAGCTCGACGCTCGCTTCGTCGAGGTCTTCATCGAGCTGCTCGATGGCAAAGACGTCTCCTTCCAGCACGGCGAGGCGGCCGACTTCGAGAAGGAGCTAGCGCTCGAATCGCGGATCGCCGAGACGGCCAGCCCAGACGCGGAAAACACCCGCTTCCAGGTCGCCGGCGTCAAAGTCTGACCCCGCCGCGATAGCGTTCGCCCGATGCGGGCGGTGACTTTCCAGGCAGCTGAAGAGGTGCGCGTCGACGAGGTACCGGAGCCCGAGCTGACGGCTGCCGATGATGCGATCGTCAAGGTCGAAGCGAGCGGCGTCTGCGGTTCCGACCTCCACATCTACCACGGCCGCTTTCCGGTCGAGCCCGGCTTCACGATTGGCCACGAGTTCGTCGGCACGGTGCTGGCGGTGGGGGACGGAGTGACCCGGGTCGGCGTCGGCGACCGCGTCGTCGGCACCTTCCACGTCGCCTGCGCGAAGTGCTCGTCTTGCCTGCGCGGCGACTACCACCGCTGCCGAATTGGTCGCACCTTCGGCCACGGCTCGAAGCTCGGCGACCTGCAGGGCGCCCAGGCCGAGCAGCTCGTCTGCCCCTGGGCCGACGTCAACCTGCGGCGCGTGCCCGAGGCGCTTTCGTCAGACGTGGCCCTGTTCGCCGGCGACGTCATGGGGACCGGCTACCACGCGGTCGCGAACGCGGGGATGAAGGAGGGCGACACGGTCGCCGTCCTCGGTCTCGGTCCGGTCGGGCTCTGCGCCGTGCAGGCGGCGCTCGCCGGCGGTGCGGCCCGTGTCTTCGCGATCGACAGCGTCGCCGAGCGGCTGGCGCTGGCCGAGACGTTCGGGGCGACGCCGCTGCACCTGACCGAGAGTGACGTCAAAGCCGAGGTTCGCGCCGCCACCGACGGCGCCGGGGCAGATGTTGTCGTCGACGCGGTTGGCGACCCGGCGCCGCTGGCGATGGCGATCAGTCTCGCCCGCGACGCCGGCACCGTCTCCGGGGTCGGCGTCTACGCCGGCAAGGGCGAGGTCCCGCTCGGCCTTGCCTGGTTGAAGTCGCTGAACCTCAAGCTCGGCGTCGCCAACGTGATCGCCCACGTCGATCGGGTCCTTGGCCTGCTCGAGAGCGGCAAGCTCGATCCAACGCCGCTGGTCAGCTCGCACATGAAGCTCGACGAGGCGCCCGAGGCCTACCGGATCTTCGACAACCGCGAAGCGCTGAAGATCGTCCTCAAGCCCTGACGCGCCCGCGCGCGTCAGGGCTGCCTTAACCGCCGCCTAACTGCGGGCCACCGTCTACGTACCTAATCTCAGATCCGGGATGGCGGCGCAGGGAGCAGCCGCGGAAGCGGCAACGATGGTGCGCAGAGGCGCGAGCCCGGTCGGGGCCTGGTTCACCGAGGTCGGTCAGCTAGTGATCCTGACGGCGCGGACCCTGGTCTCGGCGGTGCGACCGCCCTACCCATACGGCGACGAGCTGGTCTGGCAGTTCCTCTTCGTCCTCAAACTGTCCTGGTTCCCGTTGGTCGTCACCACCTTCGCCCTCTGCCTCGGGGCCCCCGGGTTGCAGTCGGCCGGCATCCTCTCGCTGCTCGGCTCGCTCGACCGGCTCGGCGGCTTCTTCGTGCTGTTCGCCGTGCGCTGGATCGGGCCGCTGGTGACCGCGGTGGTCGTCGGCGGTGTTGCCGGCACCGCGATCACCGCTGACCTCGGTGCCCGCAAGATTCGCGAGGAGCTCGACGCCCTGCAGGTGCTGGGCGTCGACCCGATCAAGAACCTGGTGGTGCCGCGCTTCCTGGCGCTGATGGTCGTCACCGCCCTGCTCGACATCTTCGCGATCGTCTTCGGCCTGACCGGCGGCATCGTCGCCGAGCTGATCTACCGGCAGAGCCTGGGCGGCTTCTTCGCCACCCTCTTCTCCAACGCGACTGTCATCGACCTCTTGGCCTCGGTCCTGATGTGCACCCTGTTCGGGGCGATCATCTCGATCGTCTGCTGCTACAAGGGGATGACCGCCTCCGGCGGCGCCGAGGGCGTCGGCCGCGCCGTCAACCAGGCGGTCGTGATCTCGTTCGTTGCGGTCTTCTTCTTCCAGTTCGTCGCCAGCGCGGTCCTACTCGCGACCAACCCCGAACTGCAGGCCGTGCGGTGAACCCCGAGCGACCGGCGATCGGCTGGTTCGACGCGCCGCGCGAATGGCTCGAGAACTTCGGCGAGATGGCCCGTTTCGGCAGCCGGGTCGGCGGCCTCGTCCTCAGCGGCCGCTCCTTCCGCTACTTCGGCGAGGGCCTGCGGCAGGCGGGGATCCTGATCTTTGGCTCGGCCCTGATCATCTGGGCCTTCGTCTTCATCCTCGGGTTGCAGTGCGGGCTGCAGGGGGCTTACTTCGTCCGCGCCCAGGGCGCTCCCCAGTTGTCGGGGATCTTCTCCGCCTACTGCGACCTGCGCGAGGGGCTGCCGTACGCCTTCGGCTACATCCTCTCCGCCAAGGTTGGGACCGGGATCGTCGCCGAGCTGGGGGCGATGCGGATCTCCGAGGAGATCGACGCGCTCGAAGTGATGGGGGTCGAGCCCGTCACCTTCCTCGCCGCCAGCCGCCTGCTCGGCGCCTGGATCGCGCTTCCCTTCCTCTACCTGGTCTCGATCGCGATCATCTACTTCGCCAGCTACTTCGCCGTCGTCGAGCAGGTCGGCGATGTCTCCTCCGGCGGCTACTTATTGATTTTCTGGATGTACCAGGACCCGACCGACCTCTTATTCAGCTTCATCAAGGGGATGGTGATGGCAACCGTGATCGTGCTGGTCGGCTGCTACTACGGCTACACCGCTCGCGGTGGACCGGTCGGCGTCGGCACCGCGACGGCGAAATCGATGGTCGTCAACATCATCGCCGTGCACATCATCGGCATGCTCGGCTCGCTGGTCTTCTGGGGCGCCAACCCACGCGCCCCAATCGGCGGCTAGAGCGCGCGAGACCGGCGCACTTCGGCGTCCTCGCTCGGTCATGTGCAGAGCACACTCCCTCGCTCGTCCTTGAGCTGCTTGGTCTCGCCCGCTCTAGGGGTGTCAGCGGTAGCGGCGGTAGGTCTCCTCGACCCAGCGGTATCCAGGGCGGTCGTGGAGTTCGTCGCGGAAGAGCACGAGACCAGGGGGCAGCTCCAGGTCGCTCGGAAGCGGCCCGCCCTCCGGCAGCACCACGATCGAGAGCATCGCGGCAGCGGTGAGGTCGGCGACGCTGAAGCGCTCGCCGACCAGGTGGACGCCGTCGCCGCTGGTCAGCTCCGCCTCGAGCCGGTCGAGGGCGGTGACGATCTGCCCGCGAGCGCGCGCCGCCGCCGCCGGGTCGGCGGTGCCGAAGCGAGTGCCGGTGTAGAGCCGGGCGTAGGTGGCGAGGAGCGGCTTCGCGCGCGAGAGTGGTTCGGGGACGGCAAGCACAGCGAACTCACCGAACAGCTTCGGATCCTCGCGCAGCTCGTGCAGGGGCAGCAGCCGTGCGTGCGGCCCCACCTCCTCGTCGAAGTACTCCTCGAGTGCGAGGGCGCGGCGCCGCTCCGCCGGGTTGTCCGGGTAGAGCGGAGGCGCCGGGTGGCGGCGCTCGAGGGCGGAGATCGCGGCGGTCGAGTCGGCGATCGCTTCGTCCCCGAGCTGCAGGATCGGGAAAGTGACCCCGGAGCCGTGGGTCAGGTAGAGGGCGATCGGGATGTGGGCACCGGGCATCGCGGTGCGGCGGCGGTGGTTGATCCGCTTGTGGTCGAGCGCCCAGCGCAGCTTCTCGCTGTAGTGCGAGAGCTCGAGTTGCCAGAGCAGTGGCAGGGGTGCATCCGACGCGGTCATCTCCCAAGTGGGAGCATAGGCGCGATGGCACTGCTCGAGGACAGCGAGATCGAGGCGCGGCTGGCCGAGCGGCCGGGCTGGGCCCGAGCCGGCGAGGCGATCGAGAAGACCTTCGAGTGCGGCGACTTTGTCGGCTCGGTGAAGTTCGTCGACAGCCTGGTCGGCCCGGCCGAGGCGATGGAACACCATCCCGACCTCGAGGTCTCCTGGGACAAGGTCAAGGTCTCGCTCTCGACCCACTCCGAGGGCGGCCTCAGCGCCAACGACTTCGAGCTCGCGGCGAAGATCGACGCCCTCGCTTAGCGGTTCTGGTCCGCGCCCTCAGGCGCGGAGGCTGGTCGCGAGCACCTCGACCAGGGCGATGCCGCAGTCCCGCCGCGGGTCCTTGTCGGGGTTGTAACAGGCGAGCGAGGCGCCGATTAGGGCCTTCGAGCTGAGCAGCGGGTGGAGCGTCGACTGCAGCTCGTCCCAGTCCATGCCGGCGGCGAGCAGGTAGTCGGTCGCGGGGAAACAGGCGGGGTCGAGGACGTCGACGTCGAAATGCAGCCAGAACGGCCCCTGCTCGCCGAGCATCGCCGCGATCGCCGCCGCCGAGTCGGCGTGCCCACGGGCGCGCAGCTCGGCACCGGAGGCGAGCAGCGGCGGTGGCTCGAGCGTCTGTGGTTGGCGCATCCCGTCCTGGCGCGATTCCTCCTCGTCGCGGAAGCCGACCAGGGCGGTGCGCTCGGCGCTGGTTGCGGCGCCGCCGGCCGCCTCGACCCAAGCGGCCGGGCCGAGCCCAAGCACGACCGCGATCGGCATGTCGGCCGCCTCGCCGGTGGTCGAGGTCTGGCCGTCGTAGAGGTCGGCGTGACCGTCGAGGTGGACCAACCCCACCTCCCCGAGGGCGTCGCGGGCGCCGGCGAGGGCGCCGGGCAGCTCGGCGCAGCAGCCGCCGGCGAGGAAGGGCCGCTCGCCGGCGTCGATCCGCTCGGCAACGGCGGCGCGGATCGTCCGCGTGCTCGCCAGCACGTCGCCGGAGGCGAGCAGGCCGGTCGCGGGGTCGCGCTGCTCGCCGCGGATCCGTACCGGCAGGTCGCCGGCGTCGTCGGCGCCGAGCGCCGCCGGCAGCCCGAGCTCACGCAGCGCCTCGGGGCCGTGCTCGGTCCCACCGTTTCGGCCAACGGAGTCGATCGGCACGCCGATGAAAGTCAGCGGCTTCACCCGCGACTTATGTTCCCGCTTAGCCGCCGCTGGCAAACTCCGGGTCGATGGCGAAGCGCAAGAAGCAGCAACGGCAGCCGCGGGACAAGGCAGCGACAGTCGCCTACAGGGACCCCGAGGGCAACGTCCTCACCCTTCGCGAGTCGCTGAGCGCCGGCACGATTGCCAAGCTCGGCGAGGCGCCGACCAGCCAGGCCGCCTCGGTCGACGACGCCTGGCGGCGGCGCGAGGAGGCGCTGTTCGAGCGGCTCGCGGTTAGCTGGGAGATCGCCGGCCTGCCGCTCGAGGACCAGAAGATGTTGCTCGGCCGCTACCGGATGGCCGACTCCGAGACGCAGCGCTGGGTGCGGATGACGATCGACGCCCACCTGCGGCGCTACATCCCCGAGCTCGCCGGCTAGCGTGGAGGCGTGGCCGAAGAGTTGCGCATCGACGAGGGGCTCGCGATCCCGCTGAGCGAGATCGAGCTGCGGACCAGCCGCTCCTCGGGACCGGGCGGCCAGCACGCCAACGTCACCGCCTCGCGGGTCGAAGCGGTTTTCGACGTCGAGCGCTCGCAGGCCCTCGACGATCGGCAGCGGGAGCGGCTGTTGGCGCGGCTGGGCTCGGTCGTCACCGCTGTCGCCCAGGACGCCCGCGGTCAGTCGCGCAACCGCGAGCTGGCGCTGCAGCGGCTGGCGGCAAAGCTCGCCGCCGGGCTGCGGGTGCCGCGCCGGCGCCGCGCGACCAAGCCGAGCGCGGCCTCGCGGGCGCGTCGGCTCGAGGCGAAGCGCCGCGCCAGCGAGCGCAAGCGGGGGCGCGGCAGGCGCTGGGAGCACGAGTAGCGATGGATTTCGGCCGCCTGCCGAGTCTTAGGGATAAAGGCAACGCGAAACAGGAGGCAACGATGCTCGAGAACAGCAAGGCCTACAGCGGGATCGGCGTCAGAGACGTCGAGGAGGCGCAGCGCTTCTACGGCGAGACGCTGGAGCAGCGGGTCGAGGTGCTCGAAGAGGAGGCCGGGCTGCTGCAGATGCACCTGGCCGGCGAGCGGCCGACCCTGCTCTATCGCAGCCCGGGCATGACTCCCGCCAGCTACACGGTGCTCAACTTCCCCGTCGACGACGTCGAGGCGGCGGTTGACCACCTGACCGCGCGTGGGGTGGAGTTCGAGCGCTACGAGGGGTTCGAGCAGGACGAGAAAGGGATCGCCCACGGGCCCGGTCCGACGATCGCCTGGTTCAAGGACCCGAGCGGCAACGTGATCTCGGTCCACAGCGACCCACCCGCCTGATCAGGAGCTAGGCAGCCGAGGTTGGCGCCGCGGCCGGGATCTCGGCCCGGACCAGCGGCGCGACCTCGGTCCCGAACAGCTCGATCGAGCGCATCACCTCGGCGTGGGGGAGGGTGCCGACGCTGAACTGGATCAGGAATCGCTGGTGGCCGAAGACCTGGTGCTGGGCGACGATCTTCGCCGCCACCTGCTCCGGGTTGCCGACGAAGTTGGCGCCCCGGCGCCCGCGGCTGGCCTCGAAGGTGACGCGGTCCATCGGCGGCCAGCCGCGCTCGCGGCCGATCCGATCCATCATCGCCGCGAACGGCGGGTAGGCCGTGTCGGCCGCCGCCTGCTCGTCGCTGGCGACAAAGCCGTGCGAGTTGATGCTGAGCGCCGGCTGCGGGTGGCCGGCGGCTTTCGCCGCCTGGCGCTGGATCTCGGCGAACTGCGCGAAGCGGGTCCAGTCGCCGCCGATGATCGCCAACGCCATCGGCAGCCCGAGGGAGCCGGTCCGCGCCGCTGACTGCGGCGAGCCGCCAACCGCGACCCAGACTGGCAGCGGGTTCTGCAACGGCCGCGGGTAGACGCCGCGGCCGTCGATCGGCGCCCGGTGGCGACCCTGCCAGCTGATCTCGGTGCGCTCGCGCAGCGCCAGCAGCAGCTCCAGCTTCTCGGCAAAGAGCTCGTCGTAGTCGTCGAGCTCGAAGCCGAAGAGCGGGAAAGACTCGATGAAGGAGCCGCGGCCGGCCATGATCTCGGCCCGGCCGCCGGAGAGCAAGTCGAGGGTGGCGAAGTCCTGGAAGACGCGGACCGGATCGTCGGAGCTGATCACCGAGACGGCGCTGGTGAGGCGAATCCGCTCGGTCCGCTCGGCGGCAGCGGCCAGCACCACGGCCGGTGATGAGACCGCGAAGTCGGGACGGTGGTGCTCGCCAACCCCGAAGACATCGAGGCCGACCTGGTCGGCGAGCTCGACCTCCTCGACCAGGTCGCGGAGCCGTCGCTCGGCGCTGACGATCGGGCCATCGCCGGACTCCGGGGTCAGCTCCGCGAAGGTGTAGACGCCGAGTTCCACTGGGCGATCCTAGATCGGCGAAGATGCCGGCCCTGATGGTCGGCGAACGGACTGCGGATGGGATGGCGGCGCTGACCCTGGAGAGCGAGGCGGTGGGCGGCCTCGTTGCCACCTTCGTCCCCGAGGCGGGGATGATCGCCTGCTCGCTGCGGGCCGGCGGCGAGGAGTTGCTCGGCCAGCGCGGCGGCCTCGCCAAGTACGTCGGCTCGGGGTCGACGATGGGGATTCCGTTGCTTCATCCGTGGGCGAACAGGCTTGGGGCGAGCCGCTTTGAGGTGGCGGGGCGGGAGGTGGACCTCGACCGGCATGGGTTGTCGCTGAAGCGGGACGGCGTGGGGCTGCCGATGCACGGACTGCTGACGGCGATCGGGGGATGGACGGTGGAGCGCCACGTCGAGAGCGAGGACGGCGGTTTGCTTGTCGCCAGCTTCGACTTCGGTGCCCACGTGGTGTTGATGGAGGCGTTCCCGTTCGCGCATCGGGTCGAGTTGCGGGCGGAGCTGGCCGGATCCGAGCTGGCGATCGCGACGACGGTGCACGCCGGTGGCGACGGGCCGGTGCCGATCTCCTTTGGCTTCCATCCCTACCTGCGGCTGCCCGGCGTGCCGCGTCAGGATTGGGTGATGGCGGCGCCGGTGCGCGAGCGGCTGCTGCTCGACGGGCGGGGGCTGCCGACGGGCGAGCGTGAGGCCGTCGAGATCGCGCCGGGCGCGCTTGGCGATCGCCACTACGACGACGCTTTCACCGCGCCGCCCGGCGGTGCGCCGTTCGCGCTCGAAGGCGGCGGCCGGCGGCTCGAGGTGTGGATGGGCGAGGGCTACCGCTTCGCCCAGATATATGCCCCGGCTGACCTCGACGCGGTTGCCTTTGAGCCGATGACCGCCCCGACTAACGCGCTGGTGAGCGGCGAAGAGCTGGGCTTGGTGGAGGCGGGCGAGAGCTTCACTGCGGTGTTTTCGATCAGGGTCGCCGCGACGGACTAATGGGGTGTGGTTGCGGTGATGCGAGGCGGGTGCGGATCTCGGCGGCGATGGCGGCGGGTTGGCGCTCGAGCTGGCGGCCCGTGTAGCGGAGGACGGTGAAGCCGAGCTGGCGCAGGGCGAGGTCGCGGGCGTGGTCGTCCTCGAAGGAGACGTTGCCTTAGTGGTGTTGGTAGCTGTCGGTTTCGACGATTAGGCGGTGGGCCGGCCAGAGGAAGTCGGCGGTGAGGTGGCCGATCCGATCGTCGCCGACGCGGACGTTGATCTCTGGCGGCGGCAGGCGGCGGCGGCGGACGAAGTTGGCGAAATCCTGCTCGAGGTCGCTGCGGGTGCGATCGAGGGTGACGCTGAAGCCGGCGTGCTGGGCTTCGCGCGCTGCCAGGCGGACGAGGTATGGGGGAAGGGTCTGGCGGATGTCGCTGATGATGCGGCGGGGGGTGGTGACGCGGATCTCGGCGCGGACGGTCCAGTCGCGGGGTGGGAGCTGGCGCGGGCGGTTGATGCGGATGCTGGTGCGGCGGTGGCGGCCGTTCCGGTCTGGTAGGGAGACGTCGGCTGGTCCCTCCATCGGCCGTAGAAATCCCCACAGCGCGGCGGCGCTCGCGTGGCTTAGGACGGCGCCCTCGCCGACGGCCAGCACTGCCGCCAACCACCGTCCCTTGTCACTCGGAGCGGCGTGGCCGACCGCGTAGACACCCTGGTGCAGGCGGTGGAGGCGCCCCGCCCGAACCCTCCGCGTCACCGCGCTCTTGTCGAGTCCGGCCGCGGCCAGCTGTGCCGCGGTGACCACTCCGTGCTGCCGGGCCGCGATCCTTGCCACTCGGAAGTCGGGTGGGGCGCTTTCTTCTCGCATACCGAGAGAAAGGCGCCCCGGCCGGGGGCAGCACCCCCCACACCGGCGAGATTCGCTAGCGGACCGAGCAAAGTCCGCTCCGAGTCTCGCTAGCGTGCCCGAAGTGCGAATCCGAGCCGTCACCTTTGATTTCTGGAACACCATCGCTTACGAGCCTCCGGGGACGATGAGTGAGGCGCGGCGGCAGGCTGTTGCCGCGGCGTGTGAGGAGGGCGGGGCGGAGGTTGAGGCGGAGCGGCTGGTCGCCAGCCTCGAGGAGGTGGGACGGACTCACCACGCCTCCTGGTCGGAGGGGACTCATTTCCCGCCACAGCAGGCCGCGGCGATGCTGGTCCAGGCGCTGGGGCTGGAAGGGGCGGCGGAGGAGCTCGTCGCCGAGGCGTTCCTTACTGCAGGGCGGGGCGCTGAGCTGCGGTTGGCGCCGTCGATCGGCGAGTGCCTGGCGAGCTTGGACGAGCGGGGGGTGCGGCTGGGGATCGTCTGCGACGCCGGCTTTACGGGTGGCGCCCTGCTGCGCGAGCACCTCGATCGGGTCGGCCTGCTCGAGCGCTTCTCCGGCTGGGCGTTCTCTGATGAGGTCGGCCACTACAAGCCCTCGCCGCAGATCTTCGAAGCGGCGCTTGGTGCGCTCGGGACCGAACCGGCCGCGGCGCTCCATATTGGCGACCTGCGCCGCACCGACATCGCCGGGGCCACCGCGGTGGGGATGAAGACCGTGCGCTACCGGGCGCTGCAGGACGACCCGGACCCAGGGGTCGAGGCCGACTTCGTCCTCGATGACCACCGCGAGCTGCCGCCGCTGCTCGAGCGCCACGGCTCGATCTAGGGCAGGTCGCTGAGAAACCGTTCCAGGGCAGCGCCAAAGACGTCGTTGTCGTCGCCGGCAACCATGTGGCCGGCGGCGGAGACGTCGGCGACCTGGGCGTGGGGGATGAGGCGGCGGGTTTCGGCGAGGCCGGCGTCGCTGACGACGTCGGAGCGGCCGCCGCGGACGATCAGGGTTGGCATCGCGATGCCCGCGGCGGCTTGGGTGAGGCGGTCGCGGGTGAGGCGGCTGATCGGTTCGTCAGAGGTGCCGAGGAGGGCGGGATCCCAGTGCCAGTACCAGCGGCCGTTGGAGCCGCGGCGGACGTTCTTGCGCAGGGAGTCGAGGTTGAGCGGGCGTTTGCGCAGGGGGTTGTAGGCGGTGATCGCTCGGTGGACCTCCTCGAGCGAGCCGAAGCCTTCCGGGTTGGCGGACATGAAGTCCTGGATGCGCTTGACGCCCGCCGGCTCAACGTCGATGACGACGTCGACGAGGACGAGCGCGGTGACGAGGTCGGGGTGCTCGCCGGCGACGATCAGGGAGGTTGTGCCGCCGAGCGAGGCGCCGATCAGCGCTGCGGGCCGGGCGAGGTCGCCGAGGAGTGCAAGGAGGTCGTCGCTGAAGGCGTCGATCGAGTAGTCGCCCTGGGGGTCCCACTGGCTGTCGCCATGGCCGCGTGCGTCGAGGGCGACGACCGGTCTGCCAGCGGCGTGGAGCCTGGCGGCGGTTCGGCCCCACGAGTGACGGGTCTGGCCGCCGCCGTGGAGGAGGATCGCGGGCGCAGGTCCGCAGCTGGGGTCGCCCCAGTATTCGGCCGTCAAGCCGATGCCGTCGCGCTGGAATGGTCTCGTCAGGGGTTTCATGCCATTGACCAAACGATTGGTCAATGATAGGTTCTGGGACGCCAGGTGGAGCCCTCTTCTCCTCCCGCCGGTTGCACGCAGCCACGCAACCACGGCCTCCTCGACATGGGCGGCTCCGCCTGGCGCGTACTTTACAAACGGGCGATTGGTGGAGAATCAGGGAGTCGTGACCGACCACGAGGAAATCCAGTACCTGCTGGCGAAATACTCGTTCTTCGTCGACTATCGGGAATTCGAGAAGCTCGGTGCGCTGCTCGCCGACGCCGTCTTCCGTCTCACCTGGGAGGCGGAGGAGATCGAGACCGGCGAGATCCGTGGCCGCGAGGCGATCGAAGCGTTTTACGCCGAGCACCTAACCGGGCGGCGGCCATCGCGGCACGTGATCACCAACGTCGCTATCGACGTCGACGAAACGGGGGAGAGCGCCGAGGTGTTCGCCTATCTGACCTCCGTCGGCCATCCGCCGACGCCGCCGAGCGTCCTCCTCAGCGGCCACTACGAGCTCCAGCTCGCTAAGCGCGGCGGTCGCTGGCGCTTCACGCAGCTCTACGTGGTGATGGACCTACCGGGCTGAGCTCCCCGGCGGCTCGCTGCCCAGCTCCCGGGTCAGCGCATCAAAGGCCAGCTCGACGAACGGCGCCGGCCCGCCAGCCTCGAGATCATCGGTCCACCGCCGCACCCCGATTCCCAGCAGCGCCATCGCAATCGAGCTGAGAACCTCGACAGCCGTCGAGCGCCCCCTGCCCCCATCCGCTCGGCGAGGACGCGGGCCACCTCGCCGCGCCAGGACTCGCGCAAGCCGGCGTAGTGCTGGCGAAGCGAAGCGGTGGCGTCGATCATCGCGATCCGGGCCCGTGCCTCGTCGCGATTCGAGAACATCCGGTCGACCGTTTCCGCGAAGGCTCCACGCAGCGCCATCCACGGCCGCTCCACCGCCGGCCGTGCGGCGAGCGCCGCCGCCAAGTCTGCACCGAGCCCTTCGAGGCCCCAGAAGACGGCTTCCTCCTTCGACTCGAAGTAGCGGAAGAAGGAGGCGCGCGAGATGCCCAGCGAGCTGGTCAGCTCGGCAACCGTTACCGCCTCGAAGCCGCGCTTGTGGAAGACGGTGAAAGCCTGCCGCGCGATCTGGGCGCGCATCTGCTCCCGGTAGGCGGACTCCAGGAGCCTGCCGCGGCGGCGCCACTAAACCCGTTGGATCAGGGTCCCGGTGCCAAGCCCACCACCGCAACACATCGTCACCAGACCCATCTCCTTGTCGGAGCGCTCCATCTCGTGCAAGAGGGTGGTGATCAAGCGGGCGCCGGTCGAGCCCAAGGGGTGGCCGATCGCGATCGCACCGCCGTTGACGTTTACCCGGTCCATGTCGGGATCGAGCTCCCGTCGCCAGGCGGCAACGACCGAGGCAAAGGCCTCGTTGATCTCGATCAGGTCGACGTCGTCGATCGTCATCGAGTTCCGCTCCAGGAGCTTTTCGGTCGCCGGGATCGGGCCGGTCAGCATGATCACCGGGTCGACCCCGACGGTGACGATGTCGTAGATCCGTGCCCTTGGGGTGAGGCCAAGCGCCTCGGCCTTCTCGCGGGTCATGAGGAGGACCGCGGCAGCGCCGTCAGAGACCTGCGAGGAGTTACCGGCGGTGATCTTGCCGTCCTCCTTGAAGGCCGGCTTTAGCGCCGAGAGGGCCTCGATCGTCGTCTCCCGCAGACCCTGGTCGGTCATGTAGGTGTCGCCGTTTACCTGGTAGGGGATCATCTCGCGCTCGAAGCGGCCCTCGTCGGTTGCCTGGCGGGCCAGCTGCTGGGAGCGGACGCCGAGCTCGTCGAGCTCAGAGCGGGGGATCTCCCACTGGTCGGCGATCATCTCGGCCGAGAGGCCCTGGTGGACGATGTCGTAGCGGGCGAGGAGCTGCGGCGAGAATGCCTGGCCGTGCTCCTCTTGGACGGTGCGGCCGTCCTCCATTGAGATGTGACCCATGTGCTCGACGCCGCCACCGATCGCGACGTCGCAGACCCCGAACCCGACCAGCGTCGCGGCGAAGTTGACCGCCTGCTGGGCCGAGCCGCACTGGCGGTCGACGGTGGTCGCCGGAACCTCCTCCGGCAGGCCCGCCTCGAGCCAGGCGTTGCGGCCGATGTTGTAGGCCTGCTCGCCGAACGGTTGGACGTTGCCGCAGACGACGTCGCCAACCTCCAGCGGGTCGATACCGGCGCGCTCGAAGAGGCCCTCGTAGCAGCGAGCCATCAGGCTCGAGGCGTGTAGGTCCTTGTAATAGCCCTTCTCGCTGCCGCGGCCGACCGGCGTCCGCGCGGCCTCGACGATCACCACTTCCCGGCCTTTGAGGGCGCTGCTCCGATTCTCCATCGGCTCGTCCTTCCCGTAGGCCCTGGATCTCTCCGACCTCAAAATTACCAAACGCTTGGTAGCTTGTGATTTGGACTCCTAATGGGTCCGGGTCGCGTTGAACCAGCGGCGTGCTTCGCTTCCCTTAGCCGGTTCCTATCCCTCCGCACCAATGCCGCAACAACTCTCAGCCGAACGAGTGGGCACCGCCGCCGCGATCAGCGCCGCGGCCGCCGGGGCGGGCCCGCTGCACGAGAGCGGCTTGGAGATAGCCGAGCGCACGCGGTCCGCCTGGGGGCACCGGCCGCCGGACCTGCTGCTGCGCGGCGCCCGGGTGCTGCTCCCGACCGGTGAGCTGGAGCAGCGCGACGTCGCGATCGTCGGCCGCCGCATCGCCGCCGTCGACGAGGGTCTGGTCGCGCCCGGCGAGGCGACCCTCGACCTCAGCGGCAAGACGATCGTGCCCGGCTACGTCGAGCCGCACTGCCACACCCTCGGCCCGCTTTCCGCCGGCAACTACTGCGGCCGGGTCCTCGCCCGGGGCACCTCCTGCGTGCTCAGCGACGACTCCTTCGTCTACGGATTCCTGGCCCCGGAGCAGTACCCGGCGATGCTCGACGTCTCGACCAGGCTGCCGTCGGTGCTGCGCTGGTCGTTGCGGCTGGAGGGGCCGCGGACGGTGCCGCTTACCGCCGTCGCCGAGCTGATCCAGCGTCCCGACGTGATCCAGGTCGGTGAGTTGATGGTGCGGCCGGTGCTCGAGGACCTGCCCGCCGACGTCGCCGAGGTGATCGCCGCCGCGCGCACGGCCGGGCTGCGGGTCGAGGGCCATGGCCCCGGCGCCTCGCCGCGCACGCTCGGGGTCGCCGCGGCTGCCGGCATCACCTCCGAGCACGAGTCGATGCGCGGCGAGCAGTTGCTCGAGCGGCTGCGCAAAGGGATCTGGGGGCCGATCCGCTACACCGACCTGCTGCGCGACGCGCCGGCGATCCTCGCCGAGGCGATCGAGCGGGGGATCTCGCTGGAGCGAACCTCGTTCACCACCGACTGGAGCCTGCCGCCCTGGATCGAGCGGCGCGGGCTGATCGACGCGGTGATCGAGGTCGCCCTCGAGGCCGGGCTGCCCGCCGCCGAGGCTTACGCCTGCGCCAGCCGCCGGCCTGCCACCTACCTCTCGCTCGACGCCCACCTCGGCTTCGTCGCGCCGGGCCGGCTCGCCTCGCTGAACGTGCTCGACGACCTCGAGCGGCCGCTGCCGGCGCGGGTCTTCAGCCTCGGCGAGGAGGTCGCCCGCGACGGTGAGCTGACGATCGAGGTGCCCGACGTCGACTGGCAGGGGCTGGGGGCTCCGCGTTGGAGCCCGCGTGACCGCGGGCCGATTGCCTCGACGTTCCAGCCCGATCCCGACGATCCCGCTCTCTCGATCGAAGGCGCCGCGATCACCAAGCTCGGCGACGGCGCCGGCGGCGAGCCGATGGTCTGCCTTGCCCTCGATCCGGACCGCGACACCTTCACCCGCGGCGCGATGTACGGCATGCCGGCTGGCCTCGAGGGCATCGCCTCGACCCTCACCCCGCGGCGCCTGATGGTCGCGATTGGCGTCGACCCCGCGGCGGTCTCGCGCTGCGTCGACGCGGTGATGGAGTGCGGTGGCGGCATCGCCTTCCAGCAGAACGGCGAGCTGCGGCGGTTGCCGCTGCCGGTCGGCGGCGTCATCACCGCCGCGCCGTTCGCCACGGTGGTCGGTTTCTGGGACGCGGCGCAGACGCATTTCGAGAGCCTCGGCCACCCCTACCCTGACCCGCTCTCGACCCTCCTCTACATCGCGTCGGACAGCCTGCCCGGCGCGCGGTTCAATGCGACCGGCTTGGTCGAGACGAAAACCAAGACGCTGCTCGCCCCCGCCCGTCCCGTTACCTGGGCCGACTAGGGACGAGGCTTCGCGGCATTGGCGCATTATGTTCGGCTATCCGAACAAAAGCGCCAATCGCGCCGGTGTTGACGATGCTCCGCGCGATCGATTATCTTCGCTCCTACCAAACGATTGATTGGGAATCAGGGGGTCGAGGAGGAGCTCGGGAATGGACGATCTGGCCGAGAGAGCGGCGAGACCGACGGCGGACTCGCCGACGTCAGCGCCGCACCAAGGCCCGCCTCAGCGGCGGCGAACGCTGGCGGAAACTGCCTCGACGAGCTCGGGATCGTCGGCGCGCTGCTGGTGATGATCGCCGTCTTCGCGGTGCTGCGGCCGGACACGTTCCTGACCACCGAAAACCTCACCAACGTGCTCGTCCAGGCGGCGCCGCTGGCGGCAATCGCCTTCGGCCTCACCGTGGTCCTGGTGATGGGCGACTTCGACCTCTCGGTCGCCGCGATGTCCTCGCTGGCCGGCGCCGTCGCCCTCTACCTGATGACCAAGGAGGGGGTCGGCTGGGTGCCGGCGATCGCGGTGGCGCTGCTGGTCGGCGTCGCCGTCGGGATCGGCAACGGCTTCCTGGTCGCCTACGCGAAGAACTCCTCCTTCATCATCACCCTCGCCTCGGGGACGATCCTGACCGGGATCGAGTTCACGATCACGAACCAGGAAACCCTGTTCGAAAACGTCCCGCAGGGCTACGTCGACCTCGGCCAGGGCAGCATCGGCGGCATCCGGACCCTGCTGATCATCGCCGCCGCCGTCTTCCTCGCCTGCCTGATCTTGCTCGAGAAAACCGAGCTCGGCCGCTACATGCGAGCGGTCGGCGGCAACTCCGAAGCCGCCCGCCTGGCGGGCCTCAACGTCCCCCGCCTGCGCTTGACCGGGTTCATCATCGTCGCCGTCGCTGCCGCGATCTCGGGGATCATGCTCACCGCCCAGGCCGGCAGCTCGACCCCCTCCGGGGCCACCGGCCTGCTGCTGCCCGCCTTTGCCGCGGCCTTCCTCGGCGCCGCCGCCTTCCGCCCCGGCGAGTTCAACGTCGCCGGGCACCCTGGTCGGAGTCCTGATCCTGGCGGTGATCCAGAACGGGCTGACCCTGATGAACGCCGACCCGGCGGTGATCAACCTCGTCCAGGGCGGGATCCTGATCGCCGCCGTCTGGGTGACCCGGACCGGGCTGACAGCAGCGAGCGGCGTGAGCTCGCCGCCCGATCCTCGAGGCGCGGGGCCTGAGCAAGGTCTTCCCGGGCGTGGTCGCTCTCGACGACGTCAGCGTCACCTTGCGCAGCGGCGAGGTGATCGGCCTGATCGGCAAGAACGGCGCCGGCAAGAGCACCCTGATCAAGGTCCTCGCCGGGGTCGAGAACGCCGACAGGGCGAGGTCCTCGTCAACGGCGAGCCGGTGCGACTGGCGACGCCCCAGGACGCGCTCGCGCTCGGGCTCGCCTTCGTCCACCAGGAGCTGACCGACGTCCCCAACCTGACCGTCGCCGAGAACGTCTCGCTCGGCCTCGGTTACCCGAAGCGGCGGGCCGTTCGTCGCCGACCGTGGCTCCGCCGCCGCGCCGCCGAGGTGCTGGCGCAGCTTGGCGCCGATCTGCCGCGACGCGCCGGTCGGCCGCCTCAGCGCGGTCAACCAGCGGGTGGTGATGATCGCCCGGGCGCTCGCCCAGGAAGCGCGGCTGCTGGTCCTCGACGAGCCGACCGCGTCGCTGACGAAAGACGAGATCGACCAGCTCCACGGGGTGATCCGCACGCTCTCGGCGACCGGCATCTGCGTCGTCTACGTCTCCCACCGGCTCGACGAGATCGTCAGCCTGACCAGCCGCGTGGTGGTGATGCGGGACGGCAGCGTGGTCGCCGAGCGGCCGACCGCGGAGATCGACCGCCGCAGCTCTGATCGAGCTGATCACCGGCGACGACCCGAGGTCGCCGAAGCCGCCGCTGGCGAGCACTCATGCGGCGCGAGTCCCGCGCCGACTCGCACGAGCTGCTGCGGGTCGAGGAGCTGTGCCGGCCGGCGGCGCCGACGCCGCCAGCTTCGTCGCTCCGTGCCGGCGAGGTGCTGGGGATCGCCGGCCTGGTCGGCTCCGGGCGGAGCACGCTGGCGCGCACCGTCTGCGGCATCCACCCGGCGGCCGCCGGCAGCGTCTAGCTCGACGGCCGAGCGGGCAGCTGCGCTCGCCGGCCACCGCGATCGCCGCCGGCCTCGTCTTCCTTCCCGAGGACCGGCGGGTTCGAGGGCAACGTGCTCGACTTCTCGGTGCGCGAGAACATCACCCTCGCCGCGCTCTGCGGGCTTCCGCTGGCAGCCGGCTGCCGTTCCCCGCGCCGCCGCGAGCGCCGCGTCGCCGCCGACCGAGATCGAGCGCCTGCAGATCAAGGTCGCCGGACGTCGAGAGCCCCGACCCGCTGGCTCTCCGGCGGTAACCAGCAGAAGGTCCTGCTGGCGCGCTGGATCGACCGCGAGGCCAGCGGGTCTTCGTCTTCGACGAGCCGACCCAGGGCATCGACGTCGAGGCCAAGGAAGAGGTCTTTGGGCTGATCGAGGCGCTCGCCGAGGCGGGCAGGCGATCGATCATCTCCTCCGACTTCAGCGAGCTGGTCCGCGCCTGCGACCGGGTGATCGCCCTGCGCGAGGGCCGGATGGTCGCCGAGCTCGCGGGCGCGGAGCTGACCGAGGGCGGGATCGTCCGCTCTTGCTACGCCGGAGATCCGACGCCGAGCCCGCCGAAGCGGCTTACAGCCTCGCAGTGCGGTCACCCTTCAACCAAACAACCGCAAGAACAGATGGCGGGGCTCCGAGAGGAGCAATTTGGGACTCCGAGAGGGAGGAGTTGGAATTGAGCACTAGCGCTGAAGGCTGGACGGTCGAGCGCGAGGGTGACGTCGCGCTGGCGCGCTTCGCGCGGCCGCCGATGTCCTACTTCACCGACGAGGACATCGAGCGGCTCTCCGAGCTGGGCGACGAGTGGAGCGCGGAGGGAGTACGGGCGGTGGTCCTTGCCGGCGGCGTCCCCGGCAAATTCATCACCCACTTCAACGTCGACATGATCCTCGAAAAGCAGACGGAGCCGGAGGGACCGATCGAGGCGCCGTTCCGCAGCCGCGCGATGCACGCGCTGACCCGCAAGATCACCCGGGCGCCGATGCCGTGGATCGCGGCGATGAACGGCGACACGATGGGCGTCGGCAGCGAGCTCTCGCTCTCCTGCGACTTCCGCATCGGCGAGCGCGGCGACTATCGCTACGGGCTGATCGAGGTCCGGCTCGGAATCGTCCCCGGCGGCTCCGGCTTGACCCGGCTGTCGCGGCGGCTGGGCATCGGCCGGGCGATGCAGCTCGGCGCCGGCGCCCGGGCCATGACGCCGGAGGAGGCCTACGAGCTGGGCTTCGTCGAGGAGCTCGAGGACGACGCGGTGGCGGCGGCGATGGAGATGGCGAAGCGCTGGGCGGAACTGCCGCGGACCGCGGTGGCGATGGCGAAGCAGATCGTCCACCAGGGCTCGAACCTGCCGCTCGACAGCGCCCTCGAGCTGGAGCTCGAGTACGTCTACCGGATCAAACAGGCCTCCGACGTCGCCGGTCCGCTCTCCGAATACCTGGAGCAGCCGTTCGAGAGCCGCCGCGACTGGCTCGACCGGTGATCGCCCGATGAGCAACTCGAGCCTCCAATCAAGGTTGTCGAAGGGCGAGTTCGCGATCGGCTCGATCGACCACATCAACGACCCGGCGATCATCGAGCTGATCGCGCTGGCCGGCTTCGACTTTGCCTCGTTCACGCTCGAGCACGCGGGGCCGACGATCGACGACATGCTGGCGCTGCAGCGCAGCGCCGACCTCTACGACCTGACGACGCTGCTGCACGTCCCCTATGCCGATGACCCGCGGCTGCTGGCGATGCTTCACACGGGGATCGGCGGCGTCGTCCTGCAGAACGTCAAGGACGGCGAGGCGGCGGAGGCGCTGGTCCGCGCCTGCACCTACCCGCCGCTTGGCGAGCGCGGTGCCCACGGCGGCATGCGCGCCGACCGCTACGGGACCCTCGACTACGACGACTTCATGGTGGAGGTCAACGAGACGATCGTCCTCGGGGTCGCGATCGAGGACCTAACCGGGGTCGGCAACGCCGAGGAGATCCTCTCGGTCGAGGGCATCTCGATCGCCTTCGTCGGCCTCCACGACCTCTCGCACTCGGTCGGCGCACCCAACCAGCTCGGCCACCCTGACGTCCTCGCCGCTCTGGCCCAGGTCACCGAGATCGCCAAGGCGCGCGACATCCCGCTCGGGCTGCCCGGCTACGCACACACCATCGCCGAGCTGAAGCAGCTCGGCGCCGGGATGGTGATCAGCCCCGGCAACGAGTACTCGTTCATCCGCCAGGCCTTCAAAGATCACGTCGACCGCGCCCGCGAAGAAGCGGCCGGGGCCTGAGCGGCGAGGAGGTCCAGCTCGTCCGCCGGCCCGAGGGCGAGCCGCGGGCGGAGGACTTTCGCCTCGTCCAGAGCGAGCTGCGCGAGCCGGCGGAGGGCCAGATCCTGGTCCGCAACTCGTGGATGTCGATCGACCCCTCGGCTCGCCTGCGGATGCACGAGGGGGTGTCGAGCTACATGCCCCCGTTCGAGCTCGGCGAGGCGGTCCAGGGCTGGGCGGTCGGCGAGGTGGTGAGCTCGCAGGCCGAGGGCTTCGCGGTCGGCGACCAGGTCCTCCACCAGAAGGGCTGGCGCCAGTACGCCCTGCTCGACACCGACCAGCCGCCGCCGGTCGGGCCGGAGCGGCTGAAGTCGACGCGGCGATCCCGGCGAAGACCTACCTCGGCGCGCTCAGCTGGGTCGGCCTCACCTCCTACGCCGGCCTCCTCGACGTCGCCGAGTTGCGCGACGGCGACGTCGTCTTCGTCTCCGGCGCCGCCGGCGCTGTCGGCAGCCTCGTCGTCCAGATCGCCAAGCTGCGCGGGCACTACGTGATCGGCTCGCGCCGGGTCGTGCCGAGAAGGTCGCCTTCGTGCGCGACGAGCTCGGCGCCGATGCCGTCTTCTCGTACCGCGACGGCGCCGTCGGCGAGCAGCTGCGCGAGCTCGCCCCGGAGGGATCGATGTCTACTTCGACAACGTCGGCGGCGACCACCTCGAAGCCGCGCTCGCCGCGCTGCGGCCGCACGGCCGGGTCGCGCTCTGCGGCGCGATCTCCACCTACAACGAGGCGGTCAAACCGCCCGGCCCGAGCAACCTGTTCGAAGCGGTCGCCAAGGGACTGACCCTGCGCGGCTTCCTCTCGCGGATGTACGCCGAGCGGATGGCCGACTTCCGGCGCGAGATGCGCGGCTGGCTGGCCGCGGGGCGGATCGAGTACCCGGAGACGGTCTTCGAGGGGCTCGAGCAGGCCCCCGAAGCCCTGATAGCGCAGCTGCGGGGAGAGAGCCTGGGCAAGGTGCTGGTCGAGCTGAACTGACGGCGTCCGTAGCCGTCAGCGCGCTAACGCGCCGGGGTAGCTAACCAAACAACTGTCTGGTAGGGTGAAGCGATGTTCGCGGGGTCGAGCAACAGGGTCGGGATCGTCGCCAGCGCGCAGACGCGCTACCGCGAGGCGTGGTCTGGCCGCCAGCACGTCGACCTGATCTCCGAGGCGGTCAACGCGACGCTCGAGGGGTCCGGGCTGCGGATCGAGGACGTCGACTTCGTGATCGATTCCGGCAGCGACATCCTCGACGGCCGCAGCATCTCCAACTGCGGCTTCCTCGGCGCGATGGGCGCCCACCACAAGGAAGAGTCGCGGGTCGAGGAGGACGGCCTCTGGGCGGCGCTCTACGGCGCCACCAAGATCGGCTCCGGCTCGGCCGAGGTCGGCCTCGCTGATCGCCTACTCGAAGCCCTCCGAGTCCGACGTCGCCGCCTTCTACTGGAGCCAGTGCGAGCCCTTCTACCAGCGGCCGGTCGGCTTCGGCCAGCTCGCCGCGCAGCGGCCTGCAGGCCCAGGCCTACCTCGCCGAGCACTCCCTCTCCGACGAGGTCTTCTCCGCGGTCACCGCAGCGGCCTGGGCGCAGCGCCGGCCGCCAACCCGATGGTCGAGATCGGCCGAGGTCCCCGGCGCCGAGGAGGCGCAGGCCTCGCGAGGTCGTCGCGGCGCCGCTGCGCAAGCTGCAGATGTCGCGGCCGCTCGACGGCGCCGTCGCCGTCCTGATCGCCTCCCGCCGGGTCGCCGAACGGGTCAGCGAGAAGCCGGTCTGGATCACCGGCATCGGCACCGCGATGGACCAGCACAGCTTCGCCAAGCGCGAGCACGCCTCGCTGCCCGCCTGCGAGGCGGCGGCGACGGCGGCGTACGCCAAGGCAGGCGGGTTCGAGCCCGCGATCGGCCTCGCTCGCCGAGACCTCGGCCAGCTCGGCGGCGACCGAGCTGATGGTCCTCGAGGCGCTCGGCCTGGCTGCGCCCGGGGCCGCCCCCAAGCTCTTCAGCGACGGCTCCAAGGTCGCGATCAACCCCTCCGGCGGCTCGCTCCCGGCCGACCCGATCATGGCCACCGGCCTGACCCGGCTGAGCGAAGCCGCGCTGCAGCTAACCGGCGGCGTCGACCACGCGCCCAAGGACGGCGTCGACGGCGATCGTCCACGGCGCCGGCGGGGTGGGAATGCAAAACCACTGCGTCTTCACCCTGGAGGTGTGAGCACCGTGCGCGACGTCGCGATCGTCGGAACCGGCCAGACCAAACACTCCCGCCGCCGCCAGGACGTCAGCCAGGCGAGCCTGGTCCGCGAGGCGGTCGACGAGGCGCTCGAGGACGCCGGCCTCACCTTCGCCGACATCGACTCCGTAGTCGTCGCCAGCGGCCCGGCGCTGTTCGGCGCCGTCAACCAGCCGGAGAAGTGGCTGGTCGACGGGCTCGGCGGCCACATGAAGCCGGTGGTGCGGATCACCAGCGGCGGCGGCACCGGCCTCGCCGGTGCCCTGGCGGCGATGAACCAGGTCTCCAGCGGCTTCGCCGACAAGGTCCTCGTCGTCGCCTACGACAAGCTCTCCGAGGGCGCCCTGCAGTACCAGATCTCGACCCTCTACGACCCCTTCTGGGGGCGCGAGTTCGCGGTCGGGATCATGGGCTTCGCCGCCGCCTACTGGCGGGCGCGGATCGACACGCTCGGACACACCGAGGAGGCGGCGGCGCTGGTCGGCGTCAAGAACCACCGCAACGCCTTCCGCAATCCCTACGCCCACGTGCGCAAGGAGATCACGGTCGAGGACGTGCTCGAGAGCCGCCCCCTGGCCTGGCCGATCAAGCTGCTCGACGTGCCGCCGATCTCCGATGGCGCCTGCGCGGTAGTCCTCGCCGCCGACGAGGTGGTGCCGAAGGTCAGCGACCGGCCGGCCTGGATCCGCGGCATGTCCTACTTCGGCGAGGCCGACAACGCGCCCGATCGCTTCATGCTGCAGTCGGTGCCGTTGCAGCTCGCGGCCCAGCGCGTCTACCAGAAAGCCGGGCATCACCAACCCGCGCCGCCAGTTCGACGTCGCCGAGTTGCAGGAGCCCTACACCTGCTTCGAGCTGAGCTACTACGAAGGCCTTGGGCTCTGCCCGACCGGCGAGGCGGCCGAGCTGATCGAATCGGGCGCAACCGAGATGGAGGGCGACATCCCGTGCAACCCCTCGGGCGGCTGCATGGGCGCCAACCCGATCGGGGCGACGGCGCTGATCCGCCTCGCTGAGGCGGCGCTGCAGGTCA
Organism: uncultured Actinomycetes bacterium; assembly: GCA_963729055.1. Taxonomy (GTDB): domain Bacteria; phylum Actinomycetota; class Thermoleophilia; order Solirubrobacterales; family 70-9; genus VAYN01. The sequence goes on along the minus strand of CAVSMQ010000007.1, from coordinate 279,218 downwards.
CCGACAAAGCCGGCGAGCACCAGGTCGAGGGCGCCCGCACGGCGCTGGTCCAGGCCGGCGGCGGCTGGGCAAACCTACGTGGCGTCGCGGTGGTCGGCGCCGATCGCAACTAGGAGGAAGGCGTGAACTCGAAGGCAGCCGAGCGGATGCAGATGCGGGGCGAGGGCCTCGGCACGACCGCGGTCGAGGACCCGACCTTCGAGGGCCGCATCGAGCTTCCCTACAAGCTGACCACCGGCCGCGCCGCCGCCACCTTCCTGGCCGAGCTGGCGAACCGCAAGATTGCCGGCTCGCGCTGCCCGAAGTGCGGCGATGTCGCGGTCCCCGCCCAGGACTTCTGCGCCGCCTGCGGCGAGACCCAGGAGGACTTCGTCGCGGCCCCGGGGACCGGGACGCTGCGCGGCTTCACCGAGACCGCGACCGGCCTGCTGGGCCTGATCCGGCTCGACGGCACCGGCGTCGACTTCGTCCACAAGCTGCTCGACACCGAGCTCGGTGAGCTCGAGGTCGGGCAGCGCGTGGCGGTCCGCTGGGCGGACGAGGCCGAGGGCAGCATCCTCGACATCGCCGGCTTCGCGCTCGACCCCGAGGCGCCGGAGGGCGAGGTCACCGAGCTGCAGCCGAGCGCCGAGCCGATCCTCGAGCAGCGCTACAGCCTGCGGCTCGACTACCGGCACTCCTACGGGCCCTACTACGGCACCCTCTTCGACGGCCTGGCAACCAGCCGTCGCCTCCAGGGCGTGCGCTGCCCGAGCTGCAAGTCGGTGCTGGTGCCGCCGCGCGAGTACTGCGACGTCTGCTTCGTGCGGACCGCCGAGTGGGTCGACGTCGCCGACACCGGCACGATCAAGGCCTTCTCGGTGATCCACCTCGAGTTCGTCGGCCAGGTCCGCGAGCCGCCCTACGTCTACGCCGAGATCGTGCTCGACGGCGCCAACACCAGGCTGATCCACACGATCGGCGGGATCGAGGCCTCCGAAGCGCCGGAGCGCTTGCAGATCGGAATGCCGGTGCGGGCCGTCTGGAAAGAGGGCAGCGACCCGGGCGGCACGCTCGCCGACATCTCCCACTTCGAGCCGATCTTCGAGTAGCGATGAGCGCCACCGTCGACTACGAGACCGTCGATCTGACGATCGAGGGCGGCCTGGCCACGGTCGTCCTCAACCGGCCGGAGGCGTTGAACGCACTGAACATGCAGCTGAAGGACGACCTGGCGCGGGTCTGGCGTCAGCTGGGCGACGACCCCGAGGTGCGGGCGGTGCTCGTCACCGGCGCCGGCCGCGCCTTCTCGACCGGGGGTGACATCAAGCAGATGGACCCCGACCGCGGCGCCGAGACGACCCGCCGCCGGATGGCGAAGCTGACCCGCGAAACGGTGATCCCGCTGGCTCGGCTCGACAAGCCGGTCGTCGCCGCCGTCAATGGCCATGCCCACGGCCTCGGCCTCGGCATCGCCCTCGCCTGCGACATCGTCTACGCGGCCGAGAGCGCGGTCCTCTCGATGGCCTTCACCCGGGTCGGTCTCGCCCCCGACGGCTGCGCCTCCTACTTCTTGGTCCGGGCGGTCGGGCTGAGCACGGCGAAGGAGCTGATGTTCACCGGCCGCCGGCTCAACGGCGCCGAAGCGAAGGAACTCGGGTTGGTCAACCACGTCGTCCCCGACGAGGAGCTGATGGCGCGCGCCACCGAGGCCGCCCAGGGCTTCGCGGCCGGCGCCACGATCGCGCTCGCTGCGGCGAAGAGGGCGCTGAACGAGGCGAGCCTGCACACGATCGAGGAGCAGGCCGAGCTGGAGGCGTTCGGGCAGGCGATCGCGATGACCTCCGCCGACCACGCCGAGGGCATCGGCGCGTTCGCCGAGAAACGGACCGCCGCGTTCCGAGGCGAGTAGTGGGCAGCGCTCCAGTTCGCCGCCGCGCTCAGCGGTCGACGAGGCGCGGCTCCCGTCCCTCGAGGAAGGCCGCCACCCCCTCACGCGCGTCCGGTCCGGCGGTCAGCTCGGCCGACGCTTCCTGGGCGAGCAGGTAGGCCTCGGGCCAGTCCATGCCCTCGATCGCGACCTGAACCCGCTTGGTTGCCCGCAGCGAGGGCAGGCTCTTGGCGGCGATCAGCGCCGCGGTCTCGTGCGCCTTGGCAAGCACCTCGGCGCGGGGGACCACTGCGTTCAGGTAGCCCCCGCGCAACATCTCCTCGGCGCTGAAGCGCCGCGCGGTCAGCAACATCTCGCGCACGAGACCCTGCGGCATCCGCAGCGAGGCGAGCAACCCTCCCTCGCCGGGCACCAGGCCGTAGTCGATCTCGCGACAGGCGAAGGTCGCCGAGTCCGCGGCGATCCGCAGGTCGCAGAGGGCCGCGAGGACGACCCCGATACCTACCGTGTGAGCGTTGATCGCGGCGATCGTAGGCCGCTCCATCGCGCCGAGATCGGGAAGCAGCTCGTTGATCCGCGCGTACCGTTCCTTGCGCCGCGCCGGATTCATCCCGACGAAGTCGTTGAGATCCGCGCCGCCACACCAGGCGCGGGCCGCCTCCGGCGCAGCCAGTACGACAACCCTTACCGAGTCATCTCCCTCGAGCCTGGCACGGAGCTCGGGCAACGTTTCGTACACCGTCATCGACACTGCGTTGACCGGTGAACGGTCGAAGGTGACCGTCGCGATCCCGTTCCCGTCGACCTCGATCGCGAAGTCGCCAATCCGCTCCGAGGAACCCATCAACTGACATCTTATCTACCTTACGGTTGTTTGACATCATGCTGTGTTTATTGGGGCTGTCGCTATGCTGCCGCGCGTGAATGCACCCGGTGGAGATTCCAGGCACCGCGGAGCGGACACCGCAGACATCATCGAGCGGATCGCTCTCCAGATCTTCTACGAAAAGGGCTACCACGGCGCTTCGATCAGGGCGATCTCGAACGGCGCCGAAGTCGGGGTCGCGACCCTCTTTCACCACTATCCCTCCAAGGCGGCGATCCTGGAGAGGATCATGGACGAGGCCGCAGCGAAGATGCGGATCGGGCTCGAAGAGGCGACCGAGGGGCTCACCGACCCGACCGAGCGTCTGGTAGCAGCCCTTCGCACCTTTGTGCTCGCCCACTGCGAGCGCCAAGAGGAAAGCTTCGTCGCCCAGAGCGAGTTCCGGCGACTCGACCCGAAGGCGTTCGAGGAGATCCGCGGAAAACGGCGGCAGGTCCAGGCGATCTTCGACGACATCGTCGCCGATGGAATCGCGGCCGACCAGTTCTCCACCGAGCATCCCAAGGAGGTCGCGCGGGCGATCGTCGCGCTCGGAACCGCAGTTGCCACCTGGTATCGGCCGGGGGAGGGAATGGCGCCGGCGGAAGTCGCTGAGATCCACGTCGAAATGGCTCTGCGCCTGCTGTTGGCGAAGGTCCCGACCGCCGGCTGACGCACCCCCAGATGTATCGAAGTGCGACAGGGCGGCCGACCCCGCAGCCCATAGAGTCGGCGACGTGGATCCGGCACGACTCGACGGCGAAGTGGCGATCGTCACCGGCGCCGCCCGCGGCGTCGGGCTTGCGGTTTCCGAGACCTTGGCCCGCCAGGGGGCTTCGGTCTGCGCCGCCGACGTCCTCGATCTCGGGGCGGTCACCGAGGCGGTCGCGGCCCACGGAGCTCGCGCGCTCGCGGTACCAACCGATGTAAGCGAGGCGGAGCAGGTGACGGCACTGGTCGATCGGACGGTCGCCGAGCTCGGCGGTCTCGACATGCTGGTCTGCTGTGCCGCCGTGTACGGCGCCGGCGACTTCGACGACGTCGACGAGAGTGAGTGGCGCCGGGTGCTCGATGTCAATCTCCTCGGCACCTATCTCTGCATGCAGGCGGCATTCGGTCCGATGCGAGAGCGCGGAGGGGGCAGGATCCTGACCTTTGGATCGGTGGCCGGACGCAACGGCGGCCATGCCTCCGGGCCGCAGTACGCGGCGAGCAAGGGAGGCATCCACGCGGTCAGCAAGTGGGCCGCGAACCACGGCGCACCCGAGATCCGCGTCAACGTGCTGATCCCCGGCGCGACCGATACCGAGATGATCAGGGGTCGCGGCTATCCAGAGGACATCTCGCCGATGAACCGACTCGCTCAGCCGGCAGAGATCGCCGAGGTCGCCGCCTTTGTCGTCTCCAAGGCGACCAGCTACATGACCGGCGCCGTGGTCGAAGTCAACGGCGGCTACCTGATGACCTGATGGAGGGCTTGGTCGACAAGGCCGCCTTCGTCAGTGGCGCCGGCTCGGGGATCGGCCAGGGGGTGGCGTTGCGCCTGGCCGCCGAGGGCGCGATCGTCGCGGCAGTGGATCGAGATGGCGCCGCCGCCGAGGCGACGGTGGCCGAGATCGAGGCGGCCGGGGGACGGGCCAAGCCGGTCGTCGCCGACCTCACCGATGCCGCCGGGGTCACGGACGCGGTCGCCGAGGCGGTCGCCTTGGGAGGGCTCGACATCCTCGTCAACTCGATCTCCCACGCGCCGCGGAAATCACTCGCCGACATCGAGGTCGAGGAGTGGCAGGCGACCCTCGAAGGCTCGCTGACCAGCTACTTCCTCTGCATCAAGTCGGCCGTCCCGGCGATGATCGCCCGCGGCGGGGGCAAGATCGTCAGCGTCTGCTCGATCACCGCCCACGTCGGCTATGGCGCGCCGGCTTACACGGCCGCCAAGGGCGGGATCCTGGCGATGACCAGAGAGCTCGCCGGGGAGCTGGCACCGCACCGGATCAACATCAACTCGGTCAGCCCGGGCGTGGTCGAAACGGGGATCAACCGCGACACGCTCGCAGATCGCAGCATCCGCGAGCGGACGATCAGCCTGACGCCCTGGGGGCGGTTGGGGCGGCCGGAGGACATCGCCGGACCGATCGCCTTTTTGGCCTCCTCCGACGCCGACTACATCACCGGCGCCGACCTGGTCATCGACGGAGCGATGAGCTCGACGATCGCCTGGGGCGAGGTCGCGGAGCGCTTCAGGTCCTTCCACTCGGAGTCGGCCGACGAGGAGCAGCGGTGAACGTCACCCAGATGCTGGAGTGGTCCGCCGACAGCTTCGGGGGCCAGATCGCCTACACCCAGGGCGAGCGCCAGCTCACCTTCGCCGAGCTCGACGAGCGCGCGAACCGATTCGCCCACGCGCTCGCCGAGATCGGCGTCGAGCGCGGCGACCGGGTCGCCGTTCTGGTCGGCAACCGACCCGAGTACGTCGAGGTCGAGGTAGCGATCGCGAAGCTGGGAGCGGTGCGGATGCCGATCCTGATCCGCTCCTCCGCCGACGATGTCGTCGCCATGCTCGAGTTCTCCGACGCCACGGCGGCGGTCGCCTCGCCCGAATGCACGGAGGCGTTGCGGGAGGCGCTGCCGCGGGTCCCCCAAGCGGTCGCCGTCGTCGTCATCGAAGCGGAGGCGGGGCCGGGCGAGCACTCCTATGAGGAGCTGCTCGCCGCGTCGCCGAGCGGCCGGCTCGGCGTCGACCTGATCGGCGACGACAACTACGCGCTGCGCTTCACCGGCGGCACCACCGGCCGGCCCAAGGGAGTGCTGCTCAGCCACCGCTCGATGAGCACTGCGATCTCGAACATGCTGATCAACTGGCCGGTCGAACCCGACGACGTGGTGGTGCACTTCCACCCGCTCAGCCACGCGGCCGGATTCATGATGTACGCGTGGCATATGCGGAGGCCCGGCAGGTGATCATGCCGGCGTTCAACTTCAAGCCGGAGGCCCTGCTGGAGACGATCGAACGAGAGCGGGTCACCGCGATGTTCATGATCCCGACCGTTTTGAACGTCTTGCTCGACTCCAACCTGCTGGCCGAGTACGACACCTCCAGCGTGCGCACCGTGATCTACGGCGGTGCTCCGCCGCCGCTGAAACGGATACGCCAGGGCCTCGAGGCCTTCGGGCCGGTCTTCCTTCAGCTCTACGGGATCAGCGAGGCTCCCAACGTGCTGACGGCGCTGCAGCGCGAGGACCACGTCTTCCAAGGCGAGGATCCGCCGCAGCGGCTGCGCTCGGCGGGTCGCGTCGGATTCGGCGTCGAGGTCCGCGTCGTCGACGCCGACGGAGAGGACTGCCCGCCCGGCGAGGTCGGCGAAGTGATCTCGCGCGGCGACCACACGATGGTCGGCTACTGGAAGGACCCGGAGCTGACCGCGGAACGACTGGTCGATGGGTGGGTGCACACGCGCGATATGGCGAGGTTCGACGAGGACGGGTACCTCTACATCGTCGATCGCAAGGACGACATGATCATCAGCGGCGGCTTCAACATCTGGCCGGCCGAGGTCGAGGACGTCCTCTACAGCCACGAGCAGGTGGCCGAGGCCGCCGTGTTCGGAGTCGAGGACGACAAATGGGGCGAGATGGTCGTCGCTGCGGTCTGCCTCCGAGACGGTGCCGCCTTGGGCGAAGAGGAGCTGCAGGACTACGTCCGCGAACACGCCTCCCGGCACAAGGTGCCGAAGCAGGTCTGGATGCGTGAGGAGAGCATCCCCAAGAGCCCGGTGGGAAAGCCGCTTCGCCGTCAGGTGCGGGAAGAGTTCCGGCGGCTCAGAAGTTCGACTCGCTGAGGTCGAGGCCGAGCGACCTCATCCGCCGGTAGAGCGTCGAGCGGGCGATGCCGAGGCTGCTGGCCGCCTCGACCTTGTTGCCACCGGACTGCCTCAGCGCGGTGACGATCGCGGAGGCCTCGAGCTGCTCGAGACGGGAGAGCGGCCGTCGCGACGCGGCGGCTCGCACCTGGGCAGGGAGGCGGCGGGCATCGACGTAGGCGGGCGCGCCGGCCGCGATCACCTGCTTGACGACGAATTCAAGCGAGCGGACGTTGCGCGGCAGCGGCACCCGGGAGAGGGTCTGCACCGCGTCGGGCGTCCATCTGCAGTGCCCCCCCGGCGCAGCCAGCGCCGCGGTCAGCGCGCCGAGCAGTTCGGCAAGGTCCTCCGGGCGCTCTCGCAGCGGCGGCACGTCGACGAGGCAGCCGAATCCCTCCAGCGGCAGCCCCCCGGGGTGGGGCGCGCCGACGGCGTTCAGCGTTCCGACGATCCGCGGCCCGTCCGGGCCGGTCCGCTCGAGCAGACTGGCCACGGCACGACCCGCGGCCCGTCGAGTGCCTCCAGGTGCTGGACGACGACCACCCCGCGCCCGTCGCGCAGGCGTCGGTCGAGGCCCGTCAACCACCCGTCGCCGCTCTCGATCGCGTGCAGCGCGGCGTCGAAGACGTCGACGCGCTCGCCTTCGAACAAGGCTCGGGCGCAGGCAAGCTTGCCACTTCCCGGCTCGCCTCGGAGGAGGATGCCTGCGCCGCTCGACCGCGCTGCCGCGAGCTCGACGCCGAGCCGCCGCCAGGCGGCGCCGTGGCCGGCCAACCCGTCGAGCGGCTCGATCGCGGCCGCCGCGGCCGCCGGCAGGCGCCGAGCGTGCTTGCGGAGCCGCAGCTCGAGCTTCGCGCCAACGGCCGTTCGCCCGTCGCGGATCGGCTCGCACTGTGCAGTGACGCGCCGCCCGGAACGGAGCACCAGCTCGGCGACCTCCGCGTCGTTGGCTTCGATCACCCTGCGGGCCTGCTCCCAGAGCCCCGCCTGGTCGGCCTCGCTCAGAATGCGGGCAGCGGCAGAGTTGCAGAGAACGGTCTGCTCGTCGAGGCAGACGACCGGAGCCCGCGACCGGCCCTTCGCCTCGAGATATGCCGCGAGCAGATACTGCTCGCGGCGGCTTCCGCGGCTGCCGATGCGGCGCTCTACGGTCGCCGCGATCTCCAGCAGCCAGGCCGCCAGGAGCGGGTGGCGATGGCGGTGGAGGCAGGCCAGGTTGACCGTTCCCAGCAGGCGCCCGCGGACCCGATCCCTGACCGGCGCTGCGGCGAAGCTGAGGGCGGCCAAACCAGTCCCGGCCGCGACCTCTTCGAAGCAGTACCCCGGCTCGACCCGCGCCTCTTCGAGCCGGCGGTCGAGCTCGACCGCAGCCGGTGAGCGCCAGAGGACGCGAGTTTCCCTGTCGGTCACGACCAAGCTGCAACCAGAGTCCGAGAGAGCGGTTGCCCGGCTCTCGTAGACCGGCTCCACCGCCCGCATCAGGGTGCAGTCCAGGTCCGGGCGAAGGTCAGGAATTCTCACCACCCTCCGATCGATCATACAACCGAACGTTCGATCGATTAATCTGGCGGCGTGCTCCACCCGACCAAACACTTGGTTGACAAGGCGTAGAGGGGTTGGTAGCTTCAATCGATCGATCGGTCGAGAGAACCGAGCGGTTGTTCATTCGGTGAGCGTGCCAGCCGTTTCCTGGGAAGGCCGGCTGACCGTTCTTCGCGTCTACGGAGGAGAGTCGATGGGTAACAAACGTCGGGCAAATCGCGGTTTCCTGGGCGGGCGTGGATCCTTGCCCACCCGCTTCGCGGTCGCCGCGCTCGCCGCGGCTTTACTGGTCCTGGGAGTGGCTGCTTGCGGCGGCTCCGACGACACCAGCAGCGGCGCCACGGAATCCTCGTCGGGCGCGACTACCGAAGCGTCGGGCACGGCTACGGACACGTCAGGCCCGCCCAACGTCGTCGAAACCTCATGGGGCACCTTCGAACTCGATCCCGCGATCGCGGAGAAGGTCGAAAACGAAGAACCGATCAACTACCTCTTCTCCTTCGAAGCCTCGGGTACGCCGAGCTTCGGGGAACAGTTCACCGCCGGGTACGAATACGGCTGCGAACAGGGCGAAAAGATCTACCCGCTGCACTGCGAAATCGTGGCGCCGGTTCAGCCGAACATCAACCAGCAGATCTCACAGGTGCAGTCGAAGCTCGCGGCCGGTCAGGTCGACTGCCTCTCGATCCAGCCGCCGACCGACACCGCGGTCAACTCGCTGATCGACGAAGTCTCGGCCAAGGGCATACCGGTTTTCGCGGTCGGCGAGGAAAACAGCGCCAACTCGCTTATGAACTTCACCCAAGAGCACGAAAAAGAGGGTGAAGTCGCGGCCGAAACCGTGGTCGAATGGATGAACGAAAACAACAAAGAAATGACCGTCTTCACGATGTCCAGCGGCCTGCCGACGCTCGGCTGGGCGCAGGGCCGGATGAAAGGTTTCGAAAAGAAAATCAAGGAAGAAATTCCTGACGCCAAGTTCATCGACAACCCCGGGAACGCCACCGAAGTCCCGTTCGAACCCGGTCCCGCCTATGACACGGCTCGCTCGGTCATCTCAGCCAACCCCGACCTCCAGATATTCATGAACACCGACATCAACGCCGGCGCAATCAACAAAGCGATCGCCGATACCAACAACAAAGGCAAGGTCTACTCGATCGGCTGGAACCCGAGCATGGATCAGCTCGAAGGGATCGAGAACGGCTACCAGATCGCCACCGTCGACCAGCGCTGGTTCGACCAGGCGGCCTACGGGGGCGAAGCCTGCGCGACGTTCCTGAAGACCGGGAAGATCCTCCCCAACACCCAGAAACCGGAACCGATTACCCTCGCCAAAGTGCCGGCCGAGCGTGAATCGCTGGAAAAAATCGAAAACGCCGAAGGCTGATCGCGACCCCCGCCTCAGCACTCATCGCGATCGATGAGCCTCTCCCCTAAGCCCAGCCCGGCGTCGCCATCCGGCGACGCCGGGGCTGCGGTCAACGTCCGGGCGCTGCTGGCGGGCCGCGCCTTTGACGTCCTACTCCGCCTCGGCGGCCTGACCTTCGCGATCATCATCGTCGCGGTCGTCTTCCAGGCGCTCGAGCCGTCCTACCTGTCGCTCGACGTGATCATCTCGACCCTGCGGTCGATGAGCTCGATCGCGATCATGGCGCTGGGTCTGACGCTGGTCATCGTGGTCGGGGAGATCGATCTCTCCTTCGCCGCCACCTTCGGGCTGGCGGCCAACCTCCTCGCCGCCAACTGGATCCTCCACGATTGGAGCCTGTTCCCGGCGCTGGCGGTGGCGCTCCTGATCTGCGTCGTGGTCGGCGCCGTCAACGGGCTGCTCGTTGCCTTCCTCAGAGTGCCGGCCTTCATCGTCACCCTCGGCACCTACAACCTGATCTACGGCTTCTCGCTCTACTTCGGCGAAGGCCAGACCCTGAGCCCCGCGTTCCCACCCGCCGGGCACGAAGTCTCCGCCTCGCAGGTCGACTTCTTCACCGACCTAACGAAGAAACTCGGCTCGGCCGGCTTCTCGGTCGAGATCCTCTGGATGCTGGCGTTGGCGATCGTGATCGGCTTCCTCCTGCACCGAACCGTTTTCGGCTTCCGGCTGATGGCGATCGGCGGCAACCCCGAAGCGGCGCGGCTGGCGCGCCTGCCGGTGCGCAAGTACAAAGTGATCGCCTTCATCCTCTGCGCCCTGCTGGCCGGGGTGGCGGGGATTCTCGACTTCTCGTTCAGTGGCTCGGTCGCCCCCAACGCCGGCCTCGAAAACACCTTCCCGGTCTTCGCCGCAGTGATCATCGGCGGCGCCAGCCTCGCCGGCGGGCGCGGCACGGTGATCGGCACGATGGGCGGCGCGCTCCTGCTCGCCGCGCTCGCGACCGGCCTCTCGCTCGTCTCCAGCGGCCCGTTCGCCCAGCAGGTGTTCCTCGGCGGGGTGACGATCGGCGCCGTGCTGCTCGATATCTGGTCGCGGCAGACCCTCGATCGGAGGGCCGCGCGGGCATGAGCGGCCTCGAGCTGAAGGGGATCGAGAAGGCCTACGGCGCTACCCGGGCGCTGGCTGGCGTCGATCTCAGCGCCGGCCCCGGCGAGGTGGTCGGGATCGCCGGCCCAAACGGCGCCGGCAAGAGCACCCTGGTCAGGGTGATCGGTGGCGAGGAGGAGCCCGACGCGGGTTCCGCCAGCTTCGACGGCGACGCCTTCGACCCGGCGCAGTCGGTGGCGATCGTCCACCAGGAGGCCCAGCTCTTCCCCAACCTCACCGTCGGCCAAAACCTGATGGTCGGTCGCGAGGGCAACCGCGCGCTGCGGCCGCGACTGGGGTCGAGCCAGCGCGAGCACCTGGTCCACCTCGACCTCGAGCGGGTAGCCGATCGCCCCGTCGGCAGCTGCACGCTGGCGGTCCAACAGCGGGTCGAGATCGCCCGGGCGCTCACCCGGGAGGCGCGGATCTTCCTCTTCGACGAGCCCAACTCGGCGCTGACCGACGCTGAGTCGGCGGAGCTCTTCCGCGAGATCCACCGGCTCGCCGCGGCCGGTCACGTGGTGATGCTGGTCTCGCACCGGCTCTCCGACCTGGTCGAGAACTGCGACCGCGTGGTGATCGTCCGCGGCGGCCGCGTCGCCGACAGCTTCAGCGGCGAGGCTCTGCACGAGGACGCGATCGCCCGGGCGCTGGTCGTCGACGTCGAGTCGACGATCGTCGAGGAGCGGCCCAGCGCCGACCCGAGCGCGCCCGCCGTGCTCGAGGTCTCGGGCTGGAGCGGCGGCGGTGGCGCCTTCGCCGAAATCGACCTGTCCCTGCGCTCGGGCTCGCTCACCGCGCTGACCGGTGTCGAGGGGTCGGGCGCCCGCGAGCTGCTGCGCTCCCTGGCCGGCCTGGAGGCCGCCAAGGGCGAGTTCCGCCTCGACGGCCAGCGCTCGCGTCCCGGCCCCGGCATCAGCTTCGTCTCCGCCTCGCGGCGCGACAGCCTCTTCGACAACCTCGACGTCGGCGAAAACCTGGCGGCGCGACAGAGCGAGGAGATCACGATCGGGCCCGGCATCCTGCGCAAGCGCCGGATCGCGACGCTGGGCGAGGAACAGGTCAGCCGCTTCGGGATCAAAGCCCGCAACTCGCGACAGGCGATTCGCTCGCTCAGCGGCGGCAACCAGCAGAAGGTCGCGATCGCCGCCGCGATCGCCACCGAGCCGCGGGTGCTGTTGCTGGAGGAGCCGACCCGGGGCGTCGACGTCGGCAGCCGCCACGAGATCTACCGGCTGCTCTGGAATCTCGCGGCGAGCGGCTGCGCGGTGCTGATGTTTTGCACCGAGGCGACCGAGGTCTTCGATGCGGCGAGCCGCGTCCACGTCGTCTCCGACGGCCGCCTGCTGGCCGCCGTCGATGTCGAGCACCGCCACGTCGAGGAGCTCGCCTCCGAGCTCGCCTCGCTGGAGCTGGCCAGCTCGCGCCGCGAGGGATCTTCCAACCACCAGGCCGAGAAGGAGTAGCTGCATGGAGGAGAGAAAAGCGGTCCCCTGGACGACGGACCAGATCCTCGCCCGCGCCGTCGCAGAGGGGCCCGACCGGATCGCGATCGTCTGCGAAGACGAGGAGCTGACCTACGCCGAGCTCGATGCCGAGGCGAACCGCTTCGGCCAGATGCTCTACGGGCTTGGCATCGGCCCCGGCGACAAGGTCGCGGTGATGATGGCGAACCGGCCCGAGTACCTGGTCGCCTACCACGGCATCGCCCGTTGTGGCGCGGTCCTGGTGCCGCTGGTGACGCAGTCGAAGCCGCCCGAGATCGCCTACTTCATCGAGCACTCCGAGGCCTCGGTGCTGATCGTCGACGACGAGCGCTGGGAGGTCGTGCGCGACCAGCTGGTGCCGAAGCGGGCGCCGGCGCTGGCGACGATCAAGCACGTGATCAAAGTCGGCGACGCCGCCCCGGGCGCCGACTCGTTGAGCGAGTTGCTGGCGACGGCCACGACCGAGCGGGTCGACTACGTCCCGAGCGAGGAGGAGATGGTCGCCCTGATGTACACCTCGGGCTCGACCGGCCGGCCGAAGGCTGTCATCCACCCGCACTACACCGCCGTTGCTCAGGCCGAGGCGGTAAGCGAACGGATGGGCTACACGGCAGACGATCGGCTGATGACGATCTTTCCGCTGTTCCACGGCAACGCCCTGGTCTGGTCGGCGCTGACCGCGGTCTGGGCAGGCGCCCGGGTGATCATCTTCCCGCGCTTCAGCGCCAGCCGCTTCTGGGACCAGACGCGGCGACATGGCGCCACCGAGGTCAACCTGCTGGTCGGAGCGATCAACATGATCCTCGCCCAGCCGCCGCGGCCCGACGACCGCGACCACCCAGTAAAGACCTCGGTCGCGAACGTGACGAAAACGGTCTACGACGAGTTCAGCGAGCGCTTCGGGGTCGACATCGTCTCTACCTGGGCGCTGGCCGAGGGCCCGCTGGGGACGATGACCGCGCCCGGCCACGGCTACAAAGCGGCCGAGATCGGCTGGCCACTGGGCCACGACAACGAGATCAAAGTCGTCGACGAGGACGACCAGGAGGTCGGGCCGGGAGTGACCGGTGAGCTGGTCCAGCGCAACCGGGGGATGATGCCGGGCTACTACAAGAACCCCGAGGAGAGCGCTCGGGTCCTGCGCGGTGGCTGGGTCCACAGCGGCGACCTTGGCTACCGCGACGAGGAGGGGCTCTTCTACTTCGTTGGGCGCGAGAAGCACGTGATCCGGCGCTCCGGCGAGAACGTCTCCGGCGAGGAGGTCGAGGAGTGCCTGCAGGAGAACCCGAAGGTCGAGACCGTCGCCTCGATCGCTGTTCCCGACGACATCCGGGGCGAGGAGGTCAAGGTCTACGTCGTCGTCCAGGACGGCGCCGAGCTGACGGCCGAGGAAGTCGTCGCCTGGTGTGAGGAGCGCCTCGCCGATTTCAAGCTGCCGCGCTACGTCGAGTTCATCGACGAGTTGCCGCGGACCGGGCCGCTGAAAGTCGACCGCCCAGCGCTCAAGCGCCTGCCGAACCAAACCGAGTGCTGGGATCGCGAGAGCGCCGCCCAGAGCGAGGTGGCGAGCTGAGATGCCCTACATCTGCGGGGTAGACATCGGCGGCACCTTCACCGATTGCGTCGTCATCGACGCGGCGGGCGAGGTGACGATCTCGAAGACGCCGTCGACTCCACCCGACTTCGCCGAGGGCTTCTTCGAGTCGCTGCGCCTGGCGGCGGAGAGCAACGGGCTCTCGCTCAGGGAGTTGATGACCGACACCCAGATGCTCTCGCACGGGACCACCGTCGCGACCAACGCCGTGGTCGAGAACCGCGGCTCCAAGGTCGGGCTGATCACCACCGCCGGCCACGGCGACGCGATCCTGATCATGCGCTCCTACGGTCGAGTCGCCGGGCTGCCGCCCGCCGACCTGCTGCGCTTTTCGGCGACCGCCAAGCCCGAGCCGATCGTTCCCCGCTCGCTGATCCGCGAGGTCGCCGAGCGGGTCGATTCGCGTGGCGAGGTGGTGATGGAGCTGGACGAGGAGGGCGCTCGCGAGGCGATCGCCCAACTGGTCGCCGCCGGCGTCGAGGGGATCGCGATCTCGCTGCTCTGGTCGTTCAAGAACCAGGCCCACGAGCTGCGCCTGCGCGAGCTGGTCGAAGAGATCGCTCCCGAGATGTTCACGACCTGCTCGAGCGAGCTCGCCCCCTTGCTGGGGGAGTATGAGCGCACGGTTGCGACCGTGATGAACAACTACGTCGGCCCGGTGACCAGCTCCTACGTCGATGAAATCGAGCGCCGGACGGCGGAGGAGTCGCTCTCTGGCCCCTTTCTCCTGATGCAGTGCAACGGTGGCCTGACCGCCGCCGAGACCGCCAAGCGGTCCTCGGTGCTGCTGCTGCAGTCAGGGCCCTCGGGTGGCATCGTCGGCTCGCAGTTCCTCGGCGACCTGATGGGCTACGACAACATCATCGCCACCGACATGGGCGGCACGACTTTCGACGTCGGCCTCGTCCACGAAGGGCTGCCGGCCCGCACCTCGACCACGATCGTCAATCAGTACGAGTTCTTCGTGCCGACGATCGACGTCAAGTCGATTGGCGCCGGCGGCGGCAGCATCGCCTGGTTCGACGAGGTGCGCGGGGCGTTGAGCGTCGGGCCGCGCAGCGCTGGTGCCCAGCCGGGGCCCGTTTGCTACGGCCGCGGCGGAACCGAACCGACCGTGACCGACGCCGACGTCGTGCTCGGCTACATCGACCCCGAGTATTTCCTCGCCGGTCGCTCGACGCTCGACGCGGAGGGGGCCTGGGAGGCAGTCTCGAAACTGGGCGAGAAACTCGGACTCGACGCCTACGAAACCGCCGCCGGGATCAACCAGATCGTCGATCACAACATGGCCGATCTGATCCGCCGCGAAACGATCGAGAAGGGTCTCGACCCGCGCGACTTCGTCGTCTTCACCTACGGCGGCGCCGGCGCCAGCCATTCCGGCGTCTACGCGAGCGAGCTCGGCGTCTCCACCGTCGTGGTTCCGCTCACCGACACGGCCTCGGTCTGGTCGGCGCTCGGCGTCGCCTCCTCCGACGTGATCCACATCCACGAACGCAACGAAACCCTGGCAGCTCCGTTCGACCGCGAGCGACTGCTCGCCACCCGCGAGGCGTTGCGGGCCGAGACGCTGGCGGAGTTCGCCGACGAGGGGTTCTCCGAGGAGCAAGTCAGGCTGCGCTGGACCGCGGACATTCGCCACCGCCTGCAGGTCCACGTGGTCGAGGTCCCGTTCCCGGCCGACGATTTCGACGACGGCGACCTGGAGGCGCTGATCGGCGAGTTCACCCGCCGCTACGAGGACCTCTACGGCCAGGGAACCGCGTACACCGCGGCCGGGGTCGAGTTGGTGACCCTGCGCTGCAGCGGCTCGGCGACGGTGCGCAAACCGACCCTCAGCAAGCGCGAGCTCGGGTCGGAGGAACCGTCGCAGCAGGCGCGCGTTGCCCCACGGGAGATCTATTGGCCCGAGCTCGGCGGCAAGCAGGAGACGCCGATCTATCGCGGCGAGCACCTGGTGCCGGGCAACGTGATCGAGGGGCCGGCGGTGATCGAGCCGACGGTGACGACGATCGTCGTCCGCCCCGGCCAAGGGGCGCGGATGGACGAGTTCGGAAACATCATCGTGACACTCGACAATTCAGGGAGGGCCTGATGGCCGCAGCGACGGCAACCACCGAAACGGTCTGGGACGGAGTCAACGAGTCCTACATCCCGCCGCAGCCGCTCAACATCGACCCGGCGGTGAAGTTGAACACCGAGGCCGCCGAGGAGGTTGATGCGGTCACCTACGAGGTCCTGCGCCACGCCCTCTGGAACGTCAACGACGAGCACGGGGTGACGATCGAGAAGGTCTCGGGATCCCCCTTCGCCAGCAACGCCCACGACTTCAACACCGTGATCCTCACCGAGGACGGCGAGTACGTCTTCTTCGGCCCCCACATCCAGTACTTCTCGGGCGCGATGGACATGCCGATCAAGTGGACGCTCGAACACCTCGGCGACCGGCCCGGAATCAACGAAGGCGACATGTTCCTCTCCAACGACCCCTGGGTGGGGGCGAGCCACCAGTCCGACGTCCAGCTCACCTGCCCGGTCTTCTGGGAGGGCAAGATCTTTTGCTGGGTCGCCAACGCTCTGCACCAGTACGACATCGGCGGCAACACCCCGGGCAGCTTCTGCGCCGACGCCGAAACCGTCTTCGACGAGCCGGTCCCGATCCCACCGCTGAAGATGGTCGAAGCCGACCAGATCCGGCCGGACCTGGAACGGATGTACCTGCGGCACTCGCGCCAGCCGCAGCTCGTGGCGCTCGACCTCCGCGCCCAGATGGCGGGCAACATCGTCGCCCGCAACCGCGTCCTCGGCTTCATCGAGCGCTATGGGCCGGAGACGGTGAAGGGGGTGATGCGGAAGATCATCACCGACGGCGCCGAGTCGTTCACCCGCCGCATCGCCCAGATCCCGGACGGCACCTGGCGCGCGGTCGCCTTCCTCGAGGCGGCGCTGCCGGGCGACCGCGGGGTCTACCCGGTGACGATGAACGTCCGTAAGGAAGGCGACACCCTGGTCTTCGACAACCAGGGCTCCCACGAGGCCGTCGGCGCAGTCAACTCGACCTTCTCCGGCTGGCGAGCCGGGATCATCAGCATCCTCAACCCCTACCTCTGCTACGACCAGCTGTACTCGACCGGCGGCATGTTGCGGCACCTGCGTTTCGAGCCGGTCGTCGGGACGATCAACTGCCCGAGCTTCCCGGCCTCGGTGACCAACTCGCAGATCGGCAACGTGCTGGCCGGCGGCCTCGCCAACGCCGCCCTCGGCAAGATGATGATGTCGGCGCCGGAGCTCGCCCCGGAGGCTTTCGCGCCGGGCGGTACCACCGTCTTCCCGATGAGCGGGATCGGCGGCGTCGACCAGTGGGGGAACGAATTCGGGACCGGCTTCCTCGACCCGCTGGCGGCTGCGATCGGGGCTTTCCCGAACCGCGACGGGGTCGACACTGGGGGCAGCTTCTACGAGCCGAAAACGATTATCGGCAACGTCGAGCAGATCGAGGAGATGTTCCCCGTGCTCTACCTCTACCGTCGCGAGCTTCCTGACTCAGGCGGGGCGGGGAAGTTCCGCGGCGGCAACTCCGCCTCCTTTGCGGTCATCGCCCACGGTGTCGAGACGATCTACCACGCACCCTCCGCGGCAGGCTGCGCGGTGCCGACCAGCCTCGGCCTTTCCGGCGGGCACCCGGCCTGCACCAACCGCTTTCGCATGCTGCGCGGCAGCGACGTCCACGAGCACCTCAAAAGCAGCGACTTTCCCCACAGCCTTGATGCGCTGAAGGGCGAGGAGCAGCTGGTCGAGCCGAAGGCGCGCGGCATGACGCAGGGCGTCGAGGACGTTTGGGAGGTGACCTGGTGTGCTGCCGGTGGGCATGGCGACCCGCTCGAGCGTGATCCGGCGATGGTCCTGGCGGACGTCTTCCACGGCCGGGTCACGGCCGAGACGGCGGCGAAAACCTACTGCGTCGCTCTGGTCGGCGACGGCGATTCGCTCGCAGTCGACGCGGAGGCGACCGAGAGGCTGCGCCAGGAGGAGCGCGCCGGTCGGCTCGAGAGAGCACGCAGATGGAGCGAGATTGAGAGGAGTAGCGATGCAGGTATCTGACTCGCTCGAGATCGTCGGCGAGGGGGCCGACCGCGGTTACCAATGCCAGCGTTGTCAGCAGTCGCTCGGCTCGGTGGGCGAGAACTACAAGCTCAGCGCCTTGGTCGAGCAGACGGAGCTCTCAGAGGCCAACCGGCATGTCGGCGACCCCCGGCTGTTGGTCGACGAGGAGATGGTGTTTCGGCGGTTCTACTGCCCAGGCTGCGCCACGCTGTTAGAAACCGAAGTGGCCCGGGCGCGCGACCTACCGCTGCACGACATCGAGATCGATTAGGTCGGATGGGCAAGGTAGCCGAGCGGATGGAGCTCGAGGCATGCGTTGCCGAGCGCATCTCCTCCGGCTTGGTCGTCGGCCTCGGGGGCCTGCATTTCCACAACATGCCGATGGCCCTGGTGCGCGAGATGATCCGCCAGGAAGTCGAGGTCGAGCGGCTGATCCCCTCGATCGACGGCTCGATCGATGCTGACCTCCTGATCGGCGCCGGGCTGGTCCGCGAAGTGCAGATCGCCTACCTCGGCTTGGAGTTCTACGGGCTGGCGCCGCGCTTCCGGGCCGCCGCTGAGGCGGGCGAGCTTCGCGTCCGCGACTGCGAGGAGGGCGGCTTCGGCTTGGCGCTCGTCGCCGGTGCAGCGGGCCAGCCCTTCGCCGCCTTGCCGGCGGGGTTCTTCCCTGAGGACGAGACGCTGCCGACGGTGCGATCGGTCAACCGCGACGACTATCGCGAGGTCGAGGATCCCTTCACCGGCGCCCGCCACACCTTGATCCGGGCGATCGCTCCCGATGTCGCGCTGATCCACTGCCAAGCGATCGACGCGCGGGGGAACTGCGGCTTCCTCGGCGGCACCTTCCTCGACATCGAGCTGGCCAAGGCGGCGCGGGTCTGCATCGTCCAGGCCGAGGCCGAATACGAGGAGCTGCCGGCGGCCTGCCGCGGCCAGCTGCCCGGCTATGCGGTCGACGCCTACTGTGTGGTGGAGGGCGGCGCGCACCCTGGCTCGTCCCACGGGCTCTACTCCTACGACGACGACCATCTGCGCGGCTACGTCGCCGCGGCGCGGACGGACGAGGGCTTCGCTGGATACCGGGAGCGGGTCATCGCGGCGTCCGAGCAGGACTACCGGACCGCCGAGCGGGTTCCGGAGCGCATCGCCGAGCTCGCGAGTGGGCCGGTCGGATGAGCTTCAACACCGCCGAGCTGATGTCGATCGTTATCGCCCGGGCACTGCGCGACGGCGATGTGATGGTGACCGGGACCAACGCCGCGATCACCCGCTCGGCCGCGTTCGTCGCCGAGAGTCTCGGCAAGCGGGTCGTGACGATGATCGGCGCTTTCGGGACGGTCGACCCGACCACCCCTCGGGTGCCGGCCTCGGGCGGGGACCAGGACTTCATTCCCGGCCGACTCGAGAGCTCGCTGGCGACGGCGATCTCCGATCAGGTCGGAGGGCTCGCCGACGTGATCTGCCTCGGCGGCTTGCAGCTCGATCGGGCCGGCAGGCTCAACCTGGCCGTGGTCGGCGACCACGCGCGTCCCACCCTGCGAGGCCCGGGGACGATCGGCGTCTCGCTGATGGCGACGATCGGCCGCACCTTCCTCTACTTCATGGATCACGATCCCCGCACCTTCGTCGAGACCGTCGACTTCGTCGGCGGGCAGGGCCTGCGCTCCGATGGCGGCGGGATCGCCCTGATCGTCACGCCCCTGGCCGTCCTTGGGCCGGTCGACGATCGCAGTCGGATCGATCTGATCAGCCTCCATCCCGGGGTCAGCTTCGAGCGGGTGCAGGAGCGCACCGGTTTCGCTCTCGACTCGCAACGGGCCGAGACGACCCGGGAGCCCAGCGACGCCGAGTTGGAGGCTCTCAGCGCCGCCCCCGATGCCGCTGCCCTGGCGGAGATCGACCTACCGCGATGACGGCTCAGCAGGTCGCCGGCAGGCTTCTGCCACCGCCCCTGCAGGAAACCGGGTTCGAGGTCGCGGCGCGGACGCGAACCGCCTGGGGTCACCGGGAACCCGACCTGCTGTTGCGCGGCGCCCGAGTGATGCTTCCCACTGGCGAGCTGCTCGAGCGCGACATCGGCATCGTCGGGCAGCGAATCGCGGTCGTCGCCGAGGATCTAGCTGCGCCCGGCGAGGCGACCATCGACGTCGCCGGCAAGACGGTGGTCCCCGGCTATGTGGAGGCCCACTGCCACAGCTTGGGGCCGCTCTCGACCGGGAGCTACTGCGGCCAGGCGATGGTCCACGGCACTACCTGCGTGGTCTCGGACGACAGCTTCGTCTACGGCTTCCTCGCTCCCGAGCAGTATCCACCGATGCTGGACCTGGCCGCGCGGTTGCCGTTGGTCCTGCGCTGGTCCCTGCGTCTCGAGGGCCCACGGACAGTGCCGCTGGAGGAGATCGCGAAGCTGCTCGATCGTCCCGACGTCGCCCAGGTCGGCGAGTTGATGACGCGGCCCGTGCTCGACGACCTTCCCGCCGACGTAGCGACGGTGATCGCCGCTGCGCGCTCGCGCGACCGTCGGGTCGAGGGACACTCCCCGGGCGCTTCGGCTCGGACCCTCGGCGTTGCCGCTGCCGCCGGGGTGACCGCCGACCACGAGTCGCGTCGCGGGGCCAACGTGTTGGACCGTTTGCGGGCAGGCCTATGGGCTTCGATCCGCCACACTGACTTACTGCGCGATGCCGCCGGCATCGTCGCCGAGCTCCTCGCCGCCGGCGTCTCCTTGGAGCGGACGACTTTCAACACCGACTGGAGCCTGCCGCCGTGGATCGCGCGGAACGGCGCCATCGACGCCGTGATCGAGGTCGCGATGGGAGCCGGCATGCCAGCGGCCGAGGCTTACGCATGCGCCAGCAGGCGGCCCGCGACCTACCTCTCCCTCGATGCCCACTTCGGCCTGGTGGCCCCCGGACGGCTGGCCAGCATCAACGTGCTTGCTGACGTCGAAGCGCCACGCCCGGAGCGGGTTTTCAGCCTCGGGCGTGAGGTCGCGCGAGGGGGCGAGCTGTTGATCGAGGTCCCCGACATCGACTGGCAGGGGCTAGGCGCGCCGCGCTGGAGCCCACGCAGCCGAGGCCCCGTCGGGGAGACCTACTCGCTTGCAGATGACGATCCGGTGATGTCCCTGGAGGAGGCGCAGATCACCGAGGTCGGGCCCGGCAGCCGCGGCGGCGAGGCGCAGGTCTGCGTGGCGATCGACCCCGACACCGAAACCGTCACCCGGGCCCGGATCTTCGGCCTGCCAGCCGGGCTCGAGGGGATCGCCTCGACTTTGACTCCGCGCCGGCTGATGATCGCCGCGGGCAGCGACCCAGCCGCGGTCGAGCGCTGCGTCGACGCGGTGGTCGAGGTCGGCGGCGGCGTCGCCTACCTCCGAGACGGTGAATTGAACCGGTTGGCGCTGCCCGTCGGTGGCGTCCTAACCACCGCGCCGTTTGCCGAGGTGGTCAGCTTCTGGGACCGGGTCGAAGCGCACTTCTCGGGGCTCGGCCACCCGTTTCCCGACCCGATCTCGACCCTGCTCTACATCGCCTCCGACAGCCTCCCCGGCGCCCGCTTCAACGCGACCGGGCTGGTCGACACCCGACCGGGAACGCTGGTCGGGCCTTCACGCCCGCTGCAGTGGAAGTGACTGCCGGATCGGCTAGCTCGGCGCGACGATCGCCAGTGGCCGGATCGGCGAGCCGCTCGCGCCCTTCAGCCGCAGCGCTGCGGCGAAGAAGGTGAAGTCGGTGACACCGTCCGCAGCGAGCTGTTCGAGTTCGAGCGACTCGATTATGTAGATGCCCTTTTCGACCAGCAGGTGGACGTGGGCGTCGAGGCAGACGACGCCGAGTTTTTTCTGCTCGAGGTTCATCGTGTCGCTGCCGACGGCGAGGATGCCGCGGGCGCTGAGCCACTCGGCCCCGGCCCGGGTCAGACCGGGCAGGCCGGTCTCGAGGCCGATGTAGCGGTCGGCGTCGTCCCAGTACTTCATCCAGCCGGTGCGGATGACGACGATGTCGCCCTCGCCCGGGGCCTGGTGGTCGGCGAACCAGGCGTCGAGCTGCTCGGGTCCGATTTCGTCGGCGGGGGTCAGCTCGCGGCCGAACAGCGCCTCGGCGTCGAGCAGGCGGCCGGGCCCGAGCAGTGGCGGGATCTCCTCGGCGCTGCCGACCTCGAGGCCACCGGAGATCGATTGGTGGTCGGCGATCTTGTGGCCGCCGTGGACCTCGCCGCAGTAGCCGATGTGGCCGAGGGCGTCGACATGGGTGCCGACGTGGGCGCCCATCGCGAACAGCTCGGAGACCGAGGAAATCCCGTTCGGGTAGGAAAATTCGCCGTGCTGCTTGGTTAGGACGAAGGCGTAGGGGGGATGCGCCGGGTGCCGGGCCATCCCCTCCTCGAGACGGACGGCGAGGTCGTAGACCCGGGCCTCACCCGACTCGGGAAACGCCGCCTTCAGCTCGATGAAGCTACCTGCCCAGTCGTGCATCTCTCTCGCTCCTCTCTCAACCAAACGCCCGGTAGAGTAAGTATATGTCGCAACGGAAGGGTGATTATCGAACGATGCGCCGGGTCCTGATCGCAAACCGAGGCGAGATCGCGCTGCGTGTTGTCCGCGCCTGCTTCGACGAGGAGCTGGAGAGCGTCCTCGCCGCCTCGGCCGCCGACCGTGACAGCCTCGCCGCCGAGCTCGCCGACCAGGTGGTGGTGATCGGCCCCGCCGCGGCGAGCGAGAGCTATCTCTCGGTCGACCGCGTCCTCGCCGCCGCCAAGGCAAGCGGCTGCGACGCCCTGCACCCGGGCTACGGTTTTCTCTCCGAGCGGGCCGAGCTGGCCGAAGCCTGCGAGGAGGAGGGGATCGCTTTCGTCGGGCCGCCGGCGGCGGTGATGCTACGGGCCGGCGACAAGATGTCGGCCCGCGCGGTGGCCAAAGAGGCGGGGATCCCGGTCGGCGAGGGCTCGGACGGGCTGGAGAGCCTCGAGCAGGCGATCGCGGCGGCCACCAGCTCGGGCTACCCGCTGATGCTGAAGGCCTCGGCGGGCGGCGGCGGGCGTGGGATGGCGATCGTCGAGGCTCCCGAGGACCTCGAGCGGCGCTTTCAGAGCGCTCGCTCGGAGGCCTTGCAGGCGTTCGGCGACGACCGCGTCTACCTCGAGCGCTACGTCCCCCGCGCCCGTCATGTCGAGGTCCAGGTGCTCGCCGACTCGCACGGCAACGCGATCCACCTCGGCGAGCGCGACTGCTCCTGCCAGCGCCGCCACCAGAAGCTGGTCGAGGAGGCCCCGGCGGCCAATATCGAGCCCGAGCTAGCGGAGCGGATCCGCACCGCTGCGGTAACCCTCGCCCGCGCCCTCGACTACCGCGGCGCCGGCACCGTCGAGTTCCTGCTCGACACCGACCGCGGCGAGTTCGTCTTCCTCGAGGTCAACGCCCGTGTCCAGGTCGAGCACCCGGTCAGCGAGATGGTCACCGGCGTCGACATCGTCCGCGAGCAGCTGCGCATCGCGGCCGGCCAACCGCTCTCGGTCAGCCAGGAGGAAGTCGAGATCAGTGGTCACGCGGTCGAGTGCCGGATCAACGCCGAGGACCCGCGCCACGGCTTCATCCCCTCGCCGGGGCTGATCACCCAGTGGGCGCCGCCGGCGGCAAGCGAGATCCGGATCGACAGCCACTGCCGCCGTGGCGACACCGTGCCGCCCTACTACGACTCGCTGCTGGCCAAGGTGATCGCCCGCGCGCCCGACCGCGCCGCGGCCCTGCAACTCATGGCCCGCGGCCTCGAGAAGTTCGAGATCGAGGGCGTCAAAACCACCGCCCCGCTGCTGCACGACATCGTCTCCGACCCGACCTTCATCGCCTCCCCGGTCACCACCCGCTGGCTCGAGAGCGAGTTCATCGAGCCCTGGCTAGGAGGAACCAGCGAAAAGCGCTGATTGGCGCCTTTTGCATCCCCCAGATGAAAAAAGCGCCAATGCGTCCCGCGTCTTAGGGGCCACACCGCAGTGAGGCCTCCGGGACGAGGGCGAAGAAGTAGAGGTCTGCCGCTCCGGCTTCGCCGCCCTCCAGGTCGGAGCTGAGCTGCTCGCGGGCCGCTGCCGCCGAGCGAGCGACGTAGCGCTCCCAGCTCTCGCCGTCGTTCCATCCAGCCTCGATCCGCAGCTCGCGCTGGAAGACGCCGCGGGCGAGGTCGACTTTCCCGTAGACCTCGACCGCGACGATCGCGAGCGAGCTGCGCTCGGCCCACTCGATCGCCGCCGGCAGCTCCGCCGCGGCCCAGAGCGGCTCGCCGCTGCCGGCGATTTCCGCCCGCTCGAGCAGCGCGGGCGGCCACTCGATGCCTAGCTCGCGGTCCACTCCTCAACCACGGAGTAGATGTCGACGTCGGGGCCGGCGACCGAGGCGTTGAAGCCGTCGCTGCGGATCCCTTCGTACTGCGGGGCGGAAAAGGCGGCGTCGAAGTCGGCTTCCGAGGCGAAGCGGATCTCGGCGCTGCGCCAGGCCCGCGGGATCTCCCCGGCCGGCCACGCCACTGCTCGCATCACCGTGTGGCATTGGAGGCGGGGCAGGGCCCTGACGCCGGGGACGTGGACGTTGAGGTAGACCGGGTCGACTTCCTCCGGAAGCTTCTCCGCCGGGACCTGCCAGATGCCGCTGAGCGCGGTGATCTCGCCGCCGCTGGCGGCGCTCGAGGTGGCGGCGGTGGGCCGGAATTCCTCGTCGACGACGAAGGTGTGGAGGCGCGGCCCGGCGATGCCGGCGCCGAACGGGCCGCGCCAAGCGCGGCCCCAGGCCTCGCTCGCGGCGGCCGCGTCGAGTGCCGCGAGGTCGTCGAAGTAGAGCTCCTCGCCCCGCCACCAGGCCGGCGGCCCGCCGCCGGGATCGCGGAGGAAGGAGAGCAGGTTGTGGCGGCGCAGGCCGGGCAGCGAGCGCACGGCCGGGACGTGGGACCCGAGGTACGCCTCGGCGATCGGCTCGGGCGGGGTGCCGGCCGGGAGGTTCCAGGTCGCCCGCAGCTTGATCATCGCCGCGGGCCGTCCTCCGTTTTCCCCTCTTCGCCAGGGGTGATCAGCTCAGGCGCCTCGACCGAAAGCACCAGCATCGGGCCGCAGACCGCGGCGACGATCAAATCGCCGTAGATCTCGGCGATCGCTTCTGGAGTGCCGGGGCCCTTGCGCCGGTACCAGGCCGGCAGCCCGTTGATCGCGGCGAGGACGAAGAAGCAGGCGAGGCGGGTGTCGAGTCCGGGTGCGGCGCTGCCCTCGCGCTTCACCGCTTCGATGATCTCTTCCAGGCTCGCCTCGTAGGAGCGGCGCTGGTCGAGCACCCTTTGCCGCCGCTCGCCGGTCAGGTATCGCCAGTCTTTGGTGTAGATGCTGGCGCGCTCGACGTTCTGCAGGTACCAGAGGGACCACGAGCGGGCGAAGATCCGGATCCGATCGATCGCGGGCAACTCCAGATGTTTCACCTCTTCGATCAGCGCGAACGACTGCGCGTCGGACTCTTCAAAGATCCGCGCCAGCAGGTCTTCCTTGGAGTCGATGTAGTGGTAGAGGCTGCCCTTCAACATGCCGACGCCATCGGCGACGTCCTGGATCGAGGCGCGGGCGTAGCCCTTCGCATTGAAGACCTGGATCGCGGCTTGAAGCAGGTCCTCGCGCCTGTTGCGCTTCGCCGGCCTGCTTCCCTCTTTGCGCCGTGGCATTCCTAGTCGGCGATCTCCCGCGGGCCCAGCGATCTGGGCTCTAGACTGAGTACTGGCACGTCTGGCCCCCGGCGACGATCCGAGCCGCCAGGCCGGCGCGCAGCACTTCGTGGTCCGGGTCGGTGTCGTAGCGGCGGAAGGCGGCCTCGTCCTCGAAATCGGCGACGACGATGAAGTCGGCGTCCTTGTCACCCCGCAGCCCCAGCCCCGGCTTGGCGCTGCGCGAAACCATCCCCTCGATCTCGAGCGCCATGAAGGCCGCCGCGAAGGCTTCGATGTCCTCCTCGCTGGTCCCCTCGTTGAAGCGGATGATGCCGGCGTGTCGAATCATGCGGTAGCTCCGTTGGTCGTCGGGTCGCGGCTCACCGTCACCGACATGCGCGGCTGGCTGACCGAGATCCGGTTTGCGTTGCCGGGGCTGGAGACCAGCTCGGCCAGGTCTTCGAGCAGCTCCGAGGAGCGGGTCCGGGGCCGGGTCCGGATCGGCCCGGCGGCGAGCATCGCGTCGACGTGCTCGGCCGGGATCAGGAAGCGCAGCAGCAGCTCCTCGTCGGAGAGCTGGGTCCCGAGCTGCTGGCGGACCTCGGCCAGGCTCGGCTGCGGGCGCTCCCAGGCGACCAGTTCGTCGGCCCGGGGCTGGGAGAAGATGCGGTCGGCGATCTCGGGGTCGACCGGGCGCAGCGGCGGCCCGAAGTGACCGCTGGCGTAGTGGATCACCTCGTCCGGCACGGCTTTGTAGCGCTCCCCGAGCACCACGTTGAGGACCGCCTGGATGCCGACGAACTGCGAGAAGGGCGTCGCCATCACTGGCTGACCGAGGTCCTCGCGGACCAGCACGATCTCGTCGATCACCTCGTCGAAGCGGTCGACCATGTCGTGTTCGGCCAGCTGGCTCAGCAGCGTGCCGGTCATCCCGCCGGGCAGCTGGTGGCGGTAGGGGAGGGTGCGGTACTCGTTTGGGGCCCCAAGCGGGTAGCCCGCGGCGAGCGCTTCGCGCTCGAAGTGCGCGGCCACCGGCGGCAGCTGCGAGACGTCGAGCCGGTGGGTGTGGCCGAGCGACTCGACGATCTCGACCATCGCCTCGGTCGAGGGCAGCGAGGGACCATTGGCCATCGGCAGCGAGCAGGTGTGGACGGTGTCGAGCCCGTGCTTTATGCCCTCGGTGTAGACCAGCGGCGCCAGCCCGGTCGTGTTGTGGACGTGCATCTCGATCCGCACCCCCGGCGTCGCCTCCTGCAGGGCGGGGAGCAGGGTCGCCGCCCGCTCCGGCGTCAGCACCCCGGAGGCGTCCTCGAAGTAGATCGACCGCACTCCCTCCCAGTTCGCCATTTCGCGCGCTCGGTCGGCAAAGAAGGCGTCGGTGTGGAGATCAGTGAGCCCGAACATGATCGCCGGCACGACCTCGACCCCGGCGGCGACGATCGCCTCCGCGCGGCGCTTCATCACCGGCATGTCGAAGAGGCAGTCGAACAGCCAGAGGCTCTCGATCCCGTGGCGGCCGAGGGTCTGCACCCAGAGATCGATGACCGAGTCCGGGGTGAAGCCGAAGCCGCCGACGGCGAGCGTCCGCACGCCCGCCCGCGGACTGGTATCGCCGAGACCGGCGACGATGTGGTCGAGCGTCGCCCAGGGATCGTCGTGGAACTCGCGGACGAGGACGATGAAGGGACCGCCGCCGGTGAGGTCGACGACCTCGAACCCGGTGGCGTTGATGTGCGGCAGCGCCGGCGTTGCCTGGAAAGCGCGCAGCTTCATGCCCCAGAGGCTCTGCTGGCCGTCGCGCATCGTCTGGTCGATGAACTTGATCTCCATCGTGCTCCTCCGCCGCCCTCCCCAGGGCGGTGCGCCAACCCTACCAACCGTTCGTGAGATTTACCAGATATGATGGCGCTGTCGGCCGGCTCGCTTCGCGGGCCGCTGAGCGGGAGGATGGGACCGGAAGCTGCTCTCTCCGTGGAGGCTCGTGTGAATGCAAGCAATCGCCAAGAAACCGCGCCCGCGCTCGAGGGAGTGCGGGTAGTCGACCTGACCCAGTTCGAGGCGGGAACCGCCTGCACCCAGGCCCTCGCCTGGCTCGGTGCCGAGGTGATCAAGGTCGAGCGCCCCGGATCCGGCGAGCAGGGTCGGGCCGCTTCGAGCGACGACCCGGACAAGGACTCGCACTACTTCCTGCTGCTCAACGCGAACAAGAAGAGCGTCACCCTCAACCTCCGCGAGGACGCCGGGCGGGAGCTCTTCTGGGACCTGATCCGCAAGGCCGACGTGATGGTCGAGAACTTCGCCCCAGGGGCGATCGAGCGGCTCGGGCTCGGCTACGACGAAGTCCGCGAGGTCAACCGCGGCATCATCTACACCCAGATCAAGGGCTTCCCGACCGGCGGCCGCTACGCCAAATACCTCGCCTTCGACCCGATCGCCCAGGCAGCGAGCGGGATCATGAGCCTGACCGGGATGCCCGACGGCCCGCCGCTGAAGCCGGGGCCGACCTTCGGCGACACTGGCGCCGGGCTGCACGCCTGCATCGGCATCCTCGCCGCGCTCGAGCAGCGCCGCCGCAGCGGTGAAGGCCAGCGGGTCGAGGTCTCGATGCAGGAGGCGATGATCAACTTCTGCCGGATCGCCTACGCCCGCCAGTTGATGACCGGCAAGGCCTGCGAGCGGGTTGGCAACAAGAGCCCACTCGGCTCCTCCGCCCCGAGCGACGTCTACCCCTGCGCGCCGGGCGGCCCCGACGACTACTGCTTCATCTACACCAGCCGTGCCGGCAACAAGCACTGGGACCGGCTGATCGAGCTGATGGACCGCCAGGACCTGGCCGGCGATCCGCGCTTCGCGACGCCCGAAATGCGGCGCGAGCACAACGACGAGGTCGACGAGATCATCTCCGCCTGGACGCGGAAATACACCAAGTACGAGCTGATGGAGCTGCTCGGCGATGCCCAGATCCCGGGCGGCGCGGTGCTCGACACGATGGAGCTGAGCGAGGACGAGGAGTTGCGCGAGCGCGAGACCTTCGTCGAGGTCGACCACCCTGACCGCGGCCGCTTCGTGATGCCGGGCTGGCCGGTGAAGATGAGTGACTCGCGCGTCCCGGTCGTCGCCGCACCGCTGCTCGGCGCCGACAACGACTCGATCTACGGCGAGCTGCTCGGCAACGACGACGAGCGGCTGGCGGAGCTGCGGGAGAAGGAGATCATCTGATGGGTGTGCGGGGGAACGAGCTGGTCGCTGAGAGCCTGAAGGCACGCGGGGTCGAGACGATCTTCTTCCTCATGGGCGGCCCGATGATTGACGCCGCCAACGCCTGCGAGGAAGCCGGCATCCGGATGATCGACGTGCGCCACGAGCAGGCGGCGGTGATGATGGCCCACGCCTACAGCCGGCTGACCAACAAGCCGGCGGTCTGCATGGCGGCCTCGGGGCCCGGCACCGCCAACTTCTCCACCGGCCTCGCCAACGCCTTCCTTGACCGGGCGCCGGTGATCGCGCTCGGGGGCTCGAGCGAGCGCGCCTCGCTCGGCCGCGGCTCCTTCCAGGAGATGGACCAGTGGGGGATGATGAAACCGGTGGTCCGCTGGTCGGACCGGGCGGACGAGACCTGGCGGATCCCGGAGCTGATCGAGAACGCCTTCCGCAACGCCACCGCGACCGGCACCGGCCCGGTCTACCTCGAGCTTCCCGGCGACATCCTCTACGCCGAGGTCGAGGAGGAGGACGTGCGCCGGATCGAGCCGGCGAGCGAGCGGGCGCGGCCGCAGGCCGACCCGGAGACGATCGAGCGGGCGCTGGAGCTGCTGGCGGCGGCCGAGCGCCCGGTCGCGGTTTCGGGCAGCGGCCTCTTCTGGTCGGACGCCACCGACGAGTACCAAGAGTGGATCGAGCGCGCCGGCATCCCCTTCTTCACCACCCCGATCGCCCGCGGCGCGATCCCCGAGGACCACGAGCTGTTGTTCTCCGGGGTGCGCTCGAAAGCGTTCCGCGAGACCGACCTGATCTTCCTCGTCGGCACCCGGATGAACTACGTCGTCGACTACGTCGGGCCGCCGCGCTTCGCCGCCGAGGCGAAGCTGATCCAGATCGATATCGACGAGGCCGAGGTGGGTCGCACCCGGCGCGCCGATGCCGGCCTGGTCGGCGACGCCCGCGCCGTCCTGCGGCAGCTGCTGAGCGCCGCCGAGGGTCGCTTCGACGGCGACCGCTACCGGCCCTGGGTCGACTCGTTGCGCGCGGCGAACGAGGAGAAGGCCGCCAAGCTCGAGCAGTCGATGAGCACCGCTGCGGTCCCGATCCACCCGCTGCGCCTCTGCAAGGAGATCCGCGACTTCATGGACCGCGACGCGATCCTCTCGGTCGACGGCCAGGAGATCCTCAACTTCGGCCGCCAGGCGATGCCGACCTTCGTCCCCCGCCACCGGCTCAACTCGGGGCCGCTGGGAACGATGGGGGTGGGGCTGCCGTTCGGGCTCGGCGCCAAAGCGGCCAAACCCGACACCCAGGTGATCGTCGTCCACGGCGACGGCTCGATGGGGCTGAACGCGATGGAGCTCGACACCGCCGTCCGTCATGACCTGCCGGTGATCTGCGTGGTCAGCAACAACGGCGGCTGGACTGCCGCGACCCGCTTCAAGTCGGGCCGCGATCTTGGCTACACCCGCTTCGACAAGCTGGGCGAAGCGCTCGGCTGCCACGGCGAGCACGTCGAGGACCCGGACGAGATCCGGCCGGCGCTCAAGCGCGCCGCCGCCAGCGGCAAGCCGGCGGTGGTCAACGTCGTCACCGACCCGAAAGCGTCAGCGGTGACGGTCGAATTCACCCGCTACAAAACCTGAGCCGCCTCCCTACCGGCCGTTTGCCCCACCGCTCGCGGTGTGGTAGCTTCTCACCTGGGAATCCACCGATCGTTTGGTTGATTGAGGAGATGATAGATGGCCGAGTTAGCCGCTTCGGATTCGTACGTTCACGAGTACCTGATCCTCGTCCGCGACGATGACGGCAGCCACCTCCACTGCGCCAGCTGCCGCTTTCAGCTCTGCGATGTTTCCGAGAACTACCGCCTCGCGGCCAAGGTCGTCGACGCGCCCGTCGACAGCCTCGGGGCGATGTTCGGCGGGATGGACCACTCGATCGACGAGAAGATCGTCTTCCGCGCTTACCACTGCCCCTCCTGCGGCCGCCGGCTCGACGCCGAGATCTGCCCGGCTTCGGCCGAGCCGCTCTGGGACCTGCAGCTGGCG
Organism: uncultured Actinomycetes bacterium; assembly: GCA_963729055.1. Taxonomy (GTDB): domain Bacteria; phylum Actinomycetota; class Thermoleophilia; order Solirubrobacterales; family 70-9; genus VAYN01. Next base: position 248,450 of record CAVSMQ010000007.1, on the reverse strand, counting down.
GAGGGGGGTGCGGCCCGATGAGCGGCGAGCGCTGCGGAATCGACACCGGCGGCACCTTCACTGACCTGGTCCTGATCAGCGACGACGGCGCCGTCGAGGTCCGCAAGACCCTCTCTACCCCGCCCAACTTCGACGCCGGAGTGCTCGACGCGGTGCGGATGATCGCGGCGCCGGTGAGCGAGGGCGGGATCGGCGCGATGCCGGCGACCGTCGCCCACGGGACGACCGTTGGGACCAACGCGGTGATCGAGGAGAACGTCGAGCCGGTGGCGCTGCTGACCACCGCGGGTTTCGCCGACATCATCCCGCAGATGCGGGGCTCGGGCCGGGTCGCGGGCCTGCCCGACGAGGAGGTCATCAACCTGCACGAGACCTCGAAGCCGACGCCGCTCGTCACCCCTGACCTGATCTTCGAGATCGACGAGCGGATGGACTGCTTCGGCGACGAGGTGGTCGTCCTCGACGAGGCCGCGGTCGAGGCGGCGGTGGGAGAGATCGTCGAGCGCGGGATCACGGCGATTGCGATCTGCTTCCTCTGGAGCTTCCTCAACACCGACCACGAGGACGCCGCCCGGGCGGTGGTGCAGCGAGTCGCACCGGATCTCCACGTCTCGGTCTCGAGCAGCGTCGCCCCGCGCTGGGGCGAGTACGAGCGGTTCGTCGCGACCGTGCTCAACGCCGCCCTGCAGCCGGTGATGACCTCCTACGTCTCGAGCCTTGAGCAGGACCTCGAGCGCCAGGACGGGCGCCTGCAGCTGATGCAGTCAAACGGCGGCACGATGGCCGCCAACGAGGCGATGGTGACGCCGCTCCTGACCCTCCACTCGGGCCCGGTCGGCGGGATCATGGCCTGCCGCAACCTCGGCGAGGAGCTCGGGATCCCCAACATCATCGCCACCGACATGGGGGGGACCAGCTTCGACGTCGGGATCATCTACAACTACGCGCCGCAGATGACGGCGACCAGCGTCGTCCGCCAGTACGAGTACTTCGTGCCGGCAGTCGACGTCGAGACGATCGGCGCCGGCGGCGGCTCGATCGCCACGGTCGATCCGCTCACCGGGGCTCTCCACGTCGGGCCGAAAAGCGCCGGTGCCGAGCCGGGGCCGGTCTGTTACGGCCGCGGTGGAACCGAGCCGACGGTGACCGACGCCGACGTCGTCCTCGGCCGCCTCGGCGCCGACACCTTCCGCTCCGGCCAGTTCGCGCTCGACCGCGACGCCGCCGAGGCGGCGATCGGCCGTCTGGCGGAGGCGCTCGGGCTGGAGACGATCGAGGCGGCGGCGGGGATCGTCGAGATCGTCGACAACCGGATGGCCGACCTGACCCGGGCGATGACCGTGCAGAAGGGCCTCGACGCCCGCGACTTCGTCCTCTTCGCCTACGGCGGCGCCGGCCCCTGCCACGTCGGCGCCTACGCCCGCGAGCTCGGCTGCTCGAGCGTCGTCATCCCGCGCGGCAACGCCGCTTCGGTCTGGTCGGCGTTCGGGATCGCCCAGGCGCCGATGCTGAAGGTCCACGAGAGCAGCGTCATCAACCTGATGCCGGTCCCGGCCGATGAGCTGACCGGCGGCTTCCGCGAGCTCGAACGAACTGCGCTCGAGCACATGGAGTCCCAAGGCGTCGCCGCCGAGGACGTCGTCCTTCAGCGCGAGGTCGACCTGCGCTACCGCAACCAGATCTACGAGATCCCGATCGACGTGCCCGGCGGCGACCTCGGCGAGGACGACGTCGCCCGCCTCGAGCAGGCCTTCGGCACCCGCTACGAGCAGATCTACGGCGCCGGCGCCGGCTTCAAAGGGATGGGCGTCGAGCTGGTGACGATGCGCCTGCGCTCGATCGGCGGCCGCGCCGAGAACGGCGCCAGCGGCGGCGAGCGGGCGGCCGAGCCCGCACCGTCGGAGATCGAGCCGACCGGCTCGCGCGAGGTCTTCTGGTCGCGCGAGGAAGGATTCCGCGAGAGCGCGATCTTCGCCGACCTCGAGGCGCTCGTCCCCGGCGGCACGATCGCCGGCCCGGCGGTCGTCGAGCTCCCCGACACGACCGTCTGCATCCACGCCGGCCAGACGCTCCGCGTCGACGGCGCCTCGAATCTCCGGCTCGAGGTCTAGATGACTGCCTCCACGACCGGCCCCACCTGGATCACGCGCCTGGCGGTTGCAGTTGTCCCCACAAGTTGCGGTTGTCCCCGGTATGCGGGGACAACCGCAACCGCTGGGGACAACTGCAACGCGATGCGGGCCCCGGCCCCAGAACCGAGCCTCGGAAAAGGAGGCAGCTGATGACCGTCGAGACCCCGACGAAGGGCAACCTCTCCGTCTTCAGTGACCACCAGGAGCCCGACCCGGTCACCTTCGAGGTTCTCCGCCACCGGCTCTGGGCAATCAACGAGGAGCATGGGACGACGCTCTTGAAGATGTCGGGCTCGCCGGTCGCCGTCTACGCCCAGGACTTCAACCCCGGCATCCTCACCCCGGAGGGCGAGTGGGTCTACTTCGGCCCCTACGTGCAGTTCATCAACTCCGGTGGCGACGCGGCGGTGAAGTGGATCCTCGAGCACCGAGTCGACAACCCCGGGATCAACCCGGGCGACATCTTCATCACCAACGACCCCTGGGTCGGGACGATCCACCAGCAGGACGTGGTCCTGGCGATGCCGATCTTCGTCGAGGGCGAGCTGCTCTGCTGGGTCAACAACACCCTGCATATGTACGACATGGGTGGGATTACCCCGGGCAGCTACTGCCCCGCGGCCAAGGACGTCTACGACGAGGCGACGATGCTGCCGCCGCTGAAGATCCAAGAAGGCGGGGTCTTGCGCGACGACGTGATGGAGGCCTGGCTGCGGCAGTCGCGGATGCCGAACCTGATGGCGCTCGACCTAAACGGGATGATCGCCGGCTGCCGGGTCGCCCAGAAGCGAATCCTCGAAGCCTGCGAGCGCTACGGCGCCCCGGTCCTTGGCGGCGCGATGCGGAAAGTCCTGAAGAACGCCGAGACCGTCTTCGTCGACCGGCTGCAGCAGATCCCCGACGGCGAATGGCGCGACCGCTGCTTCATCGAGGTGGCGGCCCCCGGCGACCGCGGCGTCTACTACAACAGCCTCACGGTCCGCAAAGAGGGGTCAGAGCTCTACTTCACCAACACCGGCTCCTCGCCGCAGATCGGCTCGATCAACTGCACCGCCAACGCCTGGAAGGGCTCGATCGTCGCCGCGATCAACCCGGCGCTGATGTACGACCAGCTGTTTGCGATCGGCGGCGCTCTGCGGCACTGCCACTTCGAGGCCGAGGAGGCGCTGATCAACTCCGCCCTGCACCCGATGGCGGTCTCCAACACCTCGCCCTGCTTGGCGCTGAACACGATCGCGCTCGCCAACAACACGATCGGCAGGATGCTCGCCGCGGGCGGCGACGCCAAAGAGCGGGTCGTCACCAGCTCCTCGATGTCGACCTACGCGGTCGACATCTACTCGGGGATCAACCAGTGGAAGGAGCCCTACGGGTTCTCGCCGCTCGACTCGTTCCTCGGCGGGATCGGCGGCTTCTCCTTCAAGGACGGGATCGACAACGGCGGCACCGCCTGGGGCCCGAAAGGGATGGGGCCAAACGTCGAGCACAACGAGCAGAGCTACCCGATCCTCTACCTCTGGCGACGCGACCTCGCCGACAGCGGTGGCGCCGGCCACTACCGCGGCGGCAACGCCTCCTCGTTGGCGGTGATCCCCCACCGGGTCGATTCGATTACCCATGACATCACCGCCTGGGGGATGGCGGTGCCGACTTCGACCGGCCTCTTCGGCGCGATGCCGGCGGCTCCCAACCGGATCACCCGGGTCGCCGGCTCGAACGTGCGCGAGCAGCTGGCCGGCGGGCACATCCCACGCTCGATCGCCGAGATCGCGGGCGACTCGTCGCTGATCGAACAGCGCCACGAGCACTTGAGCCAGGAGGGGGACGACGTCTGGATCAACTGGTGGTGCGGCGGTGCCGGTTACGGCGATCCGCTCGACCGCGACCCGGCGATGGTCGCCGCCGACGTCAACAAAGGCGTGATTACCGCCGAACAGGCGCTGGCCTCCTACGGGGTCGTGCTCAGCGACGGCGAGGGCGGCGTCGTCGCCGACAGCGAGGCCACCGAGGCCGAGCGAGTGAAGCGGCGCAAGGCGATAGTCGAGGCCTTCTAGGCCAAGCGGATGACCGTCGACGGCCTCATCGACGCGAGCGTTCACCACGACTGGGGCGACGACCGGACCATCCTCGAGTACGTCTCGCCGGGCTGGCATGACTACCTGGCGCAGTCGATGGATCTGCCCGGCGGCGCGCCGATGGCATTCGTGCCGGGCGTGATGCAGCTCGCCCCCGGCGACCTCCGCGCCCGCAGCGGCGAGCTCGATCCCGAGACGCCGATGGCGGCGGAGCGGGTGGTGCTCTCCCACGGGCGCGGCTCGCTGACCACGGTCAACACCAACCCGACCCTGGCCGAGGAGCTGGCGCGGGCGATCAACGACTGGACGATCGAGCGCTGGCTCGACGACGCGCCGCCGGGGCGATACGCGCTGGCGCTGGTCCCGAACCAGCTGCCCGAGGGCGGCGCCGCCGAGGTGCGGCGGATCGGTGGCCATCCGCGGATCGCCGGCCTGCTGCTCGGCGCCAATGCCCTGGCGCGCCCGTTCGGCCACCAGATCTACCACCCGATCTACGAGGCGGCGGCCGAATACGGGCTGCCGGTCGTCGTCCGCGCCGATTGCGACCAGCCGGCGGAGACGCTGAGCAGCCCGACCGGCGGCGGCCTGCCCGCTGCCTTCGTCGAAAGCTACGTGCTCGGGGCGCAGTCGCTGGCGGCGGCGGTCGCGAGCTTCATCGGCCAGGGCGTGTTCGAGCGCTTCCCCGACCTGAAGCTGTTCGTCGAGGGCGCCGGCTCGGCCTGGTTGCCCTCGCTGATCTGGCGCTTCGACGCCGAGTGGGCGCCCTCGCGGCGCGAAGTCCCGTGGTTGCAGCGGCGGCCGACCGAGTACCTGCTGAGCAACGTCCGGGTCTCGACCCATCCGCTCGAGCGCGGTGACGTCGAGGGCTGGCGGCGGCTGGTCGCGGGCTCGATCGAGGGGCTCGAGGGAGTCCTCTGCTACGCCAGCGGCTTCCCTGACTGGGACGCGGACGACCCCGAGACGGTCGAGTCCTACCTGCCTTCCGAGTGGCACCAGCGCGTGATGCGCGACAACGCCGCCGACCTCTTCCGCTGGGACCCCGAAACCGAGAGGAGCGACGATGACGTATAGCGGCCCGATCATCGACGTCGACCTCCACCATCGCTGGCGGAGCGACGTCGAACTGCTGGAGTTCGTCGAGCCGAGGTACCGCGAGCTGATCCTGTCCGCGCGCGGCAACGCGCCGCTCGACGCGCCGGCAGTCCCGATGTTCCACTACGTCGGCGGCTCGCAGAAGCGACGCGATTCCTACCCCGAGGTCGGCCCGCCGGGGTCCGACTACGAGCTGCTCTGCGAGCAGTGGCTCGATCCCTACCCGGTCGAACTCGGGGTGCTGACCTACGACGTCGGCACCAGCGGCGGGATGCCGAACCCGTACCTCTCCTCGGCGCTCTGCCGCGCCGCCAACGACTGGACCGCCGAGTGCTGGCTGCAGCGGCCTGACTCGCGCCTCGGCGGCACGGTGCTGGTTCCGACGATGCTGCCCGAGGACGGTGCGGCGGAGATCCGCCGGGTCGGCTCGAACCCGCGCTTCGTCGAGGCGCTGCTGGTCAGCAACGGGCTCGGCGAGCCGTTCGGGCACCCGGTCTACCACCCGATCTACGCGGCAGCCGAAGAGATGGGCCTGCCGATCGGCTACCACCTCGGCGGCGACTCCTGGACCCACAACTCGCACATGAGCGCCGGCGGCATGCCGAGCAGCCGGTTCGAATACCACACGATCGCCAACCACGCGGCGATGCTGCACGTCACCAGCTTCGTCACCCACGGCGTCTTCGAGCGCTTTCCGAACCTGAAGCTGATGATCATCGAGAGCGGCGTCTCCTGGCTGCCGTGGCTGTTCTGGCAGCTCGACCGCCTCTATGACATCTACCGCCGCGAAAGCAGCTGGGTGCGGCGGCTGCCGACCGAATACCTGCGCGACCACATCCGGCTCAGCACCCAGCCGCTCGAGGTGCCGCCGCGGCACGAGCAGATGCTGCGGGTGTTCGAAGCGATCGACGGCATGGACGAGATCCTCGTCTTCGCGTCCGACTACCCCCACTGGGATGCCGACGACCCGCGCTACATCGCTCGCGTCCTGCCGGACGAGTGGGCGCCGAAGGTCTTCCACGACAACGCCGCCGGTGTGCTGCGAATGCCCGCCGAGACGGAGAGAGCAGTGACCGCCGGAGCACCGCGCTGAGCGGGGTCCCGGTGCCCATTCACATGGACAAAGGAGGAGGAGTAATGCGCATCTCTACCGACGGAGTACGGCGGCGAAGGGGGGTCGCGCTCGGGTTGGCGGTTCTCGTTCTAGCCGCGGTCGTGCTCGCGGGTTGCGGGGGGAGCGACTCGACCAGCACCAGCTCGGAGGGCGGCGGCGAAACGGGTGGCAAGCAATCTGGTGGCGGCAACACGGCGAAGACCGAAGAAGCGACCGAAGCCGGCACCAAAGCAGGGGAAGAAAGCGGCAAACCGGTCGCGCTGGAAAAACAGACCATCGGCCTGGTCGAGATCGTTGGCGCGGCGGAATCGATCCAACGTGAGAAGGAGGCGCTGGAAGCGGCGGCTTCGGAACTCGGCTGGTCGGTCAAGGTCTGCGATGGCGAAGGCGACCCGGTGAAGATGAGCAACTGCGCGAACACGCTGCTGAGTCAGGGCGTGACCGCGATGATCGGGGCCAACGTCGAAGTCGCGCCAGTCAAAGCGCAGATGGAAACGGCGAAAAAGCGCGGCATCCCGTGGATCAACATCGGCGGCCCGGCGGCACCGAGCCCGCTCTTCTCGACCCAGGCGGTGGAGAACGAGACCGAAATCGGCACGATCATGGGCGAATACATCCTCGAACGGTTCGAAGAAGAAGGCGGCACGGTCGCGGCCACCGAAGAACCGGCGAACTACCCGTTGGGCGTGCGCATGTCAGCGGTCTACAAAACGCTGGAACTGAACCCCGAAATCGACGTCGTCAGCAAACACGTGGTCGACTTCACCGACCTCGTCGCCGACGTTCGGACCTGGTCGGAAAGCGTTCTCACCCAGGAACCGAACCTCGGTGCCTTCGCGCTCTGCGTCGACACCGATCCGGTTGCGGTCGCCTCGGTGGTCCAGTCGAACAAGGGCCCCGGCAAGCAGTACCCGGAACGGCCGCTGATCGTCGGCAGCCTCGGTGACCTGGCGAACCTCGAATTGATCCGCAAGGGACAGATCGACGCCACCGCCGAGACGGCACTCGGGGCGACCGCCTGGATCGCGGTCGACCAGCTGGCTGGCTACTTCGGCCGCGAAGCCGAATTCGCCAAAGACCCGCAGGACGCCTACAGCCTGCCGATCCTCAACCCGCAGCTGGTGACGAAAGAAAACGTCCCTGCCAACCCGAAGGAATACGCCGAACCGCCGGTTGATTTCGAAGCCTTCTTCCAGACGAAGTGGGAAACGGAATTCACCAACGGTTAACGGTCGCGGCGCCCGGGCGCGCGGGAGACCCCCGCGCGCCCGGGCCGCGGCCCTCGGCTAAGCCGTCGGGCTGTTCCTTATGACGGAATAGCCGACATAAGGAACAGCTCAACCGCAGTCGGTACCAAACGTATGGTTGGCTATACTCGCAGCGCGGCGTCCCGGTCAGCGGCGCCGACAGGGATTTCGACTCCGGCGCCTCGCGCCGAGGAAGGGATGGAGCGAAAAGCATGTCGTTGAGCAATGCCGAGATCAGGGAAGTGCTCGACATCCTCAACGAGTCCGGTTGGGACGAGGCCGAGGTGACGATCGGCGATGTCACCCTCGCCGTCTCGAAGAGCGGCGCGGCGACGCCCGGTTCTCCTCCCGCCGCCGCCGCCGCGCCGCCGGCTCCGGGCTCGGCCCCCCTCCCCCCGAGCCCCGAGCCCCCAACCGCCCCCGATCCGTCGCCGCCCTCCGCCGAGCTCGAGGGCCACTTGGTCCGCTCTCCCTCGGTTGGCGTTTTCTGGCGCTCGCCCGAACCGGGAGCCGCCCCCTTCGTCGAGGTCGGCGAGCAGGTCAGCGCCGGCCAGACCCTCTGCATCGTCGAGGTGATGAAGCTGATGCAGCACGTCACCGCCGACATCGACGGCGAGATCACCGCGATCCACACCGCGAACTCCGAGCACGTCGAGTTCGAGACGCCACTCTTCAGCATCGGATGAGCGCGGCGTCGGCCGACCAGCCAAATCTATTTCACCAACCGTTTGTTTGATATCCTGCGGGCAGCGGAGGAGGAGGACTGATCCTTGAGGCCCTACAGCGAATTCGAGACCGTGCCCGCGCTCGTGCGCGACCGGGCCGAAGGCTCCCCTGACGGCCTTGCGGTCAGCTTCGAGGGGACCTCACTGACCTACGCCCAGCTCGAGGATGCGGCCGCCAGTGTCCACGCTTGGTTGCTCGACGCCGGCGTCGTCCCCGGGGACCGGGTGGCGGTACTGCTGCGCAACTCGCTGGAGTTTTTCTACGCCTGGCTCGGGATCGCCCGCGCCGGCGCGGTCTCGGTCCCGATCAACACGGCGATGGTCGGCGACGCGCTCGCCCACGCGCTGCAGCACTCCGAATCGGTCGGCATCATCGCTGACGCCGACCTACTGGCCGCGGTCGACGCGGCCGGCACCTTCCCCGACCTGCGCTGGCGCCTCGCCGTCGGCGACTCCGTCCCGGCGGCAGCCGAGCCCTTCGAGCGAGCCCTCGGCGGCTCGGCCGACGGTGCCCCGGCTCCGGCGCAGCTCGAGGCTGGCTCGCGGATGTCGATCGTCTACACCTCCGGCACCACCGGGATGCCCAAGGGTGTCGTCCTCCCGCACCTCAGCTTCACCAACACCGGCGCCTACTTCGCCCACCACATGCGGCTCGGCGCCGAGGACCGGATCCACACCTGCCTGCCGCTCTTTCACTGCAACGCCCAGCAGTGCGGCTTCATGGCGGCGATGCACCTCTCGGTGCCGTTCGCGGTCAATGCCAAGTTCTCGGTCAGCCGCTTCTGGAGCTGGATCCGCGAGACCGAATCGACCGTCTCCAACCTGATGGGGGCGATGCTGACCCTGCTCCACAAGGTCCCACCGCAAGCGCAGGACAGCGACAACCCGCTGCGGGTGATTGCCGCGGCGCCGATCCCGGAGCTGCTCCACCGGCCGTTCGAGGAGCGCTTCGGCGTCCATCTGGTCGAGGGCTACGGGCTGACCGAGACGGCGACGATGGCCTGTATCAACCCGGTCGACGACGTCCGCCCGGGGACGATCGGGCTGCCGCTCGAGCACAACGAGCTGCGGATCGTCGACGAGCACGACCAGGACCTGCCGGCGGAAACGCCGGGGGAGATCGTGGCGCGGGGCAAGATCCCTTGCACGCAGATGCTCGAGTACTTCAAGCAGCCGCAGCAGACCGCCGAGGCGATGCGCGGCGGTTGGTTCCACACCGGCGACATGGGCAAGCGGCGCGAGGACGGCTATTACGTCTTCCTCGATCGGATCAAGGACACGATCCGCCGCCGGGGCGAGAACATCTCCTCGTTCATGATCGAGAAGACGGTGCTCGACCACCCCGCGGTGCTCGAGTGCGCGGTCTTCGGCGTTCCCTCCGAGCTCAGCGAGGAAGACGTCAAGGTGGTCGCGGTGCTGCGCCAGGGTGCCGCCCTGGAGCCGCAGGAGCTGGTCGACTGGTGCCTGGCGCGGATGGCCGACTTCATGGTTCCGCGCTACGTCGAATACGTCGACGGCTTGCCGCTGACCGAGACCGGGCGGGTCCACAAGTTCAAGCTCAAGGACGCGGGCATCGGCGCCGCCTGGGACCGCGAGCGCGACGGCGACCTGGCCGGGGCAAGGGGCTGAGCAATGGCTGTTGCCGCGGGCAGACCCCGCTACGACGAGCTGCCGACGATCGAGAAGCTCGGCCTGCCGCACGCCTGGGACCTCTTCGACCACGACCTCGGGACGCTGCAGGACGCAACTCCCGAGCGGGTGGCTGCCGCTGCCGGGCTGGTCGCCGACGGCGAGGTTGTTCCCTTGAACCTGCCACTCGACGAGCCCTCGCCGCCGCTGTTTGGCCGCGATCCGGTCGAGCACACGGTCTTCGCCACCGACCGCAACACCCTCGACGACCGGCTCGACGTCTTCTACCCGCAGGGGTCGAGCCAGTGGGACGGACTGCGCCACGTTCGGGCCCGCGAGTTCGGCTTCTTCGGCGGCCTCGACGAGGAGCTCGGCCCGGGGGCCGGCCCGCTCGGGATCGAGCACTGGGCCGAGCGCGGGATCGTCGGCCGGGGCGTCCTCCTCGACCTCGTCGCCCACCGTGAGCGCAGCGGCGGCGAGTACGACCCGCTCGGCGGCGAGGCAATCGAAGTAGCCGAGCTCGAGGACCTGGTCGCGGCGCAGGGCGTCGAGCTGAGGCCCGGCGACGTGCTCTGCCTCCGCACCGGCTGGATCGAGGCCTACCGTCAGCTCGACCAGGCCGGTCGCGAGGCGCAGGCCGCCAGCGCCCGGATCAGCGGCCTGGCCGGCTCGGAGGCGGTCGCCCGCTTCCTCTGGGACAGCGGCGCGGTGGCGATTGCCGCCGACAACCCGACCCTGGAGGTGGCGCCGGGCGACCCGGCGGTCGGCTCGCTGCACCGACGGCTGATCCCGCTGCTCGGCTTCGCGGTCGGCGAGCTGCTCGACCTGAGCCGACTCGCCGGCCTCTGCGCGTCCGACTCGCGCTGGGACTTCATGTTCGTGTCCGTCCCTCTCAACCTGCCCGGCGGCGTCGGCTCGCCGGCGAATGCGATGGCAATCCGATGACGATTTCGCTCGAAGCCTTACCCAGCAGCATCCTCGGACCCGAGGTCTCGCTGGCGCCCGAAGACCATCCCTTCCGCCAGGAATTCCGCAGCTGGTTAGCGCAGAACTCACCCGGGGTGCCGGAGCCGCTCGACCAGGACGAGAAGTTCGAGCTGCGCCGCTCTTGGCAGCGGACCCTGTTCGAGGGGGGCTGGGCCGGTCCCGCCTGGCCGGAGGAGTTCGGCGGCCGCGGCGCCGGCCCCCTGCACCAGTTCATGTACTACGAGGAGCTGGCACTGGCGCGCGCCCCCTACGTCGCCAACACCCCCGGAATCGCGCTGCTCGGGCCGACCCTGATCGAGGTCGGCAGTGAGGAGTTGAAAGCCCGCTTCCTGCCGGCGATCCTCTCCGCCGAGGAGATCTTCAGCCAGGGCTTCTCCGAGCCCGACGCCGGCTCGGACCTGGCGGCGATCCGCTCCCGCGCCCGGCTCGAGGGCGACGAGTGGGTGATCGACGGCCAGAAGATCTGGACCACCTGGGCGCAGTACTCGGACTTCTGCTTCGTCCTCTGCCGCACCGATCCCGACTCGGAACGCCACCGCGGCCTGACCCTGCTGGTCTGCCCGGTCGATCAGCCCGGCGTGACGGTGCGCCCGATCGAACAGATCAGCGGCGACCCCGAGTTCGCCGAGGTCTTCCTCGATGGCGCCCGCGCCCCGGCCGGGTTCGTCGTCGGCGGAGTCGACGAAGGCTGGGCGACGGCGATGATCCTCTTCCAGTTCGAGCGCGGTGATCAGGGCTTCACCGACCACGCGCGGATGCTCGTCCACCTCCACGACATCGCCGCCGAGCTGCGGAACGCCGCTGCCGAGGGCGAGATCTCGGCGCCGGTGGAGGCGGCGGCGCGGCGGCGCCTGGCGCAGCTCTGGATCCGCTGCCAGCAGCTGCGCCGCTTTAACCTCCGGGTCGCGGTGCGTGGCGAGGCCGGCGAGTCGATCGGGATGGAAGGCTCTGTCGTAAACCTCTTCTGGGGCGAGCTCGAGCGCGAGATCGGCGAACTCGGCAGCGAAATCCACGGCGCCCTCGGCCTGCTCGACGGAACCGAGCCGTCGCACGAGCTGCTGGCTTCGCGGGCCGGGACGATCCACTCGGGAACCAGCGAGATCCAGCGCAACATCATCGCCGAGCGCCTCCTTGGGCTGCCGCGATGACCGCGACGGGAGGGCGCCGGTTACGGCGTGGCCTGGTCTTCGCCACCGACGAGATCGAGCCCTTGGCCGAGCTCGCGCGGTCTGCTGAGCGCGGCGGCCTCGACCGGGTCTGGACCACCGAGTACGTCGGTCGCGACGCCGTCGCCCGGGCGCTCGGGGTAGTGCTCGCGACCGAGCGGATCGAGGTCGCGACCGGGATCGCCTACGCCTTCACCAGGGTGCCGCTGGCGATGGCGGCCCTGGCGGCTGACGTGCAGCGCTTCGCCGGCGGGCGCTTTGCGCTCGGGATCAGCTCCGGCACCCGTGGCGTGCGGCGCTGGTACGACGCCGAGTTCGAGCCGCCGGCGCCGCGGATCGCCGCCTACGCCGAAGCCCTGCGCCAGGCCTGGGCGAAGATGCCCGACCTCGAGGCCCCGCCGCCGATCTACGCCGCCGCCCTTAACCCGGCGATGACGCGGACCGTCGCCCGCGAGCTGCGACGGCGCCCTGCTGCACGCGCTGGCGCTCAGCCGGACCCACCTGCGCGAGCGGGTGCTGCCGGCGCTCGGCGAAGGGATCGCCCAGCGCCAGAGCGAGCGCCCACTCGAGATCGCCGCCTGGTGCATCACTTCGATCGACGAGGACGAGGAGCTGGCGCGGGAGCTGGCCAAGCGCCAGCTCGCCTTCTACCTCTCGACGCCGAGCTACGGCACCGTCGCCGCCGGCACCCCCTGGGAAGGGGTGGCGGAGGCGGTTCGCGTTGCCTTCGACGAGTCCGAGCGCAAGGCCGAGTGGAGCGAGCTTTCGCACCTGGTCCCCGACGAGGTGGTCGAGGAGCTGACGATTAGCGGCAGCCCCGCCGCCGCCCGCGAGAAGGCCGACGCGCTCGAAGCCGAGCTCGGCGAGCTGGGCGTCACCGAGCTCGTCTTTCAGACCGCGGGCGCCGGGGTGACGACGGCTGACCTGGTCTCCAACTGCGAACAGATCGCCGAGGTCCTCGGCGCCAAAACGAAGGTGGGTCAATGAGCACGACCGTCATGCTGAACGCCGATCAGGAGGAAATCCGCGGAGTCGCTCGCGGCTTCCTGGAGTCGCGCTTCCCCTCCGACCGGGTCCGCGAGTTGATGGCGAGCGCCGACGGGTTCTCGGCGGCCACCTGGAAGGAAATAGCCGACCTCGGCTGGGCCGGGATCGCCGTTCCCGAGGAGGCCGGTGGCGCCGGCTACTCGTTCGTCGAGCGCTGCCTGCTGCTGGAGGAGATGGGCCGCGCGCTCTACCCCGATCCCTACCTCTCGAGCGCGGTGCTGGCCGCCGACGCGGTGCTGCTGGCGGGCGAGGGCGAGCTCGCCGCGGAAATCCTCACCGCGCTGGCGGCCGGTGAGCGCCGGGCCACCCTGGTTGCCGCCGGCGACCTGCTCGGCGCCCCCGATCCTGCTGGCGCCGTGGTCGCGACGGCAGCGGGTGACGCCCACGCCCTCAGCGGCGACGGCGGTCTCGTTCTCGACGGCACCAGCGCCGAGCTGCTGATCGTCTGCGCCGCGCTCGACGAGGAGCTCGGCCTGTTTGCCGTCGAGGTCGATGCCGAAGGCCTCGAGCGGACGCTGGCGCCGACGATCGACGCCACCCGCAAGACCGCCCGCGTCTGCTTCGACGCCACCCCGGCGCGGCGGCTCGACAGCGGCGGCGACACCGCGGCGGCGATCGCCCTGACCCTCGACCGCGGCGCCGTCTCGCTGGCGGCGGAGATGGTCGGCGGTGCCCGGCGGGCGATCGAGATGACCGTCGCCTACATGGAAGAGCGCCAACAGTTCGGCGGCCCGATCGGTCGCTTCCAGGCGCTCAAGCACCGCATCGCCGACCTCCACGTCACCACCGACGCGGCCCGCGAGGGCGTCTACTCGGCGGCCGACGCGATCGCCTCCGACGACCGGCAGGTGCCGCTCGCCGCGGCGGCGGCGCGAGCGGGAGCCTCGCGTGCCTACGTCCACACCACCGCCGAAGCGGTCCAGCTGCACGGTGGGATCGGCTTCACCGAGGAGCACGACATCGGCCTCTATTACAAGCGCGCCCTCGCTGGGGCACCGATGCTCGGTTGTCGCGAGGACGAGCTCGAGCGGATCGCGGTGGGGCTCGGTGTCTGAGCCGGCGCCGATGCCGGAGCCCGACTCGAGCGGCCGCCTCTACCTCGAGGACATGGAGCCGGGGCGCAGTTGGGTCTCGCCGCGGCGGACGATCGGCGAGGCCGACATCGTCGCCTTCGCCGGCGTCTCCGGCGACTTCAACCCGCTCCACGTCGATGAGGTCTTTGCCGCCGCGGCCGGCTTCGGCCGGCGCGTCGCCCACGGCGCCCTCGTCTTCTCGGTCGCCACCGGCCTGCGCCAGCAGATGCCGATCTTCCGCGGCTCGATGCGGGCGCTGCTGGAACTGCGCAGCTGGCGCTTCCGCAAGCCGGTCTTCAGCGGCGACACGATCGCCGTCGTCACCACGATCGCCGAGCGCCGCGAGACCTCGAAGCCCGAGCAGGGCATCGTCGTGCAGCAGATCGAGGTGGTGAACCAGGACGGCGAGACGGTGCAGAGCGGCGAGCTGGTCTCGCTGATCGCCAGCCGGGAGGCGGGCTCGTGAGCGAGGCGGTCGTGGTCGAGACGGTGCGAACGCCGATCGGCCGCTTCGGCGGCGCCCTGGCCGGCGTCCGGCCCGACGATCTCGCAGCCCTGACCCTGGCGGCGACCGTCGAGCGTGCCGGGATCGACCCCGCCGAGCTCGACGACGTCTACCTCGGCGCTGGCAACCAGGCGGGTGAGGACAACCGCGACGTCGCCCGCATGGCCTCGCTGCTCGCCGGCTTCCCGGTCGCGGTGCCGGGGGCGACGGTCAATCGCCTCTGCGGCAGCGGCATGGAGGCGGTCGCGATCGCGGCCCGGGCGATCGCCGCCGACGCCGGCGCTGCCTACCTCGCCGGCGGCGTCGAATCGATGACCCGCGGCCCCTACGTAATGGCGAAGCCGGAGCGCACCTTTCCCCGCGGCGCCGTCGAGCTCGAGGACACCGCGCTCGGCTGGCGCTTCGTCAACCCGAGGCTGGAAGCGATGGGCCACACCGACTCGCTCGGGCAGACGGCCGAGAACGTTGCCCGCGAGTGCGGGATCGAGCGCGAGGCCCAGGATCGGTTCGCGCTGCGCAGCCACCGCAACGCGCTCGCCGCCGCCGCGGGCGTCGCCGAATGGGTGATCCCGGTCGCGGTTGGCGACGGACAGCTAGTCGATGCCGACGAGGGACCGCGGGCCGCTACCTCGCTGGAGAAGCTGGCGGCGCTGCGGCCAGTGTTCGACCCGCAGGGCAGCGTCACCGCCGGCAACTCGAGTCCGCTCAGCGACGGCGCCGCGGCACTTGCCGTCGTCTCGGCCGAGTTCGCCCGCAGCCGCGGCTTGCGGGCGCGGGCGAAGGTGCTGGGCGCGGCCACCGCCGGGGTCGAGCCGCGGCTGATGGGCCTCGGCCCGCTGCCGGCGACGGCAAAGCTGACCGATCGGCTCGGGATCGGGATCGAGGAGTTCGCGACGATCGAGCTCAACGAGGCCTTCGCTTCGCAGGCGGTTGCCGTCTGCCGCGAGTGGGGGATCGACCCCGAAGACGACCGCCTCAACCCGCGCGGCGGGGCGATCGCGCTCGGCCACCCGATCGGCTGCTCCGGGGCTCGCCTGGTCGGCGAGGCGGTGCGCGGGCTCGAGCTCGGCGGTGGCCGGCTTGGCTTGGCGACGATGTGCATCGGCGTCGGCCAAGGGATCGCGCTCGCGCTCGAACGCCTCGACGGGGAGGCCTGAGATGGCGCCGCTGGCGCCGCCGTTGCTGCTCCGCCAGGCCGAGCTGGGCGAGGACCTCGACGCGATCGCGACCGAGCTGACCGCTGCCTTCGAGGCGATCCGCGACGCCGTAGTGGCTGAGCGCCCGGTCGTGATCTTGGTCGACGACGCCGATCTGCTCGGTCAGGGCGATGTCGCCGACGCCGCCCTCGCCACCGGCCTGCTGGGCCTGGCGCGCTCGTTCGCGCTCGAGGGCGCCAAACGCGGCTGGAAGGTGAACACCGTCAGCCACCGCGGCGCCGAGCAGGAGCAGGCCGCCGCCGATGCCGCCGCCTGGCTGGCCGCCTCGGGCCTCAGCGGGCAGCTCGTCCGCGCCGGCACCGACCATCTCGGGCGGGTCTGGCCGTGAGCCCGGCTGCTAAAGATCGCGGCCTCGCCGTCGTCACCGGCGCCGCCGGCGGGCTCGGGACGCGGATCGCCGAACGGCTCGGCGCCGACGGCTACCGGCTGTTGCTGGTCGACCTCGATCCGAGCGTGGCCGAGACGGCCTCGCGGCTTGGCGGCGCCCAGCTGGCGGTCGCCGACCTGACTAGCGCCGAGGGGGTCGCCGCCGTCGACGCCGCGGTCGCGGCGGCCGGTGGAAGGGTGGCGGCTTTGGTCAACAACGCCGGCATCACTCGAGACGCTCGTGCGACGGACCTCTCGGCGGAGGATTTCAAGCTGGTGATCCGGGTTAACCTGGTGGCAGGGATGCGCCTCGCGCTCAGGCTCGAGGAGAGATTTGAGGACCGCGGGGCGGTCGTCAATATGAGCTCGCGCGCCTCACTCGGGAATTTCGGTCAGACCAACTACGCCAGCTCGAAGGCGGGTCTGATCGGGGCGACGCGGGCGCTGGCGCTGCGCTGGGCGCCGCGGGTGCGGGTCAACGCCGTCGCCCCCAGCCTGGTCGACACGCCGATGACCCAGGGGATGCCCGCGGAGGTGCTGGCCAAACTGGTCTCGCGGATCCCGGCCGGGCGGATCGGCGATCCAGACGACGTCGCGGCGATGGTCTCGTTCCTGCTCTCGCCCGAGAGCTCCTACGTCACGGGCCAGGTCGCCTACCTCTGCGGCGGCAGGAGCCTGGCTCGGTGAGCCGCGGAGCGACCGTCGGCGACCTGGTCGAGCTAGGCGCCCGGCGCGCGCCCGAGCGGGTCGCGATTCGCATCCGCGAGGGGCCGGGGATTACCTACGCCGAGCTCGACCAGCGCAGCAACCGCCTCGCCAACGCCCTGCTCGGCTGCGGACTCGTGCCGGGCGACCGGGTCGCCGCCTGGATGAGCGACCGGATCGAGTACGTCGAGCTCTACCTGGCGGTCGCCAAGGCCGGGCTGGTGATGGTCCCGGTCAACGCGATGCTGCTGGCGCGGGAGGCGGCCCACCCATTGCGCGACTCGGGCGCCCGCGCTCTCTTTTGCTCGGCCGGAACGGCCGGCACCGTCGAGGACCTGCCGGGGGTCGCGGATCTGGCGCTGCTGGCGGCGGTCGGCGACGCCGAGCCAGCGGCTGCTCGCCGCTACGAGGACCTGGTCGCCGCCGGATCGCCGCGGCGTCCCGATCCCCCGGACCCGGACGCGCCCTACGTGATCGGCTACACGAGCGGCACAACCGGGGCGCCGAAGGGCGCCGTCCTCACCCACCGCAGCGTGCTCGCGATCGCCCGCTTGAACGCCCTCTCCTACCGGTTGCCGCTGTTCAGCGTCGCCGCCGCCACCGGCTCGATGTCGTTCGTGGCGACGGTCCCGGCCCACTACCTCAGCCACCTCTATGTCGGCGGCTCGGTGGTGATGATGGGCCGCTGGGACGCCGAGTCGCTTGCTCGCGACCGTCGAGTCCGAGCGGGTCACCTTTACCTACCTGCCGGCGCCGACGATCGCGGAATTCACCGAGCTGGCGCGATCGGACCGGCGCCGTTGGGCGACGCTGACCTCGATCCTCCACTCCGCCTCGCGGGCCGAGCCGGCAACCCTGCGCGAGCTCTGCGAGGTGGTCGGCGGCCGCTTCGTCGAGGGGCTGGGGATGACCGAGAACTCGGGCGGCCTGGTCACCGCGACGACCAGCGAGGACATCGAGGGCGAGAGTGAGGCGCGTGACCTCTTCGCTTCGACCGGCCGCGCGGTGGCTGAGTCGGCGCTGGCCCTGCTCGGGTCCGAGGGCGAGCCGCTTCCCCACGACGGCGAGACCGTTGGCGAGCTGGCGATCCGGACCCCGGCGCTGATGTCGGCGTACTGGAACCGTCGCGAGGAGACGGAAGCCGTACTCCGCGACGGCTGGTACCGGACTGGCGACATGGCCTCGATCGACCCCGCCGGCTATGTCTACGTCGCCGACCGCCGCACCGACCTGATCGTCAGCGGTGGCATCAACGTCTACCCGAGCGAGGTCGAGGACGTGATCCGTGCGCTTCCGGGGGTCGGAGACTGCGCCGTGGTCGGGCTGCCGCACGAGCGCTGGGGCCAGACCGTGGTCGCCGCCGTGGTCCCCGACGGCACCCGACCGCTCGACTCGGCCGCCGTGGTCGAGCACTGCCGCGATCAGCTGGCGAGCTTCAAGAAGCCGACCGAGGTTGCTTTCGTCGACGAATTGCCGCGTACCACCAGCCTCAAGGTGCGCCGCTCCGCGGTGCGGGAGATGCTTACCGCGCAAGTTGTGGATCGAGTCGCCGGGTGAGGCAGCGAGCCGACCGCTTGTTCAACTAATCTAAGAACGCAGAGGAAAAGTTGGCTACCCGATCCCAGAAAAAACCCCGCTCACGGCAGGGCACCCGGCGCAACCGCGACGAGGAGGTGCTGGCCGCGGCGATCGAGATCTTCCATGACAAGGGCTACGCCTCGGCCTCGATCCAGGACGTCGCCGATAGGGTCGGCGTCCTCAAGGGCAGCCTCTACCACTACATCGACTCCAAGGAAGAGCTGCTGGCGCGGATCTTCGAGGAGTCCGATCGGCAGTCGTTCGAGCTGATGGAGAAGGTCCAGGAGCTCGACATGCCGGCGGTCGAGCGGCTGCGCGAATTCGCCCGCCAGTGGTCACTCTGGTACCTGGAGAACGTCGAGCGCGCGAGCCTCTACTTCAACGAGTGGAAGCACCTGAGCGGCAAACGCCTGACCCGGGTGATCGCCAAACGCCACGAGTACGAGGCGCGGGTTACGGCGATCATCGACGACGTCAAGAGCGCCGGCGAGGCCGACCCGGACCTCGACACCCGCTACGCCTGCTTCTTCCTGCTCTCGGCGATCAACGGCCTGCCGGTCTGGTACAAGCGCCGCGGCCGTGACAACGCCGAGCACATCGCCGAGGCCTACGCCAACATGACGGTGGCGATGGTCTGCAATTACCCAGGCCGCAAACCGTCGCGCTCGCGCCGCAAAAAACGCAGCTGAGCCACCCGCCTTGCGTCCCTTCGCGTCCGCTGCGCCGCCATAGGCGCTCCGGGCCGCGGAGACGCTTGACATCGCCGTCGAAGAGACTTCAGGGCAGCGGGCCGGATCTCGATCCGCCATCCGCCCTGATCAGCCAGTGTTTAGCTCCGTCTCGGCGTCTGACCAATCGATGCCCGGCTTGCTCCGCGCCTCTTTAACGGCGCGAAGATCGTCGTCGGTGAGCTCCTCGTCGTCGTAGGGCGCGGAGTCGAGCCTGGCCGCGGCCGGGTCCTGGGCGCGACGAAGCAGAATCGCCGCTGCGGGCAGTGATTCATCGGGGAGCGCATCCACGAGCCGGTGTAGCTCGGTCTTGGTCATCGGCATCAACGGTACCACCCCAATTTCCAGGGTTGGACACCCCCCATGGCGATAGCCAGAGGCGCCCCTTGCACACGAAACCAAGCAATCGTTTGCTTGACAGCGAGCGCGGTGCGGGCTAGGTTTCTCGACTACCAACCGGCCGACCGTTTGGTAGCGGGAACCGGATTGCTTGGGAAGAAACGGAGGAGAACCATCCATGCGTGCACCTGACGCTCGACGTCCCCGGCGTGCCTTGATCGCCTTGCTGTTGGCGGCCCTGCTGGTCGTAGGGTCGATCGCCCTCTCCGCCTGTGGCGGCGGCGACGACAGCAGTAGCAGTAGCGAAACCAGCAGCGAAACCAGCGAAGGCGGGTCGACCACCGCGAAAGAAGAAGAAGGCGGCGGCTCGTCGTCGAGCGTCGTCTCGGCGGCCAAAGAAGCGGTTGAAGAAGCCGAGGAAGAAAAGACGGAATGGAAAGGGCCGGCCAAATCGCCTGCCCCCGCGAAAGGCAAATCCGTCTTCGTGATCGGCTGTAGCGCCGACGTCGAAGGCTGCGTGCGCGACTTCGACGCGGCGGCGGAAGCGGCCGAAGAAATCGGCTGGAAGGTGACGAAGCTGCAGACCGACGGCTCGCCGCAGGGCTACAACGAAGCCTACAAACGGGCGATCGATTCAAAGGTGGACGGCATCCTCAGCGCCGGCATCCCCTCGCCGCTGGTCGAAGGCCCGATGAAAGAAGCGGCGTCCGCGGGCATCCCAGTGGTCTCGATGGCGGCCGACAACGAACCCGGCGAAGTCGGCGCCGGCTTCAAAGGCGGCCTCTACGCCGAGGTCGGGCCCAACCAGGAAGAAATGGGCGCGATGGCTGCCAACTTCATCGTCGCCGAATCGAACGGCGAAGCCAAATACGGCGTCCTCAACGACACCACCTACCCGGTCCTGAACGTGCGGCTTGAAGGCTTCAAAGCGGCTGCCGAAAAATGCGAAACCTGCGAAGAAGTGGGCGAAATCAACGTCCCGGTCGCCGAAATCGCGCAGAAGCTGGCGCCGGCGAGCCTGCAGTTCTTCCGCGCCAACCCGGACCTCGAATTTCTGTTCGGCACCTACGACGGCGGCAACGTCTTCGCCTCGCAGGCGGTCCGCCAAGGCGGCTCCGACGTCAAAATTGTCGGCCAGGACGGCAGCGCCCCCAACCTCGACATGATCCGCGAAGGCGGGCCCGAGGTAGCCAGCGCCGCCTACTCGCTGGAGCTGATCGGTTGGGCCTCGGTCGATCAGCTGAACCGGGCCTTCGACGGCGAAGCCCCGGCGCCGGAGTGGATGCCCGAAAACGGTGGCATCCAGCTGCGGTTGATCGTCAAAGAGAACGCCCCGCCGAGTGGGCCCTATGTCGGCGACTTCGAATTCGAGGAAAACTTCCGCGAACTCTGGGGCGTCAAATAAATGCCGGACGCTGTGCTCGAGGTGCGTGCCGTGTCGAAGTCCTTCGGCGCGGTGCGCGCCCTGCACGACGTCTCGCTGAGTGTCGGCGCCGGCGAGGTGCGGGGGTTGGTCGGCGGCAACGGCTCCGGTAAGTCAACCCTGGTCAAGGCGCTCGCCGGCGTCCACGCGCTCGACTCCGGCGAGCTCCTGGTCGGCGGCGAGCCGCTCGGCCTCGGCGACGGCGAGGCGCGCTCGGACTGCCGCTTTGTTCATCAGGACCTCGGCCTGATCCCGGAGATGAGTGTCGCCGAGAACCTCGGCCTGGGGACCAGCGAAGGCAAGCCGCTGAACCCGATCCGCGGCGGCGCCGAGGCGCGCCGGGTGCAGGCCCTGCTCGACTCCTACAGCCTGCCGTTTGCGGCCTCGACCCCGGTGGCGACGCTGAGCGCCGCCTCGCGGACGATGGTGGCGCTGATCCGCGCCCTGCACATCAAGGGGGGAGAGGTCGAGCTACTGGTCCTCGACGAGGTCACCGCGACCCTGCCGCCGCACGAGATCGACATCGTCTTCGCCGCCGTCCGCAAAGTCGTCGCCGGGGGGACCGCGGTCCTCTTCGTCTCGCACAAGATGAAAGAGGTGCTCGAGCTTTGCGACTCGGTCACGGTCTTCCGCGACGGTGAGATGGTCGGGACGCTCGACACCAACTCGACCAGCGAACAGGATCTGGTCGAGCGGATCGTCGGCCGCCCGCTGACCTCTTTCTACGTGCACCCGCGGCCCTCCGGGGAGGCGGTGGCGATGGAGGTCCGCGATCTCACCGGTCCGGGTGTCCGGCACGTCGACCTCACCCTCCACCAGCGTGAGATCGTCGGCGTCACCAGCATCGACCCGGCGCAGCCGCGGCACCTGCTCCGCCTCCTCTACCGAGCGGAGACCGCGACCGCCGGCACGCTCTCGGTCGGCGGCGAGCAGGTCGGCGACCACGCGTCCACGCACGACCTGATCGATCGCGGCGTCTCGCTCGTCGCCAACCGCACTGAAGGCGGGATCGGGGTCTTCTCGGTGCGCGAGAACCTGACCCTCAACAACCTCTCCGCCTTCATGCGCCGCGGCGTCCTCAGCGGCCGTGCCGAGCGCGGCGCCGCTCGCAGCCTGATCGAGGAATTCACCATCCGCCCGGCCGACGGCGACGTCGAGTTCGCCGCCCTCAGCGGCGGCAACCAGCAGAAGGTCGTGCTCGCCAAGTCGATGCAGGTCGGCCCCCGGGTACTGCTGCTCGACGACCCGACCCAGGGCGTCGACATCGGCGCCAAGGCGACGATCTACGCGATCCTCCGCGGCGCCGCCGCCGACGGGCTGGCGGTGCTGATCGCCTCGACCGACATCGAGGAGCTGTGCGGAATCTGCCACCGCGTCGTCGTCCTCAAGGAAGGGCAGGTGAGCGGCGTCGTCGAGGGTGACGCGCTGACGCCGGAGACGGTGCTCGAACGTTGCTACGTCGATGCGGCGCCGGCGGCGGAGGGCGATCGTGGCTGAGGCCAGCCGCCGGCGCTTCAACTGGCGCTCGATCGCGACCAACTACGCCGCGGTCGCGGTCCTGATCGCGTTCATCGTCGTCTTCTCGCTGACCGAGCCGGAAACCTTCCCGACGCTCGACAACTTCAAGAGCATCGTCGCCTCGCAGAGCGTGCTCGGGCTGCTGGCGTTGGCGGCGGTGCCGCCGCTGGTGGTCGGCGAGTTCGACATCTCGATCGCCGGCATCCTTGGGCTCGCTGCGGTGCTCTCCGCGAAGCTCGCCGAGAGCGGCTCGGGGGTGGTGCTGATCATCCTCGCGGTGCTCGCCGCCGGCCTCTTCGTCGGCGCCGTCAACGCCTTCCTCGTCGTCAAGGTCCAGCTCAACTCGTTCGTCGCGACGCTCGGCACCAGCACGATCCTGACCGGCTTCGGGACCCTGATCGCGAGCGGCGAAACGATCTACGAAGGGATCGGCGCCAACATCCTCGACCTCGCCAGCACCGAAGTCTGGTTCATGCCAATCGGCGGTTGGTACGTGCTGGTCGCGGCGACGGCGCTCTGGTACGTGCTGCAGCACACCTCGATCGGGCGCGAGATGTACGCGACCGGGTACGGGCGCCTGGCGGCGCGGCTGGCGGGGATTCGCACCGAGCGCCGGATCGTGTTCGCCTTCATGCTCTCCGGCTTCCTCGCCGCCGCCGCCGGCTTCCTCAACACCGCCAGCCTCGGCTCGGCCACGGCTGGCGTCGGCGCCGGCTACCTGCTCCCCGCCTTCGCCGCCGCCTTCCTTGGCGCGACCACGATCCGCGCCGGCCGCTTCAACGTCTGGGGCACGGTCCTCGGCCTGATCCTGCTGGCGGTCGGGATCACCGGCCTGCAGCTGGCCGGCGCCGAAAACTACGTCCAGGACATGTTCAACGGCGTCGCCCTAATCGTCGCCGTCACCCTGGCTCGGATCGGGACGCTGAACCAGCGGCCGCCCGAGGAAGTCGA
Source organism: uncultured Actinomycetes bacterium (assembly GCA_963729055.1). Lineage (GTDB taxonomy): Bacteria > Actinomycetota > Thermoleophilia > Solirubrobacterales > 70-9 > VAYN01. Next base: position 224,833 of record CAVSMQ010000007.1, on the reverse strand, counting down.
AGACGAGGAGCCGCCGGCGATGGCCGGCCCCGAGGAGCGCTCGGCGGGTCTCACCGGCTAGCCCCCGGGACCGTTGCTAAACGACCGGTCGGTAGATAAGCTGCGGCGATGGCTGACAGCGTTCAGCACCTGAAGCAGGAGGTCGCCGCGGCCGGAGGCAACTGGCCCGACCACGCCGAGGACCTCTTCGAGCTCGACCGCGACTTCCTTGAGGCGTCGCTCCGTTTCGCCGCTGCTCCCACGCGCAAGGCGACGCTGGAGCCGAAGGTGAGGGAATTGGTCGGGGTTGCGCTGGCCGCCGCCGCCACCCACCTCCACCGGCCGCGGCTGGAGCTCCACATCCGCCTCGCCCTCGATCAAGGCGCCACCGTGGCGGAGATCCTCGAGACCTTCGAGCTCACCTCGGTGCTCGGCATCCACACCACGACCGTTGCGGTGCCGATCCTGCTCGAGGAGCTGGCGGCGGCCGGGGAGGAAGTTGCCGACCGGCCGCTGTCCGAGCACGAGGGGGAGCTGAAGGCCGAGTTCATCCGCGTCCGCGGCTACTGGTCGGAGCTCTGGGACGGGGTGCTGGCCCTTGACCCCGACTTCTTCGAGGCCTACTTCCGCTTCTCGGCGGTGCCGTTCGAGGGCGGCGTCCTCGAGCCGAAGGTGAAGGAGCTGATCTACGTCGCGATCGACGCCTCGACCACCCACCTCTTCGAACCGGGGATCCGGATCCATGTCCGCAACGCCCTCGGCCATGGGGCGACGGCGGCGGAGATCATGGCGGTGCTCGAGCTGACCGCCGTGCAGGGGATCGAGACCGTCGAGTTCGGCCTGCCGGTCTTGCTGGCCGAGGCGCGGCGGCGGGAGGAAGGGCAGTGAGCGTCGAGGCGGACCAGGGTCCGGCGCTGATCTTCGCGCCGCCGGCCGAGGTCCGCGACCTCGTCGCCCGGACCCGCGAGTTCGTCGCCGCCGAGCTCGACCCGCTCGAGCCGCAGTTCCTGCAGGACGGCACCCTGGACTGGGAGGAGCGGCGGCGGCTGGAGCGCAAGGCACGCGACCTCGGCCTCTGGGCGCTCGAGGCGCCGGTTGAGGACGGCGGCGTCGGCTGTGGCCAGATCGCGCTGGCGTTCGTCGCCGAGGAGCTCTACAAGAGCCCGATCATGTTCGGCCCGATCCCGGGCGATGTCTTCGGCGGTAGCCCAGAGCCCGCCCTCTACCACTGCACCGCGGCGCAGAAAGAGCGCTACTACCACCCGGTGATCCGCGGTGAGAAGCACAGCGCCTACGCCTTCACCGAGCCGGAGACCGGCTCCGATGTGTCGGCGATCACGACGACCGCCGTCCGCGACGGCGAGGAGTGGGTGTTGAACGGCCGCAAGAAATTCATCGGCTGGGTCGATTTCGCCGATTTCGTCATCGTCTTCGCCTCGACCGAGCCGGGGGCGGGGGCGCGCGGGGTGAGCAGCTTCCTGGTCGATACCGAGACGCGAGGGCTGGAGCTGGTCCGCCAGCTGGCGACGATGGGCGACCAGTGGGCGCCCTGGGAACTGGCGTTCAACGATTGCCGGATACCCGCCGACCAGCTGCTCGGCGAGCTGCACGGCGGTTTCGCGATCGCCAGCGAGCAGCTCACCCACGGGCGCCTGAAGATCGCCGCCCTGCAACTGGGCCTGGCCCAGCGCTCGATCGAGATCGCGGTCGAGCACGCCAAGAGCCGCGAGACCTGGGGCAAGCCGCTCGCCAGCCGCCAGGCGATCCAGTTCATGCTCGCCGACTCCGAAGTCGAGCTGCAGGCGGCGCGCTTGCTCGTCCACCGGGCCGCCTGGATGGCCGACAACGACCAGGTGATCCGTAACGAGGCCTTCATCGCCAAGCTCTACGCGGCCGAGATGGCCCAGCGGGTAACAGATCGCTGCCTGCAGATCCAGGGCGGCCTCGGCTATCTCCGCGAGTCGCCGATCCAGAGCTTCTTCCGCCAGGCCCGGGTCTGGCGGATCGGCCACGGGACCTCGGAGATCCACCGCTGGATGATCGCCCGCAACATGCTGGACCTGGGCTCGGGTGACTGAGCCCGGCATCGCCGCCGCCGCTGGCGAGCTGGCAGCAATGATCGGCCGCCGCGGGCCCGAGCTGCGCGGCTCGGTCTCGGCCCGCGACATCGCCCGCTTCGCCGTCGCCAGCGGCGAGGACTCGCCGATCTACACAAGCCTCGAGGCGGCCCGCGCCGCCGGCTACGAGGGAATTCCCTGTCCGCCGCTGCTCTTGACCAGTGTGCTCGAGTGGGGCGCTGGCCCGGCGCTCGGCGAGCTCCGGGCCGACGGCACCGGCGTCGGCCGCGAGGCCTGGCTGCCGCTGCAGGGCCTGCGGCTGATGGGCGGTGGACAGGACCTCGAGCTCCACCGGCCGGTGCTGGCGGGCACCGAGTTCGTCGTCGAGCCGGCCCTCGCCGCGGTCGAGCGCAAACAGGGGGGCAGCGGCGAACTGATCCTGCTGACGATCGAGACCAGCTACCGGACGGTCGACGGGGAGCCGCTCGTCACCTGCCGGGAAACGCTGATCGCGAGGTGAGGACGAGCGTGACGGCCCAGCTTCCGCAGCTCGGCGATCCCGTCGCCGAGCTCGTCTTCGAGCCGACGCCAGTCCAGCTCTTCGCCTTCAGCGCCGCGACCTGGAACGCGCATCGAATCCACTACGACCGCGACTACGCCCGCGAGCAGGAGGACTACCCGGACGTCCTCGTCCAATCCCACCTCCACGCCTGCTTCCTCGCCCGCACGGCGCAGGCCGCTTTCGGCCCGCGCAGCCGGCTCACCGGCATCGGCTGGCAGAACCGCGGCATCGCCGTCCCCGGCGACCGGCTCACGGTTGGCGGCGAGGTGACGAGCGTGACCGGCGCGGAGGCCGGCACCGAGGTCGCCCTCACGCTCGAGGAGCGAAACCAGGAGGGCCAGCTCTGCGTCAAGGGCTGGGCCCGGGTCCTGCTGCCGCCGGCAGCGGCATCCTCGGCGCACCCCGATTAGCTATTGCCGGGGTTAGGGCGTGGGGGAGATCCGGTGCCCCTTTCTGACGGCAGGCACCGTTGGAACGTATCTCAGCGTTAGCAAAGTTCTTAGACAAACTTCAGATTTCGAGTATTGACGGCCCGGGCGTCAGGGCGATATCAATCGCCGACTCGTCCAGCCGTTGTCCAGTGTGGCGACGGAATTAGTCTCAGCCAGCTTAGGTAGGGAGGCCAGGTTGCGGAGCATGCTGTCGCGGTGGCGTAGACGTGCCGATGGTCTGTCTGCGTCGTCGGGTTGGTCGGTCCGCATAGCGTCGGTCTTGGTTTTCGGCGTAGTCCTGCTCGCGATCAGTGCGGCGGTCCCCGTTCTCGCTGCCGAGAACCCGTCGCCACCCGGCGAAATCGAGCTGCCGCCAACCCCGGAAGGGTTCGATCCCTCGCGGCTTCCCGGACCCGAGGACATCACGAAAGGGATCGAAGAAGCCGAACGTGAGGAAGACGAGCGGCTGGCCTGGCTGCAAAGCCCGCAAGCCGCTCAGGAGAGGGCGGCGTCTCGCCTGGCCTACGTCGACCTCGGCGCCACCGAAGCGAAGGATCTGATCGGCACGGCCTTTGCCGAGGAGCTTGCGCAGCTCAACCGCGACCCGGTCCGCGCCCTCAGCGACGCGCAATTGATCAGCAGCAGCGAAGAAATGTCGGCGACGATCAAAGACGAAGGCGACGGCATGGTGCTCGAATCGAGCCTGCCGGTGCGGACCGAGGACGAGCAGGGCGACCTACGCAAAGTCGACGTCAGCCTGGAAGAGACCGCGGGCGGCTACGAAACCGAGAACGCCTTGGTCGACGTGCAGATCCCGGAGTCGGTTGACGAGCCGATCGAGGTGGGAGAGGAAGGCGTCGCGATCAAGCTGGCCGGCGCCGATGAGGATCAACTAGCGCGGCCGTTTGGCGACGAAAACGTCTTCGCATCTGAGGTGCTTCCCGACACCGACATGATGATCAGCCCGATCGGGACTGGGGTCGAGATATTCAACTTCCTGCGGTCCGTGAACAGCCCGGAGACGTTGCGCTTCCAGGTCTCGATGCCTGCGGGTGCGGAGCTCCACGACGGCACTTGGGGAGCGGAAGTGGTCAAGGACGGAGAAACCTTGACGACGATTCCTGAGCCGGTCGCCGTGGACGCCCAGGGCACTGACGTCCCTGTTGAGCTCGAAGTCGACGCCGACTCGCTCGTCCTGACGGTCGAGCACCGCGACGGCGACTACGCCTGGCCGATCCTCGTCGATCCGATCCTCGAATACGAGGAAGGGTGGATCGTGGGTGGGAACTACGACACGCTCGGGTTCTGGAGCTACACCACCAACGCCCAGGGGATCTACGGCAGCACCAAATGCATCTACGAGTGTTTCGGACCACTCGGCAAAGACAGCCGCGGGCTATACGTCTCGCTGGAAAGCAAGACCTACAGCCCTGAAAAGTGGGGACAGTTCGCCTACTACACGCCCAACATCCATAGCTACCTGAAAGACGTATCGCTCGGTTTCCCGTACGTGCATGCGGACCACGGCTGCGAAGAGGCGAAATATCCGAATCCGAAGAACTACTTCGGGATCTGGTCGATGAACCAGAGCAACTGGGCTTACCTCTCGATCAACTCGGCCAATCAGCCCGGTGGCATCTTCATGCTGCCGCAGTGGGGCAACGGGGCGATCTTTGGCCTCACGACCGGCGGCCAGAACCTCTCGATGCCGTGTTGGCGCGACCTCTATGCCGGCGGCGCCAACATCTGGCTCGACGATTGGGCGGCGCCGTCGATTCAGTCGATGGGCAACGTTCCCAACGGCTGGATCAGCAGCACGACGCCGGTGAACATCACCGCGCAGTTCAACGACCAGGGACTCGGGGTGCAGAACGCATTGATCTGGGGCGAGGGTTCAGGACCCGTCCTCGACCTCCCGGAACAGAATCAGTGCTCAGGAACCTGGCGCAGCCTGTGCTGGACCAGCTACACGGCGAATTTCGGCAACAACGGCCTGACCGGAGCGAGCTTCCGCGAGGGAATCAGGCAGGGCTACGTGAATGCCTATGACGCCACTGGTAAGTACGCGGGTGCTACCTGGTTCGAGACGCGCGTCGACGGCACCGCGCCGGAAGTCACGCTCGAAGGCCAACTGGCGAAAGCGACCAACGAGGTCGGCAGCGAAGAGGCCCCACCCGGCAGCGGCGACCAGCTGACCCTTCCCGTTTACAACCTGAGGATCGAAGCCAAAGACGGCACCTACGTCAGCCCTCAAGACATGCGCTCCGGGGTCAAAGACATCGAAATCTTCCTCGATGACGTCAAACAGGAAGTGCCGTGGTCGCCGACCCCATCTTGCCCCGCGAGCTGCCAGAGGACCGAGACCTACCAGCTCAAGCTGAGCAAGCTCGACACCGCGGGCAAGCACAAACTGAAGGTGATCGTTCGCGACTTCGTCGGCCACGTGCGCGAACGTAATATCGAGTTCGAATACTTCCCGGCGACGGGGATGAAGGACGAGTATGTGATGCAGTACTTCCCTCTCCCCGACGGCACCGGCAACGAAGCCGAAGAAGAGCACCCCCAACGTCCGGAACTCGCGGTCAATGTGATGAACGGCAACCTCGTCTACCGCGAGACCGACGTCGACGTGGAGGGTGCCTCAGCGCTCGACCTCGAAGTGGAGCGCTACTACAACTCGATGCTGCCGAGTGGCGAAAACTCCGAATGGGGAGACGGCTGGACGTTGGCTCAGACGCCCGAGCTCGACCCGGTCGGCGTGGGGGCCACCGAAGCCGCCGTGGTCGACACGAACTCGGTGATCGATGGCGTCGCACTGCCGACCCAAGCCGGCGCCTCGAAATTCGACCCTGACCTGCAGGCAACGATCACCAAGACGGCGAGCGGCGGCTACGAAATGACCGACGAGACCGGCGAATCGGTGGGTTCGATCGCCTTCGACCCCACCGGCCAGGCCGAGTCGCTGCAGAGCGACGGCTACGCCGAAGTGGACTACGACTATGAAGGCGGCAAGCTCTCGGAGATCGAGGTCAGTGACCCGGCCACCTTCAGCGCCGATCCCTCAGAACTGGAAATCCCCGAGCCGCAGCTGATCACGCAACCGACCTATGTCAGCTCGTTCGGCTCCCAAGGCTCCGGCGATGGACAACTGCAGTCACCGCTCGACGCGGCCATCGACTCGCAAGGCAACTTCTGGGTGCTCGACTACGGAAACCACCGGATCGAGAAGTTCGATCCGAGCGGCAATTTCCTCGCCAAAATCGGCTCGTTTGGCAACGGCAACGGCCAGATCAACCAGGCGACCTCGATTGCGGTCGCTCCCAACGGTGACCTCCTGGTCGCCGATGCGGGCAACCAGCGCGTAGAGCGCTTCAATTCGTCGGGCGCCTTCATCTCCAAATTCGGCTCGCTCGGCACCGGCAACGGTCAATTCATCTGGCCCCGGGGAATCGCCGTCGACGCCGCCGGCAACGTGTGGGTCGCCGACCTCGGCCACGGGCTGCAGAAATTCAATGCCGCCGGAGCTTTCCTGCAGTCGGTGGGGACCAAAGGCTCAGGCGCCGGCCAGCTGGGGGAACCGAGCGGGGTCGCCGTTGCGCCGAGCGGCAATGTGTTGGTCGCCGACTGGCAGAACAATCGGATCTCGACCTTCAGCGCAGGCGGCTCATTCCTGAGCTCGTTTGGGACGACCGGACCGGGTGATGGTCAGTTGAAAAACCCCGCCGAGCTCGAGGTCGACAAACTAGGAAACGTCTGGGTCGCAGATCAAGGCAACAACCGCGTCCAGCAGTTCGATCTCTCCGGCCAGTTCAAAGCCAAGATCGGACCCTTCGGTCGCCCCGATGGGATGGCCACCGATTCCGAAGGCCACCTGTGGGTCACCGACTTTGGCAAAAATCACATCGAGCAGTGGTTGGTGCCGATCGAACGCCCTGCCTATATGAGCGCCTTCGGCTCGGTCGGATCAGGCGACGGCAACCTGCAATCACCGGGCGACGTCGCGGCTGGGATCGACGGCAGCCTCTGGGTCGCCGACAAATCGAACAATCGCATCCAGCACTTCGACTCCAGCGGCAAATTTCTGGCCAAGTTCGGCACCCTTGGCTCAGCTGACGGCCAGTTCAACAAGCCGACCGCGATCGCGATCGACCACGACGGCAACCTGCTGGTCACGGACTCCAACAACAATCGGGTCCAGAAGTTCAGCCCCGAAGGGCAGTTCATCTCTAAATTCGGCACCGCGGGCACCGGGAACGGCCAGCTCTCGAGCCCGGAAGGCATCGTCGCCGATCTCCAAGGCAACATCTGGGTCAGCGACTCGGGCAACGGGCGGATCCAAAGGTTCGACGAGGAAGGCAAATTCCTTGCTGTCGTTGGCTCAAAAGGCTCAGGCAGTGGTCAGCTCGGCAGGCCGATCGGGATCGACGTCGATCCCAACGGGAACCTCTGGGTCGCCGACCTGCAGAACCACCGGGTATCCGTGTTCCAGCCCAGCGGCTCCTGGGCCGCGCAGTTCGGCAGCCTCGGCAGCGGCAATGGGCAGTTCAACCGCCCAAGCACGGTCGAGGTCGACTCTCATGGCAACGTCTGGGTCGGCGATCAGAACAACAACCGGGTGCAGCGCTTTGACCTCCAAGGCAACTACGTCGGCCAGTTCGGCAGCAAAGGGTCGGGCGAAGGCCAGTTCTCGCTCCCGACCGGGACCACGCCGATGGGCATCGCCTCGACTCCCTCCGGTGCGATCTGGGTCACCGACGTCAGCAACCACCGCATCCAGCGCTGGCAGCTCGGAACCTACGAGGTGGCAGACCCCAAACCGCTCGACCTAAACGACGGCGACCCCAGCGTCGAGGTCGAGACCACGGGCGGTCTTGTCAGCAGCGTCGCCGGCGATGCCGCCGGAACCCACACCTACGTACATTCGGGCGATGACCTGACGGCCGAGATCGGCCCCGGAGGCGAATCGAAATATCAGTACGACGCCACGGGGCGGATGACCAAAGTCACCCTCGCGAACGGCACCTGGGGCTCGATCGCCTATTCTCCCGACGGGCGCGTCCAGTCGGTGACGGTCGATCCCGCCGGCACCGCGCCAGCGAAGAAAACCGACTTTGAATACCAGGACGCACCTTCTCGCCGCACGACGGTCATCCCGTCCGACGCCCCGCACATCACCTACGACATCGGCGAAGACGGCGGCGTGTTCAAGTGGTGGGACACGGCAGCACCGCCGACGATCGAACCGCTGATGGGAACCCTCTTCGACGCCAAGGAACAGATGGTCATCTCAGCAGGCGACTACTACCTGACCGCCCGCGCTTACTCGCCTGAGGGAATCGCCTCGATCGACATCATCGTCAACGGCAACGTGCTGGTCGATGAGATGAACTGCGAACAGGACCCGAACAAACCCGGCCTTGAGTGCGTGAGTCCGCCACCAGTGAACGAGTGGGTGATGGAAACGGGCCAATTCGCCCCAGGAATCCTCTGGGTCGAAGTCCTCGTCACCGACCGGATCGGCGCCACCGCGGCGCAGCGCTTCTGGGTCAACATCCCGCCACCACCGCCACCTTCAATCGGAGCGCCGGTACCGCCGAAGTTCAACGAGATCAAACGCTTTCGCGAGCAAAATGGGCTTGAGGTGGTATTTCCTGTCGTCAGCGAGGTTGAACTCGATGAACGAATATTCAATTTGATAGGCGCCTGGCATAATCCTCACAGCCCCGCGGGGGAAGTTGCCCGGGCTTCTTGGGAACGCTGGGGGATGCCACTGCGACCTCAAGACGTCGCCGAGATGGAATACCGAGAATGGTACATCGCAGTTAATGGGCCGCGGATAGACGACTGGGGATACGGTCACTATCCGAATTCGTACGCCGGGTACGAAGTCGACCATCAAGCAGGCGGCATAACCCGAATCGGGTTTACCGAAGACCAAGCAGCACGAGTGGAGGAGCTCATCACGAGCGCAGACCTGGTTGCCTCAGATAGGATTGCTCCCTTTAATCAACAGCCCACTGAGTCCCGCCTTAGTCTGGAGGCGCGTGAACCGTCGGTGATGTCTGCTGTGGAGGGCGATCCGATATTGCAATCAGTCGTCACTGAGGTCGGAGTTGCGGATGGGAGCAACGCCCTCGTTGTAGGAACTACCAATGTCCCGTTGACCGAACAGCGTCTAGGCCAGGATTTAGGGTCATTGAGCGGCCTCGCCTTCGAAGGTGTGAGCGAGGGTTCGATGCATGAGTCGGGACGGAATAAGGCAAGTGGCCAGATGTTGGCCGGTGACCGATTTATCAACTGGTGGGAAGATGGAACCAAGACGGCGTGTACGGCTGCGTTCGGCGCGGTCAAGCGAACTGGTGACGTGACGCGACGATACTTCCTCTCCGCAGGACATTGCGGGCATGTTGGAGATCAGGTCTTTCGAACTGACTCAGGTGTAGTCGATCCGGAATTCATCGATCGGCTGCAATTGAGAGCGCTAGGCGAGGTGGCAAAGAATGCATACTGGTATGCACCCTATGTTGATACGGAGGCTGTACGCTTGCTAGGCGATGGCAGCATCGCGCCGCATGCGATATTCGGCAACGATGGTGAGCGACCCCAGATTGGTGCCCCCATGGCCGCAAAACGGGGGCAACGGCTTTGTGTATCCGGTTCTCGAAGTAACCGGGTGCGGTGTGGCGAGGTCGTCGGAATCAAGCATGTCTACTTCGAAGACGTCGGTCGGTGGCAAGGTGCCGTACGAGTCGATCATTTCAGCACGATTCCCGGTGATAGCGGTGCACCAGTGTGGGATGCCAAGACCGGCGCTGCAGTAGGAATCCTTATGGGTGGCCGACGCGGGGCGGAGGTCAAGGAGGTTCAGCCGCTTCTCAACACGCCGACTGGACGCGAAACGGCAATCCTCGGGGCTCTTTCACACCACGAGTTCAACGATCTCATTTTGATCAGAGACCACTAATGGACGCCTACTTTCATAGACTCTTCGCCTCTCCATTGGCAGTATTCGTTGCCGTCGCCCTGCTGCTCGGAATCAATGAGCTCCCAGCCAAGGAACGTTCTGGTTACGACACTCCGGCCTCGCAGCCGGAGATCAGCGAAACCTACCACTCTGACCAGCCACCGGGTCCCTGGCAGAGAGTCGCGAGACCCATGCAGTGGACTCTCCCCCGAGATCCGAACGGACGGCGACTCGAAATCAGCGCGCATCCGGAAATTTGCATTGGTCGTCCGAAACCGCGATTCGGTGCCATACGACTTTCGCGATCTAAGCGGTCGGTAATTATCACTGCGTGGGTCATCACTTTCCAGCGCTCAGCAAGGCATCCGACGTGCATGGATGTTGGGGGAGGAATTGCCAAGGTAGTACTCCTCTCAGCACCAGTAGGAAGTCGTGCACTGTATGACGGGAGCACCGATCCACCTACGCGGCGCTGGCCTCGCTAGGTTCGTGAGGGAGATCATCGCTGGTTGGAACCTGTGCACCGGCGAGTCCATCGACATGTGTTTGCTTGCATCGGAGGGTAACGGCATGTATGTCCCGCGCGAATTAGGTGGGTTGTGTTCAAGCAGTTCGGCCCGCGAGAAGTTCGCCTCGTAGGCGGTGTTGAATACTGATCGGCGCACGGGAGCCCAGGGTGGCCCAGGTTGAGACTGAGTATTCCGGCCGGCGGGTGCTGATCAAGCTGCTTTTGGAGGAACCGCTGGAGAGCGCGCAGTTGGACAACTGCCGTGGAGTTAGGCGTTCCGTCTTCAAGGTGGTAACGCTTAAGCGGGATCTGGCTTCGGTCACGTTGTTCGATTCAAGCACCGATCCTCCCGAGCGCCGTTGGCCCGAATGACTACTGATGACAGCGCACTGTGTGGCGCTGCTGGGTATCGGGTCAAGTTCCCCGAGGACAAGCAGCTCCAACATGGAAACAGCGGGGCGCCGGTTGGAACCTGAGCACCGGCGTGTCCATCGGCCTCGTGTCTGCTTCGCGTCCCATGGGCGAGATGACCGAAACTCTGGTATCTCCTCTGCTCATCCCCCAACATGGAAGCGGATCGAGTCCCAGGAATCCTCCATCAGCAGAACTTGCGGCCCTGCAACTAAAGTCGGCGGACAACTTCGATGGCTTCCCTGATCAAGAAAGCGTTGGGTGCTCTGGTGATCGTGACTCTCTTGAGTGCCACCTTGTTCGCAGTCGGATGCGGCGGCGGCGACGACGGCTCCGAGCGTGCGGTCGAGTGGCATGTCGAACGCACCGTCGGTCAAAAATCGGCCCGTCTTGTGGCCGTGGTCGAGACCTGTATCGCGCCGGTGGGACTGGAACCACCGATCATTGAGTACTCGGGCGGTCGCGTCTACCTTGAGCTCCGCCACACTCCGGAAGAGGGTGAAGGGGAACACGATGGCTGCTTCCTCGGGCTGTCGGTCCTCCAAAGGACGGTCACCTTCAGGCGGGATCTGGACGAACTCGTCCTCTTCGATGTGAGCACCGATCCGCCAGAGCAGCGCTGGCCACGACGGCGGTAGGTGCACCTGCTGAAATGGCCGACAAATGCCAAATGGCCCATGGGACCTAGCGTTGCCTCTCGCTTCGCCGACGCATCTCTCTAGCGGTCGCTCCGCTGCGCCGGCGGCGAGATAGGGAAGTGAGGTGCATATGGAGAGGTTGATGGCCGGGGAACAGATCGCGAGCGCGTCGGCGATCGTGCTGCTTGTGTCCATGTTTCTCGACTGGTTCGTGATCGGGATTCCGGATACGACGGGGGTGACTTTCTTCCTGGACGGGACCGGCCAGAGCGCCTGGGACTCGCTCGACTACATCCCGATTGTCCTGGTCGTCGCGATCGTCGCTGCGCTGGCGGTGGCGGGCATGCGTCTCGCCGGATTGGCGTCGCATTCCCTGCGCCTGGCGAATGTTCTTGTGGCGGCCCTAGGCCTCGTTGCTGTGCTGTTGATTGCTTTTCGGATCATCGACCCACCAAGTGTGGGCGGGTCGTTTCGAGGATTCTTTGGGGCTGCTGTGACTGCAGAGCGCACGGTGCAGTTAGGAATTTTTCTTGGTCTGCTCGGTGCCGTCGGTATCTCGTTCGGAGGTTGGCTGGCATACGTAGATGAAGGAAACGTCCTTGGTCACCACGAGTCGCTTGAGATCAATGATTAGGCACCGCTCGTCGATGCATGAGGTTCTCGTAGCGCTGACGGTAGTAGCCGCATCAGTCTTCGTGTCGGCGGCGCCGGCTCGGGGCGGCACGCCTGCCTTCTGCCAGGGCGAGGGTGCCGCAGAGGTCCCGAATGCCTTTATGGGCCCCAGGATTCAGGGCGTTGCGCTCGCTATCGAGAGGGAGCGGTTCTTTCCTGGGGAAAAGGTGCATGCGAGGCTGCTGAACCTCGGTGGCAGTATCGCGACCTATGGAATGGTCAACTGGGTGGAGAGATATTCCGAATCGCGCTGGCGCGTGGAGCCCGCGGGTCCTCGGGGCCCCTGGTTCATGCCAAGAATCCACCTCCAACCCGGAGCAGCGGGGAGCTGCTTCCATTGGTTCATCCCCAAGCTGCAGGCGTCCGGCACCTATCGCTTTGTCGTTCCGATGATTGCGAACGGGGTTCGCTCTACTGGGCGTGCTGTGTTTCAGATCCGCTAGGCCCGGCCGTGGATCTCACGCCTAAGGCATCGACCAGCCGCCGTCGACCGGGAGGGTGATGCCGGTGACGTAGGAGCTGGCGTCGGAGGCGAGGAAGAGGAGGGCGCCGGATAGCTCGTTGGCATCGCCGAAGCGGCCGAGCGGGATGCGGCCGAGGGTTGCGGCGCTGAGCTGGTCGTGGTCGATCAGCGCCTGGGTCATCTCGGTCGGGAAGAAGCCCGGCGCCAGGGCGTTGACGCGGATGCCGCGGCGGGCTCCCCACTGCGCTGCGAGGTCGCGGGTCAAGCCGATCACACCGGCCTTGCTCGAAGCGTAGGCGGCGCTCGGTACGGCGCCGGGGCTGAGCGCCAGGACGCTCGAGACGTTGACGATCGAGGAGCCCGGCTGCATCACCCGGCCGCAGGCCCGCGACATCCAAAAGGCGCCCTCGAGGTTGACCTCTACTACGCGGCGGAACTCGGAGTCGGCCTGCTTCACGGCCGGGGTCGCGTCGGAGATGCCAGCGCAGTTGACGAGGACGTCGACTTGGCCCAGCTCCTCGATCGCGGTGGCGACGAGCCGGTCGCAATCCTCGGAGATGGCGACGTCGGCGGTGACCGGCAGCGCCCGCTTCCCAAGCTTTGCCGCCCGCTCCGCAGTCGCTTCGAGCAGCTCGCTGCGGCGGGCGCCGAGGGCGAGGTCGGCACCTGCCTCGGCCAGCGCCAGCGCCAGCTCGACGCCGAGGCCCGAGGAGGCGCCGGTGACGACTGCGACCTTGCCGTCGAGCCGGAATCGGTCGAGGATCGAAGCTGCCGCGCGCGCCATCGCCTCAGGCAACCTAGTGCATCTCAGGCTTTCAACCAAACGGTCAGTTGATAGCCTGGCCGTGAGATGCCGGAGCGGAGCAGCGTCCCGAAACTGGCGGTGGTCCCCTTCGAGGAGCTCGAGGAAGGGCGGCAGTACGGCCCCTTCCGCTACCACGCCGACCGCGAGCTCTGCGACGCGCTGCGCGGCGCACCCGGCGAGAGCCCGCGAGCCGGCGCGACTGCGCCGCCGGGACTCTTCACTGTCCTTTTCCTCAAGGCCTTCGGCGCGGCGATGGGTGGGATCCCGCCCGGCGGCGTCGCGCTCAAGTTCGCGATCGAGTTCCACGCTGAGGTCCCGAGCCCCGCCGACCTGGAGGCGACGGTGTGGATCGGGACGAAGGAGGTGAAGCGGGGGCGACCCCGGGCCAGGATCGAGATCGCGGTCGCCGAGGCCGGTTCCCCGGACCCCTCGGTCGAGGGGTCGATGACGATCGCCTGGGCGACCGTCGCCGAGCAGGAAGCGTCGCTGTGAGCGGGTCCGGCCGGAGAGGGTTCGAGCCGCAGGCCTGGCCGATCACCCAGCAGGTGGTCGACCGCTACGCCGAGCTCTCCGGCGACCACAACCCGCTCCACGTCGACCAAGAGTTCGCCGCAAGCACCCCCTTCGGCGCGACGATCGCCCACGGTGGCGTGCCGCTGCAGTGCCTCTACACGGCGCTGGAGGAGTGGCTCGGTCGACCCGGCCTGGCCGGGGTCAGGCTCGAGGCCGCCTTCCTGGCGCCGACGATGGCCGAGTCGACGGTCGCCTGTCGAGTCGTCGGGTCCGATGCCGAGGCCGAGGGGGAGCGATTCGAGCTCGAGTGCGTCGACCAGGCCGGCACCAGGACGATCGCGGCGACCGCGACGATCCGCCCCTTGCCGCCGGCAGCGCAGCCGCGATGAGGGCCTGGTTGGCGACCAGCCAGGGGCCGCCGGCAGAGGTGCTGGAGCTGGGGAGCTGCGAGCCGCCGCGGCCGGGGCCGGGTCAGGTCTCGGTCCGGGTCGAGCTCGGCGGCATCAACTTCGCCGACCGGATGTTGATCGAAGGCCGCTACCAGGAACGCTTCGAGCCGCCGTTCATCGCCGGCACCGAGGTGGTCGGCTGGGTCGAGGAAGCCGGGGCGGGCGTGACGCTCTCTCCGGGCCAGCGCGTCGCCGGCTTCGCCGGCGCCCCGAGCGGCGGCTACGCCGAGGTCGCGCTGGCCGCCGAGGCGGGGATCTTCGCGATCCCGGAGGAGCTCGACGCCACCGTCGCGCTGCAGCTGCCGGTCGCCTACGTCACCGCCTGGATGGGCCTGCACCACGCTGGCCGGGTCGCCGGCGGCGAGCGAGTCCTGGTCACCGCCGCGGCCGGAGCGCTGGGCCAGGCGCTGGTGCGGCTGGCGGTAGCGGCCGGGGCCGAGCTGCTCGCCCTGGTCGGCTCGGAGGCCAAGCTCGCCGCCTGCGAGCGGGCCGGCGCACGGTGGAGCTTCGTCTACGACGATCCGCGCTTGGGTGCGACGATCGCCGAGCAGCTCGGCGGCGGCGCCGACCTCCTGCTCGACAGCGTCGGCGGCGGGGTCTGGGAAGAGTGCGTGCGGCGTCTGCGGCCCGGCGGCCGCGCCGTCGTCCTCGGTTTCTCCTCCGGCGTGATCCCGCAGCAGCCGCTGAACCGGCTGCTGCTGAAGAACATCGCGGTCGGTGGGCTCTTCGTCGGCGGCTACCTGAAGACCGATCCGCAGCTCGTCCGCGCGGCGTTCGAGGCCGTGCTCGGCGTCTGTCTGCGGGGCGAGGTGCAGCCCGATCGCGTCGCAGAGGTCCCGCTCGAGGAGCTGCCGCAAGCCCTCGACCGGCTCGCCTCGCGCGCCACTACCGGCAAGCTCGCCCTGCGCTGGGCCGATCCGCCGGATCCACCCTAGCTATCCACCAAACGTATGGTAGTTTTAATCGCAGGCGAGATTTGGGATCCGGATGGGCTCCGGCGCCTGAGGAGGACGAAGGAGGAGTGTCCATGAGAATCGGCGACGTGGTTTGGAACCAGGAGGACCACTCGGTCTCCTGCTCCAAGTGCAGTGCCCGCTTGTCGGCCGACGACGAGAACTGGAAAGACCAGGCTCTGGTCAAGCGGACCAACGCCGCCGAGCGTCTCAACAGCGGCGAATTCGGCCCCGCCTTTCACGTCTACGAGCACGACGACCTGGAGCTGGCCGAGATCTTCTGCCCGGAGTGCAAGGCGCTCTTGACGGTCGAGTTCTACCTGCGCGACGAACCGATGCGGTGGACGTTCCGCTCGCTCGCAGTCGCCAAATCGCAGGGCTACGACCCGGTCGCCGAGTACGAGGCGGATCCCGAGGGGTGGATCTCGTTCGGCACCTCGCGATGACCGCCCCGGCCGAGCAGTCTCCCGGGAGCGGGCCTGAATTCTCGACCGCGATCAGCCGCGTTGAACCCGGGCGCATCCTCGTCCGCGGCTACGACGTCGGCGACCTGATCCGCAATGCCAGCGGCTCCGAGGCGGCGTTCCTGGCGCTCACCGGGCGGCGGCCGAACGCCAACGAGCTGCGCCTCTTCGACGCCTTGCTCTGCACCTGCGTCGACCACGGCCTGGTCAACACCCTCGCCGTCGCCGGCCGCTACGTGATGTCGGGCTCGGCTTCGCTGCCGGCGGCGATGGCCGCCGGCGCCCTCTGCTTCGGCCCCTACACCGGCACCGCGAACCTCACCGCGGAGCTGCTGACCGAGCTGGTCGAGGCGGACGGCGAGGTGCCCGACGACGCGACGATCGACGCCGCTCTGCGCCGCCGGCGCGAGGCCGGCGCGCCGATCCCCGGCCTCGGCCACCCCGTCCACCGCGAGGTCGATCCGCGCACCGTTGCCGCCCGCGAGGTGGCCGAGCGCGAGGGCTTCGTCGGTCCCAACGTGGTCCTGCTGGACCGCGTCCAGGCTCGCGCGGCGGCGATCGTCGGCCGCGACCTGGTCCTCAACGTCGACGGCCTAATGGGCGCTCTACTGCTGGAAATGGAGTTCGGTTCGGAGGAGATCCTGGCGGTCAACATCATCCTCGCGATGCCGGGGATCGCGGCCCACGCGATCGAGGAGGCGCGGCACGGGCGCCGCCTGCGCTACCCGCTAGACCACGAAGCCTCCTACCAGCTCGCGGCCGAGGCACGCCCCTGGGACGAGGTCGAGGAGAGCCCGCAAACGCCGAGCGACGGAGGGACGGTTTGACGATGAGCAACGGCAACGGCAGCGACGCTGGCCAGGGCCGGTTCCGGGTCGGCCTCGACATCGGCGGCACCTTCACCGACCTCGCGGTCTACGACGGCGAGAGCGAGACGATGGCCCAGTTCAAGAGCCTGACCACGGTCGACCCGGTCGAGTGCGTCTCCAGCTGCCTCGAGAAGGCGGCCGACAGCTTCGGGCTGACGCTCGACCAGTATCTGCCCGAGGTCGAGCTGCTGTTCTGCTTCGGCAGCACGATCGGCCTCAACACGCTGCTGACCAAGACCGGGGCGACGGTCGGGATCGTCACCACCCGCGGCCACGGCGACGTCTACCGGATCGCCGAGATGGACCGCGGCGGCGTGATCGACGTGCGCGAGGCGCTGGAAGCGACCTTCCAGCCGCTGATCCCGCGGCGGCGGGTCGTCGAGGTGACCGAGCGCCTCGACTACACCGGCGAGGTCGTCGTCGCCCTCGACGAGGACGCCCTGCGCGAGGCGGTGCGCTTGCTGGTCGAGGACGAGGGCGTCGATGCGCTCGTCGTCTCCTTCCTCTGGGCCCAGCGTAACGGCGTCCACGAGAAGCGGGCGCTGGAGATCGTCAGCGAGCTCTACCCGAACCTCTTCGTCACCCTCGGCTCCGACATCAGCGGCAGCCTCGGTGAGTTCCGCCGCACCTCGACCGCAGTGATCAACGCCTACATCGGCGCTGCTGTTCGCCGTCAGGGCGAGCGCCTGCAGGAGTACCTGGCCGAGCACGGGCTCGGGGTGCCGCTGCTGGTGATGCAGACGCTCGGTGGCGTCGCGCCGCTGGCCGAGGTCGTCCGCGCTCCGGTGATGCTGCTCAACAGCGGTCCGGCCGGCGGCGTCGTCGGCACCCTCGCCGTCGCCAAGGAGCTGGACGAGCGCAACGTCGTCTGCATGGACGTCGGCGGTACGTCCTGCGACATCAGCGCAATCACCGAGCTGGAGATCGAGCTCAGCGGCGGCCTGCAGATCCTCGGCCACCCGATCGCCGTCTCGGGGGTCGCGATCGAGTCGATCGGCGCCGGCGGCGGCAGTATCGCGACGATGGAGCGGGCCGGCGGCGTCGGCCGCCTGCGGGTCGGGCCGGAGAGTGCCGGGGCGAACCCGGGACCCGCCTGTTACGGCCGCGGCGGCGAGCGGCCGACGGTCACCGATGCCAACCTCATGCTCGGCCTGTTCGACGCAGCGGTCAAGCTCGGCGGCGAGATCGACCTCGATGTCGAGGCGGCGAGCGCTGCGATCTCCCGCTTCGCCTCCGCCAGCGGCGAGCCCGACGACGTCGTCGAGGACGCCTGGGGGATCTACCGGGTGATCACCGCCGGGATGGCCGACGCGATCGAGAACTTCCTCGTCTCCAAGGGCCATGACCCGCGCCTCTACTCGCTGGCGGCGTTTGGCGCGGCGGGCGGGATGCATGCGGCGGCGATCGGCGAGCGGCTCGGCAGCCCGCGGGTGATCGTCCCCAACTTCTTCCCGGTCTTCTCGGCTTACGGGCTGATGACGACCGACATTCGCCACGCTTACACGCTGACCGACGACACCGTCAAGCTCGACCTCGGCGGCGAGCCGCTGGCGGCGCTCGACGAGAAGGCCGGCTACGTCAGCGAGCAGCTCCGCAACGTCGCCGAGTTACCGATGGCGTTGCTCGGCCGCGAGAGCGTCCCCGACGACCGCCAGCAGGTGCAGCTCTCGCTCGACATGCGCTACGCCGGCCAGGTGCTCGAGCTGAGCACGGCGCTGCCGGACTCGGTGCTCGACCGCGATCTGGCGGGCGCCGACCTGCAGGCGCTGCTCGACGGCTGGATGGACAAGTACCGTCGCGTCTACGGCGAGGGCGCGGCCTGGACCGAAGGCCAGGTCGAGGTGATCAATTACCGCGCGATCGGGGTCGGCCGGATCGACTCGCCGCGGATGCCCGAGGTCGGCTCCAACGGCGCCGGGCCGGCGGGCGAGCGGCCGAAGCGCCGGATCTACCTCGGTCGTTGGCTCGAGGCCGAGATCTGGAGCGAAGACGCGATCCGCGGCGGGATCACGATCTCCGGCCCGGCGCTGATCGAGGGCGAGCTGCGAACCGTTCTCGCTGGTCCCGGCGACGAGGTCGAGATCGACCCGCACGGAAACCTGCTGCTGAAGCCGGGCGGGGAGTGGGGCTGGTGAGAAGGCAAATGGCGAGAAGGGAGTGGCGATGAGCACTGAGACGAAAGCCGCGGAGCAGGTCGACCCGGTGACGCTGCAGGTCGTCCACAACCGCCTGGAGACCCTGATGCGGCTGATGACGCGGACCCTGGAACAGCTCTCCGGCAACGAGGTGACGCGCGAGTCGGGCGACTACTCGACCGCCTTCATGGACGCCCACGGCGAGATCGTCGCCTTCGGCAGCGCCGTCTGCACCCACCTTGGGCACGAGGTCAAGATCGTTCCCTGGATCATCGAGAACTTCGGCCTCGAGGAGGTCAAGCCCGGTGACATCTTCATCAGCAACGATCCCTACACGGGTGGCGCGGTCCACTCCAACGACGTCGCTCTGATGTCCTCGGTCTTCGCCGAGGACGAGCTGATCGGCTGGGTCTTCTGCGACCTGCACTGCGGCGACGTCGGCGGCATGGCGCCGGGCAGCATGTCGCCCGACTGCATCGACGTGATCGCCGAGGCGGTGCGTTTCCCGCCGACCAAGATCTACGACGGTGGTACCTACCGGCCCGACGTCGTCCGTGCCTTCCTCAACAACTCGCGCATCCCCGACCAGCTCTCGCGCGACCTCGGTGCCAAAATCGGCGCCCTCCACATCGGCGTCAAAGCGGTTCAGGACCTGGCCGAGCAGTACGGAGTCGAGGAGCTGCACCGGATTACCGCCGGCCTGCGCGACTTCTCCGAGGCGGCCTTCCGCGAGCGCCTGCGGGCGCTGCCGGACGGGATCTGCGAGGGGATCGACTTCCAAGAGGACGGCTACGCCAGCGACAAGATCTACCGCGCCTTCGTGCAGATGACCGTCGCCGGCGACGAGCTGTTCCTCGACTGGCGCGGTAGCAGCGAGTCGGCGCCGGCGCTGATCAACTGCTCGGAGACCGGCCTAATCGGCGGCGTGATGGGGCCGCTGATCCAGCAGCTCGGCACCGGCATCCCGTTCAACGCCGGGGTGATGCGCCCGGTCCATATAAAGGCCGACCCGGGCAGCTTCATCAACGCCAGCTACCCGACCCCCGTCGGGGTGGCGACCGGCTACGGCGCCTGGCGGGTGCAGGAGGCGTTCTACGCTGCCGCCAGCCTGGCGATGCAGGCCTCCGAGGACGAGTACCTGCGCGAACGGGCCACCGCCCAGTGGGGCGCGATGGCGCCGACCTACATCTTCAACGGCATCAACCAGTACGGCGACTTCTCGGTCTTCGTCAACCAGGACAGCATGGGCGAGGGCCAGGGGGCGATGCACGGTCTCGACGGCGGCCGCGGCAACTACACCTGCATCAGCGGCTCGGTGCCGAGCATCGAGGCCCACGAGCGGACCGAGCCATTCCTCTTCCTCACCCGCGAGGTCTGGCGCGACTCCGGTGGCGCCGGCCAGTGGCGCGGTGGCTGGAGCATTCGCGACGCGGTCATCGCCTGGGGCGAGAAATCGGGGCCGCAGGGCGGGATCTGGTGCTCGGACCGCAACGCCGTGCCGTCGCAGGGGATCTTCGGCGGCTACCCCAGCTCGGGCGTCTACTTCGGCCCGATCCCCAAAGCCGGCGCCTGGCAGCAGCTGCGCGACGGGGTGATCCCGATCATGAGCGACCTCGAGCGCGACAGCTGGGACCGGTTCGAACCGCAGCCCTCGAAGGCGGTCTGGCCGCAGGACCGGAGGATCGAAAAGGGCCCCGACGGCGACGTCTTCGTGATGACCTTTGTCGGCGGCGGCGGCTACGGCGACCCGCTCGAGCGTGAGCCGGCGGCGGTCGCCGCCGATGTCATCGAGGGCGCCGTCTCAGCCGTAGCCGCCCGCGCCCTCTACGGGGTCGAGCTGAGCGACGCCGGCGTCGTCGACGCGGAGGCGACCAGCGCCCTGCGCGAGCGCCTGCGGACCGAGCGGGTGGAGGGAGCGACGCGGTCGTGAACATCGCCGCGATGCTCGAGTGGAGCGCCCGCCGCAATGGCGACCGGGTGGCCTTCGTCACCGAGGCCGCCGGCGAACGGACCTTCGCCGAGATCAACGGCCGCGCCAACGCGATCGCCAACGCCCTGATCGAGCTCGGGGTCGAGAAAGGCGACCGGGTCGGGGTCCTGGTCGGCAACCAGGTCGAGTACCCCGAGGCCGAGTTCGGGATCGTCAAGGCGGGCGCGGCCCGGGTGCCGATGCTGATCACCTCCTCGGGCAAGGAGATCGAAGCCTTCATCGAGCTCTCCGACGCCGAGATCGTGATCGCCTCAGAGCAGGGTCTGCCGCAGCTGCGCGAAGCGGTCGCCGCGGTCGACCGCCCGGTGACGGTGATCGCGATCGGCGAGGCCGAGCCCGGGGAGATCGCCTACGAGGAGATGATCGCCGGCGCGAGCCGCGAGCTGCCAGCGGTCGACCTGGTCGAAGACGACCACTACGCGGTCCGCTTCACCGGCGGCACCACCGGCGTCCCCAAGGGGATCCTGATGGACCACCGCTGCATGACCCACGTGATCGACAACATGCTGCTCAACTGGCCGATCCCCGAGGGAGAGGTGGTCGTCCACTTCCACCCGCTCTCGCACGCCGCCGGCAAAGTCATGTACGCGTGGTGGATGCGGGGGGCCCGGCAGGTGATCATGCCGGCCTTCAACTTCCGCGCCGATGAGCTGCTGGCGACGATCGAGCGCGAGCGGGTCAACTCGCTGTTCATGATCCCGACCGCGCTCAACGTCCTGCTCGACTCGCCGCGGCTCGAGGAGTTCGACACCTCGAGCCTGCGGATGGTGATCTACGGCGGCGCCCCGATCCCGGTGCGGCGGATCGAAGAAGGGCTGGAAGCGTTTGGCCCGGTCTTCTTTCAGATCTACGGCTGCAGCGAGTCCCCCAACGTGCTGACGACCCTGCTGCCCGAGGACCACGTCTTCGAGCCTGGCACTGAGCCACCGCGCCGGATCGGATCCGCCGGCCGGGTCGGGTTCGGCGTCGAGGTCCGGGTCGTCGACGCCGACGGCAACGAGTGTGCCCCGGGTGAGGTGGGGGAGATCATCAGCCGCGGCCCACACAACATGGCCCGCTACTGGAAGAACGACGCCCTCACCGCCGAACGGGTCAAGGACGGCTGGGTCTACACCCGCGACATGGGCAGCTTCGACGAGGACGGCTACCTCTACGTCGTCGACCGCAAGGACGACGTGATCATCACCGGCGGCTTCAACGTCTGGCCGGCCGAGATCGAGGGCGTCCTCTGCGCCTTCGACGGGGTCGCCGAGGCCGGCGTCTTCGGCGCCCCCGACGAAAAGTGGGGCGAAGCGGTGACCGCGGTAGTCGTGCCGAAGGATGGGGCCGATCTCGACCCTGACGCGCTCGGCGAGCTGGCCCGCGACGCCCTGACCGCCTACAAGCGCCCGAAGCGGATCATCCTCCGCCGCGAGCCGATCCCGAAGAGCCCCGTACACAAGCCGCTGCGGCGCAAGCTCCGCGACGAGTACGTGCCGGTGGCCTGAACCTTGCCCTTCGTCCGCAACTCCGAGGAGATCGCCGCGATCGAGGCGGCCCTCAGCCGTCCCCGCTACTTCGACGCGGCGCGGCTCACGGTCGAGTTCGAAACCGACCCGGAGCTCTTCGCCTCGCTCTTGCCGCCGCCACTGCAGCCGGGCCCGAAACCGCTCGTCGCGGTTACGGTCGGGCGCTGGCGCAGCAACTGCGTCGGCCGCTTCGACGGCGCCCTGGTCCACCTGAGCGCCGTCCACGAGGGACAGGCAGGCACCTACGCGCTGGTCATGTACATGAGCGGCGAGGCGGCGATCGGCTTCGGCCGCGAAGCGATCGGCGAGCCGAAGCGCTACGGCCGCGGCTGGCTGACCGTCGGCGAGGACGGCTTCAGCGCCCACCTCGAGCGCCGCGGCACGCGCCTGATCGAAATCGAGATGCAACCGCGCGAGTCACTCGAGCCGCAGCCCTCGACCAACATCACCTACAACGTCAAGTCGCGCACCGCGGCCAGCGGCCACGGGCTCGAGGAGGACGCGATCCTGACCCGCACCACCTTCACCAATTCCCCGCCGCGGGTGCTGCTCGAGGGCTCGGCCTCGATCCGGCTGCACTCGACCGCGAGCGACCCGCTCGCCGAGCTGCCGGTGGTTGAGGTGGTACGCGGCGTCTACTCCGAGTACGACTCCGAGGCCAGCTGCGAGAACGTGGCGACGATCCCGGCCGCCGAGTTCGCCCCGTTCCACTTCGCCCGCATCGAGACCGAACCGGGCTAGGCCGCCGGCAGGTCGTCAGCGGTCGTAGGCGCGGCCTCGCGGCAGCACTCGCAGGACCGTGATCTCCCGGCTCGCCGAGTCGCGGTCCAGTCGGACCCGCCACTCGCCGACCCGGAGGCGGTACTCATCCGAGCCGCTCAGCTTACGAAGGTCGCTGCGCGGGTCATTTGCGGCGAGCCCTTCGATCGCGAGGATCACGCGCTTCGCGACCTGACGATCGAGGCGGCGAAGGTCACGCCGCGCCCGGACGTATAGAGAACTCGCCAGGAAGGGTCGCTCACCCGATGCCGAACTCGCGTTTGATCTCGTCCTGCGAGACAAGCGGAGTGCCGGCTGCTACCTCGTCACGAGCTTCCTGCACCGCAGCCTCCTCGTCGTCCGAGATCTCCTCGTCCTCAGGGGCCGCGTCGCCCAATCGACGGATCATCGGATCGTCGGAGCGCGTCTCGATCGCGTCGAGGGTAGCCTCCAACTCCTCCTCAGGGAGCTCGTCCACGATGCGATGCAGCTTTTCGCGGGTCGTCATCGGTTCGATGGTAGCGGCGTCCCCCGGCAGCGGCCTCTTTAGCGGCGCAGCTTGATCGAGAGGCCCGGCTGGCTGATCGAGAGGGCGCGGCTGCCGTTTGACTCGGCGATCAGGTCGCGGATGTTCTCGACCATGTTGGAGGCGGCGGTGCGCGGGTCCTTGCGGATCGGCCGGGCGGCGATCGCCGCGTCGACCTCCTGCGGCGACCAGAGCGCCCGCAGCAGCAGCTCCTCGTCTGAGATCGTCTTGCCGAAACGCTCGCGCAGCTGGGCGATGGTCGGCTGCGGCTGCTCCCAGCTCTCGAACTTGGCGGCGCTGGGGGAGGAGAGGATGCGGTCGGCGACGTCGGGCTCGACCGGGCGCGCGAGCGGCCCGTAGTGGCCCATCGTGTACTGGATCACCTCGTCGGGGACGAGCTTGTAGCGCTCGCCGTTGACGACGTTGAGCAGCGCCTGGATGCCGACGAACTGCGAGAACGGGGTCGCCATGATCGGCTCGCCGAGGTCGCGGCGGACGGCGGGGATCTCGGCCAGCACCTCGGGCAGCCGCGCCTCCATCCCGTGGTCGGCGAGGTTCTTCTTCAGGCTGCCGGTCATGCCGCCGGGCAGTTGGTGCTGGTAAGGCAGCAGGTTGAACTCGTTTGGAGTGCCGATTTCGTACTCCGGGCCGGAGGCGAGGGCGATCGATTCGAAGTGCTCGGCGACCGGGGCCAGTTGCTCGACGTCGAGCGAGTGCTCGTGCCCGAGCACGCCGAGGTCGTCGAGCATCGCCTCGGTCGAGGGTAGGGAGGGGCCGTTGGCCATCGGCCGCGAGGCGGTGTGGAGAATGTCGATCCCGTGCCGCAGGCCCTCGAGGTAGACGAGCTGAGCCTGGCCGGTGGTGGCGTGGCAGTGGAGCTCGAGCGCCGTGTTCGGCGTCGCCTCCTGCAGCGCCGGCAGCAGCGTCTTCGCCCGCTCCGCGGTCAGCACCCCGGGGGCGTCCTCGACGTAGATCGAAGGGGTACCCCAGGAATCGATCTCGCGCGCCCGCTCGGCGAAGAACTCGTCGGTGTGGACCTCGGTCAGCCCGTACATGATCGCCGGCGCCGGCTCAGCGCCGGCTTCGCGGACGACGTCGACCACCCGTTTCATCTTCGGCATGTCGTAGAGGCAGTCGAAGATCCAGAAGCTGCCGATCCCGTGCCGCGACATCGTCTTGATCCAGAGGTCGACGACCGAGTCCGGCGTGAAGCCCATGCCGCCGACCGAGATCGTCCGCGTCGCCGCCCGCAGTTTGGTGTTCGGCAGGCCGGCGATCAGCAGGTCGGTGGTTTCCCAGGGATCGTCTTTGAAGGTCCGCAGCAGCACCGTGAACATTCCGGCGCCAGTGAGGTCGAGGGTGCGGAAGCCGGTGCGGTCGAGGTGGGGCAGGGCGGGCAGCGCTTCGAAGGCGCGCATCCGCAGGCCCCACAGGCTCTGCTGCCCGTCGCGGAGCGTCTGGTCAATGAAGTCGACGTGCAAAATCGCTCTCCTCTGGTGGCTCGACTGCGAGTTTATCGCCTCTACAAACAAGCGGTCGGTTGGTAGATTCTCAAAGGAGGTGGGGAGCGGATGGGCGACGACAGACAACTTCTTATCCCCGCCCCGGACCGGACTGGATCGGTTGCGGTGGAGGGGTGCGCAATCGAGTGGAGCGCCTGGGACGGCGAGCCCTCGTTCCCGACTCCGATCCTGCTCCACGGCGCCCGCGCCCACCGCGGCTGGTGGTCAGCGGTGGTCGCCGAGCTGCGCGCGCGCTCGCTGGGAGCGATCGCCCTCGACTTCAGCGGCAACGGCGACAGCGGCTGGCGCCAGAGCTACTCCGCCGAGCTCTGGGCCGCCGAGGCGCTGGCGGTGGCCGAGCGTGAGATCGGCGGCCCCGCGGTTCTCGTCGGTCACAGCATGGGAGGCCAGGTGGCGTTGGCGGCGGCGGCCGAGCAGCCGCTGGCGGTCAGCGCCGCGATCCTCCTAGACACCAAGATCGAGCTGCCGAGCGCGGCGACGGGCGACCTCCCACGCGGCATCCCGGCCCGGCCGCTGCGGCTCTACCCGACGCGGGAGGCGGCGGTTGGCTCCTTCCGGCTCCAGCCGCCGCAGCCCCTGGTCGACGAGCCGCTGCTGCGCGAGGTCGCGGCGCGGTCGGTGCGTCAAGAGGAGGGGGGATGGTGCTGGAAGTTCGATACCGCAATCGCCCACCGCTGGACCGACGCGATCATTGCCGGGTTCGCGCGGCGCGTCGAGTGCCCGCTGTGGCTGATCCGCGGCGAGCGCAGCGACCTCACCTCGGCCCACACCGCCGCCAGCATCGAAGCCCTGACCGGGATGCCGGTGCCCGAGGTCGTGATCCCAGAGGCGCATCACCACCTGCTGCTCGACCAGCCGCGGCTGGTCGGCGCCGCGATCGCCGCGATACTCGTCCAGCTACCAAGCGATGGGTAGGGTCGAGGACATGACCGCGAGTCAACCAGGCCGATCCGACGCGGGCGCCGGTCCGGCTTGGGCCCATGCCTGCGGCGCCGCGGCGCTCACCTCGGGCCTTCCCGCCGCCGACCCCGACTTCCCGGCATCGGCCCTGGCCGAACCGCTCAGCCGCTACTGCTGGGCCTACGACGAGCGCCGCCGCGAGATGCTCGCCGACTGCTTCAGCGCCGACGGGGTCTGGGAGGGAGTCGTCGCCGGCGGGCAGACGGTCGGCCCGTTCCGCGGCCGCGAGCGGATCGTCGAGTGGCTGGCCGGCTTCTGGCCGCACCAGCGCGACCAGCGGCGGCACGTCCTCAACAACTTCCTCGTCGACTCGCGCTCGGACTCGGACGCCGAGATCTACGCTTACCTGCAGCTCTATTCAGCCCGCGACGGCGCGGTCAAGCTCGAGACCACCGGCTTCTACCGCGCCGAGCTTGTGGCCGACGAGGGCAGCTGGCGGATCAAGCGCCTCTTCGCCGGCTTCGATGCGCCGTTCTGGCCCGGGCGGGTCGAGAACCTGAGCGAGCGAGCTCGCCGCCGCCACGGCTTGCTCGATGGCGCGGGAGCAGGCGCTTGAGGTCCCAAAGTCAGCGGCGAGCCCACCACGTCGGGCTGTTCCTTTTGTCGACCCCTCCGACATAAGGAACAGCTCCAGCGAGGCTTAGGCCGTGCCGGTGCGTTCGTAGCCGTCGCGGAGAAGGCCTCCAGCCGCGAGGTGGGCGGCGAGCTGCTCCTCGGCCGTCTCGATCTCGGCTGCGGCCTCGAGTACCTCGTCGCTCTCGGCGGACCGGAGGGCGATAACGCCGGCGCCATCGGCGACGATCACGTCTCCGGGGGCGATCTCGACCCCGGCGCAGCTGATCGGGATCCCGTACTCGACGGTGCATTCCGTAATCGGCGTCGCCTCGAAGCTGGTGCCGAGCGTCCACAGGGGGAGACCGGCGTCGAAGAATCCGCTGACGTCGCGGGTGATGCCGAAGACGACCATGCCGGCGCCACCGAGCGCTTTGACGCGCCGCCCCGCGGCGTCGCCGACCACCGCGGTGTCGATCGGGTTGCCGGCCGTGACGATCGTTAGCGCGCCCTCGGGAGCGTTGTCGAAGGCATCGAGCCAGTCGGACACCCCGGTCCCGCCCGTGGTCCCCGTGTAGGTGACCCTGACCGTGTACGCCGGAGCGATGACGGGCCCAGGCGAGGAGACCGCCCATGGGCCCGGGATGATCCGTTCCTTCATCACCTCTCGGCCCAAAGTCTTGATCGCCGCGTCGCTGACCGCAGCGGTGGAGAGGCCTGGCGAGGGCGGAATCACGGCGTGAGTAAAGCACAGGCTGGAGCATCTACCAAACGGTGGGTTGCGATCCCGCTCGTCGGCGCATAGGGTGCCGCCTATCGACGCACGCGCGATGAGTGAGCCGAGCTATCAGCTCGGGGTGGATATCGGAGGAACCTTCACAGACGCGGTAGCCGTCAGCGATGGAGGCGAGATTCTGCGCGCGAAGTCGGCGACCACACACGGCGAGTACACCCGCGGCGTGCTCGAGGCGGCAACCAAGATCGCCTCTCAGCTCGGAGTCTCGCTCGAGCAGCTGCTCGGCTGCACGACGGCGTTCGTCAACGGCACGACGATCGCCACCAACGCCGTCGCCGAGCTGCGGGGCCGTCCCACCGGACTGTTGGTCACGAGTGGGTTCGAGGCAACCTTGAAGATCGCTCGCAGGCCGAAGATCTCGGCGGTCGATCCACACGTCCAGACGCCGATGCCGACGATTGTGCCGCCCGAGAACATCGTCCCGATCGATGAGCGGATCACCCGCGGCGGCATCGTCACTGCCGAGCTAGATCCGGAGAACGTCAGGACCGGTGTCGAGTACCTGGTCGAGGAGCGGGGAGTGGAGGCGATCGCGATCTCCTACCTCTGGTCCTTCGCCAACGATGCCCACGAGGAGCAGACGGAAAGGTTGATTCGCGACCGTTATCCCGATGTCTATTTAGCTCGCTCCTCGCTTGTATACCCGGTGATACGGGAGTACGAGCGGATGCTGACGACCGTACTCAACTGCTTTGTCAGCGACGTCGTCGATTCCTACGTCAACCGCCTCGAGGAGGATTTGCGGAAGAGTGGCTTCACCGGCTCCTTCGAGCTCGGCCAGTCGACCGGTGGGGTGATCGACGCCGAGGAAGCGCGCCTTCGACCGCTGAGTCTCTACAACTCCGGACCGGTCGGTGGTGTGACCGGCGCCGCTCGCGTCAGCGAGCAGCTCGGACAGGAGTATCTGCTCACGGCCGACATGGGTGGAACCAGCTTCGACGTCTCGCTGATCCGCGAAGCCCGCCCGGCACTCGGGGTGCGCGCTCGCCTGGGTCGCTTCGAGACCGGTCTGAGCGCCGTCGATGTCACCGCGATCGGTGCCGGCGGCGGCTCGATCTGCTGGGTCGACGAGCGCGGTGCCCCGCGCGTCGGTCCGGAGAGCGCAGGATCGCAGCCGGGTCCCATCTGTTACGGGCGCGGCGGAACCGAACCGACCGTGACCGACATCTGCGCGGTCCTCGGCCTGGTGGATCCGGACTTCTTCCTCGGTGGCACCATGCGGCTCGACGTCGAGGCGGCCCGAGAGGCGGTCGAGGAGAAGTTGGTGCCTCGTCTCGGAGGTGACCTGCCCGAAGTCGCCGCGAAGATGTACGAAGTGATCTCCGAGACGATGGTCGGCGCGCTCCGACGCGTCTCGCTCCAGCGCGGACATGATCCCCGCAAACTCGATCTCTTCGGCTACGGCGGGGCGAGTGGCCTCTTCCTCGGAGAGGTGGCCCGACGCTCCGGGATTGGAACCGTCCGCTTCCCCGCGATCGCGTCCGCCTTCTCCGCTTACGGCCTGCTCTGCGGAGACGCGACCCGCTCGTCGGTCCGCACCGTGAACTGGGGTGTCGAAGAGGACGATCTGGAGGTACTCAACAGCACCTTCTCCGAGCTGCAGGAGGAGACGGTGACCAAGCTTGCTGCCGGCTATCCGCGCGAGGGGATCACCGTCGAGTACCAGGTGGACATGCAGTTCGCCGGTCAGGTGTTCGATGTGACGGTAGATATCCCGGCGGGTGAGCTCGGCGAGGACTCCCGAGACGACCTGGTCGCCCGTCTGCGGGATCGCTATGGGGAGCTCTACGGCAAGGAATCGGTCTGGGAGGGCTTCCCGGTGATCGTCGTCAATGCCAGAGTGACGGCGCGGGCGAATCGGGGCAGACCGCCACTGCCGGCGATGAGCGCCGGGACGGAGGACGCCGAGCGGCGATCACGCTCGATCTGGTTCCCGGCGACCGCCACCTGGAGGGAGGTCGACGTCTACATGACCGCCGCCATCGACAGCGCCGCGGTTACGGGGCCGGCGGTGTTCGAGGAGGTCGACACGACGATCGTCGTACCGGATCGGGCGACCCTCGAACGGGACGAGCTCGGCAATCTGGTGATGAAGGTATGAAAGGGCCCGCCGAGAATGTCGGGGCCGACTACGACCCCGTTACCGCAGAGGTGATCAGCATGGCGCTGCAGGACATCGCCATCGAGATGTCGATCACCGTCGAGCGAACCTCAGGTTCGCCCGGGGTCGCCGAGGCGCAGGACTACTCCTGCGTGATCGTGCGACCGGACGGCACCTCGGTTGCCTACCACGGCAACAACCTCGAGCACATGGGCTCCTCCTGGTGCGGGACCCGGGCGATCGTCGACCAGTTCCCGGAGAGTGAGATTCAGGAAGGCGACGTATTCATCTACAACGACCCGTACGTCACCGGTGCCCTTCACCAGACTGACGTCGCCGTCCAGAAGCCGATCTTCCACGAGGGAAAACTGGTCGCCTGGGCGTTCGCCAACGTCCATGAGCCCGACATCGGAGCGATGTCGCCGTGGGGGTTCGCCCCAGAGGCGCCCGACATTTATTCGGAGGGCCTCTGCATCCCGCCGATGAAATTGGTCGACGCCGGGGTTCCCAACCAGGCGATCTACGACTTTCTCGAAAGCAACTCCCGCACCGGCCCGATCGTGGTCGGCGACACCCGGGCCTGTCTGGCCGCCAACAACGTCTGCGAACGACGGTTCAAGGAAGTGATCGATTCCTACGGGCTGGAGGAACTGGAGCGGTACCTCGATATCAACCAGGAACTGGTCGGGCGGATCCTCCGAGATCGGATCAACAGGATCAGGCCTGGGGTCTATGAGGCGCGCGACTGGGTTGAGTACGACGCGTTCGTGCCGAAGCGCCTCGTCGACCTACCGTGCAGGCTGACGATCGGCGATGGGCACCTGACCTTTGACTTCTCCGGCGCGGCGGAGCAAACCAGGGGCTACTGCAACAGCAGTGAGGGTGCGCTGATGGGCGCGATCATGGCGCTCGTCATCCAGACGTTGCTGCCTGACTTCCCTGTCAACGGTGGGGCGTACGCCTGTGTCACGATCGACCGCGGCGAGGTTGGCAGCGTTGTCAACCCTCATTTTCCGGCCGGTGTGTCGGGGGGACACCAGGAGGCGGCGCTGCGCGCGAACCGGGTGGCCCACACGGCCCTGATCCGAGCCCTTGCGGTCTCCGAGGATCCCTGGATCCGCTCGCGCGCCTTTGCCACCGCATCACAGGCGATCAACGTCGCGATCATGACCGGGATCCTGCCCGGCGGCGGCGAGACCTTCGCTTTCACCCTCGATGTGGTCTGTCAGGGCGCCGGCGCCAACCTGACCCAGGGCGATGGCCAGGACTTCGGCGGGCCGGACTACTCGACCTTCGGCCGCGATCCCGACGTCGAGGTGATCGAGGCCTCGGGACCGGTCCTCTATCTCTGGCGCCGCGAGATGCCGGACTCCGGCGGCGCCGGCCTTTTCCGTGGCGGCAACGGGATCGAGGTCGGGTTCGCCCCGTGGGACTGCGAGACCGGCGAGATCGCCTTCTCGAACACCGGCAACGCGGTGCCGGCCCAGGGCGCGCAGGGGGCCTTTCCTCCTGGTACCTCTCGGATGGAGATCCACCGTGGGCTCGCCGCTGAGGTGATCTCAGCGGGGTGGCGATTGCCCGCGCTCGAGGGTCGCGCGGATCCGGAGATCATCCGTAACAAGACCGCTCGGGCAGAGGTTGCGCTTGCCGATGTCGCCCGCAACATCACTTCCGGCGGCTGCGGCCTCGGCGATCCGCTGCTGCGCGACCCACTCGCGGTCGCCGCAGACGTCGCCTCCGGCTCGGTCTCAGAGTTTGCGGCGGCGCAGATCTACGGCGTGGTGGTCTCGTCGGAGGACGCAGTGGACGGCAAGGCCACCGAGGCAAGGCGGGCGACGATCAGGCGTGACCGCCTCGGCGGCTCCGACCCGCAGAAGGTCGCAGCTCCCCCAGCGGACGGGCTGCCGGGACTTGGTCCGATCGAGGGCGATCAACTCGCCTGCGCTCAGTGTGACGAGGCTTTGGGGAGCATCGAGACCTGGCAGGAGTCCGCCCATACCCGGGTCTCCGACCTTGCGGAGGCGATGACCCAGGCCGGGGTGCCCGTCGCCGTTACTGAGGCCGGGACGATGCAACTGGTCGAGCACTTCTGTCCCGTCTGCGCTTCGGCGCTGGAAACGATCGTCAGCGACGGCGTCGCAGCACTACCGCGCTTCTATGCCGCTCTGCCGGCTGAACAGTCCGCCTAAAACACGAGAGGGAGGCTTGGGATGAAGGTCGGGATCTTGGGTTCGGGAGGCGTCGGCAGCCTTTTCGGAGGCTTCCTGGCCGGAGCCGGACACGAGGTCTGGTTCGTCGACACCCGGCCCGAGCACGTCGAAGCGATCAACCGCGGCGGCTTGCTGATCAAATCGCAAGGCGAGAGCCGCCGGGTCACCGGTTCCGGCACCACCGACCCCGGCGCGGTCGGGGAGGTCGACCTCTTGATGCTCTGGTGCAAATCCCAATCCAGCGCCGCCGCGATCGAGGCCGGAGAGCCGATGTTCGGCGCGGAGACGATCGCTTTCACCGCCCAGAACGGTCTCGGCAATCCCGAGCAGCTCGAGGCCGTAGTGGGCCCAGACCGGCTCGTCTACGGAACCACCGAAATTGGCGGGACGGTTCGAGCCCCAGGGGTGATCGAGGTCACCGAGGGTGCCTGGACCGGCAGCGGTAAGACCTATCTGGGCTCGCGTCATTCAAAGCCCGCTGGTGAGCGGCTGGAGACGGTCGCCGCAGCTCTGCGCGGCGCGGGGTTGACGATCGAGGTGACCGATCAGATCGATTCGATGCTCTGGAACAAGGTCTCCGCCGCCTCGCTTTCGCCCGTTGCCGCCTCGCTGCGGCTACGGCTGACCGACCTGATCAAGTACGAGGAGGCCCGCGAGATCATCGAGGACGCAACCCGCGAGGTCGCTGCGGTCGCCAAGGCGAAGGGAATTCAGCTCGATGCCGATGCCGCGGTGGAGAAGAACTTCCACATGTACTCGGTGGCAGTCAGCCCCAACCATCTCCCCTCGATGGTCGTCGATGTGCTTCGCCAGCAGCCGACCGAGATCGGATCGACCTGCGAGATGGTCGCGCGACTCGGCGCCGAGGTCGGCGTCGACGCGCCGGTCAACCGCACCCTCGGCCGCCTGATGCGCACGGTCGAACAGCACTACGGCGATCAGCTGCTCGGCACGCTCGAGGAGGCGGTTGCGGAATAGCCGGTCGGGCCGTTGGAGGGTCTCCAATGCTCGGCATCACGCCGCGGTTGACAGTCGCGAAGGGCGGGGATAATCTACCGACCGTCTGGTTGTGTTCTATTTGGGTTCGCTGCAGTTCACTCACTCCAGGAGGAGATAGAAAGCCATGCCGAAGCCCCTGCGCTTACTCGCTGCACTTGCCGTGCTCGCCGTCGTCTGTTTCGGTGTCGCGGCCTGTGGCGGAGGCGACGACTCGTCTAGCTCGAGCAGCGAACCGGCGACCGAAAGCGCCGAAGGTTCGGAAGAAACCGAAGCCTCCGAAGCCTCTGAAGAAGGAGCCGAAGCGGAAGTCGAAGGATCGGAAGCGGAACTGCCGACGGAACCGGTCGCGAAACTGAAACCGAGGAAGGTCGGCTACATCGTCTTCGCCGAAGCTGCTCCGGCCGAAGCACGTGCTGCCAACGCCGCGGTGGCGGCCGGCAAGGCGCTTGGCTGGGACGTCAAGGTCCGAGACGCTGGTGGCAGCCCGGAAAAGGTGAACGCGGCGATTACGGCGTTCGCCAACGAAAAGGCCGAAGCGCTGATGATCGCCTCGATTGGGGTGGACGGGAATCTCCGCGCGGCGGAACAGCTGAAAGACGCCGGAGCCCCGATCATCGTGGTGGCGGGCGAAATTCCCAAAAACCCGATCTACGACGCTCAGTTCAGCGAGAACGAGTACGAAATGGGCAAAATCCTCGCCGAAAAAATCGTCGCGGATTACCCCGACGGCGCCAAGATCGGCGACCTGACGCTGAGCGTCTCGCCAGCGACGCAGTCTCGCGAGAAAGCCCTCCAGGACGTGGTCGGCAAATCCGCCAACGCCGAGATCGCCGCCAGCTCCCCGTTCGACCTAACTGACCCGGTCGTCTCGACCCAGGAAGCCGTCTCGAACATGCTGCTGGCGAACCCCGACATCAACGCGATCTGGTCGGTGACCGACCTGAACACGACCCCGGCGGTGGCCTCGATCGAAACCAAGCGGAGCGACGCGGAAGTCTATTCGTACTTCAGCGACCCGGTGACGGTGGAAGAAATGAACGCAGGGAAACCGGTCGCCGCGGTCGTCGATCTGAACCTCGCCGTCACCTCGCTGACCGCGATGGATCAGCTGGTCAGTCACCTCGAAGGCGGCAAACCGATCGACCCGAACGCGCTGACCACGGAAGCGCTCGAATACAAAATCGTCGACCCCACGAACGCGCCTGCCGATGGCGAAGAATTCTATCCCTTGGCCGAAACGCTGAAACCGTTCAGTGAAAAATGGGCGAAGGAATACCCGCTCAAATAGAGCGATCGGATCTGCGAGGTGGAGCCGGGGCGCCAAGCGGCGCTCCGGCTCCTCTCCGTCGCTCGGTCTGAATGACACGATTCGTCGCGGCCATTGATACGGGGGGGACGTTCACGGACTGTGTTGCCGTCGGGTCAGACGGCGCACTGATCCAGGCAAAGGTCTCCTCGACCCCGCCGGACTTCTCGATCGGGATCGTCAACGGGTTCGGCGCCCTGGCGTCGGAGGTAGGAATCCCCACCGAGGAGTTCCTTTCGCGGCTGGACCTGTTCCTCCACGGCTCCACGGTCGTGACCAATCTGCTGGTCACCGACCAAGGCTCGACGACCGGCGTGCTGACGACCCGCGGACACCGGGACGTGCTGCAGATCATGGGCGGCGCCTGGGGGAAGGTCGAGGGGGTCTCAGACGCCCAGATCCGCCACATCGGGCAGATCGACAAGCCGACCGCGGTCGTCCCGAAGTCCCGGATCGCGGAGATCTCCGAGCGGATCGATTACAAAGGCGCGGTCGTCGTCGCCTTGCAGGAGGACGAGGTACGCAGTGCCGTGACGGAGCTGATCGACCAAGGGGCTGAGTCGTTTGCCGTCTGCTTCCTCTGGTCGTTCAAAAACGAGATGCACGAGCGCCGAGCTCGGGAGCTGATCGAAAGCCTCGCTCCGGACGCATACGTCAGCATCTCCTCGGAGGTGGTCGGCAAGATCGGAGAGTATCCGCGCTTCTCGACGACGGCGGTGAACGCTCGCTGTGGGCCCCAGTTCTCCGCTTACCTCCTGTCGTTGCAGCAGCGGCTGCAGAAGCTCGGGGCATCGGCTCCGACTCTGATCATGCAATCCACCGGCGGGGTCGTCGATCTCGACGTGGCGATGGCGAAGCCCTACCAGGCAGTCGCGTCGGGGCCGGTCGGTGGGCTCGTGGGAGCGATCGGCGTCGCACGGCTGCATGGATACGAGAACGTGATCTGCAGCGACATGGGGGGCACCAGCTTCGACGTCGGACTGATTATCGGTGGACGTGCGATCCGACAGCAGGTCTCGATGGCCGGCCCCCACGTGGTCTACTCGCCTTCGATCGACGTCACCTCGGTCGGCGCCGGCGGCGGCTCGATCGCCTGGGTGGACAGGACGGGAGCACTACGCGTCGGACCTCAAAGTGCCGGCGCAGCCCCAGGGCCCGCCTGCTACGGAGGGAGCGGAACCCACCCGACGGTCACCGATGCCGACCTCCTTCTCGGGTACCTGAATCCAGACGGACTCCTGGGCGGCTCGCTTCCACTGCGTCGAGACCTCGCGGAAAAAGCCGTCGAGGAGCACCTGGCCGAGCCGCTTGGAATGTCGATCGAGGAAGCGGCAGCGGGCATCGCCCGGGTTGTCGATGCGCAGATGGCCGACTGCATGAGGCAGAAAACGATCGAGGCCGGTCATGATCCACGCCAGTTCGTCGCCTTTGCCTACGGCGGTGCGGGACCGCTGCACTGCGGACAGTACGCACGGGACCTGGGCGTCGAGAAGGTGCTCATCCCGCTCGGCAACGTGGCTTCGGTCTTCTCGGCGTTCGGAATCGGGGCCAGTCCGGTCAGGCACGTCGAGGAGATGACCGTCCCCATGCCGGAGCCCTTTACGCGAGCTGAGCTCGAAGCCAGCTTTGCCCCGTTGGAAGAGACGGCCCGAAAAAAGCTCGAGCTGAGTGGCTTCAGCGGTGAGTCACAGAGCATCGAGCGCTTTGCGGACATGAAGTTCCGTGGCCAGTTCTATGAGCTCGAGCTGAGCTTCGGCGACAGTGATGCGTTGCCAGAGGCCGCTGCGATCGTCGAGCAGTTTCACCAACGCTACGACCAGGTTTACGGCAAGGGTGCCGGCGTTCGCAGCGCTGGTGTCGAAGTCGTCAACATCCGCGTGGTCGGAGAGGGATTCCCGGAGGGGCTGGCGCTGCCCACGGCCAGCAAAGAGGACGCCGGTCCCCCGAAACCGATAGCGGCAAGGAGGATGTATTGGCCGACTGCGAACGAGTGGGCCGAGGCTCCGGTCTATTCGTCCGCCGCGCTTACTTCGGGAACCTCCCTCGAAGGGCCCCTCGTCGTGGAAGGCACGCATACGAGTGTGGTGGTCCATCCCGGTGATCGGCTCGAGGTGCTCGAGCGGGGCACCGTCAGCCTCTCGATCGAACCGGAACGGCAAGGATCATGGCGCTAGAGCTGAGGCCCGGAATCTCCGACCTGCCGGCCGACGGGATCGGTGTTCCGCTCTTCCAGCTGCCGGACCTCGATCGCCAACTGAGTGAGCTGGATCCAGTTACGTATGAGGTGCTCAGAAATCGTGTCTCGCAGATCAACGAGGAGCAGGGCGCGACGATGATGCGAGTGTCGGGGTCACCGATAGCGGCCTTCTCCGGCGACTTCAACATGATCATCGCCGATGAGGTCGGCAACGTCGTCACGGTCGGCCCCTATGTCCAGTGGCACGGGGTGATCATCGACTCGATGATCAAGGGGGTGATCGAGACGCGCGCCGAGCGTCCCGGCATCTCCCCCGGGGACATGTACATCTGCAACGACCCGTACCTCGGTGCGGGCCACATGAACGACGTCGCGGTGATGGCGCCGCTCTTCTACGAGGGGAAGCTGATTGCCTGGACTGCGTCGATGCTGCACCACGCGGACGTTGGTGGAATCAATGCCGGAAGCTTCTGCATCGACGCACAGGAACCGGCGCACGAGCCGACTCCTTTCCCGCTCGTACGCATGGTCGAGAACGGAGAGCTGCGTCCGGACCTCGAAGACCTCTGGAAGCGCCATTCACGCGTCCCCGACATTGCGGCGCTCGATCTGCGCGCACAGATCGCCGGCAACAACGTCGCCCACTCGAGGCTCGCGGAACTCATCGACCGCTATGGACCCAGCACTCTCCACTGCGTTCTGAAGCGGACGATGCGCGACGCCGAGCAACTCTTCCGTCAGCGCCTCGAGGAATTCCCCGACGGGACCTGGCGAAGCATTCAGATCATCGACAAGAATCGTCGCGGGGACACCAAGCTCTACAAGGCGCAGTTGAACCTGCGCAAGGAAGACGACGAACTGGTGTTCAACACCGAGGGCACCGATCCCCAGACCGGGGTTCTGAGCTGCACTTTCGGGGGGTTCCGGGCAGCGATAGTCACGCCCCTACTTCCGTATCTATGCCACGACATTCCTTGGGCGACCGGAGGCATCATGAGGGCGGTCCGCTTCGAGACCGAGCCGGGCACGCTGGTGGATGCTCAATACCCCGCGCTGACCAGCACCTCGTCCTCTACCGGCATCTATTTCTCGATGGATCTCGCGCAGCAATGCGTCAACAAGATGCTGCTCACCCACCCCGTCCACCGGGACGAGGTGGTGGCCGATCACTTCTCCAACTGGGCGTTCACGATGTTGTCTGGAGACGACCAGCGCGGTGATCCGATGGTTGCCCTGCTGATGGACCCGATGGCCAACGGACTCGGCGCCCGCTCTCACAAGGACGGCGTCGACAGCGGCGGCAGCGTCTGCTGCCCGAGAGCGAAGACCCCGATGGTCGAGGTGAACGAGTCGCTCTATCCGATCCTCTACCTCTACCGGCGGGAGGCCCGCGACGGCGGGGGAGCGGGAAAATTCCGGGGAGGTACGGGAATCGAGTACGCGTTTGCCCTGCACGATGCAAAATCCTCGATGAACCACCTGATGCATACCTGGGGGGTGACCCTGCCCGTCACCGGGGGCGTCGGCGGCGGTCTTCCGGGTGCACCGATCGAGTATGTGATCAATCGGAGCGCCGGCCACGCTGCGCTTTTCGAAGCAGGTGTGATGCCAGACGAGATCCGGGACGTGGCCGGAGAGGTGGAATGCCCGGACTTCAAGGGAAGTACCGTCCAGGACCCCGGCGATCTGTATTACACGGTCGTCACCGGCGGGGGCGGTTTCGGTGATCCACTCGAGCGCAGTCCTGAGCAGGTAGCTCTGGATGTTCAGGACGGCTACGTATCGATGGAGGTGGCTGCCGCGCAATACGGCGTTGTCGTCGCTGAGGATGGGCGATGTGACGAAGCGGCAACGGACTCCCTACGGCAAGGTATGAGTCGCGACCGCCTCGGATGGCCGATCGGGTCAGGGGGCCCGGAGGCCGGTCTTGCGGCGGCGGATGGCGAGCGCTGGCCGTTGAGCGAGGCATTGGTTCTGGGAAGGGCCGCACGCGGTGGTGAGGGAGGTCGCGAGCGCCTGGTGGCGATCTTCTGCGCCCGCTGCGATCACCTGATCTGCGACGCAGCCGAGAGCTACAAGGACCGCTGCCGCCAGTCGCACACCTCCGTCGTCGACCTGCCACGCGGCGTCGACCCGGAGCAGTACGGGATGACGATGGTGGCTGAGCTGCGCCAGTACTGCTGCCCGGCTTGTGGTGTGCTGGTCGAGTCAGAGGTCGCGATCGAGGGAGCGCCGCGGCTTCGCGACATCGAGATTTCGCCGGGTGCGCTCGAAGCCTGGAGCGGCGCGTAACGATGGCCTCACCCGACGGCTTCCGCATCGTCTTCTCACCGGACTTCCCGCAGTTTCCTCAGGGCGGGCTGAGGTTCGGCGGCTGGGAGGGGCTCGACGTTCCCGGGGTCTCGCGAGAAGTCCTCCCAGGGCCGCCGCGCCCGGAGATCGCTCCCGAGCAGCTGCAGGGGGCGGATGCCCTGTGCCTTTATGCGATGAAGGTGACCGAGGCTTCGCTCGAGGGCGCCGACCGGCTGAAGATCGTCGCCCGCGCCGGGGTCGGTTTCGACAACGTCCCCGTGGACGCTCTCACCGAGCGCGGGATCCTCGTCACGAACACTCCGGACACGGTGCGCCGCCCGATGGCCAGCGCCGGGCTTCTGGCGCTGCTGGCGCTCGCCTACAGGTTGCCCCAGAAGGAAAGGATCACGAGAAACGGCGAATGGGAGCGCTTCGGCGAGCTTGCGGGCACCGGGCTGACCGGCAAGACCCTCGGCGTCATCGGAGCCGGCAACATCGGCGGTGAGTTCCTACGGCTGGTCGAGCCGCTCGAGATGCGCCGCATCGTCTATGACCCCTTCCTCGATCGGGCAGCGGCAGCCGCTGGTGGCTTCGAGCTCGTTGCCTTGGAAGACCTCCTCGAGCAGGTGGACTACCTCTGCATCACCGTGCCCCTGACCGACGAGACCCACCACTTCCTGAACGCCGAGCGGCTTGCGCTGATGAAACCAACGGCGCAGATCGTCAACATCTCGAGGGGCCCGCTGATCGACGAGCCGGCCTTGATCGATGCCCTGCGCGAGGGCCGGATCGCCGGCGCCCACCTCGACGTCTTCGAGCATGAGCCGGTTGCTGCCGAGAATCCTCTGCTCTCGATGGAGAACGTGAACGTGACGCCACACTGCCTCGGCGTCTCGGAGGAACTCTACGTGCGTACCAATCAGAGCGTGACCAGGAGCCTGCTCGATGTGATGGCGGGCCGCATCCCGGAGAACGCGCTCAACCCCGAGGCCGTGGCCTCCTAGCGCCTGATTCAGGCGACCAAATTTCGACCAACCGACCGGTTGATCAAACGGTCGGCGAGTGGTACCTTCCGGGGGGATGGCCGTTCAAGCAGAGGCGGACCGAATCGCTGCTGGCAAGCAGGCCGTCACCGTGGTCGACGCCGACACCCACAACGTCGTCCTCGTCGATCACCTGCGCCCGTATCTGTCGAACGCATCGCAGCGCTATCTCGATCTCGTCGGGCTTCGCAACACCGGCATGACTGGGGTCCTTTTCGGCAACAGCCCGCTGAGCGCCCGAGCGGATGCATGGTTGCCTGACGGCGGGCAGCCCGGTACCGACCCCGGGTTCTTCGCCGAGCAGCTGCTCGACGAACATGGGGTGGGCATCGCGATCCTCAACTCGCAGTGGATCCAGGTCGGGATGAATCTCGGCACGGGCTCGCCGCCGGCGCTGATCGCCGAATTGATGCGCGCCGCCAACGAACAGGAGCAGCAACACTGGCTCGATTCCGATCCGCGGTTCCGCGGTGCGATCTGCGTCGCGATGGAGGACCCGGCAGCCACCGTGGCGGAGATCGATCGCTGTGCACCCGACGAGCGCTTCGTTCAGGTCCTCCTGCCCTTCCGGACGGTCGAGCCGCTCGGCAGCCAGACGTACTGGCCGATGTTCGAGGCGGCCGTGCAGCACGAGATGCCGATCGGGCTCCACCCGGTGATCTCCCATGTGATGACCGGATCCGGTGCCCAGTCCCTTTACTTCGAGCACCACGTCGCGCTTCCGTCGGCCCTCTATGCGCAGCTCTCCAGCTTGATCTTCAACGGGGTGTTCGACCGCTTTCCCGACCTGCAGTTCGTCATCCAGGAGGGCGGCTGGTCGTGGGTGGCGCCGTTCATGTGGCGTCTGGACTCCGCCTGGGAGCGCCTCTCCGAGGAGATCCCGGAGCTACAGCGCCGCCCATCGGAGTACCTGCGCGATCACTTCTGGTTCACCACCCAGCCGGCTGAGGAGCCGGAGGAACCGAAGCACCTGATTGGCGTCTGGGACCAGTTCCGGAACGCCGGCATGGCGAACCACCTGTTGTTCTCGAGCGACTACCCGCACTGGGATTTCGACACCCCGGAAGCCGGTGTGCCGAGCTTCCTGCCCGAGGAGACGAGGCGTCAGATCCTCTCCTCCAACGCGCTGGACTGCTACGGGCGCCTCTAGACATGGTCGGCGCACCGCTGTTGTCAGTTGCGGAGACCCTGCCCGCGTCAGCCCCTTGGGCGGGCGAGGCAATCGACGCCGACGTCCACGTCAACGTCGGGCCGCTCGAGACGCTCTTCCCACATATTGACCCGGACGCGGTCGAATGGGTGCAGTCGCTCGCCAGCCAATCGCTGTTCCAGCGGCCGCCCTCGCTCGACATCGCGTACCCCCCGGCGCTCGCCTACGGCGCCGACGCCGGCACGGCGGCAGACCCCAACCAGGCCAGCGATCTTCGGTCGCTGCGCGAGAACCTGCTGGAGCCGAATCGGCTCTCGGCCGCGATCCTCAACCCGTATTGGGGGCTCGAGTCGATCCGCCACCCCGACCTTGCGGCGATCATGGCGCGGGCGATCAACGACTGGATGGTTGCCGAGTGGCTCGAGCAGGACGATCGGCTGCGCGGCTCGGTCACGGTCGTCCACCACGACCCAGCCGAGGCTGCCCGTGAGATCGAACGGGTCGGCGGCCACCCGGGCTTCGTCCAGGTCGCGCTGCCGATCTGGGCGCAGACCACCTGGGGCAAGCGCCTCTGGTACCCGCTGTTCGAGGCAATCGCTGCGGCCGACCTCGTCGCGGCGTTTCACTTCGGCGGCATCACGGACGGCTCCCCGACCGCTGTCGGTTGGCCCTCTTATTACGTCGAGGAGTACGGCGGGGCGACCCATGTCTGGTTCACCCAGCTGCTCAGCATCATCGGCGAGGGACTGTTCGATGCCTTTCCGAACCTGCGGCTGTCGTTCCTCGAGTCGGGGTTCGCCTGGCTCCCGGGCCTGATGTGGCGGATCACCAAGGACTGGAAGGGGCTGCGCCGCAGCATCCCGTGGGTCGACAGCTCGCCGTCGGAGACGCTGCGCGAGCGGCTGCGGGTATCGGTCCAGCCGCTCGACGGGATCCCTGACGCCGAGCTGGCTCGCGTGGTCGAGTGGTTTGGCTCCGACCAGATGTTGATCTACGCCTCCGATTACCCGCACGCCCACAGTCGCGGCTTCGCCAGTGCCCTGGGAGTCCTCGACGAGGATCTGCAGCGGAAGATCATGTTCGAAAACGCCCGGGACCACTACCGGCTATGAGCGTCGACTCCGACCGGGTCGAGCGGTCGGCGAGCGGATACGCCGTCGCCCGGACTTCAGATATCCCTGCCGGCGAGCGGCTGATCGTCACTGTCCGCGGCCACTCGATTGGCGTCTTCAACGTCGACGGTGAGTTCTACGCGCTGCTCAACCGCTGCCCCCACGCACACGCCGAACTCTGCAAGGGCACCCTGCAAGGCAACGTCGCCAGCGATCGCCCCGGAGAGCTTCGCTTCGATGCCAGCACCCGCCTCCTCCGCTGCCCCTGGCACGGGTGGGAATTCGACATCAAGACCGGCCGCTCGTACCTCGACCCGAAGCGAACCCGCGTACGCGCCTACCAGACCTCGGTCGAGCCGGGCGCTGAAATCGGCTCTGGCGGCAAGGTCGAAGGGCGCTTTCAAGCCGAGACGATCCCGGTTTCGGTCGAGGACGACTACGTAGTCATCCATCTGGGAGGACGCAAATGACCTACGTGATCGGCGTCGACATCGGCGGCACCTTCACCGACACGGTCGTCGTTGATGACGACGGTACCCCGACGATCGGCAAGGCATCATCGACGCCACCGGACTTCGAGCGAGGATTCATCGACGCTGTCTCCTCGGCCGCGGAAAACATGAACCTCACTCTGGCCGCTCTCCTCGGTGACACCGCGGCGATCTACCACGGCAGCACCATTGGTACCAACGCCCTGGTCGAGAACAAGGTGGCAAAGGTCGGTCTCCTCGCCACCCGCGGGCACGGTGACGCGCTGGCGATGATGCAGGCGGGCGAGCGCCTGATGGGGGAGAGGCCGGAGGTGATTGCCCATGCCGCAGGCCATGAAAAGCCTGCGCCGCTGGTCCCCAAGGGTCTGATCGCCGAAGTCGATGAGCGGATCGCCCGTGATGGCAACGTGCTCGTGGCGCTGCAGGAGGATCAGATCCGGAAGGTCGTCACCGCCCAGCTCGAACTGGGGGTCGAAGCCTTCGCGGTCAGCTTCCTCTGGTCGCCGGTCAACGCCTCGCATGAGAATCTGGTCAAGCGGGTGATTGGGGAAGTCGCACCGTCGACCTTCGTCTCGTTGTCGTCCGAAGTGGCCCCCCGGCCGGGCGAGTACAAACGTACGGTCGCCGCCGTGCTGAACGCCTCGATCGGCCCGGTGATGAGCTCTTACCTCACCCGGCTGGAGAAGGAGTTGGCCGACGAGGGCTACGGGGGTGGCCTGCAGCTGATGAGCTGCTCAGGCGGGCTGATCGATGCCGACGAAGCGCGGCGACGCCCGGTCCTCACCGTCGGATCGGGCCCGGTTGCGGGGGTGATGGGGTCGGCAGCCCTGTCCAAGCGCGTCGCGACCTCGGCGGGCAACCAAGAGGCGGGGTCCGGCGGTCAGCCCGGGATCATCGCCACCGACACGGGCGGAACGACTCTCGACGTGGCCCTGATCTATGACGGCACCGCCGTGCCGCGGCCGAGCAGCCGGCACGGGCAGTACGAGTACTACGTCCCCACCGTCGACGTCCGCTCCGTCGGGGCCGGTGGCGGCAGCATCATCTGGTACGACCCTCGTTTCGACAGCTTGCGAGTCGGGCCACGAAGCGCTGGAGCCCGCCCTGGCCCGGCGTGCTACGGACAGGGGGGAACCGAGCCAACGGTCACCGACGCCGACGTCATCCTCGGATATCTGAACCCGGACAACTTCCTCGACGGGAAAATCACCCTCGACGTCGAGGCCGCTCGGACGGCTCTCGCGAAGGTCGGGGAGCCGTTGGGGTACGGGGCCGAGCAGGTCGCGGCGGCCGCGGTGAAGATCCTCGAGAGCCAGATGGCGGACGCGATCCGCTTGATGTGCCTGCAGCAGGGTTACGACACGCGGAAGATGACGATCTACGCGTACGGTGGCGCCGGCCCTGTGCACGCCGGTGGCTACGGGGCGGATCTCGGCAGCCCGCAGATCCTGGTGCCGATGGGGAACTTCGCCGCCGGCTGGTCAGCCTTCGGCGTCTCCACCTCGGAAGCGTTGATCGTCAGGGAGGCGGGCATCTCGATGGTCGCCCCGTTCGACCCGGCGGCCTTGAACGAGATCTGGACGCGCCTCGAGGCGGAAGTCCAGGAGCGCCTGGAAGGCCAGGGGATCGCCGCCGACGCGATCGTCCTCGATCGCTATCTGGACATGAAGTACGTGATCCAGACCAACGTCCTCACCGTTCGGGCCCCCGATGGTCATTACGACGACAACTCGATCGAGGCGATGCTCCAGGGCTTCGACGATGAGTACGAGCGCCGGTTTGGCGCCGGCTCAAGCCACCGTGACGCCGGTTACTCGATCAACGGCGTCCAGGTTCATGGTCGCGCCAACGTCAGCAACGCCTCTCTGGCCGGGATCGGCGGGGGCGACGGGAACGGTGCGGGAGGCCCTGCCCCAATCGCCCATCGTGACGTTCTCTCCTACCAGGTCGATGACGTCGCGAGCGAGAGCGTGCCGGTGTTCGCCGGCGGTGGTCTGTCGGCCGGCGACCAGCTGACGGGTCCGGCGATCCTCGAGTACCCGGACACCACGGTGGTCGTTCGCGAGGGCCAACAGGTGTCGATCGACGAGTTCGACAACGTGATCATCACCCTTTGATCTTGTCGTGAGGTGAAGAAAGACATGGAGCCGCGAATATGAGCACCGACAGAAATCCAATCGCTCCCGACGGCCGTCCCTGGGATGGGAAAGTTCACTCCTACCGCCCGGGTCCGGACTGGCTCGATCGTGTGAGCCCCGACCTCGCCCTGCAAAGCGAGGTGAATCCCGACCTCG
This sequence comes from uncultured Actinomycetes bacterium, assembly GCA_963729055.1. GTDB lineage: Bacteria > Actinomycetota > Thermoleophilia > Solirubrobacterales > 70-9 > VAYN01. The sequence continues at coordinate 180,151 of CAVSMQ010000007.1, read as the reverse complement.
ACCCGGTGACGTACGAGATTCTCCGCAACAGGCTCTGGACCGTGAACCTCTCCCACGGCGAGACGTTGACCAGGATCTCGGGATCGCCCGTGTTCGCGTCGCTCGACTTCAACATGACGATCCTCACCGAGGACGGTGAGGCCGTGATGAACGCGCCTTACATCCAGTTCCTCAACGCCGGCGCTTCTTACGCGGTCCGCTACATCATGGAGAACCTCAGTAACTCGCCGGGTGTCGAAGCGGGCGACATCTTCCTGGCAAACGACCCGTGGATCACGGCGGTGCATCAGATGGACGTCCTCATCACCGCGCCGGTCTTCGTCGACGGCGAGCTTTTCGCCTGGATCTCGAATGCGGGTCATCAGTACGACCTCGGCGGGATCTCGCCGGGTGGCTGGCCTCAGAACGCCGAGAACGTCTACTCGGATCCGGTTGTCCTGCCGCCCTTCAAGATCGTCGAAGGTGGTGTCCGGCGGCACGATCTGGAGGACGTCTACCTGCGCCAGAGCCGGGTCCCGGACTTCGTCGAGCTCGACCTGCGGGCCCAGCTCGTGGGGGCCGCCTACGCCCGCGACGCGATCGTCACGATGTGCGAGGAGTTCGGCAAGACGACCGTCAAGGCGGCGATGAAGCGGATCATCGACCACGGTGAGAAAAGCTTCCGGGAAATGCTCAGCCGCATCCCCGACGGCACCTGGTCCAGCCGTCGCTATGTCGATGAACGGCTCCCGGGCAAGCGTGAAACTTTCGCCATCCAGCTGAACATGACGAAGGTGGGCGACCGGCTGATCGTCGACAACGAGGGAACCGATCCCCAGCAGATCGGCTCGATCAGCTTCCCCTACCTGTTGTTCGTCGGTGGCACGCTGGCGGTGCTCTCGGTGACGATGCTGTACGACCAGATGTTCTCGATCGGCGGCGCCCAGCGGGCGATCGAGTACCGGATGACCCCCGGGACGCTCAGCTGTGCCGACTATCCATCCGCTGTCGCCGGGTCGGTGATGGGTTCGACCCCGCACATGGCGACGGTCCAGTCCTGTGTCTCCCGGATGCTCGCCTGCGACCCGGAGCTCGCTACCGACATCATTGCGCCGGGGCCCGAGTGGCCCTTGCCGGTTGTGGCCGGGGAAGACGAGAACGGTGCGTACTACGGGCAGGCTCTGCTCGAGGGCTTCGGTCAAGGCGGCGGCGCCCGGCATGAACTGGACGGTGTCGACACCGGCGGTCCGTGCTTCAGCCCCCTTTCCCGGCTCCTCGATTGCGAGAGCAACGAACAGTGGTATCCGCTGATCTATCTCTACCGCCGCGAGCTGGTCGATTCGGGTGGCGCCGGCCGGGCCCGGGGCGGGGTCGGCCTCTCGTTCGCGATCACGCCTTACCGCGCCAAGAACATGTCGTTGACGACCAACACCGGTGGGGTCGGCAGCTCGGCCTTCAACTCGGAGGGCCTGTTCGGGGGTTATCCGGTCGCGGCGGCGAGCGGAACCCTTCTCACGCACACCGATCTGAAGGCGCTGTTCGAGTCGGGTCGGGTGCCCGACGGCCTCGAGGAGATAGCTGCCGAGGAGCGGCGGCAGATCGCTGGGAAATCGAACGGGACTGAACTCGAGAGCGGCGATGTCGTCGAGTTCACCATCATGGGTGGAGGCGGCTATGGCGATCCTTTGCTCCGCGATCCGCTCCTGGTGGCGGCTGACGTCGCGAACGGACATGTCTCGGCCGAGGTTGCCCGCGACGTCTACGGGGTCGTGCTCGATGCCGACAAGGCGGTCGAGACTTCGGCCACCGATGCCGCCCGTAGCGCGATCCTCGCCGAGCGTGGCGGGTGGCAGGCCACAGCGGACAGCCCAGACCCAGCGCTTCCCGAGCCCGGCCCGAAGATCCGCCCGCTCCACGGCGGGATGAGCGCCAGGGAGGGCGATGCCGAGGGTTCGCTTCTGGTCTGCGACCACTGTGACTCGGCGATCTGCCGGGTGAGCGACGACTACAAGCGGTTCGCGCTGCGGTCAGTGACCGCTGTGGAGTCGCTTCCCGGCGCGAAGATCGACCCGGCACTGTTCATCGACGACAAGCTGGACTTCATCCGGTACTGCTGTCCCAGCTGCAAAGTCCTGCTCAGCACGGAGGTCGTTCGGCAGGGGAGTGAGCCGCTTCCGGAGGCGGTTCTGGAGGAGGTCATTTGAGCCGCCTCGCTGCCCTCCGGGAGGAAGCCAGGTCGATGGCTGGCTCGATCTCCCAGTCGCGGGGGAATCGCCTGCAGGCGACGCATGGAATCGACAACATCAGGGCGATCGCGAAGCGTAAGCTGCCGCGCCTCGCTTTCGACTACATCGACGGCGGAGCCGACGACGAGATCACCCTGAGGGCAAATCGCCGCGTCTGGCAGGAGGAGATCGTCCTGCGTCCGCGGTTCCTGCAGGGCGTCGAGGAGCGCAATCAGGCGAAGACCATCTTCGGCACTTCACTGTCGACGCCGGTGATCTTCGGCCCTGCCGGGCTCCTGCGGATTGCCAGTCGGGACGGGGAGCTCTCTGCGGCGCGCGCCGCAGCGAGGGAGGGGACCGTCTACGTACTCAGCTCGAATTCCAGTGTGTCGCTCGAGGAGGTCGCGGCCAGCGTGCCTGGGGAGAGGCTTTGGTTTCAGCTCTACCTGTGGCGAGACCGGGCTCGCAACGCCGAACTGCTGGAGCGAGCGGCGGCGAACGGTTGCGAGACGCTCGTCGTCACGGTTGACGTTCCCGTCGCCGGAAATCGATCGCGCGACCTGAGGAATGGATTCACCATTCCGCTGCGGCCGAACGCGCGGATGGCCGTCGACCTTGCTCGCCACCCCGCCTGGATCCAGGACTACCTCGCGCGCGGTCCGATCACCTTCGCGAACTTCACGGAGATGGGCCACGGACGACAGCCAACGCAGTTGTTCAATTACATCAATACGGAGCTGGCCCATCCCGGAGCGACACTCGACGACCTGCGTTGGCTGCGTGAAACCTGGAGCGGAAAGCTGGTGGTCAAGGGGACGATGACCCCCGAGGATGCCGAGGACGCGGTCACCTGCGGCGTCGACGGCATCTGTGTCTCCAACCATGGTGGCCGGCAGATCGATGGTGTTTCCGCAACCGGAGCGGTGTTGCGAAGCATCGTCGAGCAGGTCGATGGTCGTGCCGCAGTGTTCATCGACGGCGGGATACGCCGTGGAACCGAGGTGCTGAAGGCCCTCGCCCTGGGCGCTGATGCGGTGTTCATCGGCCGGCCGTATGTATACGGGCTAGGTGCCGGAGGCGAGGAGGGAGCCGCCCGTGTGTTGCAGATCTACAAGCAGGAGATCGACCTCGCATTGGCGCTTATCGGCTGTGACGACGTCGCCAAAGTCGACTTCGAGCGCGTCGAATCCATCCCCGCTGGGGCCTGACCAAAGGCCGGCACCGGGCGGTTTGACTGGGGTCGGAGCAGCAGGTAGCTTGCTGCCAACCAAACGGTTGGATTTGCGCCGCGGGAAGGCACCCGATGCCGACCGGGAAAACACGGAGGGAAGAGTCGTATGGCCGACGAACAAGAACTGTTGGATCTGGCTGATCGGTGGGCCAAGTACTACAACGAGGACTGTGACCGGATGGTCTACGAGGTCTACGCGCCGGACTTCAAGGCCTATCCGATGGCGATGGACCTCTGCGTGGAAGGGCAAGACAACCTGAAAACGCTCGAGGACGCGATGATCGACGCCGCTCCCAAACGTCGGATCGACATCGCCCGGAAGCATGTCTCGGGCGATGTCGTAGTCGTCGAGGCCTTCATGCGCGACGCCGACAAAGGCGATGACTGGGAGATCCCCTTCGTCGTCGTCCTCACCGTGAGGGATGGAAAAGTGGTCATCGACCGAACCTACGCTCACTGGAACGAATGGCCCGGGTTCGAACCCGCCTGGGCCAAGATTTCCTAGGGGCTAGGAGCCCCTTGGGTTACCGCCTCGCGGCCGGCGGCGAGGATGCTCGCCGCCCCCGCGAGGAGCATGGCCTGCGCCGCGCCGAGCGAGATGAAGTCCATTCCCCACTCGACGCCGGCGGCGGCGGTCTCCGCGTCGCGAGTGATCATTCCCGCGTGGATGCCCGCTGAGCGAGCGGCGTCGGCGATGCGACGGTGGCGTTCCACCGCCAGCGGTGAGCTGCAATCGATGATCGGCGCCCCGCCGCCCGAGAGCGAGAGGTCGCTGGGCCCGACGAGGAGCATGTCGAGGCCCGGCACGGACGCGATCTGCTCGGCCTCGGCGACCGCCTCCACGCTCTCGATCATGGCGACGGTCAGCACCGAGTCGCGCGAGCGCTCGACGTGCTCCGCCCCCGTCTCACGCAAGACCCTCAGCGGCCCCCAGCTGCGCGTTCCCACGGGCGGGTAGTGCGAGGCCCGGACCAGCGCTTCGGCCTCGGCCGGGGTCTCGACGACGGGGAAGATGACACCGGCGGCACCGGCGTCCAGCGCCTGCCCGATCGCCGCTGGCTCATGGCCCAGGAGGCGGACCAGCGGACTGGTGCCGCCACCATCGAGGGCGATCAAGGATGCCAGCACGTCGGCGCCCCCGAGCGGCGCATGCTGCATGTCGACGATGATCGAGTCGAATTCAAGCCGGCCGAGCGCCTCAACCGCGGCGAGCGAGGCACCCGTCGTCCAGAAAGCGAGAGCGGGTTCATCATTTGCCCAGCGGCTCCGAATCCGGTCCTGGCCCGCGTCGGTCATCGTGGAGCGCTGAAGTAACGGATCTTTTCGGGAGTAACGATGAACTTCAGGCGCTGTTTCTCCCGTCCAGTCGGCCAGGTGTAGTCGCGCCCGGTGTACTTACGGGCTACGGCCTGGACGTGGTCGACGGCACCCTCCGCGGTGACGACCGCGGTCCCTCGGATCTCGACGAAACGGTTGCCATTCTCGCGGTCGGTCACCAACAGGGTGAGATTCGGATTCCGTTCGACGTTGCGGCACCACGGACGCCCGGCCGCGGTGTTGATCGACAGCTCACCGTCGAAATAGCCGACCCAGATCACCGTGCTGAGGATCGTGCCGTTCGGGTTGTGACTCGAGACAACGCCGAAGTTGGGCCCGGTGAGCAGCTCCTGGACGTCTTGATCGTCGATCTCAGCCATCGGCCATCAGACCCGCTGGATCAGGCCGGCCGGCCAGCACCCTGACGCGGCCTTCCTCGACCGTGGTCGGGTAGGTCCTCACCTTGTAATTGAGGCCCTGGCAAACGGCGCGGCCGGTCGCCGCGTCGAACTCCCACCCGTGCCAGGGGCAGACGATCACAGGGTGGGTGGCGTCAACCTGGGGCCTGCCTTGCTCGTCGGAGGTGATCAGCGCCAGGGCCGTCCCGCGGCAGACCGGGGCGAGCATATGAGGGCAGATGTTCCGCACCGCGAAGACGTCGTCGTTCCAGCGCAGGATCCCAACCTCGCGGCCGTCGACCTTGACCACCGCCGGGCGGCGCTGCTCGAAATCGTCGAGCGCGCCGACGTCGCGCCACTGCAGGCGGCTATCGGGCATAGGACGCGGCAATCACCCGTTCGGCCGAGAACGGGCTCTCGAGTTCGAGAGTGAGCCGGCCCTCGGCAAGCACGATCACCCGATCGCAGAGCAGCACCAGCTCCTCGGGCTCGGCGCTGGCGACGACCACGGTCAGCCCTTCGGCGCTCGTTTTGCGCAGCAGCTGGTGGATTTCGGCGCGAACGTGGACATCGACGCCGGCGCTCGGCTCGTCGAGCAGCATCACCTGACAGCCGCGCAGCATCCACCGCGCCAGGCAGACCTTCTGTTGGTTGCCTCCGGAGAGGTTCGAGACCGGTGCCTCGAGACCGCCGACCAACCCAACCTGCTGGGTGATCTCGCTGACCCGGCGCCGCTCGGCGGCGCCGTCGCGGAATACCCCCATCCGGCGCATGCTTCCGATCGCGGCGATCGAGGTGTTCGCGGTTACCGAGAGGTCCTGAAAAAGCGTGTGGGAGCGACCCTCGGGCAGGTAGCCGACACCGCGGTTGACCGAGTCGTGCAGCGAGCGAGCCACCGGCGCCCCGAGCACTTCGAGGCTGCCTTCCGTCGGCTTCTGGACACCGGCGAGGAGGCGGAGGAGCTCGCTGCGCCCGGAGCCCTGCAGGCCCCCGACGCCGAGCAGCTCGCCCTGGTGGATTTCGAGGTCGAGGTCTTGCACCCGGTTGCCCGTGAGGCCGGTCGCCTGCATCACCGGCTTGCCGTGACTGCGGGCTTTCTTGAAGCGGTCGGGCTCTTCCTCGAGCGCCTTGCCGCCGACCAGTTCGACCATCTTGTCGATGTCGATCTCGTCTTTGGCGAGGGTCCCAGCAATGCTGCCGTCGCGCATCGCGACGACGCGGTCGCTGAGCTTTGCGACCTCCTCGAGGCGATGGGAGATGTAGATCACCGCGACGCCCTCCGCAGCGAGCTGGCGGATGATCGGGAAGAGTCGCTCGGAAGCGTCGATCGGCAGCGCCGCGGTCGGCTCGTCGAGGATCAGCAGGCGCGGGTCCTTAGCGAGCGCCTGCGCCATCGCGATCAGCCGCTGCTGGACTGGGGTCAGCTCACCGACCTGCTCGGTCGGCGAGACGTCTTTGACGCCGAGCCGCTCGAGCAGCGCTCTGACTTCGGCACGGACCCGTTGGCGCTGGACGAAGCCGCCGCGGGCGGTCAGTCGGCCGAGCAGGATGTTTTCCTCGACCGAGAAGTCCTCGAGCAGGGTCAGCTCCTGGGGCATCCGGGCGATCCCCAGCTCGAGCGCCTGGCGAGGCGAATTGAACTGTGTCTCTTCGCCTTTGACCTCGAGCGTGCCTTCGTCGAAGCGCTCCTCGCCGCCGAGGATCCGCATCAGGGTCGACTTGCCGGCACCGTTGGCGCCGATCAGGCCGACCACCTCGCCTTCGTCGATTTCGAAGTCGACCCCCTTGAGGGCGTGGACCGCCTCGAAATGCTTGCTGATCCCAGTCAGCCGGGCGAAGTTCGCCATTGAGTCAGCGGCCCCGTTTGGCGAGTGGGACGAGGATCAGGATAAGAGCACCTCCGAGGATCACTTCGGCGACCCACGGTTCGAGGTCGAGGATCACCATCCCCGTCTGCAGGGTGCCGATGAAGAGCGTCCCGATCACCGTCCCGAAGACGTTGAAGCGCCGCGCCGCGAGCACCGAGGTGCCGAAGAAGACGGCGACGAAGGGGGTGATCAGGATGCCCGAGCCGATCTGCGGGCTGAACTGACCCGAGCTCGAGCTGACGATGATCGCGGTGATCGCGGCGCAGAAGCCGAGCATGATGAATGCCGTAATCAGCGTCCGGCTGACGCGAATGCCGGCCAGGCGAGCAGCGTCGGTATTGCTGCCGAGTGCCTGCGCGTAGCGCCCGAAGACAGTCCAGCGCAGTAGCGCGAAGCCGAGGAGCGAGACGACGAGGGCGATGATGATCGCGTTTGGCACGCCCCAGACCGTGTTGAAGGTGATGTTCGTGTAGCCGCGCGGCAGGCCGGTGATCGTCCGCGAGTTGCTGAACCCGATTGCCAGCCCGGTCCAGATCGTCGAGAGAGCTAGCGTGACGATGAACGAGGAGGCGCGTCCGGTGGAGACCAGGACCCCTGCGATCAGGCCGGCCAGCAGCCCGATCACGATCGCGGCGATCACCGCGGGCACCACCGCGACGCCGTCGTCGGACATCAGCAGGACCGCGCCGGCGGCGGCGATGCCGATGATCCCTGGGAAGGAGAGATCGAACTGCCCGGTGCTCATCACGATCGTCAGGCCGACGCCGAGGACGACGAGCGGCGCCGCCGATTCACCGATCGAGCGGGCCGTGTCGATCGTCGCGAAGGTGTCAGGGCGGAGGATGCAGAACAGCACGATCATCGCCAGGAAGCCAGCCAGCGTCCCGAAGCGATCACCTGCCCAAATCAGATGGTCGAGTGTGCTTTTCTGCCGGCGGGCCGCGACCGGCGCCGGGGGGTTCGGCGCGGTCGCGGGTGCTTGCTCGGTGCTCATTGTTTAGCGAGGTCCCTTTGTTACTTGAGGGGATATTCTTTTTCCCACTTCTCCAGGTACGGCTGGAGGGTGGTGGGGAGCGGGTACACCACTTCGCCTTCGGGCGGCGCGTTTTCTGGAGTGACGATGCTGTATTCGAGGAGCTCCGGGGTCAGCGCGTTTTTGTCGATCGGGGTTTCTTTTTCGAAGAAGCCCAGTAGCTGGTCCATGGCAACCAGCGGCGTGACCGCGAGGTTGACGTCGAGGACCGAGCCGACCGGCTTGCCTTCGGCCATCGCTTCGAGCGTGCTCGGATCGCTGAAGTAGCTGTAGACCTTCGCGTCGCTGCGCTTTGCTTCGATCGCCGCCAGGGAAGGCAGCACGTTGATGTCCGAGACCGCGAATATCGAGTTGATGTCGGGGTGGGAGACCAGCATGTTGCCTACCGCTTCCTGCGTAGATCCGATCGGGTCGGCAAGGTCGAACGGCGCGCTGGCGGTGATCTCGGAGCCGTCCGAGCCTGCGATCACTTCCCTCAGCGCGTCCTCGCGAACTTTGGTTGCGTAGGCGATCGTCAGGGTGATGTCGCCGATCTTCGCCGCACCTTCATTTTCTTCGACGATGTTTTCGGCGAGAAGTTCGCCCATCTTGTGCTCGTCCTCGGCGTAGACGGCCGTGAAGATGGGCGAGGGCGGTGCTTCGCCGGCGATCTGGATGATCGGGGTACCTTCGGATTTCATCTGCTGGGCGGCTCGTTCGGCCCCTTCGGTGCCGTAGGAGCAGATCATCAGCGCTTCGACCTTTTCGTTGGCGAAGGCGTTGATCGCGGCGACGAGTTTCGTCGGGTCACCGCCACCGTCGCGGACCTTGACGTTCCAGCCCAGCGCTTTGCCCGCCGCTTCGGCTGCCGCGGTGACGGTTTCTTCGATCGGCGAGGGCGCTAGTTTGAGCAGGCCGATCGTCCGCGGTTTGGCGCCGACAACGGCGCTCGTTGGTAGCGATTCGGCTTCCGGTTGTTCTTCGCTGGCCGGTTCTTCGGCGCTCGTTTCTTCGGGCGTGGAAGCGGCTTCCGTTTCGGAGCCGGAGCTGCTCGAGCTGCTGTCTCCGCCGCCACAGGCAGCCAGTCCGATCGTCAGGGCAAGGACCATCACCGGCAGCGCGAGTAGGCGCAGGTACCTCTTCATCACATTCTCTCCTCGTTCGAGACGCAACCCATTTGGAATCTCTCTGCGACACAACCCAGTCCCGCGATCCCCACCCATAATCAACTAACCGGTTGGTAGGGTAACTGCACCCGAGCGCGCTTGTCAATAACGACCGGTCGTTTGAATTGGGACTAAAACAAGGAGGGAGCGAAGGTGAACCTGGAGGAGACGCTCACGAGCTACGAAGAGCTGGTCGGCTACGTACCGGAGGGCATCCGCGCCCGTCTGACACTGCTCACGGAGCTCTCGCCGGAGTTCCTCGAACGGCTGGAGCGGACCCGCAGCGAGAACGTGACGACCGAGCACATCGACCCCGTCACCGTGCAGATGCTGATGTTCGCGATCCTCTGCTTCGATCGCGACACCGAGGCCGAGGCCCACGCTCGCATCGCGTTGCGTAATGGCGCCTCGCCCGAGCAGCTCCTCGACGTGATCCAAGTGGCCGGCTGGCTCGGCGGCGCCCAGGCCTACAACATGGGTTTCCGCACCTTGCAGAAGGCGCTCGCGGACGAGCGCCAATGAGCGATTTCACCCTCGCGGTCATTGACGACGAGGAGGTGCCGATGCTTTGGGGGCTCGAGCGACTCGAGTCGGAGGGTGTGCGCCTGATCGTCGAGCCGGCCCGAACCGAGGCCGACGTGAAGCGGATCGGCGCCGACGCCGACCTGCTGCTGATGTGTATCGTGCCGATCACCGCCGCCGTGCTGGAGTCGCTGCCCCGCTGCCGCGCCGTCCTCAAGGCCGGGGTCGGCGTCGACACCATCGACCTCGATGCTGCCACCCGTCTAGGCATCGCAGTCGGCAACGTCGGCAACTACTGCGCCGACGACGTCGCCGAGCACTCCCTGGCGCTGGCGCTGGCGCTGGTCCGGCGCCTGCCGCTTGCCGACTCGCAGGTCCGGGCCGGCCAGTGGGATCGCAGGGCGGTGGCGCCGGTGCGGCGGTTCGGCTCGCTGACCCTAGGGGTGATCGGCTGTGGCGCGATCGGCTCCTCGCTCGCGAAGCGCTGGCTCGGGCTGGGCGGCAAGGTGGTCGCCTACGACCCCTACAACGAGCCTCCCGCCGGGGTTGAGGCGGTCTCCTCGCTGGAGGCGCTGTTGCCGCAAGCGAACGTGCTCTCGCTCCACACCGGCCTGACCGACGAGACGCGGGGCATGCTCGGGGCCGAGGAGCTGGCGCTGCTGCCCGAGGGGGCGGTGTTCGTCAACGCCAGCCGGGGCGAGGTCGTCGACTCCGGCGCGTTGCTCGCCGCGCTCGAGTCCGGACGCCTGGGCGGCGCCGGGCTCGACGTCTGGGACCCAGAGCCGGTGCCCGCCGATTCGCCGCTCCTGGGCATGCCTAACGTGATCGTCACCCCGCATTACGCCGGCTACTCGGAGGAGTCTTTCGACGACCTCCGTCAGCGGATCGTCGAGCAGGTGCTCGACGTCCGCGACGGTCGCGTGCCGAGGCGGGCCCTGAACGGCGTCACCTCGCTGCGGGCGGTCGGGTGAGGAGCGACGAAATCGCTGGCCGCGGCGACGCCCTCCGCTGGCGGGTCCACACGCTGGCGGCGGGCGAGGCGTGCTCGCTTGGCTGGGACTCTCGCGATGAGGGCCTGCTGCAAGTGCTCAGCGGCGTGGTGACGGCGACGACGGCCGCGGACGCGGCGACCACCCTCGATCCCCTGAGCGTGCTCTGGCTACGTGGTAGCTGTGAGGTGGAGCTCGCGGCGCGCGGGCCAGCCCGCTGCCTCGAGGTGCGGGTTGAGGGCTCGCCCGGAGAGTCGCTGACCACGCCTTTCCGCTGGAGCGAGGTGCCGAGGGACCAGATCCTGGCGGCGATGGGAGGGAGGTCGATCGCCGGCGATGGCATCTCGGCCTGGCTCTTCGACATCGGCGCCGGCTACCGAGTCGACGATCTCGAGCACGCCGAAGAGCAGATCTCGGCGCCGCTCAGCGGCGGCTTCGAGATGCTGCTCGACGGCGAGGGGACGCCGCTCGACCCCGGCGAGGTCGCCTACGTGCCCCCCTGGCGTCGCCACGGCGGCGACTTCGAGGCCTCCCCCGTGACCTTGCTCGAGGTATTCAGCCCACCGCGCCGCGGCGATCTGACGCAGGCGCTCTAAGAAGGGAAGAGATGGACCGATCGCTGATGACCGACACCCTGCTGGGTCGCCTCCCCGGCGTCGAGCTCCCCTACGACACCGGCGCCGGGCACGTCCTCGTCGGCAAGGAGGCGGCGGCGGTCTTCGTCCACTTCAGCGAGCGAACCGAGGTCGGCCAGCACAGCCACGGCGCCCAATGGGGCGCAGTCTTAAGCGGCTCAATGCTGCTCGAGCTCGGCGGGACGAAAACCCTCCTCGGCCCCGGCGACTGGTACGACATCCCACCCGGAGTCGAGCACGGAGCCGTAGTCGAGGCAGGCACCGTCCTGATCGACCTCTTCGACGACCCCGACCGCTTCCCGGTCTCCAACTAACGACCAAAGTCCGTCGCCCCTCGCCGGGCTGTTCCTTATGTCCGAATAGCCGACATAAGGAACAGCTGGCCGTGCCGAGCCCACGGCCAGCTCGCCGCCAGTCATCGGACCTAGCCGGCCAGCCTCGTCCCTAGTCAGCGAAAGAAAAAAGGGGGGCTCTCCCCGGTTTCGCCCCCACCAACCTTGATCCCTAGGAAGTCCCTCGCCCCACCGTCGAGATCCCGTCCAAGAACACATCAGCAAACAGCTCAGCCAGCTCATCGATCGACCGCTTGCCACTCCGATCGAGCCAGGTGTAGGTCCAGTTGCACATCCCAAGCAGCGCCAGGGTGGCGCCGTTGATGTCTCGGATCTTGAAGCTGCCCTGCTCGACGCCGGCGCTGAGAATCTCGGCCACGGTGCGGCGGTAGGTGGTGCGCATCTCCGCCACCCCGCGCCAGCTCGGGTCGTCGAGGTGCCGGACCTCGCGGAGGAACACCGTGTGGGCGTCGCGGTTGGCGGCGATCGAGTGCAGCGAGAGGCGGACGATCTCGCGCACCTTGGTCGCCGGGTCCTGGTCGCTCGTCGCCACCCCGCGCAGCTGCGCGAGCACGGTTTCGATCAGCTGCTCCTGGATTTTGTGGTGCAGATCGTCCTTGTTGTCGACGTGGTAGTAGAGCGCCGCCTTGGTCACGCCGAGCTGCTCGGCGATCATCCGCATGCTCGTTTTGTCGACGCCGTTTTCGGCGAACAGCATCGTCGAGGTGGCGAGGATGCGGTCGAGCAGGGTGTCGGGAGCAGCGGCCCTGGCCATCGGCCGACGACTCTAACCGGTCAATTGACCGGCCGGTCGGAAGGTGAACGTCAGCGCACTTGACAGCGGCCGAGCCGAATCATTAGCCTACCGGCCGGTTGGTAACTCCAACCACCTCTGCCCAGGGAGACAGGAGAGCGATGAAGGTCTACGAGCTAATCGCCGACGCCGTCGTCGAGGAGGGTGTCGAGGTCGTTTTCTCAGTGATGGGAGACGGCAACATGAAGTGGCTGACCAGCCTCGAAGCGCGGCACGACGTGCGCACCGTGTACTGCCGCCACGAGGCGACCGCTGTCGGGATGGCCGACGGCTACGCCCGCACCACCGGCAAACCTGGGGTCTGCAGCGTCACCTGCGGGCCGGGGTTGGCGCTGACTGGGCTGGCACTGGCGATCGCCAGCCGCGCCCGAACGCCACTGGTTCTTATCGCCGGCGATACGCCTCGCTCGGACCCCTATTACCAACAAGCCTTCGACCGCAATGGCTTCGCCAAAACCGCCGAGGCGATGCCGGTCGATCTGCGCGAACCTGCGACCACCGGCGCCGACCTGCGCCGCGCTTTTGCCCAAGCCCGCCTCGGTCAGCCCACCGTTTTCAACGCCGCCTTCGATGTCCAGGAGGAGGAGCTCCCCTCGACCGCTGAGCCCTACCGTCCATCGAGTGGGCTGGTCGTGCCTCCCCAGGCGATCGCCCCCGACCCGGCGGTCCTTGCCGGCGCGGTCGAGATCCTCCGCGCCGCGCGCCGGCCGGTGATCCTCGGCGGCCGCGGCGCGATCTCCGCTCGCGGTGAGATCGAAGCGCTCGCCGACGAGCTTGGCGCGGTGCTGGCCACCAGCCTCAAAGCCAAGGGCCTGTTCAGCGGCCACCCGCGCTACCTCGGCGTTTCCGGCGGTCTCGCCGACGCACGCAACCGGACCCTGCTGCGGCAGGCGGACTGCGTGCTGGCGATCGGCGCCGGCCTCAACCAGTACACGACTTCGGCCGGCGCGATGTCGCCTGACGCCGAGGTGATCCAAGTCTCGCTCGAGCGCCAGGAGTTGATCCACGGCCGGCGGCTCCCCGTCCACCATCCGGGCGGCGACGTGCGCGCTGATTGCTACGTCCAGGGCGACGCCGGGCGGACGGTGGAAGCGATCCGCGACCAGCTCGGCGCCACCGGAGGCAGCGAGTGGGAGGAGCTGCTCGCCGACTACGACGGCCCGGAGATGGTCCAGCCGCCGGTCGAGATCGAGCCCGGCAAGATCGATCCGCGCGAGGCAATGGCGACCCTCTCCGAGGCGGCCGACGAGGCGACCAGGTTCGTCGTCGGCCTCGGCCACTTCTGGTGGTTCCCGATCGCCTTCCTCGATGGCCGCGACGCCTCCTCGTTCCTCTTCATCCCCGAGTTCGGCGCGATCGGCCAGACCTTCGCCGCGGCGCTCGGGGCCAGCGTCGCCGAGTCGCGCCCGCTGCTCTTGATCGAGGGCGACGGCAGCCTGATGATGTCGGTGCAGGAGCTCGACACGGCTGTCCGCAACAACATCGACATCGTCGTCGTGGTGATGACTGACCACGGTCTCGGGGCCGAGTTCCACCACCTCGAGGGCGAAGGAATCGACGCCAGCGCCTCGCGAATCCCGGCTCCCGATTTTGCCCGGGTGGCCGAATCGTTCGGGGCGAAGGGAGCCCGAGCCGAATCGCTCGAGGAGCTCGGCACCGCGGTGCGCGAGATGCAGGCGGCCGGCGGTCCCTGCGTGATCGACGCGCAGATCTCCGACGAGGTGATCAACGACTGGTTCTGGGAAACGTACTTCGCCGAGGACGCGGCGCTGGCGGCCGCGGCGGTGCAGGAGTCCTAGGGTGAGCGAGTTCCGTCGCCTGATCGACGCCGGGGAGGTCCCCCTGGAAATGATCTTCCAGGACCCGTCGACCTACGCGGTCGAGATTGTCGCCGCCGCCGGCTACGACTCGATCGCGATCGACCTCCAGCACACCCCCGTCGACCTCGGCGAGCTCTCCTCCTACCTCGCCCTGCTGAAAGCGCTCAACGTCCACTCCACCGTTCGGGTCCCCGACAACAGCCGCGCCTTCCTCACCCGGGTGCTCGACGCCGGGCCGAACGCCGTCATCTGTCCCGACGTCGAATCCGCCGAGGAGGTCGAGGTGTTCGTCTCTGCCTGCCGTTACCCGCCGCAGGGCAGGCGCAGCTTCGGCCCGATGCGCGGGCTGACCGACCACACGATTCCGAAGGTCGAGGGCAAGCCGCAGTTCTCGGTCGAGGAGACCAACCGCGACCTCTTCGTGATCGTCCAGATCGAGTCGCCCCGCGGGCTCGAAAACGCCGACGAGATCGCCGCCGTCGAGGGGCTCGACGCGTTGATGCCGGGACCGATGGACTACTCGCTCTCGGCCTACGGCGAACTGATCCCCGACCACTCCGACCCGCGGGCGACCGAGTCGCTGGAAGCAATCGCGGCGGCGGCGCACGGCGCCGGCAAGCTTTTCGGCCTGCTGATCACCTCCCCCGACCACATCCCGGCGCTGCTCGAGAAGACCGAGGCCGACTGGGTGTTGAACGCCACCGACCTCGGCTGGCTGAAAGCGGTTTCGAGCGCCGCGGTGGCCGCCGGCAGGCAGGCCGTCGCGAACTACAAGCACTGACGAAAGGGCACCATGGCTGACGATTCTGGAACGAGCACCCTCGATCCCCGCGCGCAGGAAATCTGGGAGGCCCGGGCCTCGGCGACGCCGCTCACTGGGACCGAGTGGGGCGAGGTCTCGATCGACGAGGCCTGGACGATGTTCGCCGAACTCGGCGCCGCGCTCGAGTCCTCGGGCGCGCCGCAGATCGGGGCGAAGATCGGCGAACCCGACAAAGAGACCCAGGAACGGATCGGGCTCAACGGCCCGGTCGTCGCCAAGACCTTCGCCAACTCGCTGCTCGAGGACGGCGACACGTTGCAGCTCAGCGCCCTGATCTCGCCGCTGTTCGAGATGGAGATCGGGATCCGCCTTGGCGCCGACGGCGCCAAGCCCGTCCCCTGCATCGAGATCGTCGACAGCCGCTTCGAGTGGAAGACCGAGGGCGGCCAGATGATCGCCGACTTCGCCAGCTCGGCCCACCTGCTCTTCGGCCCCGCGGCCGACGATCCGCCGGCCACGGTGAAGGCGGTCGCGCGCTGCAACGGCGAGGTGGTCGCCGACGGCAGCAGGGAGCTGCAGGAAGCTCTCGACAAACTCCCGAAGGTCGAATCGGCGCTGCCCGATGATGCATACGAAGGCGAGCACCTGATCGCCACCGGCTCGCTCAACACGCCAGGGCCGCTGACGCCGGGCGAGTGGGAGTTCGACTTCGGCGACCTCGGCAAGCTGACGTTGACGGTGGAGGCGTGAGCGATGGCCTCCTCCAACGGCGACCGCCGCAGCAGCCGCTCGCAGGCTTGGTTCGGTGAAGAGGACCTGATCCTCAGCTTCATCCACCGGGCGTGGATGAAGAACCAGGGCACGCCGCACCGGATGTTCGACGGGCGGCCGGTGATCGGGATCTGCAACTCCTGGTCGGAGATGACTCCCTGCAACGCCCATCTGCGGGCGATCGCCGAGCGGGTCAAATTCGGCGTCTACGAAGCCGGCGGTTACCCGCTCGAGTTCCCGGTGATGTCGATCGGCGAGTCGCATGCCCGGCCGAACGGGATGCTGTTCCGCAACCTCGCCAGCATGGACGTCGAGGAATCGATCCGCGCCAACCCGATGGACGGCGTCGTCCTCCTCTGCGGCTGCGACAAGACGACCCCCTCGCTGCTGATGGGCGCTGCCAGCAACGATCTGCCGACGCTCGTCGTCTCCGGCGGGCCGATGCTGAGCGGGCGTTTCCGCGGCGAGGTCGTCGGCTCGGGGACCAGCATCTTCTCGATGGTCAACGAAGTCATTGACGGCAGCCGGCCGATCGAGGACATGGCCGAGGCTGAGTCCTGCATGTCGCGCTCGGCGGGGCACTGCAACACGATGGGGACGGCCTCGAGCATGGGCAGCGTGGTCGAGTCGCTCGGCATGGGGCTGCCGACCAACGCGGTCACCCCGGCGGTCGACGCGCGCCGCTTCACGCTCGCCCAGGACGCCGGCGCCCGCATCGTCGAGATGGTCAACGAGGACCTGCGGATGTCGAAGATCCTCACTCGCGAGGCGTTCGAGAACGCGATCCGGGTCAACGCTGCGGTCGGCGGCTCGACCAACGTGATCATCCACTTGCTGGCCCTCGCCGGCCGGATTGAAGTGCCGCTCGCCCTCGACGAGTTCGACGGGATCGGGGAGGGCATCCCGCTGCTGGTCGACGTGATGCCCTCGGGGCGCTTCCTTACCGAGGACTTCTTCGAGGCCGGCGGCCTGCCGGTGGTGATGAAGGAGCTCGGCGACCTGCTCAACACCGAGGCGCTGACCGTCACCGGCAAGACCGTCGCCGAGAACGTCGCCGGCGCCGAGTGCTGGAACCGCGAGGTGATCAGGCCGCTGTCGGAACCGCTGAAGGAGAACGCGGCGACCGCGGTGATCAAGGGCAATCTGGCGCCGGACGGGGCGGTGATCAAGGTCTCCGCGGCCTCTCCTTCGCTGCTCAAGCACCGCGGCAAGGCGGTCGTCTTCGAGAGCAACGAGGACCTCAGGGACCGGCTCGAAGACCCGGCGCTCGAGCTCGACGGTAACTCGGTCCTGGTGCTGCGCAACGTCGGTCCGCGTGGCGGACCGGGGATGCCCGAGGTCGGCAAGATGGTGCTCCCCAAACGCCTGCTCGAGCAGGGGATCACCGATGTCGTGCAGATCTCCGACGCCCGGATGAGCGGCACCGCCTACGGCACCGTCGTCCTCCACGTCGCCCCCGAGGCCGCCGCCGGCGGGCCGCTGGCGCTGGTCGAGGACGGCGACGAGATCGAGCTCGACGTCAAGGCGCGCTCGCTTCACCTGCACGTCTCCGACGAGGAGCTCGCCGAGCGGCGCTCGCGCTGGCAGCCGCAGCCACCACCGGCATCGGGCTACCAGCGGCTCTACGTAGAACACGTGATGCAGGCCAACGAGGGCGCCGACTTCGACTTCCTCCGCGGCTGCCGCGGTCCGGAGGCCCCGGACCTTCCCTTCGCGACCACGCCGACGCCCTACGCCGCCACTGCCGGGGAGGACGGCAAGTGAGGCCCGGCGAGGATCGGGTCGCGGTCGTCACCGGCGCCGGCTCCGGGATCGGGCGGGCGGCCGCGGTCGCGCTCGCAGCGGCCGGTTGGCGGGTGGCGATCGCCGGACGCCGTCGCGAGCCGCTGGAGGAGACGAGCGCGCTTGCGAACGACGCCCTCGTCGTCCCCACCGACGTCGCCGACCGCGAGTCGGTCGGTGAGCTGTTCAGCCAGGCGCGGAGCGAGCTCGGGCGGATCGACTTCCTCTTCAACAACGCCGGCGTCACCGGGCCCGCGGTCCAGCTCGACGAGGTCAGCGTCGAGGAGTGGACCGAAGTGATCGACATCAACCTCTCCGGCTCTTTCTACTGCGCCCAGGAGGCGTTCCGGGCGATGCGCGAGCAGTCGCCGCGGGGTGGCCGGATCGTCAACAACGGATCGGTCTCGGCGATCGTGCCGCGACCGCACGCGGTCTCCTACGCGACCGCGAAGCACGCGATCACCGGCCTGACCAAATCGATCGCGCTCGAGGGCCGCCAGTACGAAATCGCCTGCGGCCAGATCGACATCGGCAACGCGGTCACGGAAATGTCCGAGGCGTGGGTCGCCGAGGCGCTGCAGCCCGACGGCTCGGTGAAGGCCGAGGCGCTGATGGCCGCGGGCGACGTCGCCGATGCGATCGTCTACATGGCCGGCCTGCCGCTCGAGGCGAACGTCCTCAACCTGACTGTGATGGCGACGCAGATGCCGCTGGTCGGGCGCGGGTGAGCGGTGGAACAACCGCTGATCGACTGCAGCGTCCACCATCGCTGGTCGACCCAGGCGGAGCTGATGGAGTACATGGACGCGGCGACGCGCGAGTACATCGGCGTGCCGGGATCACTGCCGAACGGGGCAGGCGCGATCCCGGTCGTCTTCCCGCCGCCTTACCGCCATCCCGGTGGGGACGACCTGCGGCCAGCGTCCGCTGACTCGGCCCCGATCGGAACCCGCGCCGAGGACGTCGCCGCCGAGCTCTTCGAGCGGCGCGGATTCGCCGCGGCGGTCCTCTCCTATGGCGACCCGATGATGGTGCCGGCGATCCCCAACCCGCACCTCGCGCAGGCGGTCGTCCGCGCCGCCAACGAGTGGACGGCCGCTCGCTGGCTTGAGCCCGAGCCGCGCTTCAAGGCGCTGATCCTTCTCGCCAGCCAGACCGTGCCCGAGGCGGTTGCGGAAATCGAGCGCTTCGCCGGCCACGATCAGATGATCGGCGTGCTGCTGGCCGCCAACGCCCTCGGTCACCCCTTCGGCCACCCGGCCTACCGGCCGATCTTCGAGGCCGCCGCCGAGCACAAGCTGACGGTGGTAATCGAGGCCGGCGGCGACGCGATCCCCGAGGCGCTGACGATGCCGACCGCGGGTGGGGTCCCGACCGCGTTCGGCGAGTACTACGCGCTCTCGGTGCAGGCGATGAGCACCCACGTCGTCAGCCTCATCGGCCAGGGCCTGTTCGACTCCTTCCCGGACCTCAGGGTGGTCGTCAGCGGGGTTGGGGTCGGCTGGATCCCGGCGCTCTTCTGGCGCTTCGACAGTGAGTACATCGCCCTGCGCCGCGAGGCTCCCTGGATGCAGAAGCCCCCCAGCGAGTACCTCGGCGAGTTCCTCTACTTCTGCACCCACCCGCTCGACCGGCCCGCCGATCCCGCCGCTCTGGTCCGTCTGATCGAGGCCTTCCCGGGCCTCGAAGAGCGGCTCGTCTTCGGCAGCGGCTATCCGGCCTGGGACACCGAGTGGCCCGAGGAGGTCGCCGAGCTGCTGCCTGGAATCGCCGCGGCGGGCGCCTTCGGCGACACCGCCCGCACGGCTTTCCCACGGCTCGACCGCGGCGCCGTCCCGAGCTAGCCTGCGAGCCCGATCGCGGTCCTAGTCGCGAACGTGCACGACGATTTCCCGCACTCCCGTTCTTCCAGGGTGAGATCAGCCTTCCGCCGATGGGAGAAGCTCCATCAGCGGGTAATCCACGCAGGGGAAGGGGGGTGACGCCAATGACGGTCGCGACCTGCGGTCCGCTGGTCCCCGCAGTGGAAACCAGCAAGGGCAACCAAAATGGTCGGGCGTCTGCGATTTGCCGTCTATGGGGCGGTGAATCGCAGACGCGTGGGTCACTCGGCAGCCAGCCAGCCAGCCTCGTCCGAGATCGGATCGACGCGCTTCTCACTTGAGTACTGGGGCAGGCTCAACCGAGCTGGCAAATCAGACCAATACTTACCAATCGGTTGTTCGATTTGGTATCTTCGGCGAAGCCGTCGATGCGCGCCGGGAAGCGCGCCGGAAGGGAGACACCTTGGCGAGTGCAGCACTTGCGACTTGTGGCGTCGACATCGGCGGCACCTTCACCGATGCCGTCCTCACCGACGTCGACGGCGTCGCCTACTCGGGCAAGTCGCCGACCACCCGCGGCGAACTGACGAAGGGGTTCCTCGCCGCGATCGAGGTCGCCGCGGAGAAGACCGGCCGCAGCCTCGGCGACGCCCTGCAAGAGCTCCCGTACCTGGCCCACGGGACCACCGTCGCGACCAACATCATGGTCCAGCGCAACGGCGCCAAGGTTGGGCTGCTGACCACCCGCGGGCACCGCGACGCGATGTACATCCAGCGCGCCGCCGGTCGCGTCGCCGGCCTGCCGACCGAAGAACTGCTCGACCTCCGGGCCGGCGTCAAGCCCGAGCCGCTGGTGCCGCGCTCGATGGTCTACGAGATCGACGAGCGCGTCGACAGCGATGGTGACGTGGTCGTCGCTCTCGACGAGGACGGCGTCCGCGCCGCGATCGAGGACGCCAAGTCGCGGGGGATCGATTCGCTTGCCGTCTCCTTCCTCTGGAGCTTCCGCAACTCCGCCCACGAGGAGCGCACCAAGCAGCTGGTCGCCGAGGCCGACCCCGATGGCTTCGCCAGCTTCTCGCACGAGGTCGCCCCGAGCTGGGGCGAGTACGAGCGGACGATGTCGACTGTGATCAACAGCTATGTCGGCCCCGACACCGCCACCTACATCGGCGAACTCGGCGGCGTCCTCGAGGAGCACGGCTTCGGCGGGATCTTCTCGGTGATGATGTCGAGCGGCGGCGTCGCCTCGCGCGAGGAAGCGAGCCGCTTCCCGGTCACGCTGCTCTCCTCCGGGCCGGCCGGCGCCCTCGCCGGAAGCCAGCGCCTGCTCGAGCAGCTCGGCAGCGACGAGGGCAACGCGATCACCACCGACATGGGTGGCACCAGCTTCGACATCGGGCTGATCGTCGACGGGCGCCCGAAAACCTCGGACCAGAGCGTCGCTGCCCGCTTCGAATTCCACCTGCCGACGATCGACATCACCTCGATCGGCAGCGGTGGCGGCTCGATCGCCTGGATCGACGAGCACAGCCGGACGCTCAAAGTCGGCCCTCGCAGCGCCGGCGCCGAGCCCGGGCCGGCGGCGTACGGCCGCGGCGGCACCGAGCCGACCGTGACCGACGCCGACGTCGTCCTCGGCTACATCAACCCCGAGTTCTTCCTCGGCGGTCGGCTGACACTGCGCAAGGATCTGGCCGAAGAGGCGGTCGGCAAGGTCGCCGACCAGATGGGCCTCGGAATCCAGCAGGCGGCTGCCGGAATCCGCACGATCGTCGATGCGGCGATGGCCGATGCAACGCGGATGATGACCATCGCCCGCGGCTACGACCCACGGGCCTTCAGCTTGCTCGCCTTCGGCGGCGCCGGGCCACTGCACGCCGCCGATTACGCCCGCGAGCTCGGCGTTCGCCGGGTGATCGTGCCGCTGGCCGACGTCTCCTCGCTGTGGTCGGCGATGGGGGTCGCGCTGGCCGACGTGGTCGATGTGCAGGAGCGGCACAACGTCCTGCAGGAGCCGTTCGACGCCAGCGCTGTTCACGCTTCGGTCGCGGATCTGAAGCGGATCAGCACCGAGCGTCTCGTCGCCCAGGACGTCAAGCCGGGCGATGTCGATCTGCTGATCACCGCGAAGATGAAGTACAAGCTGCAGGTCCACACGGTCGACGTGCAGATCTTCGAGGGGACCGAGGAGGAGTGCATCGAGCTGGTCGAGCGCTTCGAGAAGCGCTACGTCGAGCTGTTCGGTGCCGGCTCTGGATATCGCGACGCGGGGATCGAAATCACCGGCTTCCAGTGCACCGCCCTCGGTCGCCGCGACCTCATTTCGCGCTTGCCCCATCCGGCCCAGCAGCAGAACGGCGCCAGCGCTGGGGAGCCCGAAGTGCGGCCCGTGTACTGGACCGCCGCGGGCGCCGAGCTCGACTCGACGATCTACCGGCACGAGCACCTCGGGCCCGGCTGGAGCGCCTCCGGGCCGGCGATCCTCGAGCTGCCCGACACCACCATCGCCCTGCCTCCCGACTACGACGCGACGGTCGACGAGCTGGGCAGCATCCTCTTGAATCGCCGAGCCAACGCGGAGGGAACCAATGGCAACTAGCGCACCCGAGAAAACCGCCCCCGACACCGTCTGGGACGGGAAGATCGACGCCTACGTTCCCGGCGAAGGCCCGTTCTCGCCGATGACGGTCCCCTACTGGTCGGAGGGTGCTGACCTCGATCCGGTCACCTACGAGGTGATCCGCCACCGGCTCTTCGGCGTGGTCGAGGAGCAGGGCTTGACGATCACCAAGGTGTCCGGCTCGCCGGTCGCGACCTTCGCCCACGACTTCTCGACCACCCTGCTCTCGGCGCAGGGCGAGATCGTCTACTTCGGTCCCTGGAACCAGCCCCAGGTCGGCCACATCGATCGCAACGTCAAGTGGATCCTCGAGCACCGGGCCGAGAACCCCGGCATCCGCGACGGTCACATGTTCCTCGGCAACGATCCCTGGATCGGGGCCAACCACCAGTCCGACGTGATCATCGTCTGCCCGGTCTTCTGGGAAGGCACGCTGCTCTGTTGGGTGGCAAGCGCGATGCACACCGTCGATATCGGCGGCAGCACCCCGGGCGGCTTCTGCCCCGACGCGGAAAGCATCTACGACGAGCCGCTGCCGACCCCGCCGATCGCCTACGTCGAGGACGGCCGGATCCGCGCCGACGCCGAGGACGCGTTCCTGCGTCGCTCGCGCCTGCCGGACCTGCTGCGGCTCGACCTCCGGGCGCTGATCGCCAGCAACAACGTCGCCAAGCAGCGGACGCTCGACCTGGTCGGCCGCTACGGCGTGGAGGCGATCGTCGGCGCGATGACCAAGGTGGTCGACGACTCCGAGCGCGCCTTCCAGGCGCGGCTGGAGAAGCTGCCCGACGGCGAATGGTCGCACCACATCTACGTCGACATCGCCGGTCCTGGCGATCGCGGCCTCTACCCGATCTGCCTGACCCTGAAGAAGCAGGGCGATCAGATGATCTTCGACAACGTCGGCACTCATCCCCAGGCGGGATCGCTGAACACCACCGCAGGCGGCTGGCGCAGCTCGGTACTCGCCGCGGTCAACTCGTTGATGTGCTTCGACCTGATGTACGCGATGGGCGGGCCGATGCGACGAACGCGCTTCGACGCGGTGCCCGGCACCATCATCTCGGCCTCCTATCCGGGCTCGGTCTCCAACTCCTCGGTCGGCGTCCTGCTCGGCATCGGCCTCGGCACCGTCTGCGTCTCGAAGATGCTCGCGACCAGTGAGGATCCCGAGCTGCGCGAACGGGCGATGGCGGCGACGGCGACGATGTTCCCGGTCAGCATCGTCTCCGGCGTCGATCGGGACGGCGTCGCCTACGGGATGATGAACCTCGACCCGATGGGCGGTGGCCACGGGGCCCTGCCGTTCCGCGACGGCGTCGACACCGGCGGCCACATCTGGGATCCGGTCTCGCTGATGCCGAACGTCGAGTTCGTCGAGCAGAGCAACCCGATCCTCTACCTGTACCGGCGCGAGCAGACCGATTCCGGCGGCGCCGGGACCTACCGCGGCGGCAACGGCGGCGTCGTTGCCCTGACCCCGCACAAGGTGCCGGGCCTGACCGTCGACATCTCCGCCTCGGGCATGGCGATCCCGCTCAGCGATGGCATCCTCGGCGGCTTCCCCTCGACCGCCAACGGCGGCGACGCGGTCTCCAACACCAACCTGGCCCGGATGCTTGCCGATGGGAAGCTGCCGACCAGCACCGAGGATGTCGGCGGCGACGTCCTGCCGCTGCCACCGAAGCTCCGCAACCATGAGCTGGCGGCCGGCGACATGTTCGAGCTGCGCTGGAACGGCGGCGGCGGCCTCGGCGACCCTCTCGCCCGCGACCCCGAGCTCGTCGCCCGCGACGTCGAGCACGGCCTGGTCAGCGCCGGGCATGCCCGCAATGCCTACGGCGTCGTGCTCGATGACGGCAAGGTCGACGCCGAGGCGACAGCTGAGCTGCGCAGATCGCAGGGGCTGACCCAGCCCTTCGACGCTGCCGCCGGCAAGGTCCCGATCCCCCGATACGACCGGGCCGACGAGACCTGGCACTGCCCCAACTGCGACGCACTCCTCGGTACCAACAGCGATGGGTATCTCGCCGAGACGGTGACCAGCGACAGGTCCGTCGAGGACCTGACCCCGGTCAACCGGCCGACGAGCCTCTTCGTCGATCCCGAGGTGGTGTTCCGCAGGCATGCGTGTTCGGGCTGTGGTCAGCACGTCGAGGGCTACCTAACCGTCCCCTCGGTCGCTGACCTCAGTCCGAACACCAGGTTCGATTAGAGGAGGAGAGATGCCGTACCAGGGACCGATCATCGATGTCGATATCCATCACACCTGGGCGTCCCCGGAAGAGCTCTATCCCTACCTGGACCCCCGGGCCCGTGAACTCGTCGCCCCCAGCGAGGGAAGCGGGATCGCGATCGACCCGCCGATCCCGATGTACCCGCACTCGAACGGGATGGTGCTCCGGGTCGATGCTTTCTCCGAGGACGGCCGCCCGCCGGGCTCCGATCTCGACACCGTCCGGCGTCAGCACCTCGATCCGTCCAACGTCGAGGCGGGGATCCTGACCTTCGGCATCGGCCTCAACGCCGGCGTCTCGAATCCGCGGCTGGGTACCGCGCTGGCCAAGGCGGCGAACCGCTGGAGCATCGAGCACTGGCTCGAGTCAGACGAGGACCGCGTCTTTGGCGCCGTGCTCGTCCCCACCCAGCTGCCGGAGGACGGCGCCGCCGAAATCCGCGACGTCGGCCGCCACGAGCGGATCGCCGGGGCGCTGCTCGTCGCCAACGGACTGGGGCGCTCCTTCGGCCACCCGATCTACGACCCGATCTTCGCCGCCGCCGCGGAGATGGACCTGCCGCTGCTGATGCACAGCGGCGGCGATCAGCTGCCGGGCGGCAGCCACCACATCGCCGGCGGGATGCCGCTTGGGCGGATGGAATTCACCACCCTCGGTACGCAGTCGGCGGCGATGCACCTCGCCAGCCTGATCGTCCACGGCGTCTTCGAGCGCTACCCAAACCTCCACTACATCGTCGTCGAGAGCGGGGTCGCCTGGCTTGCACCGTTCGCCTGGCGGCTCGATCAGATGGTCGACGAGCTGCGCCGCGAGAGCGATTGGGTCCGCAAGCTGCCCAGCGAATACCTCCGCGAGCACGTCCGGATCAGCACCCAGCCGATCGAGAACAGCCCCGAGCGCCACCAGCTGATCGACGCCCTCACCGGCTTCGAGGGAATCGAGGAGATGCTCGTCTACGCCTCCGATTACCCCCACTGGGATGCCGACTCGCCGACTTGGTTGGCACGGCGCCTGCCGGAGGAGTGGGGCCAGAGGGTGCTCCACGACAACGCCGCCAAGGTGCTGCGACTGCCGAGCGGTGTCGCCGCCTGACGCGGCCGCCTAGGAGGGACTAGCGCTCGACCTCGTAGTAGAGGTGCGTGACGCCCTGGCCGACGAGAACGTTCGGCTGGCTGAGCTTGACTGGGATGTCGGCGAGCCCGGAGAAGTAGGGAACGCCCTCGCCGATCAGATACGGCACCAGACTGACGCGGACAGCGTCGAGCACGCCCGCATCGAGGGCCTGGCTGACGGTGCTGGCGCCGGCGACCCCGACGATGCCGTCGCCGGCGTGCTCGCAAGCCTGTCTGACGGCATCCTCGACCCCGGTGGTGACGAAGGTGAAGGGGGCATCGTCCCAGCCGCTCGGCGGATTGTGGGTGGGGATCCAGACCGGGACGCCAACCGGGTGGGTCCCTCCCCAGCCTTTGGCCAGGTCGAAAGTTCGCCGGCCGATCACCAGCGCCTTCACGTTTGAGCCTCGGAGCTCCTCGGCACTCGCCTCGTCGACCTCGTAGCCGATCTCGGGATTCTCCGACTCGACCGTGACATCGCCGCCGCTCATCCACGAGAAGACCTCATCGATCCCGTCGTCGGGCCGCGCCACGAACCCGTCCAGAGACATCGACATATCCGCTACGACCGTTGCCATCCCATCCTCCTGTTCGTTTGCATTCGCCGGGATCAGGGTCGGCGATCGCCCGGCGGGGAGCAAGACCCAGAGCTTGAGTCTGATCGCGATCCCCAACCTTGGGGATCGTCGGGTATTCCCTCGCAGGGTGGGTAGGACAATCGTGATGGGTTCCGCGAGTGACCTGGCGAAAGCCGTACGGCCGCAGGCAAGCGAAGAGCTGGCGCTGCTGCGCTTCCTCTTGTCGCTGACAGAGGCCGGGAACCTGAAACAGCTCGAGCGCCGCTTCCGCGAGGGAATTGGCCGTCATGTCTCGGCTCCGATGTACGGGTTCAACACGCTCGATCCGGTCGAGCTCGACCTCGAGCACAGCGTCGCGGTCAACGTCAGCGACGGATTTGTAACCCGCTACATCCGCGATGCGATGGACGGCGACCCGTTGCGCTCCCACGCCTTCGCGACCGGGCGGGCGGCCTACAACCTGGCCCTGATGGACGAGGAGCAATGGGCGGCGACGGAGGTCTACCGCGCCGCGTACTCGATTCACGGGATCCGCCACGTGGTCGAGGCGCCGATTCTTGGCGCCGATGGCGAACAGATCGGCGGCCTCCACATCGCCAACGCCGATCCCGAGGCGGGGATCGATGCGTCCGAGATCGAGCTGGTCGAGGTCATTGGCCGGGTGCTCGGCGCGGCGGTGGGGAACCTGCGGGCGCGGGAGGAGTTGGAGATCGAGCGCGACCAGGCCGAAGTGGCACTTGCACTGTCGGGTGCCGCAGTAGCAATCAGCTCGCGGGATGCGGATCAGGCGCGGCTCAACGACGCGGCGAGGGAGCTGCTGGGCACGGTCGAGGACGCGGACGCGGATCGGGCCCTGCCGATGCTGATCGCGCGCCCGGCCGGCGACGGCGGCTTCTCGCGACGGACGGAGGTCCGCCTCCGCAACGGCGACGACGGCGTCCTGGCCGCCCACTCGACCCCGATCGGTGACCGCGGCGAGCTCGCCACCGTGCTCGACCTCCGCGGCCGAGGGGCGGGACTGTGCTCGGCGCCGTTGGCGGCGCTGACCCGGCGCGAGGCGGAGGTCGCGGTGCTGGTCTCCGAAGGGCTCGGCGACCGCGAGATCGCCGCCGAGCTCGACCTCAGCCACCACACCGTCAGCCAGTACGTGAAGCGGATCTACCGCAAACTCGAGGTCGACTCGAGAGTCGCCTTAACCCGACTGCTCCTCGGCGCCCCGATCTCGGGGCGAGCGAGGTCGTGAAGACGCCTCCGTAGCGTGCCCCATGCCGGCCGGGCAGTTCCGAGCCCGGCCGGCATCTGGAAGGGAGACGTTCTATGCCGTCGGCTCGGTAGGGGCAGGTGGTTCCTGCGCGATCCGGCCGCCCCACTCGTAGTTGCCGGGTCCGTAGAGGTTGTCGTCAAAGGTGTTGAGGATCGTGTGCGACCAGCCGTGCCCTACTAGCGTGCTGCGCACCTGATAGGCGTCGGGAAGAATTTCATGGAATTGACCAACACGTCGGGAATTCCAACCGCGGCAGACTTCCCATGAGTACGTCCCTGAGACAGGCGGTCTGATATTGGCCTGGAACAGATCGGGCTTGTCGCGATGCTTCTCGCTCACGATGTAGGAGCCGTGTACGTAATGGTCGGCCTTCAGGTTGATGGTGCCCTCGATACACGGCCTGAACGAGGGACTCCGCGGAGGCCAGCGGAGGACGTTCAGGTGATGGTCGGGAACCTCCGCCGTGCTGGTCAGGTACTGCGCCTGGGCCGAGGATGCTGTCACCGCCAGGGCGATCACGACGGCTGCGGCGATCACGGCGCAGAGCGATGCCATTGGTCTGATCATGGGGCGCTGTCCTTTCGCTTGGATGCTTGCGTTCCCTGATACAGACAGAGCGCGCGCCTGTTTATTCCATCCCCGCGGCGGCAGCCGAAATCGAGTCCCCGTGCCACCCCGCCGCTGCGTGAGACGCGTCGCGGTCGAGGTGATGGACTCTCCTACAGGGAAGCGGCGCGGGCGCTGCGGGGCCGCCAGGGGACGATCACGAGGCCAGGCTGCATCAGGCCCGCGAAGCGGTCGCGATCACCGGGAAATGGGCACGGCTGGTTTCGAACCAGCGACCTCTCGCGTGTGAAGCGAGCGCTCTCAGCGTCAAGACGCACGCGTGCTGGCAGGGCCAATCTGCCAATTCACACCAGGGCCAAACTCCAAGACCAAGCCATTCGGTGCGAATAGCTCCCAGCTGGGAGGGTCGTCGACCGATTGATTCGCGGCTGGCTTGACGTCAATTGAAGAACCACTTTTCAAGTTGAAGTGAAGTGCACCACTGCCTTCGTCGATCTCAACGTCGAGGACCTCTTGGTCCTGGAGCTCGGACGGATCGTGCGGCGTCCAATCGGCGTCCTGGGTCGCGAAGCGCCAGCTTTCCCCGCTGCCATCCACAACCTCCAGATGAAGGACGTCGGGATAGGCAAGCCTCGCGCTTCGGATCTTCCCACGCAGCGAGCGCAACAAGGCGAGAGGCGAGATGTCAAGGGCGACAGCATGGCTCACGAGCCCTTCCATTCTCGCAGCCAATCCAGAAGTTCTCCATAGGTCAAGTCGGGTCGGCCGGACGATTGCTTCTCTCGGTGCAGTGCCTCCCGGGCTTCGTACCGCTCCGCTTTCGAAAGCATGATCTCTCGGCAGGCTTGGCGGAATTGCTTCAGATCCCGTTTCCGACTCATCCGCCAGCTATCATAGGCCCTAGTTGCTGCTCTTGTCACCTACGAACCCCGGACTCTGAGCCAAATGCAGACGATCGAGATTCGAATCACTGTCCCTGACGGCGTCACCATCAACATCGTCCCCGTGGAGGGCGACTCGAATTCGGCCCCTGCGGCTCCGTACGGCGACCCGGTCGGGCGATACTGGCGCGATTACCTGAGCGCCAGCAGCCGCAAGCTCTTCGCCGCCGCAGCTCGACTCGAAGATCACGGGGGTTCCGGCTACAGCTTCGACGATCTCGCGGCGAACCTCAGCCTTAGCCACCAAAGCGTTCAAAGTTGGCACCGGAACTCAGGCCGGACTGCGAAACGGTGGCGTGCGGAAACCGGCACCCCTGAGCCCATTCGGCTGGAAGCCCTGGACTATCGGTGGGACGAATCCGCCGACGGCATGCGGACCTGGTATCGCCTCCCTGGTGGAGTCGGCGCCGAAGTCCTCGAGTTGCTAGCCGAGGGATGAACTCGGGGTCCTTGTGAGGTCGGGATTCTCGCGGTCCGGCATGGGCACGGCTGGTTTCGAACCAGCGACCTCTCGCGTGTGAAGCGAGCGCTCTCCCACTGAGCTACGCGCCCGGGCTGCGCATCTTACGACGGACGGCTGGGCGGGTCGTTCGTCCAATTATCGACCGCCGGTGCACTCGGCGGTCCACTCTCCGTCCATCTCCGTATGCGTTCGGTATGGACGATTAAGAAGGAAATCTCGCCTACCGAAAAATGATGAGCGTCCAGTACTGAAAATTCTCGAAAGGAGCAACGTGACTGCAGCGCTCAACAAGCCACGGCGATGGATTCTTGGGGCAGGGGCTGTGGCCCTGCTCCTCATCGCGATATCCGCCGGCTCGGCCAGGGCGGCGACCTACCCGGCCGGCGGCAGCACCTTCAGCGGCGGCCTCGAAGATTGGAAAGTGACGAGCAACAGCTGCTCGCTGATCGGGCTACCGCTGCTCTGCACGGCCGAAACCAACTACGACGCCAGCCAGGGCAACCCGGCGGGGTCGTTGGCGACGAAAACGTCGTACCTGCTCAACCTGGCGGCGCTGTTCAAAGGCGAAGCCTCGTTCGAATCGCCGGTCTTCACCGTCTCCGACAGCGGCGCCGGTGTGGTCAGCATCCAGCGGACCTTCCTCGACGGCGACCTGGTCAAACTCAACCCGCAGCTCGAATACACGGTCTCGCTCGTTGACAAGACGGCGGGGACTGCGACCAAAGCGATCACCGAGACGGTCGCCGGTGAATCGCCGTTCATGAACAAACAGGGGACGGGGCCGCTGATCGCGGGCCACGCGTACGCGATCTCGATCGCCGCGACCACCAGCTCCTCGGTGGCCGAGCTCGGGATCACGGGATCCGCCACCGCGCTGTTCGACAACGTCTCCGTCACCACTTCGAAATCCGATGACGGCAGCAACGGCGGGAACGCCACCAACGGCGGCGACGGATCCGGTGGCAAGGGCGTTTTCAGCGACTCCCACCTCGCCAGCCTGCTGCGCTCGAGCCTGACCGGCAGCGCCACGGTCAAAGGCAACCGGGTCTTCATCAGGGCTGCCTGCCCGGCGAAAGTCGGCGCCGCCTGCCGGGTCACCGCGCAGGGCATGCTGAAGAAGGGCAAGCCGGCGACCGGGCCGCGCACCGCGAAGATCGCCAAGGGCAAGAGCAAGCAGCTGGTGCTGAAGGTCAAGCCGAAGCTGCGCAAGGCCGTCGCCAAGCGCAAGAAGCTGCTCTTCAAGATGACCGTCAAGGCGGCAAGCGCGAAGGCGACCGTCTACAAGCAGCTGAAGCTGATTCGCCACAAGTGAACGGCTAGGCGGCAGGCTGGGGCTCGGGCAGCGGTCCCTCTCCACTCGGGGAGGGACCGCCCCCAGCTTCGCCCTCGGCCCGCTCCTCGCGCTTGCGCAGCGCCAGGCCGATGAACGGGAAGACCAGGGTCGAGAGCATCGCCGCACCGACCAGGCCGGCCGCGGTCGAGGCGCGCATCTTGCCGGCGTCGATTGCGATCGTCGTGATCGCCACCACCAGCGGCAGCGCCGTCGCCGAGTAGAAGGCAAGGGCGAGGCGGTCGCGAAGGTCGAGCACGCCGCGGTAGAGCAGCAGCGCCGGGGCGCCGCGGACGATCAGGAAGAGGAGGAAGAACATCGCCAGCTTGGCGATCGCTTCGGCCGAACCAAGGGCCGCGAGGTCGAAGGCGATGCCGCTGGTGACGAAGAAGAAGGGGACGAAGAAGCCGAACCCGACCGCGGTCAGCTTCGACTCGAAGACGGCCAGCTCGTGCCCCTTTAGTGCGGTGCGGGTGATCAGGCCGGCGACGAAGCCGCCGAGCAGGACATCGAGACCGAGCTTGCCGGCGAGCAGGACGAGGCCGAAGACGAGGACCACCGTCACCCTTACGGCGAGCTGGCTCGAGGCCTCGAAGGTCTGTTCAAGCGCGTTCCAGCCGCGTCCGGCGACGCGGACCGAGAGCAGCGCTACGGCGACCGCGAGGATCACGAAGGCGAGCAGGATCGCGCTCTCGTGCAGGGCACTGTCGGCGGAGAGGAAGAGGGTGACGAGAATGATCGGGCCGAACTCGCCGGCGCCACCGGCGGCCAGCAGGTAGGTGCCGAAGCGGGTCTTCAGCTCGCCGTTGTCGCGGAGGATTGGGATCAGGGTGCCGATCGCGGTCGTCGACATCGCCGCCCCCGCGTAGAGGTAGGAGATGATCACCCCGGCGCCGGCGAGGACGCCGCCGATCCCGAAGGCGAGTCCGACCGAGAGGATCCAGCCGAGCCCGCCGAGCTGCATCGGCCGGCCCTTGATCCGCTGGAAGTCGATCTCGTAGCCGGCGAAGAAGAACAGCATCCCGAGCCCGAGGTCGGAGAAGAATTCGGTGAAGTCGTCGACGTGGGCGATATGGAGGACGTGTGGCCCGATGATGATCCCGAGCATGAGCTCGAGCACGACCACGGGCGGCGCCCACGGCTTGGGCACGACGGCGACGAGAATCGCGGCGATCGCGGCGACGACGACGATCGCGAAGAACGACCCGGTGTCGACCTGGATCGCGGCGGGGACGAGAGCGGTCAAGGGCGCAGATCCTACGTTCGCCCTCCGTCGCCGCGCAATCGCTAGGCTTGGCAGTGGACCGTGCTAGGCGGGGAATCAGCGGTGCCCTGTAACCCGCAATCCGCTCTAGCGGGGCCGAATTCCCGTTCCGAGGGGCTGGCCGTCGGGGTCAGTGCGTCGCGGCGGCGTTGACGGCCGGGTCCTGCGCGACGTGGGCACGCGAATCAGGTCAGGTCCGGAAGGAAGCAGCCTTAAGCGGATGCCGCGGGTGCCGCAGGCGAGCCCGGCCCGAGCCATAAACGACGAACACGCCCGGTGGCCTCGCTTCAGAGGCGGGTGCACGGTCCATAACTTCGCCGAGGTTGCCTTTTCGCCCCCTATGCGGGTCAAAAGGCAACCTCGTGCCCGCCGTTCCGCTCGGCGGGGCGCTACTGGATCAGGCGCGCGCGCATGCGGATGATCGCGACCCGCCAGGTGACGATCGCGAAGGCGACGAGGAAGGCGAAGCGGGCGAGGTCGACCCACTCGAAGCCGAAGGCGCCGCCGCGGACCAGTTCGACCAGCTGGTGCAGCGGGTTGGCCTGGGCGATCACCTGGAAGAACTCGGGCAGGCCGTCGATCGGGAAGAAGGTGCCGGCGACGAGGAAGAGCGGAGTGACGAACAGCGCCGTGACGTAGTTGAACTGGTCGATCTTGGCGACGGTCGCCGCCATCGTGACCCCGAAGCCGGCGAAGCCGAGCGCGGTGACGAAGGCGAAGATCGGGACCAGCAGCATCCCCGAGGCCGGGTCGAGGCCCCAGAAGAAGGTGACGATCAGCGGCACGCAGCCGTAGACCGCCGAGCGCGTCGCGATCCACAGCATCTCCGCCGTGACCAGCTCGTCGATGTCGACCGGCGCCGCCAGGATCGCTTCGTAGGTGTTCTGGAAGCGGTGCTTGACGAAGGTGCCGAACATCGCCGGCAGGGCGCTGGAGAAGATCACCGCGGTGGCGACCATGCCGGTGCCGACGAACTGGATGTAGGGGACGCCTTCGACTTCGTCGACCAGCGTCGCGCTCAGCCCGAGCCCGAAAGCGAGCAGGTAGACCAGCGGTTCGAGGACGCTGGAGAAGGTGGTGCCGCGCCAGTAGGTGCGGAAGTTGGCGACCTCGCGGCTCATCACCCCGGCGATCGCCGCCGGTTCGAGCCGCCGCATCGTGCGCGGTGCGGCGGTGGCCGCGGGCCCGCGCCCAGGCGTGGCTTCCGCCGCCGAGCTCACTCCGCCTCCTCGCCGGTCAGCAGCACGAAGACGTCCTCGAGCGTCGCCGCCCGCACCACCGCGTCCTCGGGGACGTCACCGTTCTCGGCCCGCTCGGAGCCGACGATCGCGATCGCCGGGCCGGCCGGCCGCACCCGCAGCCCCGCCGCCTCCGCCTCGGCCCGCAGCTCGGCCAGCCGCTGTGGCGGCGCGTAGACCTCGGCGGTATGGCTGCCGGCGTGCTCGGCGATCAGCTCGCTCGGGCGGCCGCGACTGATGATCTTGCCCTGGTGCATCACCGCGACCTCGTCGGCGAGCCGTTCGGCCTCCTCGATGTAGTGGGTCGACATCAGGATCGTCGTGCCGCGCTCTTTCAGCCTCCCGATCAGCGTCCAGAGCTCGGTGCGGATCTGCGGGTCGAGCCCGACCGTCGGCTCGTCGAGCAGGACCAGCCGCGGTTCGTGGACGAGCCCGCGGGCGAGTAGCAGCCGCCGCCGCATCCCGCCCGAGAGCTTCTCCACTGCGTCGCGGCGGCGATCGCGCAGGCGCGCCAGGTCGAGCGCTTTGTCGACCGCGGCGCCGACGTCGCGGACCCGGTAGAGCCGCGCGTAGACCGCGAGGTTGTCTTCGACGGTGACGTCGATGTCGAGGTTGTCGAGCTGCGGCACGACGCCCATCAGAGCTCGCGCTTCCTTCGACTGGCGCGGCAGCTCATGGCCCAGCACCCGCAGCTCGCCGGCGTCGGCGATCGCCTGCCCAGTCAGCAGCCGCATCGTCGTCGACTTGCCGGCCCCGTTGGGTCCGAGCAGGCCGAGACAGATCCCTTCCGGCACGTCGAGGTCGAGGCCGTCGACGGCGCGAATCGGGCCGAAACTCTTAACAACTCCACTGAGTTCGATCGCACCCACTCAACTTGAAGCTAGCGATTCGGCCTGGGCGGCGACTTGGCCGGCGAGCGATCTACCGCAGCGGATCGGTGCCGAGGATTGCTTCCCCCGCCCCCGCCGCAGGACTGAGCTCGCCCGGTTCCACGGCTTCGTCGTCCTCGCCCTCGAGCACCACCGGCGGGGCGCCCGGCGGCAGCGCCTCCGGCGGCACCTCGATCTCCCCCTCGCGAAGGTCGGTGAACCCCTTGACGCTGCGCACCCGCCGCATCAGCGGCCGCTCGATCGCAAACCAGGAGGCGGCACCCAGTGCAACCGCCCCCGCCACGCCCACCACCGTCAGCGACACGACCGGGTTCGGTGAGTCGGTAAACACCCGGGAGCCATGCAGCCAGATCAGCATTGGCAGGTGCCAGAGGTAGATGCCGTAGGAGATGGTGCCGAGGAAGATCGCGAGTCGGTTGGCGAAGAGCCAGCTGACGAGGCGGCTCTTCTCGGCGAGCATCATCGGAGCGACGAGAAAGGCTGCGGCGAGGCCGCTGTCGAGCGAGTTGAGGGTGCCCCTGACGGCCCCCGTCCCTTCCAGAACCTGGAACGGCAGGAGCAGGAACAGGCCGGCGGCGATCGGCCAACAGAGCTCGGGCCGAGACAGCAGCCGCCGCACCCACTCCAGCGCTGGCGGCCTGTCGACCTCGATCGCCGCCAGCACCATGCCGACGCTGAACCAGCTGAAGGTGCCGAGGATCGTCGCCTGCAGAAAGGACGCGGACGGCGCGAAGGACAGCGGGATATGGAAGAGAAGCGTGAGGCCGGCGAGGCCCAGCAGCAGGCCCAGCTCCCAGCGCAGCCCACGCCGGTTGCCGCTGCCGAGGCCGCGGCTATAGAGCGCCGCGGCAAGCAGTGGCAACAGCAGGTAGAAGGAGACCTCGACGCAGAGGGTCCAGGCGACGCTGAGACCACTGCCCTGGTGGTCGGGCGAATAGACCTGGAGCAGCCCGTAATAGAGCCACCATTCCCCGGTGAAGAGACCGACGAGCCCCGGCCAGATCGCTAGCACCGTCAGCGCCACCCAGTAGGGGGGAAAGATCCGCACCGCGCGGCGCAGCAGGTAGCGCGGCACGAGCGAGCCGACCTCCTGCCGCGAATTGCGGGCAGTCAGGTACGGGCGGTAAAGCAGGAAGCCGGAGATCGTGAAGAAGATGGTGACGCCGAAGGAGGCGATCCAGATCCCGAAGTCGCTGCGCGTCGTTTCCGGCAGGTAGGAGAGCACGAGAACGTGCCCAACCAAGACCGTCAGCGCGGCGGCGGCACGCAATCCCTCGACCGCGGGGAAGTAGTGGCGCCGGGCCTCCCAAGTTGACGCCGGAGAAGAGATCGGATCGATGGCGGGGAAGATAACCGAGGCCGTCCCCGCCACAGTGTCACTTCGCTTACCCGGGCCGTGGCCCCGTGGGAGGATGGCGTCGTGCTGGACGAGCGTTGGATCAAATCGCTGCACGTCGAGTCTCTGCGGCGGGCTGAACTGCACCGCGAGCGGGAGGCGCACGTGCTCTTTCAGGCCTCGACGATCGGCGCCCTGCTCGACGGCGCCTTCGACGGCGACCTGCGCTTCGCCGAACTGGCCGAGCACGGCGACCTCGGTCTCGGCACCCTGAACGCGCTCGACGGCGAGATGGTCGCCCTCGACGGGCACTTCTACCGGGCCGACGTCGAGGGCCGGGTCAACGAGGTCGATCCCGAGGAGCGGACTCCGTTTGCCGTCGTCACCAACTTTGACCCGACGATCGACGCGGTCCTCGCCGACAGCCTCGGCCACGACGCCCTGCTGGCCGCGCTCGACGCGCTGCTGCCGGCCGATGCCTCGTCCTGCGCGGTCCGCCTCGATGGCCGCTTCGAGTTGGTCCGCGCCCGCTCGGTGCCACGCCAGGAGCCGCCTTACCGGCCGCTCGCCGAGGTCGTTGCCGACCAGCACGTCTTCGAGCTCGCCGATCTCGAGGGGACGATGCTCGGCTTCCGCTTCCCAGCCTACGTCGAGGGGATCGAGGTGGCTGGCTACCACCTCCACTTCCTCAGCGCCGATCGCAGTCGCGGCGGCCACGTGCTCGACTCGCGCTCGAGCGCGCTGCGGGCACGGCTCGATCCCTCAAACGACCTCCATGTTGAGCTACCGCCGGCCGTCGACCTCGCCAACCCAGACCTCGCGGCGGCGACCCACGCGGCGATCGAAATGGCCGAGCACGGCGGGGCGGGTTGAGCAAGCGGAGCTGGAAACGGACGCCTGCCGGCGCGATCCTCGCCGCTTCGGTGCTCGCCCTGGCGGGACCGCTGGTGCCCGGCGCCTCGGCGGCGTCCACCTGCCAGCCGGCGACCAACGTCGAGGCGCTCGTCGACGACTCGCTTTCGATGGAAACCAGCGACCCGGATCGGCTGCGGGTGCAGGGCCTGGCGCTGCTGATCGAAACGCTGCCGGCGCCGATCAGGCTGGGCGCGATCGAGTTCGGCTCCGACCTCGGCGGCCTGCGATCGGCAGCCGACCAGATCTTCGCGCCAGCGCCGATCGGCCCCAACGCGGCGGCGATGAAAGGCGCGCTGAACGCGCTGGTCAAAGACGACCACGGCCTGACCGACTACAACGGCGCCTTCGCCCTCGCCGACAGCGAAAATCCCAACGCGCAGGCGCGCCTCCTCCTTACCGACGGCGGCATGACCGAAGGCGAATACGCCAACGGTCACCTTGCCCACAACGTCCCCACCTACGTAACCGGCTTCAGCCCCGGCCTGAGCCGAGAAGACCGGGCCCGGTTAGAGCGGATCGCCGCCGAAACCGGCGGCCGCTACTACCCGCTGGCCGACAACAGCCAGTTGCAGGCAGCGATCAACTCGATCGGCGCCGAACTGACCTGCCAAACGCCGCCACGAACTTTCACTGACCAGCTCGCACAGGGCCGGGCGGCTAGCCACGCCATCGCGATCGAGGCCGGGACGAGGGCGGTACAGATCGCCCTCACCTGGGCTAGCCCGCGCGACCGCTTCAAGCTGACCGGGCTGCGCCTCGTCCTCCCCGGCGGAGCGACGAACCGGGCCAGGCTGCGGGTTGAACGCGATGCCAGCTCAACCTTCTCGGTAGTTGACGTCTCCGGTCTGCGTCGCGGGTTCTTGCGGTTCTCGGTCGAAGCGGCGAGACGGGGCTCGGGCGAGTCGCAGGTGACACTGACCACCCAGGTGAGTCAGGAGAAAGGCAAATAGCCCACGGCAACGAATAGAGGGCGATGCGCCTTGTCCTCTCGTCCCCCCGGCGCGGGCTGATAGTTGCCGCGACGCTCGCGCTCCTGGCGCTGGCCTGTATCGCCGCCTCCGGCTCCACTGCCGAGGCGCGCCCGGGACCGACCACCGCGGTGGTGCCCAACGGCTTCTACGGGGTCAACAAACCCGCCACCGGCGAATACTTGGTCTTCAGGGTCCGCAACCGCAAGATCAGCGACCTCGCCTTCCAGATCCGGATCGCCTGCAAAGCGAGCGACTCGCTGGTCGAGGAACCGCGCTTCTTCAGCTCTTCGGCGATGCCGCAGCCGCGGCTGATCCCGCAGAACGGCCGCTTCCACCTCGAATGGGAAGAGCGCGGCGAGGGCCGGGTCGGCCGGATCGGACTCACCATCACCTTCGGGACGCGCGATATCGCCGACATCACCGTTCTCGCCCCCGAGGCGATCCAGGATCCGCCGGTAGAAGTGGGAGAAGCCAGGGAGAGCTGTGACGGCAGCGGCATCCTCCACTTCCGCCGCGGCTACGAAGGTCCGCGGTTCTAGCTCGCCGCGACTAGCAGCGGCGGTAGACGCGCCAGGACTCGTTGCTCGCTACTTCGGTGAAGCCCGGCGGCGCTTCGATCTCGAGGTCGGTCGGGTCGTTGGGGTCGAGGATGAAGTTGTGGATCACGAACGAGCTGGCCGGTTTGACGAAGTAGCCGCGCTTCGGCACCGCTTCCTCGCTGGCGCTGACGATCTGCGTCGGCTTGACGTCGAGGCCGAAGGCGAGCCGCGGCACCGCGCGGTGGTTGGGGACGGCGATCGGCCCGCAGAGCGGCTCGAAGGCGCCGTCGTCGACCAGGTCTGAGAGGTCACCCTCGATCTTCGCCTGGTTGGTGAGGTCGGTGTCGACCTTCGAGTCGAGGTCCCACTGGTTCGGCAGCCAGACCAGGAACATCGCCAGGACGAGGCCGGCGAATAGCTGCCAGCGGCGGCGCCAGGGGTGGTCGGTTTCGAGCAGCCGCCAGCCGAGCAGCGCGACGGCGACGAAGATCGCCAGCACGGCGCTGGCCAGCATCGTGTAGCGGGCGATGATCGCCAGGCCGGCGCAGGCGAGTAGCGCGAAGGCGAGCAGCGCGAGGATCACCGCGGCGATCCCCAGCGCCGAGCGGCGACGGAGAAAGGCGAAGCCAAGGACGATGCCGCCGAGCGCCCCGACCATTCCCGGCCACTGCATCACTTCGCCGAGCGCACGGGGGCCGTAGACGATGAGGTCGAGCGGCCCGGTCTTCCGTTTCAGCGTTTCGACCGTCTCCTGGGTCCCGGTCAGCGAGTACATCGGGTCGCCGGTGGTGATCGCGTCGAAGATCACCCAGAGGATCGGCCCGAGGAGGGCGAGCGCCGCCAGCCAAGCGAGTTCGCCCGCTGGGCGCTCGCCGCGCGGCCCGACCTCCCAACCCC
This sequence comes from uncultured Actinomycetes bacterium, assembly GCA_963729055.1. GTDB lineage: Bacteria > Actinomycetota > Thermoleophilia > Solirubrobacterales > 70-9 > VAYN01. The sequence continues at coordinate 141,539 of CAVSMQ010000007.1, read as the reverse complement.
GCCACCGCCACCACGTCGGGCTGTTCCTTATGTCGGACTGGTCGACAAAAGGAACAGCTCGGGCGGGGCGCTCGAGTCTGATCGCCAGCCAGAGCCAGTAGACGACTGCGAAGCCCCAGGCCTCGGGCCTCAGCAGACCGGCTGGGACGAGGAGCGCCAGGACCGGCCAGCCGGCGCGCGGGCGCTTGGCCTCGACCAGCAGAGCGCCGAGGCAGAGGGCGATGTAGGGGAGGTCGATGTAGGCGCGCAGCCCGTTGGAGAGAAAGGGGGCGCGGGTGAGGACGAAGAGCGCGGCAACGGCACCGATCGGGCGGTCGAACCAGATCGCCCCGAGCCGGTAGACGAAGAACGCGATCAGCCCCAGCGCCAGGTAGGCGAGGACCATCGTCACCGTGATCGGCAGTTCGCCGAAAGGCGAGGTGACGAGGCCGATCAGATCGGTCAGCGGATGCGGCGTGGGGGGTAGGGCGGCGCCGTAGTCGGGGCTTTCCCCGTGCGCCAGTTCGCGCCCCCAGACCAGCGCGTAGATCGTGTCGTAGTTGGGGAAGCCGAGCGGGAAGATCAGCAGCAGCGCGGCGCTGACCCCGGCTACCCAGGCGGCGGGCGTCAACCATCTGCGGACCGCCGGCGGCATCGGCGCCACCGTATCGGGGTTAGATGGTTGACTCCGAATTGCCGCCCACCTGAATGACCCGCCCGGCACAATTCGCATCTCTGCGTCCTCGGCCTTGCCTTTGCCAACCGGCAAAGGCGGCGGCCTGCGTCCTTGATTTGCTCGGCCGGGCGTGCCCTCAGTCACGCGGCAATTCGGAGTCAACCATCTGGCCGCGGCTGGCCTGCCCGGGGCGCCGGCGGGCCGTGGATACACTGGCCAACAGACCCGATGGCCGAGTCAACCTCCCTCTACCGCCGCCACCGACCGGGCTCCTTCGACGAGGTCGTGGGCCAGCAGCACGTGGTGCGAACGCTCCGCAACGCGGTCGAGGGGGACAAGGTCCACCACGCCTACCTGTTCGTCGGCTCGCGCGGGACCGGCAAGACTTCGATGGCGAAGATCCTCGCCCGCTCGCTTAACTGCGAGCGCGGCGGGCCGACGGTGACGCCGTGCGGCGAATGCGAGTCCTGCGTGACGATCGCCGCCGGCACCTCGATCGACGTGATCGAGATGGACGCCGCCTCCAACCGCTCGGTCGACGACGTCCGCGACCTCCGCGAGCGGGTTGCCTACGCGCCGGCCGGCGGCCACTGGAAGGTCTACATCCTCGACGAGGCGCACATGCTGACCAAAGAGGCTTGGAACGCCTTCCTGAAGACGCTCGAGGAGCCGCCGCCGCGGACCGTCTTCGTCCTCGCCACGACCGAGGCCCACAAGGTGATGCCGACGATCGCCGACCGCTGCCAGCGCTTCGACTTCCAGCGGCCCTCCCTCGAGCAGATCTCCGAGGTCCTGGAGCGGGTCGCCAAGGCCGAGTCGATCGAGGTCGATGACGGGGCGGTGGCGATGATCGCCCGTTCGGCTTCCGGCAGCTTTCGCGACGCTCTCGGCACGCTTGACCAGCTGGTCGCCTTCGGCGGCAGCCCGGTCGAGCTCGACTCGGTGCTGGAGATGCTCGGCGCCGCCGATGCCGAGCTGCTGTTCGAGGCGGTCGATGCGGTCGCCATCGAGGACCCCCGCGCGGTCCTGCTCGGGGTCGAGCGGATGGCGCGCTCGGGGCGCGACCCGTCGCAGTTCGCCCGCGACCTGCTGGCCCACCTGCGGCACCTGCTGATCACCCAGACGACGGGCGAGGTGCCGGCCTCCTTCGTGGTGACGGCGACCGACACCGAGCGGCTGCGGGCGCAGGCGGGGCAGATCGGCGCGGCGGCGCTGGTGCGGACGATCGACGAGCTGGCGGATGCGTTGACGGCGATCCGCGAGGGGGACGAGGCGCGGTTGGCGGTCGAGATCGCGTTGCTGAAGGCGGCGCGGCCTGATTTGGATCCGTCGACCGAGGGGCTGCTGCGTAGGGTCGAGAGGTTGGAGAAGGGACTGCCGGCGCGGGATCAAGGTTCGCCGGCCGCGGGTCCTGTCACCGGGGAGGGATCCTCGGACTTGGCGACCGAGGATCCCTCCCCGTCGCCACCCGCATCAGCTGCGCCTCCGGTCGAAGACCCAGGGTTCGAACGTCCCCCGCTGGAGGACGAGCCTGCTCCCGCCGAAGAAGACGAGGCTGAGCCGCCGGCTCCGGTCGCGAGCGTGGCGGTTGCCGACCTTGATCTCGCGGAGCTGACTCGGGTCTGGCCGTCGGTGCTCGATGAGCTGGCCAAGACCGCTCCGGCCCTTGCGGCGACCTTTGAGGGGGCGCGGCCGGTGGGGATGGGCGAGGGTGGGCCGGAGATCGGGTTCCCCGCGGATGCCTCCTTTAACAAGCGGAAGGCCGAAGGGCCGGATCGCAAAGAGGCAGTGGCGGCCGCTTTTGCGGTCGTCGTCGGGCGCGAGCTGAAGCCCAGTTACGTGACCTTGGAGGCGGGCGAGGCGCCGCCGGACGTGCCGGCGCCGGTCAGCGAGGAGCTCGACGAGGAGGCGATCTTGGCAAAGGTGAAGAGCGAGTTCGGCGCAGAGGAGGTTGGTTAGGTGGCCCGAGGTGGTGGACCAGGGGGGTTCGACGTGAACGCCCTGATGAAACAGGCGCAGCAGATGCAGTCGCAGATGCTCGAAGCGCAGGAGAAACTAAAAGACGAGACCGTAGAGGCGAGTGCCGGCGGCGGCATGGTCAAGGTGACGATGGGCGGCGATCTGACGCTGCGCGAGATCGTCATCGACCCTGAGGCGATCGACCCCGAGGACGCCGAGCTGCTGCAGGAGATGGTCCAGGCGGCGGTCAACGAGGCCCTGCGGGCGGCGCAGGAGCTGGCTGGCGAGAAAATGGGCGGGATCACGGGCGGCGGCGGTCTCGGCGGGATGCTCGGCGGTTGAGTTCGGCCTTTCCCGTCCCGGGGAACTCGCGGTGAGCACCGAAGGGCCGGCGCCGCTGGCGCGTCTCGTCGCCGAGCTCTCGCGGCTGCCCGGGATCGGCCGGCGGACCGCGCAGCGGCTTGCCTTCCACCTGTTGCGCGCGCCCGACGAGGAGGCGCTGGCACTCGGCGAGGCGATCCGCGAAATGAAGGAGAAGGTCGGTCTCTGCGAGGAGTGCTTCAACCTCGCCGAGGGGCCGCTGTGCCGGATCTGCGCCGACCACGACCGCGACCGGGCGACGATCTGCGTGGTCGAGGAGCCCGCCGACGTGATCCCGATCGAGCGCACCCACGAATACCGCGGCCTCTACCACGTGCTCGGGGGCGCCCTCTCGCCGATCGACGGGATCGACGCCGAGGACCTGAAGATCGCCGAGCTGATCGCCCGGGTCGATCGCGGCCGCGTCAGCGAGGTCGTCCTCGCCACCAACCCGACCACCACCGGCGAGGCGACGGCGCTCGACATCGCCGAACGCCTGCGCGACTCCGGCATCGCGGTCACCCGGCTGGCCAGCGGCCTACCGGTCGGCGCCGACCTCGAGCACGCCGACGAGGTGACGCTCGGCAAGGCGCTCGCCGGCCGCCGCGCTCTCAACTAATGCGGTTGCAGTTGTCCCCACCGGTTGCAGTTGTCCCCGGTATGCGGGGACAACTGCAACCGGTGGGGACAACTGCGTCCGATCGGCATTTCGGCGCGCATTAGTCAGCGAACATTTGTCCTGGACGGGTGTCGAGCCGCAAATTGCGGATTTCTGCAAAGCCTGACGTCCGGGCCGTCGTTCAAGGTCCGCGCGTGGAGGTTGACTCGGCAACAGGGATGGATGGGATCGAGCTCGGTTCGCCCGCCGGCCGTCTCGCCCGCGAGGTCTCGGCCAAGCACGTCGCGCTGCTGACCGCGTTGCGCGAGGAGCTCGGCGGGATCGGCAGCGAGCAGTTTGCCGACGCCGCGACAAGGCTCGCTTCCGAGTTCGGCTCGGTCACCGCGACCGCGGTCGATGCCGCCTACGCCGGTGTGCCGGCCGATCCGGTTCCCTGGTCGCCGCCGGAAGAGCTGCCAAGCCTTTATCGCCCCGGCCACATGCGGCGCCGCCTCGAACAGCTGATCGAGACCAACCGCCGCTACGACCACCCCTTCGTCGTCGCCGTCTTCGACGCCTCCGGTCCTGGTGTCCGTGAGGCCGACGGCAGTCGCGAGACGGTGCTGGCGATCCTCGGCGCGGCGCTCCGCGACAGCATCCGGATCATCGACGAAGCCTTCCGGTTGGAGGAGGACGCGGTTTGCGTGCTGGCGCCGAACTTGGGCACGGTCGAAGGGGTGCAGATGGCCGAACGGCTACTCGGCCTGCTCGCCGAGCTCGAGCAAGCTGGGGGGCTGCGGATCGACGTCGCCGCCGGCGTGGTCGCCTGCCCGGAGCACGGCGACGACGCCGATGCCCTGCTGCACAAGGCCGACGGGGCGCTGTGGCGAGCCCGCGCGGTTGGCCAGCCGATTGGCGTCGGCGCCTTGCAGGATCGCTGAGCCTGCAAGTGCAGGATCGCTGACAGTTTTCAGCCATCCGTCCATAACTTGCGTAAACCTGGTGCGGCGCTGGCAAGATTCCGGCATGCCCGGGATCCGGACCAATGCCGCCGCCGAAGTTCTCGGTGTCAGCCCCAACACGCTGCGCAGCTGGGAGCGCCGTTACGGCTTCCCGACTCCGCGCCGCACCACGGGCAACCACCGCAACTACGAGCTGGTCGAGCTGCAGACGCTGCGCGATGCGCTGGCCGAGACTGGCAACATCTCCTCGGCGATCGAGCTGGCGCGCCAGCGTCAGGCGGCGCCGGCTTCCGACGGCAGCCTGCAGAGCGCCTTCGAGAGCTTCGACGAGGCGGCCGCCGACCTCGCGATCGAGGAAAGCCTGGCGCTGCGGCCGCTCGAGCGAACGGTCGAGGAGCTGTTGCTGCCGGCGATCGATTCACTCGCCGCTGACCCCGACAGGGACGCCGAGCTCGAATTCGCCGCGCGCTGGGCGACCGGCTGGCTGCACGGCGCCCGCCGCCTCGCCCCCTCCGCTTCACGGCCGGCCGGCATCCTGCTGCTCGACTCCAGTCAGGGCCAGGACGCCGAGGCGGTCCACACCCAGGCGCTCGACCTCGGCCTGCGCCGCGCCGGTTTCCGCGTCCTCGTCCTCTCCAACGAGCTCGGCGACGAGCGGCTCGAGCGGGCGCTCGGGGCACTCGACCCGACCGCGATCATCCTCTGCGGCCCGGGCGCCGAGACCCAGGACGCGGTGCGGCTGGTCCGCAAGATCCGCGAGCTCGGCTTCGCCGCGCCGCTCTACGGCTTCCGGGCCGACGGCCTGATCGGCGCCGCGGTCCCCACCGCCGGCGAGCGCCCGAGCGAAGTGACGGGCCTGCTCAACGCAGACCTGCGCCGCCGCGCCGCCGCGGCTTACGCCTAGCTCCCCGCGTGCCGCGCAATCGCCGGGGCCGGGACGACGGCGCTTGCCTACCATGAGTGCGTGGAGCTTCCGATCGTTGCTTGCCGCCTCGACGAGGACGGCTTTCGCCGCCAGCGGAACCGCTATCAGCGGCTCGGCCAGAGCGCTGCGGCGATCGAGCGCGAGGAGGCGATCCTCACCGTCCGCTTCGGGACCGAGCTGGACGCCGACCTGCTGCGGGAGACGATCACGATCGAGACCGAGTGCTGCCCCTTCTTCCGCTTCGACTACCGGCCGCAGGAGCGTCTCCTGCGGATCGCGGTCGAGCACGCCGACCAGGCGCCGGCACTCGACGCCCTCGCCTATGCGTTAGGCGAGGGCGCGGAGCGCTAGCGACCGACTAGAGGCTCCCGACCGCTTTTTTGGCGGCCGTGAGGACGACTTTCGGGAGCGGCGCGAAATCGAGCGCGGCGCCGTAGGCCTGACCCTTGGTGATTGCGTAGTTAATGAACTGCTGTACGAACGCCTTCTGCGGCGCGTTGTGCGGCACGATCGCGTACGTGAACGTCGAGATCGGGTAGGCATTCGCCGCGCTTGCCGGCGGGTTGGTGATGTTGATGTCGCCGTTCGCCGGGACCGATTTCACGGTCGAGGCAGCTTCTTCGATGTTTTTCAGGTTCGGCACCTCGAAGTTGCCGGCCTTGTTTTCGACCGCGGCGGCACCGAGGCCGGCGGCGATCAGGTAGGACGCGGAGATATAACCGATCGCGCCCGGGGTTTTGACCACCGTGGCGGTGATGCCAGCGTTGCCTTTGGCACCGACGCCGGCTTTGAAGCCAACCGTGGTGGCGTAGCCGACTTCGTTCTTCCAGGCGGGGCTGATCTTCGACAGGTAGTTGGTGAACGTGTAGGTGTCACCGGAGCCGTCGCTGCGGAAGACCGGGGTGATCGTCAGGCCCGGCAGTTTGACGCCCGGGTTGGCGGCTTTGATCTTCGGGTCGTTCCACTTCGTGATCTTGCCGAAGTAGATGCCGGCCAGGACCTTGCCGGTCAGGTTGAGTTTTTTGACACCGGGGACGTTGAAGCCGATGCCGGTTGCCGAGAGGGCCCACGGGATCTGCACACAACCGTTGCAGGCGGAGGCCTGTTCCGGGGTCAGCGGTGCGTCGGAGGCGCCGAAGTCGACGGTCCGGGCGGTGATCTGGGAGATGCCCGTGCCGGAGCCAACCGCGGCGTATTTGACCGGGATGCCTTCTTTGATTTCGAATCCGTTGATCCAGTTGGCCATCAACGGTGCGACCAGGGTGGAGCCCGCGCCGTTCAAGCCGGCGGCAGCAGCACCGGCCGTGCCAACGGACGCCGTACCGACGACCGTTGCGGCGAGCGCAATGACAACGCCAAGCAACCTGTTGCGAATCAAGAGAGTGAGTCCTTTCGATGATGAATTGAGACCGGCAGACTCTCTCGGTCGACTTTTGCCGCTGTGTGAAACTCGTGAAAAGTATGCGTAACAGTTTTGTTACAACGTTGTGTACTTGTGTCAATTCTGTGAAAAACGCACCTGGGCAGTAAGGATTCGCGGGAGACTCGATTACCCTGCCGCGCATGAGCTCCGCGGCCACCCCGGCGGCACCCCGCGCAGTCTCCCGCCGTGCCAACTGGCGTAAGCGCGGCGACCGCTTCGGCGACGCGGCGCTGTACGGGATCTGCGCCGGTGCGGCGCTGCTCGGGGCGATCGTCCTGATCTTGATCGCCTACGAAGTGGTCCAGGGTGCGCTGCCGGCGTTCGACAAGTTCGGCCTCGGCTTCATCACCGGCAGCGAATGGAAACCGACCGAACAGTTCAACATCTTCGGTGCCGGCTCGCTGCTCTTCGGGACCCTGCTGAGCTCCTTCTTCGCGCTCCTTCTCGGCGCCCCGATCGCGATCTCGATTGGGCTCTTTCTCAGCCTGCTGGCGCCGAAAGCGGTGCGCGGGATCGTCTCGCCGCTGGTCGAACTGCTGGCTGCCGTGCCCAGCGTGATCCTCGGTTTCTGGGGGATCCTGGTCCTGGCGCCGTTCGTCAAATCGACGATCGAGCCGGCGCTCCACGACACGCTCGGCTTCATCCCCCTGTTCGGCGAGCCGCAGACCACCGGCTCGAGCGTCTTCACCGCGAGCCTGATCCTGACGATCATGATCATCCCGATCATCTCCTCGGTCTCGCGCGACCTCTTCATGTCGGTGCCGCGTGACATGCAGGACGGCGCCAGCGCCCTCGGTGCGACCCGCTGGGAGGTGATTCGCGGGGTGATCCTGCCGACCACCGCCTCCGGTGTGGTGGCGGCCTCGCTGCTCGGCCTCGGCCGGGCGCTCGGTGAGGCGATCGCGGTCGCCCAGGTGATCGGCGCTGGCTCGGAAATCAACATCGACTTGTTCAAGACCGGCGACACCCTGGCGGCGCGGATCGCCAACCAGTTCCCGGGCGCGCTGACCGAACTGCACATCGCCTCGCTCTACTACTGCGCCGCGATCCTGCTGGTGATCGGCGTCGCCGCGAACCTGATCGCCTCCTGGATCGGGCGCCGCTTCAGCTACGCCGGGGGTCAGCTGCGATGAGCGGCCCGCTCGACGCCTTCACGACGCCGCGGCCTACGACCCGGCGCCGCTGACCCCGACCGGGAACCTGCGGCGGCGCCAGATCTTCAGCAAGGTCACCGAGTACCTGGCGACGGCCGCGGCGATCGCGGCGATCGCGGTGCTGGTGGTCGTCGTCTTCGCGGTGATTCAGCGCGGCGCCGACGCGATCAGCTGGGACTTCATCACCAAGTCGGCGCCCGAGGGCGTGGCTCCGGCGATCATCGGCAGCGCGATCATCGTCGGGATCGCGACCCTGATCGCGACGCCGTTCGGGGTCCTGATCGCGCTCTATCTGAACGAGTACGCGGGCGGCCGGGCGGCGGCCTTCGTCTCGTTGACGATGGACGTGATGAACGGTTTGCCGGCGATCATCGTCGGCATCTTCATCTTCACCTTCATGGTGGACCAGAACGGCACCCTCGGCTTCGGCCAGGCCGGCTGGATCGGTGGCATCGCCCTCTCGATCATCATGGTGCCGCTGATCGCCCGCGGCACCCAGGGAGTGCTGCGGTTGATCCCGCACAGCCAGAGCGAAGCCGCCGACGCGCTCGGAGTCGCTCGCTGGCGGACGGTGCTGACGGTGATCCTGCCGAGCGCGCTCGGTGGGATCCTTACGGTGACGATCCTCTCGATCGCCCGCGCCGCCGGCGAGACCGCGCCGCTGTTGCTGATCAGCTCGAGCGGGGACATCAGCCGTGTCGTCCTCAACCCGTTCGAACCGCTAGCCAGCGGCCCAACCCGGATCTACACCCTCTCCGAAGAAGCGAACCCCGCCGGTTTCACCGAAGCCTGGGGGCTGTCGCTGCTGTTCATCTCATTCATCCTCTTCGCCAGCCTCGGCGCCCGCGCCCTGCTGGCCCGCAGCAAAAGGAAGACCTCCTCGTGAACCTGCCTCCGTCTCGTGTCCGCATCCGCACCGACCAGCAGCCGGCGCCGCCGAGCGCCAACGGCGCTGGCACCGTCGCGCTGCCCGACGCCACCACCGGCAGCGCCGAAGGCCACTGGAACGTTGCCCCGGAGGTCGTCTTCGACTCGCGCGATGTCTCGGTCTTCTACGGCGCCAAACAGGCACTCAGCGGAGTGAACCTGGCGATCCGCCGCGGCCAGATCACGGCCCTGATCGGCCCCTCGGGCTGCGGCAAGACGACCTTCCTGCGCAGCCTTAACCGGATGAACGACTCGGTCCCGAGCTTCCGGATTGAGGGCGAGATCCTCTACCACGGCCACGACATATACGGCGGCAACGTCGACCAGGTCGAGGTGCGGCGGCGGATCGGGATGGTCTTCCAGAAACCGAACCCTTTCCCGAAGTCGATCTACGACAACATCGCCTGGGCGCCGCGCAACCTGGGGATGCGCTCCGGGCTCTCCGAGCGGGTCGAGAAAGCGCTGCGCGGGGCGGCGCTCTGGGACGAGGTCAAAGACCGGCTGAAGGACTCGGCGCTCGGCCTCTCCGGCGGCCAGCAGCAGCGGCTTTGCATCGCCCGTGCGATCGCGATCGAACCCGACGTAATGCTGCTCGACGAGCCCGCCTCGGCGCTCGACCCGATCGCGACCGGCGCGATCGAGGACCTGATGCACAGCCTCAAAGGCCGCTTCACGATCGTGATCGTCACCCACAACATGCAGCAGGCGGCACGCGTCGCCGACCGCACCGCTTTCTTCAGCCTCGAGACCGGCGGCGAGAAACCGGTCGGCTCGCTGATCGAGTTCGACGACACCGAGCGGATCTTCAGCTCGCCGCGCGACCCGCGCACCCGCGACTACGTCACCGGCCGCTTCGGCTAGCGGCGCAGGATCGCGTCGCCGGAGACCTGCTCGAGCAGCGGTTTGCCGCACTGCCAGCAGAACGTGGCGCCGCTGGAGTGGGGGGCGCCGCAGTATTTGCAAGAGCCGGAAGCGCCGGTCTCCTCAGTTCGGACGATCCGTTCGACCTCGCTCAGCTCGGCGTCGGCGTCCTGCAGGGCAACGGCCCGTTTGACCAGCAGCTCGACGTCCATGCTGTTGCGGATCGCCATCTCGTAGGCCAGCCCGCCGAGGTCCCACTGCAACTCGGCGACGCGGGCGACGAGCTGGTCGCGGCGGCGCATCAGGTCGACGACGAACTCCTCGCCGTAGGCGGAGCTGAGGGTGCCCGCGGCTTTCGCCGCGCCGGCCCCGTTGGCGGCCGCGTTCGGCGCCTTCGCTTTGGCCGGTTCGCGGCCCTTGCCTTTGGGAAGCCCGATCTTCATTCGCCGAAGAAGTTGCCGTTGAATTCGCCGCTGTCGCTGCAGCCCTCGGTGCCCTTTTCACATTTCCCGCCGACCTGGGTGGTCGGCGGCGGCAGTTTGACGTCGCCGGCTGGCTTCAGCACTTCAGCTGCCGCTTTGCTGGTGCCGCTCGAATCGACTTCCTTCTCCGGCGGTGCTTTCTTCGCTTTCTTGCCGCCGCCGCTCGACTTCGAAGCACCTTTGCTCGCTTCTTTCTTGCCGCCGGTGTTTTCCGTCGCGGTTTCGGCTTCGCTGCCGCCGCTGCTGCTGCCGCCGACCTGGATCACGGTTGGCTTCGGGTTCGCTACCTGCGTGCCCGAGTTGTCGCCGGAGCGGCCGATCAGGACGCCGACGCCGACCGCCAGAATCAGCGTCGCGATTCCCGCGATCAGGGTCGTGCCGGGGGAGAGCCCGGACTTCTGCGGTGGCGGGGGCGGCGCGGCCGCCCCGGCAGCTGCCTCGCCCTGCGGCTGCTTGCCAGCCTCCATGAAGACGACCGCGTCCATGAACGGCAGTCGCGGGTCGCCGCGCCGGTTGCCGCAGTTGAGGCAGTAGCGCTGGTCGAGGGCCATCTTGGCGCCGCAGGTCGGGCAAGCGTCGCTGCCGGCCGAGCCGATCGCCGGCGACACCACCGACTGGTCCGCCGGCGTCCCGTCGGGCTGGTGATGGTGCTGATCGGAGGGTGGTGCTACGTGCAGGGGCGCGGTCTTCGGCTCCCCGCTCGGATCGGAGCCGGCGGTCACGCTTGCATCTTCCGGGCGGCGCCACGGCAACCGTGTTTAAGAGTTGTGAAAGGGCGCCCTCGGCGCTGTGCCGCCGGTTCCTCCCCCGAACTCAGGATCTTCACATGTGAAGCTGGCGCCGCGCAGATACTGGGCGCAGAGCGTGGCGAGCGGCAGAGACGACAGGCGTAGCTCCCGGGGGGCGAGTTGCGACAAGTGCGGAGCGCCGTTCGAAGGTGACCAGCGTTATTGCCTGGATTGCGGAACGCGCCGCGAAGCGTCGTTGCCGCTGGCGGTGGCCACTGTAATCGCCACGTTCCGTGATCGCGACCGCGGCAAGGAAGCCGCGGCCGCGATCGTGCCCGCCGCAGGCGCAGGCGCCGGCGAGGGTGAGAGCAGGGGCCTGGCCGCCTATATGCCCTCGCCGCGCGCCACCGCCGCGGCGGTGATCTGCATGCTCGGGCTCGGGGTCGTAGTCGGCTCGGCGACGAGCCAGATCGCCCAGAGCGCCGGCGTCGAAACGATCGTCCTCGAGATGGCAGAAGAAGAGAAGCCGCCCCCGCTCGCAAAAGAACCGGTCGAAACCGCGGTTGCGCCGCCCGAAAAAGAAGTGGTGGAAGAAGCGCCAGCCGCTGAAGTACCGGCCGAAGTACCGCTGCCCGAAGCGCTGCCCGAAGAAGCACCGGAAGCACCGCTGCCCGAAGAACTGCCTGAAGAAGAACTGGTGCCGTTCAACCCAGAAGAAGAAGTCGAAGAAACGCTGCCCGAAGTGAAACACCTGTTCCTGATCGTGCTCGGCGAAAACGGCTTCGAGGAATCCTTCGGCGAAACCTCGCCGGCGCCCTACCTACAGAAGACGCTGCCCGAACAGGGCGAGCTGCTGACCAACTACTACGGCGTCACCAAGGGCACGTTGGCGAACCAGGTGGCACTCCTGAGCGGCCAGGGGCCAACCGAAGAACTGGCCGCCGAATGCCCAGCGCCGGCCCCCACCGAGATCATCCCCGGCACGATCAGGGCCGACACCGCGACGACGACCGAACAGGTCGAAGGCAACGGCTGCATCTTCCCGGCGCCGGTCGAGACCCTGGTCGGACAGTTCGCGGAAAAGAAACTGAAATGGAAGGCTTACCTCGAGGAAGCGGTGCCGGGGACGCCGGAACCGCCGAGTTGCGCCCGCCCCTTCGGTCTCTTCCACTCCCTCTTTGACGATCCCAAATGCCCGGAAAACGTCGCCGGTCTGCCCCAGCTTGCCACCGACCTCAAAGACCCGAAAAAGGCGCCGGCCTTCGCCTACGTCGTCCCCAACCACTGCCATGCGGGCGCCGTCGAACCGTGCGAAGAGGGCCAGCCGACCGGCCCCGTAGCGGCCGAACCCTTCCTCAAGCAGGTGGTCCCGAAAATCGTTGCCTCCAAGGCCTACGCCGAAGGCGGCCTGCTGATCATCACCTCCGCCCAGGCGCCGCAAACTGGAACCGCCCCGGACGCGAGCTCCTGCTGCGGCACCCCCGCCTACCCCAACCTGCCACCGCCACCGGAAGAAGTGCCGGGCGAAGGCGGCGTAAAGAAGTCCGGCGGCGGCGGCAAGGTCGGCCTCCTGCTCCTCTCCAGCTTCGTCAAGCCGGGCACGGTCGACGAAACCACCAGCGCCAACCACTTCACCCTGCTGGCCACCATCGAGGAACTGTTCGAACTCGAAAAACTCGGCTACGCCAAAGAACCGGCCCTGCTGCCGCTCGAACCGAGCGTCTTCAACGCCGGCGCCGAAGAAGAATCAACCGGCCCAGAAGAAGCCGCGCTGCCGGAGGCCGCCAAACGCCCGCTCCGCGCCAGCGCCTTCAACCGCCTCCTCCGCGCCCTCCGCTAACGCTCCGCCGTATCACCGGCGGTCGGCCAATCGCCGGGGCCTAGCCCGACTCCCTGCAGCAATTTGGGGGTCTATAGACCCCCAAACTCTTGCAATGCAAGCGCGGCGCCCCGGGCCTACCCCGCCCGCCCCGGTGCCGGCTCAGCCGTCCCCGTCTCGCTGACACCCCACCTCTCGTGCAACCGCCGCAGCGGTGCCGGCGCCCACCAGTTCCACTTACCGAGCAGCTCCATCAGCGCCGGCACCAACAGGGCGCGGACGATGCTGGCGTCGATCAACACCGCGAGCGCCGTGCCGACGCCGTTCTCCTTGATGAAGATGATCTGCGAGGTGGCAAAGGCAAGCATCGCGACGGCGAAGAGCAGCGCCGCGGCGGTGACGATCCGCCCCGTCCGCTCGAGCCCGATCGCCACCGACTCCGAGTCCGAGGCGCCGCCATCGCGCGCCTCTTTGATCCGCGAGAGCAGGAAGACCGCGTAATCGGTGGAGAGGCCGAAGGCGACGGCGAATAAGAGGATCGGCATCGTCTGCTCGATCGCCCCCGGACTCGAGTAATCGAGCAGGCCTTCGAGCCGGCCGTCCTGGAAGATCAGTACCAAGAGGCCGAAGACGGCGGTGAGGTTGAGGACGTTCATCAGCAGCGACTTGATCGGCAGGATCACCGAGCCGGTCATCAGGAAGAGGATCACCAGCGTCGCGATGACGATGATCGCCAGGGCGATTGGCAGGTGGCTCTCGAGGCTGGCTTGGAAGTCGATGAATTCCGCCGTGGCGCCGCCGACCAGCACCGTCGGCCCGATCGGGCCCGGCAGGTCGCGGATCCGTTCCACCGTCTGCTGGCTGGCGTCGGCGGCGAAGGGTTCAGTCGAAATCGCTTCGATCGCGGTGACCCCGTCTTCGAGCGGCCGCGGTGGCAGCACTTCGCTGACGCCCCGGACCACGTCCACTGCCTGCGCGAATTCCTGCGCCATGACCGGCCCACCGGTGAAGGAGATGACGATCGGCGATTCGCGGTAGGGCGGAAACTGCTCGCTGACCGTTTCGTAGGCCTCGCGGGCGCTGGCGTCCTTCGGCAACACCGTCGCGTCGACGGTGTTGAACTTGATCCCCAGGAAAGGCAGACCGAGGAGGATCAAGAAGGCGGCCGAGAGCGTCGCGACCGGGATCGGCCGCCGCATCACGAAGCGCGAGAGCCGGTACCAGAAGCCAGAGGACGCCGGCCGCGCGTCGGCCTCGGCCCGGCGCCGCAGGAAAGCGGGGGAGAGGGCGTTGACCCGGTCGCCGAGCAGGGTGAGGATCGCCGGCAGCACGGTCAGCGAGATCAGCGCCGCGAACAGAGCCACCAGGGCGCCGCCCAGCCCCATCGAGTAGAGGAAGCGCTGCGGGAAGACGAGCAGCGAGGCGAGCGCCGCGGCGACGGTCAGCGAGGAGAAGAAGACAGTGCGCCCGGAGGTGGCGAGGACCCGTTTCATCGCCGGCAGCCCGGGGCCCGAGCGGGCGATCTCCTCGCGGTAGCGGGAGACGATGAAGAGGCTGTAGTCGATCGCCAGGCCGAGCCCGAGCGCCGTCGTCAGGTTCAGCGCGAAGACCGAGATCGAGCCGAATTCGCTGGCGACGCGGAGGATCAGGAAGGTGCCGATGATCGCCAGGCCGCCGATCAAGAGCGGCAGCAGCGCCGCGACCAGGCTGCGGAAGAACAGCAGGGTGAGCAGGAAGAGCAGCGGGAAGGCCAGCAGCTCGGCCTTTTTCAGGTCTTCCTCGACCTGGCCGTTGACCTGTTCCTGGGCGACCGCCGGCCCGCCGACGACGACCCCGGGCTTACCCGACAGCTCGTCGTCGATTTCTCCGGCGACGTCCTGCATCTCCTTGTCGCCAGTCGGCACCAGGGTGACGACGAAGTATGTGGAGTCGCCGTCGGCAGAGACGAAGGCAGGGGAGCGGGTGTCGTAGAAGCCGGTCACCGACTGGACGTCTGGGCGCTCGCGGACCTGGCGTTCGAGCGAGGTGACGCGGGCTCGGCTGGCCGGCTTCCCGACCGGTGCGTTTTCGACCACGACAAGGACCGACGGCGAGCGGTAGCCGGCCGCCTCGAGCTGTTCCTTCGCCTGCACCGACTCGGTCGCCGGGTCGGCGGCGCCGTAGGGGTCGAGGCGGCTGGCGACCGAGCCACCGAGCACGCCGGCAAGGACGAAGAAGATGACCGCGCCAATCACCAGGCGGCGGGCGCGGCGGTCAGCGAAACGGGCCAGGGCGTCGAACATCAGCTCCTCCTTTACTCGGCGGCGGCGGCGGCGAGGATCTGCTCCTCGACCCGCCGGCACCAGTCGATGAACCAGTCGGTGAACTCGATCCCGCAGCGCAGGACGACGAGCGGATAGCGCGCCTTGCCCTCGTCTTTCTCGGGCTCGAGCTCGCGCAGGCGCGCGTTCACGGCTTCGCGGCTGCGGCGCATCACGCGCACGATCTCGACCGCCTCGGCGGGCGGTAGCGCTTCGGCGAAGAACAGCTTCAGCAGCCCTTCGTCGCGCATCTCGAAGACTTCGGGCGGCTGTCGCAGCCAGGCTTTCAGCTCTGCCACACCGGCGGCGGTGATCGCGTAGATGATCCGTTTGCGGCCGCCGGTGGGGGAGTCGGCGCCCTCGACCAGGCCGGCTTCCGAGAGCCGTTTCAGCTCGGGATAGATCTGGCCGTAGCTGGCCGCCCAGAAGAAGCGGGTCGAGTTGTCGACCTTGGCCTTGATCTCGTAGCCCGAGAGCGGCTCGCGGTGGAGCATGCCGAGGATCACGTATGCGGTGGGGCTCAATGGGCTGCTCATGTCTCGCGAGAATATATCAGCCCGATATATTCTGCGTCAAGATCCCGATCCCATACAGTCAGGGGTCGTTGGCTGTTACATCGAAGAAGGGACGGGAGGCATGGCGCTCGATCAGAGCAAGGTGGGAAGGGTGGTCGCCGAGCAGATGGAGGCGATCGAAGGCGATTACGGAGACGACTGTGAAATCGGCGACGTCTGCACGATCGTCGAGGTGGTTGGACCGCACGGCTCCCACGTCCGCGTGCGCTCCAGCGACATGCGCCCGCACAGTGGCCTCGGCCTGATCCGGATGGCCGAACAGGCGATGCTCGGCAATCTCGGCGGCGGCGGCCAGAGCTAGTCGAACCGCGCTCTCTCACTATCCTCGGGAGATCGTGAGCGGAGCCAATTCCGACATCGTGGTGATGAAGTTCGGCGGCACTTCGGTGGCCGGTGCCGAGCAGATCAAGCGTGCTGCCGGGCGGATCGTTGCCGCCCGCGAGGCCGGCAACCGCGTCGTCGCCGTGCTCTCCGCGCGCGGCAAGACGACCGACGAACTGGTCGAGCAGGCGCACGAGATCTCGGAGCGCCCGGTCGCCCGCGAGATGGACATGCTGCTCTCGACCGGCGAGCGGATCTCCTGCGCGCTCTGCGCGATGGCGATCCACGACATGGGCCACGAGGCGATCTCGCTGACCGGCTCGCAGGCCGGGATTGTCACCGACTCGACCCACACCAAGGCGCGGATCATCGACGTCCGCGCCGACCGCATCCGCGCCGCGCTCGAGGAGGACCGGATCGTCCTCGTCGCCGGCTTCCAGGGCGTCTCGACCGAGAGCCGCGACGTCACCACGCTCGGCCGCGGCGGCTCTGACACGACCGCGGTGGCGCTCGCCGCCGCGCTCACCGCCAGCGTCTGCGAGATCTACACCGACGTCGCCGGCGTCTACAGCGCCGACCCGCGGATCGTCCCCGAGGCCCGCAAGTTGCCGGTCGTCTCCTTCGAGGAGATGCTCGAGATGTCGGCCTCCGGCGCCGGGGTGCTGCAGCTGCGCTCGGTCGAGTACGCCCGCAACCACGGGGTGCGGATCCACTGCCGCAGCAGCTTCGAGGACGGCCCCGGTACCCTCGTGATCGCAGAGGAAGAGACCATGGAGCAACCTTTCGTCACCGCCGTCACCCACTCCAACTCGGAGGCTCGCGTCACCCTGCACGGGGTGCGCGATGAGCCCGGTGTCGCCGGCCGCATCTTCAGCGCCCTCGCCGATGCCAACGTCAACGTCGACGTGATCATCCAGAACGAGCCGGTCGGGGACGACCAGCTGGCCGACCTCTCCTTCACCGTCGACCGCGCCGATCTGCCGGTTGCCATCGACGTGATCGAGAAGCTCGGCGGCGCCTCGCTCGAGGTGTGGACCGACGAGCGGATCGGCAAGGTCTCGATTGTCGGCGCCGGGATGCGCTCGCACCCGGGCGTCGCCGCCAAGGTCTTCCAGGTCCTCGGCGAGAACGAAATCAACATCGAGATGATCTCGACCTCGCCGATCAAGATCAGCTGCGTCATCTCGGCCGACCGGGTCGCCGATGCGGTCAATGCTCTGCACAGCGCCTTCGAGCTCGGCGCCGACGCCGTCCGCCCGGAAGAGGAGGCCGCCAGATGAGCGGCGACGGTTACAAGGTCGGAGTGCTCGGCGCGACTGGGCTGGTCGGGACGCGAATCCTCGAGATTCTCGCTGCGCGCGACTTCCCCGTCGCCGAGCTGCGGCCGCTGGCCTCGGCGCGCTCGGCCGGCAAGCAGATCACGTGGGGCGAGAGCTCCCTCACGGTGCAGGAACTGAACGAGGACTCGATCCAGGGCCTCGACATAGTCCTCTCCTCGGCCGGCGGCAAGATCAGCGCCGAGTGGACGCCGCAGATCGTCGCTGCCGGCGCCACCGTGGTCGACAACACCAGCTACTGGCGGATGCGCGATGACGTGCCGCTGGTCGTCTCCGAGGTCAACCCGGAGGCGCTAGACGGCCACCGCGGGATCATCGCCAACCCCAACTGCTCGACGATGCAGATGGTCGTCGCCCTGAAGCCGATCTTCGACGCGGCCGGGATCGAGCGCCTCGTCGTCTCCACCTACCAGGCGGTCTCCGGCACCGGCAAGGCGGCGGTCGACGAGCTGACTGAGCAGAGCCGCGCCGTGCTCGAGGGTCGCGAGCCCCCCAGCCCGGCGATCTACCCGCACCAGATCGCCTTCAACGTTCTCGCCCAGGCTGGCAGCTTCGCCGCTGGCGACGACCACACCGACGAGGAGCGCAAGCTGATCAACGAGACGCGCAAGATCCTCGGCGACGATTCGATCCGCGTCTCCGCCACCTGTATCCGCGTCCCGGTCGTGATCGGCCACTCGGAGGCGGTCAACATCGAGACCCGCGAGCCGCTCGAGCCCGAGCGGGCGCGCGAGCTGCTGGCCGCCGCCCCCGGGGTCAAGGTCGTCGACGACCCCGGCGCGGCCCGTTTCCCGATGGCGATCGAGGCCGCCGGCCAGGACGACGTCCTCGTCGGCCGTATCCGCCGCGACCCCGGCAACGAGCGCGCTCTCGACCTCTGGATCGTCGCCGACAACCTGCGCAAGGGCGCGGCGACGAACACCGTGCAGCTGGCGGAGCTGCTCGCCGAGCGCGGTCTCGTCGGCGTTCCCGCCTAGGGTCCCCAGCGTGGACATCAGCTTCGGCGAAGCGCTGCTCATCTTCGGTGCGCTGCTGGCGGTCGTTGCCGCGCTCTCGGGGGTGATGCGCGGCACCGTGCTCTCGGCCTCGGTGCTCTCGGTCACCATGGGTCTGCTGCTGGCGGCGGTCGGGGTGGTCGATGTCGAAGCCAGCGATGCGGCGATCGTCGAGCTGATCGAGCTGGCGCTGATCCTCACCCTCTTCTCCGACGGCATGTTCGTCGAGCGCGAGCTGCTGCGTCGCCACTGGAGCCCGGTGGCGCGGGCGCTGGTTATCGCGATGCCGATCACGATGCTGCTGCTGGCGCTGGCTGCCAAGGCGCTGTTCCCCGAGTTCAGCTGGGCGGAGGCGTTCCTGCTGGCGGCGGTGCTCTCGCCGACCGATCCGGTCGTCACCTCGGCCGTGGTCACCTCGCGCCTGGTGCCGGCCTCGGTCCGCCACACGCTCAACCTCGAGTCCGGCCTCAACGACGGCCTGGCGCTGCCTTTCGTGCTCTTCTTCCTGGTGCTGGCGACGCCGGGCGGTGACGCCGGCCCCGAAGCGGCGAAGCTGGTCGGCCAGGCCGCCGTCGGCGGCGTCATCGGCGTCGCCCTCGGGATGCTCGCCGGTCGCCTCCACCATCACCTGCCCGGTGGCGGCCTGACCGCGCGCTACGAGGGGATCTACGCGATCGGCTTCGCGCTCTTTGCCTTCGGTTTCGCCGACGTCACCTGGGGCAACGGCCTGATCGCCGCCTTCGTCTGCGGCATCGCGATGGCGGCGACCGAGCGAGACGTGCCGGAAGGCTTCTCCGAGTTCGCCGAGAACGCCAGCGCGATCCTGCAGGTGCTGACCTTCTTCGTCTTCGGCGCCCTGATCATCGCCACCGGCTTCCACCACAGCCTGCCGCCCCTGATCGTCTTCGTCGTCTTCGCCCTGCTGATCGCGCGCCCGGCGGCGGTGATGCTCTCGTTCTTGCGGACCGGGATCCCGCGCCCCGAGAAGCTGTTCATGTCGTGGTTCGGGCCGAAGGGCGTGGCCTCGATGTTGTTCGCCCTGTTCGTGCTCAAGTCGGGCGTCGACGACAAGGGCCTGATCTTCGACGTCGCCGCGATCGCAATTATCTGCTCGATCGTCGCCCACGGCCTGACTGACACGGTCGGCGCCAAATGGGTGGCGCGACGCACCGGACTGTCGCAAAAGAGTTAGAAACCGTGCGTAATTGGGAACATTTTGTCTGCTAGCCTCGGCTGGCGATGGAGGCGCAGAGGACCAAATGGACCGACGCTCACATCGACGAGCGGTTCGACCAAGTCGATTCGCGCTTCGATCGGCTCGAAGATCGCTTCGAATCCCGCTTTGATCGGCTCGAAGCGCGGTTCGATCGCCTCCAGGTCGGGATGATTGTGACGCTGGCCTCGCTTGTCGCGACGCTGGCCTCGCTTGTCGCGACCGTAGCGGTGTCGCGATTCTAACCGCGCCCGGCTAAGCCGGGACCGCGGTGAGGCGCTCCTCGACCCAGTTGGTCGAGGCGATGTGCTTCGGCATCCCCAGCTCCTTCGGGCTGGCGCCGAGCGCGAGGCCGACCAGCTGCGGCAGGTGGAGGACGGCGAGGCCGAGGTCGCGGTTGACCACCTTGGCCGCCTCCGGCTGTTGCATGTCGAGGTTCAGGTGGCAGAGCGGGCAGGGGGTGACGAGGCAGTCGGCGCCGGCGTCGATCGCGTCGCCGACGTGGGTGCCGGCCTGGCGCAGCGAGGTCTCGCGGTTCATCGTGATCACCGGGAAGCCGCAGCACTTGCGGGCACCGTCGTACTCGACGACCTCGCCGCCCAGCGCTTTGATCACCTGCTCGAGGTAGATGTCGCGGTCGGGGAACTCGGCGTAACCGAGCCGTTCCTTCGGCCGCACGATGTAGCAGCCGTAGAAGGGGCCGACCCGCAGGCCGGAGAGCGGCCGGGTGACCAGCGAGGCGAGGCGGTCGAGGCCGTAGTCCTCGACCAGCAGCCAGAGGAAGTTTTTGTTGTTCCAGCTGCCGTCCTCGGAGCGCTCGTAGGCGAGGCCCTGGCCGGAGAGGGTCTCGTTGATGTGGGCGCGGTAGGCGGAGTCGGCGTCGAGGCGCTGCTGGCACTCCGACTGGGCGCCCTGGCAGGTCGAGCAGATGTTCATCATCGAGAGCCCGGTCTGCTGGGCGAGCGCGAAAGTGCGGGCGTTGAGGGTGTCGGCGAGCTCCTGGTTGTGCTCGGCGATCACCCCGGCGCCGCAGCAGTTGGCGCGATCGAGGGTGACCAGCTCGATACCCAGCTTCTGCGCGACCAGCGCCATCGAGCCGTGCAGCTCGGGGGTGAAGCCACGCGAAACGCAGCCGGGCCAGTAGGCGACTTTGATCGGGTCGGCCACTATTTCGCCTCCGGATTCTCGGGAGAGGTGGAGCGCTCGGCGCCCTTCTCGATGTCCGGCTCGTCGGCCAGCTCACCCTCCTCGCCCTTGATGTACAGGTTGAATTCCTCGTTGTGGTCCTCGGCGTGCGCGTAGATCGCTTTGACCTCGTCCTGGGCGCCGCCCGGCAGCTTGTGGTGGACGCCGGGGATCAGCTTCGGCAGCGAGCGCATCTTGCCGGTCTTGATCCCGCGGATCGCGGTCGGCAGCGAGCCGAGCATTTCGCGGATCGCCCGTTTCGACGGTTTCAGCTTGCCGATCACGCCTGGTGCGAAGGACTCCTGCAGGAGCAGCGACTCGTCGAGGGTGCCCTTCTTCTCGATGATCTTGACGAAGGCCATCTCGTGGTCGTGACCGCTGTTCGGGTCGTGGATCCCTTCCTCGCCGGCACGGCGACGCAGGCGCATGATCTGGTCCATCGGCGCCACGCCCTTGGGGCAGGCGTCGATGCAGCTGAAGCAGTGGGTGCAGTCGTAGATCCCGTGCGGGTCGTGGGCGAGGTCGGTGAGCCGCTCGACCGTCTCGGCGTCGCGTGGGTCGCCGACGAAGCGGTAGGCCTTGGCCAGTGCCGCCGGGCCGATGAACTCCGGGTCGGCTTCCATCGAGAGGCAGGAGGAGACGCAGGCGCCGCACTGGATGCAGGCCATCGACTGGGTGATGTCGATCATCGACTCCGGCTCGACCACGTACTCGCGCTCCGGCGGCTCGCCGTGCGGCAGCAGCCAGGGGGTGACGCGGCGGATCTTCTTCCAGTGCGTCGACTCCATATCGGTGACCAGGTCCTTGATCACCGGCATGTTCCCCATCGGCTCGATCACGATCGGGACGGCGCCGTCGACCTCGAGCGGCGCGGCCTCGATGTCGGGGCCGCTTTCGGTGCCCATGGTGCCGCCGCCGACGCCGCGGATCGGGCTCTCGGCGACATCAGCGCTGACGCCGGTCGCGGCCAGCATCTTGTCGGCCTGCTCCTGCGCCTCGCCGATCTGGGTCTTGCAGCCAAGCGTCGACTGGCCGTTGACCTTCATCCCGCAGGAGCCGCAGATCGCGGCGCGGCAGGAGCAGCGCACGGCGAGCGAGCCGTCCTCGCGGTCCTTCGTCTGCAGCAGCGCGTCGAGGACCGAGAGCGAGGGCTCGAGGTCGACCCCGAATTCCTCCCAGTAGGGACCCTCGCCGCTCTCCGGCTGGAACCTGCGGACTTTGATCGTGTACTCGGCCATCAGTACGTCCTCGCTTCCGGTTGCCACTGGGTGATCGTGACCTCGGAGTAGGAGAGCTCGGGTCCGTCGTCGGTCTTCTGCAGGTCGATGTGTTTGAGCCACTCCTCGTCGTTTCGCTCCGGGTAGTCGGTGCGGTACTGGGCGCCGCGGCTCTCCTTGCGCTCGAGCGCGGCGATGCAGGTGCACTCGGCGTTGTCGATCATGTACCCCAGCTCGATCGCCCCGAGCAGGTCCTGGTTGAAGACGCTGCCCGTGATCGTCGATGTAGGCGGTCTTCGCCTCCTCCTTGAGGCGGCGGACGATCTCCAGCGCCTGCTGGATCCCGGCCTCGTCGCGGAAGACGGCGACGTATTTGTCCATCGTCTGGCCGAGCTCGAGCTTGATCTCGGAGACGCGGCGGCCGGAGCCCTTCGGCGCGCGAGTTGATGTCGGCGATCATCGCCTCCTCGTCCTCGAGCACCTTCTTCGAGGGCTTCGAGCCCTCGATCTGCTTGGCGCGGGCGGGCGGCGTCGACGCCGGAGTGGCGGCCGAAGATCAGCGTGTCGAGCAGCGAGTTGGCGCCGAGCCGGTTGCCGCCGTGGACCGAGACGCAGGCGGTCTCGCCGGCCGCGTAGAGGCCGGGGATGTCGGTGCGGCCCTCGACGTCGGTCTTGACGCCGCCCATCGTGTAGTGGTTGCCCGGCTTGATGTGGATCGGTTCGCGGGTGATGTCGACGCCGGCGAAGTCGCGGCCGACGAGGACGATCTCGCGCAGCGCCTCGTGGACGCGCTTTTTCGGGACCACGGTGATGTCGAGCGCGACGGTGCCGTCGGGGAAGCCGCGGCCCTCGTTGATCTCGGTCTGCTCGGCGCGGGAGACGACGTCGCGCGAGGCGAGCTCCATTTTGTTCGGCGCGTACTTCTCCATGAAGCGTTCGCCGTTCTTGTTGAGCAGGTGGGCGCCCTCGCCGCGGGCGCCCTCGGTGATCAGGAAGCCCTTGCCCGCCAGCGTCGTCGGGTGGTACTGGATCATCTCCATGTCCATCAGCTTGGCGCCGACCCGGTAGGCCATCGCGATCCCGTCGCCGGTGCAGATCAGGGCGTTGGTGGTCGGCTTCCAGACCTGGCCGTTGCCGCCGCAGGCGAGGATCACCGACTTCGCCTGGAACAGCTCCATCGAGCCGTCGGCGATGTTGCGGGTGACGACGCCGCAGCACTCGCCGTCCTCGTCGATCGCCAGCGCGGTGCAGAACCACTCCTCGTAGCGGGCGACCTGCTCGCTGTATTTCATCAGCTGCTCGTAGAGCACGTGCATGATCGCCTGGCCGGTGATGTCGGCGACGTAGTAGGTGCGGGCGGCGGAGGCGCCGCCGAAGGCGCGGGTCCCGAGCTTGCCCCTCCTCGTTGCGGTGGAAGGTGACGCCGAGGTGCTCCATGTGGAGGATTTCCTCCGGCGCCTCGCGGGCCATGATTTCGATCGCGTCCTGGTCGCCGAGGTAGTCGGAGCCCTTGACCGTGTCGAAGGCGTGCGACTCCCAGCTGTCGTCCGGGTTGAGCGCCGCGTTGATGCCGCCCTGGGCGGCGTTGGAGTGGGAGCGGACCGGGTGGACCTTGCTGATGATCCCGACCGACACACCCTGCTCGGCGGCGGCAAGGGCGGCGCGCTGGCCGGCGAGTCCGGCGCCGATTACGAGAACGTCATGGGTGGGCACGAGCGCGGATGCTATAGAGCGCGAACTCCGACTGCGCAGTCGGGATTCGTCAGATTCGTCACACACCTACAACCAGCGCTCGCCGAGGCGGCGGATCGGCGGTCTCGCTGAGCCGCACCCCGTCGGCCACGGTGTCGAAGTCGACGTTCTCGGCGAGGTCGTTGGACCAGTGGTAGTTGGCGGCCTGCTTGAGGTCGGTGCAGCGAGCAGAGCGCGACCGCCTCGTAGCCGGCGGCGAGCGGCTCGAGGCCGTCGGTGCCGTTGTGCAGGCGCAGGTTCGGGAAGAGCCAGATGCCGAGCTCCTCGGCCAGCGCGTCGATGAAGGCGAGCGAGCGCGGCGGGTACTCGCGCATCTTCAGGAAGCCCTCGCCGCGGAGGACCAGCAGGTGCGGCGAGCCGATCGACTCGAGGCAGAGGAAGAAGGTGCTCTCCCGCGGCAGCTCGGCGAAGTGGCGCTCGCCGAACGCCTTGATCCCCTCGCTGAACGACTCCTCGGCGCCCATCGAGACGAGCAGGATCGCGGACCCCGCGCGGCGGCTCGGCGCGGAAGCGGCGGGCCAGCTCGAGCAGGGCGACGACCGCGGTGCCGTTGTCGTTGGCGCCGGGGACGACGCTCGCGCAGCCCGATCTCGGCCATCGCCGCGACCGGTGCCGGCGCCGAGCACAGAGCCCGAGCCTTGGCGAGGGTGCGGACGCCGCGTGAGCGCCCCGAGCGCGGCCAGCAGCGGCCCGCCGACGACCGGCGCCATCAGCGCCGGGCTGGTGTCGATCTTCTCGATCATCCCGAGGCGGTCGGCGATCTCCGGCAGCGCCGGGTGGAAGACGATGCCCGAGTGGGCGGCGTCGTGGTGGGCGGTGACGACGACGGTGCGCTCGGCCTCGGGGTCGCCGAGCTCGCAGACGACGTTGTAGGCGGTGCGGGTGGGGAGGAGCGAGCGGCGCAGACGGCGGCGCTTGGGCGGGAACTCGTCGGCGATCCCGGCGGCGCCGAGCGCGCCCAGCGCAGCGCCGAGCAGGCGGCGGCCGCGCAGCGCCGCGAGCGCCCCGGCGCGCCGAGCGCGGCGCCGATCCCGAGCGGCCACCAGTAGGTGCCGTGGGCGGCGACCGCCTCGATCCGCGCCTCGGCGCCCGCCTCGGCGAAGCGCTCGACCAGCCACTCGGCGGCGCGGCGTTCGCCCTGCGAGGCCGACGGCCGCTCGATCCGCTCCAGTTCCTCGCAGCTGCTCGCGCAGTCAGCTCGTGCCCCCCGGCCATGCTGGGACGGTAACCGTTACCTGTGCTTGAGGCCGGCCCTTACCATTGGGCCGATGCTGGGCGGAAGCTCCTTCACGCTTTTCCACGTCCGCGGGATCCGGATCGCGGTCGACTGGTCGTGGTTCCTGATCCTCTTCCTGCTGATCGTCTCGATGTCGAGCGTCTACGGCGACATCCTCGGCGAATCGAGCAGCAGCGCCAAGTCCTTCGGGCTGGCGATCCTCAGCGCGATCGGCTTCTTCGGCTCGATCCTCCTGCACGAGCTCGGCCACGCCTTCGTCGGCGCTCCGCCGTGGCGTCGGCATCTCCAGCATCCAGCTCTGGATGCTTCGGCGGCGTCGCCCGCATGGACCGCGAAACCGACAGCCCCGAGGCCGAGTTCGAGGTCGCCGTCGCCGGCCCGCTGGTGACCCTGGCGGCTGGTCGGCGTCCTCTACCTGATCGGCGGCATCGCCGCCGGCTTCGGCGAATTCGGCCACATCTTCCGGCTCGCGGTCGAATTCAAGACCGACGCCGGCGTCAACGCCTTCACCTCGATGCTCGCCTGGCTGGCGACGATCAACGGCCTGATCCTCGTCTTCAACCTGCTTGCCGGCCTTCCCGATGGACGGCGGCCGGATCGCCCGGGCGCTGATCTGGTGGCGCAGCGGCGACCGCAACAAGGCGACGCGGATCGCCGCCATGATGGGGCGCGGGTTCGGCTACCTCTTCATCGCCGGCGGCCTCCTCCTGATCGCCACCGGCGACTTCCTCAGCGGCGTCTGGCTCGGCTTCATCGGCATCGTCGTCAACGGCGCCGCCCGCGGCGCGGCGATGCAGACCGCCCTCTCCAGCCGGATCGGCGAGGTCGTCGTCGCCGACGTGATGGACCGCGAACCGGTCGCGATCCCCGGCGACCTCAGCGTCGAGCAGGCGCTCGACGAGTACTTCCTGCGCTACCGCTGGCCCTGGTTCCCGGTCGTCGACACCGCCTACAAGTTCCTCGGCCTGCTGCAGCGCGACCGCGCCGACGAGGTCCCCGAGGTCTCCCGCGCCAGCTCCGCAGTCTGCCGACATCGTCGACCACGACCGCGGCCTCTTCGTCCGCGACGACACCCCGCTCGACGCCCTCCTCTCGAACCAGAACCTGCGCCGCTTCGGCGCCCTGATGGCGGTCGACGCCGACGGCCGCTTGAGCGGCGTGATCACCGTCGAGCAGGTCGGCCGCGCCCTCCGCGACGCCACTGCCACCCAATGAGCCCCATCATGGCCATCTACCTGGTTGGCTTCGACGGCAAGTGGCAGGAGGAGTTCGACACCGAGGCCGAGGCGGTTGCCTGGGCCCACGAAGTCGCCGAAACCGGCCGCGTGGTCGAGGTGGTCCGCCGCCGCTTTCGGACCTACAAGTTCATCACCGGATTTCCGGTGACGGAGCGCGAAACCGCTCGAGGCCCGATGGGAGGATCCCTTCGTCCCCGGGGTCTATTCCGGCGGCTGACAGCCGTTCGAGAGCGACGCATCAAGAGAACTGCATTCGAGGCCTATACGACCCCCAATGCAGTTCTCTTCCGGTCAGGCGACCGCGCGGTGGCGATCGATGATGCGATCGAAGTCGAGGCCGGGGGGGAGAGTGCCGAAGGCTTGGCCCCAGTCGCCGGAGAGGCGGGAGGCGACGAAGGCGTCGGCGACGGCCTCGTCGCCGTAGCGGACCAGTAGCGAGCCCTGCAGGGCCAGGGCCATGCGCTCGACGATGCGGCGGGCGCGGGGCTCGATCGTCGCCACGTCGCCGGGGACTTCGGTGCGGATCGAATCGGCGAAGGCGGCGAGGCGGGGCTCTTGCGCCGCCCCCTCGGCGACCTCGGCGAAGAAGGCCTCGAGCGAGGCCGGCTCCTTGATCATCGCCCGCAGTACGTCGAGGCACTGGACGTTGCCCGAGCCCTCCCAGATCGAGTTCAGCGGGCTCTCGCGGAAGAGGCGCGGCATCCCCGACTCCTCGACGTAGCCGTTGCCGCCGAAGCACTCGAGGCACTCGCCGGCGTGCATCGGCGAGCGCTTGGTGATCCAGTACTTGAGCACCGCGTTGGCGACCCGCTTCAGGTTCTGCGCCTCGGCGTCGCCGGCGATCGCTTCGTCGTAAGCGCGGGCCAGGCGCAACGCCGAGATCGTCGCTGCCTCGGACTCGATCGCGAGGTCGGCGAGGACGTTCTGCATCAGCGGCTGCTCGCTCAGCACGGTGCCGAAGACCGAGCGGTGGGAGGCGTGGTTGATCGCCTGGGCGACTCCGGCCCGCATGCCGGTGGCGCCGCCGAGGACGCAGTCGAGGCGGGTGTGGTTGACCATCTCGATGATCGTCCGCACTCCGGCGCCCTCCTCGCCGACCAGCCAAGCCGAGGCGGCGTCGAACTCGATCTCCGAGGAGGCGTTCGACTTGTTGCCGAGCTTGTCCTTCAGCCGCTGCAGGCGGAAGCGGTTGCGCTCGCCATCCGGGGTCCAGCGCGGGAAGAGGAAACAGGAGAGGCCGCCGTCGGCTTGCGCGAGGACGAGGAAGGCGTCGCACATCGGCGCCGACATGAACCACTTGTGGCCGCTCAACTCGTACTCGGCGCCGGGGCCGCCGCCGTTCACCGGGCGGGCGACGGTGGTGTTGGCGCGGACGTCGGTGCCGCCCTGCTTCTCGGTCATCCCCATCCCCGCCAGGGCGCCCGACTTCTCCGCCGCCGGTGCGTTCTCGGGGTCGTAGCGGTCGGAGAGGAAGCGCGGCTCCCACTCGGCGGCCAGCTCGGGCTGGGTGCGCAGCGCCGGCACCACCGAGTAGGTCATCGAGATCGGGCAGCCGATCCCCGCCTCGGCCTGCGACATGCACATGAAGGCGGCGCCGCGGGCTACGTGGGCGCCGGGCCGCGGGTCGCGCCAGGGCGAGCTGTGCAGCTCGAAGCCAACCGCGGCACTGAGCAGCTCGTGCCAAGCCGGATGGAAGGCGACCTCATCGACGCGGTTGCCGAAGCGGTCGTGGGTGCGGAGCTGCGGCGGGTTTTCGTTTGCCTGCGCTCCCAGCTCCTGCGCTCGGGCCGAGCCGGCGTACTCGCCAACCGCGGCAATTCGCTCGCGCGCCCACTCGGCGCCCTCACGCCCCACCGCCTCGCCCAACACCGTGTCGGATGCGAAGACGTTGTAGTCGACCAGCGGCGGCGGCTGGTTGGCGACCTCGTGATTGCCGAAGGCAGTGCGCTCCCTGGTAGCCATGGCTTGATTGTGCCACCTGGATTGGCTGGCGGGCCAGCTGCCTTCACCTTGCGTTCGCCGCGGTGCGGCCGAGGACGTCGGATAGATAGAGTCGCCGCCCCGCGATGAGTTCCAAGATCCAGGTCAAGAACCCCGTGGTCGAGCTCGACGGCGACGAGATGACCCGCATCATCTGGTCGTTCATCAAGGAGCAACTGGTCCTCCCTTACCTCGACGTCGAGCTCGTCTACTTCGACCTCGGGATCGAGAGCCGCGACGCGAGCGAGGACCGGATCACGGTCGAAGCAGCAGAAGCGATCAAACAGCACGGGGTCGGGGTCAAGTGCGCGACGATCACCCCCGACGAGGCGCGGGTCGATGAGTTCGGACTGAAGGAGATGTACCGCTCACCGAACGGGACGATCCGCAACATCCTCGGCGGCGTCATCTTCCGTGAGCCAATTGTGATTTCCAACGTGCCACGGCTGGTGCCGGGCTGGACGAAGCCGATCGTGATCGGCCGTCACGCTTTCGGTGATCAGTACCGGGCAACCGACCTGGTGGTGCCCGGCGAGGGCTCGCTGACCCTGACTTACACCCCGAAGGACGGTTCTGAGCCGATCGAGCTCGACGTCTATGACTTCCCGGGCGGCGGCATCGCGATGTCGATGTACAACCTCGACGACTCGATCCGCGACTTCGCCCGCGCCTCGATGCGTTATGGCCTCGACCGCGGCTTCCCGGTCTACATGTCGACCAAGAACACGATCCTCAAGCGCTACGACGGCCGCTTCAAGGACATCTTTGCCGAGATCTACGAGGCCGAGTTCAAGTCCGACTTCGAGGCCGCCGGCATCAGCTACGAACACCGGCTGATCGACGATATGGTCGCCGCCGCGCTGAAGTGGGAGGGCGGCTACGTCTGGGCCTGCAAAAACTACGACGGTGACGTCCAGTCCGACACCGTCGCCCAGGGTTTCGGTTCGCTCGGGCTGATGACCAGCGTGCTGATGACGGCCGACGGTAAGACCGTCGAGGCGGAGGCGGCGCACGGAACCGTCACCCGCCACTACCGCCAGCACCAGCAGGGCAAACCAACTTCCACCAACCCGATTGCCTCGATCTTCGCCTGGACCCGCGGCCTGCAGGCGCGGGGGCGGATGGACGAGACCCCGCAGGTCTCGCGCTTCGCTGAGACGCTTGAGCGGGTCTGTGTCGAGACGGTCGAGGAAGGGAAGATGACCAAAGACCTCGCGCTGCTCGTCGGCGGCGACCAGGGTTACCTGACGACCCAGGAGTTCCTTGCCGCGATCGACGAGAACCTGCAGTCGGCGATGGCTTAGATGGCCTGACGGCCAGCGAATTTCACAACAGAGGAGACGATTTCGTGAGCCCCAGCAACACCCCTGTGAAGGTCACCGTCACGGGCGCCGCCGGCCAGATCGGTTACGCCCTCCTGTTCCGGATTGCCAGTGGTCAGATGCTCGGACCCGACACCCCGGTCGAGCTCAGCCTGCTGGAGATCCCCGACGCGATCAAAGCCGCTGAGGGCACCGCGATGGAGCTCGACGACTGCGCCTTCCCGCTGCTGCACCGGATCGACATCTCAGACGACCCAAAGCAGGCCTTCGACGGGGTCAACATCGCGCTGCTGGTCGGCGCCCGGCCCCGTGGCCCGGGGATGGAACGTTCCGACCTGCTCGAGGCCAACGGCGGCATCTTCAAGCCGCAGGGCGAAGCGATCAACGCCGGCGCCGCCGACGACGTGAAGATCCTGGTGGTCGGCAACCCGGCCAACACCAACTGCCTGATCGCGATGTCGAACGCGCCCGACGTACCGCGTGAGCGCTTCACCGCGATGATGCGGCTCGACCACAACCGGGCGATCAGCCAGGTTGCCAACAAGCTTGGCAAGCCGGTCACCGCGGTCACCAACATGACCTCCTGGGGCAACCACTCGGCGACCCAGTACCCCGACCTGGTCAACGCCAAGGTCGACGGGAAGAGTGCTTGGGATCAGGTCGACGACGAAGCTTGGATTCGCGACGAATACATCCCGCGGGTGGCGAAACGCGGCGCCGAGATCATCGACGCGCGCGGTGCCTCCAGTGCCGCCTCCGCCGCCAACGCGGCGATCGACCACGTCCACGACTGGGTACTCGACACCCCCGACGGCGACTGGGTCTCGATGGCGGTACCGGCCGACGGTTCCTACGGGATCGGTGAGGGGATCGTCTGCGGCGTCCCCTGCGAATGCAGCAACGGGGAGTGGTCAGTCGTACAGGGGTTGGATGTGCCGGACTTCTCGCGGGAGAGAATCGACGCAACCGTTATGGAGCTTCAAGAGGAGCGCGACGCGGTAACTCAGCTCGGGTTGATTTAACGGTTGCTATGGGGAGGGCCCGGGTGCCCTCCCCAAAACGCTCGCATGCGCTCGCTTGAGTGTTTTGGAGAGGGCACCCGGGCCCTCTGCGACAGAACTGCGTTGCCCGGCTGGCGCCGGTGAAAGCTTCTAGCCAGCGGGGAAGTAGTTGCGGCCGTCCTTTTTGACTCTGCCCTCTTTCTCCAGGTCGCCGAGCACGCGGTACAGGTAGTTCGGCTTGATTTTCATCGTCTTAGCGACATCGGAGGCGCTGATGCCGGGCTGTTGCTCGATCAGTTTCACCGCCTGGTCGGCTCGGGTGCCACCGCGGCGCCCGCGGCGTTTTTTGCGGCCGGTCCCGGTAGCTCTACTAGGAGCGGTAGCGGTAGCGGCAGCGGCAGCTTTGCGGCCGCGCGGTCTACCCGGCGAGCGGCGGGTGACTTTGCCGCCGAGCTCCGCAAGTGCGCGCTCGAGGCGCTCGCGCTCCTCGTTCAGCTCGGCTAGTCGTCTCTCGACCAGCGCGCGCGCATCGTCGACAACGCTGTTAGTGGGGGCCATCGCAGTCCTTTCCGTCGCGTACAAGTGTGAACCCTGCAGCGCCCAGTGTGTCAGACACACAGTGACAGAAACAAGCGCGAATGCTTTAAATCGTTAAATCAGCAGTCACCGTAAGGAATCTTGCAGCCGCATTGCGGTTGCCTGTGACGCCCGCGTTGCTAACGCGCTCGTTCGGCTTGGCGCTCAGGTGAGATGCGGATTACGTTGCGCGCTAGGCCGACCTTCTCCATGCCGCTGATGATCATTCCGGAGGGGTCGGGCTCCCAGCGCTTCAGGCCATGCACCGCGGAGCGCGGGAAGGCATGGTGGTTGTGGTGCCATGACTCGCCCAGCGAGGGCAGCGCCAGCCAGAAGACGTTGGTGGAGCGGTCGTCGGTGTCAAACCGGCGTGTGCCGAGGAAGTGACACACCGAGTTGACGCTCCAGGTGATGTGGTGGACGAAGAAGATCCGCACCAGTCCGCCCCAGAGCAGGCCGGTGAAGGCGCCGAGCGCGGTGCCGGTGACGAGGAAGCCGGCAAGCGCCGGGATCGCCAGGGTCAGATAGACGAGGAAGGGAAAGCGCCTGTTGATGATCCGCATGCCGTTGTCCTCGTAGAGGTCGCGGGCGTATTTCTTCCAATCGGCGCGGCCCTGGTTCGACATCAGCCAGCCGGTGTGGGCATGCCAGAGGCCTTTCAGCACTCCCTGGTGGTGTCCGTCCTCGGCGACGTGAGGACTGTGTGGGTCGCCCTCTTCGTCGGTGTGGGCGTGGTGCTTGCGGTGGTCGGCGACCCAGGCGATCACCGGCCCCTGCACCGCCATCGAGCCGAGCACAGCGAAGGTGTATTCGAGCGGCTTCGAGGTCTGGAAGGAACGGTGGGTGAGCTGGCGGTGGAAGCCGACGGTGATCCCGACCGCGGTCAGCATGTACATCACCGCGGCGATGATCAGATCGGCAGGGGTGACGAAGCTGTTCCAGAGAAGGACAATCGCGGTGATCGTCGCCGCGAAGGGGACGACGACAGCGCCAAGGTTGGCGATCTTCTCTGCGCGGCTCATCTCACCCATCAAGGCGAAGATACCCGGAGATTGATGCCATATATTGGCGCTTGTGCAACATTTAACGGAGCTATTCTTGGCATCTAGATGATAAGTTCCTCCAAATCCGCCGCGAAAGCCCTGGATCCCGAGCCCTGGCGCGGGCTGCCGGTCCGGGTCGCCGACCTGATCGAGGCGGAGATCCCCGCCACCACCGCCGAGATCCTCGACTCGATCGGCCGCGAAGTGCCCGAGTACGCGCGGCCGCTCGAGGGCGACTTCGGCCGCGGCGTGCGGACCGGGGTGGCTCAGGCGCTGACCCAGTTCGTCGCTGTGATCCGCGACCCCGACGCTGGTCGTGGCATGGGCCGCGAGGTCTACCTCGAGCTCGGCCGTGGTGAGCTGCGGCAGGGCCGTACCCTCGACTCGTTGCAAGCGGCCTACCGGGTCGGCGCCCGCGTCGCCTGGCGCCACTTCGCCGCCGCCGGCAACCGCGCCCACCTGCCGGCCGACTCGCTCAGCCTGCTGGCCGAGTCGATCTTTGCCTACATCGACGAGATCTCCGCCGACTCGGTCGACGGCTTCGCCGAGGCGCAAGCCGAGCTCGAGGACCAGGGCCGGCGCCGGCGCCGCGAGCTGACCCGGCTGCTGGTCGCCGCCGAGCCCGCCGCCCCCGCCGAGCTCGCCGCAGCGGCGCGGGCCGCCCGCTGGACGCTGCCGCCGCGCCTCGCCGCGATTGCCTGCGCCGAGCACGACCTCGACGGCGTCGCCCGCCGGCTGCCACCGGAATCTCTGGTGGCGGTGGTCGACGGCGCCGGTTGTCTACTGCTGGCGGACCCGGAGGGGCCAGGTCGGTTGGACTCGTTGCGGCAGTCACGGGGGAGGGCGGTGATCGCCCTGGGCCCGCCGACCGCGCCGGCGGCAGCCGGGCAGTCATGGTCCCTGGCGCGGAGCCTGCTCGATGCGGTGACGGCGGAGCAGATCGAGGCGCACGGATTGGTCCGCGCGGACGAGCATCTAGCCAAGCTGCTGCTACTCGGCGGTTCGGCCCTGACGGATCGGATCACGGAACGCCGGCTCGGGGCGTTCGACGGGCTAACGGAGCGAGCGCGCGAGCGGATGCAAGAGACCGCGCTGGCGTATGTCCGACATGGCGGCAACGCGGTGGCGATGGCGGCGGAGTTGCATGTCCATCCGCAGACGGCGAGGTATCGGATTGCGCGGTTGCGGGAGTTGTTGGGGGATCAGTTGGACGATCCGGACGGGCGATTTGAGTTGGAGTTGGCGCTTAGGGCCGGGGCTTAGGTGCTTTGGGGCTCGTGGCGTGGGGGGAGGGTCGGGTGGTCCTCTCCAAAACGCTCCGCCTTCGGCTCCGCTTGAGTGTTTTGGAGAGGACCACCCGACCCTCCCTCTCAGGGATGAGGCCCGAAGGACGGAAGCTCTGAGAAAAGCCACCCCCTTCTCTTCTTGAGCTTCTTGGGCCGGGGCGGGGCTCGGAGGGGCCGTGATTTCCTCGGCGCCGTTCGCAGCTCTTCCAAGCTATGGGGCGTGTCGCGGGAGCTCGTTCACTGGGGGATCGGGGGTCCCTCCCCGGACACTGAGGAAACCAGCTTTAGATGGTGTTTCCGTCCGGGGAGGGACCCCCGATCCCCCTAACCACAGACTTCCGCGCGCGCCCGCGCCCCTAGCGGTTGCGTTTCTTCGGCAACGTCCGGAATGCCACGTCCCACAACGGCGAACTCACGCCGTACCCGAACCGATGGTCCTGGAAGTGGTGGCGCATGTGTTGCTCGCGGAGCTTCTTGCCTAGCGTCGATTTGGGGACGAAGTGGTGGACGTAGTAGTGGGTGTAGTCGTAGAAGAGGTAGCCGGTCATGAAGCCGCCGAAGATTGGGAAGCCGGCGGCGCCGAAGACCAGCCAGTAGGCGAGCAGGAAGAGGGCGGCGAGGGGGACCGAGACCGAGGGGGGCATCACCAGCCGCATCTTGTCGTTCGGATGGTCGTGGTGGATGCCGTGGATGATGAAGTGCATCCGCCGGCCGAAGGCGTTGTCGGGCTCCCAGTGGAAGATCAGCCGGTGCAGCCAGTACTCGGTCAGCGTCCAGATGAAGAGGCCGATCGCGAAGAAGGCGATCATCTCGAGCACCGAGTAGCCCTTGTCGATGCCGATCCACTCCATCGCCACGATCACCGGCACGAAGATGATTGCCGGGATCGAGGGGTGGACGCGGGAGAAGAAGTTGAGGAATTCGCTCTTGAAGAGCGGCGGCGACGCGGCGAGCTTGCTGCTCCGGCTGTCGATTTCGTTGTGAGCCTCCATCGTCGTGGAGTCTAGAAGATCGCCAAGAGCATTCGGGCGCCCTAATGCAATTGCGTTCGTCGCTGGTCCGGATTGTGCGTCCCAAGCACGAACGCGCTCCGAGATGGACACTTCTATGAGTCGCAGGACTGCCCCGTTCGCAAATCCCGGGAAGTCGTGACGAAGCTGTTTCAAAGTCGTGGCGATTAGGTAGCGATTTGCGGAATCGCCCCCAGCGGGGCTCAGCCGCTGCTGCTTAGATGCGCCGCGCTGATGGCCCGCAAAACCAAGCCCCCGACCTGCGAGGACTGCTACTTCCACCGCAACCTCCTCTGCGCCCTCGAGCTCGGCGAGCCCTGCGCGACCTTCCGTCCGGACCGCCCCGAGGGCCTGGTCCCGCCGCGCCAGCCGGTGCTGCTGATGCGCGCTCCCCGCTGGGCCGCGCAGACCCGCGCCACGGCCTAACCCAACATCCCTGCGCCGGGTCGGTAATTTCTCCTCGATGCCGCAACGCGACCTGTTCGCCGACTTCGCCCGAATGCGACGCGAGATGGACTCGATGCTCGGCGACGCTTGGGGCCGCACCCGCTACGTCAGCCGCCGCAGCAGTGGCTTCTCGCCCAACGTCGACGTCTACTACTGCGGCGACCCGCAGCGGGCGGTGGTCGAGGTCGACCTCTCCGGCGTCTCGCTGAACGAGATCGGGATCGAGGTCTCCGGTCGCCATCTGGCGATCGTCGGCCAGCGCCCGGTGCAGGAGACCGAGGGTCGCGTCTACCAGCAGCTGGAGATCCCGACCGGGCCGTTCCGGCGGGTGGTCGAGCTGCAGGTCGAGGTCGACGCCGAAAAGGCGACCGCAACTTACGAGGACGGGGTGCTGCGGATCGAACTGCCGCTGCGCGACCCCGAGGAGACGACGCGGCGGGTCCCGATCGAGGGCCGGTGAGTTCGCTGGAGGGTTCGCCCGTCCTCGAGGTGGTCGACTCGCCCCTCGAGATCGAGGAGGCGATCCGCGCCGACCAGCCGCTGCCGGAGGCGCTGCCGATCCTGCCGCTGCGCGAAACCGTCACCTATCCCGAATCGCTGACCCCGCTGGCGGTCGGCCAGGAGCGCTCGATCCAGCTCGTCAACGACGTGCTCGGCGGCAACCGGATGTTGGTCATGGTCGCCTCCCGCGACGCCGAGCTCGAGCGCCCCGGTCCGGCCGACCTCTACGACGTTGGCGTCGCCGGCTTCGTCGCGCGGATGATCAAAATCCCCGACGGCTCGCTGCGCGTGCTCGTCCAGGGGATGCAGCGGGTGCAGCTTGGCGACTACATCAGCGAGGAGCCCTATCTGGTGGCGCAAATCGAGGCGCAGCCCGACGTGATCGAGGCCGGGAACGAGCTCGAGGCGCTGGCCCGCAACGTGCAGCGCACTTTTTCGGAGATCGTCGAGCAGATCCCCTACCTACCGGAGGAGCTGCAGCTTGCGGTCACCAACATCGAAGACCCCTCGGCGCTCGCCCACCTGATCGCCGGCTCGCTGCGGATCCCGCTCGAGGAGAAGCAGCAGTTGCTGGAAGAGGTCGACGTCAGCGCCCGCCTCCGCCACCTCTCGCAGATCCTCGCCCGCGAGCTCGAGGTCGTCCGGCTCGGCACCCAGATCCAGTCGCAGGTCGAGTCCGAAGTCGACAAAGGCCAGCGCGAGTTCCTCCTCCGCCAGCAGCTGAAAGCGATCCAGGACGAGCTCGGCGAGGCCGACGAGCAGACCGCCGAACTGAACGAAATGCGGGAGAAAATCGAGGCGGCGGGGTTGCCCGAGCACGCCCGCAAAGCCGCCGACCGCGAGCTCGGCCGGCTCGCCAAACTGCCGCCGGCGGCGGCCGAGCACGGGGTCATCCGTACCTATCTCGAGTGGCTGACCGAGCTGCCCTGGTCGGTCAAGACCGAGGACAACCTCGATATCGGCCACGCCCGCAAGGTGCTCGACGAGGACCACTACGACCTGGAGCGGATCAAGGACCGGATCCTCGAGTACCTGGCCGTCCGCAAGCTCAACCCCGACTCGCCCGGCCCGATCCTCTGCTTCGTCGGCCCGCCGGGCGTTGGCAAGACCAGCCTCGGCCGCTCGATCGCCAAAAGCCTCGGACGGAAGTTCGAACGGATCTCGGTCGGCGGGGTCCGCGACGAGGCCGAGATTCGCGGCCACCGCCGCACTTACATCGGCGCCCTGCCGGGGACGATCATCCGCGCCCTGCGCGACGCCGGCACCCGTAACCCAGTGTTCATGATCGACGAGATCGACAAGATGGGCACCGACTATCGCGGCGACCCCGCCTCGGCGATGCTCGAGGTTCTCGACCCGGCTCAGAACGACTCCTTCCGCGACCACTACCTCGACCTCGAGTTCGACCTCTCCGACGTCGCCTTCATTGCCACCGCGAACGTCCTCGACACGATCCCGACGCCGCTGCTGGACCGGATGGAGACGATCGAACTCGCCGGCTACACCCTCGCCGAGAAGAAGCAGATCGCCCGCCGCTACCTGGTCGGCCGGCAGATCACGGCGAACGGCCTCAAGCCCTCGCAGATCGAGTTCGCCGACGCGGCGCTGACGGCGATCATCGAGGAGTACACGCGCGAGGCCGGCGTCCGCAACCTCGAGCGGTTGATCGGCACCGTCTGCCGCAAAGTCGCGCGCGAAGTCGCCGAAGGCAAGAACAAAGGCAAGGTCCGGGTCTCGGGCAAAAAAGCCCGCGAGCTGCTGGGACGACGGCGGGTCTTCGCCGAGACGCGGCGGCGGACCAAGGACCCCGGCGTCGCCACCGGCCTCGCCTGGACGCCGACCGGCGGCGACGTCCTCTTCATCGAGGCGACCGCGATGCCGGGTTCGGGCAAGCTGACGATCACCGGTCAGCTCGGCGAGGTGATGAAAGAGTCAGCGCAGGCGGCGCTCTCTTGGGTGCGGGGGAACTGGGCCGGGGTCGCGCCGCAGCTCGGCGAAGAGTGGTTCGCCGAGCACGACATCCACATCCACGTGCCGGCTGGGGCGGTGCCCAAGGACGGGCCCTCGGCGGGGGTGGCGATGACCGTCGCGCTCGCCTCGCTGATCGGTGGCCGACCGGTTCGCAACGATGTCGCGATGACCGGCGAGGTGACCCTGACGGGGCAGGTGCTGCCGATCGGTGGCCTCAAGGAGAAGTCACTGGCGGCGCAGCGGGCAGGGATCAAGCGGATCATCGTTCCGGATCGAAACGCGGGAGACGTCGAGGAGATCCCCGAGCAGGAGCTCGGCAACTTGGAGTTCGTCTTCGTCGACGAGGTCTCCGAGGCACTCGACGTAGCACTGTCTTGACTGCGCCGGAGGTGAGCGTCTAATGGAGGCAGCAAGCCTCCCGCGCGGCGGCGCTGGGCCGCTGCAGGCAGTCGCCGAGGCGGCGCGGACGCGCTCGCGGGTCTTCTGGATCGTCGCCGGGCTGACCCTCGGCGCCGCGGTCCTGCGTTTCGCGACCCTTGGGGCGCAGAGCTACCACCACGACGAGATCGTCACCGCCAGCCGTCTTTTGCGCGGCAGCTTCGGCCATGCGATGGACGCGGTTGGCTTCAGCGAGTCGACGCCGCCGCTCTACTACGCGCTGGCCTGGTTCTGGACGCAGATGACCGGGACGGGAGAGTGGGGGCTGCGCTCGCTCTCGGCCCTGGCGGGCGTCCTCACCGTGCCGGTCGCCTACCTGCTCGGGGCCGAGCTGCGCGGCCGCCGTGCCGGCCTCTGGGCGGCAGCGCTGGTCGCCGTCAACCCGATGCTGCTCTGGTACTCGCAGGAGGCCCGCGCCTACTCGCTGCTGGTCCTCTTCGGCGCCCTCTCGCTGCTCTGGTGCATCCGCGCCGGCCGTTCGGGCCGGCGCCGCGATTTCGTTTGGTGGGGCGTCTTCTCGGGGCTGGCGCTGGCGACCCACTATTTCGCCGTCTTTCCCCTCGTTGCCGAGCTGCTCTTGCTGCTGCGGCGACGCGGGCGCGGGGCGCTGGTGGGGATCGGCGTGCTCGGCCTCTTCGCCCTCGCCCTGGCACCACTCGCCTTTCACCAGATGTCGATCGGCCACGCCGAGTGGATCGGCCAGTACAGCCTCGGGCACCGGCTGGCCGAATCGGCTGGGACCTTCGCCACCGGCGAGACCGCCGACATCATCGGCGAAGCGGAGCGGCCCGAGCTCTCGGTCCTGCCGCTGGCACTCTTCGTCGCCGCCTTCGCGCTGCTGCTCTGGCGCGGCGGCCGCGACGAACGGCGGGCGGCCTTCCTGCCCTTCGCGGTTGGCGCCTGCGCGATCGGGATCCCGGTCGCCGTCGCCCTCCTCTCGACCAGCAAGGATTACGTCCTCGCCCGCAACCTGATCCCGGCCTTGGTGCCGCTGCTGATCGTCGTCGCCATTGCCTTCAGCCTGCCGGCGGCGCGGCGCCTCGGCGCCGTCCTCGGCGGCGTCCTGCTCGTCTACTCGCTCGGCTTCTGCCTGGCGGCGAGCACCCTGCCGAGCCTGCAGCGGCCGGACTGGGACGCGGTCGCCGCCAAGCTCGGCGAAGCGAGCGGCCCGCGGGTGATGGTCACCTGGACGCTTGGCGAGGCCTCGCTGCGCTACTACCTCTCGAGTGGTTCCTTCCAGGTGCGGGCCGCGGAAGGCTATCCCTGGCACGTTCACGAAATCGACTTCATCTCCGACGGCAAGGTGCCGCCGCCGGACCCAGAAGTGCTCGGGCCGCGTTTCCGCGAACGTGGCGCCTTCACCGCCGGCCGCCTCTTCATCCGCCGCTACAGCCTGCCCGGGCCGAGTCTGGCGCGGGTGCGGCTACGCAAGCTACGCGAGCCCGACCTCAAATTCCGCACTACCGGTGTGCTCATGGACGGCGTCGGCCCCAGCTGAATGTGGACGGCGCATGCCGGCGTCCTCGGTCGCTTGTCCACATTCAGCTGGGGTAGTGGAATATCCTGCTTGGGGTTACGGAATCAAGCGAGGAGAGGTAATGAGCAAGACGAAGGCCGATCGTGCCACCGACCTGTATGGAACGGCAAGAGAAAATCAGTACGTGCAGCGCCTGATCGAGGACGAAGACCTGCGCGACAACCTGCGCGACGCCTTCGAATCGGCGAAGAAGGCTTACAGCCGCGCGACTGGCAACGGCAAGGGCCCGGTCAACGCCGTTACCTCCGACAAGAAGACCCAGAAGGAGCTGCGCAAGGCGGCCGAAAAGCTCCGGGACGCCAACGAGCGGCTGCAGAAGCCGAAGAGAAAGAGCAAGCTCGGGCGGCTGATCCTGCTCGCGATCGTCGGCGGCATCGTCGCCCTGGCGGTCAGTGAGGGCGCCCGCAAGGCCGTGCTCGACGCGCTCTTCGGGGCCGAAGAGGAGTTCGAGTACACCTCAACCACCAGCATCAACGGCTCCTAGGACAACCACGGCACCAAGGGCTACGCACGTGGAGGCCGCGACCAAAGAGCGTGAGCTCAGCGGCGACAAGGCGAAG
This sequence comes from uncultured Actinomycetes bacterium, assembly GCA_963729055.1. GTDB lineage: Bacteria > Actinomycetota > Thermoleophilia > Solirubrobacterales > 70-9 > VAYN01. The sequence goes on along the minus strand of CAVSMQ010000007.1, from coordinate 101,644 downwards.
CGGATCGTCGACGCGATGCGCGACAGCGTCGCGCGCCGTGGTGCCGCCGGCTCGACCTTCGAGCACGTCGCCCGCGAGGCGGGCGTCAGCCGCGGCCTCCTGCACTATTACTTCGGCACCAAGGAGCGGCTCCTGGTCGAGGTCGTCCGCCGCGACACCGAGTTGCGGATCGCTCGCCTCGACGAACTGCTGGCCGAGGCGAAGAGCGTCGACGACGTTCTCGACGCATTGGTCTCCTCGCTGACCGACTTGATCGAGAACGAACCGGATGTCTTCCTGCTGATCTTTGAGCTGTTCAGCGCTGGCCGCCGCAAACCGGAAATTCAGGAGGAGGTCGGCCGGCTCTTCGCCCACACCCGCTCCCACGTTGCCGACGTCCTCCGCGCCAAGGAGCGCGAGGGCGTTCTCAGCTTGCGCTTCGATGCCGACGCCGTCGTCTCATTCCTCCTCGCCCTCGGCGACGGCTTCGCCCTGCAGGCGCTCTCCGACCGCGAGCTCGACGACAAGGCCGCGGTCGAAGCTGGCACCGCCAGCGCCCGCTTCCTGCTGGTCAAGGATTAGTCGCTCAGGAGCTGCGCGGAGCGGCCGCTGCTGCGGCCCAGCGCCGAGCGCGCCAGCCGGCCGGCGATGCGAACCGCCTTCGCGGTTCGCAAGCGGACGGCGCCGGCGCTGGCCTGGATCCGGGCAATCGCGACGGCGACGTCGAGCGTGTCCTCGGGCGCACCGAGCAGGACCCGGTGGTCGAGCCAGACCATGTTCGCCGCTGCCTCTTCGGCGTGCGGCAGGCTGCCGCTCGGGTAGCGCTGCGGCGTGCCGCCGCCATTTGGCGCGAAGTTGCCCTGGCGGAACAGCTCGAGTTCGTTGAGGCTGGGATAGCGGAAGCCGAGCGGGATGCCCTCCTGCGTCAGCGCCGCCTCGAAGCCCTCGCGCGAGAGGCCGGAGAAGGCGTCTTCGTCGAAGTGGATCCCGTAGGCCCAGCGGGCGCGGCTGTCCATTCGCGGGTCACCGGGCTGAGTGACCACCCCGGGGAGCTTGGCCAGCTCGGCGTCGAGCAGGTCACCGCGCTCCTCGCGGGTCCGGTGCTGCCGTGGCAGCCGCTCGAGCTGGGCCCGCAACACGCCACCCTGCCACTCGGTCATCCGCAGGTTGGAGCCATGGACGGCGTGGTAGTACCACTCGCGCTCGCGGATCCGCCCGAGGTTGGCGTAGCTCCAGGCGCGCTCGAACAGCTCCGGGTCCTCGGTGGTGACCATGCCGCCCTCGCCGGCGGTCATCAGCTTGCTTTGCTGGAAGGAGAAGGCGCCGGCGGTGCCGATCGTGCCGGTGCCGCGGCCGCGCCAGCGGGTGCCGATCGAGTGCGCGCAGTCCTCTACCAAGGCGATGCCGCGCTCGCCGCAGAGTCTGGTCAGCGCGTCCATGTCGCATGCCCTGCCGCCGAGGTGGACCGCGATCACCGCCCGGGTGCGGTCGCTGATCGCCGCCGCGACCGCCTCGGGGTCGATGCAGCAGCTCGGCAGCTCGACGTCGACGAGCACCGGCGTCGCGCCCATCGCGATCGCCGCGGTGGCGGTCGCGACGAAGGTCGAGGCCGGGACGATCACCTCGTCGCCGGGACCGACAGCACAGGCGGCGAGCGCCGTCTCGAGCGCCTGGGTGCCGTTGGTGACCGCGATCCCGTGGCTGGCGCCCTGGAAGGCGGTGAACTCCGCAACGAAGGACGCCACCTCGTCGCCGTAGGCGCTGCACCAAGCGTCCGACTCCAGCACCCCCTGCAGCCGCCGGCGCTCGCTCTCGTCCCACTGCGGCCAGGCCGGCCAAGACTTGCCGGCACGTACGGAAGTGCCTCCGAGTATCGCTGGACGGTCGGGCACCGGGCTACTCAGTGGTGGGACTCAGTCGCATCTCCCCAGATACCAGAAGGATAACGGTCTTGGTGACGCCGCTCACGTTGTGACGCGAGTCACAGACTGGTCGTCGGGGTGGGGAGGAGTCTCGTTGTCAGTCATGCGGGGTCTAATGAACAAGCTCGCCGGGTTCCTGGGCCGCCGTCGGCGCTGGGTCCTCGCCGCTTGGCTGGTGATTGTGGTCGCGGCGCTGCCGTTCGCGGCGAAACAGACCGACCACCTGACCGGCGGCGGCTTCGACGTGCCCGGCAGCCAGTCGAAGGCCGTCAGCGACACGCTGCAAAGCGAATTCGGCGCCAAGGCCGACGGGATCGCGGTGCTGCTCGAGGCCGAGCCGGGGGCGACGGTGGCTGAGCGGCAGGCGGCAATCGGGCGGGTGCGGCGCGAAGTCGCCGGGCTCGAAGGGGTGACGCTGCCGCCCGCAAGCGCCCGGGTGGCGCGTCGAGCGCTCGACGCCCAAGGCACCGCCCTGCTGCCGCTGCGCAGCGAACGCACCGCCGACGAGCTGATCGACTCGGCGGCGACGCTGCGCGAAGACCTCGACCCCGGCACCACGGCAGGCGGGGTGACGCCCTATCTGGTCGGGCAGCCGACGATCTGGGCGGGGATGCAGGAAATCTCCAAGCGCGACCTCTCCGAAGCGGAGGCGACCGGCTTTCCGATCGTCGCGATCATCCTGCTCGTCGTTTTCGGCTCGCTCGCCGCGGCGCTGCTGCCACTGACGCTCGGCTTGGTCAGCGTGCTGGTCACCGGCGCGCTGATCTACTTCATCTCGTTGCAGATGACGACCTCGGTCTTCGTCACCAACATGGCCTCGATGATCGGGATCGGGGTGGCGATCGACTACTCGCTCTTCATCCTCGCCCGCTACCGGGAGGAGCGGGAAGCGGGCCGCGATCCCGCTGCGGCGCGAGCGCAGGCGCTCTCCACCTCGGGGCTTGCGGTCAGCTTTTCCGGGCTGGCGGTGATCATCTCGCTGGCCGGCCTCTGGATGGTTGACAACCAGGCGTTGCGCTCGATGGCGCTGGGGGCAATGACGGTCGTCGCCGTTTCGATCCTGACCGCGACGACGCTTTTGCCGGTGCTGATCGCGATGCTCGGCGACCGCGTCCTGCCGGGCGGGATCGTCGGCAAGGTGACGCTCTGGGCGCGCCGCCGCTTCTACCGCCGCCGCAAGCCCGAGCCGGACGGGACGGAGCCGGCGATCGCCGGCGCCAGTCGCTTCTGGACCCACTGGACGCAACGGGTGATGGCGCGGCCGTGGCTCGCCGTCGGCGGCGTCACCGCAGTCCTCCTGGTGCTCGCCAGCCCGGTGCTCTCGATGCAGACCGGGACCGAAGCGCTCGCCCAGTTCCCCAAGGACAGCGATGTCCGGGTCGGCTCTGAACTCGCCTCCGCGGAGCTTGGCGGCGGCACTGACCCGATCCAGATCGTCGCCGACTTTGGCGGGCCGCTGAGCGCCGCCGACCGGGCCGAGGTCCGCGCCTTCGACCGCGAAGTGCGAGGCGTCGCCGGCGTCAGCGCCACCGCGCCGTCCGTCTACGCAGACGACAGCGCTCTCATCCAGGCGACGCCGAGGGCACCTAGCGAGTCCGACGCGGCGACGGCGCTGGTCGAGCGGCTGCGCACCCAGATCATTCCCGCCACCGCCCTGGGGCAGGCGGCGAGCGTCGAAGTTGGCGGCGAAACCGCCCGCGGCCACGACGTCCGCGACCAGATCTCAGGCGGGATGTGGAAAATCATCCTCTTCGTCCTCGCCCTCAGCTTCCTGGTCCTGATGGTGATGCTGCGCTCGCTGATCCTGCCGCTGAAGGCGGTGCTGATGAACCTGCTCTCGATCGGCGCCGCCTTCGGCGTCCTGGTCGCAATCTTCCAGTGGGGCTGGCTCGACGGCTTCCTCGGCTTCGAAAGCCAGGGCGCCCTCGACACGATCAACGTGCCGCTGATCTTTGCTGTCGTCTTCGGCCTCTCGATGGACTACGAGGTGTTCCTGATGTCGCGGATTCGCGAGCGCTACATCCGCCACGGCGACAACGAACGGGCCGTCGCCGAGGGCCTCGCCTCGAGCGCCCGCACGATCTCCTCGGCGGCGCTGATCATGACCGCCGTCTTCGCGGTGTTCGTGCTGACGGGAGTGCCGTCGATCAAGGAGATCGGCCTCGGCTCAGCGATCGCGATCGCGCTGGACGCGACGTTGGTGCGGTTGATCCTGGTTCCGGCGGCGATGAAGTTGATGGGCGACTGGAACTGGTGGATCCCTGGGTGGCTTGATCGGGTATTGCCGGACTTGAGTTTTGAGGGTGGGGATGAGGACGAGGGATCAGGGTTTGGCGGCGAGGGCGATCGCCGGCAGGACCCCCTCACTCGACCTGTCGTCGATTAGAGAATTGCTGCTGTCGCCCGCAGCGCCGTTCTCCTCAGTCGCAAAACGTTCGGGGGTCCTACCGACACCCGCCCAAAGACGAAACCCTTAGGGACCACACCCCCTTTGGTTTGAGCTTGTGAGGGACGAGGGCTGACCGGCTAGACCCGACTAGCCACCGTCGAGAGCTCCAGCGAACCCCGACGAACCTTGGTCCCTAGTCAGCTTTAAGCAAAAGGGTTGGGGCCCCAGCGGATTCGTGGGGGAGGGGTGTCGGGGTGCCTCCCCAAAACACTCAAGCGGAGCCGAAGGCGGAGCGTTTTGGGGAGGCACCCCGACACCCCTCCCTCGCCAACCTTCAGTCGAATAGGATCAAACCATGGCGGAGGGGACGGCTACCACCGCGGACCTGGCGTTCGCGGGCGCGGCGCGGCAGGCGCAGATGGTTCGGGACGGGGAAGTCACCCCGACCGAGCTGGTCCAGCTCAGCTTCGAGCGCATCCACCGCCTCGACCCGCAGCTCAACTCCTTCCGCCTGCTGTTTGAAGAGCGGGCGCTGCTCGAGGCCGAGCAGGCTGAAGCGCGGGTCCGAGCCGGCGAGGAGCGGCCCCTGCTCGGGGTGCCGATCGCGATCAAGGACGAAGCCGCCGTGGTCGGCGCGGTCACCTCAAATGGCACCGACGCCTACGACGAGCCGGCCACCGCCGACGCCGAGGTGGTGCGGCGCATGCGCGAGGCGGGCGCGATCATCGTCGGCCTCACCCTGCTGCCCGAGCTGGCGATCTGTGGCTTCACCGAGTCGGCGACTTACGGCGTTACCCGCAACCCCTGGAACCCGCAGCGCACGCCCGGTGGCTCGAGCGGCGGCTCCGCCTCGGCGGTTGCCGCCGGCCTGGTGCCGATCGCCTCAGCCGGCGACGGCGCCGGCTCGATCCGCATCCCGGCCGCTTGCTGCGGCCTCTTCGGGCTGAAGCCCTCGCGTGGCCGCGTCTCACAGGCGCCGCGCAAGGAAGGCTGGCGCGGGATGGTGGTCGAAGGCTGCGTCAGCCGCTCGGTCCTCGACACTGCGCTCTGGCTCGACATCGTCTCCGGTGGGGCCGACGAGGAAGAGGTGCCGCCGCCGCCCGAGCGACCCTTCGTCGAGTCGGCGCAGACGCCGCCGGGCCGGCTCCGCGTCGCCTACTCGAACACGCCGCCGCGGGCGCTGCTGCCGCCCCAGGTCGGCGAGGGCGTCGAGCGGACGGTGGTCGAGATGGCCGACCTGCTCGGCTCGCTCGGCCACGAGGTCGCCCCCCGCGACCCCGACTGGGGCTCGATCGGTGACACCCTCAGCGCCCGCTTCCTCAAAGGCGTCGGAGAGACGGTCGCCGAAGTCCCGCGTCCGGAGCGGCTCGAACGCCGGACCCGCGGCTTCGGCCGGCTCGGCGCCCTGCTTCCCGAGGCGCTCTACGACAAGGCGATCGCCCGCCGCCCGGCCGAGGTCGCCCGCGTCAATGCGCTGTTCGACGACTTCGACGTGCTGGTGATGCCGGTGATGGGCGGCACCGCGCTGCCGGTCCGCCGCTGGCAGGGTCGCGGCGCGCTGCAGACCACCCTCGGGATGAGCCGCTTCTATCCCTTCTGTGTCCCCTGGAACCACCTCGGCAACCCGGCTATGGCGGTGCCGTTCGGCTTCGGCGCCGACGCGATGCCGCTCTCGGTGCAGATCATCGGCCGCCCCGGCGACGAGGCGACGCTGCTCTCGTTGGCCGGCCAGATCGAGGCCGAGCGCCCCTGGGCCGACCAGCGCCCGCCGATCTCCTAGGAGCCTTCCTAGTCCCTCGGTCTAGGGAAAGACCTTCCGCACCCGCGCCAGCTCGGTCAGCTTGCCCCGGGGGCGAATCTTGCGCCGCAGGACGAAGCTGAGCGGGTTGGCGCCGGGTTTGCCGGCGGCGACCCAATCGCCCCAGCTGCTCTCGAAGGTGACGGTGGGGTTCGGTACCTCGCCGGGCTCCGCCCGGGTCGAGCCATTGTCGATCACGATGTGCCAGGGCTGGGCGTCGGAGAAGCGCCACTGGTAGACCAGCGGCGCCCCGTTGGCGGCGGCGGTATTGGCGCTGCGCTTGACGATGTCGAAGTAGAGGCGCTGGACCTCCGGCGAGGTGTCGGGGCCGGGCGCGTCGGGCGGGCCGAGGACGCCGGCTTCCATCATCTTCACCTGGTGTTCGGCAACGGCCCGCTCGTCGGCCTCGGGGTCGAAGGGGAAGACGCCGGGGGGCATCTCCTCGGTTGGGAAGCCGATCGTCCGCCAGCGCTGGCGGATCAGCTTCAGCCCGAAGGAGAAGATGTCCTCGAGGGTGAAGCCGTAGCACTCGGTGTAGGAGCGGTCGAAGTTGGGTGGGTAGAAGACGGCGGGGCCGTAGGGGAGGGTTTCTCGGAGCAGCTCGACGACGGCCGCTTTGCATTCCTCCGACGCCGGGTGGTCAGGCGCCAGCAGCTCGGAGAGGACCTTGACGCCGAAGCCGATGTGGCGCTGCTCGTCCTTGGAGACGTTGGACATCCCGGCGCTGAAGCCGGGCATCGTCGCTTCGGCGGCGAAGAAGTCCTCGATGAAATGCTGGCCGGGCTGCGCCAGGCTGCCCTCGACGATCAGGTGGTAGAGGGTGATCGCCTGCGCGTACTTCGGCAGCGAGCGGTCCTTGCGCAGCTCCTCGGCCATCCGGTCGAGGCGGTCGAAGACGCCGCGGTAGCCCCAGTTGAGCTGCGGCAGGGTCGTCGCCAGCGTGTCGTGGATCGACTCGCCTCCAACCCCAATCACCTCCTTGAAGAAGCGGTGGAAGAAGATCGAGTGGCGGACCTCGTCAACCTGTTGGGTGGCGAGGAAGTAGGCCTGCTCCTCGCTCGGCGCGGCGGTGATGTAGGGGGCGAGGGTGTCTGCGACGCGGTCCTCGCCGTAGAAGAACATCGAGTAGATCCACATCGCCGAGCGGCGCTGGATGTCGCTGAGCGACTCCCAGCCGGCGCGGTCGGCGGAGAAGTCGAGGTCGTAGGCCGACCAGTTGCCGTGCTCCCAGCGCCGGTAGAGGTCCTCGTAGGTGACGTTGTCCATCAGGCTCTGGGAAGCGACGCTCATCTCTACTCCTTTTGGTGTCGCGATCGTGTTCTCGCAGGGTACCGCGATCCTGGCTGGACAGCCAGTTTCTTGGTGCCGCCGCAGCCGCCGCACGCGCTAGGCTCGCCCGCATGGACGACCTCGGCGAGCGCACCTCCTACCTGACCGTGAAAAGCGGGGTCTCCGTCTTCTCGAGCGACGGCGAGCGGCTCGGCAAGGTCGTCCGCGTCCTCAGCGAGGCGCGGGCCGACATGTTCGACGGGATCGTCTTCGACACCACCGCCGGCCCCGGCGGCCACAAATTCGTCGACGCCCCTGAGGTCGGCGAGATCTATGAGCGCGGCATCGTCCTCAAGATCGACGCTGCCGAAGCGGCCGAGCTGCCGAAGCCGCACGCCAACCCCGGCGCGCTCTCGGTCAACCCCGCAGACATGGTCAAAGGCGGCGGTGGCGGCGGCCTCCGCCGCTTCTGGGACCGGCTCTCGGGCAAGTAGCGGCGGCCCGGCCACCCTTCCAACGCGACGATCGTCGTCACGGCATTGCTGCAGCACGGCCTCTGAGCCGCGATCATCCGCGCGTGGCGCGTACCCCTCCCTCGCCCCTTGCCGAGCGGCTGACCGCTCAAGGCCTGGCGGGCGAGCCGCTGGGCGGGCCGGTCGCGGTGGCCGAGCGGCTGCTGGCGGTGCAAGCGCAGGACCCGCGCGGGGCGCGGCTGGCGGTGCGGGCGCGGACCGAGGGGCTGACCGCTGCCGCTGTCGACCGCGCTCTGACCGAGGACCGCTCGCTGCTGATCACCTGGCTCAACCGTGGCACCTTGCACCTCGTCCGCCGCGAGGACTACCCGTGGCTGCAGGCCCTGACCACGCCGCCGCTCTTCACCTCGAGCATGAGCCGGCTGCGTCTGCCGGGGATCGCCGAGGGCGCCGCCGAGAAGGGTGTGGGGACGATCGAGCGGGCGCTAGCCGAAGAGGGGCCGCTGACCCGCGCCCAGCTACGCGAGCGCCTCGAGACCGCCGGGGTGTCTCCCAAGGGGCAGACTCTGATCCACACCCTCTTCGCCGCCGCGGTGCGTGGGCTCGTGGTCCGCGGGCCGATGGTCGGTAAGGAACAAGCCTTCGTCCGCACCGAGGACTGGCTCGGGCCGCAGCCGCGGGTCGAGCGCGAGCGGGCGCTGGCGGAGCTGGCGCGCCGTTACCTGGCTGGGCACGGGCCCGCAGACGACCGCGACCTCGCCCGCTGGGCTGGCCTGCCGCTGCGCGACGCCCGCGCCGGCCTCGAGGCGATCGCCCGCGAGCTCGAGCAGCGCCCCGACGGCCTCCTCGACCTCGCCGGTCGCCCGCCCGCCGAGCCGCTGCCGGCGCCGCGCCTGCTTGGCTCCTTCGAGCCGCTGCTGCTGGGCTGGTGCTCGCGCGAGGAAGTTGTCGGCCCGCACAAGCTGCTGGTCACCAACAACGGCATCTTCCGGCCCTTCGCGCTGGTCGACGGCCGCGCCGTCGCGACCTGGAAGCTGTCCGGCCGCAAGCTCGAGATCGAGCATCTCGGCCGGGTGACGAAAAAGGCGACCGCGGCGCTCGAGGCAGACTCGCAGGCGGTGCTCGCCTACCTCGAACGCTAAGCCGCACTGTTCGCCATTTCTACCTCTTGCGAAGTAGAAATGGCGAAACGCGGGTTAGCTGCCGGTCGGCGCTGCCGGCGGCATCTCGTCGCGCACCGGGGGCGCCTCGTGGCCCTCGAGCGGTTCGGCCTCCTGCTCCCAGATCGCGTTGAGAGAGGACTGCAGGTACGCCCACATCCCGATCGAGAGGACGAGGTAGAGGACGAGGACGAGCCAGCCGTTGACGGGGTCCTTGTTGGCGATTTTGGCGGCACCCTGGACGCGCTTGGTGCCGTTGATGTAGGTCATGATCGCCGGGATGATGATCAGCCCGCCCGGGAACAGCGCCAGCCACGAGTTGGTCGGGTTCTGACCGAGGTCGAACCCCTTCGCTTCGCCGTATTCCTTTAGCTCCTTGTTGATCTTGTACCACCAGACGATGTGGTAAACGCCGAGGGTGATGATCGGCAGCAGGGCAACGGCCCACAAGCTGCGGACCTTCACCTCCGACTGAGTGCCACGGATCTTCATCTCGTAGGCCATGGGTTCTCCGTTCCTGAGGATTGCGAGTCGGTGCGAGCGCCAGACACGCCTGTCCGCCGCATATCGACTCTAGAACGACCGCGCTTGAGCGGCTAGTGCCTATTTCGGCGGATCGGAAGATCCACCTGTACGCCTAGCCCAGCTTCGGGCTTTGCCAGGGGCGCTCGAGGCGCGAGACGAGCTCGTCACCGAGCCCCTCGACCGGAACTCGCACCTGCTCGAGGGAGTCGCGGTCGCGGAGGGTGACGGTGTCGTCCTCGAGCGTCTGATGGTCGACGGTGATGCCCCAGGGGGTGCCGATCTCGTCCTGACGGCGGTAGCGCTTGCCGATCGAGCCGCCCTCGTCGTACTCGGCCATCAGCCTCGGCCTTAGTTCCCGGTAGAGCTCGCGTGCCTTCTCCGGCAGGCCGTCCTTGGAGACCAGCGGCAGCACTGCGACCTTGTTCGGGGCGAGGCGCGGGTGCAGCCGCAGCACCGTGCGCTGCCGCCCCTCGACCTCCTCGACCTCGTAGGAGTCGACCAAGAAGGCGAGCATCGCCCGGTCGGCCCCGGCCGCCGGCTCGATCACGTGGGGCACGTAGCGCTCTTTGGTCTGCTGGTCGAAGTACTCCAGCTTCTCGCCGCTGAACTTGGCGTGCTGGGTGAGGTCGAAGTCGCCGCGGTTGGCGATCCCCTCGAGCTCCGACCAGCCGATCGGAAACAGGTACTCGACGTCGCTGGTGCCGCTCGAGTAGTGGGAGAGCTCGTCGGCGTCGTGCGGGCGCACCCGCAGGTACTCGGGCCGGATGCCGAGCTCGACGTACCAGCGGTGGCGGATCTCGATCCACTCGCGGTACCAGCGCTCCGCCTCGGGCGGCGGCACGAAGAACTCCATCTCCATCTGCTCGAACTCGCGGGTGCGGAAGATGAAGTTGCCCGGGGTGATCTCGTTGCGGAACGACTTGCCGACCTGGGCGATCCCGAACGGCGGCTTCTTGCGGGCGAAGCCGAGCACGTTCTTGAAGTTGATGAAGATGCCCTGCGCCGTCTCCGGTCGCAGGTAGACGGTCGAGCCCTGCTCGGCGACCGGGCCGACGTGGGTTTCGAACATCAGGTTGAAGTTGCGCGGCTCGCTCAGCTCGCCGCCGCACTCCGGGCAGCGCAGCTCGGCGTTCGGGTCGCCGCCGTCAGCGGCCACCGCCTCTCGCAGGTGGTCCTCCCGCCAGCGCCTCTTGCACTCGCCGAGGCACTGCACCAGCGGGTCGGTGAAGCCGGCCAGGTGGCCCGAGGCCTCCCAGACCTTCGGGCTCTGGAGGATCGCCGAGTCGAGCGCGACCATGTCGTCGCGTTCCTGCAGCATCGCCCGCCACCACTCGTTCTTGACGTTGGTCTTCAGCAGGACGCCGTAGTGACCGTAGTCGTAGGTCGAGCCGAGGCCGCCGTAGATCTCGGAGGAGGGGAAGACGAAGCCGCGCCGTTTGCAGAGCGCGACGATTTCCTCCATCGTCACCTCGACCGGCGGATCGGCTGGCTCGGTGGTTGCCATGGCTCGAACCGTAGCGATTGCGATAATGCCGGGCTCCGTGCCGATCTACGAGTACAAATGCGACAACGGTCACGTCTTCGATGTGATGCAGAAGATGGCGGACGAGGCGCTGACCAGTTGCGTCGAGTGCGGCGCCCCCTGTGCGCGCGTCCTGACCGCCCCCGCGGTCCACTTCAAGGGCTCCGGCTTCTACAACACCGACTACGGCAAACGCAAGGGCGGAAACGGGGCGAGCTCCGAGGGCGGCGGCGATTCCGGCGGTGGCGAGTCGAAGTCCTCGGACTCCGGCTCCTCCGACTCGAGCTCCTCCAAGTCCGAGACCAAACCCGCCCCCTCGACCGCGGACTAGCGCGCTGCAGTGATTTGGGGGCCTATAGATCCCCAAAAGCTTGCAGCGACCGGGCTCGGGATCTAGGGACGGAGCGTTAGGCGGCTGGTCACGGTGCCGGGGTCGTTGTCGGCGGCGGTGCCTTCGAGAGCGATCGCGACTGGTACGGGTTTGGCGGAGGCGGCGATCGCCGTCAGCGCTTTCGCGTTCAGTTTTACCTTGACCACCGCGAAGCGTCCGGCCGTCGCCGACGCCTTGCCGCTGCCGATCCGAATCGGTTTGGCGCCTTTCGCCCCCGCCAGGCCGAGCGTTTTCGCGACGGCTTTGCTCACCGTCGCGACCGCGGTGCAGGTGCCTTTGACGTCGAGCTTGCATTTGACCGAGAGCGCCTTGGCTTTGGCTTGCTGGGCCCAGGTTTGGGCCACCGCAGCGGACTTCACTTGAATCTTGTGCGGCGGCGTGGGGGTGGGGCCCGTTACTCCCGGGCCGTTGCCGTTGCCGCTGCCGCTGGTGCCGGATCCGCTCTCTCCTGAGCCCCCGGTCCCTCCCGAGCCCGAGCCCCCGCCCCCGCCCCCGCTCCCTCCTGAGCCCCCGCCCCCGGATGGAGCGGTCACAACCACCGTCGCGGTGGCGGTGGCGCTGTTGCCGACGCCGTCGGTGGCGGTGACCGTCGCCGTCTTGGTCCCGGCGCTCACGTAGGCGTGGCTGACGGAGGCGCCGGTGGCGCTGCCGCCGTCGCCGAAGTCCCAGTTGAGCGAGACCGGCGACCAGGTGTCGGTGGCCGTTGCGGTCAGCGCCATCGGCTGGCCGACCTCGACCGCTGCCGGCGGCGCGACGGAGACGCTCGGCGGCGTTACGTCGTTGACGGCGACGGCGGCTTTAGTCGGGCTGGTGCTGGTGACCCAGGTGACGACCGCGTCGCCGCCAGGATCGACCGCGACGCGCGCCGCTTCGAAGAGCGGGTTGCCGGTGGTCGGGACCGGGCCGACCGGGCCGAACGAGCCGCCGGCCTCCCTCAAGACCGCTTGCAGGACGACACCCGACCCCCAGACGACGGCCGCGTCACCGGCCACATTGGCGCCGAGGTCCGGCAGCGAGCCGACGCCGTTGAGCTGGCCGGGTTCGCCAATCGTCACCGGCATCCAGATGCCCGTCGGCGAGGACGTGGTCGCGACCTTCATCCGGAACATGAAGTCGCTCGTGTCGAAGCTGCGCCAGGCGGCGATGCCGAGGCCGTCGCCGGTGATCGCAATGTCGGGGCAGTTCGACTTCCCCGTTCGCTTCCGAGATCGACCGCGCCGGTTCTGCGTAGCCGCCGAAGTTCGAGGCGGAGCTAGCGGCTCTGGACGAACGGTTTCGCCCAGGCAGGGTTATGCGACCGTCCAGGACACCACCTTCTGGCCCGACGGGTTGATCGCGACCTGCGGTTCCCCTGCGGTTACCGGCAGTCGAGGTGAAGTTGCTCGTCAACGTCCCGTGCGCAGTCCAGCCGCCGCCTTTTTCCTTGCGCGCGACCTCCACCTGGATCACCGGGTCGGTGCCCGGCGGTTCTTCGCGTTTTTCGCGCCAGACCGCGAAGGCAGTAGCCGTCCGCGCTGATCGCGACGGTGGGTTCGAAGGCGTTCGTGGGTGCTGAGCGTGGTGACGCTTGACCAGGCGCCCCCAGCTGGCCGGTAAGCGGATTTGACGCTCGAGCCCGCGCCCCGCCAGACCAGCACGACGTCGCCGGCGGCGTCGATTGCGACCCGCGGCTCGCTGCCTTCGCCGGTTCCGGGGATCGCGGTGGAGAACGGGCTCCAGGTGCCGAAGATGGTGCGGGACGAAACGCGCATTTCGGTCGCCCCGGCGCCGCAGTCCGCGACCAGGACCGCGGCGCCGGCGGGGTTGACCGCGAGGGCAGGCGTTTCGCAGGAGTTGGCCCCCACCGGGTCGGAGATTCGTTCCGTCGAGCCAAGCGGCCATTCGCCGCCGGCAGGGTGTTCGGCGGTGACGATGTTCTTGCTCGAGGTGCCGCTGACCGAGGCGATGGTGATGTTGCTCTGGCCGTCGATGCCGGTCTGGGGGTCGCGAGCCTCGAGGCCCTGGGTGACCGCGACCGGCGCGATCCAGGCCGCCTTCGCGTCGCTCGCAAGCAGCGCGAGGGTCGCCAGCAGCACGGCGATAACTCCGGCGCGGAACGCCGATCTCCCCGGGATCGCGAGCGTCACGGCGCCAGCATAGTCCGCATTGGACGGGGAATCTGTTCTTTTCGGGAAACTCGGCCTAACCGTCGAGGAACCGCTTCACCGCCGCGCGCCGCACCCGCTCGGGCACTTCGACCGAGCCTCCAGGCCCTTCGCCGCAGCCCTGCTTCGGCGAGCCGCAGAGGACGTCGGTCGGGGCGCTGCCGCCGATCGCCGCCGCCAGCACCAGCTGCGGCATGGTCAGGAAGCCCATGTCGCTGACGAACGCCTTCGGCGCGTCCCAGCCGATGATCGGCCCCTTGATGAAGTTGTAGGGGGCGCGGAGCGGATCGGTGAGGCGGTCCTTGATTCCGTTGATCACCGACTGCTGCGCCTTCTCGCGGTCGAAGTCGCTGTAGCCGAGGGTGAAGGCGCTGGTGCCCGGGCCGGGGCATTCGCTCGGCTCGCGGACCCGTGCGTAGGCCAGCGCCTTCTGGCCGTCGAGGGTGTTCTCGCCCTTCTTCAGCCGCAGGGTGATACCGCCCTGACCGTTGCCGGCGCCGCCGGAGATATCGGCGCAGAGCTTGTGCGGGACGTCGACTTCGACTCCACCGACCGCGTCGATCAGGTCTTCGAAGCCGGTGAAGTCGACGATTGCGACGTGGTCGATCTTGATGTTGAGGAACTGTTCGATCGTCTTGATCTGCAGCGCGGCGCCGCCGAAGGCGAAGGCGCCGTTGATCTTCTGCGGCGTCTCGCCGGGGATGTCGGCGAAGCTGTCGCGGGGGATCGAGAGTTTGTTGAAGCTGCCGCCGCCGGCCCGGATCAGCATCAGCGTGTCGGCACGGAACTGGCCCTGTTCGCACGGATCGTGCGGCGCCTCGCCCTTTTCCTGCTGTTCGAAGCACTCCTGCGAGGGCGCCGCGCCGTCCTTGCTGTCGGTCGGCCGGGCGTCGGTGCCGAGGACCAGGATCGTCTGCGGGCTGAAGAGCAGGAACGGGCTGCCGTGCAGAGCGTCCTTCGCTTCGCCGGAGAGCTTGAACGACTGCAGCTGCGCCGAGACGGCGAAGGCGAGGAAGCTGATCAGGATCCAGCCGAAGACGGCGATCGCCAGCCATTTGGCGATCCGCTTGCCGTTGATCCGGCGCTGCGGGCGCGGGGCCCCCGGCTCGCCCTCCTTGCGCTTGCGCCAGGGGAGCCAGGACCAGCGGTCGCCCGGTCGTCCAGGGCCGCCCGGTCCGCCCGGTCCGCCGGCACCGGGCTCGGCAGGATCCTTCTTCTTGAAACTGGGGATCTCGGCGCCGCGCAGGCGCGAGAGCAGCCCCCGCCGCGAGCGGTAGACGTTGTATTCAGGCGGCTCTGGCCGCCCCTCGGGCGGCTCCGGCGGCCGTTGCTGGCCATCATCCGGCATTAGAGCGCTAGAAACCTAGTGGAGGGCGATTGGAGCGCATTTGAGGATTGGTTCCTCGACCAGTTGCGACTGGGGGCGCGCCCGGCCGAGCAGATCAAGGACGCAGGGTGCAGCCTTTGCCGGTCGGCAAAGGCAAACCCGAGGACGCAGAGATGCGAAGTGTGCCGGGCGGGTCATCCAGGCGTGACTGGTTGGGGGATCGATCATCCTGGGTGACCGTTCGCAGTCCGTGTCGCCGATCCTGCCCGCGGGCGGCGAACGGCTAGCCTGCCGCAACGTGAACGAGAAGGGCATCGAGACGATCGGCGTCGACCTCGGCGGCACCAAGATGCTGGTCGGGGTGCTCGACGGAACCGACGTGGCCTGGCAGCGCCGCGAGGCGTCGACCGGCCAGACCGAGGACGAGCTCGTCGAGCTGCTGATCCGCGAGATCCAGCTCGCCCGCGATGCCCATCCCGGGGTCACCGCGGTCGGCCTCGGCATCCCGGCGACGATCGACTACGAGCGCGGCATCGCCGTCTCCGCAGTCAACCTGCCGCTCGCCGAACTCGCGATCCGCGACCAGGTCGAAGCCGAGGTCGATCTGCCCGTTTTCGTCGACAACGACGGCAACGTTGCCGCCCTCGCCGAGTTCATGTTCGGCGCCGCGGTCGGGATGCCGCACATGGTGATGCTGACGGTTGGCACCGGGATCGGCGGCGGCCTGATCCTCAACGGCGAGGTCTACCGCGGCTCGACCGGCGCCGGCGCCGAGCTCGGCCACGTCGTGATCCAGGCTGACGGCCCACCCTGCCAGGGCAACTGCCCCAACCACGGCTGCGTCGAGTCGCTCGCCTCCGGCACCGCGCTGGGCCGCGAGGGCAAGGCGGCGGCTGAAAGCTCGCCCGAAACGACGCTCGGCAAGCTGCTCGCCGAAGGCGGGACGGTCGACGGCACCGCGGTCACCGAAGCGGCGCTCGACGGCGACGAGACCGCGATCTCGGTCTTCGACCTGATCGGCTCGCGGCTAGGGGTCGCCTGCGCGAGCCTCGCCAACATCTTCCAGCCCAACGCGATCGTCGTCGGCGGCGGCGTGATCAAAGCTGGCGACCTGCTGCTCGACCCGGCGCGGCGCGAGGTCCGCGACCGGGCGCTGAAACCGATGAACGAGACGCCGGTTCTCGCTGCCACGCTCGGCAACAACGCCGGCATGATCGGCGCCGCGGCGCTGGCCCGAGTCGAGGTCGGCCGGCGCGCTGAAGTGGCACAGAGAGGCGGCTAGGTGGTTGCCCGTACGCCCCCACGCACGCCTGGTGCCGCCGCACACACTTCGCGGGGCGTCGTCCTCGGTCGGCCAAATAGCGCCGCTATTAGGCCTTCCTGCGTCCTACCCCCGCTCGGTGCCGCACGCGCCAGCCGCACGCGCGGGCGTACGGGCAACGACTGATGCCGGGCCGGCTGACCGTCTGCCCGACCCCGATCGGCAACCTCGATGACGTGTCGCCGCGGATGCGCGAGGCGCTGGTCGGCGCCGACTTCATCGCCTGCGAGGACACCCGGCGGACCGGCGGCCTGCTCGACCGCCTGCACATCCGCCCCCATCCCCGCCTCGTCTCCAACCACGAGGGCAACGAAGCCAGCCGCGCGATCGAGCTGACCACCCGGATCGAGCGCGGCGACCTGGTCACGCTGGTCTCCGATGCCGGCATGCCGGGCGTCTCCGACCCCGGCTTCAAGCTGATCCGTCGCTGCATCGACCGCGACCTCGAGGTGGTCGTCCTGCCTGGGCCCTCGGTCGTGCCAGTGGCGCTGGTCGTCTCCGGCCTGCCGACCGACCGCTGGCGCTTCGAGGGTTTCCTGCCGCGTCGCGCCGGCGAGCTTGAGCGGGTGCTGCGCTCGACCGAGACCGTGGTCGCCTTCGAGAGCCCGCGGCGGGTAGGGGAGAGCCTGGCGGCGCTCGCCTCGGTCGCGCCCGACCGCGAGGCCGCGGTCTGCCGCGAGCTGACCAAGGTCCACGAGGAGGTCGCCCGCGGCTCCCTCGGCGAGCTCGCCCGCCGCTTCCGCGGCGACGTCAAAGGCGAGATCGTCCTCGTGATTGCGCCAGCGGCTGCCACCTCGCACGACAAAGACGTCAGCTTCGCGGTCGACGCCCTCCGCCACCTGGTCCAGTCCGGCGCCCGGCCGCGGGCGGCTGCCAGCGTCGTTGCGGCGCTCACCGGTACCCGCGCCAACGACCTCTACAAAGCGCTGACCGGCCGCGAGGCGCGGCGCTAGCGGGTGGCTTCGGCAGGGCAGCCGTGACGAGCAACACCACCGATCCTCGCGCCCCGATCACCATCTTCACCTTCTTTCTCGAACTCTCGCGGGCGTTGCCGCTATCGCCGGAGCCGGTCGTCACTTCCTACGTGGCTCGGGGCGAGCGGTGGGAGGGGTGGACCGACCCCGATGTCGCCAAGCTCCTCGGCGGGACCGATGCTGACGTCCCGGCGGACTCTGTGCCCCACACCTCGATCACCGTGCGCCACCTGACTGAGGCTGAACCGGCACCGCTTTCACGAGTCGAAGCCACGTTCGGTGATTGGGGCATGAAGGGGCTGATCCCACCCGATTCACCCAACCGCCCGGATGCGCCCGCGCCGGGTCAAGCGACGATCGAAAGGTGACCAGATACCTGCCCGCTCTGCTCGGGCGGGAGATCGACTTGAAGGACGCGGGTAACCCGTGGGGCGCGTGGTTCAACGACGGTTACAAGCTCCGTAACCGCGCCGTTCACGAGGGGGAGCTGCTCGACTACGAAGCGGTGGAACGGGCGTTCGCGCAAGCGAGCGACCTGATCGCCGACCTGCAGCGCAGCCTCGAGGCGGCCGAGCCGCTGGCGCGCCTCGGCCGGGCGATCGCGATCGAACCACGCGCTTCGAACGATTGGGCGAGCGACCAGAGCTTGAACATCTACTTCCCCTGGGACCAGCCGCCGCGACCCTGAGGTGTTGGGTGGAGGACCCTCAGCACTATCGTGGTGCGCTCATGAGCGAGCCCAGCTTCTACGTCACCACCCCGATCTACTACGTCAACGCCGAGCCCCACCTCGGGCACGCGTACTCGACGATGGCCGCCGACATCCTCGCCCGGCACAGGCGCCAGCGCGGCGAGGACGTCTTCTTCCTCACCGGCACCGACGAGCACGGCGAGCCGATCGAGGTGGCGGCGGAGCGGGAGGGGATCTCGCCGCAGGAGCTGGCCGACCGCAACGCGGCAAAGTTCGAAGCGCTGATGCCGACCATCGGCGTCGGCAACGACTTCTTCATCCGCACCTCCGACCCGCGCCACGAAGCGAAGGTGGCGGAGATCATGCAGCGGGTCTACGACAACGGCTGGGTCAGCAAGGGGACCTACGAGGGCTGGTACTGCCCGCGCTGCGCCGACTTCAAAACCGAGCGCGAGGTGGCCGCGGGCAACACCTGCCCGATCCACGAGATCCCGCTCGACTGGGTCAAAGAGGAGAACTGGTTCTTCCAGCTCTCGAAGTTCCAGGGGCGGTTGGAAGCGCTGTATGAGGAGCGACCGGACTTCGTCGTGCCGGATTTCCGCCGCAACGAGGCGGTCTCGTTCATCAAGGGCGGGCTCGAGGACGTCTCGCTCTCGCGTCCGACCCTGAAATGGGGGCTGCCGCTGCCCTGGGACCCCGAGCAGCGGATGTACGTCTGGTTCGACGCCCTCCTCAACTACGTCACCGCACTCTCCTTCGCCCGCCCCGGGGAGGACCTGACCGACGCGCTACTGGCCCGCCGACCTGCACGTGATGGCGAAGGACATCCTCAAGTTCCACGCCGTTTACTGGCCGGCGCTGTGCATGGCGGCGGAGCTCGAGGTGCCGCGGCGGATGGTGATCCACGGCTACCTGCTGATGGGCGAGAAAAAGATGTCGAAGAGCCTCGGCAACGTGCTCGACCCGTTCGAGGTGATCGAGCGCTTCGGCGCCGACGCGCTGCGCTTCTACCTCTTCCGCGAGGTCAGCTTCGGCCAGGACGGCTCGATCTCGACCGCCGGCTTCGAGGCGCGCTACGAGACCGAGCTCGCCAACGACTACGGCAACCTCGCCAGCCGGGTGCTGGCGATGGTCGACCGCTACCGCGACGGCACCGTCCCCGAGGCGGCGGTCGACGCGACCCTCGCCGAGGACTTCGAAGGCACCCTGGCGCGCTTCTGCGAGCTGCTCGACCGGGCCGAGCTGACCCAGGCGCTGGAGGTGATCTGGGTCCTGGTCCGCCGCCTCAACCGCTTCGTCGAGGAGACCCAGCCGTGGGTCCTGGCCAAGGACGAGGCCGATCCCGAGCGGCTCGACGAAGTCCTCTACAACCTGGTCGAGGGCCTGCGGGTGGTCACCCTGATGCTGCTGCCCTACCTGCCCGAGACGGCCGACCGGCTGCTCGCCGCGCTGGACGAAGAGGGCCGGGAGCTGGCCGAGCTCGGCTCGCGCCCGGGCGGCCAGTCGGTCGAACGGGTGCCGCCGCTCTTCCCGAAGATCGACGCCGCCTGAGCGCGGCGCGTTCGTCGTTGGGACGACATAGGCATACAAACGACGAACGCACCCCCATAACCTGAGCGGATGATCGACTCCCACACCCATCTCTTCCTCTGCGAGGGGAGCGAGGAGGAGCTGCTGGCGGCGGCGGCCGCGGCGGGGGTCGAGCGGCTGCTCAACATCGGCCTCGACGAGGAGACGAACGCCGGCGTGGTCGCGGCGGCGGAGCGGCACCCGGCGCTGTTCGCCAGTGTCGGCCGCCATCCGAACGACGCCGAGGGCTTCGACGACGAGGCGGCGGCGGCGATCGCCCGGCTGGCCGGCCACGAGAAGGTGCGGGCGATCGGCGAGACCGGGCTCGACTTCTACCGCGACACCGCCTCGCCGGACGCCCAGCGGCGCGCCTTCGCGGCGCAGATCGAGATCGCCGTCGAGCTGCGGCTGCCGATCGTGATCCACGCCCGCGACCCCGAGGGCGAGAGCGCCGCGGTCGACGAGATCTTCGCCACCCTCGACGCCCGCGCGCGGCGATAACCCGGTCGTCCTCCACTGCTTCTCGGCGCCGCAGCGGGTCGCCGACGCGGCCGAGCGCGGCTGGTTCTGCTCGTTCGCCGGCAACGTCACCTACCCGCGCTCGGAGGAGCTGCGCGAGGCCGCCGCCCAGGTGCCCGCCGACAGGATCCTGGTCGAGACCGACGCGCCCTTCCTCTCGCCGCAGCCGGTGCGCGGCAAGCGCAACCAGCCGGCCTTCGTGGTCGAGACGGCGAAGGTGGTGGCCGAGGTGCGCGGCGTCTCCTACGAGCAGCTCGAGGCGACGGTCGCCGCCAACGCCGCCTCGCTGTTCGGCTGGTAGGCCGGCCGATGGTCAGGCTCGGCCAGAACTTCCTCGCCGATCCCAACCTGCTCGACGCGATCGTCCGCGATGCCGGGCTCGGGCCGGACGACGTCGTGCTCGAGGTGGGCGCGGGGGAGGGGGTTCTGAGCGGGCGGCTGGCGGCGGTTGCCGCCCACCTGCACTCGGTCGAGATCGACCGCGGCCTGGAGCCGGCGCTGGCGCCTCTGGCGGCGCTGCCGAACGTCGAGCTGCACTGGGGCGACGCGATGAAGATCGAGCTCGCCGGCTTCGCGCCGGCGCCGACGGCGATGGTCGCCAACCTGCCCTACTCGGTGGCGACGCCGGTGATCCTGCGGACGATCGCCGAGCTGCCCTCGCTGCGGAGCTGGACGGTGATGGTCCAGCGCGAGATCGCCGACCGGCTGCGGGCGGCGCCGGGGGGCCGCATCTACGGGGCGCCGAGCGTGCAGGTCCAGCTC
The DNA here is from genome assembly GCA_963729055.1 of uncultured Actinomycetes bacterium. Classification (GTDB taxonomy): domain Bacteria; phylum Actinomycetota; class Thermoleophilia; order Solirubrobacterales; family 70-9; genus VAYN01. The sequence goes on along the minus strand of CAVSMQ010000007.1, from coordinate 80,909 downwards.
GCTTGCGAGGTCGAGCTGCTGCGGACGGTCGACCCGGCGGTGTTCCGGCCGCGGCCACGAGTCGAGTCGGCGATCCTGCAGCTGCGCCGCATCGGTCCGGCGCCCGACCCCTGGACCAGGACCGTCGTCCGCGCCGCCTTCGCCCACCGCCGCAAAACGCTCGCCCGCTCGCTCGAGTTGACCCGGCCGGGGCTGCTGCAGCCGGCGCGGCAGGCCCTTGCCGAGCTCGGCCTGCCCGAGGACGTCCGTGCAGAGGCGCTGGCGCCGGAGCAGTTCGCCGCCCTCTCCGCGAAGCTTCCGAGTCGAGTCCTGATCGTCGTCCCGTCCCCCGTGCTCCTCCACGCGCCAGCCAAGCTCAACCTCTGCCTCTACCTCGGTCGCCGCCGCGAGGACGGCCTGCACGAGCTCTGCTCGCTGTTCGAGCCGCTGGCGCTGGCCGACCTGATGACCGTCGAGCCGGCGGAGAGCGACGAGGTCCTCTGCCCTGGCGTCGAGGGCGATCCGGCGGCGAACCTGGCGGCGCGCGCGCTCGCTGCGCTGCGGGCCGCCGGCTGGCAGCGGCAGCCGCTGCGGATCGAGATCGAGAAGCGGATCCCGGTCGCCGCCGGGCTCGGCGGCGGCTCCGCCGATGCCGCCGCCGTCCTCCGCCTCGCCGCCGGCGAGGTCGCGGAGCTGCCGGCGATCGCCGCCGCGCTCGGCGCCGACGTCCCCTCGCAGCTGCGGCCCTCGCTGGCCCTCGTCCAGGGCGCCGGCGAGCGGGTCGCGCCGCTGCCGGCAGCCGGCGGCGCACGCGGCGGTGCTGCTGCCCGGTGGTGGCGGTCTCTCCACCGCCGAGGTCTTCGCCGCCGCCGACCGGCTCGGCCTCGGCCGCGAGCCGGCGGAGCTGGAGGACCTGGCGTCGCGCCTGCGCGCCGCGGCCGGCGCCGGCGCCTCGCCTCTCGCCTATCCCGAGCTGCTCGTCAACGACCTCGAGCCGGCGGCTTGCTCTATCCGGCCGGAGATCGGCGCCGCGCTCGACCGCCTCCGCGCCGCTGGCGCCGCCCACGCGATCCTCAGCGGCTCGGGCCCGACCGCGGTCGGGCTGTTCGCCGACCTCGCCGCGGCTCGCGCCGCCGCCGACGGCCTGGACGACGCCGAAGCGATCGTCTGCGAGGCCGGCATCGCGCCGCCGCGGACCTTCCCGCAGGAGGCGGCGCCGTGAAGCTGCCGGGCACCGAGGAGCAGCGCAAATACGCGAAATGGGCGCTGATCGCGGCCGTCGCCGTCGCCGCCTACGTCGTCTTCACCCAGTACGTCGACCTGGAGAAGATCCTCGAGGACGTCTCGCACGCGCTCGGCGCCTGGACCTACGCCCTGGTCGGCGTCTTCGCCTTCGCCGAGACCGGCGCCTTCGTCGGCCTCCTCGTCCCTGGCGAGACGGTGATGATCCTCGGCGGCGCCGTCGCCGGCCAGGGCGCCACCGACCTCTACGTGACGATCGCCCTCGCCTGGATCATGGCGGTCGCCGGCGACTCGACCAGCTTCCTCGTCGGCCGCCGCCTCGGCCGCGAGTTCCTGCTCCGCCACGGCCCCCGCTTCGGCCTCGACCACGACCGCCTTCACCAGGTCGAGGACTTCTTCGCCCGCCACGGCGGCAAGACGATCTTCCTCGGTCGCTTCGTCGGCTTCGTCCGCGCTTTCGCCCCCTTCATCGCCGGCAGTTCCGGGATGCGCTTCCGCCAGTTCTTCCCCTACAGCGTGCTCGGCTGCGGCCTCTGGGTCAGCTCGGCGGTGGTCGTCGGCTACCTCTTCTCGCGCTCGATCGACACGGCGCTCAACTACGCCGGCAAAGGCGCGCTGCTGCTGGGGACGCTGATCGTGGTCGTCGCCGGCGCGGTCTGGCTGAGCCGCTTCCTGCGGGTCGAGGAGAACCGCCGCAAGACGGTCGCCTGGATGGAGGAGCACGGCGCCACTCGCTGGCTGGTCGCCCTCGGCCGACGCTACCAGCGCCAGCTGCGTTTCATCGCCGACCGGGCGACTCCCGGCCGCGACTTCGGGCTCGAATTCACCTCGCTGCTGGCGGTCCTCGCGGTCGCCGTCTTCGTCCTCGTCGCCTACACCGTGATCATCAGCGGCGATCCCGGCCCGACGCCCGGCGACGAAACCGCGATCGACGTCGTCGAACACCTCCACAGCGGCTTCCTGCTTGCGATCTCGAAGCTGATCACCTTCCTCGGCTCGGGGGTCTTCACTTGGGCGCTGACCGCGGTCTGCGCGGCGCTGCTTGCCTGGCGCCGGCGCTGGGCCGAGGTCTGTGTGCTGCTGGCCGGGATGGCGATCAGCACCATCGGTTTCCACGAGATCAAGGACGCGACCGACCGGCCGCGGCCGCCCGGCCCCGAGGTCGCGACCGACGGCTCGGCCTTCCCCAGCGGCCACGCCGCCCACTCGGTGATCTACGTCTGGGCGGCGGTGACGATCGTCCTGCGGTTGCGGCCTGGGATGGCGCGCGGCACGCTCGTTGTCGTCGCCGGATTCGTCCTCACCGCGCTGGTCGGGCTCTCGCGCATCTACCTCAACGTCCATTACCTCAGCGACGTCAGTGCCGGCTGGGCGCTGGGCGCGGCCGCCTTCTCGTTCTGCGCGCTGGTCGCTCTGATCGTCACCCAGATGCGCAAAACTGCTCCGTCATGACCGTTTACGCGATCACCGGGATCGGCCACCAGTACGTGCTCTACGCGATCGCTGCGGCGATCTGCTTCGTCGTTTTCGTGACCCTGATCCTCAGCCCAGCGCTGAGTTCCTACGGCCGCGTCTGGGAGAAGGCGGCGGCCAGCTTCATGGCTTGCTTCGTATTGGCCGCGCTGATCGTGATCGGAGTCGTGATTGGCCTGCTGATCGTCCGCTACTACCCCGAAATCCTGGAATTCTTCGAAGACTTCTAGCGGCGCCCGTGGCCGCCGCGCAGGCGCCGAGGGCGATAATGGCAAAGTGACGGAGACCGTCAGGGTGAGCGAAAAGGCTGCAAATCCGGCTGATCCGGGACTGCTCGACGCGCTTTCGGAAGCGGTCGAGTCGGGTGCCGGTCTGCCCGCGGTGGCGCGCGCCGCGGCGCGGCTGCTTGACGCCAGCATCGCCCTGATCGACCGCTCGAGCGCGGTCCTCGCGGTTGCCGGCGCCTCGCCCGACCAGGAGCGCAAGCTGCTCGACCGCGGCGAGGGGGTGACCTCGGTCGAGCTGCGCGTCGCCGACGCCGCGGTTGGCGAGCTGCGCTACCGCGCCCGCACCGCGCCCGACCCGACCCTGACGCGGATGGTGACGACCTTGCTGGCGCTCGAGCTGGAGCGCTCGCGCTCGCCGGAGTGGGAGAGCGAGGAGGTGGCGAGCGCCTTCGTGCGGGCGGTGCTGCAGCGCCAGGTGACCGACCGCGGCGACATCGTCGCCCGCGCCGCCGAGCTCGGCGCCGACCTCGACCGCGGCGCCGGGGTCCTGGTTGTGCGGGCGGCGCCGCGCGCGGCGCAGACCGGCGAGTGGCGCGACCGTGTCCTGACCCTGGTGATGCGCGCCCTGCGCTCCCTCGCGCCGGGCTCGCTGGCGGCGAGTGAGGAGGGCGAGTCAGTGGCCGAGGTCGCCGCGATCGTCCCCGCCGAGGACGATGAGCGGCTCGCCCGCGCCGCCGCCGGCCTCGCCCGCGAGCTCGATGACAGCCTCGCCGGCTTCCACCTGACCACCGGCCGCAGCCGCCGCTGCGCCGACCCGGTCGACCTCTACCGGGCCGGTTCGGAGGCTCACCTCGCGGTCAACGTCGGCGAGGCCGAAGGCCACTCGATCCTGGCCTTCGAGGACACCGGCGCCTACCGGCTGCTGCTGCCGGCGATGAGCGACGATCCGGCCGAGCTCGAACGCTTCTATGCCGAGACGATCCAGCCCCTCGCCGAATACGACGAGCAGTACGAGACCGAGCTGGTAACCACCGTCGAGGCCTACCTCGACAACGACGGCAACGTCGCCGCCACCGCCAAACAGCTCTTCACCCACCGCCACACGATCCGCTACCGCCTCGAGCGCGTCCGCGAGCTCTGCGGCCACGACGTCTCTTCGACCGAAGGCCGCGAGAAGCTCGGCCTCGGCCTGAAAGCGATGCGCGTCCTCGGCATCGCCTCCCCCCGCGGGCCGGCGCTCGAGCCGGGGGCGAAGGGCGGCAAAGTCTCGCGGAACGCGGAGGATTAGGCACGGCGCAGAGGCGCCGGCGCCGCTAGGCTCAGTGCCGATCCGGGGTGGTGTAGTTGGTCAGCACGTCTGGTTTTGGTCCAGGAAGCGAGGGTTCGAGTCCTTCCCCCGGAACTGTCGCGGCGATGACAACTGCATCGACTACCGCCTCGGTAGTGGATGCAGTTCTCTCCGATAGGAGGTAGTCGGGCTGGCGCTGCGCTCGCTCGTGTGGGCGACGTGCCGCTTTCGGTCGCCGATTGAGCGATTAGGGTTCCGCCCATGGAGTACGGAGGATCATCGCTGGACCCGGAGGTGCGCGAAGCGCTGGGGCGCAGCTGGAAGGCGGTGATGGTGATCGGGGTGATCCTGATCGTCGTCGGCTGCATCGCGATCCTGGTGCCGGCGGTGGCCGCGGTTGGGACGGCGATCTTCATCGGCTGGCTGCTGGTGATCCTCTCGGCCTTCCTCGTCGCGGCGGCGTTCTCGGCCTACTCGATGGGCTCGGTCGTGGTGCGGCTGATCTGGGCGCTGCTAACCCTGGTCGTCGGCATCTGGCTGATCGTCGAGCCGCACAACGGCACCCTGACCCTGACCTTGGTACTCGGCATCTACTTCTTGCTGATGGGCCTGACCCGGATCACCGTCGCCTTCCTCGGCCGCGGCCAGCCGAACGCCGGCCTGGTTGGCCTCAGCGGCGTCTGCGGCCTGATCATCGGCATCCTCGTACTCGTCAAGTTCCCCAGTTCGGCGGACTGGGCGATCGGGCTGCTGGTCGGCATCGACTTGATCTTCGCGGGGTGGACGCTGACGTCGATTGCGCTGGTGGGGCGCGATGTAGTGCGTCAGGGAAGCACGCCAAGACGCGCCTGAGTGAAGGCTACGGCCCAGCCCGGCCGGCCCAGCGCGCGATTGCCCCGCCGTTAAATACGATTGGCGGAGTGAGTCCCCCCTTGGCTCTGGTCATGGCGGCGGGAGAGGGCACCAGGATGCGTTCCTCCACGCCGAAGATGCTGCATCCCGTCTGCGGACGGGCGATGGTGGCCTGGCCGATCCTCGCTGCTCGTGAGGCCGGAGCCGGCCGGGTCGCGGTGATCGTCTCGCCCGGGCGAGACCTCTCCGCCAGCCTGCCCGAGGAAGTCGAGACCGTCGAGCAGCCTGAAGCCGATGGCACCGGGGGAGCGATCCGCGCTGCGCGCGAGCTGATCGCCGAGAGCGAGACCGTGCTCGTTCTCTCCGGAGACGTGCCGCTGCTCTCCGCCGCGACGATCGGCGATCTGCTGGCCGCCCACGAGGGCTCCGAGGCGGCGGCAACGATGCTGACGATCGAGCTCGATCACCCCGCCGCTTACGGGCGCGTCGTGCGGGCGGCCGACGACAGCGTCGAGGCGGTGGTCGAGGCGAAAGCCGCCGGCGACGCCGATCCCGCTCAGTTGGCGATCCGCGAGATCAACGCCGGCACCTACGTCTTCGACGCGGCGCCGCTCGTCGCCGCGCTCGACGGGCTCTCCAACGACAACGCCCAGGGCGAGTACTACCTGCCCGAAGTCTTCCCGGCGCTGCGCGCTGCCGGCCACACGGTCGCCGCCCACGTCGCCGACGACTTGGCGGTGACGATGGGGGTCAATAATCGAGTCGATCTCGCGGCGGTCGAGGTCGAGGCCCGCCGCCGTTTGCTCGAGGCTCACATGCTGGCCGGCGTCACCATCGTCGACCCAACCTCGACCTGGATCGACGCCGGGGTCGAGATCGGCGCCGACGCGCGGATCGAGCCCGGCACCAGCCTGCGCGGCGCGACCAGCATCGGCCCCCACACGGTGGTCGGCCCGCACAGCACCCTGATCGACACCGAGGTCGGAGTCGAGTCGAATGTCGTCCACTCTTACTTGACCAACTGCCGAGTCGGCGACGGCTGCTCGGTCGGTCCCTTCGCCTACCTGCGCCCGGACGCCGTCCTCGACGCCGCCGCCAAGGCCGGCACCTTCGTCGAGATCAAGAATTCGCACATCGGCAAGGGGGCGAAAGTCCCGCATCTTGCGTACGTCGGCGACGCCGACGTCGGCCCCGGCGCCAACCTTGGCGCGGGCACGATTACCGCTAACTACGACGGATTTCGCAAGCACCGCACGGTGATCGGCCGCGATGTCCGGATCGGCGTTGACACGATGCTGATTGCGCCGGTAGAAGTCGGCGACTCCGCCTACACTGGCGCTGGCGCGGTGATCAAGGACGACGTCCCCGAGGGGTCGTTGGCCGTGAGCGAGAACGCGCAACGGAACATCGACGGATACGCCGCCGCTAAGGCAGCGAAGATGCGAGAGGAAGGTTCGTGAGCACGATCGAGCAGACGCCTCAGTCAGCGACCGCGCTGCCGCACGATTACTCGAAGCGGATGATGGTCTTCGGCGGCCGCAGCTCGATGGACCTTGCCGCCAAGGTCGCCGGCAAGCTCGAACTCGACCTCGGCCAGGTGACCCTGAAGACCTTCGCCGACGGCGAGGTCTACTGCCGCTACGAGGAGTCGATCCGCGGCGCCGATGTCTTCCTCGTGCAGTCAACCGGCGCCAACCAGCAGGAACGGATGACCCCTAACGACTCGCTGGTCGAGCTGCTGACGATGATCGACGCCGCCCAAGGCGCCTCGGCACACCGGATCATCGCCGTGATGCCGTGGTACGGCTACGCCCGCCAGGACAAGAAGTCAGCGCCGCGCGAGCCGATCACCGCCCGGATCGTCGCCAAAACCCTGGAGGCGGTCGGCACCGACCGCGTCCTCACCATGGACCTTCACGCCGGCCAGGTCCAGGGCTTCTTCCATATCCCGGTCGACCACATGACGGCGATGCCGATGCTGACCCAGTGGTTCATCGACCAGGAACTGACAGAGGAGCTGGTGATCGTCTCTCCCGACGCTGGCCGGGTGAAGACGGCACGCAACTTCGCCCGCCGCATCGGTACCCAGTGGGCGGTAATGGAGAAGGAGCGCCCCGCCCAGCAGGTCGCCGAGATCGGCTACGTGGTCGGCGACGTCAAGGGCAAGACCGCGGTCCTGGTCGACGACATGATCGACACCGCCGGCACCCTGACGGCCGCCGCCCAGACGGTGCTCGAAGAGGGTGCAGCCCGGGTGATCGCCTGCGCCACCCACGGCGTCTTCTCCGGTCCCGCCTACGAGCGGATCGCCGACTCGGCGATCGAGCGGATCGTCGTCACCGACACCCTGCCGCTGCGCCCTGGCGCACCCGAAAACATCACCGTCCTCTCGACCGCCAGCACCTTCGCCGACTCGATCCGGCGGATCTTCACCGACGACTCGGTCTCGGAGATCTTTGCGGGGGAGAACCAACTGTTTTGAGCGGGCGGCTGCGGTCAGCCGCGGCGTCTGGGCGCGTATCGCCGGCGCGGATTCGCCACCTCGCCGACGTCCCGCGTAGCGCCGCTACGCGGGAGTCGTTTCGGCGGCGCCCCGCTTGGCGCTTCGCACCCAGCCACCACGTCTGACCTTGCCGACCGCACAGCGGCACTTGAAGCACCACTTCTAGGGGATGGAGAAAGAAGAGACAAAATTGCGCCTGGTCGGCCACAAGGGTGCTGACGCGATTGTCCCCGGTAACACGCTGGAGAGCTTTCGCGCCGGGGTCGAGGCCGGCGTCGACACGATCGAGTTCGACGTGGTCTGGCTGCAGGACGCGCACCTGCCGCTCGAGCAGCGCCACCCGCTGGTCGTCGCCCACGACTGGGAGGACGCCGCGTCGCGGACGCCGCTGACGCTGACCGAGGCGCTCGACGCTTTTCTCGAGCCGCCGCTCGACCAAGTCGAGATCGACCTCGACCTGAAGCTGCCGGGTAGGGAGGAGGAGGTGGTGGAGGCGATCCGCGAGCGCGACCTGCTCGAGCGGGCGATGGTCTCGACGATGGAGATGCACAGCCTGAAACGGATCCTCGAGCTAGAGCCGAAGCTGCGCCGCGGCTGGACCTATCCGAAAACCACCCGCGACTGGACCAAGCGGCCCTGGGCACGGCCAGTTCTGCCAGTCGCGCTGCGGGGGATGCGCCTGCAGCTGCCCGGCCTCGCCGCCCAGAAGCTGCCGCAGTTCAACCTCTTCGCGATGTGGGTCTACCACCCGCTCGTCAGCGCCCGGCTGGCGCGGATCTGCGACCTCGCCGGGGTCGAGCTGATGGCCTGGACGGTCGACGAGGAGCAGCGGATGCGCAAGCTCATCGACCTCGGCGTCACCGGTCTCGTCTCCAACGACCCGCGCCTCTACGCGCGGCTCTAACCGCGACTTCGATATTTCCCTGGCCCCAGCCCGGGAAATATCGGTACCCCGATATTTCCTCAGGCGGCGCCGGGGGTGCGGCCGCGGGCGCCTTTGACGCGGACCGCGGACTCGAGGTCTTCCTGGGTGAAGCCGCCGACCACCTCGCCGTCGAGCGCGTAGCGGTAGAGGGCGACGCCGAAGATGCCGCCGATCGCCTTCGAGATCAGCAGCGCGACGCAGATGATCAGCGCCCCGATCACGATCAGCGCCGCGCCGGCGAACCCGGCCGAGGGCCAGATCACGACGCCGACCGCGATCAGCGCCACCGCCGGCAGGAAGCCGAGCAGGAAGACGACGCCGCCGATCACCAGGTTGCCGGTGATCTGCTGGCCCCAGCGCTGCCGGAACAGCGAGGCGGAGCGTTTCAGGGTCGCCAGCGGGCCGGTGCCCTCGATCGCGATCACCGGCACGGCGAGGAAGGTGACCAGCGACCAGGCCATCCCGGCGAGACGACCGGCAATCTCGCCGAAGGCGCCGCCCTGCTGCTCGAGCGCCCCGAGCACCACCCCGACCGCGGTCGAGAGCGCCGCCCAGCCGCAGATCGCGGCGAAGTGCGAGCGGGCGACCGCGAGGCCGTCGGCGACCGTCGCCTCTTGCCCGCGGAAGATCCGGTCGGCCGCCGCCGCGAGGCCGACGCTGAAATAGGTCCCGACCACGCTCAGCACGTAGATCCCGATGACGAAGAAGGGGATCGCCGCGCCGTAGCTGTGCTGGTCGAGGAAGAAGGCACCTGGGCCGAGCAGCAGGATCCCGAGCAGGATCGTCGCGACGCCGCCGTAGAGCGGGAAGCGGATCAGTTCGCGGTGCTCGTTCAGCAGCGCCCAGCTTTTCTTGGTCAGCGCCCAGCCGCGCCGGATTCGTTTCACATCACGACATTTCGGCAAGACCGGGCGTGCGCTTTACACCCCGCTCCTCGAAGTAGTCCCACTCGAGCTGCCCGAGGTCGGTCGCCGGCGGGTCGGCGTAGACCCACTCGCGCACGATCCGGTGCCAGTTCCGCTTCGCCCGCAGCTGCCCGAGCACGGCGACCACGCCGATCTCCATCCGCCGCCCCATCAGCTCGTCGGCCGGGATCGACTCGCGTCGCATCAAGTCGAAGTACTCCGAGCGCGGGTCGTTGGTCGACTCGATGATCTTCATCACCCGCCGCGGGGTGATCTCGATCTCGCGATCTTCGACGTACCAGCCGCCGACCGCCCGCATGTGTTCCATTAGTCGCTCGGCGTCGAGCTTCGAAGGGTGCTTGACGAAGCCGAGCTCGGCCAGCGCCTCGCGGAACGCCTCCGGCTCGTTGCGCGAGGCGGCGTCGAAGGCCCGCTGCTCGAGCAGGATCTGCTCGCGGTCGAGCTTCTTCGTCATCCCGAAGTCGAGGAAGGCGACGCGGCCGTCGTCCATCAGCAGGTAGTTGCCGGGGTGGGGGTCGGCGTTGAAGTGCTGGAGGTGGTAGATCGAGCCGAAGCTGCCGCGAAAGACGATCTCGCCGAAGCGGCTGCGCTCCTCGTGCGACAGCTCCTTGATCGCTTCAAAGCCCTTGCCGTCGACCAGCTCGGTGACCAGCACCCGCCGTCGCGAGAGCCGGGTAACCACTTCCGGCACGTAGATGAAGGGGTGTTCGCGGTAGGCGCGGGCGAAGGTGCGTTGGTTCTGCGCCTCGTACTCGTAATCGAGCTCCTCCATCACCCGCTCGCGCAGCTCCTCGGCGATCGCCTTGGCGTCGAGCCCCGGTGCGATCGCCCGCGCCAGCCGCACCAGGGTACCGGCGTTGCGGAGGTCGGCCTCCAGCGCCTCGGCGATCCCCGGGTACTGGATCTTCACCGCGACGGCGCGGCCGTCGAGCAGCTCGGCTCGGTGGACCTGGCCGATCGAGGCGGCGGCGAAGGCCTCGTGCTCGAACTCGGCGAACATCTCGCTCAGCGGTTCGCCGTCGTACTCCTCCTCGAGCACCTTCTCAACGCTCTCCCACGGCATCGGCGGCGCATCGGTCCGCAGTTTCGCCAGCTGCTCCTGGTAGATCTCGCGGTACTCCTCGGGGATGAACTCGGTGTCGATGAAGGAGGCGAACTGGCCGAGCTTCATCGCCGCGCCCTTCATCTGGCCGAGCGCGGCAACCATCTTCATCGCCGTCTCCAGGTGGCGCTGCTCGAGATGCTCGCGGCTCTCGTCCTCGGAGCGGCCGACGTTGGCGGCCTTGGTCCCCGCGTAGCGGGCCCCTTGGACGCCGACGATCGAGCCGAGCTTGGCCGAGCGCCGAATCCGGCCTTTGGGGATTTTTGAATCGTCCGCCATCGCCCCGGAAGCCTGTCACAGGGCGTCGGAATGGCCCGTTCTCTATCCTCTCCCGTCCGATGGCCGCTGATCGCTCCACGCTCAAAGTCGCTCCGCGCGCCGATTTTGGCTCGCGCACCTCGCGCCGCCTGCGGCGCGACGGGCTGGTGCCCGGCGTCGTTTACGGCGGCGGCTCCGAGGCGCGTCCTTTCCAGGTGGCTGAACGCGACGTTCGCGTCGTCCTCGCCGAGGGCGCAGCGCTCTTTGACCTGCAGATCGAGGGCAGCAAAGAAGTGCCGGTGGTGATCAAGGAACAGCAGCGGCACCCGACCCGCGGCACCCTCCAGCACATCGACCTCCAGGAGGTCAAACTCGACGAGGCGATCCAGGCCGAGGTCGCGATCGAGCTCGAAGGCGTCGAGGAGGCCCCCGGCGTCAAAGCCTCCGGCGTGCTCGAGCACGTTACCCGCGAGATCACCGTCGAAGCGCTGCCGACCGCGATTCCCGACCGAATCGTTGTTGACGTCTCGGCGATGGAGATCAACGACACCTTGCAGCTCTCCACGATCACCGCCCCCGAGGGCGTCACCTTCATGGCCGACGAGCCCGAGGAGGTCACGATCGTCACCCTTTCGCCGCCCCGCGTTGAAGAGGTTGAGCCCGAGCTCGAGGAGGAGGCCGAACTGGTCGGCGAGGAGGGCGAGGCCGCCGAGGGCGAGGAGTCCGAGGGCGGCGAGGGCGACTCGGGCGGCGACTCCGAGGGCGAGTAACTCCGCTTGGCGCTGTTCCGCCGCCGTCGCGGAGGCGAGAGCGGCGACTCCTCGGATGCGGGCGACCGCGTCCTCATCGTCGGCCTCGGCAACCCTGGCCCTGAGCACGAGCGCGACCGTCACAACGTCGGCTTTGACGTCGGCGAGGAGCTGGTGCGGCGCTGGGATCTCGGCCGGCCGCGTGACAAGTTCCGCGCCAAGCTCTACGAGGGACGCACGCGACCCGGCGGCCCGCGGGTCGCGGTTCTGCTCCCGCAGACCTACATGAACGACTCGGGATCCGCTGCCGGCCCAGCCCGTGGATCGCTCAAAGTGCCGCTCGAGCAGGTCATCGCGATCCACGACGAGATCGACATCCCGTTCGGCGAGGTGCGGGTCCGCCAGGGTGGCGGCCTGGCCGGCCACAACGGCCTCAAGAGCCTGAAAAATGGCTTTGGCAGCCCCGACTTCTGGCGGGTGCGGGTCGGCGTCGGGAGGCCGGACTCGACCGATCCCGAGATCGTCTCCGCCTGGGTGCTCGGCCGCTTCCGCGAGCCGCGCGAGGAGGTGCAGGCATTGATCGAGGAGGCGGCGGCCGAGACCGAGCGCTTGGTCGAGCGCCTGACGGCGCCGGCTGAGGAATCGACCAGCTAGGTTCCCGCCGATGGCTGAGCCGCTGACCAGCTACCTGCGCGAGGACACCGGGGTCGCACTGATCCGGCTCGAACGGCCGGACGCCCGCAACGCGCTCAACACCCAGATGCTGGCCGAGCTGCTCGAGCACCTCGCGGTCGGGCGCGACGACGAGGCGGTCCGCGTCGTCGTCTTCAGCTCCGCCGACCCGCTCGGCTTCTGCGCCGGTGCCGATGTCCGCGAGCAGCTCGACCACGACGGCCACGTCCGCCGGATGGAGATGTTCTCCGACCTCTACGACACCATCGTCGCCTTCCCGAAGCCGACCGTCGCCGCCTGCCATGGCGACGTGGTCGGTGGCGGCGCCGAGATCGCCGTCGCCTGCGACCTGCGGGTCGGCGGCGCCAACCTGCGGCTGCGCTTTCCCGGCGCGGCGCTCGGGATGCCGGTCGGCCCGGCCCGCCTCGTCACCCTCTGCGGCCTCGCCACCGCCAAGTACCTGCTCCTCACCTCGAAGACGATTGGCGCCGACGAAGCTCTACGGCTCGGACTCGTCAACCAGATCGCCCCGGCGGCGGCGACCGAGGAAAAAGCGCTCGGCCTCGCCGACACCGTCGCCGCCCACGACCCGGCCGCCGTCGCCCGCCTGAAGGTGATGCTGCACGAGTGGGACGACGTCGTCGGCCGCTCCGCCGCCGAGGGGGTTGGCCAGGTCGAGCACGTCCGCGCCGGCGTCGACCTGCCGTTCAGCTGAGCGAGTTGCGCTTGGGCGCCGGTCCTCGGGGGTGCGGAGCCTGCGCAAACACGACGCGATCAGATGCTTCTGCAGTAGCGCCAGCGACCGCCGCGATGGCGCTTACTGGGGAATTCGAAGCGAGGTCGTCGATGGGCTACGTGATCTGCGACACGGCGATACGGAAGTGGGGGGCGAAGGATGCTCCGCGGCCGCCGAAGCTCCCGTACGCCGACCCCTAGAATCGGCCTCCGTGCCCGGATCGCCCGATCTGGGCGTTCTGCGTGCACCCATGAGCCTGAGACCGCTAGTCGACCTTGCCGCCGAGAGCGAGCGCCTCCACGCGCTCGCCGGAGAGGCGCGGGCTGCCGCCGACGGTAGCGGCGAACCGCAGAGCGTGCGCGCCTCGGCGACGCTGCGGCCACTGCTCCTCGCCGCCCTGCTCGAGGACGACCGCGGCCTCGGTGGCCGCCCGGCGTTGCTGGTCAGCGCCGACGACCGCTCGGCCCGCGACCTCGCCGCCGACCTGCGCGCCTACCTGGCGCCGCGCCGGGTCCGCTTCTACCCTTCGCGCGGGACCGGCTACGCCTCCTCGATCTCGCCGCCGCCGCACCTGGTCGGGCTGCGGATCGACGCTCTGGACGCCCTCGTCGCCGAGCCCGACGCGATCGTCGTCGCCAGCGCCATCGCGCTCGCCGAGGCGGTCCCCGATGCTTCCCTGCGTCCGGCCAGCTTCGCCCTCGCCCGCGGCGAGGAGATCGATCTTGGCGCCGTCGCCGAGGACCTCGTCGGGGCTGGCTACGAACGGGCTGAGCAGGTCGAGGAGCGCGGCCAGTTCGCGGTCCGCGGCGGCATCCTCGACGTCTTCCCGGCGACCGAGGAGCGCGCCGTGCGGATCGAGCTGTTCGGCGACGAGATCGAGTCGATGCGCTGGTTCTCGACCTTCACCCAGCGCAGCCTCGGCGATGCCGAGCGGGTCGAGCTGGCGCCGGCCGCCGAGCTCGACGCTGAGCATCGCGAGCTCGCCGAGCTGGCCGCCGCCGAGACGGCCGAAGCCGCCGCCGGCGACGGCGCCGGCGATTCGGATCACGGCCGCCTCGCCAACCTCGCCGAGCTGCTGCCGCTCGAGCACTTCCTAGCGCCGCTCGACCTCGTCCCCGAGTCGGCCGCTGTCGTTCTCGCCGCCGCCGAAGAGATCGAGCCCGCCTTGCGCGACAACTGGGAGGACGTCACCACGGCGATGCACGACGAGGACGCCCGCCACCTCTACGTCGATGTCGCCGAGCCGCTTGCCACCCGCGCCGCCCTGGCCCTGACTGGGGTCGGCGAGGACGATGAGGCCGCGTTCCGCGCCTCGCGCGCCGAGTCACCGGCCCGCAGCGTCAAAGAGGCCGAGGCCGAGCTGGAGAAACTGGTCCGCTCCGGCTACCGCACCGTCGTCGCCTTCGAGAGCCGCGGCGAGGCCGAGCGTGCCCGCTACGGCCTCGACCGGCTCGACGCCCGCCTGCTCGACGGCGGCCGGCTCTCGCCCGAGCCCGGCCTCGCCTTCGCCGAGGCGCGGCTGCGCGAGGGCTTCGTCAGCCCCGAGCTGAAACTCGCCGTCTATCCCTACCGGCGTCTCGTCCACCGCCGCCGCGCCGAGGAGCCGGCGCCAGGCGGCGGTCGCGGAAAGCTCGCGTTCAGCGACCTGCGAGTCGGCGACTACGTCGTCCACGAGGACCATGGTGTCGCCCGCTTCGCCGGCTTCGAGACGCGCGAGATCGGCACCGTCACCCGCGACTACCTCTACCTCGAATACAAAGGCGAGGACCGGGTCTACGTCCCGACCGAACAGCTGGCGAAGCTCTCCCGCTACGTCGGCGCCGGCGGCTCGCCAACCCTCTCGGCGCTGGGCGGCAAACGCTGGCAGAACATGAAGGCGCGGGCCCGCAAAGCGGCGGGCGCGCTGGCCGGCGAACTGCTCAACCTCTACGCCGAGCGCCGCGCCCGTAAAGGCCACGCTTTCCCGCCCGACGGTGAGTGGCAGATCGAGATGGAGGCCGCCTTTCCCTACCGGGCGACGGCCGACCAGATCGAGGCGATCGAGGCGGTCAAGGGCGACATGGAATCCGAGCGGCCGATGGACCGGCTGGTCTGCGGCGACGTCGGATTCGGTAAGACCGAGGTGGCGCTGCGGGCGGCGGTCAAGGCCGCCTCCGACGGCAAGCAGGTGATGGTCCTGGTGCCGACGACGATCCTCGCCCAGCAGCACTTCGGCACCTTCCGGGAGCGCCTTGCCGACCTCCCGTTCCGGGTCGAGGGCGTCTCTCGGCTGCGCCCGGCGGCGGAGACCAAAGCCGTCCTCAAGGACTTCGAGGCGGGCAAGGTCGACATTCTGATCGGCACCCACCGCCTGCTCAGCCGCGACGTGCGGGCCAAGGACCTTGGCCTCGTGGTGGTCGACGAGGAGCAGCGCTTTGGGGTCAAGCAGAAGGAGCTGCTGCGCCAGTTGAAGCTAAAAGTCGACGTCATGGCGCTCTCGGCGACGCCGATCCCGCGCACCCTGCAGATGAGCCTCGCCGGCCTGCGCGACATCTCGGTGATCGAGACGCCGCCCGAGGGCCGCCGCCCGGTCCGCACCTACGTCGGGCCCTACGACGAGGACCTGGTCCGCAAGGCGATCGAGCGCGAGATCGAGCGCTCCGGCCAGGCCTTTGTCCTCCACAACCGGATCGACTCGCTTCCCGAAACGACCGAGCGGCTGCGGGGGCTGGTCCCGAAAGCGCGCTTCACCGAAGCCCACGGGCAGATGGAGGAGAAGACGCTCGAGGACACGATGCTTTCCTTCCTGCGCGGCGACGCCGACTGCCTGGTGACGACGACGATCATCGAGTCCGGCCTCGACATCCCGACCGCCAACACGCTGATCGTGGAGCGCGCCGACCAGCTTGGGCTGAGCCAGGCCTACCAGATCCGTGGCCGGGTCGGCCGCAGTCGCGAGCGGGCCTTCGCTTACCTCCTCTACCCGAGCGCCGAGGCGCTGACCGAGGAGGCGGCGGCGCGGCTCTCGACCCTCGCCGACCACACCGAGCTCGGCTCCGGCTTCCGGATCGCGATGCGCGACCTCGACATCCGCGGCGCCGGCAACCTGCTCGGCGACGAGCAGTCGGGTCACGTCGCCGCGGTCGGCTTCGAGCTCTACTGCCAGATGATCGACGAGGCGGTGGCCGAGGCCGGGGGAGAGGACGGCGAGCGCGAGGAGGCGCCGGAGCCGGTCCGGCTCGACGTCCCGGTCGACGCCTACCTGCCGGCCAACTATGTCCCCTTCGAGGCGGCCAAGATCGACATCCACCGTCGCATCGTCTCGGCCCGCGAGCCGGGCGAGCTGCGGGCGATCCGTGATGAGCTCGACGACCGCTTCGGGCCGCTGCCCGAGGAGGCCGAGAACCTGCTGAAGCTGCAGCGGGGCCGGATCGAGCTCGGCCTCGCCGGCGCCCGCAGCGTTGAGTTCCGCGGTGGCCGGCTCAGCGTCACCGGGGTCGAGCTCGACTCCGAGGGGGCCGGGGTCCTGGCCGAGCAGGTCGAGGGCGCGGTCTACGAATGGCGCGAGCAGACGGCGGCGGTGCGGGTCGCGGGCGAGCCGAAGGAGCGGCTGGCGGCGGTGCTGGCGATGGCCAGCGGCCTGCGTGAGGCGCGCCGCGCGGTCGAGCAGGCGGAGGCTGAGGCGGCCGCCTAGCGCCAAGTTGGCTTCAAGCGCGGGTCGCTTAGTCCCGATTAAGCGACTTCGACTAAGCTGCCGACCTCGTGGCTGCGAAAGGTCGGCAGAGGAAAGGGCCGCCGCCACGGCGGCGGGGGGATGGACGCAAGCGGCTTTGGCTTGTCGTCTTCGCGGTCGTGCTCGTCGCGATCTTCGTGATCTTCGCGGTGGCGCAGGGAATCGGCGCCCCGAGCGTGCCCTCCGGCGACGCAGCGATCATCAAGGGTGTGCCAAGCGACGCGGGCAGCGTCACCGAAGCCGAAGTCAAACGCGGCACCGGCCAGCAGATCGCCGCAACGACCAGCGAAAGCAAACAGAAACCGCCGAAACCGGGTTCGAAACGATACGAAGAAGCGCGGAACGCGGCGTTTAGCGAAATCCTCGACCAGATCTGGATCAAAGGCCAGGCGGAAGAACTCGGGATCACGGTCACCCCGAAACAGATCGAAACCGAACTCAAAACGATCAAAAAAACCAACTTCCCGACGGAAAAAGCCTTCGAAGAATTCCTCCAGAAATCGCACTTCACTCAGGATGACGTCGACGCCCGGGTCGAACTGCAGATCCTCAGCAGCGAAATCCAGGAACGGGTCCAGGCGCAGTCGGAACCGGCGAGCGCTGCAGAAATCAAGGTCTATTACGAGAAAGAAAAGGCGACCCAGTTCACGACTCCGGCCAGCCGCGACGTGCGCGTGATCGTCAACAAAAACGAGTCGAAAGTCGAAGCAGCGAAGAAAGCCCTTGAAGGCGACCAGTCGAGCCAAAGCTGGTTGAAAGTCGCGGCCAAATACTCCTCCGATCCGACCACCAAAGCCACCGGCGGGTTCCAGAAAGGAATCACCGAAGAATTCGTCAAAGGCGAACTGAAGAAAGCGATCTTCGAGAGTGCCCCCGGAGACCTGGTCGGGCCAGTCGAGTACGAAAAAAACTTCCTCTTGGTCGAACCGGTGAAAGAGACCGCGAAAAAAACTAAAACGCTGGCCGAAGTCAGCTCGCAGATCAGCCAGACGCTGACCCAGCAGAAACAGGAAGAATTCTTCTCCAACTTCGTCACCGAATACCAGGAGAAGTGGACCGCGCGCACCTACTGCGCCTCCGACTTCGTGATCGAACGCTGCGCCAACTACAAGGGCTCAGGTCACCCCAGCAACGCTCTGCCGGCCTGCTACGAAGCCGACCCGAAAGCGCCGGCGAAAGAATGCCCGGCGCCGGTGACGATGAACACCCCCGCGATCCCGGGCACGATCAGCGAGGACAAACCGCAAGGCGAACGCCTGGTGCAGCGGCCGCAGCCAGTTGGGCTGGCGGCAGGCGGCAAAAAAGCGGGAGCGCCGACGGAACTGCCGGAAGGCGTAGCGCCGCCGCCGGAAGCGGAAACCGGCGAATAGCCGCTGCGCCGCGCGCGCAGCGCAGCGTGAGGGACGTTCGTCGAGGTTGCCTTTTCCCGCGGTATAGGCGGCAAACGGCAACCTCAACCGGGTCTGAATAGGATGCGCGTCCCGCTGTGAGCGTCATCGAGTCCATCCACGCGCGCCAGATCCTCGACTCCCGTGGCAACCCGACGGTCGAGGTCGAGGTCGTGCTCGAGTCAGGCGCCCGCGGTCTGGCGGCGGTGCCCTCCGGCGCCTCGACCGGCGAGTTCGAGGCAGTCGAGCTGCGCGACGGCGGCGACGCCTGGGGCGGCAAGGGCGTGACCAAGGCGGTCGGGCACGTGAATGGCGAGATCGCGAAGGCGCTGGTCGGCGCCCGCGCCGCCGAGCAGGGTGCGCTTGACGAGACGATGATCGAGCTCGACGGCACCGCGAACAAGGGCCGGCTCGGCGCCAACGCGCTGCTCGGCGTCTCGCTGGCGGCGGCGAAGGCAGCGGCGGCCGATTCCGAGCAGCCGCTCTACCGCTACCTCGCCGAGCTCTACGGCGGCGGCGAGCCGAGCGTCCTGCCGGTGCCGATGATGAACGTGCTGAACGGCGGCGCCCACGCCGACAACTCGGTCGACTTCCAGGAGTTCATGATCGTCCCCGCTGGGGCCTCGAGCTTCGCTGATTGCCTGCGGGTCGGCGCCGAGGTCTTCCATGCGCTGAAGAAGTCGCTCCACTCGCAGGGCCACTCGACCGCGGGCGGCGACGAGGGCGGCTTCGCCCCCAACCTCGAGTCGAACGAGGCCGCCCTGCAGGCCGTGCTGGCCGGAGTCGAGGCCG
Organism: uncultured Actinomycetes bacterium; assembly: GCA_963729055.1. GTDB lineage: Bacteria > Actinomycetota > Thermoleophilia > Solirubrobacterales > 70-9 > VAYN01. Next base: position 62,085 of record CAVSMQ010000007.1, on the reverse strand, counting down.
CAGGCTACGAGCCCGGCAAGGACGTCTTCATCGCTCTCGACCCGGCGACCAGCGAGGTCTTCGCCGGCGGCTCCTACGTGCTCGAGCACGAGGGCCGCACCCTCAGCCCGGACGAGATGGCCGGCTACTGGACCGACGCCTGCTCGCGCTATCCGATCATCTCGATCGAGGACGGCATGGACGAGGAGGACTGGGACGGCTGGAAGCTCTTGACCGAGCGGCTGGGGACCCGGGTGCAGCTGGTCGGCGACGACCTCTTCGTCACCAACCCGGAGCGACTGCGGCGCGGCATCGAGCTCGGGGTCGGCAACTCGATCCTCGTCAAGGTCAACCAGATCGGCACTCTGAGCGAGACGCTGGAGGCGATTCGCATCGCCCGCGAGGCCGGTTACACGGCGGTGATCTCGCATCGCTCGGGCGAGACCGAGGACACGACGATCGCCGACCTCGCCGTCGCCACCGGTGCCGGCCAGATCAAGACTGGCGCCCCGTCCCGCTCGGACCGGGTCGCCAAGTACAACCGGTTGCTGCGGATCGAGGAGGAGCTCGGCTCCGCCGCCTCCTTTCCGGGCTTGAAAGCGTTCGTCCAGCGCGGCTCTTAATGCAGGAGAGTGCCGGCCAGCAGCGTAGCTGCGGGCATGGCATCGCAGCGGAGCTCGGGGCGGACCACCGGCAGGCGTCGCGCCGCCCCGGCCAAAGCCAAACGCCGTCCCGCCGCCCGCCGTGCGCGCCCGGCCGCCCGCAATGGTCCGAGCCGGATCAAGTGGGACAAAGTCGGCCGCGTCGCCCTGACGCTGGTCCTTGCCGCCGTCCTCTACTCGTATCTGAACCCGGCGATCGACTTCGTCAAGACCTACACCGGGACGACCGCTGCCAAAGCCGAGTTTCACGAGCTGCTGAAGGAAAACAAGCACCTGCACAAGCGGATCCAGTCCTCCTCCGACCCGGCGGTGATCGAACAGGGGGCACGCGAGCAGGGGTTGGTCGCCGAAGGCGAGCGGCCGATCCGGCTCAGCGGTTTGCGCTGAGGCACCGATGACGGGCGGCGCCCGGCGGGCTCATGGTTAGCGCCGGCTCCTACGCTCTCGCCGCGATCCAGCTCGTGGTCCTGCTTGCGGCGCTGGGCTTCAGCGCGGTGCGGCTGCGGGCGAGGCTGCTGCCGGGCTGGGAGGGAGGCGTGGCGCGGCTGGTCGAGGTCCTGGTCGCAGTTGCGCTGCTGACCTGGATCTGCGAGGCGCTGGGGACCTTCGGCGCCCTCTACGCCGGCACCGTCCTCGCCGCTGCCGTCGTCCTCGCTGCCGCTCTCTGGCAGTGGCTGCCGGCGCCCGCCGGGCGTCTTGCCGGTCCGCAGCTGCCGCGCGAAGACGGCTGGCTGCTGCTGGCGATGACCGCGGTCGTCGCGATCGTCGTCTTCACCTGGGCGGTGACCACCAAGCACGCCCTCGACCGCGGCATCTTCAACTTCGACTCGCTCTGGTACCACCTGCCGTTCGCCGCCGAGATCGCGCAGAGCCACTCGACGACTGGGATGCACCACGTCGAGACGGTCTTCACCAACTGGTTCTACCCGCAGAACTCGGAGCTCCTGCACGCGGTCGGGATCCTCCTCGCTGGCCGTGACACGCTCTCCCTCTTCCTCAACTTCGGCTGGCTAGCGGTCGGCTTCCTCGCCGCCTGGTGTATCGGCAGGCCCTACAACCGCGGCGCCCTCGCAGTCGTCGCCGCGGCGATCCTCTTCGCCTGCCACACCCTGGTCGTGCGCGAGCCGGGCGCGGCGAAGAACGACGTCGTCGCAGCCGCTCTGCTCCTCGCCGGCATCGCCGTCCTCATCCAAGCCTGGACTCGCCGCTCCGCCCCCGGCGTGGTTGTCCTTTCTTCGGCCAGCCCGAAGAAAGGACAACCACACGCGACAGACCCGAAGAAAAGACAACCACGCCTGCCGGTGGGGTGGGGGCTGGCGGTGGCGGGGCTGGCGGTTGGGCTCGCGGCGGGGACCAAGGTCACGGCGCTGGCGCCGGCGGCGGCGCTGAGCGTGGCGGTGATCGTCCTCGCGCCGACCGGGCGGCGCTGGGCGGCGGCGCTCTGGTGGTTCGTGCCGGCGCTGCTCGGCGGCGGCTACTGGTACCTGCGCAACCTGATCGTCGCCGGCAACCCGATCCCGGAGGTCGAGAAGCTCGGGCCGATCTCCCTGCCGCATCCCGAGCGCCTGCAGGAAGGTCGCCCCGACTTCAACATCGTCCACTACGCGACCGACACCGGCGTCTGGCGCCACTACTTCGGGCCGGGGCTGCACGATGCCTTCGGCTCGCTCTGGCCGTTGGTCCTGCTTGGCGCCCTGGCGGCGACCCTGCTGGCGATCTTCGCCGGCCGCGACAAGCTGGTCCGCTGGCTCGGCGGCGTCGGCCTGTTCGGGCTTCTCGCCTACCTGTTCACCCCGCTCGGCGCCGCTGGTGCGGATGGCGAACCAGTCGGCTTCGCGATCAACGTCCGCTTCGTGATTCCGGCGCTGTTGCTCTCGCTGGTCCTCGTGCCGCTGCCCCGCTTCCTCGACCCGCGGCCGCGCCGCTACGGCCTGATGGCGCTGCTGGTCGCCGTCATCTTGGTCACCGACCGCCCCGATGACGCCCTCCATGACCCGGCCCGACTCTTCGCCCTGCTCGTCGTCGTCCTCCTGGTCGCGATCCCGGCGGGACTGCTGTTCGCCCGCTCGCGTGGCGCCGCGACCGGCCTCGTCCTTGGCGGCGGTGCGGCGCTCGCCCTCCTCCTGCTCGTCCTCGGCTACCCCGCCCAGCGCCACTACCTCGAGGGCCGCTTCGCCAACGACGGCGCCCCCGACACCCAGATCCCGGGCATGGACCTCAACTCGGCCTACCGCTGGGCGCGCGGGGTCGAGGATGCGCGGATCGGCCTCGCCGGCACCAGTGCCGGTTTCGCCGGCTACGGCTTCTACGGCACCGACCTCTCCAACCGCGTCCTCTACCTCGGCGAAGCCGGCCCTCACGGCGCTTTCAACGCGTTGCCGACATGCGCCTCCTTCCGCGCTGCCGTCAATGACGCCGAGCTCGACTACCTGGTCACCGCGCCGTTCCTCAACTTCCTCCACCCAAGCGACCCGGTCCCTTCGCCCGAGGCGCGCTGGCTGCGCGGCGAGAGCGCCGTCGCGCCGCTCCTGCGCAGCGGCCCGGTCACCGTCTGGAAGCTCGACGGCCAGCTCGACCCGGCCGCTTGCGGCCCCGCCAACGCGCCGCTGCGCGAAATTCCCGACACGCCCTCGCCCTGATCGCCGAGGGTCGTCGCCAGCTACCCTCGGCGCGTGAGCTATCCGCTGGCCAACGCGATGTACCAGTGGGAAGAGGGCGCCCGCGAGCTGGCGGCAATCGACGACCCGCGCGAACGGCGCCTCGCCGACCGCGTCGTCGAGGCGATCCGCGACGAGCTGCGGCGCCGGATCGGCCCGACCTTCAGCGCCGCCGAATTAGCCGACCTCTACGGCGAAGGGACCGACTGGGCTCTGCGGGTCGGCGGTGACGTCGCACCAGCAGCCGAAGGGCGGGCGCAGACGCTCGCCGACGCCGCCTTCTGGGCTTACCTCCGCGGCGCCACCGACTTCGCCGGCGGCCGCCAGCTGGCCATCTGACCAAGCATCTCGGAGTCCTCGGTCGCTCGCTCGGGTCACGCACTGAAAAGTGCGCTCCCCTCGCTCGGCTCCCTGCGTCCGCCGAGCTGCTTGGTCAGCTGACCGGCTGGAAGCCTGGAGACTGACTAATCGTCTGAGGCGTCGTCGCTGTCGTCGTCGGTAGGCTCGCTGCCGGCGCGGCGGATCACGATCTGGTCGGCCTCGATGCGGACGCTGACGTCGCGTTTGCCGGCCCAGTGCTCGGCGTAGACGGGGTTGTCCTTGACCGCCGCGTCAAGCCAGAGACCGTAGCCGTCGCTCTCGCCGTGGTCGAAGGTCGCCTCGTACTCGCGCCGCCGCCCACGGCCACCCCGCCGACCACGCCTGCGCCGCCGCCGCGGTTTGCCCTCGCCGCCCTCGTCGTCGCCTTCGCTCTCGTCGCCGCCCTCAGACTCCTCGTCGTCCTCGTCGGGCCGCTCGGCGGCTTCCGCCTCTTCGGCCTCTTCCTCGGCCGCCGTCGCCGCTTCGATCTCGGCTTCGATCTCGTCGCGGAGGTCGACTTCGCTCGAGCCGGCGTTCTCGTCGTCGGCTGAGAGGTCGTACTGCTTGCGAAACTCGCGCAGCTCACTGGCGGTGATTTCGAGCTGGTGGGCGATCCAGGCGTCGGTGCGGCCCTGGTGGACCCAGGCGCGGATCTGGTTGAGCTGCGGCTTCAGGGAGCGTCGGGGCATCGGCGGGCGAGTCTATTGAACTGGGAGATCGATTCGCGGCGCGCTAGGGCGTCTAGGCCATCAGGAAGGCGAGCGCCTCGAACATCGCGATAACCACGACGACGACGGTGACGGTGAGGCAGACCGCGAGGACGCTGAAGCGCACCTTGCCGTGCTGCTCGCTGCGCTGCATGCGGCGGCTGCGAGAGCGGTTCGCCGCCCGTCGCCGCAACTGCTCGCGACGACGCCGCTCGATTGAGGTCTCCTGCTCGAAGGCAACCTCGAACTGGGAGATGCTTTGTCGCATTCGCATGGTCAGGGGACCCCGGAAGGGCCGCGAGGACCGTAGCAAAAGATCTTGCAAAGCTCACGTTTCGCTCATCCTGGACAGTGGCCCCAGAGGCCGCGACCGGCTCGCGCGGCGTCGCGCTGGAGGCCCTCAAACCGCTCTGCGAAGCGGATGTTCGGCGGGATCGCCAGCGTCCGCGCGAGCCCCCGGCGGAGCAGCTCAGCGTTGAGGAAACGCTCACGATGGGTGGGGCGTTTCGAGTTATCGGAGACCTGGCCCGCCGGCACCAGATAGACGTAGGCGAGTAGGCGGCCGTAGACGTCGCGCGGCTCGACGCCAACCATAAGGCGCAGCCGCCGCCCCTCGGCGACCCGGTGCTGGAAGGCCGAGGCCTGTGGCCCGAAGCACTGCACCGGCGCATCCGGCTTCACCGTCTCCGGCGTGTCGACGCCGATCAGGCGGACGTCCTCGGCGCCCTCATCGCCGTCGAGGCGCACTTCGAGCGTGTCGCCGTCGACCACGCGTACCACCCTGCCCCGTTCGACCGCCGGCGGCCGCGCATCACCGGAGTCGTCCTGGCCAGCCTCCCAGGGCCGCAGCAGCACCACGGCGGCCGCGATCAGCAGCAAAGCGCTGCCCCAGCGGCCGCCGCGCCCACCCACTTAGATGACCTAGGGGGTGCGCCGCACGTTGGCGAGCAGCGTCTCTTTGATCTCCCCGACGATCGTGTTCGCCTCGCTCCACTCGCGCTGCCAGACGTTGCGGCCGAAGATCACGCCCGAGCCGCCCGCCTGCATGATCTCGCGGGTGTGGTTGAGGACGGTCTCGTCATCGACCTTGGAGCCGCCGGAGAGGACGACCAGCGCCCGGCCTGCCGATTCGACGCACTGACGGATCGCCTCCACCTGGTCGATGTCCAGTTCGTTGTAAGGGGCCGGCGAGTCCTTGTCCTTGTCGGGATTGATCACAGGCATGTTGAGCTTGACGATGTCGGCGCCCATCTCCATCGCCATCCGGGCCGCGTAATCAATCGCGTAGAAGCTGTTCTGGCCGCCCTTGGCCTCGATCGCTTCGCCGCGCGGGTAGGACCAGACCACCAGCGGCATGCCGAAGCGGTCACATTCCTCGCGGACCCGCCGCAGCTGGGCGAGGTCCTCGTCCTGGCGCGGCGAGCCGACGTAGAGCGTGTAGCCGATCGCGTCGGCGCCGAGCCGGACGCCGTCCTCGACGCTGGCGTTGCAACTGGAGAAAGCTTTGGCGCCCGAGGGGACGTCGGTCTTGCCGTTGACCTTGAGGATCAGCGGCACCCGGCCGGCGTAGTCCGGGTAGTACTTCTCGGCCATCCCGATCTGGCAGGCGAGCGCCGAGTAGCCGGCCTCGGCGGCGAGCCGGAACTGGTAGTCGGGGTCCTTCGAAGCGGGGTTGGGGAAGAAGTCGCGCGGACCGTGCTCGATGCCCTGGTCGATCGGCAGCAACATCAGCGTTCCGTTGCCCGGCCCGAACTCGAAAAGCAGGCGGTAGAGGCGGGCGCGTTTGCCGGGCGGAAGGGTCGCGAGCAGCGATTTCTGCTCGGTCAGGCTCTTCAACTCCACTGTCAGAATCCTCCTCGGAATGGGGTGTCCGGGCAGTATGGCACCGGAGAGTCGAGGCGCAGCTCGCTCAGGGGTTTATTCTCGGAACATGAGCGAGACTGAGCTCAGCGTCATCTGCAAGAACTGCGGCTCCGAGGTCAGTCCGTATGTCACCGAGTGTCCCTACTGCGGCGCACGGTTGCGCAAGCGGGCGCCGAAACTCGAGCGCAAAGGCGAGGGCTTCGAGGCGCAGCGCCCGAAGCGGCGCCGGCGGCTGCTGCCGCGGCGCCCCGCGGTCACCTGGACCATCGGCCACAAGCCCTACGCAACGATGACGGTGATCTTCGCTTCGGCGATCCTGCTGCTGGTCCAGAAGGCTGGCGGCAACTCGCTCGCGACCTACGGCGGCCTGATCGTGCCGCTCGAGGGGGAGTGGTGGCGCTACCTGACCGCCCCCTTCGCCTACGTCGACGTCGGCTACCTGTTCGTCGTCGCAGTTGGGCTGGCGATTTTCTCGACCGGGGTCGAGCGGCGGCTCGGCACGCCGCCGACGGCGCTGCTGCTGCTGGCCTGCGGGGCGCTGGGGATGATCGCCGCGACCGCGGTCGCCAACGCCCAGGGCGACTTCATCGTCGTTGCCGGCGGCAACGGCATGGCGCTCGGCGCGCTCGCCGCCTGGATCGCCCTACGGCGCGGCGAGACGGCGGGAGCGATCGATCAGGAGTACGACCTGATCGGGGTCATCGTCGCCGCCGTGGTGCTGATCGCGCTGCCGGTTTTTGCGCCGACCGCCGATTTGGTCGCGGGGCTGGTTGGCGGCGCTGTGGGCGGGCTGGCTGGGTTGGCGGCTTCGGCTTTCCACCGGCCATCCGAGTAGGGATTCGCGGTTGCGCTAGACAAAGCGCAGGGGGACGGAGCGTGCCGGTGTCCCTCCTCTCTCGATCTGTCGGCGTGGATCGAATTCTGCGTTCGCCCAGAGGAGCGCCGGGCCTCAATCGCAAAACGTTCGGAGGGACACCGGCACGCTCCGTCCCTCGGAAGCTTTAAGCAAGACAGGCAGCGGAGCCCAGAACGTTTGGTGACCCCCCCTTTGCTTTGAGCTTCCGAGGGACGGGGCCGGTCTGGCCAGACAGGATCCGTAGGTGGGGATCGGGGCAGCCTCCGAACGTTTTGCGATTGAGGCCCGGCGCTCCCCGATGGCGACAGCCGAATCCGCCACACGCCGACAGATCGAGAGAGGAGGCTGCACCGATCCCCACCCACCGCACCGCTCCGTCTAGCCCGGCCGGACCCGTCCCATCATCTAGCCTGACCACGTGCCCACCGAAGCCGATTTCGATGCCGCGATCGACCGCCTGCTCGACCCCACCCGTTTCGCCGAGGCCGAGCGGGTCGTTGCCCAGGCGGCGCCGCAGCTGCAGAAGGTCCTCGCCGCGGCCCTCGCCGAGGGTGGCTGGTTCTCCGAGCCGCACGAGGCCGAGGCGCTGAAGGCGACGACGACGCCGGACCCCGACGAGCGCCTCGTCGCGGTCCGCGCCCTGCTCGCCGAGGAGGCGCGGATGGGGATGATGGTTGGCGTCGCCGTCGGCTGGGCACTGAAGGAAGAGATGGCCGCGCTCGACGCGGGGCGCCAGCAAGGCATCGCAGACACCGAGAGAGAGGGAGAGAGCTGAGAATGGAGATCAAGTTCCACGGCCAGTCCTGCTTCGAACTGACGGACGGCGACACCACGGTCCTCACCGACCCGTTCCTGAAGCCGAACAACCCGGCCGCCGTCGCCAGCGCTGAGGAGGTCAACGCAACCCACGTCGCGATCAGCCACGGCCACGCCGACCACATCGCCGACGCGGTCGCGGTGCTGAAGCGCACCGGCGCCGAGGCGATTGCGATCGTCGAGCTGGCGAACTGGCTGGGCGAGCAGGGGGTCGAGTCGGTCAAAGACCCGAACTTCGGCGGCACCGTCTCCTACGACTGGGGCCATGTTGCGCTGGTCCCCGCCTGGCACACGAACACGACGCCGGACGGGACCGCGGTCGGACCGGCGGCGGGGATGCTGATCAAGATCGGCGAGACGACCGTCTACCACGCCGGCGACACCTGCCTGTTCAGCGACATGAAACTGATCGCCGAACGCAGCGATATCGACGTCTTCCTGGTGCCGATTGGCGGCCACTACACGATGGACCGCCACGACGCGGTTCGTGCCTGCGAGTTCGTCGGCGCTCGGACGGTGATCCCGATGCACTACGACACCTTCCCGCCGATCGAGACCGACGCCGATGCCTTCAAGTCCGATGTCGAGGCCCAGACGGGCTCGCAGGTCGTGATCCTCAAACCAGGCGAGTCGCACACGGTTTAAACGCGAGGGCTGGGAGGGGATGTCGAGGGCCCTCCCCGGGACTCCTGCGAAGCAGCCCGGGGAGGGCCCCTCGATATCCCCCAAAACTGGCCAGCTGGCCAGTCACGAGGTAGGCTCGTCGTAGCTGTGGCGCGCCGAGCGCCGCGGGCCGACGGAGGAGGGTGTGATGGAGGCGAGGCAAGCCGGCGGGACGCGGGCGCGGACCGAGCGTGCTGACTACCAGGCGACCGCCGACCCGGCGCTGAACGAGGCGGCCGATCGGACGAGCGAGATCAAGCTGCTCGGCTACGGCGAGCTCTACGACCTCTGGGAGCGCCAGCAGTGGCAGACCCAGGAGCTCGACTTCAGTCAGGACCGAATCGACTGGCACGAGCGGATCGACGAGGAGGAGCGCTTCCAGCGGATGTACGGGCTCTCCTCGTTCTTCATCGGCGAGCAGAAGGTGGCCGAGGAGTTAGGGCCGATTATGCGGGCGGCGCCGAGCGAGGACCAGAAAATCTTCCTCTGCACGCAGATCGCCGACGAGGCCCGCCACGTCCGCTTCTTCGAGCGCTTCTACCGCGAGGTCGGCGTGCTCGAGGCCGACGGCCTGACGGAGATGCTGGCGGAGACCTCGACCCACCTGAACGACGACTTCGGCCGGCTCTTCGACGAGATGCTCGGGCGGCGCACCGAGCGGCTCTCGCAAGAGCCCGGCGACACCGAGGCGCTGGTCGAAGCGGTGACGCTCTACCACATGGTGATCGAGGGGATGCTGGCCCTCACCGGGCAGCACTTCATCATGGACTTCAACGAACGCGAAGGAACGCTGCCGGCCTTCGTCGAGGGCTTCGGCAACGTCGCCCGCGACGAGCATCGCCACGTCGCTTTCGGCTCGGTCTTCCTGCGCGAGAAGGCGCACGAGGACGAGCGCTATAAGGAGGCGATTCAGCGGGCGCTGAGCGAAGCGCTGCCGATCGCCGAGGGCGTCTTGGCGCCTCCCTGGGCCGAGGACACCGAGGACTTTGAAGTCTTCGGCTACTCGCTCGAGGAAACGCGCGAATTCGCCGCCACCTGCCTGATGCGGCGGCTGCGGGTAATCGGGCTCGGCTGAGCCGCTACGGCGTCGGTTCGGGTGCCGGCGCTTCCGGTTCGGCGATCACGACCGGCGCTTCTTCGACCGGCGGTTCGACTTCTTCGACCGGGGGCAGCGTCGTCACCGGGGGCGCCGTCGTAGCCGGCGTCGTGGTCGTCCCGGTGGTGCCGGACGGCGGCGGGCTGGTGACGGTGACGACCACCGGGCCGGTGCCGGTGCTGTGGGCGCCGGGCGTGGTCGGCGTCGACGGAGTCGCCGTGGTGAGGGATTCGGGAGCGCCGTCGAGCCCGCCGGTGGCCGAGCCGGCAGCTTCTTCGGTTTCGGCGGCGCCGATCGCGGCCGCTTCTTCTTCGGCGACGGTCGGCGCGGGCGCGATTTCGGTCTCTTCTGCCGCAATCGGCTCGGCGGCGTCCGGCGGAGCGACTGCCTGGATCGCGCCGGAGATGTGCCCCTTCGTTTCTCCGACCGGTGGCTGCGCCGAGGCGATCGTTGGGCCAACCGGTTCGATGCCGCCGGGCGTCGCCGCCACAGACACCTTGGCGGGCGGTGCCGGTTCTGCCGTGACTGGGGTGGAAGTCTGCTGCTTGACCTCGACCGCACCGGCGGTGAGGACTGCGGCGGTAACGACGCCGGCCACCGCCTTGGTGCCGATCGCGCCGCCGATTGCGCCGAGCCCGCCGGCCGCGCTGCCGCCACCGATCGCGGCGCCGACCCCGGAGCCGACGCCCGCGGCGCCCGCACCAGCCGCGCCAGCGCCTGCGGCGCTAGCTCCGGTGCCGCTTGCTCCGGCGCCGCCGAGGCCGATTTTGGAGAGGATGAAGCCTTTGAAGGCGATCAGCGGCGCGACCGGGAACAGCGCCGCCAACATCTTCTCGTTGCTGCGGACCTGGGAGCGGAAGTCGGCGCATTCGTCGCATTCGCGGATGTGGCGGCGGACCGGGGAGGAGACCTTGCGCAGGCCCTCGGCCGCTTCGGAGAGCTCGACCCGGACCTCGCCGCAAGTCAGCAGGCGTGCCTGGCTCGCCTCGGCGAGCGAGATCCGCGCCCGCACCAGAAGCGACTTGACTGAGGGCACCGTGGTGTCCATCGCGGCGGCGATTTCCTCGTAGGAGAGCGCGTCCATCTCGCGCAGCAGCAGCGCCGAGCGCTGCGTCTCCGGCAGTTTGTTGACGTCGCAGATGATCTGCCGGAACTCCTCGCGGTTATGGACCCGCTCGGCGGTCGAGGAGGCCTCGACGGCGGGGACCATGTCCATCGATTCCTGCGCGTCGGCGGTCGGTTTGCGCAGGTGGTTGAGGCAGCGGTTGCGGGCGATCCGGTAGAGCCAGGGGCGGAGGTTGATCTCACGCTCGTCGGCGAGCATCGCCCGGTAGGCGTTGACGAAGACCTCCTGCAGGACGTCTTCGGCATCCTCGGTCGAGCCCAGCATCTGGCGGCAGAAGCCGAGCAGACGGCCCTGGTAGCGGTCGACGATCGTCTCGAAGGCGCCGGAGTTGCCGCTCCGCGCCATCGCGATCAGCTTCTCGTCCCCCTGCAGCTTGAGCAGGGGCGAGCGACGGGCGAGCAGACCGCGACGACTGGCGTGAGTTAGGGCCGATGCCTCCACAAGCAGTTCCCCCTCCATGGGCGAGCGACTGGTTACAGGGCTTGAGACACGGTAACAAGGGCCGAGTTGCGCCAGGCGAAGATTTATTGCGTATTGAGAAAGCGCCTCGGTCTACGATCGGCGGGCCCGGGTGGCGAAGTTGGTAAACGCGGCGCCCTTAAAAGGCGCTTCCCCACTGGGGATCGCGGGTTCGAGTCCCGCCCCGGGCACTGCTGCACCGCTTGATGACATATAGGCTCCAGGCATGGCGGAGCACGGCGGGCGGATCGTCGCCAAGACCTTGAAGTCGCGCGGGGTGGAGAACCTCTTCACGCTGTCGGGCGGCCACATCTTCTCGATCTATGACGGCTGCAAAGCCGAGGGGATCGGAATCGTCGACGTGCGCCACGAGCAGACCGCGGCCTTCGCCGCCGAGGGCGCCGCCAAGGCGACCCGGGGGGTCGGGGTGGCGGCCCTGACCGCCGGGCCGGGGGTGACCAACGGGATCAGCGCGATGGCCAGTGCCCAAGCCAACGGTTCGCCGATCTGCGTGCTCGGTGGGCGGGCGCCGGAGATGCGCTGGGGGTCGGGCTCGCTGCAGGAGATCGACCACCTGCCGTTCGTCTCGCCGCTGGTCAAGTCGGCCGAGACCGCCAAGGACCCGAGCGCGATCGGCCCGCTGACCGCCGCGGCCCTCGATCTCGCTGCCGCGGCGCCGACCGGCCCCACCTTCGTCGACTATCCGATGGACGTCGTCTTCAGCGAGGGCGAGGTGGAGATTCCCGATGCCGCCGTCGCCGCGGCCGGGCCGGCAGCCGGGCTAGAGGAGGCGGCGGCGCTCTTGGCCGGTGCCGAGCGACCGGTGATCATGGCGGGGTCCGGCCTCTACTGGGGCCACGGTGAGGACGAGATGCGGGCACTCGCCGAAGCGCTCGGGATCCCGGTTTTCCTCAATGGACTCGGACGTGGCTGTCTGCCGGCCGACCACGACCTCGCCTTCAGCCGTGCCCGCTCGACCGCGCTCGGCGGCGCCGACGTCGCCCTGGTGATCGGCGTCCCGCTTGACTTCCGGCTCGGCTTCGGCGGCGCCTTCGGCGAGGAGACGAAGCTGATCCGGCTCGACGTCTCCCCGAACCAGCTGACCCGCAACCGCACCCCAGACGTCGACCTGGTCGGCGACGTGCGGGCGACGCTTGCCGCTCTGCGCGAGGCGGCGGGGGAGGGGACGCGAAGCCGAGCCTGGATCGAGCAGCTGACCAACGTCGAGAGCGAGCGCCGTGAAGGCGAGCGCGCCGAGCTCGAGGACGGGCGCTCGCCGCTGCACCCGGTGCGCGTCTACAAGGAGCTCGGCGAGGTGCTCGACCGCGACGCGATCGTGATCGGCGACGGCGGCGACTTCGTCTCCTACGCCGGCCGCTACATCGATACCTACGAGCCGGGCTGTTGGATGGACCCGGGCCCGTTCGGCTGCCTCGGCGCCGGGCCGGGCCAGGCGATCGGGGCCAAGATCTCGCGGCCCGACCGCCAGGTCTGCCTACTGCTCGGCGACGGCGCCTTCGGCTTCGCCGGGATGGAGTTCGACACCATGGCCCGCCACGGCCTCGGCGTTGTCGGGGTGATGGGGAACAACGGGATCTGGGGCCTCGAGCACCACCCGATGAAGTTCCTCTACGGCTACTCGGTGGCCGCTGAGCTGCAGCCGGAGACCCGCTACGACGAGCTGGTCGAGACGCTCGGTTGCGAGGGCGTGCTGGTCCGCGAGCCGGGCGAGCTGCGGCCGGCGCTCGAGCGGGCCTTCGAGTCGGGGGCACCGACCTTGGTCAACGTCCTTACCGACCCCGAGATCGCCTACCCGCGCAAAGCCAATCTGGCCTAAAAAGAATCGGCCGTCGCAAGGACGGCCGATTCAGCTGGCCCCTCAGGACGGGCAGGGGTACGTCTTCAGGGACCATTTATTAGTTGGGCTCAGACGGCGGGAGGCGCCATGATGCGGCAATCGCCCAAGCCCTGTAACCAGGTGCAAGGTGAGGCGAACCCCATCTCGTCCCCGGTGAGGAGGAGTATGGATCCCCGTCTCCGAACAGTCCAGCCTTGAGGCCTGCTGATACCTAATTTTTAGTACGAATCTGGACGTATTTTCGTTGTTCGCTTGGTCACATAGCCCATTTGGCCTATCGCCATGTACGCCGCTGTTCGCTTGGTACGTCAAAGCCTTTCGGTTCATTCGAACCGCTTGAGCGTGGGATTTGAGCGCCGTTGAGACTTCAGCGCGACGCCGCGTTTATCGCTGCGCCGTAGAGGATGTCGTGCTCGGAAACGGTGATCTCCTCGAGCCCGAAGGCCCGCATCGTCTCGACCAGGATCACGACGCCAGCGACGATCGTTGGCGCCCGGTCGGGATGCAGGCCAACGATCTCGGTCCGCTCGGTGAGCGGCACCGAGGCAAGCCGGGAGAGCATTCGCTGGATCGAGCGCAGGCCGAGCAAGTGGCCATGCACGCGATCTGGGTCATACGGCTCGAGTTCCAGGTCGATCGCCGCCAGCGAGGTCGGCGTCCCGGCGACCGCGATCCCTGCCTCGGGGTCGGGCGCCTCGGCGCTCGCCGCCTCGATCAGTCCCCGCACGTCGGCGGCCAGCGCTTCCAGCTCGGCGGCTGTCGGCGGATCGCTGGCGATGTGTCGCTCGCTGTGGCGGACGACGCCCGCCTGCAGCGAGGCGTGGAAGGAGATCTCCGCTTCGCGGCCGATGATCAGCTCGGTCGAGCCGCCACCGATGTCGATCACCAGCGTCGGCACCCGCGGCTCCTCCTCCGAGCTCGCCCCCAGATAAGTCAGCCGCGCCTCTTCCTCGCCGTTCAGCACCCGCGCCGTCAGCGCGAACCGCTCCCGCAGCTCGGCCACAAAGGCGCCGCCGTTGCTGGCGTCGCGCACGGCGCTGGTCGCGATCGCCTCGACCCGCTCGACCTCCAGCTCCTGCACCGCTTCCAGGTAACCCCCGATGGCGCCGCAGGCGTCCTCGATCGCTTCCGCCGCCAACCGCCCCGAGAGGTCGACTCCCCGCCCCAACCGCGTCACCGTGCTGCGCCGCTCGACCTTCCGCACCTCACGGCCAGCGACGTCGGCGACCAGCAGCCGCGCCGAATTGGTGCCCACGTCGATCACCGCCACGCGCTTCGGACCCTCGGCCATCCGCGGCACTCTAGACCGCCCCGGCTACCGAAATCGATCCCGGGCCAGCCCCCGAATTGCTACGATCCTTAGTCCGCCGCGGGGTGGAGCAGCCAGGTAGCTCGTCGGGCTCATAACCCGAAGGTCGCAGGTTCGAATCCTGCCCCCGCTATAGGACGAAAGCCCCGCGAATGCGGGGCTTTCGTTTTGTTGTCTGCAAGACATCAGGGTGCAAAATTGGCCGTGGCGCAAGCTGTGGGGGAAGATGAGGTCGAAGCGAGGTTGCTTTAAGCCTGGCGTGGCGGCTCCGGTCCGTCATCATCGGAAACGATGGTGTACGCAGAGCCAGGACCCCCGAGGGGAGGCGCTCAGGGCAACCTCGCGGATCCGATCAGGGGGGTGAGCGCCTTGACTGAGGCCCGACATAGGCGATGGCCGCCCCTGCTACTCAGGCCGTGCAGTTGCGGGGAGTGCTGCGAGGTCCTGTGAGACCAAGTCGCGTTCGTCGCAACTAACAAGCCGATAGCCGCCTTCGTCGGCGGCAGCCGCGTAGGCGGCGTCGTATACAGAGATCGTGTGGCGCTCGGCGATCTCTGCCGCCTTCGTTAGGAGGGTGTCGGTAGAGAGAAGGACGCCGCCGTCGTCGGCAATCCTCTCTACCACTGCCAGCAGCGGTCCGACTGTCGCCGGTGCGCGCCACGCCCGCACCGCGACGTTGGTGACCTCGTAGCGGGCGAGGTCGAGGGTGGCGAGCGTCGTGTTGTCGTCTTCCAACAGGGTTCGTGCCGGCTGGTGATGATCGTCCTCGGGGTCGAAGGCGGCAAGCAGGACGCTCGCGTCGAGGAGCAGCGTCGTCACGAACCGGGCCGCGTCGCCTTCACTTGCTCCGCGGCGCGACCGCCATGGGGCGAGGCGTCGCTGAGCAGCGATCGCATCGCCGCTGCCCGGCCCTCGCGGCGCCGGCGCAGCGCCGCGTCGGCGAAATCCCGCATAACGGCGCTGCGAGTCGTGCCGCCGCGCCGGGCCTCGGCATCTACCTCGGCGAGGAGATCATCGGGAAGGGAGACCATGACCTTTGCCATGGAGCCAGTATACCCAGGTATACCCAGAAGCTCCGCTGGGGCAAGAAGTGGGGCAAGGGTGCTCCACAGATTTCAGCCGATCTCACCTGACTGAAGGCGCTCGACACGAGCGCCTTCAGTCGCTGCTCGGGGTCGCGGATCTGGTCGTACACGCGAGCCTGGTGCGTGCTCGTCGATGCGGGCCGCGCTTCGGATGCACCTCCCGGATTCGGTGGGTGCCGGCGATACATGACCAAGGCTGAGTTGATCGAGCAGGTCAGGGCGATGACCGAGGAGGAAGCGGCGGAAGTCAAGTTGATCTACGCGCCGGACTGGCCCTCGAAGGCGACCTCGATCGAGGAGATCCGCAAGCGGACGGGGACCCGAGCGATGACGCCGGAGGAGTTCTGGCGCGAGCACAGTCCTCGGATGCAGCCTCCCGACGGCGAGGGGTAGTCGATCGCCGACGAGGCGGGGAGCCTCCGATTCGGGTTGCGCGTTGATGAGATAGCCCTTGCCGAGGATCTGGCACGCGCCAGCGAGGCGGCGCGGGCCGCGATCGAGCCGGCGATTCGCAGGCTGGAGGCCGATGGCGTCGCAGTCGACTCCTTGCGCCCATGCGAAGCCGAGACGCGGGATGGAACGCAACTTGGCGGCTGCGTAAAGCACTGCATCCCGCAGCCGGATGGCCGCTGGGGAGTGGTATTCAACATTGACCGGGATGCCGCGAAGCCGGCGCTTGTGCTGCTCGCCGTCGGCGAGCGCCACCCACCGCGACCGTGGAAGCGGAGGAGGGGAATTGGCGCAGCCGGTAGAGCCCGCGGCGAATGGCGGCAACAGGCGAGATAGGCGCCGAAGCGGACGGCGAAGGAACCGGCGCTGCCCCCCATCGCCCCGCTCCGATCTGCTCGCGCAGGGCAGCGAGCGCATCGTGCTCGAGGACGACGCGCTCGGCGCCACTCCTACGCCGCACACCGCTTTCCCGCTTGTGGAGCGAAATCCACGGTCGCTTCCAGCGGCACGGCTTGCGCGCTTCTTAGACATCCTCGGCTTCCCAGCGAAGCAGGTCGCCCGGCTGGCACTCGAGCGCCTCGCAGAGAGCGGCGAGGGTTGCGAAGCGCACCGCCTTGGCGCGGCCGTTCTTGAGGACCGCCAGGTTCGCGGGCGTGATCCCGACGCGGTCCGCGAGCTCGCCGACGGACATCTTGCGGCGGGCCAGCATCACGTCGATGTCGACGGCGATCGGCATCAGATGACCTCGTTCAGCTCGGCCTTAAGCTGCGTTGCTTCGACGTCGCGGGCCACGGCCTGGGCGAGCAGCATTCGCAGCACGAGCACGATCAGTGCGACGCCAAGGATGGCGACGCCGATGCCGCCCATGATCAGGGTGACGCCGGGGTCGTCGCGCTGGCCGGGCGCGTTGATGGCGGTGACCGTGAACCACACGAGGGCCGCCGCCACGATCGCGCCGATCACGATGTCCACGTAGCGGAAGGCGGCGTGGGAGAACACGGTTCCGCGGCGCACCATCGTCACCAGCCGCCAGACGCAGACGAGGGCGACCTGGACCGTCACTATGCCCAGGATCGTGATGAGTCGTAGCGAAGTCAGCGGGAGCGAGCCGTCCTCCGGGTCGTCCCCGCTGATCAACGTCCACACCATCAGCACCTGGATGAGCACGGTTCCGGTGAGCACCACCGTGAGCACAGTGCGCAGGACATTCACGGTCAGTCTTCCCATCACCCTCCTATCGAGTCACGATGGGAATCTATCGAACTTCGATAGAAAGGAGACAAAACTGCCAGGTTGGCGCGTCGGGCTACATCTCGTAGCCGCCCCCGCCGATCTCGCGGGGCCGGCGGGCGGGTGGCTCCAGCCCAGCGGGTGCCGGGTGGGCCTCCACCGGCGCGGGCTCTGTCTGGACCGCTTGGTCGCGGACGTCCACTGTCGGGTCGTCCTGCCGCGCCTCGATCTCGGCCGCAGCGAGGAGTGCGCCGAGCTCCTCGGGCGCCGGCTCCGGCGCCAGCTCGTGCTCGCGCACGGAATTGTCCCAGCCGAGGAAGTCGACCGCCTCGATCAGCGCCCCCTCCGCGTCGTAGATCCCGTCGGCGATGGTCATCGGCTCGTTCCTGCCGTCGGCGAACGTCACCTTCCAGCGCACCTCCGGGTCAGAGCCGGCCATCAGCCAGCTCCACTTGCTGCCCGACAGCGGCGTGAACTCCCAGAGACCGCGCTCGGACAACAGGCGCCTCGCTCGCACGAAGCCTGCCGCCGGCGCCCAGATGATTTCCCCCTCGCGGCGGCTCAGCCGTCTGAGCCGTTTGGCTGTGTCCCACGAATCCCAGCGGTTGTCGCCGTGCATGTCGAAGCTATTGAACGACGGCCCGCCAGCGCCCCGGGCACTTGCGATTGCGCGGCCGGCGAGGCGCACTTCGGCCGATTCGAGACCGTTACCGCGGACGAGCTCGCACAGGGCATCCCCGAGGCCGTCAGCCCTGGGATGCCCAGGACAGCTATGAGCAGTTCGGCCCCTTCAATCCCGGCCGCACCCCCGTCCCCATGCACACGATCGCGTCGGCCTTCCAGCGAAGCATCGAGGGGTGGCGCACTGGAGAGATCATCCGCGCCTGGTGAGCTACGGCGGTGTGACGACCACGATCGCGAGTTCGCGCGGCCGGGAGCGTCGCAAGACGGGGTGGCAATGAGGGAGCTGACCCGAGAGTTCGTCGCGCTCCGGGGCGACCTGGACGATTTCGCCCCGGAGGAACGAGCACACCGTCTGGATAATCGGTACCGCCGCCGCGCTCGCGACTAGGTTGGACCGCTGCCAGATCCGGACCAAAAGCCAAATCCAGAGGCGATCGCCTGGTATGTCAAGAGAGCGGAAGACCTGCTGGATGATTTGCGCGAACGCGTCCAGTCTCTTCGCTCGCGAGGAGGGCAACTAGCGGGGTTCTCCGGAGCCGTTTTGGCGCTCGTTGGCGCTAACGCCGAGTCCATGCTTGAGGCCGTGCATTGCACCGCGCGGGCCGCTACCGGAATCGCTCTGCTCGTCGGTGCCGTTTGTTTGATTGCGGCATTTGTGACCGCGCTGCGGGGCACGCTTCTCCCGAATCTGGTCTCGGACATCTCTGCTGAAGAGGTCGCTAACTACACGACCGAGCGGTTCACGCATGAGCCAGATCTATGGCGGGTTCACGTCCGGACGATAAGGGGGGCTGCTGATTTCGATTGATTCCACCACCAGGCAAGGCGACAAGGCAGCAAAAGCAGTCATGCTGGCCGGTCGGTTCTTTTTGGTCGGCCTGGTGGCGGTTGGGATAGCACTCACTATCCTTGTTGCAGTGGTGACTTTCTGATGACTCGATCTCCAAATCCACCCGTTGAGCCGGTGCAGCCGAATCCCCCCGCGGAGGGGGTGCCCTTGGATGAGACCACGGCGCCAATCCACTATGAGGGCGACACGAAGTCGGTATGAGCCTCCGCGACGATCCCCCGCTTGAGGAAACTACGCCCCCTGTGGAAGAGGTCCAGAAGGGCGGCGGAGGCGGGGAGTCGAAGTGAACGATCCAAAAGAAAATTCCGAGTCGGCTGACGCGCCGCTAGACGAGACGACGCCGCCGATCGGTTTGCAGCAGAAGAGCTTGGAACCTGGGGACCTTGAGTCGGTCGACAAAGCGACGGCCGAGATGCGTGAGTCTCTGGATTCGCAGAATCCGTTACGTCGCGGTCGTGCCTAGCTAGCCTCCGAATTCCGGCAATGTGGCGCTCCTGACAAGAGTCACGCTTGAGCCGTGCCGACCTGCCGCAGCGGAGCGCAGCCCGGCACCGGCCGTCAACCCTAAAGGCGTCGGGCGCAAGCGCCCTTGACTGCTGCTGCGGTCCGCGCTGATGGCTTGGGGAGTCGGCTGCCCGGTCACCCTCTGCAGGATCGGGCGCGCCGCGCCCTTCAACCGAGGACCTGCCTCAGACGTTGATCGTCCCGTCGGGGTCGAGGACCAGCGGCGCCCAGAAGTCCGGCCCGGTTGAAACGCCGGGCATGACCCCTGGAATTCCACCGCGATCCAGCGCTCGATACTGGTATTCGCCGGCCGGCAGGCCGATGCCCTCGCTCTGGTCGCGAAGGTGCTTGAAGGCATCGACTACGGCGCTCTCACCGCTTCCCTCGCCGGTCCCGACCGGCTGCGGGTCACCCTCGGCGGGCGCGTATCTGAAGGCGTAGACCAACAGCCTGAGACTAGCTGCCCGAGGTCTGCTTCGCACCGGAATCGCTGCCCCGAGCCTCGATCGCTGCGACGCTCGCCTCGAAGGCCTTTTTGAGTTTGCCCTTGCCGATTGACCCGATCACTAGGCCGAGCAGGCGTCCTTTGAAGTTCTTGCCGTCTCGAACCGTGACCAGGTCCACCTCGGTCTTGCCGTCGGGCTGCCGGGTGAGCGTGTAAGTGTGGCCCGAGGCGCCTCCCCAGGTGTTGGAGTCGGTGGTCGTGAGGACGACGCGGTTGGGATCGGACCAGTCGTAGTACAGGCGCTCCCAGATGCCGCTGGAGCCTTCGGTGACGTCGGCCTCGGTCGGGCCCTGGTCGTGCACTTTCATGTAGTCGTCGGCGCTGTTCGGAAACAGCTTCGCGCGGCCCGGGCCGAAGTCGGTGAGGGCGGCGATGAACTGCTCGGGCGTCGCGGTGGTCGTCTGCTTGAAGTGAACCGTGGCCATGGCTGCTCCTGTCTAGGTGTCGGGAAGGGTCTCGACGATGCGCCGGCCGAGCGAGCGCTCGAGGTCGCGGTCGGTGCTTAAGCCGCCTAGTGCCTCGATCCCGAGCGTACTGCGCTAGTTGCTTCTGGGGGAAGCGGCTGATTCATGGACAAGAATTGGGGCGTTTAGCTCGTGTCCCTGAGCACCCGAGCGGCGATCAGCGACAGGCCCTCGGCGATCTGCGACGACGTGAGCCCGCTCTGTCGCTGCCGGGCGAAGACGTCCGGCGCCAGCGGGGCGAGGAGTGCGTCGACTAGCGCCGGCTGCTTCCCGAGCCCGGCCTCCCCAAGCAGCACCTGGACATGCAACGACCAGGCGCCGTAGGCGCCGGTCCGGTATCGCCGCGCTCCGGTCTCTGCGGCGAGGGAGAGGTGCCCGTTGCGCTCGAGGAGCTCGACCATCGCTTCATAGAAGGCGGCCAGGCGCTCGACCGGAGCCGCACCCGGGCCCAAGGGGGGCGGCCCCCGCAGCAGGTCTTCCTGCAGGAGCCGCTCATGCTCATCGAGGAGCGCCTGCGCGACCGAGCCGACGTCTGGATAGCGCCGGTAGAGGGTCGCCTTCCCGACCCCGGCGGCAGCGGCTATCTCCTCCATCGTCACTAGCTCGCCGGGGTGCTCGGCGAAGAGCAACTCGGCTGCTTGCAGGATTCGTACGCGGTTGCGCGCCGCATCGGCTCGCAACGGCGCGGGCGGGTCCGAGTCGAGGCGCGGTGGCTGCATCGCCCGGATTCTAGAGGGATAAGTGGACGCATAGTCCGGTTTTGCTACCTTGAAATGGACGTAGAGTCCACTTCTGAGGAGAGCCATCTTGGACGCGTTCGCCGTTCCCCTCTTGTTGCTCGTCGGCGCCCTGCTTGCCGTGCAGGCCGCCGCCAACGTCCAGCTCAGCGTTGCCACCGGCAGTCCTTTCGGCGCATCGGCGATCCAGCTTGGAGTCGGCGCCTTTGCCTTGCTCATTGGAACGGCGGTGGCCGGCTCGCTCGGCGCCTTTGAGCTCCTCGACGGCGTTCCCCTCTGGCACCTGATCGGCGGGCTCGGCAGCGCGATCTACATCACCTCGGGCATCCTTCTCTTTCCCCGGGTCGGGGCGGTGCTCACCGTCGCTCTCTGGGTGACGGGTCAGATGCTCGCTTCCTTGGCGCTCGATGGGTTTGGCTGGCTCGGCGTCGAGTCGCGGCCGCTCAACGCCTGGGACGTGATTGGTTGTCTCGCGGTTCTCCTCGGAGCGAGTCTCATCGTGCGTGTCCAGGCCGAGCCGGGCACCCTCGCCGATGTCGGCCGGACTCGATTCGGCTGGCTAGCCCTCGGTGTCCTCGCTGGCGCCGCGCTGCCGCTGCAGGGGGCGATCAATGCCCAGCTGCGCGCCGACCTCGACGCCCCGCTCACCACCGCGGCGCTCTCCTTCCTCGTCGCCACCGCCGGCATGGCGATCCTGCTCGCTGCCGTCCTCTCGGTCGCAAAGGCAACCCCGCCAACCCTGAAGCGCCTTCCGGCGATGCCTTGGTGGGGTTGGGTCGGCGGCCTGATCGGCGCCACCTACGTTACGTCCGTCTTCCTGCTGATCCCAGAGATCGGCGCCGCGCCAGTCATCGCCCTCGCGATTGGCGGCCAGCAGGTCGCCTCGATTCTCGTCGATCGCTACGGACTGTTTCGCCTCCCCAGACGCCCAATCTCGCCATTGCGCCTAGCGGCTGTCGCGGCCTTGATCGCTGGTGTGATGATGATCCAGGTCGCCTGATCGACGGCGTCGAGCTCCTCCTCTAGGGGTGATTCAATCGCCTCGATGTCCCGCTCTCGCCTCCTGCCGGCAGTCCTCTTCTTCGCAGCGCTCTTAGGTGCCGCTGCGGGGGGCTCAACGCTCGCTTGGTCCGAGGCCCGACCGGCGCTGCCGCTGCGGGCTGTGGGGGCGACCCTGAACTCGGGTCCGGGTGGAGAGTCGCAGGCCTTTGAGGTGTTTCTCGAGGCGGGCGCCAACGCGATCGAGGCACCGCAGCCGTGGAGCACGCTCGAACCTGCGCGGGGCCGTTTTCGGCTCGAGGACGTCGCGGCGATCGTGCGGGGCGTCCGCTCGATCTCGGCTATACAGATCATGCTGATCCCGGCCGCAATCGAGACCGCCGAGCGCTCGGTGCCGCACGATCTGCGGCCTATGCCTTGGGACAGCCGGCAGATGATCGATCGCTACCGCAAGCTCCTCCGGCGGCTGGCGTCCGACCTCAGCAGACAGGTGCGTTACGTCTCGATCGCCAACGAGGCCGACGTCTATCTGAGTGCCCATCCCGACGAGCTGCCGGCGTTCCTGCGCTTCGCCCGCGCCGCGCTCGCCGAACTGCACCGTCTCGCTCCCTGGGCGAAGGGCGGAGTGACGGTCACCTATAAGGGCTTGACCGCTGCGCGCCCTGGGATCGCACGGAGGCTCGCGCGGCTCGGCGAGACGACTGTCGTCACCTACTACCCGCTCGTTCACGGCTACCTGATGCGTTCGCCGCGGGCGCCGCTGCGCGATGTTCCGAAGATGGTCCGCCTCGCGCGCGGGCGACCGCTCGTGATGCAGGAGGCAGGCTTCTCCTCGGCCTCCCGGCTGCACGGTTCGCCAGCCGCACAAGCGACCTTCGTGCGCAACGTCTTCGCCGCCTGGAATCGCCTCCCGTGGGCGATCCCGTTCCTGAGCTTCTACACCCTGTTCGATTTGCCGGCAAGCGACTGCGGGGACAGGTCGGATGCGCAGACTTTCTTCTGCTCGCTCGGGTTGCACGACCGGGAAGGCCGGGCCAAGCCTGCCTGGGCAGCGTTTGGCAGCGGCGTCGAAGCTGTCCGAGGCCTAAGCCGGGTCGAAGCGACAAAGGGACCTACATCCCGACGCCCTCGTGGTCAACGGCGGCCTCGGGCGTGCTAGTCGCGGTGCCGGGTGGCTCCAGTGAAGCCTGGGCGGCGTAAGCCCGCTGGACGGCGACCCAGCGGGCGGCGCGCTCGCCCTCGCGCTCGAGCCAGTGCTCTTGGGCTCCGCCGCGGTAGAGCGTCGCGAATGGCGACTCGGCGTCGGGCTCGCGCGGTGAGGAGGCGAGAAGCGCGCCCTCGCGCCGGACGAGCTCGTTCGCCCGGTCGTCGATCCAGGCGTACCGATTCTCGTCGAGCACCTCGCGGTGAACGGCGAGCGCGTCCTCACTGGGGGCGCTGGGCGACTTGTCACCGTTTTCTCCTCGCGCCCTAGCGGCTGCTGACTTCGCGCTCTCGGCCGCCTGCTGCGCGAGCTCGGCGTCGATCTCCTTTGCGCGCTTGCGGGTCGCCTCGAGCAGCTCGGCGTGTCTGAAGGGTCGTTGCTTGGCGGTGCGCGCGTTGTCGATTTCGGCGAGAGCCTCCTCGCGCTCGCTCTCCTGGGACGCGATCCGCTCCGGCAGCTCGGTGAGGCGGTTCTCGAGCTGGCGGATGTTGCCGATGCCGATCTCGGACAGCCCCTCCCCCGACACCTCGGCAAGGAGAAGATCGGCATCGCGGAGGTAGAACGTGATCCAATCTGCCCCCAGCTCCCAGTTGTAAGTGGCGGTGATCGTCAGGCCGCCGAGCTCGCTGACCTCAGCCGTGCGTGCGCCGCGCCGAGGCACGGCCTGGAAGTTCAGCGACCACTCGCGCAACAGGCCCGCTGCCTCCGTTCGCTCCCTCACCTGCTGCCCGCCGATCGTCATCTCGAACGCCTTGCCGCGGGTCTCGCGGCGGCGCGACTCGGACGCGCGCAGCAGCGGCAGCTCCTCATCGATCGCGACGATCGAGCTCTCCAGGCCCTCGATCGTGCGATCCAGCGCATGCTGGTTTCGGTCGTAGGCGCGCCGCCGGCGCTCGAGCGTGGTCAGCTCGGTGTCGGTGGTCGCCTTGTCGAGCAGCAGCGGGTTGCCGGAGGCGAGCGCCTTCGCCTCGGCGGCCGAGAGCGTCGCGTCGCCAATGTCCTCGATCTCGCGTACGTCGAGGCTGCCCTTCAACAGCTGGTGGATGAAGCGGGCCTTGCGCTCGACCGTCTGCCAGAGGTAGGTATCGAAGCTGCCCTCGGCCACGTAGCGGTAGATCCCGATCTCCTCGTTCTGGTTGCCCTGGCGCAGGATTCGACCCTCGCGCTGGGCGAGGTCAGCGGGTCGCCAGGGACAGTCGAGATGGTGCAGCGCGACCGCCCGCGCCTGGATGTTGGTGCCGACCCCCATCTTCTCCGTGGAGCCGATCAGGACGGCGATCTCGCCGCTGCGCGCTGCCTTGAAGAGGCGAGCGCGGTCCTCGTCGCTTTTCGCTTCGTGGATGAAGCGGATCTGCGCCCGCGGCACACCCTGGGCGACGAGCAGGTCGCGCAGCTCGTCGTAGACGTTCCACTCGTCGGAGGGAACGCCGAGGTCGCAGAAGACGAGCTGGAGCGCGCCCGGCGTCGGCGACGGCAGCTCGGTTGCCGGGTCGACGTAGACCCGGTCCTTGTTCTCGCGCCAGATCGCCGCGATGTTGCGAGCGGCGACGTCGACCTTTTGATCGGCTCGACGGGCTCGAACCCTGTAGCCAGCCGCATATCGAGCGCCGCCTTGCGGCCGATGTTGGTGATCCGCAGCATCTTGGCGCGGTCCCGCGATGGTCTGTCCGCAAGCCGACCCAGGTCTGCCATCAGATCCTTCAGCTCCGGCGACGGTGGCACCCCGATCGTCTGCGGCCGCCGCTCGCCGCGCTCGTTGGCGGCCAGCAAGGGCAGATCGAGGTCGAGATCCTCGGCGGTCTTGACGTCGGCGAAGACGTGCCACATCCGCATCATCTCGGGCACGTTTTGGAAGCCGGCGAAGCGCGTCTTCGAGCGGTAGCCGCGACCGGCCGGGTCCATCTCCATCTCGGCCACCTGGCGCCGAAGGTCGCCGCCCAAACGTCGAACACATCGACGCCCGCCGCAGCGAGTAGGTCGGGACGCAGGTAGCGCATCATCACGTGCGCCTCGGTGACGCTGTTCGCGATCGGGGTCGCGGTCGCGAACGTCACCACGCGCTCGCCGAGACGGCTGCGCAGGTACTCGATCTTCATGTGGAGGTCGCTGGCGCGATCGCTGCCGTCGATCGCGGCGTCGCGCATGTTGGAGGCGGTCCGCAGGTTCTTGTACCCGTGCGCCTCGTCGACGATCAGGTAGTCGAGCCCCGGTGTCCTCGAAGCTGACGCCCGGATCCTTGATCTTGTCGAGCTTTTTCTCGAGCCGGCTTTCGGCGGCGAGCAGCATCTGCTCGGTGCGCTTGATACTCAGTTCCTGCCCGGACTCTTTGGCGCGCTCGCAGGCCTCGCGCAGCGCCTCGACCTCGGTCTCGATGTAGGCGGCTTCGGCGTCCTGCGACATCCCCAGCTTGGCGAACGCGGTCCGCGTCATCACCACGCCGTCCCAGTCGTTGGTCGCCACCCGCGAGACGAAGAGGCGGCGACGATCGGCTTTGAGGTCGTCCGAGGAGGCGGCCAGAACTTGCGCCTGCGGATAGAGCTGCAGCCACTCGCGCGAGAACTGCTCGAGCATGTGGTTCGGCACGACGACGACCGGCTTGGAGACGAGGCCGAGCCGCTTCAGCTCCATCGCGCCCATCACCATCTCGGCGGTCTTGCCGGCGCCGACCTCGTGGAAGAGGCCGACCGCCGGCTCGGCCAGCATCCTGGCAACCGCGGTGCGCTGGTGCTCCCGCGGGGTGAAGGTCGAGGCGAGGCCGGGCAAGGTCAGGCGCTGACCCTCGGCGGTGTAGTCGCGGAGGACCAACGAGTTGAAGCGGCGGTTGTACTCGGCGAGCAGACGCTTGGCCCGCTCGGGGTCCTCCCAGACCCACTCACCGAAGCGATCTTGGATGGCGGTCGCCTTGTCCTGGGCGGCCGTCGTCTCGCCCGGATTCTCGATGTACCTGCCGTCCTCGAGTTTGTCGCGGACGACCACCGCCCGCTGCTCGAGGACTGCCTTGACGATTTCCGGCGCCGCCATCCGCTGCGTGCCCCACTCGCTGATCGCGGCTACCGTGTCCGTCCGCCCCTTGACCTCCCATGCGCTTGGGACCGGGTTGACGACGCGGATGTTCGGGTCGCCGAGCAGCTCGGCGAGAAACTGCTGGTGGGTCTCGGCATCGATCCAGGCCGCGCCGAGGCGCGCCTCGACCTCGTCCATGCCGAGGTCTCTGGGCAGGACGGCCTCGAGTGCCTGCACGTTGGCGGCCAGCTCGGGGCGCTCCTCGGCGGCAGCCCGCGCCTGCTCGAGCTTCTCGCGTACGTTGCCCGACTTGTACTCCGCAGCGGGCACCAGCTGCCCGCTCTGCGGATCGTCGTAGACGAGCTCACCGAGCCGGCGCCGTGCCTCCCAGGGCGCGCAGCCGAGCAGCGAGGCGACCGCGTCGAGCTCGACCCGCCCGTATTGCTCGATCGTGATCGCCAGCGCGTCGCTCGGCTCATCGACGTGGCGCACCGGTTGTCGCGGGGCGATCGCCCGGCGGCTGAGGATCTTGGCCGGCGTCGCCGTGCGGGTGCTGTCGTCGAAGTTCTCGAGCGCTCGCACCAGCGCCTCCGAGGGGTCCTCCCGCAGGATCTTGATTGCGGGTGGGACCACGCGGCGGTAGCGGGGCTCACCAGTCGCCGGGTCGACCCGTCCGGTGCGCGCCAGCTTGTAGCCGTTGATCGGCCCGTGGCGCCCGACGTAGCTCCCGTAGCGATTGCGGAGCTTCTTGCGCAGCTCCGTCATCTCCGTCGTCTCCTCGGGGCTCGTCGCCTCGACGTGGAGCAGCTGCCGCACTGTGTCGCGCATCCCGAGTAGCGAGGAGAGCTGCCGTGCATGGGCGGCAGGAACCTCGAGATCGGCCAGCTCACCGCCGAGGACGCGGGCGAAGCGTCCGCCGCCACGGTCGACGAGGTGCCCGTCCTGGAGGTCCTCGGGGGCGCGCTCGAGCGCCGGCCTCGGCGCGCGCTCGGCCTCGGGCTCGGCGGCGCGGGGCGCCATCGTCAACCCCTCCAGCTCGGCGTTGCGGGTGATCGCGTCGAGCGCCGCATCGAGCCGCTGCGCGGTGGTCGCCAGCTCGCCGCGCACCTGCAGCGTCTGGGCGCTGTACATGCCGGTGCCGACTGCGAGCGTCCCCAGCACGTGCTCGGGGTGGGCGTCGAAGTAGGCGTTGACGCGGACCTCATGGCCGTCGATCACCCGCGGGGGCGCCTCGAGCCACTCGGCGCGGCCCGGCTCGGCACCGGGCTCGCGGCGGCGGAAGACGACGAGGTCGGTGACCGCGTCGGTGCCGGCGACGCGGCGGTGGGCGCCGGTCGGCAGCCGCACGGCGCCGACCAGGTCGCCGAGAGCGTGCATCTCGCGTCGGGCGGCGTCGTTCTCGGAGTCGAGGGTGAACTGGCTGGTCAGCACCGCGACCAGACCGCCGGGCCGCGTCAGGGCCAGCGATTTGATGATGAAGTGGTTGTGGATCGAGTGCTCGCCGGCGTTGTGACGCTCATCGTGGAGCGCGAACTTCCCGAACGGGACGTTGCCGATCACGGCGTCGAACTGGCCGTCCGCGAAGGGGGACTTGGCGAACGACTCGGCGCGGATCGTCGCCTGCGGGGCGAGGGCCTGGGCGATGGCGGCGGAGGCGGGGTCGAGCTCGACGCCCGTCATCTGCGCACCCGATGGGGCGCTGCCGATGAAGGCGCCGGCGCCGGCGCCCGGCTCGAGCACCTGACCCTGCTCGAAGCCCAGCCGCTGCAGTGCCTGCCAGGTCGCGCGGGCATAGGCGGGGTCGGTGTAGTGGGCGTTGACGGTGGTGCGGCTGGCGGCTCGGTAGCCGCGCTCGCCGAGCAGATCGTTCAGCTCCGCCCGGACCGCCTCGAACTCGGGCCGGCTCTTCTCGAAGACCTGCGGGACGGCGCCCCAGCTCCTCCAGGCGGAGAGGATCTGACGCTCCTCGGCGGTTGGCTCCCGCTCCTCGGCCCGCAGCGTCGCCAGCGTGCGCAGCGCGGCGAGGTTGGCCTCGACGCGACCTACTCGCGGGCGCTCGGCGGTGCGCTCGGGCTCTCGCTCGGCGGGTCGATCCAGACCATCTCGGCCAGGATCCGCTCCTCCGCCTGCAGGCGGGTCATGTTGAGCCGGCCGACCTTGTCCAGATACGCCTCCTGAGGCTGGTCCGGTCCCGCCAGCCGGTCCGCCAGCTCCTGGATCTCCTGCTCCACCTCTTCGCCCAGGCTCGTGAAGAAGGCCTCCGGGTCGGCGATCGTCGCGTACCGAGCCGGGTCCGTCTCCTGCCAGTGGCGCTTGGCCAGGTCTCCGTATCGGTTCATCCGGTGGTTCCTCCTTCTTTCCGTTTTGCTTTTTCTCCGGCTCCTGCTGGTAGGCGGGCGAGTAGAGGCTGTATTGCCCCGACTCCCGACGCCGTCGGTCCGGGCCTCGCCGCCCTTGCGCCGACGGTTGCCGTGCCTCGTTCGGCACATCGAACAGCATGCCGCGCTCGTCGGGCGAGGGCTTCGATGGCCGCGCCCGTGGCTTCGGTCCGGGAGCCTTGCTCGGCGCTGACGATCCGTCTGGCCCAGCGCTCGGCCCAGCTTCTCGGCATCGAGGAAATCCTCGAAGCCGAGTTGCTTTCCCTTGCGGGGTGATGACGGTCTCGCCATTGGGTCTCAATGGCGTAATTGAGGGAGACGCGGATACTGCCTCCCTAAACTTTGGGGGGCGGGATTGCGGGCTTGGGCAATTGAAGGGGTGACGCCAATAGCGCAACCCGAAGGGAGCCACGATGTCGTACATAGCCTGGGAGCAAAGTGTCCGCAGCGAGCCTGAGGTGGCGCCGGATGCCTGGATCGACCGCCTGCTGGCAGAGGTCGAACGCCTGCCGCCGGCTTCGCCGCTCGGCGGGTCCGACCTGCCCACCACGGCGATCGACTATTTGCTCGGCCGAGCGCTGCGAGCGCGAGCGCGAGCTGGCGGCGGCTCGGCTCGCCGAGTGGACCGTCTAGCCTAGGCGTCGCCGGATTCCTCGCCGATCGACCAGCCGCTGACGAGCTCGCCGACCCGGGCGAGGAAGGTGGCGGCGGCGAGGCCGTCGACCGCCCGGTGGTCGAAGCCGATCGAGAGGTTGGCCATCTGGCGGACCGCGACCTCGCCATCGACGACGACGGCCCGTGGGCGGACGCGGTAGAGGCCGAGAATCGCGACCTCGGGGAGGTTGAGCAACGGCGTCGCGAACTCTCCGGCGAGGCGGCCGGCGCTCGAGATCGTGAAGGTAGAGCCGCTCAGCTCGTCGGGTCGCGCGCGACCCTCGCGCGCCGCCGTGGTCACGGCCGCGATCGCGGCCTCGAGCTCGCCGGCGGGCATCAGCTGGGCGTCGTGGACGACCGGGACCACCAAGCCCTGCGGGGCCTGCGTTGCGATCCCCAGGTGGACCTCCTCGTGCTCGCGGACGCTGCCGTCGTCCTCACCCCAGGCGTTGAGCGTTCGCTGCTCACCGAGGGCCACGACCGAGGCGTGGGCCACGGCCGTCAGCGGCCTCGTGCCGGTGGCGATCACCGCCTCGAAGTCGACCTCCCAGACGTTGGTCACGGTGGGCACGGCGGCCGCCGCGGTCAGGCGGCGGGCGATCGTGGTGCGTCGTCGTTGCCCGCCGTCGCCCGTCTCGCGGGCTTCGCGGACCTCGGTCGCGGCCGGCCGCGAGCCGCGCGTCGGCATGCTCGCCAGATCGACGCCGAGCCGGGTGGCGAGGTTCCCCGCCGCCGCCGCGGGCGCGGACGGTGAGGAGCCGTCCGCCGGCACGTCCTCGGTCGCGATTTCGGCCAAGACGGTGCCGACTGGCACCGTCTGCCCGGCGGCGACGCTCAATTTCGCGATCACGCCCGTGACTGGGGAGGGAATCTCGACGTCGACCTTGTCCGTCCCGACCTCGGCGATCGGATCGTCGGCCGCGACTGTCTGCCCGGGCTCGACGAGCCATTCGATCACCTCGCCCTCGGCGACTCCCTCGCCGAGGTCGGGGAGCGCGAAGCGGTAGATCATCAGAGCGTCAGGCGTCGGACGGCGTCGGCGATCCGCTTGGCGTCGGGGAGGTACTCAGCCTCGAGGGCGGCGAGGGGATAGGGCGCGTCCAGACCGGTGACCCGGACGACCGGGGCATCGAGGTCGAACAGCGCGCCCTCGGCCAGCAGGGCCGCGACCTCGGCGCCGACGCCACACGATCGCTGCGCCTCATGCACCACGACACAGCGCCTGGTGCGCCGAACCGAGGAGATCAGGGTCTCGGCGTCGAGCGGCCAGAGGGAGCGCAGGTCGATGATCTCCACTGATACGCCCTCCGTGTCCAATAGGGCAGCGGCTTCGGCGCAGGCCGGAAGTGCGCCACCGTAGCTGACCACCGTGACGTCGCGCCCGGGGTGCAGGACCATGGCGCCCGGCTCCGCATCCGACTGGCCGAGCGACAGCGGTTCCCGCCATCCCCTGTAGAGGCGCTTTGGCTCCATCAGCAGCACGGGGTCCTCGGACGCGATCGCCCAGCTCAGCATGTCGAAGGCGTCGCCTGGGCTCGATGGACAGAGAACCCGTAGCCCCGGCAGGTGACAGAAGAGCGCCTCCGGCGACTCGCTGTGAAGCTCCGGCGCGCCGACGCCGCCACCACAGGGCATCCGGATCACCATCGGCATCGCCATCGACCCCCTGGTTCGCCAGCGGTAGCGGCCGACGTGGGTCGCGATCTGCTCGACGGCGGGATAGCTGAAGGAGTCGAACTGGATCTCCACCACCGGGCGGTAGCCGGCGAGGCAGAGCCCGACGGCCACACCAACCGTGCCCGCCTCGGCGATCGGCATGTCGACCACCCGCTCCCCGCCATAACGCTCATGGAGCCCTTCGGTGACGCGGAAGACGCCCCCGTTGGCGCCGATGTCGAGGCCGAGCAGCATCACCCGAGGGTCGGTTGCGAGGGCCCGGTCGAGCGCTGCGCCCAGCGCCTCGACCATCGTCAGCTCCCCCGTCGGGAGCTCCTCGACGACGGCGGTGGCGGTCATCCGACGCGCCCCTCGATCTGCGCCTCGAGCAGGGGCGTGGACTGCGCCAACGCGTGCGCGACGAGCTCACGCCGGTCACTGGGCTCCCCCGCCGATATCCGCTCAGATGCGGCGCCGATCAGTTCGTCGGCGCCGCGCAGCTCGGCCTCGAGCGCCGGCGTGTCGATCTCGCCGCGGTTGATCAGCTGCCGCGCCAGGCGAGCGAGCGGCTCCGCGGCCCGCCAGGCCTCCGCCTCGGCCGGGTCGCGGTAGCGGCTCGGGTCGTCGGCCGTCGCGTGCGGGCCGATCCGGTAGGCCAGCGCCTCGATCAGCGTCGGGCCCTCGCCTCGCCGCGCGCGTGCCGCCGCGCGGCCGACCGCATCGCGCACCGCGACGGCGTCGAATCCATCGACCTGCTCGGTTGGGATGCCGTAGCCGACACCCTTGTCCCGCAGCTCCGCGGCGGCGGTCTGGCGCGTGACCGGCGTCGAGATCGCCCAGCGGTTGTTGGTGCAGAGGAGGACGAGCGGAGCTCTGAGCACCCCGGCGAGGTTGAGGCCCTCGTGGAAGTCGCCCTCCGAGGTCGCGCCGTCGCCGAAGAATGCCAGCGCGACGCGATCGTCGCCCTCCATCGCCGCGCCCCATGCCCAGCCCACCGCGTGCGGGATGTGCGTCGCCAGCGGCACGCATTGGGGGGCACAGGCGTAGGCCCGGGGATCGAACTGGCTGTCGGGATTGCCGTTGAAGCTGCCAAGCGCCAGCTCCGGCGGCAAGCCACGCAGGATTCCGACGGCGTTTTGGCGGTAGGTCGGGAATAGCCAGTCGGAGGGGCGCAGCGCGAGCACCGCACCCGCCTGGATTCCCTCCTCTCCCCAGAATGAGGGGTAGGCGCCGATTCGTCCCTGCCGGTGGAGCCGGACGGCGCGCTCGTCGTAGGCGCGCAGCAGTGCCATCGCGCGCAGCAGCGCCAGCTCGTCACCTCGCTCGCGCTCCTCGTACTGCGCGGGCTGGCTCGTCGGCCGCGGAGCGGTGGTAGTGGCCTCGCAGGTGCTGGTCATGCCAGTGGGGGGGCGGACGGCAGTTGGGAGCTGGGCAGCCAGGAGGCGAGGAAGCGCTCGGCGCGGTTCGCGGCGCCCAGATAGGGGCCTTCGGGGAATGCCAGCGCCTCGGTCACGAGCTGACCCATGATCCGGTCGATCGCTTTTCGGCCAGCCGCGACATCGGACGCTCCGGAGACCCGGGGCGCGAGGTAGGTCATCGCGCCGCCGGCGCTGACCACGAAGTCCGCGTGCGCCTCGATGCCGCGGTCGACCAGGGCCTGCAGGCCGCTGGCGGTGTAGGGCGCATTGGCGACCGGCATCACGACCCGCGCGCAGACCAAGCCGGCAGTCTGCTCGTCGAGCGCGCCCGGGCGTGCTCCGGGCACGAGCACGTCGCAATCCGCCGACCAGAGCGCCTCGGGTTCGCGCACCGGGACGTCCAGGTGGTTAACCAGGTCGTCCCCCCAACGTTCGCGCGCCGCGATCAGCTTGGCGATCGAGATGCTGCCACCCGTCCGGGCCATCGCACATCCGGCCAGGGTCGAGACGGCGACGATACGGGCGCCGCGGACGTCGAGCTCGCGGGCGATGCTGGCTCCCATCTTCCCGAACCCCTCGAGCGCGACCGTGACGCCGCCGAGGTCGGACTCGAGCGCCGCGGCGATCGCCGCGACGACGCCGTAGCCGGTCAGCAGCTCCTCCACCGGGACTCCGTCGATCGCTCTCGCGGCGGCGAGCCCGGCTGAACCCCCGGGGGTCGGCAACCCGGCGAAGTCGTCCTCGCAAGTGCCCAGGTCGGGGCCCGTCATCAGCGACCCCTCGGCGAGGCGGTAGGCGATCTCGGACCGCAGCCGGGCGATCGCGTCTTGCCGCGTGGCGGGGGTTGCCCGGACGCCGATCTTGGCGCCGCCGACCCGCAGGCCGATGCTCGCCAGCTTGTAGGTCATCGCCCGCGCTAGCAGGAGCATCTCCCCCTCGGTGATGTCCGGAGCGAGCCTCGTCCCGCCGCCGCTGACCGGCGCCGAAGGTATGTCGTAGGCAATTAGGCCGTCGACGCTGCTTAGCCGCTCGACGCGGGCCGTATCTGGGGGCGACTTCAGTTGGAGGTTCATGGCCGGACATCCTGCGCTGCCGGTCGCCCGATTCCAATTCGACCTGCTGATGAGGAAATCGCCATCCGACGTCCAAGCCACTTATCTCTGCCGCCGACCCAGAGATCACCGATCGGGATTGGAGCCGGCCCGGACGCGGGCGGCTTGGCGGACTAGGTGGTCGCGCTCGGCGACGTTCGTGGCTCGGCGGGCGGCCTCGGCGTAGGCCGTGGCGGCGGCTGGCAGGTCACCGCTCAGCTCATGCAGGTGGCCGCGGACGGCGTGCCAGCGGTGGCGGTCGCCGAACCCTTCACGCAACTGCTCGGTTTCGCGCAGTCCGGCGTCGGCGCCGAGGACGTGGCCTACCGCCACCGCGCGCCCAAGCACGGCGGCGGGGTCCTGGCGCGCTGGCTCGTCGGAGAGGGCGACGAGGTCGTCGTACCAGGCGAGGATCTGCGGCCAGTCGGTCTGCTCGGCGCTTGGTGCATCGTCGTGGAGGGCGGCGATCGCCGCCTCGACCTGGTAGCGGCCGGGGCGCTGAACGGCCAGCGCCGACTGCAGGACGCGCACGCCCTCGGCGATCTTTTGGGTGTCCCAAAGGCCGCGATCCTGGCGGTCGAGCGTGACGATGCGACCCTCTGAGTCGAATCGCGCCGGCAGGCGGGCGTGGTTGAGGAGCATCAACGCGAGCAGCCCGCGCGCCTCCGGCTCCTCGGTAGCGAGGTTGAGTTGGCGGCTGAGCCGGATCGCCTCGCCAGCCAGGTCCACCCGGCCCGCGTGGCCGGCGGTGTAGACGAGGTAGAGCACGCGCAGCACGACGGCGAGGTCGCCGGGTTGGTCCAGGCTGCGCCCCTGGAGCGAGCGCTTGGCTCGGCTGATCCGCTGCGCCATCGTCGCCTCCGGCACGTAAAAGGCGTCGGCTATCTCCCTGGTGGTGAGGCCGCCGACGGCGCGCAGGGTCAGCGCCACCTGGGAGGCCGGCGCAAGGTCGGGGTGGCAGCAGCAGAAGAGCAGGAAGAGGGTGTCGTCGCCCTCTTCGGTGGCGGCGGGCGGCGGTTCGGCGTAGGTCACCTCCTCGCGGCGGTGTCGGGCGGCCTCGCTGCGGCGGGCGTCGACGAGCCGCCGGGTCGCGACCGTCGCAAGCCACGCGCCGGGGTCACGCGGTGGGTGCTCGGGCCACACCCGGAGCGCCTCCAGCAGCGCCTCCTGCAGCGCGTCCTCAGCGGCGTCGAAGTCCTCGCCCCGGCGGACCAGGCCCGCGAGCACCCGCGGGACGAGGGCGCGCAGCGCACCCTCGTCCAGCCGCCCTGCCGGCTCGTCGATCACGCTGCGGTCAGCCCTCCGAGGTCGTCTCGGACATGACCTCACGGACGTCGATCCACTCATAGAGCGGCTCGCCGCCCGGGCCGGGCTCGGAAGAGGTGTAGGCCGCGAGTTCGACCGCGCGGTCGTGCGACTCGACGTCGACCTTCCACCAACCTGCGACAAGATCGCTGGTCTCGGGCAGCGGGCCGTCAGTGGTCACCGGCGCGGCGTCCGGGCCGCCGTAGCGGACCCAGGTGCGCGTCGGCGTCAGTCCCTGATGTTCGACGTACTCGCCGTTCTCTTTGAGCAACTCGGTGACGTGCCTGAGGAAGGCCAGGTGCGCCTCCACGTCGTTTGGGTCCCACTGGTCCATCGGGGGGAAGGGATGGTGCGGCTCCGGGCCGCCGCGGAAGTACTTGAGCAGCAGGTACTGGGGCATGGTGGTCTCCTTGTGTCGTGGGCCCTCCTGTCGTGGCCCTTCGTCTCTGAGCGGAGCCGGCCGACGTTTCTCGACATGGAATCAATCACGACGCGCTGCAAGCCATTCGATGTCGAGAAGCGTGACCTGTCTCCGCTCACACAGGTGAAGGGCCACGAAAGGCGCGGCCCAAGACACCAGGAGACCAGAATGAGCAACGGAATCAGCAGTCTCGATCGTCCTGAAGCGCGGGAGCTCCTGCGCTCTGCCCCTCTGCTCCGGCTCGCATACGCGGGGCGTGACGGTCTGCCGCGGGTAATCCCGATCGGATTTTTCTGGGACGGAGAGCAACTCGTCGTCTGCACCGCACCAAGCGCGCCGAAGGTTGACGCCCTGGCCGAGCGCCCGAACGTGGCGCTGACGATCGACACCGGGGTCACGCCGGGCGAGGCCAAGCAGCTCCTGATCCGCGGCACCGCGGCAATCGAGGTAGTCGACGGTGTCGCGCCCGAGTACATCTCAGGCGCGACCAAGGTCATCAGCGGCACCGACCTCGAGGAATTCGAAACGCAGGTGCGGAGCATGTACGCGCAGATGGCGCGAATCTCGATCACTCCCAAGTGGGCACGGTTCTATGACTTCGGAGCGGGGGAGCTTCCTCCCTTCCTGCGCAAGCTGGCAGAAGAGGATCACCATTGAGCTCGGAGACTGCGAGCGACGCCGCGCTCTGGGTGGTCACACCTTCTTAGACTGGACCCGTGACCCGCGCCGCGACGACCTACGCGCTGATCCACGGCGGCGGCGACAGCGCTTTCTACTGGCACCTGCTGGCGCCGGAGCTGCGCGCCCGTGGGCACGAGGTGATCGCGATGGACCTGCCCTGCGAAGACGATTCGGCCGGGTTCAGCGAGTACGCCGATGCGGTGATCGAGGCGGTCGGGGAGCGCCAGGGGGCGGACCTGATCGTCGTCGCCCAATCGCTCGGCGGGTTCACGGCGCCGCTAGTCTGCGCGCGAGTTCCGGTCGGGCTGATGGTGCTGGTCGCCGGAATGGTCCCGGCACCCGGCGAGCGAGGCGATGATTGGCCGGCGAACACCGGCTATCCGGGACCCGAAGGAGCGGACGAGATGGAGATCTTCTACGCCGATGTGCCCGACCCGATCGCCCGGGAGGCGATCGAGCGGAGCCGTCGCCAGTCGGATGCGCCCGGGGAGGAGCCCTGGCCGCTGGAGAGCTGGCCGCAGGTGCCGACTCGCTTCCTGCTCTGCCGGCAGGACCGGATGTTCCCGGCGGATTGGATGCATGAGGTGGTGCGGGCGAGACTCGGGTGCGATCCTGATGAGATCGAGAGCGGCCACTGTCCCGCTCTCAGCCGGCCGGTTGAGCTTGCCGAGCGCCTCGAGGACTATCGCGCCGAGGTGGGATTGCCGTGAGGGCAAAGCGTGGCATCTTCCTCGCGCCCTTCGACGAGCTCGCCGATCCGCAAGCGCTGGTCGAGTTGGCGCAGCGAGCCGAGCGGAGCGGCTGGGACGGGTTCTTCCTCTGGGACCACGTCAACTACCGGCCGCCGGTCAGCGCGGTAGCCGACCCCTGGATCGCGCTGGCGGCGATCGCCGCGGCGACCGAGCAGCTCAGGCTCGGGCCGATGGTGACCCCGCTGTCGCGGCGCCGGGTTCAGAAGGTGGCCCGCGAGACCGTGACGCTGGACCTCCTCAGTGCCGGCCGGTTGACGCTCGGCGTCGGCCTCGGCAGCGATCTCAACGGCGAGCTCGAGCCATTCGGCGAGGAGGGCGACCCACGCAAGCGCGCCGAGCTCCTGGACAGCGGCCTCGATCGCCTCGCCTCCTTTTGGGCCGGGGAGTTCGAGCCGCGGCCGGTACGGAGCCCGCGGATCCCGGTCTGGGTTGCCGGGCGGTGGAAGACGCGCCGACGCCCGCTCGAGCGCGCCGCCCGCTGGGACGGTTTCTTCCCGATCGAAGTGCCGAGCCCCGCGGCGCTGGAGCAACTTGCCGAGGAGGTCGCGGAGCTGCGCGACGATGGTCGGACCGGGTTCGACCTCGTCGTCGAGATCGCGGCGGGCGACGCCGCCGAGCCCTGGGAGCAGGCCGGCGCCACTTGGGTCTTCACCGACTTCGGGTCGCAGCCGCGGCGGCACGAGGTCGAAGCCGCGATCGACGTTGGGCCAGGGGTCTAGCGCGAGGGCCGAACTCCCAGTTCGGTTCCGTTTGTGCTCTGATTTCTCCCCTGCGGTCTTGGCCACGCTGTTCTCTCACCGCAGCCTGGGCAGGCGACGCCTGCCCGGGAAGGCAAATCGAATCAATGGAGGAAACAGCGATGAGTCATGTTTTGGGCCTGCGCAAGCGGCATCTCGGACTGGCGCTCCTCGGAGTCGCCGCGGTCGTCTCGGCCGTGGTGATGATCTCCGCGGCGCCGCGAGCGGACGCTGCGCGAACGGTCTATTTCCCTAATAAGTGCACCAACGCGAAGGTCGAACCGACGTTGATCGTCGTCACCTGCGCCGACGGCAGGACGACCTTTAGGACCGCGGGCTGGCAGCGTTGGGGCTCGGGCTCGGCCCACGCGAGGGGCACCCTGTCGTTCCCGGAATGCGGCAACAAGCCTCTCTTCGAATGCGACAACCTCGTCAATCACGAGGCGATGATCACCCTCTCGGCGCCCCAGCGCTGCGGCGGTCGCTGGCAGTTCCGGCGCCTGTTCATCGAAGACTTCGAACCCTCGATCCCTTCGGTGCGGCAGATCAAAGAGAGCTATCCCTGCTGAGCAGTGTTCCGCGCCCTCGCTTCCTAGCGGAGGCTGAGGGCGCGGACGCCGGCGCGGAGCTCGGCGAGGAACGTCTTGGGGACCTCTAGAGCGGCGAAGTGGCCGCCGTGCTCGACCCGGTTGTAGTAGCGGAGGTCAGTGAAGCGGGTGCGGGCGAGGCGCTCGGAGAGGCGGACGATCTCGCGCGGGTAAGCGACGTAGGCGGTGGGGGTGGCGATCTCCTCGACCGCGGCGAAGGCGGTGCCAAAGCTCTCCCAGTAGAGGCGCGCAGAGGAAGCAGCGGTCGCGTTCAGCCAGTAGACCATGACGTTGTCGAGCAGCTCGTCGCGGGAGAAGGAGCGCTCGGGGTCGCCGTCGCAGTCGGACCAGGCAGCGAACTTCTCGACGATCCAGGTGCACTGGGCGGCGGGTGAGTCGGTGAGGCCGTAGGCGACGGTCTGCGGCCGGGTCGACTGCTGGGTCGAGTAGCCCATGCCTTCGACCCGGAAGCGGCGCAGGTCCTCGAGGTCGGCGCGCTCCTCCGCGGTCGGGTCCTCGGCGCCGTGGCGGGGCGGCAGCGGATAGTTGAGCGAGAGACCGGCCAGACGGCCGGGGTCGCGCTGGGCGAGGGCGATCGAGACCGGCGCGCCCCAGTCCCCGCCCTGGGCGACGTAGCGGTCGTAGCCGAGGCGGCGCATCAGCTCGGCCCATGCGTCGGCGATTCGCTCGACCCCCCAGCCGGTCTCAGCCGGCTTGGCGCCGAAGCCGTAGCCGGGGAGGGAGGGGATGACGACGTGGAAGGCATCCTCTGGGCTGCTTCCGTCGGCCTCGGGTTCGGTCAGCGGCCCGACGAGGTCGGCGAACTCGAGGATCGAGCCGGGCCAGCCGTGGGTGAGGACCAGCGGCACCGCCTCCGGGTGGGGCGAGGGCCGGTGGACGAAGTGGATCGCGAGGCCGTCGATCTCGGTGGTGAACTGGGGCAGGGCGTTGAGCCGCCGCGCGACCCGGTCCATCTCGTACTCGTGCTCCCAGTAGGCGCAGAGCTCACGGGCGTAGGCCAGAGGCAGCCCTTGCGACCAGTCCGCGACCGTCTCGGCGTCGGGCCAGCGGGTTCGCGCGAGGCGCTCGCGCAGGTCGGTGACGTCGCGCTCCTCGACCTCGACCTGGAATGGCGAGGGCGAGTCGATGGTCAGTCTCCGCGCGCCGGCTTTCGGGTGCCGATCAGCGAGGTGCTGCCGACGGCGACGCAGCGGTCGGCCGAGTCGCAGCCGAAGGACTTGATCGTCGGCGCCGCTCCCTCGATCCCCTCGATTTCGTCGATCGAGTAGTCGGCCCAGTTGTTGGTGGTCGAGGCGACGATCGCGTTGGGGCCGTGGACGCCGCCGGCGAGGCAGACGCCGTCGGCAGGGCAGGCGACGCTCTTGAACAGCGGTCGTTTTTCGGCCGGTTCGATCAGGTTGGGGAGGATCAGTTCGGTCCAGTGCATGAGGTTCGTCCCGTCGGAAGTGAGGATCTCACCGCCAGCTCCGACCGCGGTGCACTGTCCCCCAGGGCTGCAGCCAACCGCCTCGAGGCCTTCCTCTGGGTCGGCGTCGGTGAAGCGCCAGTTCCAGTGGAACTGGTCGTCTTCACGGACCCCGGTGCCGAGGACTAGGAAGTCGCGGGTCGTCGCTACGCAGGTCGCGGGGTCGGTGCGGCCGCGCAGGCAGGCGACCGAGGTCGCTTTGTCGGGGAACGCGGTCTGGGTCCAGTTGGTGACGGCGCCGTCGAGGGTGGTGTAGACGACCCCCTCGTTGATCCCGACGCAGATCTCCTTGCTGATGCAGGTCTGCGCGTCGGTTCCCTTCGGATCGGTGGTGGTCGGGAAGCGCGAGGCGAAGGTGGCGAGGTCGGTGGTGAAGAGGGTCTGGGTCTTGCCGAGGAAGAGGCATTCGGACTTGGCGCTGCAGTTGAGGTATTTGATGTTGAGCCCGGCGTCGCCGCTCAGCGGCTCCGACCAGAGCTTGCCTCCGGTGCCGGAGACGCCGATGTCTTTCTCGCCGCCGGCGACGCAGGTGTCGTCGAAGCCCGCCGGGCACTGGATCGCGTCGAATTTGGCGACCTCGTTGACGCGGTCCCAGTCGAAGCCGGCGTCGAAGCCGGCGAACCAGCTCGCGGCTTTGCCGACCGCGATGCAGGCCTCGCGGGCGCAGTCGAGGGCGTCGAGGTTGAGCGAGCCGACCGGCCGGCGCTGCCATTCGGGGGCCGGCGCCGAGAGCGAGGTGGTCCGCAACGCGACCGGTCCCGTCAGCCCGACGCAGACGTCCTCGATCGGGCAGGAGAGGGCGGAGACCACGGTCGCCTTGGGGAACAGCTTGACTTTGCCCCACGACTTGTTCGGGATCGAGAGCGACATGTATTTGCCGATGCCGTCGGTTGCGGTGCAGCGTTTATCGCTGTCGCAGGCGAGCGCCTTGATCCCCTTGCCGGTTCCGACGGGTAGATCGACGGCCGTCACCTTGGCGCCGTCGATCACGGCGCTGCTGCCGACCGCGTCGCCGCCCGCCGCCACGCAAGTCCCCTCGTTGGGGCAGACGACGCGATTGAAGGAAGCCGGTTTCGGCGGCAAGTCGAGGTCTTTCCAGCTGCGGCCCTGGTCGGGCGAGCGCCAGACCCCGCCGCCGGGGCCGACCGCGTAGCAGTCGCCGGTGCAGGCGAGCGCCAGCGCGCTGCGGGTTTTCGTCGCGCCCGCCGCCGGCAGCGCGACCCCGTCTGACCAGGTCTCGCCGTCGTCGGTGCTGCGGAAGACCTTCGAGACGTAGGTGGCCGAGTTGGTCCGGGTGTTCGAGACCGCCAGGCAGAACGTCTTGGTGCAGGCGACGCCGTCGAGCTCCTCGGGATACTCGAGCGGGATTCGCGACCAGGCGAGCCGATCGTCGGCGCCCGGGGTCGAGCGCAGGACCATGCCGCGCTGCCCGACCGCGACGCAGTCGCCCGGCGTCGAGCAGGAGACATCGCGCAGGGCGGGGCCGTAGTCGCTCCACGACCATTGGGATGGGACCTGGTCGGCGCTGGCGAGTGGCGCCGCGAGGGCCGAGACGAACGCCGCGAGCGCGGTGGCGAGCACGGCCCGCGGAAGCATTCGAAGCCGAGACACGGTCGCTAGCGCCGTGTCCGGTGAGGTTTGCCCGGCTCTGGCGCCGGCATCGTCGTGGCTGGCAAGGACGCAGGCGCGAAGGCGTGGCAGCGCCACGTCGAGCCGCCGAGGACGCCGCCAGGCGCGGCGAGGGCAAGCCATAGAGGGCGAACGTTGCCTGACACGGCGCTAGATTACGCGCAATCGACGCCTGCCACCGACGCCGGGCCTGGCCGGCACGTCACTTGATCGCCGCACTCGGCGCGACGATCGCCCTCCTAGTCGCCGCTCCCGCGGCCGCCGGGGCAGCTCCGTTCGTCTCCGTCCAGGCCAAGCTCGAGCGCGCCGACGACGGCACCGTCGTCCGCGCCCAGATCGATTGGGACGGGGCCGCCGCGCGCGGCGGGCCGGACCTGATGACCGTCGGCGACCTGCGCCTGGTCGCGGTCGGCGAGCACGGGCACCGCCCGAAGCTGCTGGCCACCGCCACCGACGACGCGATCGCCGACGACCCGACCCAGAGCGTGGTCCTGCGCATCGACGACGGCGACGAGGACGCGATCCGGCCCGGCAACCGCGTCGTCCTCACCGCCAGCCAGCACGGCGCGATCTCACAAGGGACGCGGACCGCGCGAACCTACGTCACCGTCGAGGAGCTGCAGCCGTTCGGCGACGCCGAGGACCGGATCGGCCGCCGCGACTGCTCCGACGTGGCGATCGAGCCGGGCGCGAAGCTGAACGAATGCGACCTGGTCGGGGCCTTTCTCGACCGGGCGCTGGTCTCGGTGCGGACGCCGGTGGCGACGCGGATGCTGCTCGCTGACCTCACCGGCGCGACGATGCACGGCGCCGACCTCACCGGCCTCAGCGTCGCCGGCGGCCGGCTGAACGGCGCCGACGCGACCGAAGCGGTGCTCGACAACGTCTCCCTCGCGGGCGCCGAAGCGACCGGGCTGATCGCCCGCGAGGCCAGCAGCGACCGTCTGAAAGGAACGGCGGGGGCCAACCTCTTCGACGCGCGGCTGACCGACGCCGTCTTCGCGGGTGCCGAGCTGAACGGCGTCTCGCTCAACCACTCGCGGCTGAACGGCGCCGACTTCAGCGGCGCCAGCTGGAACGCGGTCGAAGCCGGGACCGCCGACTTCCGCGGCGCGGATCTACGCGGGCTGAAGGGCACCGGCTCGGGCGTCTACTTCGCCGACTTCAGCGACGCGAAGCTGAAGGGGGCCGCGCTCTCGGCGGCCGACCTGGAATGGGCATTGCTCTGCAAGACCCAGATGCCCGACAGCGGCATGGACGAGCTCGCCGACCGCGACTGCCGCGCCAAGACCGATCCGGGTCCCGAGCCCGCCGCCCACCCGCACGTGACGGTCGACGGCAGCCTCGAGCGCTCGCGCGGTCGCGCCACGATCAAGGCGACGATCGACTGGGACGCTGTCGGCGATCGGCCTCGGCGTCTCCGCCGGTGACCTCCGCGCGGTGGCGATCGACGGCTCGACCGGGGTGGCGACGCCGGTCGACTCGCTCTCGATCCCGAAGGGTCTGCCGCCGACCACCAGCTACGAAGCGACGATCAGCGACGACGCCGTGCTCGACGCGATGAACCGCGGCAACCGGATCGTCCTCACCGCCACCCAGCACCCACAGCTCCCGAGCCGCACGAGCGACCGCACCACCGGCAGCTACGTCAGCGTCGACACGCTGCAGCCCGGGCCGGGGCGGGGGCGCGTCGGCAGCCGCGACTGCTCCGACCTGACGCTCGGCCCCACCGCGCCGGTGCCCGGCGGCTACAGCTTCTGCGACCTGCCTGGCGCGGTGCTGACCCAGGCCGCACTCTCCGGGCCGATGCGCGAGGCCGACCTCAGCGGCGCGCTGCTGAGCGACGCCGGGCTGAACGGAATCGTCTTCGACGGCGCCGCGATGGGCGGGGCGGTCGCCACCGGCGCCGACCTCAACGGGGTCTCGATGATCGCCGCTTCGGCGCCGCGCCTGACGATGCCGCAGACCTTGCTGCGCGGCGCGCAACTGCGGGCGGCAAACCTCGACGAAGCCGAATTCGGCGGCGGCACGATCAGCGACACCACCTTCGCCGCCTCCTCGCTGCGGCGGGCGCGGTTCAACGACTCGACCTTCGACAAAGTCGACCTTGGCTACGCCCGCCTCGCCGACGCGAAGCTGAACGGCGTCGACGCCGTTTCCGCCGACCCCCGCCGCGCCCGGCGCAGCTCGCTCTTCCTCGCCGACCTGACCGACGCGACGCTGGCCGGCTCCGAATGGGACGACGACGAGGCGGGCGAACGTCCGTGGCAGTGGGCGACGCTCTGCAACACGGTGATGCCCGCCGACGCCGTCGTCAGCGGCGATCGCGACTGCCCGCGCTGACTCAGGACGCCGGGCTGTAGGTGAGGAGGACGACGCCCGAGTCGAATCGCTTCACGTCGTCGAGCTCGAGCTCGATGGTTCCCCGGTCGCCGAGCACGTGGACGTTGCCCTTGCCCCAGACGAGCGGGTTGAGGTAGACCTCGTACTCGTCGATCAGGCCCTTCTCGGCGAGGGCATAGGCGAACTCGCCGCTGCCGTGCATGAAGAGGTCGCCGTCGACTTCGCCCTTCAGCTTCGGGATCGACTCCTCGAGGTCGCCTTCGAGCGCGGTGGCGTTCCACTCGAGCTCGCCGGAGAGCGAGTTGGAGCCGACCCACTTCGGCATCGTGTTGACCATGTCGGCCCACTTGCCGGTCTCGTTGGGCCAGTAGCCGGCTAGGCCCTCGTAGGTCTGGCGGCCCAGCACCAGGCCGGCGGACGCGTC
Organism: uncultured Actinomycetes bacterium; assembly: GCA_963729055.1. Classification (GTDB taxonomy): domain Bacteria; phylum Actinomycetota; class Thermoleophilia; order Solirubrobacterales; family 70-9; genus VAYN01. The sequence goes on along the minus strand of CAVSMQ010000007.1, from coordinate 18,397 downwards.
CTGGCGCTCGAACGAGTACTCGGCGTGGTCGCCGCCTGCTTGCACCCACTCGCCGACTGGGTCGATTACGCCGTCGACAGTGGCCTGGGTGGTTGCGATCAGCTTGCCCATCGCGATTCCTCCTTTGTTGGTGGAAGCTCTTTCGAGCCCTCTTCTACCCAAGCGACGAACCCGAACCGACGAAATCGACATCAAATCGAGATCGGTGGAAAGGGCTGGAAAGTTTGTGCGGTTAATCTCATGGTCAGTTAGGCTGCGGGTGAGGGTTTTGGGGATGAATCGCCGCTTCTCGCGTTCCGCCGTCGGCACTGGGACCGATCCCGTTCGGCTCGCCGGGCTGCTCCGGCAGGCCCACCGACTGGCGATCGAGCGGGGCGCGCCGCCCAACCTGATGCGGGCCGTTGTGGCGAGCTCCTGGACCCGGGCGACGGCAGCCGGTGTCGACCCGGACGGCTACGCGCCCGCTGTGCTCGACGACCGTCAGACCGCGCGGGCGCTGGCGAGTAACCCGGCCGCGGTGCACCTGGCGGAGATCGAGCGGCTGCTGCGCGAGGCGCTGAGCGGTGGCAGCTTTGCCGTTCTCTCCGATCCCAACGGGGTCCTGCTCTGGGCGAGCGGGGATCCGGTCGCGCTCGAGGGCGCCGCCGGCTCGGGGTTCTTGCCCGGTCACCTCTGCAGCGAGGAAGCGGTCGGGACGAACGCGGTCGGCACCGCGATCGCGCTCGACGCGCCGGTGCAGATCTTCGCCGCCGAGCACTTCAACCGCCGCTTCCACACACTGACCTGTGCCGCCGCGCCGATTCGCGAGCCGGAGACCGGCCGGCTGCTCGGGGTACTCGACGTCTCCGGCGATTTCCGCACCGGCCATCCCCACACGCTGGCCCTGGTCGGCGCGGTCGCCCGAGTGATGGAAGACAGAATCGAAGCGAGGACGCGGAGCAGGGACGACGATCTGCGCGCCGCCTACCTCGACTGGGTCAAGGGCAGCCGCTGCGAGCGCAGCGCGCTGGTCGCCGGCAGTGGCCGGGTGCTCGCCGCCTCGCCGCGGGGCTGGCTCGGGCCGCGGCTGCGGGTGCGCCGTGACGGTCGCCTCGCCTTGCCGCCGGACCTGACGATTGACGCCGCAGGGATCGGCAGTGAGGCCGATGCGGTAGTGGTCCGCCCTCGAGATCGGAACGAGAAGCGGCAGGCGCGCCTCGGAATGCCGATGGAGTTGAGCGTCGAGGCCGGGCGGGTGATTGTCTCGATCGGCGAGTGGGAGTTCCCGCTCAGCCAGCGGCACGGTGAGATCGTCGCCAACCTCGCCTCCCACCCGGACGGGCTCAGCGGCGAGGAGCTTGGCGCCACGGTCTACGGGCCCGGCTGGAAGGCGGTGACGCTGCGGGCCGAGGTCTCGCGGTTGCGGCGGTTGCTGGGACCGGTGATCGGCCACGACCCTTACCGCCTGCTAGTCGAGGTGGTCGCCGACCGGCAAGCGTTGGCTGCGGTCCTCGCCTAGCCGCGCTCGCAACGTTTTGCAACCTCGCTCGGCCGGTGACACCGGGCCGGGCCGGCCCTAGCGTCGAGGTCGTGATCGACCCGCACGGGATGGTGGTGGCATGACGAGGGCGCGGCTCAGCGTCGCGCTCCTGGTCGTCCTCGTGCTCGGCGCGCTCGGCATCGTGGTCGGCAACGCCACGGCGCTGCCGGGCGATCCGCCGATCGCGCCGGTCGGTCCCGCCGACGGGGCGAGCGTGCCGGCAGTTGAAGAAGGTCTCAAGGTCACCTACACGTGCCCGAGCTATCGCAGCACCGAAGAAGTGGAAGAAATTGAAGTGCCGGTGCCGCCCAAAGAAGAAGAAGGCGGCGAAGAAGAAGGCGAAGAAGGCGAAGAAGAAGAAGCTGAAGAAGAAGAAACCGAAGTGATCGAAAAATTGGTCCCGGTCTTTGGCAGCACCGAAACCTACGGCGCCCGGTTCTCGACCAGTTCCGCGCTCGGCGCCGACGGCCGCCTGACCACGACCGGCTTTGGCGAAGCCGGCGAAGGCGAAGCCGAAGTGGCCAAAGGCACGCCTTGGTGCAACACCGAACTAGCACTGCCGACTTCGCCCAACCCCGCTGCGCTCTACCAAGGTCGCGTCTACTGGCAGGCGTTCCGCGAATGCGAAGGCTGCAAAACCGGGTTCGAAACCGGGCCGGTGCAGTCGTTCGTCGTCGTCCCCAACGACGAAGAAGCGGAAATCAGCTTTGAAGACCAGGTCTTCGGTGGCTATCTGACCAAGGTCTCCTTCGCCGGTGCAGCAGGCCTGAAAGGCGCCAAAGTCGCGCTGCAACAGTGGATCGGGAGCGAATGGAAAACGATCGGCGAAGAACCCGGGACCGAACTCGGGGAAAACCGCTTCTTCGTCAAACTCGGCGCCGGCCACAAGCTGCTGCGCCCGGTCCTGATCGGTGTCGGCGTCACCCTGCCGCTGGAAGAAAAGGCGAAGACTGTGCGCAAAGCGAGGAAAGGCGCAGCGACCGGAATCAAGACCGGCGAGTGGGTCTACGCGCTGAAGTCCGAACGGGAAGAATTCCCGCTCAGCTTCCGGGTCACCAACAACGGAACGATGCTGCGCGGCCTCACCGCGGCAATGGAAGCGACCTGCACGAACCCGGCCGACAAACGCCTGAAAACGACGATCGAAGCCAGTTCCTCGGTCAAAGAAGCGCGGATCAACCCGAACGGCACCGTAGTCGCCCACTTCAGCACCGCCGGCGCCACCCCTTCGACCGTCACCCTGACCGGCAACTTCTTCAACGGCCGCTTCAGCGGCTTGCTGACGTCGAACTTCCTGACGAACTGCGAAGGGTTCCGTGAGTTCGAAGCGGTGCCGGCGCCGAAAGGGTCGGGGAAATAGGGATCAGGGTTTGGTGGAGGCGATCGTCGGCGTGCCCTCCCAAAACGCTCCGCCTTCGGCTCCGCTTGAGTGTTTTGGGAGGGCACGCCGACGCTCGCCCAACGAAAACCGATCCCGGACCCCACCCGGCTTGGATTAAGAGCTGACAAGGGACCAAGGTCAGTCGTCCCTCGCTGGAGCTGTTCCTTATGTCGGAATAGCCGACAAAAGGAACAGCTCACCACGCCTCCCGGCTCGCTCGCCGCCAACTCATCGGATCTAGCCGACCAGCTTCCGTCCCTCTCAAGCTCAAAGAGAGATGGGGCGGATTGACCTTGCGCCGCTCGCTAGAGCTCTTTTCGCTGGGGCGAGTGTCGGTAGGACCCCCGAACGTTTTGCGCCCTGAGGAGAGGAGCTCCTCCGAGGCGCCAGCCGCATCCTCACCGCCGACGACGAGGGCGAGTGAGGGGGTCCTGCCGGCGATCGCCCCCGCCAACCCTGACCCCTAGCCGTCCCTCGCCCCCGCCAACACCCGCAAAGCATCAGCCGGCGCATAGACCATCACTGGCTTGCCGTGCTCGTGGAACTCCAACCCCTCGCCGTGGTTCGGAATCGAAGCCTGGACGATCTCCCCAGTCACCAGCCGGACCATTACCTGCAGGTTCGAACCGACGAATACCGTGCGGTCGACCATCCCTGGCAGGCAGTTCTCGCCCGGACGCTCGGCGAGCGGGACGATCTCGAGGCGCTCGGGTCGGATCACCACCGAGGCGGCGCCGCGGCGGCCGAGGTCGCCGCAGCCGGCGCGCAGCTCGAACTCTCCCACCCGCACCGTGCAGCCGGCGCCGTTGGCACCGAGCGCCTCGGCCTGCATCACGTTGGCAACGCCGAGGAAGTCGGCGACGAAGAGGGTCGCTGGGCTCTCGTAGACCTCGAGCGGGGTGCCGACCTGGTCGACCCGGCCGCCGTTCATCACCGCGATCCGGTCGCTCATGCTGAGCGCCTCTTCCTGGTCGTGGGTGACGAAGATGAAGGTCGTCCCCACCTCCTCCTGCAGCGACTTCAGCTCGAGGCGCAGCTGGCGGCGGATTTTCGCGTCGAGGGCGCCGAGCGGCTCGTCGAGCAGCAGCACCGCGGGCCGCAGGACCAGGGCCCGGGCCAGGGCTACGCGCTGTTGCTGGCCGCCCGAGAGCTGGTGCGGCCGGCGCTTGGCGAGCGAGCCGAGCTCGACCAGCTCGAGGGCATCCTTGGCGCGGCGCTCGCGCTCCTTGCGGGGCACCTTCTGGTAGCGCATCCCGAAGGCGACGTTGGCGAGGACGTTTAGGTGGGGGAAGAGGGCGTAGCTCTGGAACACGGTGTTGACGTTGCGCCGGTCCGGCGGCACGGTGGCGAGGCTGGTCCCGTCGAGCAGGATCTCGCCCTTGGTCGGCCGCTCGAAGCCGGCGACCATCCGCAGCGTCGTCGTCTTGCCGCAGCCCGAAGGGCCGAGCAGCGAGAAGAACTCGCCGGCGGCGACGTCGAGCGAGATCGAGTCGACCGCGGTCACGTCGGCGAACCGCTTCTCGAGCCCGTGCAACTCGAGTGCGCCGCCGCCGTCCCTCGCTATCGCCGTCGCCATCGTCTAGCTCCCTTCACTCGATTCCGGTCAGGTCGGTCATCGCCGCCGATTTCTTCTGGTCGCCGCCGGAGTGGCGACCGAACCAGCGCAGCACCAGGTAGGCGCCGCCGACCCCGATCAGCGTCACCACCACCATGATCGTCGCCACCGCGTTCAGCGCCGGGGTGGTGGCGCCGCCGCGCGCGTTGGCGTACAGCAGCATCGGCACCGTCGTCGTTTCGCCGCTCGAGGACATGTACTGGGTGACGACGAAGTCGTCGATCGAGAGGGCGAAGACGATCAGGCTGCTGGCCAGCACCGCAGGCAGCAGCATCGGCAGCAGCACGTGCTGCAGCGACTGCCGGGTCGAGGCGCCGAGGTCGCGCGCCGCCTCCTCGTATTCGGGCCCGATCTGCGCCAGGCGGCTGCGGACGATGACGACGACGTAGGAGATCGAGAAGGTGACCTGGCCGATCACCTGGGCGGTGGTGCCGAGGTGGATCGCGGTGAAGGGGAGGACCGAGAGCTGGGTGAAGACCAGCAGGAGGGAGACGGCCATCGCCAGCTCCGGCGTCGTCAGCGGCACCAGCATCAGGAAGTTGGCGGACCCCGAGCCGCGGCCGCGCCAGCGGCTCAACCCGATCGCCAGCAGGAAGCCGAGCGGCGTCGCGATCAGCATCGCCAGCGCCGCCAGCTCGAGGCTGTGGGTGAGGGCGTCGGTGTAGGTCGGGTTGTGGAAGACCGAGAGGTCCGGGTCGCCCCACCACCAGCGGGTCGAGAAGCCCTGCCAGACGCTGCGCGAGCGGCCGTCGTTGAAGCTGAAGAGAATCGCCGCCAGCACCGGCAAGAGCGCCCAGGCGATGTAGACCCAGGTGGTCAGGGCGAGGAAGCGGGGCCGCCCCCACGGGTTGGTCAGCCAAGCCGGCCAGCGGCTCGGGCGCACCGCCGGCGGCCGGGCGGCGGGCGCGGTACCGGGTTCGGTCGCGGTGCTGCTCATGCCCGCGCCCTCCTCGCCTGGCGGTTGGTCTCCCAGAGGTAATAGAGCATCCCGACCGCGAGGATCGTCATCAGTACCAGCACCATCGCCGCGCCGAGGTTCTTCTGCGAGCCGCCCTGGACCAGCAGGTTGACGCTGTTGCCCAGCATGTTGGTGTTGGGCGAGCCGGAGATCAGGTCGTTGGTGTAGTAGTCGCCGAACATCGGCAGCACGATCAGCACCGTGCCGGCGAGGATGCTCGGCCAGGAGAGCGGCAGGGTGACGCGCAGGAAGGTGCGGATGCGCGAGGCGCCGAGGTCGCGCGCCGCCTCCATCAGCCGCATGTCGATCCGATCGAGGCCGGCGTAAACGGGGAGGATGAAGTACGGGATGTAGCCGTAGGTGAGGGCGGCGATCACCGAGAACGGGTTGCCGTCGAGCCAGTCGGTGTGACCGAAACCGAACCAGCCGATGACATCGTTGACGTAACCGTTCGGCGCCAGCAGGCCGATCCAGGCCAGCATCCTCATCAGGTAGCTGACCCAGAAGGGGAGGAAGATCAGCAGCAGCAGGAGCCCCTTGGTGCGGCCCGAGAGGCGGGCGACGTAGTAGGCGACCGGGTAGCCGATCGCGAAGCAGAGGACGACGGTGGCGCTGACGTAGAGCAGCGTGTTACGGGTCGCCGACCAGTAGGTGCCGCCCGGGATCACGCCGCTGAAGGCCTCCTTGACGAAGCCGACGTTCCAGTCGAGCGGGTTCCAGACCGGCACCGGCTGCAGCAGGGTGTCGATCTGGCCGAAGGCGACCGCGACCACCGCGTAGGCGGGGACGACGACGAACAGCAGCAGCCAGACGACCCCCGGGATCGCCAGCCCGCGCCAGAGTGAGCGTTCGGCCATCAGGTGGTCTTCACTTCCGACCAGGCGCTTTCCCAGATCCCCATTCCTTCGGCGCTGAGCGGCCCCTGCAGGAAGCCGTTCTCGAACTGTTTCTCGCGGACGATCGTCGAGGTCAGGTTCTCGGGGATCAGTTCGGCTTCCAGCACCCGCTCCGGGGTCATCTCGGTCAGCGGCTGCTGGTAGCCGGTGAATTCCATGTTCAGCAGCGCCGTTTCGATTTCCAGCAGGTGGTTGAGGAAGAGGTGGGCGAGGACCGGGTGCTGTGCTCCCTTCAGCACGGCGAAGCAGTCGTTGCCCATCAGCCCGCGGCCGTCTTCGGGCCACCAGTAGGAGACCGAGGTGACCGGCGTCCCCTTCGGCAGGTAGTAGGGGATCGCGACGATGTCGCCGGACCAGGCCTGGTGCAGCCAGATCGAGCCGTCGGCGAGGTGCTGGTACTCGTTGGTGTAGAAGCGCAGGTTGACCCGCCCGATCAGTTCCTGCAGGGCGTCACGGGCGGCGTCGATGTGGCCCTGGTTGCCAGTGTTGACGTCGGTGACGCCGTTGCGCAGCAGCGCCATCCCCAGCCCTTCGCGCTGGTCGTCGAGGACGCCGACGCGGCCGGCGATGTCGGTCGCTTCCCAGAAGCTCTCGTAAGGGTTGGCTAGCTTGGCTGGGTCGTAGTCGGGGAGGAAGTCGTTGCGCCAGGAGATCCCGGTCGAGAAGACGGTGTAGGGGACCGTGTAGCGCGAGCCGACGTCGTACCACGGGCTTCGCAGCGAGCGCCACACTTCGCCCCGCAGGTTGGGGATGTAGTTGAGGTTCAGCGGCTGCACGATCTTGCCGGCGACCAGCAGCGAGATGTAGGGCTGGGTGGGGACGAAGACGTCGTAGCCGACGGCGCCGCTGGCGAGCTTGGCGACCGCTTCGTCGATCGTCGAGAAGGTGCTGAGCTGGACGTCGACCCCGTATTTCTTTTCGAACGACTTGACCACCTCGACGTTCATGTATTCGGCCCAGTTGAAGAGCTGCAGCGGCCCGGACTCGGGTTCGAGCCCGGAGGGGATGCGCGGGTTGTCGGCGTAGATCGGCAGCTGCACCGGGTTGTCGGGACGGGCCAGCGCCAAGCCGCCGGGGGCAAGGTGCGGGTCCGAGCCGCCGGGGACGGTGGTGTCCGAGCAGCCGAGCAGGGCGCCGGCGGCCGAGGCGCCGAGCGCCACGGCAGCGCTGTTGCGCAGGAAACGGCGGCGCGACGAGCGCCCGCCCGGGAAGGGCGGCAGCGTCCGGCGCTGTCCGCCGTTCAGGGCGATGCCCGCCCGCCTCCCTTTGCCGCCGGCAGCTCGCACTCGAGCAGCCGCTCGGCGCTCATCGTCACCGCTTCCAGCAGCTTGCGGTCGGAGAGCTCGGGGTCGCCGAGCGCGACCTGGACGGTCAGCCCGTCGATCAGGGCCGAGAGCGAGAGTGCGACCAGCGCCGGGTCGGCGCTGCCGAATTCGCCTGCCGCCTGGCCGTCGCGGACGATCGCCTCGATCTCAGCCCGCCAGCGGGCGTCGAAGCGCTCGCGGGCTTGGCGCATCTGCTCGTCGCGGAGCGCCTGGTTCCAGAGCTCCATCCAGAGGGCGAAGTCGTGGGCGCCGTCGGCGGCCGCGCCGAACAGAGCCGCCAGCCGCTTGCGGGCGTCGCCGGCGCCGGCGAGGCGCTCGCGCAGCTCCTCGTAGAACTGGTCGTCGTCGGCGACCAGCGCCTCGGCCAGCAGCTGCTCCTTCGAGTCGAACCAGTAGAGGACGGCGGGTGGGCTGACCTCGCAGCGTTCGGCAATGTCGGCAATCCGCGTCGCGGCGACACCGCGCTCGGCGATCACAGCGGCAGCTGCCGCGAGGATCTGCGGACGGCGGACGTGATCGATCGTTGGCCGAGGACTCAGCTTCCCTCGTCTCCTCTGAAGCCCCGGGTTCCCGGCCCGGGGGTTTACTGAATGACGGTTCAGATTAGCCCGCGGCGCCGCTTGGCGCAAGAGTCTCGGCCTCGATCCCGAGCTCCAACGCCAGCAGCTCGGCGACCTGGCGCCGCGCCGCCTCGATGTCCATCGTCGGGTCGCGCAGCAGCGCCCGCAAGCCGAGCCCGTCGAGCAGCGCCATCGCCCGGTCGGTGAGGACGTCGAGGTCGGCTGGTCGTTCGAACTCGCCCCGCTCGACGCCGGCCTCGATGACCGCGGCGAGCCACTCGTGGTAGCGCTGGTAGAGGCTCGCCGCCAGCGGCCGCAGCTGCGGCTCGCGCGCCGCCCGCAGCCAGAGCTCGACCCACAGGACCCAGTCGCGTTCGAGCCGGCCGGGGACCGGCAGGCACTCTTCGATTGCCGCCGCCAGCGCCGCGGTGGCCGAGCGCTCGCCGTCGGTCTCGGCGGCGAAGCGCTCGTCGGCGACTTGCTCGAAGGAGTGCAGGAGTGCCTGTTCGAGCAGCTCCTCGCGAGTCGAGAAGTAGTGGTGGACAAGTGCCGTGGAGGCGCCAGCCCGCATCGCCACCCGGGCGATCCGCACATTGTCGATCCCCTCCGCCGCGACCAGGTCGCAGGCGGCCTCGAGAATCCGCTCACGGGCATCGCTCTCCGCCACGCCACGACCCTAACCGCGAGCGTGGTTGTCTTTCGGTCCGCTATCCGGACTCAAGGACAACCACGCCGGGCGATCCGGACCGAAGGACAACCGCATCACAGCGCCGGGGTCCCGAACTCGGCCGGCTCGCCGAGGTCGGCTAGGAGCGCCGCCGCGGCGTTGCGGCCGTTGAGGGCGATCACCGAGCCGGCCGGATGGGTGGCGGCGCCGCAGAGGTAGAGTCCGGGGACCGGGGTGCGCGAGGGCAGTCGCCCCTCCCACATCTGGTCCGGGGTCACCTCGCCCTGGAAGATGTTGCCGCCGGTCAGCCCGATCCGGCTCTCGATGTCGGGCGGTCCCAGCACCTCGGAGTCCTCGATGCAGTCGGCGAGGTCGGGTGCGTAGCGCGAGATCAACTCGACGAACTGGCGCTCGACGTCGGCCCGGCGGCTGTCCCAGTCGCCGTCGGCAATCTCGTACGGCGCGTACTGGCCGAAGACCGCCATCAAGTGTTTGCCCTCCGGCACCGGTGAACGGTCGTAGCCGGTCTGGAAGTAGATCTCGCCGAAGCCGACCGCCGGCTCGCCGGCGTCGCAGCGCTCGAAGGCTTTCTGCGACTCCCGCATCCCCCCGGTGACGTCGATCGTCGCCTTGGCCATCCACTCCTCGCCGGGCGCCGCGGTCCAGTTCGGAAGGCGCGAAAGCGCGGCGTTGAACTTGACCACCGGGCTCCGCACCTTCCAGCCCTCGAGCCGAGCCTTGAAGTCGGGCTCGACCTCAGCCTCGCCGAGCAGCCGCAGTGCCACCTTCGGGTCGGCGTTGCAGATCACGCTAGTGGCGCGGATCAGGGTTCCGTCCTCGGTCCGCACACCCTCGCCAGGGACGATTTCGGCGACCGGGACGCCGCAGGCGAGAGCCGCGCCGGCCTCGATCGCGGCGTCGGCGATCGCGAAGCTGACCATCCCCATGCCGCCCTCGACGTAGCCCCAGACCGGGCCCTGGCCCTCCATGTCGCCCTGGTAGTGCATCAGTTTGATCGAGGCGGTGCCGTGGTCGTAAGGGCCGCCCCAAGTGCCGATCACCCCCTGGCCGAAGAGGGCGTCCTTGAGCCGCTGGTCATCGATGTAGGAGTCGAGGACGTCGCCAATCGAGGCCTCGAAGACGAGGTCGGTCATCTCCTGCTCGCCACCCAGCAGCTCCTCGATCTCCGCCCGACTCGGCGACTCTCCGACCCAGCTGTCGCGGGCGCCGGTGCGGAGCAGCTTGCGGACGTCGTCGAAGAGGTGCTCGTAGGCCCAGTAGCCGTCGATGTCCTGCTTCGAAAGACCCATCGCCTCGAGGTCGCGCTGGGTGTGGCCGTCGTCGAGCCACTGGCCGAAGGAGGTGCCGTCGTCGAAGGGGACCCAGAGGTTGGGGTCGGCGATGAAGAAGCGCAAGCCGCGGCCGCGCAGGTCGAGCTCGCGGATCACCAGCTCGTCGAGCAGGCCGACGACGTAGGCGCAGGGGCTGACGACATAGTCCTTGTCGGCGAACGGGCGCTCCAAGGTGCAGGCGCCGCCGAGCCGCTCGCGGCGCTCGAGCACCAGCACCGAGCGTCCGGCGCGAGCCAGGTAGGCGGCGGCGGTGAGGCCGTTGTGGCCACCGCCGACGACGACCACGTCCCACTCGGTGGCAGCCAACTCGGGGAGGGGGCGGGGGAGGCCGAGCTCGCCGAGCTGCTCGGCGACGGGGTTCATGCGACCACCTCGCGCAGGCCTTCGGCGTAGCGGGCGGCGACCATCGAGTCGAAGGCGTGGACGTCACTTTCCTCGGCCGAGTAGCGGCCGGGGCTGTAGCCAGCCGACCTCACCCCCTTCTGGGCCAGCTCGCAGACATGCCAGTCCTCGCGGTTGACTTGGTCCCAGAAGCCGACCGCGTCGCTCGGGTCGAAGTCCGGCCGGGCGATCGTCTCCGGCTCGAAGAAGAACTCGCAGGTGACGTCGGTGCGGCCCGGCTCACGCGGCCAGAGCGTGTGCAGCATCACGTAGTCGGGGTGCAGCGAGACGAGCGCGTTGGGGAACAGCGCGAAGTAGAGGATGTTCGGCAGGTCCGACTCCTCGAGGGTTGCGATCGGCGGCCGGCTGCCCGCCTGGCCGCCGTCCTTTGCCATCGTCTCCGCGCCCGCGCCGGTCAGCGTCATCGAGCCGCCGCACCAGGCGCCCTCGCCGTAGAGGCCCTCGCCGCTCATGTAGTCGCTGAGCGCATTCAGTTCCGGGTGGACGCCGGGGCAGTGCAGGCACTCGTTGTAGTTCTCAGCGATCCCCTTCCAGTTGGCGGCAACCTCGTAGCTGTGGATGCCGCCGCGGCGCAGGCGGGCGTTGCTGTAGCGCTCGAGGTGGGGGAGGAGGTCGCCGAGGTGCTCCTCGGCAGGCCCGGCTTCGCCGCTGAGGTCGACCATCACCAGGCCGCCGACCACGGTGCAGGCGATCTCGGCGAGGCCGTAGCACTGGGGCTCGAAGCCCTCGATCCCATCCATGTGGGGTGCAGCGCGGAGCCCGCCTTCGAGGTCGTAGGACCAGGCGTGGTAGGGGCACTGGAGCCGCCGCCGGACCTTGCCCTCGGTCTTCTCGACAAGGCGGGAGCCGCGATGGCGGCAGACGTTGTGGAAGGCGCGCGCCACGCCGTCCTCGCCGCCGACGACGAGGAAGCTCTGGTCGCCGACTTCGTGGCTGACGAAGGCGCCCGGCTCGGCGACAGCGGAGGCGTGGCCAGCGCAGATCCAGCCGCCGGCAAAGAGGTTGGCCAGCTCCCAGTCGAGCACCGAGCGGTCGAGGAAGGCGGCCGGCGGCAACATCGTCGCCCGCTCGACTGGCTGCAGGGTGGCCTCCAACTGCTCCGCTCGCAGAGTCAGCTCCGGCCCCATCGCACTTCCGGTCGCGTCCGTCACGCCGCGCTCCCTCCGCTCCGGGCCGCCGTTCCCAGCCCCGTCAGGGCCGCTTGGCAAGCCAATTGACCTTGTAGTTAATCGCATGATACCTTGCGATGGCGATGTACGCGACCTCATTCGACGATGCAACCTTGGAGCTGCAGCGGCGGGCGCGGCGCTACACCGACGAGGTCCTGATCCCGCTCGAGCAGGAGGCCGAGGCCGGTGACGGGCGGTTGCCGGCGGAGGCGATCGAGCGGGTCAAGCGCGAGGCGTTGGCCGCTGAGCTGGTCGGCGGGCTCCACGCCCGCGAGTACGGCGGCCAGGAGTGGACGCTGACTCAGGCGGCTCTGGTCTGGGAGCAGTTCGGCCGCAGCACCAACGCGATCCACTGGCACGTCCCCAACGCCTACAACGTCTGGCGCCACGCCAGCGCCGAGCAGGCCGAGCGCTACCTGCGGCCGGCGCTGCGGGGGGAGCTGCGCGACGCCTATGCCGTCACCGAGGCGGAGGCCGGTTCGGACCCGTCGCGGATCGAGGCAGAAGCCGAGCGGCGTGACGGCGGCTTCGTCCTGCGTGGCGAGAAGTGGTTCGTCACCTCGGGCGACGTCGCCTCGGTCCTGATCGTGATGGCGAACGTGCTCGACGGCGAGGAGCGCCTGCCGACCTTGTTCCTGGTCGCGGCCGACGCCCCCGGAGTCGAGACGATCGCCGAACCGCGCTTCACCCACTCTTACCCGGACGGGCACCCGACGATCCGCTTCGCGGACGTCGAGCTCGGCGCCGACGCCGTGATCGGGAGGATCGGCGGCGGCGAAGAGCTGCAGCGGGCGTGGTTCACCGAGGAGCGGCTGGGGATCGCCGCCCACGGGATCGGGGCGATGTCGCGGCTGCTGGAGGAGACGGTCGCGTGGGCGACCGGGCGTGAACAGGGGGGGAGCCGGATCTACGACTACCAGGGGGTCAGCTTCCCGCTCGCCGACTCGGCGACCGACGCCGCCGCGGGCCGGTTGCTGACCCTCGAGGTGGCCCGGCTCGCCGACGAAGGCGCCGACCCGAAGCTGGTCCACGCCAAGGCCTCGATGGCGAAGCTGTTCGTCTCCGAGGCGGCCTGGCGCTGCGCCGACCGCTGCGTGCAGGCCTTCGGCGGCCGCGGCTACATGCGCTCCAACGTCGCCGAGCGCTTCCTCCGCGAGCTGCGGGTCGACCGCATCTGGGAGGGGACCAGCGAGATCCAACGGCTGATCGTCGCCCGCGGGCTGGAGCGGCGTGGCGTCGGCGCGATTCTCACCTGAGCCGCTGCTGCGGCCGCGCTCGGTGGCAGTGGTCGGCGCCAGCGAGCGGCCGGGCTCCTACGGCGACCTCGTCCTCCGCAACCTCGCCACGGCCGGCTTCGAGGGGGAGGTGTGGGGGGTCAACCCGGGGCGGGAGGAGGTGCACGGGAGGCCCTGCGTGGCGAGCGTCGCGGCGCTGCCGGCGCCGGTCGACGCGGTCTTCGTCGCGATCCCGGCGGCCGGCGTGCCGGCGGTGGTGCGGGAAGCGGGCGAGCGGGGCTGCGGTGGCGCGATCGTCGTCTCGGCCGGGTTCGGCGAGACGGAAGGCGGCCACGGGCTGGAAGCGGAGCTGCGCGAGGCGGCGCTGGAGACCGAGCTGCCGGTCTGCGGTCCGAACGGGAACGGCGTGGTTTCGGTCGCAGCGCGGGCGCCACTCTGGGGCGACTCGGTCGGGCCTCTGGCCTCCGGGCCGGTGGCGCTCGTCACCCAGAGCGGCAACGTCGGCGTCAACGCGTTGGCGTCGCGGCGCGGGATCGGCTTCCACACTGTCGTCTCGACCGGCAACCAGGCGGTGCTCGAGGCGAGCGACTGGATCGAGGCAATCTGCGAGCTCGACGGGGTCGGCTCAATCGCCCTCTTCCTCGAGGCCGACGGGAACGGCGAGCGGCTGGCGCGGGCGCTCGGCTGCTGCGCCGAGCGTGGGATCGGCGTCGTCGCGCTGAAGGTCGGCTCCTCGCCGGCAGGAGCGCGGGCGGCTGGCGCCCACACCGGCGCGCTGGCCGGCGACCAACGGGTCTTCGCCGCGTTGCTGGCAGAGGCCGGCGCGGCGGTGGCCAGCGACCCCGCCGAACTGCTGGAGCTGGCGCGGGCGCTGGCGGCGCCGCACTCGCGGCCGCGACGGGACGGCGGCCTCGCGATCCTCACTTGCTCGGGCGGCGACTCGGGGATCGCCGCCGACCTCGCGGCCGCCCGCGGCCTCGACCTGCCGGAGCTGGCGCCGCTGACTCAGGGGCGGCTGGCAGGGCTTCTGCCGGAGGCGGCGACGATAGGTAACCCGCTCGACTACACCTCGATGCTTTGGGGCGAGCCGACGGTGCTGGAGCAGGTCGCCGAGGCGGTCGGCTCCGACCCCGAGGTCGATCAGCTGTTGCTCTTCTTCGATCAGCCCGACGGGCTCGAGGCCGACGTTGCCGCCGAATGGAACGACGTGCGGCGAGCGCTCCTGGCCGGCGCCGAGCGCAGCGGTGCCGCGGTCCTGCTGGCCTCGACGCTGCCGGAGCTGCTCGAGCGCGGCGCCGCCGCCGAGCTGGCGGCGCGCGGCGTCGCCACCGCCGCCGGTCTCGGCGAGGCGATCGCCTGCGCCGCCGCGTTGCGGATGGCGCCGGCGGACCCGGAGCGCCTGCGCGAGGTCGCCGCCGCGGCGGCGAGCCCGGCCGCGGCCGAGGAGTGGCGCGGCGAGGCCGACGCCAAGCGGCTGCTGCGCGAAGCCGGGCTCGGGGTCCCGGCCGGTCGCGAGGCGGCCGACACCGCGGGCGTCGTCGACGCCGCCCGGGAGCTCGGCTTCCCGCTCGCCCTCAAGCTCAGCTCGCCGGCCCTCCTGCACAAGAGCGAGGCCGGCGCCTTGGCGCTCGACCTCAATGACGAGGCGACTGTCCGCGCTGCCGCCGGGGAGCTGCTGGCGCTGCCCGAGGCTCCCGGTGCGACGCTCCTGGTCGAGCGAATGCTCGACGGCGACGACGGCGTCGAGCTGTTCTTCGCTGCCCACCGCGACGGCGTCGTCCCGGCGCTCGCGGTCGGCCTCGGCGGGGTCTGGGCGGAGGCGCTCGATGACATCGCCGTCGTCCCCCTGCCCGCCTCGCCAGCCCGCGTCGAGCGAGCCCTCCGCTCCCTTCGCGCCGCCCCGCTCCTCCTCGGCGCTCGCGGCGTAACCGCACCCGACCTGACCGCCGCGGCTCAATTCGGCTCCCGCCTCGGCGAGCTCCTCCTCGACCACCGCCTAACCCTCCTAGAGGTCAACCCAGCCCTCGCAACCCCCACCACCTGCATCGCCCTCGACTGCATAGCGCGCTAGCGGCCGCGCGCGCCGGGCTGTTCCTTATCCATGCTATTCCGGGATAAGGAACAGCTCGGGGGGTTGGAGGTCGTGTCCGCGCGCGGCGGGCTGTACCTTATCCATGCTATTCCGGGACAAGGAACAGCTCGGGGGGTTGGAGGTAGGGCGCGGCTCAGCTCGGGGCGCTCGGACATCCGCTCGGCGGCGATCGTCAGCGCCTCGCGCAGGGTGGCGATGATCTCCTCGATCAGGGCGGCGTCGGCGACCAGCGGCGGCGCGATCTGGACGATCGGCTCGGCGCGGTCGTCGAGCCGGCAGATCAGGCCGCGGTTCCAGAGCTCGGTCGAGAGGACGTCCTTCAGCAGCCATTCGGCCGCCGGTCCCTCGAACGGCTCCTTCGTCGCCTGGTCGCGGACCAGTTCGATCGCCCAGAAGTGCCCCATGCCGCGCACGTCGCCGACGATCGGGATCTCGCGCAGCGCCTCGAGCCGCTCACGGGCAAGCGGCTCGTTGGCGCGCACGTTCTCCAGCGCCCCGGTCTCTTCGAGCGCCTGCAGCGAGGCGAGCGCGACCGCCGCCCCGACCGGATGACCGCCGAAGGTGAAGCCGTTCAGGTAGAGCGCGCGACCGTCGAGGAAGGGCTCGGCGACCCGGTCGGAGACCAGCACCCCGCCCATCGGGAAGTGGGCGCCGGTGACCCCCTTGGCGAAGGTGATCAGGTCGGGGACATAGCCGAAGCGCTCGGCGCCGAACCAGTGGCCGAGCCGGCCGAAGGCGCAGATCACCTCGTCCGAGCAGAGGAGGACCCCGTGGCGGTCGCAGATCTCGCGCAGCCCCTGCCAGTAGCCGGCCGGCGGGACGATGCAGCCGCCGGCATTCTGGACCGGCTCGGCGATCAGCATCGCCACCGTGTCGGGCCCCTCGTCGACGATCGCCGCCTCGAGTTCCGCCAGCAGCGCCGCGGTCAGCCGCGCCTCCTCGTCCCCCTCGGGGTGGCGATAGGCGCTGGTGTTGGCGACGTGGCGAGTCTCAATCGCCAGCGGTTCGAACGGACCGTGGCATTCCTCGAGGCCGGTCAGGGCGAGGGCGCCGAGCGTCACCCCGTGGTAGGCGTCGCGGCGGGCGATCGCCTTGCGCCGCTGCGGCTCGCCGTTCGCTTGGTGCCACTGGACGGCGAGCTTCCAGGCCGACTCGACCGCCTCGGCACCGCCGGAGGTGAAGAAGGCGCGGTCGAGCCCGGGCGGCGATAGCTCGGCGAGGCGGGTGGCGAGCTCGATCCCCGGTGGGTGGGCGACCGTCCAGTTCGAGGTGAAGGGGAGGGTGCGCATCTGCTCGTGCGCGGCGGCGCCGATCGCATCGCCGTGAGAGTGGCCGAGGTTGACGCAGTAGAGGCCCGAGAGGCCATCGATGTAGCGGCGCCCCTCGGCGTCGTAGACGTGGCAGCCCTCGCCGCGGACGATGATCGGCACGTCCTCCTCGGCATAGACCGACATGTCGGTGAAGTGGAGCATCAGGTGGCGCTTCGCGCGCTCCTGCAGCCCCGCCATCGGGGTGGATCCGTCCTGGTCTGAACCGCTCATCGTCGCCATAGAATCCCAGTTTACCTTGTAGTCAACTTCACAAACTTCTGGTAGGATCGCCGCCATGGCAAGCTCGAGCACGACCCCCAAGGCCCCGTCCACCACGAGCCCGGGGGCCGGCAACGGCCGTGCCCCGCGCGAGTACGACGCGATCGTCGTCGGCGGCGGTCACAACGGCCTCACCACTGCTGCCTACCTGGCGAAAGCCGGACACCGGGTGCTGGTGCTGGAGCGGCGGCCGATCCTCGGCGGCGCCTGCGTGACCGAGGAAGTCTGGCCCGGGAAGCGCGTCTCCCGCGCCTCCTACGTCGTCTCGATGCTGCAGCCGAAGGTCGTCCGCGACCTGCGGCTCGAAGACTTCGGCTACAAGGCCGTGCCGCTCGACCCGGCTTACGCCGCGCTCACCGAGGACGGCCCGATCGTCTTCTACGACGACATCGGCAAAACCGCCGAGTCGATCCGGCCGATCTCCGCCCACGACGCCGACAACTTCCGCGACTTCGAAGAGCGCCTCTTCCGCGTCGCCGAGTTCCTCGGGCCGATGCTGCTGCGCGAACCGCCGGCGCTCGGGTCGAAGAAGCCGCTCGACCTGCTCTCGCTGGCCCGCGAGGCGGCGCGCGCCGCCGGCCTCTCGCGCTCGGAGGTCCACGAGCTGGTCCGGATGTTCACGATGTCCGTCGCCGACCTGCTCGACGACTACTTCGAGCACGAAGCCCTCAAGGGCTCGATCGCCTCGACCGGCGTGGTCGGCGTCTGGGCCGGGCCGAACACGCCGGGCACCGCCTACAACCTGCTCCACCACGCGCTCGGCGAGCTCAACGGCGTCAAAGGCTCCTGGGGCCACGTCGTCGGCGGCATGGGGGCGATCAGCGAGGCGATCGCCGCCTCCGCTCGCGCCGCCGGGGCCGAGATCCGCACCGACGCCGAGGTCGTCTCGATCGACGTCGAGGGGGAACGGGTCGTCGGCGTCACCCTCGCCGACGGCGAGCAGCTGCGCGCCGCGGTCGTCGCTTCCGGCGCCCACCCGAAGAACACGATCCTCGACCTCGCCGGGGCCGAGAACTTCTCCGACGAGGTGGTCGCCGACATGCGCCGCTACCGCACCCGCGGCGGCTCGGTGAAGATCAACATGGTGCTCTCCGAGCCGCCCCGCTACGAGGGCGTCGACGACGAGATGCAGGAGGTCCTCCGCCATACCGGCGTCAACCTCTGCCCCTCGGTCGAGTACCTCGAGCACGCCTGGCAGGACGCCCTCGGCGGCCGCCCGGCCGAGCATCCCTACGTCGAGGCGGAGCTGCCCTCGGCGATCGACTCGAGCCTGACCGACGACGGCAGCTGGGTGATGACGATGTTCACCCAGTACGGCCCGCCGACCGAGGAGGGCTGGCCGGAGGGAGCGCGCGAGCGCTACGCCGACGCCTGCATCGAGCACCTCGCCCGCTACGCGCCCAACGTCCCCGACGCGATCGTCGAGCGCGAGGTCCTCGCCCCGCCCGACATCGAGCGCATCTTCGGCCTCACCGGCGGCTCGATCTTCCAGGGCGAGCAGGGGCTCGACCAGATGGCTTTCATGCGACCCTCGCCGCTGCTCTCGGGCTACTCGACGCCGGTCCACGGCCTCTACCTCTGCGGCGCCGGCACCCATCCCGGCGGCGGCGTGATGGCCGCGTCCGGCCACAACGCCG